>CAVUKJ010000001.1:0-269322 GCA_963742095.1 uncultured Alphaproteobacteria bacterium
TATCGATCTGAGCCGGCTCACTGGGTGTTCGGCAGCGGCCCGACAAGAGCGACCGCGCTGCCTGCGAAGGCCTCCAGCACGCCATCGTTGCTGCTGGGATCCGCGCTCGGATTAAAGACAAGCTCCCAAACATTCGTGACGTTCAGTGTTCCGCGATGCGCAGGATCGCCAGTCGCATTGGTGAAGGGCGCTGTCACCCCGTTAAGCGTCGTAATTGTATAGTTTGAGAGCGCATCGGGCAGGATCGCGACGTTCCAACCATTCGTCCCGCCAGTGAAACTGTCGGTCGGTCCGGATCCAGTCGCGTTCTGGCCAACAAGCGTCACAGGTGTTGTTGACGTCGTCTTGCCGCAGCAACGGTGTCGTTGAACTGCGTGCCGGCGTAGTATTTGTCGGTGCTGTTGGTGATGCTGTTGATGTTCAGACCGGTCGTTCGGAAATCAAAGATCTTGGTGTTGAACTGCGATGACGTATAGCTGGCGTTGGTGTCGTCATAAATCACCGCGACGCGCCCATCGCCGAGCGACGTCACGTTACTGAACGTCACAGACGTCGGATCGGTTAGTGATGCAACCTGGGTCTCGCTCGCGCTGAACTCGACAAGATGGGTCGCGGTGTCGTCGCCATAAGCAAGAGGACATTATTGCCGGGGAGCCCAAGGGTACGGATATTTTGTGCCTGCCCATCGGCGATTTGGAATGTCGATTGAGACACCACCCCGGTGCCCGGCTTAAATTCGGCGAACTCGACCTGATCATGAGTGCCGTTTGTATCTTGAACAGTCTCGTTCCAGCCGACGAAGTAATTGCCGTTGCCGAACTGACCGAACTGCAGCGCGGATGCCCCACCACCCGGTGACGCGCTGAGCGACGGAATCAGCTCTTGGGTGATGTGGTTGGTGGCGCCAGTCGCATAGTGCGTCAGATCAGACTGGATCTGGAATTGCACCTTGCTGTCGGTGACGCCGCTGGTCGTATAGCTCTGGAAGTTCAGGTAATCGAACCCCGTCGCACTGTTGTGCTGTGCCTCGCCCAAGACATACTCGTTGACGGTGCCCTGGACGCTCTGGAACTGCCATGCCGTTGCTGACGCACCGCCGCTCAGGCCGCTAGCGGCGAGGTTCGGAATTTGAGTGACGCTTGAGAGAACCGACCCGTTGGCGCTAAACGCCTGCAGATTGACGATGTAGCTTTGCGTCTGCGCGTTGTACTGGTCCCAGGCGATGGCATAGTTCGAGAATAGATTGATCGGCGTATTCGCCGTATTGCTCAGCACGCCAACTTTTAAATTGTAAACCTTGTCTGTGCCGAAGTTCTCAATGTTCGTCAGCGTGGTCACATTGAGCGCATTGCTGCCACTGCTGCCAGTGATCAGCGCCTCATCAAGAATATGGTTCCCGTTGTTGTCCTGCGCTTGATAGAAAACAATCCCTTCCGGCTGCACGCCGCCGGATCCGTTGCTGACGTTGACGATAAAATTCGAGCCACGCGCGGGAACCGTCAGCGTTGGCGACGCAATCAGCTGCGCATTATTCTCCGGCAGCAGAAACGGGTCCTCCGGCACAAAATACTGCGACAGCGTGTATGGTCCGCTATTGCCCGGGACGAAACCGGCAATCTGGCTATACGAGAAGCCAAACGCGCCTTCGAACGGATCCGGCGATATGCCGCCGCCAGTCAGATACGTTCCCGACGTCGGCTGCGCAGGATTATGAACCTCGCCCCACAGCGGCGCGGGCTGAATGGCCGTTACCGCGATGCTCTTCTGCATCGCGCTGTTGCCGAGGCTATCAGTCGCGTTCAAGGTAATGGTGTCGGACCCGGCCGTGCCGTCAGTATCCGCCAGCGTGCTAAGGTCGCTATTAACCTGATTGAGCGTGCCGCTGATGGTTAGAGTCGTCGTGCCGGAACCATTGATCGTACCGCCACCGCCGGCACCATTTGTGTTCGCCGACAGATCACCGTGCGTGTCGGTCAGCGTGACTGTGAAGGTCTCGCCGTCGGTGTTGCCGCTCTCCGACAGGCTGACGCCGGAGATCGCCATCGCCTCGTTGACTCCAACCGTCTTCAATGCTGGAGCGTTGATCACCGGCGCTCCGTTCGCGCCCGCATTCACCGTCAGCGTGTAGCTGCCCGTGGTCGTGCCGGCCTCAGTCCCCGTTGTCATCGCCGACACCGACAGGTTGAAGGTGCCAGTTGTCTGACCGGCATTGAACGACAGCGCGTTGAACTGCGCCGCCGTGCCAGTCCACGTGCCGTGCACCGCGTCATAGGTGCCGCCGTTGACGTCCGTCAGATCGACCGGCAGGCCGCTGACCGTCACCGTGCCCAGCGTGTCGTCGCTGTCAAAGATTGCATCGGTCGCGCCCAACGTGACCGCCCCGCCCTCAGTCACCGTCGCCGACGTCGTGCCGCCAAGAACAGGGCCTTCAGCAGCCGGGTTGATGGTCAGCGTATAGCTGCCCGTCGTCGTGCCGGCCTCTGCCCCCGTCGTCGTCGCCGAAACCGACAAGTTGAAGATGCCCGTCGTCTCGCCAGCATTGAACGACAGCGCGTTGAACTCCGCCGCTGTTCCCGTCCACGTGCCGTGTGTCGGATCGTAGTTGCCGCCATTGCCATTGGTTAGGTCGTGCGGCAAGCCCGTAACCGTCACCGTGCCCAGCGTGTCGCCGCTGTCGAAGATCGTATCGGTCGCGCCCAGCGTGACCGCGCCGCCCTCAGTCACCGTCGCCGACGTCGCACCGCCAAGAACAGGGCCTTCCGGAACCGGATTTACTGTAACGGTCACCGTTTCCGTAGAGAACTCACCGGACGGATCAACAGCCCGAACGTTAAAGCCGTAAGAATTCTTCGCCCCATAGTCCGGCGTCGCGTTGATGGTGACGACGCCATCGACGAGTTGATGGTGAACGCCGCGGCGTCAGCGCCGCTGAGCGCGTAGGTAACGATGCCGCCGGCAGGATCGGCCGCCACCGCCGTGTACACTGTCGTACCCGCTCCAACGCCCTCGTTCACCGACGCCGTGGTGCCGGAGTTGATGACCGGTGGCAGGTCGTTGATGCTGAGTGTGACCGCCTCGGTGTTGAATAGACCCGACGGATCGGCAGCCTTGACCGTGAAGTCATATGTGCTCTTGGTCTCAAAGTCCGGCGATGCGTTGATGGTGACGACGCCAGTCGTCGAGTTGATGGTGAACGCCGACGAGTCAGCGCCTGCGAGCGTGTAGGTGACAGTGCCACCGCCAGGATCGGCCGCCACCGCCGTGTACACCGTCGTGCCCGCCGCAACGCCCTCGTTCACCGAAGCCGTAGAAGCCGAACTGATTACCGGCGGCAGATCGTTGATGCTCAGCGTCACCGCCTCGGTGTTGAATAGACCCGACGGATCGGCAGCCTTGACGCTGAAGTTGTACGAGCTCTTGGCCTCGAAGTCCGGCGATGCGTTGATGGTGACAACGCCGGTCGCCGAGTTGATCGTGAACGCCGAGGCGTCAGCGCCGCTGAGCGCATAGGTCGTCGTGCCGCCGGCAGGATCGGCCGCCGTCGCCGTGTACACCGTCGTACCCGCCGCAACGCCCTCGTTCACCGAAGCCGCGGTAGCCGAGCCGATCACCGGCGGCAGGTCGTTGATGTTCAGCGTGACGTTCTGGAGATTGAATTCGCCCGACGGATCGGCAGCCTTGACCGTGAAGTCATATGTGCTCTTGGTCTCAAAGTCCGGCGATGCGTTGATGGTGACGACGCCAGTCGTCGAGTTGATGGTGAACGCCGAGGCGTCAGCGCCGCTGAGCGCGTAGGTCACGGTGCCGCCGGCAGGATCGGCCGCCACCGCCGTGTACACTATCGTACCCGCTGCAGCGCCCTCGTTCACCGAAGCCGCTGAAGCCGAGCTGATCACCGGCGGCAGGTCGTTGATGCTGAGCGTCACATTCTGCGTGTTGAATAAGCCCGACAGATCAGCAGCCTTGACCGTGAAGTCATATGTGCTCTTGGTCTCGAAGTCCGGCGATGCGTTGATGGTGACGACGCCGGTCGTCGAGTTGATCGTGAACGCCGGGCGTCAGCGCCGCTGAGCACGTAGGTCACGGTGCCGCCGGCAGGATCGGCCGCCATCGCCGTATACACCGTCGTACCCGCCGCAACGCCCTCGTTCACCGAGGCCGTGGTAACAGAGATGATCACCGGCGGCAGGTCGTTGATGTTCAGCGTGACCGCCTCGGTATTGAACAGACCCGACGGATCGGCAGCCTTGACCGTGAAGTTATATGTGCTCTTGGTCTCGAAGTCCGGCGTCGCGTTGATGGTGACGACGCCAGTCGACGAGTTGATGGTGAACGCCGAGGCGTCAGCGCCGCTGAGCGCATAGGTGACGGTGCCGCCGGCAGGATCGGCCGCCATCGCCGTGTACACCGCCGTACCCGCCGCAACGCCCTCGTTCACCGAAGCCGTAGAAGCCGAGCTGATCACCGGCGGCAGGTCATTGATGTTGAGTGTGACCGCCTCGGCGTTGAACAGACCCGACGGATCGGCAGCCTTGACCGTGAAGTTATATGCGCTCTTGGACTCGAAGTCCGGCGTCGCATTAATGGTGACGACCCCGGTCGCGGAGTTGATGCGTGAACGCCGCGGCGTCAGCGCCGCTGAGCGCATAGGTCGACGGTGCCGCCGGCAGGATCGGCCGCCGTCGCCGTGTAAACCGCCGTACCCGCCGCAACGCCCTCGTTCACCGAAGCCGTAGTACCGAGCTGATCACCGGCGGCAGGTCATTGATGTTCAGCGTCACCGCCTCGGCGTTGAATAGACCCGACGGATCGGCAGCCTTGACGCTGAAGTTGTACGAGCTCTTGGTCTCGAAGTCCGGCGTCGCATTGATGGTGACAACGCCGGTCGCCGAGTTGATCGTGAACGCCGAGGCGTCAGCGCCGCTTAGCGTGTAGGTCGTCATGTCGCCGTCGACGTCGGTCGCAACGGCCGTGTACACTGCGGTCGATGCCGCAACGCCTTCGTTGACCGAAGCCGTCCCGCCAGACACGATCACTGGGGCGACATTTGCGATGGTCAATGTGATCTGCTGACTGGTGGTCTGCACGCCGCCTGAGGCGGTGTGACCCTGGTCACTGGCGGTGACCGTCAATGTATCAAGGCCCGTATAATTTGCTGCCGGCGTAAAGATGATGCCGGTAGCCAGGGCAGCGTTGATAGCTGCTTGCGAACCGTAAAGATCGACCGATCCACTTTGGTCGTGAGCGACTAAATCAAGACCGCTTTCGTTCGCCAACGTAAGGGTGCCGTGACCAGCCGCCAATGTGACTTTGATCTGCGCCGAACCGGCGGCAACATCCGACACCGACACGCCATTAATCGTTAGCGGCACGCCATCCTTGGTCGTATTGGGCAACGTTCCGACGAAGCCATGAGCGACATTGCTGCTGTCGAGGTAATACCCGACGATCTGCCCCTCGTTATTGATGCCATTAACGGCGGTGCCGTTGACGCCCAGCGGATCATCGATGGTGGTGAAGGCGCCGCCGAAATAAACGAAGCCGTGTTGATGGCTACTGGCATCTTCGTACCAGCCGACGACTTGGCCGGCATCATTGATGCCTTGCGCGAAGGTTCCCAACGCGGCCAGCGGGTCGGCGAAGCTCGTGTAGCTACCGTTCTGGTATAAAAAGCCTTGATAGCCGCTTTGTACCGACGCATTCGGATTAAAGCTGCCGACAACCTGGCCGAGATTGTTGATGTCGTTGGCAAACGTGTCGCCATGCCGTATTGGCGTCCCGGGCGCGTTTAGATACGTGAAGGTCCCGTTGTTGTAGATGTAACCAGAGTAGCGCGCGCCCGAGTGCAGATAATCCGAGCCGACGATCACGCCGGCTTCGTTGATGCCGTTCGCATTGGTGCTCGGATACGGTGAATCCGATGCGACCTGGGTGAAGCTGCCATTATTGTCGATAAAGCCATAACGCGGCGTTGAGCGCACCGGCGAGTAGTCGCCGATGATCACGCCAGCGTCGGTGATTGCATGTGCGCTGGTATCTTGCGCGCTGCCGTCGGCAATGGTCGTGTAACCGGTGCCGTCGTACGACCAACCTTTCTGGTGGTTCGCGTCAAGATCGGCTTGCCCCACGATCACGCCGGCATCGTTGATGCCGATCGCCATGTATGGCTCAAGGCCGGATCGTCCAGCGTTGTGAAGCCCGGCGACGAAGCGGCTACGCTGACCACCGGCGCATCGTTCACCGTAACCGTGCCCAGACTGTAGGTGCTGCTCTCGGTACCCGACGGATCGTTCGCCAGGCTCACCACCAGCCGCAGCTGGCTGCCTTCGTCGGCCTCAACCGGCGTGTAGTTCGCAGCGTTGGTCACCGAGCCGTTCGCCGCTACCCAGGAAGTGCCGTTGAACACCTGCCAGGCATAGGTCGCGCTGCCCGAGGCATCGAGCCCGCCATCGGTCACCGCCGTGACGTGGATCGCTGCACCCTGCGTCGCCGTCGCGCTGTCGAGCGTGGCAACCAGATCGTTCGCCGCACTCTCCTGCACCGTGCCCAGACTGTAGGTGCTGCTCTCGGTACCCGACGGATCGTTCGCCAGGCTCACCACCAGCCGCAGCTGGCTGCCTTCGTCGGCCTCAACCGGCGTGTAGTTCGCAGCGTTGGTCACCGAGCCGTTCGCCGCTACCCAGGAAGTGCCGTTGAACACCTGCCAGGCATAGGTCGCGCTGCCCGAGGCATCGAGCCCGCCATCGGTCACCGCCGTGACGTGGATCGCTGCACCCTGCGTCGCCGTCGCGCTGTCGAGCGTGGCAACCAGATCGTTCGCCGCACTCTCCTGCACCGTGCCGAGACTGTAGGTGCTGCTCTCGGTACCCGACGGATCGTTCGCCAGGCTCACCACCAGCCGCAGCTGGCTGCCTTCGTCGGCCTCAACCGGCGTGTAGTTCGCAGCGTTGGTCACCGAGCCGTTCGCCGCTACCCAGGAAGTGCCGTTGAACACCTGCCAGGCATAGGTCGCGCTGCCCGAGGCATCGAGCCCGCCATCGGTCACCGCCGTGACGTGGATCGCTGCACCCTGCGTCGCCGTCGCGCTGTCGAGCGTGGCAACCAGATCGTCGCCGCACTCTCCTGCACCGTGCCCAGACTGTAGGTGCTGCTCTCGGTACCCGACGGATCGTTCGCCAGGCTCACCACCAGCCGCAGCTGGCTGCCTTCGTCGGCCTCAACCGGCGTGTAGTTCGCAGCGTTGGTCACCGAGCCGTTCGCCGCTACCCAGGAATGCCGTTGAACACCTGCCAGGCATAGGTCGCGCTGCCCGAGGCATCGAGCCCGCCATCGGTCACCGCCGTGACGTGGATCGCTGCACCCTGCGTCGCCGTCGCGCTGTCGAGCGTGGCAACCAGATCGTTCGCCGCACTCTCCTGCACCGTGCCCAGACTGTAGGTGCTGCTCTCGGTACCCGACGGATCGTTCGCCAGGCTCACCACCAGCCGCAGCTGGCTGCCTTCGTCGGCCTCAACCGGCGTGTAGTTCGCAGCGTGGTCACCGAGCCGTTCGCCGCTACCCAGGAAGTGCCGTTGAACACCTGCCAGGCATAGGTCGCGCTGCCCGAGGCATCGAGCCCGCCATCGGTCACCGCCGTGACGTGGATCGCTGCACCCTGCGTCGCCGTCGCGCTGTCGAGCGTGGCAACCAGATCGTTCGCCGCACTCTCCTGCACCGTGCCAAGACTGTAGGTGCTGCTCTCGGTACCCGACGGATCGTTCGCCAGGCTCACCACCAGCCGCAGCTGGCTGCCTTCGTCGGCCTCAACCGGCGTGTAGTTCGCAGCGTTGGTCACCGAGCCGTTCGCCGCTACCCAGGAAGTGCCGTTGAACACCTGCCAGGCATAGGTCGCGCTGCCCGAGGCATCGAGCCCGCCATCGGTCACCGCCGTGACGTGGATCGCTGCACCCTGCGTCGCCGTCGCGCTGTCGAGCGTGGCAACCAGATCGTTCGCCGCACTCTCCTGCACCGTGCCCAGACTGTAGGTGCTGCTCTCGGTACCCGACGGATCGTTCGCCAGGCTCACCACCAGCCGCAGCTGGCTGCCTTCGTCGGCCTCAACCGGCGTGTAGTTCGCAGCGTTGGTCACCGAGCCGTTCGCCGCTACCCAGGAAGTGCCGTTGAACACCTGCCAGGCATAGGTCGCGCTGCCCGAGGCATCGAGCCCGCCATCGGTCACCGCCGTGACGTGGATCGCTGCACCCTGCGTCGCCGTCGCGCTGTCGAGCGTGGCAACCAGATCGTTCGCCGCACTCTCCTGCACCGTGCCCAGACTGTAGGTGCTGCTCTCGGTACCCGACGGATCGTTCGCCAGGCTCACCACCAGCCGCAGCTGGCTGCCTTCGTCGGCCTCAACCGGCGTGTAGTTCGCAGCGTTGGTCACCGAGCCGTTCGCCGCTACCCAGGAAGTGCCGTTGAACACCTGCCAGGCATAGGTCGCGCTGCCCGAGGCATCGAGCCCGCCATCGGTCACCGCCGTGACGTGGATCGCTGCACCCTGCGTCGCCGTCGCGCTGTCGAGCGTGGCAACCAGATCGTTCGCCGCACTCTCCTGCACCGTGCCCAGACTGTAGGTGCTGCTCTCGGTACCCGACGGATCGTTCGCCAGGCTCACCACCAGCCGCAGCTGGCTGCCTTCGTCGGCCTCAACCGGCGTGTAGTTCGCAGCGTTGGTCACCGAGCCGTTCGCCGCTACCCAGGAAGTGCCGTTGAACACCTGCCAGGCATAGGTCGCGCTGCCCGAGGCATCGAGCCCGCCATCGGTCACCGCCGTGACGTGGATCGCTGCACCCTGCGTCGCCGTCGCGCTGTCGAGCGTGGCAACCAGATCGTTCGCCGCACTCTCCTGCACCGTGCCCAGACTGTAGGTGCTGCTCTCGGTGCCCGACGGATCGTTCGCCAGGCTCACCACCAGCCGCAGCTGGCTGCCTTCGTCGGCCTCAACCGGCGTGTAGTTCGCAGCGTTGGTCACCGACCGTTCGCCGCTACCCAGGAAGTGCCGTTGAACACCTGCCAGGCATAGGTCGCGCTGCCCGAGGCGTCCGTATGGTCATCAATGACTGAAACGACATAAATCGGCGCGCCTTGGACCGCAGTAGTACTGTCAAGTGTTGCCGCTAAATCATGGATTGTGATTGCGCCGTTCAAAACATTGAACGTGTCGCCGGCGAAGGATGTCGAGAGCGCGAGCGTACCAAGAAGCGTTGCTTGATTGTAGATGTCTAAACTCGTGCCGTTCGCTTCGAGCAAGGCGCTGGTCGCGCCGGCAATGTCAATCGACTCGCCCTCATCGAAATTGGCGATCACACCGTGGAAATTTGAAAGCGAAATTGAGGTGAGATCGAGCACTCCATGGCCATCATCACCGCCATCGAACGTAACGATCGGATTAATCGATGCAGTTCCGACTGCGCCATCGAACTTGAGGATGGAATTGACCGCGCTGGCGATATCAAATGATGTTGCCGCATTGCTATCAACCGCATTCGTGAACTCTAGCGTACCTCCGTTCGCGGTAACTGTATCTGCGCTATTAAGTGGAATGCTAACCGTGCCATAGCCACTGAGGTTGGTGTTGGCCGAGAGATTGCCCGAACCACTAATTGTACCACCGGCGAGCGAAAGCCCCGCTAAGTCGTCCAGGACTGAGTCGGTCCCTACTAACGTCACCGAGTTGCTACCAATTGCCAACGCGGTGTTGAGGGTCAGCGTGGTACTGCTTTCGACTTTTAGTTGGCCTCCGACAAGACTGATGCCGCTATTGATCGTGCTCGAGCCGGTGACGTCGATCGTGCCGTTGTCCGTGATCGTCCCGCCAGTGATCGTCGTGCCGTTGAGTGTTAGCTTCTTGCCACTGTCGATCGTCAGCTGGGCATTGCCCATTTGATCGCCGCTGATCGAGCTGTCGCCGGTAATGTCGATCGTGCCGTAATTGCTGATCAACCCGCCGCTCAGCCCAACCCCGCTCAGGTTCAATGTCTTGGTGGCATCAACCTGGACCCGGCCGTAGTCGGTAAACGACGTGCCCGTCACCGTCGTGCCATCCAACGTCAGCGTTGCGCCGGCGTAGACCGTCACCTGGCTGTTGTTCAGATTGGCGTCGTTGATCGCGTTCGGATTGGCAGGGGGCTCCACGTAGATAGAGCCGCCCGTAATCGTGCCGCCATTTACCGTCGCATAATTGAGCACCAGCGAGCCGCCCGCTATCGATCGTGATGCCGTTGCCGCTCGCCCCGTCGGTGACCACGCTGCCCTGGTCGATCGTCAGCAAACCGCCAGCCTGAACCTCGATCGTCGCGTTGTTGGTCACCGCCTCGTTGTCGAGCGCGTTGCCGCTGCCAGACACCGTGAACGTGCCGGCATTGGTCAGCTTGCCGTTCTTCAGCGTGTCGCTGCCGGTCAGCGCCAGCGCGCCATTATCAATCACCGTGCCGCTGGCAACGGTGGCATTGTTCAGCGTCAGCGAGCCGCCGCCATCGACCGTAATGCCGTTGCCGCTCGCCCCGTCGGTGACCACGCTGCCCTGGTCGATCGTCAGCGAACCGCCAGCCTGAACCTCGATCGTCGCGTTGTTGGTCACCGCCTCGTTGTCGAGCGCGTTGCCGCTGCCAGACACCGTGAACGTGCCGGCATTGGTCAGCTTGCCGTTCTTCAGCGTGTCGCTGCCGGTCAGCGCCAGCGCGCCATTGTCCGTCACCGTGCCGCCGGTGATCGTCGTGCCGTTGAGCGTCAGCGTCTTGCCGGCATCGATCGTCAGCTGCGTGTTACTCAACTGGTCATTGCTGATCGAGCTCGAGCCAGTGATGTCAACAGTCCCCAGATTGTTGATCGCACCGCCCGACAGCCCAACCCCGCTCAGGTTCAATGTCGTGGCGGCATCGACCTGGACCGTGCCGGTGTCGGTGATCGTGCTGCCCGTCACCGTCGTGCCGTCCAACGTCAGCGTCTGGCTGGCCTCAACCTTCACCTGCCCGCCATTGACGCCCGCGCCGTTGATCGCGCTCGAGCCGGTGACGTCGATCGTGCCGTTGTCCGTGATCGTCCCGCCAGTGATCGTCGTGCCGTTGAGTGTTAGCTTCTTGCCGCTGTCGATCGTCAGCTGGGCATTGCCCATTTGATCGCCGCTGATCGAGCTGTCGCCGGTAATGTCGATCGTGCCGTAATTGCTGATCAACCCGCCGCTCAGCCCGACCCCGCTCAGGTTCAATGTCTTGGTGGCATCAACCTGGACCCGGCCGTAGTCGGTAAACGACGTGCCCGTCACCGTCGTGCCATCCAACGTCAGCGTTGCGCCGGCGTAGACCGTCACCTGGCTGTTGTTCAGATTGGCGTCGTTGATCGCGTTCGGATTGGCAGGGGGCTCCACGTAGATAGAGCCGCCCGTAATCGTGCCGCCATTTACCGTCGCATAATTGAGCACCAGCGAGCCGCCCGCTATCGATCGTGATGCCGTTGCCGCTCGCCCCGTCGGTGACCACGCTGCCCTGGTCGATCGTCAGCACACCGCCGGCCTGAACCTCGATCGTCGCGTTGTTGGTCACCGCCTCGT
Source organism: uncultured Alphaproteobacteria bacterium (assembly GCA_963742095.1). GTDB lineage: Bacteria > Pseudomonadota > Alphaproteobacteria > Rhizobiales > Xanthobacteraceae > Pseudolabrys. Next base: position 11,588 of record CAVUKJ010000001.1, read on the forward strand.
TGTCGAGCGCGTTGCCGCTGCCAGACACCGTGAACGTGCCGGCATTGGTCAGCTTGCCGTTCTTCAGCGTGTCGCTGCCGGTCAGCGCCAGCGCGCCATTATCAATCACCGTGCCGCTGGCAACGGTGGCATTATTCAGCGTCAGCTGGCCGGTGCGTCGATCGTAATGCCGTTGCCGCTCGCCCCGTCGGTGACCACGCTGCCCTGGTCGATCGTCAGCGCCCCGCCGGCCTGAACCTCAATCGTCGAGTTGTTGGTCACCGCCTCGTTGTCGAGCGCGTTGCCGCTGCCAGACACCGTGAACGTGCCGGCATTGGTCAGCTTGCCGTTCTTCAGCGTGTCGCTGCCGGTCAGCGCCAGCGTGCCATTATCAATGACCGTGCCGCTGGCAACGGTGGCATTGTTCAGCGTCAGCGAACCGCCGGTGTCGACCGTAATGCCGTTGCCGCTCGCCCCGTCGGTGACCACGCTGCCCTGGTCGATCGTCAGCGAACCGCCAGCCTGAACCTCGATCGTCGCGTTGTTGGTCACCGCCTCGTTGTCGAGCGCGTTGCCGCTGCCAGACACCGTGAACGTGCCGGCATTGGTCAGCTTGCCGTTCTTCAGCGTGTCGCTGCCGGTCAGCGCCAGCGCGCCATTATCAATCACCGTGCCGCTGGCAACGGTGGCATTGTTCAGCGTCAGCGAACCGCCGGTGTCGACCGTAATGCCGTTGCCGCTCGCCCCGTCGGTGACCACGCTGCCCTGGTCGATCGTCAGCGAACCGCCAGCCTGAACCTCGATCGTCGCGTTGTTGGTCACCGCCTCGTTGTCGAGCGCGTTGCCGCTGCCAGACACCGTGAACGTGCCGGCATTGGTCAGCTTGCCGTTCTTCAGCGTGTCGCTGCCGGTCAGCGCCAGCGCGCCATTATCAATCACCGTGCCGCTGGCAACGGTGGCATTGTTCAGCGTCAGCGAACCGCCGGTGTCGACCGTAATGCCGTTGCCGCTCGCCCCGTCGGTGACCACGCTGCCCTGGTCGATCGTCAGCGAACCGCCAGCCTGAACCTCGATCGTCGCGTTGTTGGTCACCGCCTCGTTGTCGAGCGCGTTGCCGCTGCCAGACACCGTGAACGTGCCGGCATTGGTCAGCTTGCCGTTCTTCAGCGTGTCGCTGCCGGTCAGCGCCAGCGCGCCATTATCAATCACCGTGCCGCTGGCAACGGTGGCATTGTTCAGCGTCAGCGAACCGCCGGTGTCGACCGTAATGCCGTTGCCGCTCGCCCCGTCGGTGACCACGCTGCCCTGGTCGATCGTCAGCGAACCGCCAGCCTGAACCTCGATCGTCGCGTTGTTGGTCACCGCCTCGTTGTCGAGCGCGTTGCCGCTGCCAGACACCGTGAACGTGCCGGCATTGGTCAGCTTGCCGTTCTTCAGCGTGTCGCTGCCGGTCAGCGCCAGCGCGCCATTATCAATCACCGTGCCGCTGGCAACGGTGGCATTGTTCAGCGTCAGCGAACCGCCGGTATCGACCGTAATGCCGTTGCCGCTCGCCCCGTCGGTGACCACGCTGCCCTGGTCGATCGTCAGCAAACCGCCAGCCTGAACCTCGATCGTCGCGTTGTTGGTCACCGCCTCGTTGTCGAGCGCGTTGCCGCTGCCAGACACCGTGAACGTGCCGGCATTGGTCAGCTTGCCGTTCTTCAGCGTGTCGCTGCCGGTCAGCGCCAGCGCGCCATTATCAATCACCGTGCCGCTGGCAACGGTGGCATTGTTCAGCGTCAGCGAACCGCCCGTATCGATCGTGATGCCGTTGCCGCTCGCCCCGTCGGTGACCACGCTGCCCTGGTCGATCGTCAGCGAACCGCCAGCCTGAACCTCGATCGTCGCGTTGTTGGTCACCGCCTCGTTGTCGAGCGCGTTGCCGCTGCCAGACACCGTGAACGTGCCGGCATTGGTCAGCTTGCCGTTCTTCAGCGTGTCGCTGCCGGTCAGCGCCAGCGCGCCATTATCAATCACCGTGCCGCTGGCAACGGTGGCATTGTTCAGCGTCAGCGAACCGCCGGTGTCGACCGTAATGCCGTTGCCGCTCGCCCCGTCGGTGACCACGCTGCCCTGGTCGATCGTCAGCGAACCGCCAGCCTGAACCTCGATCGTCGCGTTGTTGGTCACCTCCTCGTTGTCGAGCGCGTTGCCGCTGCCAGACACCGTGAACGTGCCGGCATTGGTCAGCTTGCCGTTCTTCAGCGTGTCGCTGCCGGTCAGCGCCAGCGCGCCATTATCAATCACCGTGCCGCTGGCAACGGTGGCATTGTTCAGCGTCAGCGAGCCGCCGGTATCGATCGTAATGCCGTTGCCGCTCGCCCCGTCGGTGACCACGCTGCCCTGGTCGATCGTCAGCGAACCGCCAGCCTGAACCTCGATCGTCGCGTTGTTGGTCACCTCCTCGTTGTCGAGCGCGTTGCCGCTGCCAGACACCGTGAACGTGCCGGCATTGGTCAGCTTGCCGTTCTTCAGCGTGTCGCTGCCGGTCAGCGCCAGCGCGCCATTATCAATCACCGTGCCGCTGGCAACGGTAGCATTGTTCAGCGTCAGCGAACCGCCGGTGTCGACTTGAACGATGGCGGTCGCAGTATTTGTCAGAGTGGCATTATCGATTGTACCGCTACCAACAATATCAATCTCGCCAGAATTATTGATTGTTATTGTTCCAGCGCCGCCAGTCAGCGTCGCATTATTGAGGATGAGTGTATCGCCGCTGTCGATATTGATCGTGCCGCCGGTAACCGTGGTGCCATCATCGAGAGTTAGAGTGCCCCCAAGCGTACCGCCGAGAAGGTCAACGTGTAGGACACCGCTGTTAGCCAAATTGACGTCATGAAATGCGTCTGCGCCACTGGTGTTGAGAGTGCCGGAATTGCCGATCGCTAGCGGCCCAAGTCCGCCAGCCAGAGTGGAATTGGAAACGTTGAAGAAACCCGCATTGTCGATCGTCCCACCGCCCTCTGTTGGACTGATCAGGTGAACGACAGGATTGCCGACATTCGTGGTGTCAACGCTCAGAATTTCAAAAGCCGCGCCGCTTTGGCCATTGACCGTGAAGCTCAAAGTATTCTGGCCGTTGGTCCCCGGCGTATAGATGAGCCCATTGTTTAGAGCGGCCTGGATACCAGCCAGCAGTCCAGTTACCTGAAGAATGCCAGCCGTGCCGTCCATTCCCGGAACAATGGTCACGCCGTTGGTCGGCACCGCCTGCAGCGTTCCGCTCGTGGCTCTCACTGTGAGAGTAAGTTCGTTGCCGTCATTGGCGACGGAATCATTGAGCGAAGCGCCGAAAACCTTGATCCCGCCGGCGACCGAGGCCCAATTACCGCCACTGAATGCCAGCGTAGCGCCCGTTAAAGTCGCAGCAGTGACATTCAGCGTACCGCCATTCACCGACACAATGCCGGGGTTGTTGATCGCGCCGCTCAGCTGCAACGTGCCCAAGCTGTCAACTTGGAGTGTGCCGAAGTTCGCGGCCTGGCCAGTACCATTGGTGACACTGAATGTTCCGGAAGCCACATCGAATGTCGCCTGAGCAACGCTCGTGAATGTGTTGACCGTTCCGTCAGTCGTGCTCATCACCTCATAGGGGCTCACCGCATCATTGAGTGCGAGAGCGGTCGATCCCGTCGATACATCCTGTGTTAGCGTGCCAAACGCGCCTGGAGACGAGGCAAACGAAACAGCGTTATTGGTATTCGACAACAACGCTGCGCCATTCAGGATGAACGTTGTCCCGATCGGCGAGTTCGTGATGATCGTCGACGTGTCGTCTGCGGGAACCGGCTGCGCGAAAACGAAATCGTTTGCTGTCAGAGAGGTTACGTCGACATTCTTCAACGTAACGATGGTGCTCAGACCAGTAATATTGGTGAAATCGATGACCGTGTCAGAGCCATGCTGCGTCGCGTGCTGAAAGGACGTCTGATACGCTCTGCAGAGACCCGATATTCGCGAGGTTGATGACGTCGCCCTTGGCGTTCGAGAAATTCGTGATGGTCTCGGCGCCGTCATGACCGCCTAGGACAAATGTGTCCGCGCCCGTACCTCCGGTGAACATGCCGCCTTCATTAGTCGTACCGGCGAGATTGAGCGCAAAGGTCCCGAGATCCGCCTGAGTTGCCGTTACCGTCAGGCTGCTGATGTTAGCAAGCTGCGCTTGCGAGAGCGTAACCCGTCCATTGACCGGCGAGAAAGTAGCGCCACCAATTCCGATGGTCGCGTCATTTGGGATGCCAAAGATCGTCAGCGCAAGACTGGCATCAGCCTGGAGTGCCGCAACGAATGATGGATCGATCTTGAGTGCGATCGGTACGCCAAACACACCCGTCGGATTTGCCGGCGTTCCGCTCGGCGCCGTCGTTGTGACCGTAACATTGACACTCTGGTTGCCGAGCGAAAGTCCATCGCCCCCAGGCCCAGCTACTAGAATGTCCTTACCGGCGCCGCCAATTAGCGTATCGCCACCGCCGCCGCCAATCAGAATATCATTTCCGCTCCCGGCGACGATCGTGTCGGGGCCAGTTGAGCCGACTTCGCTGATGGGATTAATGGGATTGAAGATCGAACCGAGTGAACTCACATTGTGCGAGTTCACCGCATTCATAAAGTCTGTTGCAGCAATACTAAATCCTGTCTCCGTGAGCAGCTTATTATTGAATGAATCGAAAACATCAATCTGAGTGATCGTGCCGCCATTTAATTTGCCGTTCGTATCGTAAGTAAGATTGCTGCCGCTCAGTTGGAACGTCGCTGTGGTCAAGCCTGCTGGTGTGTAGGTGAATTTGGTCGTGTTCAGCGTCTGGACGCTGTTCACCATCGCGGTCGCGATACCGGAGAGGTAGTTCTGATCGACCGGCAAGGCTTGGGGAGATGCAAGTCCAACCGCCAAGCCTGGGGTTGTGGCACCCCAAGCAACTGTTGGGCTTTCCTTGCTCCCAACGACCGTCACAGTGACATCTTCGGTCGTCGTTCCGCCTGCCCCGGTGAGTTGGACAGCAAAAGTGTCTTGATGAGTTGCACCAGCGTTAAGCGTCGCAGCCAGCGACTCATTGATTTGGTACGTCCAGCTCACCTCCCCCAAGGCGGGGTTCGTGTTCGGCAGAATAACCGGCGTCAGCGTTCCCCAGTCACCCGCCAGAGCGACCGCCTTCACGCTGCTGCCGTCGCCGGTAAACGGCATCAAGCCCGAAGTTGTCAGCACCGATGGTGTCAGGTCATCCAGAACGATCCCGCCCGTACCGTGCGAGGTATCGGACAGGATGATACTCGCCGTTCCAGCAGTTGGTCCCTGCACGGTTCCCGGAGCGCTGACCGTAATATTTTGCGACGCGATGCCACCGAGCGAATCTGTGACTGTGATTGTCAGAGTGTGGGCGCCCGTGGCCGGGTTGTAGATGACACCGGTTTGCAGGGCAGCGTTGATCGCAGCCAGAGAACCTTGGAGAGTAACGGTGTTGCCGCTGAACGTAGCGACGTTCAAACCCGCAATCGGTGCAGCGCCCGCCGCAGCGGCAGAAGAGAAGGACCCATCGGTCGCTGTCAGAGTAAATGTCAGATTTTCGGCAGCATTGGCGTCGGATACCGACAGCCCGACCAACTTGGTCGCGCCGCCCGAAGCCTGAGCCTGGGCGTTCGTAAATACGAGCGAAGGACCCCCGATATTCGTCGTCGTGCTGCTAAAAGCATCAAAGATGCCGCCGCCGCTGACGCTCGATCCCCACTCATTGTCGCCGTTGGCAGCGACATCTCCATTCGCGCTTGAAATTAAAGTGGTGACCCCGGTCAGCCGGTCGTACAGATACGTTTGCGCATTCGCGCTCGGATTGACCGTGACGCCGGCGACGAGATCAGTCGCGAAGCTTGAATAAGTAATGTATCGGCCATCAACGCTGATCTCGGGCGCGAAACTGTTGCCGAACTTCGTCGAATCGAACGTTTGCGCCGGCGGGAATGTCATTTGATATGCGCGTTATCGTGCTGGAGGCCGCGTCGTAAAGGTAGACGTTGGATTCGCCATTTTGGTCGCCCGGCAGACCCGTCGCATTGCTTTCGAAAACGACGAACCGGCCATCTCCGCTCACCGGGGATGCCGCGCCGCCATTTGCAACTGATACAAGATGCAGCGGATTGGCATCGTTCGGATTGAGGTCGAGGAGATAGACCTGCGCTGCGCCAGTGGGGTTGGTCAGCGTGAACTGCTCATGCTTCGTGCCGATGTCGACATCGAGCGAGCCGTTCGCTGTCGTCCAGAAGGTGAGAAATTGGCCGTTGGCACTCAGCGCAGGATTGTGGACACCGGGCGCCGCAGAATTGAAGTTCGCGCTAGCAGCGCTGATCGCAACTTGATCGACAGTTTGTCCGGTCGAGCGGTCAATGACATTGATGACGCTTTCTTGGACCGGGAAGTATTGGCCGTTAGAAGCGCTCCATCCATAAGCGCTCGCAGTCACCGCAACATAATGCCCATCCGCACTAATAGCCGGGTTGTCGCCGTTGCCGCTCAGAAGCGTGGTTAGCCCGGTGCGAACGTTATAGATAAACGTTTCATGGGCATTGCTTGTGATCGTATGTTGTACGTTGTTCGGATCTGTAAGCGTAATTGTCTGCTGGTATTGGCCCGCGAAAACGACGTAGTGGCCATCGCCGCTCACTGAGGGGGGCGAATTAAAAGTCTCGCCCTGATGCAAAGAAGTGCCCGACGAAAACAGCAGGATCACTAACCGATTTGATTGTATTGGCCAGCCGGTCATAGACATAGACGGCCTGCGAACCATTAGCGCCATTGTTGCCTGGCAGCTGAGTCGTCGCGAGGAAAGCGACGATGTTTCCGACTGCGCTGGTCGTAGGTCCAACGGCATTTAAGTCAGCAAGCTCGACACGCGTGATCGTTGGGTCGCCGATGAAAATCGGCGGCGAAGTTGACGTCGTCGTTGTTTGAAGGAATTCCTGAAGCGTATTGACGACAGTCGTTTGAGTTATCGTTTGAGTTTGGTCGGTCGTTGTATCGTCGTCGTGCTGGTGGTTGTGACTTTTGAAGTCGTGTCCGTTTGTTTCTCGACAGTAACTTGTAATCCTGAGCTCGACGAGGCGTGTTGCGTTGATTTGTATCGGTCTGCAGTTGTTGAATGATCTGCTGACCAATCGTCTGCAAATTGAGCAGCTGCTGAACGACCTGCAAATCATTGATCGCTTGCCGCGAACCTTCGGCCGCTGTCGCGGCCGTAATGGTCCAGGTGCCGCCAATGCTCGTGGCGTGTCCGATGACATCTCCGTTGTTGTTACGAATTTCAATGGCGTGAACCGAGCCGTCATTTTCGTTAGCAACGGTCAGCGAAAGACTGTCGCCATAAGCAACGATACCGACGGTGCCGCGAATGCCCATGGTCGCCACTGGCGTCACGACCTTCATGTCGCCGGTGTGGGCGATCTGGCCCGCTATGAAATCGAGCTGGCCTCGGATCAGATTGACGACCGAGCTATTTTCGGCGCCGTTCTCGTCGTAGACGAACTCGGTGAGCACGATCCGGGCATTGGCGCCCAAATCGAACGTCGCGCCGTCATTGAAATGTCACTGCGAGTTTGCCGTCGGCGCCGGTCTGAAGGACGTCGCCCTTAAGCACGGCGTCACCGGCATTCAGCGTGATGCTGACGCCATTGCGGATAACGACCACGCTGCCCGATGACGGTCACCACGCGGCCGATTGGCTGGTCCTGCCCTTGCGGCGCCGTCGCCTGTGCGTACTCACCCGGCGCCAAAGGCCCTGCGAGAGCCGCGACGAGCTCGGGCGTCAGCGCGCCGCCCGCCCGGCGACAATAATGTCGGTAGCTTGTCGAACTTGAAGTAATCGTGGACGACAAACTTGTGCTTTGTTGTCCGAAAGAATCAGATCGTTTCCCGCCCGCTTGAAATGCCCGGAATAGAGAAGATCTGAGTCGGGGATTGTTATTGCGCGGTCGCGCTGGGGCCGTAGCCCCCAGCTCGACCTGATGGGCCTAATCCGCCAAAATGCGGATCGGCCGAGCTCCGCAGCACCAACTTCCCCCTGTTTCAGACCCGAACTGCGGCGGCCGGCGCGCTTAAACGACGCAACTCTGACACCGCTGCAGCTCGTGTGCCGCCAACACGGCAGACCATTTCCTGCAAGCGTTAATCTAATACCATTCACTTAGGGACAGTGTGAAGCGAAATCACTGGGAACCCGGCTATTTTCCGCTCGTATCCCTCATTTTTATGGTAAATATGCGGAAGTTTGCCGAACGTTTATTGGCTTTACAGGCCGCGGTCTTTAAAATTTTACACAATTCGGACCTGATCATTTCACCTTGGCCATTGAAATCGCTCGTCTTTTCGGCTCGTTTAAACCGCGGCTGAAAAGGCTCCGATGTACCGATGATCCCGCTCGGAAGGGGCCTAGATCCGGCTGGTTAAAGCCGGCGCGCCCCGCGAGCGGGGAGCGTCGGTATGTTGGCCAAATCGAGTTTGCGCGCGGCGGCGCGCATGACGGCTGTTGCCATCGCGATGGTCTTTTGCGTCAGCGGGACCCTGGCGCGGGCCCCTGCCCGGCTCGGATATGGCGCCGAATCGGCGCGGTCAGCTGCCCTTGCGCCCGCAGTACAGCTGGCATCGCTCGCGCCAGCCAATTGCTCACAGTTGCCCAAGCCGGCCACCCCGCTGCCGCGCGGGCCCTTCGGACTTACCGCAGACGCATACCGGCGGCTTGGCCCAGCGCTGGCACATCCTCCAACCCGCCATTACCGCGGAAAGGCGAATTCTGGCCCTCTGCCGCGCCGAGCCTGCGATGTGCACGCCCGCGGCGTCCAAGTTCGGCGCCGTTGTCGCCGCCGGACAGGCCCGCGATGGCCTTGCGCGGCTCGGCGAGATCAACCGCGCGGTCAACCTTGCCATCCGGCCAATGAGCGACCTCGCGCAGTACGGCGTCCCCGATATTTGGGCGACGCCGCTGATGACCTTCGGCTCCGGCGCCGGCGATTGCGAGGACTACGCCATCGCCAAATACGTGGCGCTGCTCGAAACCGGAATGCCCTCGGACGACGTGCGACTGGTCGTCGTCCATAATCGCCCGGCGCGCGAGGATCACATGGTCGCGGCCGCGCGTATCGATGGACACTGGCTCATTCTCGACAATCTCACTATGCGCCTCGTCGCGGACGCTGACATCGATTACTTCACACCTCTCGCTGTGCTTGATAGCGCAGAACCCACCCACGCCATCGCCGCTGCGCCCAATCAGCAGCCCGCAGTAGCGTCGGGCCAGGCGTCATTCGGCGCGTGGGATGCGACGACGCTGATCGTCGAGCTTTAGGTCGCATGCCTTAGTTGGCCGAGACCGCGGCGATATAATAGGCTGTCGAAAGGTTTGCGCTGGGAGAGTCTGGTCCTGGTCGCGACGGGATCAGCTTGGATCGTTTCGCATGCCAATGTCGCCCTTCGGTCTCCTGAACGGCCGGGCTTCCAAACCTCTGCAGTTTCTCACGCTGGCGGTCGGCCTTTTGGCGATGGCCGTCATAACGATGCCCGACCTCAGCGCGACCGGGCACATGGCCGCGCTAGTCACTCTCTGGTGCTGTCTTGCCATTTACGCCGCAGACCTGTCGGCGAAGGCATGGCCGCGCTCGGCATCCCAGCCGAACTATCTCACGTCGGTCGGCGGCATCATCGATCTTTTGGCGGTGCTGCCGATCCCGATCGCGCTGCTGCTCGGCGTGCCGCCGCGAACGGCGTGGCTGCTGGCGGGGCTTTGGATTCTGAAACTCGCGACCGTCGTTCCGGGACTGGGCATGCTCGGCCGCGTGATCGCGCTTGAAAAGCGCGCGCTCGGCAGCGTCATCGTCATTTTCCTGACCATTCTCGTGCTGTCGAGCGTCGCATTGCACGTACTCGAAGGCGAAGCGCAGCCGCGGCAGTTCGGCAGCATGCCGCTGTCGTTGTGGTGGGCGGTGACGACGCTGAGCAGCACCGGCTATGGCGACGCCGTGCCGCAGACGTTTCTCGGCCGGCTGATCGCCGGCCTGGTGATGATCAGCGGGCTCGGCGTGTTCGGATTGTGGACCGGCATTCTCGCCACCGGCTTTGCCGCGGAGCATCGCCGGCGCGATTTCATCCGCAATTGGGACCTGGTGACGCAGGTGCCGTTCTTCAAGAATCTCGATCCGCCCACGGTGATCGAGCTCACGCGCATGCTCCGCCGCCTCGACCTTGCGCCGAACACGATGGTGGTGCGGCGCGGACGAAAGGGCGACAGCATGTTTTTCATCGCCCAGGGCGAGGTGGAAGTGAAACTCGAGCCGAACCCGGTCAAGCTTGCCGCCGGCGCGTTCTTCGGCGAGATGGCGCTGCTGACGGGCGGTCCGCGCATGGCGAATGTCGTAACGACGCAGGCGACGACCCTGCTGGCAGCTCGAGGCCGCCGACTTCCATACCTTGACGGCGCACCATCCCGACCTCGCGCGCGCAGTTGCCGCGGAAGCCGCGCTGCGGTCCAAAGGCTCAAACACCAAGCCGGCAGCACCGGCCAAAGAAAAAACGCGCGAACGCAAGTCGCGCTGAACCGGGAGGAGCCATGGACGAGGCACCCATTCTCGTCGAGACCCGCGCCGGCTACCGCATCGTCACGTTCAATCGTCCGCAGCGGCTCAATGCTTTCAACGAGGCGATGCACCATGCACTCAAAAGCGCGCTCGACGAGGCGGAGGCCGACACCTCGTGCCGCGCGCTGCTGCTGACCGGCGCCGGGCGCGGCTTCTGCACCGGGCAGGATCTGTCCGACCGGCTGGCGAAAGCCGACTTCAAGCCCGATCTCGGCGGCTCGCTCGGCGCGTTCTACAACCCGCTGGTGCGCAAGCTGCGCGCATTGCCGTTTCCGGTCGTGGCCGCGGTCAATGGCGTCGCCGCCGGCGCCGGCGCCAACATCGCGCTGAACTGCGACATCGTGCTGGCGGCTCGCTCAGCGAGCTTCGTGCAGGCCTTTGCCAAAGTCGGGCTGCTGCCGGATTCGGGCGGCACCTGGCTGCTGCCGCGCCTTGTCGGCGTCGCACGCGCTCGCGGGCTGGCGCTGCTCGGCGATCCACTGCCGGCGGAAACGGCGGAGAGCTGGGGCCTGATCTGGAAGGCGGTGGACGACACGTCGCTGATGGCGGAAGCGGAAAAACTCTGCGCCCATTTCGCCAGCGCGCCGACGCACGGACTGTCGCTGATCAAGCGCGCGCTCAACGCCGCGCAAGACAATACGCTCGACCAGCAGCTCGACCTCGAACGCGACCTGCAGCGCGAGGCCGGCTCGACCTCCGACTACGCCGAAGGCGTGCGCGCCTTCATGGAAAAGCGCGCGCCGAAGTTCACCGGCCGCAAGACTTAAGCCGGAAACCTCGCCAAATCGGCGCTTATCCGGCTTCATCTCCTGAGGAATCCGGGCCGCAAATCCGCTAGATTGGGCGAAGCGATTCGCCCCCACCGACAACGGAAAGGCAGGTGGCCGATGCGTCAGATCATCACGGTTGCGACCATGAAAGGCGGCAGCGGCAAGAGCACCCTGGCCAGCTGTCTCGCGGTGCATTGGCATTTGTGCGGCCGGCCTTCGACCATCATCGATGCCGACCCGCAGCGCTCGATCGCCCGGCTCGCCGCGCGCGAGAAGGCGCTCGGCGGCGTGACCGTGGTCGAGGACGCGTCCGAGAATGCGTGGAAGACGGCGCGCAGCCAGACCTCGACCGGCCCGATCATCATCGACACGCCCGGGTTCCGCTCGCTGGCGACGCTCGCCTGCATCGCGGCGGCCGACTTCCTGCTCGTCCCGGTCAAAGCCTCGCCGCTCGACGTCGACCGCATGATCGACACGCTGCATTCGCTGCTCGAAGGCGACGAGGGCCAGCGGCGCCTATTCCGTTGCGTCCTGACGCAGACGACGCGGGATTCCGTCATCGCCAAGCACATCCGCGCCGAGCTGATCGAGAACGGGTTCCCCGTTCTTGACAGCGAGATGACGAACCGCGTCGCCTATGCCGAAGCCGCGCTCTGGGGCGCGACGCCGAGCCTCATCGAAAAATCGGGAACCGCCGCGCGCGAGATCGCGGCCATCGCCGATGAAGTGGACGGCATCGTCGGGATCAGGCAAGCTGCCTGACTATGAACAAGAAGAATTTGCCCAAGGCCATCCGGCCCGGAGCGGCGGCCGAGGCAGCCGCCATGTCGGCGGCCGAGGCGCCAAGTCCGGTACAAAGTCCGCCGCAACGTCCGGCACCTCGCCCGTCACCTGCCGCGCACCGGGAGCCGCCCAAAGCGCGCCGCTGTGGAGACGCCGGTCGCCGCCCAACACGTTGCGCCGCCTGAGACCGACGAAGCCAAGGACCGCCGCGCCCGCGCGCTCAAGGTGGTGCAGCGTTCCGCGTTGTGGTCGGGCGCCGCGGGCCTCATCCCGATTCCCGTCGCCGACCTGGCCGCCGTCGGCGGCGTGCAACTCAACATGTTGCGCAAGATTTCCCAGATTTACGGCGTGCCGTTTTCCGAAAATCGCGGCAAGGCGCTCATCGCCAGCATCTTCGGCGCGATGATCCCGGCGACCAGCGGCATGGGCGTGGCGAGCCTGATCAAGGGCGTGCCGCTCGCCGGCACCGCGGTCAGCGCGGTGGCGATGCCGACCCTGTCGGTCGGCGCCACCTACGCAATCGGACGCGCCTTCATCCAGCATTTCGCCAGCGGCGGAACGCTGCTCGACTTCAGTCCGCCGGACTACAACGAATTCCTCAAAGTCGGCACGCGCAAAGGCCGCGCCGCCGCCGCAGTCGGTCTGACGAAGCGATCGAAGACTACTGCCGGGCGCCGGTCTTGGCCGCCTTCTCTTCGTCCCACCACCACAGCGACGGGAACCCCGCCAGGCCGTATTTCGGCATGGTGTGCGGGCGGCTGAACCGGTTCCACCGCGCGGTGCGGATCTTGCCGTAAGTCCACTGCGGCACGACGTAGTGGTTCCACAGCAGGATGCGATCGAGCGCGCGCGTCGCGGCCGTCAGCTCCTCGGTGGTCTTGGCGAGCACGATCTTGTCGATCATCAGGTCGACAGCAGGGTTCTTGATGCCAATCAGGTTGTCGGACCCGGCCTGATCCGCCGCCTGCGAGCCGAAGAAGCCGCGCAGCTCGTTGCCCGGCAGCAGCGATTCACCCCAGGCGTAGACGACGCAGTCGAAATCCCAGCCGCGCACGCGGTTTTCGTATTGCGCCTCATCGACGGTCCGCACCGCCACGGTAATGCCGATGCGTTCAAGCGCCGGCTTGTAATACAGGAAGATGCGCTCGAAGAGCGGCGTATTGGCGAGGAATTCGACGGCGAAAGGTTCGTTGGTCTTGGCATTGACGAGCTGCTGGTTGCGCACCTCGTAGCCGGCCTCGCGGAACAGCTTGATCGACTCGCGCATGTTGGTGCGCATCGCACCGGGATCGCCGGCCACCGGATTGCTGTAGGCCTTCGTAAACACCTCAGGCGGAACCTTGTCGCGCACGGTTTCCAGCAGTTCGAGCTCACGGCCTTGCGGCAGCCCGGTGGCGGCGAGGTCCGTGCCCTCGAAATAGCTGTTGATGCGGTGGTATTGGCCGAAGAAGAGCTGCTTGTTCAGCTCCTGGAAGTCGAACGCATAGTTGAAGGCGAGCCGCACGCGCGGATCATTGAACTTGTCGCGGCGGATATTGAAGGTGAAGGCCTGCATGATCCCGACATTCTTGATCGGGAATTCCTCGAGAATGACGCGCTTGTCTGCGACCGCGGGGAAATCGTAGGCGGTCGCCCAGTTCTTGGCGCTGTTCTCGGTACGCCAATCGACCGTGTTGCCCTTGAACGCTTCGATGGCGACGGTCGCGTCGCGGAAATACTCGTAGCGTACCTCGTCGAAATTGCCGCGGCCGACATTGACGTTGATGTCCTTGCCCCAGTACGTCCTCGACGCGCTCGTAGATCATGTTGTGGCCGGCGGCAAAATCCTTGATCCGGTAAGGCCCGCTGCCGAGCGGCGGCTCGAGCGTGGTCTCGGCGATGCTGCGCTTCTTGCCGTCCTTGTCGGTGCCTTCCCACCACTCCTTGGGCAAAACGGTCAGTTGGCCGACGATCTGAACCAGTTCGCGATTTCCGGTCCCCGAGAAGGTGAATTTCACTTCGTGCTCGCCGGTTTTTTCCGCCTTGACGATCTGGCGATAACTGGCGGCAGCCTGCGGACTGATCTTCTTGAACGAGTCGAACGAGAAGATGACGTCGTCGGGCGTGATCGGCTTGCCGTTATGCCATTTGGCCTGGGGGCGCAGTTTGAAAACGGCCCAGGACAGATCGTCCGGATAGCTGACGGACTCGGCGATCAGCCCATAGGCGCTTGCAACCTCGTCGAGCGACGGCACGAAGAGCGTGTCGTAAATCTGGTCGATGCCCTGCACGAGATTGCCTTTGACGCCGGCCACGACCATGTTGAAGTTGTCGAACGTGCCGAGCGCGACCTGCGAAGCCGCGCCGCCCTTCGGCGCCTTCGCATTGACGTATTCGAATTGCTTGAAGCCGGCCGGATATTTCAGTTCGCCGAATTTCGCGACGCCGTGGCGCCAAGCCGGGCTCGCGCCTTGCGCTTGCGCGGGACTGACCCAGGCCGGCAGTCCGACCTTGCGCGCGGCCAGCAAGAGCGCGGCGGACGTAAGCAGCGATCGGCGATTCATCTCATGCTCCATACAACTCGCAACCCGGAGGAGCGATGATAATGCCGGCGGCGGTGTGATTTTGATGACAACGGCGTGCCGGCGCGCCGAGGCCGAGGCTTCCTCCCCTCGGCGTGATCAGCGGCGATGCTTACGCACACGCGCACTCACGCGACCGAGCCTATGTGTAATATTTGCTTTTTGCGGTTCTGGCGAGAGCGAATTCCCGCGGCGAGCGCTGGGCCAAGAATTGCTGCGCTAGCGAAGATCGCAACTGGTGCGATGAACTTTTGTGCGCGGCGTGGGATGCAGCAGCGCCAACGTCCCAATCACAACGCGACGAGAAAAAATAACGAGGTGCCGGTGTTCCTCCGGCACCTCGCTAAAGCATCAAACTTTGGGCAGGTCAGGGATTAAAAGAAACCCCGGACCAGCCTCATGAATTTGCTAGCCGTCGCACACGGACAGACCGGTGCACGCACCGAGCGTGAAGCTACCAGCCTTTTCCTTGCCACCCGCGATTTCGAGCGCCTCGTCGGCGACTTCGAAAGCAAGGATGTCCTGCTCGAGCTGTTCAAGTCCCATCGTGTCGTTCATGGCATTAGTCCTTTCGTTCTGGCCAGCGGCGCTGGCGGTTTTTAAGGAGAAGAAAATTCGCTATCAACGCCCCCCTCCCAGCGCCATAAGCCATATTCCGATGCGTCCCTATTAAAGTCAATAAGTCTGCCTAGCGACTGTGCAGCCTTATGTCCTTCATTTTCCGCAGAGAAATCGTCTTTGGCTCGGCCGGCAGCATCAATTCCTGTGCCCAATTGTTACATGCCGCGCAAGACGCCTCTGTGACGTGGGACACGGCAGATGACATTGAATGACCGCGCCATAGAATGCCCGCAGCTTGGGCAACGTCAGCGACCCGGGCGGAGAAACGTCGCATGGATGCTTTTTTCGAGCGCTTGATGACCGGCGCGGCAACCATTGACGAACTTCTGTCCGACGATTTCGAGACTGTGTCCGGCGGAACCGGCGATACCGAGCGCGCCGCGCACCGCCTCGAAGCCTGGTGCCGGTCGTCCGCTGCCGGCGACCGCTCCCTTTTCGTCCGGCGCCTGCAGCGGGACGCGCTCGCCGCCGATCAGGTGCTGGCGAGATTTACCGCGGCGCGGCGCAAGCCATCCGCCGCCCCACCCGCTTGGGTCGACGATGCAATCTGGATCGACGAGGCGCTTCGACAGCCAGCCAAACCGTGGGCCGCGGCCGAGCCCTGCGCGTTCGAACAATTGCTGACGCCGGTTGCCGACCATGCCGATGCGCAGCTTTGGTCAGGGATCAGCGCCAAGGCCGCTGCACATGTTGGCGATGCGGCACGCGCCGGCTTGCGCCAGGCAGTGCTGCGGCAGCTCTCCGAGCTTGCCGCGCCGGCGCTCTACGAACGCTTCGCCGCCGCGCGAAAGGCCGCGGACACGCGCTACGATCAATTCGTCGCCGACATGAAGGCGGGTGGCTTCCGGCGCCTGTTCGAGGACAAGCCCGTCCTGCTGCGACTGATGGCGACGGTCACCCGCCAGTGGATCGACGCCTCGCGCGAATTCGTGCTGCGGCTTGATGCCGATCTGGCGGCCATCCGGCGCGATATTCTCGGGTCGACGGGCGCAAGCCGGGTCGCGTCGATCGAAAGCGACCTGTCCGACCCGCACAACAATGGTCGCTCGGTGCGCATCGTCCGGTTCGAGGGCGGCGCGCGGGTGGTCTACAAGCCGAAGGACCTGCGCCTCGACATTGCCTGGCACGGCCTGGTCGAGCGTCTCAACGGCGCCGGTGCGCCGCTCGACCTCAAGGCTGTGCGCGCCATCGCGCGCGATGGCTACGGCTGGACCGAGTTCATCGAGCACACCGGATGTGCGGACCAAGGAGGCTGCGAGCGATTTTTCCGCCGCGCCGGCGGCTGGCTGGCGCTGCTTCATTGCTTCGTCGCCAGCGACATGCATCAGGAGAACATGATCGCCGCGGGCGAGCATCCCATCCCGATCGATCTCGAGACCATCCTTCAGGCGGCCGCCGAAGGGCATCAGGCTCCCGATCCCGAAGACGCGGCTTATGACGCGGCTACGGACAAGCTCGTCAACTCCGTGATGATGGTCGGCCTGCTGCCGGCCTATGGGCGTTCCCCTGAGAACAAAGTGTTCGCGATGGGTGGGCTGACCGCGGACTGGGGCGCGAAAGTCAGGATCACCTGGGATCAGATCAACACCGACGCGATGCGTCCGGCGCGCACGACCGACATCGCCAAAGCCAGTCCGAACCTGCCGCATGTCGGCGGCCGCTACGCCAAGTTCGGCGACCACATCGATAGTTTCATCGCCGGCTTCGAGGTTTACGCGAAATTCCTGCAGCGACAGAAAGCCAGCGGCTTGTTCGAAGGCTTTGGCGGCTTGCCGGTGCGCCGGGTCATCCGCCCTACCCGCTTCTATTCGATGCTGCTGATGCGGCTGAAAGACTACCGCAGCTGGAACGACGGCGTGACGTGGTCGGCGCAAGCCGACTTCATCGCCCGCCTCGCCAACTGGGATAAAGATCGCGATCCGCTCTGGCCGGCCACGCGCGCCGAACGGGCCGCCCTCCTCGCATTGAATGTTCCGCACTTCGTCTCGCCGAGCGACGGCAAAGAGATCGATGACGCGGCCGGCTTCTCGATGTCGACACAGGCCGAGACCGGTCTCGGCCGCGCCCGCGCGCGGGTCGCTCAACTCGACGAGGCCGAGATCGCCTGGCAGGTCGAGGTCATCCGGGAAAACACGCTTGCGACACGCGGCGGCCTGCCGCGACAAGCGCACCAAAACTCGCCGAGCCGGCGGCTGCGGGGCCGACGAAAGAATTCTTTGCTGCGGAAGCCGACAGGATTGCCGGCGAACTCGGTCGCTACGCCGTCCGCCGCGGCATATCCGCCGCCTGGATCGGCCTCGACTGGCTGGGCGACGCCGAGGTGTTCCAGCTCGTCTGCCTGGGGCCCGATCTTTACAATGGCGATGCCGGCATCGCGCTATTTCTGGCGGCGCATGCGGCGGTCACAGGGTCGAAGGCATCGACGGAGCTTGCCCGCGCCAGCGTTGCGCGCCTGCGCAAAAATCTCAAAAGCCGCACCGCCGCGCGCATGGCGCGCGCGCTCGGCCTCGGCGGCGCCACCGGACTTGGCTCGATCGTCTACGCGCTCGCAGTGATGTCGAAAAGCCTGAAAGACGACAGCCTGTTGGCCGACGCGCAACGCGCCGCAGGCCTGTTTACCGATGAGCTGATCGCGGCAGACAGGCAACTCGACGTCATCGGCGGCAGCGCCGGCGCGATCCTCGGCCTGCTGCGGCTCTATCGCGACACGCAATTCGGCGGACGTGCTCAGGCGCGCGATCAAATGCGGCGAACACCTGCTGGCGCAAAGCCGGCTCGGGCCGGAGGGACGCCGCAGCTGGGTCGGGCAAGGCTTCGGCGAGCGCGCGCTCAACGGCATGTCGCATGGCGCGGCGGGCTTTGCCTACGCGCTGTCATCGCTGGCGGCGGCAACCGGCCGCGACGACTTCGCGCAAGCCGCTTCGGAGTGCATCACGTTCGAGGATTCGAGCTACGACGCGGGGCACAAGAATTGGCCCGACCTGCGCGGCGATGCGAACCGGCATGGTCATGCCAGTGGTGCCATGGCGCGCCCGGCATCGGCCTTGCCCGCCTCGCCACCGGCAGACGCGGCGCGATCGATAGCAAAATTTTCAACGCCGATGTCCGCAACGCTGTCGAAGGCGTTCGCGAAGCCTGGCCGGGTGGGCTGGACACGCTTTGCTGCGGCACGCTCGGCAGCGTCGAATTCCTGTGCGAGGCCGGCAGCGCGCTGGGTCGCGCCGATCTTCGCGAGCTTGCCGCGCGTCAATTGGCCGCGGTTCTGCAGAACGCGGCCGCAGCCGGGGATTACCGCTGGAACAGCGGCAAGCGGCAGTTCAATCTCGGTCTGTTTCGCGGGCTCGCAGGTGTTGGCTATACGGCGTTGCGCCAATTCGACCGCTCGCTTCCCAACGTGCTGATCTGGGAATAGCGGAGCCTATTGTTTGGCCGGCCCACAGCTCGCCGTCACGAGCGCCGTAAACATATCGAAGTTCTGGATTCTCACTTTGCAATCGGGCGGAACATCGATGACGTCACCCGGGGCCACGGATTGCTGCTTGCCGTTGATGTTGACGGTGATGGTCTGGTTGCTCGGCGGCCCGACCATGCCGATCGTGATGCGGCCATTCAATGTAATCAGCGATTGATTGGCCCTGAGTTCGTAGGTGTTCTCGGACGGCATGATCCTGTTCAGCGTGTCGCGTATTGTCGAAACAGTGCTTTGCAAGCCGATGACTTGAGCCTGCTGCTCGACAATCTGGTTTTTGAGCCGCTGGCTTTCGGTCTGCAGCTGCTGGATCAGCTGCTTGGCATCCGCCAAATCGCGGCGGTTCGTCGCCAGACCGATGACATAAGCGCCGATGATGACGACCAGCAGCAGCATAATCGCAATCAGACGGCGGCCGCGCAGCCTGAACCAGCGGGACAATGCTGTCCTTGGTTGGCTCGGTCGATCCGCTTGCGTCGTCTCGGTCACCTTGGGCTTCCTTCCCGAAAACTTGCCATGGCGCTGGCAGCCTCACCGGCTACGGTTTCGGCTGGGCTCCGCTTCCCGTACTCGTCGCCGATTTGCTCGGGCTCAGCGCTTCCCTCACGCGTGACAGGATGGCTTCGATCTCGGACATGTTGAGATATGAGCCGGCCGGCTTGCCGACGGCTTCATTTTTATCGCGCTGACGGCACGTTGGTAGCGGCATTCACGTCAGGCGGCGTCGAGATCGGCGCAGCCGAGGCCTTGCCGCCGGGGGTCGTCGCCGCGCCGCTTGGCGTTGCCGCCGGCGACGTCGCGCTGCTCGGCGCGCTAAGGCCCGAAGTATTGCCGCCCGGACGTACCGGCGCCCGGAGCACTGCCGCCCGGCGTCGGCGGGCGCGCGCCCGGCGCTGCCGCCGCGGCGGGATTGTCGACATTGCCGAGAATGATCGGCAACCCGTCCTTGCCGCCGCCGATGACGACGATCTTCGAATTCGGCGATTGCGCAAGTGCCAGCGTCGCCTCGATGCCACGCCAACGCAGATAGGAATCTGAAATCCCCTGGCTCACTGTCTTCTGGAACGCCGCGATGCCGTTCGCTTCGACCTGCTTGCGCTTTGCCTCTTCGACTTCGCGCTCCACGCGGTATTTGAATTCCTGGATCTGGTAGAACTGCTCGGTCTGGCGATTGATCGCCGCCACGATGTCCGGCGGCAGCTCGATGCCCAACACCGGCGTGTCGAGGATCTGGATCGAGTTCTGCAGGAAATCGTTGTAGTGCCGCGGGTCCGGCTGCTCCATCGCCGATGGCTGCACCAGGGTATTGAGGTGAGCGCCCAGGCTGTTCTGCGAGTTGTTTCGAACTTTTTCCTGGATGGCCTCGCGCGACGTGTAAACCTGTTGCGCGGTGTATTGCGAAATAACCTCGCGCGTTTGGCTGCCGATTTCCGGCGCGACGACCGAGGCGAGATAATCCGGCCCGATGAACTTGTGCAGCACACCGATCGAATTATGCAGCAGCTGGAAACGAATGCTGACCTGAACGGTGACGTTCACGCCGTCCTTGGAAATCGCGTTGTAGGTCTGCGTCGTCGACTGCAGGCGCAGGTCGTAGAGATACAGCTTGTCCCATGGCCAGATGATGTGGAGGCCTTCGTCTCTGAGCTCGCGCGGATCGAGGATCGTGCCGCGGCCGACGAAGCACCAGCAGTAGAGGTCGTAGCCGTTGAACCGCTTCCACAGCACGCCGACCTGGCCGCTTGGAACCGTGATCACGACGTAGGGAAAGAGAATAGTCGCGGCGAGCATCGCCATCAGCACGGCGACCGAGAAGCTCGGCAGATGGCGCCCGACAAAGCGCCACCAGCCGCGCTTGCGCGCCGGCGGCGTCTTATCGAGGAACTCCGAGTAACTCGTCATCAAGCCTTCTCCACCGGACGTCGCCGCCCGCCTTAAGTAATCGTACGCTGGTCTACAATCTTGCCTTCGTCCATCTTAATCCTGCGGGCCGGCAAGTGTAGCTCATCGAGATAGCGGTCATCGTGGGTAATGACGATGACGGTCGTGCCCGCGCGCATCAGGTCGGGCAGCATTTCGTCGTAGAATTTGCGCCGGAATTCCGGGTCCTGTTCGGCGGTCCATTCGTCGAGCAGCAGGATCGGCCGCTTTTCGAGCAGGCTCACGATCAGGGCGAGGCGCCGGCGTTGGCCGCCGGACAGATCGAGCGTGCGGAATTGACCGTCGGTAATGCCAGTCTTGTCCTCCAGCCGGAACTGGGTGAGCAGACGATTGATCTCGGCGGGATCCGGGTCCGGGATGCCGTAGAGCTTCTGGAACAGATGGTAGTCGAAGAAAATCCCGGAGATCAGGCCGCGATAGGCGTCACGCGTATGGTCGTTGATGCGCATGCCGTCGAGCGTGACCTCGCCGGAGTCCGGCGGATAGAGTCCGGACAATACGCGCAGGAACGTCGACTTGCCCGAACCGTTGCCGCCGGTGAGGAAGACGAGTTCGCCGGCGCGCAGATCGAAGTCGATCGGCCCGATCTGAAAGCCGGTTGCCGAATGTTTGTCGACGTAGTGGAACCTGATGTTGCGCATTTCGATCTTGTCGAAGCGCTTCGGCATCGGGACCTCGGCCGCCCGCTCCGTCGACACCAGCCCTTGCAACTCGGCGTCGAGCGACTCCATGCGGCCCGCCGCGGCGTTGGCGTTCATCAGCACCGGGATCGATTGCACCAGACCGAAGCACGCGCCGACCACATACAACAGCGCGGTCGTCACCTTGGTGATGGAGGTACCGCCGGCCAAGGTATCGCTGAATTGCGGCGCAACGAACACGACGGCGCCGAGCAGGATGTACATATAGCTCTGCGCCGACACGATCTGCTTGAACGTTTCGGCCTGGGCATGGATCTTGATGTTGGCCGCGGTGCGCGAGACGTCGAAGGCGTCGTCGTAGAGGTCGTTGCTGCGGTCGATATTGAGCCGCACTTCCTTGAAGCCGTCGAGAAAATCGCTGACCCGGTCGAACAGCCGGCGCTCGTGCGCGGCCGCGGTGGCCCGCTCGCCGACCAACTTCCGGCTGCGAAAATGAAAGATCGTTCCGGTCATTCCGACGATGACGACGCTCAGCGCGAAAGCCGCGAACGACAGGTAGGCGACGTAAATCGCGACGAAGGTAATGAGGACCGGCGCCTGGATTGAAAAGCTGAGCATGTTGCTCGCCTGCGTCAGCACCGCGGCATCGCTGGTGATCGCGGCGACGATCCGCGCCCGGCCGATCTTTTCGACGGCCAAAAGCTCCGAGCGCCGCACGGAATCCAGCAGGCGCACACGAATACGATGGATGATCGCTTCGATCTCGGCGGTGATGGTCGTGGTGACGTAGACTTGCGTTTTTACGAATAGAAAAAGCGCAAGCACGAAGACCGTCACCGCCCACAGGTTTGCCTTCTGCCCTTGGTCGGCCTCCGCCGCGCCGGTGTTGATGGCGGCAAGGATTGCGGCGTTGCTGAGTCCACCCAGCGCCGACATGAACACCACCTTGCGCAGGGAGGTGTGCATGTCCCGGGTAACGAGCTGGATAAATGACATTGGTATGACGCCGCCCGACTACACAACTCATACGCCGCAGCCGCGGCTCAGCGAGGATACGCTGGCCTAGCCGGAGAGAACAATGGTTCTAGGTTCGGCGATGCCATTCGAACCGGCGGGAGGGGCCGGTGAGCAACAGTATCGGCAGGACGATCAAAGGCGTGGTGCATACGGCGAGGAGAAATGTCCCGAAAAATCCCATTTTGCGTCCAATGCCGCAAAGGCCGGTGAGAACGCAGAAAACGAGATAGATCGTGGATTCGAGCATAGGCTCGTCTCGTCGGCCAATTGCAGTGACGCCTTTCGGGGAGTGCAGCCACTCCCCGACCGGCTGGCATCCGCCTTTACAGAATTACGCGCTCGACGCCGCGGCACCCGTGCCGCTGCTCGATTTCGACCGGGACTCCCACATCTCCTTCTGCGACCGCAGAAACTCGCGGTAGTCCGGCGTATTGAAGTCGAGGAGCGTGCCGCCCAATTCAAAGTGCTGGATGAACGCCTTGCCGATCGCGTAGGTGGCGCCGGCCGAGAGCGTCGGCATGACGACGCCGGCGGTGAGCGTTCCGATCACCGGCACGAACTTGAGCGTGCTGGCGGCACCGATGCCGCTGGTGGTTGGGATCATCGACCCCGCCATGCTGGCGATCAAAGCCTTGCCGCTGTTGTCGGAGAACGCCACGCCATAGACCTGCGACAGGCGGCGCACCATTTGCAGCTGAAGTCCGCCGACCGCGAATACGTCAACGACCGGCAGCGGAATCAACCCCGCAACGCCCGACCAGATGGCGAAGCGGTTGACCAGCCGATTGGCGAACTCGGTGCGCTGCTCAGGCGTCATGTCGCCTTCCGGCGCCATGGCTTCTTTTTCCGTGCTCGACGCGCTCGATTTCGTAGCCATTGCCGATCCCTTTCTTGTTCCCCGGGTGGCTCACCGCTTGATTGGCCGCTGCGAAATCGCACGCCGGCTCAATCCGCATGAGCTATTTGATACACAAAAAGCCTAACATGAGGGGTAGGCCCTGCCAAGCACCGGCCGAACGCGGCAACTTTTGCGGCGCGGCGGAAAACGTCGCGGTGCGACTGACCGGCTTGGCCGCGATCCGTTGTCGCTCGATGGTGGCCATGTCATCATGGATTGCAGTCCCATCGGGGGCTAACGGGCACATCCGGAGGCGGACGATGCGAAAAGACGGATCATGCGACGCCGCGCTCGCGGTGCGACGCGCCTGGAAGGCGCCGGTGTTCACCGCCGTATCTATTCGCGCCGAAACGAAATCGGGCGCAGAAAACGCCGCCGCACAACTGCCCGAGCCGCAGCCGCCGGCCGCGCCCGCGACCAAGCTCGGCTTTTCCTTCGAGATGGCGTTTCCCCTCTCCGCCCGCTTCGAGTAACGCGCGATGAAAGCGAAGACGATGCGGCGCGTCTATCTGCGCGAGGCCGCCGTCATGCTGGTCATGGCGAAACTCGCCGTCCGCGTCCTGCCTCCTGCCCGATTGTTCGCCTGGGCCAACCGGCCGCCGCGCTATCTCAACCGTTTCGCTAACGATGAAGCGTCGTGGGTGTCGTGGGCAGTCGACTATGTCGGCGCGCGACCGTGGATGAATGCGCTTTGTCTGCCGCGCGCGCTGGCCGCGCACGCCATGCTGCGCCGGCGCGGCATCGCCAGCCGGCTTTGCCTTGGCGTTGCGCGCGAGGACGGCGCCGTCGCGGCCCATGCCTGGGTCGAGATCGGCAAGGAGAAGATCGTCGGCGGTGCCGAGGCCGAACGCTTCACGCGGCTCGCTGAATTCGGAGCAGCCGGCTGATGCAAGTGGTGCGCTTCCTATGAGCGGGATCGCCGGGCTGTTGTGTTTCGACGGCCGGCCCGTGGCGCGACACACGCTCGAACGGGCGGCGAACGCGCTGCGCCAATACGGCCCCGACCGTTCCGACATCCTGACAAGCGGCAATATCGGCCTTGCCCACGTGCTGATGCGTATGACGCCGGAGGACCGGCTTGACCGCCAGCCGCTGCGCGGCGCAAGCGGCGCGCTGATCACGGCGGACCTGCGGCTCGACAATCGCGATGACGTGCTCGCCCGCATCGGCGTTGCGCCGCGCGAGGCGCAAGACTGGCCGGACGCGCGCGTGCTGCTCGCGGCGTGGGAAAGGCTTGGCGATGATGTCTGGCCGATGCTGCGCGGACCTTTCGCCGCTGCGATCTGGGATCCGCGCGGGCAGTCGTTGACGCTGGCGCGCGACCATCTCGGGCTCAACGTGGTGATGTGGCACCGGAGCGAGACGTTCTTCGCCTTCGCCACCATGCCGAACGGTCTGTTCGCGCTCGGCAATGTGCCGCGCGAACTGAGCGAGGAGAAATTCGCCGACTTCCTCGTGCTCAACCACGCCGACCACGACACGACCATGTACCGGAATGTGTTTCGGGTTCCACCGGCGCATGTCCTGCACATATCGTCGGACGGCGCGACGCGCCGGCGCCGCTACTGGTCGCCCACCGAGATCGCGCCGATCCGGATGCGCTGCGATGCCGACTACGCCGACGGTCTGCGCGACAGCCTCGATCGCGCGGTGCGCCGGCAAATGCGCAGCGCCCATCCGATCGGGTCCCTGCTCAGTGGCGGACTCAATTCATCGTCGGTTTCCGTGCTGGCTGCGCGGGCGCTTGCCGAGCGCAACCAGCGGCTCAGTGCCTTCACCGGCGTGCCGCGCCGCGGCTTCAATGGCGCCGCGCCAAACGGCACCTACGCCGATGAGACGCCCTACGTCGAATTGATTCAAAAGGCGACGCCGGCCATCGACGTCACCTACGTTCACAACGACGCGTGCGACAACTCCGCCGAACTCGAGCGCTTCTTCGGCGCGCTGGAAGGTCCGGTGCGCAATCCGACCAATCTCGGCTGGGTCCTGAATGTGTTGCGGCGCGCGCGCGCGCAAGGCCGGCGCGTCCTGCTCGGCGGCCTTTACGGCAACATCACCATCAGCTGGAACGGCTGGTCACAGGCAGCGGGGCAT
The DNA here is from genome assembly GCA_963742095.1 of uncultured Alphaproteobacteria bacterium. Taxonomy (GTDB): domain Bacteria; phylum Pseudomonadota; class Alphaproteobacteria; order Rhizobiales; family Xanthobacteraceae; genus Pseudolabrys. Next base: position 37,018 of record CAVUKJ010000001.1, read on the forward strand.
CTGCGGCGCGGCAGACTGCCGACTGCCTATCGTCAGTGGCAGCATTATTACCGCCGCACGCCCTACTCGCGCTGGGTGGCGCTGCGGAGACTTCTGATCGAGCCGCTGCTGCCGCGCGTCCTCGGTGATTGGGCCGGGCGTCGTGCGCCCTGGCTCGATCACGCTGCGATCCGTCCCGATTTTGCCGCCGCGATCGGCGTCGGCGCACGCGCCAAGGAAAATGGACACGATTTTTTCTATCGCGTGCGGCCCGACGAACGCGTGCGCGGGCTTGAGCAAATCGATTACGCCGGCGACTGGCACGCGGCCGAGAAAGCGGTCACCGGCGTCGAGGTGCGCGATCCGACCGCGGACATCGACGTCGTTTCGTACTGCTTCGGCGTGCCGCCCGAGCAGTATCTCGTCGAAGGCGTCGACCGTTCGCTGATCCGGCGCGCCATGTGGGGCTTGCTGCCCGAGGCCATCCTGACCAACCGCCAGAGCGGGCTGCAGGCGCCGGACTGGTACGAAAAACTCGAGCGCCAGCGCGGCGAACTTGCCCGGCAAATCGCCGAGCTTTCCGGGTCGCCGCTGGTCTCCCGCATCATCGACCTGCTGCGGCTTGAGACAGCGCTCAAGAACTGGCCGGCCGGCGGCTGGCACACACCGCGAGGTGTTCCAGGAATATAACCTGGCGCTGACGCGGGGCCTTGCCGGCGGCCGTTTCCTGCGCTGGTTCGAACAGGCCAATTGAACGGCTCCGAGCATTGACGGAGCGATTCACGTAGCGCCATAAGTGGCTAGCAGATAAGCGAAAACCCATTAAACCGTCGCGGGCGCGCGCGGTGTGGAGGGGGATATGGGCGTCATTCTCAGCATGGCCGAGCTTTTGAACCGCATCGCGGAACGCGCAGCGCAGAACCTGACTATCGGCAAGCTGCTGCTCCAGCTCAACCTCGATCCCAACAACATCACCTTCGATATTATTTTCCAGCGGCTGCTCGACGTCGCGCTCGCCAACATCAACATCGCGAATTTCTGCGCACTCATCGGCGCGGCATTTTACGGCGCAACGTTTCTGATGCCGACGATGGTGCGGCTGCGCGTGCTCGGCATCCTCAGTGCCCTGTTTTTCATGGCATACGGGCTGCTGGCGACCGCCATCCCGACCTTCCTGATGTATCTGCTGCTGCTGCCGATCAACAGCGTGCGCCTGTTCCAGATCACGAAGCTCGTGAAGAAGGCGCGCGTTGCGGCGCAAGGCGACCTGTCGATCGACTGGCTCAAGCCGTTCATGGACACCCGCAAGTACAAGAAAGGCGACGTGCTGTTCAAGAAGGGCCAGAAGGCCGACGAGATGTTCCTCATCACCACGGGAAAATTCCTGGTGAAGGAGATCGGCGTCGAGCTCCTGCCTGGCCGTATCATGGGCGAACTTGGCTTTGTCACCCCGAACAACAAGCGCACGCAGACTGTCGAATGCATCGAGGACGGTGCGGTCATGACCATCACATATGATCGGCTGCTCGAAGTTTATTTCGAGTATCCCGACTTCGGCTATTTCTTCCTGCGGCTGTCGAGTGACCGTCTGCTGCAAAACATTGCGCGGCTCGAGACGAGCGTCGAAGACTATAAAATGAAGCTGCAGGCGGCGACCGCAGCCCAGCCGACATAGAGTTTTTCCAAAGTTTCGAAGCCGGCGCTGCGATCAGAGGCCGTGATCAGGAATGATCTGCCAGGCCACCAGTCGGTTCCAGATGAAGAGAATGACAATCGAGCCGACGGTCGCGCCGATAAATCCGGCGCCTTGATGGGCCATGTACATCCCCATGCGGTGGCCGAGAAACGTCGCAAGCAACGCTCCGGCGACGCCGAGCACGATGGTCAGGGCAAAGCCGTGCGGCTTGTTGGGACCGGGCATGATCAAGCGCGCGATGGTTCCGGCAACCAATCCGATGAAGATGATCCAGAGCAGAACCGGCATGGCAGCCCCTCAGGCCAAATCGCAGAAAATAGTGTACGGCCTCGTCAAAAAGCCGCGCAACAGAAACGCTCATCTCGGCCTATTGATAGGGAATTTGATAGACCGTCACCTTGTCGGTGACGCCGCGCAGCGTCGCATCCCGCGCGGCCGGCGCGAGCTTTGAGATCGCGAGCATCTTCGCGACCTGCGGGTTTTCCACCACGGGCTTGGTCGCGATGATCGCCTGCGAGTCCGCCAAGCCCTGCACGCGCGCGGCGATGTTGACGGTCTGGCCGAAATAATCGAGCCGGTCGTTGAGCGTGACCGCAAGGCACGGCCCCTCGTGAATGCCGATCTTGATCAGCAGGTCGTCCTTGATGGTCTGCACCGAGTCGCGCATGCGCAGCGCGGCGGCGAGCGCGCGGTCCGGCGTCGGGAATGTCGCCATCACCGCGTCGCCAATGGTCTTGACCACGGCGCCCGCCTCGGCGGCGACGATTTCATTGAGCACGCGGAAATGCGCGCGCACCAGATCATACGCCGCGAGATCGCCGACGCGATCATAGAGCTCGGTCGAGCCCTTCAGATCGGTGAACAAGAACGTCAGGCTGGTGAGCTTGAGGCCCTGGTCGACGTCGAGCGTGTCGGTGCGATAGATGTCGCGGAAGATCTGGTTGGTCAGCAGCCGCTTGGCGGTCAGGAACGGCCGGCGCTTGGCGAGCAGGTCGTGCAACGTGGCGTCGGCGATCCAGACCGACGGCAAGGTGCGGGCATCGGTCCGGTTTTCGACCGACAGCCTCAGAGGGCCGGGACGCATTTCGGTGGTCACGGTCTTGGCGTGCACCTTGTTGAAGATGAGCGAGAGATTTTGCCGCTCCTTGGTCGCCTCGCCCTTGACGTCGATGAAATGCGCGGCGTGGGTCACGGGCTCGAACACGATCAGGAACTGCTCCGGCATCTGCAGCGACAACTGCGCCTTCTCGCCGGCGGGCAGCTCCATGGAATCGAGCGTGATCTCCTCCATCAGGTCTTCGAAGCCTTCGTCCGGCAGATCGACGCCGTTGCTCCAGAAGATCTGACGGAAGTAGTCCCACACCGGCAGCATATGCGCATCGTGTGCCGCGATGCGGCGTACCCGCGGGTTCACGGTGAAGGCGACCTCGACCATCTCGTCGAGCGTCGGCTCGTAGCCGGTCGCGCACAGCGCGCAATCGTAATTTTCCTTGTGCACCGACTTGAGCGTATTGGCGACGTCGAGCACGCCGCCGCAGCCGGGGCACAGCACGTTCCAGGTCAGATCGAACAGCCCGAGCCGCGCCGCATGCAGGAAGCCGCCGATCGTCTTTCTCCTCGTCGAGCCCGTGCCGGCCCGCGAAGGCGAGCGCGTTGACGCGGCACAAATCGCGGTCGCTGCCGTCGGCGATCAACGCCTCGATTGCGGCAACGACTGCGGGATCTGCCGAATTGCGTAAGGAGTCGAAAAGCGGCTTGGTGTCGGTCACGGCACCAAATCTAAGCTAGTTCCGGACGATTTAAAGGTGCGCGGACGTGCGAAAATTCAACGAAGATGGCAGGCGACCATCTGCCCCGGCTTCACTTCGCGCAGCAAAGGCACCTCGGCGCGGCAGCGCTCGACGGCATAAGGGCACCGGGTGTGAAAATGACAGCCGGAGGGCGGATTGACCGGGCTCGGCACATCGCCCTGCAGCACGCGCTTGGGCCGTTTGACGCGGGGGTCGGGCACCGGCACCGCCAGCAACAGCTGCTCGGTGTAGGGGTGCAGCGCGTGGGTGAACAGCGTGCGCTTGTCGGTATATTCGACGATGCGGCCGAGATACATGACAGCGATATGATGGCTGATGTGCTCGACCACCGCGAGATTGTGCGAGATGAAGAGGTAAGCGAGCCCGAGCTCCTTCTGCAGGTCCATCATCAAATTGAGCACCTGCGCCTGGATCGAGACGTCGAGCGCGGACACCGGTTCATCGCCGACGATTAGCTTCGGCTGCAGCGCGAGCGCCCGCGCAATGCCGATGCGCTGGCGCTGGCCGCCGGAGAACTGGTGCGGGTAATTGTCCATCTGCGCACGTCTTAAGCCCACGCGCTCGAACAGCTTGGCGACGCGCTCCCTCACCTCCGCCCCTGAGGCAACGCCGTGCACGCGCAGCGGCTCGGCGACGATGTCGCCGGCCGACATGCGCGGATCGAGCGAGGAGAACGGGTCCTGGAAGATGATCTGCATCTGCCGCCGATAGGGCCGCAACGCGGATTTGCTCAACGTGGTGATATCGCTGCCGGCGATGCGGATCGAGCCGGCGGTCGGCTCGACCAGCCGCAGCACCGCGCGGCCGACCGTCGTTTTGCCGCAACCGGATTTGCCCACCAGGCCGAGCGTCTCGCCTGCGCCAATCGTGAAGCTGACGCCGTCAACAGCGAACACCGTGCCGCCGGCGCGTTGCAAGAGGCCCTTGCGCACCGGGAAATGCTTCTTGAGGTCGCGCACCTCGAGCACAGTTGCGGCGGGCTCAGGCATCCCTGCCCCCGTAAAGCTCGTGCGAACGCCAGCAGGCGGCCCAGTGGCCGGGGCGCTTTTCCTCGTAGGGCGGATATTGCGCGCGGCAGCGATCCTCCGCGTGCGCGCAGCGCGGCGCAAATACGCAACCCGGCGGCAACCTCGTCAGCGCCGGAACGGTGCCCGGGATTTCCTGCAAACGCTCGACCGCATTCGAGACCTCGCCGCGCATCGACGGCAGCCGCGGGATCGAACCCATCAACCCGTGCGTATAGGGATGTTGCGGCCGCGCGAACAGGTCCTCGACCGGCGCCTCCTCCACTTTGCGTCCCGCATACATGACGATGACGCGCTGCGCGGTCTCGGCTACCACGCCGAGGTCGTGGGTGATGAGGATCACCGCGGTGCCGAGCTTGTGCTGCAGGTCGAGAATGATGTCGAGGATCTGCGCCTGGATGGTGACGTCGAGCGCTGTGGTCGGCTCGTCGGCAATCAGCACCTTCGGATTGCAGGCGAGCGCCATGGCGATCATGGCGCGCTGGCGCATTCCGCCCGACAACTGATGCGGATATTCGCGCGCGCGCTGCTCCGGCTCGGGGATGCGGGTCAGCTTCAGCATGTCGACGGCCTTGTCCCAGGCTTCGCGCTTGCCGACCTTCTCGTGCAGCAGGATCGCCTCGGCGACCTGACTGCCGATGGTCAGCACCGGGTTGAGCGAGGTCATCGGCTCCTGGAAGATCATCGCCATGTCCTTGCCGCGCACGGCGCGCATCGCCGCGTCGTCGAGCGACAGCAGGTCGCGGCCCTCGAGCTTGACCGAGCCGGCGACGATACGGCCCGGCGGGTCGGGCACCAGCCGCATCAGTGACAGCGCGGTAATGCTCTTGCCGCAGCCGGACTCGCCGACGATCGCCAGCGTCTCGTGCGGCGCCAGCGCAAAGCTGACGCCGTCGACCGCCTTCACGACGCCGTGGCGCAGATCGAAATGCGTGCGCAAGTCCTCGACGACCAGCAGCGGCTCACCCGCCGCTACCGCGCTCTCCTGCTTCTCGGCGGCCATCGACATTCGCGTCAGTCGCGCAGGCGCGGATCGAGAATGTCGCGCAGCGCGTCCCCGAACAGGTTGGTGCCGAACACCGCAAGGCTGATAGCGACGCCCGGGAAGATGACAAGCCACGGCGCGACGCGCACATATTCGGCGGCGGATTCCGACAACATGCGGCCCCAGGACGGATGCGGCTCCGGCACGCCGAGGCCGAGGAACGACAGCGAGGCTTCGGTCAGGATGGCGGCGCCGAGCTGCGCGGTCGCGATCACGATCAGCGGCGCGATGGTGTTCGGCAGCACATGGCGCACCGCGATACGAAATTCGCTCATGCCGACGGCGCGCGCCGCCTCGACGAAGGGCTGCTCGCGCAGCGCCAGCGTGTTGGAGCGGATGACGCGCGCGGTATATGGAATAAGCGGGATCGAGATGGCGACGATGGTGTTGTCGAGCGCAGGCCCCAGCGCCGCCGCCATCACCAGCGCCAGCACCAAAAGCGGCACCGACTGCAGCACGTCGATGATGCGCTGGACGATAAGATCGACCCAGCCGCCGAGATAGCCGGACGTGAGCCCGAGCGCGACGCCGAACACGCTGCCGAGTAATGTCGAGCCGAGGCCGACCGCGAGCGAGATGCGGGCGCCATAGATGATGCGGCTGAAGATGTCGCGGCCCATCTGGTCGGTGCCGAGCGCGTGCGCGCCGCCGGGATGGAGGAGCCGGAGCGCCGAGTTGGTCGTGGTCGGGCTATAGGCGGTGATCCAGGGTGCGAACACCGCGCAGAACACGAAGACGAACATGAAGCCTGCGCCGAACAGCCCGAGCGGATGCGCCGCGAGGTGGTACCAGATGCGCGACCAGACGTTGTCGGGGCGCTCGACAGTCTCGGGGGCGACAGGAAGATCGACAATCGACATCGCCCTACCCCGAATACCGGATGCGCGGATCAAGCACCGCGTAGAGCAGATCGATCAGGAAGTTGATCGACACCGCGACGGTGGCGATGAACATCACCAGGTTCTGCACGATCGGATAGTCGCGCCAGCGGATCGCCTCCACCAGGAAGCGCGCGACGCCGGGAATATTGAACACCGTCTCGGTGACGATCAGCCCGCCCATCAGGAAGGCGGCCTCGAGCCCGATCACGGTGACGACCGGCAGCACCGCGTTGCGCAGCGCGTGATGATAATTGACGGTCTGATCCGGCGCGCCCTTGGCGCGCGCGGTGCGGATGTAGTCCTGGCGCAGCACCTCGAGCATCGAGGAGCGCGTCAGCCGCATCACCAGGGCCGAGGAGCGGAAGCCGACCGCCGCCGCCGGAATGCTGAACAGCCAGAGCGTATTCCAGAAGCCTGTGGGCGGATCGGTGTAGATCGGGATGGTGCCGAAAAAATGCACGAAAGCCATCAGGATCAGCAGGCCGAGCCAGAAGGCGGGCATCGACAACCCGCTCAGGCTGATCACACGCAAGACGTAGTCGAGCGGTGTGTTCTGCTTGACCGCGCTGACGACGCCGAGCGGCACGCCGAAAATGATGGCGAAGCTCAGCGCGAGTCCCGCAAGCTTGGCGGTGATCGGAATGCGCGGCAGGATTTCCTGGATCGCCGGCTTCTCCGACACGTAGGAATAGCCGAGATCGCCGTGCACCAGCCCGTTGACCCACTGCACATATTGCAGGGCGATCGGCTGATCGAGGCCGAGCTCTTTCTCGAGCTTGGCCTTCTCGGCGACGTCGATCATGCCGGCGGCATTGAACACGATATCCGCGATGTTGCCCGGCACCAGCCGCAGCATCACGAAGATCAACACGGAAATGCCAAACAGCGTCAGGAGCATCAAGAAGAAGCGCCTGATCAGATAGGTCCCCAGTCTCGCCTCCCGTCGTTAAAGGGGAATGACGCGCCCGGCTCCCCACAGCCGGGCGCGCCCCGTAGCAGTGCCGATTATTTGTCGAGCCAGACGTCCTCGTAGCGGTAACCGTTGTAGGCGCTGTTGGTCATGATCGTCATGTTCTTGACGAACGGCTTCCAGCAGGTGCCCGAACGCGCATGCATGAGGATCGGACGCGCCACGTCCTCCTGCAGCTTCTTGTCGATGTCCCACACCATCTGCTTGCGCTTCTGGACGTCGGTCTCGACCGACTGCTTGTCGAACAGCGCCTCGAGCTCCTTGTTGCAGTAGTGCGTGTAGTTGCGTTCCGAGCCGCAGGCATAGTTCTCGTAGAAGGCCTGATCCGGATCGTCGATGCCGTTGCCGGTCAGGTTGAGGCCGACCGAATAGTCGTTACGCGCAACCTTGGCGAACCACTGGCTCGATTCCACCGGATCGAGTTCGGCATCGATCCAGATGGTCTTGAGCTGGTCGATCAGCACCACCGCCGGATCGCGATAGGTGGCGAGGTTGCGCGTCGACACCTTGATCTTGAGCGGATTGCTCGCGCTGTAGCCGAGCTTGGTCATGATGGCGCGGGCCTGTTCGCGGTCCTTCTGCACGTCGCCATAGCCCGGGATTGTCTTGAGCATCTCGGGCGGCATGCCCCAGACGCCTTCGGGCGGTGGCAGCAAAGTGCCGCCGGCATCCGCCGCCCCCTGGAAAATAATGTCGATCATCGACTTGCGGTCGAGCGCTAGCGCCATCGCCTTGCGCAACTCGATATTGTTGAACGGCGGGTTCTCGCGGTTGACGATGAGATTGGTCGAGACGTTGATCGGGCCGATCTCGCAGACCGCGGTCGGATCCTGCTTCTTGATGTCGGCGATCAAGGCCTTGGTCATCTCGGTCGGGAAGGTCATGTCGACCTTGCCGGCGACGAAGGCCAGCACGGCTGTAGCGCGGTTGCTGATGATTGTGAACTCAATGCCGTCGAGATACGGCAGGCCCTTCTTCCAGTAGTTCTCGTTCCTGGCGAGCTTGATGGACTCGTTCTGCTTGAACTCGACGAATTTGAACGGTCCGGTGCCGATCGGATGCGTGCGCATCTGCGCCGCCGGCACGTGGCACGAATAGATCGGCGTGTAGCCCGAAGCGAGCATCGCGATCAGCGACGGCTGCGGACGCTTGAGATGCAAGGTCACCTCGAGATCGCCGTTGGTCGTCACATCGGCGATGTTATTGAACAGGTCCTTGCGCGGATTCTTGCGGAACTTGTCCTGGCCCTTGCCCTGCAACAGGTCGAACGTGCACTTCACATCCTTGGCCGTGAACGGCTGGCCGTCATGCCAGGTGACGCCCGGGTGCAGCTTGAAGATGAGCGCGAGATTATCGGCGCTCCACGACCAGCTGTCGGCAAGCTCCGGCATGATCGTGCCCATCGAATTCTGGGGCTTGTGCTGATCGTAGATGACGAGGTTGTTGTAGATCGGCATCGCCGGGACGTTGACGGTGAACGTCGCCTCTTCGTGAATCGACAGGCTCGGCGGCGTCTCACGATGATAGATGTGCAGGATACCACCGTGCTTGGGTTCGGCGGCTTGCGCGCCGGCGATCGACGCAACGGCCAGAGCAGCCGCCGCCAGAGCGGTGAACTTCGCTGTCATATAATCCTCCCCTAGGTCCGCGCGGTCGGCTCGTTGGCCGCCGCTGCTTGTTCGTTGCCAAGCACGCTAGCCGGAGTGTTTTGCCCGATCAACCGCTGGCGCACCGCAACAATGGCGGCTCGCTTGCCATCGCCGCCGCTTGGCCCCACCATGCCGTTAGTGACGGCTTGGAACCGGGTAGCGTGACAGGCGAGAGCGACCATATCGTCGCCGAGGCGGCGGCGCGGATATTTGCGGACCTCGCCGATTCCCAGACCATCAACCGGGCAAAGGACGACGGCTGGAAGGCGCCGCTGTGGCGGGCGCTGACCGAAGCCGGGTTGCCGCTTGCCTGGGTGCCCGAGCAATTGGGCGGCTCCGGTGCGAGGCTCGACGACGGCTTTGCCGTCCTCGGCGCCGCCGGACGCTTTGCGCTCGCGGCGCCGCTTGCTGAAACTCTAATCGCCGGCTGGTTGCTGGCGCGCGCGGGGCTGCAAGCGCCCGCCGGCGTCATGACCGTCGCCCCTGCCCGGCCGCTCGACCGCATCACGCTCGGCAGCGACGGCACGCTCGGCGGCCGCGCCATCGGCGTTCCGTTTGCGGCGGATGCGCAGCACATCGCCGTGCTCGCTGACGATACCGTTGCGCTGGTCGCGGCCAAAGACTGCCGGATTGACGAGGGACGCACGCCTGCCGGCGATGCGTCGAACGTGGTGACCTTCGAGCGCGTCAAGCCGCTCGCCAGCGCGAAAGCGTCGAAGGGCTTTGACACCTTGTCGCTGATGCTGATGGGCGCGGTCGTGCGCAGCGTACAGACCGCCGGCGCGCTCGAAACAGTTCTCGCGCTCAGCGTGGCCTATGCCAACGAGCGCGTCGCCTTCGAGCGCAAAATCGGAAAATTCCAGGCGGTGCAGCAGAACCTCGCGCGCCTTGCCGGAGAAGTCGCAGCGGCGCTCGCGGTCTCCGGCTCCGCCGCCGACGCGCTGGCGCAATCCGGCGCCTTCGACGAAGCGCTGTTTCTCGAAGCCGCCTCCGCCAAAATCCGTTGCGCCGAAGCCGCGACCGAGGGCGCCGCGATCGCGCATCAGGTGTTCGGCGCCATCGGCTTCACCAAGGAGCACGTGCTGCACCGCTTCACCACGCGCATGCTGGCGTGGCGCGACGATTTCGGCAACGAAAGCTGGTGGGCGGCGGAGCTCGGCAAGCGCGTCGCGCGGCGCGGCGCCGATGAATTCTGGCCGCTGGTGGCGTCGCGATGAGCACCGATCTGCACTTCGACCAGATCCGCCTGCCGGGCGAATGCGAGGCGCTGCGCAAGGATGTGCGCGCCTTCCTCGCCGACGAGGTCGCCAAGGGCACCTTCGATCCGCACCGCCCCGGCCACGGCGACTCGCAGGATCGCGCCTTCTCCAAGCGCGTCGGCGCCAAAGGCTGGATCGGCATGACCTGGCCGAAGAAATATGGCGGGCAGGAGCGCTCGTTCCTCGAACGCTATGTGGTGACGGAAGAATTCCGCGTCGCCAACGCGCCGGTCCGCCTGCATTTCGTCGCCGACCGCCAGAGCGGGGCGATTTTGCTCAAATACGCGCCCGAACACATTAAGGCAGACATCCTGCCGCGCATCTGCCGCGGCGAATTGTGCTTTGTCATCGGCATGAGCGAACCGAACTCGGGCTCCGACCTGTTCGCGGCGAAGACGAAGGCCACCAAGGTCGACGGCGGTTTCAAGATCAATGGCTCAAAGATATGGACCAGCAACGCGCATGTCGCCGACTACATGCTCGGCCTGTTCCGCACCTCACCGCCAACGAAAGAAAACCGCCGCCACGGCCTGACGCAATTTCTCGTCGACATGAAGACGCCGGGCATCACGGTCAATCCGATCTACCAGATGACCGGCCAGCACGATTTCAACGAGGTCGTGTTCGATGACGCCTTCATCCCCGACGATCATGTCATGGGCGAGATCGACGGCGCCTGGAAGCAGGCGACCAGCGAGCTCGCCTATGAGCGCAGCGGGCCGGAGCGCTTTCTCGAGACATTCTACGTCATGCTCGAATTGATCCGCGCGCTCGGCCCCGAGCCCGATCTGCGCAGCGCCGAAGGCCTCGGCCGGCTCACCGCACAACTGCACACACTACGCAGAATGTCGGTGTCGGTTGCCGGCATGCTGCAGGCCGGCAAAGAGCCGGTGGTGGAAGGCTCGATCGTCAAGGACCTCGGCACCATCTGGGAGCAGAAGCTGCCGCATCGCGTGCGCGAACTGACTGCGTTCCTTGCGCCCGAGATCGGCAACCGCGCGACGCTGGAAGAGCAGCTCGCCTTCGCCACCACGGTCGCGCCCAAGCTCACCATCCAGGGCGGCACCACCGAAATCCTGCGCGGCATCATCGCCCGCGGCCTGGGGCTGCGCTGATGCCCGACATCGGCAAAATGCTGTGGCCAAAATCGGTCGCCGTGGTCGGCGCCTCCTCCGACATTCACGGCCTGCGCGGGCGCATTCTCGAAATCATCCTGAGCCATCCGTACGAGGGCAAGGTCTATCCCGTCAGCCGCAGCGCGGCCGAGGTGCAGGGGCTCAAGGCCTATCCATCGGTTGACGCCCTGCCCGAGCCGGTCGATCTCGCCATCCTCATTATTCCCGCGCAGTACATCCCGGCCGAGCTCGAACGCTGCGGCAAGGCCGGCATCAAGGCGGCCGTCATTCTCTCCTCGGGTTTCGCCGAGGAACCGGGCGAGACCGGCGCGCGCATGCAGAGCGACATCGCCGCGATTGCGCGGCGCTACGACATGGCGGTAAGCGGCCCGAACACCGAAGGCTTCGCCAATATCGCCGCCGGTCTCTGCCCGACCTTCTCGCCGGCGCTCGACAAGAACGCCGGGCCGATCCGGCCGAAGCGCGCGCTCGGCGCCGGACAGGTGTCGGTCATTTCGCAGAGCGGCGGCCTCGGCTTTGCTTTCTTCGACCGCGCCCGCCCGCGCAACCTCGCCTTCCGCCACATCGTCACCACCGGCAACGAGGCCGCGCTCGAAGTCTTTGACGTGGTCGATTACCTGCTCGACGAGATGGGCACCGACGTTTTCCTGCTGCTCTTGGAGGACGTGAAGTCGCCGGAGAAGTTCAAGCGCGCCGCCGAACGGGCTTTGCGCCTCGGCAAGCCGATCATTGTCGGCAAGATCGGCCAATCCGAACCGGGCAGCCGCGCGGTTGCCTCGCACACCGCGGCGCTCGCCGGCTCGCAGGCCGCCTACCGCGCCATGTTCGAGCGCTACGGCATGATCGAGGCGCGCGATCTCGACGAGATGCTCGACCTCGCCGCCGGTTTTCTCGCCTGCGGCGACCGGATGCCGGCGGGCAACCGCGTCGGCATCTGCACCTCCTCGGGCGGCGCCGGCGTGTGGATGGCGGACGCCTGCGCCACGGCGGGACTCGACGTGCCGGTGCTGGACGAGGCGACGCGCAAGGCGATCGACGTCCACATCCCGTCCTACGGCACCTCGCAGAACCCGGTCGATTCCACGGCGCAAGGCGTGCACAAGATGGGCTACGCCACCTTCGCGCGGCTGGTCGCCGACTCTCCGCTCATCGACGGCGTGATCGTCGTGGTCACGGCACGGCGCTCGGCTTTCCTCGAAGGCGACCTGCCGAAGCTCAAGGACCTCAAGCGCGACGGCAATAAGCCCGTGTTCATGTGGACCTACACGCTGCCCTCCGACCGCAGCGTCGAAATCCTCAACGAGGCCGGTTATCCGCTGTTTACCGGCGCGCTCGGCTGCGCCCGCACCATGCGCGCCATGGCCGACTACCGCGCGCTGCGCGAGCGCATGCTGAAGGCGCCGCAAACCGCGGCTGCCCCGCATCCGGCGCGCGACAAAGTGCGGGCCAGCCTTGCCACGAGCGACGCTATATTGAGCGAATGGCAGTCTCGTCCGTTGCTCGCGGCCTACGGCATCGGCGAAGGCGGTCGCGAGCAACTGGCCCAATCCGCCGCCGTCGCGGAAGCGGTCGCCCGCACCATCGGCGGACCGGTGGCGCTGAAAGTCCAGTCGCCCGACGTTCCGCACAAGACCGAGGCCGGCGCGGTCGCACTTAATATCTCCGCTGACGGCGCGCGTGACGCCTACGAGCGCGTGCTCGCCAGCGCCAAACACTACGCGCCGGCGGCGCGCATCGAGGGCGTGCTGGTGCAGCCGATGGCGAGGCCGGGCCGCGAGGTCATTCTCGGCATCAATCGCGATGAGCGCTGGGGCCCGCTGCTGATGGTCGGACTCGGCGGCGTGCTGGTCGAGGCGATGGGCGATGTCGCGCTGGCGCCGGTGCCGCTCGACCGCGATGCCGCGCTCGCGCTGCTCGGCCGCCTCAAGGGTGCGGCCATGCTCGGCCCCTATCGCGGCATGCCGGCGGCCGACACCGAGGCGCTCGCCGATCTGATAGTGAAGCTGTCGCGGTTCGCGGCGGACCACGCCGACGACATCGGCGAGATCGATCTCAATCCGGTCATCGTCCACAACAAAGGCGAAGGCGTCATCGGTGGTCGATGCCTTGATCGTCAAGCGAGCGCAGCCGACCGAGCGCCGTACTGCGGCCGAGTAGAAGGATCAAGCGGATGAGTGACATCGGCATCGAGAAAACCGGCCACGTCGCCTTGGTCGAGATCAGGCGGCCGCCGAACAATTTCTTCGACATCCCGCTGATCAAGGAAATCGCCGCGGCGTTCGAGGAATTCGATACCGACATCGACATCCGCGCCGTCGTGCTGGCCTCGCAGGGCAAGGTGTTCTGTGCCGGCGCCAATTTCGGCGACGGCGCGACGCTCGACAAGGAAGGCCGCCGGCCCGGCGAGCCGATGCCCGGCGTGCAGTCGCTCTACATCGAGGGTAACCGCCTGTTCCGCACCAAAAAGCCGATCGTCGCCGCGATCCATGGCGCGGCCGTCGGCGGCGGGCTTGGCCTGGCGATGGTTGCCGACTTCCGCGTCACCTGCCCCGAGGCGCGCTTTTCCGCCAACTTCACCCGGCTCGGCTTCCATCCGGGCTTTGGCCTGACGGTGACGCTGCCCGCCGTGATCGGCGAAACCAAGGCGGCGCTGATGTTCTACACCTCGCGCCGCGTGCCGGGCGACGAGGCCTACGCCTGGGGCCTTGCCGACGTGCTGGTGCCGCAGGGAGAGGTGCGCGAGGCATCGTTGAAACTCGCCGCCGAGATCGCCGAGAACTCGCCGCTGGGCTTGATTGCGACGCGCAATTCCATGCGCGGCACGCTCGCCGACCGCGTGCTCAAGGCGACCGAGCACGAATTGCAGGAGCAGACGCGGCTGCGCAAGACCGACGACTTCAAGGAAGGCGTCAAGGCGGTGGCCGAACGCCGCGTCCCCAACTTCACCGGGCGCTGATGTTCCCCCCACCCAATTCCTGCGACTGCCACGTCCACGTGATCGGCCCCAAGGGCCGTTTCCCGCTGCCGGCGACCCGCCGCTACACGCCGTCGGACGCGACCGCCGCCGAGCTTGCCGCCATGTTGAAGCGCCTCGGCATGACGCGCGTCGTCATCATCCAGCCGAGCTTCTACGGCACCGACAATGCCTGCACCCTCGATGGCATGCACCAGGTCGGCAATGCGCGCGGCGTCGCCGTGCTGCCGGCGCAGGTGCCGAAGGCCGAGCTCGATGCCCTGCACAAGCAAGGCATCCGCGGCATCCGCATCAACATCGCGACCGTCGGCGGCGCGCCGCTCGAGGAGATCAAGACGAAGGTCGCGGCCGCCGCAAAGCTCGCCGAAGCGCACGGCTGGCACGTGCAGCTCTTCGTCGCCGCCGACGTCATCGAGCCGATCACGCCGGTCTTGCGCGCGCTGCCGGTCGACAGCGTGATCGACCATTTCGGCCTGATCGCGCCCGGCACCGCCGGCGGCCCGCTGCGCGCGCTGCAAGGCCTGCTCGAAAGCGGCAAGACCTGGGTAAAGATCTCCGGCGCCTACCGCATCGATAATAATCCGCAGAATCCGCTGATCGATCCGCTCGCCCGCGCGCTCTGCAAAGCCAATCCTGAACGTATCGTCTGGGGCTCGGACTGGCCGCACACGCCGCCGCACACCATCCAGAAGCCGCTCGACCAGGAATCGCCGTTTCAGAACGTCGACACGCTGGGCTTGCGCGATCTTTTGCCGCGCTGGCTCGAGGATGATGCGCTGATTTCGCGCGTGCTGGTGAGCAACCCGGCGAAGCTCTACGGCTTCTGAACCGCCGCCGCCACCGCCTCGCCGAACTTGTCGGTGCCGACCTTGCCGCCGATGTCGGACGTGCGCGTCTTCGGGTCGGCGATTGTTCTGTCGAGCGCCGCCTCGATCGCGGCCGCTGCTTTCACAAGATTGCCGTCCTTGCGCCGCTCGCCGAGCCACGCCAGCAGCATCGCCGCCGAGCCGATCAGCGACGACGGATTGGCGATGTTCTTGCCGGCGATGTCGGGCGCCGAGCCATGCTGCGCCTGCGCCACGCCATGCTCCGCGCCGGCATTGAGCGACGCGGCGAGACCGAGACTGCCGGCGATCTCGCTCGCCTCGTCGGAGAGAATGTCGCCGTACATATTGGTGGTGACGACGACGTCGAACTGGCTGGCGTCGCGCACCAAGAGCGCCGCCATGGCGTCGATGATGCGCTCCTCGTAGGCGACTTGCGGATAGCTCTTCGCCACCGCGCGCACGCAGTCGAGATAGAGCCCGTCCGACACCCGCAGCACGTTCGACTTGTGCACGGCGGTGACCTTCTTGCGCCGCTGCATCGCCAGCCTGAACGCCGTCTCCGCGATGCGCGTCGAGCCGCTGCGCGTGATCTTGCGCACCGCGAGCGCGAGGTCCGGCGTCGGCATGAACTCGCCCGAGCCCTGGAACATGTTGCGGTCGGCGTAGAAGCCTTCGGTGTTCTCGCGCACAATGACGAGATCGACCGGCTTGCCGCAGCGCGGCGGAAAGCCGTCGCGCGAACGCGCCGGGCGGATGTTGGCGTAGAGATCGAGGCGCTTGCGCAATTCGCCGGACGGATTGGGGCCGCCCTCGGCCGCCGGCGGATACTCGTTGTGCGACACGGGGCCGAGCACCACGCCGTCGGCGGCCTTGGCCTTGTCGATCACCGACAGCGGAAACGTCGTCTTTTCCTTGCGGTGCGCGGCCCAGCCGACGTCGGCATTGCTGAATGCAAACTGCAAGCCGAAGGCGCGATCGGCCGCGCGCAGCACGGCGAGCGTCGCGGCCGTGATTTCCGGACCGATGCCGTCGCCCTCGATCACCAGGATATTGATCGCCATGCGGTACAAGCCTCCTATTTTTAACTTTGCATCGCCATAGGCCGTGGTCTAGCCTTCGCGCCAACAAAAACACGCCGCAGTTTGGGGAGGATGAGCCGTGAGAATTCTGCGATCGCTTCTGCTTGGGTTGACGCTGCTGTGTCCGGCGCTGGCGCATGCCGAGGACTTCCCCAGCCGCACAATCCACCTCATTGTCCCCTTCCCGCCGGGCGGCCCGAACGACATCATCGCGCGCGTCGTCGCGCAGAAGATGCAGGACATCGTCAAGCAGACGATCGTGGTCGACAACAAGCCCGGCCAGGGCGGCGTCATCGGCACCGACTTCGTCGCCAAGTCCGCGCCCGACGGCTACACCATCGGCATCGTCAGCGCCGGTGCGTTGGCGATCAGCACCAGCATGGAGAAGGTGCCCTACGACTCGCTCAAGGACCTCGCGCTGATCACCACGGTCGCGACGGTGCCGGAGATGCTGGTGGTGGCGACCGACGTGCCGGCGAGCAACATGAAGGAACTTGTGGCGCTCGCCAAATCGCAGCCCGGCAAGCTCAACTTCGCCTCGACCGGCCCTGGCAGCATGCCGCATCTCGCCGGCGAACTGTTCAAGCTCACCGCCAAGGTCGACATCGTGCACGTGCCCTACCGCGGCGCAGCCCCGGTCATCAACGATCTGCTCGGCCAGCACGTGCAGATGGTGTTCCTCGACCTGCCGGTGCTGCTGCCGCAGATCAAGGCCGGCAAGATCAAGCCGATTGCCGTCGGCGCGCCCAAGCGCGTCAGCGGCGCGCCTGATGTGCCGACCACCGCCGAGGTCGGCATGCCGGGACTGCTGACGGAAAACTGGTACGGCATGGTGGCCGCGGGCAAGACGCCGCCTGCCATCGTCACCGCGCTCAACAGGGCGGCGGTCACGGCGATGAAGGATCCCGCCGTCATCGACAAGCTGGCGAGTCAGGGCGCGACCCTGGTTGGCGACAGTCCGGATCATTTCCGTGCCTACGTCGATAGCGAGACCAAGAAGTGGGCCGGAGTCATCAAAGCCGCCGGCGTGCAGACGACGAAGTAGCGGCGTGCACACCGCCGATACGCCCGCCGAACCGCCGAGCTGGACGGCCTCGCCCAGCAAACCGAAGCTGAAGCTGCCGCCCGGCGCCTGTGACGCCCATGTGCACGTGTTCGGGCCGCGCGCGCGTTTTCCGTTTGCGGAAGGCCGCAGTTTCACGCCGTCGGACGCGCCGAAGGAAACGCTGTTCGCGCGGCATGCGCTGCTCGGCATCGAGCGTTGCGTCATCGTGCATACGGCGGCGCACGGTTACGATCTCGCCGCCACCGCCGATGCGATTGCCGCCAAAGGCGGCGCCTATCTCGGCGTCGCGCTGGTGCCGGTGACGATCTCCGACACGGACCTGAAGCGCGCCGACGCGCAAGGCTTCCGCGGCGCGCGCTTCCACTACATGCAGCATCTCGGCAAGGGCACGCCGATCGAGGACGTCATCGCCTTCGGCAAGCGGCTCGCCGCCATCGGCTGGCATCTGCAGATTCACATGGCGGCGGAGCTGATTGGCGAATTGGCGCCGGCACTCAGGCGTTCGCCCGTGCCCGTGGTGATCGACCACATGGGCCGCATCGACGCTTCGCGCGGGCTCGATCAGCAGCCGTTCCGCAATCTGCTGGCGCTGATGCAGGACAAGAACGTGTGGATGAAGGTCAGTGGCGCCGATCGCGCCACGCGCCAGGGGCCGCCCTACGCCGACGTCGTGCCGTTCGGGCGCAAGCTCGCCGAGGAATTCGGCGACCGCTGCGTCTGGGGCACCGACTTTCCGCATCCCAACCACCAGGGCCCGATCCCCGACGACGGCGCGCTGGTCGATCTGATCGAGCAGATCGCGCCAGGCGCCGCGCAGCGGCAGGCTCTGCTGGTGGACAATCCGCAGCGTTTCTACCGGTTCGGCAAGATCGGGCCGGCCAGGGACGCTTAAAGACGTCTAGAGGAGGTTTGAAGCATGGCTGGCCGTTTGCAGGACCGCATCGCCATCATCGCCGGCGCGGGCTCCGTCGGCCCCGGCTGGGGCAATGGCCGCGCCACCGCGGTGCGCTTTGCCGAGGAAGGCGCCAGGATCTTCGCGGTCGACCGCAATCCCGACAGCGCCGCCGAAACCGTCGACAAGGTCAAAGCCGTTGGTGGCGAGATCGTGGTGCATCAATGCGACGTGACCGACACCAAGTCGGTCGCCGCCATGGTGAAAGCTTGCATCGACCGCTTCGGCCGCGTCGACGTGCTGATGAACAATGTCGGCGGCTCGGCGCCGGGCGGCCCGGCGGAAATGAGCGAGGAGGTCTGGGAAACGCAGATCGACATGAACCTCACGTCGGTGTTCCTCACCTGCAAGCACGTGCTGCCGGTCATGGAGAAGCAGAAGAAGGGCTCCATCATCAATGTCGCGTCGACCTCGGGCATCCGCTTCACCGGTGCGTTCCAGGTCGGCTACGCCGCGACCAAGGCCGGCGTCATCCAGCTGTCACGCGTGGTCGCCGTGCAATACGCCGCCAAGGGCGTGCGCGTGAATTCGATCGTCCCCGGCCAGCTGCACACGCCGATGGTGGAAGCGCGGCTGGCGCGGCAGCGCGCCGGCGGCGACGTCGCGGCGCTGCTCGAGCAGCGTTTGACGCGAATTCCGATGGGCTTTGCCGGCGACGGCCGCGATACCGCCAATGCCGCGCTGTTTCTTGCCTCCGATGAATTGCGCTTCGTCACCGGAACCGAGCTCGTCGTCGACGGCGGCATGTCGGTACGGTGCGACTAGAACGCAAATATTTCCGGTATTATGGCGCAGACGCTCACAATCCTGTGATGTTGCACCGGAATCAATGTCGCGACACGTTCTAATTACAGTGTCACAGAAATGAGGGCACTGACATGAAACGAAAACTCATAGCAGTGGCGTCAGCCGCGACTATCGTTCTAACGGCGGCAGTTGCCACACCTAGCAAAGTCGAAGCTCACTCGAGTGGCTGGTGGATTCCGGGAGCCATTGTCGGCGGCCTTGCTCTTGGAGCTATCGCTTCAGGCGCATACCGACCATATTATTATGGGTACGAAGACCCATACTATTACGGCGGCGGTCCGTACTATTACGGTGGTGGTCCCCATTATTATGGGCGACCTTACTACAGACATTACCATCACCACGGGTATTACAGACACTACCGCCACTACTACTGATACAGCGGTCGAGCCATTCCGCACCCGCGTTGTCCGCTGTTACTCCAATTGCGGACAACGCGGGCACGGCCTGATTTGTCCGCTTAGTGCCATTAAGCGACATCGTCCGCTTGATTTGAAATGAAAGAGGCCGCCTCGGTAGCGGCCTCGAAGGCGTAGATGCAGTGGCGTCGGCGTGTCAGCTAACGAGTTTGCTGAACTCATCAGGCGTGTAGCCGCGGACGGTCGTCGTGCGTGCATTGCCTGTCGCCGAGATGGCGCTCGCGAACTTCACCATGGCCTCACCGTTTGGCATTTCGACAGTTGCAACCACGTCAAATTGGCCGGTTGTCACATAGGCGCTGAGTAGCTTGCCGCCCAATTTCTCGGCCATGTCTTTAGATGCTTGATACCTTTTGCTGGAATCCTTTGCATTTTGGCACCTCGGTCGGTCCAATTCAGGAAGCAAATGAAAGTTGGCATTTGCATATCTTCGTCTGAGTTGCTTTTGCACGGTTTTCCGCTGTCCACGCAGGTGAGATACTATTCGAGATGCCGCATGCTTGGAATGCCCTCAACAGCGACTGATTCGACGTGCCCGCACTTTTCACAGCGGAACGTGTGAGCTCCGAGCGCGGCCCCACCTTTGGGGGCCGTTCTGACCCGCTTCATGTGCTGTTCACATGGGCAGCGGGGCGTTATTCGATGGCTGGCAGAGGAAGTGTGCAGTCCATGAGTTGCGCTTCGATCAGCGCGCGCTTGCGATGTGTCAACTCATCGATTTTGCGCACGTGGGCGACTTCGATGCGTGCCGCGGCGCTCTGCGTAAATATTTCGAGCGTCTCAGTCTCATCTTCGGTTACCGGCGCTATCGCTAGGTCGGTATATTCGCTGCTGTGCGGGTCACGCTTAATTCCGAGATAGATCAGGCGCAGCCGGAGATACAGCGTGACCCACTTCGCCACCTTCATAGCCGTCTTGACCAAATGGACCGGGTAGAAACGCCAGGCCGACACGACCGGCATGCCCGGCCGGCGGTCGCGGCGGAATTTGAGACGCAGAAAGCCGCCTTCGAGTGGGTGGATTTTCTCGTACTCGATGCTGCCCCTGAACCAGGTGAGCAGGAATAGCGCGTTACCCCCATTGCACCTCATCGCCGCAGCACGGCGCAACACTGTAGTGATGTGGTCTGTCGTGTAGTAGTGCTGCCAAGCAAACTGATAGGCCTGCTCCCAATCTAAGCGCGACATCCGCGGGTGCGCGGTGGTGACATGGTTGGTGTCGTACTTATTCATGTCCGGGTCCATCGCAATCCCGGCCCTATGCAGCTTCTGGTGATCCTCCGAACCGGGTAGCGGTGTGAGTTGGAAGAATTCGAGCAAATCAATCGGCAACTCCTTCTTTATGACGTCGATATCGTGCCGTATTGATTCGACCGTGTCATTTGGGAAGCCGATGATGTAGCCCGCGTATGTAATTACACGTGCCGATTTCCATGCCAGAAGCATCTTGCGGTATTCGGTGATCTTGTTCTGGCGCTTCTTGGCGGCCGTAAGATTGGCGGGATTGATATTCTCAAGCCCGATGAACACGCGCCGAACACCTGCACGTCGACACTTTTCGATAAAGTTCGGGATGCGGTGACAGAGCGTATCGACTTGGATGATCAGGCCGAACTTCAGTCCCTCCATCTCGCGCAATCGAATGAGGCGATCAAGAATCGGCTCCCACTCCCGATTACGCGCAAAATTATCGTCGGTAATGAAGAAGCTATGTAGACCATTGGTAAGGTTGGTGCGTACTATGTTCTCAACGTCATCCGCGGACCGGCTCCGCGACTTGCGGCCTTGCACATTGATGATGGTGCAGAAAGAGCACTGGTATGGACAACCGCGTCCAGCGTCAAAAGTCGTCACCCCGCCAAACGTGCGCCTCGCCTTTTCGGCGGCGATCAATGGAACTGGCGCGCCCTCGATACCCGGCAAGTCTTCCATGAAATTATAGAGTGGCTTGAGACGGCCCGCCCATGCGTCACTCAATACCTCATCGAGATGACCTTCCGCTTCGCCTGCAAATAACGACACGCCAAGCGTCTTAGCGCGATCAAGATCTGGATCGGCACCTTGCAGCATGCTGATGACGCCGGAGACATGGAAGCCGCCGACGCCAACCTGGATACCGCGTTCGCGCAGCGGTCGTGCGATATCGAGTGAACGCGGGAATTGATTCGACTGCACGCCGACTAACATTACCATCCCGCCATCCGCCGCCGAAATCAGAGCTGCGATACGTTCAGGCCGGATACGGGTATTGGTTTCGTCGAAGGCGTCGATGACAATCTCAACATCGTCGCCGAGTACGCGCCGTTTTGCACAATCGTCGACAAGGCCATAAAGGGCGGCGAGCGAGTTTGACGGGATTGCTGAACGGTACCACTGAATGACATAGCCATCGTCGTCATAATGCGACGGCTTGATCAGCACGACGCAAAACCGGCGCTTTCTTGGCAAAACCACGGCCGCTCCTAACTCAAGTACTCTAGAACGAAATGGCCAGGCGAACTCTGATCCCGCGTGAATGATAGTGATGGATTGTGTAGAACCCAACGGAAGTAAAAGCCTCTAGCATTATTATTCATTTTGGCCCCCGGAAGCCGACCACGACAGTGCGGTCGGAATGTCCGAACTCAACGTTCTTTCTTCTTCTCAGATTGATATTTGAATACGATAAAGCCGCCCAAAATCACAATTGCGGCGGAAAACAAAATCAAAAACGTAGTTGTGTCCAGCGTCATCATGGGGCGATCTCCACTCGCACTATGCGCTTTATCCGATCACGCGGATAGAGCGTTCCATGCTCGGGCGTCGCGAACAAATCCATCAGACCATCGAGGGCGATGATTTCAGCATCGGTGGTGGCCGCGAGGTCGAGGTGCAAAAAAGCCACCCGGTGTTGCCGGTTTTGCCGCTGCCGATCACCGGTCGTGAATTTTGCTGCGTGGTTCGATAGCGAACAAGTAAACGCTTGCGAGGGATAGAGCCGTCACGCCAAGCACTATGAGGAATGTGTCCATGACCTTTGCTCCAAGTAATTTTCAAGTAATTGGAGCATGCGCCAAGCGCGTGCACATAGATACAAGTCATTGGGAGCCGCATTAGTAGCTTGAGGGCCATCCAAAGGTTGGACAGTGAGCGCCCGATGTACGCTCTTGCGGTCGCTACCGGGGGTGAAGCGGATATCGGGAATTCAAGTCGCAATTCTGCTTTTGACCCAAAGCGGACATTGGGGGCTGATCGGTGTCTGAGCCTGGTTGTGCCATCTAACTCACAGCCGGGTCGCAAAGTGCTACAATTTCGGCTTGGAGTAGGTTCAGCTCCTCAAATTACCTTGGAGCAAGGGGAATAGTCGTGAGTGCACTCGCTGTCTCGTTAATCGCGTTTGCGATCGTTTTCGGTGGGGCATTACTCGGCATGTACGTCGCTCTACCGAAGAGCCATCTCCGCGAAGACGTAAAAGACGTTGTGAGGCTCAGTGCGGCTCTCATTGTGACGATAGCAGGTCTTGTCCTGGCGCTGCTGATCGCCTCGGCCAAGAACTCCTACGACGCCAGCAATACACAAATCAAACAGATCACTTCCAACATTATCTTCCTCGATATTCTGCTTGAGCAATACGGACCGGAGGCGCGTGACTTGCGCGTTGCCCTGCGCGACGCGGTCCCTCTAACGGTTGATCGGATTTGGAACGAACGCAATAATGGTAATAAATCAGAACCATTTGTGGCGACCGCCGAGGCGATAGCATTTATCAAAAAAGTCCAAGAGCTCAAGCCGGACAGTGAAGCAAAACGTGATCTTCAAGCACGAATGCTAGGCGCTATTGCCAATTTACAGCAATTGCGCTTTGCGCTCTTTGCTCAGGCGCACGATTCTATTTCAATAGCATTTCTTGTAATTCTCATTTTTTGGCTCACAATTATTTTTGGAAGCTTCGGCTTGTTTAGTCGACCAAATCCGATTGTAATCGTGACGTTTTTCGTTGGTGCGCTCTCAGTATCGGGTGCAATTTTCCTTATCCTGGAAATGGATCGGCCTTTTGCTGGGCTATTGCAGATATCGAGTGAGCCGCTGCGCCATGCGCTTGCACCGCTTGCTGTCTGACCGCCCACTCTGCTCAGATCGCGATTGTAGGCACTGCCTGCTGCACTGCAGGAGTCCGCGCTGTCAAATTGACCGAGGTCAAAAAGACCTTTAGGTGAATTTTAACCGACATAGAGCTAGTTTTATAAAATTCATTTACCAACGGGCCTGTGCGCGCCAGGGCAGGCCAACCAGAACGGTTTGAGAGATGGGCGCCCCGGTAGGTTTGATCCGCGAGCTCGACAACGCGGTAACGCAAAGTTCGGACATTCGACGCGCGGCGATATTACGTCAATTGACCGATCTATTTCTTGTTGGCGCCGATCATTTCTCTGACGATGAAATCAGTCTCGTTGACGACGTGTTTATGCAACTCGTCGTGACGATTGAAGAATCCTCGCGTGCATTGTTGGCAGCCAGACTTGGACCTTCGGCTAAGGCACCGCCCAAAGTGTTGGCGATGCTAGCCTCTGATGACGCAATTGAGATTGCTTCACCGGTGCTGATGCAATCTGAGTGCCTTTCCGTCGAGACTCTGATTGAATGCGCCAAAAAGAAGAGCCAGGAACATTTACTTGCGATATCGCGCCGCAGGTCCATCCCTAAATCAATCGCAGACATTTTGGTAGAGCGTGGGGACCGACAGGTTGCATTGAGCACGGCGATGAATGCGGGTGCTCGGTTTTCCACCAGCGGCTTTCGTACCCTTGTGCAGCGCGCTAAAGGTGACGACGAGCTTGCGAATTTTGTTGGAAGTCGAGCAGATATTCCACCGCTCATGTTTGAGCACCTGCTTGCAACTGCTTCGGGAACCGTCCGGGAAAAGCTCCAAGCCGAAAGGAAACATCCCAACAGTGAGATTGATACGGTCGTCGGAACTGTTGCCAATCAAATTCAGGCGCAAGCGAGAATCAATTCACCGCACCGTGCGTCGGTTCGTGTGCTTATAAATTCACTGAACGAAGCGGGACAATTAAGCCCTGCAAAGCTAGATGAGTTTGTAAAAGCGGGAAGATTCGAGGAAATTGTTGCTGCGCTTTCCCTTATGGCGAATATACCGGTCTCGGTTATCGAACGGACTTTAAACGACACCCGAGCAGAGTCTCTGATAGTCCTAGCAAGAGCCGTAGATCTTCCTTGGGAGACAACAAAAAATATTATATTGCTTGCTGCCAAGAAATTTCGGCGCAATCCCACGGACATCGTTAAATCAACGACGGCATTTCAACGCTTGAGCCCACATACCGCTCAACAAATTCTCGACTTCCATCGAACGCGTCCGCATATAAAACCGGTCCAACACTAGATCTAGTAACGCAAAACATGCTCGCCGGGTCGAATGTCGGCTTTTGGGTGGCGGGTTCAACCGATGGACGCAACACCTTCTAATCTCGTTGGATTGGGAGGTGAGCGATGGAGGGGAATGCACGGACGTGGTTTACACCCAAGCAAAGGGCAGAGCTTTGGGAGCGCTGGAAGAGCGGTCAGTGCGTGGCGGATATCGCCCGCGCACTGGAGCGGAGGAACAAGAGCGGCGTCTATCGGGTTTTGGCTCTCAATGGAGGGATCGCCCCAGCGTTACGCCGGAGAGCTCCTCGCGCGCTGAGGCTTGTGGAGCGCGAAGAGATCTCGCGTGGCATTGCCGCTGGTTGGTCGATACGGCGGATCGCACAGGGATTGAGGCGCTCGCCATCAACGATCAGTCGGGAGATCAGACGTAACGGCGGTGGAAGCGCCTATCGCGCCAGTTGGGCCGACAGGCATGCTTGGGATCGGGCGTTGCGCCCGAAGTCTTGTCGCCTAGCGGGCCATGCGGAGCTACGATGGCGCGTCGCGCAAAAGCTCGCGCTCCAGTGGTCGCCGAAGCAGATCTCCGGCTGGCTGAAGCGGCAATTCCCCGCCGACCAGGGCATGCAGGTATCGCACGAGACGATCTATCGAAGCCTCTTTATTCAGGCACGCGGTGTGCTGAAGAAGGAGCTGATGGCACACCTGCGTAAAGCGCGGCAGATGCGACAAGCCAAGGGCGGCACCACCAAGAGCGGACTGGGACAGATCGTCGATGCGGTTTCCATCCGCGAACGGCCGGCCGAGGCCGAGGACCGCGCTGTGCCAGGCCACTGGGAAGGTGACCTTCTCTGCGGAGCAAACAACACACACATCGCGACGCTGGTCGAGCGACATACGCGCTTTGTGATGCTTATGAAGGTTCCGAGCAGGGACACGGCGACCGTGGTTGCCGCACTCGCTAAACATGTGCGCAAACTGCCGCAAGAGCTGCGCCGATCACTGACCTGGGATCGCGGCAAGGAGATGGCTGACCACAAGGGCTTCACGCTTGCCACCAACGTGCAGGTCTATTTCTGCGATCCACGCAGCCCTTGGCAGCGTGGCAGCAACGAGAACACCAACGGCTTGCTGCGGCAGTATTTCCCGAAAGGAACAGATCTCTCGCGCTTCTCCCAGGCCTATTTGAACAAGATCGCTACACGGCTCAATCAACGACCGCGGGAAACCTTGGGATTCGAAACGCCTGCCGATAGACTACGAGCGGTGTTGCAGTGACCGGTTGAACCCGCCGCCATTAGCGGACATTCCGACTACGCGGGCGAATGTCTGCTTTCGGGGCTAAAGCGGACATCAGAAATTCAAGCCGCAATGTCTGCTAATGACCCAAAGCGGACATTGCGAGCCGACGTTTAAGTTTACGGCCATTTTAATTGCCGCCCCGAACTCCGTTGCGTTGACTGCAATAGTGCGGGCTGCCGTTTTTCCTTCCTAAGGCTTTGACGGCTGCCACCATCCTCCACTTACGCATCGGGGGGCGTCAGCGGCCCCCTTTTTTTGATCTTCGACGCGGCCGCCGTTCGTGGGAGTGCATCAATCGTCGCTGTCCTCGTCCATGCGGTCGTGCTTGTCGCCTAGATCGCGCCAAGCTTGGGCGATTTGCAGTAGCCGCGCTCTGTCGGCCGGATCGCGCACTCTTTGCGCCAGCGCTACGCATTCGTCCGCGTAGCGCCGAAATTCATCGCCTGACGCCATCCGCTTTGACCCCGACGTATTTCCGACGTGTAAAAAGCAACAGCACTTTTGTTTGTTCCCCGCACATCGCAATCACATCATTGTGGCAACCCAGAACAGAGTTCCGGGCCAAGAGTTTCCTTACCCAAAGGCGCGGAGTTGAGGAAACGACATGCTGGAGGCCAAGACATATCGCCAGTACGCAGCGGACTGCATTCGCATTGCAGAGAAAATGAATTCTAAAGATAAGCAGATCCTTTTGAAGATCGCGGACGCTTGGTATATGCGGGCGGAGGAAGCAGAACGTCGCGAAAACAAGAGCGACGGTAAGGGAAGTGGGCCTGATCCTGATACCATCGGGTCGCCTAAGTAAAACAGCGTCCTTTGGAGTTCGTTTACTTAAATCAATAAAGATTAAACCGATTGGAACCGACGAGACGGTAGCGAGTTACGCGATTGTCAAAAGACATAAAATCGTTTTCTAGAGTCTCCAATGACCAACGCTGACCATTATCGCAAACTGGCAGCACAACTGACTGCCAAGGCGCGCCACGAAAAGAGCCCGGACCTACGGGCTGAGTTTCATCACTTGGCGCAAAACTATATTCGACTGGCGATACAAGCCGACCGTAACGCGCGAGCCGACGTCACCTACGAGCCAGCCTTTCGGCCTCGATTAGATGACCTTGGAGGCGAGCCCGCCTAGTTCGGCGAAACGATCGAAGCGATGGAGTGGGTTCTTGCGCCCGGAAGCGGTCTAGCCGCCATGATCGCTAGTTGGCTTCTCGGCATGTTTTTGGAACGGGGAGAGCATCGCGAACCGGGACAGTATTAGGCCGCGCCGGAGGGTTTCTGGGGAACCAGAAAAAGGGCGACTGCGTTTCGCCATCGTCCGACGCAGGCACATTGTCCCCCAACCCCTATGTATGCGTCGGCGTGTTGCTGGTCATTTAGAGGCCGCCTAGTTAGGCGGCCTCTTTTGGCGCGCCGATGAACAAAGCTGCCCCCCTTTGCGTTAGGGGACTCGGAAAAGGGGGCCCGGTGCGAAAAATCTCCGAGTACCTAGAACATGCCAGAGAGTGCCGAGAAATGGCCCTTAAGGCCCGCGCGGATCAGCGGCAGCAACTAGAGAACATGGCCGCGACATGGGAGCAGCTTGCGGAGAACAGGCGCAAGAAGTTGGAGCGTGAGGGGCTATCCGCTGCCGAAGAGTAGGCCGCCTCGGTTGGCGGCCTCTTTCATTTAAAGCCAAAGGTCCGATCTTGCCTTTTGGCACTTAGCAGACATCGAATTTGACGCGATGAATGTCTGCTTTCAGGGATAAAGCGGACATCGCATTGACCTGCGGGAATGTCTGCCAATGACCCAGAGCGGACACTGCCGCCTTCGATAAGCAGTTACTTCTGTTCCGGTGCGGACTTTGCCGCCGAGGTCTTGACGCCGGTTTCAATTTCGGTGGCTTCAGCGTGATAGCGTGCCGCTTCCGCGCGCAAATTGTCTGAGCTTGCCCGGTCACTTACTTGTCGAGCCATCTCCAAACAAAGGTCCGCTTGGGCGCGCAGATATTGTGCATCGCGCATCAGCGTACTCCGCCAAATTATCGCTTTTTATTCGCCCGGGCGAGCTAGCTGCAGCTCAACTGCACGTTTTGTGCGGCACCGGTTACATGGCCCGGCATCCTTAAGGTGGTCATTAAGACGAACGTCAAAACCTTGCGTAACGTTCCGGACATAATGGGGCCAGCGGGCGAGGCGCACTAGTTGCCAAACCATCTTCGTTCTGTGTAATTTTACGTTAGATGCGGCGCGGCGTTGTGGGGATGCCGTTGCCTCTAAATCGTTTGCTTCACGAAGCCTCGTTTGACCAAGCGGACATTAGCCGCATGACGCGGGCCTATGAGGCCGCGCTTTCGCTGGTGCGCGTCAAGGACCAGACGGACGCGATCAAAGAATTGATAGCAAAGAAGATTATCGAGGTCACCCGCACGGGCGAACGTGATCCACCGCGGATTTGCGCCCGCGCACTGACGGAACTCGGCCTGACCATCGAATAGCCTCGAACAGAAATCGGCAGAGCCAGTACGCTGGGCAAAAAACATCGCGGGTCGGGCGCTCCCATATTTTTGGAGTGAATACAGGTTTAAGTAGGCGTTGGTTGGAACCAATCCTCCCGAAACAAGTTTCGCTGATTGCAACTTCCTCCGTTCCCAAGGGGGCTACCATGGCAATCTATCGGTTAATCGCGTCCGGTCATTTTGGGCCGGACGAAATCGAGGCTATGACAAAGGCATACGAGACTGCGTTGATCGACCTTCGTATGATCAACCGAGATGACCCACTGACGGAAATCATCGCAAAATCAATCGTCAATGTGACAGCGACCGGCGAACGTGACCCAGAAGTCATCAGCAAGCGGGCATTAAATGCGCTTGGCATCCGCAAAGGTGTTGCTGCGTAAGCTGCCTTAGTTGGCGGCCTCAATTTTTGCCACTAGCGCAATGGTCGCTACTGGCACTCAGCGGACGTCGCAAAGCGACCGTCGAATGTCCGCTATTGAGCGGCAAAGCGGACATCCCAATTCGTCAGCGTAATGTCCGCTATAGCGGACATGGACGACATTTCAAATGTTAGCTGCGAACGTGTCGCTGCAATGCGCGCACCGCACTTGCCGCGATACCAACGGGATCCTCAGTTCCTAAAGCAATTTCCTGCCTGATCGCATCGTGCAAGTGGCTGACTATTCCGGCCTTGTCCATGAGCGCGCGGTCTTTGGGCACGTGGTCGCGCGCTAACTGAAAAGCCTGCTGATAGAGCAGTATTTTTTTCGCGATGATCGCCATTAGCGTGGGCTTTAGAACTCGCCGGATTGTTTCACGCAAAGAAAAGCTGAGGCGCCGGCTACGCCTCAGCTCCCACCAAGAGAAATAGTCAGTCCTTATCGATGTGGACCGATGTGCCGGTCGTGGTGTCGTCGGAGCATATCTTCGTTGTCTTTATGCGGTCCTCTGCCTTTTCCCGCAACTCGAACGCGAGCGGTCCAATTTGCGTGACCGTCGTTTGTTCTGTGGGCTTGGTAGTCGTCACGGTGCAGTGGCGGTCGGGGCCGCGCACCACGTAGTACTCGTCGGCCAATGCGGGAGCGGCGAAAGAGACTATAACCGCGGCCGCCAGCAAAGTTTTCGCATTCATACGCGCCTCCTCATGCTCATTCAGGGAATGCTACCGCGTAAAGCGCAATGAAGACTAAGGTCCGAGCCGCGCCAACTGCGAACAGTGCGGTCAGAAGAACTCCGAACATTTGCGCAATCCTCAAGTAGCAATTTCTAATGCGCAGAGTCCGTGAAACGTTCCAATTCTCTAATTCGATAGGGCGAGGCATCTATTGGCGCTAGTGAGCGGACAGCGGCGCCTTGGTTCCAACAGTACCCCCTGCCGACGGCCGCGCGAGACACCTTGCGGCACCTTATCGTGCCAGCAGCACGATTAGCAGCAGCAACGGGATCGGGATGCCGAGCAGCCACAACAAAATGAGACCCATGGAGTCCTCCTAATTGTCGATACGAGCTTCGGTATAGGCGCGGGTGCCGATAACGCCGCGCCAGCGCCGGTCGCGGAGCTGGCCGCCTTCGATCGCGGCAGCGCTCGCCGCGAAGGCGCCGACCAGCATGGAGATCGCCAGCCACATCGAAAGCTGGGCGGCTGCCTTGCGGGCCTTGTCGGCCGCGACCTTGGCCTGCGCCGTAACTTCGTCAACGCTCTTCTCGGCATCGGCCTGGCTGGTGCCAGTTTGTGCCGCGACAAGCTGCGCCAGATAGGCGCGGTCGTTCTGTTCAAGATTGCCGCCATTTGCCGCCGCATGGGCAAAAATCAGCCCCGCCTGACGGTTCGCTTGGATGCTCCCTTGACCTTGGGTTCCGCCGCGAGCCGTCGTCGGGGCTGTGCTCGCTTGGGCCGGCGCAGCAGCCGCAGTATCGCCGCCGGCAGTCGGCCGGAACAGTTGGGCGACATAGTAATCGGAGGTCGCGTTCGTGCGTTGCGGCGCCGCATTGGCGGCGACCGCCGCCGCGTCGGTGGTGGCACCTGCCGCAAAGAACGTCGCGGCTCCGCCGAGCACGGCCGCGCCGACGATCGTGGCGAGTCCCCAAGCCAGGAAGCCGTGCGCGGTGTCGCGGAACTGGACCTCGTAATTGTGGACGCCGCGCCATTTGGTGCGCAGCCGGCCGGCGATATAGCCGGCAATGGTGGAGGCAATCAGCGCGATCACCACGAGATAGATGCCGGTGGCGATCTTGAAGGTCGTGGCTGACAATCCGGCGCTCGGCCACGGCGACACCGAGGAAAAGCCGAGCGCGCTGCCGATCGAGAGCATCACCAGCGTCAGCGCCATGGCCGCGACCGAGCCGGCGATTACGGCACCCCAGGATATGGCGGAATCAGTTTCGACGAGATCGGTGCGCGACAGCTCAGCCATGGCGTATTCCTCAAATCGGTTGGCTGCCGATAACTTGAGCAGCGGAGGAATGTTCCCTACGCGCGTACGCTTGCTGTATTGGCAGACACACATTGTAACGGCGAATGAGTGAGCGCCGCCAGACACGCCCACTGCGCCAAAGCCGTTAAAGTCTCAGACGGAAATCGCGTCTTCGCGCGCGGTACTCGAACCAACGCTAGTCCGGCGCGTTCATTGCGCAGCCACAAGGAGGACGTTTCGATGGCACAGAAAGAAACCAAGACACTGGATGAGCTATTTCACGACACGCTGAAAGACATTTATTTCGCCGAAAAGAAGATCCTCGCTACACTGCCCAAGATGGAAAAGGCCGCGCAATCCGATGACTTAAAGAAGGCATTTTCCAAGCACCGCACCGAAACCGAAGGCCATGTTGAGCGGCTAAAGAAGGTATTCGCGGCGATCGACAAGAAGCCGCAGGCCAAGACCTGTGACGCCATTGTCGGCATCACTGATGAAGGCGCGGAGATTATGAAGGAATACAAGGGCTCGCCAGCGCTCGATGCTGGCCTGCTGGCGGCGGCACAAGCGGTCGAGCATTACGAAATTTCGCGTTACGGCACGATGAAGACCTGGGCCAAGGAGCTCGGCCTCCCAAATGTTGTGCGCCTGCTCGACCAGACGCTCGAGGAAGAGAAGAAGACAGATCAGACGCTGAGCGAGATCGCCGAGAACGCCGTCAATCAAGAAGCCGAAGCGGCTTAAAGCCGTACTAGCAGTTACGTTCAGCCCGTTCCGGCGTTTAGTGCCACGACTTCGCGAGAGCCGTGGCAGCCGGACTTTCGTGCCGAGATGAATGAGATTGTGGCAAAGATCGAGTTGGCGAGGTTGTAACGCCGCCGCAACCAGTCTGCGAAAAGACGTTATCGCACGCGAGCTCGTTGTTGGGAGCGCCTTTTCCGGGTATTTGCAGGGGTCCGCAGAGGACGCTTAGCAATGCGCTGTCTTAAATCGTTGGCTACCACCCCGGCAACCACAACAGCGGACAGCGCGGCCGCAAGGTATTTCCGCTTATTGGCGTCGTTGGTTGCCTTGGCGGCCTGCCGTACAAATCGTTTGTAGCGCTTTGTCGCGCCGGCAAGCATCTTACCAGATTGATTTAGAACCGCACGTTCCGCGATCCGCACCAAGTCTTGAGAATCGGCCACTTTGGGGATTCGTCCAGATACCTTCCGATGAGGCGCGGTTTTGGAAGCTGTTTTCCGACGAGTTGCCACAATAAGCTCCTGAAACAAGTACGGGTGTTTCCCGTGACGCGCTAAGCCGCGCGCTTTGCCTTTCGCTGCGGTGAATGTTTCTTTTGCGTCCCTTTGCTTGGCTGCAGCTTAGGCGCCGGCAAAAACTTTAGTGCGCTCGACAACCTTGTTGGCATTGCATCCCGAATGGCCTCGGGCATTTTTTTAGCCCGGCTTTTGAGATATTTTTTATTTTCGGCGGAAATCCGCACAACATTACCCGCCAGCGTCCCGAGTTCAAACGCCATCATCGTCACCAGTTCAGGATTGTCGCGCAAAAATGTCCAGCACGTGTCAACGAGAGAATGGGTCGTAGTTTTCTTGCAATTCATAATCGAGGTTTCCTTCCCCGCCGCACGAGACAATCCCCGCAAAGCCAAACAGTTCCATTCGAGCCTTGCTGTGTTCGATCATCGATTGCCTGTGTCTTCAAACGTCGGGGGTCCGCTCGGACGAAAAAAATCCCCGGACTAATCCGGGGATTTCACCCAATTTATTTATTGTCCGATTTTGTATCACTGGCGTAATGGAAATCGGGCGCAGCTTTCAGCTGGTCTTTTGTCATGCCCAAGATGGCGTGGTCCGGGTAGCCCTTCGCGGCGTCAGTCTTGTTGGAATCGGCTGCGCCCGTCGTCGAGCGCTTGCCAGTGTCGGCCAACTCCTGAGCAACCCACCGCAGGGATGAAAACGGCACAGCGACATCTTTCTTATCAATGCCTAGAAAGCCTCCGACGCCGATCACCACGGCTTGGATCTTGCCATCGCGGTCGACCAAAAGCTGGCTGATGTCGCCAATTTTGTTCTTCTGCGTATCATAGACGTTGACCCCGATAAGTTTCGACCCGAGCCATTCATTGGCCGACTGCTTGCTAACAAATGTACCGTGTTCAGACGCGGCATTTGCCAAGGCTGGGGCTGCCAATAAAGCTGCGCCGACCATCAAGCAGCCAAGAATGTTCGATTTTTTCATAATGCTCCTCCGTTTTGTCGCGGGAATGCGATCAACTAAGGAACATTTGGCGACATGAAAGGTTGCTGCCGCGACGGTAAAAAATCAGCACTATTAAATTGTTAAGTAGGCAGGTGAACAGCGGCTGAGGGAGCGTCATTGAAAAAAGCGTCTGAGTATCATGCGCACGCTGACGAATGTCGGGTGCTCGCCCGCAACGATAGAAATCCGGAGCACAGGGCCATGCTCGCCCAAAATGGCTGAAACCTGGAAGACCCTTGCAATTGAACGCGAGACGCATTTAGCGTCGTCAGCGACGCATTGCCGCGCTGGAAGCCCGTCCGCCGAAGTCGAGTAGGACCAACTCAGTTGGCGGCCTCGCGTAGAACGTCTGCTTTTGGCACGAAGCGGCTGTTTAGTAGTGTGCCCAGTCACTGGCCTTGCACCCACCAAGGCAACGCGCGATCGTTAGGACTAGTGAATGGGAGGGCTCGGGGATGTATCTTTCGAACGAAAGCATTTTGGCCATTCTTGTGGTCGGCCTTATCGCTGGCTGGCTGGCCGGTAAGATCGTGGATGGCACCGGCTTTGGGCTTATCGGCGATCTCGCCATTGGCATTGTCGGCGCGTTTATCGCGAGTTGGCTGCTGCCCCGGCTGGGCATAGGGCTCGGCGTTGGCCTAATCAGGGCAATCATCAACTCGACGATCGGCGCTGTTCTTTTGCTGGTGATCGTGCGGTTAGTGAAGCGGGGAGGCCGATGGTAATTCTCACTGATCAAACGGATGATCGACGCCGGCTGGGCAAGACAACGGACACGAAGTAAGGGCTGGTCCTAGCGCAACACACTCGGGGCTCATAACTGGTGCCTCGCGCGTGGCTTGATAATAGCAATCGCGCGACAATATCGACGACGTGATCTAAATTGCGTGCACAATGTTTTTGCGCGCGCCATAGACCTTCAAGATCATCTTTGCTCTGCCGGCCTGTCAGGTTCTGACCGCTGTTGCATACGCGAGAACGTATAGAGCGCCGGCACGGCTCAGGTTGCTGGTTTCATCACATTTTTGCTTTCCCGGTTGTAAGCCGCAAGCCAAGCAGGCGTTTCACCTTAGAGCGTCACCAGGAACAAAGACCCGGCGCGCCCGTTGAACTTCAATGGATAGCGCGGACGACGAAGGGCTCTTTGGCTCGGTGCTCATTTATATGGGCATCCTGTTGTTCAGCATGGCGGTGCTTGCAGCGCCGATTTATCTCATTACTGGTCCCATTGTTTTCGACAACGACGCGAGATCCGATCTTGCCCGGGTCGTCAAACAGCCGGTCATTGCTGCAGACGACAACCGGCAGCCCAATGCCAAGGCCGAAGCCGCGCTCAAAGCGTTGGTCGCAAGGCCGGACGGCGCGCAGCTGCGCGCCGAAATGCCCGTCCATCGACGAGTTGTTCCCCCGCCACCCTCGACCCATGAAGTCACGACAAATCAGGTGACCTCAGCCCCGGCTGCTGCGTTTGTTCCGAGCTTCGCGCCACTCTAATCCGACGAGGCGCCTACCGACGATGCCGACGATGTCCAAAGTCTCGCAAAACGCGCTCATCTTCGACCACCGCGGCAATGCCCGCGTTGCGACCAGCGTGATCCTAGTCGGGATCCTTGCGATCATGACGGGCGAATTGCTGATGGCGTTCGGTCTGCCGGTCGGTCAACCGCCCCGTCTGCTGCCGCTTGCTAGCGTTAACGGCGCGGACTCGACATCGGTGCGCTTCGTTGGCGCGAGGCCACCCATCAACGCTGCCTGTGAGCAGCAAGTCTGGCCGAACATCGAGCAACGCTGCCTGGCGCGCATTGAAGCCAAGACAGCCACGACCAACCTTGCTCCGACGGCGTTGCCAGAGCAGAAGACCGCACCCGACGACACGCTGTCGCCAACCCCGGCTCCCGCCGTCCCCGTCGTGGCAGTCGAGGGTCAATCGACGACGCAAGGCGAGGCGACGAACGGCACCGCGCAAAATGTGGCGCCGGCACCGCTGCCGCCTGAGGCGCGCAGGGTCGAGGCGCAGTCAGAGGCGACCGTGGGCTCCGGCGCCGATAATGATGATACTGTCGATGAACCGCCGGACGCACAGCCCAGCGAGCACGGACGATCGATGCCGCACCGGCCGTCCCAATTCCATTTTCACGTCCATATCAGAGGGTTTCATTTCTGATGGCGGTGGCGTGTCGGGCGCCGGTTAGGCATTGACGCCGATGCGCTTCGAATGCGCTCGGAACCGCCCGCGTCTTTATTCTGGCCTGACCAACCAAGAAAAACCCCGCCGAAGCGGGGTTTTTTGCTCAGTTCTTGGGAGCCTGCCCAGTCGTTGACGGAGCGGCCTTGCCCGTCGGCTCAGTTTTCGCCGCTTGCGTCTTGTGGGCCTTCGACCGTTCCGCAACGCAGCTGTTTACGAAATTGCGTCGCTTGAGAAAATGAATGGCCGAGTACTTCTTTGCCGCTTGAGCCTTGCACGAAGCTTGGACATCAGCCGAGACCTTATGCTTTGCGCTAGTAGCCGAAGCTGATCCTGCGAAGCCGACCGCGACCGCTGCCAGGATGCACGAAATAATCAATTTCTTCATGGGGAGCACTCCGTGTTGCCTACCCCTCAAACGTTCCCATGGCGTCATTCGTTCCGAATATTTTCCTGACAGTTTGTTCAACCAAGAGCGCAACGAGCGTTCAGGGGCTACTCCATGACAGCCGTCATAAGGTCGGTTGCTACTGCTATCGCTGAAGACAGGGCTGTCTCTGGAAATCAACGGCGGTGGCGCCGCGCTGTGTAGTTCCACGGCAGCACGTTGACGAAATTGTTTCAAGAAACTTGCCGAGGGCAGCCCCAGTTGGCGGCCTCTTACATTTGAAACCAAGCGTGCAATGTCCGCTATTGGCACTTAGCAGACACAGTCTCATCTATCTCACGCCGGCGTTCACCATCGCGCCGGACGAGTTACGCAAACTGACCGGCGCGGTGGTGAAGCTCGTTCAGCGATAGACGTAGGTAACTTCGCGGGTTTGCGGTTCGACCAGCACCGGCTCGCCATTTACATAGGCGTACTGGTACTGATAGCCGGGCACTGGCGAGAGCGCGACCTCTGGCGGCAAGCCGGCGCCGATCACGACCTCGCCGTTGAGATAGACCGGCTGCACCGGATGGCCGACGACGTAGTCGCGCACGGTGTCGGGTGGTGTGATGACCAACGGTTCACCTGTCGCTGTGCGATCGACGATCGTTCCGGTCACGACGGGCGGTGGCGCGGCGCTACCGACGGTCGCGACTGGCGCGGTATAGGTTGTTGCCGGGAATTGCCTGATGCCTTCTGACACGACGAGCGAGCGGCCCGACAGGGTCGCCGTCAGATATTTCGAATAGGCCCAGCCTTGCCGGCCGTTGAAGCTCACCCGACACCACAAGCTGCCTTCGATGCAGCCAATGATGGTCGCTCTGCCTCTTTCCGGAATCGCGGCAACGACCGGATATTGCGGGCCAGGGCCAGAGCGGATGCTCAGCGATGTCGTGGCCGAAGCGATGATGGCGGCCGAAGCCGTCGTTGAAAGCGCCGCAGCCATGAGCCCGGCAAGGAAGATCGATTTTCTGAGCGACATAGCACAGACCTCCATGAAACTATTGAATGTCTGCGTAACGTTCCGCGAGGCAGCGTTGTTCCTGCGGAACCGGGAACCGCGCATGGTTCCCGATTCAGAAACCGACCGCGCTGACGTGCAAGTGGTATCTCACCGGCGCAGCGACCTTCAACGGACCAGACGCGCATTACGATCTCGGTGCAGGTGGACGAGCTGTGACTCCCGATTGTCACGATGCCTTCAATGCGGCAGGTGGCCTCGTCAGTGGACCGCATTGCTACGCAGGAACTATCCTCGTGGGGGTGTCAACCGGTGTTAAATGGCAATTCTAACTGGCCAAACGTAAAGCTGAACCTTGAAACAACTAACGAGGCCGCGTTCAAAGCGCCGCCTCTTTTTCTCTAGTATCCGGCGCAAAATGCGATCTGGCGTCGCCGTAAAACGGCGGACGCATGTCCGCTATTGGCACTTAGCGGACATTCCGACTACGCGGGCGAATGTCTGCTTTCAGGACTAAAGCGGACATGGGGCCGACAGTCATGGGCGGATTATTTATGAAAATCGGTGACTCGCAATAAAACGGGCTGGCTGGACTGGGTTTGCTCTTCGAAAAACTTACGCGATGCGCGCTCTTCAATCACTTCGCGCAGCCGCATAAATTGATCTACGCGCTGATCTGGCCTCACGTTGCGCCTGCCTTCAAGATCGTCCATCGCTGCGGTGCTGATCGCGCACAGAATTACATTGCCCTGATTGAGCATCGTGAACTCGACGACCGACCGATTGAAGTCGTAACCCTTGACCTCGCCTTGTTGCAGCGGCATTGCGAATGCTCCATTTCGGGGAGGCTCATATATATTTATAACCCGATTGGTGCCGCATGATCATGTCCGCTATTGGCGCCTAACGGACATGCCGTTAGCGCTGACGAATGTCCGCTTACGGGGGTAAAGCGGACATCGACGATTGACGGCTTCATGTCCGCTAATGACCCAAAGCGGATTTGTGTGCTGTTTCGCTCAGACAGCTAACCCCAATCCGATTGAGGTGCGGTTGGTCCCTGTGGGCACCATGAAAATCATTCGCGAATGTCGGATGCGCGCAGATATTCTTATGTCGATTGCGAAGGATGCGCCGGAACTAGAAAGCCAGTTGTTATATGCCGCCCAAGAATGGCTGGCATTGGCTCTCCTAAGGGAGCAACTCAACGCCGGTGCAGATGAGCCGCCCTACAGATTACACGCACTCAACTAGGCTGCCCGCCTCGCGCGGTCCGTGGCACGAGAGCGAAATAACTCTTGCGTAAATTAAAGGCCCCTTACGCAGAGGCCCCTTTTTTGGCTGTTCCGCACGGCCTCTTTTGTTGTTTGTCCAATTGACCTGTCTCAAAGTGCGGCTCTGGGTGTTTGCTAGCAATGCGGTCATGGCGAAAGTCGATGACCTCTTGAAACTCGCGCAGGATTGCTACGCGCAAGCGCGGGCAACACTGCATCTATCGACCAAGCGCCATCTCGTTCAGATGGGCGACGAATATCAGAAACAAGCCGACGAATTGCAGCATAGTCGAGCCGTTATTCAAGCCGCCTTTCCGAAGCCCGGCGGCAAGATTGGGTAAGGAAGGGGGACAACTTAGCCGCCTCAGTTGGCGGGCTTTTCCTATTATGGCGTGACCTCTCGCCCGCCTTGGTCGCGGTAGATGCTAGACGGGCGGCCCCAATCGGAGCACGCTTGCTTCGCGCCAAAACGGGGGGGCCGCATGGTCTTAGACACCACTACATTTTTGGTCGTCCTCACCGTCATCATTGCGGCGCTCGGCGGCTTTATTGGGTACAAGGTCCACATCGAAAAGAAAAAGCAACCGTAGCGGCAGCGCGCCTTGGCGTGGCGGCCGTCATTGCAGCGTTGGCCGCAACGAGGGCTTTGCTCCGGTGACATGAGGGGCGCGTGAGCATGACGGAAGTTTTTGAAAACAGTCAAATTATTCTCGGCGCGGCCTTGAAAAAAAACTGACATGACCAAGCAGAAGGCTAATCGTAAAACTCGCGCGACCGGCTCCTCGCCTCGCCGAGACGCGCGCGATGTATCGTTGTGGGAGCGAATGGAGTTGTTGCGGTTCACGCTCTCATTCGCGCTTGTTGTCGCGGCCGTGCTCTGGCTGGCGACGCTGGTTCTGCCGGAGCGGGTAGCGGAGCAATGCCCCTATCCTCGTTGCATGGACGACATGTCGGGGACCGACGCGGCGAGCCCTCGGTAATCCTCGCTATAGCCCGATGTCCGCTTTTGTGGTCGCTATTTGGGGTAAAGCGGAGATCGCGATTTGAGCGCGGCATGTCCGCTAATGACCCTTAGCGGACATTTCAATGCGCGTGGCCAGTGTCCGTTGTCGGGGCAATGCGGACATTGCACCGTTTGTGACCTCCGACCGGCCCATTCGGCTGATGGCCCACGCATCACGTAAACATCCGTAATTGGACCATGTGGCGGTTATTAGTATTTGCCTGCCGGTGGACCAACTCCCTAAGCCCGAACCACCGAAGTCCTGTCCAGCCTGCCAGGTCGCAATGCAGACTGCGAAAACTGAGAATGGTGTCGTCCACATCTGCCAACATTGCGGGTTGACCTCTCACTATCGCTCCACTGCCAAAGAAAGTTGAAAAGCAATGCCAACAGAAACTGCCATCATCGTTGCCGGGATCATTGTGGTGTTCGTTGTATTCGCCATCGTGCTGGCTTGGGCCGACTACCAGACGAGGAATGTTGGTACTATTGGCTCGACATATTTCCATAAGCCTAAATAGTGAGTTGTCATTCCATCCGCCAACGCCTTTGTCCACTGCTCGAAGGGCGGCGCCGGCGTCGAATAGGTCGGTCGCGAATGACCCAAAGCGGACATCACGGTAACCAAGCTGCGGATGTTGTGCGCCACCCGGCATTGCGCGGTCGGTTAGAAGATACGGGCGATACCACGTAACTTGATTGCGGCTGAGCCCCTCATAGCGTCACAGATTTTCATCTTTCGCTCGCCCTCGCCACTAACTTCACGACTTTGCGCGCCTACGATTTGTCGCTAGCTCGCGCCGGCGGTGTGCTGCCGTAAGGCCCAAACCGGCCATCAGCATGCGGAAAGCACGTTCCAGTTGCTCTAAGCCGATGGCAAGATTCGTAACGTCGCTTGCCAGCCAACGTCGCAACTCAACCTGAAAGATGCAGAATAGCGTCCACCCGACGAACAGCGGCGGTTCGGTCGGCGCGGTCTCGCCATTTGCAATCGCGAGTTCGATGGTACGGCCGAATAGCCGGATCAGCCGCTCGCGTGTCTTCTGAAACGAGGCGGCTTGCGTGCCGGAGTCGTAGAAAATCATTTCACGCAGTGCTAGCCGGGCCAGAGCAGGCTGCTCGCCGAAAAAGCGGTAATGTAATTTCGCAATTGCAAGCAGGTTGTTGATCAGCGGTGCTTTCGGATCGACCGCACCCTCAGCTTGCCGCGTGATGTGCTGCAGCGGCTCGTTGATGGTGAGGAACAGCAGATCGCGTTTGTCCTTGGCGTAGAGGAAAATCGTGCCGAGACCTACGCCTGCGCGCACGGCGATTTCGCGCATAGTCGTGTCATCAAAGCCTTTGGCGATGAAGAGACTCTGGGCGGCCTTTTTGATGCGTCGCAGCTTGTCGAGTTTGTTGCGCGCGCGCAGGCCGTCGGCGGAAGCGAGCGTAGCGTCGGTCATTGGTGTCTCTTTTGTTCGCAAGGCCGGCTTCCACGTCGCCCGCTTGACAGAATAATGAACATGTTCAACTATGAACAAGTTCGACAAAAAAAGGAAGCTCCCAGGAGCATCAGGCGGAGCTGATCGACAGCCCAGGGGAGGGCCAAGGTGCAAGCGTTGCGCAAGAACCTCGCCGCTGTGCGCCCGGGTGGAGCGAACTTATCCGCATTGTCGATTTCTAAGATCAGTGTTCGTTTCGGCACAC
This sequence comes from uncultured Alphaproteobacteria bacterium, assembly GCA_963742095.1. Taxonomy (GTDB): domain Bacteria; phylum Pseudomonadota; class Alphaproteobacteria; order Rhizobiales; family Xanthobacteraceae; genus Pseudolabrys. Next base: position 77,967 of record CAVUKJ010000001.1, read on the forward strand.
GAACAATATTGGAATCGATCGATTTCAGTGTCCGTCGAGGCGAATTTGTTTGTATCGTCGGCTCATCAGGCTCGGGCAAGACGACGTTGTTGCGCGTCCTCGCGGGGCTTGCCCGCGCGGACGAGGGCAAAGTTTTGTTCGAGGGAGCCGAGATTTCCGGTCCGTCCCGCGACCGCGCAATCATCTTTCAGGATTATTCGAAGGCACTACTGCCCTGGCGCACCGTGCGCGGCAACGTGGCGCTCAGCCTGGAAGCGCGGAATGTCCTCGCCGCAAAGCAGGACGGCATTATCGACGAACTGCTCGGCAAAATGGGTTTGAGTAACTCAAAAGATCAGTTTCCGAGTCAGCTGTCCGGCGGCATGCAGCAACGCGTGCAGATCGCCCGGTGTTTGGCGCAGGACCCGAAGCTGTTGCTGATGGACGAGCCATTCGGAGCGCTCGACGCGATGACCCGGCAGACCCTGCAGGATGAGATCCTGCACCTTGTGGCAGACAAGCACATCGCAACCGTCTTCATCACGCACGACCTCGAAGAGGCAATATATCTTGGCGATCGCGTCGTCGTGCTGGGTGGTTCACCGGCCAGCGTTAAAGAGAGCATCGAAATTGAACTGCCGCGGCCGCGCAATCAGCTCACGACGCGGGAGGATTCTCGCTTTCTTGCTTACCGACATCGCCTCTTCAAATTGCTGTTACACGAACGTTCCCGGCTTGCTCCTCAGAATGAGGGGCAAGGCTGATGCGACGCCTGTTGCTCGGAGCAATCATCCCGGCTTCTTTTCTCGTTATCTGGGAGGCCTCAAGTCGCACCGGGCTGCTGACGCTGGAATTGCTCTCGCGCCCGTCGGATATTGCTGTGGCGGGATATGCTGCCCTTCGCGACGGCTCCTTGCTGCTCGCCACGCTTCAAACCTGCGAAACGGCGCTGCTTGGCCTGGCGATTGCCGCCATTATCGGTATCGCGGTCGGGACCATCCTCGGCCTCTCGCCGGCGGCTGAGCGCATCGCCGGACCGACGGTCGAAGGCCTGCGGCCGATCCCCGCTATCGCTTTCATGCCGCTCGCTCTGATGGTGTTTGGCTTTGGCATCGGATTGGAAGCAAGCGTCGTTGCATATGCATGCGTTTGGCCGATCCTTATCGTCACGATCGCAGCCGTTCGTGCAGTTGAAGGACGACTGCTTGAAATTGCTACAGTCTTGGAATTGCCGCTCTGGAAGCGGATGACCAAAATCGTGCTGCCTGCGGCTTTCGAGCGGATTAACGTCGGCCTGCGGGTTTCCGCTGCCATCTCGCTTGTGGTCGCGGTCACCGTCGAAATCGTGCTCAATCCCCGCGGCCTCGGCTACAGCCTAATCTTGGCCGAACAGTCGCTGCGGATCGGCCTAATGTGGGCGCAGCTCGTCTGGCTCTGCCTCTTGGGCTACGTGTTGAACCTAGTGCTGAGCCATATCGGTCGCGGCCCAGCGGCCGTCTGGAGGCCGCTATGAGGCGGCTCTTCAACCCAATCACGCTGGCCGCATTCGGCTTTGCGCTATCAGTGGTAATGGCGTGGCAGTTGCTCGCCGACGCGCATCTGATTTCGCCTATCTTCTTTCCGTCGCCGCTGCGTGTGCTTACGGTGCTGCAACAACGCCTCGCCGACGGCTCCCTCTGGTTGCCGCTCGCGGCGACCAGTTTGCGTATGATTGTTGGATGGCTGCTTGCTTCTATTCTAGGCATTGTGCTCGGCGCAGCGATCGGCACCTCGCGGTTAGCGCGCGAACTCCTTGATCCGACCCTCGAATTCATTCGTCCGCTGCCGGCGTCTGCCGTTATCCCGGTCGCCATTTTGTTCCTCGGGTTATCGAACAAAATGTCGGTTGCCGTAATCGCGTTTGGCGCGATATGGCCCGTGCTACTCGGCAGTGTCCATGGGTTTTCGTCGATCTCTCCGGAATTAATCAATGTGTCGCAGGTGCTCGGCTTTGGCCGACACGACTTTCTCCGCAAGATCGCGTTCCCGTCCGCGCTACCCGATATCGTCGCCGGGCTACGCGTCAGCCTCGCCATCGCGCTCATTCTTGCGGTGGTAACCGAGATGCAATCATCGCTGCCGGGCCTGGGCTGGGACATTTTTTCAGCTCAGCGTTTCTATCGGAGCGCAGATATCTATGCCGGGTTGATCATGCTGGCCCTGCTAGGCTTTGCCGCCAATCACCTGATTCAGTTCTTGGAATGGCGCGTGCTGCGCTGGCGCAATCTTCGTACATAACAATGGGAGGGTTAAATGAGGGCGCTTCGGACTGTTTTGACGTTTGCATCCTTGCTGATCTTCGGTCTGCCGGCAGTAGCCGTCGCGGAGCCGACAAAAGTCGCCATCGGCTATCCGCCGGCTACCGACTTTCTCGCCGCGTATGTCGCGAAGGACCAAGGCATCTTCGACAAGCACAATATCGACGCAACTCTGGTCAAGATTCCAGTCGTCTCCAATATTCCATCGGCCGTCGTCTCAGGTAGCATTCAGATTGGGATGACCACGATCCCGGTGGTGCTGCAGGCCGATGACGGTGGGCTTGATCTCGTGCTGATCGCCGGCGCCGCCAGGCATACGAAGGAGCATCCGTTCATCAGTCTGCTCGCCCGCAGCGACATCAAATATACCAAGCCCGACGATTTGATCGGCAAAACAGTAGGCGTGCCGGGCATCAATAGCGTTATCGACGTGATGTTCCGCAAGTGGCTCGTCAACAACCACGTCCCGCTCGACAAGGTAAAGGTGGTCGAGGGCCCGCTGCCGCAATTGCCCGACATGCTCAAGAGCGGGAGCGTCGACTATGTGGCCATCGTCGACCCGCTGCGCACGCGTATCGTTGCGACCAAAACTGGTTATATCGCCGCGGAGTACTTCGCCGAGGTCAATCCGGACGTGCTGGTCAGCGGCTGGCTGGCGAGCGGTGATTGGGCGAAGAAAAATCCCGAGGCCGTGAAAGGTTTCCGCATGTCCATCGACGAGGGTTTGAACTTCATCCGGAATAACCCTGAGGAAGCCAAGGCCATCGAGAAAAAATATATTGGCTACAATTCTCCGAGCTTCCCAACCTTCAACAACAAGGCGCGGCCGGAAGACCTCACGTTCTTTTTGAACGTCGGGAAAGAACTGAAGCTATACCGCAGCCAGCTCGATCCGAAAAAGATTGTACTGCCGTAACATCGAGATCGAGAATATCTAGCCATGTCAGACGAGACGCGGGTGATGCTGCCGGCTGCGGGTGACCGCCTTCCGGTGGACTATGATCGTCCACCCACTCATGAACGGATGATTGCGCAGAAGGACGTTGCCGTGCCAATGCGCGACGGCGTCAATCTTTCGATCGATATCTATCGTCCAAATTCGACGGAGAAGTTTCCAGCACTGCTCGCGTTCTCTATCTACAACAAGGATCTGCAGGGGCCGGAGGTCGCCGCCTCGCTGCCCCCGCAGCCAGCGTGGTCCTCGCTATGGGCCGGTCTCCTTGAGGCGGGCGACACCCGGTTCTTCGTTTCGCGCGGCTACGTCCATGTCATCGGATCGCCACGCGGCATCTTCAAATCCGACGGCGGCGGAAGCCGCCAGTGGGACAGCTACGATCTGATCGAATGGATTGCGCAGCAGCCATGGTGCGATGGCAATGTCGGCATGGTCGGCATTTCCGGCTTCGGCGCCGAGCAGTTCCACGTCGCCAAACAGAATCCGCCGCACCTGAAGGCAATTTTTCCGTTCGATCCGCGCGGCGCGCTCGGGACGCTGGGTAGTTTCCGCGAGGAATATCCTGGCGGTGTGCTGCACTTTTTTCGCTACCTGATCATGCACTTCGCTGCCTTACACCAGAACAAGGGCAAGCCGGGCGAATTACCGGGCGAACGCGAAGCGCTCTGGCGTGCGGCCATGCAGAATCCCGATTACCGGATGTATCCGCATGTCTTCAACGTGCTGACCCAGAAGGGTCAGCATATGCCGCCGTATTTCGATCTTCTGGTCGACCCCTACGATAAGGAGGCTGCGGTCGAGACGGCCGAGAAGGCGATCGAACAGATCAAAGTGCCGAGCTATACCGGCGCAGGATGGTACGCTTACACCTACAAAACGCATCTCAATGGCGCCCAAAACTACTTCGAACGTCTACGTGGGCCGAAAAAGTTGGCATTCGCCGGGCCGGCGCACCTAGAGCGGCCATTCCATTCGCTGCACAGCGAGATCCTGCGCTGGTACGACCATTGGCTCAAGAACATCAATACCGGCATCATGGACGAACCGCCGGTGCGTTACTGGGTTATGGGCGCTAATGAATGGCGGTCCGGCAGCGACTGGCCGTTGCCGGAAACGCAATGGACTAAGTTCTATCTGAATAATTGGGAACGTCTGCGGACCGCGCCGTTCACACCGTCGAGCGCCGATGATGAATTACCGCCGGATGCCTTCGTGCAGATGCCGCCGACGCAGACGAACACGGTTCAGAAACTGCGCTATTTGACCGACCCGTTGCCGCAGGATCTTTTGGTTGCCGGCCCCGCGGTGCTGAATCTGTTTGCCGAGATCGATCAGGACGACACCAATTGGATCGTCAGCCTCAAAGATGTCGGACCGGATGGCTCAGTACGGACGGTGCGCGAAGGCGAGCGTGAAATACCCCGCGACCTGCCCGAACGCGAGGTGACGCGCGGCTGGCTCAAGGCATCGCATCGCGAGATCGACCCGTATCGCTCGAAGCCGTGGAGGCCCTGGCACCCGTTGACGCGCGATGCACAGAAGAAGGTCACGCCCGGGGCCATCGAGAACTATGCAATCGAAATCATGGCGACGGCCAACCTGTTCCGGCGCGGTCACCGCATCTGCCTGGAGATTATGAGCGCCGACATGCCCACCGGTATTGGTGGCGCCACGAATGCCGAATATGTGCCGAACCACATTTGCAGCAGCCGCACCACGCTGCACAAGGTCTACCACGATGCACAGCGGCCATCGCACCTGCTGCTGCCCGTCATCCCGCAATAATGCTCTGATTTGGAGTCCTCATGAGTGAACATAGCCAAGTCACGCCGGTAAAACCTGGAGCGGAGATCAAGCGCTTTCGGCGCATCGTTACGGGTCACGACGCCCAAGGCCGTTCGGTAATTCTGTCTGACGGTGTGTCGCCGCATGTGATGCCGATCATGGGCCAGCCGAACTTCGCGGTGACCGACTTTTGGAAGACCACTACCACACCGGCTGATACCGGCGCCGGGACCAGCGAGGATTTGTGCGGTCTGCCCGTCCAGGTCGCGCCGCCGGTGAACGGCAGCGTATTCCGGGTCGTTCAGTTTCCGCCGGACAAGGATTGGGCGGCCAAGGCTGCCGCGATGGGCGGCTCCGTCGCCATCGATGAGACCGCCAAGGCCGCGCACACCGGCGGGCCGGTCCGGCATGCCCACATGCACCGCACCCGCTCGCTCGACTACGCCGTCGTACTGTCGGGGGAAATCTGGGCGGTGATGGACGAAGGCGAAACCAAGATGGTTGCGGGCGACGTGCTGATCCAGCGCGGAACCAATCACGCCTGGGCCAACCGATCGAATGCGCCTTGCATGGTGGCTTTCGTTCTGATCGACGCCAAATCGCTGGATTGAGAATTCGCAGATAGCAGAAGTAATCGAACCTTGGAGACGCCTATGAAATCCCATCCCAAGAATGTCGGCGATCACCTGTACGTGGCTGTGCTGCTGCCCTTCGATCGGCAAATGAAGATTGATGAGGCCGCCTATCGTAGTTTCCTGCAGTACTTCTTGAAAAACGAGAAGTTCGTGCGCATGGGCGGCGGCCTTTGCATCAATCCGGAGGCCGGCGAGATCTTCTATCTTACGCGGGAGGAGAAGCGGCGCGTCCTCGAAATCGCGATGGAAGAGGTTAGTGGCAAGGTCCCCGTTCTCGCGGGCACCTGGGCGATGACGACGGACGAAACTATCGAGACTGCACGAGACTGCAAAGCGATGGGCGTGAACGGAATTTTCGTCACTCCCCCCGGCGGTGCACAGGACGTCACCTCCTGCTGGGATGCCGACAACTATCCTGAGATTTGGCTCGACCAGATCATCGCGCAGGACCGCGTGGTCGACCTGCCCATCGTCACCCATCCGGTCGGCGGCGCCAAGCCGCCGTTCTATCCTGGCCTGCCTCTCGAAGCGACGCTGCGCATCTGCCGGGAGGTGCCGAATGTGGTCGGCTGGAAGATGACGTATATGTACGACGGCTTCCGGTTGATTGCCAACGGCTTGCGCGGGCTCAACCATCATGTCGCGATAATGGGTGCGCTCGCCTCGCGGTTTCATGAGTACAAAGCGACAGGGATGTTCGACGGCACGCTGTCGGGCTTCTGGAACTTCGCGCTCGAGCCGATGCTCGATCACCTGGAGGCGTGGGATGCGAAAGACATCGACAAGGCGCGCCGGATCTGGGACGGCGGACTTGTGCAGTTACATGAATACGTCGCCGACATGGGCCGTCTGCACATCCGCTACAAGACGGCGACTTGGCTGCGTGGGCTGATCCCCAATCCGTTCATGCGCTCGCCGATGCCGAAGCCGAAGCAGCAGGAAGTCGACAAACTGTACCAGCTCCTGAAAAGCCTCGGGTTGCCGGTGATCGGCAGCAATGAAACTAAGCTGGCAGCCTGACGGTTCGCGTTCGCGCGAGCGCCGGTTCTTGTCCGCCGCCCGCGATCCGTAGCTGCATCACCGATGAGGATCAAATGACGGAAGATCGGTGTTGTTCGAACGAGGGTATGACAAGACGTTCTGTCTTGTCGCTGGGCGCGTCGGCAGCCGCAGGTCTGCTCGCACCGGGGGTTTACAGCGGCGCCTCGGCGCAACCTCAAGGCGGCGGAACGTCGGGTATCATCGATGTGCACCACCATGTCTCCCCACCGGACTTTGTTGCTGCGCTCATCAAGCATCAATTGGGCGAACGGCCGATGCTCGATTGGACGCCTGCGCGCTCCATCGAGGACATGGATCGGGCCGGCGTAGCGCTTTCGGTGACCTCCATTACGACCCCCGGCGTCTGGTTCGGCGATCAGCCGAGCTTGTTGACTGTGTCCCAGCTACAAATGGCCCTGTCGCTGGATTGGGATGAACAGCGGCGAGAGTTGAGTTTTGAGCGCGCTGCATAACGTCCATTATGGAATATTTCACGGGCCTTCGTCCTGGCCAGCAGCAAGAGGTGGAGCTGGATCGTGAAGTTCTAATTTTTTAGCTCTGGAAGCTTTGCCCTGTACAGCCGCAATCGCTTCCGCCCGCTGCTGTTCGGTAATAACTACGCGCTCCGGCGCCGAGCCTATATGACGTCGGACATACTCAAGTTGTAAGTCATCAATTCCCCAAACAAATTGCCGCGCTTGGCTTACCACGGTCTTGTTCATCATCCTCGCGACCTTGCTATGATTCCCACCACCAATTCTTTTCGCCAAAGTGCGGTCATTTGCCGCGAGAAAGATCATGCGCGGACCAATCGGGAATGCGATATAGCCTCGCGGATGTTCGAGACTGAATGGTCGCTCGAGCGGACGATCGGAATTTAACAAGGTGATATTTGCGTTGCGGAGATTGATGCGCGACCAATGCATCTTGAAGATAGCCGGGCCGACCTGTTTATTATTGATGATCTCTGCGAGCAAATTGGTCGCGCCGAGCTGGGGCGCTGCTGGGTTGGTCCGAGCAAAATACTCTTCAAAGGTCGCCGGATCGGTAGGAAGACGTCGCGAGGCGTAATTTTCCTCCAGAGCCTTCACCCCGGCATCCCATAGTTCGGCGACGTGATCCTTTATGAGTTTCACGGTCTCGGGATTTCGAAACATCAACGACATGATGTAGAGCGTCCAAGCGCTGCGCGGCTCGCTATTCCAAGGCGAATTGTCGCCCGACGTAATCTTCTGAAGGGCACGCGCAGCGGCTGTGTCTAGCGGCTTCATAAACTTCACTTCGAGATGTTGCTCCAACTCGGGAGCGACGCCTTCGGTGCGATAGAGATTTGGCCGAAAGCCTGTAGAGGTCGGATAAGTGCGGCGGGGCGAAATAGTGCCGTTGATGCGTCTCATCTCGCATAGTTGTCCGCCCTTCACTGCCCACGGCCGGAGGGAAAAGGCGGGATTGAAATGATGTTTGACTGGCGAATCCATTGGACCGATATGTTGTTCCCGCCTGGGAAAATCCAGACAACTGGCGGCCTGTCGACTGCTAACCCTGCCACGCACTGCAATCAAACCCAGTCTCCGGTTCGTTTCTCCAGAAATCGGCCACTACGCCGAATGTGCACGGAGATTTTCGCCACGGTGTGCCGAGAAAATATCAATTTTGGGACCCGGAGAGCCTTCGGCTAACGCAAGAAGCCCGCCAACGGCGGGCTATTTAGCGACACTGTTGAGGAAAACTGTGGAGACCCGACTGGCTGGCTGACCACTCAGGGTTCGAACTGCCGAATCCCCTTTCCGAAAACGACCTTTGAAATCTTGTGAGAAATCCGGCCGGTTCACTGCCAATACAGCCGCAGAGACTTTTTCGCGAGAGGGGTGCTGGCCACCTGAACAGCACTTGTGGGTTAGTCCATTCGCTTCGCCTGCCAAGCCAGAGACGAATGTAGAGCAGATGTCAGCCAGACGTCCGTTGTGTGCCGCAAGCAGACACGGCGTCGAGAGAATATCCGCCAAGATGCGACAGCCGGATGGTCGCCCTCGTTGGGACTGCGCCCATCGACGGAGACAACTCCTCCCCGATCGTTGCCTTCGTGGTAACCTCAAGCAGAGCCGCCCGATACGAGGTGGCCAAACCGGACTAGGGGGAGACGCATGAACCTCGAGAAACACTCCGACCACGCAGCATTGGTAGGCCGCCTCTTCTATTCATCGCTGTTCATCGTGTACGGCTACTTCAAGATCACAGCTTATACCGGCACGACCGCTTACATGGCCGGCAAGGGCCTACCGGTGCCTGCACTCGCAACACTTATCGCGATTATCTTCGAACTCGGCGGTGGTTTGCTGATGCTTGTCGGCTATCAAACTCGCATAGTCGCGCTTGCTCTTGCGGTCTACGTCCTGATCGCTTCGCTGATTGCGCACACGCATTTTGCCGACGGCAACCAGATGTCGCATTTCTTCAAGAACATGGCGATCATCGGCGGCTCGCTCGCATTCGTCGCGTTCGGCGCCGGACGCTATTCTTTGGATGCGAAAAAGTAAGTTTCGCCGGACTAACCGGCGCGCTGAAAAGCGCGCTCGTTATTCGCGAAAGAGCCCCATTAGTGCCCGCCGGAACCAGCGGTTCGCCGGGTCCTGGTGATAGCGCTCGTGCCAATAGACCTTGATGTCGTAAGGCTTGAGCGCGGCCGGCGGCTTCAAAATCTTGATCGATACGAGCTGTGCGAAGGCCTTCGCCAGTCGGCCCGGCATGATCACCAGCAAGTCCGAGTTGGCGATCACCAGCGGCAGCACCATGAATTGCGGCACCGTAAGGCGCGGTGTGGCATCATGACCCTCTTTGCGTAGTTCCGCCTCGACCACTGCATGCGCCATGCCGCTGGCATCGGCCAGTGCGCGCGGCGATTTGGCGAACCCCTCCACCGTCATGCCGGAACGAAAATTGGGATGGTCGGCGCGCACCACGCAGGCATAATGCTCGCGAAACAGCAGGCTTTGCCGGAAGCCCGTGGCAAGGTTGCTGAAAAAGCCGACTGCGAGATCGACCTCGCCGGAGGCAAGCTGCGCCCCGGGATCGTCCAGCGGGATCGGGCAGGCGCGCAAGCTCGCTTGCGGCGCTTCGCGCGCCAGGAAATCGAGCAGTTTCGGCAGGAACACCATTTGCCCGACGTCGCTAAGAAAGACATTGAAGCGGCGCGAGGTTGAGGCCGCGTCGAACGGAGCATTGGACGCAAGGCCATCGAGCAGGATATCAAGCGCCTGCCGCGCAGCGGCGCTCAGCCGCTCTCCATAGGGCGTCGGATAGAAGCCCGCGCTTCCGCGCACGAAAAGAGGATCACCAGTGCGCCTGCGCAGGCGCGCAAGCGCGTGGCTCGCGGCCGATTGCGACAAACCGAGCCGTGCCGCCGCCGCAGACAGCTTGCGCACGCTCGCAAGCTCGGCGACCAGCCGGATTTCGCCAAACTCGAGATCATTTATATGCATTACATGCATATTATATATGAACGTAGTGCAATGACTAGAGCGCGGTGCCGTGTCGGTTTTGGTGCATCATGTCGCGCTCAAAAGCCGTAATAAGCCAAAGGGAGATGCGCCCATGAACCAGCCGTTCGCATTCAACCAGGGCAAGCCGCTCGTCACCGAGGAAGCAGGTGTGACTGTGCGGAAGACCGGCGTGCACCTCGGTGCGGAGATCACCGGCGTGGATCTGCGCAAGCCGCTGCCGGACGCGCAGTTCAGAGCAGTCGAGGCGGCTCTCGTCGAGCACGAGCTGATCGCCTTCCGCGACCAGGATATTTCTTCAGACAATCTGCTGGATTTCGGGCGACGCTTTAATCCGCTCACCGTGCATCCTTTCGCACCCAACGAGGGCAAGAATGCCCCCGAGCTGATCAAGTTCAGGAACGATGAGAAGACACCGCCTTACGGCACCGATGTCTGGCACTCTGACGAGACTTTCCGCGCCGAACCGCCGATGGCCACTATCCTCGTGGCGAAGGAAGTCCCTCCCGTCGGCGGCGACACGATGTATGTGAGCATGACGGCGGCCTATGAAGGCTTGAGCGATCGCATGCAGCAGTTCATTTCAGGGCTCGAGGGCATCCATGACATGAAGCCGTTCCGCCCGCTGTTCGGTAAGTCGGAGGAGGAGCGCAAGCGGCTCCAGCATTTCGAGCTGGTGTACCCGCCAGTGCTGCACCCGGTCGTGCGCGTGCACCCGGTATCCGGAAAGAAGGCACTGTTCGTCAATCCGCAGTTCACAGTCGGCATCAATGGCATGGAGGAACACGAAAGCCGAGCACTGCTCGACCTCCTCTTCCGCCAAGCTTTCGTGCCGGAATATCAGTTCCGCCATCATTGGCAGCCGCATACCATCGCAATGTGGGACAACCGCTCGACCCAGCATTACGCCGTTCACGACTATTACCCGCAGCGCCGCTACATGGAGCGGGTGACCATCAAGGGCGGTCCGGTGACTGGTGTGCCCAAGGCCGATCCGGCGAGCATCCGGCGGCTAAAATATGTCGCGCCCGCGGGCGTCGATACTCACGGTGGGCACAAGCCCCACTAACAACAGAGCTTATAACACCCGGCACGTTGTCGGGCGTTTCTTTTCGGCGCAGACTATTCGCAATAAGCATGCGGCCTGCCAATGAGCCGCGCTCAAGGGGGAGGAAGTCATGAACAGGCGAGAGTTCAATACCTCGTTGCTCGCGGGCGCAGCCCTCGTCGCGGCCCCGCGCGTGGCACGCAGTGAGAATGTCTACAACCTCAAGCTCGGCCACTTCATTTCACCCAAGCACATCTTCGCCGAATATCTGCAGAACTGGGTGGATGAACTGAAGAAGACATCGAGCGGCGCGCTCAACATCACCATCTTCCCAGCCAACACGATGGGGCCGGTGCAGAATTATGTCGACTATGCCCGCAATGGAGTCGCCGACATCACTTGGTATCTGGCGGGCGCTACGCCCGGCCGCTTCCCGCTCACGGAGATCATCCAGCTGCCCTACATGGTTGGCAGCGCTGAAATCGGGACAAAGACGCTCAATGATCCGGAGGTGCTTAAGCTGCTGGAGCCGGAGCATCAGGGCCTGAAAATCTTATATCTGCTGACCCATCAGCCTGGCGGCCTCCACACCACGACAAAACCGGTCAGGACGGTAGAGGACATCAAAGGCCTACGCATCCGCTTTGCGTCTGTCACCATCAAAAGCTTCATCGCCGCCCTCGGCGGCACGCCCGTCGGCGTCCCACCCAGCGGCATTGCAGACGCGCTGCAGAAGAACACAATCGATGGCTGCTTCGTCGATTATGGCGGCGCGCATACGGCCTTCCGTCTCGGCGGCCTCGTAAAATACACGACCGAGATGTACTCCTACGTCTCGAGCTTCGGCGTCGTGATGAACCCCGCCTCCTACGCCAAGCTACCGCCTGAGTTGCAGAAGCTGATCGACGACACCACCCGTCCGCGCATTGCCGAGATCGGCAAGCTATGGGATTCAGCCGACGCGCCCGGCAAGAAATATCTCGTGGAGAACGGCGACACGCCGATCACGCTGTCGAAGGAGCAGGACGCTCTATTCAAAAAGATCGGCGCCGAGGACACGGCCAGAGTACTGTCCGAACTCGACAAGAAGGGCCTGCCAGGGACGAAAGTACACGCCGCCATGAAAGCGGCCGCCGACAAAGCCGCCAAGGACTCATACTCGTTCTGGAAAGCCTAGACGGGCCCGCGTGTCCTCTCTTCTTTCGTTGATGTCGCGCGCTGCCTCGTACGGCAGCGCGCTCTTTCTCGCGGCGATGATGTTGATCACCGTTGCCGACGTGACTTTGCGCGCGGTTGCCAATCTGCCGATCACCGGCGCCTATGACCTGGTCCAGCTGTTCCTGGTCGGCACAATCTTCCTGAGCATCCCGGACGTGTTTCTGCGCAACGAGAACATCGTCATCGACTTTATCGATCATGTTGCCGCGCGAGCAATCATCGACATTCTCAAGCTCATCGCGAATCTTGCCGCCTTCGTTTTTCTTGTCGTGTTGTCGTGGCGAATGTTCGGCCCGGCGTCCGATTCGATGCATTTTCATGAGGTATCGCCCGACCTCTCGGTGCCGATGATCGTGCATTGGGCCCTGATGATAGCAGGCATCACGCTGGCCCTATTGGCGGCGGCTTTCATTCTCCTCCAAAACGTGCGGCAGCTGGTGGCAAGACGGGCTGGCCAATGAGCCCGCAGACCGTCGGCATCATCGGTTTCATCATCATGGTGACGATGATCTTCTTGCGCATGCCAGTGGCAATTGCGCTCGGTATTGTCGGTACCGCGGGCTATGCCGCGCTCAACGGCTGGGAGCAGGCGTTGCAGGTATTGGGCCGTGTGCCGCTCACCTTCGCATCAGCTTATGACCTATCCGTCGTTCCGCTATTCGTGTTGATGGGTGTGGTGGCCGCGCATTCCGGAATGGCGCGCGAACTGTTCCAGTCCATTAACGTCATGTTCAGCGGACGTCGCGGTACGCTAGCGACAGCGACGGTTGGCGCTTGCGCCGCACTCGGCGCGGTATCCGGATCGTCGGTGGCTATGGTCGCGACCATGAGCCATGTCGCGGTGCCGGAAATGCGCCGCAATGGCTACGACGAGCGGCTAGCGCTCGGCGCTGTCGTCGCCGGCGGAACGCTCGGAATTCTTATTCCGCCCTCAGTGATGCTGATCTTCTATGGCCTTACCGCGGTGCAATCCATTCCGCAGCTGTTCGCCGCGGGCATGATCCCCGGCCTGCTGCTGGCCGGCCTGCAAATAGGCGTCATCAAGATCGCGACCTGGTTCGCGCCGCACTGGGCGCCGGTATCGCCGCGCGCTCCCTGGCGCGAACGGTTAAAAGCCTCGATCGGCATGTGGAAACTGCTGTTCATCTTCTTTTTGTCGATCGGCGGTATCTATGCGGGCTGGTTTAGTCCCACTGAGGCCGCCGCGGTCGGCACATTCGCCACCATCGTGCTGGCCGGCGCAACCGGTCAACTCAGCCTGCGCGAACTCACGACGACGATGGTCGAATCCGCGCGCACCACAGCAATGCTGTTCTTCATCCTAATCGGCGCCATTATGTTCAGCTATTTCATCGTGCAGACGCAAATTGCGACCAATCTTGCCGCCTGGGTGGTGTCGCTGCATCTGCCGCCGACGGCGGTGATGATTGTTGTGGTGATGTTTTATATCGTGCTTGGCAGCTTCCTGGAATCTCTCACTATGATTTTGATAACGGTGCCCGTGTTTGCGCCACTCGCGCAAAGCCTCGGCTATGACCTGATCTGGTTCGGCGTGTTGTTGGTGGTGCTGATCGAAGTCGGCCTCATACATCCACCGATGGGGATGAACCTATTCGTGCTGCAATCGCAATTGCCCGATGCCAAGCTCGGAAAAATGTACATCGGCAGCGCCATGTTCCTCTTAGCCAATGCCGTCCTGATCGCGTTGCTGCTCGCCTATCCACAGATCGCGCTCTGGCTGCCGCACGTCTTGTACTGACGGCTTGTTCGTTACTCGAATTAGCCAGGCTGAATCCGCAGGCGCATAACTGCGACGCCGGCCACGCAGTCGAAGACAAACTAATCTCCGCTCGTGTTCTCCGAAATTTGGTAACAATTCAAATTGTCGGCGGAGATTTTTTAGAAGATTGGACGATCAAAATTCGACTTCGTAACCGCAGAGACGCTTTGCCAATTTTGAAAGGCCCGGTGTTGCGGGCTTCTTCGCGGCAACGCGCTAAGTACTTGAAGAGACTGGACTTGTTGGCTGGGGCGCCAGGATTCGAACCTGGGAATGGCGGAATCAAAATCCGCTGCCTTACCACTTGGCTACGCCCCAACACCTGCAACAGGAAACCCGCGCCGGATCGCGCCGGAAGCGGTCGCGGGACCATATAGATGCCGCCCTGTCCGATCAACGCCGGGTTATCCTAACTCCTCCGAACGCACGTTTGACCGCCACCGGCGCGGGGCTAGATTAGCCCCATGTCCTACCGCGCGCCGGTTTCCGACATTGTCTTCGCGCTCAAACACGCCTCCGGCTTCTCGGCGGCGCTGCAGGACGGCCTTTACGGCGAGCTGGACGAGGCGACGGTCGACGCTGTGCTGGAGGAAGCCGGCAAGTTCGCGACCGAAGTCATCGCGCCGCTCAATACCGTCGGCGACAAGTTCGGCACCCCGTTCAAGGACGGCAAGGTGACGACGCCGCCCGGCTGGAAGGACGCCTACACGTCCTGGGCCGCGGCGGGCTGGAACGGGCTCGCCGCGCCGGCCGACTTCGGCGGCCAGGACCTGCCGCACGCGGTCAACGCCGCCTGCGTCGAAATGTGGAACTCGGCGTCGATGGCCTTCGGCATCGGCCCGGTGCTGACGATGGCGGCGATCGATGCGCTGCACGCCTACGGCACCGACGAGCTCAAAGAGCGCTATCTCGGCAAGCTCACCACCGGCGAGTGGATGGGCACCATGCAGCTCACCGAGCCGCAGGCCGGCTCCGACGTCGGCGCGCTGCGCACCAAAGCCGAGCGCGCCAAGGACGGCACCTACCGCATCACCGGCTCGAAGATCTTCATCACCTATGGCGAGCACGATCTCACCGACAACATCATCCACTTCGTGCTGGCGCGGTTGCCCGACGCGCCGCCCGGCACCAAGGGCATCTCGCTCTTCCTCATTCCGAAGTTCATGCCGGACGGCGCGCGTAACGACGCGCGGGCGCATTCGGTCGAGCACAAGCTCGGCATCCACGCTTCGCCGACCTGCACCATGGTCTACGGCGACAAAGGCGGCGCCATCGGCTTCCTCATCGGCGAGGAGCACAAGGGCATGGCCGCGATGTTCACGATGATGAACCGCGCCCGCCTCGCCGTCGGCCTGCAAGGCGTCGGCATCGCCGAGCGCGCCTTGCAGCAGGCGGAGGCTTACGCGCGCGAACGCAAGCAGGGCGCCGCCGGCACCATCATCCATTACCCCGACGTCAAGCGCATGCTGCTGACGATGCGCACGCTCACCGGCGCGGCGCGCGCCATCTGCTATGCCACCGGCGTCGCCATCGACCGCTCGCTGCGGGAGAAGACTGAAGCTGCACGCAAGGCGTGGCACGAACGCGCCTCGCTGCTCACGCCGGTCGCCAAGGCCTTTTCGACCGACATCGGCATCGAGGTCGCCTCCCTCGGCGTGCAGGTTCACGGCGGCATGGGCTTCATCGAGGAGACCGGCGCCGCGCAGCATTTCCGCGATGCGCGCATCGCCGCGATCTACGAAGGCACCAACGGCATCCAGGCTTTGGACTTGGTGGCGCGAAAAGTGCCGCTCGACGGCGGCAAGACGGTCGCGCGCTATCTCGACGAACTGCGCGGCACCGTGAAGCAGGTCGCGGCCAGCAACGCGCCGGGCTTCGGCGAAACGTCGAAGCGGCTTTCCGAAGCCGTCGACTCGCTCGAGCGTGCAACGCAATGGCTGCTGGCGCAAAAGGGCTCGGACGCGGCGCTCGCCGGCGCGACACCCTATCTGCGGCTGTTCGGCAACGCGGCCGGCGGCTGTCTGCTGGCCGAGCAGGCGCTCGCCGCGTTGCGCGGCGGCGATGGCGCGGCGCGCACGGCGCTTGCCCGCTTCTTCGCCGAGAACATTGCGGTGCAGGCCTCCGGCCTCGAGCGCAGCGTCACCGAAGGCGCGGACTCGATCCTCAACGCGCAGGCGGCGCTTTCTTAGCCCCAATTCTTCATCTGGATTCCCGCTTCCCCGGGAACGAGCGGAGGCGACTTGCCCCGCTCTCGCGCGAATACATAGGCAACTTGAGCACGCGAAAAAAGTTATCCCCGCTCGTTGCGGCGGCCTTATCTTGCATGCGTCCTGCTCATGTGAGGGCGTCATCTAGAGGCGTCTAAATGATGGAGCAGGATGCGGCGCCCGCGGGCGTAGCTCGCAAGCCACGCACCCGGGCGGCGCCGGGGCACCGCCCGGGGCCACTACGGGCCCCTGCGAGGAGCTCGCTGATGGTGGTCGGCCCGGCCGGCCGGAGGCAACTCCGGCACGCCAAGGGTCCGAGCCGAAAGCGCGGCCCGGCGCCGGAAGGAGAACGCCGCGATGGCGCGCCGAAAGGCGCCGCATGCCGGGAACGGCATGCGCACTTCAAGGAAGGCTGCGCCTGACGGCGCGCCGTCCCCCTCCATTTTTTGGAGGGATCAAGGAGACGACGGGCCTACCCGGGGGCCCGCAAAGAATACGGGCGGCGGAGCGTTGGCTAAGATGGTCCGAGAAGGGCGAAAGGGGTGTCGATGTCGCTCAAGGGAAAAACACTGTTCATCACCGGCGGCTCGCGCGGCATCGGGCTGGCGATCGCGCTGAAGGCGGCGCGCGACGGCGCCAATGTCGCGATCGCCGCTAAGACGGTCGCGCCGCATCCCAAGCTCGAAGGCACCATCCACACCGCGGCAGCCGACATCGAAAAGGCCGGCGGCCGCGCGCTGCCGCTCCAGGTCGACGTGCGCGACGAGGCGGCGGTCAAATCCGCGCTCGATCAGACCGCGGCGAAGTTCGGCGGCATCGACATCGTCGTCAACAATGCGAGTGCCATCCAGCTCACGAGCGTGGCGCAGACCGACATGCGCCGCTTCGACCTGATGCATGCGATCAACACGCGCGGCACCTTCATGGTGTCGAAATTCGCCCTGCCCTACCTGGAGAAATCGGCGAGCCCGCACATCCTGATGCTGTCGCCGCCGCTCGACATGGCGGAGAAATGGTTCGCGCCGCATACCGCCTATACGATGGCCAAGTTCGGCATGAGCCTGGTGGTGCTCGGCCTTGCCGGCGAACTGCGCGGCCGCGTCGCGGTCAATGCGCTGTGGCCGCGCACCACGATCGCCACTGCCGCGATCAGGAACCTGCTCGGCGGCGACGCTATGATGCGCCGCTCGCGCAAGCCCGAGATCATCGCCGAGGCCGCCTGCCGGATCTTCGAGAAGCCGAAGACCTTCACCGGCCAATTTCTGATCGACGACACGATCCTCGCTGCCGAGGAAGTCACCGACTTCGACCGGTACCGCGCCGATCCGAGCCAGCCGCTGCAAATCGACTTCTTCGTGCCCAACTCGATGCCGCCGCCGAAGGGCGTGAGCATGGGACCGCTGAAATGATTTACGTCGTCCCGGGCGAGCGAAGCGAGGCCCGGGACCCATACTCCGCAGCCTATCGAGAAGCTGCGGCGTATGGGTCCCCGCTTTCGCGGGGACGACAAATGGAAGGTTTGCGCGTCGCTATTGAGCCGCGTTAGAACACATCAATGTCCACGCTCCTCCTCTCCCATCCCGCCTGCCTCGAACACCTCACCCCGAGCGGCCACCCCGAACGGCCGGACCGGCTGCGCGCCATCGAGCAGGCCCTCGAGGATGAAAAGTTCCAGACGCTGGCGCGTGGGCAGGCGCCGCTCGCCGCGGCCGAGATCATCGCGCTCTGCCATCCGATGGATTACGTCGAGGCGATCCGCAACGCCTCGCCAAGCGAAGGCATGGTGCGGCTCGATGCCGACACATCGATGTCGCCGGGCACGTTCGAGGCGGCGCTGCGCGCGGCCGGCGGCGGCATCAAGGCCGTCGACGAGGTGATGAGCGGCGCGATCAACAATGCCTTTGTCGCCGTGCGCCCACCCGGCCACCATGCCGAGACGGCGCGGCCGATGGGCTTCTGCCTGTTCAACAGCGCGGCGATCGCGGCGCGCTACGCGCAAAAGAAGCACGGCGCCGAACGCGTCGCGATCGTCGATTTCGATGTCCATCACGGCAACGGCTCGCAGGACATTTTCTGGTCGGACAAGACGGTGATGTACTGCTCGACGCACGAGATGCCGCTTTATCCCGGCACCGGCGCGATCACCGAGCGCGGCGAGTTCAACACCGTCGTCAATTGCCCGCTGCGCGCCGGCGACGGCGGCGATCAGTTCAAGCAGGCGATGGAAGGCGTGATCCTGCCGCGGCTGCGCGAGTTCAAGCCGGACCTCGTCGTCATCTCCGCGGGCTTCGACGCGCACACGCGCGATCCGCTCGCGAACCTGAATTTCGTCGAGGCAGATTTTTCATGGGCGACGAAGAAGCTGATGGAGATCGCCGACGCGAGCGCCAGGGGCCGCATCGTCTCGATGCTCGAAGGCGGTTACGACCTGCAGGGCCTGTCGCGCTCGGTCGCCGCTCACGTCACCGCGCTGATGGAGGGTTAGCGCGCCGTCAGCCCGCCATCGATCGGCACGTCGGCGCCGGTGATGAAAGACAGAATCATCCGACAACAGATAAACGCAGAGCGCGGCGATTTCGGCAGGCTCGCCGAGCCGGCCAAGCGGAATGTCGAGCGCAAGCTTGTTCTTCACGGTGTCCGGATCTTTCGTGCCCGAGGCGATCTCGTCGACCATCGGCCCCTCGACGAAAGCCGGACACACGGCGTTGCAGCGCACCGGCGGCTTGAAGCGCGCGCCATACAGCGCCACCGATTTTGTCAGCAGCGACACGCCGCCCTTCGATGCCGTGTAGGCGGTCAGGTTCGGCCCGCCGATGAGCCCGAGCACCGACGACAGGTTGACGATCGCTCCGCCCTGCTTGCGCAGCAACGGAAACGCGTATTTGCAGCCGAGGAAGGTGCCGTCGAGATTGACCGACATCACGCGTTTCCAGGTGACGAAGTCGGTCTTTTCGATGTTGGCGACGACCGCGATGCCGGCTGCGTTCACCAACCCGTCGAGCCTGTCGATGCCGGCGACGGCCTTCTGCCAGTCGGCCTCCGAGGTGACGTCGAGCGTGACGTCGGCGCCGGGCCGGCCCTTGAGATCGCTGGTGATCGCCTTGCCGCCGGCCTGCTTGATGGCGGCGGCAATCGCAGCGCCGATCGCGCCGGACGCGCCGGTCACCAGCACAATTTTGTTCTTCAGATCGGCCAAACCTGCCCCCGTCATTGCATTATCGCTCATTCTCAAGCATTCATCGTCCGATGTCACCCACCGAGCCGGTTTGCCTGATCACCGGCGCCTCCGCCGGTATCGGCGCGGCGCTGGCGCGCGAATTTGCCAAACACGGCTACGCGCTGGTGCTGTCCGCACGCCGCGAGGCGAAATTGCGGGCGCTGGCCGACGAGATCGCCGCCGCCGGGCACACGCGTCCGATCGTGATCGCTGCCGATCTGTCGTCGGCCGCCGGCGTCGCCAAATTGACGGACGCGATGACGGCGCAGAGTCTCGCGCCCGCTTATCTTGTCAATGACGCCGGCTTCGGCCTGTTGGGCGAAGCTGCCGAGCGCGATCTCGGGCGGCAACTCGCCATGATCAATCTCAATGTCCGCGGCCTCACCGACCTCACATTGCGGCTGCTCGACGGCGTGAAACGTCAACGCGGCGGCATTCTCAACGTGGCCTCGATTGCCGGCTTCCTGCCCGGCGTGGGTATGGCGGTCTATCACGCGACCAAGGCCTATGTGCTCTCATTTACCGAGGCGCTGCATGCCGAGCTCGCGGTCGACGGCGCGCGGGTCTGTGCGCTGTGCCCCGGCCCGGTCGAGACCGAGTTCTTCGGCCAGGCCGGCATACCGGAGGGCTACTTCCCGCCGTCGTTTGCCCGCACGGCCGAGCGGGTCGCGCGCGAAGGCTATGAGGGGTTCATGGCCGGTCACCGCATTGTCGCGCCGGGCACACCCAATCGCGTCGTGACGCTGCTGCCGCGCCTTTTGCCGCGCGGGGTCATCCTCGGAGCGACGCGATCGCGCTGGCGGCGCATGAAGCGTGGTGGATAATCCAGTCTTTATTCACTCGGCGCTGACGGCATAAGATAGCAATGAAGATCTCGACCGGGATGCCGACATGGCCGAAAACAATACCGATGTGAAGAAGATGCCCTTCGAGCGGGCGATCGACGAGCTTAAATCGATCGTCAAGGATCTCGAAGGCGGCAAGGTGCCCCTCGAAAAATCGGTCGAGCTCTACGAGCGCGGCGAGGCGCTCAAAAAGCGTTGCGAGGAACTTTTGCGACAGGCGGAAGCGCGAGTCGAGAAGATCACGCTCAGCGCCGACGGCAAGCCGACCGGCAGCGAACCGCTCGACGTGGATTGAGCGTGGACGTCAAACGCCGGCTCGTCATCTACGTGCAGGGCTACGACCCGCGCGGCCTCGCGGAATATTACCGCATGTTCCGCCGCGAACACCGCAAGACATGCGAGCTCTACGGGCTGAGCGGCGAGGTCGGCCGCGCCGAAAGCGATCGCGAACGCTTCATCACCACCTGGGACGCGACCACCAGCGGCAAGGACTGGCAGGTCGCGACCCGCTACATGTTCCTGCGCTGGGAAGACATCATCCGCAAGGATTTTGCGCGGCCGCCGTTGTGGAAGATCGTCAACATGTATCGCAGCTACGCGGCGTCGCTGCTGAGCGGCGTTATCCCGCGCATCATAAAGGCGCATTGGCGCTTCGGCCTGTTCACGCTGTACCCGTTCGTCCTGATGACGCTGTGGGTGTTCTTTGCCGTGTTCGCCGGGGCTCTGGCGCAGATGTTCCTGCTCGCGCTTGGCGCGCCGCAGCTTGTCGCGAGGCTTGTCGCCGTCGTGACCGGCATCGGAGCCTTCGGCTCGATGTTGTGGCTCACAGAATCTGAAGACCTATTTGCTTTACCTCTGCGACGACAGCGCCTCGACCTTCCAGTTCGCCAACCGTCAGCGGCCGGATTGGGAAAACCGGATGGATACGTTCGCCGGCTATGTGGTCGACGCCGTGCGCAACAGCGATGCCGACGAGGCCGTGATCGTTGGTCACAGCTCCGGTTCGTTCCTCGCAATCGATGTTCTCGACCGCGCACTGGCCCGGGATCCGGCTCTGGGGCGGCACGGCCCGAAGCTCGCGCTGCTCACCATCGGCGCCAATCTCCCCATCGTCGGCTTCCATCCGGGCGCCCAGTGGTTTCGCGACCGGCTCAAGCGGCTTGCGATAGCCCCCAAGCTCACCTGGGTCGATTACCAGTCGCGCCACGACATCATGAATTTCTGGCCGTTCGACCCGATCGCCGGCCACGGAATCACGCTCGGCCGGGAGCGCCGCAACCCCTTGGTGGTGCCCATCAGCTTCCGCGACCTGTGGACGCCGGGCGGCTTCGGCCGCCGCCGCTGGCGCTTTTTTCGGGCCCATTTCCAGTTTCTGCTCGCCAATGAGCGGCCCGGCGCGGCCTATGATTATTACCTTATTTGCTGCGGGCCCTTCGATTTGGTGACCCGGGCGACACATCCGGACGAAGTTGCCGCTAAAATGGCCATTAACGAGGAACCGGCGGTTCAGCCCCGAATTGCCTAAGATGACGGAACTGGTGTAAGCCTCAACTGCGCTGGGGCTATTGGAACGATTCCGGAGTAAGTTTTGTCCGAAGTGTCGAAAACCCCGCTGCTCGATCGCGTCCATTTCCCGAGCGATCTGAAGAACTTCTCACCTGAGCAGCTCAAACAACTGGCGCAGGAATTGCGCTGGGAGACCATCGATGCCGTGGCCAAGACCGGTGGCCATCTCGGCGCGGGCCTCGGCGTCGTGGAACTCACGGTTGCGTTGCATCATGTGTTCGACACCCCGACCGACAAGCTGATCTGGGACGTCGGCCACCAGGCCTACCCGCACAAGATCCTGACCGGGCGGCGCGACCGCATCCGCACCATCCGCCAGGGCGGCGGCCTGTCCGGCTTCACCAAGCGCGCTGAGAGCGAATACGACCCGTTCGGCGCCGCGCACTCCTCGACTTCGATTTCCGCCGGCCTCGGCATGGCGGTGGCGCGCGACTTCGCCGGTGAGAAGCACAATGTGATTGCTGTGATCGGCGACGGCGCGATGTCGGCCGGCATGGCCTACGAGGCGATGAACAATGCCGGCGCGATGAATTCGCGGCTGATCGTCATCCTCAACGACAACGACATGTCGATCGCGCCGCCGGTCGGCGCCATGTCCGCTTATCTTGCGCGTCTGATCTCGGGCCGCACCTACCGCACGCTGCGCGACATCGGCAAGCAGCTGGCGCAGCACCTGCCGAAATTCTTCGAGACCAAGGCCGAGCGCGCCGAAGAATTCGCGCGCAGCTTCCTGACCGGCGGCACGATGTTCGAGGAGCTTGGCTTCTATTACGTCGGCCCGATCGACGGTCACAACATCGACCACCTGCTGCCGGTGCTGCGCAACGTGCGCGACGCCCAAGCCGGCCCAATCCTCGTGCACGTCGTGACCCAGAAAGGCAAAGGCTACGCGCCGGCCGAGATCTCCGCCGACAAGTATCACGGCGTGGTCAAGTTCGACGTCGCGACCGGCGCACAGGCGAAGTCGAAGGGCGGCGCGCCCCAATATACCAAGGTGTTCGGCGAGAGCCTGATCCGCGAGGCGAAGAAAGACGACAAGATCATCGGCGTTACGGCGGCGATGCCGTCGGGCACCGGCATCGACATGTTCCAGAAGGAATTCCCCGAACGTTGCTTCGACGTCGGCATTGCCGAACAGCACGCGGTGACATTCTGCGCCGGCCTTGCCGCGGAAGGCTTCAAGCCGTTCGCGGCGATTTATTCGACGTTCCTGCAGCGCGGCTATGACCAAGTGGTGCACGACGTTGCCATCCAGCGGCTGCCGGTGCGCTTCGCCATTGATCGCGCCGGCCTCGTCGGCGCCGACGGTCCGACCCATGCAGGCGCCTTCGACGTAGCGTATCTCGGCTGCCTGCCCGGCTTCGTGCTGATGGCGGCGGGCGACGAGGCGGAGCTCGTCCACATGGTGGCGACACAGGCCGCAATCGACGACCGCCCGTCCGCGCTGCGCTATCCGCGCGGCGAAGGCCTTGGCGTGCCGATGCCGAAGGAAGGCGTGCCGCTCGAGATCGGCAAAGGCCGCGTGCTGCGCGAGGGCCACAAGGTGGCGCTCTTCTCATACGGCGCCCGCTTGGGCGAATGCCTCAAAGCCGCAGATGAACTTGCCGCGCTTGGGCTTTCCACCACGGTTGCCGATGCGCGTTTCGCCAAGCCCCTCGATACCGATCTGCTGCTGCGGCTTGCGCGCGAGCATGAGGTGCTGATCACCATCGAGGAAGGCGCGGTTGGCGGCTTCGGCTCTCAGGTGCTGCAAACGCTCGCCGAGCAGGGCCTGCTCGACCGCGGCCTGAAGGTGCGCAGCATGGTTCTGCCGGACGTGTTCCTCGACCAGGATGCGCCGGCGGCGATGTATGCGACCGCCGGGCTCGATGCTCGCGGCATCGTCGGCAAGGTGTTCGAGGCCCTCGGCAGGGATGCCGCGGCCGAGGCCGTTAAGCGCGCCTGATCAAAGCCGCTTCTTCCTCGGAACCTTCGCACCCTTTTTACGCGCCTCCGAAAGGCCGATCGCGACTGCCTGTTTCTTGCTCTTGACCGTCTTGCCGCTGCGGCCGCTTTTAAGCGTGCCCTTCTTGCGTTTGCGCATTGCCCGCTTCACATACTTCTGCGCGCCTTTGGAGTATTTTCGTGCCATGTCTGGCTCCCACAATGATTTAAAAATGATCCGCGTCGATGATCGCGGGCCCACGCAATAACAACGTCAAATGGAACATGGTTCCGTTGGGTCGCTTGCAGCCATGACCAATGCCCCCCGGCAACGCGCAGATCGGCTCCTCGTCGAGCGGGGCCTGTTCGACAGCCGCACCAAGGCGCAGGCCGCGATCGAAGCGGGCCTCGTCGCCGCCAACGATGTCGCCGTCCGCAAGCCGTCCGAAGAACTCCCAGTTAATGCCCGTCTGACCGCGACCGCCGTGCATCCTTATGTGTCGCGCGGCGGCGTGAAGCTTGCCGCCGCGCTCGATCATTTCGGCTTCGACCCGAGCGGCCGCGTTTGCCTCGACGTCGGCGCATCGACCGGTGGTTTTACCCAAGTGCTGCTCGACCGCGGCGCAGCGCGCGTTTATGCGGTCGATGGCGGGCGCGAGCAACTGCACGATAGCCTGCGCTCGCGATCCGAAGTGGTGTTGTTCGAGGACACCGACATCCGTAATTGCTCACCGGCCGTCTTCCGCGAAATACCGAACTTGGTCACGATCGATGTCAGCTTCATTTCACTCAAGCTCGTGCTCCCGGCAGCGCTCAAGCTCGTCGCGCATCGCACGGAGCTGGTGGCGCTGATCAAACCGCAATTCGAGGCCGGCCCCGGCATCGTCAAGAAAGGCATCGTGCGGGACGAGGCTGTGCACCGCGCGGTGTGCAACGATATTTCCGCGCTGGTTGCCGCGCTCGGCTGGCGGATGCTCGGCATCATCCCCTCGCCGATCGCGGGCGGCGAGGGCAACGCCGAGTTCCTGCTCGGGGCTGTGCGTGATTGAGACGCTCACCATCGGCCGCCTCGCCCACCGCGGCGACGGCGTCGCCGACACGCCGGCCGGCCCGGTCTACGTGCCCTATACGCTGCCCGGTGAGATCGCGACGGTCGAAGCGATCGCCGGGCACCCTGATCGCCGCCACCTCATTAATGTCGACAAGCCAAGCCACGAGCGCGTCCAGCCGATCTGCAAGCATTTCGGCCAGTGCGGCGGCTGCGCGCTGCAGCACTGGTCGCCTGCCGAATATCATCTGTGGAAGCGCGGGCTGGTCGTCGATGCGCTCGAACATGCCGGGCTGGTGGCGCCGGTCGAGCCGCTGATCGATGCCCACGGCCGGGGCCGCCGCCGCGCCGTGCTGCATGCGCGCCGCGGCGCGCCCGACGTGCTGGAGGTCGGCTTCACCGCGCCGCGCGCGCACCACATCATCGCCATCGACGCCTGCCCGATCCTCAGCCCGGGCCTTGCCGGCGCGATCCCGGCAGCGTGGTCGATCGGCGAGGCGCTCAAGCCCGCCAGCAAGCCGCTCGATATCCAGGTCACCGAGACGGATAGCGGCCTGGATGTCGACGTGCGTGGCTCCGGTCCCCTCACGCCGGCGCAAAACACAGCACTCGCCCGCATCGCCGAGCAGCACAAGCTCGCCCGCATTACCCGCCATGGCGATCTGGTCGCGCAGCGTGCGCAGCCGATGCTGAAAGTCGGCCGCGCCAGTGTACCGCTGCCGGCGGGCGCGTTCTTGCAGGCAACGTCTGAGGGCGAAGCGACGCTGGTACGGCTGGTGACCGCGCATGCCGGCACGGCCAGAAATATCGCAGACCTGTTTTGCGGCGTCGGGCCTTTCGCTTTGCGGCTCGCCGAGCGCGCTCGTGTCACGGCTGCCGACAATGACGCCGCCGCGGTCGAGGCCTTAAAGCGCGCAGCCGCAAATGCGAGCGGCCTCAAGCCTGTTGAAACCGTGACACGTGATCTGTTTCGCCGCCCGTTCATGGCGAGCGAACTCAAGGCCTTCGACGCCGTCGTATTCGACCCGCCGCGCCAGGGCGCCGAAGCGCAGG
Organism: uncultured Alphaproteobacteria bacterium; assembly: GCA_963742095.1. Lineage (GTDB taxonomy): Bacteria > Pseudomonadota > Alphaproteobacteria > Rhizobiales > Xanthobacteraceae > Pseudolabrys. The sequence goes on from CAVUKJ010000001.1 coordinate 104,061, forward strand.
CCGGCGAGATCGCAAAGAGCACAGTGCCGATCGTTATTGCCGTTTCATGCGACGCGAACACATTCGCGCGCGACGCCAAGATTTTGGTCGGCGGCGGCTACAAACTCGCCACCGTCACGCCTGTCGACCAGTTCCGTTATTCGTATCACGTGGAAATCGTGGCAAAGTTCACGCGCTAGCGCGCTCATTTGAAGTCATAACCGCCCCAGCGATCCTGCCACATCTTCTCGCCGATGGTGCAGGAGATGCGCGGCTTGTCCGACGAGGCCTTCATGACGCGCGCGTTTGGTTCATGCCCCGCGACCTCAAGGATCATTTTCGTGCGCGTCGCCTCGACGAATTGCGAGCGCTCGCGAACCGGGATCACGAACGAGCCGGGCCCGCCGACCACGCAGTCCTCGTAGTAGACATCGAGATTTTCGATATCCATGGTGCCGGGATTGGGCCGCTTGAGCATCAGCGGCAGGCCGTTGATGGTGATGCCCGAGGCCACCACCTCGTCGCGCGTCGGCACGATCGGCAGGCCGGCATTGTTGGCGCCATCGCCGGAGACGTCGATCACACGGCGCAGCCCGCGATAACCGCTTTTGTCGAACAACGTCTTGGCAAAGCGCAGCCCGCCGGAAATCGAAGTGCGCGAGGCGCGCCGGTAGGGCGCGGCCGCAAGCTCGGCGGCGACGGCGTCGGCGGCCTCAGGGCCGTCGATGAGCCGCCACGGCATGATGATTTTCTGATCGTATTGGCCGGCCCATTCGATGTAGGTCACGGCGACCTTGGCGTTGGCGCCCTGATGAAGCGCCTGCAGGAACTCGCGCGACTTCAGCGCGAGCACATAGCCTTCCCGCTGCAGCGCCTGCTCGTCCGGATCCATCGAATAGGAGACATCGACCGCAAGCACCAATTCGACGTCGACCGCGGTGGCAGTGGGGCTGGTGTCGGCAATATGCGGCTGCGGCGCCGCATAGGCGGCGAATGCGAACGCAGCCACGACGATCAAGCCGATGATGGATATGCGATTTTTATATCGCCCCATCACTGAATGCTGGCACGCCGGCGGGGCAAAAAAAAGGCGTCAGCTTTCGAGCGTCTCCGTGTCCACAATCTCGATGCCGAAACCGCTGAGCCCGACATAGGTGCGCTTGCTGGAGGAAAGCAGCCGGATCGATGAAATGCCAAGGTCTTTGAGGATCTGCGCGCCGAGCCCAATCTCGCGCCACTGCCGCGAGCGCGCAGCATCCGTGCCGGTGTCGCCCTCGTGCGGGATTTCGGTAACCGGCACGCCGGCGGTGCCGTCGCGTAAAAAGACGATGACGCCGCGCCCGGCCGTCTTGAAGCGCTTGAGCGCGGCATGGATCGTCTTGGCGCCGCCGAACACGTCGTTGATGACGTCGGCGCGATGCAGCCGTGCCGGCACGCTCTTGCCGGTGCCGACCTCGCCGTAGACGAAGGCCATGTGGTGCACCCGGTCGAACGGCGTGACGTAGGCGTAACCCTTGAGCGTGCCAATGTCCGACTCGACATGGAATTCGCCGACACGCTCCACCAGCTTGTCGCGGTTCTGCCGATAGGCGATCAGCTCGGCGATCGATACCTGCGCGAGTTTATGCTGCTTGGCGAAGGCCGCGACCTCCGGGCCGCGCATCACCGCGCCGCTGTCGTTCATCAATTCAGCAAGCACGCCGACCGGTGGCAGGCCGGCCAGCCGGCAGAGGTCGACGCAGGCCTCGGTATGGCCGGATCGCATCAGCACGCCGCCCTCGCGCGCGACCAGCGGAAACACGTGGCCGGGCCGCACGAAATCGGCAGCCCCGCTGTTGCCGTTGGCGAGCGCGCGCACGGTGTTGCAGCGCTCCTCGGCCGAAATGCCGGTGGTGAGCCCGTGCTTGACGTCGACTGAGACGGTGAAAGCGGTGCCGAGCGGCGCCTGGTTCTGCGCCACCATCGGATCGAGATGGAGCTTGCGCGCAAGCTCAGCGCCGAGCGGCGCGCAGACGATGCCCGAGGTGTGGCGGATCATGAACGCCATCTTTTCCGGGGTGCACAGCGAGGCGGCGACGAACAGGTCGCCCTCATTCTCGCGGTCGTCGTCGTCGGTGACGGCGATCATCTCGCCCTTGGCGAAGGCCTTGATCGCGGCTTCAGCGCGGCTGTGACTATCCGGCACGGAACACCCCCGGCATCAGGCGCGGGGCTTGAACGGCCAGGCCGTGCCCTCGCCCACCTGTGCGCGATGCATCAGATAGTGGTCGGCCAGTACGCATGCCACCATGGCTTCGCCGATCGGCACGGCGCGGATGCCGACGCAGGGGTCGTGGCGGCCCTTGGTGACGATCTCGGTGTCGTTACCATATTTGTCGACGGTCTTGCGGGGTGTCAGGATCGACGAGGTTGGCTTTACGGCGAAGCGCGCCACGATCTGCTGCCCAGTCGAGATGCCGCCGAGAATGCCGCCCGCGTGATTGGAGAGAAACACCGGCTTGCCGTCGTTGCCCAAGTTTGGATTCTTGCGCATCTCGTCGGCATTCTCGATGCCGGTCATGGCCGCCGTGGCAAAGCCGTCGCCGATCTCGACGCCCTTGACCGCATTGATGCCCATCAGCGCGGAGGCGAGATCGCCGTCGAGCTTGGCATAGACCGGCGCGCCGAGACCGGGCGGCACGCCCTCCGCCACCACCTCGATCACCGCGCCGACGGACGAGCCATTCTTGCGCACGCCGTCGAGATACTCCTCGAAGAACTTGGCCTGCTTGGCGTCGGGGCAGAAGAACGGGTTGTTGCCAACCTCGTTCCAGTCCCAGCGCGCGCGATCGATCTTGTGCGGGCCCATCTGCACCAGCGCGCCGCGCACGGAAAGCCCCGGCACGATCTTGCGCGCCACGGCACCGGCGGCGACGCGCGCCGCGGTCTCGCGCGCGCTTGCTCTGCCGCCTCCGCGATAATCGTGGATGCCGTATTTGACGTCGTAGGTGTAGCCGGCGTGGCCGGGGCGGTACTTGTCCTTGATCTCGGAGTAATCTTTCGAGCGCTGGTCGACATTCTCGATCATCAGCATGATCGGCGTGCCGGTCGTCACCTGTTTGCCGGTGGCCTCGTCGGTGAACACGCCGGACATGATTTTCACCGCATCCGGCTCCTGCCGTTGCGTGGTGAAGCGCGACTGGCCGGGACGGCGCTTGTCGAGATAGCCCTGGATGTCGGCGATATCGAGCGGGATGCGTGGCGGGCAGCCGTCGACCACGCAGCCAATTGCCGCCCCGTGGCTTTCGCCGAAGCTGGTGAAGCGGAACAGATGGCCGAAGGTGTTGAACGACATGGCGGTTTCGTACCGCGCGCGTCTGCGGCGGTCAAATAAAGCGCGCGAAAGTGCCTAATGGAGTGAGGATTTAGGCGTAGCGCGTCAGCTTCTCGCCTTCGAACACATAGACGACGCCTTGCGCAATATCGATAAGCGGCGCGGCGGCCGGCTTGGCGATACCGAGCGAGGCCATCAGCCCGCGCGCGGTGCCGCCATGGGCGGTGACCACGGTGTCACGCATCAGGCTGTCGTACCAGGCGCGCATACGCGCGCCGACCGCCTCATAGCTCTCGCCGCCACCGGGCGCCACGAAGTGCCACTTGTCATGCTCGCGCTGCGCAATGCGGTCCGGATCGCGGTTGCGCAGCTGCGCGATGGTGAAGCCTTCCCATTCACCGAAGCAGATCTCGATGAGCCGCGGCTCGATGCGGTAGCCCCCCGGCGCCATCCCAAGCGCGGGCCGCACCAATTCCATGGTCTGCCGCGCACGGCCGAGCGGGCTCGACACGTAATCGAGCGTCGCCGCGTTGATCGATTGCTTGGCGAACAGATCGCGCAGCACCGCGCCGCAATGCGCGGCTTGTCCGCGGCCGCGCGCATTGAGCGGAATGTCCTGGTGGCCTTGCAGGCGGCGCTCGACGTTCCAGTCGGTCTCGCCGTGGCGGATGTAATAGATGACGGGCGGCGCCATGCGCTGCCGCTATTCGTCCTTGCCGACCGCGATGTCGGGCGCGTCGGGATGCTTCATGCCGACGATGTGGTAGCCGGAGTCGACGTGATGCACCTCTCCGGTCACGCCGCTCGACATATCGGAGAGGAAATAGACGCCGGACTTGCCGACATCTTCCAGCGTCACGTTGCGCCGCAGCGGCGTGTTGTATTCGTTCCAGCGCAGGATGTAGCGGAAGTCGCCGATGCCGGAGGCGGCCAGCGTCTTGATCGGGCCCGACGACACCGCATTGACGCGGATGTTCTTCACGCCGAGGTCGGCTGCCATGTAGCGCACCGAGCATTCGAGCGCGGCCTTGGCGAGGCCCATCACATTGTAGTGCGGCATCCACTTCTCGGCGCCGTAGTAGGTCAGCGTCAGCATCGAGCCGCCGTTGGTCATCAGCTTCTCGGCGCGCTGAGCAACCGCGGTGAACGAGTAGCAGGAAATCAGCATCGTTTTGGTGAAGTTGTCCGCCGTGGTGTCGACGTAGCGGCCGTCGAGCTGGTCCTTGTCGGAGAAGGCGATGGCATGCAGCAGGAAGTCGAGCGAGCCCCAGGCCTTCTGCACGTTGGCGAAGACCGCATCGATCGAGGCCGCGTCGGTGACGTCGCAGTGCCCTGCGACCAAACCGCCCACCTCCTGGGCCAGCGGCTCCACCCGCTTCTTGAGCGCGTCGCCCTGATAGGTAAAGGCGAGCTCGGCCCCCTGCTCGCGGCAGGCCTTGGCAATGCCCCAGGCGATCGAGCGGTTGTTGGCCACGCCCATGATCAGGCCGCGCTTGCCGCGCATCAGACCGGCGGTTTCGGGCATTAACGTCCTCGCGAACCGGTTGAGCACCGGCTGCCTGACCTATGGCATAGGGTCATTAGGCCATCAAGCAAGCGGCCAAGACCGGCGTTTAGGAGTGTTAATTCCATTCGATTCGGGGAATATGTTCGCGTTGCGAGGGGTATATCTCATGAAACACGGAGAACGGGCTTGGCCACGTTCCGGCAAAAGGTCGAGACGGCAATTCCGGCGCTGCGCCGCTACGCGCGTGCGCTGACGCGCGATGCCGACATTGCCGACGATCTGGTGCAGGACACACTGGTGCGGGCGCTGCGCTCCGAGCATCTGTTTCAGGGCGACGAGATCAGGAGCTGGCTCTACACCATCCTGACCAATCTCAACCGCAACCGGCTGCGCTCGTTGGCACGCCGGCCGGTGCTGTCGCCGATCGAGGATAACGACGCTCCCGATCTTGCCGGGCCGGAAGCGGGCGGCCGCGACATCGAACGCGCGCTGGCCATGTTGGTGGAGGAGCAGCGCACGGCGTTGCTGCTGGTGGTGCTGGAAGGCCTGAGCTACCGCGAGGTCGCCGAAGTGCAAGGCGTGCCGATAGGGACCGTGATGTCGCGTCTGGCGCGTGCGCGCGTTCAGATCAAAACCTATCTCGACGGCGGGCGCCCAGCGCTGCGCCGCGTGAAATAAAGGAAGACGAAGGTGAAGCCATGATCGACCGCAACTCACCCGTGACCGAGGACGAGCTGCACGCCTTTGTGGACGGCGAATTGCCCGCCGACCGCAAGGAAGCCGTTGCCACCTGGCTTTCCGAGCGCCCCGAACAGGCCGCGACGGTCGCCGCCTGGCGGGCGCAGGCCGAAGCCATCCGCGCGCGTTACAACAACGTCGCCGATGAGCCGGTGCCGGCGCGTTTCAAGCTCGACCAGGTGATGCGCCAGGCCAGAACAGGCCGGCGCTCGCTTGCGGCTTTCGCCGCGGCGGCGGCTGTCGCCGCCTTCATCGCCGGCGGCACCACCGGTTGGTTCGCGCGCGGCGCGGCGGCAACGCCGAGCAACTTCACCGCCGTCACCGCCGATGCGCTCGATGCGTATAGGCTCTATGTCGTCGAAGTGCGCCATCCGGTCGAAGTGCCAGGCAGCGAACGCGCGCACATGACGCAATGGCTGTCGAAGCGGTTCGGCACCTCGCTGAAGATTCCGGAGCTGGAATCGATCGGCCTCAAGCTGGTCGGCGGTCGACTGCTGCCGGGGCCGGCCGGCGAAGCGGCGGCGTTCTACATGTATGAAAGCGCCTCGGGTGAGCGCTTCACGATCTACTGCGCCAAGGCGATGACACCGCAGACCGCGCTGCGCTACAAGGCCGACGACCATTCGGCGGCGTTCTACTGGGTCGACGACAAGATCGCCTACGTCGTCAGCGGCCCGGCCGATCGCGACCGTCTCGAGCAGGTCACCAAAACGATTTACGAGCAAGTCGATACTGGTTCGCGCAAGTCGTAAAAGATGCGCGTTACTCCATATCGCTGCGCGGATCGTAAGGCTTCTTGTCGCGCCAGGTCTTCATCAGCTCGTCGAACTCCGCGTCGGAACGTTCGGGAAGCACGATACGCGCGGTGGCGAGCAGATCGCCGGTGCCGCTCTTGGTCTTGAGCCCCTTGCCCTTGAGACGGAAGGTGCGGCCTGAATTGGTGCCGGCCGGTATCGCGAGCTCAACCGCGCCGTCGAGCGTCGGCACACGCACTTTGCCGCCGAGGGCGGCCTCGTAAAGCGTGATCGGCAGATCGAGCCGCAGGTCGGAGCCGTCCGGCGTGAACAGCGGATGCGGCGCGACATTGACGGTAATCAGCGCATCGCCCGGCTTGCCATTGGCGCTCGGCCAGCCCTGCCCTTTCAGGCGAATGGTCTGGCCGCTGAGCAGCCCTGCGGGAATCTTGACCTCGACGTCTTTGCCGGTCGGCAAATGGACGCGGGCCTTGGTGCCCATGGCGGCGTCGGGAAGATTAATGGTGAGCGAGGCGTGCAGGTCCTGCCCGGTGGTGGGGGGCGGTGTGCCGAAATCCTCCGGCTCGAAATGCTGCGCGCCGCCGCGCGCAGCCCCGCCGAACATGTTGCGCAGGATGTCCTCGAAGCCGCCACCGCCGGCCGCGCCACCGCCGCGGAAGCCTCGGCCACCGCCGGCACGCTGGAAGCCATCTGGCCCGAAGCTGAAACTTTCGAAATGCGCGCCGCCCGGCCCCTGCTGGAAGCCGCCGCCGGGATGCGCACCGAAACCTTCGAAGCCCTGGAAGCGCGGCTTGCCCTCGGCGTCGATCTCGCCGCGGTCGAACGCCTTGCGCTTGTCGTCGTCGCCCACGATCTCGTAAGCGGCGTTGAGCTCGGCAAAATGCGAGGCCGCTTTCGGATCATGCTTGTTGGCGTCGGGGTGCAGCTTCTTGGCAAGCTTGCGGTAGGCGCTCTTGATCTCCGCCTCACCGGCACCTTTCGATACCCCCAGTATTTCGTAGGGGTCGCGCATTCAGTTCGGCTCCGTGGAATTGCAATGCCGGCGGGATGCCGGCGACTCGAACCCCAAATGTGGGGTTCCAGCCGTCCGGATGCAATTGGATCAGAAGCTTACGAGCGCTTCCAGGGTTTCAGGCTGCGCACTTCCCAGGCGCCCTTGGCCTCTTTGCAGGCCTCGCCTTGCAGCCACGCCTCGGCGTGGCCGTTGACGTAACTCGCGAGGAAATTCCGGCAGGTGCGCCCTTCCTGGCTGTAGGCCGACGCGATTGGCGTGACGGTGCCGCGCGCGCCGCTCTTGGGATTTTCCCACGGCAGGCTCGCGTTCTTTTCGTCGCGCTTGAGTACCTCGCTCGCGGCGGCGCGGGCATAGGCCAGGTCGCCATCCGGCACATCGGCAACCTGTTTGCTACCGGGCGGCGGCGTGATCGAGCCGGTGGATTCGGATTTGTTGCCGCCGAAGTAGCTGTCGAACTGGCTGGACATGCTGCAGCCGCCCGCGGCGACAGCCAGCGACAGGGCGGCGATTGCGGCGAAGCCGCGCCATAGGCGCGAACCCCCACATCCATTATAAAGGCGGCCAATACGCCCCACTGCACCGGCCACGCGAGCGACTCCCTAAGATGTCCGATACGGCGCCGATTGAACACCCAAGCTGGTTAACGAGTGGTGATTTCACCGCCGCCGACGATCCCATGCGGCTTTTTGCGGCCTGGCTGAAGGACGCCACCGGGGCGGAACCGCGCGATCCGACCGCCATGACCCTGGCGACGGTCGATGATGACGGCCTGCCGAACGCCCGCATGGTGCTGCTCAAGGGCGCCGACGAGCGGGGTTTCGTCTTCTACACCAACATGGAGAGCGCCAAGGGCCGAGAGCTCGATCGCCACCCCGCGGCCGCGCTGGTGTTCCACTGGAAGAGCTCCAACCGGCAGATCCGCGTGCGCGGGCCGGTCGAGAAGGTAACGGCAAAAGAGGCTGACGAGTATTTCGCGACCCGGCCAAAGCAGGCGCAGATCGGCGCCTGGGCGAGCAAGCAGTCCTCGCCGCTCGAGAGCCGGCTTGCATTTGAAAAAGCGGTCGCGATCTATGCGGCGAAGTACGCGCTCGGCGAGGTGCCGCGGCCGCCTTACTGGGCCGGCTACCGCATCGTGCCGTTGCAGATCGAATTCTGGCAGGACCGCCCGTTCCGCCTGCACGACCGCGTCGAATTCCGGCGCGCGGCTGCGGACGGCGCGTGGACCAAGCAGAGGCTCTATCCGTAAATGCCCAATTCGCAGCAGTCCAACCAGCCGCGCCGCACGCTGCTCCTGACCGGAGCCAGCCGCGGCATCGGCCACGCGACCGTGAAGCGCTTTTCGGCCGCCGGCTGGCGCGTCATCACCTGTTCGCGCCATCCGTTCCCAGAGAACTGCCCGTGGGAAGCCGGCCCAGAGGATCACATCCAGGTCGATCTCGCCGACGAGGCCAATACCCTCGAGGCCATCGCCGAGATCAAGCGGCGAATCCAGGGTCATGAGTTGCACGCGCTAGTCAACAACGCGGCGATCTCGCCCAAGGCCGATGGCGGCAAGCGGCTCGGCTCGCTCGACACCTCGATCGAAGTCTGGCGCCACGTGTTCCGTGTCAATTTCTTCGCGCCGATCATGCTGGCGCGCGGGCTGGTCGACGAGCTCAAGGCGGTGAAAGGCTCAGTGGTGAACGTCACGTCGATTGCGGGCTCGCGCGTGCATCCCTTCGCGGGCGCGGCCTATGCGACGTCGAAGGCGGCGCTTGCCTCGCTGACGCGCGAGATGGCGAGCGATTTCGGCCGGCTCGGCATTCGCGTCAATTCGATCGCGCCGGGCGAGATCGATACCTCGATCCTGTCGCCGGGCACCGAGAAGATCGTCGAACAGATTCCGCTACACCGGCTCGGCACGCCGGACGAAGTCGCCAAGATCATCTACGTGCTGTGCACCGACACGAGCAGTTACGTGAATGGCGCCGAAATCCACATCAATGGCGGCCAGCACGTCTAGCGCGCGAGCAAGCGCACGCTATTGCGTGCCGCAGCGGCCGATCTTGAGCTCCTTACAGGGATCCTTCACCTGGGCGATGGTGCCGAGCACCTTTGTGCCGAGCTTGCCGTCCGGCTTCTTGATCACTTCCATCGCGTGCTCGTCATTGACGATGTCGCGGGTGGCCGGATCGATGCTGACCTTGCCGCGCGGACCGTTGCCTGAATAATTCTTGATTGCATTGACGAAGGCATCGCCGTCGAATTTGCCGTCGAGCTTCTTGATAGTTTTGAACACGGCATCGATCGCATCCCAAGTATCCGCTGATTCGAAGTCGGGATAATTGTCAGCGCCGTAAGCCTCGTGCCACACCTTGACGAAGGCCTTGTTGGCGCCGTTATCGAGATCGTTGCTGTAGGAGCTCATGACGATGGTCCCGATCGCGGCGTCGCCCATGCCCTGTAGCTTGCTGTCGGGCACGACGTCCTTGGGCCCGATCAGCTTGACGCCGGCCTGCCGCAGGCCGAGCTGGCCGTAGGTTTTCACCACCGCGGCGGCATGCGAGCCGGACGGGATGAACACGAACATGCAGTCGGGCTTGGCGTCCTTGATGCGCTGGAAAAACGGCGTCATGTCCGGCACCTGCGCCGGATTGCCCATCGGAATGGCATCGACGACCTTACCGCCGGCTTTCTCGAAGCTGGTCTTGAAGGCTTCGGTCGAGTCCTTGCCCGGCGGGAAATCGGTGTAGGCGGTCGCAGCCGTCTTGCACTTGAGCTTGTCGGCCGCGTAGCTGCCCATCGCGTAACCGTCGTGCCACATGCTGAACGAGAAGCGCACGATGTAGGGCGATAGCGTGGTGATCCACGCCGTGCCGGCATTGCTGATGATGAAAGGAACCTTGGCTTGCGTCACTAGCGGCGCCATCGCGATCGCCGACGGCGAGTAGATGACGCCGAACAGCAGGTTGACTTTGTCGCGGGTGATGAGCTCGGTCGCGGCCGTCTTGGCGTTGGCACCCGACGGCGGTCCCTCGTCGCGCTTGATGAGTTCGACCTTGTGCGGAAGGATGTCCTTGGCGTGTAGCTTGACGTAGAGGTCGAGCGCCTTGTCCGCGACATCGCCGAGATCGGCATTGGTCCCGGAATAAGGAAACAACACGCCGATCTTGACGGTTTCAGCGTGCGCTATTCCGGACAGAGCAAAGCCAAGCACAGCGCATCCAAGCCATGTCACTGTTCGCATCGTATCCCCCATGCGTTTTTGCGCTTTCCCGGCTGGCATTCCCGGGATCAACTTGCTGTGGCGTCGACGATCGCCGATCCGGCATCGTCCGTTACATTCGCCGCCCATCCACCGAATAGGCGCCGGCGCCAAACGCGACGAACGCAAGTGAGCCGCCCACGATCGCCATGTTCTTGAAGAAATGCGACATCTGATTGCCGTCGCCGAAATGCGCATGCGCGATAAGCGCGGCGACGAGCACATAGATCGCAAGCCCGAGTGCGACCAGCCGCGTCTGGTACCCAATGAGCATCAGGAGGCCGCCGCCGAGTTCGATGACGACGGCGAGAGCGGCGAAAAATGCGGGCGCGGGTAGCCCTTGCTTGGCCATATAGGCCGTGGTGCCGGCATAGCCGGTCAGCTTGAAATAGCCATACAGAATGTACAGCGACGAATAAAAAAGTCGTCCGACGAGAGCGGCGTGGTCGGCGTGCTTTTCAAGGTCCATGGCGTCCCCCTATTCGGCCGCCTCGTATCGGGCGGCTGCGCAATAGCTTACCACGAACGCAATAGGTCGGTTTGTTCTGTGTTGATGGGCGCCGGCCCAACGGCAGTGCTGGCACTTACGCTCTGGCAAGCGGACGGGGACAAAATCCAACAATTCAGCCCGTTTGTGACGCGTCTCGCCAGGTGGCGCCGGCCCTACAGCCACTTCTTCCACTTGAAGAACACGATCGGCAGCACGCCGGCGAGCAGGATCACGAGCAGCGCCAGCGGATAGCCGTATTCCCAGTCGAGCTCGATCATGCCGTGGTGGAAATTCATGCCGTAGATCGAGGCGACCAGCGTCGGCGGCATGAAGATCACCGCCGCGATCGAGAAGATCTTGATGATGGCGTTCTGCTCGAGATTGACCACGCCGAGCATAGCCTCGAGCAGGAAGGTGACTTTGTTGGTCAGGTAGGTGGCGTGGTCTGATAACGATGATGTGTCGCGCCGCATCGATTGCAAATGGGCGCGCGAGTCCTTCGTCCACTTCAACGTCTCGGCCTCGTTGGTGAGGAACAGCAGCAGGCGGCCGATCGACACCAGGCTCTCACGTACCTTCGACAGCAGGTCGCCCTTGCGGCCCAGCGCCTTGAGCACATCCTTGTAGTCCGGCGTCGCAATGTCGGGCTCGAAGATCGAATGCGAGACCTGGTCGATCTCGGCGCCGACGCGCTCGAGGATGTCGGCGGAACGGTCAATGACCGCGTCGATCAGATCCATCATCACCGACTCGCCGGTGACCTTGGGCGGGCAGGCACGCCCGAGCTTGTGCTCGACGATGGCGAAGGGGCGCGGGTCGTCGTAGCGCACGGTGACGAGGCGATGGCCGGCGAGGATGAAGGTGACCGGCGTGGTCTTCGGCGTCATGGTGTCGGAGTGACACATCAGCGTCGCGGTCATGTAGCGCGCGCCGTTCTCGACATAGAGGCGGCTACTGACCTCAATCTCCTGCATCTCCTCGCGCGTCGGCACGCCGATGCCGAGCAGGCTCTCGATCAGCTTGTCTTCCTTGGCGACCGGGGAGACGAGATCGATCCAGACGGCAGCCTCCGGCAGCGCCTCGCCCGGCAATGCGGTGACGCGCTGCAACGCCGCGCCGTTCGGAATATAGACAGACAGCATGCCCCAACCCGCGATCAGATCGTCACCGGTTTCATGACCCGATCACGGCGTCATGCGCAAGGCAATAAACCGCCCTCGTCGAATCGGGGCGGCTTATTCAGGCCGGCAATGATCCAGAGCTGAAGCGTCAGTCGGCGTCGTAGGCGCCGTCATCGCGCGGATTGCGCAACTCGCCTTGATGGCGAATGGCGGCGGCCACCGCCGAGATACCGATCTTGCCGTAGCGATCGTCGAGATTGGCTTGGCGTCTGGAGTCTTGACGCCGCTCCGTTGCCTTTACTGCGTCCATTGTACTTCCCTCTTCCCGTTCAACTTTGGCGTTCGTCCCTACGGCCTACACTTGGTCGCCGAGTGGGGCGGAAATGCGCAGGCAATCGTTCCCTATCGTGACATTTGGCCGAACTCGGGGAGTAGCCCGCGATGAGCCCGATATACCGACGGTTAAGGTAAACCCTGCCTTAACGTTCTGACGGCAAGCTCAGGAAATTCGCGGGTTCCGGCGTCCCCTGCCCGGCCGGTGTCCCGCACTGCGGCATTCTTGCAACAGGTCCACAGGAAGGGCCTGTGAACAGGCCAGAAGTCGTGGCAATCGCGCGGTTTTTTCGGTTAATAGCCGCACGGGGAAGGGTATGGGCTACCGGCGCCAAAAGCGCCGGGAAAAACACGAGACGAGGAAGAAAATGGCCGTACGGGGTTTGTTGGCGGTGGTGTTCGGCGCCGGCCTGCTGCTCGGTGGCTGCATGCAGTCCACGATCGAGCCGTCGTCGGAGGCGAACCTGACGCCGCGCGACAAGAAATTGCTGGCGGCCGCACCTTATGAGAAGGCGGTCATCCCGGACCCTTATCAGCGCCACATCGTCAGCTATCACCGCCGCGAAGAGCCGGGCACGATCGTCATCGATTCCGATGCGCGCTATCTCTACTACGTGCTGCCGGGCCAGCAGGCGATCCGCTACGGCGTCACCGTCGGCGAGGAAGCGATGGCTTGGTCGGGCGTCGCCAAAGTGGGCCGCATGACCGAATGGCCGTCATGGACGCCGACGCCGGGTGAGCGCGAGCGCATGGACGTGCCGGCATTCGTCAGCCCCGGCCCGCAGAATCCAATGGGCGCGCGCGCGATGTATCTGTTCGACGGCAAGAAGGACACGCTGTACCGCATCCACGGCACCAATCAGCCGGAATATATCGGCCAGGCGATTTCGTCCGGCTGCATCCGCATGACCAACGAGGACGTCATCGACCTCTACAAGCGTGTGAAGCCCGGCACCGTCGTGGTCGTGCTGGCGCCGGGACAGGGCGACTCGCCGTTCAATCCGCGGCTGGCCTCGACGACTCCGGGCCGCGTCGGCGTGCACTGATCTGACGGAAATCTGAATACGAAACGGCGCCCTCCCGGGCGCCGTTTTTGTTTTAGGGGCTAGCCGAGCTCGATGCGCAGGATTTCCGGCGGCACGCCGAGGCGCAGCGGCACCTTGGAACAGCCGAGCCCGCCGGACACGATCAAATGGCGGTTGCGCTCGACGATGTGGCCGTAGGCATAGCGCGCGCCGTATTCGGACGGCGCCCAGACCGGCGGCACGAACGGCAGGCGGATCTGGCCCCCATGGGTATGGCCTGACAGCGTGAGCGCAACGCGCTCGGGCACCTTGGTGAAGATGTCCGGCTCGTGCGCCAGCAGGATCGCCGGATCGTCAGTGGTGATGCGCGCAAGGGTACCGGGCAGATCGTCGTCGCCCTCGAACCGGCTCGGGCCGATCCAGCGCGCCAGCTGATCGCCGAGGCCGAGCAGCCAGAAGCGCTCGCCTTCCTTGCCGATCAGCAGCGCGTCGTTTTCGAGAAGCGGCATCTTGATGGTAGCGAAGGCGTGGCGAACGGCATCAAGGCCGTACCACCAGTCGTGATTGCCGAGGATGGCGTAGACGCCGAGCGGCGCGCGCAGCCGCGCCAGCTCCGCCGACCAAGCGGCCGGCGGCACCACTTCGGTGATGAAGCGATGCGTAGCGAAATAGTCGCCGAGCAGCACGATCAGGTCCGACTTGAGCGCCTGCGCGGCGTCGACCACCTGGCGCACGCGCGCGAGGCCCATATTGGGTCCGCCGGAATGCAGATCGGCGATGACGGTGATGGTGAGCTTTTGGCCCTTGCGCCAGCCCGGCGGCGACAGGCGGTAATTGGTGACGTCGAGATCATTGGCCGCTTCAACCGCAGCATAGGCCGCGGTGCTCGGCATCAGGATGCCGGCAAAGCCGGTCAGGCCGAGGCCGGCCTTGAGCAGGCCGCGGCGGGACAGGCCGCCGGAGTGCGGCTGGCGATCGTGGGCTTCGGGGAGGCTCATCTTGCGGATGAAATAGTCCTCCAACTGTGAAGGGAGAATGGCAGCCGGTTCAGAGTTTACGCGAATGCTTAATAATCTCGGCTTCCGATGGACGAGGCCGCGGTAATGGAACCGGCGGCGGTGGTTCCCGCACCTCCCACTGGCACATGCGGTAGCCGCGTTTGCGCTGGATCACGTCGAGATGGATATGGCCCTCGTGATAGGGATCGCCCGGCCCGAGCACGGTCGTGAACCGCTCGCATGCCGTTTCCCGCAAGGCTTCGCGCAGCGGCTTGTCGACCTTCACATCGGTTAATTCGAGGCGACGGCCGTCGGCGAGATGCAGGGCGCGGACGTCGAGCGCATCGCCATGGGCATGCTCACTGATCTTGGCGCCGGGAACACGGTTGCGGGTTCGACACTCGTAGGAATCGTAGTTCTCGATCGCGGTCAGGGTCGAGCCGAGCTTGGCGACGCGCGGCGCTGCCTCATCGCGCAGCCAGGCCGACAACGATTCAGCCATGCCGCAGTTGAGCATGGCCGGCGGACTGATGGCGACGCGGCTTTTGTCCGGCAGCAGCACCGCCTCGAGCTCGACCATGTCCTCGCCGCCGCAGGTCTCCGGACCGATCAACCGCGGCATCGGCACGGTCCTCGCGAGGCCGGCAAGCCGTCCGTCGCATTCGGTCGGCTTGTCGGTGACGCCGGCCGAGTTGAAATTCAGCCCGGCAACAGCTTCGGCGAAGGTTTTGGGCTCAGGCCATATTGGCGGACGCGGCCGCGGCAGCGGAACAGGCTCTGCAACAGCAGAGCTGCATGTCAGAGCCAGCAGAAATAGCACAAACAATTGCCGCATTGCGAAATGAACCCGCCCAGGACTACTGCTATCTGAAGCCAAAATGCCGCCCCGTCCGTAGCTGCAAGACCCTGTTGCGCCGTCCGCGCGGCGGCTAACCTTATACCCGGCTGGCGAGGGGCGCCGGCCCAAAAAAGTCAGCGCATGGTCCCGAAACGCCGTGCGCCGCTGAACTGGGAGGGTAATGCCATGCTCGGTCTGATGCAGGACTGGCCGCTGCTGTGCCATCGCATCATCGACCACGCCGCCAAGTACCACGGCGAGCGCAAGGTCATCACGCGCTCGGTCGAGGGGCCGATCGTCGAGACCAACTACGCCGAGATTCGCCAGCGCGCCAAGAAGGTGGCGCAGCGGCTGGAGAAGGACGGCATCAAGGCCGGCGACCGCGTCGCGACGCTCGCCTGGAACACTTGGCGGCATCTCGAGACCTGGTACGGCATCCTCGGCCTCGGCGCCGTCTATCACACCGTGAACCCGCGGCTCTTCCCCGACCAGATCGCCTGGATCGTCAATCATGCCGGCGACCGCATGATGATCACCGATCTTACCTTCGTGCCGATCCTGGAGAAGATCGCCGACAAGCTGCCGGGCATCGAACGCTACGTCATCCTCACCGACGCCGCGCACATGCCGAAGACGACGCTGAAGAACGCGGTCGCCTACGAGGACTGGATCGCGGGCGAAGACGGCAATTTCGAATGGCATCAGTTCGACGAGAACACCGCCGCCGGCATGTGCTACACGTCGGGCACGACAGGCAATCCCAAGGGCGTCGTCTACTCGCACCGCTCCAACGTGCTGCACGCGCTGATGGCATCGCTGCCGGATTCCAAGGGCATCTCCTCGCGCGACGTGGTGATGCCGGTGGTGCCGATGTTCCACGCCAACGGCTGGTCGCTCGCCTTCTCCGCGCCGATGATGGGCGCGACGCTGGTGCTGCCGGGCGCCAAGCTCGACGGGCCGTCGATCTATGAATTGCTCACCAAATACAAGGTCAGCTTCACCGCGGCGGTGCCGACGGTGTGGCTGATGCTGCTGCAGGACATGGAGAAGACCGGCGGCAAGCTGCCGGACCTGAAACGCGTGGTCATCGGCGGCTCGGCCTGCCCGCGCGCCATGACGCAGACCTTCCAGGACAAATACAGTGTCGAGGTCATTCATGCCTGGGGCATGACCGAGATGAGCCCGCTCGGCTCGCTGTGCACCATGAAACCCGAGCACGCGATGCTCAGCGGCGAGGCCAAGCTCGACGTACAGATGAAACAGGGCCACCCACCGTTCGGCGTCGAGATGAAGATCACCGACGACAACGACAAGGAACTGCCCTGGGATGGCGAGACTTTCGGGCGGCTGAAGGTGCGCGGGCCGGCAGTGGCGAAAGCCTACTACAAGGTCGACAACGATCCGGTGTTCGAGAAGGACGGCTGGTTCGACACTGGCGACGTCGCCACCATGGACGAATACGGCTACATGCAGATCACCGACCGCTCGAAGGATGTTATCAAGTCGGGCGGCGAATGGGTGTCGTCGATCGATTTGGAAAATCTGGCGGTCGGTCACCCCAAGGTCGCGGAAGCAGCCGCCATCGGCATCGCGCATCCGAAATGGGGCGAGCGGCCGCTGTTGGTGATTGTGCTCAAGAAGGGCGAGACGGCGACCAAGGAGGACATCCTCGGCTTCATGCATGGCAAGATCGCCAAGTGGTGGATGCCGGACGACGTCGCCTTCGTCGATGAAATTCCGCACACCGCCACCGGCAAGATCCAGAAGATGGCGCTGCGCCAGCAGTTCAAGAACTACCGGCTGCCGACGGCGCAGGCGGCGGGGTGAGGATGGCGTCGGCCGTTGATCTGCTAGCTCTCGGATTTCAATTTGACGTCGCGGCCGCGCCTGGCCCGCGGCAACCGAATCTGCATCTGCTCGCCGCGACCCACCGCCTTGGCGATCAACTCACCGGCGCGATGTGCAAAGGCCGTGTTGTCGTAGGTAGCAACATCGTTGTTGGCGCCTAACAAGGCGAGAGCTCCGTCCAACTGCGCGGCACCGTTTGTTTCCTTGGCACGCCTGCGCTTCACCACGATGTCCACTGGATATGTCGGATACTCAACAGAGACAAACCGCTGCTCGCGCATTCGTTCCGGTTTGCAATTCAAAACGACACAGTTGCGCGCCGTCCGTTGCAATTGTGCCGCGCGAATTCGCGGTGCCGGAACCGGCAAAATCCGTGGACAGCACCGGCCGGCACGCCCACACTGAATTACCGTGCGACCGTCACCGGGCGGGGGAAGCGATGCCAACATTCCGCGCGCCTGCACAGCTTTCGCGAGCCGCGCCAATCACTTGTCCGGAGTGCGGCGGCCAGGCGCGGCTGATCCGCATGTCGCCGGACGGTTTCACGCGCGGCAAGAAGGAAAACTGGACCTACGAGTGCTCGGCGTGCGGGCACATGATCGAAAAGTCCGTCGAGGCTCGCGGCCAGCCCGGCTGAAGCACCCACGTGCGGCTGCGGCGTTTGTGCGCGGAATAACGGCGCGACGTTGCGGATTGTAACAGCGACCGCCTGACAGTCTTGCGTTGCGTCGAGGCGGCCGTTGTTTTGAAAGGCGAAGCCGCGCTCGTCAGCGCGGCTTCTTTTTTGGGTGTGTCATTCCCGCCCCAGTGTCCACAGAACCGTCGCCGCGGCCCGGAACCAAGCCCAGCATAACGCGTTGTCGGGCCACAACAACCGACCGACCCGACACCATGCCGAGCGCACGCCAATATCTCCTGAGCCAAGCCGAGCACTGCCGCCGCACCGCGGACGGCTGCCGTGACGCCGATACCGCGCAAGAGCTGCGCCGGCTGGCGGAGCGGTTCGAGGAAGAAGCGCGGTCGCAGCCCATGTTGAACCTGCAACTGGCCGCGCAAATGCAGTAAGCGGGCGGCCTTTCCCGCCGCGATTGCCTCGCCGCGCGCTTCCCTTTATCCATATCGCTGAATAGCGGCGTGAGGCGTGATGCGAGGCTTTTCCCCAGTATTTGACGTTCCGGTGTCGGGGCTGGCGGCCTGGTCCGCGCGACTCGGCTGGTTCGCGTTTGCGGTCGCGCTGATGTCGATCATCATCGTGCGCACCGGCTTCCTGGACATGGGACCGGCGCTTGCCACGTTCGGAGCGGCGCTGATCTTCGCCGCGCTCGCCATCCTGCTCGCGCTCGCAAGCTTCGTCGTGATCTGGCGGCAAGGCGTGAAAGGTCTCGGCCGCGCCATCGGCGGCATGCTGCTTGGTATCCTGCTGCTCGCCTACCCCGCCTACCTGTCGTATCGCGCGACCAAGCTGCCAGCGATCAACGACATCACCACCGATGCCGCCAACCCGCCGCGCTTCGGCGAGCTCACGCGCCTGCGGCCGCGCGGCACCAGCGATTATCCGGGCGCGCGCGTCGCCGCGCTCCAGCAGAAAACCTATCCCGACATCGAACCGCTGCAATACGACGCGCCGGCGGCGCTCGCCTACAAGATCGCGCTGCAGATCGTCACCAAGCGCGGCTGGAACATCATCGAGACGCAGCCGCCGGTGCCGGCACGGGCGGGCGACATCGAGGCGGTGGCGCGCACCCTCATCATGGGCTTCCGCGACGACGTCGTGGTGCGGGTGAGCCCGGTCGGGGCCGGCTCGCGCATCGACGTGCGTTCGGCCTCACGCTACGGCACACACGATTTCGGCGCCAATGCCAAGCGCGTCGCGTCGCTGCTGTCGGACATCGACGAGGCCATGGACGACGCCATGAACGCGCCGGCGCGGCCGGAGCCGAAGGAGCCGGCCGAGAAGCCGTCGCGCAAGCGTCCGGCGCCGAAGAAAACCGAACGTCCACGGACGCCGGCGTCGCACCAGCGCCCGGAAGGCTAGCTCGCCAAACGGAAGATGCCGTCGATCGCCGGCTGGCCGTCGGTCTCGACCAGGCCGCGCGTGACCAGATCTTCCATGTGCGCCAGCACCGAAAGCCCGGCAGCGCCGGTCAGCCGCGGATCGATGCCGATATAGATTGCGCGCACGATGGTCGGGATGTCGGTCTCGCCCTTGCCGAGCCGGTGCAGGATCGAGGCTTCGCGCGCCTTGCGGTGCAGGATGTAATAATTGACGAAGCGCGGCGCGTCCTTGATCGCCGGTCCGTGACCCGGCAGGTAGGTCGTCTCGCTGCGCTTGGCGAGCTTGTTGAGCGAGGCCATGTAGTCGCTCATCGCGCCGTCGGGCGGCGCGACGATCGACGTCGCCCAGGCCATCACGTGATCGCCGGCAAACAGGATATTCCTGTCCTTGAACGCATAGGCCATGTGGTTGGCGGTGTGGCCGGGCGTGGCCACCGCCTCGATGCGCCAGCCATCGCCTTCGACCACGGCGCCGTCCTTCAGCGCGACGTCGGGCTTAAAATCGCGGTCGGCGCTGGCGTCGAGCGGATTGTGCTCGCCGACGTGCAGCGGCCGCGCGGCGCGATGCGGGCCTTCGGCATAGACGGTGGCGCCGGTCTCGCGCTTGATCGCCGGCACCGCCGGGGAATGGTCGCGATGGGTGTGCGTGACGAAGATGTGCGTCACCGTCTCGTTGCGCACCGCATCGAGCAGCGCGCCGATATGCGCCGGATCGTCCGGGCCAGGATCGACGATCGCAACATTGCCCTTGCCAATGATGTAGCTGAGCGTGCCCTTGAAAGTGAACGGGCTGGGATTGTTCGCCATAACACGGCGTACGCCAGGCGCGACCTCGTCGACCGTGTCGGCGACGAGATCGAGTGACTTGTCGAAGGGAATGTCCTCGCTCATGACCGCGAGCAGATGCCCATTGTGACAGCTTGCGTCAATGGCTTTCCCATTTTGATACACGATTGGCGCCACGACTTTGCCAAAGACCGCCCACGAAAAAGTCTTGAGGCATTGGTCAATTCAATCCCGGTCTGCGGAAGACCGAGGGAGGGGACGACATGCGCTGCCTGCTTGCGGGGCTCATCGCTCTGTTCGCCTTTGCGCCGGCGCAGGCCGCGCGGCTCGATCCGGGCGAGTTGACCTCGACCAACGCGGTGCTGCACTGGATCAGCACCTTTCGTGACAAACCCAATCCCGCCGAGGTGCCCGCCGCGCTCCGCGCCGCGAGCCGCCTCGGCGCCTTCGAAAGCCCCGAGCGCGCCGGCGTCTATGTCGGCTTCCTCGCCGGCGTGTTGACGGAGAACCCGGTGCAGGCCGAGGAAATCGCCGCGCGCAGCTTCGCCATGCAGGAGCGCGACCGCTGGGTCGTCATGCGCGCCATCGCCTATTCCGAGCTGCCGAACTGGCAAATCCTGCTGCGCCGCTTCGCCTGCCGCATGCCGCGCTACGATGTGCTCAGCGACAAATATATCAACGGCAAGATGGCGACGCTCGCCGAGTTCGAGGTGCCGCCGAGTCCGTCCGGGTTCGAGCGCATGAGCAAGCGCCTGCATCTCGACAAGGTGTTCGGCGGCGGCCAAGCCAGGCCGATGATGACGCCGAACCCCGAAGTGCTCGACGTCTGGTGGGGCTTTTATTTTGCCACCGGCGGTTACGGGCCGGTGATGCACATCGTCGACATGCTGCCGCTGGCGCTCGACCACGACGACGCCGATCGGCTGACCGTCGGCAGCATGGCCAAGTTCAGCCTGGCCAGCAACGCGATGCACGATTCCGACCTGCTCGCGATGCTCAAGATGTCGCGCAAGGCGCGCGGCCAGCCGAAGGAAGTTGTCGCACAGCTCGATGATGTGATCGACGCCGCGGAAAGCGTCGACATCGCGCGCATCCGCAAGGAGGCGCTTGCCGCCATCGAAGAGGTCAAGGCCAAGGGCCCGGCCTACAAGCATAACGCTTCGCTGTGGGGCTATATCGGGCAAAGCGCGATCGCCGGCGGCTGCCTCGCCGCGGCGGTGCTCGGCCAGGTCGAACTCGGCATTCCCTGCGTGGTCGGCGGCGCGGCGTCCTCGGCGGCGCTGAATTTCTGGAACAACAGTCCAGAGTAGGCTTTAACGCACATGAACCCGGCGCATGTGCTGATCCCGGCGATGTGGCTTGCCTGGATCGCCTATTGGTACGCCGCAGCGTGGCGGGTGAAGCAAACCGAGCGGACAGAGAGCGCGCGCTCGCGGCTGAGCCATCATCTGCCGTTGTTCGTAGGCGCGCTGCTGATGGGCATCCCCAACATCTACGGCGCGGCGCTCGAGGACCGCTTCGTCCCGCCGACGGCCCTGTGGCAATGGCTGGCGACCGCGCTGACCGCCACTGGTCTTGGCTTTTCGGTCTTTGCGCGCGTGTGGCTTGCAGGCAACTGGAGCGCCACCGTCACCGTGAAGGAAGGCCACGAGCTCATTCGCAGCGGGCCCTACGCGCTGGTGCGGCATCCGATCTATACGGGCATGCTGCTCGCGCTTGCCGGCAGCGCGCTCGGCGTCGGCAAATGGCGCGCGCTCATCGGCGTCGCGCTGATTGCCCTAGCATTCGTACGCAAATTGACGATCGAGGAACGCTTCATGACCGAACAGTTCGGCGAGGCCTATGCGCGCTACCGTGCGGAAGTGCCGACACTGGTGCCGTTCGTGATCTAGCGGACAACCAGGACGCCGTTGGTTTCCTGGTGGAAGTCGTCGAAGAAATTGTAGCGGCCCGGCGACAGCGGCCGCAGCCGCACGATGCCCTCGCTGTTCGGCGTCACGACTTTCTCGACGCGCAGGCTGACGCTTTCGAATTCCATCGGCGTCGAATCGAGATTTTTGACGTGCAGCGTGATCGGCACGTTGGCAGGCGCCTGCAGTTCCGCCGGCTGGAAGCGGTGGTTCTTGACGCTGATGCTGAGCGAGGCCTGCTGGGCCTGCGCGGCAAGCGCGCCAGCGACCAGCAGAACCGCCGCCATTGCGAAACGTCCTTTCATGCTCGCCTCCTCAATTAAAACTCGACGGCGACCTTCAGCTTGGCGCGCTGACGCGAAAATTCCGACAGGTTGAGCCTGGCGGTCGGATCGGCAACGTCGCTGCCGACGACCTGCCAGTCATATGCCGCCGCCATGAACATCTTCGGACTGAGTTGGACAAACAATGTCGGCCCGACGAAAGTGGCGTCGCCGGTGAATGTGTTGAAGAAGGCGCCGTCATAGTGGCGCAGGTACCAGGCTTCGACGCCGACGACGACCTGAGGCACGACGCGATAGGCAAGCGCTCCCGACACGCCACCCTTCAATTCCTTGACCCAGCCGATGCCGAGATGGTCGGGATCGTGCGTCGCCTCCGGCTCGTACAGCAGATTGCTACCGAGATAGAGCCGGTTCTGGATCAATTCGAGGTCCGCATTGGACTTCAGCTCCAGTTCGTAATTGTCGACGATCTGGCCAGTGGTCTCGTCGACGCGCCGCCACTCGGGCTCGGCGGAGAGCGTGATGGCGAGCGGATTGGACGGCGTGCGGTCGAGCAGCTGATACCGGACCTCGCCGAAGAATCCACCGAACGCGACCTGGTTGCGGTTATCGAGATCGGTGACGTCCTTGATGGAGTGCGCCGACATGAACGGGCCGAACTCGAATTGCACGTATTGGTTCGGCGTGAATTCGAACTCACCCTTGGTTTCGCTTGCCCAGTAACGTCCGCCCTGCTTGCCCAGACGTGCTTCGGTGTCGAGCGAGAATTCCTTCTCGCCTTCGAGGCCGATGCCGGAGCCTTCGGTGAAGCCGAAGATGTATTTGGTTTCGATGTCGCGGAAGACAGCCGTGTTGGCATCTTGCGCGTGAGCAGCGGCGATGAAAAACGGCGCGGCAACAATCAACGCGCGCGCGACACTAACCATACGCATTACCTTTTTCCTCATACGCCGAATTCAAGGTCCGGCAATCAGGTTCGCGCATGATTGCGCGGCGAAATCACTTTCAAAATCTTTTGCGCGCGGAGTCAATGCGCGTTGCAAACATTAGAATGTTCTAGATCGGAGCGTTTCTAAACTGCGAATGCAGATGAGAATTTCTCTAATGTGAGGATGTCAACGAGTACGCTGAGATCAATGAATTTCCGGCTCGGGGATTGCGCCCAACGGCGCTAGAAAGTCGAAATCGCAGCCTTGGTCGGCTTGGCCGATATGTTGTGAATAGAGCGCGCCATAGCCGCGCGGATATTTCGGCGCAGGCTTCTTCCAGGCGGCCTTGCGGCGGGCGAGCTCCTCGTCGCTGACGTGCAGATGGATCGAGCGCTTGTCGATGTCGATCTCGATCTCGTCGCCGGTCTTGACCAGCGCCAGCGGACCGCCGACGAAGCTTTCGGGCGCGACATGCAGGATGCAGGCGCCGTAGCTGGTGCCGCTCATGCGACCGTCGGAGATGCGGATCATGTCGCGCACGCCCTGCCCCAACAGGCGCTTCGGAATCGGCAGCATGCCCCATTCCGGCATGCCCGGCCCGCCCTGCGGCCCGGCGTTCTTCAGCACCAGAATGTGATCTGGCGTAACGTCGAGATCGTCCCGCTCGATCTCGCGCATCATGTGGTTGTAGTCCTCGAAGGCGATGGCCTTGCCGCGGTGCTTAAGGAAACGCTTGTCGGCGGCGGCCGGCTTGATGACGCAGCCGTTTGGCGCGAGGTTGCCCTTGAGCACGGCCGTCGCGCCCTCCTCGTAGACCGGGTCGTTGAGCGAGTGGATGACGTCGGGCAGATGCACCTTGGCGCCCTCGATGTTCTCGCCGATGGTCTTGCCGGTGACCGTCATGCACGCCAAGTCGAGCTTCTCGCGCAAGTTCTGCATCAGCGCGCGCAGGCCGCCGGCATAGAAGAAATCCTCCATCAGGTATTTGCCGGACGGCCGCACATTGGCGAGCACCGGCACCTGACGCGAGAGCTTGTCGAAGGTGTCCATGTCCATCGGCAAGCCGGCACGGCGCGCCATCGCCACGACGTGGATAATGGCGTTGGTCGAGCCGCCCATCGCCATGTGCACCTTGATGGCGTTATCAAAGGCGGCGGATGTGAGGATTTTCGCCGGCGTCAGGTCTTCCCACACCATGTCGACGATGCGCCGCCCGGCGACGCCACACATTCGCGGGTGATTGCTGTCGGCGGCGGGGATCGATGATGCGCCGGGGAGCGACAGGCCGAGCGCCTCGGCGATTGCCATCATGGTCGCGGCCGTGCCCATCACCATGCAGGTGCCGAACGAGCGAGCGATGCCGCCTTCGATCTCGTTCCATTCTTCGTCGCTGATGTTGCCGGCGCGCTTCTCGGTCCAGTATTTCCACACGTCCGAGCCGGAGCCGAGATATTCGCCCTTCCAGTTGCCGCGCAACATCGGGCCGGCCGGCACGTAGATCGCCGGGATGCCCATGCTGATCGCGCCCATGATGAGGCCGGGCGTGGTCTTGTCGCAGCCGCCCATCAGCACGGCGCCGTCGATCGGGTGGCTGCGCAGCAGCTCCTCGGTCTCCATCGCCAGCATGTTGCGATAGAGCATGGTGGTCGGCTTGACGAAGGTCTCGGCAAGCGACATCGCCGGCAACTCGATCGGGAAGCCGCCGGCCTGCAACACGCCGCGTTTGACGTTCTCCGCGCGCGAGCGCAGGTGCGCGTGGCACGGATTGATCTCGCTCCAGGTATTGATGATGCCGATGAGCGGCTTGCCGGTCCAATCGGCCGCGTCGTAGCCGATGCCGCGCAGCCGCGAACGGTGGCCGAATGAGCGCATGTCGTCGACGCCAAGCCAGCGGTGGCTGCGCAGGTCTTCTGCCCGTTTGCGCCCTGTCATGCGATGTACGTTACTCGACCGAGAGATTGGCGGCGTGCACCACCTTCTCCCATTTTGCCGTCTCGTCGGCGAGCAACTTGCCGAAGTCGGCCGCCGAGCCCGGGATCGGCGTGCCGCCGAGCTGCTTGAGCTTGGCCTGCATGCCGGGATCCTTGAGCGCCTCGTTGACCTCCTTGTTGAGGAGATTGACGACTTCTGGGGGTGTACCCTTCGGCGCAACGATACCGAAGAAGGCGCTCGCCTCGTAGCCCGGCACGGTTTCGGCAACCGTCGGCACGTCGGGCAATTCCGGCGAGCGCTGCGCTGTGGTCACGGCGAGCGCGCGCAGTTTTCCCGCCTTGATGTGGCCGATCGAGGACGGCAGGTTGTCGAAGGTCACCTGCACTTGGCCGGCGAGCAGATCGGTCAGCATCGGCGCTGAGCCCTTGTAGGGGACGTGCTGCATCTTGGTGCCGGTCATCATCTTGAACAGTTCGCCGGAGAGATGGATCGAGGTGCCGGTGCCCGACGACGCGATGTTGACCTTGTCGGGGTTAGCTTTGACGTAGGCGATGAACTCGGCGACAGTCTTTGCCGGCACATTCGGGTTCACTTCCATCACGTTCGGCACGCGGATGAACCCGGCAACGGGGACCGTGTCGTTGAGGAAGTTGAAGCGAAGGTTCTTGTAGAGCGACGCGTTGACCGTGTTAGCCGGGTTCGCCAGGAACAGCGTGTAGCCATCGGGTGCCGCTTTGATCGCGATCTCGGTGCCCAGATTGTTGCCGGCGCCCGGCTTGTTCTCGACGATGAACTGCTGATGCAGCTTCTCGCTCAGCCACTGCCCGAAAAGGCGCGCAGAAATGTCGGTCGAGCCGCCCGGCGGGTAGCCGACGATGATGCGCACCGGATGATCGGGATAGCCCGCGGCGCTGGCATTCCCCGCTGGCAGCAGCGCGGCACAGGCGAGTGCCAAGGCGGCGCGGGTAAAGACAGCGAAAATCCGTGGCATGGCATCCTCCCCGGCCGGCTGCTTTAAGTACGCCGGCGCTTATGCAGGCGGACGTTAGCGGGGCGAGGCGGGCCCGCACAAGGCCCTGAAAACGGCCTCAGTGCTGGCAATCTGTGGGAAAAGCTACGCGGCGCAATGCTCTGCCGCGATCTATACGGCGATCAGGCGAAAGCGACTTCCGGCGCCTGGACCGGCATCGAGAACAATTTGGCGCCCGCGGCGTCGCGAACCTGGATCTCGCAGTCCGAGCAATCGTCCTTTTCGGCGCAGGCGACGTCGAAGGAGAACATCTCCGCCATCTCGCGCGCCTGGCTCAATGTCTTGAAATACTGGCCGTGGAAATCGTAAGTCCGCGACGAGTTGCGGACCACGTCAAAGAAGAATCGCGTCATCACCGGTCTCCGAAAGCCCTCGTGACGACGGATACGGTATTTTTGTTGTCAGCCGCTTATTCCGTTCAATTCAATTTTTGGAATTGTTTCTTCCGCAATTCACTCAAATTGGATGTAATTGAGCGACCGTTTGTTCGAATTTCGGCGGCAGGATGAGCCTCGTTCAGGGAGTCGAACCGGCGAATGCGAGCAAGAACAATGGCCGTGCGAGCAACCCACAATCCATTCCTGCACGACCTGACGCGGGCCTATGTGCTGCTCGTCAGCGCGGCCGCAACGGCATTCCTGCTGATCTACCTGTCCTATTACTTTTCGCCCGCGCCACGTACACACGAAGTCGCCGCTCCGCCGAGCGACGCCGAAATTGCGACGCGCTACACCGGCTCGATCATGACCGATGCACCGCGCGGCGATCTGTGCTGGGAACGCGTGTTCGACAACCGCACCGGCCGCATGTGGGACAACGGCTACGTCAAGTGCGACACCCAGCCGGCCGAGTTGACTGACCCGAACCAGCGCAGCGGCGTGAACACGTGGCGCATGCAGGAAGTCGGCAAAGCCTTCCGGCGCTAAGCGCCCTACTTCACCTGGATACGGTTGAGATAGTCGATCACCGCCGTGATGCGCGCATGCACGACCGCTTCGGGCGATGCCGGCGGCGACACAATGTAGTCGTCGGTCGACCGCAGGTTCTTGTTCGACGGCGGCACGAAACGGTAGCCCCAGATCGGCATGTCGCGCGTGCCGTGGCCGCTGATCTCTTCGCGGCCGTCGATAACCCGGTAAATCCGGTCGGTCGGGAACGTGCCGCCGTTCTTCTTGGCGAGCACCGTCAGGTCCGCCGGGTGCATCTTCAACACGATGCCGACCGGGCCGTTTCCTTTGCCGTCGCCGCCGTGGCAGGACGCGCAACTCGCCAGGAATTCCGCTTTGCCCGCATCGGCAGTTTGGGCCGAAGCGCATCCGCCGAACGCAGCCACTGCTCCGGCAACGATCAGCCATTTGAACGCATTCGTTTTCATGATGCGGACCCCTTTGTGTCGACGTGTCGCACAGTATGAGGGCCGGCGCACGGGCCGTTGACTTGCATCAACTGGCGCCGGTCCAGGCACGCTGCGCCTCGATCGTCTCGGGATTATGTCGGACGCGGGCTTGCCGCGCCAACGGCCTCGATTGTCCTCGGGGGTAGCCTTTTCGGGATCGGCTAAGTATTGGTCGGAGTGGCAGGATTTGAACCTGCGACCCCCTCGTCCCGAACGAGGTGCGCTACCAGACTGCGCTACACTCCGACTGGTGGCCGGTCTTATAACCACGGCCCCTTTAAACGCAAGCTTGAGACCGTTAATGACCGCCGAGCCGGGAACACGGGTTTTGCAGCCGAACGACGATGCGATCGCGGCGGCGGCGCGCTGCCTGAAAAGCGGCGGGCTGGTCGCGTTTCCGACGGAGACCGTCTACGGGCTCGGCGCCGACGCCGCAAACGGCGAAGCCATCGCCCGGCTCTATGCCGCCAAGGGCCGGCCGGCGTTCAATCCGTTGATCGCGCACGTCGCGAACGTCGCGGCCGCGCGCAAGCTGGCGCGCTTCGACGCCGACGCCGAAAAGCTTGCGGCCAAATTCTGGCCGGGGCCGCTGACGCTCGTCCTGCCGAAGCGGCCGGACGGCGCGGTCGCCGATCTCGCGCT
Organism: uncultured Alphaproteobacteria bacterium; assembly: GCA_963742095.1. GTDB lineage: Bacteria > Pseudomonadota > Alphaproteobacteria > Rhizobiales > Xanthobacteraceae > Pseudolabrys. Next base: position 132,229 of record CAVUKJ010000001.1, read on the forward strand.
TGCCGGGCTCGACAGCGTGGCGCTGCGCGTGCCGGCGCATCCGCTAGCGCAAGCGCTGCTGACGGCATTCGACGGGCCGATCGTCGCGCCGTCCGCCAACCGCTCCGGCCATGTATCGCCGACCAGCGCCGCGCACGTGCTCGCCGATCTGCGCGGCCGCATCGACATGGTGGTCGACGGAGGGCCGTGCGCGGTGGGCGTCGAGTTCAACCATTGTCGGCTGTCTCGAGAAGCCGACCCTGCTGCGCCCCGGCGGCGTCGCGCGTGCCGAGATCGAACGCGTGCTCGGGCATCCCCTGGCGCTCACGGCAAGCGACGATGACGCGCCGCTCGCGCCCGGCATGTTGAGCTCGCATTACGCGCCGAAGGCCAAACTTCGGCTCGGCGCCGAGACGGCGCAGCCGGGCGAAGCTTTGCTCGCCTTCGGGTCCGATGCGCCGGCCAGCGTCATGACACTCAATCTGTCGCCGCGCGGCGACCTGATCGAGGCGGCCGCCAACCTGTTTTCTCATTTGCGCGCGCTGGATGCTTCCGGCGCGGCGAGGATCGCGGTAATGAAAGTACCGCACGACGGTCTCGGCGAAGCGATCAACGACCGGCTGGCACGCGCCGCCGCGCCGCGCTGAACAGGATGGCAATGAAATATTTTCATCCGATGGGATTGACGCTCGCTGCCGCGTTCGCCGCCACGCCCGCGCAAGCCGAAGTGCAGAAATTCATGAACACCTGCGACGGCAAGCTCTGCCCGTACTATCAGATCGTGCTGACGCCGCCGGATGGTTGGATCGTCGACAAGGAAGCGACCAGGAATAATAAGGTTCAAGTCATGGTGCCGAAGGGCAAATCGTTCGGCAACGCGCCGGCGCTGATCTACGTCCAGGTCTTCTATCATCGCGACAAGCAGCAGACGCTCGCCAACTTTGCCGAGAACAGCAACGCACGCTGGCGCGCCACCGTGAAGGACGCAAAAATCTCGGAACTACCCGCGGTCAGCCGCGCCAACGGCAAAGCCGGGTTCCTGCGCTTCGGCTTTGAGAATCCGGGCAACAAGCAACAGCCCTACGAAATGGGCGCCTTCGGCATCGATTCCGACACGGACGGCAACGAATTCGTGCTGGATGTCGTGATGACCGGGCTCAACAAGGCCGCGCTCGATAGCGCCGAGAAAGACTATATTTCGTTCCTCAAAGCGCATTGACGCCATGCGCCATCTGCTATGACGCGTGCCGGAAATTGCATTAAAGTGAGACCATGCTCGACCAACCCCGCCTCGCCCCTGAACTCCTGAGCCGCTTCGCCGCGATCGTCGGCCCAAAATACGCGATCACCGACAAATCCGCGCAGGAGGCCTATCTCGTCGAAATGCGCGACCTTTATCACGGCTCGACGCCGGTCGTGCTACGGCCCGGCTCGGTCGAGGAGGTCTCGGCCATCCTCAAGCTCGCCAATGAGACGCGCACCGCAATCGTGCCGCAGGGCGGCAATACCGGCCTGGTCGGCGGCCAGATCCCGCAACACGGTGAAGTGCTGCTGTCGCTGACGCGGCTCGACAAGGTTCGCGAGATCGATACGGTCTCCAACACCATGACGGTCGAGGCCGGCGTCACGCTGCAGCGCGCGCGCGAGGCGGCCGCCGAGGCCGACCGGCTCTATCCGCAGCTCTTGCCGTCGGAAGGCTCCTGCACCATCGGCGGCAATCTTTCGACCAATGCCGGCGGCACCGCGGCAATCGCCCACGGCATCGCCCGCTCGCATGCGCTGGGGCTTGAGGTGGTGCTGGCCGATGGCCGCGTGCTGCGCAACCTCAACAAGCTCAAGAAAGACAACACCGGCTACGACCTGAAGAACCTGTTCATCGGCTCGGAGGGCACGCTCGGCATCATTACCGCGGCGGTGCTGCGGCTGGTGCCGAAGCCACGCTCGGTCGAGACCGGGTGGGCCGCGGTTCCTTCGCCGCAGGCGGCGGTCGAACTGCTCGGGCTGGCCGAAGGGCGCACCGCCGGCGGCGTCACCTCATTCGAGATGATGCTGAGTTCAGGCGTCGAAGCCGTGGTCAAGCACGATGCGGCGAGCCGCATGCCGCTCCAAGGCAATCATCCATGGTTCGTGCTGATCGAGTTGTCGTCGCAGGCGCGCTCGGGCCTGCGCGACGTGCTCGAAGAGATTTTAGCGGATGGCCATGCCAAGGGCCTCGTGCTCGACGCCACCATCGCCGACAGCGTGCAGCAGGGCAAAGCGTTCTGGCGCATCCGCGAGATGTTCGGCGAGGTACAACGCCACATCGGCGCGTCGATCAAACACGACATCTCGGTGCCGATTGCCAATATTCCGGCCTTCATCGCCGAGGCCGACGCCGCCGTGATGAAGTTCATCCCCGGCACCAAGACCCTGCCGTTCGGCCATGTCGGCGACGGCAACATCCACTACAACGTCATGCAGCCGGAAGGCGCCGACAAAGCCAAGTTCCTGGCGCGCTGGGACGAGGTGAATGCCGTCGTCTTCGAAGTCGTGAAGAAATACGGTGGCTCGATCTCGGCCGAGCATGGTGTCGGCGTCATGAAGCAGGGCATCCTGCCGCGCTACAAGGACCCGGTCGCGCTCGACCTGATGCGCACCTTGAAGCGCACACTCGACCCGAACGGCATCCTCAATCCGGGCAAGGTGCTGTAGTCAAAACAGCGACGTCTGGCCGTCGTCTTTTTCGTCGCGCCTGGCACTTGCCGACTTTGGCGGCGCCGGTTCCGTGCCCTGCACCACCGGCTCAAGTAGCTTCGCATTGTCGTTGGCGACGCGATTGACCTCGGTCGAGACCGGATAGGCCTCGAGCGCAGTGTCGGGCGCCGGCGCAATCAGCGCTGCCGCGGTCTGCGCATCGACCTCGGCGCAATTGAGCCACAGGTCGAAGGCCTCCGGCGGCACCACCACCGGCATGCGCGCGTGAAGATCGCCGAGCGTGCGGTTCGCGATCGTTGTGACGATCGCCGCCGTCTCCAGCTCTTCGCCGTTGGGCCCGGTCCAGCACTCCCATAGTCCGGCAAACGCCATCGGCGCGCCTGACGTCGGCCGCACGAAATACGGCTGCTTGCGCGAGCCTCCCGCCTTCCATTCGTAGAAACCATCGGCGGGAACGAGACAGCGGCGATACTTCATGGCGTTGCGGAACGCCGGCTTGTCGAGAACGGATTCGCCGCGCGCGTTGATCACCAGCGTGAAGGTCTTGGGGTCCTTCACCCACGCCGGCAACAATCCCCAGCGGACCAATGCGAATTGCCGCTTGCCTTCGACGATCCGCACAATCGGGATGGGCTGGGTGGGCGCCACGTTGTAGCGCGGCGGAAAATTGGGCTGCTCCTGATAACGGAACAACGCCCTGATCGCTTCCGGCGCCGAGGTGATCGCGTAACGCCCGCACATAATTGAAACTCCTGGCCTCTTCTCCGTTTAATTGCACTTTAACCGGGTCCTAAGACACTCCGGTCGGGGCGGGGCATGCCATGAAATATCAGGATTGCATCGGCCCGGCGCAAGCGCCGGACGAAACGGCGGGCGGCGGCACCCGCCTGGCCGATGCCAACATCAATCCGCGCACCGGGCTTGCCACCGACTATCTCAACCACTTCAACGAAGCGATCATGCTGCTCGAGCTGCTGCCGGCATGCCCGGACTGTATCTCGGATTTCCTCGCCTGGCGGCCGATGACCTATCGCGAGCATTTCGCCGTCTCGCATTTCAAGGGCCGCGATCTCGCCATTGCCGCCTACGAGGAGGCCGACCCGGCGGTGCGCGAGCGCCTCGGCACCGTGGTCGGCACCATGACCGCCGTGCTGCTCGCGGCCCGCGAGGCGATGCTCGAAGAGACGGCAACGGCAGCGGTCAGCATTATCGCCACCCTCGCCGCGACTTCCCTCAAGCCGCTGGTCGCGCGCGCCGGCGCTGTCATCAACGGCGAAGCGGACGACGAGTCGATCACGCCGCAAGCGATGGTCGATAGCCTGATGAAGCAATTGAGCGCATGATCCGTTTCCAAGATCGGGATCTACGCAAGACAACAGCATGAGCGACATCCGCGCCTACCCCACGCGTCCGTTTCTCGCGGTCAGCGCGGCCATCATCCGCGACGGCAAGGTGCTGGTGGTGCGGCGCGCGCGCAAACCCGCGCTCAGCCTCTATACGCTACCAGGCGGCGCGGTTGAGCTCGGCGAGACGCTGCACGAGGCGGTGATGCGCGAGGTGCGCGAAGAAACGCAGCTGACGATCGAGCCGGTCGCGCTCGCGGGCCACCGCGAGGTGATCACGCGCGACGCACAAGGCAAGGTCGAGCGGCATTTCGTTATCCTGTGCTTTGCCGCGCGATGGGTCGTAGGCGAGCCGGTACTCAACGAGGAGCTCGACGACGCCCAATGGCTCGTGCCCGCGGCATTGAGCGCACTAAAGACGACCGACGGCCTCGCCGAGATCGTCGCGGCGGCCTTTGCGCGGCTCAAATAAAGCCTGCCTTTGGGCCTGCCTTGCAGTTGCCCAGATGGCGGGGCATATCTTGCCAGTCAAAGGACCGGTTGCGTGAAAAAGCTCGTCATTGTCGCATCGATGCTGCTCTGCCTCGCCACGCCCGCGCGCGCTGACGATACTCCGGCGCCGTTCGACAACGACCTGCAGCGGCTCGCCGAAATTCTCGGCGCGCTTCATTATCTGCGCGGCATCTGCAACGCCAACGAAGGGCAGAAATGGCGCGACCAGATGCAGTCCTTGATCGACGCCGAGGTTCCTGACGGCGAACGCCGGCGCAAGGTCGTCGCCAGCTTCAATCGTGGTTACCGCGGATTCCAGCAGACCTACCGCAGCTGCACACCGGCCGCCGATATCGCCATTCGCCGCTATCTCGACGAAGGCTCCAAGATTTCCCGCGAAATCACCGCGCGTTACGCCAACTAGCCGCGCCGCTATTAACCTTTCCCCAGGGTTCGCCTCGCCCCCCAGGGGGCGCGTGATAACGTCCGCGCGGGTTTGTGGACAGGGCGTTCGCTTTGGGGAACGCTAAGGGGACGAAAAAGTGGCAGTCGACACCGGGCGTCCGATCGTCGCGCGAGAGCCGGATGATCGTGACCAGAAGCGCATCGCACTCGGCTACCTGCAGGAAGCCTGGGCGGAAGCGCGGCTGGAAGGCATCGACGGCGACTGCCTGGCGCAGGCCTGCCTGTTTGCGGCGCTGGCCGAATTCGTGACCACGTACGGCGAGGATGCCGCGGCGACCTTCACCGAAGGTCTCTCGAACCGCATCCGCAACGGCGAGTTCACGCTCGTCCAGCCGCGCCAGTAATTTCAGAAAAATCTAGATAGACGTCAGTGGGCCGCCGTGTGCAGGCCATAATGACGCTCGATCACGGTATCGATGTCGGCCGGATAGAACGGCTTTTTCAGGAAGGCCAGCGCGCCGGTCGCCTGAGCACGATTGATGACGGCGCTGCTCGCCGTCGACGTCATCATCACCACAGATATCTGCGGCGCGATGCGCTTGATTTCCGACAGCGTCTCGATGCCGTTGAAGCCCGGCATGTTGTAGTCGAGGAATACCAGGCCGAAATTGCCGGTCTCGAGCTGATGCAGCGCCGCTAGGCCCTCCTCCGCCTCGTGCACATCGAAGGCAAAGCGGCTGGCCGACAGGATCTTGCGCACGATGCTGCGCATGGTGCTGGAGTCGTCCACGATCAGCACGCGGGTCGGGATCTTGGCGCGGGCGCAGCGCTCGATCAGCTTGCGGGCGGCTTCGGCATCGGGCGGCTTGGCCAGCACACCATCGACGTCACTGGTGCGCCGGCTGCCGTATGGCATCGACATAAAAATCAGCGGCTGCGGCTTGGCGGCGCGAGCCGCGGCAATCGCCCTCGACCTTTCGCCGTCCAGCAGTCCGTAGTCGATAATGCAGATATCCGCGCCGTCCTTGGCGAGCATGGCGGTCGCGGCGGCGGTGTCGGCGGCCCAGCAATCGATCGGAAGGGACGCCAAGCCCGCGCCCCGCTGCCACAGCTCCTGCTGCGCTGGCACGGCGGTCACGACCAGCACGCGGAGTGAAACGAGGTCACCGCTCATGGTCTCAGGCTTTTGCGTCGCAGCTAGCACGGTGGCGTATTACCGTTTCAATAACGTTTCGCGCTAACTTTGCAATCTACAGCTTTAAATTGCATAAAATCGCTTGGGGAAAACTTACGCAGTCGGTCCACCGGTGTTTAATTTCTGTTCGTCCGGCGCGGCTTTCACGCCGCCAAAGTCTCGTGGAACCGCACGCACTCACCATGGCTCGGAGAAGTTAAAGTTCCATCCCACATCACCTTGTGTCCGCGCACAAAAGTTCCGATGGGCCAACCAGTGACGGCCAGGCGATTGTAGGGCGTCCAGCCCGCGCGCGAGGCGATCCATTTGTCGGTGATGGTTTCCCGCCGCTTGAGGTCAACAACCGTGATGTCCGCGTCATAGCCGGCAGCGATTCGCCCCTTGGCGGCTATTCCGAACAGCCGCGCGGGCCCGGCACTCGTCAGATCCACAAGTCGTAACAGTGATAAGCGGCCCGCATTGACGTGATCGAGCATCAGCGGGACGAGCGTCTGCACGCCGGGCATGCCGGAATGCGTCTTCGGATAGGGATGCGCTTTTTCCTCGCGCGTGTGCGGCGAGTGATCGGAACCGATCGAGTTCGATCACGCCTTGGCTAATGCCGCGCCAGAGCCCTTCGCGGTGCGCCGCATCGCGGACCGGCGGATTGAGCTGTGCCAATGTGCCGAGCTTCTCGTAACAGCCGGGCGCCTCGAGCGTGAGATGCGCGGGCGTTGCCTCCGCCGTGGCAACATCCTTGTGCCCAGCGAGGAAGGCAGCCTCTTCCTTCGTGGTGACGTGCAGGACGTGGACGCGTTTCCCCGTCTCGTGTGCGAGCTTGATCAAACGCTGCGTGCACATCAGCGCGGCCTGCGCGTCGCGCCAGACCGGGTGCGAGCGCGGGTCGCCCTCGACGCGCAAATTCATGCGCTCGCGCAGGCGATATTCGTCCTCGGAATGGAAGGCGGCGCGACGGCGGATACTTTTGAGCACCGCCCGCACGCCGTCGTCGTCTTCGATCAGCAGCGAGCCGGTGGAGGAACCCATGAACACCTTGACGCCGGCGACGCCGGGCAGCATTTCCAGCTCGCCGAGGTGCCCGGTGTTCTCGCGGGTGGCGCCGACATAGAAGGCGAAGTCGCAATGCATGCGATGGTGTCCGCGCTTGACCTTGTCGGCAATCGCTTCGGCGGTCGTGGTGGTTGGGTCGGTGTTCGGCATCTCGAACACGGCCGTGACGCCGCCAAGCACGGCACCGCGTGAGCCGGTTTCGAGGTCCTCTTTGTGCGTCAGGCCCGGCTCGCGGAAATGCACGTGGCCGTCGATCACGCCGGGCAGCAGATGCAGGCCGCGGCAGTCGATCGTCTCGCCGGCCGACGCCCGCGACAGGTCGCCGATGGCGGCGAACCGCCCGTCCCTGACGCCGAGGTCGCGGACGCCCTCGCCGTCGTGGTTGACCACGGTGCCGCCCTTGAGGATGAGGTCGTAGGTTTCGGCCATCCGGCGCCAGTCTAGTCAGTCCTTGAGCCTTCGCCGACAGCGCTTACGTTTCGGCGCGAGTTCTGGCAAGAGACTAGCCCATGAAAGCAGCGCTTCTGCCCGACCGCGGCGTAGTCAAAGTTGCAGGCGACGACGCCCGGGGCTTCCTCAACGGCCTTTTCACCAACGACATCGGCAAGGTGAGCCCTTCCAGCCCGCGCTTTGCCGCTCTGCTGACGCCGCAGGGCAAGATCATTGCGGATTTCATCGTCGCCGAGGCGCCGGACGAGGATGGCGGTGGCTTCTTCCTCGACTGCCCGCGCGCGCTGGCGTCCGACCTTGTCGGCAAGCTCAATTTCTACAAGCTGCGCGCCAAGGTGATGGCGGAGAACCTGTCCGAGGTGCTCGGCGTCATGGCGGTGTGGGACGGGAAAGGCGATACCGAATACGGGCTGTGCTATCCCGACCCGCGCCTACCGGCGCTAGGATCGCGGATCATGCTGCCGCCGCATCTCGCGGCGGAGGCGGCGGCCGATCTTGGCGCCACATTGGTCGACGCGGACGCCTATGAGGCGCATCGCGTCGCGCTCGGCGTACCGCGTGGCGGAATGGATTTCAGCTACGGCGACACGTTCCCGCATGAGGCCGACATGGATCAGTTGGCCGGCGTCGACTTCGACAAGGGCTGCTACGTCGGCCAGGAAGTCGTGTCTCGCGTCGAGCATCGCGCCAGCGCGCGCAGCCGCATCGTACCGGTGACGTTTGAGCTAGCACCCTCCTCCGGCTTGCCAGTGATGGCGGGTGAAAAGGAAATCGGCACGTTGTTCTCGGCAATGAAGGGACACGGGCTGGCAATGCTGCGGCTCGACCGGCTCGCCGATGCGCTGGCGGCCGGCACGCCGATCACCTGCGGCAATCTTCCAATTCAGGTGGTGAAGCCAGATTGGGCGAAGTTCGCGTGGCCAACGGCGTCATGAGCAAGAGCATCGTGTATAGCGACGGGCTCCTCCGTTGCCCCTGGCCGGGACACGACACGCTCTACGTCGCCTATCATGACGAGGAATGGGGCGTGCCGGAGTACGATGACCGCGCGCTGTACGAGAAGCTGATGCTCGATGGCTTTCAGGCTGGCCTGTCTTGGATCACCATTTTGCGCAAGCGCGAGAATTTCCGGAAAGCCTTCGACGATTTCGATCCGCAAAAGATCGCGCGCTATCCAAAGCGCAAGATCGAAAGCCTGATGAAGGACGCCGGCATCGTGCGCAACCGCGCCAAGATCGAGGGCGCGGTGCTGTCCGCGCGCAGCTATCTCGAGATCATGGAGAAGGGCATCGGCTTCTCGAATTTGCTGTGGGGTTTTCTCGACGGCACGCCGAAGCAGAATGCGTTCAAACGCAGAGGTCAGGTGCCGGCGGAGACGGACGTTTCCCGCAAGATGTCGAAAGAGCTCGTCGGGCGGGGGTTCAAGTTCGTCGGCCCGACCATCGTCTATGCCTTCATGCAGGCGGTCGGCATGGTCAACGACCATCTCACGAGCTGCCACCGCCACGCGGCCTGCGCCAAGCTGGCAAAGGCTGCCAAGCGAAAATGAGCAAGGCGCGAAAAAATGCGCCACGCGCAGCTCTTCCACGAGCCTGGCAGCGAATGCTGTCGGGGCGAAGGCTCGACCTGCTCGATCCCTCCCCGCTCGACGTCGAGATCGAGGATATCGCGCATGGGCTAGCGCGCGTCGCGCGCTGGAACGGACAGACCAAGGGCGCGCATATTTTTTCGGTCGCGCAGCACGCGCTGCTGGTCGAGGCGCTGGCGCGCGCCAAGACGCCGCGGCTCGATGCCGCCGGTCGCCGCGCGGTGCTTCTGCACGACGCGCCGGAATACGTCATCGGCGACATGATCTCGCCGTTCAAGGCGGTGATCGGCGACAGCTACAAGGCGGTGGAGAAGCGCCTGCTCGCCGCCATTCACCTTCGCTTCGGCCTGCCGGCGAAACTGCCGGAGAAGCTGACCGATCTGATCAAGGCCGCCGACCGCGCTGCGGCCTATCTCGAAGCGACGCGGATCGCCGGCTTCCAGGATGACGAGGCGCGGAAGTTCTTCGGCCAGCCGCCGAAGTTCTCCGCCGCAATCGAGCGCGACTATCTGACGCCATGGCCCGCCGGCACCGCGGAGACGCGCTTTCGCGAGCTGCTGGAAAAACTGATGCGCGAGTGACACTTTGCATTAACGCGCCCGCGTCATAGATATGACGCACGGATCAGCCATAGCCCGCTCATGATTCACGTCTGCTCGCTTGCCCGCCTCCGCGCCACGGTCGATGAGACCGGCGCCCGGCACATCGTGACGCTGCTGCGGCTCACCGACCGGGTCGAGCGGCCCGCGCATATCGCGGCCGACAATCACCTCATCCTCAGCGTCGACGATATCGCGGCGCCGATGGAAGGCTACACCTGCCCCGGCGACGAGCACGTCGCGCGCCTTATCGATTTCGTCGGCAAGTGGGATCGCGCCACACCGATGGTGGTGCACTGTTTCGCCGGCATCAGCCGCTCGACCGCCGCCGCGTATACCGCAGCCTGCGCGCTCAACCCAGAGCGCGACGAGCAGCAGATTGCCTGGGAGATCCGCCGCGCCTCGCACACGGCACAGCCTAATGCGCGCATCGTCTCGATCGCCGACCGCCTGCTCAAACGCGGCGGCCGCATGGTGCACGCGGTCGAGACCATCGGCCCCGGCACCGCCGCCATGGAAGGCCATCCGTTCCGCCTCGATATCGCCTGAACGGCCCCAGTTTCCACTCGACCCTCGGCTCGCTACGATAGCTGCACGCTAGCGGCCGGGGCGCGCATATGGATATTTTCGAGCTGCTCATCCTGATCGCACTGGCAATTCCAGTGGCGACCATCGCCGCCTTGGTTGTCGCGCTGAACGCGCGAACCGAGATGCGCAGTCTGCAGCTCCGCATCGCCGCGCTGGAAAACGCGGGCCCTGCCGTCGCACCGGCGCCCATCCCACAGGCGCCGGCCGCTCCTGCCGCGCCCGCTGCTAAAGCGGTAGCCGCAGCCGTAAGTCCGCCACAGGTCGCCAAACCGCCGGCGCCCGCCGCCGCTGTAGAGCCGCCCGCGCCGCCTCAACAACCCGCGCCCGACACTCCCACGCTCGAGCAACGCTTCGGCACGCAATGGGTGGTCTGGATCGGCGGACTGGCACTGGCGCTCGGCGCAATTTTCCTGGTGCGCTACGCGGTCGAGCAGGACCTCCTCGGTCCCGGCGTGCGGATATTCCTGGGCGGCCTGCTTGCGGCAGCACTCATCGCAGCCGGCGAATGGACGCGGCGCAAGGAAATCTCCGCGGGCCTGATCGCGCTGCCGACGCAACATATTCCGAGCATCCTCACCGCGGCCGGCACCATCGCGGCTTATGCCACGGTCTATGCTGCCTATGCGCTCTACGGCTTCCTGTCGCCCGGCGCCGCTTTCATCCTGCTCGGCATCGTCGCGCTGGCGACGCTGGCCGCCGCGCTGCTGCATGGACCGGCGCTCGCCGGCCTCGGCATTGCCGGCGCTTACGTGACGCCGTTGCTGGTGACGACGCAGGAGCCGAGCTACTGGGCGCTCTACCTCTATCTCCTCGTCGTCAATGCCGCCGCCTTCGCGCTCGCGCGCATGAGGCTGTGGCGCTGGCTCGCCATTCCATCCGTCGTCATCGGCGCGCTATGGACGCTTCCCGGTGTCGGCGCGGCGCACGTCGAAGCGCTTGGCGCGCATCTTTTCCACGCCGTCGCCGGCTTCGCCCTTGCCGCCACGCTGATCGTGTCCGGCTTGCTGTTAGGTCCCGATCATGCCGAGGGCACGATCGACGATGTTTCGTCGGGGGCGATCGGCGCCTACTTGGCCGCGGCGATGGTTCTGACCTGCGGCAGCTTCCATGATCCCGTAGCCCTCATGGTGTTCACGCTGCTGACGGCCGCGACGGTCGCCGTTGCCTGGCGGACCAGCGCCGCGCTCTGGGCGCTTCCTGCGGCCGGCCTGATGGCGGTGATCGTCATGGCGCAGTGGACCAAGCCGGACATCTTCGTCCATCTCGTGCTGCCGCCCGGCGTCACCGCCGGGGCCGTTCCCGACCTGCCGACCGGCACGGACTCCCATGTCGCGCTCGCGGTCGCATTGTCGCTGCTGTTCGGCGGGGCCGGCTTTGCCGCGCAAGGCCGCTCGCAGAACCCCGTCGTTGCTTTGCTGTGGAGCGGCTGCGCCGTTGTCACGCCGATTGCGTTGCTGATCGCGCTCTATCTGCGTCTCGCCGAATTCGACCGCTCGATTCCGTTTGCCGGCCTCGCGCTGTTGTTCGCTGCCATTTACGGCTATGCGACCGACCTGTTGAGCAAGCGCGCGCCGCAATCCGGAATCGCAAGTTCCGCGGCGGTGTTCGCGACCGGCACCGTCGCATCGCTGGCGCTGGCCCTGACCTTTGCGCTCGAGAAGGGCTGGCTGACCGTCGGGCTTGCGCTGATGGTGCCGGGCATCGCCTGGATCAGCGAACAGCGCCCGCTGCCGGCGCTGCGTTATCTGGCGGCGGCCGTGGTTGTCCTGGTGCTACTGCGCATCGGCTATGAGCCGCGCATTGTCGGCCGCGATATCGGCACGACGCCGATCTTCAACTGGCTGCTCTACGGCTACGGCGTGCCGGCCGTGTCGTTCTGGGTCGCCGGCTATCTGCTGCGGCGGCGCGCCGACGATTGGGCGGCGCGGATGGTCGAACTCGGCGGCGATCTTGTTCACCGTTCTCCTGGCGCTGCTCGAGATCCGCCACTACGTCAATGGCGGCGACGTGTACCGCCACGCCAGTGCGCTCGAAGAAGTAGCCATGCAGGTCTCGGTCGGGCTCGCAATGGCCATCGGTCTCGAGCGGCTGCGCATGCGCACGCACAGCGTGGTTCACGACATCGGCGCGCTAGCCATTGCCGCGCTGACATTGGCGGCGATCGTGCTTGGCCTGATGCTGAACTTCAATCCGCTGCTCCACCGTGCAGCGGTCGGAGGAACGTTCATCAATCTGATCCTGCTCGGCTACGGCATTCCCGCGGTGCTGGCAGCGATCCTGGCGCTGGTCGCGCGCAACAGCCGGCCTCTGGCCTATCGTTACGTCGCCGCCGCGACCGCTGTCGTGTTAGCGCTGCTCTATCTCACTCTTGAAATCCGCAGGCTCTACCATGGCAGCACGTTTGCGCCGTGGGACGGCACGAGCGATGTCGAGCAATACACGTACTCGTTGGTCTGGCTCGCGTTTGGCGTGGCGCTGCTTGCGGCAGGGCTCGTGCTGGCCTCACAACCTGTACGGCTCGCTTCGGCGGCGGTGGTCGCGGCCACCATCGCCAAGGTGTTCCTGGTCGACATGGCGGGTCTGACGGGCATCTTCCGCGCCCTGTCGTTCATCGGACTCGGCGCAGTGCTGATCGGAATTGGCTGGCTCTATCAGCGCCTGCTCTTTCCACCGCGCGCGGCGAGCGCAACACCATCTGGCGACGGATAAAGTCAACCCATCCAGCCGCTCACCGGGCCCGGCGTCCAGCCGTGGCCAGTCAGTGGCGTGATCTTGACGTTGCCGACGATGCCACGCCGCAGTGTCGGATCAAAATAACGCATCGTCTGCTCGTTGAAGTCGATGACGCGGCCACGCCGCAGCGGCCCGACGTCGTTGATCTTCACGATCGCGCGCTTCTCGCCAATTTCGACCAACGCAAAGGCCGGCTCATACAGTTTGCCGTAGCCGACGCCGTGGAAATTCTTGCGCAGCCCGGTCTGGATCGCGGCCGTCCAGGCGATTGGATCGTAGAGTTCGCCGGAGGCCGTGCGGATGCCGCCCTCCTGGTATCCGGGCTTGAAGGGATTGTAGGTCGAGGCAACGCCGACGACGGGCGTATTCCAGATGCTGAAGCCGAACGGCAGCGGGCGGTTCGCTGGGCTGTACGCATTGACGAATGCGCTATTCCCTTTGGCGATGATCTCGGCGGCGTATGAGTAGAAATTCATCGTGCCGGACTGCGCGCACGCCCCCGAACAAAACGCAAAAAACGCCACAGCGCCGCAAAACGCGGCGCGCCCCCACTCCGGCATTGCTTTTTCCTGTATTGGTCCCCGTCGAAGGACCGGCTAGTAGAATTCGGCCGGTGCGTTTTCTGGGCGAGACTTGGGAGATTCTTGGACAGGGGTGCGACATTGCGCAGCAGAACATATGGGGTCGTCTCGGCCGGCACGCTCAAGTCACTCTCGGGCCTCGATTTTCTCAAAGGCATCGTCGACGGCACGCAGCCGAGCCCGCCGATCAGCGAGCTTCTCGGTTTTCACCTCGTCGAAGTCGAAGACGGCCGCGCCGTGTTCGAGGGTGTGCCCGACTTCCACCACTACAACCCGATCGGCACCGTGCATGGCGGCTTTGCCGCGACGCTGCTCGAATTCAGCGCTCGGCTGCTCGATCTTTTCGACGCTGCTGAAGGGCGACACCTGGACGACGCTCGAGCTCAAGCTCAATTACGTGCGGCCGATGAGAAAGGACACTGGGCTCGTGCGCGCCGAAGGCCGCATCATCCATCGCGGCCGCACGGTCGCGACGGCGCAGGGCGAATTGAAGGACAGCACCGGCAAGCTTTACGCCCACGCCTCGACCACTTGCATGATCTTCCCGGCGAAGTAGCGCTCAGAAGCGGTTGGCGGGAATCTTGAAATAGCTGACGCCGTCGCTTTCCGGTTCCGGCAGGCGGCCGCCGCACAGATTGACCTGCAACGCGTGCAGCATACGGTCGGGCAGCGGCAACGATTTGTCGCGCGTGGTGCGGAGCTTGACGTAGTCGGCTTCGGACACGCCGTCCTTGACGTGGATGTTGGCGCGCTTTTGCTCGGCGACGGTCGCCTCCCATTGCGGCGGTCGGCCGTCCTTGCCGTAGTCGTGGCCGACGAAGAGCCGCGTGTTGCCCGGCAGCGCCAGGATCGCCTTGATCGAGCGATAGAGCGTCGCGGCGTCGCCGCCGGGAAAGTCGCAGCGCGAGGTGCCGGAGTCCGGCTGCATCAGCGTGTCGTGCACCAGCGCCGCATCATCGCCAGCCACGAAGGTGATCGAGCCGAGCGTATGGCCGGGCGACAGCATGACGCGCACATCGAGCGCGCCAAGCTTGAACGTGTCGCCCTCAACGAACAGCCGGTCGAAATCGGCATCGACGTCGAAGCCCTTCGGCAGATGATAGATGTTGCGCCACAGCGCGGCGATGGCGTGCACCTTCTCGCCGATCGCCTGACGGCACTTGAGCTTGTCCTTGAGATAGGCCGCGGCCATGAAATGGTCGGCGTGCGGATGCGTGTCAAGAATCCATTCGACGCTCAGCCCGCGCTCGCGCACATGCGCGAGGATCTCGTCGGCGGATGAAGTCGAGGTGCGGGCATGACGCGGGTCGAAATTGAGCACGGCGTCGACGATCATGGCCTTCTTGGTGGCTGGATCGCTGACGACGTATTGAATGCTGCCGGTGTCCGGCTCGTAGAAGCCAGTGACCTCTGGTGACCGGGGGCCTCGCGACGGACTCGTCTGGCTGGCGTTCATGCCAGCCTTATACGCGAGAGCTATCGACCCGCTAAGCCGGCGGACTATTCGCCGCGGGACGCGGTGAGCGAGGGTCGCAACGCCAGCGGACTTGCGCCGTTCTCAGCCCGATGCAGGACATGCGCGCGCTCGTGGCGGCGGGTGAATTCGCAATAGGCAAAGCCCAAGCCCGCGATCGAGCCGCGGAAGCTTTCGCCGTCGGTCTTTTCCAGGTTGAAGCAGGGATGGATCGGCAGGCCACGCAGCGAGGCGCAGACCAATTCACCGGTCGCCTGCAGCGTGCCGGGCGGCAGCACCGCGTAGTGCGTCTGGCCTGCGCCACGGATCTGGATGGAGCCGGCGACCGAGCCGTCCGGATAGACGCGGCCCTGGCCGCGCGTGCCCTCAAAGCACGTGTAGTAGAACATCTTGCCGATGACGAAGTGGCGCGCTTCCGCGACCGACATTTCGCCAGCGAAAGCCGGCAAGGAGGCCAACAGGCCGATTGAAATCACTAACGCGCGCACCATCGCCCCACTCCGCACTGACGCCTACAGGGACCCTTTTAACCGATCCCGGCCCATACAGGGCCGACATCCTCGATAAACCATAAACGTTTACGCGACCTTGACCACGATCCGACCCCGGACCTGGCCGGCCAGGATATCGGGGGCGACGCCAATCACGTCCGATAGTCCGATTTCCCGGGTCATTGCGGCCAGTTTTTGGCGGTCCAGGCCGGTTTCCAAGGCTTTCCACGCTTCCTTGCGTCTGGGCAGCGGGCACATGACCGAGTCGATGCCGTAAAGACACACCCCGCGCAGAATGAAGGGGGCAACCGAGGTCGGCAGGTCCATGCCCCCGGCCAGGCCGCAGGCGGCTACCGCCCCGCCATAGCGGGTCATGGAGAGCACATTGGCGAGGGTGGTCGAGCCGACGGCGTCTACGCCCCCCGCCCAGCGCTCCTTGGCGAGCGGCTTGGGCGGGCCGGCCAATTCCTTGCGCTCGATGATCTCGGCAGCGCCCAAGCCCTTGAGGTAGTCCGCCTCGGCCGGACGGCCGGTCACGGCATGGACCGCGAAGCCGCGCTTGACGAGCAGCGCGATGGCGACCGAGCCGACGCCTCCTGCCGCGCCAGTGATAACGAGGGGCCCCTGGTCCGGTTTGAGCCCATGCCGCTCGAGCGCCATGACCGCGAGCATGGCGGTGTAGCCGGCGGTGCCGATTGCCATGGCCTCGCGCGCGCTCATGCTGACGGGCAGCGGCACCAGCCAGTCGCCTTTGACGCGCGCCTTCTCGCCATAGGCGCCGAGATGGGTCTCGCCGCAGCCCCAGCCGTTGAGGATGACCTTGTCGCCCGGTTTCCAGGCCGGATTGCCGGAAGCCTCCACGGTGCCGGCGAAATCGATGCCGGCAATCATCGGGAAGCGACGCACCACCGACGCCTTGCCGGTGAGGGCGAGGCCGTCTTTGTAGTTGAGCGTGGAGTATTCGACGCGGACGGTGACGTCGCCGTCCATCAGATTGGCTTCATCGAAATCGGTGAATGCAGCCTTGGTCCCGCTGTCGGCTTTCTCGATCACGATCGCTTTGAATTTTGCCACAGCCGGCCTCGCTCAGTTGGAAGGAGGCCATTCATGGCGTGGCCCGCGCCAAGGCGCAAGCGCGGCTCAGCTCGCCCGGCCGATGGGCCGGCTGGGCATCAGGCGCGCGCTCCAGCGCGCCCGCACCAGCGTCGCGGCGCGGCTGAGATCAGCCGTGCGGTTGACGGCACCAGTGCGCAAGCACGCAATCTCGTAGCGGCGCTCGAAACGGCGTAGGCGCACGACGGGGCCGAAATGATCGCAGAATTCCACGAGCGGACCTTCAGGCTCGTTGCGGGTGACGAAATCGCACCATCCGAACGGGCTTTCATTGCCGAGCACGCGGCGCAACACGCACATCGTGTTGATTTCCGACCACAGCCATTGCGGATTGCTCGGGGCGAGGTACGCGACGTTACTCACAAGCGTTCTCCAACGGAGTGCACTCGGAAAAAACTTGAGGCGCGGAGATTCGGTTCCTTCCGCCGCCGCACATTCGCGTGAATGCCGCACGCCTTGACAAGGATTGGTCCGCGGCTCAGATTTTTTACCGTCGGGCTCGATCGCAGTCGCCCGGTATTCCAAGGCATGTCGCCCAAGCACTGCACCTTGCCCCGCTCGTGGGCCGGGCGCTTATTGGGCTTATAGGCGATATGCGAATGTTGTCCGACATCCGAACTCTGTATGTGGCGCGAGGCCTGCGCGGCTTCGGCGACGGCTTTGCCACCATCATTCTGCCGGCCTATCTGACCGCCATCGGCTACGGCCCGGTCGCGATCGGCATCGTGCTCACGGCGTCACTGCTCGGCACCGCGATTTTCACGCTCGCGGTGGGCGTCATCGCCCCGCGGCACGACCTGCGCACGCTGATGCTGGCCGGCGCCGCGTTGATGGTGCTGACGGGGCTGGCGTTCCCCAATTTCCAGCACATCGCCTTCGTCGCCGCCGTCGCCTTCATCGGCACCATCAACCCGTCGACCGGCGACCTCGGCGTCCTCATCCCGCTCGAGCATGCAATGCTGGCGCGCGGGGTCGCCGACGATGAGCGTACGCACGCCTTTGCGCGCTACAGCCTGATCGGCGCGCTGTCGATGGCGGTCGGCACGCTGGCCGCCGGCACGACGGATCTTCTCGCCCGCGCCGGCATCGACGAAATCACCGCGTTCAAGTCGATGTTCTATGCCTATGGCGCGCTCGGCGTTGCCTGCGCCCTGCTCTACCGGCGCCTGCCGCACGCGCAGATGGCCGAAACGCCGCATGCGCCGCTCGGGCCCTCGCGAGGCATCGTCTACAAGCTCGCCGCGCTGTTCAGCCTCGATGCCTTCTCCGGCGGCTTCATCGTGCAGTCGCTGCTGGCGCTGTGGCTGTTCGAGCGGTTCGACCTCTCGGTGTCGAGCGCCGGCGTGTTCTTCTTCTGCACCAGCACGCTGAGCGCGTTTTCCTATCCGGTCGCGGCGCGGCTGGCGCGTCGCATCGGGCTCGTCAACACGATGGTGTTCACGCATGTCCCGTCGAGCATCTTCCTGATCCTGGCGGCGTTCTCGTCCAACCTCTACGTCACGCTCGGCCTTCTGCTGCTGCGCGCGGCGCTGTCGCAAATGGATGTGCCGACGCGCACGTCCTACGTCATGGCGGTGGTGACGCCGGCCGAACGCGCGACCGCCGCAAGCGTCACCGCCGTGCCCCGCAGCCTCGCCGCCGCGATCAGTCCCACATTCGCCGGCATGCTCCTGACCACGGCGCTGCCCGGCCTGCCGCTGATCCTCTGCGGCGTCGGCAAGATCGTCTACGATGTCCTGCTGCTGTACTCGTTCCGGCACATCAAGCCGCCGGAGGAAACGCGTGTGGCCGACCGAAAATAGATTTCCTACTTCGGTAAATCGTCGCGCCAAGGCAGTAGCGTTTGACCGATATTGCCCTTGATTCATATCGGAGTATCGTTTTGATACCGGCATGACGCAAAGCAATGAAGGATGGCGCAGCGGCACGCCCCTGTCGGCCGACCAGTTCTTCACTCAAGCGATCGGATATCATCAGCGTGGTCAGCTTGCCGAGGCAGCACGCGGATACAAAGACGCACTCGCCGTCGATCCACGCCATGCGGGCGCGCTGCACTTTGCCGGTGTCATCGCGCTACAGCAGGGCCGTCCAGCAGAGGCGGCAAGACTCATTGAGCAGTCGCTCGCGCGGCGGGACGATGCGCAGGCGCATTATCACGCGGGCCTTGCGATGGCTGCGCTTTCGCGCTTCGAAGAGGCCGCAACCCATAACCGTCGCGCCATTGCACTCAAGCCCGGCTTTCTCGACGCTCACACCAATCTCGGCAATGTACTCAAGGCGCTTGGCCGACTCGACGAGGCCGCGGCCTGCTACCGGCACGTCATCGATATCAACCCGGCCCTTGCCAGCGCGCATTACAATCTCGCCAATGTGCTCCTCGACAAAGATGAGACCAACACCGCGATCCGTGCATTCGTAAGCGCTCTGTCGGCCGATCCCAACTATGGTCCGGCGCAAATCGGCTACGCGCTGGCGTTGCGACGGCAAGGCCGGCCGCAGGATGCACTGATGGTCGTGTGCCGTGCGCTCGATCAAAACGCCAGCGCGGATGCCAAATCATTGTTCGTCGAATGCTGCAGATCGCTTTCGCACTACGCGCGGGTCCCTGGTCTATACAAGCATTTGATTGCGGCGCTTACCGAACCCTGGACCCGGCCGCGCAATCTTGCGGCCGTTGCTGGCGCCGTGATGCGCACGGAAGGTGCAGCGGCCCTTGTGTATAGCCGCGCAACTACTGACGTGGCGCATTTCGAGCCGACCGCGGCCGAACTGCAAATGCTTGCCAATGACGGTTTGCTGCGCGCCGTCCTAGAAACTGCTTTGGTCGCTGATACGGATCTCGAGCGCATCCTGACTGCCGCCCGCCACGAGCTTCTGATGATGGCGACCGGCGGCGTCAACGACGTCAAGGAAGAATTTCTCGGATTCGCCTGCGCACTGGCGCGGCAATGCTTTACCAGCGAGTATGTTTTCGATCTCGCAGAAGACGATGCAAAAAGTTCGGCGCAATTACGCGACCGTCTCACCGATGAGAATCTTTCGCCGTTCGCGGTGGCGGTCGTCGCCAGCTATTTCCCACTGCATGCGATCCGCGGCAGCGACCGCCTGTTGATGAATTCGTGGCCGGCGGCCCTTGATTCGGTTTTGACGCAGCAGCTCCGTGAGCCAGCTGTCGAGCGGGACTTCCGCGATAGGATTCCGAAGCTCACCCCCATCGAGGACGATGTATCACTCGAAGTTCAACGGCAATACGAGGAAAATCCCTATCCGCGCTGGGTCAAGGCAGCGCGCATTGAAAGGACGGTTTCGCTCGATCGATATCTCCGAACACTTCTGCCGCTGGCGCCGCTCGAACCTGCGAACAAGAAAGCCTGCGACATTTTGATAGCTGGGTGCGGCACCGGCCAAGCCACGCTGGAGCTTGCTTCCCTGGTCGAAGACGCAACGTTTCTTGCGATCGATTTGAGCAGATCGAGCCTCGCCCACGCACAACGAAAGGCGTGCGAAGCCGGCATCGAAACAATTGAGTACGCGCAGGCGGATATCCTCAAACTTGGATCCCTCGGCCGTGCATTCGATTTCATCGAGGTCGGCGGCGTGCTTCATCACATGGCTGACCCGGTCGCGGCCTGGCGCGAGCTCGCCACCCTGCTGCGCCCGGGTGGCATGATGAGGCTTAGCCTCTACAGCAAGACGGCGACTCCGCACGTGCTCGCTGCCAGGGCATTGACCGCCGCTCAGGGCTTTCCCGCGACTGCGGACGGCATCCGGCGCGCGCGTCAAGCGCTCAGAGCTTTGCCTGATGGCGAACTCGCAAAAACGATCACGGCCGCGCCCGACTTCTACAGCACGAGCGAATGCCGCGACCTATTTTTCCATGTGCAGGAACAACGTTTGATTATCCCGCAACTCAAGGACGCCGTTGCGCAAACTGGGATGCGCTTTCTCGGCTTCTGTGTTGATTTAAGCATCGCGGCCCGCTATCGCGAACGCTTTCCCCAAGACACGACGCAAACCGACCTCGACAATTGGCACGCCTTTGAAAACGACAACGCGGCCACGTTCATTCGTATGTATGTGTTCGTTGTGCAGAGGCCGGCTGACCATTCAGGCTAGCGCGGCTTCCCAAACGACGCCACGGGGCGAAACGACCGGATAATTGCCAAAAACCCCAGAAAATCGCGGTTTTTGTGACCCCCATCACAGGGGGTCCGTGATCCGCGTCACAGTGGCAAGGCCTCCGCCGCCGTACTTTAGTCTTTAGAGACGGAGATTCGAGAGAGACGGAGGCGACCATGTCCATCCCATTCATCAGCCCGGCGAGCGTCGAACTGACCCAGAGCATCGTCGCATGGCGCCGGCAGCCGCAGGTTCAAATCGGTTTTCGGGAATTGAGCGCACGGCAAGTTGCCGAATTGCGCTGGCCGCTGGCGGAAATCGCGGTTCGCTAGTTCAGGTTTGCAGGTTACCGCCCTTGGTTTCGGGCGTCCGAAGAATGCCGATGATCGCCGGCACAGCATAGAGCATCACCAGCCCGCCGATGTGGATGTACGCCTCTGGATGCCGTAGGCGTGCGGGACGAAGCCCGCCACGATCGGAATAAGCCCCACAAAGACCTGCGATACCCCAGCGCTCGCGCCATGCGGCGGCGGACTGGGCCGATGCAAGAAGCCTTAGGCTGCCGCTTCCATCGCCCGCTCAACCGGCTTTTCGACGATCGGCAGGTTGATGACCGCCGACGCGACGCCGAAGGCAACGGCCAGCCACCACACCGGGTCGTAGGTGCCAAAGTGGTCGAACACCAGGCCGCCGAGCCAGACCCCGAGGAAGCCGCCGACCTGGTGACTCAGGAAAGCAAATCCGAACAACATCGCCAGCCAGCGCGTGCCGAACATCAGCGCCACAAGGCCGGAGGTCGGCGGCACCGTCGACAGCCACAGCAGGCCCATCATCGCGCCGAAAATCAGCGTCGTCACCGCGCTCGGCGGCATCGCGATCAGAAAGACAATAGCCAGCGCGCGCAACAGATAGATGACCGACAGCAGGTAGCGCTTCGACATGCGGCTGCCGAGATAGCCCGACGCGATCGAGCCGACGATGTTGAACAGACCGATCGTCGCAAGCGTCCACCCCCCGACCTGCGCCGAGAGGCCGCGGTCGAGCAGATAGGCCGGCAGATGCACCGTGACGAAGGCGAGCTGGAAGCCGCACGTGAAGAAGCCGAGCACCAGCAGCACATAGCTGCGGTGACCGAACGCCTCGGCCAGCGCGTGGCGGAGCGACTGCGGCGCTATCGGTGCGGCTTGCGCCGTTCCGGCCGCGCGCGGTGTCGCCAACGCAAGCGACAGCGGAATGATCAGCGCCATCAGGCCGGCGAAGATCAGCAGCGTCATTTGCCAACCGACCACGCCATTCAGCGCCACGGCGACCGGCGAGTAGAGAAACTGTCCGAACGAGCCCGCTGCCGTGCCGAAGCCGAAGGCGGCCGAGCGCCACTCCGGCGGCATCAGCTTGCCGAACGAGCCGACGACGATGGTGAAGGAACAGCCCGACAGGCCGAAGCCGATCAGGACGCCGGCCGACGCGGTCAGCGTCAGCGGCGATGCCGCCGTTGCCATCAGATAAAGGCCGAGCGCGTAAAGGATGCTGCCCGCGATCAGCACGCGCGGCGCACCGAAACGATCGGCGATGCCGCCGGCGATCGGCTGACCGACGCCCCAAAGGAGATTCTGGATGGCGAGCGCGAAGGCGAAGACGTCGCGGCCCCAGTGATTAGCCTGCGACATCGGCGTGAGGAAAAAGCCGAGCGCCGAGCGTGGCCCGAACGCGATCACCGAAATCAAACAGCCGCAAATGATGATGACCAGCGGCGTGCGCCAGCCGGCCCTGTCCCTAACGGATTGCATTGTCATTAATATCGCCCTTGGTCGCCGCTGAATCATGGGACCATATAGGGACGGCGCCTGTCCGGCAAAAACGAATAATCGTGATGCTGAGCATTTGCGCGGTGCATGGATCACCGCGCCGGCTCCGTCATTTGCCGCGTTCGCGCGCCCAGGCCCGGCCGTCCGGCGAATTGAGCCATTCTTTGCTGTAACTGACGGGCCATTTCTGCTCGTCCTCGACGACCTCGCGTTCGGTCAACTTCTTGTCGCCCCAGACCGGCTCGTCCTCGCCGTCGCCCCATGCGCGGGGTCGATAGAAGGTATGCACGCCCATCTTGGAGATCGTGGACATCTCGTTGATCCAGTCGGGGTGCACCCAATAGGCATGGTAGTGCGTTGCCTTCGCGACCTCCGGCATCCACAACGTGCCGTTGAGCATGTCGCGGGCGATGTGCATCGCGCGTGTCCAGGCGTCGGGCTCGGTGACGACGTGCGGAACGCCGTCGCAAGTGAAGCTGAATTGGCACCCGCGTCCGTTGCTCTGATAGACGACGCCGCAGACATTGTTCGGGTAGAACGGCGAGAACACGCGGTTCATGATCACCTGCGCGACGGCGATCTGGCCGCGCACCGCTTCGCCGCGCGCCTCGTAATAGACGGCGGTCGCAAGACACTTCTGAGCCTTGTCGAAATCGGCGCCGGTGAGCGCCAGGCGCTCGGCCGGAGATTTCGGCCGCTGGTCTTCGCCGGTCACAACGCCTTTGTTGGCGATGCTCTCGCCGCCTTTGCCGTCGTCCGGTTTTTCCTGCGGCGTCAGCGCCGCGAGCTTGAGATCGGGATCGCCGCTGACGACCGGTGCTTCGCCCGCAGCCCACGGCTTGATCTGCCCCTCGCTGCCGGCGAGCGGATTGGCGCCAAAGAACAATCGCGCACTTTCCTTGGGTGGCGCGGCATCGGACTTAGCGGGCGCGGCTGCATTCTGTTTCGCCGGCTCCGGCACCGGCAACGGCTCGTCGGGAACGGTGGCGAATTCGTAGTC
This sequence comes from uncultured Alphaproteobacteria bacterium, assembly GCA_963742095.1. Classification (GTDB taxonomy): domain Bacteria; phylum Pseudomonadota; class Alphaproteobacteria; order Rhizobiales; family Xanthobacteraceae; genus Pseudolabrys. The sequence continues at coordinate 155,928 of CAVUKJ010000001.1, forward strand.
TTGGTACGGATCGAAACGGCTTTCGACCTTGGCCGCCTTCTCCTCCATCAGCGGCGCATCGGCGTCCGCCTGCGGTACCGGCGCGATCGGCAGCGACGGCGGCAATGGCGGCATCGGCTCGCGCGCGCGCGAGATCATCGAGTTGCGCTTGTCCTTGCGGTTGACGGTCGGGAATTGCAGCGGGCCGCTGGGATCGCCGAGCGCCTGGCGGCCGATTACGGCCGCGGCCGAAGTCGGGTCGAAGTTCGCCAGCATATAGATCGGCGCATGCGGGATTGCGGTGCCGATCGGCTGCGGCAGACTGAAGGTCGCGGCATGGATGGTGCCGAAGGGCGACGCGATCAAGGCTTCGCGAACGCGGGCGGCCACGCCCGGCTGGCGGGCAAGCAACGCGCCGAGATCCTGCAGACCGATCTGACTGGGCAAAAGCGCAATGGCGAGCGCAAGCGCACCGACACGCGCCGATCGACGTCGCCGCCTGACTTGCCCACCCGCACGCAACGCAACACCACCCGCACTAACGCCACCCAAGGCAGCGACAATGCGACAGGTTTTCTTATCGTCCGATTAACCTTCCGGGGCGGGCCTGCGGTTGCCGGCGCTTGCCATCGCAACTTCTTGGAAAGGATTGTTAACCATATTGCAATCGCCCGCGCGGATGATGCGCGCGGAGCCCAAATTTCGAGCACGCATGACGCCTTTCGGCCTTCCTTCCGGTGCCCTCGGCGACGCAGTGCTTGCCGCGCTCTGCGCGGGCGCGCTCGGCCTCGTTCTTCTCGTCTACCGCCGGATGCGGATGCAGAACCGCCATCTGGTCACCGCGGTCGACAACATGTCGCAAGGCTTGTGCATGTTCGACGCGCAGACCCGCATCTCCGTGGTCAACAGCCGCTACATCGAGATGTACGCGTTGTCGCCCGACATCGTGAAGCCCGGCCTGCCGCTGCGCGGGCTGATCCAGCATCGCAAGGACACCGGGTTGTTCACCGGCGACGTCGAGGATTATTGCCAGCGCATTCTCGACACCATGCGAGAAGGCAAGGACATCGGGCTCTACGTGCAGGCGAGCGACGGCCGCGTCATCCTCGCCAAGAACCACCCGATGCCGGGCGGCGGCTGGGTCTCGACCCACGAAGACGTCACTGAGCAGCGCCGCGCCGAGGAAGAGCGCGCCGCGGCGAACGATCAGGAGAAGCGCCGCGCATCGGTCGACGCCGCGATCGCATCCTTCCGCCCGCTCGTTGAGCGGCTTCTCGGCGGCGTCGGCGAATGTGCTTCAGCCATGCGCATGACCGCCAATGCCCTGTTCGGCTCCTCCGAGCACACCAGCGAACGCGCGCTCAATGCTGCACACGCCTTCAACGAAGCGTCCGCCAATGTCGAGAGCGCGGCGGTCGCGGCCGATGAGCTATCGCGCTCGATCGCCGAGATCAGCCGTCAGCTCGCCCACACCAGCACCATTGTCAGCCAGGCGACCGGGGAGGCGCGCGCGACCGACGCCGAGATCGGCGGGCTCGCCGACGGCGCGCAGAAGATCGGCGACGTCGTCATGCTGATCCGCAACATCGCCGGGCAGACCAATCTGCTGGCGCTCAACGCCACCATCGAGGCGGCGCGCGCCGGCGAAGCCGGCCGCGGCTTTGCCGTCGTCGCTGCCGAGGTCAAGTCGCTGGCGGTGCAGACCGCCCAGGCGACCGAGGAAATCGCCAGTCACATTCTCGGCGTCCAGGAATCGACCTCCGGCGCGGTCGAGGCGATCCGCGAGATCGCCGCGCGCATGCAGGAGATCAACCAGTACACGACGGGTCTCGCCGCCGCAGTCGAAGAGCAGAACGCAGCGACCGGCGAGATTTCCAACAACGTGCAGAGCGCTGCCGAAGGCACCGGCCAGGTGGTCATGGTGCTGGATGAGGTCTCGAACGCCGCGACCGAAACGCGCGGCTCGGCGCAGGTGGTGCGCGAGGCCTCCGAGACCGTGGAAACCGCGGTCGCCAACCTCCGCAGCGAGGTCGAGGACTTCCTCACCAAGGTCGCGGTTTAGTCGGCGGTCTCAGAAGATCTTCATGTCAATTCCCGCCGCGAAGGGAATCAACACCATCAGCGCAAGCGCGATCGCAAAGCCGATAATCCGCGTCGGCATGGTGACCGGCGGCCCCGACCCGGCGCCGCGGCGCCAATGGACGATGCCCTCGAACAGCGCGAAGGCGATCAGCACCCAGAAATAGGGCGCAAGCGCAATCGTTCGGCTTTGCGGCATCAGCACGATGACGCCGCCGACCGCGATGCCGACAATGACCGCGAAGACGATAAATATCCGATCGATGCTCACGCCTGGCCGGCGGCGGTCTTGCCGAGCGCGGCTTGCGCCGCTGCAAGGCGGGCGATCGGCACGCGGAATGGCGAACACGACACGTAATCGAGCTTGGCCTCATGGCAGAAGGCGATCGACGCGGGGTCGCCGCCATGCTCGCCGCAGATGCCGACTTTCAGCTTCGGCCGTACCTTGCGCCCGCGGGCAACGCCGATCTTGACCAGCTCGCCGACGCCCTGCTGGTCGATCGAGACGAACGGGTCGACCTTGAGGATACCGCGTGCCGTGTAGATGCCGAGGAAGCTCGCCGCGTCGTCGCGCGAAATGCCGAAGGTGGTCTGCGTCAGGTCGTTGGTGCCGAAGGAGAAGAACTCTGCAGTCTCGGCGATCTCACCGGCCAAAAGCGCGGCGCGCGGCAACTCGATCATGGTGCCGACATCGTAGTGCAGTTTGGCGCCCGTCTCCGCCTGCACCGCTTTCGCCATGACATCGATGCGCGCCTTGATCAGATCGAGCTCGGCCTTGGTGGCGATCAGCGGCACCATCACTTCCGGCCGTACCGGCTTGCCGGTTTTCTTCTGCACCTCGACCGCCGCCTCGAAGATGGCGCGGGCCTGCATTTCGGCGATCTCCGGATAGGCGATGGCGATGCGGCAGCCGCGGAAGCCGAGCATCGGATTGAACTCCGCGAGCTCATTGGCGCGGTCGGCAAGCTTCTTCGGATCGGCGCCCATGGCCTGCGCCACGTCGGCGATTTCCTCGGCGCCGTGCGGCAGGAATTCGTGCAGCGGCGGGTCGAGCAGGCGGATGGTGACCGGGCGCTCGCCCATGATCTCGAACAACTCGAGGAAATCGCCGCGCTGCATCGGCAACAGCTTGGCGAGCGCAGCACGACGCTGCTTCTCGTCGTCGGCGAGGATCATCTCGCGCACCGCGGTGATGCGGTGCTCGTCGAAGAACATGTGCTCGGTGCGGCAGAGGCCGATGCCTTCGGCGCCGAAGCGCACGGCCGCCCGTGCATCCGCCGGTGTGTCGGCATTGGCGCGTACGCCGAGCTTGCGCACCTTGTCGGCCCAGCCGATCAGCGTCGCGAATTCGCCGGAGAGCTGCGGCTCGACCATGTCGACCTTGCCGGCGAGCACCTGGCCGGTCGAGCCGTCGACGGTGATGTTGTCGCCTTGCTTGAATGTCTGGCTGCCGGCGGTCATCGTCTTGGCGTTGTAATCGACGCGGATCGAGCCGGCGCCGGAGACGCAGGGCTTGCCCATGCCGCGTGCAACGACCGCGGCATGCGAAGTCATGCCGCCGCGCGTGGTGAGAATGCCTTCGGCAGCGTGCATGCCGTGAATGTCTTCCGGTGACGTCTCCACGCGCACCAGAATGACCTTGCGACCGTCGCTCTTGAGCTGCGCGGCCTCGTCCGAACTGAACACGATTTCGCCCGATGCCGCGCCCGGCGAGGCCGGCAGGCCGGTGGCAAGGACCTTGCGGTGGGCCCGCGGGTCGATGGTCGGGTGCAGAAGCTGGTCGAGCGTCAGCGGTTCGACGCGCAGGATGGCTTCGTCCTTCGAGATCAGGCCCTCATGCGCAAGCTCGACGGCGATGCGCAGCGCGGCTTTCGCGGTGCGCTTGCCGCCGCGCGTCTGCAGCATCCACAGCTTGCCCTGCTCGACCGTAAATTCGAGGTCCTGCATGTCGCGGTAGTGGCGCTCGAGCGTGTTGTAGATGCGGGTCAGGTCCGCATAGGCCTTGGGCAGCGTTTTCTCCAGCGACGGCTTGTCTGAGCCGGCTTCGATGCGCGCCGCCTCGCTGATCTCCTGCGGCGTGCGAATGCCCGCGACGACGTCCTCGCCCTGCGCGTTGATGAGGAATTCGCCGTAGAGCTTCTTCTCGCCGGTTGACGGATTGCGCGTGAAGGCGACGCCCGTTGCCGACGTCTCGCCCATATTGCCGAACACCATGGCCTGCACGTTGACCGCGGTGCCCCACTCTTCCGGCAGATTGTGCAGTTTGCGGTAGGTGATGGCGCGCTGGTTCATCCAGGAGCCGAACACGGCGCCGATCGCACCCCAGAGCTGCTGGTGCGGATCCTGCGGGAAGTCCTTGCCGAGCTCATCTTTGACGCGCTTCTTGTACTGCTCGACAAGCGCCGCCCAGTCGTCGGCGGTCAGTTCGGTGTCGAGATTGTAACCTTGGCGCTCCTTGTGATGGTCGAGCAATTCCTCGAAGTGCTCGTGGCCGACGCCGAGCACGACGTCGGAATACATGGTGATGAAGCGACGGTAGCTGTCATAGGCAAAGCGGCGGTCGCCGGATTTCTTCGCCAGCGCCTCGACCGTCTCATCGTTGAGGCCAAGGTTGAGCACCGTGTCCATCATGCCCGGCATGGACGCGCGGGCGCCGGAGCGCACCGAGACCAGCAGTGGGTTGGTCTTGTCGCCGAAACCCTTGCCCGTAATTTTGCCGACGACGGCCAGCGCCTTTTCGACCTGCGCCTTGAGGTCCTTCGGGTACTGCTTGTCGTGCGAATGGCAGTAGGTGCAGACTTCGGTGGTAATTGTGAACCCCGGCGGCACCGGCAGGCCGAGATTGGCCATCTCGGCAAGCCCCGCGCCCTTCCCACCCAAGAGATTGCGCATCCCGGCCTTGCCCTCGGCGCGGCCGTCACCGAAGGCATAGACCCATTTGCCTTTGGTGGCCTTTTGCGCGACGCGCGCGCGCGATTTCGGCTTCTTCATCGAAGCCTTGCGGACCGCCTGCTTTTTCGCTTTGGCGCTGACGCGCGATTTTTGTTTGGCCATAGGTGAAAATTCGGGCTGAACCTGCCCCTACAAACACGTCCCCCCTCGCCCGCGCAAGCCCGTAAAACGACTTAGCGAATGAGGCCCAGTCCAAGGACGCCGATGAGGATCAGGTAGACCGCGACGATGATGTTGAGGAGACGCGGGATGATGAGAATGAGAATGCCGGCGACCAGTGCGACGATAGGCTGCAGATGAGCAATGCCGAAGACCATGTTTGTCCCCTGTGGATGTTGCGAAGTTGAAACGGCGGAAAGCGGCGGGAGTTCCCTGTATCCTTGGCTCGCAGATCGGGATGACGGCTTAATGTCTACCCTTCGATCTTGGAAAAGTCGGCAACCGATCGCGTCGCCTCCCGGATTTCGTTGAGCAGCTTGAGGCGGTTTTCCCGCAGCGCCTTGTCATCGACATTGACCGTGACCTTGTCGAAGAAGGCATCGACCTTGGGACGCAGCTTGGCCATAGCGCTCATGGCGGCGGCGAAATCCTCCTTGGCGACGGCGGCGGAGGCATCCTTCTTGGCAGCGGCGACGGCTTCGGCCAGCGCCTTCTCCTCGGGCAATTGATAGAGCTTGGCATCGGGCGCGCCGGTGTAGTCGCGCTTGTCCTTCTTCTCCTCGATGCGGAGGATGTTGGCGGCGCGCTTGGTGCCGGCGAGCAAGTTCTTGCCGTCATCGGTGTCGAGGAATTTTCCGAGCGCTTCGACGCGAACAACAACGAGCAGCAAGTCATCCTGCCCTTCCAGCGAAAACACGGCATCGACCAGATCATGCCGCGCGCCCTGTTCACGTAGCTGGACCTTCAGCCGGTCAGCAAAGAAGGCGAGCAGGTCGTCGGACACGCCGGCGATCTTGCGCAACTGGATACGCAATGAATTGTCGAGCGCGATGCGGATGACGCCGAGCGCTGCGCGCCGCAGCGCGTACGGATCCTTGCTGCCCGTCGGCCTCTCATCGATCTTCCAGAAGCCGATAAGGGTATCGAGCTTGTCGGCGAGCGCCACTGCCATCGAGACCGGATCGGACGGCACGAGATCGTCGGGACCCTTCGGGCTGTAGTGATCCTCGATCGCGTGCGCGATGGCTTCGTCCTCGTTCTGCGCCTCGGCGTAGTAGCGGCCCATCAGGCCCTGCAATTCAGGGAATTCTCCGACGACTTCGGTGAGCAGGTCGGCCTTGCAGAGCATTGCCGCGCGCTCGGCTTTGGCGCTGTCGGCCTTCACCAGGTAGCTGAGCTCGCCCGCGAGCGCGATGATGCGCGCGATGCGCTCGGCCTGCGTGCCGAGCTTCTCGTGGAACACGATCTGCTGGAATTTCGGCAGCCGATCTTCGAGCCGAGTCTTGAGATCGGTCTCGTAGAAGAACTTGGCGTCGCTCAATCGCGCCCGGATGACGCGCTCGTTGCCAGCGACGATCGCCTTGCCGCCGTCGGCCGCCTCTTCGTTGGCGACCAGGATGAACTTGTTGGACAGCTTTGCCGTCTGCGGATCGCGCAGCACGAAGCATTTCTGGTTGTTGCGGATTGTGGCGCGGATGACCTCGTCGGGAATCGCCAGAAAGGCCTGATCGAACGACCCCATCAGCACGACCGGCCATTCGACGAGGCCCGCGACCTCGGCAAGCAGGCCCTCGTCCTCGAGAAGCTCATAGCCCTGCGCGAAAGCCAGATTCTTGGCGTCGGTGAGGATGGTCTGCGCGCGCCGCGCCGGATCGAGCATCACCTTGGCTTTTTGCAAGGACGCGGCGTAGTCGTCGAAATGGCGCACCTTGAACGGCGCCGGCGCCATGAAGCGGTGGCCGCGCGTTTCGTTGCCGGCTTCGACGTTGCCAAGTCTTACGCGAACAACTTCCGGCTCTTCGGTTTCCGGGCCGAAGGTTGCAACAATTGAATGCAAGGGTCGAACCCACCGAAATCTTTGAATTCTTAATTTCGATTTCAGGATGCTTGGACTGTATCGCGAGCGTGTCGCCACCCCACGTCATCGACTTAGGCCAAGGAAAATCCAAAGCAATTCCTTCAATGATCTGTCCGATCACATCGATCGCCGGCCGGCCTTGCTTCTCGATCAGCGCGACATAGAAGTCGCCCTTCTTATCCTGCTGGATCTTGGCGTCGGCGATCGACTTCAATCCCGCAGCCTTTACAAAGCCGGCAATCGCCTGCTCCGGCGCGCCGACCTTGGGCCCCTTGCGCTCATCCTTCACGTCCGGCGAACGCGCCGGGACGCCATGCACCGACAGCGTCAGCCGCCGCGGCGTTGCAAAGGCCTTAGCGCCCTCGTAGGTCAGCCCCGCCGCCACCAGTCCGTCCGTGACAAGCCTGCGCAAATCGTCGGCCGCGCGCGCCTGCATGCGCGCGGGGATTTCCTCGGAAAGAAATTCGAGCAGAAGGTCGGGCATTGCGGGACGTCCGAACGGAGAGCCTGCCTAGCAAGGCGGCCCGCCGCTGTCACCATCCGCCGCCGCCGCCGCCCCCGCCGCCGCCGCCGGAGCCGCCGCCACCGCCGAAGCCCGACGAGCCGGATGACGCCGGCACCGCGCTTGCGAGCGCGGAGCTGACCCCCGAGACGGTCGATGCGATCGAACTGCCGAAATTGCCGCCACTCGACCAGCCGCTGCCGCTGCCCCAGCCGGGCCGGTAATGACTCATCGGATCGGCATCCTCGGGATGCGCGCGCTTGAGCGCGGCGGCGAAAGCGTTCGCCCAGGGTTTCTCGACGCCGAGGGCGACCGCGTAAGGCAGCAAGGCCTCGAAGCGCTCGGTGGTGATTTCGGGCGCCTGCATGTTGAGGCGGTCGGCTTCGGCGGTTTCGAGATAGAGCCGCAGACCCGCGAGTTGATCCATGACCGGACGACCGAGCGTAGTCGGCGCCCGCATCAGATAGAAGAACAGCCCGTTGAGCGCCGTGAAGGCCGTAACAAGCACGAACGGATACGGGAAGTTCGCGAACGTCGTTTCCAGCGCCGGCAGGCCTTCATTGAGACCTGCGCTCGCCAGCGAATAGACGAGGTGCCCCGCCAACGAAAAAACGATCGCTGCAATGATGATGCCGATGCCGACGCGGACAATGACGTCGATCCGCCCGCCGGCACTGAACAATTGGTTGATGAACGGCACAACGAAGAAGCCGCCGAAGAGGCCGAAGAAGCCAAGGCCGGCGAGGGTCGACATGTCCTGATCTTGCAAGCCGCCGAACGACACCACGACAAGGACAACCAGCCCGGTCATCACAAGACCGGCAATGACGTAGCCGAGGTTGCGGCGGAAGAACTTGTTGCGGTTTTCCTTCTCGATGCTCTTGGTGAAGTCATCGCCGACTTTGGCGACGGTCTCGCCATGCGCCTTGTCGATCACCGCCTGGCCGCCGATATTCACCCAGCTGTAGATCGCGCGTTCGCCGGCGGGCAGACTTTCATAGCCGCCCTTCGGCTCGGCGGTTTTGGTGAGCACCAGCGCCGTGCCCTGATTGTCGAAATGCACGAGCCCGCGCACCGCAAGCGACAGCGCAGCGGCGGTGAACGCCCGCCATTTCTCGCGGCCAAGGCCCCAATCGCGGATGTAGTTGGCGAGCGCGGGCGATATGCCCTGCGGCGGATGAAACAGCGGGATGATGGTGCCGCCCTTCGGATCGCGCCCGACCGCGGACCAGGCGACGAGGTAATAGCCGAACACCAGCACGAAGCCGACACCGCCGATGATCCATTGCCGGTTGTCGAACATCTGATACCAGAGCAGGTCGCCTTGCGACGGCGGATTGACCGCGCCTTGCGGCAACTCGGCGACAACGGTTAGCCCTTGCCCCGGCAGGAGCGGCTGCGTGCTGGAGACGTTGAGCGTGCCATCGGACGCTATCGCGCCGGTCCAGGCTGTGCCGCGCTCGCCAACTTTGCCCGTGAAGCCAAGCCAGCGTACGGGCTGCCCACCGTCGGCAAGCCGCAGGTGGTAGCGCGCCGTGTAGATCGGAAAATTCCAGAAATTGCCGGTGACATTCCAGTTCAGCTCCGGCTTGCCGTCGAACCAGCGCACCTGGCGGCCCGTGCGATAGCGGAAGACATATTCGTAGATGCCCGAGCGCAACAGCGTGTCTTTGTCACCGAAATAAACGCGAATGAAATTGTGCATTCGCTCCGTGTGGTAGCGCTCAGACTCTCCGTCTCGCTGGACACTGAGAATCTTGAAGGTCACCTCGCGCAGCGTCCCGGCGGCGTCGCGAAAATACAGAGGAAAATCACGATAGATTCCGTGCCGGATGGAGCGGCCTTCCGCGCGAGCGTCGATCGTCTCGGTGACGGTCAGTCCACCGTCCTTCGCAACTACGACGTCCGAGTCGAACAGATTGATGTATTCGGCCGCGTATACGGGCGCCGCGCCTAGCAGCAGGCCGAGCAGAGCCGCGATGCGCAGCAGCCCGGTCATCGCGGCGCGAGGCTCACTTGTGGCGCCTCGCGCTCGCTCTCGTTCGAGAGCTCGAAGAAATCGCGCGGGCCAAACCCGAACATGCCGGCGAGCACGTTGCTCGGGAACGACTGCACCAGCACATTCTGGTTACGCACGGCGCCGTTATAATAGCGCCGCGCCATCTGCAGGTCGTTCTCGAGATCGCTGAGCTGCTTCTGCAGATCGAGGAAATTGGCGCTGGCCTTGAGGTCCGGATAGTTCTCGGCGACTGCGAACAACTTGCCGAGACCCACCGACAGCGCGCCTTCGGCTTGCGCGCGCGCGGCGACGTCGCCCGCAGGGATCGCGCGCGCGGCGCCGCGCAGCTGCGTCACCTCTTCGAGCACCGAGCGCTCGTGCGCGGCATAGCCCTTCACGGTATCGACCAGATTGGGAACCAGGTCGGAACGGCGCTTGAGCTGCACGTCGATGCCGCTCCACGCCTCGTTTGCCATCTGGCGCGTACGCACCAGACGGTTGAAGATGGCGATCGCATAGATGACGACCACCGCGACGACAGCGAGGATGACCCAGAGCACCATGATCGTTCGTCGCCCCTAGCGCCGGAAAGGTTCAATTATCGACAATGGGATCGGCGCCACTCATGGCGCCGCCCCTCCGCCTGCGGTCGCCAGCCAGGCCTCGCCGCAGCCTTTCGCCAATTCACGCACGCGCAGAATGTAGCTCTGCCGCTCGGTGACCGAGATCACGCCGCGGGCGTCGAGTAGATTGAAGACGTGCGAGGCCTTAATGCACTGGTCGTAGGCCGGCAGCGCCATGCTGTGATGCTTGTGGTCGGCGCTCCAGCCGTCGGCCAGATATTTCTTGCAGGCCGCCTCCGCCATCTTGAACTGCTCGAACAGCATCGCAGTGTCTGCGAATTCGAAATTGTGCCGCGAATATTCCTGCTCGGCCTGCAGGAAGACGTCGCCATAGGTGACCTTCTTGTCGTCGCTGCGGCCGTTGAAGTTGAGCGCGAACACGTTGTCGACGCCCTGCACGTACATCGCCAGGCGCTCGAGCCCGTAAGTCAATTCACCGGCAACCGGATTGCATTCGAAGCCGGCGACTTGCTGGAAGTACGTGAACTGCGACACCTCCATGCCGTCGCACCAGCATTCCCAGCCGAGGCCCCAGGCGCCGAGCGTCGGGCTTTCCCAGTCGTCCTCGACGAAGCGGATGTCGTGAATGGACGGATCGATGCCTATGGTTTTCAGCGAGTTAAGATACAAATCCTGGATGTCCGGCGGCGACGGCTTCAGGATCACCTGGAACTGGTAGTAGTGCTGCAGACGGTTCGGATTCTCGCCGTAGCGGCCGTCTTTTGGCCGGCGCGAGGGCTGCACATAGGCTGCGTTCCACGGTTTCGGCCCGAGCGCGCGCAGCGTGGTGGCCGGGTGAAAGGTGCCCGCGCCCACTTCCATGTCATACGGCTGCAGGATCACGCAGCCCCAGTTCGCCCAATACTGCTGGAGCGCGAGAATGAGGCCCTGAAACGAGCGCGCGGGGTCCAAATTGTTCTGAGTCATGCGGTCCCCGGCGGACAAAGGCTTCAGCCAAGGTTTGGATACGGATTCTTAAGCACGGGAATCGATGGGACCGTATCGGCGGCCCTATAGGGGGTCAAGCCGGGCGGATTTTAGGACTCTTTGAACCGAATTCGCGAGATCGTCGACCGATTGGGCAAGGGGCCATTGTCCTCGAGGGAGCGTCCGATGCTCGCGTTCGAATTGGTCGGTATGGCGTTGTTCGCGCTGTTCTTCGGCGCGCTCATCACCAACAAGGAAAGCATCAGCCGCTAGGGCTGATCAGGGCCGGTATTCGCCCGTCGTCGGATCGCGCCGTAAGGTCGGCCGCCGCTCTTGATCCGAGATTCGCGCCGCGCGCCGCGCACGCTCAAGCTCTTCGTTAATCCGGCGCGTCTCTTTCACGACCCAATGCACCACCATGCCGCCGCCGGCGGCGATTAGCGCCCATTTCACAAGTGGTGAGAGCAGAAACGGTGGCATGGTCGGCTCCTTCGTCTGCTGGCCGGAAACGTCACAATCAATCAAGGCAATTTCGCGGCCCGGCTGCGGGCGCATCATAGTCCTAACGCGCGGGCGGCGCACGTGTTTCGTGGCCGCTGGCAGAACCCACGCTTAATGAACTAGAATTCACCCGTGCCGCAACGGCGATCGTCGAGAATCGCCGGCCGGCCTCGGGAGGATCCATGCGCAAAATAACCATTGTCCGCTGGGCGCTGTCGGCGCTCGCCGCCCTCATGCTGTGGCCGCTCGCCGCTTTGCCGAGCGTCGCCGCGGATGCCTGGCCGAACCGGCCCGTGCGCCTATTCGTCACACTCGGACCCGGCAGCGGCGTCGATATCGGTGCTCGGCTGTTCGCCGACAAGCTGTCGCAGCTGTGGGGTCAGCCGGTGGTGATCGAGAACAAGCCGGGCGGCGACGGCATGCTCGCCATCACGAGCTATCTCGCGGCCAAGGACGACCACGTGCTGCTGGTGTCACCGGTCAGCTCGTTCACCGCGCATCCCTATTTCCACGACAAGCTGCCCTACGATCCGAAAGACTTGGTGCCGGTCGCGCGCATTTCCAAAACCGTGGTCGCGGTCAGCGTGCCGACCTCGCTCAACGTCAATTCGCTGAAGGAGCTTGAAGCGCTGGCGCGCGCGAAGCCCGGCGAATTGAACTGGACGACCGCCACCGGCTTCACCGACTTCGTGTTCGCCGGATATCTACACACCGTCGGGCTGAAGATGGCGAAGGTGCCTTACAAGAACCCGGTCTCGGCGGTGAACGATCTCGCCGCGGGCACGATCCAGGTGTTCATGCCGGCCTACGCTATCGTTCGCCCGCAGGTGCAGGCCGGAAAGGTGAAGGTGCTCGCCGTCACCAACCACGAGCGCTCGCCGGCGATCCCCGACATTCCGACCGCGGTCGAAGCCGGCTATCCCTCGCTCGAATTCGATGGCCTGGTCGGCATCTTCGGTCCGCCGGGAATACCGGACGCGGTGCGCAAGAAGATCGCCGACGGCGTCCGCAAGGTCGCGAGTGACAAGGCGATCGTCGAGAAGATGACCGCGACGGGACAGCTGGTCAGCCCGGGCGGCCCCGACGAGTTCGCCGCTTCGATCGAACAGCAGCGCGCCCAAGTCGCCGCGGTGGCGAAGCTGTTCGGCAACAAGCCGGTGCAGTAGCGGCTAGAGGCCGTAGCGGCCCCAGATCGCGCGCGTCTCGAGCGCCGACACCAGATCGTCGGCAAAGGCCGGCGGATCGGTCAGCGCGTGCGCCAGGCCGACGCCCGGCAACTTGCGGCCGAACAGGCTGCGCTCAGCCGAAATGAGCGGCATGCGAACCTTTTCGCCGTAGCGCGCGCGCAGCACCGAACGCAGGTCGCCGATGCTGTCGGCAAGGCCGAGCTCGATTGCCTTGCTCGCGGTCCAGAACTCGCCCGAGAACAGGGTCTTGTCCGCGCCCTTGAGCTTGCCGGCACGGCGTTCCTTCACCAGCGCGATGAAGTGCTCGTGGATGTCCTTCTGGATCGCCTTGATGCGTTTCACGTCGCCGGGATCCTCGGGCAGGAACGGATCGAGCATCGCCTTGTGTTCGCCCGACGTATAAAGCCGGCGCTCGACGCCGACCTTGTCCATCAGCTTGGCAAATCCGAACGAACCACCGACCACGCCGATCGAACCGACGATCGAGAACTTGTCGCAGACGATTTCATCGCCGGCGCAGGCCAGCATGTAGCCGCCGGACGCGCCGACGTCCTCGATGAAGGCGATGACCGGGATATCCTTCTCCGCCGACAAGTCGCGGATGCGGCGGAAGATCAGATTGGATTGCGACGGCGAGCCGCCGGGCGAATTGATGGCGAGCGCGACCGCACGCGCATTGCGCACCGAGAAGGCGCGGTCGAGCGTCTTGGCGACGGTCGAGATCAAAAGTCCGGGGCGCAGCGGCGTCGCGACGCCGATGACGCCGGACAGGCGCACCACGGGCACCACGGGGATGTCGCTGCGGAACCGCGCGGGCAGCAGTGAGCGGAGCGGGCTGAGGATATTCGGCATTGGCTCTTTTCGGGACAAATTTTACGCGGCAGTTACACGGACGGCAGCGATCAAGTCAAAGCTATCAGTCTGTTAACTAATCACCCTCTAAACGCCATCAAGCTCTCATGATTTCGCCTTGGAATAGTTTTTGCATTGCACTGAGAGCCGGCTACGAGGACGGAAAGAAGCGATGGATCCCAAGCTGACCATATTGTTCATGCTTATTACGGCGGTTGTTGTGCTTTCGCACCTCACCGACGAAAATATTTCGCGCATGCGCCGCCAGCTCGTCGAGCGCCGTTGGCGCAATTTCGTGCGCTTGTCGCGCAAAATTTAGGCGGCGAATCGGTCACGCTCCTAGCCGTCCAACAGCGTTAAATTCTGCCCGCCGCGTAGCACAGCCTCGGCTGCCGCTGTCGGCCGCCCGTCCGTCCCGTTCAAGATCAGAGCGGGCCGGTAGGTCGGCGCCCCGCGGCCGCCTTTCACCGCGCGAACCAGCACGCGGATCGCGTCCGCACCGTCGCGCGGCTTCACCGGCAACACGGCGATGGCGCCGAAGTCGCGCGCGAGCGTTGCCAGCACCTCGTCCAATTCATCCGCACGCCAGATCAGCGTCAGCACGCCGCCCGGCTTGAGCAGGAATGCCGCCGACGTAACCCACCGCGCGAGCAGGCCCGGCTCGCTCGCGTGCGCAAGGCGGCGGCGCGCATCCGGCGACACATTGTGCCGACGCGAATCGTGAAACGGCGGATTCATCAGCGCGCGGTCGGCGATCGCGGCTGACAGCCCGGCGGCCGACAGTGCGCCGACATCTTCGACGTCGCACGCGATCGCGCGCACGCGCTCGTCGAGACGATTGAGCCGCGCATTCTCGGCCGCGAGACGGGCAAGCGCCGCGTCGATTTCGACCAGCGCGACCTTGAGACCCGGAACGCGTGCGGCGAACGCAAGCCCGCCCGCGCCGACGCCGGCGCCGAGATCGACCGCCAGTTCGCCCGCGCGTCCATCGGTCGCGGCCGCGAGCAGGATGGCATCGTGGCCGACGCGATGGCCCTCGAGTGGCTGACGCAGCTTTAGCCGGCCACCAAGAACGGCGTCTTCGCTGGTTTCGAGGATGCCGCGCTCAGCGGCCATCGGGGCGCAGCTCATGCCCAAGGCCGGCATCGGTGAGCAGGCGGCGCGCGGCGGGCAGATAATCCTCCGCCACCAGGAACCGGCGCGGCAGAATGCCAAGCGAGCCTTCCAACACGCTCATGTTCTGGTCGAGCACCATGTGCGGAATCTTGGCGCCGTCGAGCAGCGCGCCGATTGCGGACACCAGCACCGGGTCGTTGGTACGCAACAGCTCTTTCACACGTCACCCCCGGACACAGGCTAGCAGTTTCGACCCGCGCCGTCCGCGTCTTTCCGGCGTTTGCCGGTATTCCGTCAACTTGCAGTGATGCGACAAACGAATGCCCTTGCCGCCTCAGCGCCGCGTTTCTATTCTCTCGTCGTCGTTTCAATGCCGGAGCAGTATTTTGGCCGTCGTCCTTCCCTTCGAAAGCCCGCATCCTTCATCGCTCGACCGCCTCGGCGAACTGGTGGCATCGGACATGGAACGAGTCAACGCGGCGATCCTCGCCCGCACGGGCTCCGAAGTCGCCATGATCCCCGAGGTCGCCAACCACCTGATTTCCTCGGGCGGCAAGCGGTTGCGGCCGATGCTGACGCTGGCAATGGCCAAGCTCTCCGGCTACGGCGGCGACGGCCATATCAAGCTCGCCGCCGCGGTCGAGTTCATGCACACGGCGACGCTGCTGCACGACGACGTGGTCGACGAAAGCGACATGCGCCGCGGCAAGCTCGCCGCCCGCATGCTGTGGGGCAACGAGGCGAGCGTGCTGGTCGGCGACTTCCTGCTCGGCCAGGCCTTCAAGATGATGGTCGAGGTCGGCAACCTGCACGCGCTCGATATTCTGTCATCGGCCGCCGCAGTGATTGCCGAAGGCGAAGTCATGCAACTCGGCGCCGCCAAGAATACCGCGACCAACGAGGATGAATATCTCGCGGTGATCCGCGCCAAAACCGCCGAACTGTTCGCCGCCGCGTGCGAAGTCGGCCCGGCGCTTGCCGTGCGCGAGAAGGCCGAGCAGGCCGCCTGCCGCTCGTTCGGCATGAACCTCGGTATCGCCTTCCAGCTCATCGACGACGCGCTCGACTACGGCGGCAAGTCGGCCAAGCTCGGCAAGAACGTCGGCGACGACTTCCGCGAGGGCAAGATCACGCTGCCGGTCGTGCTGTCGTTCCGGCGCGGCTCGGCGAACGAACGCGAATTCTGGAATTGTACGCTGGGCCAAGGCGACGTGCGCGACGGCGATCTCGACACCGCGATCGCGTTGATGGCGAAGCACCACGCCATCGAGGACACCGTCGGCCGCGCGCGCCATTATGGTGCAATCGCCAACGATGCGCTGGCACTGGTGCCGCCGTCGGACGTCAAGACTGCGTTGGAAGAAGCGGTCGCGTTCTGTATCGGCCGCGCACACTAGCGCGGCTCAGTAGTTGCCGGCTCCATAGCCGGTTGCCGGATCACGCAGCAGCTGGAAGCGGATGTTCGGGTCCGGATCCTGCCCGACATAGCCGCCATGCTGATAGACCGGCGGCGTGCAGCCGTTCGGCTGCGGCCGCGGATTGGTCCAGATGCCACTCCACGAAAACTCGTAAGGCGTATCGAAGCATCGCGGCTGCTGCGGCTGCCGCTTGCGCGCAGACGCCGGATCGGCCGCTGCGACGGCGAGCGTGGCGATGACGGCGACGATCAGGGCTGCTCTCATTTGGCCTCCAGCATGACGCGACACTTGCCGAGCAATGGCGGCAATTTCAAGGACCCGATCCCAGCACGGTGGCGCGCACCCACCAATCCTTGCGCTCGGCTTGCAGCCGCCGCGCCGCGGCCTGCGCCTCGCCCAGCGTGCGGAAAAGCGCAAAGCACGTCGGCCCCGACCCCGACATGCGCACGAGATGCACGGCAGGAAGCGCGCGCAGCACGATCAGAACTTCGGAGATGATGGGCGCACAGGCAATCGCTGCCTGCATCAGGTCGTTGCCGTTCTCGTTGAGGAACCCGATCATCCCGTCGAACGTGATCGGGACGTTAGCGAGGAATTTCTTGTTGCTCGGCGTGCCGTGGAATTTCTTGAACACATCGCGGGTCGGGAGCGGCACGCCGGGATTGACCAGCAGCGCGGGCAGCGGCGGCAAAACGTGCGGCTCGGACAGCAAGTCGCCGACGCCGCGCATGATGCGCGGCTTCGGGTCGAGGCAGACAAGAACATCGGCGCCGACCTCGATCGCAGAGCCGGTAATGCGCGGGTCGTCGAGCGCCATGCCGTTGGCCCTCGCGAGCAGCCGCAGCGCCGCCGCCGCATCGGCCGAACCGCCGCCGATGCCGGCCGCCACCGGCAGGTTCTTCTCCAGGATGAAGCTGCCGGCCTTCAGGCGGCCCTTGCGGTGGCGCAGCGTCTGAACGGCCTTGAGCACCAGATTATCGGCGCGCGGCCCGCAGGCCTTGGCAAACGGGCCAATGATGTCGAGGGACGCGGTCTCGGCCGGCTCGAGGTCGAGCTTGTCAGCGACATCGGCGAAGGCCACCAGGCTTTCGAGCTCGTGGTAGCCGTCTTCGCGGCGGCCGAGGACGCGCAGCGTGAGATTGATCTTGGCAGGCGCCTTTTCGACGAGCTCGCTCACCCCTGGCTCTCGCCCCCAGCCCTAGTCCTCTAGCCGCCGTTGCCGCTCTTCTTCTCGGGCTTGTCGCCCGCCTTGGCTTGCGACGAAGTCTCGTCCGGCAGGCCTTCCTTCAGCTTGGCCTCGATTTTCGGAAGATCTTCCGGGTCGGGCTTGAGGTCGCGCGCATGCGCCCACTGGAAGCGGGCCTCGAGCAGGCGCCCGACGCGCCAATAGGCATCGCCGAGATGGTCGTTGATGGTCGGGTCTTCCGGCTTGAGCTCGATCGCGCGCTCGAGCTGCTTGACCGCCTCTTCGTAGTTGCCGAGCCGGAAATAGGCCCAACCAAGCGAGTCGACGATGTAGCCGTCGTCGGGACGCTGTTGGACGGCCCGCTTGATCATGTCCATGCCCTGGTCGAGGTTCACGCCCTGATCGATCCAGGAATAGCCGAGATAGTTGAGCACGTGCGGCTGTTCGGGGAAGAGCTGCAGGGCCTGCTTGAGATCGGCTTCCGCCTTCGGCCACTCATGCGAGCGCTCGTAGCAGATGCCGCGGAAGTAATAGATCACCCAATTGTTCTTTTCCGGATGCGCAAGCGTGGCAACGCCCTTGCCGTAGGTGTCGGCGCATTCGGCGAACTTCTTGTGGCCGCGCTGGACATTGCCGAGCGCCATGATGGCCTCGAGGTCCTTCGGACGTTCCTTGATCAGCGAGCCGAGCTGCTTCTCGGCTTCGTCGACGCGGTTGAGCGTGTCGAGATTGGCCGCCATCTGGATCGCGGCATTGCGGTGCAACGGCGAATCCGCAGGCACGCGCTTGTAGATGTCGATCGCCAGCTCCGGCTTCTTCAGCGACTCGTAGAGGTCGGCAAGTGACAACAGCGCCAGCGGGTGATTGGGCGCGAGATAGAGCGAAAGCTGGAGATAGACGAGACCGAGATCCTCGCCGCCACGCCGGCCGAGCGAGGCGCCGAGGCCGTAGAGCGCTTCGGCCGCACCTGACTGCGCGGAGTTGACAAGCTGCGGCAGCTTCTCGCCGGCCTTGAGCTTCTGAAGTCGACTCGGTCACCAGCGGATGATCCGGCAGCACCTTGTCGAAGGCTTCGAAGACGTCCTGCGCGCCCTTGGTGGTCTTGTTGCGCGACAGCCAGCTGCCGTAGGCCTCGACCACGCGAAGCGCGGAGGAATCGAGCTTGTAGGCGTTCTCGAGTCGCTTGCCGGCTTCGACCTTGTTGCCGGCGAGATCGTAGATCATGCCGGCGTGAAGGTCCTTGAAGATGGCATACCAATCCGGACCCGAAAGCTTATCGATCGTCGCCACCGCGCCCTTGGCATCGCCGGCGCCGTATTGGCTCCAGGCCGTCAGCAGCGTCGCGGCAAGATCGGTGATCGGTCCGCGCACCGACTGCGCCAGATCGTGGCGTGCCGGGCCATAGCGCTTCTGCTTGAGCGCATGCACGCCGAGCACCAGTTGCGCGACGCGGTCGCCTTTGTCATTGCGTGCAATGCGGTCGGCATAGCCGACCGCCTGGTCGACATCGCCGCCGACCAGCAGCGACAGGAAGGCGCGGTCGCGCAGCTCGACATTGGCCGGATCGAGCCGCAGCGCCGCGCCATAATACGCGGCGGCAGCTTCGGCATCGCGCATCTGCCCGGCATGGCGGGCCGCCAGATAGCTGCCCGAGACGGTAATGCCGTTTAGGTCTTCCTGAGACGGCGGCTGCGCGACGGCCGGCGCCGCGGCGAGGATGATGGCCAGCGCGCTGCCGGTGAAGAACCGGGCGAAGCTCGAAAATGTCACGGGCAATGCTCCAATGGGGCGGCACGCGCTGGTCGCGCCCTGCCGCCGGGTTTGGCCAGAATGGCCTTTTTGCGCCGCCCCCGCAAGAACGGCCGTCCTGCTGTCACACAAGCTTGAAAGCCGCGATAGCGGCGGCTTCGTGACCGGACCCGGCCGCAAACCGTCACATATTCGGATAATTCGGGCCGCCGCCGCCCTCTGGCGGAACCCAGGTGATGTTCTGATTCGGATCCTTGATGTCGCAGGTTTTACAGTGGACGCAGTTCTGCGCGTTGATGACGAATTTCGCTGCGCCACCCTCCTCCACCCACTCGTAGACACCGGCCGGGCAATATCGCGCGGATGGCCCGGCGAAAACGTCGTGCTCGGACGTCTTCTGCAGCGCCATGTCCTTCACCTTCAGATGCGGCGGCTGATCTTCCTCGTGGTTGGTGTTGGACAGGAATACCGACGAGAGGCGGTCGAAGGTCAGCTTGCCGTCGGGCTTCGGATACGAAATCGGCGTGCATTCCGATGCCGGCTTGAGCGTTGCGTAGTCCGGCTTGCCGTGGCTGACCGTGCCGAACAGCGAGAACCCGAACGTGTTCGTCCACATGTCGAGGCCGCCGAGCACGATGCCGAGCGTGGTGCCGAATTTCGACCACAGCGGCTTGGCGTTGCGCACGCGCCAAAGATCCTTGCCGATCACCGAAGCGCGCCAGCTCGCTTCGTAGTCGGCGAGTTCATCATGCGCGCGGCCGGCCGCAAGCGCCGCGGCCACCGTCTCTGCCGCCATCACGCCGGAGAGCATCGCGTTGTGGCTGCCCTTGATGCGCGGCACGTTCATGAAGCCGGCGTCACAGCCAATCAGCGCGCCGCCGGGAAATGTGAGCTTCGGCACCGACTGATAGCCGCCTTCGGTCAAAGCGCGCGCGCCATAGGCCAGGCGTTTGCCGCCGGCGAAGTTCTCGCGCACCAGCGGGTGCGTCTTGAAGCGCTGGAATTCCTCGAACGGCGACAGATAAGGGTTGGCGTAGTTGAGATGCACCACGAACCCGACCGACACCAGATTGTCGTCGAGGTGATAGAGGAACGAGCCGCCCCCGGTCGAATTGTCGAGCGGCCAGCCGAACGAGTGCTGCACCATGCCCTTGCGGTGCTTCTCGGGGGCGACCTGCCACAGTTCCTTGAGGCCGAGGCCGAACTTCTGCGGGTCGCGGTCGTCGGCGAGGCCGAATTTCGCGATAAGCTGTTTGCCGAGATTGCCGCGCGCGCCCTCGGCGAACAGCGTGTATTTGGCGCGCAGCTCCATGCCGCGCGTGAATCTATCCTTCGCTTCGCCGGACTTGCCGATGCCCATATCGCCGGTGGCGACGCCGGCGACCGCACCATTGTCGTCGTAGAGGACTTCGGCGGCGGCAAAGCCCGGATAGATCTCGACGCCGAGCGCCTCGGCCTTGGTCGCCAGCCAGCGGCAGACGCTGCCGAGCGAGACGATGAAGTTGCCATGATTGCTCATCAGCGGCGGCATCATGAAATTCGGCAGCCGCAACGAGCCGTTTGCCGACAGGTGGTAGAAACGGTCTTCCGTGACTGCGGTCTTGATCGGCGTGTCCTCGGCGCGCCAGTCCGGCAGCAGCCTGTCAAGGCCGACCGGATCGATCACGGCGCCGGAGAGGATATGCGCGCCGACCTCGGAACCCTTCTCCACCACCACCACGGCGATGTCCGGATTGACCTGCTTGAGGCGGATGGCGGCGGCGAGGCCGGCGGCGCCGGCGCCAACAACAACAACATCGAACTCCATCGACTCGCGCGCAGGTCGGTCGGCCATGAATGTCTCCCAAGTCGCTATTGTCCACTTTTGCACAGCGGCGGCAATCACTCGACGCCCGTGCTAGGCTGCAAAAATGGCGCCCGATAAACACATGAGCGAGCTGCTCGACTTCTACCGCGAGGCGGGCGTCGATGCGCTGCTCGGCGAGCAACCGGTGGATCGGTTCGCAGCCACCGACGCGCCGTCCGCCCGAGCGCCGCAGCCGGTTTCGCTGCCGCCCGGCCTCGAAACCAAGGGCCGCGCAACGCCGCCGATGACCGCTCTAGCCCCGCCTGCGCCGGAAGAAGCCGCCATGGCGGCGCGCGAGGCGGCGAAAACCGCCAAGTCGCTCGATGAACTTCGCGCCATTCTCGAAGGCTTCGACGGCTGCGCGCTGAAGGCGACCGCGACACGGCTCGTGTTCGCCGACGGCAACCCGCAGGCGAAGCTGATGTTCGTCGGCGAGGCCCCGGGCCGCGACGAGGACATCGAGGGCCTGCCATTCGTCGGCCGGTCGGGCAAATTGCTCGACCGCATGCTGGCCGCCATCGGGCTCGACCGCACCAAGGTCTACATCGCCAATATCGTGCCGTGGCGGCCGCCGGGGAATCGCACGCCGACGCCCCAGGAGCAGCAGATCTGCTTGCCCTTCATCCTGCGCCAGATCGAGCTCGCCGATCCCGATGTCCTGGTGTGCCTCGGTGGTCCGTCGGCGCAGGCGCTGCTCGGCATTAAAGAAGGCATCACCAAGACGCGCGGCCGCTGGTTCAATTTCAATACCGGCAAGCGGCAAATCCGCGCACTGGCGACATTCCATCCAGCGTTCCTGCTGCGCAGCCCACTGCAGAAACGTTTCGCCTGGCGGGACTTCCTCGCCATAAAAAAGGCGCTTGCGGACTGAATTATCGTCCCATGGCAATTCACACCGACATTTGGTATTTGTAAGTCATGCCTCCCGGCCGACTGATCTCGCGCGCATTGCGGACTTTCGCCGCGGTTGCGGCCATCGCCGTGCTCTCGACCGGCGCGGTCATTGCCGCCGAGTCGACCGGTGCGTTGTCCAAGAAGCCGGCCGTCACCGGCAAGAAGGCGGCGGCCGTGAAGCAGGACCGCAAGTCGCGCGAGCTGTCGCCGTCCGCCCTGGGGATGGATACCGACAAGTCTCACGGCTACGAGCCGGGCGACAAAGCCGACATGAAGCGTCCCGACGAATTCAAGTTCGGCGACAACACGCTGCACCTCGACGCCAACAAGAACGACCCGACGCCGCCGGTCGGCCTTGAGCAGAACGGGCAAACCGTTCTCAACAAGGCGCCGACCGAGCCGGCACTACAGCCAAGCTATTTCGGGCTGCGGCTGACGACACCGATCCGCTAGCCCGTCACCGCGAATTTGATCGCAAACAACACCGCCAGCACCATCACGGCGGGCGAAGCCTCTTTCCATTTGCCGGCCAGGATTTTCACCACCGTATAGGTGATGAAGCCGAGCCCGATGCCGGTGGCGATCGAATAGGTCAGCGGCATGGTGATGGCAGCGACCACGGCCGGGGCGTATTCGGTGATGTCATCCCAGTCGATCTCGGCAAGGCCGCGCGCCATCACGCAGGCAACATAGAGCAGCGCCGCCGAGGTGGCGTAAGCCGGGATCATGCCTGCGAGTGGCGCAAACAGCAGCGCCGCGAGGAAGAACAGCGACACGAAGGCCGCGGTTAGACCGGTGCGGCCGCCGGCGGCGACGCCCGCCGCGCTCTCGATGTAGCTGGTGGTGGTCGAGGTGCCGATGACCGAGCCGAACATAGCGGCGAACGAGTCGGAGATCAGTGCCTGCTTCATGCGCGCGAGCTTGCCGTCCTTCATCAGCCCGGTGCGGTAGGTAACGCCGATCAGCGTGCCGGCATTGTCGAACACGTCGATGAACAAAATCGAGAGCACCACGATCAGGAAAGTGCCTTCCCAGACGCGCGAGAAGTCCAACTGCAGCAGCGTCGGCGCGATCGACGGCGGCAGCGAAATGACGCCGTTGAAATGCGCGAGGCCAAACGGCAGGCCGATCGCCGTGACAACCAGAATGCCGATCAGCGTGCCGCCGATGATACGGCGATAATTGAGCGCCGCAATCAGGACGAAACCGAGGAGCATCAGATAGGCGACCGGATTCTTCAGGTCGCCGAGCGTGACCAGCGTCGCCGGATGCGCCACCACCACCTTCAACTCTTCCAGCGCGATGATGCCGAGGAACAGGCCGACGCCGGCGGAAGTCGCGAGCTTCAAATTCTGCGGGATCGCGTCAATGACGTACTGCCGGATGCGGAAGACCGAGATCAGGAAGAACAGCACGCCAGAGCAAAACACGGCAGCGAGCGCCTGCTGCCAGGTATATTTGTAGGTCAGCACCACCGTGAAGGCGAAGAAGGCGTTGATGCCCATGCCGGGCGCAAGCGCGATCGGATAATTGGCGTAGAGCGCCATCACCATCGTGCTGACCGCGGCGGCGACGCAGGTCGCGACGAACACCGCGCCGGGATCCATGCCCGTCTTGCCGAGGATCGCCGGATTGACGAACACGATATAGACCATGGTCAGGAACGTGGTCAGACCGGCGATGAACTCGGTGCGGATCGTCGTGCCCTGCGCCTTGAGGTCGAAATACCGGTAGAGCCACGGCACGATCGGCGCCTGATGCTCCGCTTCGGCTGTCGCCGCGCCCATCCGCCTGACCTGTTTCGCCATTGCATCCCCCAAATCGATTGCCCAAGGATCTCCGATGGCGAATCTAACGCGGCGTCAGTCGCTGCGGCAGGCGCAGCCTGTGGACGCTGTGGATACCGGCCGGGTACTCCCCCTCCGCCACGTTTTGGCGCAGGCTATGGAACCTGACGGGCGCGCCTCGAATTGGTGCATCGGCGCCCGGGCCGGAGGCCGCAATGCATTTTGATCCTGTGCTGCTTGCGCGGCTGCAATTCGCATTCACTGTTACATTCCACATCATCTTCCCAAGCTTCACGATCGGGCTGTCGGCCTATATCGCGACGCTCGGCGTGATGTGGGTGCGCTCGGGCGAGACCCGCTACCAGCAACTGATGCGGTTCTGGACCAAGATTTTCGCGGTGTCGTTCGCGATGGGCGTCGTGTCCGGCATCGTCCTGTCCTACGAATTCGGCACCAATTGGAGCCGCTTCTCATTGGTGGTCGGCAATGTCATCGGACCGCTCATCGGCTACGAAGTGCTGATGGCGTTCTTCCTCGAGGCGACCTTCCTCGGCGTGCTGCTGTTCGGCTTCAACCGCGTGCCGCCGTGGCTCTACGTACTGTCAGGTGCGATTGTCGCGCTCGGCACTGCGATGTCGGCGTTCTGGATCCTGTCGGCCAACAGCTGGATGCAGACGCCGGCCGGTTACGAAATGAAGAACGGCATCGCCTATCCGACCGATTGGCTCGCCGTCATCTTCAATCCGAGCTTCCCCTATCGTTTCGCGCACATGCTCAACGCCGCCTACCTCACCACCGGCTTTGTCGTGCTGGGGGTCGGCGCGCGCTATCTACTCGCCGGAAAACACATCGAGGAAGGCCGCACCATGTTGCGCATGGCTATCGGGCTGACGGTGATCCTCGCGCCGTTGCAGCTTTTGATCGGCGATCAACACGGCCTCAATACGCTCAAGTATCAGCCGATCAAGGTCGCGGCCATGGAGGCGCATTGGGACGGCAGCAAGCCCGGCACCCTCGAGCTTTTCGCCTGGCCGGATGAGAAGACCGAGAGCAACCGTTTCGCCATTTCCATCCCGCACGGCGCCTCTCTCATCCTCACGCATAACTGGAACGGACTGTTTCCCGGCTTGACCAGCGTGCCCGCCGATCAGCGGCCGCCGGTGCCGATCGTGTTCTTCGCCTTCCGCGTCATGGTGGGCATCGGCTCCTACATGATCGCCGCGGCGCTCACCGGCGCCTTCCTGTGGTGGCGCGGCACGCTGTTCGAGACGCGCTGGTATCTGCGCATCGTCAGGCACACTTGGTGGGTCGGCTTCATCGCGGTGATGGCAGGCTGGGCGACGACCGAAAGCGGACGCCAGCCCTGGATCGTCGAAGGCGTTCTGCGCACCGCGGATGCCAGCTCGCCGGTAGTAGGCGAAAGCATCGCGGTGTCGCTGGTGCTGTTCGTGCTCGCCTACGGCGTCGTGTTCTCGTTCGGTATCTACTACATCAACCGCCTCATCAATCGCGGGCCCGACACGGTGGCGGCGGAGACCGGCGGGTTTGCCGCCAGTCCGATTTCCGCCGCGCATGAGGCCGGCCGCCAAGCTGTGCAGGGAGGCTAACCATGGAATGGTACCTTCCCGTAATCTGGGCCGGCCTGATCGGCACCGCCGTCGCCATGTACGTTGTCCTTGACGGCTTCGACCTCGGCATTGGCATCCTGTTTCCCTTCGCAGCCAACGAGCGCGAGCGCGACCAGATGATGCGTTCGGTGGCACCGCTCTGGGACGGCAACGAGACCTGGCTGGTCCTCGGCGGCGGCGGCTTACTGGTGGCGTTCCCACGCGCCTATGCGGTGATCATGCCGGCGTTTTACCTGCCGGTGATCGTGATGCTGCTGGCGCTGGTATTCCGCGGCGTGGCGTTCGAATTCCGCACCGTGTCGCAGAGCAAGACCTGGCTCAACGTCGCCTTCACCTTCGGCTCGACGCTCGCCGCATTGTCGCACGGCGTCATCCTCGGCGGGTTGATCCAGGGGGTGAAGATCGAGAACGGCGTCTATGCCGGCGGCGCGCTCGACTGGGCAACGCCTTTCGCGTTTCTCTGCGGTCTTGCGATAGTCGCCGGCTACGGCCTGCTCGGCGCCACCTGGCTGGTGATGAAGACCGAAGGCCCGGTCGCCGACCGCGCACGCGGCCAGGCCAAGATCATGCTGCTGGCGGTGCTGGTGTTCATGGGCGCGGTCAGCCTGTGGACGCCGGTGATGGAGCCGCGCATCGCGCAGCGTTGGTTCTCGTTGCCGAACTTCTACTTCCTGTGGCCGGTGCCGACGATAACCGGCCTCATCGCGTATGGCTGCTGGCGCTGGATCGAACAGGGCCGCGACGTGCCGCCGTTCCTCGCCGCGATCGCGCTCTTCCTGCTTGGCTATCTCGGCCTGGTGATTTCGGCCTTTCCCTATCTGGTGCCGCCGTCGCTCACGGTATGGGACGCGGCCGCCGCGCCCGCCAGCCAGATCTTCATGCTGCTCGGCACGCTATTTTTGCTGCCGATGATCCTCGGCTATGTCGCGTTCGTTTACTGGCTGTTCCGCGGCAAGGTGCGCGAAGGCGAGAGCTATCACTGATGCGCCGGTGGCGCCGCGGGCGCCGGTTCCGGCCCTTCCGGCCGCACCACCGCCCAGCCGACGCGGATCAACGGCAGAAACCCCTGCACGGCACGCGCGAAGGAGCGCGGCACCTCGGTGACAATATCGGGAAATTGCGCGCGCAGCGTCGCCGGCGGTTGCGTGGTGTTTTCGGGCGTCGGCCAGACCAAAATGCCGCCGTGCTCGCGCATGAGGCTGACGCTCGCCCACGGGCTGCGCTCCGGCGCCCAATCGAAATAGACGTGCGGGCGACTTGGCGCGGCGAGAGCGACCAGCGGTGCGATACGCGCGTCGCCGGTGACATATTTCAGCGGCTCGTTGGTGCGGCGCTGATAGCTGTCGGCGAAGAAACGTCCCTCAGTCTTCGCCGGCTGCGCGATTGCCAGGTCCTTGCCGGCGATCCACGGCATCAGCGCAATGCCGAGGACGACAATAGCCGGCTGCGCCAGCAAGAGGCCGAGCCAGGCAGATGATACGAGCCTCTCGCGATAGAGCAGGATCTGGTCGCCCGCGAGCATGACGACGGCAAGGCCCGACAGCACGACCAGCGGCGCGACGCGGTCGAATGGCGCGACCCAGCCGGTCACGGCGACGACCGCCACGGCCACCAACGCGGGCACAAGCGCGAACACGTAAACGAACATGCGCGCCAGTTGCTCGGTCGGATTGCGTTCGATTTCCGGCGCGCGTTCGCGCGGACGCCGCGGCCAGCCGGTGCCGAGCGCGACCAAGAGCATCAGCCCGGCATGCGTGAACAGCAACGCCATGCATACGTAAAGCCACGGCGGCAGCCGGCTCACGGCCTCGCCGTCGTTGAAGCCGCCAATGACCAGCGTGCTGCCGCTCCACAGCCAGGCGAAATGCGGGAAAGCGACGATGATGAGCGGGAGCAGCGCGATCCACGGCTCCGGATGCACGAGCGTCGCACGGCCGCGCCGTGTCGCCAGCGTGAAGATGACCATCAGCGCGATGAGGATGAGCCCGACATAGCTCGCGAGCAGCAGCAAGCCGAGATCGAGCGCCAGCAGAAACCAGAAGCCGCGCCGGCCCTCGCCCATCGCGCGCCAATAGTGCAGCAACGCCAGCGACCAGAGCGGCGCCGCCATCACCGCTGGACCGAAATTCGGCGTCGGCACCGTGAACGCCGTGATGCCGACCATCAGCAGCACCGCGAGCACGGCATGACGCATGCCGACGATTGCGTGGCCAAGCGCGAACACGCCCCAATAGGTGATGACCACGCAGGCCTGCGCCAGCGCGTAGAGGCCGAACACGCCCATCAGGCTGTAGGCGGCATCGCCCAGCCAGAACGCCAGCGGCGGGCCGAGATAGCTGCCGAGAACGTATTCGTGGCCGATGGCGAGCAGGGTCGGCACGTCGCCGGGCGGCGCGCTGTAGAACAGCGCCGGCACCACGGTCCACAGGAAGGCCTGCGTCAGCGCAGCGGTCCAGAACACCACCGCCGGGCGCCCGCGCAGGAATTCGATGATCAGGGAGACGTAATGCATTGGCCGGAAGGGTGGAACTCAGCGGCGACCCGGCAGCAATAGAGAAGGTGGGCTAAAGAGGCAACAAGTCGGCAATGACCTCATCGGAGGCGCCGCCATCAAGGGCGGCGAGCTTGGCCGCCACGGGGGCAAATGACCTGCGGTGGTGGATGCTGGGGCCGAGCCGGGCCAGCGCCTCGAAATGCTCGGGCACGCTGTAGCCCATATGACGCTCGAAGCCGTAACCCGGATGGGCAAGGCCAAGCCGGGTCATCAGCCGGTCGCGTGTCACCTTGGCGACGATGGAGGCCGCCGCAATCGAGGACACCAGCGCATCGCCCGACACCACCGCCTGGCATTCGCAGCCGCAGTCGATCTTGATGTTGCCGTCGACGAACACAAGCTGTGGCGTCAATGGCAGCGCCTTGACCGCGCGGGCCAGCGCCCAGAGCGAGGCGCGCAGGATATTGTCGCGATCGATGCGGGCAATCGAGCCGAAGGCGACCGCCACCTGCGCGGTGGCGCAGATCTTGTCGTAGAGCTTCTCGCGCTCCTCGGCGCCGAGCTTCTTGGAGTCGTTGAGGCCGCGTGGGATGCGCTCGGGGTCGAGGACGACGGCGGCGGCGACCACCGGACCGGCCAGCGGCCCCCTGCCCGCCTCGTCGCAGCCGGCAATCGGCCAGATGCCCTTGGCGATGCCACGGCGCTCGCGGCGGAAACTCGGTCGAAGTTCCGGCTCGTTGAGCGGCAGACGCGGCGCGCCCGCGCGTTTGACCGCCGGCTTTGCCGGCGCCTTGCCTCGAGCCACAGGTTTTTTCTTTTTGAGCTTGGCCGCCATGTCTCGATCAGTCCCCGCAAGCCAGTCAAAGTCAACGGCTCAGGATGACGCGCGGTGAAGACCGGGGATTTTGACCTCGGGAACAGAACTTACGGGCCGATCTCGCGCTCGACCTCGGACAGCGCTTGCTGGCAACCGGCCCCATCGCCGGCAGCGTCCGCGCTGCGGGCGCGCGTCATCGCGGCTTTGACCTTCTCGATAATGGCCGGCGACAACTCGCCCAGTTTTTGCTCCGCCTGCGCGATCGAACCCGGCGTCGGCTGCCGATGCATCTGCGCCGCAGCGCTCTGATCTGCTGTCGGCCCGGCGGCGGCGACCACGTTGAGCTTGGCATTGACGAGCAACTGGATGCGTTCGAGGTCCTTGGAACACGGTCCCGCCTGGCAAGGCAGCGACCCCACAAGAGATAACGCGAACGGGCCGATAACCAGCAATTGGCGGATGGTCATGACAAAACAGCCTCTATTGGCTCTTTCGCTTTAGACAGCGAAATCGAGCCAGAGACTTTGACCCAAATCAAACGAGTATTCGGGGACTAAAGGCGCGTGCCTAGAACAGGCTGAGCTGCTCGGTTTCCGGCTTCGGCTTGCGGAAATGCTCGGTCGTGAGCTGCGCGCGCTTCACATTCATACCGAGCTTCTCACACGCGACCTCGAACCGCCGCCCGATCATCCACGCGTAAGGGCCTGTGCCCTTCTGACGCGTGAACCATTGCGAGTCGTAGTCCTTGCCGCCGCGCATGTCGCGGATCAGCTTGAAGACGTGCTTCTCGCGCTCGGGGTAATTCGTCTTCAGCCACTCACGGAACAGATCGCGCAGCTCGAGCGGCAGCCGCAGTAGCACGTAGCCTGCTTCGCGCACGCCGGCTGCGTGAGCTGCATCGAGAATGCGTTCCATCTCTATGTCGTTGAGCGCGGGGATCACTGGCGCCACCATGACGGTAGTCGGCACGCCAGCCTGGGACAGCCGCCGCAACGCCTCCAGCCGCCGCATCGGCGTTGCCGCGCGTGGCTCCATCTTGCGCGCGAGCTCCGGATCGAGCGTTGTCACTGACAGCGCGACTTTCGCCAGATTGCGCTCGGCCATGCGCGCGAGAATGTCGAGGTCGCGCAGCACCAGCGCGGACTTCGTGACGATGCCGACGGGGTGACCCGCTCGGTCGAGCACCTCGAGGATACGGCGCATCACTTTGTAGCGGCGCTCGATCGGTTGGTAGGGGTCGGTATTGGTGCCGATCGCGATGACCCTTGGCTCGTAATTCGCCGCAGATAATTCGCGTTCAAGGAGGTCGGCTGCCTCCGGCTTGACGAAAAGCTTGGATTCGAAATCGAGCCCGGGCGACAGCCCGAGGTAGGCGTGCGTCGGGCGCGCGAAGCAGTAGATGCAGCCATGCTCGCAGCCGCGATAGGGATTGATCGAGCGGTCGAAGCCGATATCGGGGCTGTCGTTGCGCGTGATGATCTTGCGCGTCGAGTCGACTGTCACCTGCGTCTTGAACGGCGGCAGCTCATCGAGTGAGCGCCAGCCGTCGTCGAACGCGATGCGCGCCAGCGGCTCGTAGCGGCCCGAGGCATTGCTCTGCGCGCCGCGTCCGCGCCGCCGCTCGTGGTCGACGACGACGTCGAGCAGTTCGCTGACGTCCTCATAAGGACCAACCGAGCCACCCGCCGGCGCGGAGGGCAGCTCCCTCGCCGGCGGGTGCTTCTGGGCTGTGTTCGAACGAGCCATGGCGGCACCCTAATCATGCAATGTGAACGAAACAAGAACATTCTGAAACGCCTGTGGTTTCAGCATGATCTCGTGGCGTCACAGTCGAATCCCACATGATATGGTGGCAACCTGTTCACGCCGCCACGGTTCCCATGTTGAGTGCGATCATCGCCACCCACGAATCGGAGCACATGTTGGTGCCGACGTTGTCGGTGTTGGTGCCGGCGGTGGCGACGGGCTTGTTGCGCGAGGTGGTTGTCGCCGACGCCGGTTCCAGGGACGCCACCGCCGAGGTCGCCGAGATCGCCGGCTGCCGCTTCATCAGCTCAAGCGAGCCGCTCGGCGTCCGCCTCAAAGCCGCCGCGGCGGCGACCAAAGCACCGTGGCTGATGTTTCTGCGCGCCGGCACCGTGCCCGGGTCGGGCTGGATCCCGGCGGTCGAGCGCTTCATCCAGGCGGCCGACATGATCGACAACCCGCGCGCCGCGGTGTTCCGCCCGCCCGGCGTCGCCGACATGATGCGGCCGGGCCTCACCGAAATGCTTGCGGTGTTGCGCGTCGCGCTCGGCGGCGGCGCCCGCCCCGAGCAGGGCCTGGTGATCGCGCGGGGCTTCTACGAAGCAATCGGTGCACACGATGCAATTGAAGACGCCGAAGCGGCGCTGCTGCGCAAGCTCGGGCGGCGGCGCATCACGATGCTGGGCGCCTGACAGATACTTGACTTAGTCAACTAATTGGCCGAGGCTTGGCGCCATGAGTGCCGCAAGCCAACGCATCGCCGCCGTGCGCCGTTTCAACCGTTTCTACACGCGACAGATCGGCGTGCTGCGGCGGAACTACCTCGACAGCCCCTACTCGCTCGGCGAGATGCGCGTGCTCTACGAACTGGCGCACGGTGGCGCGCGCACCGCGAGCGACATCGGCCGCGCGCTCGATCTCGACGCCGGCTACCTGTCCCGCGTGCTGCGCAATTTCGAGAAAGGCGGCCTGATCACCCGCAAGACGTCCGCCGAGGACGCGCGGCGAAGCCACCTCGCTTTGACTGCGCGCGGGCAGAAGCTGTTCGCGCCGTTCGAGAAGCGCTCGCAGGAGCAGGCCGGAGGCATGCTGCGCAAGCTATCGGGCGACGAACAGGCGCGGCTGGTGACGGCGATGACGACGATCGAGGGCTTGCTCGACGGCGCTGCCGAGCCGAAGCGTGACTATATCTTGCGCCAGCCACGTAGCGGCGACCTCGGCTGGATGGTCACCCGCCACGCCCAGCTCTACGCGCAGGAATACCGCTGGACCGAGCCGTTCGAAGGCCTGTGCGCGCAGATCGTCGCCGACTTCGACAACAATTTCGATCCGAAACTCGAGCGCTGCTGGATCGCCGAGATGAACGGCGAAAATGTCGGCTGCGTGATGCTGGTGAAGGACAAGCCCGGCGTGGCGCGGCTGCGCCTGCTGCTGGTCGATCCGAAGGCGCGCGGACTCGGCCTCGGCCAGCGGCTGGTCGATGAGTGCGTCAAGTTCGCGCGCAAGGTTGGCTACCGGAAGATCACGCTGTGGACGCACAGCATCCTCGCCGCCGCGCGCCATACTTACGAGAAGGCCGGCTTCACGCTCACCTCCAGCGAGAAGAAACACAGTTGGGGCAAGGACGTGGTGGCGGAATATTGGGATTTGAATTTGTGATTCTGTCGTCCCGGCCGAGCAAAGCGAGGGCCGGGACCCATACTTCGCAGCCTCTCGATAGTGCACGGCGTATGGGTCCCCGCCTTCGCGGGGACGACCACATCCATCAAGCCTTCGGCTCGGTCAGCCCAACCACGTTGTGCACTTCCAGCGGCCGGCGGATGCCCTTGAGCTCGAATTCGCCGGCCTTTTCGATCGTCACCGCACTTTCCACGGCCAGCAGCACACGCGGGCTGATCAGGATCTGCCCGGGCTTGGCCTCGTCGCACAGCCGCGAGGCGACGTTCGAGACCGTGCCAATCGCGGCATAATCGAAGCGGCCCTCGAAGCCGATGGTGCCGAGCGTGGCGTAGCCGTGCGAGATGCCGATGCCGAAGCCGAGATCGTGCCCGAGCCGGCGCCATTTATCGATTAGCGCCGAAAGCGCGGCACGCATCTCCAGCGCCATCTTCACCGCCGCCAGCGCCGGCTCTGGCACCGGCACCGGCGCGTTGAAAATTACCATCACGCCGTCGCCGGCGTAGCGCTCGAGCGTGCCGCCGTGCTTGTGGATGATGGCGCCGATGGCGGCGTGATACTCGCGCAGCAGCGTCATGACGTCTTCCGGGTCGGCGCTTTCGGAAAAGCCGGTAAAGCCGCGCAGGTCGCAGAACAACGCGGTGATCTCGCGGCGGTGGCTTTCGAGCTGGCTCTCCATGCCCGACGACACGATCAGGTCCGCGACCTGCGGCGGCAGGAAGCGCCGCAGGCGGCTCATGCGCTCGATCTCGCCGACCTGTTCGGACACGCGCTGTTCGAGACCGCGATTGAGATCGTGCACCTGGTCGTGCAGTGCCTTCAGGCGCAGCACCGATTTCACCCGCGCAACCAGCGCCACCTGATCGATCGGCTTGGTGAGATATTCGTCGGCGCCCGCCTCAAGACCGCTGACGACGTCTTTGCTGTCGGCCTTGGCGGTGGTGAGGATAATCGGCATGAACGGCAGCGTGGCGTCGCTCTTCAGGCGCCGGCAAACCTCGATGCCGTCGATCTTCGGCATCATGATGTCGAGCAGGATGAGGTCGGGGAGAAGTTCCTTGACGGCAGCGAGCGCCTCTTCGCCGTCGCAGGCCTGCTTGAGATCGTAGCCATGCAACGACAGCCGCGTGTGCAAGATGTCGCGGTTGGTCTCGTTGTCATCAACGATCAATATGCGCGGCGGGCTGTGCATGTCAGGGCTGCGGCAAAAACTCTTTGATCTTGGCGAGCAGCGCGCGCGGACTGTAGGGCTTCGTCACATAGGCGTCGCAACCGGATTCGCGCGCCTTGGCCTCGTCCCCGGACAGCGCATACGACGTCACCACGATGATCGGGATGCCGCTCGTCTCCGGGTTGGCCTTGAGGCGGCGCGTCGTTTCGTAGCCGTCGAGGACCGGCAGCTGGATATCCATCAGGATCAGATCCGGCCGCTGCTTCGCCACCTCCGCAAGCGCCGCTTCACCGTCCCCGGCCTCGCGCATCTCGAAACCCGAAGCGCCGAGCAGGTCGCGCAGGATCTGCCGGTTATCCTCCTGGTCTTCGACCACCAGTATCATCTTGCTCATGCTGGCCTCTTCTGCTGCTCGGCGCGCACTGGAACAGTAAAGGTGAAAGTCGAGCCGCGGCCGACCCGCGACTCGAGCCATATCTTGCCGCCATGCAATTCGACGATACGTTTCGAAATCGCCAGTCCTAGGCCGGTGCCACCTTTCTTCTTCGTGGTTGAACTATCGGCCTGCTGGAATTCCTGGAACAGCTTCTTCTGGTCGTCTTCGGAAATGCCCGGGCCGGTGTCGCACACCGCGATGGAGAACGATCCGTTGCTCTGCGAGGCCTTGATCACCACCGCGCCGGCGTCGGTGAACTTGATGGCGTTGCCGACAAGGTTGAGCAGAACCTGCGTCAGCCGGCGCTCATCGCCGTGCGCGATCGCCAGGTCAGGTGCGATCTCGGCCTTGAATGCCAGTCGCTTTTCGGCCGCGAGCGGCTCGACCGCGCCGTAGACGTTGTGGACGATGTCCTTGATCGAATAGTCCGACAACGAGAGATTCAGCTGGCCGGCCTCGATCTTGGACAGATCGAGCACGTCATTGATCAGGCCGAGCAGATGGCGGCCATTGGTCATGACCCGCTTGATCGTCGCCTGCACTTTTTCGGGCGTCTCGCCGTAGACGCCGTCGGCGATCAATTCGGTATAGCCGAGGATGGCGTTGAGCGGCGTGCGCAGCTCGTGGCTCATATTGGCGAGGAATTGCGACTTGTGCCTGCTCGCCTCCTCGAGCTGGCGGCTCTTGTCCTGGATTTCGTCGAACAAGCGCACGTTTTCAATCGCGATCGCGGCCTGGTCGGCGAAGGTCGCGACAAGGTCGATTTCCTTTTGCGTAAAGGGCCGCACCGCCTTGCGCATCAGCGTCAGCACCCCGGCCGGCACGCCGTCACGCAGCATCGGCACCCCGAGCAGGGTGCGGAATTTGCCGAACTGCCGCGCAGGGGCAAAGGTGTATTCAGGATCGAGTTCCACGTCTTCGATTTGAATGATCTTGCCTTCGAGCAAGGCACGGCCTGACCCGCTGTGGCGGCTAATCTCAACCGGCTCGTCTTTGACGCTGTCGATAAAGCCTTGCTCCAGCCCAAATGCGACCGCGCGATAGAAATTCTCGCCCTTGCGCTGCGTGATCGCTCCCATATCCGCATTGCAAAGCCGCCCTGCCGAGCGCAGCAGCGTGTCGAGCACGGTCGGCAGGTCGAAGGTGGCGCGGCTGATGACCTTGAGCACGTCGGCGGTGGCGGTCTGCTGCTGCAGCGACTCGGTCAGGTCCTCAGTGCGCGCCTCCAGTTCTTCGAACAAACGCACGTTCTCGATCGCGATCACGGCCTGGTCTGCGAAAGTGGCCACCAATTCGATTTCGCGCTCGTTGAAAGGTTCGACGCGGCCGCGCGCCAGCGCGATGACGCCGATCGCCTCGCCCTCGCGCATCAGCGGCACGCCGATCGTTGAGCGCACGTCGCCGATTTTGGCATCGTCCTTTGCCGCGTAGTGCGGATCTGAAAGGGCGTCGTCGATGCGGACAACCTGCTTGTCCAGCGCCGCGCGGCCGACGGCGGTGCCGGGGCCGGGCGCGATCAGCGTCGCCTTTTCGATCTCGATGTACTTCGGATCGAGGC
Organism: uncultured Alphaproteobacteria bacterium; assembly: GCA_963742095.1. GTDB lineage: Bacteria > Pseudomonadota > Alphaproteobacteria > Rhizobiales > Xanthobacteraceae > Pseudolabrys. Next base: position 191,069 of record CAVUKJ010000001.1, read on the forward strand.
TGTAGCCCGCCGCGAACCTGTAAAGACCGTCCTCGAGACGGAAAATAACCGCCTTTTCGGCACGGCAGAGGCGCGCCGCGGTGTCGACGACGCTTTGCAGGATCGGCGCAAGATCGAACTGCGAGCGGCTCATGACGGCAAGCACATCGGCGGTGGCGGTCTGCTGCTGCAGGGATTCCGTAAGGTCCTCGGTGCGCGCCTGCACCTCATCGAACAGGCGCACGTTCTCGATGGCGATCACCGCCTGGTCGGCGAAGGTCGTGACCAACTCGATCTGCTTTTCGGTAAAGGGCTGCACGGTGGACCGTGTCAACGCCAGAACGCCGACAGAGTGGCCCTCACGCAATAGCGGAACGCCAAGCATGGTCCGATAACCACCGCGCCGTCGGGCCTCTTCCCAGACGTATTCCGGATCGGTTTGTGCGTCCGGAATATGAATGACTTTCCCTTCAAGAGCCGTTCGACCGATAAGGCTGCCCCGGCCGGGTTTAACAGGTATTTGCCTCATGTATTCTTGGTAGTCCGGCGCAAATCCGAATGATGAACCAAGACGGTACACCTCGCCGTCCCGCTGGTAGACGAAGGCGTTGCCGGCATTGCAAAGGCGGGCAGCCGAACTCGACAAGAGTGTCGAGCACCGTCTGCAAATCGAAGGTGGCGCGGCTGATGACCTTGAGCACCTCGGCGGTTGCGGTCTGCTGCTGCAGCAACTCGGTGAGATCGTCAGTGCGCTGGCGCAATTCGTTGAGCAGCCGCGCGTTCTCGATGGCGATGACGGCCTGCGCGGCGAAGTTCTGCACGAGCGCAATCTGCTTGTCAGTGAACGGGCGCACCTCCTGGCGGTAGATGATGATCGCGCCCGCTAACTTGCCGTCCTTGAGGAGTGGCACCGTCAACAGGGTACGTATCCCACCGCGTTCGACGCCGCCAACTGCAAATGGATCGCGCCGCTTATATCCCACGGTGTCCCGCAAATCGGCGATGTGAAACACCTGCTTGGTGGCGGCCATGCGGCCGAGGCCGGTGTCCGGCGCGGGGTTAAAGGGGTGGCCCTTGCGGATTTCCGCATAGCCCGGGGGCGCATTGTACATGGCGACCGCGCGGAAGCCGTCGTCATCATACAAAAACAAATTGCCGAAATGCGCGCCGCAAATATTCGTTGCGTTCTCCAAGATCGTCGAAAAAACCGGATCGAGATCGCCCGGCGACGAGCTGATGACCTTGAGCACCTCCGAGGTCGCCGTCTGCTGCTCCAGCAATTCGGTCAAATCGTCGGTGCGCTCGCGCAGCTCTTTGAACAGCCGCGTGTTCTCGATGGCGATGACGGCCTGCGCGGCGAAATTTGTTACCAGCTCGATCTGCTTTTCGGTGAACGGCTGAACCTCCTGGCGATAGATGGAAATACTGCCAATCAGCTCATCGTCCTTGAGCATCGGCACGATAAGCAGCGTACGGGCTCCGGCGACGTCGCTAATGGCCACGACCGCCGGATCGCCTTCGAGATAGGGAGGTTCCGACCGCAGGTCGTCGATATGCACGACTTGCTTGGTCGCGGCTACACGCGCCAGCCCGGATTTCGGATGCGGACGCCATGCCTCGCCTCGCCGCTCCGCAAATCCAGGCGGGGCGTTGTGCAGCATCGAGGTTTTGAATTTTTCGCCGTCGTACAGGTTCAGTGTGCCAAACTTGGCGCCACAAAGCTGCGTGGCGTTTTCGAGCATGGCCCGGAAAACTGGCTCCAGTTCGCCTGTTGATCTGGCTATAACTTTGAGCACCTCGGACGTCGCGGTCTGTTGATCGAGCAACTCCCGTAGCTCGTTGAGCAGGCGCGCATTTTCGATGGCGATGACGGCTTGCGCAGCGAAATTCTCGACGAGTTCGACCTGCTTTGCGGTGAAGGGACGGACTTCCTGCCGATAGATAACGATGGTGCCGACGAGATTCCCGTCCTTCAACATCGGCACATAAACGGTCGAGCGCGCGCCGCCGACCTTCGCGGAATTGCCGACAACGTCCTCCGCCGCGGCATCGGCGCTATGACAGACCCGCTTGGTCAGCATTGCGCGCTCGAGCATGGCTCCCGGCGTCGGATAGAACCAGCCGCGGCGATTTTGAAATTCGGCGAACTCCGGCGGCGCGTTGTGTAAGGCGGCCATGCAGTACTTGTTGCCTTCGGCCAAATAGAGTGTGCCGAAGTTTGCTCCGCAGATCCGGACGGCGTTGTCCAGCATCGCTTCGAACACCGGCTTGAGTTCGTCGGGCGAGCTCGAAACGACGCGCAGCACTTCCGACGTCGCGGTCTGTTGATCAAGCAACTCGCGCAATTCGTTGAGGAGCCGCGCGTTCTCGATGGCGATGACGGCCTGCGCGGCGAAATTTTCGACCAGATCGATCTGCTTGCCGGAGAATGGACCCGCTTCCTGCCGGTAAACGATGATCACGCCGACAAGGTCGTTGCCCTTGAGCATCGGCACTGCGATCATGGATCGGAAGCCGCCGATTTCGACTGCGCTGACATACCGCGGAAGGCGGTCGATATAGGCCTGCTCCTTGAGCGCGTCCGGAACCTCGACCGTCTTCTTGGAGTCCATGAGGCGGCGAAGCAGGCTGCGCGGTTCGGGACGAACCAGGGGCTCGCGCATCCGCATTTCGGCAAAGGCGGGCGGCACGTTGTGCATGGCCGTCGTACGGAACGCGTCGCCTTCCCAGAGATAGAGGGTGCCGAATTTCGCGCCGCAAAGCCGCGTAGCGTTCTCCAGCAGCGTCTCGAACACCGGCTGCAACTCGCCGCCCGATCTCGAAATGACCTTCAGCACTTCCGACGTGGCTGTCTGCTGCTCCAGCAACTCGCTGAGGTCGTCGGTGCGCTGGCGCAGGTCGTTCAGCAGCCGCGTGTTCTCGATGGCGATGACGGCCTGAGCCGCGAAATTCTGAACGAGTTCGACCTGCTTGCCGGTGAACGGCTGCACCTGCTTGCGGTAGATGGTGATGGCGCCGACCAAAGCGTCGTCCTTGAACATCGGCACGGCAATGTGAGAGCGCGCGCCGCCAAGCCGCGCAGCCGGCGATGCCGTCGGCTCGAGAGTATCGTCGGCGCTGTGCACGACGTCGTGCACCTTCAACAGGCGGTCGAGCGGCTGGCCCGGCACCGGCACAAAGGCGCCGCGCTGGCGGCGGTATTCGACCAGCTCTGGCAACTCGCCGAATGTCGCTTCGGGATGGAATTTCTCGCCGTCGTAGCGATAGATCGTGCCGGAATCGGCATGGCAGATGCGCGTCGCGTTTTCGAGCATCGCTTGGAACACGGGCTGAAGATCGCCGGGCGAGCTCGATATCACCTGTAGCACCTGCGAAGTCGCGGTCTGCTGATCGAGAGTTTGGCGCAGCTCATCAAATAGCCGCGCATTCTCGATGGCGATGACGGCTTGCGCGGCGAAGCTCGTGACGAGATCGACCTGCTTGTCCGTGAACGGGCGTACCTCGCGGCGATAGATTGTAATACCGCCGATATGCTCACCGTCTTTCAGCATCGGCACAGCCATCAAGGTGCGGATGCCGGCGAGGTCAACCGAGCCACGCGCCAGCGGATTGTTTTCGCGATAGCTCCTGTCTTTTTTTAGGTCATCGACAAAGACGGGCTTCCCCAGACGCACAGCGCGCGCCACCGGTACGTCCGCATCCGCCGGGATCACCGACCCAGCGTGCCAAATCTCATGGAAAGATTGCGGCAGCTCACCGTGGAAGGCGACATTGCGCAGTGTGCCGGCGTCACGGAGCCACATGGCGCCATAGTTCGCCTCGCAGAGGCGTGTTGCGTTCTCCAGCACGGACGCAAATACCGGCTCCAATTCACCGGCTGACGAACTGATGACCTTGAGCACTTCGGCAGTCGCGGCCTCGCGCTCGCGCGCCTCCTCAAGCTCGCGCGTACGCTCAGCGAGCGCCGCCTTGAGCGCGGCAGCCGAGTCATCAGCCGGCAGCGGTTTTTCCTGCACCGACATGCCTCCCCCCGAAGGCCGCTTTTATTGTCCGCAACTCTACCTTGCCGGGGTGCTACGCGGTAGCGCCACGAGCGCGGCCAGCAAAAGTGGGCACCGGTTTTGCGTCCGGCCGCGCTCGCTTGTTACATTAGCACGCAATCCGGGCGGCTAACCGGTTCCCACTTAGCCTGATTGCGTGCGCGCCTTCGGCCGGCGCAAATGCTCGTCGAGCCGTGGCAAAATCTCCACGAAATTGCAGGGCCGGTAGCGGTAATCGAGCTGGTGCACCAGGATCTCGTCCCAGGCGTCCTTGCACGCGCCCGGCGAGCCGGGCAGGCAGAACACGTAAGTCGCGTTGGCGACGCCGGCGGTGGCGCGGGTCTGGATCGCCGAGGTGCCGATCTTCCTCTCGCTCACCAGCAGGAACATCGTCGCGAAGCCGTCCATCTTCTTTTCGAACAGCGGCTCGACCGCTTCCGGCGTCACGTCGCGGCCGGTGAAGCCGGTGCCGCCGGTGGTGATGACGACGTCGATGAACTTGTCGGCGATCCACGCCTTGACGCGCTGGCGGATCGCCTTGACGTCGTCCTTCACGATCGAGCGCTCGGCGACGACGTGACCGGCGGCGCGGATGCGCTCGATCAGCGTCGCGCCGGATTTGTCGTCCGCCGTCTCCCGCGTATCCGACACGGTGAGCACCGCGATCTTCAGCGGCACGAATTGTCTCGTCTCGTCGATGCCGGGCATTCGATCCGTCCCTAAAGCTGCGCCGCCGCGAAGGTGTCGCAGGAGGATATCTTGCCCTCTTTCAGGCCGGTGGTGAACCAGCGCTGGCGCTGCTCCGAGGTGCCGTGGGTGAAGGCGTCGGGCACGACGTAGCCCTGCGCCTGCATCTGCAGGCGGTCGTCGCCGATCGCCGAGGCCGTTTGCAGCGCGGCCTGGACGTCGCCGGGCTCGATCGACTTCCAGCGCTGGTCGGAATGATAGGCCCAGACCCCGGCAAGGCAGTCGGCCTGCAATTCGATGCGCACCTGGATGCGGTTGGCGGCGGCCTTGCTGCCGGCCGCCTGCTGCGCGCTCTCGGCTTTCGGCAGAACGCCGAGCAGGTCTTGCACGTGATGGCCGACCTCGTGCGCGATCACGTAGGCTTCGGCGAACTCGCAAGCCTTGCCGCTGCAGCCGTTGAAGCGGACCTGCATGTCGCGGAAGAACGACGTATCGAGATAGATGCGCTTGTCGCGCGGACAGTAGAACGGCCCCATCGCCGCTTGCGCGAAACCGCAACCGCCCTGCTCGCCACCGCGGTAAAGCCGAAGCGGGGCGGCGCGGTACTCCCGACCGCTGGCGCGGAAAATTTCGGTCCAGACGTCTTCGGTATTGCCGAGCACGGCGGCGACGAATTGGCCGGTGCTGTCGGTCGGCGTACCGGTGCGGCGAGACGGTTCCTGATAGGGCTGCTGATACGACGGCCCGCCGCCGCTGACGATTTCGGCGCCGCCGATCAGAACACCGGGATCGATGCCCAAGGCCCAGCCGATCAGGCTGAGCACGACAATGGTACCGATGCCGAGGCCGCCGCGCCCGACCGGAATACCGATGCCACCGCCGCCATATCCTCCGCCAGCTCCACCGCCCTCGCGGTCGTCCTCGACGTTGTCGCTGCGGCGAAAATCATCCCAACGCATTCGCAAACTCTCCGGCTGTGCCTGCCCAAATCATTGCCGAGGGATTAGCGCGGAGTCCAATACCGCGCGAGCGCCCGGTTCGCGCCACCACTCGTGGACTTAGGCATTTTTTGCCTAGCCACCAAGGGTTTTCGCTAACCGCATCTTTACCTTGCAACTCCATGATGCAGGCCTGTCGGTTGTAGGTCCCGCGTCGCCGACCGCGTCGCCTGAGTCAGAGTTCTAAGTCATGGTTGTGTCGCGTCGCGGGGCGCCCTCACGGGCGCCCCGTGGAGTTTCAGCAGTCCCTCAAGCACGCGTTCTGGTCGGCGACTGCGCCGCCGAGATCGCGAAGCTGCCCGCGGCCTCCGTCGACCTCGTCTTCGCCGATCCGCCCTACAATCTGCAGCTCGCCAGCGATCTGAAGCGGCCGGACAATTCACGCGTCGACGCCGTCGATGACGACTGGGACAAGTTCGCGAGCTTCGAAGCCTATGATGCTTTCACGAAACGTTGGCTCGATGCCTGCAAGCGCGTGATGAAGCCCGCCGCCACCATCTGGGTGATCGGCTCCTATCACAACATCTTCCGCGTCGGCACGATCATGCAGGACATGGGGTTCTGGATCCTCAACGACGTGATCTGGCGCAAGTCGAACCCGATGCCGAATTTCCGCGGTCGGCGCTTCACCAACGCGCACGAGACGCTGATCTGGGCGTCGCGCGATCCGGCCGCCAAGGGCTACACCTTCAATTACGAGACGCTCAAAGCCGGCAACGAGGATATCCAGGTGCGCTCCGACTGGACGCTGCCGCTCTGCACCGGCGAGGAGCGCCTGAAAGGCCGCGACGGCAAGAAGCTGCATCCGACGCAGAAGCCGGAAGCGCTGCTGGCGCGCGTCATCCTGTCGTCATCGCGGCTCGACGACCTGGTGCTCGACCCGTTCTGCGGCACCGGCACCACCGGCGCGGTGGCCAAGAAGCTCGGCCGCCGTTTCGTCGGCTGCGAGCGCGACACGAATTACGCCAAGGCCGCCGAGAAACGCATCGCCGCCACCAAGCCGCTCGAGGCGCCCGCGCTCGCGCCTTTCGTCACCGCGCGCGAAGCGCCGCGCGTGCCGTTCGCGGCGCTGATCGAGCGCGGTCTCGTGACGCCGGGCGTCAAGTTGGTCGATGCCAAGAAGCGCCACAAGGCTCTGGTGCGCGCCGACGGCGCGGTCTCGCTCGAAGGTCAGGTCGGCTCGATCCACAAGATCGGCGCCATGGCGCAAGGGCTCGAAGCCTGCAACGGCTGGACGTTCTGGCATGTCGAGACGCCGAAAGGGCTGCGCCTGATCGACGAATTCCGCGCCCAGGTCCGCGCCGAGATGGCGGAAGCGGCCGAATAAAAACCCGCGCCCGAAGGCGCGGATTTTTTTCGAGACCTGCTCGGGACTTGCCGGCCGTTTTCGGAAATTACCAGTTGACGCTGTTCACGTCGGCATCGGCGCCCGCGATCGGGAGCGGCGCGGACGTTGCAGGCGCGGCACCGACAGTGGTCTTCGCCGGTGCGCTTTCGACAGCATGCGATTTCACACCGACATCCACGGCGATAAACACCGCGCCAAGCGCGGCAACGGCGAGGGCGATCGTCCAAGTGGGAAACTTCATTGGGGCTCTCCGGTAATGGTGCTTCGACAGCGATTGCTCTTCGCACTCATCACCGGGGTTCAGTGTGAACGGCGTCACGCATCCAATAATTTCAAAATCCCGTCGCGCGTACCGCGGCGGTAACTGGTTGATGGGCGGAGGCAGCCTGGTAGTTAACGAATGGCAAACGCGATCGCGTCATCGAGACGATCTAAAGATCGCCGCGGCCGAGCTGGCACAGCACGCTGAAGACGCCGACGTCGGTGCCCTTGAATTTCCGGCCGAGTTCGAGCGCAACTCGCTCGGCATCCGCCTGCCGCAGCGTATCGATCATCAGGCAGCCGGCGATCTTCTTGTCGCCGCCGCGAAGCTTTTCCTCTTGCGACACCGGCATGTCCTTCGGATCGAGTGCGATCCAGATTTCGCCGCCAGCCACAGCCGGGTCCGCCACCAGCGTATCGAGCGCAGCCTTGAGCGCGGCCTCGTCCGGCGGCGCGTTGAAACGCACCGTCACCGCACAGACGCCGCGGAAGCCGCCCTTGCGCACCGTGCGCCGGCACACCGTGCGGTTCATGTTGAGGAACACCTCGGACATGATGGTCTTGGTCATCGGCGTCGGATTATCGAGCCGCTCGAGATAAGGCTTCGAGGTCAGAACGGCCGGTGACTGAACGAGGTAGAAATTGAAATAGCCGCAGCTGCCCGAAATCGCCTGGTGCCGGCGGCCATAGAGGAAGCCGGGGACCGCAAGGCGCTCGAGCAGATGCTCCCCCTGGAACCAGGCGTCGAATTCGGCTTCGCGCCCCGGGCGGCAGTCGTTGAAGATGGCGAGAATGCCAAGCTGCGAATTGTTCTGCACGGCCGCTCCCCTACCCGACTAATTCTTCGCCTGGATCATATCCGCCAAAAGCTCGAGCCCGCGTTTGGCAAAGGCGTCCATGTTCGCCACGCGATCGGCACTGCCGGTGCGCAGCGTGACCGCACGCTCGGCTGGACCGGCGACCGCCAGGCAGGTGTGGCCCGCCGGATCGCCGTAGCGGTTGCCGCTTGGTCCTGCCGCGCCGGTTTCGCCGAAGCCCCAGGTCGCGTTGTGCCGTTCGCGCACGCGGCGTGCGATCAGCAATGAGTATTCCTCGGTCGACGGGCGCAACCCTTGCATCTCGGCATCGCCGACACCGAGCAGCGCCAGCCGCGACGACTTGGTGTAGACCACAGCGCCGCCGAGGAAGTAGCCGGAGGCGCCGGGAACCGCGAGCAGCGCCGCGGCGACCAGCCCGCCGGTCGAGGACTCGGCAATCGCAATGGTCTCCTTGCGCGCAATCAGGCGCGCGGCGATTTTTTCCGCGAGCGGCAGCAGCGTCTTCATTTCGCCGCCACGACCATGATCTCGACGTTGTAATCGGGCGCGGCGAGCCTGGCTTCGACGGTTGCCCGCGCCGGCGTGTTGCCGGGCGACACCCAGGCATCCCACACCGCGTTCATCTCGGCGAATTTGCCCATGTCGGTGATGTAGATAGTGGCCGACAGCAGCTTGGTCTTGTTGGTGCCGGCCTGCGCCAGATACCGGTCGATGGTTGCGAGCACGTCCTTGGTCTGTTCGGTGACGCTCTTGCCCTTGGCCCCGGCCGCGACCACGCCGGCGAGATAGACCGTGTCGCCGTGCACCACGATCTGGCTCATGCGCGGGCCGACTTCCTTGCGTTCGATGCTCATCGCGTTCTCCCTTTCCGTTCGCCGACTAGCCGCCGGGCGCGCCCTGCGTGTTGACGTAGAGCGCGTAGAGCGAGTGGCTGGCCGCCATGAACAGCCGGTTGCGCTTGCGTCCGCCGAAGCAAAGGTTGGCGCAGCGCTCCGGCAATGAGATGTGGCCGATCGGCTCGCCGGCGGCCGTGAACACCCGCACGCCGTCGAGCTCCGCCGTCATGCCCCAGCCGCACCACAGATTGCCGTCGATGTCGCAGCGCATGCCGTCGGGCGTACCCTGCGGTCCGGCATCGATGACCACCTTGCCGTTGGCGATGGTGTCGCCTTTGACGTCATAGACCAGGATGCGCCGCGGCTCGCCGCGCGATTCAACGATGTAGAGCTTCTTCTCGTCCGGCGAGAAGCAGAGGCCATTCGGCGCATTGATGCCGTCGGCGACGACCGTGACGGCACCGCTCTTGCCGTCGACGCGGTAGACGTTCATCGGCAGTTCCGGCGTCGACAGATCACCTTCGTAGTTCGAGATGATGCCGAACTGGGGATCGGTGAACCAGATCGAGCCATCCGATTTCACCACCACGTCATTGGGAGAGTTGAGCCGCTTGCCCCCGAAGCGGTCGCAGATGACGGAGATGCTGCCGTCATGTTCGGTGCGCGTAACGCGGCGCGTGAGATGCTCGCAGGTGACGAGCCGGCCCTGCCGGTCGCGCGTATTGCCGTTGCCGTTATTCGATGGTTTCCGGAACACGCTGACGCTGCCGGTTTCCTCGTCCCAGCGCCGCATCACGTCGCCAGGCACGTCGCTCCAGATCAGATAGCGCCCGTCGCCGAACCAGACCGGCCCTTCGCTCCAGCGCGCGCCGGTCCACAGGCGCTCGACGCCCGCAAGCGCCAGCCGGTATTTGTCGAAGCGCGGATCGAGCGAACGCACCGCCGGATCGGGATAGCGCAGGCCGGGTTCCCAGCCGCCGCGGGCTCTATTGTCGTCGTCCGCCATGCTTGCCTCCGCGACCGTCGTCGAGCGCATGGACAATGACTTTGCGCATGACGTTGGGCAAGGCTTCGCCGGCAAGGGTTTCCAGCGGCGCCCAGCGCATGCCTTTCGGCGCAGCAACCCTGCGCGCGACCGTCCCGATGAAAACAGCAAGCTCGAGCGGGAAATGCGTGAACACGTGGCGCACGGTTCCAGGGATGCGCTGCCACTTTGCGCCAGCGAGGCGCGGCACCGAACGCCGCGCGGATTTTTCATTGAAATCATGAGTCCAGTCGCTGCCGGGAACTTCCGTCATCGACGCCAGCAGACCCTTGTCCGGGCGCTGGCGCAAAAGGATCGAGCCATCGGCGCGCAACGCAACGAAGGCCACACCGCGCCGCAACTGGCCTTCGCGTTTCGGCGCCTTGCGCGGGAAAGTTTCCTGATCGCCGCGCGCGTTCGCCGCGCAAACATCGCTCCATGGACAAAGCGCGCAGGCGGGCCGCTTCGGCGAGCAGATCGTCGCGCCGAGATCCATCAGCGCCTGCGCGAAATCTCCGGGGCGGCGCGGCGGCAGCAACGACAGCGCCAGCTCCTTGATGCGCGGCTTCGCCGCGGGCAACTGTTCCTCGACCGCAAACAGCCGCGTCACCACACGCTCGACATTGCCGTCGACCGGCACCGCCGGCGCATCGAAGGCGATCGCGGCAACCGCCGCCGCGGTGTAGTCGCCGACGCCCGGCAACGCGCGCAGGCCTGCAATCTCCGCCGGGAAAATTCCGCCATGCTCGGCCGACACCACGCGCGCGCAGGCGTGCAGATTGCGTGCCCGCGCGTAATAGCCGAGCCCGGCCCAGGCACGCAGAACATCGTCGAGGCTAGCTTTCGCCAGCGCTCCAACGGTCGGCCATTGCGAAGCGAAGCGCGCATAATAGGGCGCGACCGCCTTCACGGTGGTCTGCTGCAACATGATCTCCGACAGCCAGACCTTGTACGGGTCAGCTGTTTCGCCCTTGCGCGCGCGCCACGGCAGCACGCGGCGGTGGCGGTCGTACCAGGCAAGGAGATCGGCGGGGTCGGGCGCGGCTTTCTTTCGCGCCGGCAATCGGGCTGCTACGCTCATTTGGCCAATCGTCGCACAAGGTGGCGCCAGATGAGCAACCCCTCGCGCAGTTTTCCCCGGCCGCTTGCCGAACTCACCGGCGCGGCGCTGAGCGACGCCCTGCGCAGCCAGGGCTTTGCCTCGACCGAGATCATCGCTCGTTGGGCCGAGATCGCCGGGCCGGAGATCGCCGCGCATAGTGAGCCGATGAAGATCAGCTGGCCACGTCAGGTCGGCGACGAGCCGCCGGAACCGGCAACCCTCATGCTGCGGGTCGAGGGCCCGGCCGCGCTCGAGATCCAGCACCTCTCCGCTGTCATATTGGAGCGGGTCAACCGCTTCTTCGGCTGGCAGGCGATCGGCCGCATTGCGCTCCGGCAGGCGCCGCTGCGCCGGCAGAGGCCGCCCAAGCCGCCGTCGCCACCCGACCCGGCCGAACTGGCCCGGATCGCGGCCAGCCTGCCGGAGATCGCAGATGACGGCCTAAAAGCCGCGCTCGCGCGACTGGGGGCGGCGGTCAAGCGAAATTGAGCGCCGGCCCCGACGGCCCGGCATTGCCACATTTATGCGTTCCAGCTACCCAAAGGCCGGATTTTGGGGCGTAAAGCGCAAGGAGTCTCAGTTGCCGATCAATCGCCGCGAACTTTGCCAAGGCGTCGCCACCATCGCGCTGGCGGGAGCCTTGGGTGCCTATGCGCTGAGGCCTCTGCCGGTCCGGGCCGCCGAGCCCGAAACCACCATCTCCATGGACGAACTGATGAAGATGGAAGCGCTGCCCGACATGGTCATGGGCAGCGACAAGGCCACGGTGACAGTCATCGAATACGCGTCGATGACCTGCCCGCACTGCGCCCATTTCGACGAAGAGACCTTCCCCGAATTCAAGAAGCGCTACATCGACACCGGCAAGGTCCGTTACATCTTCCGCGAATTCCCGCTCGACACGCTGGCCAGCGCCGCCTTCATGCTGGCGCGCTGCGCCGGCGAAAAGGACCAGAGCAAATATTTTGCCATGGTCGACACGCTGTTCCGCCAGCAGCAGCAGTGGGTGACGGCAAAGCCGGTGCCGCCGCTGATGGCGATCGCCAAGCAGGCGGGCTTTACCGAGAAGAGCTTCGACGACTGTCTCGCGAATCAGAAGCTGCTCGACGGCATCCAAAACGTGCGCCAGCGGGCAATTGATACCTTCAAGGTGCATTCGACACCGACGTTTTTCATAAACGGGGCGATGTATCCGGGCGCCCTGACCATCGACGAGATGGCCAAGGCGATCGACCCGCAACTCAAGGGCGGATAAGGGATTTTCGGCGCGGCCAGGCTGCGGCTGCGTCTTTTTTTCGCCTTGTACACAGCCGAAAGGTCTGGAAAACCGGTAAACGCCGCCGCGCGGCTGTTGCTCAAGCGGCTCGCCCAATTCATTCTGCCGACCGATGCGGCACTTGCGATGGAACCTGACCGGGGCCAAGCCCCGGAAAGGACGACGACTTTCAATGTACATGTCAGTTGGACTGTGGCGTTCGGGATCGATGAGGCCTGAAGCATGAAGCTTACGCGGCTGCGCCTGATCGGCTTCAAGTCGTTCGTTGAGCCGACCGATTTCCTGATCGAGCCGGGTCTGACCGGCGTGGTCGGGCCGAACGGCTGCGGCAAATCCAACCTCGTCGAAGCGCTGCGCTGGGTGATGGGCGAATCCTCGTTCAAATCCATGCGCGCTTCGTCGATGGACGACGTGATTTTCTCCGGCTCGAACAACCGTCCGGCCCGCAACAACGCGGAAGTGGCGATGCTGGTCGACAATGCCGACCGCTCGGCACCCGCCGCCTTCAACGACCAGGACCAGATCGATATCGCGCGGCGCATCGAGCGCGAGGCTGGCTCGAGCTACCGCATCAACGGCAAGGAAGTGCGCGCCCGCGACGTGCAGATCCTTTTCGCCGATGCCTCGACCGGCGCCCGCTCACCCGCTCTGGTGCATCAGGGCCGCATCGGCGAGATCATCCAGGCCAAGCCCGAGCAGCGCCGCCGCGTGCTGGAAGAGGCCGCCGGCATTTCCGGCCTCCATGCCCGCCGCCACGAGGCCGAGCTGCGGCTCAAAGCCGCCGAAACCAATTTGCTGCGCGTCGAAGACGTCATCGGACAGCTCGCCGCCCAGATCGACGGCCTGAAGAAACAGGCCAAGCAGGCGATCCGCTACCGCACAGTCTCCGGCCAAGTGCGCAAGATGGAGGCGACCCTCTATCACCTGCGCTGGACCGCCGCGACCAAGGACGTTGCCGAAGCCGAGCACGCCAAGGACGGCTGCCTGCGCGAGGTCGCGAGCCGCACCGAAGCGCAGGCTGAAGCCTCGAAGCGCCAGACTTTGGTCGCCGCCGGATTGCCCGAGCTGCGCGAGGCCGAGGCGCGCGCCGGTGCAGCGCTGCATCGCCTCAATGTCGCGCTCCAGGACCTCGACCGCGAGGAGCAGCGTGCTAAGGACCGCATCGCCGAGCTCGATCTGCGCCTGGTGCAGTTCGCCGCCGATATCGAGCGCGAGCAGCGCATGGCTGCCGACGCGGAACAGGCGCTGGCCCGGCTCGCCGCCGAAGAGGAAACCATCCGCGCCGAGGCGCGCGAGAGCGCCGGCCGCCGCAGCGGCGTCGATACGCGCGTCGCCGAGGCCGACGGCGCGCTCAATGCGGCGGAGAAAATCTTCTCCGATCTCACGACGAAACTTGCCGATCTGACGGCACAGCGTAACGCCTTCGAGAGCACCGCCCGCGAACAGGCCGAACGCGTCGCCAAGATCGCCGGAGAGATCGAAGCCATCGAGCGCGAACTCTCGACCGTCCATGGCGACACCAGCGCCGCGGTCCAGGGCGCGCAATCGGCGCTGAGCGAGGCCGAAGCTGCGGCCGTTGCCGCCGAGGCCGCGCACAACGTCGCCCGCGCCGATTTCGAGACCGCGCGCGATGCCGCCGCCGAGTCCGAAAAGCGCGTGCAGCGGCTGGAGACCGAGGCCAAGACCCTCTCCAAGATGCTGTCGCTCGAGACCCGCAGTCTGTGGCCGCCGGTGATCGACCACATCTCGGTCGAGAAAGGCTACGAAAAGGCGCTGGGCGCCGCGCTCGGCGACGATCTCGACGCGCCGGTCGATCCCTCCTCGCCGATGCACTGGAGCAAGATCGAAGCGGCCGGCGATCCGGCTTTGCCTGACGGCGTCGAGCCGCTGGCGCGCTATGTGCAGGCGCCCGCGCAGTTGGCCCGCCGTCTTGCGCAGATCGGCGTCGTCGAAAAAGCGACCGGCGAACGGCTCGCCGCCGCGCTCAAGACCGGCCAGCGGCTGGTGTCGCGTGAGGGCGACCTGTGGCGCTGGGACGGTTTCGTTGCCGCGGCCCACGCCCCGACCGGTGCCGCTCGCCGCCTCGCCCAGCGCAGCCGCTTTGCCGAGATCGATGCCGAACTGGCAAGCGCCCGCGCCGAGGCCGAAGAGAAGCGCAAGGCGCTGGCCACGGCGCAGTCGTCCTTCGCAGCCGCCGGGCTGACCGAAACCGAAACCCGCTCGCGCGAGCGCGACCTCAACCGCCAGGCCGCGCGCCTCTCGGCGCTGGCCGAAGCCCGCGCGCGCCTCACCTCAAGCCGCGACGAGGCCACCGCCGCCAAGGCGCAGGCCGAACGCTCGCTGTCCGAGCTTGCCCCCGCCGCCGATCTCGAAACCAAGCTCGCCGGCGTGCGCGACGACATCACCGCCAAGCGGGCCAAGCTCGCTGAAGTCCACGCCGAGCAGCAGGCGATCGTGCGCGAGGCCGAAATGGCCGACCGCCGCCTTGCGACACTCGCCGCGGACAAGTCCGGCTGGATCGAACGTCAGGACGGCGCCAAAAACCAGATCGCGACGCTGGAAAACCGCGTCACCGAAGCCAAGCGCGACCGCGCCGAGCTCGAGAACGCGCCGCAGGTGTTCTCTGAAAAGCGCTCGGCGCTGATCACCGAAGTCCAGACGGCGGAAGCCGCGCGGCGCGCCTGCGCCGACCGCTTGCAGGAAGCCGAGAACGCGCTGGCCGAAGCCGACCGCGATGCCCGCGCCGCGCTCGAAGCCGCAAGTCACGCGCGCGAGGAACTGGCCCGCGCCGAGGAGCGCTTCGAGGGCGCCAAGCGCCGGCTCGGCGACATCGGCCGCGAGATCCATGACATGCTGGAGATCGAGCCGTCGGCGGTCGCCGAGCTGGCCGAGATCGAGCCGGACGACACGCTGCCGGAGCTGCCCGAGATCGAAGAGAAACTCGAGCGGCTGCGCCGCGAGCGTGAGCGGCTCGGGGCCGTCAACCTGCGCGCCGAGGAAGAGCTGCGCGAGATCGAGACCCAGCACACCTCGTTGACCACCGAGCGCGACGACCTCGTCGCCGCCATCTCGAAGCTGCGCCAGGGCATCCAGAGCCTCAACCGCGAGGCGCGCGAGCGCCTGGTCGCCTCGTTCGAGCAGGTCAACAAGCACTTCCAGCATTTGTTCACGGAGTTGTTCGGCGGCGGCACCGCGGAGCTTCAGCTGATCGAAAGCGAGGACCCGCTCGAAGCCGGCCTCGAGATCATGGCCAAGCCCCCAGGCAAAAAACCGTCCACGCTGTCGCTGTTGTCGGGCGGCGAGCAGGCGCTGACCGCACTGGCGCTGATCTTCGCCGTGTTCCTCACCAATCCGGCGCCGATCTGCGTGCTCGACGAAGTGGATGCGCCGCTCGACGACCACAACGTCGAGCGCTTCTGCGACCTGCTCGACGAGATGATCAATTCGACCGACACGCGCTTCGTGATCATCACCCACAACCCGATCACCATGGCGCGCATGAACCGGCTGTTCGGCGTCACCATGGCCGAGCGCGGCGTGTCGCAACTGGTTTCGGTCGATCTGGAAGCCGCGGTGCGGTTCCGCGAGGCGGGCTAGGCCTTCGCGGCTGGCTGGCGAACTGCCGCGCCCTTTCGCAGGCGCGAAGCAAATAATTTCGGTCTTTTTAGGAACGGGCAGGAACCAAACCCCCAAGCCCGCGTTGTCCGCCCGTGAGTTCAGTCGGGCGGCTCCCCCCTTACCCCCCGAATAGCCGTCTGGCGAAGAGACCCCAAGCACCGCTTGGGGTCTTTTTTTTGCGCATTCAAAGACTTACCGAAACCGTGGACAGGCCCTTGGCGGCTTGGCGGCGGCCTCCCCATCTAGGATAGGCTCAACACCGCCAAGTTCCCCGCTTCCAAGGAGCCGGAAATGTCGACCACCGCCTGGATTGTCATTGGCGTCATCGTCGTCGTCGTCATCTGGGCGATCTCGATCTACAACGGGCTCGTCGCCATGCGGCAGCGGGTCAACCAGTCTTTCGCCGACATCGATGTCCAGTTGAAGCAGCGCCACGACCTGATTCCGAATCTGGTCGAAACGGTCAAAGGTTATGCGGGGCACGAGCGTGGAACGCTCGAAGCCGTCATCCAGGCGCGCAATCAGGCAATCGCCGCGCCCAATGTCGAGCAGAAGGTGCAGGCGGAGAACATGCTGTCCGGCGCGCTGCGGCAATTGTTCGCGCTGTCGGAGAACTATCCGAACCTGAAGGCCAACGCGAACTTCCAGCAGCTGCAGAGCGACCTGTCCGACATCGAGAACAAGCTCGCCGCTTCGCGCCGCTTCTTCAACAACACCGTCCAGGAATACAACACCGGCATCCAGCAGTTCCCGGCCTCGATCTTTGCCGGCATGTTCGGCTTCCAGCAGCACGGCTTCTTCGATCTCGGCGAAACGCGTGCCCAACTCGAGCAGGCGCCGAGCGTCAAGTTCTAACAATAAAAATATCCCTCCCCTGAAAGGGGAGGGTATAGGCGACCTTCGGCCGCCGTCGACAAAAAATCACGCCGATGCGAAGCATCGGCTATGCCGCCGCTTGGCGGTCCGGGGTGGGGTCACTTCCGAACGCCCGCCGCAACGACCCCCACCCGTATCGCTTCGCGATCCGACCTCCCCCTTGCAGGGGGAGGTATGAGGAAGACAAATGGCCGCCTACGGTCTCTATACGCACATCCAGTCGAACAAGCGGCGCTCGATCGCGCTGCTGATCGGGCTGTTCGTGCTGGTCTATGTGCTGGTGTTCGCGGGCGCGTTGCTGGCGGAGGCGCTGACCGTCGATGCGCCGATCGAGTATCTGCTTCGCGCGGCCGAATACGATTTCCTGAAAGCTTTGCCTTGGGCGACCGGCGGCGCCATCCTCTGGATCATCATCGCCTATAATTTCCACCAGTCGATGATCGATGCGGTGACGGGCGCGACGCCGGTGACGCGCAAGGAAGAGCCGCGGCTCTACAATATTCTCGAAAACCTGTGCATCTCCCGCGGCATTACGATGCCGACGCTGCGCATCGCCGACGACGACGCGCTCAATGCCTTCGCCACCGGCCTCAACCCGAAGCAATATTCCATCACCGTGACGCGCGGCCTGATGAATGCGCTCAACGACCAGGAGCTCGAGGCCGTGCTCGGCCACGAGCTGACGCATATTCGCAATGGCGACGTGCGCATGATGGTAATCGCGGTGGTGATCGCCGGCGTCATCTCGTTCTTCGGCGAGCTGGTTTTCCGGCTGTTTTTCCAGGCGAGCTATTACGGCGGCTTCGGCCGGCGGCGCGGCGGTGGCGGCGACAGCGAAGGAAAGGGCGGCGCCGGCTTGGCGATTGTCATCGCCATCGCCCTGATCGTGGTGGCGTGGCTCCTCTCGGTGGTGATCCGCTTCGCGCTATCGCGGCAACGCGAATACCTGGCCGACGCCGGTTCGGTCGAGCTGACCAAGAATCCGGACGCCATGATCTCGGCGTTGCGCAAGATCGAGAACCGCGGCGAGCTCACGCACGCCACCTCGGCGGTCATGGAAATGTGCATCGACAATCCGCGCGAGGGCTTCTCGAATATCTTCGACACCCATCCGCCGGTCGATGCACGCGTGCAGGCGCTGATCAAATTTGCCGGCGGCCACGATCCGGGACCGCTGGCGATCGAGGGGCCCGAACCGCAGGCGCAAGTTACCGACCAGTCCGAGCAAGGCGCGTCAGGAGGTCCTTGGGGCGGCGCGCCGCAGCAACCGGCGCCCGGGCAAGGTCCATGGGGTTCGGAGCCGGGTCCTGCCCCGCCGGGCGAGCCCGGTCCCTGGGGCCCGCACCGCTCCTAGTGCCCCGCGAACGAGATCAGCGTCCGCACCGGCACGTCGAGCTTGCGCAGCTTCTCGGCGCCGCCGAGATCCGGCAGGTCGATGACGAAGCAGGCCGCCATCACGTTGGCGCCGAGCTGGCGCAGCAGCTTGACCGCCGCTTCCGCGGTGCCGCCGGTGGCGATCAGGTCGTCGACCAGCACCACGCGCTCGCCGGCGACCAATGCGTCGGCATGCATCTCGATGACGTCTTCGCCGTATTCGAGCGCATAGGCGACGCTGACGCGTTTATGGGGAAGCTTGCCCTTCTTGCGGATCGGCACGAAGCCGGCCGACACCTGATGCGCCACGGCTCCCCCTAGGATGAAGCCGCGCGCCTCGATGCCGGCGACCTTGTCGATCTTCATGCCGGCCCAGGGCTGCACCAGTTCGTCGACCGCGCGGCGGAAGGCGCGGGCGTTGCCGAGCAGCGTGGTGATGTCGCGGAAAATGATGCCGGCCTTGGGATAGTCCGGGATCGAACGGATGGTGTGGGAGAGATCGTTGTCGCGGTCGGCCATTGGTGTCTCGCTGCAGGGACCGTGCGGTATAATGGCGTGTATGCCGCAGCGTCAATGAAGCGGGTTGAGCGGTTCGGCCGACGGCACCGAGACGTCCTTGCCCTCGAGCCGCTCCCTGTAGGCCAAATAGCCGGGGTCGGTCGGCTTGGGCGGCAGCCCCTCCGGCTTGCCGCCGGCCCAATCCGGAAGCTTGTCGACGAAACCGTGGACCGGCACGCGGACCATCTCGAACAGCTTGTCCGAGGCGGTACAGCCGCCCAAAAGGAAGGCCACGCACGCAATGAGCACCACCCGAAACATGGCGGCTTTGTACGCCGGATGGGCCGTAAATGTCTCGTGGTTTTGCCTGAACCCTGCGGCGCAGGACCTCGACAAACCTGCATGCGGGGGCCGGGCCTTTTACCATGCGCTCACTTTTTCTGATCCTGGTTCTGATCCTGGCGGCCTCGCTGCTGTCGGCGCCGGCCTTTGCCGAAGCGCCTGCGCCGGTGAGCGTCGTCACCCCGCTCAACGTGAAGAAGCCGTGCCGCATCGTCGAAGACGACGGCGAGGTTGGCGACTACACGCTGGTGCGCTGCCCGGGTCTCGGCGGCTCGCGCGTCTACACCCAAGCGAGCGTTGCCAACGTGGCGCTCTCGATCCGCTGGGGCAAGAACGACGGCCACCTCGTCAACGGTTACAGTCTCGGCGAGACGCTCGATTGGCGCGGCATCAGGACCAAGACCGGCTTCAAGCCGCACGCCGTCATCGTGCGCATCATCGAGCGCGACGTCAACTCGATGGACGACGAGGGCCGCACCAAGACCTACAATGTGCTGTCCGTGATCCGCATCGGCGATCGCGAGGCCTGCCCGATCGCGGCGGTCGACGAGGAAGCAAACCCCGACGCGCCTGGGCTCGCCCGCGCCGCCGCCGACAACGACGCCCCCAAATTCAAATGCGGGCGGGACAAGGCCAGGATCGTCGGCAAACCCAGCAAATGGGCGCAGGAAGCGCTCGGATATGACGCGCCTGCGAAATAGCGCAGCGGACTACCACCCACTCTGCCTTGACAATCCGTTTTGTTGGTCCAAAATTTCACCACAACTTCTGGCGCGGAGGTTTAGATGCTTCCACCGGGTCAAAAGGCCGCCACGACTGTTGCGTAACCCGTTCGGTCGGCAGCAGGAGCGGTAAGACAACGAACGGTTCGCCGGGCGCGGCCCTGAGGGCCGCATCAGTCAGGCAAGGCCCCAATTTAGCCGCCCCCGGCCTTCGTTCGCTGAAAGCGACTTGAACAATTGGCAAGACGGAGGCGCGTATGCGACGCCCTCACAGTTACGTCACACGATTCAGGTGC
This sequence comes from uncultured Alphaproteobacteria bacterium, assembly GCA_963742095.1. Lineage (GTDB taxonomy): Bacteria > Pseudomonadota > Alphaproteobacteria > Rhizobiales > Xanthobacteraceae > Pseudolabrys. The sequence continues at coordinate 211,164 of CAVUKJ010000001.1, forward strand.
CCGAAGTGCAAGCGGGCCGGGTCCGCGAAATGGGAAGAGAGCGAGCGCGTCGCCGGCGGCGACCACGTCTCGACCCTGAAACATCTCTCCGACGGATTCCGGCCGCATGGCCCGCACAACCAGATCCAGTGCACGGCCTGCACAGCGCAAGTGGTTTTTGGGCACGGCTAGAGCGCGCGAGCGCGCTCACGATTTGGCTGGATGCGCCCTTCGGCGCAGGCCGGTCGCGGTTTGATGTTAGCTCTTAAGCCCCAGCACCCTGCCCGCCACCGCGTCGAGCTTCTTCAGCAGCACGGGATCGCGCGCTTCCGGCGCGGTGATCAACGCGGTGTCGAGCGCGCGGTCCGAGCCGATCGGGCACGGCTCGTGCTCGGCCGGAAAATCGCGCGCCAGCCGCGCCACCAGATTCTTGGCGCGCTCGGCATTTTCCAGCAGCACCTTGATGATGTCCTGGACGGTGACGGCGTCGTGGTCGGGATGCCAGCAGTCGAAGTCGGTCACCATGGCGACGGTCGCGTAACAAATCTCGGCTTCGCGCGCGAGCTTTGCCTCCGGCATGTTGGTCATGCCGATGACCGAATAGCCGAGCGACTTGTAGGTCATGCTCTCGGCGTAGGTCGAGAACTGCGGCCCTTCCATGCAGACATAGGTGCCGCCCATGTGCGGCTTGATGCCTTCGAGCAGCGCCGCTTCCGCGATGCGCGCGCGCAGGCGTGGGCTCACCGGGTGCGCCATCGACACGTGCGCCACCATGCCCTTGCCGAAGAACGAGCTCTCCCGCTTGTGGGTGCGATCGACGAACTGGTCGACCAGCACGAACGTCCCCGGCGGCAGGTCCTCCTTGAACGAGCCGCAGGCCGACAGCGAGACAAGGTCGGTGACGCCGACGCGCTTCAAGACGTCGATGTTGGCGCGGTAGTTGATGTCGGAAGGCGACAGCCGGTGGCCCTTGTCGTGGCGCGACAGAAAGACGACCGGAAGCCCGGCGATCTCACCGATGCGCAGCGCGCCCGACGGCTCGCCCCACGGGCTCCTGACGCGCTCCTCGCGCACGTTCAGTAGGCCCGGCAGGTCGTAAATGCCGGAGCCGCCGATGATGCCGAGCACCGCTTTGGTCATGCGCCACCTCTCAAAACGAAAGGGCCCCAAACGGGGCCCCAGCGTCAAGCGTCTTGCGGCCTGTCTCCGGCGGCCTAGTGCACCGACGACCACACCTTCTTCTTGGTGAAGTACAACAGGCCCGAGAGCACGATCAGGAAGATGATCACCTGGAAGCCGATGCGCTTGCGCGCCATCAGATGCGGCTCGGACGCCCATTCCAGGAACGCGGCGACGTCCTTGGAATATTGATCGAGCGTCTCCGGCGTGCCGTCGTCGTATTTCACCTGGCCGTCGCTTGCCAGCGGCGGCGGCATGGCGATGTTGTGGCCCGGGAAATACTCGTTGTAGTGGCCGCCCTGCGGGACCGTGGCGCCCGCCGGCGGCGGGTCCTTGTAGCCCTTGAGGAGGGCCGCGATGTAGTCGGGACCCTGCTCCTGATATTGCGTGAAGACGTCGACGACCCACAGCGGGAAGCCGCGGGCGTAGGTGCGCGCCTTGGCGAGCGTCGACATGTCCGGCGGCGCGGTGCCGCCGTTGGCGGCCTTGGCCTGCGCCTCGTTGGCGAAGGGCGCCGGGAAATGATCGGCCGGTCGGCCCGGGCGCTGCGTCGGCTGGCCGGAGTCGTCGAAGTCGTTGATCTTGTACTCGGACGCAATTTGCGCGGCTTGCGCCTCGCTGTAGCCGAGGCCGCCCGGGTCGGCCAGGTTGCGGAACGACAGCAGGTTCAGCGAATGACAGTTCGAGCAGACTTCGCGGTAGATCTTGAAGCCGCGCTGGAGTTGCGCTTCGTCGTATTTGCCGAACGGTCCCGCGAACGACCAGGTCAGCCGCGGCGGCGCCACCTGCCCCTCGGCGAAAGCCGGCACGGTCAGCGCGACAGCGAAAGCTGCGGCAAGGACGATGGACGATTTCTTCATGGCCCTGTCCCCGCTCACGCCTTGGCGCCCAAGACCGATTCCGAAATCGAATTCGGCAGCGGTTTGGTCTTCTCGAAGATGCCGAGCAGCGGCAGAACGATCAGGAAGAAGCCGAAGTAGTAGGCTGTAAAGAGCCGCGACAGGATGACGTAGACGCCTTCCGGCGGCTTGGAGCCGAGATAGCCAAGGCCGATGCAGACGATCACGAATAGCCAGAAGAACTGGCGGTACAGCGGCCGATAGCGCGCCGAGCGCACCTTCGAGGTGTCGAGCCACGGCAGGAAGGCGAGGATGCCGATCGAGCCAAACAGCGCGCAGACGCCGAGCAGCTTGTTCGGGATCGAGCGCAGGATCGCGTAGAATGGCAGGTAGTACCATTCCGGCACGATCTCCGACGGCGTCACCGCCGGATTAGCGGGGATGTAGTTGTCCGCGGCGAGCAGGAAGTTCGGCACGTAGAATACGAGCCACGCGAACAGGATGCAGAACACGGCCATGAAGAAGCCGTCCTTGATCGTGGCATAGGGCGTGAACGGCACGGTGTCCTTGTCGGACTTCGGCTCGATGCCGGCCGGATTGTTCTGGCCGACGACGTGCAGCGCCCAGACATGCAGCACCACGACGCCCGCGATGACGAAGGGCAAGAGGTAGTGCAGCGAGAAGAAGCGGTTGAGCGTCGGATTGCCGACCGCATAGCCGCCCCACAGCCAGGTGACGATGGTATCGCCGACGCCGGGGATGGCGGAGAACAGGTTGGTGATGACGGTCGCGGCCCAGAAGCTCATCTGGCCCCAGACCAGCACGTAACCCATGAAGCCGGTCGCCATCATCAGCAGATAGATGATGACGCCCAGGATCCACAGCACCTCGCGCGGTTCCTTGTAGGAGCCGTAATACATGCCGCGGAACATGTGGATGTAGACCGCCAGGAAGAACATCGAGGCGCCGGTGGCGTGCACGTAGCGCAGCAGCCAGCCGTAATTGACGTCGCGCATGATGCCTTCGACCGAGTTGAAGGCCATGTCGGCGTTCGGCGTGTAATGCATCGCCAGCACGATGCCGGTGACGATCTGCACCCCGAGCATGAAGGCGAGGATGCCGCCGAAGGTCCACCAGTAGTTCAGGTTGCGCGGCGTCGGATAGGCGACGAATGACGAATAGATCAGACCGCCGATCGGCAGCCGTTTCTCGATCCATTGCAGAAATTTGTTCTGCGGCTGGTAGGTCGAGTGTCCGCTCATGATCGAACCTTCGGAAAACTAATCAAGCAGGCTTGGCTGCGGACTCTTCGCCGATCCGGATCTTGGTGGCGGAGAGGAACGTATAAGGCGGCAGGTAGAGATTCTTCGGCGCCGGCCCTTTGCGGATGCGCCCCGCGGTATCGTACTGCGAGCCGTGGCAGGGGCAGAACCAGCCGTCGTACTCGCCCTGATGGGCGAGCGGGATGCAGCCGAGATGCGTGCAGATGCCGATCACGACCAGCCACTGATCGTGGCCGGCCTTGACGCGTTCTGAATTGGGTTCCGGGTCCGGCAGGCTGTTGACGTCGACGTTCTTGGCCTCGTCGATCTCTTTCTTGGTGCGATGGAAGATGAAGATCGGCTTCGAGCGCCAGAACACTTTCACGATCTGCCCATCGGCGATCGGCGCGAGGTCGATCTCGACCGGCGCGCCCGCGGCGATGGTGGAGGCGTCGGGATTTATCTGCGCGATCAGCGGCACCAGGGCGGCCGCGCCGCCGACTGCGGCGACGGCGCCGGTGGCGATGTAGAGAAAGTCGCGGCGCGAGTGCTGCTCCGCCGAAGACACGGTCGTCACGTCCTAACCCCTCTCGTCCGGCTGACGAATTTTCTGCCGCCCGCGGCTGGAGCCCAAGGAGAAGTCCCAAAGGGCGGCGGGGCGGACCGGAGCGGCAGTCCCGGTAAAGGCAGAACGGCGCAACGGTGTGGTTCTATTGGCACCCTTGCGGTAGGAGTGCAAGCCCGCTATCGCCGCACCACCCAACATTAAATCTTGGGTCTAAGCCGGTTTTCGGCGGCGGAAACCCCGGCAGGCGGCCATGCGGATTGCCCTCTACGAGCCGGATATCCCCCAGAACACCGGCACGATCCTGCGGCTCGCCGCCTGCCTTGGCCTCGCGGCCGACATCATCGAGCCGGCCGGCTTTCCGGTCACCGACCGCGCCTTCCGCCGCGCCGGGATGGACTATCTCGACCAGGTGAAACTGACCCGCCACGCTTCCTTCAAGGCTTTCGAGGAGTGGCGCCGGCGAGAAGGGCTCAAGCTCGTGCTTTTCACGACCGCGGCCGAGCGCAGCTACCTCGACCACGCCTTCGGGGAGGATCAGGTGCTGATGTTCGGCCGCGAAAGCGCCGGCGTGCCGGAGGCCGTGCACCAGGCGGCCGACGCCCGTTTGCGTATCCCGATGCGCGAGGGCCTGCGCTCGCTCAACGTGGCGATCGCCGCCGCCATGGTCGCGGGCGAAGCCCTGCGGCAAACGGGCGCATTTCCCGCCCGCTGACCTGGATCAAACCGGCTGCCGCCCCGTGCGCTAGCAAGCCGCGACGCCTATAATTTCGGACGGAGCCGGTCATGGACGCTGGACAGCTGGAAGCCCGCAAGGAGCGCGCGCGCGTTTGGTTCGAGCGCCTGCGCGACGACATCTGCGCGGCCTTCGAAAAGGTCGAGGACGACCTGCCGAAAAGCGCGCCGCTCGCGGAGCAAAAGCCCGGCCGCTTCGTCCGCACGCCGTGGCAGCGCACCGACCATTCCGGCAAACCGGGCGGCGGCGGCGTGATGGCGCTGATGCGCGGGCGCGTCTTCGAAAAAGTTGGCGTGCACTGCTCGACCGTGCACGGCGAATTTGCGCCCGAATTCCGCAAGGAAATCCCCGGCGCCGAGAACGATCCGCGCTTCTGGGCCTCCGGCATCTCGCTGATCGCGCACCTGCAGAATCCGAACGTGCCGGCCGTGCACATGAACACGCGTTTCGTCGTCACCAGCAAGGCCTGGTTCGGCGGCGGCGCCGACCTCACACCGGTGCTTGACAAGCGCCGCACCCAGGACGACCCGGACACGGTCGCGTTTCACGCCGTCATGAAGGCTGCCTGCGACACGCATTCGGAGATCGCGCCCTACGATAAATTCAAAAAGTGGTGCGACGACTATTTCTTCCTCAAGCACCGCAACGAGATGCGCGGCATCGGCGGCATCTTCTACGACTACCTCGAGACCGACTGGGACCCGACCTTCGCTTTCACGCAGGATGTCGGCCGCGCCTTCCTGCGCGTCTACCCCGAACTGGTGCGCAGGAATTTCGCGACGCCGTGGAGCGAGACCGAGCGCGAAGAGCAGCTCATCCGCCGCGGCCGCTACGTCGAATTCAACCTGCTCTACGACCGCGGCACGATTTTCGGGCTGCGCACCGGCGGCAATGTTGAATCGATTTTGTCGTCAATGCCGCCCGTCGTGAAGTGGCCGTAGCCGCGGCCGGGTGTTCCGTCAGTTGTGTGAACCCGCTCACACAACCCCGCGTCGGAGTTTGTCATCCTCCCGGCTTCCTCTAGCGATGCTTGGGGGGAGTAATGCCAAACGAGAATGGCAAAGATGGTCAACCGCAACCGGTTGCGCCCACCGGGCTCTGGGGCCGGATCGAACTTGTCGACCAGAAGTTCGCTTACTTTATCGGACTGCCGATCATAACTGTCGTCGGCAGCCTGTTGGGCGCCCACTTCCAGTACGTATCCGCCTATGAGGACAAGGTGCGGGCGGCAGGAAAAGGGCAGATGGAAGCTGCCGAGAAGACGTTCACGGATGCGTCGTCCGCATTTTCCAAAGTGATTACGCTTCAGCAGACTTTGTATTTCGACTTACACGACGCAAAGAAGAACAAGCACGACCAGGATCAGCAATCCCTGGAAGCGAAGAATTCGCGCGCGATTTCCCCGGCCTATGAAGAGGCGAGAACAAGCCTGCGCGAGACCGTCGATCTGCTCGCGCGTCAGGCCGAACTTAGCATTGATTGGGCAAGCGACGTGGACCGTGACCCGGCCAATGCTGGCCGGTATGGCGCGGATCCGATGAGCCGCATCATTCTCGGTGCCTACGACTTCGACTGCGACCAGGAAAAATACATGCCGAACTTCAGCCCCAAAAAATCAAAGATCGAGGTTCCGGTGCCGGCGGAAATGCACGAGGAGAATCCCAAAGCTGAGGCGCTGAAAATCGACTGGTACAGCGCCAAGCACGAACTGCTGACGATGTTCTACTGTTTCGAAAGAAATCATGATCGCATTATCGCGGCGCGCGAGTGGGCCGCAGGAAATACGCCCTCTCCGTCCAAGATGGATCACGACGATATCCATGCGAGCATTGATCGGGAGGCGGTTCGGCTGCACGCTTTCCTGACATTGGCGGCACGTAGAATTGAAAAAATACGCGTAAAATTCCGGCCAGGGCCGTGGTACTGCCATTTCCCGGGGGTTCGTCAGGTTTACGACGCGGTGAGCTACAAGTGCTCACCGATCCGCACGGCCGATAGCTACGTTGAATAGTTCAGCGCGCCGCCCCGTCCGCAATCGTCGCCAGCGCATCGGCCTCGCTCGGAAAATCCGCTGCAATCCATGCCTCTTCCGCCTTTGCCATCGCGGCGCCGAGCGCCGGGCCCTTCTCGACGCCGCGGCTCATGAAGTCGGCCGCCTTGAGCGGAAACGCCGGCGCGGTCCAGCGCTGCGGCAACGTCGCCAACGCGCGCCAAGCGTCATCGATCACGCCGCAAGGCGATCGCGCCCAGGCCAGCAATACGTGATCGGTAAAGTGCAGCGGGCCCAGCCGGTAGAGCGCCGCGCGCTGCGCCTGCGCGCTTAACGCCGGCGACAGCCGCCGCCAGCCCTCCCCCATCGAGACGAGCCGCTCATGCTCGGCATTGGTCAGGCGCAGCCGCTGCCACAGCCGCTCGGCGTCCTCCGCCACCCACACCGCAAGCGCGCCCAGCCGCTGCACCGGATCGGGGCCGATGCCGATCGCTGCCTCGACCTTGGCCATCATCTCGAACGATGCCAGATACGAGACGCCGCCGAGCACGCGCAGCGTCAGGCTTGCGTCGGTCATGGCGATCAGCGTCGGCACCGCGTGCGGCGCCACCACCAGCTTCATCAACTCCATGCGCACGCGTTCGCGCGACAGCTGGTCGAGGCCGTTGCGGCCGGCAATGCAGGCGGCAAGCCCGGCGCGATCGGGATGATCGCTGGTGCCGTAGGCCGCGTGGAAGCGGAAGAAGCGCAGGATGCGCAGGTAGTCTTCCTCGATGCGCTGCTTCGGGTCGCCGATGAAGCGCACGCGGCGGGCGGCAAGATCCTCGAGCCCGCCGACATAGTCGTAGACCGTGCCGTCGGGCCGCGCGGAGAATGCATTGACGGTGAAGTCGCGGCGCTCGGCGTCGGCGCGCCAGTCGCGGCCGAAGGCGACCTTGGCATGGCGGCCATAGGTCTCGACGTCCTCGCGCAGCGTCGTCACCTCGAACGGCGTCTTGTCCACCACCACGGTGACAGTGCCGTGCTCGATGCCGGTCGGCACCGGCTTAAAGCCAGCCGCCTGCACGCGACGCACGACTTCTTCGGGCACCGCCGTGGTCGCAACGTCGATTTCATCCGCGGTCATGCCGAGCAATGCGTTGCGCACGGCCCCGCCGACCACGCGGGCTTCCTCGCCGTCGCGATCGAGCACCGCCAGCAGTTGCGGGAGCGGCCCGTTCGTCAGCCAAGGCGCTTCGGTGAGCTTGCGGGATGTCGCGCCGTCCGTCGTCGCCATCAGCGCATCCGTTGCGGCACGAACTTGCCGCCCTCGATATGCGCCGGCTCGTAGTCCGAGCCGACAGGCGAACCGGTGTAGTTGGCAAAATAAATGAAGCTGCCGATCACCAACAGCAGGGCCGCGCCGAACAGCCAGGCAAGATGACGCAGCGGCCAGGAATCCGGATGCACGACGTTGGCGCGCGTCGCCAGCAGGAACGCCGCATAGAGCACGAACGGCGACAGGAACAGGACGACTTCGGTCGCGCCGGTGCGGATCATCGGTAAATCCTGTCGTGCAAATTCCGCAGAATCCCCGCGGTCACGCCCCAGATATAGCGTTCGCCGAACGTGATGGCGTAGTAGTGCCGCGTCATGCCGTTCCAGTCGCGCGAATGGCGCTGCACGTTGGCCTGATCCATCAGGAAGCCGAGCGGCACCTCGAAGGTGGCGTCGACCTCCGCCGTGTTGAGCGTGAGCGCAAACCCCGGCGTCACGCGCGCGATCAGCGGCACGATGCGGTAGCCGAGCGTCGTCATGTAGAGATCGAGATACCCGATCGGCGTGACAGCGTTGCGATTGAGGCCGATTTCTTCATCGGTCTCGCGCAATGCTGCCGCCAGCGGATCGGCATCCGCCTTCTCGATCTTGCCGCCGGGAAACGAGATTTGTCCCGGATGATTTGGCAAATGCTGCGCGCGCTGCGTCAGCAGCACGGTCGGCTCGGCGTGATTGATCACCGGCACCAGCACCGCCGCGGGCCGGATCGGGCGCACCTCGGCGATCTTGCGCATCACCGGATCGGCGTCGTGGTCGCCGCGCTTGGGCGTGACGTTCGGATCGGTCAGCCCTTCCGGCACGTCGAGCGTCAGGCGCGACTGCGCGCGTTCGAAGAATTCCGCGCCCGAGCGGGAGGCAGACGGAGCGCGCATCAGGCGAACTCCCTGAGCGCGCTTGCCTCCGCCATGGCGTAGAACTCGCCCTTGGACGCGACACCGAACATCTGCTTGCCGCCGACCTCGCGTTCCTCGCCGAGCGCGACCAGATCGTAGAACAGCGCGCGTGTCACCTTGGCCCACAGCTCGCGGCGGACGTGGAGGTACGGCTTGAGCCCGCCTGTCGCGGGTTCCGAAACGAACCTGAGCGCATGGCCGGGGCCAGCCTCGACCCAGTCGTCGACATTGGTGCGGAATGCGAGGATCTGATCGTCGGCATGCTCGACCTTGAGTTCGACGGCGAGGAACGGCGCATCTACGACGATTAACCCGACCTTCTCCACAGGCGTGACGAGGTAGTAGCTGTCGCCCTCGCGCTTGAGGATGCCGCTGAAAAGCTTGACCAAAGCCGGCCGGCCGATCGGCGTCTTCTGGTAGAGCCAGGTACCATCGCTCTCGATTTTCATGTCGATATCGCCGCAAAACGGCGGGTCCCAACGCTCAACCGGCGGCAAACCCGCGCGTTTTTCGCGGGACAGCGTTGTCACAATTGAGTCCAGTCCGCCCTGCCCTGTCTTCGCCATTGTTTGCCTAGTTTATCAGGCGGTTACCTAGCTGTTCGCATCTTCGTGATTCCGCCGCTGGCGGCTGGGAAGATAGCGTAAGCTTGGCCGAACAATGAGGCAGATTCGGCGGCCGTAGCGCATCTAAAAAAGCCTCTGGTGTGTTTGTTGCATGGGGCTGAGTTGACGCGAACTCCCAAGGCCGATGGCTCGGCCATGCCCCGATGAAAGGACAAACAATTATGGCGTCGGCAAGCGGCGAAAGCCTGGAAAAGCTCGAGGATATGATTGTGCGGGCGGCGGAATCCACGGCAGCCCACGTGCGCGCGGCAAAAGACGCGATTTGCAGCGTCATTTTCGGACAGGACATCGTCGTAGAAAGGGCATTGGTCACCGTATTGTCGGGTGGTCACGCGCTGCTCGTCGGCGTTCCGGGCCTCGCCAAGACCAAGCTCGTCGACACCATGGGCGTCGCGCTCGGCCTCGATGCCCGCCGCGTCCAGTTCACGCCCGATCTGATGCCGTCGGACATCCTCGGCACCGAAGTGCTGGAGGAAAGCCCCGGCGGCAAACGCAGCTTCCGCTTCATCCAAGGCCCGGTCTTCGCCCAACTGCTGATGGCCGACGAAATCAACCGCGCCTCGCCGCGCACACAATCGGCGCTGCTGCAGGCGATGCAGGAGCAGCACGTCACGGTCGCCGGCGCCCGCCACGATCTGCCGAAGCCGTTCCACGTGCTGGCGACGCAGAACCCGCTGGAGCAGGAGGGCACCTATCCCCTCCCCGAAGCGCAACTCGACCGCTTCCTGATGGAAATCGACGTCGACTATCCCGACCAGGCCGCCGAGCGGCGCATCCTGTTCGACACCACCGGCGCCGACGAGAGCCGCGCCAAGGCCGCAATGAACGGCGACGATCTGATCTCGGCGCAACGGCTGGTGCGCCGGCTGCCGGTCGGCGAGTCCGTGGTGGAGGCGATCCTCCAGCTCGTGCGCTCGGCGCGTCCGGGACCGGACGCCGGCGAAGTCGGCAATCTCATCTCCTGGGGCCCCGGCCCGCGCGCCAGCCAGGCACTGATGCTGGCGGTGCGCGCACGCGCGCTGCTCGATGGGCGCTTTGCGCCGTCGGTCGACGACGTGCTCGAACTCGCCGAGCCGGTGCTCAAGCACCGCATGGCGCTGACTTTCTCCGCTCGTGCCGAAGGCGAAACGATTGGCAACGTCATTTCACGGCTCAAGTCGCGTATCGGGTAATGAATGGCCGAGCTTAAGCGCAGCGAGACCGAAAGCGATGCCGTAAGGGCAGCGGTCGGCAAGAGCCGCAAGCTCGCCGCGCGCGTGCCGCGGCTCATTCTCGAAGCGCGCCGCGTCGCCTCGACCATCATCCACGGCCTGCACGGCCGCCGCCGCGCCGGCCCCGGTGAAAATTTCTGGCAGTACCGCCGCTTCGTCAACGGCGAACCGTCGAACAGCGTCGACTGGCGGCGCTCGGCGCGCGACGATCATCTCTACGTGCGCGAGCGCGAGTGGGAAGCCTCGCACACGATCTGGCTGTGGGCCGACCGCTCGCCGTCGATGGATTTCAATTCGCATCTGACGGAATGGAGCAAGCTCGACCGCGCGCTGGTCGTGTCCTTTGCGCTGGCCGAAGTCCTGGTGCAGGGCGGCGAGCGCGTCGGCATTCCCGAAATCATGCGGCCGACCTCGAACCGCAACATCATCGAGAAGATGGCCCAGACCATCGTTCACGATACCTCGGACCGCCCGAGCCTGCCGCCGAATTTCTCGCCAGCGCCGTTCTCCGAAGTGCTGCTGCTGTCCGATTTCTGGAGTCCGGTGTCCGAGTTTCGCCGCATCGTCGGTCAACTTGCCGCCAACGGCGCGCGCGGCCATGTCGTGCAGGTCGTCGATCCGGCGGAAGAGAGTTTTCCCTATATGGGCCGTGTCGAGTTCGTCGAGCCGGAAGGGCTCGGCAGCATCACCGCGGGGCGCGCCGAGACCTGGCGCAACGAATACCAGACGCTGGTCGCCAATCACCGCGCGGCGTTGCGCGCCGAGTGCGAGCAGTTCGGCTGGAGCTTCACGGTCCATCGCACCGATCGCGGGCCGACCGAACTGCTGTTCGCGCTACACGCACGCATGGGCGCGGGCGCACATGTGGTCGCTAAGAGCCGTCAGCCGGCGCGCACCGGCTCGGACATCGTGACATGATCGGTGGCCTCCCGCTCGCCTTTGCGCAGCCGCTGGTGCTGCTCGGCCTGTTGAGCCTGCCGGTGCTGTGGTGGCTGCTGCGGCTCGTCCCGCCGCGCCCGCAGAAGATCGAATTTCCGCCGACCCGCCTCCTGTTCGAGATCGCGCCCAAGGAAGAAACGCCGTCGCGCACGCCGTGGTGGCTCATTCTGCTGCGGCTGACGCTCGCCGCGCTCGTCATCATCGCCGCCGCCGGCCCGTTGTGGAATCCACCGATCGCCGCCTCGAACCGCGGCGCGCCATTGTTGCTGATGATCGATGACGGCTGGGCCGCGGCCGCCGCCTGGGACGAGCGGCTGCGCACGGCGGATGAACTGATCGCGCGCGCCGAAGCCGACAACCGCGGCGTCGCCGTGCTGCCGCTGTCGCAGACCAGCCGCGATATCTCGCTGCAGGTGGCCGATGCCGCCCGCGTGCAGACCCGGCAGCTCCAGCCCAACCCCTACGGTGTCGACCGTACCGACGCGCTGCCCCTGATCGGCCGCTTCCTCAATCAGGTGCCGGACGTGGAAATCGTCTGGCTGTCGGATGGCGTCGATCTCGGCAAGGGCGGCGAATTCATCGATGGCCTCAAGAAGATCATCGGCAATCATCCGGTCACCGTGGTGTCCGGCGGCCTGCCCGTTCCGCACGCGCTGGCCGGCGCCGACAACGCGGCCGGCGCGCTCACCGTGAAGGTGTTGCGGGCGCAAGGCGGCAACGCCGAAACCGGCTTGGTCAAGGCCATCGATCTCAAGGGCCTGCCGCTCGGCCAGACGACCTTCGCGTTCAAGTCGGGCGATCGAGAGACCGAAGCCTCGATCGACCTGCCGGTCGAGATCCGCAACGACGTCGCGCGGCTCGAAGTCGTCGGCGACCGCTCGGCCGGCGCCGTGCAACTGCTCGACAAGCGCTGGCGCCGCCGCACCGTCGGCATCATCTCGGGCTCGGCCGCCGACCGTTCGCAGCCGCTGATCGGCGCGACCTATTATCTGACGCGCGCGCTCAACCCCTTCGCCGACGTCCGTCTCGCCGAAGGCATCGCGCCCGCCGAAGCGGTCAGCCGCTTCCTCGACCAGCACCTGCCGATGCTGATCCTGGCCGACGTCGGCAATGTCTCGGAACAGCGCGAGCCGTTGCTGAAATGGATCGAGAATGGCGGCGTGCTGGTGCGCTTCGCCGGTCCGCATCTCGCCAACACCGATGACGATCTGGTGCCGGTAAAGTTGCGCCGCGGCGGCCGCATCCTCGGCGGCAGCCTGAGCTGGGACAAGCCGCAGAAGCTCGCCGGCTTCTCGCGCGAGAGCCCGTTCAACGGCATGCCGGTGCCGAATGATGTCACCGTCACCCGTCAGGTGCTTGCCGAGCCGGATGCGCTGCTGACCGAACGGACCTGGGCGACACTCGGCGACGGCACGCCGCTCGTCACCGCGCAGCGCCGCGGCAAAGGCCTGCTGGTGCTGTTCCACGTCACCGCCGATACGCGCTGGTCCGACCTGCCGATCTCGGGCGCCTTCGTCGACATGCTCCGCCGCGTCGTGGCGCTCGCCGACACCAGCGCCGCGGGCGATGCCGGCGCCAACACCGCCCCGGCGCGGCAGGTCGTGCCGCCGACCCGCGTGCTCGACGGCTTCGGCGCCTTCACCGCGCCGCCGGCCACCGCCCGCGCCGTGCCGGCCAATTTCAGCGGCCGCGCCAGCGCCGATCATCCACCCGGCTTCTACGGACCGCCGGAAGGCCTGGTCGCGGTGAACACGCTGGCGCCCAGCGACCGGCCGGCAATGCTCGATTTCGCGCCGCTCGGCGCCAAGCTCGACATCTACCGGCACGGCGAGCCCCTCGACCTGCGCGGGCCGATATTCCTCGCCGCGCTCGGCCTGTTGCTGCTCGACGCGCTGCTGGTGATCATGCTGTCCGGCGGCCTCGCCAGTCTGCTGCCGCGCCGCCGCATCGCCGCGACGCTGCTGATCGCCGGATTGCTTGCGGCTTTCGGCCTGCATAATCCGTCTCACGCGCAGCAGCCTGCCGCCCAGCCGCAGCAGATGTCGCCGCAGGCGCAGGCGTTCGCCATGGAGGCGACCGAAAAAACGCATCTCGCCTACATCATCACCGGCGATGCCGCGATCGACGAGGTGAGCAAGGCGGGCTTGCAGGGCCTGACGCTGTTTCTCGCGCAACGCACGGCGCTCGAAGCCGGCGAACCGATGGGGCTCGATCCGGCGCGCGACGAGCTCGCCTTCTTCCCGCTGATCTATTGGCCGATCGCGCCGAACGCGCCGAAGCCCTCGCAGCAGGTGCTCGAGCGCATCGACACCTACATGAAGCGCGGCGGCACCGTGCTGTTCGATACGCGCGACGCCGTCGATGCTTCGCCCGGTCCCGGCGGCGAGAACCGTACGCCCGGAATGGTGGCGCTGCGTTCGATCCTGTCCTCGCTCGACATTCCCGAGCTCGAGCCGGTGCCGCGCGATCACGTGCTGACCAAGACCTTCTTCCTGCTGCGCGACTTCCCCGGCCGCTTCACCTCGGGCCAGCTCTGGGTCGAGGCACTGCCGCCCGAAGGCGGCGAGGAGGACGAGAACCGCCCGGCGCGCGCCGGCGACGGCGTATCCTCGATCATGATCACCTCGAACGATCTCGCCGGGGCCTGGGCGATGCGCCAGGACGGCCAGCCGATGCTGCCGCTGGTGCCCGGCGATCCGCGCCAGCGCGAATATGCCTTCCGCGCCGGCGTCAACATCGTGATGTACGCGCTGACCGGCAACTACAAGGCCGACCAGGTGCACATCCCGGCGCTGCTCGAACGGCTGGGGCAATAGGAAGCGGGCATGAACCTCGGCGTCTCATTTGCTCCGCTGCTGCCCAACTACGTGGTGTGGGCGGCCTTCGGCGCGGCCGTGCTCATTTCGGCGCTGCTTTTGCTGGCGCGCAGCCGCGGCGCCTTGATGCGCGCGATCGCGCTCGGCCTGATGGTGCTGGCGCTGGCCAATCCATCGCTCACCCGCGAGGATCGCGACCCGATCCCGTCGGTCGCCGCCGTCATCATCGACAAGAGCCCGAGCCAGCAATTCGGCGACCGCACCCAGCAGACCGAACAGGCGCGTACCGCGTTGCTCGACCGGCTGCGGCGCATTCCCGGCCTCGAAGTGCGCGTCGCGGAAGCCGGCGAAGCCGACGGCGCCAATGACGGCACGCGGCTGTTCTCGGCGCTGTCGTCGACGCTCGCCGACGTGCCGCCCGACCGCGTCGCCGGCGCCATCATGATCACCGACGGCCGCGTGCACGACGTGCCGGGCGAAGTCTCCGCGCTGGGCTTTGCCGCGCCGGTGCACGCGCTGATCACCGGCCATGCCAACGAGATCGACCGCCGCGTCGTGCTCACCAAAACGCCGCGCTTCGGCATCGTCAACCAGTCGCAGACCGTCGGCTTCCGCATCGATGACCACGGCGCCCATCCGGGCTCGGCCGAAGTCATCGTGCGGCGCGACGGCGACGTGCTGGAGAAGCGCGTGGTCGCGGTCGATACCGAGATCGACGTCAAGGTGCCGATCCCGCACGCCGGGCAGAACATCGTCGAGATCGAGGCTTCGCCCATCGAGGGCGAACTGACGCAGGTCAATAACCGCGCAGTGCTGTCGATCGACGGCGTGCGCGACAAGCTGCGCGTGCTGCTGGTGTCCGGCGAGCCGCACGCCGGCGAGCGCACCTGGCGCAATCTGCTCAAGTCCGACGCTTCGGTCGATCTCGTGCATTTCACCATCCTGCGCCCGCCGGAGAAGCAGGACGGCACCCCGATCAACGAGCTGTCGCTGATCGCCTTTCCGACGCGCGAGCTGTTCCAGCAGAAGATCTCGGAATTCCAGCTCATCATCTTCGATCGTTACGCGCGGCAGGGCGTGCTGCCGATGATCTATTTCGACAACATCGCCAAATATGTGCGCGACGGCGGCGCCGTGATGATCGCGGCCGGCCCCGATTACGCGAGCCCGACCAGCCTCTGGCACACCCCGCTCGACGTCGTGCTGCCGGCGGAGCCGTCCGGCGAGGTTACCGAGCAGCCGTTCCGTGCGCAGATCACCCAGGCCGGCGAGCGCCATCCGGTGACGCGCGGCCTGCAAGGCTCCGACAGCAACCCGCCGCACTGGAGCCAGTGGTTCCGCCTGGTCAACATCACCCACACCACCGGCACCAGCGTCATGAACGGCCCGGATGGCAAGCCGCTGCTGGTGCTGGCGCGCGAAGGCAAGGGTCGCGTCGCCATGCTGCTGTCCGATCACATCTGGTTGTGGGCGCGCGGCTATGAAGGCGGCGGCCCGCACCTCGACCTGCTGCGGCGGCTGTCGCACTGGCTGATGAAGCAGCCCGAGCTCGAGGAAGAGGCGCTGCGCCTCAACGTGCACGGCCGCGACGTCACCATCGAGCGCCAGACCATGTCCGACAGCGTCAACGAGGTGACGGTGACGTCGCCGACCGGCGTGCGCTCGACCGTCACGCTGCGGCCGGAAGAGCCCGGGCTGTGGCAGGCCGATATGAGCGTGAAGGAGCTCGGGCTGTGGCGCGCGACCGACGGCACGCTCACCGCGCTCGCCAATGTCGGGCCTGCCAATCCGCGCGAATTTTCCGAGGTGACGTCGACGACGCAGGTGCTGGACAAGCTTGCGGATGCGACCGGCGGAAGCGTGCGGCGGCTGGAGAACGGCGACACGCTCACAGTGCCGCGGGCGGTGCCGGTGCGCACCTCGACGAGCTTCAAAGGTGACGACTGGATCGGGTTGAAGATGCGCGATGTCAGCGTGGTGCGCGGTATCGGCGTGCTGCCGATCTTCGCCGGCCTGATCGGATTATTGCTGCTGGTCGGCTCGCTCGCCGCCACATGGGCACGCGAAGGTCGCTAAAGCGACCTTCGATGGCGCGCGAAGGCCGCTGACGCGGCCTCTGGTGGGCGCGCTATTTGCTCATCGATTTCTCGGCGGACGTGATCAGGCTGTCGTTCGGATTGGCCGCGCAGTAGTCTTTGATTTTCGCCTCGTCAGTCTTCATCTTGTCGAAGTCGATGATGGGCGAAGCGTTCTCCTCGCTGTAATAGCCCTCGAGCCACATCATCGTGCGCGCGATATTGTCGGCGCCGCTGCCGAAAAATTCGCTGCACTTGACGGTCGCGAGATCGAGCCGCTCGGCGTGGGCGGACAAGGCTAGTGCGGCGCTTGCAATCAGCACAACGAAAAGCGGGCGCATGGCCGCGACTGTAGCAACCGCCCCGCCATCGCGCCGGTAGCATCTTACGGCCGCCGCGCCTTTGCCCCGCCCCAATTGCCATCGACGTTTTTGTCCCGGGGGATGTCAGCGAGGCCGCGATGCCTGCCACCAAGACCGTTCGCTTTTTCGCCAAATACGCCGCCACCGATCCCGTCAAATTCTCCGACATGGTTCGCCGCCACCTGATCGAGCGCTTCTCCGAGACGCCCGGCGGCCTCGCGGCGACCCGCTTCCGCGCCGTCAACTACGAAATCGACCTGGACGTGCACCGCCTGATGCGGAAGTACTACTTCCACACGCACGAGATGTTTCTCGAGCGCATCTTCGACAAATATCTCGCGCCGGGGAACATCTTCGTCGATATCGGCGCCAATTGCGGCTACTGGTCGGCTTATGCGCTGTCGCGCGTCGGACCGCGCGGGCAAGTGCACGCCTTCGAGCCGGTGCCGCAGTATTTTTCCTTCGTGCGGCGGCTCGCTGAGACCAATCCCGCGTTTCGCGTCGTCGCCAACAACGTCGCCTGCGGCGCCGAACCAGGCGTCCTGCCGATGGCGGTGGTGCCGCCGCGCGCGGAGAATTTCGACAATTACGACACCAATATCGGCTCGAGTTCGCTCGCGCCGGGCTTCCTCGATCACGCCAAGGCGCTGACGGAAACGATCCCGGTGCAGGTCATCCGCTTCGACGACTATCTCGAGGCGCACGCCATCGATCTCGACCGCGTCGGCCTCATCAAGATCGACGTCGAGGGCTTCGAGAAGGCGGTGTTCGACGGCATGGATCGCGTGCTGGGGGAGCCCGGCCGCAAGGTGCCGATTCTCTGCGAGATCCTCACCGACCTGTCGCGCCCCGAACCGCTCGACGGCGCAGCGATCATCGCGAGTCTCGAAGACGCCGGCTACCGCTGCCTCAATGCGGCAAACCTCAAGCCGATCGACCGCACGGCACTCGGCTTCGAGGAGAACATTCTGTGCGTTTGATCTAGCCGGCGATCCAGTCCGGCCGGATCGTGCCTTTGACGCTCTCGAACGCGCCGGCTTTCAGCTCGGCGACCAGTAGCCGCGCCGGATCGACCGGACCCGGCATCTTCACCTGGCCCTTCGGGATGCGCTTGAAGCCGCTCTTGGCGTAGATCGGCTCGTCGCCGACCAGCACCACGAGCTTGTGGCCCTTGGTTTCCGCCTCCTTGAGCGCGCGCTTGACCAGCGCGGTGCCGACACCGTGCGAGCGGAACGGCGGCTCGACCGTCAGCGGGCCGAGCAGCAAAGCCTTCGTCTCGTCGATGCAGATCGGCGTCAGCCGCACCGAGCCGACCAGCAGCGTGCCGATGCGCGCGGTGAACGACAGGCTGAGCTCATGCCCCCTGCCCTCGCGGATGCGAAACGCGGTGCGCGCATAGCGGCCCGGCCCAAAGGTACGCTCGTGCAGGCGCTCGATCGCCACCGCGTCGCCCGCGGTCTCCGGGAGGATGGTCAGGGAAGGTTCGCTCATTGGCCGAGCCGATTAGCATTTGCCCCAATTCAGGTCCAATCGACGGGTGGCGCGAGCCCGCGTAAACGCCTAAATGAAGCCCGTCAGCGGAGGATTTGCGTATGGGACTTCTGGTCGACGGCGTTTGGCAGGAAGACGGCTCGCGCACCAAGGACGGCCATTTCGTCAGGCCGACGCCGCGCTTTCGCAACTGGGTGACGCCGGACGGATCGGCCGGCCCCTCCGGCGAAGGCGGCTTTGCCGCCGAAAGCGGCCGCTACCACCTCTACGTCTCGCTCGCCTGTCCTTGGGCGCACCGCACCGTCATCTACCGCAAGCTCAAGGCGCTGGAGAATGTCATCTCGATGTCGGTCGTCTCGCCCGACATGCTCAAGGACGGCTGGACCTTCAACAAGGACGAGGGCTCGACCGGCGACGAGGTCAACGGCAAGAGCAAGCTGTCCGAAATCTATCTGCTCGCCGATCCGAAATATTCCGGGCGCGTCAGTGTGCCGGTGCTGTGGGACAAGAAGCGCCGAACAATCGTCAACAACGAGTCGCCGGAAATCATCCGCATGCTCAACTCGGCGTTCGACGCCTTCACCAACGCGCATACCGACTATTATTCCGGGCCGCTGCGCGCCGAGATCGACCGGCTCAACGACCTTGTCTATCCCAACATCAACAATGGCGTTTACCGCGCGGGCTTTGCCACCTCGCAAGACGCCTACGAGCAGGCCTTCCGCAATGTGTTCGATGCGCTCGACGAGATCGAGCAGATCCTGTCGCAGAAGCGCTATCTCACCGGCAGCGCGATCACCGAAGCCGACTTGCGATTATTTCCGACGCTGATCCGTTTCGATGCCGTCTATTATTCGCACTTCAAATGCAACTGGCGGCACATCTACGAATATCCGAACCTGTCGAACTACGTGCGCGATCTCTACCAGCAGCCGGGCGTAGCGGAGACGGTCAGCCTCGCGCAGATCAAGCGGCACTATTATCACAGCCAGACAAAAGTAAACCCGACCGGCATTGTTCCGGTCGGGCCACAACTCGACTTCTCCGCGCCGCACGATCGGGCGCGATTGGGCTAGTTAGCCGCCGATATCTTTCTTCTTCTGCAGGTATTCGTCGCGGTTGATTTCGCCGCGCGCGTAACGCTCCTCGAGCACATCGAGGCCGGGCGAGCGCCCCGGCATCGCGTGATGATGCATCCCGGGCATGCACACCGACCGCATCACCCAGCCGCACAACAAGACGATGGCGGCGATGACGACGATCCACACGATCATGTGCACCGGGCCGTAACCCCAGCTGCCCATCATTCCCCATCCGGGTCCATATCCGTAGCCCATGGTCATTGCTCCGGTTGCACAAAGCCGTTGTGGCGATTGAAGTCGAGACGCTGCACCAGCGCCTCCTTCTCCTTGGTGACGATTTCCGCAACGATGATGTCGGCGTCCTTTTCCTTGACGTCGCCGACTTTCAGATTCGGATTGCGGATCATCTGGCCGAGATACTGTTTGACCTGATCGGCCGTCAGATTGAGGTTGCCCTGGTTGGCGGGACCGTAGCCGTACATCATCCCCGGGCCGTAACCTTGGCCGTAGCCGCCGCCACTATAACCTTGCATCATCCAGCCGGGCCCGTAGCCACCGCCGCCCCAGCCCATCATGCTGGGACCGCCGCCGTAACCGCCCATCATGCCGTAGCCCGGGCCGTAACCAGGCCCGTAAGGCTGCGCCACGGTGCGAATGCCGACCGCGACGACAACGACTGCGGCAATCGCAACCGTAACCATGATGACTTTGCTGCGCATTGCGGGACTCCTTAAATCGTTTTCGCCCCTACCCCGAATTGCAGCCATCTTTAGCGCCGGCGGCGCCGGGCACATTGATCAAGGTCAAACGCCGAAGCTTTGGCAGAAAGGCTTTTTTCGCCTCAGTGCATGCCAAATTCACCCTTCGCCATCATCAGATGATGCGGCTGGTGATGGCTGCCTTGCACCATGATGCCCATGAAGCCGAGGCCTTTGAGTTTGGTGAGCGGTGCGGTGTCGCTCGCCAGGACCGTGAGTTTGACGCCATTCGGCAGGTTCTCGGTCTTGGCATTCCAGCCGATCTCCGTGAGCTCATGCACGTGCGCCGGCACCATGCGCTTGATCGCTTCGAGGGTGCGGCCTTCGCCGGTCACCGCGATCTCGATGCCGTTATCGAGCATGCGTTCCTTGGCCGCGGCGTGCAGCGTCACCTCGTTCATGTCGATCAAGTGCTCGCGTAACGCGCCGATATTGACCTTCGACCAGTCGGTTGCCGGATCGGACTGCAGCATCTGCACGATTTCCTGAATCGTGCCAAAGGCGTCCTGTCCCGGCATCGTCGGCGCGCCGGCAGCGTTGAACTGCCCATGCATGCCACCATGCATGCCACCTTGGCCCTGCATCATCTGCTGGTGCATTTGCGCCATGTTGCCGGACATCGGGCCGTGTATGCTGCCGGGCGACATCTGGGCATAGGCGTAGATGGTGCCGGCAAGGATCGCCGCGCCGGCGAGCGTCGTCTTCCAGGGAAATTTCGACATCGGGAGCCTCTTTTCGCGTTTCGCCCCAGGTGCCTTCCTAGGCCACAGCGCGATAGCCTCATATGATCCCGATCATACGCGGCGAGCCCGCGTCAGCACGATTTTTCCGCGTGTCCGCTTGATCTCGCCCGTGCGTTCGAGCGCGGCGAGCGTGCGGTAAAGCGCCTCGTGCGCGAGGCCAAGCTCCGCGGCAAGATCCTTCACCGTGCCGCGCAATTCTACGGTACGGCCATCGGCGCCGGCGTTGAGCGCGAGAAAATGCCGCACCCGGTCGCGCGCGGAGCGGATGTCGCGCTGCGCCAGCCGCGTGCGCAAGCCCATGAGCTGGCGCGCCAGGGTCGCCGTGAAGGCTTGCGCCGCCTTTTGATTCTTGGCGAAGGCGTCGAGCACCGCGGATTTCGGATAGACGCGAACGACCGCATCGGTGCTGGCGATGGCGTCGCAATGATAGGCGGACGAGAACAGCGAAGCCTCCGCGAAGGTCTCGCCGGCGCCGGAGACGTAGAGCACGGTCTCGCGGCCGGTACGGTCGACGCGCGACATGCGCACCCGGCCTTCGACCACCTCGTAGAGGCCGCTGGTCTTGTCACCGAGGTGGAACAGCGCCTCGCCGGCCCTGAGCTTGCGGTCGACAGCCACCGAGCGCACCGCGGCAGGCAGCCAATCCTTCACCGGCATGATGATGCGCCTCCCCGCTCGGATGCGCGCATTATAGCGAGGTTCACCAGATTTCGCTGACCGCGACCTTGTCGAACACTTCGGCAATGCGGGCGCGGGTCGCGCGGCCGGTGTCCGCCGGCAACGCGTCGAGTGGGAAGAAGCCGTGCGCGATGATCTCGTGGTTGGGCTGCGGGATCGAATCCTGCCGGAAGTCGCGCACGATATAGAGCGCGACGTGATCACGCCGCGAGATCCGCCGGTTGAAGAACATGCCGTGCAGTTTCGGCGTTGCCGACATGACGATGTTGCCTTCCTCGACGAGCTCGCGCGCCAGCGCCTCGAGCAGCGTCTCGCCGGTCTCGACGCCGCCGCCCGGCAAATGCCAGCCGTCGACATAGGAGTGCTTGATGAGGAAGACGCGGTCCTGCGCGTCGATCACCATCGCGCGCGCGCCAAGCGTCGCGGGGCGCGAGAAGCGCCAGTAGAAATGGATGACCGGCCGGATCAGCGGCTCGAGCGCACGGCGCAGGCGTTGCATGCTGTTCTTACCGGAGCCCGGTTCCATGCCGGCTCGTCACCGGCATGTCGACCATCGGCAATAGGTTATCCAGAGGCGCGGCCCACGGCATCAAAGCTGCCCTTTCCTGTCTGGAACGTGTCTAATATATGGGATTGCCGTCCGCCAGCGATTGAAAGGATGTCGCGTTGAAAAACTTTTCCGATTTGAGCGAGCAGGAAATCCTGGCGCTCGCCATCACCAATGAAGAAGAGGACAGCCGCATTTACCGCGGTTTCGCGGAAGGCCTGCGCGAGCAGTTTCCATCCTCCGCCAAGGTATTCGACGAGATGGCCGAGGAGGAAGTGCATCACCGCACCATGCTGTACGATCTCTACCGGCAGAAGTTCGGCGAATATTTGCCGCTGATCCGCCGCCAGGACGTCAAAGGCTTCTTGCATCCCAAGCAGCCGCTGTGGCTGACGCGCCCGCTGGGCCTGGAGGAGGTGCGCAAGTTCGCCGAGAACATGGAATTCGAGGCCGAGCGCTATTACCGCCGCGCGGCGGAAGGTGCGCGCGACGCCTCGGTGCGGCAATTGCTGATCGAACTCGCCGAGGCGGAAGCCGGCCACGAAAACCTGGCGCACAAGCTGTCCGAGGCGATCCTCACCACCGGCGCGCGCGCCAAGGAAGACGAGACGGCGCGGCGCATGTTCGTGCTGCAATATGTGCAGCCGGGTCTGGCCGGGCTGATGGACGGCTCGGTCTCGACGCTGGCGCCGCTCTTTGCCGCGGCCTTCGCCACGCACAATACCTGGGCGACATTTCTGGTCGGCATGGCGGCCTCGGTCGGCGCCGGCATTTCAATGGCCTTCGCCGAGGCGCTGTCGGATGACGGTTCCCTCACCGGCCGCGGCTCGCCGGTGATCCGCGGCCTGGTGACCGGCGGCATGACGTCGATCGGCGGGCTCGGCCATACGCTGCCTTATCTCATTCCGCATTTCGTCACGGCCACGTCCGTGTCGATCGCGGTCGTCACGATCGAACTCGCGGCGATTGCCTGGATCCGCACGCACTATATGGACACGCCGTTCCTGCAGGCAGCGTTCCAGGTCGTGGTCGGCGGCGTGCTGGTGTTCATCGCCGGGATATTGATCGGGAGCGCGTGATTTCGGCTGTCGTCCCCGCGAAGGCGGGGACCCAGTAAACACCAGTCCAAATTGTGGCATGGTATCGCTTCTATCGCTTGCCACGGTGAATACTGGATGCCCGCCTGCGCGGGCATGACGGCAAACCAAGCATGGCCTTCACGCTCGCCCATCTCTCCGACCCGCATCTGGCGCCATTGCCGGAGCCGCATTGGAGCGAGCTCGTCAACAAGCGCGTCACCGGCTATCTGAACTGGCGGAAGAAGCGCCGCTTCGTGCATGACGCGCGGGTGCTGGCGACCATCGTCGCCGACCTGAAGGCGCAGAAGCCCGACCACATCGCCGTCACCGGCGACCTTGCCAATATCGCGCTGCCGCAGGAGTTCGAGCGCGGCCGCGACTGGCTCAAAAGCATCGGAACGCCGCAGCAGGTCAGCTTCGTTTCCGGCAATCACGACGCCTATGTGCGCGCGGGGATGGGCTACGCCATCCGCCAGTGGGGCGACTACATGTGCGGCGACCACGAGGCCGCCGACTTTCCCTATCTGCGCCGGCGCGGCCCGGTCGCGCTGATCGGACTATCGAGCGCGGTGCCGACCGCGCCGTTCATGGCGACCGGCCGGCTCGGCCGCGAGCAGCTCGCGCGGCTCGCCGAGATGCTCGGCGAACTCAAGACCGTGCCGCTGTTCCGGGTCGTGCTGATCCATCACCCGCCGGTCAGCAAGGCCGGGCGGCTCAAGCGCCTCGTTGACGCCGACGTTCTCAAGTGCGTGATCGCCGAGCACGGCGCCGACCTGCTGGTGCACGGTCACGACCACTTGCACATGTTGAATTGGCTCGCCGGCCCCAACGGCGCGAGCGTGCCGGCGATCGGCGTGCCGTCAGCCTCCGCCGCGCCGGGCATGAGCCACGATGCCGCCGCCTACAATCTCTACGTCATCGGCGGCGCGCCGGGCGCCTGGACGTGCGAAATGATCTCGCGCGGCGTCGATGCGGCCGGCGCGGTGGTCGAGCAGAAGCGGACGATGCTGACTTAAGGGTGCGGCTTGTAGACCAGCGCCAGCGCAAACAGCGCGGCGAGCGCAACCACGATGCCGAAGATGAAGCTGCGCAGCGCGTGCCAGCGCGCCCGGCTCCGCTCATGCTCGACGATCTTCAGCGCCGACGCCTCGCCCATGGCGGCATCGTCGGCCAGCGCGCGCTCGCGCTCGACCAGCCGGCGCGCGACGTAATGCGTCACCGACTTGACGATCTCCGGCACCTCGTAGGATTCCGCGAGCACCGTGCGGCCGTAACGCGTGTCCTGCACGAAACGGTATTGCCGCTTGTCGCGGCCCATCTCGACATGCGCAATGACGTCGACCCACAGCCGCGGCACGTCGCCCTTGCTGATGCCAGGATCGAACAGGTCGACGTTCGCCGGAATGTCCTTGAACAACGGCTGCAGCGCTTCCTCGAGCAATTCGAGCCGCGCCAATTCGGCGTCGCGCAGGTCGACGATCACGGCGGACCGCTCCGCCGCCTCGATGCGCGCTTCGCGCACGGCCTCTTTCAGCACGTTCGGTGCTGCGGGAGTTTCGCCTTCGGCTTTCTTGCCGCGTCCCCACATGGCTCAAACCTAGCAATATTCGGCCGGTAGGAAAAACAAAAAGCGTGGCTTTTCAATAGCTTTGTTGGTTAACCGGACGGGCGCAAACCATAGGCTTTGCCCCAGCCGAGGCCCTGTTCCGTGGGTCCGCGCGGAATGTATTCGGCGCCGATCCAGTGCGAATAGCCGAGCCGGTCGATTTCGCTGAACACGAACGGATAGTTGATCTCGCCGTCGGCGTCCGGCTCGTGGCGCACCGGCACTTGCGAGCATTGCAGGTGCGCGATCAGCGGCTGGAACTTCTTGAAGCGCTCGATGAGGTCGCCGCCGACGATCTGCACATGGTAGAAATCGTACTGGATGAACACGTTGTCGCTGCCGACCTTGCCGATGATATCGGCGGCGTGCTCGACCGCGTTAAGAAAATAATACGGCAGGTCGCGCGGGTTGATCGGCTCGATGTAGAGCTTGATCTTGCGGGCCGCGGCCTGGTCCGCGGCACGCTTCAAATTTTCAACGAACACCTTCTCCGCTTCGCGGCGCTGCTCCGGCTTGACCTTGCCGGCGAGGCAATGAATGGCGAGGCCGCCGACGGCCGCGACGTAATCGAGCGCCTGCGCAAACGTCGCGCGCCATTCGTCCTCGCGGCCCGGCAGTGCGCCGAGGCCGAACTCGGTCTCGCCGCCCTGCGGCGTGTTGATGCCGAGCACCTTGACGTTGTTGCGCTCGACGGCGCGCCTGTAGTCTTCCGCCGGCACGTCGGGAAAGCGTCCCTCGATCGCCTTGAAGCCGCAGGCCGCGGCCGCATCGATGCGTTGAAGCAGCGGACGATCCTTGAACAGATAGCCGAGATGGGCGGAAAAACGGGGCAAGCGGTCCTCCCTTGCGCGCGGTCGCGGGGCCGTATTCATTAGCGCAGGTCCCACCGCGAACGCCAAGCCCCCAGTCCCATGTCCGCCAACACCGCATTTCACATCGCCGTCCTGCCAGGCGACGGCATCGGGCCCGAGGTGATGGCGCCGACGCTCGATATTCTGCGGCGCGTGGCGGAGACGACGCCGAGCCTCAAATTCCGTTTCACCGAGGGCGCGGCCGGCGCGACCCACTACAAGGAAACCGGCAAGTCGATGCCGGATTCGACCATCAAGCTCTGCGAGACGGCGGACGCCATCCTGCTCGGCGCCTGCGGGCTGCCAAGCGTGCGCTATCCCGACAACACCGAGATCATGCCGCAGGTCGAACTGCGCTTCATCTTCGATCTCTATGCCGGGGTGCGGCCGGCGCGGCTGGTGCCGGGCGTACCCAGCCCAATCGTCGGCGCGCCCGAACACGGCATCGATTTCGTGCTGATCCGCGAGTCGACCGAAGGCCTGTTCGCTTCCATGGGCAAGGGCGTGGTGACGAAGGACGAAGCGCGCGAGACGCTTGTTGTGACGCGCGACAAGACCGAGCGGCTGTTCGACTTCTCGCTGCGGCTCGCCGAGCGGCGCAAGAGCCGCGGCAAGCCGGGCAAGCTGACCCTGGTCGACAAGGCGAATGTGTTCAAGGCGTTCAACTGGCAGCGCGACATTTTCAATGAGCGCGCCAGGAAATTCCCCGGCGTCGCGACCGACAAGCTCTATGTCGATGCCTGCGCCGCCATGATGGTGAAGAAGCCGTGGGACTTCGACGTCATGGTGATGGAGAACATGTTCGGCGATATCCTCTCCGACCTCGCCGCCGGACTGATCGGCGGTTTGGGCATCGCGCCGTCGGCCGACATCGGCGACAAGCACGCGGTGTTCCAGCCCTGCCACGGCACCGCGCCCGACATCATGGGACAGGGCAAGGCCAACCCGACCGCGATGATTTTATCGGCCGCGATGATGCTCGATTGGCTCGCCGAGCGTCACGATCACCCGCCGGCGGCGGACGCCGCGCAGCGCATCGAGCGCGCGGTCGACAAGGCCTATGCGTCGGGCATCAAGCCGATGGAATACGGCGGCAGAGACGGCACGGCGGCGATTGCCGGCGCGGTGATGAAGGCGCTCGGTTAGGAGCGCGTACTCATAAATGTGTGCGATCGTTGGCTAGTGTCCGCGTTACCCCCGAAAGCGGACTCTCGACCTCGGGCGCGGAATGTCTGCTCAGTGCCAATAGCGGCCATCGGCTGGATTGCGCCTTGACCGACGCGTCCGCACGTCCTACGCCAACTCGGCGGCGCTAATATTGAGGGTGACACTCATGATGAGTGCCGCGGATGATATCGTCAAAATGATCACCAAAAGGTCTCGCGGCGGCGGCCTCCCGCTTGAGCTATCGGAGCAGCTCGACGAGCTGGGACTGGATTCGATGGAAGTGGTCTCTTTGATTTTCGATATCGAAGAAGAATTCAATATACAGATACCTCTTAACGCGAATACGGATATTGAAGCCAAGACTTTAGCGGATCTCATTCAAACGGTTGATCAGCTCGTTGCCGCCAAGGCAACGCCGAATTGAATCGGGTCGTCATTACCGGGCTCGGTGTCGTTTCATCCGCAGGACAGTCGACGCAAGATTACTGGGATTCTTTGATTGCGGGTCGGTCAGCTTTAGCACCGCCCAAGTTGGGAATTGCCGCAGAGGCGACCAGCAAGCTTGTCGGCGAGGTCAAGGGATTTGATCCGGCCGCACATTTTGAACCATCGCAAATTCTCCTTCTGGACCGCGTTTCGCAGTTCGCGATCGTCGCCGCGCGACAGGCCGTGTGCCAGTCCGGACTTTCGCTGAGCGGCGAGCTTGCCGAGCGAACTGCTGCGATCATCGGAACTGGATCAGGCGGACATACGACAGTCGATGAAAGCTTCCACCGCCTCTACGCTAAAGGCGCCGTGCGCCTTCATCCCCTGACCATCCCTAAGGCAATGATCAGCGCCCCGGCCAGTCAGGTCTCGATGTATTGCGGAACAAAAGGCCCGGCTTTTGCAGTCTCCTCTGCTTGCGCTTCGGCGACCCATGCGATCGGCCAAGCATTCCATTTCGTGCGTAGCGGTAGTGTGACCTGTGCTGTTACCGGCGGCACCGAGGCGAGCATTACGTTTGGTGCGATGAAGGGCTGGGAGGCCATGCGCATTATTTCGTCCGACACCTGCCGACCCTTCTCCAGGGACCGAAAGGGAATGGTGATTGGTGAGGGAGCTGCTGTCGTGGTGCTTGAGGCTTTAGATCACGCACTTGGCAGGGGTGCGGATATCCTTGCTGAGATCATCGGCTTCGGCATGAGCGCCAACTCGGGAGATTTAACCGCTCCCAACGCAAACGGAATGGCGCGGGCCATCACCGCCACGCTAGCGGATGCATCCTTGTCTCCGGACATGATTGACTATGTCAACGCTCATGGAACGGGCACTACCGCCAACGATTCCGCCGAAACGGCGGCTTTGCATCTGAGCTTTGGCGCCCATGCCCGGCAACTCGCCGTGTCCTCCACGAAATCCGTAGTCGGTCACGCGCTTGGCGCCGCAGGTGCGCTCGAATTTGTCGCCGCGATCATGGCAATCCGTGACGGCATCGTTCCGCCAACGATGAATTATCTAGGGGTGGATCCCGACTGCGACCTCGACTACGTCCCGAATGAGGCGCGGGGCATGCCCGTCCGCGCAATCTTGAGCAATTCGTTCGCCTTTGGCGGGTTAAACGCGGTTTTGGCCGCGCGCCAATTTACGGAGTGACGTCTTTGCAATCGCGGGTGGAACAGTGACGCTGGCATATTTAATCAGTTCTGGCCGAAGCTCCGCCGCGACTACGGCATGTCATGACTGACGTCCGCTTTGGGTCACTAGCGGACATTCTGCACGTCCAAGTCATGTCCGCTTTACCCTCAATAGCGGACAAACTCAGGCTCATTTGGCTTGTCCGCTAAGTGCCAAGAGCGGACGTCGGTCGGCGAGCTGCAATGTCAGTTACGGGCCAACCGGCGTACCGTCAGGTCCTTGGTGCCGAGTTTTGATGCGCACGTTTGATCAAAATTGTGTTTTCGGATGACTTGCTTCGCGCCGAAGAGCTGGCGGCCAAAGCGTCTCTTGCGCGCCTCACTAAGCAAGAGGTGACGCAGCTTTTTCAATTTCTCGGCCGAAGATCAGCGCAGCGTCTATTGCCATCGAAAACCGTGCAACACCGCCTCCGGCGGTCTTGATCTCCAACAGCAAAAGGTCGGGGCGATCTGGCGGCACGGACGTTCGAAATCCCGCTATAGCGACAAATTCTTGCTGTCCTTCGGCCATTGCGCTTCCTCCTCTATTGTGTCGGCGCACGCCCTTTAGATCGAGTCCTCTCAGGCCGTCAAAACTAATGCTAACCGCCAACGGCCAGCCTGCTTGAAAGTCCTCATCATCGCACCAAGCAAGGATTGGACGCCGTAACCTTCGGACACGCTACCGCTCAAAACCGAATTATAGAGACTGATGTACTTTTTCTAAGCTGACACTTTTGCATTAGGCCTCGATCCACTATTGTTTCATCAGCAATATTGTAACTTAAAAAGTAGCAATGAACCGGAAAGACAGACGAGCGGCATTGAAACACCGTCCAGCGGCGGGCGGCTCTAAGGGACTCGATGTTGCGGGGATTATGGATGAGGCTCAACACCAATATGACCTGCATAATTTAGTGGAAGCGGAGGTGTTGTGCCGACAGGCCTTAGGTCAGATGCCGACTCTCGTTCCAGCCCATAACCTGCTCGGTCTCATCGCCCAGTCATCAGGTCGCCATCGCGTAGCGATCAAAATGTTCTCAGCTGCAATCGACTCCGATCCGCTGAATGCGGCTTTCTACCGCTACAATTCGAGCTTTACCGGCACCTTGAGATAGCGCACGCCGTTGGCTTCCGCCGGCGGCAGCTTGCCGGCGCGGATATTGACCTGGATCGACGGCAGCAGCAGAAGCGGCGCGGCCAGAGTCTTGTCGCGCGCTTCGCGCATGTTGACGAAGTCGTCCTCGGATACGCCCTCACGCACGTGGACATTGCGAGCTCGCTCCTCGGCGACCGTGGTTTCCCAGGCGTAGCGGTCGCGGCCGGGTGCCTTGTAGTCATGGCACATGAAGAGCCGCGTCTGCGGCGGCAACGACAAGAGGCGATGGATCGAGCGGTAGAGCATATGCGCATCGCCGCCGGGGAAATCCGCGCGCGCGGTGCCGAAGTCGGGCATGAACAGCGTATCGCCGACGAAGACCGCGTCGCCGATCTTGTAGGACACGCAGGCCGGGGTATGCCCCGGCGTGGAGATCACCTCGGCATCGAGCGTGCCGATCTTGAAGCGTTCGCCATCCTTGAACAGATGGTCGAACTCCGAGCCGTCGCCCGACACGTCGAGGGCGTTGAACACCGGCCGGAAAATCTCCTGCACATCCTTGATGTGCTCTCCGATCGCGACCTTGGCGCCGGTCTTGAGTTTGATGTAGGGCGCGCCCGACAAGTGATCGGCATGGGCGTGCGTTTCGAGCACCATCCCCAGCTTGATGCCGAGCTTTTGGGCCTCGGCCAGCATAGCGTCCGCCGACTGCACGGTCGCCTCGCCGCTGCGATGGTCGAAGTTCAGCACCGGATCGATCGCCACGCCTTCTTTGGTCGCCGGGTCCCAGACCAGATAGCTGACGGTGTTGGTCGGCTCGTCGAAAAAGGCGCGAATTTGCGGTTGCGCGGACATTGTTGCGGCTCCCTGCCTGTTGGCCTTGACTTATATATTAGCTGTCCCTAATTTAGCAATATCTAATTCGTGGAGAGACGAGAATGCCCGCGCAAGCCGCCCGCCGAAAACGCGAAGCCGAGGCCGGCATGGCCCAGCTCGAGCGCAAGGCGGCGGAAGCCGCCGCACTGCTGAAGCTGCTAGCCAACGAGAACCGGCTGCTCATCCTGTGCCGGCTCGCGCTTGAGCGCGAAATGTCGGTGAATGATCTCGCCGATGCCGTGGGGCTGAGCCAGTCAGCGCTGTCGCAACACCTCGCCAAGATGCGCGAGGAAGGCCTGCTCGCCACCCGACGGGACGCGCAGACGGTGTACTACCGCATTGCCGATCCCAACGCGGCCAAGTTGCTCGGCGCTGCTCAAGAGCATCTACTGCCCGTAACGACAAAAAAACCAACAAGGAAAAAGCACCGTGAGCAATCTCCAGACCATCTCCCCCGGGCGCGCCGCCGAGCTTCTCCGCAACGGCGCCGTGCTGGTCGACATCCGCGAAGCCGACGAGCATGCGCGCGAGCACATCCCGGGCGCCGCGTCATCACGCCTTGAGCCGCATCGACCGTGAGACGCCGGTGCGCAAAGGCGACGACATTTTGGTGTTCCATTGCCGCTCTGGCGCGCGCACCCGCGGCAATGCGGCGCGACTCGCTTCCGCCGCGTCCGGTTGCCAGACCTATATCCTCGACGGCGGCATCGACGCCTGGAAAAAGGCCGGCCTTCCGGTCAAGCTCGACCGCAGCCAGCCGATCGACATCATGCGTCAGGTCCAGATCGCGGCAGGTAGTTTGATCCTGCTCGGCGCAACGCTTGGCTTCTTCCTGACGCCGGCCTTTTATGCACTCTCGGCTTTCGTCGGCGCCGGTCTCTTGTTCGCCGGCGTCAGCGGTTTCTGCGGCATGGCGCACCTGCTCGCGCTGATGCCCTGGAACCGCGCGCACGCCGCGCAATGACAATCTGGCACGCCGTGCTCTCGGTCGCCTCCGGCAGTCTCGTCGGCTTTTCCCTCGGGCTTGTCGGCGGCGGCGGATCGATCCTGGCCGTGCCGCTCCTCATTTACGCCGTCGGGGTCTGCCGACCCACATGTCGCAATCGGCACCAGCGCCATCGCTGTTGCCGCCAGCGCCGCCGCCAATCTGTTCGGCCATGCGCGCGCCCATACTGTGAAGTGGTCGTGCGCCTTGGTCTTTGCGGCATCTGGCATGATCGGCGCGGCCGCCGGCGCTCAGCTCGGCAAGATGGTCGACGGCCATCGCCTGCTGACGCTGTTCGGGGTGCTGATGGTCGTGGTTGGCCTGTCGATGCTGCGCCCGCGCAAATCGGGCGGTGATCCCGACGTCAAGCTCACGCGCGACAGCATGGGCAGATTGCTGCCGCTGCTGATCGGCATCGGCTTCCTGGTCGGCGCATTGTCTGGTTTCTTCGGCATCGGTGGCGGCTTCCTGATCGTGCCCGGCCTGATGGGCGCGACTGCGATGCCGCTGATCAACGCGATCGGCTCATCGCTCGTGGCTGTCACCGCCTTTGGCCTCACCACCGCGACGAGCTACGCCATATCCGGCCTCGTCGACTGGCAACTAGCCGTTCTGTTCGTCATCGGCGGCGCGCTCGGCGGGTTGCTTGGCATCAAGCTCGCACACCATCTCGCCGGCAGCTCCAAGCATGCGCTCACGCTGACGTTTTCAGGCATTGTCATCGTGGTCGGAATTTACGTGGTCGCCAAATCCTTGATTCGCTGACTCGATACGCCAATGCTGACACAACATATTGCATTTTCGGAATATGTAGTAAGGTTTTCAACGTACCGGGACTTTGGCCGGGGGCCAATAACGATAAATCGGGAGAAGTGACCATGCAGAACGGGAAGCATCATCAGGTCCTTATCGTCGGCGGCGGCACCGCTGGCGTCACCGTTGCCGCGATCCTTCGCCGTCGCGCCCGAGACATCATGGTGACGATCGTCGAGCCCGCGCAGGAACATTACTACCAGCCGGCTTTCACATTGGTCGGCGCCGGGGCCTATCCGTTGGCAAAAACCCATCGCCCCGAAGCGAGCGTCATGCCGTCCGGCGTGCAATGGATCAAGGATGCGGCCCAGAGCTTCGATCCCGGCAACAACACGGTCGTCCTGAAAAGCGGTGATGCGCTTAACTACGACTATCTGGTGGTCTGCACCGGCGTGAAGCTTGATTGGGATAAGGTCACCGGTCTCGCCGAGACGCTCGGCACTAATGGCGTCTGCAGCAACTATTCGCCGATCAGCGTAAATTACACTTGGGAATGCGTGCAGAAACTCAAGGCCGGCGACAAGGTCGTCTGCACGCAGCCGCCGATGCCGTTCAAGTGCCCTGGCGCGCCGCAAAAAATCGCTTATCTCATTGCCGACCGGCTGCGCCGGCGCGGCATTCTCGCCAAATGCAAGATCGACTTCTTCACCCACGCGCCGGCCATTTTTGGCGTGCCGTATTTCGCTCGCGCGTTGGTCAAGGTGGCGGCGCGTTACGGCATCGGCGTGCACTACCAGCAGCAGCTCGTGGCGGTGAACGGCAACGCCAAGACCGCGACCTTCGAATTCGTCGGCGACAACCGTAAGGGCGAGAAGGAGAGCATTCCGTTCGATCTGCTGCACGTTACGCCGCCGCAGAGCCCGCATGAGGAGATCAAGAAATCCCCGCTGGCCAACGCTGCCGGCTGGGTCGATGTGAACCAAAACACGTTGCAGCACGTGCGCTTCGCCAACGTCTTTTCGCTCGGCGACGTTTGTTCGACGCCGAACTCGAAGACGGCGGCGGCAGTGCGCAAGCAAGCACCGGTGGTGGCGAACGAGATCATTTCCGCTGTCGCCGGGAAAATGGTGCTCGGCGCCTATGACGGCTACGCCTCCTGCCCGCTGACTACCGCGATCGGTAAGACGATTCTCGCGGAGTTTTGCTATGGCGGCAAAGTCACACCGACCTTGCCACTCGATCCATCCAAGGAGCGCTGGGTCGGCTGGTGGATCAAGTTGACCGGTCTGCCGCTCATGTATTGGCACTACATGCTGAAGGGGTATGTCTGGTTTCCCAAGCACAATACCGACTTCAAGGAGGATACGGCCTAAGTCGAATTCCTCGAGTCCGCGACGGCCCTTGCTTCGTCGACCAATCGAACAAGGTGCAGGCTGTGCGTCGAAAGCACGGGACAACCTTGAATGTCAGCTAAGTGCCAAAAGCGGACATCCGAACCGAAAGAGGCCCACTTGAGATGGTCCTAATTGGCCTTCGTCCCACGTGACCTTGCGCCGGTCTTCGGAAATGCGGCCTGAACGACGCTGCGCTCGCCGTGTCGCATTTTCTCGGCTTGTTTAAGGTAATCATCGCCCCAGACAGTCAGCTCCGCCTTCGTCAATGAGTTGGACGAGAGGCGAGCGTGCGCGTAGCAGTCGGCGGCAAGCTTCAAGAGTGTGTCGAGGGTTGCCATAACCCGCTCCCCCATGATGAGTGACACTACCAACAGAACTACTTGGCCTCTTCCTCTTCGATCATGTTCACAATCCGTTGGCATTCTGCTTCGTCAGTCGAGCGCATTAATCGCTCGCGAAGGCGCTTCAATTTTTCACGCTTGGTCAATTTGCTCATAGTTCTGAATGTCTACATCCGAAGGATAATTTGTGCACACCAATCGCTTTCCGCTGCGTTGATATAAATCAACACGACCTGATCGTTGAGGTCGTTCATGGCGTGTGCGTATTTGGACAACCAAAGAGATTTTGACCCTCAACCGGGCAATTCGGCGCGGCTTGCCCCCTGATACAATTGCAAAATTGCTGCCACGGCATAGCGCCCGCGCCATTATCGCGCAGACGCGCAAAGAGCGAGATAAAAAATCTCTGCCGCCCCAAAGGGAGGCAACTAACTAATGGCCCCACGTTGGAATGTAGCAGTGGATCGGTGGCTGGCTTTCGTTTGAGCGGGATGCGGTTTGACCAGGACCAGCCGCTCATCCCGGAGTGTGACTAATGGTAATCGGCCTCCGCAAAACTTCACAATGGAACGCAAAACTTCACAATGGAAATTGATCATGCGAATCCTCCGTTTGCGGAGATCTGCGCTTAAACTGGTTCTGTTGACTGCCGCGCTCGTTTGCGCCTTGGCGTTCACCACAGTCGCTTCGCAAGCCGCCGACCCGTTGCCATCATGGAACGACGGCCCGGCGAAGCAATCCATCATCAACTTTGTCGAGAAGGTCACCAAACCCGGCTCACCGGACTTTGTGCCGGTCCCCGAACGCATCGCAACCTTCGATAATGATGGCACTCTTTGGTGTGAGCAGCCCGTGCCTGTACAATTGTATTTCGCGCTAGACCGAGTAAAGGCGCTCGCGCCGCAGCATCCCGAGTGGAGCACCAAGGAGCCGTTCGCCTCACTGCTCAAGGGCGATTTGCAGACTGCACTTGCCGGGGGCGACCAGGCGCTTCTCGAAGTCATCATGGCCACGCACGCGGGCATGACCACGGCGGAATTTGAGCAGATCGTCAAAGACTGGATCGGCACGGCGAGGCATCCGAAAACCGGCCAACTCTTTACTGACATGGTTTATCAGCCAATGCTCGAAGTGCTCTCCTATCTGAGGGCGAACGGCTTCAAGAATTTCATCGTCTCTGGAGGCGGCATCGAGTTCATGCGTCCATGGGCGGAACGGGTTTATGGCATCCCACCTGAACAAATTGTCGGCAGCAGCATCAAGACGAAGTTTGAAATTCGCGAGGGTAAACCCGCCCTCGTGCGTTTGCCGGAACTGAACTTCAATGATGATCAAGCTGACAAGCCCGTTGGTATTAACCAGCATATCGGTCGCCGCCCCCTCGCCTCGTTTGGCAATTCTCGTGGCGACAAAGAAATGTTGGAATACACACAGGGTGGCAGTGGCGCACGGTTCATGCTGTTGGTGTTGCACGATGATGCGGCGCGCGAATACGCCTACGGCCCGGCATTGGGATTGCCCGAGCCCAAACTCGGAGCTTTCACGCAGGCCCTTTACGAGGAAGCGAAGAAGGAAGGCTGGACCGTCGCGAGCATGAAGACAGATTGGGGGCAAATCTTCCCGTTTGAACAGTCCCCGGTCACTGCCATCGACATCCTGCTGGAGCCGGGTGCCACGATGCTCCGACATGCCGAAGCCGTGAACGCCAGCCACCTAAAGATATTCCCACAAGGATTTGCCCTGGATGCGACGCATCGCCCTCACGTCACGATGATCCAGCGGTTCGTCCGTACGGCGGACCTCAACAAAGTCTATGACGCCGCCGGCAAGGTCTTCGCCCGAGCCAATGTGGCTGGGATGAAGCTGGAAGCCTTCAAGTACTACTACATCCCGACCAAGGATTTGGGTCTCTCGGGCATTGTCGCGAAGCCAACCCCTGAATTACTCAAACTGCAAAGTGACCTGATCACCGCCGTGGCCCCATTCACGGTGCCGAGCGGAAATTCAGGTGCGTTCGTCACGACGCCCGATGATCGCGTTATTGACCCTGTATTGATCGAATACGTTTCCACGTTTGTTGCAAAAAGTTCCGGCGAGCACTTTAACCCGCATGTCAGCACCGGCATCGCACCCCGGATCTACCTCGACAGGCTGCTCGCCGAACCGTTTGAACCGTTCACTTTTTCGCCCGTCGGCGCGGCCGTCTACCAACTAGGCCAGTTCGGCACGGCATCGAGGAAGCTCAAAGAATTTGATTTGAAAACGTGAGGTTCGGTCCCAAACCCATGTCCGCTTTGGGTCATTAGCGGACATGGCGGCATGTCCGCGCCAAGTCCGTTATGCCCCCAATAACGGACATTGCGCACCCGGAATAACTACAGCCCCACAAACTCGCCGATCGCGGCCAAAAATTGCTGCGGCTGTTCGAGCGGCGGGCAGTGGCCGCAGCCGGGCAGTTCGACGTACTTCGCGCCGGCGGCCTTCTCGACGATCTCTTTGTTGAGCGCGGGCGGCGTCGCCTGGTCGAGCTCGCCGCACACGACCAGCGTCGGCACGCGCAGGCGATGCAATTCGGGCACGAGATCCGCCTCCTGCAGAATCTTGCAGGCGGCCTGGAACGCCTTGGGATGGATTTTCAGCAGCACCTGCTTGCGCGTCTCGATCGCTTCCGGATGCGCCGCCAGATAGGCCGGCGAATGCACGCGCTTGGCGGCGATCTCGGCAACGGCGCCGAGCCCGCTTTCTGCGACCTTCTGCGCCATCACGGCAAAGGCCTCGCGTCCCTGCGGCGGAAAACAGGCCGCCGCGTCACTCAGCACCAGTTTCGAGATGCGCTCGGGATGCGCGATGCCGAAGGCCAGCGCCACGGTGCCGCCGAAGCCGTTGCCGAGCAGCACCGCGTCCGTGGCGATGTCGAATTCGTCGAAGCCGTCTTCGATAGTCGCGACGTAGGCGTCCATCAGCGCCAGCGGCGGCGGCTGCGAGCCGTGGAAGCCGGGCAAATTGATGAGAGTGACGCGAAATTTCGCCGCGAGCGCATCGAGCACCGGATCGAAGGCGGTGCGGTCGGCCAGCAGCGAATGCAGGATCACCAGGTCGCGGCCTTGGCCGGTGCGCACCGCGGTCAATGCGCCGTGGCCGGCGGTCAGTTGTTGCAATTGCATCTAACGCTCTCGTCTAAAGCAAACGGCTGCGCCGGACCGGCGCAGCCGCGATAACCCGGATATGGGCGGTCAGTTCCCTTCGCGCCAGATGCCGAGGGCTTCCTGCGCCGGGCGGTCGGAGATCGAGAACAGCACGGCGTCCTCGCTGCCGACAATGTGCCGATACTCTTGCCACGGCGGCACCACGAACACGTCGTTGACGCCCCACTCGAACGGCTTGCCGTCGATCGTGGTCGTGCCCTTGCCCTCGGCCACGGCGAAGATGGTGCCGTCGGTGGAGCGGTAGGGCTCGCCCTTGAAGCCCTTCGGCAGCAGCGCAAGGTTGGCGCCCATCGTCGGCAGCACCGAGCCGCCGTTGATCGGATTGGCGTAGCGCACGCGCGCGCCATGACGCTTGTCGACGTCGCCGGTGTCCTTCAGCCGTTGCAGGATCGGCCGCATCTTCGAATACGGATAATTGATCACCGGCGAGCGGTTCATGTGCGCCGGCGCGCCGTCAGGCAGCACGCCGGAGGCGTAGCGCTCGAACGAGTCGCCGTCGTCGTGATTGGTCTTCTGCATCTTCTCTTCGGGATGCCGCGCAAACGACGTCTCGAAGTGGTTGATGGTCGGGAGGTCGAGCACGTCGAGCCACATCACCGGCTGCTTGCCGGGATTACCGTGGTCGTGCGGCGCCCAGTTGGCGGTGATGATGAAGTCGCCGTGACGCATCATCGACTTCTCGCCCTCGACCGCGGTGTAGGCGCCGTCGCCTTCGAGCACGAAGCGGATGGCGGAAGCGACATGCTGGTGCACGTCGGCGATCTCGCCCGGCAGGATGAGCTGGATGCCGGCGAACAGCGAATTGGTGATGCGCGACTTGCCGGTCTCGCCGGGATTTTCCAGCACGAGCACGCGGCGCTCGGCCTCCTCGGCGGTGATGACGTCGCCCGCTTCCATCATCAGCTTCTTGACGTCGGAGAACTTCCACAGCGCCGGCACGCAAGCGGACTTGGGCTCCGGCGTCACCAGCGACTTCAGCACCTCCCAAAGCGGCGCCATGTGGAACTTGGCGGCCTTGTCGTAATAGGCGCGCCGCGCGGCCTGGATGTTGTGCTTGCTGTCGCCGGGATGGGTCGCAACGGACATGAGCTTCCTCCGGAAAGACGATTAGTTTGATTTGCAACTACTATAGCCGGTTTCGCCGGCCAACGGAAATGCCTGTTTTCGCCCTTTAACTGGGTATCGGCGCCGCCGCCGTCCAGCTATTCCGCCGCCTGCCTTGCCGGCGGGCGGACGCTGGCCAAGCCGTCGGCCTCGCCCGCCTGGATGGTGGAGCGCACCATCAGCCGCGCCTCCTGCGCCGGCCACGGCCGGCCGCGATGCATGGTGGCGCGGTTGTCCCACATGACGACGTCACCGTCCTTCCACCGGTGTATGTAGCTCAGGCCCTGTGCGGTCGCGGCATCCATCAGCTCGGCCAGCAGCTTCTGCGCGGGCGCCTGCTCCATGCCCTCGATCGCGTAGGCATGCGAGGCAAGATAAAGCGCGCTGCGGCCGTTGACCGGATTCTTCCACACCATGCGCCAGCAGGCGGGCGGCAGCGCGGCGCGCTCCTCCGGACTGGCGAGATCCGCGGCGATCTTGCCGCGCGAATGTGCGTAATCGTGCCAGACGAAATAGTTCTCCAGCCGCTTCTGCGCCGCCGCATCGAGGCGTTCGAAGGCGAGCCGCGTCGAGACGAACTCGGTCTCGCCGCCATGCGCCGGAACAATGCGCGCCGACAGCACCGAGGACAGCGCCGGGATCTGCTTGAACGTGGAGTCGGTGTGCCAGAGCTGGTTGGCCTTATTGCGCAGCGCAAGCCGCGAGTCGGGTGGC
Source organism: uncultured Alphaproteobacteria bacterium (assembly GCA_963742095.1). Lineage (GTDB taxonomy): Bacteria > Pseudomonadota > Alphaproteobacteria > Rhizobiales > Xanthobacteraceae > Pseudolabrys. Next base: position 250,082 of record CAVUKJ010000001.1, read on the forward strand.
ACGACCTTGCCGTCGGGCCCGATGGTGGTAAGGATGATGAGGTTGGTGCCGGTGCCGATGGCGCCGACCTTGGTGACCTCGAGCGGCCCGAACCGGCGCGAGAAGGCAAGCTGGATGTCGTCGGTCACCTGCTGGCCGCGGAAGACCAGCACCGAATGTTCCTCGAACGCCGCGCGCACCGCCTTGTACGCGGCATCGTCGGCGGCAATGTCGGAAAGCGTAACGCCGCGCAGTTCGGCCGCGAAACCCGGCCCCACCTGAACGATGTCCATGGCGAATTCTCCCGGTCTTGGCGGCCCAACTGTCCTCCAAAAAGAAAGGGCCGGCAAGACGCCGGTCCCGGAGGCTCGTGGTGGCGAACTCGCTATTGGCTGCCGCCGAACAGGAGGCGCGATGGATGCTTGGCAAGATCCATGACCGCCTTTTCGACATTGTTGATGGCGCGGTGGGCGTCGGCGCCGACGATGTTGATCTGCTTGTTGGCCGAATTCTGTCACCTGGAGGACGCCGGCCGTGATGTCGGCCGTACGCTTGTCGAGATTGTCGGACAGCTGCTTGACCGACGCGACGGTCGCCGCACCGTTCTTCAGGATGCTGTCGATGTTGTCGCTGTTGCGCGCCAGCGCATCGGTGAAGGTCTCGATGTTCTTGATCGACTTGTGCAGCAACTCCTGGTTCTGCGTCAGGATCGCGTCGACGTGCGCTAGTGTCTCTCGCGCGGCCGATGACATGTCGCCGGAGGCCGATTGCGCGCGCAAGGTCGGCAGCTCATCGCCCACCTTCTCGAGCGGCGGCGCCGAACCCAGATTTCCCTTGAGCGACACCGAGGCGATGCCGGTCAGGCCGGCATAGTCGAGCGACACAGTCGTGTCGGAGCGGACCGGGGTCTTCGGGCTGACGGCGAGCGTCGCTGCGACTTCGGCTGGATTGTCGGTGAGGCCGAGGTTCGACACCTCGCCGACGCGAATGCCGTTGAACAGCACCGGCGCACCGGGGCGCAGGCCGCTCACCGAACCGGAGAAGATCACGCGGTAGAAGGCACTGTCCTTGGTGCTCGAAGTCGCATGCAGCCAATAGACGAAACCGAACGCGCCGATGATGACGACGAACGTGAACAATCCGATCAGGACGTATTTCGCTCTGTCCTCCATCGACCTACTCCACTGTTAACCCTTCACTCGCACATGCCAGTCCGCGTGCGCGCGGGCGCCATGGAAATACGACGTCAACCACGGATGCTGCGACGCCAGCATCCGCTCCATGTTGCCCGCTTCGATAATCTTGCCTTCGCCCAGCACCGCGACGCGGTCGCAGACGCGGTGCAGGCTGTCGAGGTCGTGGGTGACCATGAACACCGAGATGCCCAGTGTTTCCTGCAGCGTCAGAATGAGCTGATCGAAATCGCCGGCGCTGATCGGGTCGAGGCCCGAGGTCGGCTCGTCGAGGAACAGGATCTCCGGGTCGAGCGCCAGCGCGCGCGCAAGTCCGACGCGCTTGATCATGCCGCCGGACAGTTCGGACGGATATTCGCGATAGACGTCGGGGCTGAGGCCAACCATCTCGAGCTTGGCGATGGCGATCTCGGTGGTCAGCTTGTTCGACAGCCGCAGATATTCGCGGATCGGGAACTCGACGTTCTTGCCGACGGTCAGCGAGGAGAACAGCGCGCCCTGCTGGAACAGCACGCCCCAGCGGCGGTCGATCGCCCGTTTCTGGTCGTCGTCGGCCTTGTCGATATCGACGCCCAGGATCTCGATCGAGCCGGCGCGCTTCGGCAGCAGGCCGATGATGGTGCGCGCCAGCGTCGATTTGCCGGCGCCCGAAGCGCCGACGAAGCCGAGCACCTCGCCGCGGTTGAGCTCGACATTGACGCCGTTGAGCACGCGATGCGACTGGAAGTCCACGACCAGGTCGCGAACCTTGATCACATGATCTTGCTGGTCGATCGTCATGCGTCAGATCCCGATCGAGGCGAAGAACATGGCGAAAGCGCCGTCGACCACGATGACCAGGAAGATCGACTTCACCACCGAGTCCGTCGTCTTGGTGCCGAGCAACTCGGCGCTACCCTGCACCTGCAGGCCTTCGACGCAGGCGACGAGGCCGATGACCAGTGCCATGAACGGCGCCTTGATTATGCCGACCTCGAAGGTCTGCAGCGAGATCGCGTCGCGCAACCGCGAGATGAACACCGTCGGATTGATGCCGCCATAAAGCCAGGCAACGAGGCCGCCGCCGTAAAGCGCGGCCATGGCGCCGAGGAAGGAGAGCAGCGGCACCGCGATGATGAGCGCGAGAATGCGCGGCAGGATGAGCACCTCGACCGGGTCGAAGCCCATGGTGCGCAGCGCATCGACCTCCTCGCGCATCTTCATCGAGCCGAGCTCGGCGGTGTAGGCGCTGCCGGAGCGGCCGGCCACCATGATGCAGACGATGACGACGCCCAATTCGCGCAGCACCAGCACGCCGACCATGTCGACGACATAGATGTCGGCGCCGAAGGTGCGGAAATGAAAGATGCCCTGCTGGGCGATGATGGCGCCGATCAGAAGCGTGATCATCAGGATGATCGGCACCGCGTTCCACGCCACGCGCTCGAGATGATTGATCATCGAGGTGAAGCGGAAGGTGTGCGGACGCACCAGGATCCGCATGAAGGCGAGCATGACGGCGCCGCCCATCTGGAACAGCAGCCGCGCGTCGTCACCGACCGACGCCATGGTGCGGCCGACGCTCTCGAGCGTCGCGATGACGCGGTTTTCGCGGCGCGGCAGCGGTGACAATTTCTGGGTGCCGGCCTGCACCTTCTCGAACAGGCCGCGGTGGCGGTCGGGCAGTCCGATGATGCGCGCTTCGACGCCCTGGCTGGTCCAGGCGCGCAGCGTGCGCTCGATCAGCCAGGCGCCGTAAGTATCGATGCGATCGATCTGCGCCACGTCGATGGCGACGCTGCGCGCGGCGGTCTTGGCGCTGACGGCGGCTTCGACCAGCGGCTCGAGCGTGCGCGCGTACTCAGCCGTCCACGTGCCCGACGCGGAAATGCTGACCGCGTCGCCGCGCGCTTGACCGACCAGTGTGCCTGCCGCCACTTTCAGCTGCTCCTTCATTTTCTGCAAAAGCGAAAGCGCTCGTGCACGGCCGCTTCGGGCCGACCTTCCGCGGGCTGGAGATTCCGACGAGCCAGTGCAAGGAAGCCGGCGGAGGCGTTGCTGCCTCAAGCGCTCTGCAGTTTGCCGTGGGGGCAATCGGCAGCGAGGGCGACAACCCACGGCCACATCTCGCAAATCTTGCCCGCCTGATGCCCTCCGCGCCAGCGTTTAGCGAGGTTAACAAATGGCGAATATCGTTAAAATGCCATTTAATTCTTAAGGTTAACGAGGATACCGCAAATGTGGCGTGGCTATGACTGGATGCCGCCGCTGCCGAAACCGAAGCGGAATCAAGACTTGGACCGCGCTCAATTGTTGACCGAGCCGCCGTCGACCACGATCGACTGTCCGGTGACGAAATCGCTGTCGCTCGAGGCGAGGAAGATCAGAGTTCCGAGCAGGTCCTCGGGGTAGCCGTCGCGCTTGAAGGCGCGGCTGTTGCGCACCGGCATGCGCTCTTCTTCGACGTGGGTGGCGTTCTCGAGCCCGGTGTCGCTGAGGATATAGCCGGGCGACAGCGAATTGACCGCGATGCCGAACTCGCCGAGCTCGCGCGACAGCGCGCGGGTGAAGGCGATCATCGCGCCCTTCGAACTGACGTAAGGCAGCATGCGCGGCACGCCTTTGTAGGCGGCGCCGGAGGCGATGTTGATGATCTTGCCGGAGCGCCGCGTCTTCATGTGCGGCGCGACATGCTTGACCATCAGCCACGGCCCGCGGATGTTCACCGCAAGCACCTTGTCGAAGGTGGCGACGTCCCATTCGTCGAAATTGCGCGGTTTCAGCTTGGCGTAGAACGCGGCGTTGTTGACCAGCACATCGATCTGCCCGAAACGCTCGATGGTCTTCGCGACCAGGTCCTGCACCTGCTTCTCATCGCTGACGTCGAACGCCGCGCTGGCCGCCGAATTGGCGCCGTGGCGCTGGGCGAGTTCGCTCGCGAGCGCGCTGCCGTCCTCGATATCGGCGATCATGACACGCGCGCCTTCCCCGGCAAGCGCCTGCGAATAATGCCGGCCGATGCCCTTGGCCCCGCCGGTGACGAGCGCCACCTTGCCCGCAAGTCTTGCCATTCGGTCTCTCCCACTGCCGCGGCCTTGTGGCGGCCGTTGGCGTCGGTCATTGTTGCAACGGACGAAGCTCGCGACAAGCGAGCACGGGGGGGGGAGACAAGAATGCCGCGCGACACCGCCGACCGGCTCGCCATTCGCGAAATCATCGAGAACTGGGTGATGTGGCGCGACGGCCGCATGTGGGACCGCTTCCGCACGGTCTGGCACAAGGACGGCCAAATGTGGGCCACCTGGTTTCAAGGCAGCTACGAGGACTTCATCAAGGTCAGCCAGGACGGCTACGACCGCGGCGTGCGCATCATGCATACGCTCGGCGGCATGACGATCGACATCAAGGGCAAGCGCGCGGTCGCCCAGACGCGCATGGCGATCCAGCAGCGCGCAATGGTGGAAGGCGTGCTGTGCGACGTCACCTGCTCGGGAAAGTTCTACGACTTCCTGGAGAAGCGGCGTGGCAAGTGGGGGCTCGTGCTGCGCCGGCTTGCTTACGAGAAAGACCGTCTCGATCCGGTCACCCCCGGCACGCATCCGGTGCTTGACCAGAAGTTATTGGCCACATTCCCCGAAGGTTATTGCCACCTCGCCTACCTGCAGCACAAGATCGGCTACCGCATCAAAGACGAGTTGCCCGGTCTCGACGGCCCGCCGCTCGCGGCGCTCTACGCCAAGGGCGAGAATTGGCTCAAGGGTAAGAAGCTCTAAGAGGCCCCGGAACCCGAGCCCTCCCACTTGTTGGCGAACGGGGCCGAAGCGTAAGCTTCGCCTCAAAACAACAATAATAAAGCCAAAGGGAGGAACATCGTGACCCGCTTCGCCGGCGTTCTATTCGCCGTTCTCTCGGCCTTTGCGTTCGCAGCAACCGCCTCGGCGCAAAACTATCCGAGCCGGACCATCACCATCATCGTGCCCTACCCGGCCGGCGGTCCGACCGACACCACCGCGCGCGAAATCGCCAATTCGCTGTCGGCCAAGCTCAAGCAGAACGTCATCGTCGAAAATGTCACCGGCGGCGGCACCACCGTCGCCACCAACAAGGTCGTGCGTGCGACGCCCGACGGCTACATGGTGCTGCTGCACAACTCGCAGATTTCGGCGAACGTCACGCTCTACAAGAATTTGCCGTTCGACACCGAAAAGGATTTGACGCCGGTCATCCTCGTCAACAAGAACCCGCTGGTGCTGGTCGGCCGCGGCACCCTCGCGCCGAACAATCTCAGCGAACTGCTGGCGCTGATGAAAAAGCAGACGCTGAAGGCGGCGATCCCGGGCTACGGCGCGACCGGACATCTCACCACCACGCTTGTCGCCCAGGAGGCGAAGGTTTCGATCGATCAGATTCCCTATCGTGGCGCGGCGCCGGCGATGACCGATCTGCTCGGCGGCCACGTCGATCTCTTCTTCGGCACGCCGCAGTCGGTGGTGCCGCAGGTCACGGCCGGCAAGTTGAAGGCCTATGCCATCACCTCGAAAGAGAAGAACCCGCAGTTGCCCACGGCTGAAAGCCTCGTGACCGCGCTCGGCCCGAAGCTCGACATCGTCTTTTGGCAGGGCCTGTTCGTGCCGGCGGCAACGCCCGAGCCGGTGATCAAGGCGCTCAACGCCGCGGTGCAGGAGGTCATGGCCGATCCGGCGCTGCTCAAGCGCTGGGAAACGGAAGGCTTCGAACCCTTCCCGAAGGGGCAGCTGTCGACGGCGGCGGCGCGCGTCGTTCATGCACAGCGAGGTCGCGCGCTGGGGCGAGGTGATCCGCAACAACAACATCAAGGTGGAGCAATAGTCAGCGTGCCGGCTGCAAATCTGCTCGAGCCAGTCCCACATATAGGCCGAGCAGATGCTCTGGTTGTCGATCTGGCAGTGGTGATAGCCGCCCTCCTCGCGCGTGAATAATTTGAACGTCTTCTGCTTCGAGCCGACGGCATCGAAGCATTTGCGCGCCTCGGGCAATGGAATCTGCTCGTCGCCCTCGCCGTGCAGCATCAGGAACGGGCACGTAATCTTCTGCACCACGCCGTCGAGCTTGAACGGCTCGAGCGCTTTGAGCACCTCGTCCTGCGTCTTGACGTTCAGCACCCAGGCGATGTGCTGATGGGCGACCGAAAGTGACGGCGTCTGCGCCTGCGCCAGGCGTTCGAAGCGATCGCGCCAGATCCTCTGATAGTCCCACTGCGCGCCCCAGGCGATGCAGCAGGCGAAGCGCTGTTCGAAGGCGGCCGCGCGCGGCGCGTAGTAGCCGCCAAGGCTGATCGCCATGACGCCGATGCGTTTCGGGTCGACCTCGGGGCGCTGGCTGAGATAGTCGAACACCGGCGTCGCGTAGTGCTCGGTATCAGGGCGCAGATAGAGGCCGCGAAAGCGGATGCTTTCGCCGTTGCCCGGCCCGTCGACGATCAGGCAGGCGATGCCGCGCGCCGCGAGATCGGCGACGCCCTTGAGATATTGAATCTCCTTGGTGACATCGAGCCCGTCGAAGAACACCATGGCCGGCACCTTGCCGCCGCCATTGGCCGGCTCGGCATGAACGTAGATCGCCGGCAATGTCGTATCGCCATAGGGAATCTCGACGTGCTCGAGCTTCGGCCGCTTGAGATATTTGGCCGCGTCGCGAAGGCAATTCACGCCGCGCATATAGGCGTCGTTGCCCTCCTTGCTCTTCGGCTGCAGGAAGCGCTCGCCGACATGGTAGTAGGCGCTGGCGCGTTGCAGATATTGCGCGCCACTGACGGTGCCGAACCCCTCAGCGATCGCTCGCGGCCGCGCATCCTCGACCGCGCGCGCCTCGCGCGCCCACTCGCGAAACCAGGCATCGTCGTCGCCGACGCGATCCTTCAGGCGCAGGCCGACGCGATTGACCTCGCCGATTTCCGCGCCGCCCCACGGCGCCATGTTGAGCCCGATCAGCAGGCCGTGCGACCAGCGGTAATTGTCGGGAAAGTAAGTGAAAGAGAGTTCTTGCTGCGGCCCACTCATGCACGTCTCCGGCTGAAACTACATTCAGGATAGGGCTTGGCGCGCGGGCCTAGAAGTGCGATTTTTCACGGCACAAGAAAAAGCCGGGGGGACGCCTGATGTCGTGGGCCGACAAATTCAACCTGTTCAACGAATTCAACATCCTGCGCATCATCTGCGCGCTGTTCTTTATCCCGCACATCGTCGGCAAGTTCACGGTGCCGGCGACGCTCGAATTCTTCGTCAAGGCCGGCTTCAAGCCGCCGGCCTTCTGGATGTATGTCGCCGGCGCGATCGAGACTGTGCTCTGCATCGGCTTGTTTTTCGGCATCTATCTCCAATATGTGGCTTTCATCGCCTTCATCCATCTGCTGGTGGCGGCTGCGGCAACGTACAAGTTGACGAAGTGCTGGATTTGGGTGATTGGCGGGATCGAATTCTGCATCTTCTGGGCGATCTGCTGCCTCGTCGTCGGCATGCACGCCTACCACGCCGGCATTTAAGTCTCCGCTCGAAAGGACAATCCGACAATGGCTAGCGCTCTGTTCTCGCCGCTCACCATGCGTGGGCTCACGCTGCCCAACCGCATCGTGGTCTCGCCGATGTGCCAGTACAACTCCGACAACGGCTCGGCCAACGACTGGCACCTGATGCACCTCGGCAATATGTCGCTCGGCGCCGCCGGCCTCGTCATGACCGAGATGACCGACGTCAATCCGCAAGGCCGCATCTCGCCGCGCTGCGCCGGCATGTATTCGGACGACAACGAAAAGGCGCTCAAGCGCGTGCACGACTTCTGCCGTCAGTACGGCGTCGCCAAGCTCGGCGTGCAGCTGGCCCATGCCGGCCGCAAGGGTCCGCAGATGCCGCCGGCAGCCGGCGGCAAGCCGATCCTCGAAGGCCCGGACGCCTGGACGCCCGAAGCGCCGTCGGCAATTCCTTACGATACCGGCTGGCCGGTGCCGAAGGCGATGACCAAGGACGACATCAAGCGCGTGATCGCCGAATTCGTCGCGGCCGCCAAGCGCGTCGACCGCATCGGCTACGACGTGATCGAGCTGCACGGCGCGCACGGCTACCTGACGCACCAATTCCTGTCGCCGCTGTCCAACCAGCGCACCGACGAATACGGCGGTTCGACCGAGAACCGCATGCGCTTTGCGCTGGAGATGTTCGAGGCGGTGCGCAAGGCCTGGCCGGAGCAGAAGCCGATCGGCATGCGCGTCTCGGCGACCGACTGGGTCGATGGCGGCTGGACGCCGGAGGAGACCGTCCTGCTTGCCAAGGAACTGAAGAAGCGCGGCCTCGACTACATGGACGTCTCGACCGGCGGCCTGTCGCCGGCGCAGAAGATCCCGCTGTCGGCCGGCTACCAGGTGCCGTTCGCCGAGAAGGTGAAAAAGGAGACCGGCATTATCACCATGTCGGTCGGCCTGATCATGGACCCGCGCATGGCCGAGGACATTGTGGCCTCCGGCAAGGCCGACCTCATCTGCATCGGCCGCGCCGCGCTGTGGGATCCGCGCTGGGCCTGGCACGCAGCCGAAGAGCTCGGCGCCGAAGCGCCCTATGCGCCGAAGATGATGGCGGGCCACCCCAAGCTGCGGCCTCAGCTCTTCCCCAAGCGGGCGCAGCCCGCGGGCTAGGCGCCCGCCTTGATGCGCTTGATGAACTTGGCGAAGGCCGCGAGCTGCGCCTTGACGGCGTCCTTGGTCGGCTGATCCTTCAGCTCGAGCGTGTCCTTGTCGAACTTGGTCTGCGCGGCGCCGACGAAGATTTCCGGCGTGCCGAAGATGAAGGCGTTGAGGAACGTCATCGACATGCGCCAGTGATACTGCATGCGGGCGCCGCCGAGCGGCCCTTGCGAGCAGGACTGGATCGCGACCGGCTTGCCGCTGAACGGCTGGTCCTTCATGCGCGACACCCAGTCGATGGCGTTCTTGAGCACGCCCGGCATCGACCAGTTGTATTCCGGCGTCACGAACAGCACGCCATCGGCGGCCTTTACAGCGGTGAACATGTTCTCCGCCGCCGGCGGAAAGCCCGAGGCCTCCTGGATGTCGGCGTTGTAGAGCGGGAAGCTGTCGAGTGGCGGCGCGGTGATCAGCTTCATCTCCGGCGGCGCCAGCGCCGGCAGCGCACGCGTGAGCGCCGCATTGTAGGAGTTTTTGCGCAGCGAGCCGCAAATCACGAGTACGTTGAATTGATCAGCCATTTCACCCTCTTTGATAATCGACGGATAACGCCACCCGGCTAGTTCGGTTCGAGCCCCGCTCTGTCGCGCACCGCTTTCCATTTCGCGACATCGTCGGCGAGACGCTTCTGGAATTCGGCCGGCCCCTTGAGATTGACCACGGCTCCGACCTTGGCGAGCTGCTCGCGGATGGCCGGGCGCCCAAGGACTTCTTTCAGCGCGGTGTAAGTCTTGTCCACGATCGGCTGCGGCGTACCGGCCGGGTAGACCCAGCCGTACCAACCGGTCACGGAATAGCCCGCGACCCCCTGCTCGGCCACCGTCGGCACGTCGGGAATCGTCGGCCAGCGCTCGGGCGAACCGACGGCGAGCAATTTCAGCGTACCCGCCTGCACCTGGCCCTGCACCGCGTGCACGAGTTCGACGCCGTAGTCGGCCTGCCCGGCGAGCAGCGCGGTCACCAGCGCCGGCGTGCCGCGGTAGGGCACGTGCGTGACCTTGATGCCGGTGTCCTGCGCCAACAATTCGCCGGCGAAATGCTGCGTCGAGCCGACGCCGACGCTGGCGAAGTTCAGTTTTCCCGGCGAGGCCTTGGCGAGCGCGACCAGCCCCTTGATGTCGTTGGCGGCGAAATCCTTGCGCGCCACGACGACAAAACCGGAATTGGCGACCATTGCGACCGCGGCGAAATCCTTGACGGCGTCGTAAGGCTGCGACTTGAGCATCACCGCCGAGATCGCGTGGCCGGTACTGATCATGGTCGCGGTGTAGCCATCCTTCGCGGCCTTCGCGACATCGTTCGAGGCGATGGTGCCGCCGGCGCCGGGCTTGTTCTCGACCAGCACGGTCTGGTGCAGCAATTCGGACAGTGGCTGCGCGATGATGCGCGTGACGATATCGGTGCCGCCGCCCGGTCCGAAGCCGACCAGCACGCGGATCGGCCGATCGTTCGGCCACTCCGCCGCGGCCGGAACGGCAAAGCCGCCAGCCACGGCAGCAACAACGGCGGCCGTAATCGCAATACGCTTCATGTCATCCTCCCCACATTCGTCCAGCGCTTTCGCGCGCCGTGACTATTTTTCGTCTGCAATCGGATTGCGCAGCACCCCGATGCCCTGGATCTCGACCTCGACCGTGTCGCCGGCCTTCATCCACACCGGCTCCGGCTTGCGCGCGTGGCCGACGCCGGACGGCGTGCCGGTGAACAGGATATCGCCCGGCTCCAACGTCATGCCCTCGGTCAGGTAGACCAGCGACTCCGCCACCGGGAACATGAAGTGGTCGGTGTTGGACGACTGCATGGTCTTGCCGTTGAGCCGCGTCTCGATCTTGAGGCCCTTGCCGCCCTTCGGCAGTTCGTCAGCCGTCACCATCCAGGGGCCGACGCTGCCGGTCTGATCGAAATTCTTGCCCATCCCCCACTGCGTGGTGTGGCGCTGATACTCGCGGACCGAGCCTTCCATGCCGCACGTGTAGCCTGCGACGCAGTCGGTCGCGTTCTCGAGCGTGAGGTGCTTGGCGCGCTTGCCGATGACCACGATCAGCTCACCCTCGTAGTCGAGCTGGATCGATTTTTTCGGACGCATCAACGGCATCAACGGCGGCGTCAGTGACGACAGCATGCGAAAGAAGATGGACTGGTATTTCGGAATGTTGTCCTTCTGCGGACCTTCCTTGACGTGGTCGAGATAATTCAGCCCCAGGCACACGATCTTGCCGGGCCGCGCCACCGGCAGCGTGTATTTCAGTCCGGCGAGCGGGCGGCGCGCCGAGGCCGGTGCCTTCTTGGCAAGCTCGCCGAGCGGCTTCAAATCGCCGTTGTTCTTGCGCAGCACCTCGCCCAAATCGGTTGGCAAACTCGCATCCACCGCCTGCAGATCGATGACATTGTCACCCTCGACCACGCCCAGCCGCGAGCCGTTATTTGCTTCAAACCCGACAATCTTCATGACGCCTACCCTGAAAAATCACGCGCCCAGCCGGGGCGGCCGGGCGGCATGACTTAGCGCAGGAGCGTGCCTTCGGGAAGCTACTCCGCGGCGCGCAGCGGCGGCTCGTCGGCCAGCTCGAAAACCTGGATCGAGAAATACTTCCGCGCATCGGTCCACGCCGCGAGCGGGCGCCAGCCGGCGCCGCGCGCCAAAGCCGCAAGGGACTCGACGCTATATTTGTAGCTGTTCTCGGTGTGGATGGTCTCGCCGGCGCGGAAGTCGACGGTCTCACCGGCGACCTTCACCTTCTGCCGCTTCAGGCTGGCGAGATGCATTTCGATGCGGCTGCGCTCGCGGTTGTAGAAGGCGTGATGCTCGAAGCATTCAAGCCGGAAGTTGCCGCCGAGCTCGCGGTTGATGCGCTTGAGCAGATTGAGGTTGAAGGCGGCAGTGACGCCTTGCTTGTCGTTATAGGCGGCGTTGAGGACGTCGGCCGACTTGATGAGATCGGCGCCGATGATGAGCCGCGCCCGGCCGCCGAGGGTTTTTCCGGCATGGCGCAGGAAGGCCGCCGCCTCGTGCGGTTCGAAATTTCCGATGGTCGAGCCGGGGAAAAAACCGACGCGTATCGGCGCGGCTTTCGCTTCCGGCGGCAACGGAAACATCTGCGTAATGTCGGCGGTCACCGGCAGCACTTTCACCTGCGGGAAGTCGGGCCGCAGCTCGACGGCCTCCTGCTCGATCATCTCGCGGCAGATGTCGACCGGCACGTAGGCCGCGAGCCTCGAGGCCGCAGCGCCCAGCACGATGCGCGCCTTCTTGCTCGAGCCGCTGCCGAACTCGATGAGCGCCGCGCCTTGCGGGATCAAATCCGCGATGTTGCGAGCGTGATCCTTCAGGATCTTCATCTCACAACGGGTCGGGTAATATTCCGGCAATTCGGTGATGCGCTCGAAAAGTTCTGAACCGACCGCGTCGTAGAAATATTTCGGCGGCAGGCTTTTCGGGGTCGCCGTCAGGCCGGCGAGCACATCGGCGGCGAAATGCTCCTCGGCTGTTTGCGGCAGGCGGCGGGAGCGTGCAAGCGCGACCATCGTGGTTTCCTCAATTGAACTCGGCCAGCCGCAGGCCGGTGAACTGCCAGCGCGACGGCGGATAAAAGAAATTGCGGTAACTCAGGCGCGCATGCCCATCCGGCGTCGCCAGCGAAGAGCCGCGCAACACCATCTGGTTGACCATGAACTTGCCGTTGTACTCGCCGAGCGCACCCTCTTCGGCCCGGTATCCCGGATAAGGCAGATAGGCGCTGCGCGTCCATTGCCAAGCAATGCCGAACGCGTCCGCAATCACGTTTTCGCGCGCCGCCACTTCCCACTCGAACTCGCTCGGCAAATGCTTGCCGGCAAAGCGGGCAAACGCGTCGGCTTCGTAATAGCTGACGTGCATCACCGGTGCGGACGGATCGACGGGTTTCAGCCCCGCCAGCGTCATCGCCTGCCAGCGGCCGTCGGTGTGCCGCCAGTAGCCCGGAGCCTGCCAGCCCTCGGTCTGTACAGTCGCCCAGCCATCCGACAGCCAGAGCGCCGGCGTCGCGTAGCCGCCGGCCTCGATGAATTCGAGCCACTCGGCATTGGTGACGAGATGCCGCGCGATGCGCATATCGGCGACCAGCGCGTCGTGCCGCGGCGTCTCGTTGTCGAAGCAAAAGCCGTCACCGTCGTGGCCGACGGCATGAATTCCCGACGGCACATCGGCGTAGACGCCGCGCGGCCCGGGCGCAGCGTGCGGCATCTTCCAGTTTGCATCGTAGGCCGGGTCGGTCGGATTCTGCGCGAAGGCATGCAGGATGTCGGTGATCAGCAATTCCTGATGCTGTTGCTCGTGATGCAGGCCGATCTCGAGGGTCTCGAACACGCGCCGCGCGTCCGCCGCCGGCACTGTCTGGATCAGCCACTCCACGGCCTTGTCGACATGGGCGCGATAACCGGCGACATCCTCGCCGTTCGGACGGGTGATCAGGCCGCGCTGCGGCCGCGCGTGACGCGGGCCGGCGGCCACGTAGTAGGAGTTGAACAGGAAGGGAAAGCGCTCGTCGAAGATCTTGTACGAGGGATCGTGTGGCACGAGCAGAAACTGCTCGAAGAACCAGGTGACGTGGGCGCGGTGCCATTTCGTCGGCGAGGCATCCGCCATCGACTGCACGATCTGGTCTTCCGCCGACAGATGCGCCGCGCGCGCCTCGGTCTCGCCGCGCACGCGTCGGAACGCCTCGCGCCAGTGCCCGCGCGCCTCATCGAGCGATGGCGCGGCCAGCCCGAGCCCGTTGGCGCCATCCCGCGGAAGCGGCGAAGCAGCGGTACGCGCCATGAACGGCTCCTGACGTTATCGGAAGGTCATGCAAAGCGATTTACGTACAAAGACGAATTATGGATGCAATTGTTCCATTGCCAGTCCGTAGGGGCAACCCGAAATCCCCGGGCAATGATGCCCCTGACGGCCTTGTGATGGCGGTGTGAGACATCGTTCTAAATTCGAGACAGACGCGCGCGAAGCGATGCGCGCCGGGAGGAACGCGTTACCGCCGGCCGATAATCGCCATGGAAATCAGGTGCTTCAGGTCGGCGACAGAACGATGACCTTCGAGCCGACCGGCGTGCGCTGATAAAGATCGATGACGTCCTGGTTGATCATGCGGATGCAGCCCGACGACACGCTCTTGCCGATGGTCCAAGGCTCGACCGTGCCATGAATGCGATAGAGCGTGTCCTTGTTGCCCTGCCAGAGATAGATCGCGCGGGAGCCCAGCGGATTGCCCGGCCCGCCGGGCATGCCAATGCCGCTCTGCAACGCACTCATCTTCTGTCTCAGCTCGGGCTGGCGGTCGATCATTTCCCGGGGCGGATACCAATCCGGCCATTCTTGCTTGTCGTGGATGGTCGCGATGCCCGACCAGCCGAAGCCCTGGCGGCCGACGCCGACCCCGTAGCGGATCGCCTGCCCGCCGCCCTGGACGAGGTAGAGGAAATGGTTTTTCGGATCGACGATGATGGTGCCGGGCTGCTCGCGCGTCGGGTAGGCAACGACCGTGCGCAGGAACTGCGGATTGACGACGGACAATTTTACCGCCGGGACGGGAAAGCGGTCGCCACTCTTCGCCGCATAGAGGCTGGCATAGCGGCCGGCCACCGCGGGCGGCAGAGGCGCGACGGCCGTCTCCGGCTCCATATCCGGCTCTTCGGGCTGCGCCGTCGGCTCCTGCTCGGACGGCGGCGCGATATCGAGCGGCGCCGCGGGCCGGTTCGATTGCAGATCCGGGTTTCCGAATATCAGACAGGGCAACAGAAAAATGGTGTCGCAACTCTGCGCCGACGCGGCCGGCGCCGCTAACGCGACGGCGCCGGCAAGTCCGATTGCGGCAAAGCGTATGGCTGACATTTTTTAATGCTACGGCCGGACCGCCAAACTCTTTTTGATCTAGCGCAAGGGCCGGTGGCGCATCCCCCGATCGAACGATGCCGCGCCGCGGACGGCTTGCTAGGCACCGCCGCAATCCCCCACCCCATTTGGAGAAACGGCGATGGCGCACTTCGGAAGTTGCTTTTGCGGCGCAGTCACACTCGAGGTCAACGGCAATCCGGCTGCGATGGGCTACTGTCACTGCCGCTCCTGCCGTTCGTGGTCGGGCGGACCGGTGAATGCCTTCAGCCTGTGGAAGCCGGAAGCGGTGCGCGTCACCTCCGGCGGCGAGAAGATTGGCACCTACCAGAAGACCAAGTTCAGCGCGCGCAAGTTCTGCAAGGCCTGCGGCGGTCATGTGATGACCAACCACCCGACCATCGGCCTCGTCGACGTCTTCACCGCGACGATCCCGACGCTCGAATTCAAGCCGGGCGTCCACGTCAACTACGCCGAGACGGTGCTGCCGATGCGCGACGGACTGCCGAAGCTGTCCGACTTCCCGGCCGAATTCGGCGGCACCGGCGCGACGATCGCGGAATAGCGCCGTCTTATTCCGCCGGGCCGTTTCGCCACTCGCGCGGTGTCTGGTCGAAATGCGTGCGGAACGACTTGTTGAAATGCGACAGGTCGTTGAAGCCCCAGCGGTACGCGATCTCGGAAATATTCAGGTTGCGCTGCTTCTCGTCCCGCAGCGCGGCGCGGCAGGCGTTCAGACGCTGATCAAGCATCCAGCGGCCGAAGGATTGGCCCATCTGGTGGAAGCGCGAGTGCACGGTACGCAGCGAGACGCCGACGTGATCGGCGACCATTTGCGGCGTCAGCTCGGCGTTGTGCAGGTTCTGCCGGCAGAAGGCGAGCATCGCCTCGATCTGCAATTCCGCCTGCATGCGGCTCGGCGCGATGTCGGTCGCGGTCGCAAGCGCGATCAGGTTGCACAGGTTTTCGGTGAGAAGCGCGGTCGCGGCTTCGCTCATCGTGTCGTCATCCATCAAATGCCGCATGTGGCGATGCGCGAGATCGACATAAGTCGAGTTGGCCGGCAGGCGGCGCAGCGCGGTCTTGTTGACCCAAGGTGCGCGCCGCTCGAGCAGCTCGCACGGCACCACGGCGACGATGCGCGAGCCGCCGTCGGCATGGATGGCGCGGAACGGCAGGCGCAGATCCGACAGTCCAAGATCGTTCTGATGATAGGTGTAGGCTTCACCGCATTGCTCGATGATGCCGTCACCGCGCTTCTGCAAGTAGATGCAGTAACCCTCGGTCTCTTCGGCATCGAGCTCGCGGCGATTGCGCACCAGGAGATAGGCGCTCGAACTCGCCCGTGGCGATGCGCAGCGGGCCGGAGTTGCGCGCCGCAAGCCGCGCCTGGAATGGTCCGGGCGGCGCTTCGATCGAGATGTTGAACACCGACTGGCAAATCGCTTCACGCCAGTACGAAAAGCGTTCCTTCGGCTGAACGGTATCAGTGGACCATTCAAACATGCCTCGGCCTCATGGGATGAATGAATTCCAAAACGAGAATATATTCGGCTTGCGCTCCTGAACAATTCGCTTGCGCTCCCGCCCAAGAACGCGCGCCGCCGTGAGCCTAGGTAAACCCCATGCTCGCGGTTTTATTGCAAACAAATTTTTTCGATCATGGGTATGCATTGGTTCGCTTGACAGCGGCGCCAGTGCATGAAATCGGCGTTTAGCGCATCGTCGCATCTCGAATTTCAAATGCTCGAAAACTCATTTGCAAAGCGCATGGCCGCCATCAGCGCAAATTATCCGCGGCGCATGCCCAGCCGCGCTGTCTGTTAGCCAACTCATCGCCATCAACTGAATGCGGGACGATTCCGTGAAGGATCAGCAACGATTCATTCAGCTTGCCGGCAACATCTATGACGCCGCGCTCAATTCGGCGCTGTGGCCAGATGTGCTTGCGAAAGCTGCGCGCTTCGTCGGTGCGCAAGCCTGTCTGCTGGTGACGAAGACCGCAGCGGGACGACCGGGCAATGCATGCCAACAGTTCGGCATCGATGCGCGTTTTGCCCAGCTTTACAGCGAGTTTTATTGCGATCTCGATCCGATCACGACAATGCTTGGTCCGGAGTTGGAGCGAATCGCGAGCATCGCGGATCTCATTCCGCTCGACGATTTTCGCAAGAGCGACTTCTACCGCGACTGGCTGCAGCCGCAGGGCTTGATCGACGCGGCCGGCGTCAAACTCGATAAAAACCCGACGAGCTGCGCCTACCTCACGTTCTTGCGCACCGAAGCGTGCGGCGGCGTCGATGAGGACATGCGCCAACGCATGCAGATTCTCATACCTCATATGCGTCGCGCGATTGTCGTCGAAAAGGCGATCGAACTCCGGCAGGCGGAAGCCGCGACGTTTGCCGACATCCTCGACAATCTCAGCGCCGGCATGTTCCTGGTCGATGCCGATGGCGACATCGTCCACGCCAACGCCGCAGGCAACGTGCTTCAGCGCAGCGGCGAGCTGCTGCGCTCGGTGCACGGCCGCCTCACCGCGAATGATCCCCACACCGATCAAAACCTGCGCGAAATTTTCGCCGCAGCGGGCAACGCCGCCATCGACGCCAAGGGCGTTTCGCTGCCGCTGGCCGCGAAAAACGGTGACCACTACATCGGCAAGGTGCTTCCGCTCACTGCAATTGAAGGCCATCACATCGGCATGAATACGGCCGTCGCGGCGCTATTCGTGCGCAAAGCGGAGCTTGATGCGCTGTCGCCCGCCGGTGTCATCGGCAAGGCCTACAATCTCACGCCGACGGAATTGCGCGTTCTGCTCGCCATTGTCGACGTCGGCGGCGTGCCGGAAGTCGCGCAAAATCTCGGCGTCGCCGACACCACGGTCAAGACGCATTTGAGTCGATTGTTCGAGAAAACCGGCGCCGGACGGCAAGCCGATCTCGTCAAGCTCGTCGCGGGATTCTCCAATCCTCTGATCGGCTAGCGCCGTTCACGAAGATGTTTGTGGCAGTCCCCCGAATGAAGGACGCGCCACAGTCGTCATCCCGACATTGTCCCGCCGACTTCGCTGCGGCGCAATCGGCGGACTGTGCCGCGCGAAGAATCGAATGGGGCCAGCGATGATCCTGATGATTCTTCTCGCGAGACGGCCGCGCGTGAGCGTGATGCTGATCACAGTCTTACTGCTCACCGCGATGCTACATGCGCCGGCGAAAGGTGGAGGTCTTGTTCGGGCCGACATCTGCGGCACGACGCTCAAGCAAGGCTGACGTGCCAACAAGCAAGATAGCGCGGGCTTACGCCCGCGTCGCGTCGACGGATTTTTTCGGCGGAGTAATGCACATGACGAAATCGAAAGCGGCAACGTCTCTCACGGCAGGCGCGATTTTCGGCGCCGTGGCCCGCGCATGCGCGGCCGCCGTAGGCCGGGCCGGGCAGCGTCTGTTCGATGCGCTCATTGAATCGCGCGACCGCGAAGCCGCGCGCATCCTGGCGCGGCACAGCGATCTGTTCGAAGGCAAGAGCGTGCGCATTCTCGAGCCGCGGCGCGAAGAAACTGCGCGCCGCAAGGCCGCGCCACGCCACGCCAAGGTGCTGCGGCTGTCGTTCCTGATCCCGCTGGCGGCGGTGGCCGCGCTCGCGGCGTTGGCTTCAAAGGCGGCACGTGCGGCCGACCTGCCGACGCGGATGTACACCAAGGCGCCGCTGGCGCAGCCCATCGCGGCCACCTACGACTGGTCCGGCTTCTATCTCGGCGGCCACGTCGGCTACGAGTGGGGACGCACGCGCGTCGAACAGGACGGCGCCCTCACCGAGCCGCATGCCAAGACCAACGGCACCGATGGCGGTGCACTCGTCGGCTACAATTGGCAGATGGGCGCGATGGTCGCCGGCCTTGAAGGCGACTTCGGCTGGAGCAACGCCCACGGTGTCGGCGCGTTACCGCCGCCCGATCCGATCGTCACGCGCGAGCCAAATACCTATGACGTCAAGTGGACGAGCCACGCGCGCGGCCGGCTCGGCTATGCCTTCGATCGCTGGCTGGTGTACGGCGCGGGCGGCCTCGCCGTCGCCGATCTCGATTTTCACGAGGGCGGCGTGACCACAACCATCGTCGGCGCGAAATATTACGGCTGGTCGGCGGGCGGCGGTGTCGAAGGCGCGGTGACTGAAAACCTGCTCGCGCGCGTCGAATATCTCCACGACGACTATGGCCACAAGGATTACACCGGCGTTGCCGGTGACATCGACCGCGTCTCCCTCACCGGGGAGACGTTGCGTGGCGCGCTGGTGTGGAAATTCACACCGGCCGCAAGAGTGCAGTGACCGGGCGGAGCTCCCCGTCCGGTTGTTTCACGTTCCTCCCAGCGACTTGGGCCGGCACTTGTGCCGGCCTTTTTTTGCGTGCGTGAACGCTTGCTCAAGCCTAGGGGCGAGCTTGCGCCACTCTTCATTTGATCGAATTTGGTAGCGGGGGAGGGACTCGAACCCCCGACCTCCGGATTATGAT
>CAVUKJ010000002.1:0-54984 GCA_963742095.1 uncultured Alphaproteobacteria bacterium
GGAACGCTCTCCCGCTGAGCTAAGCGCCCGGCCGTTTCAGGCCGGGCGATATAAGGAGCGCACCTCAGAGGTGTCAAGTAAAGCCGGAAAACCGGTCTACTGCGGCTTGTCGCTGTGCTGGATGCGCGAGGCGTGCGTCTGCAGCGCGCGGATGCGGTCGGCAAGGTCGCCGTTCGACGGGATCGCCTCGGCATGCTTGGTCTCGCCGTTGCTGGTGACCGCGACGCGGTCGCGCACCGTCTCGGCCGCGAGGATCGCATCGATCGGCGAATTGGGACCTTCGAGCGCCGAGGCGAGCCGCGCCACTTCCGCGGCGACGTCGTTGATGCGCTCGCGTAGCAGCGCGTTCTCGACGCGCTCGGAGGCCCAGGTTTCCTCGGTCTCGCGCTTCATGTTGCCGAGTTCGCGCGCCAAGCGGTCGCGCTCGTCGCGGGTGCGGTCGAAGTCGGCTTGCAGCTGGGCGCGTTCCGCCTTGAGTTTCTCGCCGGTCGAGTTGGCGCGGCCGTCGAGTTCGGCGATGGCCGAGCGCAGGTCGCCTTCGGTCTTGCGCGCCGCTTCGATCTCGCCGCGCACCTGCTTCAGTTCGAATTCGCTCTGCGTGAGGAGGCGCGACTGTTCGCCGAGCCGGGTTTCGAGATCGTGCGCGCGGCGGCCGAGAATTTCGGCTTCGGTCGTCTGCGCCGCCAGATGCTGTTCGAGTTCGCCGACGCGGCGGCCGAGGTTCTCGACCTTGCCGCGCTCGGCGTCCAATTCCTGCGTCGCGGCCTTGAGCGCTTCGCGCTCGAGCTCGCGGCGATCTTCGGCAACCTTGACGTCGTTGCTGGCGGCGGTGAGCCGGTCCTTGAGCGCCTCGACCTGCGTCTTGAGGGCGATGATCTCGACCTTCTGCGCTTCGGTGAAGGTCGATTTCTCGTCGAGGTCGCTGACCATCCTGGCGAGGTCGGCCTGCTTGTCGGAGAAGGCGCGCTGTGCGTCATGCATGGCGCCGGTCTTGGCGGAAATCTCGTCTTCAGTCGAACGCAGCTGGTCGCGCAGCGCCTTGTCGCGCGCTTCCAACGCGAAAATGGTCGCGGTCTTTTCGCCGAGTTCGATCTTGAGCCGGTTGATCGCGTCGCCTTTCTTGCCGAGTTCGGCAAGCTGGCTCGTCGTCCTGTTCTTTAGCTGCTCGACGCTCATTTCCAGGCGCCGCGTCGACATCGCGAATTCGGCGCGCAGCTGATCCTTATCGGCCTGGATCTCCGCCATCGAGAGCGGCGTCGCGGCTTCGAGGCGCCGCATGGTCAGCCGCACCGCGCGGCCGTGGACGAGGGGGATGACGACGAGCCCGACCAGGGCTGCGACGAGAAAGCCGATCCCGAAATACATGATCGGTTCGATCATAACGCGACGCCTCCAAGACAGCCCACGCCCGTGGTAAACCCCGCGGAAACCATGACACGGGGGGCTGCGCACTGCCAGTGTTAGCCAAGATTAACCTAAACCCGGCGCCCGTGTCAGAGGGCGCGGAGGCGCGGTTGCGCTCGTTATATTGCGTATATTAAAGAGTGGCGTCGCTAGAACGGGTTCCAGGTCGCCTTCGGAGTGAACTTGAGGTAGCCGACATTGGCGCCGAGCCGGAAACCGACGCCGGTGCGGATCGGCACCACGACGATGCCGCTGGCCGTCAGCGCTGTCATGCCGAAGCCGCCGATGAAATAGGCAGAGCCGTCGATGCCGGCGAAGCGCTGGTAGATCGCGTCGGTCGCCGGCAGCTTGTAGATCAACATCATGGTGCGGGCGCCTTCGCCGCCCGTGTCAAAGCCGACCGACGGGCCTTCCCAGAACACGCGGCGGTCGCCGGCATTGCGCGTATAAAGTTTGCCGTCGCCGTAACGCAGTCCGACCATGAAAGCGCCGCTGCCTTCCTGGCCGAGCACGTAGCCGTTCGGCTCGCCCCAGCGGCTGAACGCCCGTTCGACCACCTGCGCCAGTCCGCGCGACACCGTGCCGAAGAACTGGTGCCCGGCCATGACGATCTCGTTCGCGGAGAACGTATCGCGGCGGTCTGATGGCGGCGGCGGCGGTGGAGGCGGCGGGGCGGCGCCCGGGGGCGGCGGGGCCGGCGGTGGCGGCTGGCCCTGCGCCGCGGCCAGATCGGCGCCAAAGACGAGCAGGCACAGGGTCAGGACCGCAAACCGCAGTATGGCGCGCATCGCATGCTCCTTGGGTGGGTTCTTCAAGCCCCGTTTAACGGGTTGCTCACGCGGACGGCGGTAATGTGGCGGCGAATCAAACAACTGTTGCCCGGAACTATGACTGCAGCACGGCAGCAACGGAAGATACGCCTCGCCCTCGGCTTGTCGGCCGGGCTTGCCGTGGCGGCTCTTTATATGAGCGCTGCGTCGGCCGGCGCGCCCGAGCCTTTGGTGGTCAATCCGAATACCGGGCTCGCGCTCAGCGGCTTCGACCCGGTCGCTTATTTCACCGACGGTAAGCCGGAGTTCGGTCAGCCTGAATGGGAGCTGCGGCGCGACGGCGTTGTGTGGCGTTTCCGAAATGAGGGCAATCGCGCTGCCTTCGCCGATCATCCTGAAGTCTATACGCCGGGGTTCGGCGGTTACGATCCGGTCGCGGTGGCGCGCGGTAACTCGGTGCCGGGGCACCCGCTATTCTGGACGGTCGCCGGCGAGCGTCTCTACCTCTTCTATAATGACGAAGCGCGCACCGAATTCCTCGCCGATCCGAGCGGTGTGGTCGCGCGCGCGACGCGCAAGTGGCCCGAGGTCTCGCGAACGATCGCGCGCTAGCCTACGCGCGGAACGATTTCGCCTTTTCCGGATCGCCCCACGCAATGAAGGCCGGGATACGGAAGGTGCCGGCGGCATCGCCGAACTTGAGCGGCGCGCCTTGGCGGTCGGTCACGATGCCGCCAGCCGCGACGACGACCGCGTGCCCCGCCGCGACATCCCATTCGCACGTGGTGCCGAGCCGCGGATAGACGTCGGCCGCCCCCTCGGCAATGCGGCAGAACTTGATCGCCGAGCCGCTTTCGTCGCGCGACACCGGCCCGAGCTTGGCGACGAAGGCCTCCGTTGCCGGATCGAGATGCGAACGGCTGACGACGGCGACGCCGCGCTCGGCAGGCCAGCGCCGGGCGCGGATCGCCTGCGGCTGATCGGCGCCGTCGGCGAGCATGCGCAGCCGCTCGGCGCCATGGCCGACAACGCCGCGCCAGACTTTGTGCTGCTTCGGCGCCGACACGATGCCGGCGATCGGCGCGCCACCCGCCACAATCGCGACATTGACCGTGTACTCGTCGCGGCCGGCGATGAACTCGCGCGTGCCGTCGAGCGGATCGACCAGAATGAAACTGCCGTCGAGCTTGGGCGGCGCTTCGCGGCCCGACATTTCCTCGGAGACCACCGGCACGCCGGGGAGCAGCCGTGCGAGGCCTTTGAGTATTTCCGCCTCGGATGCTTCATCCGCGATCGTGACCGGCGACTGGTCGGCCTTGAGCGTGTGGCCGCTGGCCGGCGACACCTTGAGGATCAGGGCGGAGGCGCGCGCGACGATTGCCGTCAATTCGCCCATGAGCCGGCCCGCTTCGGGCGGGGTGATCTCTGAACGCGTGGCCAAAACGGCGGTCCTTCGGTCCTTGGCGGTTTTGCGCGTGCGGTGTATCACGCCTCGCATCCGGCGCGACAGCGATTCGCCGGTGTTTTTGGCAAACCCTGCACGCCCGTGGAGAGCCCTATGTCCGCACCGCCGCTGCCAGCGCTCGACCTCGCCGCCTTGCTGTGCTCGCGGGTCTGCCATGACCTGATCAGCCCGGTCGGCGCCATCGTCAACGGGCTCGAAGTGCTGGAGGAGGAGAAGGACGAGGGCACCAAGCAGTTCGCGCTCGACCTGATCAAAAAGAGCGCCGGCACGGCGTCCGCCAAGCTGCAGTTCTGCCGCATCGCCTTCGGCGCGGCGGGCTCGGCAGGGGCCCAGATCGATACCGGCGATGCCGAGAAGATTTCCCGGGGCTTTCTGGAAGATGACAAGACCAAGCTCGCCTGGAATCTGCCGCGCGTCCTCTTGGCTAAGAACCGGGTCAAGCTGCTGCTCAACCTGCTTCTCATCGCCGGTCAGACCATCCCCCGCGGCGGCCAATTGACGGTCGATCCGCTCGGCTCCGGCGAGACCTTGGGCTTCAAGATCACCGCCGCCGGCGCCAACGCCAAGATCCAGCCGGCCGCGGCGGCTCTGCTTGCGGGTGACACCGGCAGCGAGCCGATCGACGCCCACAAAATCCAGCCCTTCTATGCCGGGCTGCTGGCGAAAGACTGTGGCGCCAAGACCGCCATGGCGATGGACGGCGATGCGGTTGTTATCAGCGCGCAATAGCGAGTTCCGGCCGGTATTTCCGCGGTTAACGAGCGGTTAAAATCGCGCTTTATCTCGCTAATCCGCAACCAAAATTAAACCCTTCGGCACCACACTGGCCGCGCTCCCGACGGAGAGCGGCGGACGGGCCCAAAGCCCGTCGACGAAGGCGTTTCCATGGACGACCTGCTGCGGGAATTCGTGACCGAGACGAATCGAGAGTCTCGACGTAGTCGACGTCGAACTTGTGCGTTTCGAGCAGGACCCGAACAACGCCAAGATTCTCGATAACGTCTTCCGTCTCGTTCACACCATCAAAGGCACCTGCGGCTTCATCGGCCTGCCGCGGCTGGAAGCGCTCGCGCACGCCGCCGAAACCTTGATGGGCAAGTTTCGCGACGGTCTGCCCGCGACCAACGACGCGGTCACGCTGATCCTCGCCACCATCGATCGCATCAAGGCCATCCTCGACTCGCTCGAGAAGCAGCAACGCGAGCCGGAAGGCAACGATCAGGAGCTGATCGCCGATTTGCATCGCATGGTCGAACGCGTCGTCAAGACCGGTCCAGCCGCGAAGCCGGCGGCTGCGCCCGCCAAAGATTCGCTCGAAGACCTCGAGCGCGCGTTCCGCGAGACCGAAGTCGAGCCGCCGGTCAAGCCGCCCAAGCCCGCGGCGCCCGAACCGGCGGCTGCCGACGATGAGGCTGGAAAAGTTTCAGGCCAATCGATCCGCGTCACCGTCGACACGCTCGAGCACCTGATGACCATGGTTTCCGAGCTGGTGCTGACGCGCAATCAGCTGCTCGAGATCGTGCGCCGCCACGAAGACTCCGAATTCAAGACGCCGCTGCAGCGGCTGTCGAACGTCACCGCCGAGCTGCAAGAAGGCGTGATGAAGACGCGCATGCAGCCGATCGGCAATGCCTGGCAGAAGCTGCCGCGCATCGTGCGCGATCTGTCGCAGGAGCTCGGCAAGCACATCGATCTGGAAATGCAGGGCGCCGAGACCGAGCTCGACCGCCAGGTTCTCGACCTGATCAAGGATCCGCTCACCCACATGGTGCGCAACTCCGCCGATCACGGGCTCGAAACACCGGCCGAGCGGCGCGCCGCCGGCAAGCCTGAGCGCGGCCGCATCCGTCTCTCCGCCTATCACGAAGGCGGCCACATCATCATCCAGATCGCGGACGATGGGCGCGGCCTGAACACCGAGCGCATCAAAGCCAAGGCCATCGCCCAGGGCCTCGCCAGCGAAGCCGAGATTGAAAAGCTCAGCGAAGCGCAGATCCACAAGTTCATCTTCGTGCCGGGCTTCTCCACCGCGGCGAAGATCACCAGCGTCTCCGGCCGCGGCGTCGGCATGGACGTAGTGCGCAACAATATCGATCAGATCGGCGGCACCATCGACGTCAAATCGGTGGTCGGCGCCGGCCTCAACTTCACCATCAAGATCCCGCTGACGCTGGCGATCGTCGCCGCGTTGATCGTCGAGGCGCATGGCGAGCGCTTCGCCATCCCGCAGCTTTCCGTCGTTGAACTGGTGCGCGCGCGTTCCGGCAGCGAGCACCGCATCGAGCGCATCAAGGACACCACCGTATTGCGCCTGCGCGACAAGCTGTTGCCGCTGGCGCGGTTGAGCACGTTGCTGGGCGCCGAAGAAAAAGCCGACGTCGAAAGCGGGTTCATTGTCGTCACACAAGTCGGCAGCCAGACCTTCGGCATCGTCGTCGACAGCGTGTTCCATACCGAGGAAATCGTGGTGAAGCCGCTGTCGAGCCGGCTGCGCCACATCGCGATGTTCTCGGGTAACACCATCCTCGGTGACGGCGCGGTGATCATGATCATCGATCCGAGCGGCGTCGCGCAGGCCTTCGGCGGCACCGTCACCTCGCAGATGGCCGCCGACGACGCGAGCCAGGCGAAGGCCGCGAGCGCCGATGAGCAGATGACGTCGCTCTTGGTCTTCCGTGCCGGCTCGAGCCAACCCAAGGCCGTGCCGCTGGCGCTGATCACGCGGCTCGAGGAGATCGACGCGCGCAAGATCGAATTGTCGAACGGCCGCCACATGATCCAGTACCGCGGCCACCTGATGCCGCTGATCACGCCGAGCGAAAGCGTGCGCGTGAAGAACGAAGGCGCGCAGCCGCTGCTGGTGTTCTCCGACGGCACGCGGTCGATGGCGCTGGTGGTCGACGAGATCGTCGATATCGTCGAGGACCGTCTCGACGTTCAGGTCGGCAGCGACAATCCCGGCGTGCTTGGCTCCGCCATCATCAAGGGCCAGGCGACCGAGATCGTCGACGTCGGCCATTTCCTGCCGCTCGCCTTCGAGGATTGGTTCCGCCGCAAGGAGCAGGCGCAGCGCGCCACGCCGCGCTCGGTGCTGCTGGTCGATGACTCGCCGTTCTTCCGCAACATGCTGGTCCCGGTCCTGCAGGCTGCGGGCTACGAGGTCACCGCCTGCGGGTCCGCCCAGGAGGCGTTGTCGGTGCTGCAAGGTGGCAACCGTTTTGACGTCGCCGTCACCGATATCGAGATGCCGGACATGGATGGCTTCAGCTTCGCCGAAGCGGTGCGCGCCGACCCGCGCAGCGCCGACCTGCCGGTGATCGCACTGTCGTCCATCGTTTCGGCCGAAGCCGTTGAACGCGGCCGCCAGGTCGGCTTCCACGATTTCGTCGCCAAGTTCGACCGTCAGGGACTGATCGCGGCGCTCAAAGAGCAGACCGAGATCGGTAGGGCCGCGTGATGAGTACCGAACACGCGGCCGAGAATTTGAAGGAATACGTCACCGCCATGATCGGCGGCCAACTGTTCGGCCTGCCGATCCTGCGCGTGCAGGACGTGTTCCTGCCGGAACGCATCACCCGCGTGCCACTGGCGCCGCTGGAAGTCGCCGGCGTGCTCAATCTGCGCGGCCGCATCGTGACGCTGATCGACATGCGCCGCTCGCTCGGCCTCGAGGAGTGCACGGGCAAGGGCCAGCGGATGGCGATCGGCGTCGAGCGCGGCGGCGAATCCTACGGGCTGCTGATCGACAGCGTCGGCGAGGTGCTCAAGCTCGACGATGCGGCGCGCGAGCCGAACCCGGTCAATCTCGATCCCCGGCTGGCGCGCGTGTCGTCGGGGATTCACCGGCTCGATGGACAATTGCTGATGGTGGTGGACGTCGACCACGTGCTCGACGCCGGCCAAGGCAAAGCGGTGGCGGCATAACGGAATTTTTGAAACCGGCTCAAAAAGCCAGAACAGCGAGGACGTGATGAAGACCTGTTTGGTGGTGGACGACTCGAGCGTCATCCGGAAGGTGGCGCGTCGAATTCTCGAAGGGCTCGACTTCGAGATCGTGGAAGCGGAGGACGGCGAGCAGGCGCTCGACGTTTGCCGCCGCCAGCTCCCGGAAGCGATCCTGCTCGACTGGAACATGCCGAAGATGGACGGCTACGAGTTCCTGCGCTCGCTGCGCAAGCTGCCCGGCGGCGACTCTCCTAAGGTGGTGTTCTGCACGACTGAAAACGACGTCGCGCACATCGCCCGCGCGCTCCACGCCGGCGCCAACGAGTACATCATGAAGCCCTTCGACAAGGAGATCGTCGAAGCGAAGTTTCAGGAGGTCGGGCTGATCTGATCCGCGTGCGTTTGTTCAGCAACAACAAGAAGAATAGCCAAAGGGTGGGAGCCCCATGAACGTTTCCGTCGCAGCCAAGCCAACCGCCATGGTGAGCCGGCGCATCCGCGTGATGATCGTCGATGACGCGGTGGTGGTGCGGGGCCTGTTCTCCCGGTGGGTCGGCGAGGAGCCTGACCTCGAAGTCGCCGCCTCGCTGCGCACCGGGCGCGAGGCCGTCAATCAGATCGAACGCGTCGACCCCGACGTCGTCGTCCTCGACGTCGACATGCCGGAGCTCGACGGCATCGCCGCGCTGCCGCTGCTGCTGGAGAAGCGCCGCGACCTCGTCGTGATCATGGCGTCGACGCTGACGCGCCGAAACGCCGAAATCAGCTTGCGCGCGCTCTCGCTCGGCGCCGCCGATTACATCCCGAAGCCCGAAAGCAATCGCGAAGTCACCGGCTCGCCGACGTTCCGCCGCGAGCTGATCGAGAAGATCCGCACGCTCGGCCAGAAGGCCAAGAAGCTGCGTCTCGGCCGCCAGGTGCCGGGGATCGCCTCGCCGCCGCTGCAGCCCGCCGCCAAGCCGGCGCTGCCGATCCATCCAAACCTCGTGCTGCGGCAGATGCCCGTCATCCCGCCGCGCGTCCTGCTGATCGGCTGCTCGACCGGCGGCCCGCAAGCGCTCAACACGCTCATCGCCAATCTCGGCAACGTCATCGAGCGCGCGCCCGTTCTCATCACCCAGCACATGCCGCCGATGTTCACCGCCATCCTCGCCGAGCACCTGGAGCGCCTGAGCGGGCGTCCGGCGCGCGAAGCGCAGGACGGCGAGGAGATCAACGCCGGCCGCATCTACATCGCCCCGGGCGGGCGGCATATGAAGGTGGCGCGGCGCGACGACGGCACGGCGATCATCGCGCTCGACGACGGCCCGCTGATCAATTTCTGCAAGCCCGCGGTCAACCCGCTCTTCACCTCGGCCGCCGAGGTGTGGGGCTCCAAGGCGCTGGCGCTGGTGCTGACCGGCATGGGCTCGGACGGCCTTGCCGGCGCCAAGGACCTTGTCGCCGCCGGCGGCCATGTCATCGCGCAGGATGAAGAGACGAGCGTCGTCTGGGGCATGCCCGGGCAGGTCACGCAGGCCTGCCTGTGCTCGGCGGTGCTGCCGATCGACGAGATCGCGCCGAAGCTCACCCGTATCTTCACCGGGGAGCGTTCATGACGCCCGAGGACTTCGGTTTCCTTCGCAAGCTGCTGAAGGAACGCTCCGGCCTCGTGCTGGCGGCGGAGAAGCAGTATCTCGCCGAGAGCCGCCTGCTGCCGCTGGTGCGCAAGCACGGCATGACCACGCTCGCCGAGTTGATTGCCAAGCTGAAAGAGGCGCAGTCGGCGGCGCTGACGTCCGAAGTGGTCGACGCCATGACCACCAACGAGACGTTCTTCTTCCGCGACAAGATTCCATTCGAACATTTCCGCGACACCATTATGCCGGCGCTGCTGCAATTACGCGGGCGCGAGAAGCGCATTCGCATCTGGTGCACCGCCGCGTCGACCGGGCAGGAGCCTTATTCGCTCGCGATGACGCTGCACGGCATGGGCGCGCAGCTCGCCGGGTTCAAGATCCAGATCGTTGCGACCGACATCTGCACGCCGGTGGTCGAGAAGGCGAAGGCCGGCATCTATACGCAATTCGAGGTGCAGCGCGGGCTGCCGATCCAGATGCTCGTCAAATATTTCTCCCGCGACGGCGAGCGCTGGCAGATCGCGCCGGAGCTGCGCGACATGGTGCAGTTCCGTACGCTCAATTTGCTCAACGATTTCTCGCCGCTCGGCGGCTTCGACATCGTGTTTTGCCGCAACGTCCTGATCTATTTCGACCAGCCAACCAAGATCGGCGTGCTTGACCGCCTCGCGCGGCAGACCGCGCCGGACGGCTTCTTGATGCTGGGCGCGGCCGAAACCGTGGTCGGCCTCACCGAGGCGTTCAAGCCCGTCACCGACAAGCGCGGGCTTTACGCGCCGGCGCCGCCGCCGCAACCCAAGCCAAGCAATATCCTGAAGTTCGCCGCCAAGGGCTGACGCGCGTTCAGCGCGCCGCCGGCCATTCGATCGCGCTGGTGAGCTCCGGATCGTCGTGGGTCTGCGCCGCAACCTGCACAAAAGCGCCGAGCAGCAGGACGGCGAGCAGGCCGGCCATTCCGATCGTTACAGCGGGAAGCGCCTGAGGCGCGTGCGCGCGGGCCGATGAAGTCGTCGCCATCGTCATCTCCCTTGGTTGAAAGACCATGCTGCTACACGCTGGGGGGCGGCGCGGGAACCTCCGTTCGGAGGAGACGCCGATTGATGCGTTGCCGGCATGTCGACGATTTCTCGCGGGCTCGCCTCAAAAGCGGATTTAATTTGTCGGGAAAATCCGCGCGGGCGTGCGTCGACTGCAGCGGACGATTTCAAAAGTGCATTCGTGATCGCGTACGCGGATACCAGCGCGCGCGCAGGGCAGCACTGCGAATTATGCGAAAGCCAAAACGCCGCACGGCGCCCGCGATGCGGGCTCGCAACGAAAAGCGCATCGCCGGCAACCCGCTAGCCGGTAACACCATACCCGCGGGCCGCATTGCAGCAGAGCGCAAAAGGATACGCGGCGGACAAAACGCACGTGCAGGTGGCGTAATTTAAGTCAGCGCGCCGGCGCTGTCATTGACCGCTCACGCGGTCGCGCTAGTGTCTTGGTGTCAAGATCGCGAGACATCCGGGCAAAAGGCCGGGCGACAATTCGATGCGCGATCTTTCGGCTTCGTTATGCAACCAGAGAGGCTCACTGCGTGCGGTGCACGCCGTTGTCGTCCGCCACATCTCATAATTCACGCGAGGAGGATAAAGATGAAACGGTTTTTGATTGCTGCGATCGTCTCGGCATTCGCGGCGGGCTCCGCCATGGCGGCGAGCTGTGACACCATGGCCATGAGCAAGGACGGCAAGCCGCTGTCCGGCGCCGCCAAGACCGCGTTCGTGAAGAAGTGCAAGGCGGACGCCTGCGAGCCGAAGGCCATGGGCAAAGACGGCAAGCCGCTCTCGGGCGCGGCCAAGACCAGCTTCATGAAGAAGTGCGAAGAGGGCGCCTGACGCGTCCGCGCGCAACTGCCGATTAATCCGCAAGCGCGCGGGCGCGATTGAGCGCGCTCGGCGCTTGCGGCGTTGCTGTTCGTCCCTCGTTATATTGCAGGAGTTGACCATGACACGATATGCGATCGGGCCGCTGCTGGCCGCGTCGATCGCAGGCGCGCTTGCGCTTGCGTCACCCGCCGTTGCGAAGACCGCCAAGGAATGCCGCGCCGAGTGGTCGGCGAATAAAGCGGCCAATCAGGCCAAGGGCGTCACCGAAAAGGCTTATGTCGACCAGTGCCGCGCGGCGGACGCTACGCCGAAGGCGGCCAAAGATACGGCGAAGGATACGGCCAAGGACAAAAAGGCGACGGCCAAAGAGACCAAGGAGAAGGCCGCGGTCAAGGAAACCAAGACCGCCGCACCGGCCGGCGAGAAGAGCGCGAAGGAATGCGCCGATGAGTGGCGCGCCAACAAGGCCGCCAACCAGGCCGCCAAGATCACCGAGAAGGCCTATGTCGCGGATTGCCGCAGCGGCAAGACCGCGATGACGCCGCCCGCTGCCGCGCCCGCGCCCAAGATGGAATCCAAGACCGAGCCGGCGCAGACCAAGATGGCGCCGCCACCGGCCAAGGCCGAGACCAAGACCGAAGAGAAATCGACGATGGCGCCGCCGAGCGCTCCTGCAAAGCCGGCAACGACCGTGGTCGCTCCGGCCTCAGGCAAGCCCGAAGCCGCCAATCAATACGCCGCCGAGAGCCAGGCGAAGTCGCACTGTCCGCGTGGTCTCGTTGTGTGGGCTAACCTCGATTCCAAGATCTATCACTTCTCCGGCCACAATGATTATGGCCACACCAAGCAAGGCGCCTACATGTGCGAGACGGACGCCGAAGCCCAGGGCATGCGCGCCGCCAAGAACGAGAAGCATCCCTGAACAGTCGATGATGTCACGTGCGTAAAAATGGAGTCGAACAATGGGACTGTTGGATAGTCTGGGCGGGTCGCTTCGCGGCGTCGCCGCAGCAGCCGCGCCGGGTTTGATCGCGGAAGCGCTGCAAAAGACCAATCTCGGCAATCTGCAAGGGATCGTGACGCAGCTCCAGCAGGGCGGTCTCGGTTCACAGGTGCAGTCGTGGCTCGGCAACGGCGCCAACATGCCGGTGACGGCCGAGCAACTGCGAGCCGCGCTCGGCAACGAGCAGGTGCAGCAGCTGGCGGCGAAATTCGGCGTTCCGACGGATCAGGTGCTGAAATTGCTGGCCGACCATCTGCCGGCCGCGGTCGATCAGGCCAGTCCGAACGGCACGCTGAAATCGTAGCGGCGGGTCACTCGCGCTCGATCCACTGCACCTCGGCGCATTGGATGCAGCGGAAGATCTCGTAAGGCGGCGCGTCGTACCGCCTGGGGATCGCGGCGAGGTATTCCAATTCGCTCCTGCAGCGCTTGCAGAGCAATTCCTTGCGCGTCTGCGATTGTTGCGGCTCGTCCGGCATCATTTCCAACATCCGGACGTCACGGTGCCAAATTTTTTGCTGCTTCGCAGTGAGGCGCGTCACACCGTAACGCCTTACCGCACGGACGGCGGGCACTCGTTTGTTCGTTCGCGAACTAAATTCCCGGCGCGCCGCGCAACTCGTCCCTAGGGCGCACTGCCATACCACTGCAACTAT
Organism: uncultured Alphaproteobacteria bacterium; assembly: GCA_963742095.1. Taxonomy (GTDB): domain Bacteria; phylum Pseudomonadota; class Alphaproteobacteria; order Rhizobiales; family Xanthobacteraceae; genus Pseudolabrys. Next base: position 12,734 of record CAVUKJ010000002.1, read on the forward strand.
GGTATGTTATCGGCAATCACCAGAAATCCGGGGGGAGCCGAATGCCGGCAGTCGCATTCTCGAACAACGATATTGCTGTGGTCGCCTGGACTTTTGACCAGCATCTCGACGGCTGCCTGGGTTTTCAGGTGATCCAGATCGATGCGCAAGGAAACGAGAAACCGCTGCCGGCCATGGCAGGCTTCGCCGGGCAGCCGACGGACCCGAATCGCACCACCAAGGACGCGCCGGTGCAGAAGTTCTGGTGGAAGGATCTCTATGCCAAGCGCGGCGAGACCTATACCTACCGCATCGTGCCGATGGGCGGCACGCCAGGCCAGCCGCTGACGCCGCTCGCCGGCGTCGAGGCGCTCGAGAGCAACAGCGTAGCCATCACGGAGAAGCGGCCGCCGTTCTTCAACGCCTATTTCAACCGTGGCATCGTGGCGACGCAGGCGCTGAGTCATGAGCTCAACAATGCGCCGAGCGTTGCCGCGCTCACGCCGCACATCACCAATCCGACCGACCCCATCCGCATGAATCTGATGGGCCAGCTTTTTGAAGGCGTGACCTCGCTGCTCGATCGCGCCGACAAAAACGGCGGCACGATCAATGCCGCGCTTTACGAGCTTAACGACCCCGATGGACTCGAGAAGCGGCTGCAAGCGAACCCGAAGAGCCGAACCGTCATTCTTGGCAACGAGCAGGCCGTGGACGCGAACAAGAAAGCGATCCAGGACGCGGATTCGGCCAACCGCGCCAACCTGAAGGCGGCGGGCGTCGCTGTGATCGACCGCATTCTCGGCAAAGGCAGAATTCCGCACAACAAATTCATGGTGCTGAACCAGAACGGCGGCCCTGTGGCCGTGCTGTCCGGTTCGACCAACTGGACCAGCACAGGGCTCTGTACGCAAACCAACAACGCGCTGGTGATCGAGTCGGCCGACGTCGCGCAGCGCTACATCGACTACTGGAACACGCTGAAAACCGACGTCGACGCTGCGGGCGGAAATCAGAGCAAATTGCAATCGCTCACGCAGCGCGGTTGGGACCACAAGAACAACGATAGTTCGATCAGCAAGCCGATCGATCTCGGCGGCGGGGTCACCATCGAGGTGATGTTTTCGCCCAACACGGATCATCTGCTGACCAGCCCGCCCAAGGAAAAGCCGAACGACATGACCCGCGTGTTCGAGTTGATCGCGGGCGCGCAGCACGCCGTCTTGTTTCTGGCCTTCGACCCCGGCAACAATTCGATCCTAAACGCGGCGGGTGCAGCGCTGGCGAAGAAGCCCGATCTGTTCGTGCGTGGCGCGCTCACCAGCGCGCAGCGCGCCAGCCAGTTTTCAGAATCGCTGCATCAGGGCGCCGGCGCCGACCAGGACGACGAGGATGCTCCGGCCGCTGGTGTCCATCAGGGCGTTGCTGTCGTTGGCGAACCGGGCAAACCGACGAAAAAGGGCGCCAAGGGGCCGGTTCTGCAGCCGGACTATCGCGCTATTCCGGCCGGCAACTTGACCAAGGGCGATGCCTTCGGCGCTTGGGAAGCAGAACTGCAGAAGTTCGGCTTTGCCATCATACACAACAAGATCGTAGTCATCGATCCGTTCAGCGACACCTGCACCGTCGTTACCGGCTCGCATAATCTCGGCTTCCGCGCGTCCCATAACAACGACGAGAACATGGTCATTGTGCGCGGCCATCGAAAGCTGGCCGAGGCCTATGCCTGCCACGTGCTCGATATCTACGACCACTATGCTTGGCGCTACTGGCTGCAGAAGAGCCCGGACATCTTCGGCAAGCCGCTCGAGGGCGACGACAAGTGGCAGGAGCGCTACATCGTTGGGCCGGACGAGAAGGCGCCGGAGCTTCGTTTCTGGCTAGGGGCTGCGACCGGCGGCCAGCAATCCGCCGCGCCATCTGCGGCGGCGGGCAACGCGCCGGCGAAAAAGAAGACGCCAGCGGCCGCGGCGAAAAAGACCAAGACAAAAAAGAGCAAGGCGAAAAAGAGCAAGACGGCGAAGGGCAGCGCCAAGCGGAAGGTCAAGAAGAAGACGAAAACGAGCGGCAAGAAGCGCAAGACGCGTCTCTAACGCCGCGCCTCAGCGCCGGCAGGGTGGATAGATGGCGGCGAGCTCTTTGCCCTCGAGATAGAGCACCTTTGCCGTGAGCCCGCCGTGCCGGCCGATCCAGCGCAGGATTTCCGGAGGGTAGGCGGACATGAAAATCGCGGTGCCAACCGGGTTCTGCACTGTCCCGGCACCGGCTTCATCCCAGGCCGCATGAAAACCGAGCCGCGCCCGCCTGGTAAAGCATCGCTGATCGTTGGGTAGACTAAGCACCAGCGTACAGGCGGACAGGCAATCGCCGTCGATGACGACCCGCTCGCCGCGCGACCGCAGCGCCTGATATTTGGCGTAGTATTCAAGGACGTCACCGCCGCGGTCGTTTTTGACCAGCACGTCGGCCTTTGACCGCTCTGCGCTGGGGAAGACCCACGCGAAGGCCAAAGTAATTAGCAGCAGCCATTTTGTGATTTGCATCGGCGATTGTCGACGTCGGACCCGGCGCAATTCTAGCATCACCCTCGAGCGCAGCAAAAAACCCCGGACCTTGCGGCCCGGGGCTAGTTGGGAGGAGAGAGCCCAAATGGGGCTCAGTCAAGATGTACGCAGACGCAACGCGGGGTAGGTCTGCGCGGCGTTCAGCGTTACGCCGGAATCCGTTCGTCGCTCTCGCTCGGCTCGCGGAGCACGTAGCCGCGGCCCCACACTGTCTCGATGTAGTTCTTGCCGCTCGAGGCGTTCGCAAGCTTCTTGCGCAGCTTGCAGATGAAGACGTCGATGATCTTGAGCTCCGGCTCGTCCATGCCGCCGTAGAGATGGTTGAGGAACATCTCCTTGGTGAGCGTCGTCCCTTTGCGCAGGGAGAGCAGCTCGAGCATCTGATATTCCTTGCCCGTGAGGTGCACGCGCGCGCCGGTGACTTCGACGGTTTTGGTGTCGAGGTTGACCACCAGGTCGCCGGTGTTGATGACCGACTGGGCGTGACCCTTGGAGCGGCGAACGATCGCGTGGATGCGGGCGATCAGCTCGTCCTTGTGGAAGGGCTTGGTCATGTAGTCGTCGGCGCCGAAGCCGAGGCCTTTGACCTTGTCCTCGATGCCGGCAAGACCGGAGAGGATCAGGATCGGCGTCTTGACCTTGGACACCCGCAGGCTGCGCAGAACCTCGAAGCCCGACATGTCGGGCAGGTTCAGGTCGAGCAGGATGATGTCGTAGTCGTAGAGCTTGCCGAGGTCGACGCCTTCCTCACCGAGGTCGGTGGTGTAGACGTTGAAGCTCTCGGATTTGAGCATCAGCTCAATCGATTGAGCGGTGGCGCTATCGTCTTCAATGAGGAGAACGCGCATCTAAAGTCCCCTTCTCGCCGCTAACGGGCCCCTTAAGTCAGCGCCGCAAAGGCGGCGAGGCTGAAAAACGCTGTGGGACAAACTGATTCGACACTATCCGGGCATGGTTAACAAAACCTGATTCCCGCCTGCAACCCTGCCGTAGCGGGGAGACCCCGAATCGGCGTAAGATGTTGGTCGAGAGTGGTTTTTTGGCCACGGGCCTGTTCAAACTCCAGATTAAGAATCGGGTCTAACCGACTCGTGTGACTCAGCTCTTTGTCCGCGGCCGGCGATTCGGCCGCTGTCCCTTCTGGACGAGTGACCCAATGATTAACGACGCGGGTAAACACCGAGTTAAAGGCGGCAGCGAGGCAGTAAGCCTACCGGGGCGTTACTGCGTGTTCCCGGCGGTACGGCTGTCCCGCGGTGCTGGGCTCGCTCCATGAAGGCGCTGGCCGAGCAGATCAACGATATCGACGGCGTCGAGATCTATGGCCGCGTGGTCGCGGTGCGCGGACTCATGATCGAGGTCGCGGGGCCGATCCAATCGATGTCGGTCGGCGCGCGGCTGACGATCGAAACCGCGCCCGGTAAGGGCATTCCCTGCGAGGTGGTGGGCTTTTCCGGCGGCCATGCCCTGGCGATGCCATTTGCCGCGCTTGAAGGCGTGCGCCGCGGCTGCCGCGCCGTGGTCTCGACCTCCGCCGGCTTTGCTCGTCCGTCCGAGCGCTGGCTCGGCCGTGTGCTCAACGCCATGGGCGAGCCGATCGACGGCCTCGGCCCGTTGCCGTCGGGGCCGGCGCCCTATCCGTTCCGCGCCTCACCGCCGCCGGCGCATGCCCGCATGCGGGTTGGCGCGCCGCTCGATCTCGGCGTACGGGCGCTGAATACCTTCATCACCTGCTGCCGCGGCCAGCGCATGGGCATCTTCTCGGGCTCGGGCGTCGGCAAATCGGTACTGCTGTCGATGCTGGCGCGGAACGTCGTTGCCGACATTTCCGTCATCGGCCTGGTCGGCGAGCGCGGCCGCGAGGTCCAGGAGTTCTTGCAGGACGACTTGGGACCGGCGGGTCTCGCGCGCTCGGTGGTAGTGGTATCGACGTCTGACGAACCGGCGCTGATGCGCCGCCAGGCGGCCTACCTGACCCTCGCCATCGCCGAATTCTTCCGCGACCTGCACAAGGACGTGCTGGTGCTGATGGACTCGGTCACCCGCTTCGCCATGGCCCAGCGCGAGATCGGTCTGTCGGCCGGTGAACCACCCACGGCCAAGGGCTACACGCCGACGGTGTTCACTGAACTACCCCGGCTGCTCGAGCGCGCCGGCCCCGGCACCGACCAGGGCACCATCACCGGCATCTTCAGCGTGCTGGTGGATGGCGACGACCATAACGAGCCGGTGGCCGACGCCGTGCGCGGCATCCTCGACGGCCATATCGTCATGGAGCGGGCGATTGCCGAGCGCGGCCGCTATCCGGCGATCAACATCCTCAAATCGATCTCGCGCACCATGCCGCGCGCGGCCGATCCGGCCTATCTGCCGGCCATCAACCGGGCGCGCCAGGTGATGGCGACCTATGCCGACATGGAGGAGTTGATCAGGCTCGGCGCCTATCGCCCCGGCTCGAGCGCTGAAGTGGACGAGGCGATCGCCTATCACAAGCCGCTGGAGGCCTTCCTGAGCCAGCTTAAGGAAGAATCAACGAGTATGGCGGAGGGATATCAACGGCTTGAGACAATCCTCCAGGCGACAGCAACACAAAACTAACGTTATTGCCCCACAGTCGGCCTCGTTGACCGGTCCGGGAGGCCCGCGCGGCAGCGCGTTGGGGCCTTATTCGGGGCTTCGGGGGAGTATTTAGTCGATGAAGTCACGCGAAACCCTCATCCGCCTGAAAAAGTTTCAGGTCGACGAGAAGCGGCGCAAGGTCGCCCAGATCGAGGCGATGATCGCCGAATTCGAACGCATCGCCACCGATCTCGATCGCGAGATCAAGACCGAGCAGGATCGCGCCGGCATTCACGATCCCGCGCACTTCGCCTACCCGACCTATGCCAAGGCCGCCATGACGCGCAAAGAGAACCTCAAGCGCTCGGCCGACGAGCTCAAGGTTCAGCTCGATGACGCCAAGGCGATGCTGGGCGAGGCCTTCGAGGAACTCAAGAAGGTCGAGATGCTCGACGAGCGCGACAAGGCGCACGAGAAGGCCGAAGCCAATGCCCGCGAGCAGACCGAACTCGATCGCATCGCGGCGCTGCGTTTCTCGCCCGGCGGCGCGCCGGCGTAACTCAAGTCTGCGGATTTCCGGAAGATTTTAGCGCTTCGTCACGCGCGAGGCCCCGGATATCAGCGGGGCCCGGGCTCTATTCGTGGGGTCGATTACTCGACCCATTCGGTCCAGGGGAATTCCTCGGGATAGCTGTTGGTGCCAGCCTTGACCGTGGTGCGGCGGGCAGTGTCCTGGCCCGTTGTTCGGCGCTTGGCCGTCCAATCGTGGCGGGTGAGTTTCTGGCCGGTGGGAGTGATGAGATTGATCGACATGTTTCCCTCCATTCCTCGATTGCATGGAGGGTATTCGGCGCTGTCGATCCCGTCTGTGATCCGGATCACGGATAGGCGCTTAGGTATTCCGCCACAGCCATTTTGCCGTCGCGACGGCCGCTAGCATTCCCGCCAGTTGAGCGGCGATGAATCCCGCCACGCCGCCAGGCGCGATGCCGGCGAAGGTGTCGGACAGCGAGCGGGCAATGGTGACGGCCGGGTTGGCGAACGACGTCGAGGCCGTGAACCAATAGGCCGAGGTGATGTAGAGCCCGACCGCATAGGGCACCGCGGCGGGCGTGTGCGCGAGGCAGCCGAAGATCGTCAACAGCAGGCCGAACGTTGCGACCGCTTCGGCGAGCCACTGGCCGGGGCCCGACCGCACGTGCGTCGAGATCTGCCAGACCGGCAGGTCGAACATCAGATGCGCCACCCAGACGCCGGCGATGGCGGCGACGATTTGCACCACGACATACAGTCCGACGGTCGGCCACGGCAGCTTGCCGCGCAGCGCGAAGGCGAGGCTGACGGCCGGATTGAAATGCGCGCCCGAGACCGGGCCGAACATCAGGATCAGCACGGCGAGAATGGCGCCGGTCGCCAGCGTGTTGCAGAGAAGCGCCAGCGCGATGTTTCCGCCGGAGAGTTGCTGCGCCATGATGCCGGAGCCGACCACGGCGGCGAGCAGAAAAGCCGTGCCGAGGAATTCAGCCGCGGCCCGTTGCGCAAGCGAGCCCATCAGCCCGGCTCTTTGACCTTCGTCGCGCCTTCCATCTGACCGATCTCTTTGAGCTTGGCCTGCAAGCTCAATTTGTCGAGCGAGCGGATCGGCAACGCTGCGAAGACGCCGATGCGCTGTGACAACATGCGAAACGCGTCTTTGAAGGCGAGGGCGATCTCCACCTCCGAGCCCTCGGCGGCGGCCGGATCGGGCACGCCCCAATGCGCGGTCATCGGCTGGCCCGGCCACACCGGACAGGTTTCGCCGGCGGCGTTGTCGCAGACGGTGAAGACAAAATCGAGCGGTGGTGCGCCGGGCTTGGCGAACTCGCCCCACGACTTCGACCGGAAACGGGCCGAGTCGAAGCCGAGGCTGTCCAGCAGCCTGATCGTCTCCGGATGCACGCGGCCCTTCGGCTGGCTGCCGGCGCTATAGGCCTGGAATTTTCCGGCGCCGATCTTGTTCAGGATCGCTTCGGCCATCACCGAGCGCGCGGAATTGCCGGTGCAGAGGAACAGAACATTGAACGGACGGTCGGCCATGACAAATACCCCCTTGGACTCTATGGACTCTATCCACGTACCGGCTCAGTTTTTTTCGACGCAGCCTTGCTCGCTTTCGGCGCACACAATTCGGGGCGGCCTTGGCAGCAGTGGTCGGTGAGATACGACACCAGCGCGTTCATCGCCTCGAAGCGCGCGGCATAGATCATCGAGCGGCCGTCACGGCGTACCGCGATGAGGCCGGCCTCGCGCAGGCGGTCGAGATGAAATGTCAGCGCGCTGGGCGGCAGTTTCATGCCGCTGGCGATGTGGCCGGCCGGCATGCCTTCGGGCCCGGCTTCAACCAGCAAGCGGAACACGTCGAGGCGGTTGTCCTGGGCCAGCGCGGCCAGGATGGCGACGGCGTCGGTCTTTTTCATATTTCAATGAAAACTGAAATATGAAGCGCCGTCAACAGATATTTCAACGTCCGTTGAAATATAGAAACGAGACCCTTGGCGTGCCGGCTATTGCGCCTTGATGTTCGCCTTCTTCGCCAAGTCGGTCCATTTCTCAGTCTCGACCTTAATGAAGGTGGCGAATTGCGCCGGTCCATCGCCGCTCGGCTCGGCGCCGACGTCGGCAAGCCGCTTGATCATGTCCGGCTCCTTCAGGATGCCGGCGACAACCGTATAGAGCTTCTGGCGGATCGGTTCGGGCGTGCCTTTGGGCACGAGGAAGCCGTACCAGGTCGTGACGTCATAGCCCTTGAGCCCGGCTTCATTGAGCGTCGGCAGTTCGGGAAAAAGGGCCGAGCGCTTGGCCGGGCTGACGGCGAGCGCGCGCACCTTGCCGCTCTTGATGAAGGGCGCCGATGCGCCGCTCGGCTCGAGCGCCATCTGGATGTGGCCGGCCATGAGATCGGCCAGCATCGGCGAGCCGCCGCGATAGGGCACGTGCACGATCGAAGTGCCGGAGACCGCGCGGAACAGTTCGCCCGACATGTGCTCGGTGCTGCCGACGCCGGCAGAGCCATAGTTCACCTTGCCGGGGTTCGCCTTGATGTAGGCGATCAACTCGGCGACGGATTTCGCCGGCACGTCGAGGTTGACGACGAGGATGTTCGGCACCGAGGCGACGCGGATGACCGGCTCGAAATCGGTCTGGAAGTTGTAGGCAAGCTTCTCGTAGATGGCCGGCGCCATCGTGTGCGCGACGGTCGCCATGAAGATCGTGTAGCCGTCGGGTGAAGCCTTCGATGCCTTGGTCGCGCCGAGCGTGCCGCCGGCGCCGCCGACATTGTCGATGATGACGGGCTGGCCAAGCTTGACCGACATCGCCTGGCCGAGGATGCGGCCTACGATATCTGTCGTGCCGCCGGGCGCGAAGGGCACGACGATCGTCACCGGGCGTGTCGGCCAGTCCTGCGCGGAGGCCAGTCCCGGCAGAAGCACGGCGCAAGCGACGGTAATGGCGCGGAGCGCTTTAACGGCGGTCATGGCGATACTCCTGAATACCCAGGCGGGAAGCTCAGGCGGACTCTACCACGGCGAGTTGGGCGGGCTACGGGGGTCGCTTAACCTCGCGCCACCGCGATCTCCAGCGGGAAGTCGTCGACAACCTCGTGGCCACTCTCGGTGACGATGAAGGTATGGCCAAGGAAAATACCGAACAGGCCATCCGCCGTGATCGGATTGGGCTCGGCCATGATCACCATGCCGGGCTTCAAGACTTCCTCGAACTTCTCGGCGGAGACGTGCTCGGCGACGACGTGCGGCTTGTCGGTGACGAGGTCGATGCCGTGGCACTGCGTCGGCCGCGACTGGTAGCCGTTGTCGCGGAAGAACTTGCTGGCGGTGCGCATCGCCTCGACGGGCTTACCCGGTGCGATCTCGGCGATGATGCGCTTGTAGCCGGGCAGCGTTACGTCGTTCCAGAATTTCTTGACCATCTCGGTCGGCTCGCCGACGCAGATGGGCGAGCCGATCTGCGCGGTGTAGCCGCGGTAACCGGCGGCGAGCTCCATGTTGATGATGTCGCCCTTCTGCAGCACGCGGGCGGAGGGGCGGGGATTGCCGAACACCATCGCCGGGTTCGCCATCGGCGTCGAACCGATGATGAGGAAGTCGATGTCGCCGCCGCCGTCCATGATGGCGGCGCCCGCTGCGGCGCGCAGCTCGTATTCCTTCACGCCGGGCTTGGCGCGGGCGACCATCGCCTCCATCGCTTTTTCGCACAGCACGCCGGCTTTGCGGACGCAGTCGAGCTCTTCGGCGCTGTGGATCGACAGCAGCTCGTGCAGGAAACCCTTGGTGAAGATGAGCTCGGCGTCGGGCAGGTTCTCGCGCAGCACGTTGTACTGGTTGACCGGCATATAGTCGGCGTGGCGCGCGTCGATCTCCATCAGGCCGATGCGGCCACGCTCGAGCTTCAATTCGCGGATGCGCTCGACCATGATGTCGGCGTAGCGGCCGTTGCGGCTGTGGCGCACGTCCTTGACGGCGACCTCGACCTGCCGGCGCACCGCTTCGGCGTGCGTGCCGCCCATCGAATAGATCAGCGTCGGCTCGCCCTCGCGCGGCACCAGGACGTAGCTCGACAGCGCGTGCCATTCCCAATGGCCGGTCAGCCACAGCATGCCGCCACCGAAGCTCCAGTGGCTCGGGCCGCCGGGCACGATGACGACGTCGAGCTTGTCGGCGCGCATCTTGTCGCGCAGCGCCTTGTAGCGGCGCTGGTATTCGGCCTTGGAGAACTGCTCCCACACCGCGTCGCGGTAATAGGGCGTGTCGCGCATGTTGGCGAAGGGCAGCGACTGGTCGAGCTTGGTGCGCACGACCTCCCACGGCTGTGGGCCGATACGCGGCGGAACGATGGGCATGTCTGTTAGTCCTTGACGTGACAGGCGGGACGACGCGGCGAAGCTTGCCGGTTTAACGCCGCGCGTCAATCGCGTGAGGCTAGTCGAGCGGCTTGATGTCGGCTTGCTTGGCGAGGTCGACGGTCGCGGCGAGATCGTCTTTGAAGAACTTGACGAAGTCGGCGACGCTCATCTGCGAGGGCTCAACGCCGAGCTTGGCGAGCTTCTCCTTCAGCGCCGGCTCGGCGAGCGCCTTGACCGTGACGTCATGCAGCTTCTGCACGACATCGGGCGGCGTCTTGGCCGGCGCCGAAATGCCGTTCCAGAAGCGGAACACGGCACCCGGGTAGCCGGCTTCGGTGACCGAGGGCACATCCGGCAGCAGCGGCACCCGCGTCGGCGAGCTCACCGCGAGGATCGTGAGCTTGTCGCTCTTGAGGGCGGTCGCCGCGGCCGCGAGCGGAATGAAATAGAAGTCGATGCGGCCGGCCATCACCTCGAGCAGGCCGCCTTCGCGGAACGGCACGTGACGGACGTCGATCTTGGCGGCGAGGCGGAAGCGCTCGGCCGCCATGTGCGAGGATGAGCCGATGCCGGCGGACGCAAAAGTTAGCGTGCCGGGCTTGGCTTTCGCCGCGGCGACGAGATCGGCAAGCGTCTTGAAGCCGCTCGCCTTCGATGCGACCAGCACGTTCGGCGAGGTGCCGATCATGACGACCGGCACGAAATCGCGGACCGGATCGTAGGGCAGGGTCCGGTGCAGCACGCTTTCGGTCGCCATCGATGAGGTGCTGGCGACGAGGGTGTAACCATCCGCATCGGCGCGCGCGACATAACCGAAGCCGACGCTGCCGCCGGCGCCGGGCTTGGGCTCGATGACCACCGGCTGGCCGATCAGCTGCGACACCTGGTCGACGACGACGCGCGTCACCGTGTCGGAGGCGCTGCCGGCCGGATAGGGGCTGATCACCCGGATCGTCCGCGTCGGGTATTGCTGGGCACTGGCGGTCACCGTCGCGGCGATCAGGATCGCCGGGACGAGAACGCGGCGCAGCGCGCGCGTGGGAATGCTCGTGAGCGCGTCGGCAAATCTTGTCATGACACCATTTCCGAAAAGCGGTCCCGCGCTCGCGCGCGAGGCCAAGACCGTTAGTCTGACCGTCACTCTGACCGTTACTCCGCAGCCACCGGCGCCTTGTGGGCCTCCGCGCCGTGGAGATGCTCGCGCTCGGCCGCGGCCGCGGCGACGTCGGCGATCGCGCTCTTCGGCTTGCGCAGCCGCACGTAGATCTGCGCGCCGATCAGGATGACGCAGAGGGCGACGAACACCGCGCTGATCGGATGCTTGATGAAGACCAGCGCGTCGCCGCGCGAGATCAGCATGGCGCGGCGGAAGTTCTCCTCGAAGCGCGGGCCGAGCACGAAGCCGAGCAGCACCGGCGCGGGGTGGAAGTCGAGCAGCAGCAAGAGGTAGCCGACCAGGCCGATGAGCACCGTCTCGCCGACCTGGAACATGTCGTTGTTGGTCGAGTAGACGCCGATGGCGACGAAGAAAAGCGCGCTCGGATAGAGGTACTTGTAGGGGATCATCAGCAGCTTCACCCACAAGCCGATCATCGGCACGTTGAGCACCACCAGGATGATGTTGCCGATCCAGAAGCTCGCCACCAGGCCCCAGAAGATGTCCGGGTGTTCGCTGATGAGCTGCGGACCGGGCACGATGCCCTGAATCATCAGCGCGCCGAGAATGAGCGCCATCACCGCATCGCCGGGGATGCCGAGCGACATCGTCGGGATGAAGTCGCCCTGCACCGAAGAGTGCGTCGAGGCTTCGGGGCAGGCGACGCCTTCGATCATGCCGGTGCCGAACTTGTCCGGCGTCTTCGAGATCTTCTTCTCGGTCGCGTAGGAGATGAAGGACGCGATGGTCGGACCGGTGCCCGGAATGAGCGCGCACAGGCTGCCGATCAGCGTGCCGCGGAACATGGCCGGGACCGCGCGGCGGAATTCCTCGCGCGAGGGCCGCAGATCGCTGAACTTCACGTGGGAATATTTGGTGTTGATATCGGAGTACTGATTGACGCTCTTCATGAACTCGGCGATGCCGAACAGGCCGAGCGCCAGCGCGACCAGTTCGACGCCGTCGAACAGGTTCGGTATGCCGAACGTGAAGCGCGGCGTGCCGGTTTCCAGATCGGTGCCGACGATGCCGAGCAGCAGCCCGACAACGGTCATGGCGACGCCCTTGAGCGGCGATCCGCGCGCCAGCGTCGAGCCGGCCAACAGGCCGAGCAACATCAGCGAGCAGATTTCGGCCGGCCCGAATTCCAGCGCCACCGTGACCAGCACGGGGGCAAGGAAGATCATTTCGGTGATGCCCCACGACGCGCCGACGAACGACGAGATGACGGTGATGCCAAGCGCCGCGCCGCCGCGCCCTTGCTTGGTCAGCGGGAAGCCGTCGAGACAGGTCACCGCGTGTGGTGGATGGCAGGGCAGGTTGAGCAGGATCGAGCAGATGGCGCCGCCGTATTGCGCGCCGTAGAAGACGCCGGACAGCATCAGGATGGCGCCGACCGGCTTGATGCCGAAAGTCAGCGGCAACAGGATCGAAATGGTCGCGAGCGGGCCCATGCCCGGCAGCACGCCGACCATGTTGCCGACGAAGACGCCGACGAAGCACCACATAATATTGTGCGGCTCGAGCGCGACGCCAAAGCCGTACCAGAGATCGGTGAGGGCGGTCGAAAGCATTACATGCCCCACTTAATCAGAGGAAACGGCAGCTGCAGCACGTACGAGAACAGAAACGCGCCGCAGACGGTGACGCCGGTCGCGAGGAGCAGCGAGGCCTTGAGCGTCGCCGTCTTGTCACCGAGCGCGGATACGAACACGCAGGTGAAGATCGCCGGCATCATGCCGAAGAACTCGCCGAAGATAATGAACATGATCGGTCCGGCCAGAATGCAGCCCCAGCCGCGCCATTCCAGGCTGTCGGGCAGGATCTTTTCGTCCTCGCCGAGCGGAGTGACCAAAGCCGTACCGAAGATGAGAATGCCGATGAAAGTCAGGACTATGCCGAGGAGGAACGGAAACATTCCCGGGCCCATGTGCATGAGCGAGCCGAGATTGTACGTCGTCGAATTGAGAGTGACCCCGGCGCCGAGCAGGACCATGACCCCGCCGGCATAGAAATCCTTCTTACGCACCAGATCCTTGAACAAGCTCTCCTCCTCCCTGGAGCACGCCCGTCTCTTTAGGCTGCTTTTGTTCTTCGCGAGACGGGCGAGACCATGCCATTTCCGCGGCGGGCCGTCCAACCCCTACGAGACCGGCTTCCAAAAAGAACACCGGGGAGTGCCAAAAGGTCGCAACGGGCCCAAAATTTCCGTCAGGACGGCGCCTCCGGCAACACCGCCTTCTTTTTAACCCCGCTGGTGGCGATCCAAATCCCCGCAAAAACCGCGACCAATCCGGCCACCAGATTAAATGTGATCGGCTCACCGACCAACTGCCTCGCCAGGAGCGCCGCGGCGATCGGATTGACCGTCATCGTATTGGCGACAAGCGTAGGCGTTGTGCGTTGCAGCGCCATCACCCATAGGATGAAGGCCGCCGCGCCGCCGCCAATGCCGAGGTAAATGCCGGCGGTCCATTGCGCGGCGGTGAAGGTCGCCAGCACGGCAATGTGGCCGCTCGCAACTCCCGCCACAACCAGCGCGGCGGCGCCGGCGCCCATGCCGACGCAGAGGAACCCGAGCGCGCTCGAGCGCACGATGAAGCGGCGCGACCACACATTATAGAAGGCCATGCAGAGCACGGCGCCGGCCATGATCGCTTCGCCGCGCCAGGCGCCGGGCGGCGCTGCGCCGAGGCCCGTCGCGAGCGCGGCGAACACGCCGAACATGGCGATAGCGACGCCCAATGTCTTTCTGACCGTGAGCGGCTCGATGCCGAGCACCGCGCCGACCGCCATTGTTTGCAGCGGCAACGTCGAGAGAGCGAGGCTCGCGCGCGCCGCCGTCGTGTAACCGAGCGCGATATTGTAGAAGATGAAGAACAGGCCGAAGAAGCACACGCCGAGCAGGGCGACCGCCGGCCAGTCGCTTCGAGGCGGCCATTTCGCCCGCAACAGCACGGTTGCCGGCAGCACCAGCAGAAAGCCTATACCCCAGCGCAGGATGGCGAGCGTGACCGGATCGGTATTGCCGGCAAGATAGCGCGTGACAGCGGCAGCCGAGCCGCCGAGGCAACTCGACACGATGGCGATCACCACCCCGATGGTCTGGTCCACGCTTTGCCCCTGTTCGCGTCAGCCGCGTTTGTCCGCGTCATATTCGTCGCTGCAGAACGTGCCGCCCTGGTAGCGGTCGCCGATCGGGTCAAGCGGCAGCGTCGCCTGCGCCGCCATCGCCTGCGCGCGATAATCCTCGGCGCGGCCTAGCGGCTTGTAGCCGAAGCGGCGCGCATTGCTGTTGTCCCACCAGGCGGCGGCGTTGTCGGAGGCGCCGTAGAATACTTCGAAATGGATGTCTGGATGTTCGAGGCCGATGCGAATGAGCTGCACCAGATCCTCCGGCTTGAGCCAGATCGATAGACGCCGTTTATCGACCGGAGCGTCGCCGACATTGCCGATGCGCAGGCAGGTGACCCGCAAGCCATGCTTGTCGGCATAGAATGCGCCGACCGCCTCGCCGAATGCCTTGCTGATGCCGTAGCGGCTGTCGGGCCGCAGCGTGACGTCGACGCCGATCTTCTTCGCGCGCGGGTAAAAGCCGACGGCGTGATTTGACGACGCAAACACGACGCGCTTGACGCCGGCGCGATAGGCCGCCTCGAACAGATTGTAACAGCCGACGACGTTGGCATTGAGAATAGTGGGCCATGGCCCTTCGACCGAATAGCCGCCGAGATGCACGATGCCGTCGACGCGCTGCACAATTTTCTCGACCTGCGCGTAATCGCCAAGGTCGGCAGGCACGAACTCCTCGTCCGGAGCGAGTTCCTTGGGCTTGAGGACGTCGCTCCAGCGGACGCGGTAGACGTCCTTGAGCAGTTTGCGGAGCCGGGTGCCGATGTGGCCGGCGGCGCCGGTGACAAGGATGTTCTGCATTCCGTTTTTCCCGGCTACAATCGTCAAAACACGATTAGCCGGGAGGATATCATGAAGGCCAAGACTTTCGTCGCCGCCTGTGTACTCGCCGCGGCAACGTTGACGACATCGGGCGCCATAGAAGCGCAGACACTTAAAGCCTCCGACGTGCATCCGACCGGCTACCCGACGGTGACCGCGGTCGAGAACATGGGCAAGAAATTGTCCGCCGCCACCAACGGGCGCGTCTCGATCGCGATGTATCCGGCGATGCAGCTTGGCGGCGAGAAGGAAGCGATCGAGCAGGCTCAGGTCGGCGCCATCGCCTTTGCCCGCGTCTCGGTCGGCGCGCTTGGCCCGGTCGTCGACGACCTCAACGTCTTCAACCTGCCTTACGTGTTCCGCAATACCGCGCACATGCAGGCGGTGATCGACGGACCCATCGGGCAGGAACTGCTCGACAAGGTCACCAACAGCGGCAAGGGCCTCGTCGGGCTGTGCTGGATGGATGCCGGCGCGCGCAATTTCTACGACACCAAGAAACCCATCAAGACCATGGCCGACCTGCACGGCATGAAGATCCGCGTCATGGGCAACCCGATGTTCGTCGATATGGCGAACGCCATGGGCGGCAACGGTTTGGCGATGGGTTACGACCAGGTGTTCAGCGCGTTGCAGACCGGCGTCATCGACGGCGCCGAGAACAATCCGCCGAGCTTCGTGTTCGACAACCATTACCAGGTCGCCAAGTACTACACGATCGACGAGCACCTCATCGTTCCCGAAATGCTGGTGATGTCGAAGAAGGCCTTCGACGCGATGTCGAAGGAAGACCAGGCGCTGGTCAAGAAGTTCGCGCGTGAAGCGCAGTTCGAGGAGCGCAAGCTGTGGGACGTCTACGAGCGGCAGGCGATGGACAAGGCAAAGGCCGCCGGCATCACCATCACGCAGGTCTCCGACAGCGACAAGAAAGTGTTCCAGGACGCCGTGAAGCCGGTCTGGGACAAGTACGGTCCAAAATACGCGGCGATGGTCAAGCGGATCCAAGACACCAAGTAGCGCCGGTCACAGGTCGGTCCTTATGCTTGCGCTTTATGTGAGGGCGATGGACGCACTCTATCTGCTCTGCGTCATCGTCGCCGGCGTCGCGCTTGTGCTGATCTCCGCCGTCATCCCGTGGGCGGTTTTCACGCGCTACGTGCTCAACAGCGCAGCCTCCTGGCCCGAGCCGATGGCGGTGCTGCTCACGATCTGGTTGACCTTCTTCGGCGCGGCGGCGTGCTACCGGCTGCGCTTCCACATGAACGTGTCGTTCTTCGTGACGCTGATGCCGGAGAGGGTGCAGCGGGCCTTCAATCTGCTCGCCGAATTGCTGATGATCGCGATGGCGTTGTTCATGACCGTGTACGGCCTGAAGTTGGTCGACGCGACCTGGCTCAATACCATTGCGGATTTCCCCGAACTGTCGGTCGGCGTCACGTATTTGCCGATCCCGCTCGGCGGCGTGGCACTGCTGCTGTTCGTCATCGAGCGCCTGTTGTGCGGGCCGCCGCCGATGCCGGCGCGGCTGCACTAGCAAGCGAACGGAAGGCGGGACAATGGATATCGCCGTCCTTCTGGTCACGATGTTCTTCTGCTTTTTCATCGGCGTGCCGATCGCCTATTCGCTGGCGCTCGCGGCGATCGCCGGCTGCCTCTATATCGGCATTCCGCTCGAAGCGGTGATGCTGAAGATTTCCGACGGCGTGTCGAAGGTGGCGATGCTGACCATCCCGTTCTTCGTGCTGGCCGGCGCCATCATGGCGGAAGGCGGCATGGCGCGGCGCATGGTGTCCTTCGCGGACGTGCTGGTCGGCTTCACGCGGCTGCGGGGCGGGCTCTCGGTCGTCAACGTGCTGGCGACGACGTTTCTGTCCGGCATTTCCGGTTCCGCGGTCGCCGACACCTCGGCGATCGGCTCGGTGATGATCCCGCAAATGGAGAAGGCGGGCTTCCCGCGCGTCTTCGCCACCAACGTCACCATCACCGCCTCGGTGCAGGCGCTCCTGGTGCCGCCGAGTCATAACGCGGTGATCTATTCGCTGGCGACCGGCGGCACCATCTCGATCATCAGCTTGTTCATGGCGGGCGTCGTGCCCGGGCTGCTGCTCGGCTTCGCCATCATGGTGTTGTGCCTCGTCATCGCCTACCGCGACGGCCATCCCAAGGGTACCTCGGTGCCGGTCAAGGACGCGATCAGGATCGCCATCGATGCGGCCTGGGGCCTGATCACTCTGGTGATCATCCTCGGCGGCATCCTCGGTGGCGTGTTCACGGCGATCGAGGCGGGCGCGGTTGCCTGCCTGTGGGCCTTCTTCGTCACGATGTTCATCTACCGCGACTACAAGTGGCGCGACTTGCCGGCTCTGGTGCATCGCACGCTGCGCACGGTCGCCATGGTGATGACGCTGATCGCCTGCGCTTCCAGCGTCGGCTATGTGATGGCGCTGACGCAGATGCCGGCCAAGATCACGGCCTTCTTCCTCACCATCTCCAGCAACAAATACATCATTCTGCTTCTCATCAACATTCTGCTGCTGGTGCTGGGCACACTCGTCGACATGGCACCGTCGATCCTGATTTCGACGCCGATCCTGCTGCCGGTGATGATGAATTTCGGCGTCGATCCGGTTCACTTCGGCATGATCATGATGCTCAACCTCGGCATCGGGCTGTGCCATCCGCCGGTCGGGGCGATTTTGTTTGTCGGCTGCGCCGTCGGCAAAGTCTCGATCGAGGAGGTGATGCGAAAGATATGGCCGTTCTACGCGGTCATGTTCGCGGTACTGATGCTGGTGACCTACATCCCGGCGCTGTCGCTGTGGCTGCCGGCGCTGGTCGTGCGCTGATTTTCAGTACGCCGCCGCCATTTCCTGCGCGCCGGGGCTCGACACGTTGTCGTCCATGTGGCCCTGGATCTCGGCGATCAGGCCGGCGACCACCTTGGTGCGCTTGGCGACCGGGTTGCGCGCATAGCCGAGCGGCTGGAAGAAATTCGAGGTCGGCACCTGCCGGCGCAAGTCCTCCGGCATGGTCACCATGTCGATGCCGTTGCCGTCGCCGGTCAGGTTCATCAGTTCGAGTTCAGCCGCGGTCAGCGGTGTCATGTAGCCCTTGGCGCGCGCGAACAGCACCGAGTTCGAGCAGCTTCTGCACCTGCAGCAGCGGGCCAACATCGATGTCGAGCACGGCGGCGTGGATGCCCCAGCCCTTCTGCGTGGTCTTGGCGATCTCGTCGTATTTGGCCCAGCTGTGCGGCAGGCTACGGCAATAGGCGATCATGCGCTTGAGGATCTCGAATTTGCGGCTGAATGCGGCGCGCTGCTCGCCGGTCAACGAATTTTCCTTCTGCGTCAGCAATGCGAGGAAACGCGGCCCGCTTTCGCCGAACAGCGAGACCGTATTGGTCGAGAGCAGCTGATTGTAGCCGATGGCTGGCGAGATCGCGTGCGCATTGGGGCGCGGCGTGCCGAGGCCGGATTGCGTGTTGTAGGCGCCGCGGCCGCTGGTCTCGAAGGCGTAGACGCCGACGATCTGCGCCTGCGTGAGGCCGGCTGCGCGGGCGGCTTTGGCATAGGCGCGCTTGAACTCGCTATCGCTCGTCGGCAGGTTCGGGACGAAGCCCCATTGCTCTTGCGCCGCCTGCAGGAAGTCGGCGACGACCGGGATTTCCGGTTTCGGCGGCACGGGCGGCGGCGGTGGCGGCGGGTAGGGGCTCACGGGCTTTGCCGGGCCCGTGTAGACCGGCGGCTGCGTCAGCACGTAGTCGGTGAGAAGACTCTGTTGGTGATCGCGGCGCTTGGCGTTGCGGATGCGGCGCTTGGCGGCGACGTCGTCCCAGTAGGCGTTGTTGACGCGCTCGAAGGCGCCGTGGATGCGCTCGTACTCCGCAAGCTTTGCCTGATAGTCGGCGAGTGCGGCCGGGCTCGGCTCGCCTTGCGCAAAGGCGGGCGCAGCCACGCAGGCGGCGGTCGTCATCAGGAGAGCGAGCAGGGCACGGCGATGAAGCATGACAAATTTTACCGGTGCGGTGGTGATTCGACCATGAACGGCGCCGTTGGCCCTTATTCATAAAAAAACGCGCCGCAAATGCGGCGCGTCGAGGCTTGGGGGAGGTTAAGGCGTCGGTCAGCGGATGGTGGGGCCGTTACGATCGGTGAAGACGACCGGCCCGCCGGCCTTGATCACGGTCGGCGCCTGTGCGGTCAGCACGTCGGTGCCGAGATTGAATTGCGTAGCGGAGATGCCGATCACCGAGATCAGCAGGGCCGCAGCCAAGCCGACCACCACGATCTTGAGATGCGTGGTGCGGTCGGCCGTGTACATCGACCAGTTCATGGCGTCCTCCAAGATCCTCGACAGTTCGTCGGCGGGACCCGGACAGAGGTTCAGCGTTCTGACTGGTAACGTAAGCTGGCTGCCACAGTTCCCAAGCCCCGGTCACGGAAGCTTGAAAAGCGCGCGATTTGGCTTGGAATTTATCGGAACCGGCCGGAGCCGGGGACGTTTTCCGACCTTCGCCGACGGTTAGGCGGCCTTGTTCGCGCGTTTGAGCGGGAAGCGCGGGCTGTCGTAGAGCTCACGGATTTCCCGGTGGCCGAGGCGCTCATCGCCGACCTGGATGGTGGCGCCAAGCAGAAGCTGCTCGTGCAGGTCCTCGACCGCGAAGCGGATGGCTTCGGCCGCCTTGTCGAACCGGCGATATTTCACGCGGCTCGTAACCTTGCGGTTTCGCGAGGGAAACAGCTCGGCCGGAGCGTTGAAATTGAACTCGTTCATAAGACCTCCGGGGACGCGCTTGGAGCGAAAATATACCGCGGTGCCAACGATATATGGGGAGCCTTAGCGCGTTTTACAGGGTTCCGGTGAAAATAACGGTTCCTGCTGCGACCATTTGCTGCGAATATGGCTAACAGGCCGGTTATTCGGCCGGTTTTAAGCGCCGGAATTGTTACTCCGGCGGCCACCGGCGACCCAGAGGCGCGTATCAATGCCCGACCACGCCGGCGAACTCTTCCATTTCGTCATGATCAAGCCGACGCATTACGACGATGCCGGCTATCCGATCCAATGGCTGCGCTCGGCGATCCCCTCCAACACGCTCGCCTGCCTCAACGCGCTGGCGGAGGACGCACGCAAACGTGAGGTGCTCGGCCCCGGCGTAGAAATGCGCCTGCACACTTACGACGAGACCAACCGGCGCGTCCGCCCCGACAAGATCATCGAGCTGCTCCGCAAGGAGGGCGGGCGGGTGCTGATCGGACTTGTCGGCGTGCAGTCGAACCAGTTTCCGCGCGCGGTCGACCTGGCGCAGCCGTTCCTCGACGCCGGCCTGCCGGTCTGCATCGGCGGTTTCCACATCTCCGGCTGTATCGCCATGCTGCCCGAGTTGCCCGATGACATCAAAGCTGCGCAGGCGATGGGCATCTCGTTTTTCGCCGGCGAGGCGGAGGAGCACCGGCTCGACGAAGTGCTGCGCGACGCTTATGCCGGTGCGCTCAAGCCGCTCTACAATTACATGGACGACCTGCCGCAGCTGGGCGGCGAGCCGCCACCGTTCCTGCCGCGCAAACACGTCCAGCGCACAGTCGGCAATCTGTCGAGCATCGACCTCGGCCGCGGCTGTCCCTACCAGTGCTCGTTCTGCACCATCATCAATGTACAGGGCCGCAAGAGCCGCATCCGCACGGCGGACGATCTGGAAAAGATTGTGCGCGAGAATTACGCCGAAGGCATCAAGCGATTCTTCATCACCGACGACAATTTCGCCCGCAACAGCGACTGGGAGACGCTGTTCGACCGCATGATCGCCATGCGCGAAGGCGAGGGCATGAACATCGGCTTCACCATCCAGGTCGATACGCTCTGCCACAAGATCCCGGGCTTCATCGAGAAGGCGACGCGCGCGGGTGTCCGCCGTGCCTTCATCGGGCTGGAGAACATCAACCCCGACAACTTGATCGCCGCCAAGAAACGGCAGAACAAGATCACCGAATATCGCGAAATGCTGCAAAAGTGGCGCAACCACGGCGCCATCACCTATGCCGGCTACATCCTCGGCTTCCCGGCCGACACCAAAGCCTCGATCATCCGCGACGTCGAGATCATCAAGCGCGAACTACCGATCGACATTCTGGAGTTCTTCTTCCTGACTCCGCTGCCGGGTTCGGAAGACCACAAGGTTCTCTCGTCGAAGGGAATCTGGATGGACCCGGACATGAACAAATACGACCTCAACCATCGTGTCGCGCACCACTCGGGCGCGATGTCCGACGCGGAGTGGGAGGAGGCCTACCGGGCGGCATGGAAGACGTTCTACACGCCGGAGCACATCTACACGATCCTGCGCCGCACCTGCGCCAACAAGATCGGCCGGCCCGACACGACACTGTCGACGATCTTGTGGTTCTACCTGACGATCCTGTACGAGGGTGTGCACCCGCTCGAAAGCGGCGCCTTCCGTCTCAAGTACCGTCGCGACCGGCGCGCCGGCCTGCCGCGCGAAAACGCGCTGCTGTTCTATCCAAAATATTGGGGCGGCATCGTCGTGAAGGCCTTCAACTACCTGCGCGTCTATCTGCGCTGCAAGGCCTTGCTGAAAAAGGCGCTCGCCGCGTCCGACCGATGGGAATATTCCGATCTCGCCATCGCGGCCCCCAAGGCCGACGAGTTCGATGCGCTCGATCTCTACCACCAGACCACCGGCGGCAAGGCGGCGCTGGCGCGCAAATACCGCGACGACGCGATCCGCGCGCGCGGGCCTGCACACGGCGAGACGGCGGCCGAAGCAGCCGAGTGACCGCCGGTCTGCCGATATCCCGAGACCAATAAGCGCCGCAGGAAAGAGCCGCGAGCGGCTCCTCCCCGATGCCGGCGTATCGTTATTGCTTGTTGACGCTCGCGCCGGGTGCCGACGTGCTGCCGGCGCCTGTCGTCTGTGGCTTCGAGCTCATGGCCCTGGCGTGATGCCGTGCCTTGGAGCTGGCCGTCTGCTTCTTCGACCGCATGGGTTCGGTTGCGCTGTCGTCCTTTTTGACGCTCGCGCCGGGAGTTGACGTCGTGCCTGAATAGTTATTCTGCGCGAGCGCGGCGGGTGATGCGACAATCAGTGCTGTGACAAGAATACCTGGGATGGTGAGCTTCATGTGAGTTTCCTGAGCAGCCCCGCCAAACAACGACGCACGAAGATCACTCGTTCCATGAACAGGCGTTCAGCGAGGAGCAGGTCGTGGCCCAGGAGCGCTGCCGGTAATTTTTTCCGCAGCGCGGCGCTCAGCTCAGCTTCTTCATCTGACGAATTATCCGCCGCAAAGCGAACCAAGCCAGCAAGACGCAAACGCCCAGAGCTGCAAAACCGATGCAGCCGAGCAAGTCTATCACTTGATGCGTCAGATGATGTTGCATCGAAAAGATCGCGGCGCTTGGCCTAGCGATATCGGCCGACGCTGGAGACTTTATCCAAATGGGGCCGCGAATATTTCGACAGCACCTGACGACAAGCCCCGCTCACCTTACTTTTGTTCTTCATGAGACAGGCAAACACCGCATGCCTGTCGGGGATGTCAGACCAACACACGTTAAAGGCATCGTTGACACAAGCCTGTTGCTCCGCCTGTGTTTCCGAAAATGCGGTGTTCGTCATGAGCATCAATAGACACGCCGAGGCGAGGCACACCAAACGAGCCATGGGTCAAGCCCTCCGTCAGATTAACGTCCAGCCTGACCGGCTGTTCCCGGGCGCCGTCGAACCAGCTTTCTTCAAATCTTAGATGCTGCCGACGGTCTTGAGCCGCGCGCGCGGGTGAATTTCCGCCTGCGACAGCACGGGCGTCTGGGCGCGGAAGCGCTCGACGATGCCGCGCACGAACGGCCGGATCGTGCCCGAGGTGACCAGCACCGGCGCCTCGCCTTCGCGCGCCGCCGTTTCGAATTTCTCGCGCACCTGGCCGATGAACTCGGACAGTTTCGAGGGTTGCATCGCGAGCTGGCGGTCGTCGCCCTGGCCGACCATCGATTCCGCGAAGCTCTGCTCCCAGTGCGCCGACAGCGCGATCAGCGGCAGATAGCCCGCCGAGGTGACGTGCTGCGCGCAGATCTGGCGCGACAGCCGCACGCGGACATGTTCGGCGAGCATTGTCGGATTGCGCGTGCCGGAGAGGCCGTCGGCAATGCCCTCGAGGATGGTGGCGAGGTCGCGGATCGAGACGCGCTCGGCCAGCAGGATCTGGAGGATGCGCTGGATGCCGGAGATCGTGATCTGCGAGGGCACCAGGTCCTTGGTGATGTCGCCCTGTTCCTTGGGCAGTTCCTTCAGAAGCTTCTGCACCTCGGCGTAGGACAAGAGCTCCGGCATGTTGCTCTTGAGCAGCTCGGTGAGATGCGTCGACAGCACGGTGGCGGCGTCCACCACCGTGTAGCCCTTCATCGCCGCTTCTTCCTTGAGCGAAGACTTCGATCCAGGTCGCCGGCAGGCCGAAAGTCGGCTCTGTGGTGTGGGTGCCGGGCAGGTTCACCTGGCCGCCGGCCGGGTCCATGACCATGTGTTGGCCGGCCCACAGCTTGCCGCTGCCGGCTTCCACCTCCTTGATCTTGATGACGTAGGTGTTGCCGTCGAGCTGCACGTTGTCGAGCAGGCGCACCGCCGGCATGACGAAACCCATCTCGGTGGCGAGCGAGCGGCGCAGCGCCTTGATCTGCTCGGTCAGCTTGTCGGTGCCGTCCGGCGAATTGACCAGCGGCAGGAGCGCGTAGCCGAGTTCGACCTTGAGGTCGTCCATCTTGAGCGCGGTCGAGATCGGCTCATCGCCGGCCTCGGTCTTGGCAGCAGCATCAGCCTTCTTCGCTTCCGTGGCGATCGCGAGCTTGGCGCGCTTGTCGACGATGAAGGCGAGCGCCGTTGCGCCGCCGCCGAGCGCGAGGAACGGAATCATCGGAATGCCGGGCAGCAGCGACATCACCAGCATCACCGCGCCCGACATGCCGAGCGCCTTCGGATACCCGGAGAGCTGGCCGAGCAGCGCCTTGTCGGCGGCGCCCGACACGCCGGCCTTCGACACAAGCAAGCCGGCGGCGGTCGAGACGATCAGCGCCGGCACCTGCGTGACCAGGCCGTCGCCGACGGTGAGGATTGTGTAGGAATGCGCGGCGTCGGCGAAGGACAGGCCCTGCTGCGCGATGCCGATGATCATGCCGCCGATGACGTTGATGAACACCACCAGGAGGCCGGCGATGGCGTCGCCGCGCACGAACTTGGAGGCGCCGTCCATGGCGCCGAAGAAGCCGCCTTCGTCCTCGAGCCGCTGGCGCCGCCGCCGGGCTTCCTTGTCGTCGATCGAGCCGGTCGAGAGCTCGGCGTCAATCGCCATCTGCTTGCCGGGCATCGCGTCGAGGTGGAAGCGCGCCGCGACTTCGGCGATGCGCCCCGAGCCCTTGGTGATGACGACGAAGTTCACCACCACCAGGATCGTGAACACGATGATGCCGATGACGAAGTTGCCGCTCATTACGAAGTTGCCGAACGCCTGGATGACGTAACCGGCGGCGTCGGTGCCTTCATGACCGCGCGACAGGATCAGGCGCGTCGAGGCGAGGTTGAGCGCCAGCCGCAGCATGGTGGCGATCA
The DNA here is from genome assembly GCA_963742095.1 of uncultured Alphaproteobacteria bacterium. Classification (GTDB taxonomy): domain Bacteria; phylum Pseudomonadota; class Alphaproteobacteria; order Rhizobiales; family Xanthobacteraceae; genus Pseudolabrys. Next base: position 37,465 of record CAVUKJ010000002.1, read on the forward strand.
GGAGCACGGTCGGGAAGGCGGAAAATTCGAGCGGCGTCTGGATGAACAACGCCGTCATCAGGATCAGCACCGAGAAGATGATCGAAATGGCGAGCGCGAAATCCAGCAGCAGCGGCGGCAGCGGCAGGATCAGCACGACCAGGATGGTCAGCACGCCGACCGCGAGCCCGATGTCGCCGCGCCTGAGGAAGGCGCCGACCTCACCCAATTTCGGTAGCTTGATGCCGCTCGTTGCAGCCGCGGGTGCGGCGGGTGCGGATGCGGCTGTGATGTCGCTCATGCCTCTGGAAAATTCGCCTGCTCACCGGGCGGTACGGACGCGGACAATACGAAGGTCATCAAATGGGAGCCCGCTACCGGCGCGGTACGGTCTTGCCGCGCCGAGGTGGGCGAGTACCCCTTTCCCCCGGCAATATTTGCCCGGTTTATGGTTAGCGTGGGGTTAACGGTACGATTTTGCTGCGAAAAAACAGTCCTCTCCCCTGTGGCGGGGAGAGGACGACCGTGTGTGGCAGGGCGCAGGGGGACTTGATCAGCCCGGCAACAGCACGGTGTCGATGACGTGGATGACGCCGTTCGACTGCATGACGTTGCGGATCGTCACCTGCGCGGTGTCGCCCTTGGCGTCGATCACCCAGAGCTTGCCGTCCTTCATCTGGAAGGTCAGGTCGGCGCCTTCGACGGTCTTGAGCATGGCCTTGCCGTGGCCGTCTTCGATCTTCGCCATCAGGTCTTTCGCGGTGAGGCGGCCGGGGACGACGTGGTAGGTGAGCACGTTGGTCAGCGTCTTCTTGTTCTCCGGCTTGAGCAGCGTGTCGACGGTGCCGGCCGGCAGCTTGCCGAAGGCTTCGTTGGTCGGCGCGAACACGGTGAACGGTCCGGGCGACTGCAGCGTGTCGACGAGAGCCGCGGCTTTCACGGCGGCGACCAGCGTGGTGTGGTCCTTCGAGTTGACCGCGTTCTGCACGATGTTCTTCGACGGATACATTGGCGCGCCGCCGACCATCTTGGTCTGCTCGGCGGCGATGGAGGATCCGATGCCGCCGAGGCTGGCGGCGATCGCGGCGGCGGCAAAGCCCGCCAAGAGGATTTTGCTGATGGATTTCATGGATGGCTCCCGTTGTTTCTTCGCGTCCCCATGGCGGAGACATCGGGAGCTACGGGCGCCTCAGACGGCCGGATGCGGCGACCTTCTCACAGGTTCGTGAGCTTGCCGGCGCCGATGACGGGGCCGGTCGGAGCGCCGGTTGGCGAGCCGCCGGGAGGCTCGAGCGAAACGGCGAGCGTCGCAGCGCGGTTCAGTTGCGGCAGCAGGGCAGCGGGGATGGCGATGGTCACGCTCTGATCGGCGCGCAACAATCCGAGCGCGTGCGGCTTGCCGTCCGCCGGGATCAGCCACAGTTCGGGGACGCGGGCCGGATCGGCGCTGTAGTTCGCTGGCGCAACGGCGACAGTGGCGCGGCGCGGGTCGATGGTGGCCACGAAGTGGTGGCGTCCGCCGCCGTCGATGCTGGCCATCAGCGGTGCGCCGGGCGGTTGCACGGCGAGATAGACGATCACGCCGATGCAGCAGGCGGCGAGCGCGCCGGCGGCGACGGCAAGGCTGCGCCAGAGTGCCAGATTTTCCCACAGGCTCGCGCGTTGTGGCGCGAGCGGCAGGGCCTCGACGATCGCGCCCCAGACCTGCGGCGGCGCCGGCACTTCTTCGATGTCGGCCGCCCATGGCGCGAGCCGCTCTTCCCAGTCCTCGACCATCCGCGCGAAGGTGCCGTCGCGCGCGACGCGGCGTTCGGCGGCGTCGCGCTCCGCGCCGGCCAGCACGCCGAGCGCATATTCGGCGGCGAGCAATTCGTCCTCGGGCAAATCTTCCCGCGGCAAGCCGTTATGGTCGGTTGCGTCGCTCATCGCTCCAGGCACGCTTTCAGCTTGATCATGGCGCGGCGGATCCAGCTTTTCATGGTGCCGAGCGGCACTTTCATGCGCTCGGCGAGATCCTCATAGGTATTGCCGTCGAAAAACGCTCCGCGCAGCGCGGCCTGCTCGCGCGCGGCGAGCTCGCCGAGACAGCCGTAGAGGCGCGTGCGATCCTGCGCGCTCGCCAGCGCGCTTTCGGCGCCCGGCGCGTCGTCGGCAAGATCGACCGCGGCCTCGATCGGCTCGGCGCGGCGGCTCTGGCGGGAGGCGCGCAGGCGGTCGATCGCCTTGTTTCGCGCGATCGCGATCAGCCACGTCATTGGGCTTGCCCGGCCGGCGTCGAAATCGGCGGCCTTGCGCCAGACCGTCACGTAAACCTCCTGCAGCACGTCCTCCGCTTCGCTGCGTTCGCCCAAGATACGTAAGGCGACGCCAAAAAGCTTCGCCGACGTCAGGCGATAGACGGTTTGCAGGGCGGCGCGGTCGCCGGCCGGGATGCGCGCCAGCGCCGATGCGATCAGGCTGCGGTTAGCCTCTAGATCCATTTATTGCGAGCTATTCGCGCTTCCAGATTTCGGTGCCGACGTCGCGGCCGCCGGCATAGGTCCAGATGCCCTTCCAGTTGCCACCGTCGGAACCATAGAGCGCAAGGCCTGTGTCGTTTCCGGAGCGGTAGGAGACCGCGATGAAATCCTTGTTGCCGATGCCGGTGCCGATATAGCGGGTGCTGCCGACTACCCAGACCACGCGATAGGTTTCGCCGGTTTTCTGGATTTCGACCTTGCCGGAATAACTCGAGCCGCCCTTCGGATTGGTGCCTTCGACCGTGTAGCTGCCGACCGGATCGGCGGCAAAGGCTGTAGCCGCGCTCAGGACAAGCGCGGCGGCGGCGATGACAAAGCGCATGAAAGTCTCCCCCAAATGCCGGCGCCAACCGTCGGCTAGGGAGAAGCTTAGGGCTTGCCGTTTGCAGCGACAATGACAGTGGGATCGTCGCCGGCGACCGCCACGAAATGCATCTCGCCGCAGTCCGCGCAGCGCATGCGTGTGGTCGGCTGGGCAAGCTTGCGCAGCGAGGCCTCGTCGGTGACGTGCACGAAGCTGCCCGTGACCGGACAGCGGTAACGAAGTGCGCCAAACCGCGGGGTCGCCGCCGTCCAGCGCAGCATCCCGCCCGCATTGCGATAAACCGACGCGTGAATCGTATTCCAGTTGAGATTCTGGATGGACATCGGACCTCCAAACTCTCGGCACTGCGCAATAAACTTTTTGCACTGCAAACCGTTCCCGGGGCCGTGCGCGAATTCAGGGCAGCAGCTGTGGAAATTTGTGGCGTCCGTCCGGTAATACGGTCAGCGGCTCGACATTTGTGACACTCGCCAGTGCGAGTTCGCCGTACAAATGCGGGAACAGCGCGCCGCCACGCGAGGGTTCCCATTTGAGGCCGTCGCCGAGGCCGACCTCGTCGACGCTGATCAGCAGCAATCCGTCCTGGCCGGCGAAGTACTTGGCGGCGGTCTCCTCGACCTGTGCGGCGGTCGAAAAGTGGATGTAGCCGTCGCGCAAATCGACCGCGGAGCCGCGGAAGACGCCGTCGTGTACGGCCGCCTGCCAATGCGCGGCGGCGACGATCTTGTACAAAATAGCCATGGCCCGGCAGCCTATGTCGTTGGGGTACCAACGGTTATTAACGCCCGGCAATGACGCATAGCTCCATGCATTTCGCAACCTTGAATTGGCGTGATTCGTATGCATATCCCGGCGCAAATGGCTTCACGGGGACATCATGTTGAAGACTGAAGAATATCTGGTCGAGACCGCCGACCGCTGCATCCGATTGGCGCGCGAAGGACGTGAGCTGATCGAGCGGCTCGAGGCTATCAGCAACGAGTTGATGGCCAAGGCGGTCGAGCTCGACACCACGCGTGACAAGAACGGCAAGCACCTTGCCGGCAAGACGCCGGCGCGCTGACGATTTCGTAGAGCGTAGAATTGCAAAAAGCCCGGCGTTCGCGTCGGGCTTTTTGTTTTGCTCTTTAGTTGCTCTCGGGAACCGGCGCCTACGCCGCCCCGCGCAATTCGCTGCCGCCGTTGGCCGGCGGGATCGGTACGCCGTCGCCGGCATATTCGTTGAGCTTGTTGCGCAACGTGCGGATCGAAATGCCGAGGATGTTGGCGGCGTGCGTGCGGTTGCCGAGGCAGTGTTTGAGCGTCTCGAGGATGAGGTCGCGCTCGACCTCGGCGACGGTGCGGCCGACGAGGTTACGGGTGACCTGCTCGGCGGCCATCGCGGCATGCGCCGCTGCGCCGGTGCCGCGCGACTGGTCGAGGCGGGCGCCGTCGGGCGTGAGGATGCCGTCGATGCCGATCTCGGGCCCGGTCGAGAGCAGCACCGCGCGATGCAGCGTGTTCTCCAGTTCCCGCACGTTACCCGGCCAGCGGTTGGTGTTGAGCGCCCGGCGCGCTTCCGCGGACAGCTCGCGCACCGGCAGGCCATTGGCGTCGGAGTATTTCTTGATGAAATAGGTGGCGAGCTCGCCGATATCGGCCGGCCGCTCGCGCAGCGCCGGGATCTTCAGGTTCACCACGTTGAGGCGGAACAGCAGGTCCTCGCGGAATTTGCCTTCGCGCACCGCGTCGGTGAGGTTGCGGTTGGACGTGGCGATGATGCGGATATCGACCGGCACCGGCTTGTTGCCGCCTACGCGGTCGATGACGCGCTCCTGGATGGCGCGCAGCAGCTTCGCCTGCAGGCGGACGTCCATTTCCGAGATTTCGTCGAGCAGCAGCGTACCGCTGTTCGCCTCCTCGAACTTGCCGATGCGGCGCCCGAGCGCGCCGGTGAAGGCGCCCTTTTCGTGGCCGAACAGCTCGGATTCGAGCAGGTTTTCCGGAATGGCGGCGCAGTTGACGGTGATGAACGGCTTTTTCGATCGCTGCGAGCGCGCGTGCAGATAGCGCGCCAGCACTTCCTTGCCGGTGCCGCTCTCGCCGGTGATGAGCACCGAGGCGTCCGAACCGGCGATCTGCTGGGCGAGCTTGACCACGGCGGCCATGACGTCGTCGCGGTAGATCATCTCGCGGTGGTCGTCGGCGACCGCCGCTAGCACCGCCGCGATCAGATTGGGATCCGGCGGCAGCGGGATGTACTCCTTGGCGCCGGCATGGATGGCGTTGACGGCCGCGCGCGCGTCATTGGTGACGCCACAGGCGACGACCGGCGCATGGATACGCTCGCCGTCGAGCCGGTTCACCAGCTCGCGGATATCGAGCGTGACGTCCACCATCAGCAGGTCTGCGCCGCGGCCGGAGCGCAGGACGGCAAGGGCCTGTTCGATCGAGTCCGCGTGGATGACGGACGCGCCCTTGTCCATCGCGATCTTGCTCGCGGTGGTGAGCTGGCCTCCGAGTGTGCCGACGATTAAGAGGCGCATGACTGTCTTCCTTCTAGGCCTGGTCCGCCTTGATGATTTCCGTCATGGTCACGCCGAGCTTTTCCTCGACGAGGACAACCTCGCCGCGCGCGACCAGGCGGTTATTGACGTAGATATCGATGGCTTCGCCGACCTTGCGGTCGAGCTCGAGCACGGCGCCGGGCCCGAGGCGGAGCAGTTCGCCGACCTCCATGCGGGCGCGACCGAGCACAGCCGAGACCTGCACCGGCACGTCGAACAGGGCTTCAAGATCCTGCGCGCCGCGTGTGGTCGGTTCGTTGTCGCTCTGCGTCAGCGCGCCGGCGTCGGAAACGGTCTGGACGTCGCCGCCGTTTTCCAAGTCGGGGAGCGGGACCTCTTTGTTGTCGCTGTCACTCATCGGCGTCGTCTCCGGTCGTCTCAAGTCGGCGGGATGCGCGCGGCCACGTAGCGGGCGACCGCGTCATCGATGACAGTTTGGGTTGCGGCCTCGTCGCGCGAAACGCCGCCGTCGGCCCATTCGATACGGCAGTCGCCCGGCGCAAGGCCGTCCTCCGACATCACCACCAGGCGCCCCTCGAAGCCGCGCGCATGCGCGATCTCCTCGAGCTTGGCCTTGGCGATGTCGAAAATGGCGGGTCCGACGCGCACGACCACGTGCGGCGTCTTCACCAGGTGCTGGAAACAGTCCTTGGCGAGCGCTGAAATCTCGGCGAACGGTTCGCGCGCGATCAGCGCCGGGCACAGCTTGCCGGCGACTGCCAGAGCGACGTCGACGGCCTCGCTTTCGAGCCGCTGCTCGATGCCGCCGAGCGCCCGGAACAGCTTGTCGAGCCCGTCGGCCATGACCTGAAGCGCATTGGCGACGCGCTGAGCCGCATCGCCCTGTGCCTTGATCTCGCCCGCAGTGAAGCCCTTGCGGAAGGCAAGCAATTCCGCATCGAGCCGGCGGCGCTCGGCCTCGGCCAGCGTGATGGTCGGCTTCTCGCCGGCTGAGAAGTCTTCCTCGAAGAGATATTTGGCGGTGTTTGCCATGTCAGTAGATCATCTCGTCGTCGCCGCGGCCCTTCGAGATCAGGATCTCGCCCTTGGCCGCCAGATCCTTGGCGACGTTGACCAGCAGCGCCTGCGCCTCGTCGACGTCGCGCAGCCGTACCGGCCCCATGGCCTGCATGTCGTCGACCAGCATCTTTGCGGCGCGGGTCGACATGTTCGAGAAGAAGAACTGGCGCACGGCTTCGGACGACCCCTTGAGCGCTATCCCGAGCTTGTCCTTGTCGATGTTGCGCATCAGCGTCTGGGTCGACGCGGTATCGAGCTTGACCAGGTCGTCGAAGGTGAACATCAGCGCCTTGATGCGCTCGGCGGCGTCGCGGTTTTCCTCTTCCAGCGCGGTCAGGAAGCGCGTTTCGGTCTGGCGGTCGAAGTTGTTGAAGATCTCCGCCATCACCTCGTGGGCGTCGCGGCGGCGGGTCTGCGACAGGTTCGACATGAATTCGGTGCGTAGCGTCTGCTCGACGCGCTCGATCACTTCCTTCTGCACCGCCTCCATCTTCAGCATGCGGTTGACGCAGTCGAGCGACAGCTCCTCGGGCAGGATCGCCAGCACGCGCGCGGCGTGCTCGGGGCGCAGTTTCGACAGCACGACGGCGACGGTCTGCGGATATTCGTTCTTGAGGTAGTTCGCCAGCACTTCTTCCTGCACGTTGGCGAGCTTTTCCCACATGTTGCGGCCGGCGGGGCCGCGGATTTCGTCCATGATGCCGCCGACGCGCTCGGGCGGCAGGTATTGCTGGAGCAGGCGTTCGGTGGCGTCGTAGTTGCCGAGCAGCGCGCCGGACGCCGACATGCGCGAAACGAATTCGAGCAGCAGTTGCTCGACCAATTCCGCGTCGATGGTGCCGAGCGACGACATTACGATCGAGATTTCGCGCAGTTCGTCGTCGTCGAGCAGGCTGAAGATCTTGGAGCCATAGCGTTCGCCGAGCGACAGCATCAGCACGGCGGCGCGTTCGGGGCCGGTGAGCTTGCGCTTGTTGACGGCGACCTGCGGCTTGCCGGCAAGCTCGGCCATCAGCCCGCCGATATCCTCGCGGACGGGCACGGCCTTGGGGTCCTTTTTTTGTTCGGTATAGGCTGAGGGCATGGCTTAGGCCGCGTCCTCGTGGAGCCAGCTGCGGATCACCGACACGGCCTCATGAGGGTTTTTTTCGGCGAGCTCGCCGACTTTCTGCACCGATTGGGCGTGGACCTGGCCTTGCACCTTGGCGACGTCGATCATCGCGGAGGTGCGATTTGAAATTGCCACCTGTTCGCCGCCGCCGACAATCGAGATGTTGGCGCCGCCGCTGTCGGTGATGTTGCCGCCGCCGCCGGTGGGCGCGCCGGGCGCGGCCGGAGCGGCAACGCCGATGGCGCCGGCGACAGCGCCCACGGCGCCTGCCGCCACGGGGTTGTCGGACGTGATCACCCGGCGCACCAGCGGCCGCACCACGAAGAACAGGACGACGAGGCCAAGCAATCCCATCACACCGAGATTGGCGGCGCGCATGATGTCGTCCTTGGTGAACTGCAGGTAGCTCATCCAGCCGGTGGATTCGGTGATCGGCACGACCGGCGTGTCGGCGAAGCGCAGATTGACCACCTCGACCTGGTCGCCGCGCTTGGCGTCGAAGCCGATGGCCGAACGCACCAAGGCGGCAATGCGGTCGATTTCTTCCTTCGGCCGCGGCGCGTAGACCGTCTCGCCCTTGTCGTTCTTGGAATAGATGCCGTCGACCAGCACGGCCGCGGAAATGCGGTTGACGCGGCCGGGTTCGATCACCTCGGTCTTGGTGATCCGCGACACCTCGTAATTGACGATTTCCTCGCTCTTCTTGTTCTGGTCGCGATTGCCGCCGCCCTGCTGCTTCGGGGCGCCCGGTAGTTCGTTACCGACCGATACGGCGCCGTTCGGCTCGCCGGTCGAGGACTGTTCCTCGCGGGTCTGGCTCGAGCGGACCACGCGGCCGTCAGGATCGAACTTGTCGGAGGTTTGGGTGATGCGGTTGATGTCGAAATCGGCGTTGATCTGCACACGCGAGCGGCCGGGTCCGACCACCGACGTGACGATGTCCTCGACCTCTTTGCGCAGCCGGCCCTCGTAGGCGATCTTGCGCTCGTCGGCGCGCGCGTCAGGCTGCCCGTTGTCGTCGGAAGCGCCGTCGGCCAGGAGCTTGCCGCTCTCGTCGACCACCGAGATGCGCTCAGGCTTCAGGCCAGTCACCGCGCTCGCCACCAAATGGCGGATGGCGCGCACCTGTTGCGGCTGCAGCGCGCCGCTGACCTTGAGCACGATCGAGGCGGACGCTTCGATCTTGTCGCGGGAGAACAGCGGCCGGTCCGGCAGCACGAGGTGGACGCGGGCGGCTTCGACGCGGTCGAGGCTGCGGATGGTGCGCGACAGCTCGCCCTCCAGGGCGCGCAGGTGGTTGATGTTCTGGATGAATGTGGTGGCGCCGAGCGCGTCCGATTTGTCGAAGATCTCGTAGCCGACGCCGCCGCCCTTGGGCAGGCCGTTCTCGGCGAGCTTCATGCGCAAACGGCCGACATTGTCCTTGGACACCATGATGATGTGGCCGTCGTTGCGCAGCTCGTAGGAGATGCCCTGTCGCTCGAGGTCCTTGATGATGCTGGAACTGTCGTCCATCGACAGGTCGGTGAACAACGGCACCATTTGGGGCGTCGTCATCCGGATCATCAGGAAAGCGAAGAAGCCGATCAGTGTCAGCGTCACCGCGGCCATCGCCGCCATACGCGCCGCACCGAGGGACTTGAGGAAGTCGAAGAAAGCTTGCACTGATGGGTTCCGCCCTAGGGAGCGCGTTTGAACGCGCCTTACCCGGCAAGATTTGCCCAGTTTATAGTTAGCGTCCGGTTAACGCGATGAACGCGTTGCATTTTTGTCCCCAATACGCGCTTAACGCAAATCGGGCGGGCCAAAAACGAAAGCGCCGGCCACGAAGGCCGGCGCGAAAACTCGAAAAGGGTGACGGCTTACTGCCGGTACTGCTGGATGCGCGTGGTGCGCAGGCCGGCCAGCCCATGCTGGTCGATGGAGTACTGCCACGAGAGGAATTCCTCGACCGTCAGCGTGTAGCGGGCGCAGGCCTCTTCGAGCGAAAGCAGGCCGCCGCGCACAGCCGCGACAACTTCAGCCTTGCGCCGGATGACCCAACGCTTGGTCGACGGGGGCGGCAAGTCCGCGATCGTAAGCGGACTTCCATCGGGCCCGATGACGTATTTGACCCTCGGGCGGTGGGGTTCGGTCATTGGTATACTCACAAGCACAAGACTCGACTGACAACACCTTTGCGAAACCTACAGGCGGCGACTTAAAATTTACCTAAGCAGACGGCGTCAATCGGGCAAATCATTGCCCCGTTTCCGCTAACCTTTTGGTTACGGATGGAGATACCCGAGTACCGCACCGTTGGCCCCGAAAAGGCCATCAGTTGTCGAATATATGTCTTCGGAACGATCTTGGGGGGCGGCCTTTGAATATGTTCCCGGGGGGAACCTGGCGAGCCGCGATCCGATACATTGTTGCCCTGCCATTGGTGGCGGGAGCCTATTTCGTTTTCGCCAAGCTCGGCCTCATGCTCGCCTCGGTCAATCCGAACGCAAGCCCGATCTGGCCGCCCACCGGTATCGCACTCGCGGCCGTCATGCTCGGCGGCATGCGTATGTGGCCGGCAATTCTGGCCGGCGCCTTCGCCGCGAACGCCACCACCGCGGGCACCTACGAAACCTCCGCCGTCATCGCCCTCGGCAACACGCTTGAGGCGTTGGTCGGCGGTTATCTGATCAACCGCTGGTCGGGCGGCGCGAACACGTTCACGACGCCGGCACAGGTGGCTAAATTTGCGCTGGTCGCCGTCGGGCCCGCGACCATCATCAGCGCCAGCATCGGCGTGACCACGCTGTGTCTTGGGGGCCTTGCCAACTGGGCGGCGTTTTCGCCGATCTGGATCACCTGGTGGCTGGGCGATGCGGCGGGCGCGCTGGTGGTGACGCCGGTGATCGTCTTGTGGGCGCAGTCCAGGCGCAAAAGCTTCACCCGCGCCGAGTTCGTGTCGATCATTGCCGTTCTCGCTCTCACCGGCGCGGTCGGCTTCATCGCATTCAGCCCGATGCTGCCGCGCACGGACTATTCAAGCCCGCTCGGTTTCCTCGCAATTCTGCCGCTGCTCTGGACGGCGCTGCGCCGCGGTCCGCGCGACACCGCGACTGTCAGCGTCATTCTCACCGGCTTCACGATCTGGGCGACGTTGGAGCATTCCGGGCCGTTCGGGCAGATGGGCGTCAACGAATCCTTCCTGCTGCTGCTTACATTCATGATCAGCCTGGCGGTGCCGTCGCTCGCGCTCAGTGTCGACGTCGCAATGCGCAAGCGCAGCGAGGACAATCTGCGCCGCACCCAGACCGAACTTGACCGTCGCATGCGCGAGCGCACCGCCGAGCTCAACGAGGCCAATATCCACCTGATGGAGGCGCAGCGGCTCGGCAATCTCGGCAGCTGGGCCTGGGACATCAATGCGAACCGCATCAGCTGGTCGGAGCAGCTCTACGAGATCTACGGCGTCGTGGCCGAGCGCTTCCGCGGCACGCTCGACGAATTCATCGGCTTCATCCACCCGGACGACCGCGCCCAGGTGATGGACTCCATCAAGGCGGCGCTCAAGTCCGGGCATTCCTACAGTCACGAAGAGCGCATCGTCCGGCCTGACGGTGGCGTGCGCCACCTGATGAGCATGGGCGAGGTCCTCCGTAACGCCAACGGCGAGGCGACGCGCCTGCTGGGGGTTTGCGTCGATGTCACCGACCGCAAACGGGCCGAGCAGGCGCTGCGTAAATCCGAGCAGAACTTCCAGTTGCTGCTCAAGGGCGCGCGCGACTACGCGATCTACATGCTCGACACCGAAGGCCGCGTGCGTTCGTGGAACGACGGTGCCGAGCGGGTCAAGGGTTACAGCGCCGATGACGTCGTTGGCCGCCATTTCCGCCTGTTCCTGCCCGACGAGGAGCGCGCAACCGATCTGGCGGATCAGGCGCTCATCACCGCGGCGCGCGATGGTCAGTTCGAGGCCGACGCCTGGCTGGTGCGCAAGGATGGCACACGCTTCTACGCCAGCATCGTGATGGATGCGATCCGCAACGAGGCGGGCGATCTGCTCGGTTTCGCCAAGCTGGTGCGCGACATCACCGATCAGCGCGAGGCGCAAATGGCGCTCGAGCAGGCCCAGGACCAGCTTGCCCAGGCGCAGAAGATGGAGGCGCTCGGCCAGCTCACCGGCGGCATCGCCCACGACTTCAACAACCTGCTGATGATCGTTTCGGGCTACGCGCAGATCCTGCAGGGCCGCGTCAAGGAGCCGAAGGACAAGCAGGCGGTCGAGGCGATCCGCGCCGCCACCAACCGCGGCGAGAAGCTGACGCGGCAATTGCTCGCCTTCTCGCGCCGCCAGCAGCTGATGCCGGTGGTCGTCGATCTGCGCCAGCGTGTCGACGCGGTGCGCGACATGCTGGCGCCGTCGCTGCGCGGCAATATCGAGTTGATCTGCGACATCGAGGACAAGATCTGGCCGGTCGAGGTGGATCTCGGCGAACTGGAGCTGGCGCTCGTCAATATCGCGGTCAATGCGCGCGATGCGATGCTCGAGGGTGGCACCATCACGCTGTCGGCGCGCAACATGGTGCTCAAGCCGGGCTCGGCCGCCGGCGCGCTGGAAGGGGACTATGTCGCGCTCGCCATCATCGACACCGGCAGCGGCATGTCGCCCGAAGTGCTCGCGCGCGTGTTCGAGCCGTTCTATACCACCAAGCCGGTCGGCAAAGGCACCGGGCTCGGTCTCTCGCAGGTGCACGGCTTTGCGTCGCAGTCGGGCGGCTCGGCGACGGTGTCGAGCGAGGTCGGTAAGGGCACGGTGGTCACGATTTATCTGCCGCGCAGCCGCGTCGAGATGGAGCTCGACGTCGATGACGTGCTGGAAGACGAGCCGGACAATGCGCAGGGCACCGTGCTGCTGGTGGAAGACAGCCGCGAGGTTGCCGAAGTGACGTCGACGCTGTTCGAGCAGCTCGGCTATCGCGTGGTCCGCTCGGAGAATGCTTCGGAGGCGCTACGCCATCTCCAGCAGGGCATCCATTTCGATCTGCTGTTCTCCGATATCGTCATGCCGGGACCGATGAACGGGCTGGCGCTGGCCGAAGCCTGTCGCGACAATTTCCCGGATATTCCGGTGCTGCTGACCAGCGGCTACAGCGATGCGGTGCAATTGGCCGACGGCCGCTTCGATATTCTGCGCAAGCCGTTCGAGATTTCCACGCTCGAACACGCCATCGACACCGTGATGAACGAGCGGCGCGGCAAGCGCCGCGCGCGGGCCTAGTGGGCCGCCGCCACGATCTTCTGCAGCTGATCCATCGTGTAGTTCTGTCCGTTGATCGACAGAACGGGCGGCGTCTGCGTGAGGTCGACCGAGTCGACCGGCGCCTGCACCTGGGTCGAGATGGCGGTCGACTGGCCGCTGGCATCGACCGCGGTCGCGGTCAGCGTGTAATTGCCGGCCGGCATCATCTGGCCGTTATTGCCGTGGCCGTCCCAGGTGAAGTTCTGGGCGCCTGAGTTGACGCCGAACGTGCCGGTATAGACGTTCTGTCCGGTCGAATCCGCGATGGTGATGGTCGCGGTCGCAGGCTTCGTGGCGTTCAGCGTCCAGGTCGCGCCTGAGCTCGTAAGTTGGGTCGTGGCGCCATTGACCACGACCGTCGCGCCGACCAGCTGCAGGGCCTCGGTCGATTGCGCCGCCTGCTGCATCGTCACCAGCGTGCTCAGCGAGTCGTTGGTCTTCATCTGCTGTTCGACCTGGCTGAACTCGACCAGCTGCTGGGTGAACTGGTTGGTGTCGAGCGGCGACAGCGGATCCTGATTTTTCAGCTGCGTCGTTAGCAATTGCAGGAATTCCGTGAAATTGCTGGCGATCTCGGTGTTATTGCCGGAGGTGGCGCTGCTGCTGCCGCTGGTGCTGCTCGTGCTCGTCGGAATCGGTGTCGCGGTAATGGCGCTCATGGGTCGTTTCCTAGACGCGGATGTCGAGACCGTTGCCGAAACCGGCGAGCCGCGCGTAGCTCGACGGCAAAGCTTCGATCGGGATCTCGTCGTCGACGACGAGGTGCGGCGTGTTGCCGCCCGGAGAATTCTGCTGTTGCTGCTGGCCGGTCGATTGGTCGCGCAGCGAGAACTGCATGCTGTTATCGGAGGTCTTCAAGCCGGCGTCCTGCAGGGCGCGCTGCAAGCCTGCGGAATCGCGTTGCAGCAGGTTGAGCGTGTCCTGGCGGTCGGCGGTCAGGTGCGAGGTGACGCGGCCGTCGCTGGTGACGTCGAGGCGAACCTCGATGCGGCCGAGCTCCGGCGGATCGAGCCGGATGTCGAATCGGTTCTTGCCGGCGAGCGCCTTGCCGGCGATCTCGATGCCGACGCCGGCGAGCGGCACGGCCGGCGGCAGGGCCGGTTGCGCGGGCTGCTGCGGCGCCTGCGCCGCCGTCGCAGCGCTGGCTGACTGCGTCGCCTGCTGCTGCGATGTGGTGGCGATGAGTTGCTGCGAGCCGTCGGGCGCGGCCTTCGCATCCGGCGCCGGGGCGGTGGCCGCGAGCTGCGCGTCGAGCTTGGCGTGGCCGGTCGCGGGCTGCGAAGCGGGCGAGGCGGACTGCTTGTCGTCGGCAGCGGCCGGCTTGGTGTCGTCGTGGTCGGCAGTGTCGGGCTTGGCGGGGGCTTTCGCTTGGTCGAGGGCCGCCTGGAAATCGGCCTGCGGGCTTGCCGTCTGCGCCGAGGCTTGCGCGTCGGGCTTCGTTGTCCCCGTCGGCGTCGGCGCCTTCGGCGCGGCGATGATCTTTGCCGCTGCCGGGGCGGTCGCGGCGGCGATGATCGGCGTGGCTGAGGCATCCGGTGTCGCGCCCGCCGTCGTCGGAGCGGCCGTGGCCGGAGCCGCGGGTGCGGCCGGTGCGGGCAGGACGGCGGCGACAACCGGCGTGACGTTGATGGGCTTTTGACCATCCGTCGGGGTCACCTGCGGCGTCGCGGCTGCCTGCGCGTCGGTCTTGGTGTCGGTGTGGCTATCGCCGGTCTTGCTGTCGTCGTCGCTTTTCGCCGCCGTGATCGCCGCGGCCGCCTTCTGGTCGGGCTTGGCCACCTTGGCCGTCAACTTGCCGTCGCTCTTGCCGGTGACGGGAGCGTCGCTATCGGCGCTCGCTGCAGGCTTTGCATCGGAGTTGGCCGTGGGCGGCTGGCTCGGCTGCGGATTGCTCGTGTTCTGAGTATTGCTGCTGGCCGCCGGTTGCGACGGCGGGGGCGGGGGCGCATCGGCCTGCTGGGCGTCGTCAAGCATGCTCTCGAACGGCGCGGGCGCGGCGCTGTCATCGCTTTGCTGCGACGGCCGCGGCGGCGGCGGCGCGGCGGACTTGAAAGTCGGGGGCAGAGCTTCAGACGCGACTGACGGCACGGGCGGACCTCCGGATTTCCGCTCTTTGGAGTGCAATCGTCAGGCCAGCCGTCGTCACAAATATATGCGCGTCAAATCAAAGGCTTATGGAAACCCCGCCGCGGCGCTGCCGCGCCCGGCCCGGCATCTGATGCTAAGCGTCCGGCAAATTTTGCCGCCTTTGCGCGGCTGCGCAGTTCCGGATGCACTTTCACTATGTGGCCTTGGTCGCCACCTATAGTAAGAAGAACCATGCTCAACAGCCTCGATCTCAGCGGCCGCCCGCAGGACACCCGTGTCGTCGTCGCCATGTCCGGCGGCGTCGATTCATCGGTGACGGCTGCGCTGTTGAAGGCCGAGGACTATGACGTCGTCGGCGTCACGCTGCAGCTTTACGATCATGGCGCGGCGACGCACCGCAAGGGCGCCTGCTGCGCCGGCCAGGACATCTACGACGCGCGCAGCGTCGCCGAGCGCATCGGCATTCCGCATTACGTGCTCGATTACGAAAGCCGCTTCAAGGAGGCGGTGATCGACCGCTTCGCCGAGAGCTACATCCAGGGCGAAACGCCGGTGCCCTGCGTCGAGTGCAACATGTCGATCAAATTCCACGATCTCCTCATCACCGCGCGCGAGCTGGGCGCGCAAGTGCTGGCGACCGGCCACTATGTGGCGTCGCGCCGCCTGCCTGACGGCGGCCGCGGCCTGTTTCGCGCGCGGGAGGAAGAACGCGACCAGAGTTATTTCCTATTCGGCACCACGCGCGAGCAACTCGACGTGCTGCGCTTCCCGCTCGGCGAGCGCACCAAGGCTGAGACGCGCGAGCTCGCGCGCCAATTCGGCCTCGCGGTCGCCGACAAGCACGACAGCCAGGACATCTGCTTCGTGCCGTCAGGACATTATGCGGAAGTCATCGAACGGCTGAAGCCGGGCGCGGCGGAGGCCGGCGACATCGTCGATCTCGGTGGCAAGGTGCTCGGCGCGCATTCCGGCATCATTCATTTCACCGTCGGCCAGCGCCGGGGTCTGGGCGTCGCGACCGGCTCGCCGCTTTACGTGGTACGGCTCGATGCCGAGCGCCGCCGCGTCGTGGTCGGTCCGCGCGAAGCGCTGCGCATGAGCCGCATCGCCCTGCGCGACGTCAACTGGATCGGCGACGGCGGCATCGATGAAGCGCTTGCCGACGATCGCCGCGAAGTGTTCGTGAAGGTGCGCTCGACCCGGCCGCCGCAAGCCGGCTGGCTGCGCGCCGTCAATGGCGGTTATGCCGTCGAACTGGCCGACGGCGAGGACGGTGTGTCACCCGGCCAGGCTTGCGTGTTCTACGACGCCGGCGACGGCCAGGCGCGCGTCCTCGGTGGCGGCTTCATCACGCACGCCGCGGCGGCCGCCACTGCGCCGCGCAACGATGCGAGCAAGGCGGCAGCCGCCGTTCCCGGTTAGCTCCCGCAAATGGGGGGCGATATCGACAAGCAGAGCGTGGAGCGCGCCTATGCGTTTTGGGCGCCGGTCTACGACGTTGTGTTCGGCGCCGTGTTCGAGCGCGGCCGCAAGGAAGCGATTGCCGCCGCCGAGGCATTCTGCGGTCCGAAGGGCGGGCGCATTCTCGAGGTCGGCGTCGGTACCGGGATTTCGTTGCCGGACTATGCGCGCGTCAACAAGCTCGTCGGGATCGATCTGTCCGAGCCGATGCTGCGCAAGGCGCATGAGCGCGTGATCGAGCAGAAGCTATCCAATGTCGAAGCGCTCGCCGTCATGGACGCGACCCGCATGGCGCTGCCGGACAACAGCTTCGACGTCGTCGTCGCGCAATACGTCATCACCGCGGTGCCGAACCCGGAAGCGACGCTCGATGAGTTTGCGCGCGTGCTGCGGCCGGGCGGCGAAATCGTGCTGGTCAATCACATCGGCGCGGAAGCGGGGCCGCGCCGCGTGTTCGAGCAGTGCTTTGCACCGGTCGCGCGCCAGCTCGGCTGGCGCCCCGAATTTCCCTTCAAGCGGCTCAGCGACTGGGCGACGCGCAGCGGCGTGCGCGTGCTGGAACGCCGGCCGATGCCGCCCATGGGGCATTTCGCGCTCATCCGCTTCGCCCGCGCGAATTGACGGAACCGGCGGTTCCAGTCGGCCGTTATCTCCCTTGAAAAGGGAGAATGCCAATGAAACGGCAGTTCCTTGCGTTCGGTCTTGTGTCGGTGCTCGCCGCGCCAGCGTTCGCGCAGGCGCCGCCGCCGACCAAACCGCCGGTTTCGCCGAAAGCCGAGCAGAACGACGCCTGTGCCCGGACCACACTGGGGCAGGGCGGCGACGTCGACGACAAGCGACCGCAGGACAAGGCGGCGCAGGACAAGACCCTGAGCGACAAGCTGGCGCGCTCCAACGGCGTCATCTGCCCGCCCTCGCACGTCGATCCCGACATGAAGCAGCCGCCACCGCAAAGCGGCGGCAATATGCCGGTCATCCCGCCGCCGGGCTCGCCGGGCGGCAATGAGCAGATTCAGCCGAAATGACGGGTGCTTAACGGCCGGCCGCCTTGCTTGACAGCGTTTGCCGCGCCTCCCTATATCCGCCCCATCCCCGGCCGCGATTGCCGGGTCGGTGGCGGGGTAGCTCAGTTGGTTAGAGCAGCGGAATCATAATCCGGAGGTCGGGGGTTCGAGTCCCTCCCCCGCTACCAA
>CAVUKJ010000003.1:0-327500 GCA_963742095.1 uncultured Alphaproteobacteria bacterium
CTGCTGCGCCCGTGCCGTTATGGGCCACGCTGCCGCACCGCCTAAGAGTGTGATGAAATCGCGCCGCTTCACTCGATCACCTCGTCCGCGGCAACTATTAGGTCAGCAGGCGGAGTTGCAAACCGAGGGATTTAGCCGTTTTGCGATTGAGGACGGTCTCGGCCAATCTCGAAGGAGTTTGGACCGGAAGGTCGCTCGGCTTGGCACCGCGAAGGATTTTATCGACGTATAACGCTCCCTGCCGATAATGGTCGGCCGCGACAATCCCGTAGGACATGAGACCGCCTGCACGGACCATGGAACTTGAAGGTGTAAACCGCCGGTAAGCGATTGCGAGCCGTGAGCGTGATGATGAGGTCGCTATTGGCCGCGGTCGTGCTTTCCGGAAGAACGACGATGGCGCTGTTTGGCACGTCTTAGCGACGGCGGCGATTGCGCGCTCAATGTCGGCGGCGTCGTTCTCGATGCGGCGGGCAAACACCACCTCGATTTCGAGTGATGGCGCGGCGGCCTCGGGCAGTGTGCAGAAAGTAATCGTAATAAACGGCAGTTTTCGGATTTCCCAAAAGCGCTACGCGTGTCGTCTGTGGTGCGAACTCCTTGAGCATCTGCATCCACTTGCCGACGACGCTCGGCTCGTAAGCCATGATACCGGTGAGATTGCCGCCAGGGCGTGCCAAGCTTGCGATGAAGCCTGCGCCGATCGGGTCTATGACGTAGGTGAATACGATCGGACCGGTGAAATTGTTCTGCAACGCGGCTGCCGCCGGTCTCCCTAGCGCGAAAATCACCTCGGGCTGCGTAGCGACCAACTCTTTGGCGAGCGCCTGTACTGGGGCGCCACCTGGCGCAACGCGATAGTCGAAATGAATATTGCGGCCGTCAGACCATCCGTGCTTTTCAAGTTCATCTTGGAATGTTTTTATGATGTCCTGGATCGGTGACTACTAACGAGCACCCCGATACGCCGAATGCGGTCGGGCTCCTTGGCTCTCACCGACAGCGGCCAAGCTGCTGCGCCACCGATAAGTGTGATGAACTCGCGTCGCCTGCATGCCCGACCCCAAGCTCACGAGAGGGCATCTTAGCGGCTCAGACGAGTGCTTTGATAGGGGCTGAAACCGGCATCAAAATCAATGCCGCAGTGCACAGCTAATGTCCGCTTTGGGTCATTAACGGACATGGCGACGAGTCAGCACAATGTCCGCTTTACCCCTGAAAGCGGACAACGATAGGCGACATCAGAATTGTCCGCTTAGTGCGAAAAGCAGACATCCCCCAGGCGCGCTGTGAAGGACAGTCACAAACACTACTTTAGTGTGTTACCCTTCCTGACATCGCATCGGACATGACCTTGGGACGGGCAAATGGCAATGAGTGTCGGGCGAAGGCAGTTCATTGCCGGGATGAGCGGCATGGCGGCGTGGCCGCTCGCCGCACGCGCGCAGCCTGCAGGTCTGATGCGCATCGGCTATCTCGGTCCAAACATTGACACGGGGGCCGTAGCCCGGGCCGGTTTCGAAGCCTTTCGCGGTGAGCTTCGCACGCGCGGATTGCGGGAAGGAGTAAATGTCAGCATTAATTACAAAGACATAGATGATCCCCGCGGCCTGCCGGCGGCGGCGGCGGAGTTGATGCAATCACGGCCAGACATTCTCGTCACAGCTGGTCCTGAGATCGCATTGCAAGCGGCCATTGCCGCAAAGCGCTCCGTTCCGATCGTTATGATCGCCATCAACTTCGACCCGATCGCACGGGGATACGTCAAAAGTCTCTCACGGCCAGGCGGCAACATTACCGGCGTCGTATTTCAGCAACTGGAATTAGCGCAAAAACAGGTCGAGCTACTGAGCCAAGCGTTTCCCGATCGAAATCGGCTGGCTGTTCTGTTCGATGCACAGTCAACTGATCAGTTCGTTGCAGCAAAGCGCGCGGCAATATCTCTTAAAATGGAGGTTCAGCCCCTAAAGCTTGAAAATCCGCCCTACGATTTTGATGCGGCATTCCGCAGCGCGTCTGAGAAATCGGCTCAAATCGCCCTGGTCTTGTCGAGCCCCCTTTTTGCGCCGCAAAGTCTAAAAATTGCCCAGTTGGCGACCGCGCAGCGGCTACCGACCATGTTCATCTTTAAAAACTACGTCGATGTCGGCGGCCTAATGTCTTACGGGGTCGATTTCCCGCGAATGTTCGAGCGGGCAGCCGATGACGTGGTCAAGATTATCAACGGCGTGAAGCCCGCGGATATTCCGATCGAACAGGCGGACAAATTCGAGTTTGCCATCAACCGGAAGACCGCCAAGGCAATTGGCGTAGAATTGCCGGCGGCAATCGTTCTGCGTGCGGACGACGTAATCGAATAGGGTGCTTCAATATCCGCTTGGGTCATTAGCGGGCACACGCGGGCGCAATTTCACCGAGAAACTGAGTTAGGCTGAGGATAGGGCTGTCAGCAGCGGCGTTCGAGTTATAGGTCCCGCAAACTTATGTCGACCAGTTCGATCAGCAGGACGGCCCCTTTACTCCTCTTCCTAGTGGTTTTGCTGACGCTTTCGGCCCGATGTGCGCTTGCCGACGACGAGCACGTCTGGGCCGCGTTAAAGCAGGGCGGCAAGGTTATTTTGCTGCGCCACACTCACGTCGATATCCAAGAAGGGATAGGACGGCTCGCGCCCGGGAACTGCGCGGCAGAAGTAAACCTTTCCACCACCGGTGTAGAGCAGGCCAAACGCATCGGAGAAGCCTTCCGCGCTCATGGCATTGCGGTTGGGGAGGTTTTGACCAGCCCCTATTGCCGTTGCATTGACACCGGCAGGCTCGCGTTTGGTCGCGCAACGTCAGTTCAATATCTGAAGCCACCGGGCGTAGTATCTGAAGACCAGGCTAAATTGGATCAAGAACATGTTGTGCAAGAAATTCTGAAACACCGCGATCCTGCTAATTTGGTGATGATTACCCACGATCTCAACATCGCCAACGTTGTGCTCGAAGACACAGTCCCTATGGGCGAATTTTTCGTGCTCCAGCCCAAAGGGGCGGATTTCGATGTCATCGGTAAAATCCGGATAGGCGACTAGCAGCATCAAAACTATTGCCGCAATACACAGCCGGTGTCTGCTTTGGGTCATCAGCCGACATAACGATCTGAATTCGTGACGTCTGCATTTGCGGTCGCTATCGAGGGTAAAGCGGACGTCGATCCAGCTTTTTGAAAGACGCCAACCCGTGGAAAATCCGGGGAATGCAAACTCCTGAACAGCTAAGTGATTGAGATATCTAGCAGGGTTTTTGCCTTCACACGGGAGAGGTCGTAGGTTCAATCCCTACAGCGCCCACCATTTCCTTCGTCAGCATTGCTGCAAACAAAAAACGGGCGAGCCGAGGCTCGCCCGCTTTTTTGCGTCAGTAGTTACGCAGGTTCTGATTGTAGCCGGTGCTGCCGCCACCGGTCGCCACCGGATCGTCCGAGGTCGCTGCCCTGCCCGGATGCGCGGGCACCATGGCGAAGGCGTCAAGCCCGACCTGACCGAAGCCAGCCCGCCCCGGCGCCTGGTTTTGATAGGTGATCGGATTGTTCGCGAACTTGAGCACGTTGCCGGTGCCATCACACGTGCAGAAGGATTGAGCGAAGGCCGACTGCGCCAAGGCGCCAAGGACGGTCAAAGCGGCCAGAAACGTTTTCATGTGGCTCTCCTGTGATTGAGCTTGCACGGGAGAAGATTGCGAAACGTGGCCGGCTATTCCTGCCGCCCGGTGACAAGAGCCTCACGTCCGATAACGTTTCCATGATCGAAGAGTGAAGGCGAGCGCCGCTGGCAATTTGCCCTTCTAATGGCCACCGCCGGCGGCATCGCGTGACAGCTTCTTGGCGGCGAGCTCGTCGAGATAGTCCTGCCAATAGCGCGCCCGGTTGCGGCCGAGTTCGAGCAGATAGTCCCAGCCGAAAATGCCGGTCGAGTGCAGGTCGTCGAACACCAGCCGCACGGCGTAATTGCCGACCGGCAGCACCTCGATGATGCCGACGTCGCGCTTGCCGGGCACGGTCTTGCGCTCCTCGGCCGAGTGGCCCTGCACTTCCGCGCTCGGGCTTTTCACGCGCAGATATTCGGCCGGCAGATCGAACGTCTCGCCGCCCTCGAAGCTGACGGTGAGGATCTTGCGGTCCTTGCGCAGCCGCAATTCGCTCGGCCAGGCCTGCGCTTCGCTGCCCATCTCAGACCGCGAACCTGACGGCGCCGCTCGTCGACAGATCGTAGCCGCCGAGTTCGCGCGCGCGCGCGGCGAATTCCGGCGATGCCAGGAATCTGATCAGCGCCTGCAGTGGCGCATGGAAGTAATCGCGCTGCCGGATCACGAGGTCGAACTGCTCCCACGCGATCGGGACGAAGTCGAGACCGGCGACATTGGCGACCGCACGCGTGGCGATGCCAGTGTCGGCGCGGCCGGCGCGGATCGCCTGCGCGATGTCGGGGCCGGTCTGGCACACCGGGGTCACCGCGGTGAGTTGATCGAGCGCGGCCTTGGCGCGATGCAGCAGCGCCAGCAGAAAGAGCTGCGCGCCGGCACCCTTCGGACGCATGGTGATGCGCGCGCGCTTGGCGAGCACGTCGGCGATCGACTTGATCTTGAGCGGATTGCCGGGCGCCACCACGAACCCCTCCTCGCGGCGGCAGAAGGCGATCAGCACGGCGTCCTGCAAATCGCCGCGATCCTTCATGTTGTCGATATTGGCATCGGCCTCGAGATTGTCGATGTCATGCAAATGCATGCAGGCGGCGCTGGCTTCACCGGCGGCAAACTGCATGAAGCCGGCCTCGCTGCCGAGCGCGAGCAGCGCCAGTCCGGAACCGCTCTCGCGCAGCGCCCATTCGAGCAGCGGGTCGTGGCTGCCGGCGACGACAGGCGGCGGCGCCGGATGCGCCATTCCGGCTGGACGAGTGACGCTCGCCGCGAGCCATTGGTCGAGTTCGGCCTTGGGAAACAGCCAGCGTCCGGTGACTTTGGTGCAGGGCACCGTCCCCTCGGCGACCATTTCGTAGATCTTGCGCTCCTTGAGCCGCAGATAGGCGGCGGCTTCGGCGGTCGTAAAAAGCTGCATCAACACGCACCCTGCGCACACATGCACGGTTTTCGGAAGTCGAAAATACTAGAAGAATAAGTGATTTAGCAACTGGGGGGCTGCTGCCCATTTCAGCCGCCGGGCTTTGCACGGCCAGGCGCCTCTCACGGCATTTGCGTTGTTTTGGTCTACCGCCTTGCCGCGTTTATCGCGCTCCAGATGCGCGCGGGGGTCGCCGGCATATCGAAATGCGCGACGCCGACGCTGCGCAAGGCGTCGAGCACCGCGTTCAGGCATGCGGGCAAAGCGCCGGTCGTGCCGGCTTCGCCGACACCTTTCGCGCCGAGCGGATTGCTCGGCGTCGGCGCCGCATGGGCGTGCAGGTTCAGCATCGGCAGCAGATCCGCGCGCGGCATGCAGTAATCCATGAAGCTGCCGGCCAGCAGCTGGCCGTCGCTGCCATATTCGCAGTGCTCGCCGAACACCTGCCCCGCGCCCTGCATGATGCCGCCGTGCAACTGGCCGTCGGCCAGCGTCTGGTTGATGGCATTGCCGATGTCATCGACCGCCGTGTAGCGCACGACTTCGGCGGCGCCGGTGTCCGGATCGATCTCGACCTCGACCACGTGCGCGCCGCTCGGGAACGCGCGCGAGACGTCGCGTCCGGCGATCGTGTCGAGCGGATGCGGCGTCTGCTGGCTGTGGCGCTCGATGACCTGCGTCATCGTCATCGACCGATCGGTGCCGGCGATGGTGAACACACCACCGGCGAACTCCAGATCGTCGGCATTCGCCTCAAGGGCCTCCGCGGCCAGACGCTTGGCCTTTTCGACGACGATCTCCGCGGCGACCTTGAAGGCGCTGCCCTGCGACATGCCGGAACGCGAGCCGATCGATGGGTTGCCGTGCAGCGACGGCCCATCCGGATCGCCAGCGTGCGACGTAATTCGCTCGGCCGGGATGCCGAGCCAGCGCCCGACCAGTTCGGGGAACACGGTCTCGTGGCCCTGTCCGCTCGACCCCGCGACGTTGTGCAACACGATGGAGCCGTCGCGTTTGAACAGCACCGCAACCTCGTCCTGCTTGGCATGGCCGCCGCCCGACGGCTCGATGAACAAGCCGCAGCCGATGCCGCGCAGCTTGCCGTGCTTGCGCGATTGGCGCCGCCGCGCGTTGAAACCCTGCCAATCGGCCTGTTCCTTGGCCTTGGCGAGCATGCCGGGGAAATCGCCGCTGTCGTAGACGATGCCGCTCAATGCGCGAAAGGGAATCTGGCTCTTCTTGATGACGTTCTTGGCGCGCAGCCGCAGTGGACCGATCTGCAATTTCGCGGCGGCCTCGTCGACCAGGCGCTCGACGATCAGGTTGGCTTCCGGACGGCCGGCGCCGCGATAGGCGTTGCACGGCGAGGTATTGGTGATGACCTGACGATGACGGCCATAGTGCGCCTCCATCTGGTAGGGACCGGTGGCGATGAACTTGCCGTTGATCGAATTGGTCAGGATACCGGCGGGCGCAAGATAGGCGCCGGAGTCGCACAGCCATTCGGTGCGCAGCGCCAGGAATTTGCCGCTCTTGTCGTAGGCGAGTTCGCCGCGCATCGACACCGCGCGGCCGTGATTGTCGGTGAGGAAGTCGTCTGACCGCGTCGACAGCCATTTCACCGGACGGCGCAGCTTCTTTGCCAGCACCATCAGCGCGGGATATTCCGGGAATGGATTGGTGCGCGCGCCGAAGGCGCCGCCGATGTCGACCATGCGCACGCGCAGCCGCTCGGCCGGCACGCCCGACATGATGGCGAGGTCGTCGCGGAACGCCGGGCCGCCCTGGTTCGGTGAGTAGATGTCGTAGCTGTCGCTCGATGCGTCGTAGACCACGACGACGCCGCGCACTTCCATCGGTGTCGGCGCGACGCGCGGGCTTTCGACCGTGACGCTGACGACGCCGTCGGCGCGCGCAAAGACGGCCGCGGTCTGCTGCTCGTCGCCGTAGTCGAAATCGAAGCAGATATTGCCGGGAATATTGTCATGGATCGCTGGCGCGCCGGGCGCGATCGCTCGCGCGGGGCCGATCAGCACCGGCAGGTCCTCGTAGTCGATCTCGATCAGATCGGCCGCATCGCGCGCCGCCGCTTGCGTCTCAGCGGCAACGACCGCGACTTCCTCGCCGACAAAGCGCACGCGCTCGCGGGCCAGGATTGGCCGCTCCGGCACCTTGATCTTCTGCCCGCCGCGCCCGGGCGGCGGCTGGATCGGCGGGATGGTGGCGAAGGCTTCGTTGGCGACGTCGCGGCCGGTCAGAACGGCCAGCACGCCCGGGCTGCGTTCGGCCGCGCTCTTGTCGAGCCTCTTGAGGACGGCATGCGCGCGGTCCGAGCGGCGAAACCAGGCGTAAATCTGGTTGTCGAAATTCCAGTCATTGGTGTAGCGGCCCTGCCCGGTCAGCAGGCGCTGATCCTCGCGCCGTCCGCTATATTTTGGTGGAGTGTCCGACATTCCGTGACGCGTTTGGCGCTCCCTACGGGAGTCGAACCCGTGTTTCAGCCTTGAGAGGGCCGCGTCCTAGGCCTCTAGACGAAGGGAGCTTCAGGCCAAGGCGTTGGAGATAGCCTCGAAAAGCAGGGCGCGCAAGCTTGCTCCGGCCCCCGCAACATTCCACCCTGTCGGGCTTGATTGCGCATGATCTTGTCCGAAAACCGGTACCCACTTTTCGGGATCATGCGCCGGGGGGAATGCCATGATCGACACCATCGCCCGCCTCGTGAACGCCGATGCCGGGCTAGTCCGGCGCGGCCGCTTCGTCGACACTACATTTCTGCTCGCCATCGACGATGCCGACACGTTGATCCGCATCCAAGAGGGCCGCGTCACCAAGGTGACGCCGGGGCCGTCCATCACGCCGGACTATTCGTTCGCGCTGCGCGCCTCGCGCGAGGTGTGGGAGAAATTCTGGCAGCCGCTGCCGCCGCTCGGCTTCACCGACATTTTCGCGCTGGTGAAGCAGAAACTGATGCGGGTCGAAGGCGACATCCATCCCTTCATGGCGAACCTGCTCTACTTCAAGGACGTGATCGCGGCCCCGCGTCAGGCAAACCAAAAGGAGGCCGCGCGATGAGCCCGCGTTTCGAGCCCATCACCGGCCGCTACCTGAATTGCACGCTGCTCGGCGAGCCGCACCGGCTCTATGTCGAAGAAGCGGGCAGCGGCATTCCCCTGCTCTGCCTGCACACCGCCGGCTCCGACGGGCGCCAGTTCCGCGGCCTGCTGAACGACGAGCGCATCACGAAGAATTTCCGCGTCATCGCCTTCGACATGCCGTGGCACGGCAAATCCTCACCGCCGGCCGGCTGGCAGGAGCGCGAGTACCAGCTGACCTCGCGTAACTATGTCGACCTGATCGTCGGCGTCGCCGATGCGCTCGAGCTCGACAAGCCCGTCGCGATGGGCTGCTCGATCGGCGGACGCATCGTGCTGCATCTGGCGAACGAGCATCCCGAGCGGTTTCGCGCGCTGATCGGCCTGGAGACGGCGGCGTTCACCGCGCCCTATTACGACCTGTCGTGGCTCAACCGGCCCGACGTGCACGGCGGCATGGTCTGCGCCGGCGTGGTGTCCGGCCTGGTCGCGCCGACCGCGCCGAGCGAAGGGCGCTGGGAGACACTGTGGCACTACATGCAGAGCGGACCGGGCGTGTTCAAGGGCGACCTGCATTTCTACATGATCGACGGCGACATTCGCGACCGCGTCGGCAAAATCGACATCACGAAATGCCCGCTGTTCCTGCTGACCGGCGAGTACGACTATTCCTGCACCGCAGAGGGCACCTTGGCGGTGGCCGAGAAAACCGGCGCGGCGGCCACCATCATGAAGGGGCTTGGGCATTTCCCCATGAGCGAGGACCCGGAAAAATTCAACGGCTACCTGCTGCCGGTGCTGGAGAAGATCAGGGCGCTTTGAGCTGCAAGCGTCCCAGCGGCTTCAGCGTATCCGGATCGAAGGTCAGCAATTGCACCGCGCCGTTGACGTCGATGGTCACCACGATGTGGTCGGCCCCGACCGCGGTCGAGAGCACCTTGGCGCCGGCCGGCAGCGCAGCGGTGACGTCGGCGAACGCAACCGGCGCGCTTCCCTCCGTGCGGGAAAAGCGGTAGCCGATGACACCGAGCACAGCGGCGACCGCCACAAAGGTGGTGACGCTGGCGATCACCATCAGCCGGCGTACTTTCGCGATCGCGCTTTCGGCTTCGGGACTGAGGGGCCTTTCGTCGGACATCATTTGATCCAATGAATACTGAAAGCGTCACCATCACGACGGAAGAAGCAGGCCAGCGGCTCGACCGCGTGCTGGCCGCGCGGATTCCGGCGCTGTCGCGCTCGCGCCTGAAAGCGCTTATCCTCGGCGGCCAGGTGGCGATCGCGGCGCGCACGATCCGCGATCCGGCGGCGCACGTCAATTCCGGCGAGACCGTCACGGTGACGATGCCGCCGCCCGAGGAAGCCAAGCCCGCTGGCGAAGACATCCCGCTCAACATCGTCTACGAGGACGACGCGCTGATCGTCATCGACAAGCCGCCGGGCCTCGTGGTGCACCCCGCCGCCGGCCACGCGAAAGGCACGCTGGTCAACGCGCTGATCGCGCATTGCGGCGACAGCCTGTCCGGCATTGGCGGCGTCAAGCGCCCCGGCATCGTGCACCGCCTCGACAAGGACACCTCCGGCCTGATGGTGGTCGCCAAGACCGATGCGGCGCACCGCGCGCTCAGCAAGCAATTCGCCGAGAAGATGGAAGGCCCGCTCGAGCGCGGCTATCTCGCCTTCGTGTGGGGCGCGCCGGCAAAACCCAAAGGCGTCATCGATGCGCCGCTCGATCGGCATCCCCATGCCCGCGACAAGCGTGCGGTACGCGCAAGCGGCCGCGCGGCGGTGACGCACTGGCAGGTCTTGGAACGCTTCGCCGGCAACGATGGCAAACCGATCGCGGCGCTGGTCGCCTGCACATTGGAGACTGGCCGCACCCACCAGATCCGCGTGCATCTCGCCCATATCGGCCACCCAATTTTGGGCGACGAAACCTACGCCACCGGCTTCAGGACCAAGGCCGCCCGGCTCTCGCCGGACGCGCGTTCGGCGCTCGACGCGCTCGGCCGGCAGGCGCTCCACGCCTACCGCCTCGGCTTCGAGCATCCTGGGACCGGCGAATTCCTCGAGTTCCAATCCGAGCTGCCGGCCGACTTGCGCCGGCTGCACAAGGCGCTGGCCGCGCCGCCTTGAAAAAGCGGCGCGTCGTTACCACTTACTGGTCATCGTAAGACAACGCCCCGAAAACCGGAGAAACCTGGCCTTCCTCTCGGAACGCCGGGCGATTTGCGTCGTTGATCCCGGGTGTCCGGTTGCAGACCGCCTATGCAGGCATGAGTGGCCGGAATAAATCAGCAAATCCAATGATTTGCTCCCCTATTGATGCATGTCACGGCGACGTGACGGGCATCGGCCTAGTTTTCATCGACCCGCTCCGGTATGCTGCACTTGCGAGATCGGAATGTAAGCCGTCGGCTCGGGGAGCGGCGGCGTCTACAGCCTGCCGATTATCGGGGGCAAACTAAGGAGGGCGCTATCATGGCCCGTACAGCCGCATTGCCGGCACTCAAGGCCGAATCCGGCCTTTCACACTACCTGGAAGAAATCCGCCGGTTCCCGATGCTGGAACCGCAGCAGGAATACATGCTGGCGCGCAGCTGGCGTGAGCACGGCGATCGTGAAGCCGCGCACAAGCTCGTCACCAGCCATCTTCGCCTCGTCGCCAAGATCGCCATGGGCTATCGCGGCTACGGCCTGCCGATCTCCGAGGTCGTCTCGGAAGGCAATGTCGGCCTGATGCAGGCGGTCAAACGCTTCGAGCCCGAGAAGGGCTTCCGCCTCGCCACCTACGCGATGTGGTGGATCAAGGCCGCCATCCAGGAATACATCCTGCGCTCGTGGTCGCTGGTGAAGATGGGCACCACCGCGAACCAGAAGAAGCTGTTCTTCAACCTGCGCAAAGCCAAGAGCAAGATTTCCGCGCTCGAGGAAGGCGACATGCGGCCCGACCAGGTGCAGCTGATCGCCAAGCGCCTCGGCGTCACCGAGCAGGACGTTGTCGACATGAACCGCCGGCTCGGCGGCGACTCCTCGCTCAACGCGCCGATCCGCGAGGACGGCGACTCGGGCGAGTGGCAGGACTGGCTGATGGACGACTCGCCGAGCCAGGAGCGCATCCTGGCCGACAGCGAGGAGAGCGATAACCGCCACAAGGCGCTGATTGGCGCGCTCGACGTGCTCAACGAGCGTGAACGGCGCATCTTCGAGGCGCGCCGCCTTGCCGACGATCCCGTGACGCTGGAAGATCTGGCGAGCGAGTTCGGCGTGTCGCGCGAGCGCGTGCGGCAGATCGAGGTGCGCGCCTTCGAGAAGATCCAGAAGGCGGTGAAGACCCGCATCGCCGCCATGGAAGCGCCGCCGCAAGCGGCCGCGATTGCGGCGCAATAATTTACGACGACGTCACCATCGTCATCATGGCCGGGCCAAAAGCCCGGCCTTTTTGTTGATGCGCGGTAGCCCGATGCCGCCGTCACGGCATCGTCAGAACCAAAGCTCCGCCCCCGTGTTAGTCTGCACCAGTGGCTCGTGGACGCTATCGACCAGAGCCCACTTGTTCGGCTCTCCTCGTTTGCGGCGCGCCACCTGAACACCGGGTTTCAGGAGGTGATGATGGCCTATTCGCACGTTCTGCTTGGCGCAGGCGAAGCGCCCGCTCAGCTCACCGTCAATCGCATCGGCTTTTCCGACCTGAAAGACGCGCTCAAGCGCGGCCTCGACGATTTCTACGCCATGCCGACGCATGCCATGTTCCTGTGCGCCATCTATCCGATCGTCGGCCTGCTGCTGGCGCGGCTAGCGTTCGGCTACTCGATCCTGCCGCTGCTCTATCCGCTGGCCGCGGGCTTCGCCCTGGTCGGGCCGCTCGCCGCGCTCGGACTCTACGAGTTGTCGCGCCGGCGCGAGGCGGGGCTGGAGACCTCCGCCGGCCATGCGCTCGACGTGGTGGGGTCGTCCTCGATCGGCGCCATCGTCGCGCTCGGCCTGCTGCTGCTCGGGCTGTTCGTGCTGTGGATCGCCTTTGCCAACGCCATCTACATCGCGACCTTCGGCTACGCGACGCCGGTGTCGATCCGCGGCTTCGTGCACGACGTGCTGACGACGCGGGCCGGCTGGACGCTGATCATCCTCGGCAACGGCGTCGGCTTCCTGTTCGCGGTGCTGGTGCTGACCATCAGCGCCGTGTCGTTCCCGCTGCTGCTCGACCGCGATGTCGGCGCGGCGGTCGCGCTGCTGACCTCGATCCGGGTCGTGGTGAAGAACCCGCTCACCATGGCGGCCTGGGGCCTCATCGTCGCGGCGCTGCTGTTCATCGGATCGCTGCCGGCCTTCCTCGGCCTCGCCGTCGTGGTGCCGGTGCTCGGTCACGCCACGTGGCATCTCTATCGCAAGGCGGTGGTGTCCGAGGACAGCCCGCATCCGACGCCGCACAAGCATCCAAGTGAGCGGCGCTATGCGGCGGATTTCCCGGCGGTGCTGTTTCCGTGGGCGCGATGACTCGCGGCCGTCATTGCCCGCGAAGGCGGGCAATCCAGTAATTACTGACGTGTCTGTGTTTACTCGGTCCCCGCCTTCGCGGGGACGACGGCAGATTATTTATTCGCCCCAGGTGCGGAAGGCTTCCTCGAAGGCGCGCTGGCCGGGCGTGCCTTTCTCGAGCGACAGGATGGCGCGCTTGCCGCTGGTGTAGACCAGCGGGATGTCGAGCCAGTCGCGCTGCTTGAGCATCTCGATGTTGCGCTGGCGATCGACCTCCACGGCCGAGAGGCCGACGAGGAAGTAGCCGTTGGTCACCTTGACCGCGAGACCGGCGAGCGGCGTGCCGCGACCGCCGCTTTCATCGGACTTCATCAGCACGCCCGGGACGTTGCCGATGCCGCCTTCGGGGAAGTCCGCCGGCAGCGTGAACTGGATTTCGATGGTGTGGCTCGCCGGTAGCGCCTTGTCGGTGTTGCGGCGGAGCGACCAGGTCATGCGCAGATGGCGGTCGGGAATCTCGACGTCGGCACGCACGGCAAGTTCGGGTGCGAGCCCCGCGCCGGGTGACACCGTCTCGGTCCGCCAGATCGCCGAGCCGACATAGCGCACGCCCTGCGGATTGTTCGGATCCTCGTCATAGAGCACGACCTTCTGCGCGACCGCGGCGGCGGGCGCCGTTGCGCTGCTCTGCGGGGCACCCGCGCCGTTCTCGCCGACGCGGTCGGTGATCTTCGGCTGCGACGGCGGCTGCGCGGCCTGCTGCGGCTTGCTCGGCGCGGTGCGGAAGCTCGCAACCAGCGCGGAAATGGTGTGGCGTTGCCAGTAGCCGGCGCCGGCAATGCCGGCGAGCACAAGCAGCAGCACGGCAATCTTGATGACGCCGCCCCAGCGCCGCGCCGGGCGCGCGTATTCCTCGTCCTCGTAAGGCGGCGGCGGCAGCGCGCCATCCGGCAATTCCTGACCGCGCCCGCGCGGATAGGACGGCAGCGCCTCGTCGACCATGTCCGGCTCGCTGACCGGCGGCGGCGGCTCGGTCGCGGGCGGCTCGAAGTAATGCACGCCCTCGCCGCCTTCGCCCGGCACCGCCTCATAGACCTCCCGGGCCGACCGCGTGGCCTGCGCCGCAGCGCCGCCAAGTCCCTCGGCTTCGGCGATGGTTTCGCGGAATCCGCGCAGGGCTTGATTGCTCAGCGGCTGCGGCCGCGGCTCCGGCGGCGCGGCGGCCGCCTCCTCGTCGCGGGCGCGCTTGGCGGCGTCGGCCTCGACCTTGCGGATGGCCTCCTCGAGCGCGAGGCGCTCGCGCGTGATATCGGATTCATCGAGCGGCGGATCGACTCCGCGCAGCTGATTGACCAGCGCCGTGCGCGCGCGCTCGTAGAGCACGCGGCGGTTTTCGCCGGTGTTCTTCTCGAGCCCGGCGACCGCGCGGGAGATCAGCGGGTGATAATCAGCCATCGCGCCTCGATCATACCTCGAACGGATTCTGCACCAGGATGGTGTCCTCGCGCTCCGGGCTGGTGGAGAGCATGGACACCGGGCAGCCGACCAGTTCCTCGATTCGCCGGACGTATTTTATGGCCTGCGCGGGCAATTGCGCCCACGATCTTGCGCGGGCGGTTGGCTCCTTCCAGCCGCCGATGCTCTCGTAGACCGGCTCGACGCGGGCCTGGGCCTGCTCGCCCGCCGGCAGGTAGTCAATGACGCGGCCGTCGAGCCGGTAACCGGTGCAGACCTTGATCTCGTCGAAGCCGTCGAGAATGTCGAGCTTGGTGAGCGCGAGCCCGTCGATGCCGCAGGTCCGCACGGTCTGCCGCACCAGGACAGCATCGAACCAGCCGCAGCGGCGCGGCCGCCCGGTGACGACGCCGAATTCCTTGCCCTTCTCGCCGAGCACCTTGCCGACCTCGTTCTTTTGCTCGGTCGGGAACGGCCCCTCGCCGACGCGCGTGGTGTAGGCCTTGCAGATGCCGAGCACATAATCGATGGCGTTCGGCCCGACCCCGGACCCGGTCGCGGCCTGCGCCGCCACGGTATTGGAGGAAGTCACGAACGGATAGGTGCCGTGGTCTATGTCGAGTAGCGCACCTTGCGCGCCTTCGAACAGGATGCGCTTGCCTTCACGCCGCTTGGCGTCGAGCAGCGACCAAACGGTGTCCATGTAGGGCAGCACTTTCGGTGCGAGCGCCGCGAGGTCGTTGTAGAGGCCCTTGCCGTCGATCGGATTCAGGTCGAGCCCGCGGCGCAGCGCATTGTGATGCGCCAGCAGGCGTTCGATCTTGGGCGCCAGCGCCGGCAGATCGGCGAGATCCATGAAACGGATGGCACGGCGGCCGACTTTGTCTTCGTAAGCCGGGCCGATGCCGCGCTTGGTGGTGCCGATGCGCGTCGCGGCGCCGTCCGATTCGCGCAGCGCATCGAGCTCGCGATGCAGCGGCAAGATCAGCACGGCATTTTCGGCAATGCGCAGATTGTCAGGAGTCACCGCGACGCCTTGCTTCTTCAGCTGGGCAATCTCGTCGATCAGCGCCTGAGGGTCGACCACCACGCCGTTGCCGATGATGGACAGCTTTCCGCCGCGCACCACGCCCGAAGGCAGCAACGACAACTTGTAGGTGGCACCGTCGATCACCAGCGTGTGGCCAGCGTTATGGCCACCCTGGAACCTGACGACGATATCGGCCTGTTCGGACAGCCAGTCGACGATTTTGCCTTTGCCTTCGTCGCCCCACTGCGATCCGACTACTACCACATTCGCCATAGACGGTGTTTCCCTGCCAGCGCCCGGACACGTGAAGCCGGGAGCCGCCGGCCAGGTCCACTCTCGGATAAAGGATGGAGCGGGCCGAAGCAAGGCAAAGCGGCCCGCCCGGCGGCTTCGCGACGCGCCGTCAACAGCTTGATCTTACGCCGGTATTTTCAGAAATGCAGCGGCTTGGCTTGCTGCACCTGGGGCAGCGCGCGCACCTTGGCGAGTACGGATTCGGGCAGTTCGCCATCGATCTCGATCAGTGCCACCGCATTGCCGCCGGGGGCCTCGCGGCCGACGTGGAAGGTGGCGATGTTGATGCCGGCCTCGCCGAGCGTCGACGAGAATTTGCCGATGAAGCCCGGCTTGTCGAGATTGGTGATGTAGATCATCGAGGGCCCGAACTCCGCGTCCATGCGGATGCCCTTGATGTTGACGATGCGCGGGCGGCCGTCGGCGAATACGGTGCCGGAAACCCAGCGCGTCTGCTTCTCGGTGACGATGTTGACGGTGATCAGGCTTTCGTAATCGCCTTCCGCTTCGCGCGTCGTCTCTTCCACGACCATGCCGCGCTCGCGCGCCAGCACCGGCGCCGAGACGACGTTAACGTCACCGAGCATCGGCCGCAGCAGGCCCGACAGCGCCGCCGAGGTGAGCGCCTTGATGTTCATCTGCGCCACCGCGCCTTCGTAGGTGATGTGAACCTCCTTGATCGGGTTCTCGGTGAGCTGGCCGGCGAAGGAGCCGAGCTTCTCGGCAAGCGCAACGAAGGGTTTCAACCGCGGCGCTTCCTCGGCGCTGATCGAAGGGAAATTCACGGCGTTGGAGATGGCGCCGCGCAGGAGATAATCCGCCATCTGCTCGGCGACCTGCAGCGCGACGTTTTCCTGGGCTTCCGAGGTTGAAGCGCCGAGATGCGGCGTGCAGACGACGTTTGGCAGGTTGAACAGCGGGCTTTCCGTCGCCGGTTCCGTGGCGAACACGTCGAAGGCGGCGCCGGCGACGTGGCCGGATTTGAGCGCCTCGGCGATCGCCGCCTCGTCCACTAAGCCGCCGCGCGCGCAGTTGATGATGCGCACGCCTTTCTTAATTTTCTTGAGCGCCGCGGCGCCGATGACGTTGCGCGTCTTGTCGGTGAGCGGCGTGTGCAGCGTGATGAAGTCGGCGCGCTTGAACAGCTCATCGAGCTCGACCTTTTCGACGCCGAGGTCGCGCGCGCGCTCCTCGGACAGGAACGGATCGAAGGCGACCACTTTCATCTTCAGCCCGATGGCGCGGTCGGCGACGATCGAACCGATATTGCCGCAACCGATGACGCCGAGCGTCTTGCCGTAAATCTCGACGCCCATGAACTTGTTCTTTTCCCACTTGCCGGCACGGGTCGAGACGTCGGCTTCGGGGATCTGGCGCGCCAGCGCCAGCATCAGCGAGATCGCGTGTTCGGCGGTGGTGATCGAATTGCCGAATGGCGTGTTCATGACGATGATGCCCTTGGCCGTCGCGGCAGGGATATCGACATTGTCGACGCCGATGCCGGCGCGGCCGATCACCTTCAAATTCTTGGCCTTCTCCAGGATTTTCGGCGAGACCTTGGTGGCCGATCGGATGGCAAGGCCGTCGAAATTGCCGATCAGTTCGGCAAGTTTCTCTTTGTCCTTGCCGAGTGCCGGCTGGAAATCGACCTCGATGCCGCGGTCCTTGAAGATCTGCACGGCGGCAGGCGAGAGAGCGTCGGAGATGAGAACTTTGGGCATGGTCAGGCCGCCTTCGGCAGCGCGGCTTTGGTCTGGGCGAAGGCCCAGTCGAGCCAGGCGGTGAGCGCGTCGACGTCGCTCGCTTCGACGGTCGCGCCGCACCAGATGCGCAGTCCCGGCGGCGCATCGCGGTAGAAGGCGATGTCGTAGGCGACGCCTTCCTTCTCCAAAAGGCCGGCGAGATTTTTCGCAAACGCCGCCTGCTCGTCGACCGAAAGCCGCGTCACCGCCGGATCGATCACCTTGAGGCACACCGAGGTGTTCGAGCTTGTGGCCGGATCACGGGCGAGGTTCTCGATCCACGGCGTGCGCGCGACCCAGTCGTACAGGACCTTGGCGTTGGCGTCAGAGCGCGCAATCGTCGCCTTCAGGCCGCCGATCGATTTCGCCCAGCCAAGCGCGTCGAGATAATCCTCGACCGCCAGCATCGACGGCGTGTTGATGGTCTCGCCGACAAAGATGCCCTCGTTGAGCTTGCCGCCCTTGGTCATGCGGAAGATCTTCGGCAGCGGCCAGGCCGGCTTGTAGGTTTCCAGCCGTTCGACGGCGCGTGGCGACAGCACCAGCATGCCGTGCGCGCCCTCGCCGCCCAGCGCCTTCTGCCAGGAGAAGGTCGCGACGTCGAGCTTTGGCCAGTCGAGCCTTTGCGCGAAGGCCGCGGAGGTGGCGTCGCAGATGGTGAGGCCTTCACGCCTGGCAGCAATCCAGTCGCCGTTCGGCACGCGCACGCCGGAGGTGGTGCCGTTCCAGGTAAAGACCACGTCACCGGCGAAATCGATTTTGCTCAGGTCGGGCAGTTCGCCGTAAGGCGCTTTGACGGCCGTGACATTTTTCAGCTTGACCTGCTTTTCGACGTCGGTGAGCCAGCCCTCGCCGAAGCTTTCCCAGGCGAGCATCGTCACGGGCTTAGCGCCCAAGAGCGACCACAGCGCCATCTCCACCGCGCCGGTGTCGGAGGCGGGCACGATGCCGATGCGGTAATCGGCTGGGATTTCGAGCACCTCGCGCGTCAGATCGATAGCGCGCTTGAGCTTGGCCTTGCCGACCTTCGCACGATGCGAACGGGCCAGCGCCGCGTCTGTGAGGTTTTGGAGAGTCCAGCCCGGGCGCTTGGCGCAGGGGCCGGACGAAAAGTGCGGAATGACCGGCCGCACGCCGGGCTTCTTCTCGGTCATGGTCTATCCTTCCAGATAGGCGCCCCTCGTTGGGGAGGGGTGTCCCACTGGCGGAGATAGGCCACCGCGGCTGCGCGGTCAATGCCCGTGACGGTGATTTGAGACTGGCAGAAAGTCGAAGGGAAGATCGAAGCGCTAGAACCGCACGCCGAGGCCGACGCGGCCGGTGTTGACCGTGCTGCGAATGTCGCCGACCTTGTTGAAGGCGATGTATTCCCATTCGCCGCGCAAGAATATGTTCGGCGTGATCGCGACATCCATGCCGAGCCCCCACAGGAAGCCGTAGCCGAATTTATTGGTCTGGCTGTCGGTCGTCGTCACGGGGCCGAAGGGGATGACGACCGGCGGGGGTCCTGGGCTAGTTTGCTGCGAAACAGCCACCGTCGAGGTGGTGGTATAGTTGAAGCGCCCTACGGCTCCGCCAAGGACTGCATAAGGCAGGAATTGACCGAAGGCATAGCCAGCCCGGCCGCGAAACGTGCCGTAGTCGATCAGCTGGATCGACGACGAAGCGTTGATCGTCACGGTGTCGATGGGCGCGCCGCCGGAAAGGGTCACGATACGGCTGATCGAGTCGCTGGATGCCGGCTCCAGCTTTTGCGGGCGGTTGTAGGCTATGTCGGCGCCGAGAACGAGATCGTCCCACTGCATATTGTAGCCGAGGAACGCACCGAAGGATTTGCTCGAGGTGAGCTTATTCGGCAGCGTGGTCCAGCCTGAGGGAGCGAATTGATCTTCAAGCGCGCTATCGCGCAGGAGGAAGGCGATCTGCGAACTTGTGCTGTTGCCAAAATCGGCGTTCATGTTGGAATAACCCAGTTGGCCGCCCATGACGACACCGTCCCAGCGCACCGGTCCGCCGCCGAGCGAGCCGCGCAAAAAGGATGTATCGAACAGGTCTGCCGCCGCGGCTGGTCCGCCTGACGCGGCCGCCAGAAACAGTGCGAGCAAGCCGGCAACGCCGCGCAGCCGGCCCAGCGCCGGCACGGCATTCGACGCCACGGCGCTATCGCGACGGGTAGTCATCGAAACTCCAACGCAGACCGATACGCACTTCGTTTGCGGCGACGTTCTTGAAAGTCATGGCGCCGAAGGCGTCGGCGCCCGTTTTGACGTCGCCGAAGTCGATGTAGCGATAGCCGAGATCGACCATGAGGTTGGGGCCGACGACATAACCGACGCCCGCCATCACGGCCCACGCGAAATTCCACTGGCTGTGTGAGGTGTCGCCCGTGAACGGCGGCGCAGCCGTGCTGGCGTAATCGCTGGTCGTGAGATACGCGGCGCCGGCGCCGGCGCCGAGATAGGGCGTGATGCCGTACCAGGTGCCGAGGTCGAGATAGCCGTTGAACATCGTGCTGACCGCCGAGATCTTGGCGGTCGTGTCATTCGGCGAGAGGATGGTGCCCTGGTATTTCATCGGCGCCAGGTAATCGACCGTGAAGTCGGTGCGCATCCATTGCGTCTTGATGCCGGCGCCGAAGCCGGCCATGAAGCTGCCGTTGAGCTTGTTGTCGGTCGGATTGAGGAAGCCGGCCGTGGAGTCTGCGCCCTGGATGCGGCCCCAGTTGTAGCCAAGGTCGCCGCGCAGGTACCAACCGGTGTTGAAGTCGATGAGCGGCGGCGGCGCGATTTCGTGCGGCGGCGGCGGCAATTCCTGCGGCATATCGGCTGCGACGGCAGCCGCGGCTTGCAGACTGAGCGCGCCGGCAACGGCAAGAATCCAGACCCGACTCATGACCCCACTCGTCCCTTGCTCGCATCGCGGCGCTAGGCGCCGGTTGCGCACTCCTCGCCGTGACAATGCCTGATGAAGGTTAAGCGCCGCTTAACCATAAATTTTCACCATGCCTGTTAACCGCTAGCCCCTGCTCTGCAGCGGTGGCGGCGGCGGCGCGTAACGCAGCGGTGGTGGCGCGACATCGCAGCACATCCAGCGCAGGCCGAGCATGATGTCGTTCGAGTACAGATTCTTGAACTTGAACTGGTCGGGGAAACAGCCGCCGTTGCAATCGACCGTGTCGGTGATCGACCCGTAGTTGAGATAACGGTAGGTGAGATCGATCTTGAGATTCTTGCTGACGTTGTAGGCAACGCCGGCGTAGAGCGCCCAGGCTAAATTCCAGCTCGTTGGGTTGCGGCCGAATCCAAAGCCGCCATTCGGATTGACGTCGGAAAAATTCTGGAGCTGGAGATAAGAAGCGCCGACACCGGCGCCGACGAACGGTGTCCAGCAATCCCAGGTGCCGAGGTCGACAAAGGCATTGGCCAGAAATACCCAGGATTTCAGGTAGCCTTCGTAGATATCGAGGCCGTTTGGCGGATAATTGCCGAAGGCATAGACGCGCGCCCTCGATCGATACTCCGCGGTGCCTTCAAAGCGTAGCCAGTTATTCCATTCGTAACCGATGCCACCGCCGATGATGGTGGCATCGGCGATCGTTTCCGATTGATTTTGAAGCGTGAATCCGTTGCCGACATTGGCGGCGTTCGGAATGTATTCGAGATTGTAATTGCCATTCATGGCAACGCCGACGAAGCCTCGCAGATACCAGTTGCTGCAGCAATCGGCGGGCGGCGGCGGCGGAATGTAGGGCGGCGGTTGCGGTGGCGGCGGCGAATAGTCGGCCGCGTGCGCCGCCGTCGCCGCGAACACGGCGATCGCTGCCAGCGCTGA
This sequence comes from uncultured Alphaproteobacteria bacterium, assembly GCA_963742095.1. GTDB lineage: Bacteria > Pseudomonadota > Alphaproteobacteria > Rhizobiales > Xanthobacteraceae > Pseudolabrys. The sequence continues at coordinate 21,022 of CAVUKJ010000003.1, forward strand.
AAGCATGAAACGCGTACGAACCATGCAGTCGTCCTTTCGCACCCAAACCCCCGGGGCGGATGGCGAGGACGATGGCAGGAAAGTCTTAAGTGCCTCTTAACCGTGTTTTTTAACCACGCTCCTTAATCAAATAGCGCGGCACTCCGCGCGCGGCAGCAGTGGCGCACGACGAATCGCGCGTTAGGAAACCGTTTACGATTGGAAGTTCGGGTAGCGGGCGACCGCCGCTTAAGCTGCGACTTCGGTCAGCGCATCGACCACGTCGTCGACCGCCGCCTCGACCAGCACCTTGTCGTCGCCCTCGGCCATGACGCGGATCACCGGTTCGGTGCCGGACGGACGCACGATCAGACGGCCGCCGACGCCAAGCTTCTTCTCGGCACTGGCGATCGCCGAGCGGACGGCGGCGCTCTCCATCGGCTTGCCGTTCTTGTAGCGCACGTTCTTGAGCACCTGCGGCAGGGCCTCGAAACGATGGCAGACCTCCGACACCGGCTTGCCGCTGCGCTTGACCATGGCCAGCACCTGCAGCGCGGCGATGAAGCCGTCGCCGGTCGTGGTGTAGTCCGACATGATGATGTGGCCGGACGGCTCGCCGCCGAGATTGTAGCCGTGGGCGCGCATGTGCTCGAGCACGTAGCGGTCGCCGACCGGCGTGCGGACGAGGCCGAGCCCAAGGCCCTTGAGATGGCGCTCGAAGCCGAGATTGGACATCACGGTGCCGACGACGCCGGGCTTCGACAGCCGGCCATCTTCCTTCCAGCTCGCGGCGATGACGGCGAGCAGTTGGTCGCCGTCGACGATATGGCCGCGCTCGTCGATGATCATGACGCGGTCGGCGTCGCCATCGAGCGCGATGCCGATATCGGCGCGCATTTCGCGCACCTTGCGCTGGATGGTGGTGAGATCGGTCGAGCCGCATTCCTTGTTGATGTTGAAGCCGTCGGGATCGACGCCGATCGAGATCACGTCGGCGCCCATTTCCCACAGCGCGCCGGGCGCGACGCGATAGGCGGCGCCGTTGGCGCAATCGATCACCACGCGCAGGTTCTCGAAATTCACGGTCTTGGGCAGCGTCAGCTTGGCGAATTCGATGTAGCGATCCTGCACGCCGTCGATGCGCTTGGCACGGCCGAGATCGTTGCTGACGGCGAGGCGATCGGTGAGGTCGGAATTGAGCAGCGTCTCGATCCTCTGCTCGACCTCGTCGCTGAGCTTGAAGCCGTCAGGTCCGAACAGCTTGATGCCGTTGTCGTCGTAAGGATTGTGCGAGGCCGAGATCATGACGCCGAGATCGGCGCGCATCGAACGCGACAGCATGCCGACCGCCGGCGTCGGGATCGGGCCGGTGAGCAGCACGTCCATGCCGACCGAGGTGAAGCCCGCGACCAGCGCGTTCTCGATCATGTAGCCGGAGAGGCGGGTGTCCTTGCCGATCAGCACGCGATGCCGGTGCTCGCCGTTGCGGAACACCAGGCCCGCGGCCTGTCCGACCTTGAGCGCGAGCTCAGGCGTGATGACCTTGTTGGCCCGGCCGCGAATACCGTCGGTACCGAAATATCGGCGAGTCATGAAAAGCCCCTCGACGCCCTTTTTACTGGCCTTGCAGCCCCCGAATGGCCGGCTTCTTGGCGGGCGGCTGAAAGCCTGTCCCGCGCTTCCTATAATAGAGCCAAGCGGCCCTGTTTACTTCAAAAATTGTGAGTAATCATTACGAAGCGGGGTTAATGGCGGCTATACGCCGCAAGGCCTGCAGGGCAGATGGCCGCCGTTTCGCTGCGCTGTCCGCTGTGCTACCCGATTTCTCCAAGGTCCGGGTTCCAAAGTCGTTTCCAATGACCACCATCGCCAGCATCGAGGATCTGCGGTTGCTCGCCCGCCGCAGGGCGCCGCGCGCCTTTTACGATTATGCCGAGAGCGGCTCCTATAACGAAGAAACGTTGCGCGCCAACCGCGCCGACCTCGAAAAGATCCGGCTGCGTCAGCGTGTGCTGGTCAATGTCTCCGAGCGCAGCCTCGCGACCACGATCGTCGGACAGAAGGTGTCGGCGCCGTTCGCGCTGTCGCCAATCGGCTTGCTCGGCATGCAGCACGGCGACGGCGAGGTCCTCGCCGCCAACGCGGCGAACGAGGCCGGAATCCCGTTCACGCTGTCCACCATGTCGATCTGCTCGATCGAGCAGGTGGCGGAGGCGACCAAGCGGCCGTTCTGGTTCCAACTCTACGTCATCCGCGACCGCGAATTCTCCAAAGACCTGCTCGCGCGCGCCAAGGCCGCCAACTGCAGCGCGCTGGTGCTGACCGTCGATCTACAGGTGCTCGGTCAGCGCCACCGCGACATCCGCAACGGCATGACGGTGCCGCCGGAATTCCGCTTCGCCAACGTCGTCGACATCGCGCGCAAGCCGCGCTGGCTGTGGAGCATCATCAAGGCGCGCAGCAAGACCTTCGGCAATCTCGCCGGCCACGTGAAGGGCATGGACGATGTCACGTCGCTCGCGCAATGGACCAACCAGCAGTTCGATCCGGCGCTGAACTGGAAAGACATCGAGTGGATCAAGAAGGCCTGGCCCGGCAAGCTGATCCTCAAAGGCATCCTCGACCCCGAGGACGCGAAGACCGCGGTCAAGATCGGCGCCGACGCCATCGTGGTGTCGAACCACGGCGGCCGTCAGCTCGACGGCGCTCAATCCTCGATTGGCGCGCTGCCGGCGATCGCCGACGCGGTCGGCTCCGATACCGAAGTGCTGTTCGACGGCGGCGTCCGCTCGGGCTCCGACATGATGCGGGCGCTGGCGCTCGGCGCGCGCGCCTGCCTGATCGGCCGCGCCTATGTCTGGGGCCTCGGCGCCATGGGGCAGGCCGGCGTCGCCAAGGCAATCGATATCCTCAAGAACGAGCTCTCGGTCACCATGGCGCTGTGCGGCGTCAACAAGCTCGCCGACATCGACCGCCGCGTGCTGGTGGATGGCGGCCCGGGGAAAACGAAGAAGCCGGCGGCGAGGAGGAAGAAGAAATAATCAGGTCGTCCCCGCGAAGGTGGGGACTCATAAAGCTGTCATTCCGGGCGAGCGAAGCGAGACCCGGAATCTAGTACGCCGTGCACTATCGGTAGGCTGCGGCGTACTGGATCACCCGCTTTCGCGGGTGATGACGGCAGAAAATGTTGCGCGCCCTTGTACACCCTCACCTCCACCCCAAACCCGGCGCGACGTGCTTGAGGATCGACTCGATCACGTGCGCGTTGTAGTCGACGCCGAGCTGGTTCGGCACCGTCAACAAAATCGTGTCGGCTTCGGCGATGGCCTCGTCGCCCTTGATCTGCGCGATCAGAGCATCCGGCTCGGCGGCATAGCTGCGGCCGAAAATCGCGCGCTCGGTCGCGCTCAACATGCCGACCTGGTCGCCCTCCTCGCCGCCGCGGCCGAAATACATGCGGTCGCGGTCGTCGGTGAGCGCAAAGATGCTGCGCGACACCGACACCCGCGGCGTGCGCGCATGCCCGGCCGCCTTCCACGCCGCCTTGTAAAGCCTGATCTGCTCGGCTTGCTGGACGTGAAACGGCTTGCCGCTCTCGTCGATCTTTAACGTGGATGATTGCAAATTCATGCCGAGCTTGGCCGCCCATTCCGCCGTGGCGTTGGTGCCGGCGCCCCACCAGATGCGCTCGCGCAAGCCCTCGGAGTATGGCTCGACGCGCAACAGGCCGGACGGGTTCGGGAACATCGGGTTCGGGTTCGGCTTGGCGAAGCCCTTGCCGAGCAGCACCTCGAGGAACACTTCGGTGTGACGCCGCGCCATGTCGGCGTCGGTCATGCCCTCGGGCGGCGCGTAGCCGAAGTAGCGGAAGCCGTCGATCACCTGCTCGGGCGAACCGCGCGAGATGCCGAGCTGGAGGCGGCCGCCGGCGATCAAGTCGGCGGCGCCGGCATCCTCCGCCATGTACATCGGGTTCTCGTAGCGCATGTCGATGACGGCGGTGCCGATCTCGATCTTTTTGGTGCGCGCGCCGCAGGCCGCGAGCAGCGGAAACGGCGAGCCGAGCTGGCGGGCGAAATGATGGACGCGGAAATAGGCGCCGTCGGCGCCGAGCGCCTCGGCCGCGACCGCAAGCTCGATCGATTGCAGCAGCGCGTCGGACGCCGTCTTGGTTTGCGACTGCGGCGACGGCGTCCAGTGGCCGAAGGAGAGGAAGCCGATGTGTTTCATGGCGCGTGAAATGCCTGTAGCAAGTCACGCGCCTCGGCGACAACCCCTTGGGGCGTTAATTCCCCGCCGCCAGCACCTGATGGATCTGCGCCACCACGGCGGCGCCCTCGCCGATCGCGGCGCCGACGCGCTTGGTGGAATTGGCGCGCACGTCGCCGATGGCGAACACGCCCGGCATGCTGGTCTCCAGCGGCAGCGGCGCGCGCGCCACATCCTTGGCCGAGAAGCCCGCGCCGGTGACGACGAAGCCCTTGGCATCCTCGGCGACGCAGCCGTCGAGCCAGCCGGCGTTCGGATCGGCGCCGATGAACAGGAACAGATGGCGCAGCGGCACGTCCTTGGTCGTGCCGTCGGCGCGCTGGCGAAACACCGCCTTGCTCAGCCCGGCGCTGCGGTCGCCGTCGAGCGCGACCACCTCGGTGCCGGCATGCAACGTGACATTGGGCAGCGCGGCGATGCGGTCGATCAGATAGCGCGACATGGTGGCCTCGAGCCCCTTGCCGCGCACGATCAGATGCAGGTGCTTGACCTTGGGCGCGAGGTAGACGACCGCCTGCCCGGCCGAATTGCCGCCGCCGATCAGCGCCACCTCCTCGCCTTCGCACAGCTTGGCTTCGATCGGCGACACCCAATACGACACGCCGTTGCCGTCGAAGTCCGACAGGTTGGGAATATCCGGCCGGCGGTAACGCGCGCCGGAGGCGACGACCACCGCGCGCGCGGTGACCGCGTCGCCATTGGCGATCTCGAGGCGGAATGGCTCGCGCCCACGCGCGCCGCCGCAGTCGAGCCGCGTGACCTGAAGCGGAATGGCAATCTCGGCGCCGAATTTCTGCGCCTGCGTGAAAGCGCGGCCGGCGAGCGCCTGGCCGGATATGCCGGTGGGAAAGCCGAGGTAGTTTTCGATGCGGGCGGAAGCACCGGCCTGGCCGCCGAAGGCGCGCTGGTCGAGCACCAGCACCGACAAGCCTTCCGACGCGGCATAGACCGCGGCGGCGAGCCCGGCAGGGCCGGCGCCGACCACGGCGACGTCGTAGACGGTGCGCGGATCGAGCACCGGCGTCATGCCGAGGCACATGCCCGCCTCGGCTTCGCTCGGGCGCTTGAGCAGCACGCCGTTGGGACAGATCATCAGCGGCAGTTCGTTCGGCGCGATGCCGAAGCGCTCCAGCGCGGCACGGGCGTCCTCGTCGGTGGAAGCATCCAGCACCGAGTGCGGATAGCCGTTGCGCGAGAGAAATCCCTGCAGCCGGATGAGATCGGGCGAACCGGCCCGGTCGATCAGCAACGAGCCGGCTCCGCCTTCCTGGATCAACGCGACCCGGCGCAGGATATAGGCGCGCATGATCATCTCGCCGAGTTCGGCCGAGCCGACCACCAGCGCGCGGATATGCGGCGCATCGAACGGCAGCGCCGTGCAGCCCTCGGGACTGGCGCGGCCGGCGGCGACCGTGCCGCGGCCGGAGAGCGACGTGACCTCGCCGGAGAACTGACCCTCGCTGAGCAGCAAGACCGACATCTGGCGGTGCAGGCCGTCGCGGCGCATGATCTCGAGGCCGCCGTCGAGCACCAGCCAGGCCGGCGCGTTGCGCACGCCAACGTCGTAGATGAGTTCGCCCGGCGCGAAATGCTGCGGGGGCCCGCTGGCAAAGCGTTTGGCAGTTTCGATCTGCGCAGCGTCGAGGACCGGAAATATTTGCTCGAGGCGGGTATCGATGAGGCTCATGCGTTCTCCTGGCCGGGCGCGATTATAGCAGGCGGGCGAAGACAATCTTCGCATCACCCGTGACGATCGCGTGACCGCAATCGCAATTGTGTGATGCGACGCCTGCCGGCGCCTTCTATATATGGGCGGCACAACCGGCGACCAGGAGCGGGCCATGCGCAGCGAGCGGTTCGAGTTTCCCAATGCAAAGGGTGAAAAGCTTGCGGCGGTGCTCGATCTGCCGCTCGGCGAGCCGACCGCCTACGCGCTGTTCGCGCACTGCTTCACCTGCGGCAAGGACAACCTCGCGGCCAAGCGCATTGCCGGGCGGCTGTCGGTCAACGGTATCGCGGTGCTGCGTTTCGATTTCACGGGACTCGGCGGCAGCGAAGGCGAATTCGCCAACACGCACTTCACGTCGAATGTCGACGATCTCGTCGCCGCGGCCGACCATCTGCGCAAGACGCACAAGGCGCCGGCCATTCTGATCGGCCACAGTCTCGGCGGCGCGGCGGTGCTCGCCGCCGCGCACCGCATCAAGGACGCGCGCTGCGTCGTGACGATCGCGGCGCCGGCCGATCCCGCCCACGTCACCGGCCTGTTCAAGGACAAGGTCGGCGCGATCCGTGAGAAGGGCGAGGTCGACGTCCTGCTGGCCGGGCGGCCGTTCAAGATCCGGCGCGAATTTCTCGACGATGTCGCCGAGCAGATGCTGATGGACCGCGTCGCGCATCTCAAGAAGGCGCTGCTGGTGTTTCATTCGCCGACCGACGACATCGTCGGCATCGACAGCGCCACGCGCATCTTCGTCACCGCCAAGCACCCCAAGAGCTTCGTGTCGCTCGCCGGCGCCGACCATCTCTTGAGCAAGACGAGCGATGCCGAATACGTGGCGAATGTGATCGCCGCCTGGTCCGCGCGTTATCTCGACCAGCCCGCGAGCGTCGCCGAGGCAGAGAGCGAAACCGGCGTGGTGACCGTGCGCGAGACGCGCTCGGGCAAGTTCCAGCAGGAGATCATGAGCGGACCGCACCGCTTCATCGCCGACGAGCCGGTATCGTTCGGCGGCAACGATTCGGGGCCGGGACCGTACGACCTGTTGCTCGCCGGCCTCGGCGCCTGCACGTCGATGACGATCCGGCTTTATGCCGACAACAAGAAGCTGCCGCTCGAGCGCGTCACCGTGCGGCTCACCCACAACAAGATCCACGCCACCGATTGCGCGGAATGCGAGACCAAGGACGGCATGATCGACCGCATCGACCGCAACATCACGTTCGAGGGCGATCTCGATGCGGCGACGCGCAAGCGGCTGCTGGAGATCGCCGACAAGTGCCCGGTGCACCGGACGCTGACCTCGGAAATCAACATCCGGACATTTGAGCGTCCGGCCGATCGGGTGTAATGAGCGGCGCCATGCAGCCCGCCGCGCACGCATTGACGCAGCAGTTTCTCGTCTGGGTGGACGAAGCACCGCGCAGCTATGCCGATGCGGAAGCCTGGCGGCGCAGCTGCCCGCATTTGTCGATCTGGGAAGATGCGATTTCCGAAGGGCTGGTGCGCTTCCAGAACGGCGCCAGCATGAAGGAAACGCGGCTGGTGCTCACCGCGGCCGGGCGGGCGCGGTTGAAGAAGGCGTGACCGGCGGCAGCGCCTGAACTTAAGCGCACCTTAGCGGTTGGCACATAAATTGAATGTGCCGTGCGCATGAAAACCAAAAACGCCGATCCGCGACTCGTCTGGCTCGCCAGTGTGCTGGCGGCGATGACGCTGGTCATTTACCTCGCCCACTCAGCCTAGCGCTGGGGCGGCCCGGGGGCGCAGAGCCCCATTCCCTTGCGACTTGACGATCCCTCGGCGTCGGGTCACATTAGAACAAACAGGGAACAATGATCGGCGCGGCGGGTTCAGCCTGAACCTGTTCTCTCCGTGTCTTCTGAGGGTTAGCGATGATCGCGCAGCTGCGCCAAAGCCTGCGGGCGCTGGAAAGGCCGGCCGGGATCGACAGCAATCCGGGCTGTCAGCCTTTAGGCATCGAGACGATCGATGCCGCGCTTGGCGGCGGGCTTGCGCGCGGCGCGCTGCACGAAATTTCGGCCGCGGGCGAGGCCCATCTCGCCACGGCGGCCGGCTTTGCGCTGGCGGTCTCGTCACGCGCCACCCGGAAAAGCACCGTCTGGATCGCCGAGGACATGGCGTTGGCCGAAAGCGGCGCGCCCTACGGACCCGGCCTCGAGACATTCGGTTTGTCGCCAGAGCGGCTGCTGACTGTCGCTGTCGCGCGTACGCGCGACCTGTTGTGGGCGATGGAAGAAGCGCTGCGCTGCCGCGCCGTCGCCGCGGCGATCGGCGAATTGCGTCACGGCGAGATCGACAGCGTGGCGGTACGGCGGCTGTCGCTGGCCGCAGCCGAAAGCGGCGCGCTCGCGCTCTTGCTGCGCGCCTCGCCGCCGAATGATGCCTCGACCGCGGCGACACGCTGGATCGTCAGCGCGGCTCCGAACGACTCCTTCGCCGTGGAGCTCACGCGCAACCGCCGTGGTCCGCTCGGCGCCTGGACTTTGCAATGGAGTGACGACGATGAGCGCTTCGTGCTCGCAACGCCTGCTCAGCCTGTGGCTGCGCCGGCTGTCGACCGACCGCATCGCAAGATCGCGTGAGCTGACGGCACCGCTGGTCATCACCGGCAAGCGCGGCAATGCCGAGCTGCTCACCGCCGTTGACGACGCGGCGGAGCGGCTGGGCCTGTCGCCCGGCCTTGCGCTCGCACAAGCGCGCGCCATGCATCCGTCCATCGAAGCGCTGGAGGAAGACGCCGGAGCGGACGCCGCGCTGCTCGAGAGTATCGCCGACTGGTGCCTGCGCTACACGCCGCTGGCTGCCTGCGACGCGCCCGACGGCTTCCTGCTCGACATCAGCGGCTGCACGCATCTCTATGGCGGCGAAGATGCGCTGGTCACCGACTTGAGCGGCCGGCTGGAAACGGCGGGCTTTGCCTATCGCATCGCCATCGCCGGCACTATCGGCGCGGCCTGGGCGGCGGCGCATCACGGCAAACCGGGAAGCCATCCTTGCGGCGATGAACGCAAGCTGCTGGCGCCGCTGCCGCTCGCCGCGCTGCGGCTCGAGGGCGGCACGATCGCGGCGCTGGCGCGCGTCGGCTTGAAACGTATTGGCGATATCGTCGATCTGCCGCGCGCGCCGCTGACCGCACGTTTCGGCACTGAGCTGCTGCGCCAGCTTGATCGCGCCCTTGGGCAAGAGCATGAGCCGCTCACGCCGCGCCTGCCGGTCGCGCCTTACGTCGCCGAGCAACGTTTCGCCGAGCCGATCGCACGCGAGGAAGACGTGCTGGGAACCGTCGCGCGGCTAGCGGCGCGGCTGAAAGTGGCGCTGGAACGGCGCGGCGACGGCGCCCGCCGTATCGAGCTTACGTTATTCCGCACCGACGGCGCACTGCGCCGCATCGCCGCCGGCACCTCGCGGCCTTTGCGCGATCCGGATGACATCCGCGCGCTGTTTACCGAGCGGCTGGCCGCGCTCGTCGATGCGCTCGATCCCGGCTTCGGCTTCGACATGGCGCGGCTGTCGGTGCTGGTGGCGGAGCCCTGCCCGCCCGAGCAGATCGGCATTGGCGGGGCGGAGGACGAAGCTGAAATCGACCGGCTGGTCGACCGCCTCAGCGCACGGCTTGGTGTGCGCTGCGTGCGCCGGCTGATCGCGCAGGACAGCCATCAGCCGGAGATCGCCGGCGCCTGCGTGCCGGCGCAGATGACCGTCACCGACGCCGGTTGGGAGGCCTTCCGCCGCTATCGCGCCGAGGCGGAATTGTCGCCGCGGCCGCTGCGACTGCTGACGCGGCCGGAGCCGATCGAGGCGGTGGCGGAAGTGCCGGATGGCCCGCCGTTACGCTTTAGGTGGCGGCGCGCGCTGCACGAGGTGGTCGCGGCGGACGGACCGGAGCGCATCGAGGGCGCCTGGTGGAGCGAGCATGGCGGTCCTGCCCGGGATTACTTCCGTGTCGAGGACAAGACGGGCCTGCGTTTCTGGCTGTTCCGCGCCGGTCTGTATCGCGATCTTGCCCAAAGCACCGCCGCGCCGAGTTGGTTCCTGCATGGGATGTTTGCGTAATGAGTATGCGTGATGCGTTATCTCGAATTCGCCTGCGCCTCTAACTTCTCCTTCCTGCGCGGGGCGTCGCATCCGGAAGAGCTGATGGTGCAGGCGCAGGCCATCGGGCTTGCCGGCCTCGGCGTCTGCGATCGCAATTCGGTGGCGGGCGTGGTGCGCGCGCATCTCGCCAAGCGCGAGCAGAATCTGCCGCTGACATATCACCCCGGTGCGCGGCTGGTGTTCGCCGACGGCACGCCGGACATCCTCGCCTATCCGCGCGACCGCGCCGGCTGGGGCCGCCTCACCCGCCTGCTGACGGTCGGCAATCTGCGCGGCGAGAAGGGCGAGTGCATTCTGCATCTTGACGATCTGATCGCGCACAGCTTCGGACTCGAACTGATCGCGATGAGCAGGGATGCGCGATTGCTTTCTACGCTCCGTGCCGCAGCACCGGGCCGCGTGCGGCTGGCGACATCGATGCTCTATCGCGGGCGTGACCGCGCACGCCTCAAGCGCACTGCCGAGATCGCGCGCGTGGCGCAGGTGCCGCTGATCGCGGTCAACGACGTGCATTTCCACCATCCTGACCGGCGGCCGCTCGCCGACGTGCTCACCTGTATCCGCGAGAAGACGACCATCGACCGCGCCGGCCGCAGGCTCGCCGCCAATGCCGAACGCTTTTTGAAGCCGCCGGCAGAAATGGCACGGCTGTTCCGCGACGCGCCTGAAGCGATCGCGGAGACGATGAAGCTGTCCGACGTCCTCACCTTCTCTCTCGATGAACTGCGCTACGAATATCCCGACGAACATGTCGATGGCTTCGATAACGCGCAGGATGCGCTCGCGCATCTTGCCGATGAGGGCGCCAGGCAACGCTATCCGAACGGCGTGCCGGAGAAAGTGCGCGCCAGCATCGCACATGAGCTCACGCTAATCGCGCAGCTCGACTACGCGCCCTACTTTCTCACCGTGCACGACATCGTCCGCTACGCGCGCAGCCAGGGCATCCTGTGCCAGGGCCGCGGCTCGGCGGCCAATTCCGCCGTGTGCTTCTGCCTCGGCGTCACCGAGGTCGATCCCGACCGCGCCGACCTGCTGTTCGAGCGCTTCATCTCGCCCGAGCGGCGCGAACCGCCCGACATCGACGTCGATTTCGAGCACGAGCGGCGCGAGGAGGTGATCCAATACATCTACCGCAAATACGGCCGCGAGCGCGCCGGCATCGCCGCGACCGTCATCTCCTATCGCGGCCGCTCCGCGATCCGCGAAGTCGGCAAGGCGTTTGGTCTCTCCGAAGACACTATCGGTGCGCTGTCGTCCTCGATCTGGGGCGGTGGCGGCGGCGCGGTGTCGGAGGCAGCGGTCAAGCGCACCGGGCTCGATCCCCAGAGTCGCCGCATGCAGCAGATCGCGGCGCTGGCGCGCGAGATCGTCGGCTTCCCGCGCCATCTGTCGCAGCACGTCGGCGGCTTCGTCATCACGCGCAGCCGGCTCGACGAGGTGATGCCGATCGGCAATGGCGTGATACCGGAGCGCACCTTCGTCGAATGGGACAAGGACGATCTCGACGCGCTCGGCATTCTCAAGATCGACGTGCTCGGCCTCGGCATGCTGACCTGCCTGCGCAAGGCGCTGGATTTGGTGGAGCAGCGCTACGGCGAAAAGCTCACCCTCGCCACCATTCCGGCCGAGGATCCGGCCGTCTATCGCATGCTCGGCCGCGCCGATTCGCTCGGTGTGTTCCAGGTGGAAAGCCGCGCGCAGATGACAATGCTGCCGCGGCTCAAGCCGGTGAATTTCTACGACCTGGTCATCGAGGTGGCGATCGTGCGTCCCGGCCCGATCCAAGGCGACATGGTGCACCCTTATCTACGGCGGCGCCGCGGACAGGAGCCGGTCAGCTATCCGTCGAAAGCGCTGGAGGCGGTGCTGCACAAGACGCTAGGCGTGCCGCTGTTCCAGGAGCAGGCGATGAAGATCGCCATCGTCGCCGCCGGCTTCACGCCCTCCGAGGCCGACCGGCTGCGCCGCGCCATGGCCACCTTCAAGCGCGTCGGCACCATCGGCACCTTCCAGCGCAAGATGATCGACGGCATGCTGGCCAACGGCTACGAACGCGACTTCGCCGAGCGCTGTTTCCAGCAGATCGAGGGCTTCGGCGAATACGGCTTTCCGGAAAGCCACGCCGCGAGCTTCGCGCTCTTGGTCTACGCCTCGGCCTGGCTGAAATGCCGCTATCCGGATGTGTTCGCCGCGGCGCTACTTAACGCGCAGCCGATGGGCTTCTACGCGCCGGCGCAGATCGTGCGCGACGCCCGCGAGCACGGCGTCGAGGTGCGTGCGCCTGACGTCAATCATTCGCAGTGGGATTCGACCTTGGAGCCGGGGCCGAACGCCACGGACGGCCTGCACAACTTGCATCGCGCGATGCGCGACGACGTGCGCGCGACCCACGCGCTGCGTCTCGGCCTGCGCGAGATCAAGGGGATGAAGGAGGACGAGACCGAGCTAATCGTGGACCGCCGCCGCGGCGCGAGATACGACTCCGTGCGCGATGTCTGGCTGCGCACGGGCTTGTCGCCGCGCGTGCTGGAGCGGCTGGCCGATGCCGATGCGTTCTGCTCACTCGGCCTGACGCGGCGCGAGGCACTGTGGGCGGCCAAAGCGCTCGGCCGCGTCGGCGATCGCGACGACGATCTGCCGCTATTCGCCGCCCCCACCGAAACCGCGCCGGCGCGGCTGATCTCGAGCGAGCCCGATGTCGCCCTGCCCCCCATGCCGCTGGGCGAAGAAGTCATCAACGATTACCGTTTTCTGCGCCTGTCCCTGCGCGCGCATCCGGCGCAGTTCCTGCGCGCCGATCTCGATGCGCGCCAAGTGCTGCGCAACGAAGGCCTGCGCGGCATTGCCAACAACACGCGTGTGCGCATCTCCGGCCTCGTCACCTGCCGGCAGCGCCCGGGCTCGGCCAACGGCGTGGTGTTCATGACCATCGAGGACGAGAGCGCGGTCGCCAACGTCATCGTCTGGCCGCGCACCTTCGAGCGCGTGCGGCCGGTGGTGCTGGGCGCGCGCTACGTGCTGGTGACCGGCCGCGTCCAGGAGGAATCCGGCGTCATCCACGTGGTCGCCGATCAGCTCGAAGACCTGACGCCCTGGCTGGCGCGGCTTGCCGACCACGGCGGCGAGATCGACGGGCTTGCGCGCTGCGACGAAGTACGCCGGCCGATCGAGGATCAACGCGAGGCGCGCGCCCTCGGCAGCCGCCACAACAGGCTGGTGGCCTTGATGCGCGAGATGCCGGAGCTTGCCTCCGACCTCGACGTGCCGGCGCGCGGCTCGGCGCACGCGCCGACGAAAAAAGCCGGCTGACTACTGCGGCACGACGTCGCCGCGTCCGACATTGACGCGGTCGGCCGACAACGAGCCGTCCGCTTTCTTCATCGCGCGCAGGACGGCGACATGCGCGCCGGGCTTGAATTCGCTTTTGTCGCCGACCGAATACGCAAGGATCTTGGCGTCGGGCGGCACCACGATCTTCTTCTCGCCGTCCTTGTATTTGACCGTCAGCATCGGCCCGTCGACCGCGGCCACCGTCTCGCCGACCGTGCCATTGGTCATGGTGCTGTTCGGCCGCGCGTCCCACGGGCGGAAACCCTCGCCCACCCCGCGCTGGGTCTCGGCAAACACCGTGACCTGGATCGCGCGCTGGCTGCCGTCCGGCTGCGGCATGGCGCCGATGCCGACATAGGCGCCGGGCTTCAAGTCGGCGAGCGTTGCCTTGCTGACGCCGAACACCGCGGTCTTGTCGGCGAGATCGATCTTCACCTCGCCGAGCTTCTCTGTTTTCACCGCCAGCACGTGACCGTCAAAGCTCTCGACCGCGCCGGACACGCGCATGGCCGGCGGCTGTTGCGCCCAGGCGGTGGCGCAACTCAGCGCAAGAACGAACGAGGCAAGCGCGACGCGGCTCATCACATCGCCGGCGTGATGCCACGCCCCACATACATGACCTTGGCGAGCACTGAGCCGTCCGGCTGCTTGTCCCAGCCGAACAGGATGACCTGCGCGCCCGGTTTGAGCTCGTCCTTGCTGGCGGGCGCCGCCGCGGCGATCACGGTCTGCGGCGACACGATGACCTTCTTCTCGCCGTCCTTGTATTTCACCGTCAGCGTCTCGCCGTCCTTCCCGGTGACTATGCTTTCGACGTAGGCGTTGGTCATGGTGCTGCCGGGCTTAGCGTCCCACGGGCCGTGGCGATCGGGCACGACGCCGCGTTGCGCCGGCAGAAACATGTGCACCGAGAAGGCCGCGATGCTGCCGTCGGCCTGCGGCATGCCGGCGATGCCGATGAACAAATCCTGCTTGATGTCGGCAAGCGTCGCTTTCACCAGCGCCGAAACACGCACTTTCTCGTCGAGCTTCACGTTGAGCGTGCCGCCTTCGCGCGTCTTGAGGACGAGCATGTCGCCATCGGCCTTGACGACCTCGCCGCGGATGCGGGTGCCTGGCTGCTGCGCCGATGCGGCGGCGACGGCGAAAACGGCTCCAACCGCCGCGGCGACCAGCGCGCGGCGCGACACATGCAACAAACGCATAACCAAAGTCCTCCCTGACCGCCGGCTTTTGCCGGTCAAAGCGGAGAACCCCTCAGCCGCGCTGCTTATTCCGGACCGTTTTCTTCGGCTTGGCCTGTCCGATCACTTTTTCTTCAACGGCGGGTTTCGGCTTCACCCCGAGGTCGGCCTCGACCAGCGCTCGGAGTTCGGCGGTAACCTGTGGCCTGACGCCGAACCACAGTTCGAACCCCCGCACCGCCTGGTGCAGCAGCATGCCGAGGCCGTCGGCAGTGCGCAGACCGCGCTCGCCGGCCGCGGCCAGCAGTTTCGTTTCGAGCGGATCGTAGACGAGGTCCGCCACCACCAGCGACGCCGGACAGCGCAGGTTGATCTCCAGGGGCGGCTGCCCAACCATGCCGAGCGACGTGGTGTTGACCAAAAGGCCGGCGCCACCGAGCAAGCCGCCGATTTCGTCCCAGCCGGCAGGAACGACCCGCACGCCGAACTTCTTCTGCAATTCCTTGGCGCGGGGAATTGTGCGGTTAATGACATAGACGCGCTGCACCTCGCGCCGCAGCAGCGCATAGACAACGGCGCGGGCGCCGCCACCGGCGCCGAGCACCACCGCGCTTTCCAGGCCGCGATCCCAGCCCGGCGTCGCCGCATCGAGATTGGCGAGGAAGCCTTCGACGTCGGTATTGGTCGAGCGCAGCTTGCCGTCGTCGTACCAGAGGCAATTGGTGGCGCCGACCGCGCGCGCGCGTTCGTCCGGCTCGGTCAATGTCAGCGCCGCCTGCTTGTGCGGCAGCGTGACATTGGCGCCGACATAGCCGTTCGCCCGCAGGTTCTTGATGAACTCGGGAAACTTCTCCGGCGGCACGGCCTCGCGGCGATATTCGGCGTTCAGGCCGTGCTGCTTGATCCAGTAGTTGTGGATCAGCGGCGAGCGCGAATGGCCCGCCGGCCAGGCGATCACGCAGACCGCTTTGCGCGCCTCGTTACGCTGTTCAACCATGCTTTCCGTCACCGACTCCCGGCGGGTTACCGCCGGACAACGGCGCGCCGGGGAGCCATCTATTCTTAGCTCCCCCCGCCGTCAACCGCGGCCGCGGGCTTGACCCGGCGGTTCCCGTCTTTCTTATTGCGGCAACCAACCGGGATATGATGATCGCCATGAGGGCCCTGTTCATCGACTGCAACGATCAACTCGCCCCCGTGTGGCGCCAAGTCGTGCGCGCCGACGACCCGACGATCGACGTCAATCTTGAGCCCTTTGCCCGCGACGACTTGCCGCGCGTGGTCGGGCCATACGACATCGTGCTCGACGATCATTCCTACATGCCGACCGAGTTGGTCGCGCAATGCAAGCAGCTCAAGCACATCGTGTTTCTCGGCACCGGGGCCGCGAGCTACATGAACATCGATGAGCTGAAGATGCACGGCGTCACCGTGCACACCATCAAGGGCTATGGCGACGTCGCGGTGGCCGAGCACACTATTGCATTGATGTTTGCCGCGGCGCGCGACATCGCGATCATGGACCGCGAGGTGCGCGGCGGCATCTGGGCGCCGCAGGAAGGCGTGCAGCTCAACGGCAAGACGCTGGGTGTCATCGGGCTCGGCGGCATCGGTACCGAGGTCGCGCGCATCGGCAGGGGCATCGGCATGCGCGTCGTCGCCTATAACCGCACGCCGCGGCAACTTCCCGGCGTCGCCATGGTCGATATCGACACGCTACTGGCCGGCAGCGACGTTGTGTCGATGAACCTCGTGCTCAACGATGGCACCCGCGGCTTCCTGAGCAAGGAGCGCATCGCGCGCATGAAGCCCGGCGCCATCCTCATCAACACGGCGCGCGGCGCGCTGGTCGACGAAGAGGCGATGATCGCGGCCCTGCGCAAAGGCCACATCCGCCGTGCCGCGCTCGACGTATTTCACGCCGAGCCGCTCAAGGCCGATCATCCGCTCGCGAAATTGCCGAACGTGACGCTGACCTCGCACGCCGCGTTTCGCACGCTCGAAGCGTCGATGACGCTGCTGCGCCGCGCGATCGACATCGTCAAGAAGATCACCGCCTAGAACAGCCCCGTCGTTGCGCCGCCATCGATGGATATGGCCGTGCCCTGGATGTGCCGTGCGCGCGGGCTCGCCAGGAACAGCGCCAGTTCGGCGATGTCGTCCGGCTGGCCGATGCGGCGCGTGCCGCTCTTCTTGATCGAGTCCTCGCGCACCTGCTCCGGCGTCTTGTTCTGCGCCTTGGCGAACTGCTGGAACAGGGTGACGACGCGGTCGGTCTCGACCATGCCGGGATGAATGACGTTGACGTTGATGTCGTCGCGATTGCCGAGCGCGGCGAGGCCCTTGGAGAAGTTGGCGAAGGCCGAGTTCACCGAGCCGCCGATGAGGAATTCCGGGCCCGGTGTGCGCGCGGCACCGCCGATAATATTGACGATCGAGCCGTGCGCCGCCTTGAGCAGCAGCCAGAACAGCTTGGTGAGTCGCACCGCGGCGAAATATTTCAGCGCGAAGCCATCGGTGAAGGCGTCGTCCGGCAGCTCGAAGAAATTGCCGCCCTTGGTGGCGCCGGCATTGTTGACGAGGATGTCGCAACGCTTGAACTTGTCGTTGACCGCCTTGAACACCTGCTCGCAGCCCGCCAGCGTGCGCAGATCGGCGGCGACGGTGAGCGGCGCGGGACCGCCCGCGCCCTTGATCTCCTTCGCCGCCGCGTCGAGATTGGCGGCATTGGATGCCGCCAGAACCGTCTGCGCGCCCTCGCGCGCAAACGCGACCGCAATCGCCTTGCCGATGCCACGGCTGCCACCGGTGACGACGACCACCTTGTCCTTGAACTCGCCCGCCATCGTTATCCTCCCTCTTTTTGTGGGCGGCGTTATACGCGGCAATTCGCCGGACCGCGAGGGGGCGCGGGCGCCGAGGGCGCATTGACCGCGCCGCGTTCTCGGTCACAATGAAAGAAAATGTCAGCGCGCGATCCCGAAAAGTGGGAACCGGTTTTCGGGCAAGATCGCGCGCAAGCGATTGGGGAGGACACGTGAAGCCGGCGCCGTTTGCCTACAAGAAAGTGCGCACGCTCGATGAAGCGGTTGCGCTGCTCGGCGAGCACAAGGACGCCCGGCTGCTCGCCGGTGGGCAGAGCCTGATCGCCACGCTCAACATGCGGCTGTCGGCGCCCACGCTGCTGATCGACATCAACGGCATCGGCGGCCTCGGCGGCATCGCCCACAAGAACGGCAAGGTCGAAATCGGCGCGCTGGTGCGGCACGCGCAGGCCGAGGGCAACGAACTGATCGCCAAATACGCGCCGCTGATCGCGCGCGCCATGCCCCACATCGGGCATCCGGCCATCCGCAATCGCGGCACGCTCGGCGGCTCGATCGCCTTTGCCGATCCAGCCGCGGAATTGCCGGCTTGCCTGTTGGCGCTCGATGGCGAAATCGATGCGAGCGGCCCGAAAGGCAAGCGCACCATCAGGGCGCAGGATTTCTTCAAGGGCCTGTTTGAGACCGCGCTCGGCCCGCAGGAGGTGCTCACCGCCATTCGCGTGCCGGCCGCCGGCAAGGATATTCGCACCGGATTTGCCGAACTCGCGCGCCGCCATGGCGACTACGCCATTGTCGGGCTGGCAGCGAGTGCGCGGGGCGACGGCAAGAAACTCAGCGACGTGCGGCTCGCGTATTTCGGCGTCGGCGCCACGGCGGTGCGCGCGCGCAAGGCGGAAAGCGCACTGGCCAAAGGTGATATCGACGGCGCCGTCGCCGGGATTGAGCTCGATCCGCTTGACGATGTGCAGGCAACTGGTGTGGTGAAGAAGCACCTCGCCGGCGTGCTGCTGCGGCGTGTGGCCAGGCAGTTGATGGAGCCCGTGTCATGACTGACACCGCGCTCGACATTTCCCTGACCGTCAACGGCGAGCGCATCGCCGAGCGTGTCGACGCGCGCACCACGCTGGTCGACTTTCTGCGCGAGAGCCTTTCGCTCACCGGCAGCCATGTCGGCTGCGAGCACGGCGTCTGCGGCGCCTGCACCGTGCGCGTCAACGGCGAGATCGTGCGCGGCTGCCTGATGCTGGCGGCGCAATGCGACGGCGCCACGGTCGAGACCATCGAAGGCTTGTCCGATGCCGGTGAGGTCGCCGATCTGCAAACGGCATTCGAGCAGCGCAACGCGCTGCAATGCGGCTTTTGCACGCCGGGCATGGTGCTCACCGCGCAGGATCTATTGAAGCGAAATGGCACGCCGACGCGCGATGAAATCCGCGAGCACATCTCCGGCAACTACTGCCGCTGCACCGGCTACCAGGCCATCGTCGATGCTGTCGAATCCGTCGCGCAAACGCGCGCGGGAGGTAAGACGTGAAAATCGTCGACAACTCCCCGCCCGTACTCACGGCGCTCGACCGGCCGAATTCCTACATCGGCCGCGCAGTGCCGCGGCCGAACCTGAAGCGGCTGGCGCAAGGCCGCGGGCAATATGTCAGCGACGTCACGCTGCCGCGCATGGCCCACGTCGCCTACGTGCGCTCGCCGCACGCGCATGCGGCCATCAAATTGATCAAGAAAACGGCGGCCGAAAAAGGGCCTGGCGTTATCGCGGTGGTTACCGGAGCCGAACTCGCCAAGGTGATGACGCCCTGGGTCGGCGTGCTCACGCATCTGAAGGGTCTGAAATCCGCGCCGCAGGCGCCGATCGCCGTCGAGCGCGCCTGCTGGCAGGGCGAAGCGGTCTGCGCCGTGGTCGCGCGCACGCGCGCCCAAGCCGAAGACGCCTGCGAGCTGGTCGAGGTGACGTACGAGGAACTGCCAGCCGTCGTCGACCCGGAAACTGCGCTCGATACCAAGACGCCGGTGATCCATTCATCGCTCGGCGACAATCTCTGCTTCGAGCGCAAGCTCGATGTCGGCAAGGTGGACGAGGCCTTCGCCTCGTCCGACGCCGTCGTGGAGACGACGTTCGTTACCGGCCGCCACACCGGCGTCACCAATGAGCCGCGCTCGATCGTCGCCGACTGGAACGAAGGCGAGCAGCGCCTGACCGTCTACCAGGGCACGCAGGCGCCGCACATGATGCAGGACCTGTTCGCCAAGCATCTCGGCCTGCAGCACAGCCAAGTGCGCGTGGTCACCAAGGACGTCGGCGGCTCGTTCGGCATCAAGGTGCACACCTACGCCGACGAGATGGCGACGGTGGCGCTGTCGAAGCTGCTCAAGCGCCCGGTGAAATTCGTCGCCGACCGCATCGAAAGTTTCGTCACCGACATCCACGCGCGCGACCACCGCATCAAGGCCAAGATCGGCGTCAAGAAGGACGGGACCATCACCGCCTTCGAGATCGACGACCTGACCGGCATCGGCCCCTACTCGGTCTATCCGCGCACGTCCGGCATCGAGGCGAACCAGGTGGTGAATCTCGTCGGTGGCCCCTACACCACGCCGAATTATCGCGCCCAGGCGCGCGTCGTGTTCACCAACAAGAATGTGATGTGCCAATACCGCGCGGTTGGCCATCCGGTCGCGGTGGCGGTGACCGAAGGCCTGGTCGAGCTCGCCGCCGCGAAAATAGGGATGGACCCGCTCGAACTGCGCCGGCGCAACCTGATCGCCGATGACGCCTATCCCACGCAATCGGCGGCAGGCTTAAAGTTCGAGAAGCTGTCGCATCACGAAGCGCTCGCGCATCTCGATGCGATGATGAATTACGCCGGCCTGCGCGCCGAGCAGAAGATGCTGCGCGAGCAACGCATCTATCGCGGCATCGGCTTTGCGAGCTTTATCGAGGTGACCAATCCGTCGGCGGCGTTCTACGGCGTCGGCGGCGCGCGCATCACCTCGCAGGACGGCGCCACCGTGAAGCTTGACGCGCAGGGCAACATCAGCGTGCACAGCGGCGTCACCGAGCAAGGCCAGGGCGCCGAGGCGGTGCTGGCGCAGGTGACGGCCAGCGCCTTCGGCGTGCCGATCGAGCGCGTGCGCGTCATCACCGGCGACACCGACAATACGCCCTACGGCGGCGGCACTTGGGCCTCGCGCGCGGCCGGCATCGGCGGCGAAGCCGCCTGGCAGGCCGGCAAGGCGCTGCGCGCCAATGTGCTCGCGGTCGCCGGCGCGATGCTGCAGGCCAAGCCCGAGACGCTCGATATCCGCAATGGAGTCGTTGTCGACGCCGCCACCGGCGCGGAACGCCTGCCGCTCGAAGAGCTGGCGCGCGTCGCCTACTTCAGGCCCGACACGTTGCCATCAGGGGTGCAGGCCGAGCTGATGGCGACGCGGCATTACGTGCCGCGCGGCTGGCCGTTTGCCTTCACCAACGGCATCCAGGCGAGCTGGCTCGAAGTCGACATCGAGACCGGCTTCGTGAAGTTGCTCAAGCACTGGTGCGTCGAGGACTGCGGTACCATCATCAATCCGCAGCTCGTCGACGAGCAGATCCGCGGCGGCATCGTGCAGGGCATCGGCGCAGCGCTGTTCGAGCAATGTCTCTATGACGAACGCGGGCAGATGCTCAACGGCAACATGGCGGACTACCTGGTGCCGATGGCGGCCGAGATGCCCGACATCGAGTGCGGCCATTGCGTGTCGCCGACCGCCGACAGCGAATTGGGCGCCAAAGGCGCCGGCGAAGCCGGCACCGCCGGGGCGCCCGCCTGCGTCATGAACGCCATCAACGACGCGCTGCGCCCGCTCGGGGCGCAACCGTTGACCGACATGCCGTTCACGCCGGGAAGATTTCTGCGGGCACTGGGGAAGGTGTAGTTGCCGCCGTCATGCCCGCGAAGGCGGGCATCCAGTAAACACAGACCGTGCGATCAAACGAAAGACTGGGAGTACTGGGTCCCTGCTTTCGCGGGGACGACGGCCTGTGTGCGCGAGCGCGGCGATTGCAGCCGCGGCAAATGCCGCGATCAGGTTGCGTTTCATGGAATACCTCCTCGATTGCACGAACGCCGGTCCGGGCCGGCCGGTTGTTCAGTTTCGATCATGGGAAATTCGAAAGCGGTTTGTCAAAGCAGCCCCGCTTGCTGAAACACCGCAGGCCAGCGCATTATTGCAGCCGACCTTTCAACCAAGCGCTTGCTGTAAAAAAACGAGAGGAAACGCTTCATGAACATCAAGGTCGGCAAAGAGGCGGTCGCCGAAGCTTCGAAAAAATTGTCGAACTGGGGACGCTGGGGCAAGGATGACCAGGTCGGCACGCTCAATCACGTGACGCCGGAAGACATCGTGAAAGCGGCGAGCCTCATCCGTACCGGAAAGGTGTTCGCCCTCGGCATCCCGCTCGACCGCGAGGGACCGCAGACCGGCCTGTTCGGCGGCCGCTTCAATCCGATCCACCAGATGCTGGCGACCGGTACCGATGCCATCGCCGGCCGGCAGGACTGGAACAAGATCCGCTATGCCGACGACACGCTGATGCTGTGCGTGCAGGGCGCGACGCATTGGGACGCGCTCGGCCACATCTTCTACGAGGACAAGGGCTACAACGGCCACGAGGCCAAGATGGTCGACTCGCGCGGTCTCAACGTGCTCGGCATCGAGCATTCCAAGAACAAGATGGTCGGGCGCGGCGTGCTGCTCGACATTGCGCGCTTCCGCGGCGTGAAGTGGATGCAGGACGGCGAGAGCATTTCCAACGACGAGCTCGACAAGTGCGCCAAGGAGCAGAACGTCAGCATCGGCAAGGGCGACTTCGTCATCATCCGCACCGGGCAGATGGAGCGCTGCCTCGCCGAGAAGGAATGGGGCGGCTACGCCGGCGGCGACGCGCCCGGCGTCAAATTCGAGAATTGCTACTGGTGCCAGGAGAAACAAATCGCCGCGATCTGCACCGACACCTGGGGCGTCGAGGTGCGGCCGAACGAGACCAAGGAAGCTAACCAGCCTTGGCACTGGGTGGTGATCCCGGCGATGGGCCTGTGTATGGGTGAGATCTTCTACCTGAAGGAGCTGGCCGAGGATTGCGAGGAAGACGGCATCTACGAGTTCTTCTTCTGCGGCCCGCCGCTGATCATCACCGGCGGCACGGGCTCACCGATCAATCCGCAGGCGATCAAGTAACTTTCGACAGCGCGCCCGAGCGCGCCGCACATTCAACCGTCGCCCCCGGGCTTGACCCGGGGGTCCATGAAGCGTTTCAACTTGCCGATAAGCATCATGGATGGCCGGGTCAAGCCCGGCCATGACGCGGCGTAAATTGCGCGGCGGCGACACGACGGAGGACAACAATATGCCCCGCTGGCTCAAGCGCGGAATGGACGCGAGCGCGATCAAAGCCGCCGACGCCAAGGTGCGCGAGACCGTTGAGGACATCCTCGCGCAGGTCGACGCGCGCAAGGACGCCGCGATCCGCGACCTGTCCGAAAAGTTCGACAAGTGGTCGCCGAAGGATTTCAAGCTGTCGCCGGCCGAGGTCGAGAAGGCGATCGCGCAGGTGCCTAGACGCGACCTCGACGACATCAAGTTCGCGCAGGCGCAGGTGCGCAATTTTGCGCAGAAACAGCGCGACACCATGAAGGATCTCGAGGTCGAGACCCTGCCCGGCGTCGTGCTCGGCCACCGCCACATCCCGGTGAACTCGATCGGCTGCTACGTGCCGGGCGGGCGTTATCCGATGGTCGCCTCGGCGCACATGTCGATCGTCACGGCGAAAGTGGCGGGCGTGAAACGCATCATCGCCTGCGCCCCGCCGTTCAAGGGCGGGCCGCATCCGGCGATCGTCGCCGCCATGCATTTCGGCGGCGCCGACGACATCTACGTGCTCGGCGGCGTGCAGGCGGTGGCGGCCATGGCGCTCGGCACCGAGAGCATCGCACCCGTGGACATGATCGTCGGCCCCGGCAATGCCTACGTGGCGGAGGCCAAGCGCCTGCTGTTCGGCCGCGTCGGCATCGACCTGCTGGCTGGCCCGACCGAGACGCTGGTGATCGCCGATGACAGCGTCGACGGCGAGCTCTGCGCCACCGATCTGCTCGGCCAGGCCGAGCACGGACCGACCTCCCCCGCGGTGCTGATCACGAACTCCGAAAAGCTGGCGCGCGACACCATGAATGAGGTGGAGCGGCTGCTCACGATCCTGCCGACCGCCGACGCCGCAGGGCAAGCCTGGAAGGATTACGGCGAGGTCATTGTCTGCGACAGCGAAGCGGAGATGATCGCGGAAGCCGACCGCATCGCCTCCGAACACGTGCAGGTGATGACGCGCGATCCCGACGTCTTCCTCAACGGCATGAAGAACTACGGCTCGCTGTTCTTGGGCCCGCGCACCAACGTCGCCTATGGCGACAAGGTGATCGGCACCAACCACACGCTGCCGACCAAGAAGAACGCCCGCTTCACCGGCGGCCTGTGGGTCGGCAAGTTCATCAAGACCTGCACCTACCAGAAGGTGCTGACCGACGAGGCGAGTGCCAAGATCGGCGAGGTCTGCTCGCGGCTTTGCATCCTGGAGGGCTTCGTCGCCCACGCCGAGCAGGCCAATATCCGGGTGCGCCGTTACGGCGGCCGCAACGTGCCCTACGGCCAGGCGGCGGAGTGACTTTCTTATCCCTCCCCGCTTGCGGGAAGGGTGGCGAGCGCAGCGAGCCGGGTGGGCCGCTTTCCGCCAATCGAAGTAACCCCACCCGGCTGCTCGCCAACGCTCGCAGCCACCCTCCCCTTTCAGGGGAGGGATAAAAGAGAGCACAGATGGCGATTGAACTGACCAGAACCCCCTCTTTCCGCCTCGACGGGCGGCGCGCGCTGGTGACCGGCGCCGGGCGCGGCATCGGCTTGGCCTGCGCCTCGGCGCTGGCGGACGCCGGCGCCCACGTCACGCTCGCTGCGCGCACCGGCAAGGAGATCGAGGAAGCGGCCGAGGCGATCCGCGCGCGCGGGCAGCAAGCCGAGCCGCTGACGCTCGACGTGCGCGATGTCGAGGCGACGGCCAAGACCATCGCCGCGCAGGCGCCGTTCGACATCCTCATCAACAATGCCGGCACCAACAGACCGACGCCTTTCGTCGACGTGAAGGTCGAGGATTTCGACTTCGTGTTTTCGCTCAACGTGCGCGCGGCTTATTTCGTCGCGCAGGCGGTGGCGCGCGGCCTCGTCGCGGCGAAGAAGCCCGGCGCGATCATCAACATGTCATCGCAGATGGGCCATGTCGGCGGCCCGACGCGCACGGTCTACTGCGCCACCAAGCACGCCATGGAAGGCTTCACCAAGGCGATGGCGATCGAACTCGCCGCGCACAAGATCCGCGTCAACACCATCGCGCCCACGTTCATCGAGACGCCGATGACGCGGCCGTTTTTCCAGAACGAGGCCTTCCGCGCCGACACGCTCAAGCGCATCAAGCTCGGGCGCCTCGGTCAGCTCGAGGATTTAACGGGCGCTGTCGTGTTCCTGGCGAGCGATGCCGCGGCGCTGATCACCGGCACCTCGCTGGTTGTCGACGGCGGCTGGACCGCCGAATAACTTTCGCTCAGGAGGAGACGATGCGCGCTTTGCTGTTCGCTGCTTTGCTGCTGGTGAGTTCGCCGCTCTACGCCGCCGACAAGGACCGGATCGTCGGTACCTGGAAGCTCGTCTCCGTCGTCTATGAGGATGCGCAAACCAAGGAGCGCACGCCGGTGCTGGGTGAGCACCCGCGTGGCTATCAGATTGCAACGCCCGAAGGCCGCTGGATCGCGCTGGTGACGGCCGACGGTCGGCCGGTCCCGAAGACCGACGAGGATCGTGCCAAGGCATTGCGCACGATGATCGCCTACAGCGGGCGTTACCGCGTCGAAGATGGCAAGGTCATCACCAAGGTCGAGGTCGCCTGGAACGAGGCCTGGGTCGGCGGCGAGCAGGTCCGTTTCCTGCGTTTCGAGGGCGATGACCTGCTGCACATCGAGAGCCCGCCGATGCCGCACCCCAACGTCAACAACAAGGTAGTGCGCGTCATCGTCACGTGGCAGCGCGACAAGTCTTAAGCTTATAGCTTCGGCAGGTCCGCGAAATATTCCGGGTGCTCTTTCTCGACCTGCTGCATGAACTCCGGCCGGAACAGGCTCGGCACGTCGAGCCGTGGTGCGCCCTTGAGCGTATTGGTGAGCACCTCGTCCTCGGCGTTCTCGAAGGCCTGCAGCACGTTCTTCGACATGCGCGGATCGAAGTGGATGTGCTTGATCGATTTCTTGCCGATGGCGACGTCGGTGCCCGGCACCCACTTGGCGAAGATCTCCACGGCCTCGCCGGGATTCTTGCGCGTGAACCATGACGACTGCGCCAGGCCCGCCGCGATGCTCTTGATGACCGCCGGCTTCTCCTGGATCGTCGGGCCGTGCGCGACCGCGACCATGATGTAGGACATGTGCTGGCCGCCGCGGATCACTTCATAAGTGTCCGGCACCTGCGTCAGCGTCTGCGTCACGAAGGGCTCCCAGGTGACGATGGCGTCGACCTTGCCCTCCTTCAGCGCGGGCGCCAGCCCGAACTGCGACCAGATGTTCTCGACGGTGATGTCTTCGTATTTCACGCCGGCGCGGCGCAGCACCATTTTGAAGTACTCGTCGGAGGTCTGACCCTTGGCGAGGCCGACCTTCTTGCCGCGCAGGTCGCCGATCTTGCCGACATTGATGCCGGTGCCCTTCTTGGTCACGATGGCGAGCGGCGTATCGCAGCGGTCGTTGGTGGCGTCGTTCATGATCAGGCCGATGACCTGGAACGGATTGCCCGAATGCACCGCCTTCAAATAGGTCGTCGTGCTCATGTCGCCGACCTGCGCCTCGCCGCGCGCCAGCGCGTTGACCATGTCGGTGCCGGTGTCGACCACGCGGAAGCTGGCGTCGACGCCGTGATCCTTGAAGAAGCCCTTCTCCGCGCCGATGAACATCGGCAGGTGGCCGAAATTGTTGGCAATCACCACGTCGAGCTTGGGTAGCGCCATCTCTCCCTCCCGCTCCGGCTTTTCTGCCGGTTGTGAATATTCAAACGCGGCGCGGGCTCGATTGCAATCAGATCACTTGCCGATCACTTGCTAGTCACTTGCCCAACACCTGCGGATTGACGCAGTTCGGGGGCCTGCGCCCACCGAGCAGCGCTTCGATATTGTCGACCACGATGTTCGCCATCTGCTCGCGCACCACGGTGGTGGCGCTGCCGAGATGCGGCTCGAGCACGACATTCTTCATGCGCTTCAGGTCGGCATGAACCTTCGGTTCGTTCTCAAACACGTCGAGCCCGGCGCCGGCGATCTTCTTGCCCTTGAGCGCCCGCACCAGCGCCTTCTCGTCGATGACCGGGCCGCGCGCGGTGTTGATGATGAAGGCCGTCTTCTTCATCAGCCCGAGCTCGCGCGCGCCGATCTGGTGACGGGTGTCGGCGTTGAGCGGCGAATGCAGCGAGACGAAATCGGAGTCACGCAGCAACTGGTCGAGCGGCACGTATTCGAGCCCGAATTCGCGCTCGATGTTTTCCGGCTTGCGGCGCGGCGTCGCATAGAGCACCCGCATGTCGAAGCCGCGGGCGCGCTTGGCCACCGCCGTGCCGATCAGCCCGCCGCCGCCGATGAGGCCGATGGTTTTGCCGTGCACGATGGAGCCGAGCAGATGCCGCGATTGGCCGCCGGGAAATTTGCCCGCGCGCACCAGCCGGTCGCCCTCGACCATGCGGCGCGCCACCGCCAACATGAGGCCGAAGGTCAAATCCGCGGTCGCTTCCGTGGTGATCGGCGGTACGACGGTGACCGGAATGCCGCGCTTGGTCGCCTCCGCGACGTCGATGTTCGACGGCGTGATCGATTGCGCCGCGATGTGGCGCAGCTTCGGATTGGCGGCGATCACGCCGCGGTCGATTGTGTCGTGCAGCAGGCAGAACAGAACGTCGGCCTTCTTCACCGCCGCGATCAGCGTCTTGTGCGGAATGATGCGGCTGTCGTCGGGAAAGACCTTGACGCTGCCAAGCGCGCGCAGACGCTTCATGGCGCTCTCCGCGATCGGCTGCGTGACGAAGACGCGCGGTTTCGCGCTCAACGGAGCCACCGCACGACGCCGGCGACGCCGTCCACCGCGCACTGCGCGCCGTCCGGAATGGTGCGGGTCGCGTCGAGCACGCCCAGCACCATCGGGATGCCGCGCTCGCGCGCGAGCGAAGCCAGGTGTGAAGTCGAGCCGCCCAGTTCGGCAACAACTCCCGACACGCGATTGAGGATGTGCGTCAGCGACGGACCCGCCACCTTGGTGACGAGAATGTCGCCTGGGGCGACGCGCGACAGTTCGCATTCGCAATTCACGACTACCGCGCGCCCCGAGCCCCAGCCGATGCCGGCCGGATGGCCGTTGAGGCCGGGATGCCGCAGCCAGATTTCGTCGGGCACGATTGGCGCCTCGACGTGCAGCGGCCGCGATTGCAGCAGTTTGAAGCCGCGCTCATCCATCGCCCATTCGATCTCGACCGGATGGTTGGCGAGTTGCTCGCACTTCTTGAGCAGGCGGCCGAGCGTCACCGCCTCGCCCGGCGTCAGGCACGGCTCGCTAACCAGATCGTCCGGCACCAGCTGCGGCGCGGAGACGCCGTGCGCGCAGGTGTCCTGATGGTTCTTGCGGCCGGCGGCGACGGTGCGCAGGAAGCCGGTCTTCGACAGCACGATGCGGTCGGGCACCACCTCGCCCTGCGCGATGGCCGAGCCGAGGCCCCAGGTGGCCGAGATCAGCATGTGCCCTTCGGCGGTCTCGCTCAGGCCGCCGCCGGATGTCTTCGCCGACACCAACGGCTGGATCAGCACGCCCATCGCCGTATCGGCCGGGGACAGGCCGTGATTGTCCATGTAGCGCCGCGCATGCGAGGTCCACAGCGCGGCCCAGCAGGCTCGCACCGCGGTGAGGAATTCGGTTTCGTCGTCGAGGCCGAGGAAGCTCTCGAACTGGCCGGCGAAGTTGGCGCCCTTGCGGTCCTCGATCAGCGCCGAGGAGCGCACCACGCCAAGGTCGGTCTCCCGCGCCCGCCAGGCCGCGAGCAGCGGCTCGAGAATTTTTGGCGCGATCGGCTGCTGATAGATGGCAAGGCGGATCTGCACCGACAGCTTGCGCGAGGTCGGCAGATCGGCCTCGTTATACTGCCGCAGCAGATCTTCGATGCCGAGATGGCGCAACTGATGCCGATAGGCCGCCGCGGTGAGCGCAAAGCCGCCCGGCGTCGGCAGCCCGGCTTGAGTCAGCGACGCAAGATTGGCGGCCTTCGGCCCGACGTTCTCGGGATCGATGGCGCGCGGATCGTTGAGCGTCAGGATGAAGTCGGCCATGCGCGTCTAGGTCTCGGCTAAAGGTCTGGCGCGCGTCCTCTCCGTTTGAGGGAGAGGCCGAACTCACTTCACGTGATCACCGTACCCCGGCAGCGGATCGACGACGGTGATCTGCTTCACAGGGAAGTTCGACACGATCTCGATGTCGTTCTTGTGCACGATCAGCATTTCCTCGATGCGCACGCCGTAGCGGTACTTCTTGCCGTGCTGCGTTTCGAGGGCGAAGGTCATGCCCTCCTGGATGTCGATCGGATGATCGAGCGACCAGATGCGCGAGATGACCGGCGGGTCGTATTGCGCAAGGCCGAGACCGTGGCCCCAAAGGTTCGCGGCGGCCTGGTCTTCGTCCTCGTAGCCCCAGGTCTCCATCGCCGACGGCCACTTCATGGCGATGTCGCGCGTGGTGGCGCCGACCTTCACCGCGCCGATCGAATCGTAGAGCCACTTGAGCGCAGTGTCGTAGGTGTCCTTCTGCTCCTTGCTCGGCTCCTTGCCGACGCAGTAGGTGCGGTAATAGCAGGACTTGTAGCCGTTCCAGGTCAGCGCGGCCAAATCCATGAACACGATGTCGCCCGGCTGGATGATGCGGTCGGAGAAGTTGCGCCAGTTCGGCCAGGTG
The DNA here is from genome assembly GCA_963742095.1 of uncultured Alphaproteobacteria bacterium. Lineage (GTDB taxonomy): Bacteria > Pseudomonadota > Alphaproteobacteria > Rhizobiales > Xanthobacteraceae > Pseudolabrys. Next base: position 50,507 of record CAVUKJ010000003.1, read on the forward strand.
TTCGGGCCCGACGACACGATGACGTCCTCGACGTCTTCCATGCCGGGGATGTTGTAGAGGTACTCCATCAGGTGCGCGGTCACCTGGTTCTCGGTGACGCCGGGGCGCAGGAACTTCATGCACTCCCAGTGCGTGGCGTCGCCGATCGCGCCGACGATGCGGAAGCACTCCTGCTCGTCCGGGCTCTTCACGGCGCGCGCTTCCATCATCGGGGTCATGCCGTCGACCCAGTTGATGTTGTTCTCCTTGAAGATGTTGATCATGTTGATGTCGATGAAGTCGCAGCCGAGCTTCTGCCCGGCGACGCCATTTTCCTTCATCGCCTGGATGATCGCCTTGGTGAACTTGGTCACCTGCTGCGTCGCCGCCGGCCCCGCCGCACCTTTGATCCAGGCGAAGGAGTGACGCACGTTCTCCTTCGGGATCCACGGCGAGTGGCGCTCGATCTGGAAGCCGAGATCGCCCTGCTCGAACAAAATCGGCCGCCCGTCGCCGCACAGCATGGCGTAGCGCAGGCCCGGCTTGAGGCGGTTCCAGCCCGGCGTCAGCGTGCCGGTGATGTAGCGGACGTTCTCGTCATACATGCACAGCATGGCGCCGAGCCCGTGCTTCTTCATCATCTTGCGCGCACGCTCGATGCGGTATTCGCGCATGCGGTCCCAGTTGACCCGCTGCTGCCAATCCAAGCCGGCAATGCCGAAATTCGCTGTACCCATCGCGTCCTCCCGCTCGCGCTATAAGCGCTCGTTATTGATTGTTGGCGGGATGTTATTCGGATGGCGGACTTAAAAGAAATAATATAATCTGCCGTTCAGCATTATTTTTCCTAATACCGGTCTCCCGATGCGCAACATCCCCCTCCGCCAGGTCCGTGCCGTCATTGCCGTGTGCGAGGAAGGCTCGTTCACCCGCGCAGCCGAGCGCGAAAACGCCACCCAGTCCGGCATTTCCCAGCACGTCGCGGCGGTCGAGCGGAAGCTCGGCGTCAAGCTGTTCGAGCGGGCGACCGGCGCAGTGATCCCGACGCCAGCGGGCCTGCGCTACTACAAGAGCTGCGTCGAGGCGGTCGGCGCGCTCGAACACGCCGCCGAGCAGGCGCGCGCGTTCTCCGGCCAGGTCACCGGCGAACTGCGCATCGGGTTGATGCCGACCTTCACCCGTGCGGTGCTCGCGCCGGTTCTCGAGGACTTCGTGCCCCGCTGCCCCGAGGTGCGCCTCCACATCGTCGAGGGCTACAGCAACCTGCTGACCGAGATGGTGCGCAACGACGAGCTCGACTTCGCCGTGGTGCCGGCCTTCGAGGGCACCATCGGACTGAAATCGCGCCTCCTGGTGCGCGACCGTGAGATGCTGATCTCCGGACGCAAGCGCGGCTTCATGCCGCTCGCGCCGCTGCGCCTGTCGGAGTGCAAGCCGCTCAAGATCGTGGCGCCGGGGCCAGACAACATCCGGCGACGCAACCTCGAAACCTACTTCCAGACGCACGGCGTCGAGGTCGAAGCCATGCTCGACATGGACGCGATGATCGGCACGCTCGAATTCGTGGCGCGCTCCGATTGGGCGACAATCTTGCCGAGCGTGATTTCGGTCAACGATATCGGCCGCGGCGACCTGGTCGTCAATCCGATCGTCGAGCCTGAGTTGCATGCCGAATTCGTCGTCATCCAGCCGGCGCGCCGCACGCTGTCGACGCAGGCGCGTATGTTCCTGCAGCGCTTCGAGCAGGAGGTCGAGCACATTCACGAGGTCTGGGACGAAGCGATCGCCGGCACCGCGCGCAAGCCGAGGCGCGCCGCCGCGCGCTGACCGCGCGGGACTGGCCTCACGCGCAGTCCTCAACTAGTCTCCGCGCAACAACAACAAGACCTGCGGTTTGGGGAGGATTGCATGCGTCTTCGCGCGCGCTTCGTGTTGTGCCTGTGCCTGGTTCTTGCGCTGACGCTGACCAACCGCGCGGCGCGCGCCGACTGGCCCGATCACACGATCACCATCATCGTGCCGTTTCCCGCGGGCGGTCCCAACGACCTGCTCGGGCGTCTGCTCGCCGCGGAGCTGGCGCCGAAGCTCGGCGCCAACGTCATCGTCGAAAACCGCGTCGGCGCGACCGGCAATATCGGCCTGGCCACCGGTGCGCGCGCCAAGCCCGACGGCTACACGCTCGTCGTCGTCACCGGCGTGGTGCTGATCAATCCGAGCGTCAGCAAGGTCGCCTACGATCCGCTCAAGGATTTCGCGCCGATCGCCTATCTCGGCGCGGCCCCCAACGTCATCATCACGCGGCCCGCCTCCGGCATCACCAGCATTGCCGATCTGGTTGCCAAGGCGAAGGCAAACCCGGGCAAGCTGACTTACGCCTCACCCGGCGTCGGCAGCGTCTCGCAGCTCGCGGTCGAACTGCTGAAGCTGCGCGCCAATATCGACATGACGCATGTGCCGTTCAACGGCGCGGCGCCGTCGCTGCAGGCGGCGCTGGCCGGCACCACCGACACCGCTTCCGTCAGCATCGCCGGCCTGATCGGCTACATCCGCTCCGGCCAGCTCAAGGGGCTGGCGCAGACCGGCGCCGAGCACTGGGTCGATCTGCCCGATGTGCCGACGATGGCGGAAGCCGGCATTCCGAACGCCGTGATCGAAACTTCGCAGATGTTCTTCGCACCGGCCGGCACGCCGGAAACGGTCATCAAGCGGCTGACCGATGAAACCCGCGCCATCCTGCAGAAGCCCGACATCAAGGAGAAGATGCTCAAGGCCGGCTTCGCCGTGAAATACGAAGGGCCCGACGAGCTGCACGCGCGCATGGTGCGCGAAATCCCGGTGTGGAAAGAGATCGTCGAGCGCGCGGGGCTGAAGAAGGACTAGCGTGGTACGCGGCCCTTCACGGCGTTCGCGAATGAAGTCTGGGTGATCCGGCCTGACGCATCCGCCGGCAGAATCGCGCGCAGTCGGTCTTTCACCGCTGCGATTTCCTTCGCGGTCAACGCCGCTACGGTCGTGCGGATGGTTCCGGCCTGCGTGCTCGTGGCCCAGAAGTCGTCGATATCGGCAAACGTCCTCTGCACCGTGATCTTCCGAGTCTCGATCGAACTCGAGACCGGCCTGCGCCCAGGCCGCATGCAGGGCATCGATACGCGATATTTCGGGCACCGGCGGTCCCAGCGCCGTGCGGCCGATCGCGCGAACTTCGGCAAGGATCGGCTCCATCGGCAACCCGCCGCCCGGCATGTCCCAAGCGTAGGCCGCGACCGTTCCGCCGGGGCGCACCACCCTCGCCATTTCGGCGACACCCCTTGCCGGGTCAGGCACAAAGAAAATGACCAGCGCCATGATCCCGCGTCGAAGCGATCGTCTGGGAACGGCAGCGCCATGGCGTCGCCGACGCGGAATTCCGCGAGCTTCGCGGTGTGCCGCTGGCGGGCGAAGGCAATTTGTTCGGGCGACGGATCAATGCCCTGCACTTCTGAAGGCTTGCAGCGATCGACCAGCAATTCGGTAAACGCACCATTGCCGCAGCCAACATCAATGCAGCGTAGTCCATGAGGCAAAGCGAGCCAGTCGAGAAACTCGTTGCCGATGAGACGGCTCCAGACGCCCATCATGCGTTCGTAGGCGTCGCCGTCTGTGAAATGGTTCTTTGACTCGGCCATGTGTCGTCAAACTTGCATCCATGCCCCGTTCGCGTCGACCGATTTGAACACGGCTTCAAGCGCCGACGCCGTCTGCAGGATACCGTCGGGCGAGATCGGGAAGCTGCCCTGCCCCATCACCGCCTTGGCGAAATAATCGAGATTGCGGCCGAGATGGTTGTCGTGCGGCCGCTCGATGATCTCAGGATCATCCTTGCCGGCGCGGCGCACGATCAGCCGCGTCTCGCTGACGCTCTCGGCCCAGCAGTTCTCGCCGAAGATCGCGATGCGCCAGCGGAACGGCGTCTTGATCGTGGTGCCGAGCACGCCGGTCGCGCCGTTCTCGAATTCGATCAAGGCCGCGGTGGTGTCGCCGGTCGGCAATTTCAGCGCGCGCGCCTTCGACAGCGCGCTGATGCGCTTCATCGGCCCCACAATGTCGCGGAAGCAGTCGAGCACGTGGATGCCCATGCCGGTCATGCCGCCGGCGCGGCTTTCCTCCGCCTGCATGCGCCAGCTGTCGGCCGGGTAGCTGGCGAGCCAATCGTGACTGTAGTTGCCCTCGGCATGCATCATGGTGCCGAAGGCGCCTTCGGCCTTCAACTCCGCCATCGCCCGCATCGACGGCATCAGCCGGAAATGATGGCCGACCGCGATCAGCACACCGGCGCGCTTGACCGCGTCGAGCATCGCCTGTGCCTCGGCCTTCGACAGCGCGAACGGCTTCTCGCAATAGATCTGCTTGCCGGCCTTGGCGAGAGCCTTCACCTGCTCCGGATGCTTGGTGTGCGGCGTCGCCAGCACCACCGCCTGGATGTCGCGGTCCGCCAGCACCTCATCGAAGCTCGACAGCGCAATTTTGTTCTCAGCGGTGAAGTCGCGCACCGTCTCGGGCTCGAGCGTGACGCCGCGCGTGAAACGCAGCGGCGCGCCGAATTCGCGCGCCGACTTCACCAGGTTCTTGCCCCACCAGCCGAGGCCGATGATCGCCGTATTGATCATGCCGCGGCCGGCGCGCCCGGCTGCTTGAGCGGATGCGCGCGTGCCACCGCCTCGATCTTGTTGCACTCGTCGACGATGCGCTTGAACGTCGGATACGGCGCCATGTCGACCTTGAAGTAGAACGCGCCGACGGCCTGTCCGCACAGGCAGACATCGGCGATGGTGAGCTGGTCGCCCTGTACGAAACGTCTGGTCTGCTTCGAGCCGGCGAGATTGGTCTCCAGCGCGATCATCGACTTAGTGTGCCAGTGATGGCCCCACTTCATCACGCCGGGCTCGTCGATCTTGTATTCGTCCGCGAGATACTCGCGCACGCGCGGCACGATCAGCGGATGCGTGTCGCAGGCGATGATCTGGGCGATGCCGCGCACCCGGGCGCGCGCCTTCGGATCCTTCGGCAGCAGCGGCGGATTGGGATGCGTCTCGTCGAGATATTCGAGGATCGCCAGCGACTCGAACAGGACGTTGCCGTCATTCTCGACCAGCGCCGGCAGCGCCATCATCGGATTGACCTTGCGATAGGCGTCGTCGCGCTGCTTGCCCTCATGCAGATTGACGGTGATGACCTCGTCCGGCTTGATGCCCTTGAGGTTGAGCGCAATCCGCACGCGATAGGCCGCAAGCGAGCGCCAGTACGAAAAGAACTTCATCGCTTCCCCCTACTTTTTTCGCCCTGACCAGAACACCGACATCTGCGCACCGTCGCCGCCGCCGAAACCCTTCTTCGTCGCGTCCTCGAAACCGCTGAGCGCGGCCTTGGTCGCGATCATGTCGGCGCCGAGCGATTCACCCGTCGCCACCATCGTGCGCAGATCCTTGACGGCATTGGCGATCGAGAATGTGGTCGGTCCCGGGTCCTTACCCTCGAACATTTTCACGATCATCTCGGCGCGCATCTTGAGCGCGTTGTTGGCGCCGTTGCTCTCGACGAACAGGTCGAGCAGGCGCTTCGGCTCCCAGCCGACGCTGCGGGCGATGGCGAAGGCCTCGCCATAGGCCTGCCATGCCACCATCAGCGGCAGGTTGATCGCGAGCTTCATGGCGGCGCCGGCGCCGACCGGCCCGCAATGCTCGACCTTGCGGCAGAGCTGTTCGAGCAGCGGCCGCGCGCGGTCGGCGTCGGCCTTCTCGGCGCCCATCAGACCGAGCAGCTGGCCCTTGCGCGCCGGCGCGGTCGAGCCGCCGACCGGGCACTCAACCAGCGCCGCGCCCTTGGCGCGCACCTTGGGCGCGAGATCGGTCTCGACCTTGGGCGCCACGGTGCTCATCTCGATGAACATCTTGCCCTTGACGTCGCCGGACAGCAGGCCCTTCGGCCCGTTGTAGACCGCGTCGATCGCCGCGCCATCGGTCAGCATGGTGATGACGGCCTCGCTCGCCGCCGCAACTTCGGCGGGCGATGCGGCCACGCTCGCGCCGGCATCCGCCATCGGCTTGGTCTTATCGGGCGAGCGATTCCAAACGGTAACCTGATGACCGACTTCCATCAGCCGCAAGGCGACATTGCCACCCATCGCGCCCAGTCCGGCGACTCCGACTTTCATGGCTCCTCCCGGTTCTTTTGTTGGCGGCGACGATAGGCGATTGCAGCGCGGCATGAAAGCGGCTTACGACTCTTGGCCCACTCGACAGCGCAGCCCGCGACCGCTTAAGTGGTTTGCAGATTTGATTCCCACCTTGAAGTTTTCACCCAGGAGAAATTTGAATGGCGGCTGGGAAGTCGAAGGGCACCGTCGGCGTGATCGGGCTCGGCATCATGGGCGGCGCCTTCGCCAAGAACCTGGCTGCGGCCGGCTGGCGCGTGGTCGGCTACGACATCAGCGCGGCGCGCCGCCGCGAGGCGCAACGCGCCGGCGTCGAGATCGCCGCGAGCGCGGTCGCCGTTGCCCGGCAGGTTCCAACCGTCCTGACCAGCCTGCCCAAGCCGGGCGCGCTGCTCGACACCGTGCGCGCCATCGCCGCGGCCAAGCTGCCGCGCAAGCTGCTGGTCGAGATGAGCACCTTCACCATCGCCGACAAGGAAAAGGCCCTCGCCGTGCTGCGCAAGGCCGGCCACATCATGCTCGACACGCCGGTCAGCGGCACCGGCTCGCAGGCGGCCAACCGCGACCTCGTGTTCTATGCCAGCGGCGACGCCAAGCTGATCGGCAAGCTCAAGCCGATGTTCGAGGCCTTCGGCCGCCACCTCTATAACGTCGGCGCTTTCGGCAACGGCAGCAAGATGAAGTACGTCGCCAATCTGCTGGTCGCCATCAACAACGTGGCGACCGCGGAGGCCATGGTGCTCGGCATGAAAGCCGGCCTGCCGCCGCAGACGATCTACGACCTCATCAAAGGCGGCGCCGGCAATTCGCGCATCTTCGAGCTGCGCGCGCCGATGATGGTGAAGAACAACTACAAGAATCCCACGATGAAGATTTCGATCTGGGACAAGGATATGCAGGTGATCGGCGACTACGCGCGCAAGATCAAAGTGCCGACGCCGATGTTCAACGCCACCAAGGGCATCTACCGCAAGGCCGAGAAGATCGGCTTCGGTGAGCAGGATACCGCAGCCGTCTGCGCCGTGCTCGAGAAGATGGCAAAGGTCAAGCGCAAGCGCGCCTAGATCAGGCTTGTAACGAACCCGCTCCCCTCTGTAGCCTCCCGCCCACAAAACTTAAGAACAGCGGGAGGCGGGAATGGCGGTGCTGCACGAGCGCACGGAAATCCGCGATGGCATGCGGGTCAATTGGAACGTGTCGATCCCGATGGACGACGGCCTGGTGCTGCGCGCCGACGTTTTTCGTCCGGTGAAAGACGGCAAGTTTCCCGTCATCCTGACTTACGGCCCTTACGCCAAGAACCTCGCGTTCCAGGACGGCTACCCGAGCGCCTGGAACATCATGGCGGAAAAACATCCGGACGTGCCCGCCGGATCGACCAACAAATATCAAAACTGGGAAGTGGTCGATCCGGAGAAGTGGGTGCCGCACGATTATGTCTGCGTGCGCGTCGACTCGCGCGGCGCCGGCTGCTCGCCGGGCTTCATCGACCACTTCTCGCCGCGCGAGACCAAGGATTTCTATAACTGCATCGAGTGGGCCGGCGTGCAGCCGTGGTCGAACGGCAAGGTCGGGCTCAACGGCATCTCCTATTTCGGCATGAACCAGTGGCACGTGGCCTCGCTGCAGCCGCCGCATCTTGCGGCGATGTGTGTGTGGGAGGGCTCCGCCGACTGGTACCGCGACATGACGCACCACGGCGGCATTCTCTCGACGTTCTGGGAGAACTGGTACGACATGCAGGTCAAGACCGTGCAGTACGGCGCCGGCGAGCGCGGCAAGCGCAGCCGCGTGCACGGCGAATTGGTGTGCGGACCGGAGACGCTGAGCGAAGAAGAACTCGCCAAGAACCGCTCCGATTTCGGCGGCCAGATACTCGCGCACCCGCTCGACGACAAATATCACCGCGACCGCTCGCCGGACTGGGACAAAGTGACGACGCCGCTGTTCTCCGCCGCGAATTGGGGCGGCCAGGGCCTGCACCCGCGCGGCAACTTCGAAGGCTTCGTACGCGCCGCCTCGAAGCAGAAGTGGCTCGAGGCGCACGGCATCGAGCACTGGACGCATTTCTACACCGACTACGGCCGCGAGCAGCAGTTGCGCTTCTTCGACTACTTCCTGCACGGCAAGAAAGAGGGCTGGCAGAAACAGCCGAAAGTGCTGCTGCAATTGCGCTATCCGGGCGAGAAATTCGTCGCGCGCGCGGAAAACGAATGGCCGCTCAAGCGCACCAAATGGACGAAGTACTATCTCGATCCGTCGACCATGGCGCTCACCACCAAGAAGCCGTCGGGCAACGCCAAGCTGTCGTTTCCGGCGATGGGCGAGGGCCTCACCTTCCTGACGCCGGTGCTCACCGAAGAGACCGAGATCACCGGACCGTCGGCGCTCAAGCTGCTCGCTTCGTCATCAACGAGCGACGCCGACCTCTTCATCGTGCTGCGCGTGTTCACCGGCGACCTGAAGGAGGTCGTGTTCCAGGGCGCCATCGACCCGCACACGCCGATCGCGCAAGGCTGGCTGCGCGCCTCGCACCGCAAGCTCGACAAGAAATTGTCGCTGCCCTACCGGCCCTATCACACCCACGATCAGAAGCAGCCGCTCAAGAAAGGCCAGGCGGTGGAACTCGATATCGAAATCTGGCCGACCTGCATCGTGGTGCCGGCCGGCTATCGCATCGGCCTGTCGGTGCGCGGCAAGGACTACGAATATGGCGGCGCCAGCGGCGGCAAGCTGTCGAACTTCAAGAACGAGCTCACAGGTTGCGGCCCGTTCCTTCACAATCATCCGAAAGACCGCCCGCCTGCCATATTCGACGGCACCACCACCCTGCATTTTAGCCGGGGCAAGGCGCCCTATGTGTTGCTGCCGATCATTCCGCCGAAAAAGAAGGCACGTGGGCGGAAATAAAGAGTGGCGGTGGCATTCCCAAGCGCGCTCGCGCCATTTGGGCTGTTTATTTCGGGCGATCCTAAGGTAAGCTAATGGCAACCTTCGCGCTCGAAGCCAATAATGAAGGACCAGAGGGGGAATGAACGCGCAGTTCTGGGTGGTCCAGGCCTTCAACGGAATTTCGTACGGTGCGTTGCTGTTCCTGGTCGGCAGCGGCCTGTCGTTGATCTTCGGCGTCATGCGGATCGTCAATCTGTCCCATGGCGCCTATTTCTTGTGGGGCGGCTACATCGCCCTCTCCGTCATTGCGATCACCGGCTCATGGGCGTTGTCGCTGCCGCTTGCCGCGCTGGCGGTCGCCGCGATCGGCATCGCGATGGAGCGGCTGTTCCTGCGCTCCGAAGGCTTCACCATTCTTCGCAACGTCGTAATCGCAGCGTCGGTCGCGGTCCTCGTGGCTCTGGCGATTTCGGCGCGCTGGCCCGATTTCGTCGGCGCTGGTTGGACCCGCTTCGGCCTGGTCTGGCTTGGCGCTGCCGTGATCGCATACCTGCTGTTCAGCCGCATCGCGATGGTGTCGATCGAGAACGACGTGCTGCGGCAGGTGCTGCTCACGGTCGGCTTCGCTTTCCTGTTCCAGCAGGGCGCGCTCGACATCTGGGGCGGCAACAACATGGACATCACGCCGGCCGCCGCGCTCAACACCAGCATCGTGGTTGGCGGCATCTATTTCCCGCTTTATCGCGCCTTCATGATCGCGATGGCCCTGGTGATCGGCATTGCGCTTTGGCTCGTGATGGAAAAGACGCGCATGGGCGCGGCGGTGCGCGCCACCGTCGATGACGCCCAGATGGCGCGCGGCGTCGGCATCGACACCAACCGCGTCTCGATGTTCATCTTCGCGCTCGGCGCCTTCCTTGCCGCGCTCGGCGGCGTTATCGGCGGCGCCTTCCTCGGCATCTATCCCGGCCTCGACTTCGAGATGCTGCCGCTCGCCTTCGCCGTCGTCATCATCGGCGGCATGGGCAGCCTCGGCGGCGCCGCGATCGGCGCGCTGATCGTCGGCCTTGCCGACAACTTCGGCAAGGCGCTGTTCCCCGAGGTGTCCTACTTCACGCTCTACGCGCCCATGGCCTTGATCCTGGCGATCAAGCCGACCGGCCTGTTCGGCCGAGATTAGCGGCGCGCGATGGCCAGCCAGAACATCAAGATTTTGATTGTCGCCCTGGCGCTGGTGGCCTTCGCCTACGTCGTTCCGCATTCCGGCTCGTTCGTCGTGCTGCTGGCGACGCGCGCCATGGCGTTTGCCATCCTCGCCATGAGCGTCGACCTGTTGCTCGGCTTCACCGGCCTGTCGTCGATGGGACAGGCCGCGTATTTCGGAGTCGGCGCCTATCTGACCGCGATCCTCGCCACCAAGATGCATTTCGGCCTCGGCTGGGATTTCTGGATCGTGGTCGTGCTCGGTATTCTGCTTGGCGCCGCGCTCGCCGCATTTTTCGGCCTGCTCGCCATTCGCGCCAGCGGCGTCTATTTCCTGATGATCACGCTCGCACTCGGGCAATGTGTCTGGGGTCTGGCCTACCGCTGGAATTCGCTGACCGGCGGCGACAACGGCATCAATCTCACGGCGCGGCCGAATTTCGGGCTCGATCTGTCGAACGACGTGACATTCTTCTATCTGGTGTTCACGTTCTTCGCCGCCTCGATGGCGCTGCTGTATCTGCTGACGCGGTCGCCGTTCGGCCAAAGCCTGGCCGGCATCCGCGAGCGCGAGTTGCGCATGCAGATCCTCGGCTACAACACGTGGCTGCACAAATACATCGCCTTCATCATCGCCGGTGGCTTCGGCGGCCTGGCCGGCGTGCTGTGGGCACACACCAACGGCCATGTCAGCCCGGAGACCCTGGTGCTTACCACCTCGGTCAACTCGCTGCTGATGGTCGTGCTCGGCGGCGCTGGCACGCTGATCGGCGCCTGCTTCGGCGCGGCGATCGTATTCGGCCTGCGCGAATATCTCTCCACGCTGGTGCCGTGGTGGCAATATGTGCTCGGCGGCGTCTACGTGCTGACGATCCTCTATCTGCCGATGGGCTTGATGGGGATCCCGTCGCGCATCCGGCAGAACTGGAAGACACAACGAAAAAAAGAAGGCGCAGCGAACCTCACATCCAAGGAACTGGCATCCGAGCCGTCCTGACGAACAGGAAGGCCGCAATTACGGGAGGAAGACAATGACAAAGACGCTACGACATCGGCTTGTGCCGATGCTGTTGGGCACGGGCGCCATGCTCGCGCTCGGTATGAGCCCCGCCCCGGCGGAGGAACTGCGGATCGGCTACATCGCGCCGGTCACGGGCATCTTCGCCCAGGTCGGCAAGGACATGGTCGACGGCTTCCAGATGTACCTGGCCGAGCACAACAACAAGCTCGGCGGCATGGACGTGAAGTTCATCGTCGAGGACGATCAAGGCAAGCCTGACACCGGCGTTACCAAGGCCAAGAAACTGATCTTGCAGGATCACGTGCAGATGTACATCGGCGGCCTGCTCGCCTCGTCCGGCTACGCGCTCGCCCCGGTCTCGACCGAAATGAAGACGCTCTACATCTCGTCGGTCGCTTCGGCCGACGACCTGACGCAGCGTCAGCTGGGCAAGTACCCGTACTTCATGCGCACGAGTTGGACCTCGTCGCTGCCGCACCACGCGCTCGGCCAATGGGCCTGCGACCAGGGCTACAAGACCGGCGTCGTGATCGCGGCCGACTACGCCTTCGGCTACGAAACGGTCGGCGGCTTCCAATCGGCGTTCGAAGCTTGCGGCGGCAAGATCATCCAGAAAATCTGGCCGCCGCTGGGTACCAAGGACTTCGGGCCATATATCCCGAACATCAAGAAGGCCGACCTCATCTTCACGACCATGGTCGGTCCGATGGCGTTGCAGTTTCCCAAGCAACTGCGCGCCGCCGGCATCAAGACGCCGATCGTCGGCAGCGGCGTCAGCTATGACGAGTTCGTGCTGCCCTTCATGGGTGACGAAGTCATCGGCGACGTCTCCGCCCTGCACTACAGCGCGGCGATCGATACGCCGATCAATCAAGCCTTCGTGAAGGCCTATCGCGCCAAGTACGGCAAGGTCCCGGGCTACTACTCCGAGGGCAACTACTCGACCGCGATGTGGATCGACAAGGCGCTCACCAAGGCCGGCGGCAAGTATCCAGGGCCGGAAGAGTTCATCAAGCTGATGGCGAGCATCAAGCTCGATGCGCCGCGTGGGCCTGTCGAACTCGACGACATGCGCAACCCGATCGAGAACGTCTACATCAAGAAGGTCACCAAGATGAAGATGTTCGGCTACGACAAGGAAGAGCTCTGGAACAAGGTGATCAAGACCTACCCGCACGTCAGCCAGTTCTGGACCGAGGGTAAGGAAAAGTTCCTGGCGCATCCGGTCTATGACCGCGACTATCCGCCCTGCAAGTACTGCGAATAGGCAACCAGCGCCGGGGCTCGCAACACGAGCCCCGGCGTTTCAATCGTCAGGGTCGATCCTTGAGCACGAACGGTCATACAAACGGCGGCACTCCGGCGCTCGAGCTCAAAGGCTTGTGCAAGAGTTTCGGCGGCCTGCAGGCGACGCGCGAGGTGTCGCTGCGTATCATGCCCGGCGACCGCAAGGCCATCATCGGCCCGAACGGGGCCGGCAAGACGACCCTGTTCAATCTCATCACCGGCATCTATCCGGTCAGCGCCGGACAGGTGCTGCTGTTCGGCGAGGACGTCACGACATGGCCAAGCCATCGACGCACTGCGCTCGGCATGGCGCGCACATTCCAGGTCACGAGCTTGTTCCCGAAACTCACCGTGCTCGACAACGTGCTGCTGGCGATCAAGGGCTTGCGGCCGTCGAAATTCGTGATGTGGCGGCCGCTGTCATCTTACAAGGACGTCTACGACAAGGCTTACGGCCTGCTCGACAGCGTCGGCTTCCTCGACCGCAAAGACGTCGAGGTCCGCAACCTGTCGCACGGCGAGCAGCGCCAGCTAGAGATCGTGCTGGGGCTTGCCAGCGATCCGAAGATTCTTCTTCTCGATGAGCCGGCCGCCGGCCTGTCCTCGGGCGAATCCACCGAGATGGCCAAGTTCCTGATGAAGCTCGACCCCGGCCTCGCGATCCTGCTGATCGAGCACGATATGGACGTCGTCTTCGACGTCGCGTCGCAAATCTCGGTGCTGCACTTCGGCGAAATCCTCGAGACCGGCACGCCCAAGCAAATCCACGACAGCCCGCGCGTGCAAGAAATCTACCTGGGCACGGGCTAGACCATGCCGTCGATCCTCGAAGTTCAGGACATCCATACTTACTACGGCGACGCTTATGTCCTGCAGGGCCTGTCGCTCAAGCTCGAGCAGGGCCAGATCCTCGGCCTGCTCGGCCGCAACGGCGTCGGCAAGACCACGCTGGTGAATTCGATCGTCGGCTTCAATCCGCCGCGCCGCGGCAAGATCGTGTTCAAAGGCGACGAGATCACGCACAAGGCCTCGTTCGAGACGGTGCGCAGCGGCATGGGCCTGGTGCCGCAAGGCCGCCGCGTCTTCCCGACGCTCGGCGTCGAGGAAAACCTGCTGGTCGCCGAGCGCAACCCGGAGCGCCACAACTGGGGCCTCACGCGCGTCTACGACTTATTCCCGCGCCTGCTCGAACGCCGCAACCAGCGTGCCAAGACGCTGTCGGGCGGCGAGCAGCAAATGCTGGCAATCGGCCGTGCGCTCATGACCAATCCCGACTGCCTGGTCATGGACGAGCCCTCGGAGGGCCTGGCGCCCATCATCATCCAGGGCCTGTGGGAAGCGATCGGCAAGCTCAAGGAGCAGGGCCTGTCGATCCTGCTGGTCGAGCAGAACGCCAATCTGGCGCTCAAGCTCGTCGACTACGTGCACGTGATGAGCAAAGGCCAAGTCGTCTATTCGTCGAAGCCCGACGAACTCAAGGCCAACGACGAGATCAAGTCGAGCTATCTGGGCATTTAAGCTGCCCACCGCGCACGTTGATGTGCGGCACCGCGGCAAAGCCCCCGGGCTTTACATCATGGAATACATTGGCGGATGATGGGTTTCCTAGGTCAGCCGGGTGGGCGCGGCGGATCATATGAATTCTCGGGCGGTCACGCCGCAATGGCGGGCCGAAAAATGGCCGGCAAGGCCAGGAAACGACACAGGGAGGAATAGAATGTCTCGCAAAATCACTCGCCGTAAATTCATGGCCACGACCGCGGCCGGCGCCGCCGCGGTGAGCTTCAAATTCCCCGCGCCAGCGATTGCACAGGCGGCGCCGTTCAAGCTCGGCCTGCTGACCGTCAAGACCGGCCCGCTGGCGCAGGGCGGCATCCAGATGGAACAGGGCGTGCAGACCTGGCTCAAGGAGCACAACAACAAGATCGCCGGCCGCCCCATCGAGTTCTTCTCCGCCGATACCGGCGGCAATCCCGCCGGCACCAAGACCAAGGTTCAGGAACTGGTTGAGCGCGACAAGGTCGACACCATCCTCGGGCCGCTCGCGGCCTTCGAGTTGCTGGCGATTACCGACTACGTCGCGCAGAACAAGGTTCCGCTGCTGAGCCTCGCCGCCGCCGAAGACATGACGCAGCGCCGGCCCAATCCGTATTTCATCCGCGCCTCGGCGACGTCCGCGCAGGCGATGCATCCGATGGCGGACTACGCCGCCAAGGAGATGAAGCTCAAGCGCATCATCACCATCTCCGAAGACTTCGCCTTCGGTCACGAGCAGATGGGCGGTTTCCAGCAGACCTTCGAAGACAATGGCGGCAAGATCCTCAAGAAGATTTGGCCGCCGCTGGTCACGCCGGACTATACGCCGTATGTCGCGCAGATCGCCGATTGCGACGGCGTCTGCCAGGGCTTCGCCGGCTCGAACCCGCTGCGCTTCATGAAGGCCTATGCCAGCGCCGGGCTGAAATTCCCGGTCGTCACCGGTGAAACTGGCGGCGACGATGCGCTGCTCAAGAGCTATGGCGATGAAGCGCTCGGCCTCATGAGCTGCATCCCGTACACGCTGGATCTGCCGACCGACGGCAACCAGCGTTTCGTTGACGGCATGCTGAAGAACTTCAATACCGTGCCGGGCCAGTATGCCGGCCTGCTCTACGTCAATTGCGACGTGGTGGAGGCGGGTCTCAAGGCGCTCGGCGGCAACTCGAGCGACAAGACCAAGCTGGTGGCGGCGATGCGGTCGGTGAACCTGAAAGACACGCCGCGCGGACCGGTCAAGTTCGATCACTTTGGTAACGTGATCGGCGACTTCTACATCCGCAAGCTTGGCAAGGAAGGCGCCAAATACGGCCTGACGTACTGGAACAAGACGGTCAAGACCTACCACAACGTCAGCCAGTTCTGGACCTATGACGAAAAGAAGTTCCTCCAGCAACCGGTCTATTCACGCGATTACCCGCCCGTGAAATCGTAAACCCGGCGAAAACGGCGGGCGCCCTTGCGGCGCCCGCCTGCCAGCCCTCGCGAGCGCGGGATACCTGCGGCTATGAATTTTTGGCTGCTGCTGACGGTCAACAGCGTCACCTTTGGCGGTCTGCTGTTCCTGCTGTCGGCGGGCTTCTCGCTGATATTCGGCCTGATGCGCATCCCGAACCTGACGCACGGGTCGCTGTTCATGCTCGGCGCCTATTTCGGCGCGACCTTCGCCGGCGGCCTGCTCGCCATCACATTCAATTTCTGGCTGGCGGCGCTGTTGGCGGCGCTGCTGGTCGCGGCCTTCGGCGCGCTGGTCGAGCGCTTCCTGTTGCGGCAGTTGCCGGGCCAGCAACTGGCGCAGGTGCTGGTGACGCTCGGCATTTCCTTCATGGCCGCAGACTTCTGCCTGATGGTCTGGGGCGGCGACCCGATCAACGTCACGACACCTGCTGGCCTCACCGGATTTGTCCGCGCCGGCGGCGCGGCATTCCCGCTCTACCGCCTGGCGATCATCATCATCGCCATGGTCGTCGCGGTCGCCCTCTGGCTGCTGCTCGATCGCACCCGGTTGGGCGCCATGATCCGCGCCGGCGTCGACGATCCCGACATGGCGCGTGTTGTCGGCATCAAAGTGTCGCGGCTGTTCACCATCGTTTTTTCGCTCGGCGCGGGGCTTGCGGCCGTCGCCGGCATCATGGGCGCGCCGATCCTCTCGGTTTATCCCGGCCTCGACCAGGACATGCTGCCGCTGGCGCTGGTGGTCGTCATCCTTGGCGGATCGGGCAGCCTGCTCGGCTCCTTCATCGGCAGCCTCGTCATCGGCTTCATCTATAACTTCGGCCAGGCGATGCTGCCCGAGCTCGCGTATTTCGTGCTGTTCCTGCCGATGCTGCTGGTGCTGCTGTTCCGCCCGCAGGGCTTGTTCGGCAGGTTCATACCATGAGCGCGCGCCTCATCGCCCTCGCGATTGCTTTCGTTGCGCTCATCACGGTGCCGTACTGGGTGCCGGGCGTCTATTACGTCAACGTCGCCAGTCAGATCCTGTTCTACGCCGTGTTCGCCCTCGGGCTGAACGTGCTGGTCGGCTATGGCGGGCTGGTGTCGCTCGGCCACGCCGGGCTGTTCGGCGTCGCGGCCTATGGCACCGGCTACATGCTGCAAGCCGGCTACGGCCATCTGCCCGCGGTGCTCGTTGCGCTCGTGCTCGGCATTTTCGCGATGGCGATCTATGCCGTGCTGTCGCTGCGCTCGACCGGCATCGGCTTCATCATGATCACGCTGGCGATCGGCGAAATCCTCTGGGGCCTCGCCTATCGCTGGATCAGCCTCACCGGCGGCGACAACGGCATCAGCCTGCATGGCCGGCCGGCGCCGTTCGGCTTCGACGTCAATACGGCGAGCGGTTTCTATTACATGACGCTGGTCGTATTTTTTGCCGCGGTGCTGTCGGTCGCAATCTTCGTGCGCTCGCCGCTCGGCGCCGCCCTGAAGGGCACGCGCGACCAGCCGCGCCGCATGAACGCGCTCGGCTACCATGTGTGGGCGATCCGCTTCTGGGCCTGTCTGTTTTCCGGGCTGCTGACGGCGGTGTCCGGCATCCTGTTCGTCTACTACACGCAATTCATCAGCCCGCAGACGCTGGCACTCACCGCCTCCGCCGAGGTCCTGCTGATGGTGATTTCCGGCGGCGCCGGCACCCTGCTCGGCCCGATCGTCGGCGCCTGTCTCGTCGTCGTCGTGAAAAGCGTTGTCAGCGGCTTCATCGAACGCTGGAACATGCTGCTCGGCGCCATCTTCGTCGCCATCGTCATCCTGATGCCGGAGGGCTTGGTGCCCGGCACCGCGCGGCTGTGGCGCCTGTTCTGGCGCAAAGCCGGCCAGCGCGGCGCCAAGGCGGAGGCAAAGCCATGAGCGCGCTCGCCGTCTCTGGCCTGTGCAAATCCTTCGGCGGCCTGCACGTCACCACCGACGTCAACCTTACCGTCGAACCGGGCGAGCGCCGGCTGATCATCGGCCCCAACGGCGCCGGCAAGACCACGCTGTTCAACCTGATCACCGGCGAACTGACGCCCGACTCCGGCGCGATCACGTTGTTCGGGCAGGACATCACGCGCGTGCCGAGCCGCCGCCGGCCGCATATGGGCATGGCGCGCACCTACCAGATCATCACGCTGTTTCCGCACGACACCATCCTCCACAACGTATCGCTGGCGCTGCTCGGCCTGACGCCGATGCGCTGGAACCCGCTGATCGACATGAAACGGCAAGGGCATATCGTCGAGCGCGGACGCGAAGCGCTGGCCCGCGTCGGCCTCGACCATATCGCCGAGCGGCCGCTGGCGCAGACCTCCTACGGCGAGCGGCGCCGTGTCGAGATCGCCATGGCGCTGGCGCAGAACCCGAAAGTGCTGCTGCTTGACGAGCCCTTTGCCGGCCTGTCGATCGACGAGCGCCGCGACGTCCATCAGTTGCTGCTCGGCATTCCGCGCGACGTCAGCATGGTGATGATCGAGCACAACATGGACGTGGCGCTGGAATTCGCCGAGCGCATCACGCTGCTGCATTTCGGCGAAGTCATCGTCGAAGGCACGCGCGCCGAAGTCGTGGCCGATCCCCGCACGCGGGAGGTCTATCTTGGCCACTAGCGCGCTCACGCTCAGCCACGTCGACGCCTATTACGGCGACAGCCACGTGCTGCAGGACGTGTCGTTCGAGCTCGACGAGGCCTGCATGCTCGGCCTGCTCGGCCGCAACGGCGCCGGCAAGTCGACCTGCATGAACGTCACCATGGGCCTGTTGCCGCCGCGCCGCGGCAAGGTCACCGTGTTCGGCACCGACGTCACCGGGCTGTCGCCGGAAATGGTCGCGGCGCGCGGCGTCGCGCTGGTGCCGCAGGGCCGCCGCATCTTCAAGAGCCTCACCGTCGGCGAAAATCTGACGGTCGCCGCGCGCAAGCCGGACAACGGCAAGCATGCGCCGTGGACCGCCGACACGGTCTTCGCCATGTTCCCTCGCCTGAAAGAACGCCGCAGCCAGATCGCCGCACATCTGTCGGGTGGCGAGCAGCAGATGCTGGCGATCGGCCGCGCGCTGATGGGCAATCCGCGCGTGCTCTTGATGGACGAGCCGTCGGAAGGGCTTGGCGCCGCAGATCGTCGCCGAGGTCATGGCCACCATCCGCAAGCTGAAGGAAAGCGGGCTGTCGATCGTGCTGGTCGAGCAGAACCCGAAGCTGGTCTTCGACGTCGCCGACGACATCGTCATTCTCAATTCGGGGCGCGTGGCGGTCGTGTCAACGCCGGCGGAATTGAGTAAGGAAGGCGTCGACCTGCACCAGCATCTCGGCATCTACTGACTTTTTCCTCCCGAAAGGCAAAGCGACATGGCGAACGTCTGGAATAAGTATGCGAACACCGCTGCGCGCAAGCATGGCAGACCGGGCCGCGAGGTCAGGCCGAAGGGCCTCACCGTCGATATGCATGCGCATGTCGCGGTGCCCCGCGTTGCCGAGATCGTGACGCCGCACCTCAAGAATGCGACCGATCCGCTCGTTTCGGAGTCGACGCCGGAGACGCAGGCCCTGATGGCCAAGCAGGCGGCCGACATCAAAACGCGCATCGCCACGACCGACGAGCGCTTCGCCGTGATGGACGAGATGGGCGTTGACATGCAGCTCATCTGCCCCGCGCCGCCGCAGATCTACTACTACCTGCCGCTCGAGGTGGGCGTGCAGGCCGCCCGTACGCTCAACGACGGCATCGCCGAATATATCGGCAAGCACAAGGACCGGCTGGTCGCGCTCGGCGGCGTGCCGATGCAGGACGGCAACGAAGCGGCTAAGGAACTCGAGCGCTGCATGAAGACGCACAAGTTCAAGGGCGTCGAAATTCTCACCAACGTCAACGGCAAGGAGCTGTCCGATCCGGCGTTCGAGCCGTTCTGGAAAAAGGCCGAGGAGCTCGACGCGCTGGTCTTTATTCATCCGACCGGCTTCACGCAGCCGCAGCGCTTCAAGCGCTTCTACTTCAACAACGTCATCGGCAATCCGCTCGACACCACGGTGGCGCTGCACTACCTGATCTTCGACGGCGTGTTCGAGCGTCATCCGAAGCTTCGCGTGCTCGCCGCCCACGGCGGCGGCTTCCTCGGCGCCTATTCCGGCCGCATCGACCACGCCTGGGGCGCGCGTTCGGACTCGCATGGCGACCTGCCGCAGCCGCCGACGACCTACCTGCACCGCAACGTCTATTTCGATACCGTCGTCTTCACGCCGCACCAGCTCGAGGCGCTGGTGAAGACCTACGGCGCCGATCGCATCGTGCTGGGGACGGACTACCCGTTCGACATGCTGGAATATGATCCAATCGGCCATGTTGCGTCGGTCGACAGTTTCGACGACAAGACACGCGCCGCCCTTTGCGGGGGCAATGCCAAGAAGATCCTGGGGATCTGACAGGCGCGAAAATCAAAGGTCGGAGAGACGGCGGAGGTAGCAGTGAACGGGGCTCAAGTACACATTCCGACCGAAGTGCATTTTGACTTTCTGGGAATGACAATCCCCGTTCATTGGGATTATCACGCCATCCTGATGGTCACGGTCTGGTTCGTGCTGGTACCGATCTGCATCGTCTGCATCCGTTTCGGCAAGCCGAAGCCGACGCTCACCGGCCTCTACCGCAAGGTCTCGATCTGGCACGCGGAGTGGTGGTGGTTCAGCGTCCACAAATACGGGTTGATGTTTTCGATCGGCCTCGCGCTCGCCGGCGCAATCGTGGCGGTGACGGTGAGCCGGCGGCTTCAGCGGCTCATTTCATTCCCTGTTCGGTCTGACCACGATTGCGCTCGGCTGCTTGCAGATCATGGGGGGCTGGCTCAGGGGCAAGCACGGCGGCAAGAATTACTACAGCGCCGATCCGAACGATCCGAAAACCTGGTTCGGCGATCACTACAACATGACGACCCGCCGGCGAATCTTCGAGGCCTATCACAAGACGGCGGGCTACTTCGTCTATTTCTTTGCTGCCGGCGCGGTTGCCAGCGGCCTCATGCAATATCCGATTCCGGGTCTGGCGATGTTCGTCGTCGCCATGGTGCTCATCGCGTTCGCCGTATCCATTGTTCTGGAATACAAGGGATACCGCTATGACGGCTACCGCGCCGCGCACGGCTACACGATGGACGCGCCTTTCAACAAACAACGCGAATTTCTGTAACGGTCGCCACCTCGGGAACGACGCCGATGAGCAGTCAGGACTTGCCCAAGCCGGACTATGCCAAAAACATGAAGCTGATCGGTTACTCCGATCAGGGCGGCAGGCCGGACGGCGTGCAGGTCATGGTCAACAAGGGTTACGCCTATGTCGGCCACATGTTCTCGAAGGGCTTCAGCGTCATTGATGTGCGCGACCCGAAGAATCCGCGCGCCGTGAATTACATCGCCGCGCCGGCAAACACCTGGAATATCCATCTGCAGACGCATGACGACCTGGTGCTGGTGATCCACGCCAAGGACATGTTCGCCGCCGCTGAATTTGCCGACGAGCGCGCCTATTACAAAGGCGCGCTGGGTAAAAAGGTCGGCACCGCGGAGGCCAAACGCGTGCGTGACTGGAGCGCGGGCCTTGCGGTTTACGACGTATCGAAGCCCGACGCGCCGCGCCAAATCGGATTCATGGCGGTCGCGGGCGGCGGCATCCACCGAGTCTGGTACGTCGGCGGCCGCTGGGCCTATGCCTCCGTGCTGCTGGACGGGTTTACCGATTACATTTTCATGAGCATCGACATGAGCGATCCGGCCAACCCGCGCGAGGCCGGGCGCTGGTGGATTCCCGGCATGAACCAAGCCGCCGGCGAGACGCCATCATGGGAGCCGACGCGCCGTAACGGCCTGCATCACCCCATCGTCCATGGCGACACCGCCTACTGCGCCTGGCGCGATGCCGGCATGGTGGTGCTCGACGTCGCCGACCGCGCCAAACCTAAACTGATCGTGCATCGCAACTGGTCGCCGCCTTATGGCGGCGGCACCCACAACTGTCTGCCGCTGCCTGACCGCGACCTGCTGGTGGTGCTCGACGAGGCCGTGCTCGACCATCAGGAAGACGGGCTGAAGCTGATCTGGGTGTTCGACAACCGCGTGCCATCGAACCCGGTCAGCATTGCCACGTTCCCGACGCCCGACGAAGCAGACTACAAGGCCAAGGGCGCGCATTTCGGTCCGCACAATATTCACGAGAACCGGCCCGGGAGCTTTGTCTCGTCGACGCTGATCTTCGCCACCTATCAGAATGCCGGCGTGCGCGCGTTCGATATATCGGATGCCTTTGCGCCGAAAGACGTCGGCGCCTGGGTGCCGCCGCAACCGGTGCGGCTCGCCGACACGCGGCCGAACCGCGCGCGCATTATCCAGTCGGCGGACGTATTCGTAGACAGCGCGGGTCTGATCTACATCACCGACTACAATGCCGGCATGTACATATTGGAATATCAAAACTGAGATCGGCTGAGGCCTGAACCGGCCAGCACATCGACAATCGCTCATCACGCATACAAAAAATCCAGCACCGCCGTCTCCGCAATCACCGCGTCGTCGGTCGAGTGCTGGCCGGCGCGCGCCTGCTCGGCCTCGGTGCGCGTCGCCTGCAGGAACGCGCCGAGATGGCGCGCGCGCTCGATGATGCGGAAATTCTCGGGTAGCCGCGCCGCATCGAAGCGCTTGAGCGCGCGCGGCACATCTTGCTCGACATTGAGCGCCTCGACCAAGGCGGAGGCATCGTCCGCCGCCTTGGACACGCCGGCCGCCACGTGCGGACGCGCAACGAACGCGGCGTCGCCGACAATCGCCACGCGTCCAAACGCCATCTGTGGCGATTCCAGATCATAGATCGGCTGCAAGATCGGTTCGTCCATCAGCCGCGCCACCTGTCGGAACTGCGGTCCCAGCAACCGCTCGGCGTCGGCGCGCATTTCGGCGATCACCTCGCGGCGGATCAGCGGCGGTGGAATCGAGATCGCGTGGGTGCGGCCGCTCTCGTCGGTCAGTAGCCATTGCAATTTCGTCGTCTCGTCCGCCGGGCGGTACCAGACGACGTTGTAGCGGCGGTGGCCGGGACGCAGATCGTTGTCGGGGCCGGCGACCGGATAGCCGAGAAATTGCTCGCCCGGCGGCAGCGTGAAGGTCATGTACCCGAACAGGTCGCGGTGCACGTCCGGCGGAAATGCGCTTTCCGCGATCAGGGCGCGCCAGGCGCTGTAGCCGGCGTAAAGCGGCAGCACGTCGGGCGCGGCTTGCTGTCGCACCGTCGAGCGTAGCCCATCGGCGCCCACCAGCAGATCGGCATCGATGGTTTCGCCATCGGAAAAATGCGCGGTGACTTTGTCCGGACCTTGCGTGAAGCGCGCGAGCCCGCGCCCGCGATGATAATGCTCCGGCGGGAACGCATCGCGCAGCAGCCGGTAGACGCGCTCCCAGGCTGTGAGCACCTGCGGGCATTCGTATTCCTGCGTGAAGCGCCCGGTGGCGTCGAGAATCTTGCGCGTGGTGATCTGGACGCCGAGATTCTGCGTCGACAACCCCAGCCCGCGCAGCCGCTCGATCAGTTCAGCCTGCGCGACGATGCCCGCGCCGCGGCCCGACAACTCACTGTCCACCCGTTCGTAGATGTCGACGTCCCATCCGGCGCGGCGCAGCAGAAGCCCGCTCAGCAGGCCGCTCATAGAGCCGCCGATAACGACTGCGCGTCCCTTGCTCGCCAATCGAACGCCCTCAGCGTTTGAGTTTCGCGGACTATGCTATATATAGCCGCAAAGATCAGTGGAGGAATTTTTCTCATGGCGCTGACCATGCACGACAAAGCCACCGAGGTTCGGCACAAGAACCCGTGGCCGGCCGATATCGCCGCCGAATTTGCGCGCGAGGCAAAGAATCAAAATCCTTGCGTCGGTTCCGTCCTGCTGTCGGAAAACGAGCGCACCCGCGTGTGGATGATCCGCCTGGCGCCCGGCGAGCGCTGCGGCTTTCATCGCCACGTGCTCGATTATTTCTGGACCTGCATCAGCGGCGGCCGTGCCCGCCAGCATGTCCATGACGGCACCACGCTCGAGTGCGGCTACGCACCGGGCGAGACCCGCCACGAAAGCTACGGCAAGGGCGAGTTCAAGGTGCACGATCTGGAAAATCTCGGCGACAAGGAGCTCGTCTTCATGACCGTCGAATTCAAAGATAGCGCCAACAAGCCGCTGGCCCTGCCCGAGGGCGTGCGGCCGCAAGCCGCGGCCTGATCGCCGAACAAATCTGCAACGCCCGTCGCAACGCGCGGCGGGCGTTGCCTGTTGTCGCGGGTTGGGACGCATGGGCTGCCGCGCGCCGGACTAGCCAAGCCGCCCCCCATCCTGCAAACTGCGCCGCAATAAAAATAAGTGTTCCAGAGGGGAGAAAGACCGGCTACTCGTCACCGCAATCGCGCCCGCCGTTGGAAGCGCGATTGAGCTGAACGCCAGCAGGCGTGTGCCGGTAGAGTGCGATGGACGTCAGTCTTCTGATCAACGCGATCGTTGCGGGGCTGTTGCTCGGCGGTTTTTATGCCGCCGTGACGGCGGGCATCTCGATCTCGTTCGGCATGCTCGACATCGTCAATATCGCGCACCCCGCCTTTATCATTCTCGGCTCCTACATCGCCTACTTCGTCGGCTCCAGCCTCGGCCTCGATCCGATCCTGGTGAGCGTGCTGGCGATGCCGCTGTTTTATCTGCTCGGTGTCGCGATCTACCAACTCTACCACGTCGCTTTCGAACGGCGCGGCCAGGAATCGCTGCGTGGCCTTGCCTTCTTTTTCGGCCTGCTGTTCGTCACCGAAGTCACGCTGATCCTGACCTTCGGCGTCGACTACCGCTACGTCGAGGCCGTCTACATTGGCCCGAGCCTGCATTGGGGCGACATCGACTTTCCGTTGCGCATGGTGGTTCCCTGCGCCGCGGCGCTGGTCTTGTTCGGCGCCCTGCATGTGTTCGTGACCCAGACCTTCACCGGCCGTGCCATCATGGCGGTGTCGCAGGATCAGCTCGCGCTGCAGCTGATGGCGGCCGATCCGATCCGCATCAAGCGCATCGCTTTCGGCATCTCGATCGCGACCGCCTCGCTCGCCGGCGCGCTGCTCATCATTATCCAGCCGGTCGAGCCCTCGGTCGGGCGTGAATATATCGGCCGCGTCTTCGCCATCTGCGTTCTCGGCGGCCTCGGCAGTTTGCCCGGCACGCTGGTGGCGGCGATGCTGCTCGGCGTCATGGAAAGCCTGACCTCGACATTCTACGGTCCGTCCTGGGCGCCGGCCGTCTCCTTCGGATTTCTCCTGCTCACGCTGGCCTTCCGGCCGTCGGGATTGTTTGGACGGTAGGCCGTGAACACACTCCAATTCACCATCGTCAGCATTCTGGTCGGCGCCGCGATCTATCTGTGCGGCCATCTGTTCGGCGTCGGCTACCTGTTCTTCGCCGGTTACACGATCCTGCAATTCGTCGTGCTGTCGACAGCATGGAATATCCTCGGCGGCTACTGCGGCTATGTGAACTTCGGATCGGCGGCGTTCTTTGCGCTCGGCGCCTATACGACGGTGTTTTTCTACAAGTTCTATCCGCTGCCGATCCCGCTGCTGATCTGCATCGCGGCCGTGGTCTCGGGGATCGTCGGATTCGGCATGGGCTACCTGACGCTGCGGCTGCGCGGCGCCTTCTTCGCCATCGCGACTTTGGCGATGGCCGTGGTGCTGCAGACTCTTGTGGTGAACTGGGACTTCGTCGGCGGCTCGCGCGGCGCCTACATCGTGCGCTCCGACACCATCTCCATCGGCAGCTTCACTATCGAATACATCGAATACCTGTTCCTGCTGATGATGGTGGTGGCCATCCTCGCTATCGGCATCTCGCGCGCGATCGCGCGCACGCAGCTCGGCTTCGGCTTCGCCACCATCCGAGACGATGAGCTCGCAGCCGAAGCCTCCGGCGTGCCGACGCTGCGGCTGAAATTGATCGCGACCACCATCTCGGGCGCGCTGATGGGCATGGCCGGCGCGCCGTTCCCCTACTACATCGGCTATCTGCAGCCGGCCTCTGCGTTCGGCCTCGAATACGGCGTCAACTCCATCGCCATGCCGATCATCGGCGGCACGACCAGCTGGGTCGGGCCGGTCGTCGGCGCGGTGCTGCTCGGCTCGCTGCAGCAGCTCGCCACCGTGACGATTTCCTCGGCGGTGAACCTGCTGATCGTCGGCCTGCTGCTGGTGTTCTTCGTCGTCGTCGCGCCGAACGGCCTGGTCGGCCTGGTCCAGGATCGTCTCAAGGCCTGGAGGAAAAAATGAGCGCCCTCCTCCACGTCAGCAACATCAGCAAGCACTTCGGCGGCTTCGTCGCGCTCGACGGCATCGAGCTCGAGGTGCAGCCGGGCGAGCGGCTCGGCCTGATCGGGCCGAACGGCTCGGGCAAGAGCACGCTCGTTAACTGCATCTGCGGCGCGCTGCAAAACGAAGACGGCCAGGTGCATTTCGACGGCGCATCGATGAACGGACTGGCGGCGCATGAGCGCACGCATCGCGGCTTGGCCCGCAGCTTCCAGCTGCCGCGCCCATTCCACAGCCTCAGTCTCGTCGACAATATCCGCGTGCCGATGCTCTACACCGTGCACAAGCGCACCGGCCCGCTGCACGCCGACACCGTCGATGCGCGCTGCGTCGAATTGCTGCGCCTCGTCGGCCTCGACCAGAAGGCCCGGCAGATGCCGCGCGACCTGACGCAGGTCGAAATGCGCAAGCTCGAGCTCGCCCGCGCCGTCGCCGCCGAGCCCAAGTTGCTGATCGCCGATGAATCGATGGCCGGCCTGTCGCATTCGGAGATCGAGGACATCCTGGCGCTGCTGATGCAGCTCAACGAGCGCGGCATCACCATCATCCTCATCGAGCACATCATGAGCGCGGTGATGAGTTTCTCGCAGCGGCTCGCTGTGCTGGTGTCCGGCAAGAAAATCGCCGACGGCAAGCCGGAAGACGTCGTCCGCAATCCCGAAGTCGTGAGGGCGTATCTTGGCCAGTAGCCTGACCATCGAAGGCGTGCACGCCGCCTACGGCGCGGTCCGCGTCATCGAGGACGTCTCGATGACGGTGAAGCCGGGCGAGACGGTTGCCCTGCTCGGCACCAACGGCAACGGCAAGAGCACGCTGATGAAATGCGTGATGGGCATCGTGCGGCCGAAGGCCGGGCGAATCATTGCCGACATCGAGGGCGAAAAGCACGATCTGGTCGGCATGAATACGGAGGACATCGTCGACCTCGGCATCGCTTTAGTGCCGGAGGGCCGGCGCCTGTTTCCCAAGCTGACCGTGCAGGAAAACCTGCTGCTCGGCGCCTTCCGACCGAAGGCGCGCGCGCAGATCAAGTCCAACATGGATTTCTGCTTCGAGTCGTTTCCGCGCCTGGCCGAGCGCCGCAGCCAGCTCGCCGGCTCGATGAGCGGCGGCGAGCAGCAGATGCTGGCGCTGGCCCGCGCGCTGATGCTGACGCCGAAGATCCTGCTGGTCGACGAGCCCTCGGTCGGGCTCGCGCCGCAACTGGTCAGCCGCACCATCGACGCGATCAAGTTGCTGAAGGACCACTACCAGCTGACGGTGCTGATGGCCGAGCAGAACTTCACCCAGGCCATCCGTATCGCCGACCGCGGCTACGTCATCGTCCACGGCAAGATCGCCTTCGAAGGCCGCTCCGCCGACGAGCTCAACAACAACGACCTGGTGCGCAAGCTCTACATGGGCATGTAGATCGGCCGGCACAAAAGAAAACGGCGCGGGATGTTTCCCGCGCCGTTTGTCGTTATCGCCCGTGAACGAAAACTACTTCGCAGCGTTCTCGTACGGATAGATCACCTTGCCGGTGGCGAGCGAGGCCGGCGTCAGCACGGTCTGGTAGCCCATGCCCTTCCAGGTCTCGAGACCGGCGCCTTCCTTGATGTCGTGATACTGGACCTGCATCATGCCGGACTTGGTCCATTCGCCGCCCGGACCATAGGACCAGTCGCCCATGATGGTCTTGTGCGGCGTCTTGCGCAGCCAGTCGGCGATCTTGTTGTCGTCGACGCTCTTGGTGGCGGCGATCGCTTCGCCCAGCATGTTGATGTAGGCATAGCCCCAGCCACCGAGATAGTAGCCGAGCGGATCGACGCCCGCGCCGGCGGCCTTGGCCTGGTACTTTTTGAAGAAGTCGGCCGCGGGCGCCATCATCTTGTCGGACGGCACCCAGGTCTCGTAATTGACGATGCCGTTGAGCTTCGGCCCGAGCTTGTTCTTGAACACGGTGGCCTGCAGGCCGACCATCGCGCCGCCGATCATCTTCGGCTTGTAGTTGAGTTCACGCACCGCCTGAACGATGCCGACCGAGCCGAGCGGATACGAGCAGACGATGACCATATCCGGGTTGGCCGCCTGCACCGCGCGCACGACGGGAGTGTAGTCGGTCGTGCTCGGCGGATATTTCTTGTCGTAGACGATCTTGACGTTGAACTTCTTGGCGTTCTCGCGCGCGCCCTCGCAGGCGTTGTTGGAGAACTCGGCATCCTCGACGACGAGGCCGACCGTCGCCGGCTTCGGATTCTGCTGCGCGGCGACCTGGAAGAAGCCCTCGGTGAACGACGGCTTGGTCTGCGGGCCGGTCGGCAGTACCGAGAAATATTTCGGATATTTGAACTCGTGGTTTGCATCGAGCGCGAACAGGCTGATGAACACCTTGCCCTTTTGCATCACGACCGGGATTGCCGGCGCGACCATATTGGTGGCGTAGCCACTGACCACGAGGTCGACTTTGTCGACGTCGAGCAGCTTGGTGTAGATGCCCGGCACCGTCGAAGGGTTGCTCTGGTCATCGTAGTAGACGAGCTTCACCGGACGCCCGAGCAGTCCGCCCTTGGCGTTGGTTTCCTCTTCCCAGATCTGCATGCCGAGCAGCGCCTGCTTGCCGTTCGGGCCAAGCGGGCCGGTCTGCGCCATGCCGAGACCGATCTTGATCGGCTCCTTGGTCTGCGCCGTAGCGCCACTCACGAACATCGCGCCGGCCGCAACGGCAAGCGCCGTTCCCGCGACCCAGGCAAGCGTCCGCGATTTCAAGCTGCGTATCATCAGGATCCTCCCAGTTAGCGTTATTTTGTTGGCATCTTACGCGCTTTTTGCCGGAATGCGCTAGTGGCCGCGTGAAGTGGGCTAAATCCCCTCCACCATGATGGTCTCGACCTCGCCCGCGCCGTTGCGGCGGCGGAAGGCTGCAGCCGCGTCGTATTCCGGCGATTTAAAGCAGGCGACCCCCTGCTCCAGGGTCGGAAATTCGATGACGATGAAGCGGTGGAATTTGTCCGGACCTTCCATGATCTGAAATTTGCCGCCGCGCGCCAGCACCTTGCCGCCGAACTTGGCGATGATGGCCGGCACCAGGTCGGTGTATTTCTTGTATTCGACCGGATCGTTGATCTTGGAACGCGCGACCCAATAAGCGGGCATTACTATTCTCCTTGCCTTGCGAAGCGGCCCTATTGAACCGGATGCGTGCGCTGCGGTCCACCAACGCACGATGGCGCTTGATTGCCCACCATCGCGGGCGATAGCATCCGCCCACAAAAACAGGCCCGGCCAAGCACCGGCAAGCCTGAGACACATGGGGAGGATTATCGTGGACAGACGCCGTTTCGTCGCCGGCGGCACCGCCGCCGCCGCTGCGCTCACCATCGGCCCGGCATTCGCCGCCGACACCTATCCATCCCACGCCATCACCTTCATCAATCCGTTTCCGCCGGGCGGCGCCGCCGACGTGGTCGGACGTCCGCTCACGGCGATGCTCGAGCCGATCATCAAGCAGCCTTGCGTGATCGAAACCAAGGCGGGCGCCGCCGGCCAGGTCGGCGCGCAATACGCCGCCACCGCCAAGCCCGACGGCTACACGCTGCTGATCCACATCGTGTCGATCTCCGGCTTTGCCGAAGTCGACAAGCTGTTCGGCCGTGCGCCGAAGTTCACGCGCGCCGACTTCATTCCGATCGCGCGGCTGACCGCCGGCCCGATGGTGCTGGTGACCAATGACCAGCAACCCTACAAGACGCTGAAGGACCTGGTCGCCGACGCGAAGGCCAATCCCGACAAGCTGATCTTCTCGTCATCCGGGCTCTACGGCGCGCTGCATCTGCCGACGGCGTTGTTCATGAAGGCCGCTGGCATCAAGATGAAGCATCTGCCAACCAATGGCGGCGGGCCAGCCATCACCGCAGTGCTCGGCAACAACGCGCAGGTGCTGACCTCCTCGATCGCCGCCGCCAGCGGACAGATGAAGGCCGGCAAATTGCGCGCGCTCGCCCAATTCGGCGAGAAGCGCGCCGCCTCCGCGCCGGACGTGCCGACGCTGAAGGAGCTCGGCTACGACGTCGAGTTCTCGCTGTGGGTCGGCGTCTTCGCGCCCAAGGGCACGCCGGACCCGGTGATCGCCGTGCTGCGCGAGAACATCAAGAAGGTCGCGACCGGCGACCAGTTCAAGACCGCGATCGCCAATATCGGCGATGAGGTCGCCTTTCTCGATGCCCCGGACTTCGCGAAGTTCTGGGACCAGGACGCCAAGCGCGTCGAATTGGCCGTGCAGGCGATCGGCCGCGTGCAAGGTACGTAACGCTGATTCCGCTTAACTCGTGAGGTCGCCCATGGATCGCCGTCGTTTCGTCATCGGCACGGCCGCGCTTGCCGCAGCCGGACCGGCATTCGCGCAGGAGAAGTTCCCGTCGCACGCCATCACCATCATCAACGCGTTTCCGCCCGGCGGCATCAACGACATCGTGACGCGGCCACTCGCCTTGCTGATGGAGCCGATCCTGAACCAGCCGGTGGTCATCGAAACCAAGGCCGGCGCCGCCGGTCAGGTCGGCGCCCAGGTCGCCGCCACCGCCAAGCCCGACGGCTACACGCTGCTGTCGCACAACACCGGCATTTCCGGTTATGCCGAGGTCGACAAGCTGTTTGGCCGACAGGTCAAGACCTCCCGCGCCGACTTCATCCCGCTGGCGCGCATCGTCGCCGATCCGGTGGTGCTGCTGGTCAATGACCAGCAGCCATACAAGACGCTCAAGGAGTTCATCGACGACGTCAAAAAGCGGCCCGACACCATTGTCTTCAGCTCGGGCGGCCTTTATGGCGCGACGCATCTGCCGTTCGCCATGCTCGACAAGGCGGCCGGCGGCCTGAAGGTGCGCCATCTGCCGACGAATGGCGGCGGACCCGCGATCGCCGCCATTCTCGGCAACAACGCCCAGTGCACGACGCAGTCGATTTCGGCGACGCTGCCGCACATCAAGAGCGGCAAGCTGCGCCCGCTCGCCTCGTTCGGCGGCCAGCGTTCGAAGCAGCTGCCGAACGTGCCGGCGCTGAAAGAGCTCGGCTACGACGTCGAATATTATCTCTGGGTCGGGCTGTTCGCACCAAAGGCGACGCCGGCGCCGGTCGTCCTCACGTTGCGCGATACCATCAAGAAGGCCGCCAACTCCGACAAGTTCAAGGCCACGCTCGCCAATCTCGGCCAGGACCTCGCCTATCTCGACGGGCCCGACTTCCAGAAATTCTGGAACGTCGACGGCGCCCGCACTGACGAAGCCGTACGGCAAATCGGCCGCGTGCAAGGCTAGATCAAGGGAACACCATGACGCTTCGCGCCGACCACGTATCGGGTGGCTTCTTCATCGTCTTCGGCGCGCTGGTGCTCGCGCTCTCGGGCGACCTGCCATTCGGCACGCTGTCGTTTCCGGGCGCGGGCTTCCTGCCCGATATCCTGGCGGTCCTCACCATCCTGTTCGGGCTGATCCTGGTCGTGCGCGCATCCGAGAGCAAAACGTTCGCCTCGGTACCTTGGAGCGACGCCAAGCACGCCGGCCTCGTCATCCTGCTCACCGCCGCCGCCATCGCCGTGTTCGACTGGCTCGGCTTCCTCACCACCGATGTGCTGCTGATCTTCGGGCTGCTCGTCATCATCGAGCGGATCAAGCTTCTGCCCGCCACGATCTACAGCGTCGGCGTCGTCGGGTTCACCTACATTCTGTTCGTCTACGCGCTCAAGACGCCGATGGAACCCGGCCCGTTCGGATTTTAGGAATCGATCGTGGACACCGTTCTGCACAGCCTCTATCTCGGTTTTTCCGTCGCGCTTGAGTGGCACAATGTCTGGTACGCCTTTCTCGGCTGCCTCGTCGGCACGCTGGTCGGCGTGTTGCCCGGCATCGGGCCGCTGACCGGCATCTCGATCCTGTTGCCGGTGACCTTCGGCCTCAACGCGACGCAGGCCATCATCATGCTGGCCGGCATCTATTACGGCTCGCAATATGGCGGCTCGACCACCTCGATCCTGATGCGCATCCCGGGCGAAGCCTCCTCGGTGATGACCTGCATCGACGGCTATGCCATGGCGAAGAAGGGCCGCGCCGGCTCCGCGCTCTGCATCGCGGCGGTCGGCTCGTGGATCGGCGGCACCTTCGGCGTCATCGTGCTGACCGTGGTCGCGCCGCCGCTTGCCACCATCGCCATCAAGTTCGGGCCGCCGGAGTACACCGCGCTGATCTGCTCGGCCTCATCTTCCTCGCCTACATGTCGTCGACCTCGCTGATCCGTACGCTGCTGATGGCCTCGATGGGCCTGCTGCTCGGCATGATCGGCATCGACAACATGACCGGCCATTTCCGCTACAGCTTCGACATCGCCGAGCTCGGCGACGGCATCGGCATCGTGCCGGTCGCGGTCGGCCTGTTCGGCCTCGGCGAAATCCTGGCGACACCGAGCGCCGAGGCGGTCAAGGACATCATCTCGCCGAAGCTGCGCGACCTGTTACCGACCCGCAAAGAGTGGCGCGAATCCGCCATGCCGATCACGCGCGGCACCCTGCTCGGCTTTTTCATCGGCATCATCCCGGGCTCGGCGCACATCATTTCCAGCTTCCTGTCCTACGCGCTGGAAAAGCGCGTCTCGAAGCACCCGGAGGAATTCGGCAAGGGCGCGGTCGCCGGCGTCGCCGGTCCGGAAACCGCCAACAACGCCGCCTCGACCGGCGCTTTCGTGCCGCTGCTGGCGCTCGGCATTCCGACCAGCCCGATCACCGCGGTGCTGATCGGCGCGCTGATGCTGCACGGCATCTCGGTCGGTCCGACTCTGGTCAACGAGCATCCCGACGTGTTCTGGGGCTTCGTCGCCTCCATGTACGTTGGCAATGTCATGCTTCTGCTGCTCAACCTGCCGCTGGTCAGCATCTTCGTCTGGGTGCTGCGCATTCCCTACGCCTATCTCTATCCGCTGATCATCATGTTCTGCATCATCGGCGTCTACGAGACCAACAACTCGATCGTCGACGTCTGGATCATGCTGATCATGGGCGTCCTCGGTTACGCGCTGCGCAAGTTCGAATTCGACCCGGCGCCGCTGGTGCTCGGCCTCGTGATCTCGCCGATTCTGGAGCAGAGCCTGCGGCAGTCGCTGATCATGTCGAACGGCGATTATTTCATCTTCTTCAGCCGGCCGATCTCGGGCGGCTTGCTGCTGGTCAGCCTCGTCATGCTGGCGATGGCGGCAACCTCGTTCGTGCTCAAGCGCAAGGACTGGCGCGACAAGCTTGCCGAAGTGGAAGCCGGCGAGCCGAGCGCCTAACCACGTATGAAAAACCTGAAGATCGATCCCGAACGGCTGTGGGACGACCTGATGGAGACGGCCCGCATCGGCGCGACGCCGAAAGGCGGCATTTGCCGGCTGACGCTGACCGATCTCGACCGCGAGGTGCGCGACTGGTTCAAGGCCCGCACCGAGGCGCTCGGCTGCACCGTCACCGTCGACGACATGGGCACGATGTTCGCGCGCCGGCCCGGCCAGCGCTCAGACATTCCGCCGATAGCCATGGGCAGCCACCTCGACACCCAGCCGACCGGTGGCAAGTTCGACGGCTGCCTCGGCGTGCTCGCCGCGCTCGAAGCGCTGCGCACGCTGCACCTCGTCGGCTACGAGACCTTCGCGCCGATCGAGGTCGTGAACTGGACCAACGAGGAAGGCTCGCGCTTCACGCCGGCGCTGGCGGCCTCGGGCGTGTTCGCCGGCGTCTTTACCCATGACTGGGTCTATGGCCGCGCTGACCGCAGCGGTGAAACCTTCGGCGCAGCGCTGGACAAGATCGGCTACCGCGGCCCGGAAAAGTGCGGCGACCACAAGCTGTCGGCCTTCTTCGAGGTGCACATCGAGCAAGGTCCCTACCTCGAGGAAGATGGCCAGGACATCGGCGTCGTTGTCGGCGTGCAGGCGATGCGTTGGTACGAGGTCACGGTGAGCGGCCAGGATTCGCATGCCGGCACCACGCCGATGCCGCGTCGCCACGACGCGCTGCTCGGCGCCGCGCGGCTGGTCGAGGCCGTCAACGCCGCGACGCTGCGCACCAAGACCGCCGTCGGCACCGTCGGTCTGCTGGAGGTGAAGCCGGGATCGCCGAACGTCGTGCCGGGCGAGGTCTACTTCACGATCGACATGCGCGATCCCGACCCCGCCGTGCTCGACCGCATGGAGAGCGAGTTGACCGCGGCAGCGAAAAAGCTCGGTGCCGAACTCGGTCTGCAGATCGCGATCAAAAACATCTGGACGCAGCCGCCGACGCAATTCAATGCCGACTGCATCGCAGCAGTGCGCGAAGGCGCCCGCGTCTCGGGCTTATCGACGCGCGACATGATCTCGGGCGCCGGCCATGACGCGGCCTACGTGTCGCGGGTCGCGCCCGCCTCGATGATCTTCGTGCCGTGCAAGGACGGCATCAGCCACAACGAGGCGGAATATTCGTCCAAGGAGCAATGCGCCGCCGGCGCGCAGGTGCTGCTGCAGGCCGTGCTCGACTACGACCGCCGCTTGGCCGAACGCTACGGCAAATAGCTACGTCGCCTTGCGCGCGTGCAGCGACATCGCGATCAGGGCCGAACCGCCGAACACCATATTGATACCAACGAGAAGCCCGATCGCCCAGGCTGCCGTGCTCGGCAGGCCGGCGAAGATCATGGCGCCGAGCACCAGATCGATGATGCCGCTCGCCAGCATCCAGCCCCATTGGCCGGACAGTTCGCGCTTGTGATCGAGCGCGAACATGATCGAGGCGATGCCCTCGATGATGAAGAAGGCGACCAGCACGATGGTGAGCGAGACCGCGCCGCTGATCGGCCGCGCCAGCAGCCAGAAGCCGACGACGACGGCGAGCACCGCCGAGAGCAGCGACCACCAGAAGCCCGGCGCCGCCCGCATCCAGAACGATGTGAACAATCCAACCACGCCGCTGACGAGGAACAGCCAGCCGAGCACGATGGTGGCGGCAAGCGTCGCCAGTGGAGGAATGACGATTGCGGTGGCGCCGAGCACGAGCAGCACGACGCCTTCGATGAGATAGAGCACCCAGTGCTCGCGCAGCGTCTGGTTCAAGGCGCTGCGGATGCCGGCAATATTGGGTTGGTTCATGGTCATGGCAGCCTCCGGCCAAATTCCCCCGAAGGCGGAACTCTAGCACGTCATTGATGACGCCGGAACAACGCGCGGCGGCTCACGCCCAGAGCCGCTCCTTCTCCATGCCGGCGTACAAGTTGGACACGTAGTCGCCGTAGCCGTTGAACAATTGCGTTGGCACCCGCTCGCCGGTGCCGATCACTTCCTCCGTCGCCTGGCTCCAGCGCGGATGCGGCACGGCCGGATTGACGTTGGCCCAGAAGCCGTACTCGGCCGGCTGCAGCACTTCCCACATGCCTTTCGGCCGCGGCTCGACGAACGAGAATTTCACGATCGACTTGACCGACTTGAAGCCGTACTTCCACGGCACCGCGAGCCGGATCGGTGCGCCGTGCTGCCGCGCCAGCGATTGGCCGTAGGCGCCGGTGGCAAGGAAGGTGACGTCGTTGGTCGCTTCCGCCATGGTCAGGCCTTCGATGTATGGCCACGGATACCAGGGCTGGTTCTGGCCCGGCGCGATCTTCGGATCCTGGAACGTCTCCATGCGCACGAATTTCGCCGAGCCGAGGGGCCTGGCGAGTTCGACCAGCTTCTTGAACGGGAAGCCGGACCACGCGATCGCCATGCTCCAGGCCTCGACGCAGCGGTGGCGATAGGTGCGTTCCTCCAGCGTCAATTTGCGGATGAGATCGTCGATGCCGATCTCAAACGGCTTCTCCACCATGCCGTCGATCTTGATGGTCCACGGCCGGATCGGCAGCGCCTGCGCCGGGTCGGCGATGTTCTTGCTGGTGCCGAATTCGTAGAAATTGTTGTAGTGGCCATTGATGTTTTCGTCGGTGATCGGCCGGTCGATCTTGTAGGTCTCGTTGCGCTTGGCCGGATACAAGCCGGCGCTCGGGTCCGGCAGCTTGCCGACGTCCTCGACGCGCTGCGCCATCGCCACGCCGGGCATGGCCGCGAGCGCGGTCGCGCCGGCGAGAACGCTGCGGCGGCTGAACACCAGATGCTCGGGCGTTGCTTCGCGTTCCGGAATTTCCCAGCCGCGGCGGCGAATGACGTTCATGCGGTTCCCCTCGAATCGAGCGGCCAAGGGGTACGTTTCCCGCGCCTCACAGGCAAGTCACGGTTGCGCTACTCCGCCGCGCTATTCGGCCGCCCTTCTTGCCGCCACGATCTGGTCCGCCGTGCGGCCGGTCAGTTCGGCCATGTGGTCGAACTTGAACGTGAACGAGCCGACGCCCGCGGTCGCCGAGCGCACCTCGATGATGAGGTCGCCGATCTCGGCCTCCGCCATCTGCGCCCGCACTGTGTCCCAGCCCTGCCAACCCTCGCGCGTATCGAAGCCAAGGATCTGCCCGCGCCGGCCCGACAGGATGGCATTCATCTTGGCGGTCGCCTCGCTCGGGCAGACGATCTCGACCAGATGGATCGGCTCGAGCAGCACCGGGTTACATTGCGGCAGGCCTTCGACGATGGCGATGCGGCCGGCGGTGCGGAACGCCATGTCGGAGGAATCGACTGTGTGATAGGAGCCGTCGACCAACGCCACCTGCACATCCACCACCGGGAAGCCGAGCGGGCCGTGCTTGAGCGCGTCGACGACGCCCTCTTCCACTGACGGAATGTAATTCCGCGGCACCACGCCGCCGGTGATCTTGTCTTCGAACTTGAAGCCGGAGTTGCGCGGCAGCGGCTTGATCTCCAGCACCACGTCGCCGAACTGGCCATGGCCGCCGGACTGCTTCTTGTGGCGGCCGCGGATCGAGATCGGCTTTCGGATGGTCTCGCGGTAGCCGACGGTCGGCGGCCGCGTCGACACCGGCACCAGGAAGCGGTCGGCCAGCCGCTCGGCCGCGACGCGCAGGTGCATTTCGCCCTGGCCCCAGATCACCACCTCGTGCGTTTCGGCGTCGTGCACGACGGTCACCGAGGGATCTTCTTCGGTGAGCTTGGTGAAAGCGGCGCCGAGCTTGACGTCGTCTTTGCGCTCCTTGGCCTGCACCGCGGTGGCGAGCACCGGCGGATAGGGCTTGAGATTGATGAGTGCAGGATGCGCCTGCTTGCCGGTCGAGAGCGTGTCGCCGGTCTTGGCGTGATCGAGCTTGCCGAAGGCGACGGTGTCGCCGGCGCTCGCCTGCGCGCGCTTCTCGAAGTGCTGGCCCATGATCTTGAAGACCGCGGAGACGCGGCCGGCTTCGGTCTCGGGCGTAACGAAAGTGGCGCCGTCGCCGGCCTGGCCTGCCAGCATGCGCACGACCGACATTTTGCCGCCATGCGCGGTGTGGAAGGTCTTGAGCACCAGCGCCACGGCCTCGGTGCCGGCCTTGACGCCAAGCCGCTGCGCGGTCTCGGCGACGCCGGCGACCTCATGGCGCAGCGCCTTCAACAGCCGCAGCACGCCGTTCGAGCGCGT
This sequence comes from uncultured Alphaproteobacteria bacterium, assembly GCA_963742095.1. Classification (GTDB taxonomy): domain Bacteria; phylum Pseudomonadota; class Alphaproteobacteria; order Rhizobiales; family Xanthobacteraceae; genus Pseudolabrys. The sequence continues at coordinate 87,970 of CAVUKJ010000003.1, forward strand.
GGCGACGCCGAGCAGCACCGGGCAAACCTGGCGGTCGCGCAATTCCTTGGCGAGGTCGTCGAACACCTTGTCGCGCGGCGGCTCGATGTCCTCGAGCAATTGCTCCATCAGCTGGTCGTCGTGGTCGGCCAGCGTCTCCAGCATGGTGAAGCGCGCTTCCTTCTCGCGGCTTGCGTCCTCGCCCTTGAGCTCGATGATCTCCGACGGCGCGTGCTCCTTGTAGACATAGGCGCGCTCGAGCGCGAGATCGACGAAACCGGAGATGATGTCGCCGTTCCAGATCGGAATCTGGCGCAGCAGCAGCGGCATGCGCGAGGCCGGCTGCAGCAGCTTGATGGTCTCGCGGACGCGCTTGTCGGCCTTGTCGATCTTGTTGAGATAGAGGAAGTGCGGAATGTTCTGGTCCTCGAGCTCGCGCAGGATCAACTGCAGCTGCGGCACTTTCTTCTCGTCCGCCTCGCAGACGACGACCGCGGCGTCGACCGCCGGCAGTACCGCGCGCATGTCGTGGATGAATTCGATCGAGCCCGGGCAATCGATGAAGGTGTAGCTGTCGCCCATGAACGTCGTGGTGGCGACCGAGGCTTCAACGCTCATCTTGTGACTACGGGCTTCCTTGCTGGCGTCGCCGACCGTGGTGCCCGCGTCCACGGTGCCTTGTCGCTGGATCGCGCCGGTGCGCGCGAGAATGGCTTCGAGGAGAGTTGTCTTGCCGCTCTGGAAGGGGCCCACCAGCGCGATGCACCGGGGGCCCTTTGGTGCCGAGCCGTTTTGTCCCATACGCACCTCCCTGCCGGCCGGGAGGTCGGACCTGGTTTCCCGGCCCTGTCACAGTATCGTCGCAGTGAAGCGCGGCGCTGGCAAGAGCGGTTTTCGGCGGTATTGCGCAGCCGCGATGGGGATCAATTCCCCGCAGTAAAGCTCAGGTCGACGATGTTGCGCGCGGCGACCGTCTTCTCGACGAAACCCTGCGCCTTGTACCAGGCGAGCTGGCGTTCGAGATCGTCGACGTCGATGCGCGCATTCGGATCGACGTAGGGTGCGGCCGCGTCGATGATGCTCGGGCCCGTCGACGTGTCGGGATAAACGAACCGCGCGATGACGCCGGCCGCTTTTTGCGACGTGTCATCCGAAACGCGCTTGGCATACCGGTCGCGCCGCAGCATCGCCGCCGCGTAGTCGGCAACGCCGCGGCGATAGGCGCGCACGAATTTTTCCACGGTTTCACGCTTGTCCTTGATCATCTTCGGCGTCGTGAACAGCGCGCCGGTCTGCATCTCGTTGATGTCGGAGAGCCAGCCGATCAGCTTGCCCTGGCTGGCGGTGATCACATCGCGCGCCAGCGGCGTCGGCAGGATCGCGGCGTCGACCCTGCCGGTCTCGACCGCCTTTGCGAGCTCGTTCTGAGCGTACAGCGTCTGCACCGCCATCGAGCCGAAATTGAAACCTTTGACGCGCGCGACTTCGCTGAGCTGGTAGTGCGCCGCGGTACCGAGCGTCTCGATGCCGACGACCTTGCCGGCGATACCCCGGAACTTGCGCACGCCCCTGTCGTAAGCCGCATTCGACGCGACCAGCTCGGCGCCCTCGAAGTCGCGCTTCCCGCGCGCCTGCGCGGCGACGATCGTGATCGCGCTGTGGCCGGCGAGATTGAACGCGGCCGGGTTCAGCTCGGTCAGCCCGAATTCGCTGCGGCCGGATGCCACTGCCTCCAGCACTTCGCGCGAGGTATTGTAGGCGCCGACCTGGATGTCGATGCCCTCGGCCTTGAAGTAACCCCGCACGCCGGCGATGAACAGTGCGCCGTCGGCGGCAAGCCGCTGCGTCACCACCGTCACGCGCTCCTGCGCGGCGGCTGGCGAAACAAAGTTGGCAATGAGAATGACGAGCGCGAGGAGACGCGGGGCCATGCGGCGAAGCTAGCAGGCAAAAAGTGACACGCTTATTAACGCGCCGCGCCGGCGCGCCAGAGGTAGCGCGCGTGTTAACGCGTTACTTCAAATTGCCGCAGAAGCGTTGGATACGCCGGCAAGCTTCTTCGAGATCCTCGGTCTTGGTGGCGTAGGAAATGCGGAACGCGGGCCCCAGCCCAAAGGCCGTGCCCTGCACCACCGCCACGCCTTCGGCCTCGAGCAGCTCGGTGACGAAGTCCTCATCGGTCGCGAGCTTTTTGCCGGTCGATGCCGTCTTGCCGATTGTGCCGGCGCAAGACGGATAGACATAGAACGCGCCCTCCGGCGTCGGGCACTTGATGCCGTTCGCCTGGTTGAGCATCGAGACGACGAGGTCGCGGCGTTCCTTGAAGATCTTGTTGTGCTTCGGGATGAAGTCCTGCGGCCCGTTGAGCGCCTCGACCGCCGCCCACTGCGAGGCCGCCGCCGGGTTGGTGGTCGACTGCGACTGGAGCATGGCCATCGCCTTGATCAACGGCTCGGGGCCGCCGGCATAGCCGATGCGCCAGCCGGTCATGCAATAGGCCTTGGACGTGCCGTTGATGGTCAATGTGCGCGGATAGAGCTCGGGCTCGACCTGCGCCGGCGTGAAGAACTTGAAGTCGTCATAGACGAGATGCTCGTACATGTCGTCGGTCATGACATGCACATGCGGGTGCTTCTTCAGCACGTCAGTCAACGCCTTGAGCTCGGCGCGCGTGTAGGCCGCACCGGTCGGGTTCGACGGCGAGTTCAAGAGAAACCACTTGGTTTTCGGCGTGATCGCCTTTTCGAGCTGCGCCGGCTTGATCTTGAAGCCGCTCTCCATGCTGCAGACGACCTGCACCGGCGTGCCGCCCGCGAGCAGCACCATGTCCGGATAGCTCACCCAGAACGGCGCCGGGATGATGACTTCGTCGCCGGGGTTCAGCGTCGCCATGAAGGCGTTGTAGAGCACCTGCTTGCCGCCGGCCGAGACCGTGATCTGCGACGTCTTGTAGTCGAGGCCGTTCTCGCGCTTGAACTTCTTGGCGACGGCTTCCTTCAACTCGGCGAGACCATCGACCTGCGTGTACTTGGAGGCGCGGCCCTCGCGGATCGCCTTGATCGCCGCTTCCTTGATGTTGTCGGGCGTGTCGAAGTCGGGCTCGCCGGCGCCCAGCCCGATGACGTTGCGGCCGGCCGCCTTGAGCGCGCGCGCCTTGTCGGTCACCGCGATCGTCGGCGACGGCTTGATGCGCTTGAGGTGGTCGGCAAGAAACGCCATCGAAATTGCTCCAATGATGCAGTGCAGCGTCCCTGTCGTAATGCGCCATCTTGAGTCCATCAAGTGGCGATCTGTTGACGAAAATCGATAGATGCCATCGGGCCGGGCGATGGATCACAAAAGCCAATAAAATTAGGCCTTACAGGCGGGCGTTACGCCGCGGAACACGAGCGATGCGCCGTCCGAGGGTAGGCCGTAACGCGCGCGGATGCCGCCGTTCATGTTGCGCTGCGCGAAGACAATAAAATTTTCATATCGGCCTCACCGCCGCATTACCTGTGCTGCGTTTGATCGCAATTTCGTGACGCCGCTGCGACACGCTTTGTAATAAGAAGGCCATGCAATTGCCGGACTTGGTGCGCATCATGCGCGTCGAGACTCGGGGGTTACATGTACACGCTCTATTCGGATCAGCGGTCCGGCAACAGCTACAAGGTCCGCCTCGCGCTGGCCCGGCTCGGCATTCCTTACACGCTGGTCGAGACCGACATCCTGCAGGGCGAAAGCCGCACGCCCGAATTCCTCGCCAAGAATCCGAACGGCCAGATCCCACTGCTCGAGGTCGCGCCCGGCCGCTACATCTCCGAGTTCGAACGCCATTCTCTGGTACGTCGCCGGCGGCACGATGCTGGCGCCGGAGGACCGCATCGAGCGCGCCGAAGCGCTGCAGTGGATGTTCTTCGAGCAGCACAGCCTCGAGCCGAACATCGGCGCCGCCTATTTCTGGCTCTGCCTGATCAAGGGCGGCCGCGAGCTGCAGCAGCACGCGCTCGAGGACTGGCTGGAGAACGGCTACCGCGCGCTCGGCGTCATGGAGATGCATCTGGCCAAGCATCGCTTCTTCGTCGCCAGCCATTTCACCATCGCCGACATCGCACTCTACGCCTACACTCACCTTTCCCATCTCTGCGACTTCGACCTCGCCCGCTTCCCGGCGGTGCGGGGCTGGCTCAACCGGGTCGAGGACGAGCCCGGCCACGTGGCGATGGACTGGCAGCCGAGCGAGCTCGCCGTCGCCAAATAGGCCGCGCCCGCAGCCACGAAAATGCCTTGGTTAGCGACCGGCTTTGCCTAAATCGGGCCGAACCGCCGCCGAGTTCCATCGGCAGTATGCGGCTACGGAACAAATAATTCTTTTGCACGTTCTCTGGCTCGACATGCGCAACTCTCTTGAAAATACGGGCTTTACGCCCCTCGCCGCCGACGCGCGGCGCAATCCGGCTGTCCCTGAGCTGATCGCGACGGCGGGCCTCGCGCTCGCCACCCTCGTGGTCGTCACCGTGGTCACGGCCGGCGTCGCCCGCGCCGACGTCATCGACGGCGTCATCGGCAACGAAAGCAGCGTCTTCGCGATCGCCCTGATCCTCGGCCTCGCCTTCATCGGCATGGGCGGCCTGACGCTGCCCGGCAGCCGGCCGAAGAAGCACTGATCCCCGACTTCCGCAATTCGCTTCCGTGCCGCACAGTGCGCGTCGGAGGTGAATGCATGCGCGTGATTGTCGCGCTCGCGGCGCTGCTGGCGGTTGCACCCGCCGTCGCCGAGCAATTCCCCTCGTCAGCCGGTCCGCTCAATGTCGACACCGTCGCCGGCGGCCTGGTCAACCCGTGGTCGCTCGCCTTCCTGCCCGACGGCCGCATGCTGGTGACCGAGCGGCCCGGCCGCATGCGCATCGTCACGCGCGGCGGCGAACTGTCGCCGCCGATCGCCGGCGTGCCTCGAGTCTTCGCGCAATCCCAGGCCGGGCTGATGGACGTCATGCTGGCCCGCGACTTCGACAAGAGCCGCGTCATCTTCTTCTGCTACGCCGAGCCGTATGAGGGCGGCGGCCGCATCGCGGTTGCCCGCGCGCGCCTCGAGGACGGCCGCGCGCCGCGCCTCGCCGGCATGGAGGTCATCTTCCGCCAGCAAGGCCCCGCCGACCGCGGCCTCAACATCGGCTGCCGCATGGTGCAGGCGCCGGACGGCAATCTGTTCGTCACGCTCGGCGATCATTTCAACGACGCCAAGATGGCGCAGACGCTCGACAACCACATCGGCAAGATCGTGCGCATCACGCCGGAGGGCAAAGCGCCGCCCGACAATCCTTTCATCGGCAAGCAAGACGCGCTGGCGGAGATCTGGGCCTACGGCCTGCGCAACGCCGAAGGCCTCGCCTTCAATCCCGCCGACGGCAAACTGTGGGAGCAGGAGCATGGCCCCAAAGGCGGCGACGAGATCAACATCATGCAGAAGGGCGCCAATTACGGCTGGCCGGTCGTCAGCTACGGCGTCAACTACGATGGCACGCCCGTCGGCACCGGCAAGCAGCGCGCCGACGGCATGGTCGATCCCGTCTGGCACTGGACGCCGTCGATCGCGCCGTCCGGCATGGCTTTCTACACCGGTGATCTCATCCCCGGCTGGAAAGGCAGCCTGATCAATGGCGCGCTGAAATTCGAACTCTTGTCACGCCTCACGCTCGACGGCGACAAGGCAATGAAGGAAGAGCGGCTGCTGCAGGGCCTGCACGAGCGCATCCGCGACGTACGCCAAGGCCCGGATGGTGCGATCTATCTGCTCACCGACAACGAAGCGGGCCGCATCCTGCGCGTTGCGCCGGCGAAATGAACGCCTCTCACAGCGGCCCGCGGAAGACGAAGAAGGCCCCGGAGGCGATCAGCCCGAAGCCGACCACGTAATTCCAGGTGATGCCCTGCTTGAGATAAAGGATCGAGAACACCGCAAAGACCGTCAACGTCACGATCTCCTGGATGGTCTTGAGCTGGGCGGCGCTGTACACGGCGCTGCCGTAGCGATTGGCCGGCACCGCCAGGCAATATTCGATGAAAGCGAGCCCCCAGCTGATCAGAATGACCTGCCAGAGCGAGATCTCCTTGAAGCGCAGGTGCCAGTACCAGGCGGTGGTCATGAAGACGTTGGAGCCGATCAGCAAGGCGATCGGCGTGAGATAGGGCGACAAGGCTGGCATAGCGTTTCTCGGGGCTCTCGGGGGCTGGATATCGGACGGCGTGGCTTTCCACAGCCGAAAATTAAACGTCAACGTCGCGTCACATCGCCGGCCTATTCAGACGATGCTTCTGTCGTATGTTGCGTACTGAGTAAAAATCCTTTGCGGTCCCGTGCGGCTGACCCTGCTCTCCCGGGACCGCAAATTTTTTGAGCCGGCCCCGTCACATAACGGTCGCAACCCGGCCCGGTTCCGGCTCAGCCGTAGCGCAGCTTCATCGCCAGGATCACGGCCATCATCGCCAAGGTCGCCGCGCTCGAGCCGATCAGCGGCCAGTCGTGGATGGCGAGTCCGTAGATCAGCCACAGCCCCATGCCGCCGGTGAAGCCTGCGGTCGCCGAGAGCGACAGTGCACGCGTCTCGCGCTCGCGCACTGTCTTCAGCGCCTGCGGCAGCCAGCACAGCGTGGTCAGCACCGCGCCGGTGAGGCCGATCAGGTCGATGAGACGGGCAGCCGCCATGCGCCTTTAGCGCCGATTCGGCTGTGAGATTTGTGACAGCGGCGGCGCGAGGCGCAGAGGCTTTACAACCTCTAGTAGCTACAATAATCTCTACAACCCGCGCGGCGAACTTTGCGTCGTCACCGGCCCGATCTATCCCGATGGCGGCGGCAAGATCACCATCAGCGCGAAATCGAGCGCCTGCGGCAACGAAATCGTGCTCGACCCGCCGCCGCGCAAATCGATCTGCGGTGGCAAGGATCAATGCGACGACGGCGTGATCGTGCCGAGCGCGATGTTCAAGCTGATCTACGATCCGAACATGCAGCGCGCCAACGCCTTCCTGATGCCCAACATCAACCACCGCAAGGCGGAGGACTACTCCAACTCGATGGACTACGTGAAGAAATTCCAGATCACCGCGACGGCGCTGGAGCAGGCAAGCAACCTCTCATTCTTCCACGACATGCCGGTCAGCCGGCGACGCCCGATCGAACAGGCCTGCCCGGCGGTGATGGAACGCTGAAATCCAGCGGCTTGCACCGCAGGCGCCGCCGCGCCCATAGTTGGCGGATGACACTGTCCTCCGAGCGCCCCGCGCCGCGCCGCCTGACCTGCGCCCGCTGCGGCGCGGCCTTCGAATGCGGCCTCGCCGGCGAGTGCTGGTGCGCGGCCGAGCCCTACCGGGTTCCGATGCCGTCCTCGCCGGCCGAGGACTGCCTGTGCCCGGCCTGCCTGCGCAAAGCGGCGGCAGACGCCGCCGAATAGCCTGTCATCGTCCTGTCATGGACGCCGGACCCACTCGCGAAAGTTCGCCAGCGAGAGGATACCGCCCATGACTGCCAGCATGACCGCCACCGACCTGACCGATGTCGCCCCCACCACAGGGATCGTCTGGGCCTACCGTTTCCGCCCCGATGGCAGCGCCGAGCCTCTCGCCAACGAACAGGTCGACGCCGCGCTCGCCGCGCCGGCCGCCGGCTGGGTCTGGGTGCATCTCGGCCTCGCCGACATGCGCTGCCGCGCCTGGATCGCGAAAGCCGCGCCGGTCTCGGAGCTGGCGCGCGAATTGCTTGCCGGCACCGACACGCATCTGCGCCTCGACACGATCGGCCACGAGCTCTTCGGCGTGCTGCCGGACCTGCACCAGGAGTTCAACCACGCCAGCGACGATCTCGTACGCCTGCGCTTCGTCATGGGGCCGCGCTTCGTCATCACCGCGCGCCAACGCCCGCTACATTCGGTCGAGAACACGCGCCGCGCCATCGAAGCCGGCAAGCGCTTTCCGACCGCGGTGTCGCTGCTCGACGCGGTGATCGACCAGTTCGCCGACGCCATCGCGCGCATGGCCGACCAGCTCGGCGCCGAGCTCGACGCCGTGGAGGATCACGTCATGGGTGACGAGCCCTCCGACGAACGTCACCGCATCGGCCATGTCCGCCTGCAGGCCGTGCGCGTGCATCGTCAGCTGGCGCAGCTGCGCTCGATGTTTCATCGCATCGAGCCACGCGTCGCCCGCGAGAATGCGGAAGTCGCCGCCGTCGTCAGCACGCTGGCGCAGAAGCTCGACGGCATCAACTCCGAGGTCGCCTCGCTGCACGAGCGCGCGCGCCTCTTGCGCGACGAGATCGCCGCCAAGATGACCGAGGTCACCAACCGGCGCCTGTTCACGCTGTCGATCCTGACCGCGTGCCTGCTGCCGCCGACGCTGGTCACCGGATTCTTCGGCATGAACACCAAGGGCCTGCCGTTCCAGGATGTCGAGGGCGGCACCTGGTGGGCAGCGCTCGTCGCCCTCGCCGCCACCGCGCTGAGCTACTGGATGTTGCGCCGGATGCGCGCCTTTTGACCTTGCAGCCGCGGTCCGGCGGCATGCCACGCTCTGGACACGATGTGGGCCTATCCAGCCGCCCTCGAATCCAATAGTGGAAGGTTGACGCGCGGCGCTCATGGCGGCCGCGCGAATGTGTCTGGAAATGCCGATATTCCGTCTGTTCGAAAAGTCGCTGGCGACGACCAGCCTGCCGGAGGTCAACGAGCCGCCGCCGGATTTGGTCGCCTTCTATTGGCACTATGCGCGCCAGGCCAAGGGCCTGTTCGCCGGGCTGTTCGCCGCGGGCTTTGCCGTGGCGCTGCTCGACGTCACCGTGCCGGTGTTCATCGGCAAGGTGGTGACGCTGGTCACCACGACCAGGCCCGAAGACATCGTCCCGACCTACTGGCCGCTGTTCGCCGGCATGGCCGTGGTGCTGCTGGTGCTGCGCCCGGCCGCCGCCGCCATGCAGCACCTGATGATGAATCAGGCGATCGCCGCCAACGTCACCAACCGCATCCGCTGGCAGAACCACTGGCACGTGGTGCGGCAGTCCTGGGCGTTCTTCCAGAACGATTTCGCCGGCCGCATCGCCAACCGCGTGATGCAGACCGGTCCGGCATTACGTGAAAGCCTGGTGGCTCTGCTCACCGCGGTCTGGTTCATCCTGATCTACGGCACCTCGTCGCTGATCCTGCTCGCGCGCACCGACCTCTGGCTCGCGCTGCCCGTGGTCCTCTGGTTCCTCGCTTACATCGTGATGCTGCGCGTCTTCGTGCCGCGCATGCGCGACCGGTCCAAGGGCGTCTCGGAAGCGCGCTCATTGCTGACCGGCCGCATCGTCGACACTTACACCAACATCGTCACGGTGAAGCTGTTCGCACGCGCCAACGACGAGGACGCCTATGTGCGCGAGGCGGTCGACCACCACACCGGCCGCTTCCTCGCCTCGCTGCGCCTCAACACCTGGTTCACCGTCACGCTGATCACGCTTAACGCCTGGCTGCTCGCCGGCACCGGCGCCTTCGCCATCGGCCTCGTGCGCTCCGGCCAGATCGGGGTCGGCGCGCTCGCCATGGCGCTGCCGATGATCATGCAGATCATCGGCGCCTCGTACTGGGTAGCACAGCAGGTCACCGGCATCTTCGAGAACATCGGCGTCGTGCAAGAGGGCATGATGACGATCGCGCGCCCGCACACGCTGGTCGACAGCGCCGACGCCGCGCCGCTCGACATCACGCGCGGCGCCGTGCGCTTCGACAAGGTCAGCTTCGGCTACGGCCGAGAAAGCGGCGTGATCGAGGACCTCACTCTCGACGTCAAACCCGGCGAGAAAATCGGGCTGGTCGGCCGTTCCGGCGCCGGCAAGTCGACGCTCGTCAATTTGCTGTTGCGCTTCTTCGACCTCGAGGACGGCGCCATCCTCATCGACGGCCAGGACATTGCTTCGGTGACGCAGGAGAGCCTGCGCGCGCAGATCTCGGTGGTGACGCAGGACACGTCGCTCTTGCACCGCTCGATCCGCGACAATATCCGCTACGGCAAGCCAAACGCGACCGAGGCCGACATCATCGAGGCGGCGAAGCTCGCGCACGCGCACGACTTCGTCCTCGATCTCGAAGATCAGGTCGGCCGCCGCGGCTACGACGCCCAGGTCGGCGAGCGCGGCGTCAAGCTGTCCGGCGGCCAGCGCCAGCGCGTCGCCATCGCCCGCGTCATCCTCAAGAACGCGCCGATCCTCGTGCTCGACGAGGCAACCTCCGCGCTCGACAGCGAGGTCGAGGCCGCGATCCAGTCCAGCCTGTCGACGCTGATGCGCGGCAAGACCGTGATCGCCATCGCGCACCGGCTGTCGACCATCGCCCAGATGGACCGGCTCATCGTGCTCGACCAGGGCCGCATCGTCGAGCAGGGCACGCACGACGAATTGCTGCGCGCCGACGGCCACTACGCTGCGTTGTGGCGCCGGCAATCCGGCGGCTTCATCGACGCCGAAATCGCGCAGCAGGCGGCGGAATAGAGAAAGGGTGGGCCGCGTGCCCACCCTTTTCACATCTCCCGCCCCTCAGCATAATGGCTGTCCAGCCTCGCGTTCCACCTCACAGGATAGTGCCAAGGACAGTATGATGATCCTCGAAATCGCGCAGATCGACGTCAAACCCGGCATGGAAGCCGAGTTCGAATCCGGCGTGAAAAAAGCCGGCCCGATCTTCAAGCGTGCCAAGGGCTGCAAGGCCATGACGTTGCAGAAGTCGCACGAGAACCCGGCGCGCTACCGCCTGTTCGTGCAATGGGAGACGTTGGAGAACCACACCAAGGACTTCCGCGAATCCGCCGACTTCCAGGAATGGCGCAAGCTGGTCGGCCATTGCTTCGCATCGCCGCCCGCCGTCGAGCACGTCAGCGAAGTCGTGCGCGGATTTTGAGAATGGCCGATCGCATCCTCACGACGCATACCGGCAGCCTGCCGCGCACGCCAAAGGTCGTCGAGCTGCTGCTCGCCGAGGACAAGGGCCCCGGCGCGCGCAAAGCCGAACTGGATGCCGCGGTGCGCGAGGCAGTGAAGCTCGTCGTGCAGAAGCAAGTCGAATGCGGCCTCGACATCATCAACGACGGCGAGCAGGGCCGCACCGATTACACCGTGCACGTGCTCAAGCGGCTTACCGGCTACGAGGGCGAGAGCGCGCCACCGATGGGCACCGGCGAGCCGGAATTCCCCGAGCTCGCCGAGATCCTCAAGCACTTCGCCTCGCCCTTCCAGCATCGCCCCGCCTGCAACGGCCCGGTCGGCTGGAAGGACTGGCCGGCGGCGCAGGCCGATATCGACATCGCCAAAGAGGCGGTCGCCGGCGCCAAATGCGAGGACATCTTCATGACCTCACCCTCGCCCGGCCAGATCGCGCGCTACCTCAAGAACAAATATTACAAGACCGACCACGACTACATCTTCGCGCTCGCCGAGGTGATGCGGAAGGAATATCAGGCGATCGTCGACGCCGGATTCATTTTGCAGCTCGATTGCCCCGATCTCGCGATGCTGCGCCACATGGTCTATCTCGACCTGCCGCTCGCCGAGTATCGCAAGATCATCGCCACCAACGTCGCCGCGCTCAATCACGCGGTGCGCGACCTGCCGCCCGAGCGCATGCGCATGCATGTGTGCTGGGGCTCGACGGTGGCGCCGCACCACACCGACGTGGAAATGAAGGATATCGTCGACATCATCCTGTCCGGCCGCCCGCATGCGGTGTCGTTTCCGGCGGCGAATGCGCGCCACGAGCACGAATGGAAGATCTGGCGCGATGTGAAATTGCCGCCGGGCAAGAAGATCATCCCCGGCGTCATCAATTCCACGGTCAACACCGTCGAGCATCCGGAAGTCGTCTGCGACCGCATCCTGAATTTCGCGTCGGTGGTCGGACGCGACAATGTCATCGCCGGCGTCGACTGCGGCTTCGGCACCTTTGCCGGCCGCGTCCAGGTCGACACCAAGATCGTGTGGATGAAGCTCGCCTCATTGGCCGAAGGCGCACGGCGGGCGAGCAAGCAGTTGTGGGCGAAGGCGGCGTAGTTCCCCTCCCCCACGAGCCCTTGCGAGTGCGGGGAGGGGTCAGGGGTGGGGGGACGATACTTGCCGCGGACAGAAGAGCCCCGACACTCGATCGCGAGCGATTGAGGGTCGACCCTCCCCGCGCTTCGCGGGGGAGGGTTAAGCTCCGAACAACCTCTCCGGCGTCTCCACCAAAATTTTCCGCCGCGTCGCCTCATCCGGCGTCCAGTCGAACAGCAAATCCAGCAAATGCCCGTCGTCCGGCATGACCTCCGCGGCGATGGAGGGATGCGGCCAGTCGGTGCCCCACATCAACCGCTCCGGATTGGCGCGCAGCAATGCCCCGTGCAGCGCGCGCGCGTCGGCATAATCCGGAAACAGTTTCGAGACGCGGTAGGGCGCCGACACTTTGACATGCACTGCGCCCTCCCCCACGAGCCGCAGCAATGCCTGGAAATCCGGCTCGTTCACGCCCCGCGCCGCATCCACCATGCCGTAATGATCGACGATCACCGGCAGGTCGCGCGCAATCTCGCGCAGCGTCGGCGCGACGTCGGGGAGCACCTCGCCGTCGCAGAAAATCTGCATGACCCAGCCGAGCTCGGCCATGGTCTTGCGGAACACCGCGAACACGTCGAGGCCGACGCCGCGCACATAGCCGGCCTTCTGCTTCAGCAGATGGAAACGCAGGCCGCGCATCCCGAGCTTGTGCCACTCACGCAAAGTCGCGGGCTGGATGCGCGTGTCGGTGATGGCGACGCCGCGCAGCCGCTGCGGATAGCGCGCCAGCGCGTCGAGCACCACGCTGTTGTCGTAGCCGTGCGCGTTGCCCTGCACGACGAGGCCATGCGCGCAGCCGAGATGATCGAGCAGCGCGACGTAGTTCTCGACCGGCGCATCGGGCGGCGTGTAGCCGCGTCCCGGCGCGTAGGGAAATTTGCCGGCCGGGCCGAACACATGGGCATGCGAGTCCCAGGCGCCCGGCGGCGGCTTGACGCGAGGCTCCCTCGGCTGCGCGAGCGGCCCGGCAATGCGCGGCGGTTGCGACACGTCAGCCCAGCTTGATGTTGGCTTCCTTCACCACGCCGCTCCACAGCGTCATCTGCTGCTCGACGAAGGCGTGGAATTCCTCCGGCGTGTTCGGCCGCGACGCGATGTTGAGCTGCTTGAAGCGCGTCTGCACTTCGGGCGACGCCAGCGCCACATTGAGCTCCTTGTTGAGCTTCTGCACGATCGCGGCCGGCGTGCCGTGCGGCACGAACACGCCGTTCCATTCATAGGCCTCGAAGCCCGGCAGCGTGTCGGAGGCCGGCGGAATGTCCGGCAGGCTGTCCAGCCGGCCCTTGCCGGTGTGGGCGATGGCCTTGACCTTGCCGCCCTTGATGAGGCCGACCACCGACGAGCCGTTGGAGAAGAAGAACTTCACCTGCCCCGCCATCACGTCGGTCAGCGCCGGGCCGCCGCCGCGATAGGGCACGTGGTTGATCTTCAGGCCGGTGACGTGGCGGAACATCTCGAGGCAGAGGTGCTGCAGCGTGCCGTTGCCGGACGAGGCCATGCTGACGCCGTCGGGCTGCGCCTTGATGTAGGCGAAGACGTCGGCGAGCGTCGTCACCGGCACCGACGGCGTCACCACCAGGATATTCGGCACCAGCGACACCAGGAACACCGGCTCGAAGTCCTTGCGGTAGTCGAACGGCAGATGCGGATAGAGCTCGGTGTTCACCGAGAACGCCGTGGCGTCGTGGAGCAGCGTGTAGCCGTCGGGCTCGGCCTTGGCGGCGACCGCTTCGCCGATGGTGCCGCCGGCGCCGCCGCGGTTCTCGACGACGAAATTCTGCTTCAGCTGATCGCCGAGCTTGGCGTAGAGGATGCGCGCGGTGGTGTCGGCACCGCCGGCCGGCGGATAAGGCACGATGACCCGCACCGGCCGGCTCGGCCAGCCGGCTTGCGCATGCGCCGCGCCCGCCAAGGGCGCCGCCGCGATCCCCGCCAAGAGCGTCCGTCGTGTCAGTCCGGCCATTTTATCCTCCCTGATTTTTGCGAAGGATAACATCGCGTTTGAGCCGCGTAAGGCACCCTTTCCCCGCGCGCGGACTCGCCCCATATTCGAAGCGATGGCCAAACCCCCCAAGAAACCCAAGGATCCGGCGAAGCCGACGCGCGCCAAGGCCAACCGGCCCGACGCGCCGCAGACGCCGGACGCGCTCGCCGACCTGCTCAACCCGGCGATCAACAAGGGCACCGCGGGCTTGGGTTCCGGAACAGGACAAAATTCGGGATTTGCGCCGCCGCCGGACAATTCGTGGGACCGCCGGCGCGATTTCTCCGCCGCGCACACCGCGCGCAAATCGGCGCAGGGATTTTCCGAGGCGCCGCAGCGCGATTACACGGGCTCGCCGATCAGCGGACTCGATCCGCAGTTGGAAAAAGAACTCGGACTCGACGCAAGCGATGCCGAACTCCCCTCCCCCTTGCGGGGAGGGGTCGGGGGTGGGGGTGACGGCGATGCGGTGAATCCAGCCACCCCCCACCCTAACCCTCCCCCGCAAGGGGGGAGGGAACAGTCGGTGCGTGGGGAGGCAAAGAAAGATTCCAAATATCGCCTGCCGCGCGCCGACCTGCCGACGCAGCCGGGCGGCTTCGCCGGCATGGCGAGTCAGCAATCACTGGAAAAACTGTTGCGCGAGGGCCGTCCCGAATTCGCCGCCGGCCACGGCGCGGTGTGGATGCCGCACCGTCCCGCCCGTCCGGCGAAATCGGAAGGTGGCAAGAAGCTGGTCATCGCCTCCGACTTCGAGCCGAAGGGCGACCAGCCGCAGGCGATCAAGGAGCTGGTCGAGGGCGTCACGCGCAACGACCGAACCCAGGTTCTGCTCGGCGTCACCGGCTCCGGCAAGACCTTCACCATGGCGCAGGTGATCGAGGCGACGCAGCGCCCGGCGCTCATCCTGGCGCCGAACAAGACGCTGGCGGCGCAGCTCTACGGCGAGTTCAAGTCGTTCTTCCCCGACAACGCGGTGGAATATTTCGTCTCGTATTACGACTACTACCAGCCCGAAGCCTACGTGCCGCGCACCGACACCTATATCGAGAAGGAATCATCGATCAATGAGCAGATCGACCGCATGCGCCATTCGGCGACGCGCGCGCTCTTGGAACGCGACGACGTCATCATCGTCGCCTCGGTGTCCTGCATCTACGGCATCGGCTCGGTCGAGACCTATTCGGCCATGACCTTCACGCTCAAGGTCGGCGGCAAGCTCGACCAGCGGCAGCTGCTCGCCGACCTCGTGGCGCTGCAATACAAGCGCAGCCAGGCCGACTTCTATCGCGGCTCGTTCCGCGTGCGCGGCGACACCATCGACATCTTCCCGGCGCACTACGAAGACCGTGCCTGGCGCATTCATCTGTTCGGCGACGAGATCGAGAAGATCGAGGAGATGGACCCGCTCACCGGCGCAAAGACCGACGAGCTCGACTTCGTCAAGATCTACGCCAATTCGCACTACGTCACGCCGCGCCCGACGCTATTGCAGGCGATCGCCGGCATCAAGAATGAATTGCGCGATCGCTTGGCGCAGCTCAACGCCGCCGGCCGCCTGCTCGAAGCGCAACGGCTCGAGCAGCGCACCACCTTCGACCTCGAAATGATGGAGGCGACCGGCGCCTGCGCCGGCATCGAGAACTATTCGCGCTATCTCACCGGCCGCAAGCCGGGCGAGCCGCCGCCGACGCTGTTCGAATACGTCCCCGACAACGCGCTGGTGTTCTGCGACGAAAGCCACGTCACCGTGCCGCAGCTCGGCGGCATGTTCCGCGGCGACTTCCGCCGCAAGGCGACGCTCGCCGAATACGGCTTCCGCCTGCCCTCGTGCATGGACAACCGCCCGCTCCGCTTCGAGGAATGGGACGCGATGCGGCCGCAGACCGTCGGCGTCTCGGCGACGCCGGGGCCCTGGGAGCTCAACGAATCCGGTGGCGTCTTCGTCGAGCAGGTCATCCGCCCGACCGGGCTGATCGATCCGCCGGTGGAAATCCGTCCGGCGCGCACGCAGGTCGACGACCTGGTCGGCGAGGTGCGCGCCGTGGCGCAGCGCGGCTACCGCTCGCTGGTCACGGTGCTGACCAAGCGCATGGCCGAGGACCTCACCGAATATCTGCACGAGCAGGGCATTCGCGTGCGCTACATGCACTCCGACATCGACACGCTGGAGCGCATCGAGATCATCCGTGACTTGCGGCTCGGCGCTTTCGACGCGCTGGTTGGCATCAACCTCTTGCGCGAGGGCCTCGACATTCCGGAATGCGCGCTGGTCGCCATTCTCGACGCCGACAAGGAAGGCTTTCTGCGCAGCGAGACGTCATTGATCCAGACCATCGGCCGCGCCGCGCGCAATGTCGATGGCCGTGTGCTGCTCTATGCCGACCAGGTGACCGGCTCGATGCAGCGCGCCATCGAGGAAACCAATCGGCGGCGCGAGAAGCAAGTCGAGTACAACACCGCGAATGGCATCACGCCGGAGAGCATCAAGCGCTCGATCCACAACATCCTCGACAGCGTCTACGAGCGCGACCACGTGCTCATTTCCACCGGTGACGCGAGCGAAGGCGAGTTCGCCGAGGCCGCGACCATCGGCCACAATCTGGAGGCCGTGGTCGCCGACATGGAAAAGCGCATGCGCGAGGCCGCCGCCGATCTCGACTTCGAAGAGGCAGCGCGCCTGCGCGACGAGATCAAGCGGCTCAAGCAGACCGAGCTCGCGGTGCTCGACAATCCGACGGCGCGCGACGTCATGGCGGCGCAGAACCCGGGGCTGCGGCGCTCGCGTCCTCATAAGCCTGATTTGGATGAGATGGGCATCGCCGTGACCCACGAGGCGAAGCCCGCGGCCTCGCCGCGCAGCAAGATGGGGCGGCCGGGCATGCGCGGCGGGTTCAAGAGCAATCGCAGGCGGTAGCGGCCGCCAGCGCGCGCGGCTAAGCTTGCGCGATTGAACCTTCCGGCGGTTGCGAGCGACAAACAATCATCGGATCCATTCGACGGACACCCCTATGACGTCACTTCTGCGGGGCGCGCTGGCCGCGCTGGCCTTCACATCGGCAATCCTGCTGGCGGCGGCGCCTGCCGCGGCCGACGATTACGCGGCGTGTGCAAAGGCAACTGGCTACGGGGCCATCGCTTCGTGCACACGCGCGATCGAGTCCGGCCGATATAGCGGCCATCAGCTGGCCGCGCTTTTCAACAATCGCTGCTCCGAGTGGAACGGAAAACAGCAAAGCGACAAGGCGCTCGCCGATTGCAACGAAGCGATCCGGCTTCAGCCGGACTACGCCTTGGCGTTCTTCAACCGCGCCAACGCCTCATTTGACAAACGCGACTATGACCGCGCGCTCGAGGATTACGACCAATCGCTCCGGCTCAATCCAAACTTCGTGCTGGCCTTGAACAACCGCGGCAACACCTATCTCACCAAAGGCCAATTCGACCGCGCCATCGAGAATTTCGACCAGGCGATCCGGCTCGATCCGAAGCGCGCCGATCCGTACTACAACCGCGGCACCGCCTATAACGCCAACCGCCAGCCCGACCGCGCCATCGCCGATTTCGACCAGGCGATCCGGCTTAATCCGAACCAGCCCGATGCGTTCTACAATCGCGGCATCGCCTATAAGGCCAAGGGCCAATTCGACCGCGCCATCGCGGATTATGACCAGACGATCCGGCTTGCTCCGAACTACGCCAATGCGTTCAACAACCGCGGCAACATCTACAACGCCAAGGGCCAGTTCGACCGCGCCATCGAGGATTTCAACCAGACGATCCGGCTCAATCCGAACCACGTCGAGGCGTTCAATAACCGCGGCGCCGCCTATAACGGCAAGGGCGAACTCGACCGCGCCATCGAGGACTACAACAAATCGATCGGGCTCAATCCGAACTACGCCTTGGCGTTCTATAACCGTGGCAATGCCTGGGAACGGAAGAACGATCTGCAACGCGCCCTGGCGGATTACCAGAAGTTCGCCGCGTTGGCGCCGTCCGATCCGGATGGTTCAAAGTGCGTCGAGCGCGTGACGAAGGCGATGAGCGCGCGATGATGTCATGCTGACGGCGCCGACATCGGACTTGGCCAGGTATGTGGCCCTCGCCGTAATGCTGCTGGCGATCCTGTTCGCATATTTCAAGGGACGAGGCGCGGTTTCTGCAAACGGTCAGTCGCTGGCCTGGACTTACGTTCCTCTCATTGCGTTTGCGATCGCGTCACTGGGTCCAAGCGCCTTCGCGATCATGATCTATCTTGGCTACAAGTTCGGTTTCATTCAGCCTCCCCCTTCCGGATATAGTTTTTCGAGATTTATCCGAGACCTGCCATTTGATTTCGCGGTCATGAACTGGGGATTTGTTGCTTTATACGTGACGTGCCGCCTGCGGCCGAATTTCGGCGCGGCCAAATCTGCGATGTGGCTGTCCGTGGTCGTGCTGTCCCTGCCAAATGTTTTGTTGTTTTCCCTGGCTTGGACGATGGTTTCCAACGTCTTCGATGCCGGGCAAGGCATTGGCATTGTCGAGGCCATGCTCATTTTGCCACTCATCGCGCTGATTTGGCCCGGCTCGTTTCCTGATATTTTTGATGCCGGCTACGGCATTGGTTTTGTTCTCTCCGCGCTCCTGGCGCCCATACCAATTATCGTTTTGATCGCTTGGCTGGTCGGATGGACGGCGTCCAGGCCCCGACGAAAAGTAACTGCGCGGTCTTAGTGCTCGACACTTTCTTGTCCCTCCCCCGCTCGCGGGTGAGGCCAGCCTCGTCGCCGCGCAGCAAGATGGGGCGGCCGGGCATGCGCGGTGGGTTTAAGAGCAATCGTCGGCGCTAAGGCGTCGGTGAACTAACTTCGCGCAAAAGGCGTTCTAGCGGCCCTCCGGCAATTCGGAAAGTTTTGCCCATCTTCCTTCGAGCCGACTGCAGAGCGTCCTTAAAGTCATCCGCAGCAAGGCTCAGACTTTCCGGTGCAAGCGCTTTGGCCACGGCTTCCGAGTCCCATTCTTTATTAGCTTGTTTCGCCAGCGCGTAAACCACTGCGCGTCCAACACGAAGGATCATAGTTTCATCAGCTAACTGCGCAGCCATTGCTCGCATCTGGTCGAGATCTGATGGGGCCCCGCAAAGAATACGGGTGATGAAGCTTGCCCGAAATTCAAACCTCCCCGAGGAGCCCATGCGCTCGCAACAAATTCTGTTGTCATCGTCTGCGAAGGCGGACGATCCAGTAAACGCTACGCTGTTCCGTGATTACTGGGTCCCCGCTTTCGCGGGGACGACAGTCGGCGGTGGCGTTACATCTCCGCCGGCGCGACTGGCGCGGTCTGCCCGGAGCGCTTGAGCGCATCGGCGACGAAGCCGTCGGCCTTCATCTCCTCGATGAAGGCGCGCACGTAGGCGGCGCCCGCGGCGTGGCCCTTCTGCGTGCCCATCGCCTGGCGGATTTCCTCGAAATGCCCGGGCATCACGCGCACGTCGGCGTGCTCTTTGGCGTAGGCGTCGAGCGGCTCGCGCACGCCGGCCGCAGCGTCGAGATGCTGCTCGCGGAACGGCGGAATGCCGGCCGCGGCGCCGCCGACGGTGTTGCGCACCAGCGTCGCGTGCTTGAGCGTGCGCGTCAGATAAAGGTCGTAGACCGAGGCGAGGCCGACGCCGATGCGCACGCCGTCTTTGTCGACGTCGCCGACGTCCTTGAGCCGCGAATCCTTGAGCACCAGGTACGTGCCCTGGATCAGCACGTAAGGCGGGCTGAAGTCGATCTGGGCGGCGCGCTTCTGCTCGATGGCGATGAAGGCGATGTCGACTTTGCCCGAGGACAGCGCCTCGAAGGCCTTGCCGGCGGCCTGCAGCGGCACGTAGTCGACCGGCACGCCGAGCTTCTTGGCGAGCGCGGCGGCCAACTCCGGCGTCACGCCCTTCGCCTCGCCGTTCGGGCCCTTCTGCGCCAGCACGCCGTTGCCGAAATTGATGGCGGCGCGCAGCTTGCCGGTCGGCGCCAGGTCCTTGAGCACGTCGGGCGACGGCGCTTGCGCGACGGCGGGCAACGCGGTGGCGAGAACGAAGGCGGCGGCGGCAACAAGGCGCAAGCTGATCGAATTGATGGGCATGGACGTCTCCCCGGCAGGAGCGTCCAGTCTATTGCGCCGCTTGCGCGCTGCCTATCGGGGCTGCGTTGCGAATGGGGCCGCGGCCGATCAGATCTCGGTGCCCTGCGCCTCGAGGATCGCGTATTGCACGGTGTTGGCGACCTGCTGCCAGCCGCTGCCGTTGTAGCCGGCGACGACGTTGACGCGCACGATCTTCACCAGCTTGCCGCCGACCGTCTTGGTGCCGATGGTCTTGTCCGGCACGAAGGCAATCGCCGCGACGCCGCAGGCTTTCGGCTGCTGCGCCGTCTGGTTCACCTGCGCCACGGCCGGCGTTACGTCCTGGCCCTGCTGGCGCAGGCTGACGAAGGCCTCGGCCTGTTCGCTGGTGTTGCAGATGACGCCGACGCCGACGACCGGCCCGTCGGCCGTCGCCGGGTCGATCATGTCCTCGGCGCGCGCCGCGCCCGCGAACATCGCGGCGGCCGCGGCCGTCACAAGCAATCCCTGCAATCCCTGAAAATATCGCATTGTTCTTGCTCCAAAGGTTCCGGTCGGCAAGGAAACGCTTGGACTTGGCGGCGCGGTCCGCGCCCGCACGCAATCGTGATGAAGCATCACGCCGAATCGCTTGACGGAGCCTTAACGAAGCGGCCGCGCGCCGCCGTCGGCGGCTTGCAATTTCGCTCCGGCGCGGCAAATAGTTGCGCCCGATTCGCTGAAGCGGGGCGCACCACACAGGTTTCCGGATCGATTGCGATGACTTACTTCGCCGCCAGATGCGTCGCCGCATTGACGCTGCTCGCCGCCGCCACGCTGCTGAGCGCCTGCCAGACCGACAGCCCGGGGTCGCCGAGCGCGCAGGCTGCGCCGCAGGAGCAGGCCAAGGAGCCAGCCAAGCCGATGACGCACGAAGAAGCGGCGTTGCAATGCTGGATGTCGGTCGAAAAGGCGCACAAGGATATGGCGCTCGACAAGCGCGCCGACGTCGTCACCAAGTGCATCGACGACAAGATGAGCGGCAAGGCGCCGCCGCCCGCCGCCGAGGCCAAACCCGAGCCCAAGCCGAAGACGCCGAAGTCCAAGACCCAGTCCTGACCCGAGCCCCACCCGAGGGCCTTGCCGAGCGGCCTCCTCCGCGTCACCATTCCGGCACCGATTTCCAAGGAGGGTGTCATGGCCAAGGGTCAGATGCGGCAGACCAAGGAAAAGAAGAAGCCGAAAGCCGACAAGGACAAGCCGAAGCAGTTGTCCGCCTACAAGCTGGCGCAGTCGCAGGGCGCGGCGGGCAATCCGTTCGGTAACGCGCCGGTCAAGAAGGGCTAACGGCCCACGTCGCCGCCGAAGCCGTTGAGCCGGTCCTCGCCCGGCAGCTCCCTGGATGTTTTCGCAACCTCCAGGCACGTGAGCAGTTCGACGTAGCTCGGCTGCCCGCCCGAATGCGATAGCCGCAGGCAGCGCGCCTGCGCCGCCCTACTGAAGCTCCCCCATTCGTTCTGCAACTTGTCGCGCGCCTGTTGCTCATCGCGCAGGCAGGCGTCGGCGTCGCGGTTAGCCTGGCGGATGACGGTATTGGCCGCCGAGCGGCAGCTCGGCTCGACATTGAGTTGCGGCACATCCTGCGCCGTCAGCACAAGCTGCGTGGCGGCAAAGATCACTGGCAGCATTGCGGGCATGGCTTCCTCCTCAAATCCGAATTGCCAAGCCAACGCGCGGGCAAAAGTTCCAGTTTCATGTCATCAACGGACCATCTATTTGCCCAAGTTCCGTGCCAGAAACGCAACCCTTGATTAACCGGTTTGCGCCGAAATAACGCGACGACGAACAGTCACCGGCGAAGTCATTCGGGGGAGTTGCATGCGAGCACGCGCGCTTTACGGCGCTGTCGGAGCCATTGCGGCCCTCACCGGGCCGCTCTCGATCGTGTCGGCTGCGCTGGCGCAGGACGTGCGGATCACCGCGCCGGCGCCATCGTACGACGGTGATTTTCCGAAGCCGCTGACGCCCGAGGAAAGCGACCTGCTCGGCCGCGCGCTACTGTTCGACCCGGCCACGCTCGAGACCAAGAAGCCCGCGCGCGCGCTGCACGCGCGTACGCTGTCGGCGCCGGCCGCCCTCGACATCAAGAGCAACGACAAGCCCGACGGTTCCAGTTCGGTCGCGCTCAAGAAGCCGCTGACGCTCGACACGCCCGACCTTGACAGCAATGTCGGCGCCGACGTCAATCTCGCCGCGCCGGCCTCCTCCGTCTATCAGCCCGACAAGCCGCTGCCCGGCACCACGACGAGCGACCGCGGCTCCGCGGCCGCCTGGGCCTCGGTCGGCGTGCCCAATGTCGCCTCGGTCGATGCGCGCCTCGATCAGGGCAGCGACCAGGGCAAGATCGGCGGCACGCTCAAGCACTCGGTTCCGGTTGGCAAGGACCTCTCCGTCACGCTCGAGGACAATTACTCGGTGATCGAGAATTTCAACTTCAATCCGGCCACCTCGACCGCAGCCGCACCGACCACGGCGACGCTCGCGGGTCCCGCACCGGTGACCCCCGCCCCGCAGGTCTACGACAACGCGCGGTCGGTGAAGTTCAATGTCGCGCCGACCGGCACGACCTTCGGCGCCGGCTGGACCACCGCCAGCAACGACCCGGTCACCCACAACACGCTCAGCGCCGACCAGAAACTGTTCGGCCCGCTCCATGTCACCACCTCGGTGACCGATCCCGGCCAGACCTACGTCAACAAGACCATCACCGCCGGCTTCAAGCTGAACTGGTGACGGCTCCGGGATACCGCCCGGAACCGGCCCCCCGCCCCACCGTCGCCCAAGTGTCATGCGGCAATCGTCCTCAAGGGGGCGGTCGGCGCAAACGGTTTGCGCCTGTGCAGGAGTAGGACATGACGGCCATGAGATCCGAGCGGCTTGGCGGCGACGTTCCGGAAAAATCCGGCCCCGAGAAATTCGCACCGCCCGACCGGCGTCCGCCGGAACGGCTGAGCGAGATCAATCAGGCGGCGGCGAACGCGGTCGAAGGTGAAATCCGCGAATTCGTGCGCCGCGACGTCGCCTTTCTGCGCCGGCAGCGCGACGACGGCGGCGACGGCGGCGTCAGCGACAACCTCAACTCGTTGATCCGCCGTGTCTCCGGCGCCTCGATGGAAGAAATCGATCGCGTCATTCTCGAACTGCAAGGCGTCCGTGACATGCTGCGCAACGAGGGCGAGCGCGTCAGCCGCGAGATCGCCGGCTATGCCAGCCTGAGCCACGCGGCGATGACGGCGATGAAGGTCATCGGCGACAGCCTCAAGCAGTGGAAGGACGGCCCGAACGGCCAGCCGGAGCCGAGCCGGCGCCCGGCCAACGATCGGTCGCTGTGAATTGCGGTGGGTAACCTTGCGCCTATACAGCAGCGTCCTGTGGATAGTCGGGACAAGGCAGACGGGCGCCGGACGCCGCAGATTTGCGGTCCCTAGAGTGCGCCCCGTTCGAAAGCGGCTGAGGTCGCAAGAAGCCGCCGGTCTAACCTGTTAAGCGACATGCGGCTCGAGCGATGTCGTCTTCGGACAATCCTCCCATAAACTTGGCCCCGCTTCGGCGGGGCTATTTTCTTGGACGATCAGCGCGCGATAACCGGCGTCACGGCGGCGACCGGCACGTTGGCGACGCTGCGCATCTCGCCGCCGCGAAAATCGGTGACCGCGACCGCGGCCGTAATCGACACCATCAGCGTCACCGCTCCCAGCATAAGGCCGATCAAGGCAAGCGCGCCCCGATCGGCCACCACCGTTTCTACGGCCGTCTCATCGGATTGGGAATCCATTGCCTTCGTCGCCCCTGTCTTGGGAAGCAAACGCAATGGAGGCGCAGTCGTTCCGCATCGCGAAACGGTTGCGTGTATCAGGCTCTGGAATCCGGATTAGTTGGCCGCGACCTTCTTGGCGGTCTTGCGCGGCAAGGGATAGTCGGCGCTGTCGTACAGCCGGCGAATGCCGTTGCCGTCGAAGCGTTGCTCTTCCACCTCGAGGTAGGCGCCGAGCAGAAGCTCGGGCGGCAGTTCTTCGATCGCGAAACGGATCGCCTCCGCGGCGGTGGGGAAACGCTTGTAACCGATCGGCCGGCGCGCCTTGCGGCTGCGGCTGGGAAAAAGTTCGGACGGCGCCCCGTAGTTAATCATAGACATCACTATCGCTCCTCGATGCCTAGTATGGACCGCGAAGCGCCGGAAATCCAGCACCGCCCGGATGCGCATGCCCGCTCTGCACCCGTCAAGGTAAATGCATTTCATCCCACACAACGTAAAGCGATCCGGCGCTGTTCGCGCCGGACCGCGTCACAGGACGGCGACTGGCTTAGTCAGCCAGTTCGTCGACCACTTCGCTTGTGGCCGGATCGACCAGAACGACATGGTGATTGACCACCATATATTTATAGGTCCGCACCGCCGGTACTTCGGTCACGACGGACTGCGGCACGGCGTAGAGCCGCGCACTCGGCGGCACCCGCATGCCGACACGGTATTCAACAGTCGGCGGCGGCGCTGCCTCCACCGGCTCTTGCACGATGGTGCGATAAATCGTCTGCCGCTGCACCGGCGAGAGCTGCAAAGGCTCAGTGGTCACAACGGTCCGCAACTCCACAGGCTCGCGCGTGATCACCGTTGTCTGCGCTTTGACCGCGCCTGCACTGGCAAACAGCGCGAGCGCAATCGCGGCGTGGCGATAATCAATCATGAGGTCCTCCTGCCTTTCCGCATGAAGCGAAGAAAACGCCGGGAGGCGTCCGCGGTTCCTCGCGAAGTTCCCGCTTAGAGCGTGTGCGGCGGTCCATCGATCAGCCGCAGCTTGGCTTGCAACATGGCGATGCGCCTGGCGGCTTCGTCTTGCGTGAGCTGCTCGCTGAAGGCGTCGATTTCGTAGCCATCGAACGCCAGCTGCCGCAACAAGCTTGTCTGCTCGGGAGTCATGCGCGCACCCAGCCCAGCGCTGAGGATGCGCTTCGGCCGCCGCGTTAACTTTTTCGGTTTCGTTGCCATCCCACCGTCATAAACGATCACAGCACAGCTTCGGTTCCCTGGCCCGCAATCGAAATCGGCAAATCCATGAGTTTCTGAATCGCTTAGCGATCGACAGGCGCTGTATGAGGCCTGCAACGCGATGTGACTCCGACTCCACACATCCGGCATTCCTGCGCATTCGATTCAAGTTTCTCGTGACGGCGCGACTCCGGCTGCGTTACCCACGATGTCGAACTGATTCGCCGGGACCGAAGAGACCATCAAGAGATGATTCTGAAACCATTGTTCGGATTGTCGCTTGTGCTCAGCGTCTCACTCGATACCCAAGTCCCCGCCCCCGACCCCGCCGCCTGGATGCAGATGTCGGTGCATCAGCGGGACGAGGCGCTGCTGCCGCTGGTGCAGCACGCGACCGAATGCATCATCCATCGCGTGTCGGCGGATCCGCGCTACAGGGCCGAGCTGCGTCCCGACGAGATCAACGATCTGATCGTCAACTCGATCTCAGCCTGCAAAACGCCGGTGCGAGCAATGATTGACGCGCATGACCGCATGTACGGCAGCGGCTCGGGCGAAGCGTTCCTGCTCGGACCTTATCTCGATGTCTTGCCGTCCGCCGTCGTGCGACAGGTCAGGGCGAAGCGATAGCGCGCGCCAACGCCGGCCGCAGCGCCAGCGTGAGCGGCAACGTCAGCAACACCACCGCGGCAACGACCATCAGCGCCGACGGCACGCCGACCGCATCGCCGAGCACGCCGTA
The DNA here is from genome assembly GCA_963742095.1 of uncultured Alphaproteobacteria bacterium. Lineage (GTDB taxonomy): Bacteria > Pseudomonadota > Alphaproteobacteria > Rhizobiales > Xanthobacteraceae > Pseudolabrys. The sequence continues at coordinate 113,878 of CAVUKJ010000003.1, forward strand.
GATCGCGGGCGAGACCGCGCCGGCTCCGATCGTGCCAGTATAGAAGACGCTGAAGGCGTGGGTGCGACGCGCCGGCTCGACCAGATCGGGCACCGATCCGTAGAGCACCGACGACGTGCCATTGAGCGCGACACCGATCACCGGCAGCAAGAACAGCGCAGCGTCGAGCGAGAGCGGCAGCAGCGTGACAATGCCGAGCGCGGTCACTGCCTCGGTGAGCCACACGGTCGCAACCGCGCCGATGCGCGCGCCGATGAAGGCGCACACCAGCTTGCCGGCTGCGCCGCCGGCGAACACCAGCGTCAGCGAAACGCCGATGGTCGGGAGGCTCGCGCCCTTGGCGGTCAGGACGAATGGCAGGAACGTGAGGAAGGCCATACGCGTCGCACTGTCGATGATGCCGACGGCAAGCAGCAGCGGGAATCCATAAGGCGGGGGCACACCACGAGCGGCTGCGTCTCCATCCTTCTTTTTCGCTGGCGCATCAGCCGCGACGCGCGGCATCGCGACAAAGATCGCAGCAGCCGCAACCACGCCGAGGCCACCGAGCAGCATCAACGCGTGCCGCCACGGCAGCACCACGAACAGCAGCGACGCCGCCGCCGGCAGCGTCATCTTGCCAATGTCGCCGGCGAAATTATACGTGCCGAGCGCCTTCAGCGAGCGCGGGCCGGCAAAGGCATGCGCGATGACCGACGAGCCAAGCGGGTGCTGCGTGCTGGCACCGAGTCCGCCGACGAACAGCGCCGCCACCAGCGTCGCCACGCCGCCACTGAAGCCGGCGAGCACATAGCCGACGCCGGCAAGCGCGGTGCCAAGCGCCAGCACCACGGGTGGGCCGAAACGTTCGGCAAGCAAGCCCGCGGGAATCTGGAAACCGGCGAGCGTGCCGGAGAACACCGTCTTCATCAGGCCGAGCGCGGCATAGCCGAGGCCGAACTCATGCTGCCAGATCGGCAGCATCACATAGATCAGATCGGTATAGCCGTCGTGCAGCGCGTGGGCGCCGCAGGCGACGCCCATGGCGCGCTGTTCGACGTTTTTGGCATCAGGTTCCGCCGTCGAAGATACGGTCATTGCCGCGGCCGCCGTTCGACAAAGGTGGTGCTGACAAACGAAATCACCGGCTCGCCATTCTGGTTGATACCGGTCGAGCGGACTGTCATCAGCCCGAAGCCCGGCCGGCTTTCGGAGACGCGAGTCTCCACGACTTCGGTCGAATAGTCGATGGTGTCTCCGGCATAGACCGGTTTGAGCCATTTGAGCTCGCGAAAGCCGAGCGCCGGACCGGTGCCGGCAACCGGCTCACCCCGTGCGAGCGCCTGCTCGACGAAACGGCGACGGTAGTCGACCATCAGCCGCATCCAGGCAACTGCGGTGTGCCAGCCCGAAGCGCAGAGGCCGCCGAAATGCGAGGCCGCGCCTGCTGCCTCATCGACGTGGAAAAGCTGCGGATCGAAACGACGGGCGAATGCCTTGATTTCATCGGCGCCGAACGTGTGGCGGCCGACCGCGTAAGCCTCGCCCACCTCGATGTCCTCGAAATACTTCATGCGGCCGCTCCGGCCTGGCGGCGCCCGAACATCTGCGTCGTCGTCAGGCTCATCAACGGCGCATCGGCCTCGTCGACCAGCAGATATTCGAACTTCACCAAACCCATCTCCGGCCGGCTCTTCGATGCACGTGCCTCGATCACCTTCGCCCGCACGCGGACTTGCGTGCCGGGCCGCAGCGGCGCGAGCCAACGCGTCTCCTCGACGCCCGGCCCGCCTATCGAACTGGAATTGAGCACGAAGCCATCGGCGATGATGCGCATGAAGATGCAGCACATGTGCCAGCCGGAAGCGCCCAGCCCGCCGAGCATGGTGTCGCGCGCCGCCATCTCGTCGAGGTGCATCGGCTGCGGATCGAACTCGGCGGCGAAGGCAACGATCTCCTCGCGCGTCACCAGCCGCGGACCATAGACCGCGACGGCGCCGGGCTCGAAATCCTCCCAGTAAAGTCTTGCGCTCATGCCGCGCATCATCTGCGAAAGCGGATGGGCACTCAATACTGCGCAGCGATAGCGAGCTATGCGGTTCCGCCGACGCTATGTAGCGAAGCGGAAATGCATCACGTCGCCGTCGGCGACGACATAGTCCTTGCCCTCGAGCCGCATCTTGCCGGCCTCTTTCGCGCCGGTTTCGCCGCCGGTGGCGATGTAGTCGTCGTAGCCGATGGTCTCGGCGCGGATGAAGCCCTTCTCGAAATCGGTGTGGATCACTCCGGCCGCCTGCGGCGCCTTGGTGCCTTGCGTGATGGTCCAGGCGCGCGTCTCTTTCGGTCCCGCGGTGAAATAGGTCACCAGATGCAGCAGCGCGTAACCGGCGCGGATCAAGCGATCGAGACCGGTCTCCTTGAGGCCGACCGCTTCGAGATAGTCAGCGCGCTCGCCCGGCGGCAGCATGGCGATCTCGGATTCGATCTTGGCCGAGATCACCACCGCGACCGCGCCCTCTTCCTTGGCGCGCGCCTCGACCTTGCGCGAGAAAGAGTTGCCGCTCGCAGCGGACGTCTCCTCGACATTGCAGGCGTAAAGCACCGGCGCGGAGGTGAGCAGGCCGAGCGAATGAAACAGCTTCTCTTCCTCGGGCTTGCGCTCGACCAGGCGCGCCGGCTTGCCCTCGCGCAGCAGAACGAGCGCGCGATTGATCAGGTCGAGCGCTTCCTTCGCCTCCTTGTCGTTGCCCTTGGCCTTCTTTTCCAGCGCATCGACGCGCTTTTCCAGGCTTTCGAGATCGGCGAGCATCAGTTCGGTTTCGATCGTCTCGATGTCGGCGATTGGATCGATCTTACCCTCGACATGCGTGACGTCGGTGTCCTCGAAGCAGCGCACGACGTGAATGATGGCGTCGACTTCACGGATGTTGGCGAGGAACTGGTTGCCGAGGCCCTCGCCTTTCGATGCGCCGCGCACCAGTCCGGCGATATCGACGAAGGAAATGCGGGTAGGGACGATCTGCTCGGATTTGGCAAGCGCGGCGAGCTTGCCGAGACGTGGATCGGGCACGGCAATCTCGCCGACATTCGGCTCAATGGTGCAGAACGGATAATTGGCGGCCTGCGCCGCCGCCGTCTCGGTCAGCGCATTGAAGAGCGTCGACTTGCCGACATTCGGCAAGCCGACGATGCCGCATTTGAATCCCATGGATTGGTCCTTACGTCACTCTTTGGAATCGGGCTCGTCGCCATCCTCTTCGAAGCCCTTGGCGCTCATGGCCAGATGCACACGATTCTGGAACGTCGAAGTCCTTGCCCTCAATCAGCAGCGAAACATTGTCGGCCACGACGTCGCAGAGCGCTTCAACCCAGGGCCATTCGTCTTTGCCGAAGTCGCGCAACACGTAACCTTCCATCAAGTTCTTGTCGCCCGGATGGCCGATGCCCAATCGCACCCGGCGATAATCATTGCCGATATGCTCGGAGATCGAGCGCAGCCCGTTGTGGCCGGCATTGCCGCCACCGATTTTCACACGGACCTTGCCGGGCCGCAGCTCGGCTTCGTCGTGAAAAACCACGACCTCATTGGCTTCGATTTTGTAGAAGCGCGCCGCTTCCTGCACCGCGCGCCCTGACTCATTCATATAAGTGCCCGGCAGGAGAAGCTGCACGCGCTCGCCGCCGACCGCGCCTTCGACCGCGACGCCCTGGAATTTCCGCCGCCACGGCTTGATGTCGTGGCGGCGTGCGATGGCCTGCACGGCCATGAAGCCGATGTTGTGGCGGTTGCCGGCGTATTGTGGGCCGGGATTGCCGAGGCCGACGAAAAGCAGCATGGCGTCGCCACCTTATGATGCGTACGCCGGAACGGCAGCGCCCGAAGGCGCCGCCTTACTTCTTCTCGGGCTTGGCCGCGGCTGCGGGCGCAGCACCGGCCGCGGGCGCACCGCCGGGAGCAGCACCGGGCGCAGCGCCAGGCGCAGCACCGGGAGCGGCGCCTTCCGCGCCGGGAGCCACACCGGCTGCGGCGGCGGCAGCGGCAGCGGCAGCAGCAGCAGCAGCAGCTTCGGCAGCGGCCTTCATTTCTTCGGCGTAACCGGACGGCGGCACCACAGTGACCAGCGTCATGTCGGCGCGGCCGACAACTCGGATGCCCTTCGGCAGATCAACCTCGTTGAGGTGCTTGGAATGGCTGATGTCGAGTTCGCTGATGTCGACGTCGATCAATTCCGGAATGGCATCGGCCGGGCACACCACCTCGACGGTGTGGGTCACGATATTGACCGCGCCACCGCGCTTCACGCCGGGCGACAACTCGGCGCCCATCACGTGCACGGGAATCTTGACGCGGATGGTGGCGCCTTCCGCGACGCGGAGGAAGTCCACGTGCATCGGCAGGTCCTTGATCGCGTCAAGCTGGAAGTCGCGCGGGATCACGCGATGCTTGGTGCCGTCGACGTCGATTTCGTAGAGCGTGGTGAGGAAGCGCCCCGCATAAATGCGCTTGCGCAATTCGTCGTGCTCGATGAGCACCATGATCGGGGGCTTGTTCTCGCCGTAAATAACGCCCGGCACATTGCCGGAGCGACGCGCTGACCGGGCGGCCCCCTTGCCGCCTTTCGGGCGCGCCGTCGCTTTCATCTGCTGGACGGTGGCCATGACTCAATCCTCTGTCTCAAACCAATGGAAAAGGCGGCATTTTCGGCCGCCCCGCGAACGCGGCGTGCCTCCAGGGGTGCCGGGGGCCGCGTTTCGGGGCGGGTTATAGCGATGCGCCCCGTAAAGGGCAAGAAAGCCGAGAAATCGCGTTAATTCAGGCTTCCGGCGCGGACTTGCTCTTCTTGGCCGGCTTCTCGCCCGCCTTCCCCTCAAGCGCCTCAAGGCGCGCCTTGAGCGCCTCATTCTCCTCGCGGGCGAGCCGCGCCATCTCCTTGACCGCCTCGAATTCCTCACGCTGGACCACGTCGAGCTCGCGCAAAATGCGCTCGGCCTGGCTGCGGAACAATGTGTCGAACTCGCGCCGAACCCCTTGCGCGACGCCCGCGGCATCGTTCATCAAACGCGCCATCTCGTCGAAAAAGCGGTTGCTGGTCTGGGTCATGCTCGTCTCTCGCTTTCTTGACGCCGTTCGCCCTTAACAATGGCGAACCGGTCATCGGCCCGCAAGGCCCGGCGTGCTACATAGCCACGCCGCACATCCGGACGCCGCTAATGTCGCCGCTCGTCATTCCCTATCCCGATTTCGATCCAGTGCTGCTGCAGATCGGGCCCTTTCCGATCCGCTGGTACGCGCTCGCCTACATCACCGGCATCCTGCTCGGCTGGGTCTATGCGCGCGCCATCATCAAACGGCCGCACCTGTGGGGTGGCAAGGCGCCGCTCACCGTCCTCGACTTCGACGACTTCATCCTCTGGGTGACGCTCGGCATCATCGTCGGGGGCAGGCTTGGCCAGGTGCTATTCTACGACCTCGCCTATTTCTCCGAACAACCGCTCGAGATCGTCATGCTGTGGCACGGCGGCATGTCGTTCCATGGTGGTTTCCTCGGCTGCGTCATCGCAGTGTTCCTGTTTGCGCGCCAGCGCAACATTCCCGTCCTGTCGTTGGGTGACCTGACCTGCGCGGTCGGCCCGATCGGCCTGTTCCTCGGCCGCATCGCCAATTTCATCAACGGCGAATTGTGGGGCCGGCCAAGCAATGTGCCCTGGGCGATGATCTTTCCGCGCGCGCCCGATCCGCTGCCGCGCCATCCGAGCCAGCTCTACGAAGCGGGGATGGAAGGCTTGATCCTGTTCACGGTGCTGGCGCTGCTCGTGCGATTTGGCGCGCTGAAACGCCGTGGTCTCATCCTCGGCGCTTTCATGGTCTGCTATGGCATCGCCCGCAATGTCGGCGAATTATTCCGCGAGCCCGATCCGCAGATCGAGAAGCTCGCCTACGGCCTGACCAAAGGCATGGTGTTGTCCTGGCCGATGATCGTGATCGGCGTGGGCGTCATCATTTACGCGCTCAGGCGGACGCCGCAGCAAAGCTGACCATGGACGACATCACGCCGCTGGAAACCGAAATCCGCCGGCGAATCACGGCCGCGGGTCCCATGCCGGTCGGCGAATTCATGACGCTGTGCCTCACCAACCACACACACGGCTACTATACGACGCACGATCCGCTCGGCGAGCGCGGCGATTTCGTCACCTCGCCGGAGATCAGCCAGATGTTCGGCGAGCTGATCGGGCTATGGATGGCAGCGGTGTGGAAGAAGATGGGCGAGCCGTCCAATGTCCGCATCGTCGAGCTCGGCCCCGGCCGCGGCACCATGATGAACGACGCGCTGCGCGCGGCGAAGGTGATGCCGGCCTTCCGCGACGCCGCCGTGCTGCACCTGGTCGAGATCAGCCCGGTCTTGCAGGGCGAGCAGGAAAAGACGCTCGAGCAATTGCCGGTGCCGATGTTCTGGCATGCGGCGCTGCGCGAGGTGCCGGAAGGGCCCATTATCGTCGTCGCCAACGAGTTCTTCGACGCGCTGCCGATCAACCAGGCGGTCAAGACAGGCGACGGCTGGCATGAACGCCACATCGAGATCGACGCCGATGGCAATCTCGCCTTCGCGCTGGCGCCCGAGCCGATCCCGCATTTCGAACGGCTGCTGCCGCCGGCGGTGCGCCGCGCGCCGGTCGATGCGATCTACGAATGGCGGCCGGACACGGTGGCAATGGAACTGGGACGGCGGCTCGCCAACGACGGTGGCGCGGCGCTGGTGATCGATTACGGTCACGTCGAGAGCGCGCCCGGCGACACGCTGCAAGCGGTCGGCAAGCATGCCTATGTCGATCCGCTGACTGCACCCGGCACAATCGACCTTACCGCGCATGTCGATTTTCAGGCGCTGGCCAAGGCAGTCGAAGCGATGGGCGCGGCGAGTTACGGCCCCCTCGAACAGGCGGATTTCTTGCGGCGTCTCGGCATCGAAACCCGCGCATCGGCACTCAAGGCCAAGGCCGCGCCCGCCGCCGCGGCCGACATCGACACCGCGCTGTCGCGGCTGATCGGCCATGGCCGCACCGGCATGGGTACGCTGTTCAAGGTGGCCGCCTATGCGCATCCGAAACTGGGCACGCCACCCGGATTCGAGTAAGACCGCGTCATGCTGCAAGCCGGTTCCCTGTCCAAGCTCGCGGGCGTCCGCCACGGCTTCTTCACGCGCTCGGGCGGCGTGTCGCAGGGCGTCTATGCCACGCTCAACGGCGGCACTGGCTCCAACGACGCGCCCGACAAGATTGCCGAGAACCGCACCCGCATGGCGGCCGCGCTCGGCGTCGGGCCGGAGCGCTTCCTGACCGCCCACCAGATCCATTCGCCCGACGTCGCAGTCGCCGAAGAGCCGTGGACACAGGAGGGCCGGCCGCGCGCCGACGCCATCGTGACGCGGACGCCTGCGCTCGCCATCGGCGTGTCGACCGCTGATTGCGGGCCGCTGCTGTTTGCCGACGCCGAAGCCGGCGTCATCGGCGCAGCGCATGCCGGCTGGCGCGGCGCCTTGACCGGCGTGATCGACGCGACCGTCGCCGCGATGGAGAAGCTCGGCGCCAAGCGCTCGCGTATCGCTGCGGCATTGGGTCCCACCATCCGCCAACCCAACTACGAAGTCGGGCCGGAATTCGTCGAGCGCTTCGTCGCCGCGGACCCGGCCAATGCCCGCTTCTTCACGCCCGCCGAACGCGCCGGACATGCAATGTTCGATCTCACCGGCTACATCGCCGAGCGCGTCCACCGTGCGGGCATCGACGAGTTCGAGGATCTCGGCCTTTGTACATTCTCTGAGCCGGAACGCTTTTACAGCTATCGCCGCATGACGCGGCTGGGCGAGCCGGATTATGGCCGCCACATCAACGCCATCGCGCTGACCCGCTGACTTTTCCCCGCCGCGTCTCGGCTTGCTGGACACGCCAGCGGGAAAACCGCTACGGTTTGCCCCGATCCGCGTGGATCCAAGACAAAAACGGTTTCGACAGGGGCGTTCAATGGCGTTGCGTTTGCGTGCGTGCGTTTCGCGCGCGGCAAGTCGCGTAATTTGGCCGCTGCTGGCTGCCGGCGCCCTGGCGCTCGCGGGCTGTGATCCCAATGCCTCGGCGGACCTGAATGCCGCACAGCCGCGTGGCGCCACTGTCGCCTTCGACGCGATCGATGGCCTGCCGCCAGCGCAGTTCACCAGGCTGGTCGATGACCTCAATACCGAGGCACAAGCGCGCCGCCTGGCGGTGATGTCGCGCCAGGGTCAGTCGGCCTATCGCGTGCGCGGCTATCTAGCCGCCAAGGTCAGTAAACGTGAGACCACGGTGTCCTGGGTGTGGGACGTGTTCGATCGCGAGGAGAACCGCGCGCTGCGCATCACCGGCGAGGAGAGCGTGAAGGGCCGCCACGCCAATCCATGGAGCGTCGCCGACGACGCGATGATGCAGCGGATTGCCCATAGCAGCATGGACCAGCTCGCGGCTTTCCTGATCTCACCCGACGTCGCGCCCGGCACGCCTGTCGCGGCCGCCCCGGCAGGTCAGGTCGCGCTGCTTGGCCAGCACGATTCCTCGCCGGAAGCCGCGGGCATCTTCCGCATTGCCAGGCCGCGAGCCGATCCGCTGCCCGACAGCGGCAATGCTGACGCTGTCGAGGTGCCGCCAGCGCGCAAGACGGTCGCCGACGCTGCCCCCAGCCGCTGACGGCAGCTTTCGTTCACCTTGCCTAAAAGCTTCGGGGACAGGGCATTTCCCGTGTATTGCCGCACCCCGCCGACCTTGTTATGACCACGCCGCCGGTAGCGGGGTGACATGAGGGAGTCGAATGCCTGGCAATAATGGAGCGATCAAGCTCGTCGCCGGCAACTCGAATCCTGCGCTGGCGCAAGCCATCGGCGACTATCTGCAGACTCCGCTGACGCAGGCGGTGGTGAAGCGCTTCGCCGACATGGAAGTGTTCGTCGAAATCCAGGAAAACGTGCGCGGCGCCGACGTCTTCGTCATCCAGTCGACCTCGTTCCCCGCCAACGACCACCTGATGGAGTTGCTGATCATCATTGATGCGCTGCGCCGCGCGTCGTCGCGCCGCATCACCGCGGTGATCCCCTATTTCGGCTACGCGCGGCAGGACCGCAAACCGGGGCCGCGCGCGCCGATCTCGGCCAAGCTGGTGGCCAACCTGATCACGCGCGCCGGCGCCGATCGCGTGATGACGCTCGACCTGCACGCCGGACAGATCCAGGGCTTCTTCGACATTCCGACCGACAATCTTTATGCCTCGCCGCTGATGGTGCGGGATATCCGCGAAAAGCTGCCGGTCGACAATGTGATGGTGGTGTCGCCCGACGTCGGCGGCGTTGCCCGCGCCCGCGGCCTCGCCAAGCGCATCAATGCGCCGCTCGCCATCGTCGACAAGCGGCGCGAGCGGCCGGGCGAATCCGAAGTGATGAACGTGATCGGTGAGGTCGAGGGCTATACCTGCGTGCTCATCGACGACATCGTCAACTCCGGCGGCACGCTGGTGAACGCCGCCGAGGCGCTTCTGCAGCAGAAGGCCAAGGCGGTCTACGCCTATATCAGCCACGGCGTGCTTTCGAGCGGCGCCGTCGGCCGCATCGCCAAATCGAAGCTCAAGGAACTCGTGATCACGGACTCCATCCAGCCGACCAAGGAAGTGCTGGCCGCCGGCAACATCCGCATGCTGCCGATCGCGCCGCTGATCGGCGAAGCGATCGGACGCACAGCGACGGAAGAATCCGTCTCGAGTTTGTTCGACTAGAGCGCCGACTTATCCACCGCAGATTCAACTTGACGCGGCTTTCGCTGTGGAGAGTCGAGTCGGCTCTGTTGCCTATGACACGCAAATCACCACGTATTGGTGGGCGAAACGACGCCTTTGGCGAGCCGAATCGAGCGGGGTATAGTCGATTGGCTTACTGATTCGGCTCTGCCGTCAAGACGTCCTCGTATTTCCTGCGTTTGATGACCTGTGCGGGTAGCGCGGCTGCTCATGCCGTGCGCGTGCGGTGGCGTGCGTTTCCCTCGCTCAAATCGGCAAAGCGGAGACGTCATGTCCCTCGGCAATTACGCAGACGAACCGCAACTCAACCCCCTCGACGTGGTGGAGCGGTTGGCGACCGGCAACGACTGGTCGTTCGAGCGCGCCAGCGACGACGAAATCACCATCCTGGTGAGCGGCCGCTGGGCTGAATACCAGCTCTCCTACACTTGGATGGGCGATATCGAGGCACTGCATCTCGCCTGTGCCTTCGACTTACGCATCCCCGAGCGCCGCTGCACCGAGGTGCAGGCACTGATCTCGCTGATCAACGAACGCATGTGGGTCGGTCACTTCGATCTCTGGGTAAAGGAAGGCATCGTCATGTTCCGCCATGCGCTGGTGCTGGCAGGCGGCACCGAAGCCTCCGGCCAGCAATGCGAAGCGCTGCTCGGCACTGCGCTCGACGCGTGCGAACGCTACTTCACGGCCTTCCAATTCGTGGTCTGGGCCGGCAAGGGCGCGCGCGAGGCGCTTGAAGCCGCCATGTTCGAGACCTCGGGCGAGGCCTAGTCATCAGGTAAAGCGCAGCTCGATCCCGTCGAGTGCGATGCCGCTCACCTCTGTGTGCCAGACTTCACCGGGCACGACCGGCAGAGCGCGCGTTAGCGTTCCCGTGCTGACGAACTCGCCGGGTTTGAGTTGCGGATTGACCGGATCGTTTGCCAACAGACCGACCAGGTGGCGCAGGGCCAATAGCGGGCTGTCGAGCACATTGGCGCCGTTACCTTGGTCGGCTAATTCGCCGTTGCGGCAGAGGTCGATTTTGAACGACGCGAGCTCACGCCGCCACTCGGCCGCGCGCGGCTTGAACGCACGGCGCGGGCCGATGAGTAACGCGGCGTGCATCGCGTTGGCGGCCGCGGTGTCGACCGAGGCAAACTTCCAATTTGGATAGATCGACTGCACGATCTCGTATCCGAGCGCGATCCAGTCGATGCAGTTCATAAGCGCCGTTTCGTCCATGTCCGCGCTCGGCGCCGCGCCGATGCCGAAAACAATCTCCGGCTCGATCTTCGGCTCGACGAAAAGAGCAAGCGCCGGGGGCTTCTCGAGATCGGAGAGACTCCGATCAGTGACATAGCCCCAATTCGGCTCGTCAACGCCGTATTCCGGCCAGATCCTGCGGTTGGTGAAGCCGATCTTGCGGCCGACGACTGTCTCGCCGCGCGCCGTGCGCTTACGGATAAGCTGTGCCAAGGCGCGAAAGGCGTCGTCCCGTGTCAGTCCTCCAGGTCGCGATGAAAACGGTGCGATTTGCCGGGGCGCATCGAGCGCGCCAAGCACTTCGGCGGCAATCGCATCGGTGTCTAGCGTTGCAGCGCCTAGCATAACGCACACTGTGGACGCGCGGGCCGAGGTTTGCAACGACGTGACCCGGAGCCACGAAGCGCGCTATATCATGCCGCCATGAAACGGCCCGCCAACGACAGGTCCTTGCGCACTTTCCCCGGTCCGCTGCTGCTGCTCGGCGCCGGCAAGATGGGCTTTGCCATGCTCGAAGGCTGGCTCAAGCGCGGGCTCGCTCCCGGCAAGATCATCGTGCTCGAGGCGCAGCCCGGCAAAACCGTGAAGGCGCTGGCGCGGCGCGGGCTCAAGCTCAACCCGAAGGGCAAGGCGCCGATCGCGGCGGCCATCGTCATCGCGGTGAAGCCGCAATCGGCGCCCGAGGCGGTGCCTGCGGTCCGTGGTTATGCCGGCAAGGGCACGCTGGTGCTCTCGATCATGGCCGGGCGCACCATTCAGTTTCTGGAAAGCGCCCTGCCCGCCGGCACGGCAATCGTCCGCGCCATGCCCAACACGCCGGCCGCGATCGGACGCGGCATCACGGTCGCTGCCCCGAATGCAAAAGTGTCGGCGCGGCAGCGCAAACAAGCCGATGATCTGCTGTCGGCCATCGGTTCGGTCGAATGGGTGAGCGATGAAGGCGTGATGAACGCCGTGACCGCCGTGTCGGGTTCGGGACCGGCTTATGTGTTTCTGCTGGCCGAGGCGATGACCAAGGCCGGCATCGCCGCCGGTCTGCCCGCGGCACTCGCGGCCAAGCTTGCGCGCGAAACCGTCGCCGGCTCCGGCGAGTTGTTGCACCGCTCGGAACTCGATGCTGCGACGCTGCGGCAGAACGTGACCTCGCCCCGCGGCACCACGGCGGCTGCGCTCGAGGTGTTGATGGGTCCCGGCGGCTTCGATGAGATTTTGACCAAGGCTATCGCCGCAGCGACGGGGCGCGGGCGCGAGTTGGCGGGCTGATCACGAAAACCGCGGTCTTCATGGACGAGATCGCGGCCGGACCAAAAATATTCCCGCCCTAGAAGCGTCGCCTTTACCGCCCTACATTACTGGAACACAACATTGGGAGGCGTCCATGGTGCGCAATACGGCCCGCAGGCCCAAACGTGAGCGCAAAGCGCCGACACCACCGCCGCCGCGCGGCACGTCCGACCGCGACAAGGCAATCGATGCCCTGATGGCACTCCTCGCCGAACACAGCTTCGAGGATATTGGGCTCGCCGAGGTGGCCGGCCGCGCCGGGCTCAAGCTGTCGCAACTGCGCGCCGAGTTCGGCTCGACGCTCGCGATTTATGCCGCGCACGTGAAGGACATTGATCGCGCGGTGCTCGCCGGCGGCGATGGCGACATGAGCGAGGAGCCGCCACGCGAGCGGCTGTTCGACGTGCTGATGCGCCGGATCGAGGCGATGGCACCTTACAAGGATGCTGTACGTTCCGTGCTGCGTTCGGTCCGCCGCAATCCGGGTCTGGCCTTTGCGCTCAATGCGATCGCCGTGAGATCGCAGCACTGGATGCTGGAGGCCGCCGGCATCAACGCCGCCGGACCGCGTGGCGCGCTGCGTGCGCAAGGCGCCGCGTTAGTGTTCGCGCGCGTCGTCGGCGTCTGGATCGACGACGACGAACCGGCACTCGACCGCACCATGGCCGCGCTCGATCGCGGCCTGTCGCGCGGCGCGCGTTGGGCGGGTTTCCTCGACGATCTGTGCTGCATTCCCGCCGCGCTGTGCCGTGGCCCACGCCGCCGCCGGCGCCATCGCGATGAGGAAGAAGTCGAAGCGGCCTAGACCGGTACGCGCACGGTCGCGCGCAACCCGCCGAGCGGACTGTCGCCGAGAGTAATGTCGCCGCCATGCGAGCGCGCGATGTCGCGCGCAATGGCGAGGCCCAGCCCGGTGCCGCCTTCGTCCTGATTGCGCGCGTCATCGAGCCGCAGGAAAGGCTTGAACACTTCCTCGCGCATGTCAGGCGGGATGCCGGGGCCGTCGTCATCCACCGTGACGGTCAACCAGCGATGGTCGCGGTGGCCGGTGATGGCGATCGAAGGCGCATAGCGGGCGGCATTCGACGTGAGATTGGCGAGGCAGCGCTTGAATGCGGCCGGCCGCACCGTGACGACCGGCGGGCCGTGGAAGATCACACTCGCCTTGTGGCCATGGCGCTCGGCATCGAGCTTGAGCTCCTCGAGGAACGCCGCCATGTCGGTCGCCGCCGATTGCTCGCCGGTATCGCCGCGCGCGAAGGCGAGATAGGCCTCGAGCATGCTCGCCATTTCGTCGATGTCTTTCTTCATGGACTCGACTTCGGGCGTTTTCTTCTTGATGAGCGCGAGCTCGAGCTTGAACCGCGTCAGCACCGTGCGCAGGTCGTGGCTGACGCCCGCAAGCATCGCCGTGCGCTGCTCCATCATGCGCTCGACGCGCGTCTTCATTTCGATGAAGGCCTGCGCCGCGCGCCGCACCTCGCGCGCGCCGCGCGGGCGGAAATTCGGCACTTCACGGCCCTTGCCGAAGCTCTCGGCCGCGTCGGCGAGCCGCAGGATCGGCTTGATCTGATTGCGCAGGAAGATGATGGCGACGACCAGCAGCACCAGCGACGTGCCGAACATCCAGATCAGGAAGATCTGCGCGTTCGAGGCATAGGCCGCGTTGCGGCGTGCGAACACGCGCATCACCGTGTCGTCGAGCTGGACGCGGATTTCCAGCAGAGCCGATTTGCCGACGGAATCGATCCAGAACGGCCGGCCGATCTGCTTGCGCAGCTCCTTGGACAGCGTGGAGTCGAGCAGCGAGAAGAACGGTTTCGGCCCCGGCGGCGGCAGGTCGCCGAGCGGCAGGAAGTCGACCACCAGGCCAAGCTTCTCCTGCGCGATACGGCGAATCTGCGAGCGGTCGGCATCCTGCGGATAGCCGCGATAGACGTCGATCAAGCCCGCAATATCCTGCACCACGCCGGCCGACAGACGCTGGGTGACCTCGTTCCATTGCCGCTCGACAAAGATGAAGGCGAGTACCGATTGCAGGATCACCATCGGCGCGACCATGATGAGCAGCGCGCGGGCGTAGAGCCCTTTCGGCATCATGTTGTTGAGCCAGCGGCTCATGCGTCGCCAGCCATCGTGCACCTGGCCGGCGCCCCGCCGCGTCACGCGCACTGCGCCGATGTCGTTGAAACGCCGCCACTCGTCACCCATGCGCTCGAGTGCGCTGCGGACTGCGGCAATGCCGGTGTCGAGGCTGGTCATGTGGTGATCACCAGCCGGTAGCCGATGCCACGCACAGTCTGCACATAAAGCGGGTTGGTCGGATTGCGCTCGATCTTGCGGCGCAGTCGATTGACGAGGACATCGACGGCGCGCTCGCTGACGCTCTCGCCGTTGCCGGCAAGCGCCATGCGCGAGACGGTCTCGCCGGGCGTGGCGGCGAGAATGCGCAGCATCTCGCGCTCGCGGTCGGTCAGCTTGATGATCTCGTCGCCCTTGCGCAATTCGCCGCGGCCCAAGTGATAGACGAAGGGACCGAACCCGACTTGCTCTGCCGGCGGCGGCGCGGCCGGCTGCGCGCGCTTGAGGATATTGGCGATGCGCAGCGACAGCTCGCGCGGCTCGAACGGCTTCGACATGTAGTCGTCGGCGCCGATCTCGAGCCCCTTGATGCGGCTCTCGGCGGCGTCGCGCGCGGTGAGCATCAGGATCGGGACGTCATTGGCGGCGCTGCGCATCGACTTGGCGAAGTCGAAGCCGGATTCGCCCGGCATCATCACGTCGAGGATGAGCAGATCGAAGCTCAGGCTCTTGAGCTTGGCGCGCGCGTCGGCCGCGGTCTCGGCGGTGGTGACGCGATAGCCCTCGCCCGACAGGAAGCGCGACAACAGATCGCGAATGCGGCGGTCGTCGTCCACGATCAACAGATGCGGCGCATCGTCCGCGAGGGTGTCGGGCATCGACATCATGTGCGATCGCGCATGATCTGGTCCGAAAACCGGTTCCCACTTTTCGGGATCATGCGTCTCAGCTCCGCGGCTTGGCGGCGCGATCGGCGCGCGCAATCTGCCGCAATACGCCTTCGCGATTATCCGTGTCGATCATGGCGGTGAGGAAGCGGCGCGCCGCCTCGTGCGCGCCGGGCCCAAGCTCGCCGAAGGCGCGGGTGATGCGCTCGGTCTGCAGGCCGGCCAGCTTGAGCGCCAGCACCTCGCCTTTCGCCGTTACGAACAGCAAACGCTGGCGGCGGTCCTGCGCACCCTCCTTCTGCACCACATAGCTCTGGTCGACGAGTTGCTTGAGCACGCGGCCGAGCGACTGCTTGGTGATGTTGAGGATGTCGAGCAGGTCGGCAACTTTCATCCCCGGATTGCGATTGACGAAATGCAGCACCCGGTGATGGGCGCGGCCGAAGCCGAGCTTGAGCAGAACCTCGTCCGGGTCGCCGACGAAGTCGCGATAGGCAAAGAACAGCAGTTCGATGATGTCCCAGACCGGATCGACCGGTCCCGC
This sequence comes from uncultured Alphaproteobacteria bacterium, assembly GCA_963742095.1. Lineage (GTDB taxonomy): Bacteria > Pseudomonadota > Alphaproteobacteria > Rhizobiales > Xanthobacteraceae > Pseudolabrys. Next base: position 129,710 of record CAVUKJ010000003.1, read on the forward strand.
AGCCGAATTCTGGCGCTCGGCCAGCGGACCTACAGTTTCGGCGGTCTTGGCACCCATATTTATGTCAGCCATGTTGACATATTTTGGTCTTATGTTACAAAATAGGTCTCGTAGACGAAAGGATCGTACCGAAACGGCCCTTTCGGCCGGCAGCACCTAGGCCGCATTAGGTCCGATCCGGACCCTTTCATACCGGGTGTTGTCCCCGAAGCAAAGTATGGATTGGGCGCGGGAAATACGCCATCAAGTCGGCAAAACTGCGAGGCCGGGGACGGATCAAGGAGGAGTTCGATGGCTGCACAATCCTATGACCGGCTCGATGGGGTCATCTGGTACGACGGCAAGCTGGTCCCCTGGGAACACGCGAACCTGCATGTGCTCAGCCACGGCCTGCACTACGCCAGCGCCGTCTTCGAGGGCGAGCGCGCCTATGGCGGGCATGTCTTCAAGTCCAAGGAGCATGCCGAGCGGCTCAAGCGCTCGGCCCAGATCCTCGACTTCGAGATTCCCTATTCGGTCGACGAAATCGTCGCCGCCAAGAAGCTCGTGGTCGACAAGAACGGCCGCAAGGAAGCCTATGTCCGCCCGATCGCCTGGCGCGGCTCGGAGATGATGGGCGTCTCGGCGCAGAGCAACGCCATCCACCTCGCCATCGCGTCCTGGGAATGGCCGAGCTATTTCGACCCCGAGCAGCGGCTCAAGGGTATCAAGCTCGACCTTGCGGAATATCGCCGACCCGATCCGAAGACCTCGCCCTGCCTGGCAAAGGCCGCTGGTTTGTACATGATCTGCACCATCTCGAAGCACCGCGCCGAGCGCCGCGGCTATGCCGACGCCATGATGCTGGATTGGCAGGGCCGCGTCGCCGAATGCACCGGCGCCAACATCTTCTTCATCAAGGACGGCAAGATCCACACGCCGATCGCCGACTGCTTCCTCGACGGCATCACGCGCCAGACCGTCATCGGGCTGGCGCGCAAGCGCGGCATCGAGGTGATCGAGCGCCGCATCATGCCGGACGAGCTCGACAATATGTCCGAGTGCTTCATCACCGGCTCGGCCGCGGAGGTGACTGCGGTGTCCGAGATCGCCCACTGGAATTTCAACCCGGGCGGCATGACCAGGCAGCTAATGGATGACTACACGGCGGAAGTGAAGCCGAAGGCCGTAGCAGCCTGATTACGCGGCCGCCGGCTCCTGCGGGCGCCAGACGCTAACATAGCGCACGCTGTAGCGCGCGAGAAAACCGTCCATCGACTCGTCGACGACGCGGCCATGACTCTCGGCCGCGCTCCGCAACAGCAGCGCCCCGTCGGGCCTGACTGCGATGAACCCGGAGTGGAAGTAGTCAAGGTCCGGCCGGTGGCTAACGAAGCCGATGATGTCGCCGCGCTCCATCAAACTCTTGTTGGCCTGGAAGACGGCGCGCGGCATGACGCGCATCGTGAACCGCCTCGGCTCCAATCCTGCCTGCAAGTCGACCCTCTTTATGATATCGATCGCGCCATCGGCCGCGACCGGCTTGCACACCTTGTTCTCGACGTTGTGCTCGCCCCATTCGAAGAAATAGTGGTTGCGCTCGCGCCAGGCGACGACGCCGTTGTGATAACGGATCTCGCGCAGCGCCGTTTCGAACTCGCCGATAGTGCGGGCGCGCGCGGCGGCGAGCACGGTTTCGCAATAGGTGACGCAATCGAAGCCATCGTCGCGCATGACGAAGACCTCGGGTTTCTTCGGGCTTCCGATCAAAGTGTAGCCGAGATAGCGCGTGCCGCGCAGCTGCGCCGAGATGAAGTCGATGCGTTGTGAAATGCCGCCATGGGCGCGGCCTTCTTCGATCAACTTGGCGATATGCGCTTCGCCGGCGCGGCTTTCATGGGCGGCCGCGGCAAAGGCCGCGCCGCTGGCCAAAAGCCCGAGCAAGCGCCGCCGGCTTAATCGCGAATCGACCCCCATGAAATCATCCTGCCGCCGCGCTGAGCGCGGTCAATCCCGGACCACAACCAACCGATCGCCGCCGGACTCGGCGCCCCAGATTTCGCCCGCGCGGCCGTTGAGCTGACGTACATCGGCGCGGCGGCGATTGCTCGGGAAGCTCTGGAATTTATCGGTGACCGGATCGAAGCGGTCTATCGCATTATTGGTCCAGTCGCTGAGCCAGACCTTGTCCTTGTCGTCGACATAGACCGCGTAACAGCCGGCGCCACTGTCTGGGATCGCCCACACTTTCCATGTCTTGCCGATCGGATCGTAGCGGCCGACCTCGCCGGTATTCCAGAAGCTCACCCACAACAAGCCCTTGGAATCCGACCAGATGCGCCGCGGGCCGATACCGGGCTTCGGCGGCGCAACTATCAGCGCGTCGCCACTGACGGTATCGATCCTGGCGATGTGGTCGCCGGCGAGCGAGGCGTACCAGACTTCGCCGCTCGGAGTCGTCGTGATGCCGTACGGTCCGACGCCCTTCGGCGCCTTCCAGGCCTCGACCTTGCTGGTCGCCGGGTCGACGCGGCCGTAGACGCCGTTCTGCCCGGTGAACCAGAGCACGCCCTTACGGTCGAAGGTCGCGGTGTTGAGATTGGCATCGGGGAATTCCTTCGGCAGCGGGAAGAGTTTCACCGCCTTGGTGGCGGGATCGACGCGCGCGATCGCATTTTGCCCGCCGTCGGTCACCCAGGCGGCGCGGTCGGGCCCGACAATCACGCCGTGCGGCGCCGAATCCTCGCCCAGCTTGAACTGTCTTGTCTCCCCGGTCTTCGGATCGAGCACGCCGATCGCGCCTTGCGACTGCGCCGTGTACCAGACCTTGCCGTCGGGCGCCGGCGCGACGTCGTGCGGATGCGCGCCGCGCGGCACCGGAAAGTACGAAACCTCGGCGGCAACGGCCTGCGTGAAGCAGATCGCCAGCAACATCGCGCAGACCGTGACGATGCGCATGGTCACTCCGCGGCTCGCGGCGTGCGCCAGCGCTCGGCTGCCGTGTCATCCGCCGACTTGGCATCCACCCAGGTCTTGCCGCCGGCACTCTCGACCTGCTTCCAGAACGGCGCGCGCGTCTTCAAATAGTCCATCAGGAATTCGGCGGCGGCGAAGGCTGCCTGCCGGTGCGACGACGCTGTCACCACCATCACGATGTCTTCGCCCGGCGCGATGCGCCCGTAGCGGTGAATGACGGTGACACCGGCAAGCGGCCAGCGCGACTTTGCTTCCTCGACGTGACGCTCGATCTCGGCCTCCGCCATGCCGGGATAATGCTCCAGCGTGAGCGCGGCGATCGGCTCGCCCTCCTCGCTGCCGCGGCAGATGCCGGTGAAGGTCACCACGGCGCCGACATCGGCGCGGCCGCGCGACAACTTCGCGGCTTCGGCAGCGACGTCGAACGGTTCACGCTGCAGGCGCACAATGGAAGAAACGGTCATGGCTCTAATCTACCGCCCTCGCGCATCGCGTGCGAGAGGGCCTAACCGCCCGTCATCGGCGGGAAAAACGCGATTTCGTTGGCCTTGGCGATCGCAGCACTAGGCTGAACATGGTTACGGTCGATGGCGACGCGGATGATCTTCGGATTGGCGAAGGCGTGGGCATATTCCTCGCCGCGCCCTGATAGCCAGGTCATCAGTTCGCCCGCGGTGCGCACGTTCGCCGGCACATCGATGTCTTCTTCCGGTTTGCCGACGCGTTCGCGCACCCAGGCAAAATAGCGCAACTTCATAAGTTACTCTTCGATGACGTAACGCAGGCCTGCACGCATATAGTCATAGCCGGTGTAAAGCGTCAGAAGCGCCGACGCCCACAACAGGAAAATTCCGACCTGCGTGACGACGGGAATGATCTTGTCACCGGCCGGCCCCGCGATGAGGAAACCGACCGCGACCATCTGGCCGATGGTCTTCCATTTGGCGAGCCGCGTCACCGGGACGCCGACGTGGAGCTCAGCGAGGTATTCGCGCAGGCCCGACACTAGAATTTCGCGGCACAGGATGATGACGGCGGCGAGTAGCGACCAGCCGTGGATGATTTCCTCTGCCGCCAGCATCAGCAGGCTCGACGCCACCAGCAGCTTGTCCGCGATCGGGTCGAGCATGCGCCCGAGCGACGACGTCTGTCCCCAGATACGCGCAAAGTAGCCGTCCAGAATGTCGGTGACGCCTGCGGCGATGAACACGCCCAGCGCCACCCAGCGCAGCCACAGGCCGCCGCCTTCGATGCTCTGCCAATAGAGCAATGCCACGACCACCGGAACGGCGGCAATGCGGCCGTAGGTCAGGATGTTCGGCAGCGCTAGCGGACGCGCCGGCAGCCGCGTGGAACTCAGCGCATTCATGCGGACAAAGAACACCCGGCTTGGCGCGAGGTCAACCGGCGGGAGCAAGCGTTCCCCGCTGATTACTGGATCGGCGGCTTGGGCAGGCGGGCCTTGCCCGGCTCCATCACGAAGGTCTGGTCCAGCGAGAACCATTCACCCTTCACGTCCGGCGCCGGGGCCGGGCCGTCATGGCGGACATAGTCGCCGATCAGCGCGCGGGTGACCCCGAATTGTACGTCGGTTTCCAGTTTGTCGTCGCCGCTGACGTAGATCTGCGAGATCAGAGTTTTGAAGCCTTCCTTGAAGATCAGGAAGTGCAGATGGGCGGGGCGGAAATTGTGCCGGTTGCCGGCGCGCAGCAGATCGCCGACCGGACCGTCGATCGGGATCGGGTAGCCGGCGGGCTTGACGCTGCGGAAGCCGAAATGGCCCTGCGCGTCGGTCACGAACTTGCCGCGCAGGTTCATCGGCGCCTGCTTCGGGTCCTGCTGCTCGTAGAAGCCTTCCGGCGAGGAATGCCAAACGTCCACTTCGGCGCCCTCGATCGGCTTGCCGTTTGTGTCCTTGAGCCAGCAATTGACGAACAGCACCGGTCCCGGCGTCGGCGAGCGCACGATCGAGCCGCCGTTCTTGGTGCGCGGCGAATTCATGCGCCAGAATGGGCCGAGCAGATTGGCCGTGGTCTCGGTCTGGCCGCGGTTGCCGTTGTTGAGCAGGCAGATCAGGGTCGAGAAACCGAGCGAGCCCGACATCAGCACGACTTCATTGTGCTTGGCGTCGGTCATCTGGCCGAGCCGCGCGAGAATTTCCGCGCCCTTTTGGAATTCCTCCTCGGTCAGGTGCACTTCACGCGCGAAGGCATGCAGGTGCTTGATCAATGAAGCGACGATTTCGCGGAGCCGCGCATCTTCGACGTTCTTGTAGGCGTCGACCACAACCGGGGTGACGTCCTCCTGCCGCGTGATGATCATTTCCGTCCTCGCTGCCTCACCCTGCCTGCTCGTGGAAGAACTCATATATCTTTCGCGCAGTCTCCGCATTAATTCCAGGCACTTGGGCGAGATCAGGCAGACTTGCGCGCTCGATCGCTTTCAGGGTGCCAAAATGCCGCAGCAGCGCGCGCTTGCGGGTGGGCCCGATCCCCGGAATTTCCTGCAAGCCGGCCTCGCGAATGTCCTTCTTGCGCCGTGTGCGGTGGGAGCCGATAGCGAAGCGGTGCGCTTCGTCGCGCAACCGCTCGATGAAATAGAGCAAGGGATCGCGCGGTGGTAATTTGAATGGCTTCTTTCCCGCCATAAAAAAGGTTTCGCGGCCGGCGTCGCGATCCGGTCCCTTGGCGATGGCGACGAGTGGCACGTCGGTCACGCCCAAGGCGGCAAGCGTCTCTTGCGCCGCCGTGAGTTGCCCTTGGCCGCCGTCGACCAGCACGAGATCCGGCCAAGGTTGCTCATCCGGCTGCTCGTCGTCGAAGTGCGAGTCCCCGCTCTGCTCGGCGGCGAGCGCATCCTCGAGGCTCGGCCGCGGCGCTTCCGCCAACAGCCGCTTGAAGCGCCGTTGCAGCATCTCGCGCATCATCGCGTAGTCGTCGCCCGGCGTCAGTTCCTCGGAGCGCATATTGAACTTGCGGTACTGGTTCTTGCGGAAGCCCTCCGGCCCGGCGACGATCATGGCACCCACCGGATTTGTGCCCGCGGTGTGACTGTTGTCGTAGACCTCGATGCGGCGCGGCGCGCGTGGCAACGCGAAGGTGTCAGTCAGCGCGTTGAGCAGTTTCTGCTGCGACGACGCCTCGGCGAGCTTACGGCCCAGCGCCTCGCGCGCATTGGCGAGTGCGTGCATCACCAGTTCCTTGCGCTCGCCGCGCTGCGGCACCGACACTTCAACCTTGCGCTCGCTCTTGGCGCTCAAAGCGTCCGCCAGCAGTCCGCGCTCGTCGAAATCGTGCGACGTAAGGATGAGGCGCGGCGCGGGCTTGTCATCGTAGAACTGGGCCAGGAACGCGCTGAGGATTTCGCCAGGCCCCAATGCCCGGTCGGCCTTCGGGAAATAGGCGCGGTTGCCCCAGTTCTGACCGGTGCGGAAGAAGAACACCTCGACGCAGGTGTAGCCGCCGGCCTGGTGCACGGCAAACACGTCGGCTTCTTCCAGCGTGCGCGGATTGATGCCCTGATGCGACTGCACCGCCGAGAACGCCGCCAGCCGGTCGCGATAGATCGCCGCGCGCTCGAAATCCATCGCCGCCGAGGCTTTGTCCATTTCCGTGCCAAGCTGCTTCTGCACCGATTGGCTGCGTCCCGACAGGAACGCGTTGGCCTCGCGCACCAGTTCGGAATAACCGTTGAAGTCGATCTCGCCGGTGCACGGTGCCGAGCAACGCTTGATCTGATACAGAAGGCACGGCCGCGTCCGCGCCTCGAAGTAGGAATCCGAACACGAGCGCAGCAGGAACGCGCGCTCCAGCGCGTTGATGGTGCGGTTGACCGCGCCGGCATTGGCGAACGGCCCGTAATAATGTCCCGGCCGGGTGCGCGCGCCGCGATGCTTCAAAATCTGCGGCGCCCAATGATCCGACGTGATCAGGATGTAGGGAAACGACTTGTCGTCGCGCAGCAGCACGTTGAAGCGTGGGCGCAGCCGCTTGATGAGGTTTGCCTCGAGCAGCAGCGCCTCGGTCTCGGTCTTGGTGGTGACGAATTCAAGCGTCACCGTCGCCGCGATCATCCGCGCGATGCGGGCGTCATAAGCTGTCGGGCGCGCGTAATTGGTGACGCGCTTCTTGATGTTCTTGGCCTTGCCGACGTAGAGCATCTCGCCCTTGGCGTCGATCATGCGATAGACGCCTGGTCTTGACGGCGCGAGCTTGGCGAAGTGCGCGATCGCCTTTCGGCCGGCGGCGAGCGTGCCGGAGGCCGCTTCCTCCGGCTCCAGTTCGAGGTCGGGCAACGCGGACTCCTGCTCCTCGTCGTCGCGCAGCTCGCTCGCCGGGTCGATGTCGTTCTTCGGACCGTTTTTGGTGCCGTTCATGGCCAATAGATAATGCAGCGCGCGCTATTCCGCGACATTGCTGTCCAACGTGCGCCAGGCGATGTGCTGGCCGCCATCGACCGCGATGGTGACGCCGGTCACGCTTTTTGCCTGCGCGAGATAGAGTACCGCCGCGGCGATATCTTCCGGCTTCGGCCCCTTTTTCAGCGGCAACGCCGCCGCCTGCTCCGCGAATTGCGCGTCGGTCTGGCGCGGGCTCGGCAAAGTCGGGCCGGGCGCCACCGCATTGACCCGCACCTTGGGCGCCAGGGCTTGCGCAAGCGTCGTGGTCGCGGTGTGCAGCGCGCTCTTGCTCAAGGTATAGGACAAGAAAAGTGGCGTAGGCTTGAACACGCGCTGGTCGACGATATTGACGATCGCCGCGCCCTCGCTGGCCTGCGCGGCGAAAGCCTTCGACAAAAACAGAGGAGCCGCCAGGTTGACCGCAAAAGTGTGGTCGAGACGCGCGCGCTCGAGCGTCGCGATGTCGTCGGCTTCGAAAGTCGACGCATTGTTGACGAGCAGCGCGAGCGGGCCGAAGGCTGCCGCGGCCTTGACCAAGCCGCGCACCGCGTCATGGTCGGCAAGATCGGCGAGCACAATGTGCACGCGGCCTCCTGCCGCCGCGATCTCCTCCGCCAGCGGCTCGGCGTCGGTGCGAATGCGGGCGTGAAGCACCACGGCATAGCCAGCGCCAGACAGCGCGCGAGAGATCGCAGCGCCGATGCGGCGTCCGGCACCGGTGACGAGCGCAGCGCCGTTGTGTTGTTTCTGCTCCGGCATTCTCCCCCGCAGGTCTTCGACGGTAGCGCGCTCCTCGTGCGCCCGCGTCGGCGATTATAGTAAATGACTGCTGAATAATCAGACCCACCGCTCACCGCCAGCGTCGGCGAGCTAAGACTCCTTTAGGGATAACGGACGCTGATACTTACCGATTCATAACCGCTTAACGTAAAATGCCCGATAAATCCTCCACGAAAATGTCGAACTTTCGCCGACTGCTCGGCGCGGCCATTCCACTTTTGCGCGGTCAATTCGCGTGATTGGGAATCACCGAACGAGCCCAAGGCGCAAAGCCAGGCAAATGGTGTGGTGGAGGGTAAGATGAAGAATTCGATGCGGGCCATGACCCTGGCTGCGTTCACAGCCGTGTCGGGAACGGCCATGGCTGCGGATCTCGGGCGTCCGGCTCCCTACTATGCGCCGGCCCCCAGTTACTACAACTGGAGCGGCTTCTACGCCGGCGTGAACGCGGGTTACGAATGGGGCCACGTCTCCGGTAGCAGCCTCGATCCCTCCGGCGTCCTCGGCGGCGCTCAGATCGGCTACAACTGGCAGAGCGGTCAGTTCGTGTTCGGCGGTGAAACCGACATTCAGGCGACGGGCGCCGATGACACCTTCGCGCCCTGGAAGTTTTCCAACCCTTGGTTCGGCACGTTGCGCGGCCGCGCCGGTTTCACGATGAACAACATTCTATTCTACGGCACGGCCGGTTTGGCCTACGGCGAACTCACGGGCCAGTTGAACGGACTTGAAGAAAACAAAACGCTAGTCGGCTGGACTGCCGGCGCCGGCATGGAAGTCGGCCTTGCTCCGCGTTGGTCGGCGAAGGCTGAATATCTCTATATGGATCTCGGCGATCGCACCTACACGATCACCGGCGTGAACAATGGCTTTCAGAGCAACATGCTGCGCCTCGGCGTGAACTATCACTTCTGAGCGGCGCCTTCGTAGCGCGTGGCTGGGGAACCCCCGGGTCTTAGACCCGGGGTTTTTCTTTGCGTCGTGCTGAGTGACGAGTTCCTTTTCGGAAATAAACGCGCGCGAGTTCCGAAATTCGATCGCGGCACAATCGTGGCAATTGCTCGCCAACATTACGTCGTCGCCTCAACAACTTACCGCGCGCTGTGTCTTCGCCGCACTAGACGCGACGCGCGATCCGAATAGTTTGCGCGCACCCGATCGGGCTGGGGGCCTGACGAAGGAGTTAGTGATGAAGCGTATCTTTCTGGCGAGTCTCGCTGTGCTCGCGGTGTTGACGACGCTGACGGCGGCGAATGCGGCGGATCTCGCGCGGCGCCAGCGCATGCCGGTGAAGGCTCCCGCCTACGAGCCCTACTACAACTGGACCGGCTTCTATGTCGGCATCAACGGTGGTGGTGCGTTCGGCAATTCGAACGTGAGCAATGGTCTCGGCTCGTCCGGCTTCGACGTCAGCGGCGGACTCGTGGGCGGCACTGTCGGCTACAACTGGCAGGCCGGTCGCTTTGTCTACGGCCTCGAAGGCGACATCGACTGGGCCAGCATCAAGGGCACCACGACGAGCGCGCCGTGCGTAACGTCGTGCGAAACCGGCAGCTCGTGGTTCGGCACCGCGCGTGGCCGCATCGGCTACGCGTTCAACCGCGTGCTGCCTTACGCCACGGGCGGCGCGGCCTTCAGCGACATCAAAACGACGCCGGCTGGTTTTGCTGGCGAGCGTGACACCAATGTCGGCTGGGCCGCCGGCGCCGGTGTCGAGGTCGCGATCAACGGCCCGTGGACGGCGAAGGTGGAATACCTCTACGCCGACCTCGGCGACATCAACTGCAGCGCCACCAATTGTGGCGTTTCGACCAACGTGGATCTGACCGAGAATATCGTGCGCGGCGGCATCAACTACCGCTTCTAAGCGCGGCCGGTCGGTAACTTCGAAGCCCTGGGACCAAAAGTTCCAGGGCTTCCTCTTTTCTTGCGGTATCGGGTGCCTGCGGGTGACCCAACGGCAACAGCGTTGCACATCCCACAGGCAGCCACGGAACCACCTCATTACAGCGGCGTTAATCGGCCAATCGGGGGACGGCGCACTCGCAGCCGTCCATGTCTCAGTGAGGTGCGTCATGAAAAAGCTTCTGCTCGCCAGCGTGGGCCTGCTTGCGCTCGGCCTTGCGTCAGCTTCAGCCGCGGATATGGCGCGGCCTGCCTACAAGGCGCCGGCTTACGTGCCGCCGCCGCTCTATAATTGGACGGGCTTTTACGTCGGCATCAACGGCGGCGGCGCATTCGGCCACTCAAGCGTCAGCAACGTCTTCGGCTCGCAAGGCTTCAATGTCGACGGCGGTCTCGTCGGCGGCACGCTCGGTTACAATTGGCAAACCGGTCCGTGGGTGTTGGGCATTGAGGGCGATATCGACTGGGCCGACATCAGCGGCGACACGAGTTCCGGCCTCTGCGCCGGTGGCACGTGCTCGATCAAGAACGACTGGCTGGCGACGATACGCGGACGCGTCGGCTACGCCTTCGATCGCTTCATGCCCTATGTGACCGGTGGCGGCGCCTTTGGCGATGTGAAGACATCGGTGCCCGGCTTCTCCGGTCAAACCAACACGCAAGCCGGCTGGACCGCCGGCGCCGGTCTCGAATTCGCAATCAATGGACCGTGGACCGCCAAGGTCGAATATCTCTATGTCGATCTCGGCAACGATACTTGCGACGCGGGAAGCTGCGGCGTGTCGACGACCACGGACTTCCATACCAACATCGTGCGCGCCGGCGTCAACTATCGTTTCTGATCGCGTACGCGACGCGACAAATACAAAGCCCCGAGGTTTTTCCCGGGGCTTTTGTTCATGCTTTTACTTGGATGCCTTGGTTGCGGCGAAGGCCGGCACTTGCGCGCTGAACTTGTCTAGCCACGCGCGCAGACGCGGATAACGGCTGCGCCAGTCGTCACCGGGAAACCGCAGATCGCGATAGCCGAGCACACAAGCAAGGGCGATCTCACCGACGTCCGGCATCGGCGTGAGCGGCGGCGGCGCGGCTTCGAGTGCGTCGAGGGCACGCTTGACCTTGTCGGCCTGACGGTCGAGCCAAGCCTGCACGCGCTTGTCCTCCGGACGATAGCGGCTCTCGTAGACGATCAGCACGCAGGCATCGAGGATGCCGTCGCACAGCGCTTGCAGACGCAGGGTCGCGAAGCGCGCGGCCGGGTCGCGCGGAATGATGCGGCCGCCACCGGCGAGATGGTCGAGATATTCCAGGATCACCCGCGAGTCGTAGAGGGTGGTGCCGTGGTCGAGCACCAGCGCCGGAATCTTGCCGAGTGGGTTCTGCGCGCGGATCGTATCGGTGGGATCGTTGAGATCGGTCTCTCGCACCTCGATCTTGCCGTCGAGACCAAGGAGCGCGATCGCAACGCGCACCTTGCGCACGAAGGGCGAGGCCGCAGATGAACGCAGGATCATAGGCAAATGCTCTCCCGCCGCAGGTGCGGGGCGTGAACTGCCCCGCGTCCGGTAAATGACGACTTGCTGAGCGGGCCTTGGCCCACGTTGCGTGTTGGACTAGCCGGTGACGACCAGATTGACCGCCTTCGGGCCCTTGCCTTTCTTGTCGGGCTCGACATCAAAGCTGATGCGCTGCCCTTCATTGAGGCCTTTGAGGCCGGCCTGCTCCACGGCGGTGATGTGCACGAACACGTCGCGGCCGCCGTCGTCCGGCTTGATGAAGCCGTAGCCCCGCTCGCCGTTGAAAAACTTTACAACTCCCGTCTGCGCCATTGCGACAACTCCCCCCGTACTGCTCCGCTGCCAGCCCCCACGGCGCGGCAGCTCGGCCGGACATTCACAATCGGGGAAAGCATCGGCCGCGCTATTGACGCGGCCTCAGTCACTCCGCCGGACCCCCCACAGGAGGCGGAACGTCACTGCCTAGTCATAGAACTAGACACCAACTGCCCCCCGCTGGAAAGAGGCACGCTTGGTCAAGGACCTACCGTCGGCTGGTCGCCGGTAAGCCAGTCCAGCCGGAAGGCCCCTTTGCCGCCGCGCCCGAGGGTTTTCACCAGCGCCGGCAGCAGGATGGCGAGTTCGTCCGCCAGCCGCCAAGGCGGATTGACCAGGATAAGACCGGAGCCATTAAGCCGGCGCGGGTCGCTCATCGGCGCAACGATCAGTTCGGCCCGCAGGGTCTTGTCTAAACCCAGGCGGCGCAGGCGCTTGGCCAGCGCGTCCGGTTCGCCGCGATCCTTAATCGGATACCAGAGCATGTAGATGCCGGTCGCCCATTTGCGGTGGGCTTCGGCAAGACCCTGCGACAGGCGGCGGAAATCGCTGTCCCGTTCGAACGGCGGATCGACCAGCACCAGGCCGCGCCGCTCGACCGAAGGCACATACGCCGACAAGGCCGTCCAGCCATCGATCGCGAGGGTCTTGATGCGGTTGTCGCCGCGCATGTTGCGCTCGAGCGCCGCGGCCACATCGGGCTCGAGCTCGCAGGCAATCAGGCGGTCTTGCGGGCGCAGCCAGGCGCGTGCGACCGCGGGCGAGCCCGGGTACGTTCGCAGTTGTCCGCGTTCATTGAGCGCGCCGATTACATCGAGATAGGGCGCCAGCAGCGCCGCGACGTCACCGGACAGCGTCGCGGCGAGCAATTTCTCGATGCCGTCATGCCATTCGCCGCTGCGCGCCGCTTCCGATCCGGCAAGATCGTAAAGCCCGGCGCCGGCATGCGTATCGATGACGCGAAAGGCTGCCGGCTTGTCCCGCAGATAATGGAGGACGCGGCAGAGCACGATGTGCTTGAACACATCGGCAAAGCTGCCGGCATGGAAGGCATGACGATAGTTCATGCCGCCGGTTATGCCACAGCCGCGTCCGCCGTCACATTCACCGCGGCGCGTTGCGCAGGCCGAAATGGTCGCGCGGTTTCACCTTGCGGTAGGGACGCGGCGGCTTTTGGCAGAACGAATGCACTTTCACCGTAGGGATGCGGGCGGCCCGACTGGCCGAGCGCTGCGCGCGTTCGCGCCGCAACCGCGCCAACGGACGCGCGGCGAGGCCGAGCCCGACGCAGGCCGCACAGACGATGCCAATCATATGCAGGCCGACCGGCAGGCTGATGACGTGCGGCAGTTTGCACAGAAACGCCAGCGGCCACGCTGCTGCGCAGAGCGCGGACGCAGCCAAGGGCATGGGCGCGACGAACGGCCACAGCACAATGTAGCCGACGCCCACGAATCGAATGACAAAACCGCTGTAGTCGCCGACGCAATTCAAGGCTTACTCCACCGCATCCTCGATGCGGCGAAGTTTACGGATTTTTCTTACGCGTTCCTTGCTCCGATCATCGACATGTCGGAGGTATCCGCGACGCGACGATGACATTCGTGCGCAATGTTAGTGGCGGCTTAATGCGTTTGTAGAATCCGGTCCGGGCGCGGGCCGAGATTATTTCATTCCGTTCATGTCCGCATGCAGAACGGGCATCGCGATCTTGTCGCGGGAGCAGGCGTGGCTGGCGACGCCGGCGCAATCGCGGAACGCGAAATCCTTCGTCATGCACAGACGGATTTCCGTCAGCCGGCTCGAGTCGCAGGCGACGGCGAGGCCTTGGCGCGACAGGCCCGAATTGACCCGCATGAAAGCCGCGGCGATGTCGTCGGGCGACACCGACGCCGAACTCGGCGGGCGTGAGGAATTCAGGCGGGACCTTCACCACCGCGCGCGCCTTGCGCACCGCGTCGAAATAGGCGTGCGCGCTGAGCCCCGAGCAGGTGCCGTGCCGGTCCCATTCGCGGAAGATCAGCCGCGGGCTCGGCATCAGATCGAGGTTGGCGCCGACGATCTCGCGGTTGAGCCGCGGCGCCGGCATCTGGCAAAACGACGGGAAGCCCTGGTCGTACTGCGGCCACAGCCCGTGCACGACAAAGGCAATGGGCCGCCCCGAACATTGCGGGTCCGGCCGGCTGCTGCTGCCCGTGCGCTCCTTGACGCTTTCGCAATAGGACGGCGACCAGGACAGCGCCAGCACATAGAAATCGAACTCGCCCGGCGCGTTCTGGCGGCGGTCCTGCGCCAAGGCAACGATGGCGAAGATGAAAACGAAGCTCGCGGCGATGGCGGCCGTCTGCGCCGCCCGGCAAATGCGATCACTCAGCATGATCTCCCCCACAAGACGCCGACGTCGGAACGGTTCCGCCAGAATTAGAACAAATCGGAAATTGATCCGCCTCAACAGTTCCGTGGAATACTACCGTGGGAACGTGAACGTTTCAAGAACAAAATAGAAACAAAACGCCACGTATTTTTCCACAACTGACCTATTGACAGCCAAGGGAACTAAATGAGTAATTGACGTATTGTACGCTTCCTGGTAGGAGTAAGTGAATTACATCACGGGGGTTCGTTATGCCCAACAGCAAAATCCGGTCCAAACCGATGCGCGGTGAGCGGCTGCAGATCATGCTGTCGCAGAAAGAGCTCGAGGTGGTCGACGATTTCCGCTTCAAGGCGCGCATGCCAAGCAGGGCGGCCGCGGTGCGCGAGTTGTTCCGCCTGGGGCTTGCCAGCGCCGGCCTGGTGCAGGATACCGATGGCCGAAAATCGGCCGATTTCGCCGTGATCGGCAAGGTAGACGGACAGCGGGCAGGCTCTGGCGGCTCATAAGCCGCCGGTGGCGTCAAGTTAGCCTCGTCCGCCTTCTGCAACCTTTGCTCTTAGACTACGAGCGCGTAGCCAATCCCGTGACGCGGGCGCAAATTCTTTCGCAAGAGGAATTTGTATGCCTGACACTTTGAACGCGGCCGAACTCCGGCGCTGGGCGATGGAATGTGGCGCCAAGGCCTACATCGCCGGGTGCAGCCCCGAAGAAAGCGCGCGCCTCCTGAAAATGCGGGAATCGCTGCTGGCCTTGGCCGAAAATGCCGATTGGCTCAACGGCAAGCACGCCGACCTGCGGCAGTCTACCGCCGCCGAGTAATCAGGGCAGCGCCATCTTGCAGCGTGGATTGTAGGCCCAGTTGCGGTCGAGGCCGA
Source organism: uncultured Alphaproteobacteria bacterium (assembly GCA_963742095.1). Classification (GTDB taxonomy): domain Bacteria; phylum Pseudomonadota; class Alphaproteobacteria; order Rhizobiales; family Xanthobacteraceae; genus Pseudolabrys. Next base: position 144,833 of record CAVUKJ010000003.1, read on the forward strand.
CCACGCACCATTCGACGCCCGGCCCCCCGCCGATCAGGCTGGTGTCCTCGCCGATCCAGTAGTTCACGACGTGCGCCTTGCCGTCGCTGATATTCGCCACGGCGCGGCAGAAGCGTCGCGGAATGGTGTCCGGCGCCCAAGTATTGCGGATTTCACGCACGTTGTCCCAGCTGAGGATCTTCAGATCCGAATTCCAAAAGCGGCCTTCCTTGATGGAAAACTGCCATTCGATCGCGCCGAGCGCGTTTTCGCAGGCGGGCACCTCGGCCGTGTAATCGGGCCCGAACATATAGAATGACTTTTCCAGCCAGCCCGCGGCCCCGACCGGTGTCATTGCGCCGAAACCGATCATGGCCGCCGCGGCACCCGCCCCAATCCAACGAAACATACGCATGCTTATGCTCCAGCCCTTTGGTTCCAAGCTTACCACAGGTTTTTGGCCTGGGGAGCCGATTCGTACACAGGATTCCGCACCGCAAGACTCGTGACTCCGCGGCCAACTCGGCAAGAGTCCGCCTGCGAATCGGGCTCCGGACCGCGTTGCGTCCGTAGCGTTGTGGCCGGTCGAATGCCCGAAGCAGGAGGAGTTGTGACCGCCGCACTGTGGCGGGCCGCGTTGGCCGACCCGGTGTTTCAGTCTCGAGTTGGCGCGGTTGCTGGGCCAGATTTTGGCCCCTCAGGCGTAGCGTTGTGCGACCGATCGCCGTCTGGTCGGGATGGTTTCAACTGCGTACGCCATGCTGTAGTTCACATGTTGTCGTGGCGGTCGTTTGTTCTGCGTGCACGGCGCTGGTTGTCGGCGTAAAGCCGACAACCGCGCCGCAACTTTTTTAAGCCCAGTCTCCCAGCACAGCCTGGACAAGCGCGAGGGCCGCCACCGCGGCGGTGTCGGCGCGCAATATGCGCGGACCGAGCGCGATGCGCGCGACATTCGCGCGCTTGAGCAGGGCCGCGCGTTCATCGTCGGAAAAGCCGCCTTCCGGACCGATGATCAGCGATAGCGGCAGGCGGGGCGCCGCCTTCAGTGCCGCGATCGGGTCCTGCAGGTCGGCGGACTCGTCGCAGAAGATCAGCAAGCGGCCGTCGTCTGCGACCCCCTTGGCAAAGTCCGCCGGCTCGGAAACCTCGGCGAGGTTCAAAATACCGCATTGCTGCGCCGCTTCAACAACGTTGGCGCGCATGCGCTCGAGATTGACGCGCGCCACCTGCGTGTGGCGCGTGATGACCGGCGCCAACCGCGACGCGCCCATCTCGACGGCCTTCTGCATCATGTAATCGAGCCGCGCATGCTTGAGCGGCGCGAACAGAAAATGCAGATCGCCCGCCGGCGGCTGCTCGCGCACCCGCTCGATGAGCTCCGCAGTCAGCGCCCGCTTGCCGCTTCCAGCCAGCCGCGCGCGCCACTCGCCGTCGCGGCCGTTGAAAATCAGGATTTCGTCGCCGCGATTGAGCCGCAGGACGCTGAGCAGGTAGTTGGCCTGATCGCGGCCAAGCGCCGCAGCGCCGCCCCCCGCGAGCGGGGCGTCGGCATAAAGGCGGGGGGTGCGAAAATCGTATCGCGGCATGGCTGGCGCCGGTTTACCTTGAGGAACCCGGCTCTGGCGAGGCCCGGCGCATCCATCCGGCTTGCCGCGATCCCGACGCAATCGGTAGGTTGGTATCGGCGCGGGGAGATCGCGGTATAATGCCTTCGGATCAATTCATAGGACGAGCCATGAACGTGCGCCGGGCCCTGTTCATTGCTGCGTTGGCTGTTGTGGCCGCGCCGGCGTCCGCTCAGGTTCAGCCGGCACCGGCGGGACCCAATCCGTTCGATAAGCCGGCAGCGGCCAATCCATTCGACAATCCGCCGCAGCAGCAGGGAGAGCCGCCCTGCATCAAGGATTTTTCCCGGCTGCGTGATGACACTGAGAAGCATGCCAATGCGGTGATGGCCGCGCAGAAGCGCAAAGTGCCGCTGCCCGAAGCCTGCAAGTACCTGACCGCGTTCGCCAGCTCCGAAGAGAAGCTGCTGAAATACGCCAAGGACAATGCCAGCTCGTGCGGCATCCCGGCGCAGCTCATCCAGCAGATTTCCGCCGGTTACGCCAACGTCTCCAAGGCGCGCACCAAAGTGTGTCAGATGGCGGCCGCGCCACCGCCGGCCGCTGCCGGCCCGAGCCTGAGCGATGCGCTCGGCGGCGGCATCCCCGACCGTAGCAACATCAAGACCGGCCGCGGCACCTTCGACACGCTGACGGGTACGCCGCTCGGGACGAAATGAGCGACAACGCCGGACGCGTCGCCGATGCGACCGGCAATTGGGTCGATGTCCTCGCGCCCGCTGTCACCCGCCCTTATCTGCGTCTCGCCCGCCTCGACCGCCCGATCGGATCGTGGCTGCTGCTGATCCCGTGCTGGTGGTCGGTGGGCCTGACCGGCATGCGGCTGCACCACGTCCCCAATCTCTGGCACATCGTCCTGTTCTTCATCGGCGCATTCGCGATGCGTGGCGCCGGCTGCACCTGGAACGACCTGGTCGATCGCGGCCTCGACGCCAAGGTCGAGCGCACGCGCTCGCGGCCGATCCCGTCGGGCCAGGTGACCGTGGCGCAGGCGACCATCTTCATGGTCGCACAGGCGCTGGTCGGATTCCTGGTGCTGATCCAGTTCAACCGCGCCACGGTGATCTGCGGGCTCGCCTCGCTGCTCGTGATCGCGATCTATCCGTTCATGAAACGCATCACCTATTGGCCGCAGATCGTGCTCGGCCTCGCCTTCTCGTGGGGCGCGCTGATGGGATGGCCCGCCGCTTTCGGCCGGCTCGATTGGCCGGCGCTGCTGCTTTACGCCGGTTCGATCGCCTGGGTGATCGGCTACGACACGATCTACGCCCACCAGGACCGCGAGGACGACCTGCTGATCGGCATCAAGTCGACGGCCCTGCTGTTCAAGGAGAACACGCCGCGCATGATGCGCATCTTCTATGGCGCAGCCGTCGCGCTCATTTGCCTTGCCGGCATCGATGCCGGCGGTCGGTGGATCTTCATCGCCGGAATGTTGGCCTTCGCGTTCCACTTGCTCTGGCAAATCCGGTCGCTGCGGATCGACGATCCCGCGCACTGCCTGATGCTGTTCAAGTCAAACCGCAACGCCGGTCTGATCCTGTTCGGCGCGATGCTGCTCGACGCGGTCGTCTAGGCTCAGTGGATGGTCAGGCGGTCTTCGGCCATGGCGTGGCCGAGATACTTCGGCACATGCACCGGCGGGGTCTGTTCCTTGCCGTCGTCGACGATGATGTCGCCATCGGCGCCCGGAACGGCATTCGGCTCACCCTTCACGTCGCTGCTGCCACCGATCGAGCCGGTATAGGCCGGCCCGCGGCGGTGCGAGGCGTATTGCGCGCGCGCCTGAGCCGCCGCGACTTCGCCAGGGATCGCTTCCGGCCGGCACGGCCGGTAGCCAGCGCGGCGATGCATCAGATCAACGTGGATGTGGTCGTAGTGATAGATGTTGTAGCCGGGCGCCAGCACCGTGGTGAACGTCTCGCAGGCATAGAGCTGCACGTCGTGCAGGAACCCCTGCTCTTCCGGCCGGCCGTGCCAGCCATCCTTCACCGTGACCTTGCGGCCGTTGGCGAGCGTGAAGCCGGCGACGTCGAGCGCGTTGCCGAACGAATGCTCCGACACCCCGGAGCCGCCGACCATGCCGCGGCAATTATAGTCGCCGATCTGGTGGATCTCCGCGACCGGCGAGCCGAACCAGTGCATCGCCGCCGGCTGCACGCCCTCGCTGACCCAGCGGTCGAGCGCCGAAACGAGCGGACAGGCGAGCGTCGCCGTCGGCTGCAACGTGGCGGGCGGAATGGCCGACATGTTCGGCGCGCGCTGCGGGCCGAGCCTCGGCAACTCGCGCTGCTGCGACGGCGGCTGATAGGCCGGCGCATTGTACGCAGGCTGCGTGCGCCGAAGCGGCGCGCCGGCGCTGCCGCCCGGCGGCACTTCGGCGTCGTCCGGAATGTCGTCGGGCATCGCGCGCGCGGCGGGCGCCGCCATCGGCGCCTGGCGCGGATAAGCCGTTGGCTGCTGACCCGACGGATAGGAATAAGACTGCGGCTGCGCGCGGGACGGAATGGTCTGCGGCGCGGACGGCTGTTGCATGTAGGTGTCGCGCGGCGCGACATATTGCGGCGCGTTGCGATAGGGCGGCACGGTGGTGGGTTGCTGATAGGGCGACGTTTGCTGATAGGTCGGTGCGGCCGGCTGCGCGCCACCTTGTCCGCCATTTGGGCTCAGCGACATCGGCTGGCCCGCCTGCCCCGCGCCATCCTGTTCGGTATCGACGCCTTGCGGGCCCGGCACCCAGCGCATGCGCTCGCCGGCGACCGGAGCGCCCTCGATCGGCGCCCGCTGCACCGGCGCAACGCGCGCGGGCGGCGCGTAGCGTTGTGTCGGCGGCCATTGCGGCATGTCGTTGCCGCCGTTCGGAATCGACGCCGGCGGCCGCAGATCGTCGCCGTAGCTCATGGCGGGGCTCGATTCCGCGAGCGCCGACACCTTGAGCGGGAAATCCATGCCGCACATGCCGGGGCCTTCGATCGGATCGATCTGCACTGTGCCAACCGTGACCGCACCGGACTTCATGCAGGTCTCTTCGGCTTCGTGCCGCCAGGCCTCGCGCTCGCCCTGCATCAGATAGCTGCGCCCACAGCCGGCAAGCGCCAGCAGCACCACCCCTCCGGCAATGGAGAAAGCCAGTCCGCGCCTCATAAGCGCGAAAATGCGAGCAGTACCTTTAACGAGGCATCAACGCTGCCCCGGTAGGAATTCGTTAGGCCTAAGGAATCCTTGCCACACCGAATCCCGCTACATCGCCGGCTTGATGCCGAGGTTCGCGCCGATCTTGGCCACGGTCTGCTCCTGGTCCGCGATCTCGGCGGCGAACTGGGCCGCAGTCCCCGGGCTCACCACCTGCCCGCTCGCGCTCAGCTTGGCTTCGATCGCCGGATCGGAGGCGACCGTCTTGATGTCGGTGGCGATCTTGTCGCGAACCGCGGGCGCAACATCCTTGGTGCCCAGCAACCCGACGAGACCGTCGAAGTTCAGGGACGGGAACCCTGACGCCTGGGCCGTCGGGATGTTCGGCAGCGCCTTCGCCGGCTGGCGGTTGGTCAGCGCGATCACCTTGACCTTGCCGGCCTGCACCTGCGGCCGCAGGATCGCGTAGGCGGCGACGAAGGACTGGATGCGGCCTTCCGCCAGATCGTTGATGGCCTGCACCGTATCCTTGTAGGGCACGCGCGCCATCTCGAGCTTCTGGGTTTTCAGGAAGCCGGCGAACAAGAGATCATTGGCGCCGGTCACCGAAGCATAGTTCAGCTTGCCGGGCTCGGCCTTGATCTTCGCCGCCAGCTCTTTCACCGACGAGACGCCGAGCGCCGACGGCACGCCGAGCCCGATCAGCGTATTGGTGACGCGCGCGATCGGGATGAGGTCGGCCGGATTGTAGGTCAGCTTGTCGTGGAGATAGGCGTGCGCGGTGAAAGTCGATGCAGGCGCGAACAGCAGCACGTGGTCGTCATGCGCGCCAAGCACGTAATTGATGGCAATGAAGGCGTCGCCGCCGGGCTTGTTCTCGACCACCACCGGCTGGCCCCATTTCGCCGACAGGCGTTCGGCGAACATGCGCGCCGTGATGTCGACGCCGGAACCGGCGCCGAGTGGAACAATGAAGCGCACCGGGCGTGTCGGCCAAGCGGGCGCCTGAGCATTGGACGGCGTCGCGGCAGCAAGCACACAGGCGATCAACGCAAACGCGATCAGCGAATGGAAAAGGCGAGTCATAGTCATCCTCCACGAAATCTTTTCTTGATTTTGGCGGATCAGAGTGGGCGGGAACACGACGCGCGTCGCGTTACTTCAACCGTAGCAAGTTTCATTGAATTGTTACATCCGATCCGACCGGCGTCGTGAGCCGCGCGTGAAGCATGCCGCACCGCAATGGGCGGTGCCGCAATTCATGCAATTTTGCGGCCCCTGAATCAAATCCCACCCCGCAACCGCCGGATTTCGCCCAATAGCGAGGCATTCCACTGCAAAACGAAATTGCCGCCACGTTGTTCACCGACACTTTGTTGCGCAAGCCGTTCTTTCCGGCGCTGGATCAAGCCTTTAATTTCGCTATTCCCGCCATGCATGGGCTACCGCCGAAATATTTCGCCAACCGAACGCAACCGGCGGGGACAGACGGCGTTGTATGCTAGCTTGAAACCATATCAACCAAGGGAGGCAAGCCGTGGCCCTTTCGTTGAGACTCGAAGTTCTAGCGGTGTGCGCCGTGTTCGCTTTTGTTGGCGCGATCTTGCTGGGGGCATTCTGAGTTCGACTGGCCGACGACGACGCCAAACTAAAAAGCCATAAGGCGAAGCAATACAGACACCGGAGAGCCAGGGGCGGCTCTCCGGTGTTCCGCTTTTCTAGGCAGCCACAATGCTCGGAGAGGTGTGGACCTCGTAGTTCAGGATCGGCGCGAGCCAGCGCTCGGCCTCGCCGACGCTCCAGGCCTTGCGCCGCGCATAATCCTCGACCTGGTCGCGCTCGATCTTGCCGACACCGAAATATTCGGCGTCCGGATGGCTGAAGTAGAGCCCGCACACCGCCGCCCCCGGCCACATCGCGAAGCTCTCGGTCAGCTTGACGCCGATGCGCTCGGCCTCGAGCAGGCGGAACAAAGTTCCCTTCTCGGTGTGGTCGGGCTGCGCGGGGTAACCCGGCGCCGGCCGGATGCCCTGATACCGCTCGGCGATGAGTTGCTCGCCGGTGAGCTTCTCGTCGCGGGCGTAACCCCAGAACTCCTTGCGCACGCGCTGGTGCAGACGCTCGGCGAAAGCTTCGGCGAGGCGATCGGCCAACGCCTTCACCATGATGGCGGAGTAATCGTCATTGGCGCGCTTGAAGCGCTCGGCGATCACGTCCTCGCCGATCCCGGCGGTGACGGCGAAGGCGCCGATGTAGTCCGTCACGCCGCTATCGCCGGGCGCCACGAAATCCGATAGCGCGACATTGTTGCGGCCCTCACGCTTCGACAGCTGCTGGCGCAGCGTGTGCAGCGTCGCGACCGGCGCGCCGCTTGCGTCCCCATAGACGAGGATATCGTCGCCTTGCGCCTGCGCCGGCCAGAAGCCTATCACCGCGTTGGCCTTGAACCAGCCTTCGGCCACGATCTTGTCGAGCATTCCCCGCGCGTCGTCGTAAAGCGGCCGCGCCGCTTCCCCGACTCTGGCGTCGTCGAGGATGGCGGGGAACTTGCCGTTGAGTTCCCAGGTCTGGAAGAACGGCGTCCAGTCGATGAAATCGATCAGCTCCGCGACCGGATAATCGGTCAGCGTCTTGGTGCCGAGGAACGACGGCTTCGGCGGCGTGTATCCTTTCCAGTCGAGCTTCAGCGCGTTGCCGCGCGCGGCGGCGAGCGGCAACCGCGCCTTGTCCTCCTGCGCACGCGCGTGGGCGGCCGCGATGCGGGCATATTCGCCGCGCAGCTCGGCGACATAAGGCGCCTTGCCCTCGCGCGACAGCAGCGACTGCGCGACACCGACGGCGCGGCTCGCGTCGTTGACGTAGACCGCCTGGCCACGCTTGTAGTTCGGGTGGATCTTGACCGCCGTGTGCACGCGGCTCGTGGTGGCGCCACCGATCATCAGCGGCACCTCGAAGCCCTGCCGCTCCATCTCGGCCGCGACATGGCACATTTCATCGAGCGACGGCGTGATCAGCCCCGAGAGGCCGATGATGTCGGCCTTTTCCGCGCGCGCTGTTTCGAGGATCTTGGCCGCCGGCACCATGACGCCGAGGTCGACGACCTCGTAATTGTTGCACTGGAACACGACGCCGACGATGTTCTTGCCGATGTCGTGGACGTCGCCCTTCACCGTCGCCATCACGATCTTGCCGTTGGCGCTTGAATGCGAGCGGCCGTCCTTCTCCGCCTCCATGTAGGGCATCAGATGGGCGACCGCCTGCTTCATCACGCGGGCCGATTTGACCACCTGCGGCAGGAACATCTTGCCGGAGCCGAACAGGTCGCCGACGATATTCATGCCGTCCATCAGCGGGCCTTCGATGACGTCGAGCGGGCGCTTGGCGCGGAGCCGCGCCTCCTCGACGTCGCCTTCGACGAACTCGGTGATGCCGTGCACCAGCGCGTGCGCCAGCCGCTTCTCGACCGGCTCCGAGCGCCAGGCGAGATCAGCCTCTTTCGCCTCTTGCCCCTTGCCGTGGAATTTCTTGGCGATGTCGAGCAGGCGCTCGGACGCGTCGGCGCGGCGGTTCAGCACCACGTCCTCGCACGCCTCGCGCAGCTCCGCGTCGAGATCGTCATAGACCGCGATCTGGCCGGCATTGACGATGCCCATATCCATGCCGGCCTTGATGGCGTGATAGAGGAACACCGAGTGCATGGCTTCGCGCACACGCTCGTTGCCGCGGAACGAAAACGACAGGTTCGACACACCGCCCGACACGTGCGCACCGGGCAGGTTCGCCCTGATCCAGCGCACCGCCTCAATGAAGGCGACGCCATAACCGTTGTGCTCGTCCATGCCGGTGGCAACAGCAAAAATATTGGGATCGAAGATGATGTCCTCGGGCGGGAAGCCGACCTGCTTGGTCAGGATGTCGTAGGCGCGCTTGGCGATCGCGCATTTACGCTCGAACGTGTCGGCCTGGCCCTTCTCGTCGAAGGCCATCACCACCACCGCCGCGCCGTAGCGGCGCACGGTCTTGGTGTGCTCGATAAAGGCGGTCTCGCCTTCCTTCATCGAGATCGAGTTCACCACCGCCTTGCCCTGCAGGCATTTGAGGCCCGCTTCGATCACCGAGAATTTCGAGGAATCGACCATCACCGGCACACGGGCGATGTCGGGCTCGGCGGCAACCAAATTGAGGAACGTCGTCATCGCCTGCTCTGAGTTCGAGCAGGCCTTCGTCCATGTTGACGTCGATGACCTGCGCGCCGTTCTCGACCTGCTCGCGTGCCACGGTGAGCGCGCCGGCATAGTCGCCCGCGGTGATCAGCTTGCGGAATTTGGCCGAGCCGGTGACGTTGGTGCGCTCGCCGACATTGACGAAGGGAATCTCCGGGGTGAGCGCGAAGGCCTCCAGCCCCGACAGCCGCAATTGCTTCGGCACTTCGGGAATTTGGCGCGGCGCCTTACCGGCGACCGCTCTCGCGATCGCGGCGATGTGCTCCGGCGTGGTGCCGCAGCAGCCGCCCACGACGTTGACGAGTTCCGGCCGAAGCGAACTCGCCGAGCAGCTCCGCCATGAACTCCGGGCTTTCGTCGTAGTAGCCGAACTCGTTGGGCAACCCGGCATTGGGATAAGCGCAGACGAAGGTGTCGGCGACACGGCCGATCTCCTCGATATGCGCGCGCATCTCCTTGGCGCCGAGCGCGCAGTTCAAGCCGATCGTCACCGGATTGGCGTGCCGCACCGAATTCCAGAACGCCGCCGGCGTCTGCCCGGACAGCAGGCGGCCGGAGCGGTCGGTGATGGTGCCGGAGATCATCACCGGCACGTCGAGGCCACGCTCCCCGCACACTTCCGCGATGGCATAGATCGCCGCCTTGGCGTTCAGCGTGTCGAAGATGGTCTCGATCAGCAGCAGGTCGGCGCCACCGTCGAGCAGGCCGTGCGTCTGCTCGCCATAGGCAGCGCGCAGCTGGTCGAAGGTGATGGCGCGGTAGCCGGGATTGGAGACGTCCGGCGAGATCGAGGCGGTGCGGTTGGTCGGGCCCAGCGCGCCGGCGACGAAGCGGCGCTTGCCGTCTTCCTTCTCGGCCTGCGTTGCCGCCTCGCGCGCGAGCATCGCGCCGGCGTGGTTGAGCTCGTAGGCGATCCCCTCCATGCCGTAATCGGCTTGCGCGATCGACGTCGAGGAGAAGGTATTGGTCGAGACGATGTCGGCGCCGGCACGGAAATAGGCGAGATGAATGTCGCGCACCGCGTCCGGCCGGCTCAGGTTGAGCAGGTCGTTATTGCCGCGCACTTCGCGGTTCCAGGCGTCGAAACGCGCGCCGCGATAGCCTTCCTCGTCCAGCTTGAGCGCCTGGATCATGGTGCCCATGGCGCCGTCGAGCACCAGGATGCGCTCGGCCATGGCGCGCCGGAACAGATTTTCAGTTTCGGAGGGGGTGCGAGGCATGGCTACTTCACAGTGAACTGTTGATGCGCGCCGGACGGGAGGCCGCCTCGACGAACTCGAGCCGATTTTCGAACGGATCGACGCTGAAGAAGCGGCGCACCGCCGGATTGGTGTCATCCCATTTGACCGGGTAGCCGGCCGCATCAAGACGCGCAGCCAGCGGATCGAGAGCGGCGACCGCGAAGGCCGGATGCGCCTTGCGGGCGGGCTGGAAATCCTTCTCGACGCCGCAGTGCAGCTGATGGCCGCCGGCCTGCACCCAGATGCCGCCACGCGCCGCCAGGACCGGCGGCTTCTGCAGTTCCGGCAGGCCAAGGATGTCGACATAGAAGGCGCGGCATTTGGCTTCCGAGCCTGGCGGCACGGCCACCTGCACGTGATCGATGCCGAGGATCGCAGTCATCGCACCACCTCCTGCGTCGCGGGCCGCAGACCCAGCAGGTGGCAGATGGCGTAGACGAGGTCGGCGCGGTTCATTGTGTAGAAGTGGAAATCGGTGACGCCGCGGTCGACCAGGTCGAGCACCTGCTCGGCCGCGACCGCCGCGGCGATCAGCTTGCGGGTCGCGGCGTCGTTCTCGAGGCCGCGGAAACGCTCGCCAAGCCAGGCCGGCACCGATGCGCCGCAGCGTGCGGCGAACGCCGTGGTCGCCTTGAAATTTTGCACCGGGAAGATGCCCGGCGTGATCGGAATATCGATGCCGCGCGCACGGACGCGGTCGAGATAGCGGAAATAAAGGTCGTTCTCGAAGAAGAACTGGGTGATGGCGCGGCTCGCGCCAGCATCCACCTTGGCCTTGAGCATGTCGATGTCGGCATCGACGGTCGGGCTGTCCGGGTGCTTCTCCGGATAGGCCGACACGGAAATCTCGAAATCACCGATACGCTTGATGCCGGCGACGAGATCGGCCGCATTCTCGTAGCCGCCGGGATGCGGCGCATATTTGGTGCCGGGGCCGCCGGTCGAATCGCCGCGCAATGCCACGATGTGGCGCACGCCGGCGTCATGGTAGTTGCGCACGACGGTATCGATCTCGGCGCGCGTCGCGGCGACGCAGGTCAGATGCGCCGCGGGCGTCAGCTTGGTTTCGGCCAAAATGCGCTTAACGGTCGCGTGGGTGCGTTCGCGCGTCGAGCCGCCGGCGCCGTAGGTGACGGAGACAAAATTCGGCGACAGTGGTTTCAGCCGCTCGATCGATTCCCAGAGGATCGCGTCCATCTCCTCCGTGGCCGGCGGAAAGAATTCGAACGACACCGAGATGCGCCGCCCGTTGCCGGGCATGAAGCGGCTGGCGCGCAGTGCATTGCTCATCACGCCACCTCCCGCGACGACGACGGCACCGCCATCAGCGCGCGGGCGTCGCGCGCGAGCCACAACGAAACCGCGATCTTGCCGCCCGCCCCCGGCGCGAGCGACTTGTGCATCACCGGCTCGAGCCCCGACGCGGTCATCCATTGCGTCACCGCCTCCGGCGCGAAGCCGAGACGGCGATGCGCGAATTGCTCGCGCAGGAATTCCTGCTCGTGTGGCGCGAAGTCGATGACGAGCAGCCGGCCGCCCGGCCGCAGCACGCGCGCGGCCTCACGCACGGCGCGCGCGCCGTCATCGAGGAAATGCAGCACCTGGTGCAGGATGACGACGTCGAAGGAATCGTTGGCGAGCGGCAGGTCGTAGATGTCGCCCTGGCGCACGCTGCAATTCTTCAGGCCGGCGCGCTCGAGCCGATCGCGGGCGAGCAGTAGCATGTCGAGCGAGAGGTCGAGCCCGAGCCCGCGCTCGATCTGCGGGCCGAACAGTTCGAGCATCCGGCCGGTGCCGGTGCCGAGATCCAGGAGCGACCTGAACGGCTTGTCACTGAGCGCCGCGCGGATCGCGCTTTCGACCGCCTCGTCGGCAACGTGCAGCTTGCGGATGCGGTCCCATTCGGCGGCGTGCGCGCGGAAATAGGCCTGCGCCGCTGCAGCGCGCGCCTGGCGCACCGAGGTGAGCCGCGCGTGGTCACGGGTGATGGTCTGGTCGGCGGGATCGAGGCGGTCGAGCAGCGTGCGCGCGACCGCGGCGCCGCCGCCGGTCTCCGCCAGCCGGAAGAAGGCCCAGGTGCCCTCTCGGAAGCGCTCGACCAGCCCCGCCTCGGCCAGCAGCTTGAGGTGGCGCGAGATGCGCGGCTGCGACTGGCGCAGGATGTCGGTCAGGTCCGAAACGGTCAGTTCGGCCTCGGCCAGCAGCGCCAGCACGCGCAGGCGCGTCTCCTCGCCCGCCGCCTTGAGGGCAGCGTTTAGGGCATCGAAGCGGAGACGGGCGTCCTGGCTCATTTGGGCAACCAACGCAGGCCCGTATGGGCCTGTTCCCACCATATAAGGATATCTTTATACGTTGAAACGCATTACCGCAACCCTAATGGGCCGCTTTAATACCAGCTGCTTTACGCGCTAAGGCAGCCTTGGAGGCCTCATGGCACAGGATTTCGGCGTCTGGGAGGGCGAGGTGACGGCCGATCTGCCGGAGCAGACCGACGCCGGCCTCTATTTCGTCGGCCGCATCCGCACGCCCTGGAAGGAGCGCAAGGACTGCCCGAAGAACGCCCGGGAATCCGACGCGCTCTGTACGGTCGAGGTCGAGCCGCGCTGGCAGCAGGCGCTCAAGGACGTCGAGAGCTGCAGCCACCTCGTTTTACTCTACTGGATGGACAAATCGCCCCGCCACATCGTGTTGCAGGTGCCGAGCCATTACGGCGTCCAGCGCGGCACCTTCGCCTTGCGCTCGCCGGCGCGCCCCAACCCGATCGCCATGAGCGTGGTGAGGCTGGTGCGCATCGAGGGCAACACGCTCACCGTCTCCGGCCTCGACTGCCTCGACGGCACGCCGCTGCTCGACATCAAGCCCTACTTCGCCTCGACCGACAGCGTGCCCGACGCGGTCGTCGGCTGGCACAAGAACAAGACCTAGCGCGGTACCCGGCTCCGGCTCCCGCGTACACGCGTTTGTGCAGGAACCTTCGAACCCACATCGCGATTTTCCCGTCCGAACAGGGAATTCGCGAGGGTGTCATGTCAAAAGTCCACGCCTCTACTGCGCTTGCCGCGCTGATTGCGGCTGCCGCGATGTCGTGCGCACCTGCGCACGCCCAGCAACTGCCAAGTCTCTTCCTCCAGCGGCCGCCGATGCAGACCGCGCCGTACGCGGTCGAGCCCGAGGCCGTCGCGCCTGATGCCATGCAGCCCGACGCCGGACAGTCCGGCGTCGACGACGAGAATTCGCAACTGGCGCCGCGCCTGCAGCGGCAGGTCGTCGATTATCCGAGCCGCGAAGCGACCGGCACCGTCATCATCGATACGCCGCACACGTATCTCTATTACGTGCTCGGCAACGGCAAGGCGATGCGCTACGGCATCGGTGTCGGCCGCCAGGGCTTCACCTGGTCCGGCGTCAAGTCGATCGTGCGCAAGACCGAATGGCCGGACTGGTATCCGCCGCCGGAGATGATCGCGCGTCAGCCCTACCTGCCGCGCATGATCGCCGGCGGTCCCGGCAATCCGCTTGGCGCGCGCGCCATGTATATCGGCGGCACCGAGTATCGCATCCATGGCACCAACGATCCGTCCTCGATCGGCAAGTTCATGTCGAGCGGCTGCATCCGCATGACCAACGACAATGCGATCGATCTGTACAGCCGCGTCGGCATCGGCGCCAAGGTGATCGTGCTGCCGATGCAGGGCGCCCCGAAGATCGAGGCCAAGCGCGTCCCGGCTTGGCAGGCCAAGGCGCAAGATGCGATCCAAGACGCGACCGACGACGGCGCGGCTGCACCCGCACCGGAGCGCACGAGTTGGAGCGGCAACCGCCCCACTCGCCTCTACTGATTTTTACGGAAAACCTCCCCGAGACTTTGCCCGGCCTCGCGCCGGGCAAGTTTTTTGGGACCGTCAGGGTTTTTCGCCAAGCGCATTGAGCTCGAACTTGGCGGTCGCGATCATATTGACGTTCTGCCCGCACTCCTCGGCGGCGTGGCGGAATAACCGCGCCGCCTCCTCCTTGTCGCCGCGCCGCAGCGTCAGCTCGCCGATGAAGAAATTGGCGTCGCAGACCTGCCGGGTCTGTTTGGTCGCGTCGTCATCGTCGGCCGCGATGAGCACGGCGCCGGGCGTGGTGCGGCCGAGATAGAGATTGATGAGCGGCGCCGGCCACTTTGCCATGTCGATCTTGCCTGCGGCCTCGGCGAGACGGCTCGGCTGCTTGCTGCGCGCATTGGCGACGTCGAGCCACAACGCGGTATAGGGGAATCTGGGCTCGAGCTCGGCCGAACGGCTGAGGTCCTTGATCGCCTCCGGCAGCGAGCCCGCGCAGAAATAGGCGAGGCCGCGATTGAGATAGGAGCTGAAGTCTTTCGGATCGAGCTTGATCGCGTCGTTATAGTCGGCGATGGCGTGCGGCAGGTCGCCCTTGGCCTGATAGGCGTTGCCGCGATTGTGGAAGGTCATGTCGTTGTCAGGCTCGAGCTTGATGCTCTTGTCGAAATCGGCGATGGCCCGGTCGGTGTCGCCCTTGCGCAGATAGGTCACCCCGCGATTGCCGTAGGCGCGCGCATAGTCGGGATCAATCCTGATCGCTTCGTCGAACGCGGCGATAGCGCGGTCGAATTCGCCTCTCGCCCCATAGATTAGGCCGCTGTTGTTGTGCGGCAGGGCATAGTGCGGATTGATGCGGATCGCCTCGGCATAATCGGCAATCGCGCGGTCGAGATCACCCTTGTTCTTGTAGACGTTGCCGCGGCCGTTGAAGGCGACCGCGAATGTCGGCGCGATCCGCACCGCCTCGTTCAAGTCGGCGATGGCACGGTCGAGCTCGTCCTTGTCGAGATAGATCTGGGCGCGATTGGTATAGGCGAAGACGTAATCGGGATCGAGCTTCATCGACTCGGTGAAGTCGGCGAGCGCGTGCTCGACGTCGCCCTTGATCTCATAGGCAAAGCCGCGATTGTTGACCGCTGCGGCATCCTTCGGATCGAGCTTGATCGCCTGATTGAAATCGGCGACGGCGCGGTCGATGTCGCCTTTGAACTGATAGGCAAAGCCGCGATTGTTGAACGCCCAGGCCAGATCCTTGCCGCTCCACTTGCCGGATTCGATCGCGGCATTGCAGCCGGCGACCTGATCGTCGAACGAGAAGGCACGGTCCTTGTTGACGCACCACATGACGTGCTGCTGCTTCACCTCGCCGGCTGAAGCCAGCGTCATCAGCATTGCCATCGCGCCGGCGGCGATTACCGCCCATCGAATTGCCTTCACGGATCGGCCCCCTCGAACATCAGCAAAATAGCATAACGCCATAAGCATTAGTCGCTAGCTCCGGCGCGGCGGTTCGATGTAGCGTGCCGTCGATTGGAGGCGAGTTCATGCGTGTTGCAGCGATGGCGGCCGGAGCGGTCGGGGCCTATTTCGGCGCCCGCATGGCCAATGCCGGCCATGACGTATTCTTCATTGCCCGCGGCGCGCACCGCGACGCCATGCGCAAGAGCGGGCTGCGCCTCGACAGCGTCAACGGCAACTTGCATCTCCCCAAGGTCAACGTCACCGACGATCCGGCGAGCATCGGCCCGGTCGATGCCGTGCTGTTCGCGGTCAAGCTGTGGGACACCGAGAAAGGCGCCGAAGCAGCGCGCCCACTGATCGGGCCGAACACCCGCGTCATCACGCTGCAGAACGGCGTCGACAGTTACGAGCGCGTCGCCCCGATCCTGGGCAAGGCGCACACCGTTCCCGGCGTCACTTATGTCGTCACCGTGATCGAGGAGCCCGGCGTCATCAAGCAGACGAGTTCGTTCCAGCAGATCATCTGCGGCACCATCGACGGCAAGCCGGACGCAAGCCTGTCCGCCTTCGTCGACGCGGCCAAGGCGTCCGGCATCCCGATCACGCTGTCGGACAACATCCAGCGCGACCGTTGGCACAAATTCATCCTGCTGACCGGCACGTCGGGCGCGACCGCCGCGACCCGCACCACCATGGGCCCGATCCTCGCCGACCCCGATATGCGCGCGTTGTTCCGCAACATCATGGCGGAGACGCTCGCCGTCGGCCGCGCCAGGGGCGTCGCGCTCGATCCGGGTTATGTCGAGGACCGCATGGCCTTTGCCGACAAGACGATGCCGCCGAGCATGAAGGCCTCGATGGCCAACGATCTCGACCGCGGCAATCGGTTGGAACTCGATTGGCTCGCGGGTGCGGTGTCGCGCTTCGGCCGGGACGTCGGAATCCCGACTCCCGTCAACGACACGATCTACGCCACGCTCAAGCGCTACCGCATGGGCACACCAAAATAAGTCGAGTTCGTGCTTGCAATTCATTCATGACCGCCGCCGCCAAAAAAAGGGCCGCGCTTTTCACGGCGCGGCCTGATGAGGCTTTGGTCATAACCACCCGCTCCAGAGGGGAAAGAGTGGCAAATTCACTGTGACCCAAGCCTGCCGCCGCTGCTTTCCCTTAAATCATTGATTTGAATTAATGAACCGGATTACGCTGCCGTGGTGGATAAGGTCATGGCCGCGGCTACACCTCGCAATGCGTTGAACCGGCAACATCCATTTGTTGTACGCGTGATGCAGCACGTCGACTTGAGCGCGGCCGATCTCGACAGCCTCGACGGCATCATCGACGGCGAGCTGACCATCCGCCGGCGGCGCGACCTCATCATCGACGGCTACGAGTACCGCAAGCTCTGCTTCGTGAAGGAAGGCTATGCCGTGCGCTACAAGCTGCTGCGCAACGGCAAGCGGCAGATCATCAACGTCGTGCTGCCCGGCGATATCATCGGCCTGCCCGGCAGTTTCTACGAGCGCGCCATGTATTCGGTCACCGCCATCAGCGACCTGCGCATGCATGTCTGCCCGCTCGATACCTACGTGCAGCTTTGCTACCAGCGGCCGCAGTTCGGCCTGGCGCTGTCGTGGATGGCGGTGCAGGAGGCGACGACCTACGCCGAGCACGTCATCGATGTCGGCCGCCGCACCCCGATCGAGCGGCTGTCGCATTTCCTGCTCGAGGTGCACGCGCGATTGCTGGTGGTCGGCCGCGCCGAGCCGGCGCGCTTCACGCTGCCGTTCTCGCAGGAGGTGATGGCCGACGTGCTCGGGCTCAGCGTGCCGCATCTCAACCGGATGATGCAGCGCCTGCGCGCCGAGAAGCTGATCGCCGACAAGGAGCGCACCGTCGAATTCGTCGACGCGTCGGCTCTGCAGGCGCTTGCGCATTTTCAGCCGCAATCGCTCGCCCCGATCCCGCAGCCGATCCGCGCCTAGACGAAACGCGGGATCGGCCCGTTTTGCGGCGTGGTGTCGGGAAGATCGACGAACTTCTCGTCGACGTAGCACCAGCCCCAGCCTTCCGGCGGATCGTAGCCCTCGATGATCGGATGACCGGTCGCGCGGAAATGCTTGGTGGCGTGGCGGTTCGGCGAGGAATCGCAGCAGCCGACATGGCCGCAGATCCGGCACAGCCGCAGATGCACCCAGGGCGAACCGATCTTCAGGCACTCCTCGCAGCCGAGCGCGCTCGGCGTCACCGTCTTGATCTCGGCTTGATGCGCGCAGGTTCGCTTCTTCATGACTTGCGTCTTCGTTTGGCCCGCGACAGCAGGAGGGTGGTGACGAGCGCCGCGATGAGCGCCATTGCCGCCGCCGCAAGGAGCGATGCCCGGTAGCCCGCCGCATAAGATGCCAGTCCGGCGGCAAGCGCAATGCCGGCCATCTGCGCGATGCGCGCCACGGCGTTGTTGACGCCGGAGGCGAGCCCCTCGTCCGCCTCGCCGAGGCTCGACAGCACCGCCGCGGTGAGCGGCGCGACCAGCATGGCGAACGAGACGCCGAGCAACCCGACCGGCAACAGCACGCCCGTGACCAGCGAAGCGTCTTTGCCGAACGCCAACAGGACGAACGCCGCCGCGGCGCCGAGCGGCCCGCAGATCAGCATCGTGCGCGCTCCGGCCTTGTCGGCAAGCGTGCCGAACGGGCGCGACAGCAGCGCCATGCCGAGCGTGAACGGCAGCAAGGCGAGCCCCGCGTCCTCCGGCGTCAGGTGACGGCGGTCGATGAGGTCGAACGACACCAGAAAGAACATGATCGACAGCCCACAGTAAAGCAGCAGCGTCGCGATGTTGAGCGCAACGAACGCGCGATTGCGGGTCAGCCGCGGTGGCGTCATCGGATGTGCGCTCGCCCGTTCCCACAGCGCGTAGCCGACGAGCGCGAAGACGCCGATAGCTGCCGCGGCGGCGGCAAGACCATGCTCTTTCGCGCCTTGCGGTCCGATCTGGGTGAGCGCCCAGGTGAGCGCGGCGAGCGCCACAGCAAGGATCGCCGCGCCCGTCAGGTCGAAACGCCTGCGCTCGCGCCGGTCGCGCGGCGCGGCATAGAGCAACGCGACTGCGATCAGCGCCAGCGGCGGATTGATGGCGAAGACCCATTGCCAGCCGAAGGCTTGCGTCAGCCAGCCGCCGAGCACCGGCCCGCCGGCGGTGGTGAGCGCGGAGGCTGCCGCCCAGACGCCGATGGCGCGGTTGCGCTCGGCCTTCGGATAGACCGCGCCGATCAGCGCCAGGCTCGACGGCGTCAGAATCGCGGCGGAGACGCCCTGCACCACGCGCGCGGCGATCAGCCATTCGATCGACGGCGCGACGATGCAGGCGGCCGAAGCGAGGCCGAAGCCGATCGCGCCCAGCGCCAGCGTACGCGCCTTGCCATAGACGTCGCCAAGCGCGCCGCCGACCAGCGTCAACGCCGCCAGCGCCAGCACGTAGCCGTTGAGCACCCATTGCACGGCGCCGTAGTCGGCGTGGAAGAAGACCCGCAATCGCGGCAGCGCGACGGTGAGCGCCGAGCCGTCGATGAAGGCTATCGACGAGGCAAGCACACAGGCGGCAAGCACGATGGTGCGTTGCCGCATGGCGCAGCGGACACGCGCGATGGGCGCGGCGGCGATGAGGCCGCGGTCGCAAGGGCCGGCGAAGGGCTGCGCCATTCGGCGAGCGTCGCACGGGCCGCCGCGCAGCGGCAACGTGTCCGCCCGCACCGCTGGCGCCTCAGACTGCCCTCCCGTAAACTTTCGCCCGCGACGAATCGCGTTCGGGGGGAGCGCGGCATGCTCGACAAGGTCATCTACTACGCGACGGCGCCGATCCGTTTGTTCGGCCGCTCCGCCGTGTTCCGCATCGGCCTCGTCGTCGTGCTCGCGCTCGGCGGCTCGTTCTACGCCACGCTGTGGGCGCTCAACCGCTTCATGCCCGCGACGCCGAAAGCATCGCCCGCGCTCGCCAAGCTTGCGCCGCTGCCGAACCTGCCGCCGGTGACGCGCGCCTCCTATGTGATCGCGCCGGTCGCCGTGGCGCTCAGCGCGATCCGCGCCAACCTCGACGCCGCCGCGCCGCGCGAGCTGATGGGTCAGAACAAGAATCCGGTCAGCAGCCTGCTGTCGAAGGCCGACATCGGGATCACCGTGGCGCGCGGGCCCCTCACGGTGAACGGCGCGCCCAACGATCTCGCCATCGGCGCGCCGCTCAATTCGACGCTCAAAGTCACCGGCCAGATCGCCGGCGTCGCCGGCAACGTCACCGGCTCGATCACCAGCCTGATCGACACCGGACTCGGCAAGAGCCTCGGCAACCTCACCAGCAAGTTGCTCGACCAGCGCGCCGACGTGCGCGGCCAGGTGACCATGCATTCGCGCCCCGCCATCACCTCCGATTGGCGGGTCGAGCCGAACCTCTCCGCGCAGCTCGCGATGGGCGACAGCGCCGCCACCGTCGCCGGCCTGAAGATCAACATGGCGGGCGAGGCGCGCCCGCTGATCGAAAAAATGGTCAACGAGCAGGTCGCCGAGCTCGAGTCGCGGCTGCGCCACGACAATTTCCTCGAGCGCTCCGCGCGCGCGCAATGGATCAAGATGTGCCGCGCCATTTCCCTCGGCGGCGGCCAGACCGGGCTGCCGCAGCTGTGGCTGGAGATGCGCCCGATCCGCGCCGCCGCGGCCCAGCCGCGCATCGGCGCCCGCGACGTCACGCTCACCATCGGCGTGCAGGCCGAGACCCGCATTACGCCGGCCGAGACCAAGCCGGTCTGCCCGTTCCCGGCCAAGCTCGAGCTGGTGCCGCCGATGCAGGACGGCAAGCTCTCGGTCGGCCTGCCGATCGACGTGCCGTTCGACCAGCTCGGCACTTTGCTCGAAGCGCAGCTCACCGGTCGGCGCTATCCGGAGAACAAGAGCACGCCGGTCGAGATCGAAGTGCAGAAGGTGCATATCGGCGCCAGCGGCGATCGCCTGCTGATCGCGCTCGACGTCAAGGCCTACGAGCGCAAGAGCTGGTTCGGCCTCGGCGCAGCCGCCACCGTGCAGATCTGGGGCAAGCCGGCGCTCGACGCGGAGAAACAGATCCTGCGTTTGACCGACGTGTCGCTGGCGGTGGAAACGGAAGCGGCCTACGGCCTGCTCGGCGCGGCCGCGCGCGCGGCCGTGCCCTATCTGCAGAAGGCGCTGGCCGAGAAGGCGGTGGTTGACCTCAAGCCCTTCGCCGCCGACGCCAAGAAGAAGATCGCGGCGGCGCTTGCCGACTTCCAGCAGACCGAGCCGGGCGTCCGTGTCGACGCCACGGTCGACGATGTGCGGCTGACCGGCATCGCCTTCGATTCAAAGACGCTGCGCGTCATCGCCGACGCCGAAGGCAACGCCAAGGTCGCCGTCAGCCAGCTGCCGAAGATGTAGGGCGAAATCCGGACCGCCTTGTTCCCGGCACAGAGCAGGGCCGCATTGACACCCCCACCCCCGGTCCTACATTAAGCCTTGTTCCGAGGGGTGCCCCCAAGTGACGTAATTTGGGGCTGAGAAAAACCCTTTGAACCTGATCCGGGTCATGCCGGCGAAGGGACAGGACAAACGATGCAATCGATGCCACCGCCGCAATCGATGCAGCCACAAAGGCCGTTGCAGCGGCCCCGCGCGCCGCCAATGCCTGCGCCGCCGCAGGAGCCGCAGGACCGGGCCGCCCCGGAGCGTGCGCACCCGGCGCAGAACATCGCCCGGCTGGTCGGCCCGGTGCTGCTGATG
Organism: uncultured Alphaproteobacteria bacterium; assembly: GCA_963742095.1. Taxonomy (GTDB): domain Bacteria; phylum Pseudomonadota; class Alphaproteobacteria; order Rhizobiales; family Xanthobacteraceae; genus Pseudolabrys. The sequence continues at coordinate 166,102 of CAVUKJ010000003.1, forward strand.
GTCGGCACCGGCATGCTGGCGAACGGCCCCACCTACCGCACCATGGCCGTGCAATTCTTCTCTACCCTGCCGCTGATCTACGTCTCCGGCATCCTGATGCTGGTCACCGGCCTTGCCATCCTCAACGCGCACCCGCAGTGGCCGCGCGACTGGGGCAGCTTCGTGACCGCGGTCGGCTGGATCCTGACCTGCGTCGGCGCCTTCCGCATCATCGCGCCGCAGTTCGCCAATTTCGTCGCCACCGCGATCGTCGCCCATGCCGGCTTCTTCATCGGCACCGGCATCGTGCTGCTGGGGCTCGGCGGCTTCATCACCTTCAAGGGCTATGTGGCGTGAATATCCAGTTTTCACCGGGGGAGAGGACTCATGGAGCGCTCGCGCTTTATCGCGAAATTGATCGGACCGATCTGCATCGCCGGAGGGCTCGGCATGCTGTTCAACACCGCCGTGTTCAGGAACATGTTCGAACGCGGCCTGCACGATCATCTCTTGATCTACGTTGCCGGGCTGATCGCGCTGGTGAGCGGGCTCGCCATCGTCAACCTGCACAATCGCTGGCAATGGGACTGGACGCTGATCATCACCGTGTTCGGCTGGCTCGCCGTGATCGGCGGCCTGGTGCGCATGATCACGCCGCAGCTGATCGAGCAATACGGCCTGCGCGTCATCGCGCATCACACGTTCTTCGTCATGGACGGCTGGATCGCCGTGCTGCTCGGCGTGCTGCTTTGCTATTTCGGCTATCTCGATCCGCCAAACCTGTCGCCCGGGCGCGCCGCGCGCGGGTCGTCGTCGCGTCGCCGTAGGAGATAAAAATGAACATCCACGATCCCAAGGTCACGCTGCCGAAGGTCACCACCGGCGCCCTGCCCGCCTCGCGCAAGGTTTACGCCGCGCCCGAGGCCGCGCCCGATCTTGCGGTGCCGATCCGGGAGATCGCATTGGATGCGTCGAGTGGCGAGCCGCCGCTGCCGGTCTACGACACGACCGGCCCCTACACCGACCCGGCCTACACCGTCGATGTCGAGAAGGGCCTGCCGCGCACGCGCCTGCGCTGGGTCGAGGCCCGCGGCGGCGTCGAGCAATATGAAGGCCGGCCGATCCAGCCGGTCGATAACGGCAACGTCAGCGGCAAGCACCTGGCGCGGAACTTCCCCAACACGCCGAAGCCGTGGCGTGCCCTCGATGGCAAGCCGGTGACCCAGCTCGAACGGGCGCGCGCGGGTGTCATTACAAAAGAGATGATCTACGTCGCCGAGCGCGAGAACCTCGGCCGCAAAAAGATGCTGGATCGTGCGCAGGCGGCGCTCGCCGACGGCGAGAGCTTCGGCGCCGCCATTCCGCCCTTCATCACGCCGGAATTCGTGCGCTACGAGGTGGCGAAGGGCCGCGCCATCATCCCGGCCAATATCAATCACGCCGAACTCGAGCCGATGATCATCGGCCGCAATTTCCTGGTGAAGATCAACGCCAATATCGGTAACTCCGCCGTCACCTCGTCGGTCGAGGAAGAAGTCGAGAAGATGGTGTGGGCGATCCGCTGGGGCGCCGACACGGTGATGGACCTCTCGACCGGCCGCAATATCCACAACACGCGCGAATGGATCCTCCGCAATTCGCCAGTCCCCATTGGAACTGTGCCGATCTACCAGGCGCTGGAGAAGTGCGACGGCGATCCCGTCAAGCTCGACTGGGAATGCTACAAGGACACCCTCATTGAGCAGTGTGAGCAAGGGGTGGATTACTTCACGATCCACGCCGGCGTGCGACTCGCCTACGTTCCGCTGACCGCGAACCGCGTCACCGGCATCGTCTCGCGCGGCGGCTCGATCATGGCGAAGTGGTGCCTGTCGCGGCACAAGGAATCGTTCCTCTACGAGCGCTTCGACGAGATTTGCGACATCATGCGCAAATACGACGTGTCGTTCTCGCTCGGCGACGGCCTGCGGCCCGGCTCGATCGCCGACGCCAATGACCGCGCGCAATTCGCCGAACTGGAAACGCTGGGCGAACTGACGCAGATCGCGTGGCAGAAGGGCTGCCAGGTGATGATCGAAGGCCCCGGCCACGTGCCGATGCACAAGATCAAGATCAACATGGAGAAGCAGCTCAAGGAATGCGGCGAGGCGCCGTTCTACACGCTCGGGCCGCTGACCACCGACATCGCGCCCGGCTACGACCACATCACCAGCGGCATCGGCGCCGCCATGATCGGCTGGTTCGGCTGCGCCATGCTCTGTTACGTGACGCCGAAGGAGCACCTCGGCCTGCCCGACCGCGACGACGTCAAGGAAGGCGTCATCACCTACAAGATCGCGGCGCACGCCGCCGACCTGGCCAAGGGCCATCCGGCGGCGCAGCTGCGCGACGACGCGCTCAGCCGCGCGCGCTTCGACTTCCGCTGGCAGGACCAGTTCAACCTCGGGCTCGATCCCGACACCGCGCGTGAATATCACGACGAGACGCTGCCCAAGGAAGCGCACAAGGTGGCGCACTTCTGCTCGATGTGCGGGCCGAAGTTCTGCTCGATGAAGATCACGCAGGACGTGCGCGACTACGCGGCGACGTTGAACGATAAAGAACAAGGCATGGCGCAGATGTCGGAGAAATTCCGGCAGATGGGCAATGAGGTTTACGTCGAGGCGAACGCCGTGAAGGAGAGCAACAAGTCGCTATGAAGTGGCTTGGCGCGTCGGGCGGTCGTGACGGCGAAGCAGCTGATGCGCCGCATCCGCGACCGCGTGCCGTACAGCCAGGGCGACAAGATGATGCTGTCGAGCCCCGGCGCCGGCTGGATGGTCGAGGGTTCGCCGCAGCGGCTGTTGCGCGACTACAACCAGATGGTCGACGGCTATAACCGCGGCGCCAATATCTAGTTAAACGTCGTGCTTTTCGCGCGCCTTCGGGCCGGGGCCGCGCATGTAATGCAGCTCGGGGCGATAGGTGTTGGAGAAGGTACGGCGCAGATCGGTCCAGGCGACGTTGAGGCCGATGACCAGGAAGTCGAGGACGGTGCGTGTCATGGCATGTCCCCTCAATGCATCCGGCCGAGCACGGTCTTGAACGGCAGCGCGTACATCTCCTCGCCGAGGTCGTCGTGAACGTGCAGCATGAAGTCGCGCCAGTCCTCGGGACCGGGCACGGCGATCAGCGCGCGCACGACAGACTGGGCTTCCTCGCGCGCTTCCGTCATGTCGCGCACGTCGGCCGCGCCGCAGTCGAGCAGGACGCGGTCGGTCGTGGAGATATGGAAGTGGATCTGGGCCATCACGCTCTCTGCTGAATTCAACGGATGGCGTCTTAGGCTCCTGCGCCGGCGCGCGAAATTCAGATGATGTCCATAAGGGGCCGCCCGGAGCCGGACGGAATTACCGCGGAGCGGTGGATTTGGGCCGCGACGGCGCGGATTTGCGGCGCGGAACCGGCCTTTACCTCCGGGCGGGCGCGGTGACACAATCGCCGGCGCCGCCAACGGAGGCCTTCCATGCCCGGTTCCCTGTCGCTCGACGAGCTCAACGACCGCATCGCCATCACGCGCGACAATATCCGGCAGCTGATCGAGCAGGCGGCGGCGATGTCCGGGGCGGGCGACGAGGCGCGCAATGCCGACAGGCTGGCCGAGCAGCAGGCGGAGCTTGATACGCTGGTCAAGCAGCGCGACGCGCTGCTGAAAAACCGGGGCAAGCCGGCGCGCTGAGCGCCGGGGCCGGCTCCGTCACTTCTTCTTGGTGGCCTTCTTCTTCGGCTCGACCTTGGGGGCGGCGGCTTCGGCCGCGGCGAGCTCGGCATCGCGCGCCATCCGCAGCGCGCGCAGCTTCTCGGTCTTGGCGCGCATCGCGACCGCGGCGTTCTCATAGTCGATCATCGCGCGCTTGCCGTCCTCGGCCTGCCGCGCCTTTCGGAATTCCTTGTTCGCCGCGTTCTTGTTGGCGGTATTGTCCGGCAAGTCGGCCTCCTTCTCTGAAAATGACCGGATGGTCGCGGGCCGTGCATGAGGCAGCGGCTGTCACACGCTTATATGGTGATGAAAACACACAAAAAAAGGCGTGCGGCGCCCGATTCGGCGCCGCACCACCTTACGCCTTCAGAGCGCCCGGCGCACCTTTTAAGGGGCCGGAAAGCGCGCTAGCGGATCGTCACAATCAGGCCGTTGAGGTCGGCGGCGACGATGGCGCCGATCGACCGGCCGGATAGCGTCAGGATCGCGCCGTGATTGTTGGTGAGCACGATGGCGCCGGCGCCGGCGCCAACAGCAATACCGGCACCACCGGCGGCATAGACGCCGGCAACATCACCCGGGCTGCGAATATTGGTCACGGTGCCGTGGAAGCGCGTCTCGGAAGCGCCGAAGGTGAACCCATAGGAGATGCCGCCGATGCCGAGCCGGTAGCTGCGGCCGTGGAAGTGCAGCACGCCGGAGCCGCCCGAGCCGCCGATGACGAAGCCGGCCTTGAGCACGCTGAAGCTGATGCTGCCGGAGTCGGCAACAGCGGCCGACGAGAAAGCGACGCCCGCGAGCGCCGTCAGAGCGACCAAAGCTGCACGGTAGCGGGATATAAATTGCATGGCGTGGCCTCCCGGGCTGTCATGCGCGGGCCTGAGCCGCGCATCCATGATGAGAATCAGCGCCGGGATACTACAGGAACCCGGCGCCGATTTCTCGGCCAAGAGTCAGAAGATGCGGTGCTCAGCTCGCGGTGATGCCGAGCTCGCGGATCAGGCGCTCGTATTTCACCGAATCCGCCTGCGCCAGCGTGCGAAGCGCCTCGGGCGCGCCGCCCTTGGCTTCGAGCGAGCCCTTGGTGAAGCCGTCGAGCACCGCCTTGTCGGTCAGCGCCTTGGCAAAGGCCGCGTTCATCTTGTCGACCAGATCCTTCGGCGTGCCGGGCGGCGCGAAGGCGGCGTACCAGGCTTCCAGCACGAGGCCCTTGTAGCCGCTCTCCTCGAGCGTCGGGATATCGGGCAGCGTCGGGGCGCGCTTGGCCGAGCTCTGCGCGATGATCTTGATGGCGCCGGCGCGGTGATGCGCGATCAGCGCGGTCGGGCCGAGGAAGGCGCACTTCACATGGCCGCCGAGCAGGTCGCCGACCGCCGCGCCCGCGCCGCGATACGGCACGTGCTCCATCCTGATGCCGGCGTCGCGCGCGAACCACAGGCCGATGACGTGCTGGTTCGAGCCGACGCCCGAGGACGCAAAGCCGAGGCCGGGATTCTTCTTCACGTACTCGACGAATTCCTTGATCGAGCCGACGCCGAGCGAAGGATGCACCGCGAACACCTGCGGCTGATGCGCGAGGTCGATCACCGGCACCAGCACTTTGGTGTAGTCGTACTTCAGTTTGAGGATGTAGGGGGCGCTCGCGGCGTTGTCGTTGGTGATGAGGATGGTGTAGCCGTCCGGCGCGCTCTTCATCGCCATGTCCATGCCGAGCGAGCCGCCGGCGCCGGTGTGGTTCTCGACGAAGAATTGCTGGCCGATCACCGGCGAGATCACCTGCGCGCATTGCCGCGCGACGTAATCGATGGCGCCGCCGGGGGCGAGCGGAACGATGATGCGCACCGGCTTGGTCGGCCACGCCGTGTCCGCAAACGCGGGAAGTCCCGCCGCGGTCAGGACCGCAAAGCCGCCCGCGCCCTGGATAAAGTTCCGCCGTCCGATCATAGCCATAGCGTTTCCTCCCCTCAGTTTTTTTGTCTGCGATGGTTTTAGTCCGCCGCGCAACCCAGCGGCAAGCCCTACTTCCCCGCCGCCTTGCGCAGCGCGGCATTGATGCGGTCCTGCCAGCCCGGGCCGTCTTCCTGGAAGAAGTCGAGCACGTCGCGATCGATGCGGATCGACACCATTTCCTTGACGCCGGGCACGGCCGGCGCCACAGCCGGCAAGTCGGCCGGCTTGGTGGTCGCCGCCTTGAAAGCCTTCTCGGCCTCGGTGCGGCTGTCGCGGATCGGTCCTCGTGCCGGTGCTCGTGCCATGGCGTCCTTATAGCACTATGCTTTGCGAAAATTGAGGGAGGACAGCGAGGATGACCGGGCTGCTGCACAATCACATCGCCGCCATCACCGGCGCCGGCTCCGGCATCGGCCGCGCCATTGCGCTCGGTTACGCCCGCGAGGGCGCGCAGATCGCCGCGCTCGACATCAAGGGCGAGGCGGCGGCCGAGACCGCCAAGCAGATCCGCGATGCCGGCGGCAAGGCGATCAGCCTGACGTTGGATGTCACCGACCGCGCCGCCTGCCGCGCCATCGCCGCCGAAGTCGCCGCGAAAGCCGGCAAGGTGTCGATCCTCGTCAACGATGCCGGCATCACCCGTCGCAATGCTTTCACGGCCGATCCGGACGCCGTCGCCAAGGACTGGGACGACGTCCTTGCCGTCAATCTCGACGGCATGTTCAACGTGACGCACGCCTTCATCGACCAGCTGCGCGCCACCAAGGGGCGTATCGTCAACCTCGCCTCGATCCAGTCGTTCGTGCACCTGCGTACGCCGTCGTCGACCGCCTACACCGCGTCGAAGCACGCCGTGCTCGGTTTCACCAAGGCACTCGCCGCCGAACTCGGCAAGGAGGGCGTTCGCGTCAATTGCATCGGCCCGGGCTTCATCGAGACCGCGATCAACGCGCAGCCGCGCGCCAACCATCCGGAGTATGTGAAAGTCTTTCTCGACCACACCCCGCTCGGCCGCGCCGGCAAACCCGAGGACATCGTCGGCCCGGCCATCTTCCTGGCGTCCGACCTCTCCGCCTACGTCACCGGCTCGATCCTGATGGCCGACGGCGGCTACCGGACGGTGTGAAGCAAACACGCATGCCCCGCCCGCCCACCCCCAGCCGCACGGTCCGGCGCGGCGCCCTCATCGCCGGCCTGATGCTGCTGGTGATCGCCATCGACGCCGCAACCGGATTCAATCTCATCATGGCGGGCGGCTGCGTGACCTTGTTCATGGTGCAGCTCGTCGCCGTGACCGCAGGCACCGCGGTGATCGTGGCAGGCCTCGTCGTCTGGATTTTCTCCCGCTTCAACAACGACAAGGCGCTCTATCTCGTCTTCGGCGCGCTCGCCCTCAACATCGCGGTATTTCTGATCAAGAACGCAGTCATCCTCAGCGGCGTCGGCTGCATCGATTGAGTGAACCGCGCGGCGGTTTGCGGGTTATCCCAGGGAACATTTGAAGCACCTGGGAGATTTTTATGCAGATCGATGAAAACCGCGTGGCGGTTTTGAGCCATGCCAAGCCTTGACGAGGCCGACCGCGAAGCCGCCCTCCGTGCTCTGGCCCACCAGCTTCAATTCAAGGTCGAACGATCCGGCGGACGCTTCACGTTGACGCGCACGGCCGACGTGTCGCGTCCGGTGCGCGAGGGCAATCTGACGTTGACCGAAGCCGAGAAGCTGCTCGATACTTGGAAGCTGTGCGGCGCGCACGGCGGCTGAGCGTGGCTTGCGTCAAAACCGATACTCCAGAATGTCCTCGTCCATCGGAGCGCCGAACACGTCTTCGCCGATCTCGTGCACCTCGACGAACGGGTTGCGCGGCGCAGGCGGCGCATTCTGCGTCGGCGCCAGTTCGTTGGCGGGCACCTGCAACACCTGCGACTTGTAATTGGTCAGCGCCTGTTCGTTGCCGACGAACACGCAGACGCAGAGCTTCGGATCGGCGAACAGGTAATAGCGCCCGCGCGGGCTGTTGCGGGCGAGGAACTGCAGCGGCGGCAGCCGGTCCATGCGCGCGACTTTCTGCGGCGTGTCAGCCGAGCGCATGATGAAGCCGGATTGTTCGAGCAAGCGGTCGCGCTGCTGCGGCGTCTGCGCCAGCAGGTCGGCTGCGAGCAGGCCCGCGAGCAGCGCGAGCGCAGCCGCAGCGGTCATCGCCCATTTCATGCGTCACCCCCGTAATCGGCAAGCTAGCGCTTGTACAATCCCATGATGCTCGCCTTGTCCAGCGTCTTGAAGAACAGCTGGAAGCCGATCACCGCCGGCGTCGTTTCCGGCTTCACATCGAGCGTGTCGGAAACGGCGAATACCGTGAACAGATAACGGTGCGGATGGCCCTCGGGCGGACAAGGGCCGATATACCCGGCGGTGCCGATGTCATTGCGCGCCTGCAGCGCGCCGGCCGGCATGTTGCCGCCGGGATTGCCGGCGCCGACCGGCAACTCGCTGACGTTCGGCGGAATGTTCACCACCACCCAGTGCCAGAAGCCCGAGCCGGTCGGCGCGTCGGGGTCGTGGCAATGCAGCGCGAAGCTCTTGGTGCCGGTCGGCGCGCCGCTCCAGGCGATGTGCGGCGAGCGATTGCCGCCGGCGCAGCCGAAGCCGAATTCAGCCGACAAGATGAAATCCTTGCCGAGATAATCGCCATCCTTGAAGCTGTTGCTGGTGACCGTGAGCGCCATTGCTGTCTCCGCTTCTCCACTACCCGCCCGTACAAAGCCTAGTCCGGCGCCGCCAAAGCGCAATGGCAACGCGTCCGTGCCTGGCGTAAAATGCGACGCTGAGTTTTCGAGGGGCGAATGGCGGCATCGGAGCAAGACAATCCCGGCAAGCGCGATCTGTCGTCGCGCCTGGTCGGCGGCATCAAGTCTGCGATGGGCGACGACGCGATACCTGCCTCACCGACGCTGCGCGCAGCGTTCCTGGCCGTGGGCGCCGGCAATCTGGCCCTGTGGTTCGCGAGCCTGATCCCGCCTTATCAAAGCTGGGGCAATCCAAACGAAGACGGTTTCTCTTACATCCCCGTGTTCTACGCCACGCTAACGACACTGCCGGTCGGCATCTATCTGCTGATCGGCGCCATCATCGGCCAGGGCAAACCGGTGCGGCGCGCGCGCAAGGCCTTGTACATCGGCATCGCGCTGCTGGTGATCGTCGTCGGATTCTGGATTTTCCAGTACATCGCAAACGGACCGGACGCTTAGCCGCCGCGCGTCTCTGCCGCGCTCTCATCCCCCATGTGCTACAGAAGTGCTGACTGACTGAGTCGCGCTCAGGCTTGCCGCCGCAGGTCGCTCATCATGGACTCTATAAATACCTTCGATGCCGCCGTGATCGGCATCATGATCGTCGCAATCATCATGGGCTTCCAGTCCGGCCTGCTTCGCGCGCTCGCGACCATCCTCGGCTACGTCTGCGCGGCGCCGGTCGCAATTGCGGCCTCCCCAACGGCGACGCAGATGTTGACGGCGCAGCTCCATCAGTCGGTGCAGCAATGGGCGGTGTTCGCCGGATTGTTCGTCATCGTCGGCATCCTGCTGGCCGCGTTAACGCGGATGACGGTCGGCGCACTCACCGGAGAGCGGATCGGCATTGCCGACCGCACGGCTGGCGCCATGCTCGGCGCCGTCCGCATCATTCTGCTCGCTATCGTGATGGTGCTGATCTTCGACCGCATCATTCCGCCAGGCCGGGAGCCGGCGTTCCTGGCGGACTCCAAGCTGCGGCCGATCTTGTCGGCAGCCGGCCAGCAGGGCCTGCAATCGCTGCCGCCCGACGTCACCGACTACATCGACCGCATCAAGCGCGAGCGCGGCCTCTAACGGTTTTGAATGCCCTTGCCCGGGGCGCGTTTACGCTGCAACCTTCCCTGCCCTCGAACGTTTTAGGCGCGGCATCCCCGGAGGGGTTCATCCATGACTGAAGTCGTCTACGAAATCGTCGAGCACGACGGCGGCTGGGCCTACAAGGCCAACGGCGTGTTCTCGGAAAGCTTCCCGACCCATGCCGACGCGCTCGCCGCCGCGCAGGCTGCGGCCGAGGAACAGCGCGTGCCCGGCGCCACCCACGTCATCGAATGGGAGGACGAGAAGGGCCGCTGGCATACCGAAACCGCCCACGGCACTGACCGGCCGATCACCGAAGTCCGCGACAAGCGCTGACCGCAACACCGCGCCGGGCACTTACGTCGCCAGTTGCTGCAGGCGCTCGCAGGCGCCCTAAAAGTGTACCTCCAGCCCCTCGGCAATCGCGCGCGCATCGGCCTGCAATTGGCCGAGCCGCTGCGCGCCGGACTGTTCGGGCTCCAGGCTGAAGGTGGTGTCCGGATTGTCGGCATCGGAATATGTCAGCACCACGCGCCAGCGCGCCGACACGCGCTTGTCGATGAACAGCCGGTCGAGCGCCTCACCGAGCGCGCGGATAAAGCCACAGCAGGCTCTCGGCGATGACCACGGCGAACGTGGCGACATAGTAGTTTCTGTTCCAGGCCATGACTTACATCTTGCTCGCCCGCCGCCAGCGGATGCGGAAGGAATTGCCTTTCGCGTCCGGCAGTGAGGCGAGCGTCAGGTCGTCGCCCGCAATCGTCGCGCGCCGCAATTGCGTGGTGCCGACGAGGTTGGGATTGAGTGCCGAATAGATCGTGTGCTGTACCGTGTCACCTTTGATCTCGTAACGTCCGGTATAGGCGACGACGCCTTCGGCAGCGGCGGCGCGCTCGGCCGCGGCGATGCCGTCGAGGCTCATCGGGTTCGAGGTTGCGCCGACGCGCGCCCTGCTGGCCGGCGTGTTGACCACGCCCATGAAGCCGTCCGGCGTGTACATGATCTGCGACGTGCGCGGAATGTCCGGCGTGATCGTGCCGTCGGCGCCTACGGTCTCGCGGCCGAGCTCACGCCAGGCGCCGACCAGGTCCTCAGCCCGCATCGTCTCAGTCCCACAGACCCAGGCTCGACCAACTGGCCTCGGGGATTTCGTCGCCGATCTTGTAGTGGAACGTCGTGACCGACAGGTGGTCGGGCGCCGCGGTGCAACTGTACGACAGCGCGTACCATTTCTTCTTGCTGCGGAAGGCGCCGACCTTGGCCTCGATGGTGTCGCCCTTGATGTGCGGCTCGTTGCCGGCGACCGCGCGGTCGGGCCGGTAGGGCGAATGTTCCTTGCGGATCGCCTGCATGGCCGTGTAGTCGCAGAGCTGCTCGAGCCGATCGACCGGATCGAGCATCTTCAGACTGCGTTCGAACTTATCGTCAGCGGCGAAGCTGGGGCCTGCCAGGACGAGGATTGCGCCGATCAACGCGAACTGCCGCATCGGTTTTCCCACGCTGAACTAGTCCCCGGCGGTTTTTACGAAACCGGCAGGCGGGGAAGCAAGCGCCCGCGACGGCTTATCCCGTGCGAATTTGGCGAGAAAATGCCGCTAATCAGCTGTATTTCGGGTCGCGATCCAGCAATTCAATGGAAATTCCCTGCGGTCCGCGCAGGAAACAGATCTTGATGCCGGGCCGCGGGCTGTGCGGCGGCTTGGTGAATTCGACGCCCTTGGCCTTGAGGTCGGCCGCGAGCGCGTCGATCCCCGAGACCGCCAAGCCGAAATGATCGAGACCCTGGTAGGGCGTTGCAGGCGCTGGGTTGACGCCATCGCCGGCCGCGACCTGCGCGATGAAGATGTTGGCACCGCCAAGTTTCAGGTCGATGCGCGGCTTGTCGGCTTGCGTCGAGCGAATGACCTGCGCGCCCAGCATGCGCTCGAACCACTGCGCCGTCGCCTCGGGATCGGGGCTGCGCAGGTGGACATGATCCCAGGTGATTTGCGGCATGGCGTACTCCCGTTTCATTGCTCACGCATTCTGACGATGCGTGCCGTCCGCGCAACCGGGGTCCCGCTCGGTCACGCTCACGTGTGCCTTTCTCACACAATGACAAAATTGTGACAACGCGGGCGCGGTGCAGCATTTGAGTTGCCCACAAGCGCGTTTGCGAATCGCGTTTTTCGTTCGCGTCGGAAAAATATTTGCTAAACCGATGCAGTCAGGGAATCGAGCAGAGATCATGGCGCGCACTCCCATTTATGCGGCGGGCGGCATCGTGGTGCGCGGGCGTGGACGCCCGCTGATCGCCGTCGTCCAGCGCAGCAAAGATGAGCGGTGGGTGTTGCCGCGCGGCAAGCTCAAGCGCGACGAGAACCCGATGGTCGGCGCCCGCCGCGAAGTGGTCGAAGAGACCGGCCACCGCGTGAAGGTCCATGAGTTTCTCGGGGCTATCACTTACCGCGTGCGCGGCCGGTCGAAGGTCGTGCAGTTCTGGCGCATGCAGGCTTACGAGCGCCCGAGTCACGACATCATGAGCGACATCGTCGCGGTCGAATGGCTGCCGCTTGGCGCCGCGGTGCGCCGCCTGAGCTACCCGCTCGAGAAACTGTTCCTGCAGCACACCGGACGCCGCGCACTTAAACATCGCAAGACCGGTGCACGGCGCACCGGCCGTTCGCGCCGCAAGTCACGCGCGACGAAGCGCGGCACGCCGAAGGCGCGCCGCAAGCACCGCCCGGCAAGTCATCTGCGTCGCTGGACCGGCAAGGTGCGTGGATCGCGAGCGCGGACAGCGCCACCTGGTGCTCGCCGCCAAGCGAGCATGCTGCAACGCGTGTTCGGCGGGCTCGGCAGCTAGCCGCATTCCCGCCCAAAGCCTTTCCAAAATTTAATAGTCGTCGAACAGACGGTCAGGCTTTCCAAAACAAGCCATTCACGGGCTGTTTAACCGCATTCGAGGAACCTTGCGGGTGAGGGCGGCGTTTTTACCACACGTGTCCGTGATCGCAGGGACGGGTCTGAGAGACCGTTGAATCGTTGCGATCGATACACAGTGAAATCGATACACAATGAAGAGGTGAGGCCATGAAAAAGACCCTGATTGCTCTTGCGGCTGCAGCGACGATTGCGATCGGTGCTGTGGCTGCCCCGCAGCCGGCGCAGGCAGGCCACGGCGCCATCGCCGCCGGTGTGATCGGCGGCCTCGCCGCCGGCGCCCTGATCGGCGCGGCTGCCGCGAACGGTCCCTATTACGGCCCGGGCCCGTATTACTACGCTCCGGCCCCGGCCTATTACGGCGGTTGCTATTGGACGCGTCATCGCGTCTGGACCGACTACGGCTGGCGTTGGACCCGGGTGCGGGTGTGCGACTAGCGTCGACTGACTGACATTAGGTGCATGGAAAAGGCCCGGTTTGCTTCGGCAAGCCGGGCTTTTCCATGTCTAGGAGGAACCCGACAAATTTCGGACATATTGGGCCTGCCTTCTTGATCCCAAGCCGGAACTGCTTAGGCTGCGCACGCGCGTCGGCCCCGGCCGACTGATCCTGGAGGGAAAATCCCATGAAGAAGGCTTTCGTTGCGATCGCGGCGGCTGCCACTCTCGCCGCGGCGACAATGTCTGCTCCTACACCCGCTGATGCCCGTTGCTATGGCTGCGCGGTCGGCGCCGGCGTTGCCGGCGGCTTGATCGCTGGCGCCGTCATCGGCGGCGCCATCGCCAACAGCCAGCCGCGCTATTACGCGCCGGCGCCCGGCTATGTGGTTTACGATGGTTACGGCGCCCCCTACCCGGCTGAGTGCCCGGGTGGCTATTGGGCCCGCCGCCGGCTCTACGACCGCTACGGCAATTTCGTCGGCTGGAGCAAGCCGCGTTTCGTCTGCCCTTAAGATTCGCGTAACCCTCATGGGGGCATGATCCCGGCCAATCCTGAATCGGCCCGAGGGACTCCCATGAAGCAAACCGTATTCGCGCTCGCCGCGGCCGCCACGTTGGCCGCGGCGTTGCCGTCTTCAGCGCAGGCGCATTGTCAAGGTTGTGGTGTTGCCGCCGGTGTTGTTGGTGGCCTTGCCGCCGGCGCCATCATCGGCTCGGCGATCGCCAATTCGCCGCCGCCGGTCTACGCCGCGCCGCCGCCCCCGCCGCCGTCGGCGGTCTACTACGACGACCCCGACCACCCGGTCTGCCACGTCGAGCGCCACCGCGAGTGGGTGGAAGGCTACGGCTGGCGCAGCCGCCGCGTCGAAGTCTGCGACTAAAAAGCAATTTCACCTTTGACATACCCGATGCCCGGCCCCCAAAGCCGGGCATCGTCGTTTTCTGGGTCACCGCTTCCGCGGGAATGAACGGAGATGCGGCTAGCGCGTCATGTGCTGCAGCACATCGGCCGTCGGCCAGCAGTCGATCTTCAAGCCGTTCTTCTTCTGGTAGTCGCCGAGCGCGGCGCGCGTCAGCATGCCCGCCTTGCCGTCGATCTTGTCGCGATAGAGCCCGAGCGCGGTCAGCTTCTGCTGCATCTCTTCGACCGAACTGGTCTTGAGCTGCGCGTTCTTGCTCCACGGATGCTCGAACGGCTTGCCGCCGGCGATGCGGTCGGCGAGGTGCCCGACGAACAGCACGTAGAGGTCGGAGTAGTTGTAATCCTTGAGCACGTAATAGTTCTTCGGCGTCAGGAAGCCGGGACCGTAAGTGCCTTCGGGCAGGAGCAGCGACGCTTCGATCGCAAGCTCGGCCGGTTTCACCTTGCGGCCGTTGGCCGGCACATAGCCGCGCTTGAGCCATTCGCCGATCGGCATGATGTGGCTCGGCTCGGCCAGCGTGCAGTCGACCGATCCCGGCACGCGCACCTCGATCGCCCACGGCTCGCCGGTGCGCCAGCCTTTGTCCTTGAGCTGCTTGGCGGCCGAGGCAAGCGCATCCGGCACCGAATGCCAGATGTCGGCGCGGCCGTCGCCGTCGAGATCGACCGCGAATTTGTAATATTCCGACGGCAGGAACTGCGTGAGCCCCATCGCGCCACCCCAGGACGAGCGCAGATCGCCGCGCGGCACGCCGTCCTGCAGCATCTTCAACGCGTAGAGGAATTCGTTGCGGAAGAAATCCTTGCGTTTGCCGATGTAAGCCTGCGTCGCCAGAACGCGGATGGCGTCGAGACCGTCATGCTCGCGGCCATAGTCGGTCTCGCGGCCCCAGATCGCCAAGACGACGCCGCCGGGCACGCCGAATTGCTTCTCGATGCGCGCGAGCGCGCTCTTGTATTGCGCGGCGAGTTGCTGGCCTTGCGCGGCGAGGCGCTGGAAGGTCGGCTCGCGCAGATATTGCCCCGGCGTCTGCACGAATTCCGGCTGCTGCGGCTGCTTCTCCGGCTTGCCGGGAATGGCGAGGTCAGGCAGCGACAGGTCGGGCTCGAGCCCGCGCGTGCCGGCGTCGAATGTCGCGCGCGAGACGCCGAGCTTCTGCGCGTCGGGCCAGGTGGATTGGAGCCATTGCTGGAAGGCTGAGTCGGCGGCGGCAAAGGCGGGCGCGGCGCAAACCGCGAGCAGCAACACCACCGACATCCCCCGCGAAAGCGGGTGATCCAGTAACCCGAATCGTTTCCGAATTTCTGAGGCCATGGCGTACTGGATGCCCCGCTTTCGCCGAGCATGACAAGCACGTATTTAGCCCGCAGCCTGCGGCCCTTTCGAGGCGACATTCCGAGGCCCATCCGCTCAGGCCGCAGGCGACGAGATAATGCATTCAGCGCGTGAACTTCTTGTACTTCAGCCGGTGCGGGATGATGGTGTCGGTGCCGAGCCGCCGCATCTTGTCGGCCTCGTAGTCCTGGAAGTTGCCCTCAAACCACTCGACGTGGCTATCGCCCTCGAAGGCCAGGATGTGGGTGGCAATGCGGTCGAGGAACCAGCGATCGTGGCTGATGATCACGGCGCAGCCGGCGAAATCTTCCAACGCTTCCTCCAGAGCTCTTAACGTATCGACGTCGAGATCGTTGGTCGGTTCGTCGAGCAGCAGCAAGTTGGCCCCGGAGCGCAGCATCTTGGCGAGATGCACGCGGTTGCGCTCGCCGCCCGACAGCGTCCCCACTTTCTTCTGCTGGTCGGCGCCCTTGAAGTTGAATGACGCGCAGTAGGCACGCGAGTTCATTTCCTTCTTGCCGAGCAGGATGATGTCGTTGCCGTTGGAAATCTCCTCCCACACCGTCTTCTTGCCGTCGAGTGAATCGCGCGACTGGTCGACATAACCGAGATGGACGCTCTCGCCGACCTTGATCGTGCCTTCGTCGGGCTTCTCCTGGCCGGTGATCATGCGGAACAGCGTGGTCTTGCCGGCGCCGTTTGGGCCGATGACGCCGACGATGCCGCCCGGCGGCAGCTTGAAGGTGAGGTCCTCGATCAGGAGATTATCGCCGAAGCCTTTGTTGAGGTGATCGAAGTCGACCACGTTCTGGCCGAGCCGCTCGGCGACCGGAATGGTGATCTGCGCCACGGTGTTGACCTTGGCGTTGGCGATCTTGAGCAGCTCCTCGTAGCGCTGGTAGCGCGCCTTGGATTTTGCCTGCCGCGCCTTCGGCGACGACGATACCCACTCGGATTCGCGCTCAAGGGTACGGCAGCGGGCCTCGTCCTCGCGGCCCTCCTGCTCCATGCGCTTCTGTTTCTGCGCGAGCCACGACGTGTAGTTGCCCTCGTAGGGAATGCCGCGGCCGTGATCTAGCTCGAGAATCCAGCCGGTGACATTGTCGAGGAAGTAGCGGTCGTGGGTGACGATCAGGATCGCGCCCGGATAATTGCGCAGGTGGCCTTCGAGCCAGGCGACGCTCTCGGCGTCGAGATGGTTGGTCGGCTCATCGAGCAGCAGCAGATCGGGCTGATCGAGCAGCAGCCGGCACAGCGCGACGCGGCGCTTCTCGCCGCCCGACAATTTCGAAATGTCGGCATCGTCGGGCGGGCAGTTGAGCGCGTCCATCGCCTGCGTCACCTTGGAGTCGAGGTCCCACAGGTTCTGGCTGTCGATGATGTCCTGGAGCTTCGCCATCTCGTTGGCGTTCTCGTCGGAGTAGTTCATCGCCAGCTCGTTATAGCGGTCGAGCAGCGCGCGTTTGGCGCCAACGCCCTCCTCGACATTGCCGCGCACCGACTTCTTCGGGTCGAGCTGCGGCTCCTGCTCGAGGTAGCCGACGCGCGCGCCTTCCGCGACCCAGCCCTCACCGGTGTAGTCGGTGTCGATGCCGGCCATGATGCGCAGCAGGGTGGATTTGCCGGAGCCGTTGACGCCGAGCACGCCGATCTTGGCGTCCGGGTAGAAGGACAGGTGGATGTTATCCAGCACCTTCTTCGACGGCGGATAGGTCTTGGTCAGACCCTCCATGTGATAGATGAATTGACGACCGTTCATTGAGCGTTGAAGCCTTTTTCAGTCCGAATCCGCCCGCGCGCGCTGATCCACGCCACCGGACGCCTTGTCGGGAAATGCGCCGCTGATGTAGCGAGCGGCCCTTCAAAGGGCAAGCACGGGGTTCCACCGGCGGTCGCGGTAAAACTCTGGAAAGGCTGATTTTGAATTTAGTTGTCGCGATACCGCCCGGATACCGGATTTTTACTGATGTTCCAACATGATCGGGGGCGATGAACCGAAGCGCCGGGGACGGTGACCAAGGGACAGTAGACCAGTCACCCAAAGTATTGGGGTCGTGTCATGGGACGAGCCATTTCAGCCATTTCCGGTTCCGCAGCAGCCCTGCTGCCCTTCGCCGGCCTCCGCACCTTCCTGAACGCCCTCCTGCACGAGTTCGATCACGACCATTACCGGCCCGAGCTGCACTATATGCGCGGCCCCGGCCCCGCCTGGCGCGCCAAGAACGGCGTCCGCCCCGCCGCCTGAGTTCCGGCGCCCTCCAAGACCCCCATCTTGTCGCAGCCTTCGGGCTGTGGTGACTCCACCCTGCAAGGCTCGGCTGTCGACCGGCCGCAAGCAAGGGGAGCCGCAGGCTTATGAGCCTTCAGGGAGCCATTCTCGACGACTATCAGAACGTGTCGCAGAAGGTCGTCGACTGGTCGCCGGTCGCCAAGGACGTGAAGTTCAAGGTGTTCACCGAGCCGCTCGGCGGGCCCGACAAGATCATCGAGGCCCTCAAGGACTGCAACATCGTCTGCCTGATGCGCGAGCGCACGCTGTTCGGCAAGGACATCATCGACGCCCTGCCCGAGCTCAAGCTGATCGTCACCTCCGGCATGCGCAATGCGGCGATCGACATGAACGCAGCCGCCGCCCGCAACATCCCGGTCTGCGGCACTGAGTCACTTGGACCGCCGACGGCTGAACTGACCTTCGGGCTGATGCTGGAACTGGCGCGCAAGATCGGCATCGAGCACGCCCGCCTCAAGGCCGGCGCCCGCTGGCAATCGACGCTCGGCATCGATCTCTACGGCAAGACGCTCGGCATCATCGGGCTCGGCAAGCTCGGCACGCGGGTGGCGCGGATTGCCAATGCCGTCGGCATGAAAGTGCTGGCCTGGAGTCGAGAATCTCACCGCCGAAAAAGCCAAGGAAGCCGGCGCCACGCTGGTGAGCAAAGAGGAGCTGCTGAAGCAATCCGACTTTGTCACCATCCATCTGCAGTTGAGCCAGCGCACGCGCAGCCTGATCGGCGCCGGGGAACTGGCGCTGATGAAACCGACCGCGTATTTCATCAACACTTCGCGCGGGCTAATTGCCGACGAGAAGGCGATCGAGATGGCGTTGCTCGGTAACCGCATCGCCGGCGCGGCGATCGACGTCTACAACGAGGAGCCGCTGCCGCTCGACCATCCGTTCCGCAAGCTGGACAATATCGTCATCACGCCGCATCTCGGCTACGTCACCGCCGAGAACTACAAACGCTTCTACGGCCACATGGTCGAGGACATCCGGGCTTGGCTCGACGGCAAGCCGGTCCGCATCATTCCGCCGAAATAGTCAGAGCTTCAGCAGCTTCGCTGCGTTGTTGTAGGCGATGTCGGCGCGCAGGCCTTCGTCGATCGCGACCGTGTCGATGAAGTCGCAGCCCGGCCAATCGAACGGGAAGTCGGCCGAGAACATGACGCGGTCGCGTCCCAGCGCATCGACCGAGCAGCGCACCGGCGGCAGATCGTACATGCCCGACGTCGTCACCAAGACATTTTCCTTGAGATACTGCGACGGCGGCTTCGGCAAATTCCAGCCATAGGGCGCCGAACGACTATCGAAGCGCCAGAGCTGGAACGGCAAAGTCTCGCCGAGATGGCCGAGCACCAGCTTTGCCTTCGGATAGCGGTGGAAGACGCCGCCGCAGATGATGCGCAGCGCATGCGAGCCGGTCTCCACGCCCCAGCCCCACATCGGCCGCGCCAGCACGTTGTAGCCGGTGATCGCCGCGAGCGGCGCCACCGGATCGGCCGGGTGCAGATAGACCACCGTGTCGAGCGCGGCCGCGCGCTCCCAGAATGGATCGTAGGAGCGATCGTCGAGATATTTGCCGTTGGTGTGGCCGTTGATCATGGCGCCACGGAATTTGAGGTCGCGCACGCAGCGCTCGAGTTCGTCGGCGGCGGCCTTGGCGTCCTGCATCGCGAGATGGGCAAAGCCCGAATAGCGGTCGGGGCGCTTCTGCACTTCCTTCGCCAGAAAATCGTTCGACTCCCGCGCCCGCTTGATGGCCGTCGCCGCATCGCGCTCGGCCTGAACGCCGGGCCCGGCAATCGCCAGCACCGCGTGGGCGATGCCGGTCTTGTCCATCATTGCCAGCCGCTGGTCGCCGAAATCGGTGAGCGCCGCATAGAGCTGCGCGGTCTTGGCCGGCGCGACGTCGACCATGGTCGGATGCCAATAAGGCTCGGTCGCGGGGTCGAGGAAATGTTCTTCGAGCGCGATTTTCTTGACCACCGGCTTCCTCCCATTTCGGCCGCGCCATAGCGGCGCAGGCCTATTTTTTTCGTTGCAAGCTGTACCGCATTTTGGGCTAAGCTGTACCGTCATTCAAGGCGGCCAAAGCCGGTCAGGAGCCGCAGCGTCGCGTCATGTCGGTCAACCACACCATCAACGACAAAAGCAGCGTCCAGGTCATCGCCCGCGCGGCCACCATCCTGCGGGCGTTGGAAGAGGAAAACGCGGGCTTGAGCCTCGGCCAGATCGCGCAGCGGGTAAACCTCGCGCGCTCGACCGTGCAGCGCATTGTGGCTGCGCTGCAGACCGAAAAGCTGGTGATTTCGGCGACACCCAACGGGCGGGTGCGGCTCGGGCCCACAATCCTGCGGCTGGCCGCCTCGGTGCGCAGCGACTTCCTGGCGCTGGCGCGGCCGTTCCTCGAACGGCTGTCGGAGGAACTGCACGAGACGGTCGACCTCGCGATGGCCAAGAAGGACCATCTCATCTTCATCGATCAGGTCACCGGTTCGCAGCGGCTGCGCGCGGTGTCGGCGGTGGGCGAGAGTTTTCCGCTCACCTGCACGGCCAACGGCAAGGCCTATCTCGCGCAGCTATCTGACGCGGCAGTCGAAGCCCTGGTTGGGCGCACCTACGAGGCGCGCACGCCGCGGTCGCTGCTGCGGCTCGACGCGCTGCTCAAGGAGCTTGCCACCGTGCGCCGCGCCGGCGTTGCCTTCGATCGCGAGGAGCATACGCTTGGCATCTGCGCCGTCGGCGTCGCCTTGCAGGATCCGCTCGGCAATCCGGTCGCGATCTCGGTGCCGGTGCCGAGCCAGCGCTTCGCCGACCGCCGCACGTTGATCGCCGAGCGGCTGGCCGCGACCAAACGCGCGATGGAGGCGCATATGAATTCCGCCGCGGCCTGACCGGCCGCGACCACCAAACCGAACACAGAAACTTCAAGGGAGGATGCCGTGGCCAAGAAAATTCGCGGCGTGACGTTCGAAGAAAACCTCAAGAATAGCATGGGACTAGAGTTCTATAACCTGTCCCACCGCTTCGGCTATCAGTCCCCGAACTGGCCCTATTTCGAGGACGTGAAGATCGAGCGCATCCATTACATGGCGAAGTCGGGCGTGCTGTCGCAGCGCATCACCACGTCGATGCACAACACCACGCATATCGACGCGCCAGCGCACGTCATCCAGGGCACGCCCTTCATCGACGAAGTGCCGCTGCCGCACTTCTTCGGCTCCGGTATCGTGGTGTCAATCCCGAAGGACAAGTGGGAGCCGATCACCGGCGACGATCTGGAAAAGGCCTGCGGCAAGATCATCCGGCCGCGCGACGTGGTGATCGTCAACACCGGCTGGCACAAGTTCTACGAAGACTCGGAAGATTATTTCTGCCGCGCGCCCGGCTTTGTGCCGTCGGCCGGCGAATGGTTCGTGAAGAAGAAGGTGAAGGTGGTCGGCCACGATACGCAGGCCAACGACCATCCGCTCGCCACCGCCATCGGCCCGCAGCGTAACGGGCCTTTGCACCCCCATTTGGCCGAGGAATATCGCGAATGGTCCGGCGGGCGCGACTGGAAGGACGACTTCCCGGAATGGGAGCCGGTGCACCGCATTCTGTTCAAGAACGGCATCATGGGTATCGAGAACGTCGGCGGCGACATCGACAAGGTGACCGGCAAGCGCGTGACCTTTGCCTATTTCCCGTGGAACTGGGACCGCGGCGATGGCTGCATCGTGCGCCTGGTGGCGATCGTCGATCCAGACGGCAAATACAAGATCGAGCGCGGGAGGAAATTCTAATGATCGTCCGCAAACTTTCCGAGGCCAAGCCTTACGAAGCGCCGAACCACCGCAAGTACGAGTCGTTGCGCATTTTCGGCGCCGAGATGGGCGGCTCGAACGCGCTCATCTTCGGCATCTCGCATTTCCAGCCGGGCGGCGGCGCCGGGCCGGACGCCTCGCCGCCGGAAAAAATCTATCACATCCTCGATGGCGAACTGACCGTGATCGCCGGCGGCAAGGAGCAAGTCGCCAAAAAAGGCGACACCGTGTTCATCGCGCCGAATGAGAATCGCGAAATCGTCAATCGCGGCAAGGGGGTCTGCACTCTCCTGGTCGCGGTCGCCGCGCCGAAATGAGGGCGTGTACATGACTGATGTCTTCAAGAATCCGCTGTCGCTGTTCGAAGTGAAGGGCAAGACCGCCATCATCACCGGCGCGAGCGGGGCGTTCGGCGCGCTGGCGGCAAAGACCCTCTCCGGCGCCGGCGCCAACGTCGTGCTCGCGGCGAGCCGCGAGAACGAACTGAAATCGGTCGCGACCGACTGCGAGAAGCTCGGCGGCAAGACGGCCATCATCGCGCTGCGGCCGAGCTCGGGAGAAAACTGCGACAAGATCGTCAAGACCGCGGTCGACAAGTTCGGCCGCGTCGACATCCTGGTCGTCGCATCCGGCCTCAACAAAGTGGCGAAGATCGTCGACCAGAAGGTCGGTGATTTCCTCGAAGTCATGGACGCCAACGTCAACCAGTCCTGGTTGATGGCGCGCGCCGCCGGGCGCCAGATGATCAAGCAGGGCCAGGGTGGCAAAGTGATCCTCACTTCTTCGGCGCGAGGCCTGCTCGGCCACCCGGCCGGCTATTCCGCCTATTGCGCCTCGAAGTCGGCGGTCGACGGCATCACCAAGGCCTTGGGCTGCGAATGGGGAGACACCGGCATCACCGTCAACGCGCTGGGGCCCACCGTCTTCCGCTCGCCGCTCACCGCCTGGATGTACGAAGACACCGAGCGGGCGCAGACCGTGCGCAAGGGCTTCCTTGCGCGCGTGCCGAAAGGCCGCCTCGGCGAGCCCGAGGATCTGGCCGGGCCGTTGCTGTTTCTCGCCTCCAAGGCGTCGGATTTTTACACCGGTCACATCCTTTACGCTGACGGCGGCTACACGGCGGGCTGAGATGGCGAAAGCACGCATCGCGGTGATCGGCGCCGGCCTGATGGGCCACGGCATCGCGCAGAATTTCGCCCTCGGCGGCCATGACGTGGCCATTTACGATTCGGCCGCGGCGTCGCTCGCCGGCGCCAGGGAGCGCATCGCCGCCAACCTGAAATATCTTGGCGACGATCAGAAGGCCGTCGAGCGCGTGACCCCCGTGCCGGTGCTCGCCGACGCCGTGAAGGACGCCGACTATGTCGTCGAAGCGGTGCTCGAAGATCTGCCGCTGAAGCAGAAGATCTTCGCCGAGATCGAAGGCCATGTACGGCCGGACACGATCCTCGCCAGCAACACCTCGGTCATCCCCATCACCAAGATCATGGGCGGCCTGAAGAAGCGCGAGCGCGCGCTCGGTACGCATTGGTGGAATCCGCCGTTCATGATTCCGCTGGTCGAGGTGATCCAGACCGAATGGACCTCGCCGCAGGTCGTCGAATGGACGATGCAGTTGCACCGTGACATCGGCAAAAAGCCGGCACACGTGAAGAAGGACGTGCCCGGCTTCATCGGCAACCGTCTGCAGCATGCGCTCTGGCGCGAGGCGGCCAATCTGGTCGAGCGCGGCATCTGCGACGCCAAGACCGTCAACGACGTGGTGAAGGCCTCGTTCGGCCGGCGTTCCGCAGTGCTGGGTCCGCTGGAAAACGCCGACCTCGTCGGCACCGAACTCACTTTGGCGATCGCCAATCTGCTTTATCCCGATCTCGACAGCCGCCCCAAGGCGTCTCCCTATCTCGAACAGTTGGTGAAAGACGGGAAGCTCGGCTTCAAGAGTGGCGAGGGCTTCGAAAAATGGACCCCGGAGCGACAGGCGGCTGTGCGCGCGCAACTTCTCGATCATCTCAAAGCGGCCCGCGAAAAGGACTGAGCGCTCGCCGACACAGGAGGAAAGCGATGACCAGGGACATCTCGCGTCGGACAGTGGTGAAGACCGGGCTCGGCGCCATCGCCGCGCCCACCGTGCTGCGCGTGCTGCCGGCAAACGCGCAGTCGAACGTCATCAAAGTCGGCCACGTCAGCCCGAAGACGGGGCCGCTTGCCGGCTTCGGCGAGGCCGACAATTTCATCCTGCAACAGGTTCGCGGCCTTCTCGGCAAAGGCCTCGAGTGTGGCGGCAAGACCTACCAGGTCGAGATTATCTCCAAGGACAGCCAGTCGAGCGGCAGCCGCGCCGCCGAAGTCGCCTCCGAATTAATCCTCGGCGAAAAGGTCAATCTGATCCTCGCCTCGGCCGCGCCCGACACCACCAACCCCGTGGCCGATCAGGCCGAAGTTAACGAGGTGCCCTGCATCACCACCAATTGCCCGTGGCAGCCTTATTTCTTCGGCCGCAAGGGCGACCCGGCCAAGGGCTTCACCTGGACTTACCATTTCTTCTGGGGCCTCGAGGACGTCATCGCGGCCTTCCTGCCGCTGTGGGATTCGCTGCCGGCCAACAAGGTGGTCGGCGGCCTCTTCCCCAACGACGCCGACGGCAATGCCTGGGGCGATCCCCAGCACGGCCTGCCACCGGCGCTCGCCAAGGCCGGCTACAAGCTGCACGATCCGGGCCGCTATCAGGTGATGAACAACGACTTCACCGCGCAGATCTCGGCCTTCAAGGCGGCCGGCTGCGAGATCGTCACCGGCAACATGATCCCGCCCGACTTCGCGACCTTCTGGTCGCAGGCGGCGCAGCAGGGCTTCAAGCCGAAGATCGTTACCATTGGCAAGGCGCTGCTGTTCCCGTCGGTGGTTGAATCGCTCGGCGCCCGCGGCGACGGCCTGACCAGTGAAATCTGGTGGACGCCGAATTATCCGTTCAAGTCGGGCCTCACCGGGCAAAGCTGCAAGGACCTGACCGATGCCTATACCAAGGCAACCAACCGACCGTGGACGCAGCCGATTGGCTATCAGCACGCGCTGTTCGAAGTGGCGATCGACGTGCTCAAGCGCGCCAGGGATCCGCACGATCCGAAGGCGGTGCTCGCCGCAATCACGGCGACAAATTACAGCTCGATCGTCGGCCCGGTGAAATGGACCGGCCAGCCGGTCAAGAACGTCACCAAGACGCCGCTGGTCGCGGGCCAATGGCAGCGCAAGGACGGCAAGTTCGATCTGGTGATCACGGAGAATACGTCGGCGCCGCAGGTGCCGGTCGGCGGAAAGCTGAAGCCGCTGGGCTAGCCCCGCTGACATGGCCGCCATCCTCGCGCTGGACAACATCTCGAAACGGTTCGGCGCCGTGGTGGTGGCCGACAATGTCGGGCTGGAGCTCGTCGACGGCGAGGCGCTCGGCATCATCGGGCCGAACGGCGCCGGCAAGACCACGCTGTTCGGCATCGCCGCCGGCACCGTCGCGCCCGACGCCGGGCGCGTCATGTTTGCCGGCGAGGACATCACGCGGCTGCCGCCGGGGCGCCGCTGCCGCAAAGGCCTCGCGCGCGCGTTCCAGATCCCGCAGCCGTTTGCCGGCATGACGGTGTTCGAGAACGTCGTCGTTGCGGCGGCTTTTGGCGCCGGCGAACGCGAGGCCGCGGTCTATGACCGGTGCGCGGACCTGCTTGCCCGCTGCGGGCTCGCCGACAAGGCTAACCGCCGCGCCGGCGGGTTGACATTGCTCGACAGGAAAAGGCTCGAGCTTGCGCGCGCGCTCGCGACCCGCCCGCGCGTCTTGCTGCTCGATGAGGTCGCGGGCGGCCTGACCGAACACGAATGCGCGGCGTTGGTCGCGCTCATCAAGAATGTGCGGGCGGGCGGCGTCTCGATCATCTGGATCGAGCACGTGGTGCACGCGCTGCTCGCCATCGTCGACCGGCTGCTGGTGCTGCACGGCGGACGCTTCATCGCCGGCGGCCATCCGCGCACCGTGATCAAGAGCCCTCAGGTGGCGGAGATCTACATGGGGATCGAGGCCGATGCCTGAGCCCCTGCTCGATGTCCGCGGCCTCGACGCGTTCTACGGCGACTTCCAGGCGCTGTTCGGCGTTTCGCTGCGCGTCGACACCGGCAGCGTCGTGGCGGTGATCGGCGCCAATGGCGCCGGCAAGAGCACGCTCTTGAAGACAATCGCCGGACTGATGGCGCCGCGCCGCGGCGAGATCACGTTCGGCGGGGAAGCGATCGGCGGCGCCTCCGCGTTTCAGACGGTCCGGCACGGCATCGCGCTGGTGCCGGAAGGCCGGCGGTTGTTTCCGTCGCTGACAGTCGAAGAAAACTTGTTGATCGGCGGCCAGGCAAAGCGGCCGGGGCCGTGGACGCTGGCGCGCATCTACGACCTATTCCCGGTGCTGGCCGAGCGGCGGCATCTGCCCGCGCCCGCGCTGTCCGGCGGCCAGCAGCAAATGGCGGCGATCGCGCGCGCGCTGATGGCCAATCCGCGGCTGCTGCTGTGCGACGAGATCAGCCTTGGCCTGGCGCCGATCGTGGTGCGCGACACCTATGCGCGGCTGCCGCAGATCGCCGCCGAAGGCCTGTCGCTCGTCATCGTCGAACAGGACATTGTGCAGGCGCTCAAAGCCGCAGACCACGTCTATTGCCTGCAGGAGGGCCGCATCGCGCTTCAGGGCAAGGCCGCCGACATGACGCGCGACAAGATTTCCGCGGCTTATTTCGGGGTCTGAGATGACGGGGTGGATCAACCTTATCCTGCAAGGCGTGCTGATCGGCGGCCTCTACGCCATGTTCGCCGCCGGCCTGTCGCTGATCTTCGGCGTCATGCGGCTGGTCAACATCGCGCACGGCGACCTGATCGTGCTCGCCGCCTATCTCGCGTTGCTAGTGACGCAGGGTCTTGGCATCGACCCCCTCACCTCGCTCATGCTGGTCGTGCCGATCATGGCGCTTATCGGCTACGTCTTGCAGCGCGGCTTGCTGAATTTCACGCTCGGCGACGACCTGTTGCCGCCGCTGCTGGTGACCTTCGGGCTGTCCATCATCATCCAGAACGGGTTGCTCGAACTGTTCACCGCCGACAGCCGCAAGCTGCAAGCGGGGCCGATCGAGATCCAGACATTTCAGGTGATCCCGAACGTCTGGGTGGGCCTGCTGCCGCTGATCCAGTTCGTCGTCGCCATCGCCGTCATCGCCGGGCTGCAAATGCTCTTCTACCGTACGCCGCTTGGCCGCGCGTTCCGCGCCACGTCGGACGATCAATCCGTGGCGCAGCTGATGGGCCTCGACACGCGCCACGTCTTCGCCATGGCGATGGCGCTGTCACTCGCCGTTATCGCCATTGCCGGCGTGTTCCTGGCGGTGCGCGCCAATTTCGATCCGGCCATCGGGCCGGCGCGGCTGATCTTCGGCTTCGAGGCGGTGATCATCGGCGGGCTCGGCAGCATGTGGGGCACGCTCGCCGGCGGCGTCATCCTCGGCGTGTCGCAGGCGATCGGCGCGCAGATCGATCCGGGTTGGCAACTGCTCGCCGGCCACGTGGTGTTCCTCGCCATCCTGGCGCTGCGGCCGCAGGGCCTGTTTCCCAAGGTGTCGGGATGACGGTCGAGCACGCGACGCAATCGAGCCGCATCGGCGTCGCGTTGATTGCGGCGGCGTTCGCCGTACTGGCGCTGGCGCCGTTTTGGGGCGAGCGCGAGACGCTGCGGCTGCTGGCGGAGATGTTCACCTACATTGCGCTGGCGAGCCTGTGGAATCTGCTCGCCGGCTATGCCGGGCTGGTGTCGGTCGGCCAGCAGGCCTTCGTCGGCCTCGGCGGCTACCTGTTGTTCGCGCTAGCTATGCTCGGCGGCGTGCACCCGATCGTCGCGATCCTGATCGCGGGCCCGATATCAGCACTGGTCTCGGTGCCGGTGGCAGCGCTGATCTTCCGTCTGCGCGGCGCCTACTTCGCCATCGGCACCTGGGTGGTGGCGGAAGTGTTCCGGCTGATCGCCTCGCAGGTCTCGGTCATGGGCGGCGGTTCGGGCATCAGCCTGCCGGCCTCGATCGTCATCGCCATGGCGCCGAGCCGCCAGGCGCGGGAATTCGAGATTTACTGGCTGGCGCTGGCGCTCGTCGTGCTGGTGCTCGGCGTCATCTTCGCGCTCTTGCGCTCGCGCCACGGCCTCGCGTTGACCGCCGTGCGCGACAACGAACTGGCGGCGGAAAGCAACGGCATCGGCGTGACGCGGCTGAAATTCATCGTCTATGTGCTGGCGGCCTTGGGCACCGGCATGGTGGGCGCGCTGATTTTCCTGATGAAGCTGCGCATCTCGCCCGACACCGCATTTAGCGTCAACGACTGGACCGCCTTCGTCATCTTCATCACGGTGATCGGCGGCATCGGGCGGATCGAGGGGCCGGTCATCGGCACCGTCATCTTCTTTGCCCTGCGCCAGACGATGTCCGATCTGGGCAGCCTTTACCTGTTGATGATGGGCGCGGTCGCCATCGTCATCATGCTGTTTGCGCCGAAAGGCCTTTGGGGGCTGGTGGTCGAGCGCTTCGGCTGGCAGGTTCTGCCGCTGCAGCGGCGGCTGATCATCGCGGACGAAACGGGACAAAAACAATGAGCACGAAGATCGACATCTACACCCACATCTATCCCGACCGCTTCTTCCAGGAAATGATGAAGGTGGCGCCGAAGCTCAAGGATATCGGCCCGCGCCTGCGCAGCATCACCAAGCTGTTCGATCTCGACGCGCGCTTCAAGGAGATGGACGAGTACGGCGACTACCGTCAGATCATTTCGCTGCCCAACCCCCCGATCGAGGATATCGCCAAGCCGGCCGAGGGCCTGCAGCTCGCGCGCATCGCCAACGACTCCATGGCCGAGCTGTGCCGCAAGCACCCGCAGCGCTTCCCGACCTTCGCCGCCGCGCTCTGCATGACGGATATCGACGGCTCGATCGTCGAAGCGCGGCGCGCCATCAAGGACCTCGGCGCGCGCGGCGTGCTGATCTACACCGACGTCGCCGGCGAGCCGCTCGACCTGCCGAAATTCGATCCGCTGTTTGCGGCAATCGCCGAACTCGATGCGACCATCTGGCTGCACCCGTCACGCACCGCGGCGATGACGGACTACAAATCCGAGCCGAAATCGCGCTACGAAATCTGGTGGTGCCTCGGCTGGCCCTACGACACCTCGGCGGCGATGATCCGCATGGCATTCTGCGGCCTGTTCGACCGTTATCCCAAGCTGAGGATCATCACGCATCATCTCGGCGGCATGATCCCGTACTATGACGGCCGCGTCGGGCCAGGCCTGAAAGTGCTCGGCGCGCGCACCTCGGACGAGGATTATTCGAAGGTGCTGCCGTCGTTGAAGCGGCCGCATATGGACTACCTGCATGACTACTATGCCGACACCGCCATGTTTGGCGGCGGCGTGCACGCGCTGCGCTGCGGGCTCGAATTCTTCGGCGCCGACCACGTCGTGTTCGCGACCGACGCGCCGCTCGGGCCGATCCCACCGACGCTCAGGACGATCAACGAACTCAAGCTTGCGCCCGCGGACGAGCGCAAGCTGTTCTGCGGCAATGCCGAGAAACTGCTGAAGATGAAATTCTAGTGGCGGGTGCCGGATTTCTTCTTCTTGAACTCGGCAGCCCCGGTCACGCCCGGATTGAACGACGGCGGATCGCTGGCGGGAAAGCTCTCGTCGGAATTGACGACAACCTTGTCTTCCTCGCGCTCGATGCGTTCGCGCTCTTTCTCCAGGTAATGCCTCGGCTTTTCCATAAAGGCCTCCAAATGGCGCTGTCGGGAGGCCAACGGCGGAACAGGGACGCCGGTTCCATGACCGCCGGGCATAGGCCGAGAGCGCCCGGAAGCCATTATAAATCCAGACGAATCTAGGCTCTCGGGACGCGGCCCATCACTTCGGCTTTTCGGTCGACGCAGCGTTCGCCTGCTTCAGGATCGGATCCCAGCGCGCGATGTCGGCTTTGAGCACCGTCTCGAGATGATCCGGGCCACGCTCAGCTTTGAGCGGGATCGCGCCGCCGAGATCGGTCAGGCGCTTGACGACCGCCGGATCATTCAGCGCCGTATCGAGCGCGGCGCTCAGTTTGTCCGCGATCGGCTTCGGCGTGTTCTTGGGCGCGAACACCGCGCTCCAGATACTGAGTTGATACTTCGCCAGGCCCGCCTCTCTCGCAGACGGCACGTCCGGCAGCGCGGTCGAGCGCTTGTCACCCGAGACGGCGAGGGCCTTGATCGTACCACCCTTCACCGCCGGCGCCACGCTGAGCACCTGTTCGCAGAAATAGTCGATGTGGCCGCCGATCAGATCGTTGAGCGCAGGGCCGGTGCCGCGATAGGCGATCGGCGTCGGATGCACACCGGCCTCGGTGTTGAACAGCAGGCACGCCATGTGCGACGACGAGCCGATGCCGCCGTGGCCCTGCTTGACGTTGTCGCCGCTCTTCTTCAGCCAGGCGATGAATTCCTTCAGGTTGGTGGCGGGCAAATCCTTTTTCGCGACGATCGCGACCGGCGAGTTGGCAGCAAGCCCAATGGGCGTGAAGTCCTTGGTCGAATCGTAGCGCAGGTTGTCGTAGAGCGCGTGCGCGGCGACATGGGATCCCATGCTGGCGCCGAGCAGCGTGTAGCCGTCGGGAGCGGCTTCCGCGACGCGCGCGGTGCCGAGCGTGCCGCCGGCGCCGCCGACATTCTCGATGATGACGGTCTGGCCGAGCGCGCGGCCCATGCCGTCGGCGACGATGCGGGCGACGACGTCGCTTGGGCCGCCCGGCGGGAACGGCACGACCATCTTGATGGTGCGGTCGGGATAATTCTGCGCCAGCGCCGGCAAAGCGGTCATGGCGAGCGCAGCCGCGGCCAGCAGCCCGATCCGAATTTTACCCATGTGCTCCTCCCTCCACATATTTTACTTTTTTACTTCGCATAGCGGAGCCGCCAAGGGAGTATCGCGATCAACCCCCTTTGGCGCCGATCAACTCGACCGCTATCTGTGCGATCCGCTGATCGGTCTCCCAATCGCCTCCGCTGACACCGATGCCGCCGACGCACTCACCGTCGACCATGATCGGAACCCCGCCCTCCATCGCCGTCCAGCGAGCAGCTCCGGCCGCCAACGTCAATCCGAGGGCATGCGCGACATCTAGCCTTTGACCGACGGCGCCCTTGGCGCTTGTTTTCCGTTTCGTCGACGAGGCGCAAACCGCCTTCGTGCTGCAGGAGTGGAGCGTGTGAAACGGTCCGCCGTCCATGCGATCGAGCGCAATGACGTGTCCTCCCGCGTCGACGACACAACAGGAAATCGCGATCTTTGCGGCACGCGCCTGGTCGATAGCGGCGGCCATCATCTTTCGAGCACCTTCGTAGGTCAGGCGCTTGGTCGTTGTTACATACATCGGAGAACCGCCCGCGCTCATTCGGCCGCGACTTTGTGCGCGGCGTCCATTTTCGCTTTCACCACCACCTTGATGGCGTCGTCGACGCGGTCCTTGGCGTAGCGGATCGCCGTCGGCAGATCGTCGAGCGGGAAGGTGTGGGTGTGGATCTTGGTGGCATCGAAACGCTTCTGCTGCATGAAGGCTTCGGCGCGATGCGTCGCGCTCTTGCCCTCGCCGCGGATGCCGTAGAGATAGATGTTGTTGCGCACGATGTGCGCGACATCGACCGACACCTCTTCGTGCGCGAACGCCGCGAGGCAGACGCGGCCGCCGCGATTGACCATGCGCACGGCATCGTTGACCGCGCTACTGGCGGCCGAGCACTCGACCACGTAGTCGACGCCCTTGCCGCCGTTGAGCTTCTTCACCGCCGCGACCACGTCCTTTTCCTTGCGGACATTGACGACGCCGTCGGCGCCGAGCGCCTTGCCGATCTCCAGGCGATTGTCGCGCGTGCCGGTGAGGATGACAGGCTGCGCGCCCATGGCTTTCGCGACCGCCACCGCCATCAGGCCGATCGGACCCGGGCCGGTGACGCAGACGCTTTCGCCGGCAACGAGGCCCCCGAGCTCGGTCAGCGCGTACATCGCGGTCCCGGCGGTGACGACCAGCGTGCCCTCCTCGTCCGACATCTCGTCGTTGATGGCGACCAGCGTGTTGATGTTGTTGACCTGGTATTCGCAGAAGCCGCCGTCGGTGGTGAAGCCGTTGGCGCGGTGGCCCTTGTCGACGTCACCGTAATTGAGGCCGTAGTTGTGGCAGGCGGTGTACATGCCCTCGCGGCAGCGCTTGCACTGGCCGCAGCCGGCGTGAATCTCGACCGCCACGCGCTGGCCGATGTTGTATTCGTCGACGCCGGGCCCGAGCGCCACCACCGTGCCCATGTATTCGTGGCCGGGCGTGAAGTTCTTGTTGAACGGCATGCCGCCTTGGATCGAGGCCGGCGGGCCGTGATAGATGATCTCCAGATCGGTGGCGCAGATCGCGACCGCGTCGATCCGCACCAGCACTTCCGCCTTCTTCGGCACCGGCACCGGTTTCTGACCGATGCTGAGTTGGCCCGGATCGCCGAGCACCCAGGCCCGCATGCTGTCCGGGATCGGGAATTCGTTATGGTTCGTCTTCACGCCGGTCGGTGCGTACATTTTCTGCTCCAGAGAATTTTTTTTGGCGCGACGCGCCGGTCAGTTGGCGACGGTTTGCGCGGCGTTGAGTGAGTTGGGCTCGCCGAATTCGGCGGACAGCCCGCGCGTCGCGGCGGTGATTTCATCGCGCATCAACGCGATGTGCTCGTCGGTGGCGCGCATGGTCGGCGTCGAAGCGCTGATTGCCCCGATCACGGTGCCGGCCTGATCGCGGATGGCGGCGCCGACGCAAATCACGCCGGGCAGATACTCTTCGCGGTCGATGGCGACGCCGTTGCGGCGCACGGTGCGCAGCGATTCGAGCAGCGCCGGGAAATCGGTGAGCGTCTTGTCGGTGTAGCGCTTCATGCCGCCGGCAAGAATGCGATGCATCTCGTCCTCCGGCAGCCAGGCGAGGATCGCCTTGCCGACCGATGTCGCGTGCGGCGCTTCGACCCGGCCGATCTTGCCGGTTTCAACCCGCACGGCATGGCGCGCTTCGCGGACCGCCAGCGTGACGACATTGTCGCCCTGCAAGGCGGCGAGATGCACGGTCTCGCCGGTAACGCGATTAATGTTCTCGAGGTAGGGCTGCGCGCGGCGCGGCAGGTCGACCTGCAGACAGGTGTGACCGAGATAGAGGATGCGCGCGCCCAGCGCATAAAGCCGCCGGCCCGGAACCTTGGCGGCAAACCCGCGCTGGATCAGCGTCGCCAGCAGGTGGTGGCACGTCGATATGTTGAGCCCGGTGCGATTGGCGAGATCGGTGAGCGTCGCTTCCCCGCCGGCTTCGGCGATGGTCTCCAGAAGGAACAGCGCGCGGTCGACGGATTGAATGCTGTGGCGGTCGCCGTTGGCGCGCGCGCGTGGCGGGCGGGCCCGGGTGCCTTGAGCGCCAGGCCCAGGCAGGATTTTCGCGTCCATTGGTTCTTTTCTCCCTGTGGCGCACAGGGAAATGGGCGGTGGGCCTTGAGTTAAGTAATTTTCAGCATCGGCAACCTCCTTTTCCGGATATGAAAGGGCATGAAAAAAGCCCGCCAGAAGCGGGCTTTTTGGCGCGAAGGGCGGTGATTTCAGGCCGGCTTGGCGAGTCCCAGTTCGATTTCGACGGCGCAACAGAGCATCTGGCCGAGCAGGATGTGCATCTCCTGGATGCGCGCGGTCGTCTCCGAGGGCACGACCAGGAGATGATCGGCCAGACCCTTCAGCTCCCCGCCGCCCTTGCCGCCCAGCGCCGCGGTGACGAGCTTCATGGCTTTTGCCTGCTTCAATGCCGCGGCCACGTTGGCGCTCTTGCCGGACGTCGAGATGGCGATGGCGACGTCGCCCGGCTTGCCGAGCGCCTCGATCTGCCGCGCGAATATCCGTTCGAAGCCGAGGTCGTTGCCGGCGGCGGTCAATGTGGAGCTGTCGGTGGTCAAGGCGATGGCCGCGATCGCCGCCCGGTCCGTCTTGTAACGGACCGTCAATTCCGTCGCGAGATGCTGGGCGTCGGCGGCGCTGCCGCCATTGCCGAAGAACATCAGCTTGCCGCCGCCGCGAACCGACTTGACGCAGGCGCCGACAAGGCCGGCGAAGGCATCACTCAATGCGGCTTCGCTCTTGCGGGCGACGTCGTGATGCTCGGCAAATTCGGATTTGAAGAAAGCGGCCAGGTCCATCAGACTTTTTCCCCACGCATGATCTTATCCGAAAACCGGTTCCCACTTTTCAGGATCATGCTGCCTCGCCGCGAAATTCCGGCACCGCATCGCGCAGCGCCTTGTCGATAACCGCGCGCTCGTTCCGCGACAGCCCCTGCTCCAGCCGCGCCACCCAGGCGCGGATCGCCTCCAAAGTCGGCTGCACCGGCTTGGCGGCGACGATGCCCGGGATGCCGATGTCGGCTGTCTCTTCCTCGCGCGCGAACAGGATCTCGTGCAGGCGCTCTCCGGGGCGAATGCCGGTGAAGGCGATCTTGATGTCCTGACCGGGCTCAAGCCCCGAGAGCCTGATGATGCGTTCGGCGAGATCGACGATCTTCACCGGCTGGCCCATGTTGAGCACGTAGACCGAGACGTCAGCGCTTTTCGAGCCGAGCGCGTGGCTGGCCGATGTAATGACCAGGTCACAGGCCTCGCGGATGGTCATGAAGTAACGCACCATGTCGGGATGCGTGACGGTCACCGGCCCGCCGGCCTCGATCTGCGCCTTGAATTTCGGCACCACCGATCCGTTCGACGCCAGCACGTTGCCGAAGCGCACCGAGATCAACCGCGTGCCGGCGTGGCGCGCGGTTTCCTTGTCGAGCGCCTCGCAATACATCTCCGCCAGCCGCTTGGTGGCGCCGAGTACCGAGACCGGCTCGATCGCCTTGTCGGTCGAGATCATCACCATCGCGGCTGCGCCCGCGGCAGCCGCCGCATCGGCGACGTTGATGGAGCCGAAGACGTTGGTCTTGATGCCCTCGTCCCAATCCGTCTCGAGCAGCGGAACGTGCTTGAGCGCTGCGGCATGAAAGACGATATCGGGCTTGAATTGCGCGATCAGCGTCATGACGCGGTCGCGGTCGCGCACATCGGCAAGGCGGCCGGTGATCTCGGTCTGCACCTGCATGGCGGTGAGCTTTTCGAGGACGGCGTGCAGCGCCGGCTCGGAGTTTTCCAACACCAGCAGGCGCCTGGCGCCGAAGATGATGATGCGCTCGCAGATTTCCGCGCCGATCGATCCGCCGCCGCCGGTGACGACGACCGATTTGCCGGCGACGAACTGTTCGAGGCGGCGATAGTCGATCTTGACGCTGGGCCGCAGCAACAAGTCCTCGACCGCGACCGGCGCGAGCTGAACGGCCGCGCCTCCGGCATCGAGCGCCGGCAACTGGCTCAAGTTGAGGCCCAATTTGCGCGCGCGGATCAGGATCGATTCCGGGCGAGCTTCGGGCGACAGGGCCGACGGCGCCAGCACCGCGCGCGTCACCCGCGTTCCGCGATTGCCAAGATCGGCAACGACCGTTTCGAGATCGCCGATGTCGCCCAGCACCGGAATGCCGCGGATCGACTGGCCTCGGTCGTTTTCCGCGGGAGACAGGATGCCGACCGGCCAGATTTTCTTCACGGCGCCGCTTTCGATCGAGCGCAGAAGAACTTCGGCGTCAACGGCCCGGCCCAGGATCAAGGTTGGCGCGGAGTTCGGCGATCTTGGCGCGCTGCAGCGTCCGTGTGTAATGGAAATAGCGATAGGCGATGCGCGAGCCGCCCAGGAAGAACATCTGCAGGAACCAGTACAGCAAGATCGTGACCTTGCCGAAGAAGAACTGGCCATAGACGCCCGGCGTGACCAGGACGTAGTCGAGCGCGACGAGCGAGAGTGCCAGTACGGTTGCCGCGCGGAAGATGTTGTAAAGATCGGGAACCGAGGTGAACCGCCATTTGTTGCGGTGGAGACCGAAAACGAAATAAACCGCGGCGGCGTAGAGAAGGAAGAACGGTAGGAAGCGTTCCAGCACCGGCAGCTTCGCACTGAGGCGCAGATCCTCGAAGCGCATGACAAAGGTGAGCACGATCGCCGCAGCCGTGGCGATCAGATCGTGCAGCACGATCAGTATTTGACGTGGCGTAAGTTTTGGCAGCCGTATCATTTGCGCTTGTCCAAGCGGAAACCTACTTTGCGAAGAATTATAACGGGATTTGGTCGAAACCGGCGACTTTCGACCGCGATAGGTTAAAGTCGGGGCTGTTTTTCAAGGATTTAGGTAGCAAATTCTATGTATGGCGCAACTGGCAATTTTCACTGCTTGCGCCAATAGGCCTGCTGAGCGTCACGACTTACCGCGCGAACTCTTTGCCCAAGGACTCGCGCACCTTTTCGTCACTAATCAATTTTTCGAAATAAGCGATCGTACGTGTCAGGCCCTCCTTGAGGACAGTCGATGGCTTCCATCCCAACAACTTCTGCGCCTGGGAAATATCGGGGCGGCGTTGGCGAGGATCATCTTGGGGCAACGGACGGTGCACGATCCGCGACCGCGATCTGGTCATCTCGATCACCGTGGTCGCTAGCGCGAGAATCGAGAACTCCGTTGGATTGCCGATGTTGATTGGTCCGGTCACTGAATCAGGCGTGGACATCAGTTTCATCAACCCGTCGACCAAGTCGTCAACATAACAGAACGAACGGGTCTGCGACCCATCGCCGAAAATCGTTATGTCTCGGCCGAGCAAAGCCTGCACGATGAAGTTCGACACCACCCGTCCATCATTCGGGTGCATGCGCGGTCCATAGGTGTTGAAGATACGCGCGACTTTGATGCGCAGTTTGTGCTGACGCCAATAATCGAAAAACAGGGTCTCCGCACAGCGCTTACCTTCATCATAGCAGGAGCGCAAACCAATCGGATTGACGTGCCCCCAATAGTCCTCGGTCTGCGGATGGACATTCGGGTCGCCGTACACTTCCGAAGTCGAAGCCTGCAGGATCTTGGCCTTCACGCGTTTGGCAAGGCCGAGCATGTTGATGGCGCCATGAACGCTGGTCTTGGTCGTCTGGACCGGGTCATGCTGATAGTGAATCGGCGACGCCGGGCAGGCAAGATTGTAGATCTCGTCGACCTCGACATAGAGCGGGAAAGTTACATCGTGCCGGATCAGCTCGAAATGCTTGTCATCTTGCAAGTGCTCGATGTTCAGGCGGGTGCCGGTGAAGAAATTATCGACGCAAATGACATTGGCGCCTTGCGATAGCAATTTTTCGCAAAGATGCGAGCCGAGAAATCCCGAACCGCCAGTGACCAATATCCGCGATTGAAGATGCATGATGTTTCCTTCGGGATGCACTACACCATACAAATTCACTGATTCGCGTTAGTGATTTTTTGCGCCCACTGCCGGTTAAATGGAGGCCAGTCAAAACGCGTTGCGGTGCAGTACCGCGCGGAAGCTTGCAAAAGCTGCGGTCAAGCTTGGCTTCGACCGAGCTGGCGGCACGAAAGATCTCGCTATTGGCCCACCAGCAAACATGTCGGCGACCGCCACTTTGTTGGAACTTTTTTTATCGGCACGATGTTGTGGCTGGACAGACCATTCTAGCCGCCAATGTCAAATCGATCGCGAAAAGAAAGAGCTCAGGCGAAACATGTTGCCAGTGGCGGGTCGAAAGATCCGGTCATAGGCACCAGCAAGCCGCGGCTGCTCGGGATCCTGGGGCCCGGATTAATAACGGGCGCCTCAGACGACGATCCCTCCGGCATCGCTACCTATAGCCAGGCGGGTGCGCAGTATGGTTTCAGCATCCAGTGGATCATGCTTTTCAGTTATCCGCTGATGTGCGCCGTTCAAGAGATTAGCGCGCGACTTGGCCGTACGACGGAGCGCGGCATTGCCGGCAATCTCCGTCATCACTATCCGAACTGGATGCTTCAATCGATCGTTTTTCTGTTGGCAATCGCGAACACGATCAATCTTGGCGCCGATCTTGGCGCAATGGGTGATGTTGCGCAGATGCTGAGCGGTGCGCCGCGTCTATTGTTCGTCGTTTTTTTCGCCGCGCTATGCGCCACATTGCAGATTTTTATGTCGTACTCTCGATACGTCGCCGTTCTGAAATGGACTACGTTATCGTTATTCTTTTACTTCGGTACCGTTCTCTTCGTGAAAATCCCATGGACTGAGTTTGCGGCCGGATTCTTTGTCCCAAAAATTTCCTGGAACGCAGACTTTCTTACAATCACCACCGCTGTGTTGGGCACCACCATCAGTCCGTATCTTTTCTTCTGGCAATCCTCACAAGAAGCCGAGGACGAGCGAGTGAAACCCTATCGCCATCCGCTTGTGAAGGCGCCCAGTGAATCGCGACATGCATTTCATCGCATACGTCTCGATACTTATGTCGGCATGGCATTCGCGAATCTTGTTGCCCTGGCCATCATCACGACGACCGCGGCGACACTCCATGCCAAAGGGGTTACCGACATCGAAACCTCACAGCAAGCGGCCGAAGCCTTGCGCCCGGTGGCCGGCGATTTTGCTTTCATGATCTTTTCGCTCGGCATTATCGGCACGGGGCTGTTGGCCGTGCCGGTGCTGGCAGGCTCAACGGCCTACGCGGTTGGTGAATCGCGGCGATGGCCCGTTGGGCTTGGCAGAAAACCTGAAGAGGCCAGGGCCTTCTACGGCGTCGTTGCGATTGCCACACTTGTGGGGATGGTTCTCAATTTCACTCCAATCAATCCCATCAAAGCTCTCTTTTGGACCGCGGTCCTCAACGGCATTGTTTCGGTACCAGTCATGGTGACCATGATGTTGGTTGTGACGAATCCAAAGGTGATGTCGAAATTCGTAATCAAGGGGCCGCTGTTGTGGCTCGGTTGGATAGCGACCTTTGTGATGGCGGCCAGCGCAATCGGTACAATTGCCGGAGCAATTCTGCAGTGACGGACGATTGACGGCGGACCGGCGACTGCCCCGTTTTCAGCGATATGGATAGCAAGCTCCGCTATTGACCCAAAGCGGACGGCCATGATGACCATGGCGGCAGAGCAGCCCCCGCAAAATGGTGGGTGGCGAAATCTTGCGTGCCCTGTAAAAGGGAATCGCCGCCGGGTTCCAACGCAATGCTTCAATCGTCCACTGCCTCGATCGAGAGCCGATCCTCCTGGGTCGTCGCCAGCATGGCGCTCGTCACCCTGCTGATGGCGTTCGGCGGCGCGTGGATCACGCCGGTCGCGCTGAAAGACATCGCAGCCGAAGTCGGCGGCGCACGTGAAGTGCCGGCGCTGGCAGCAGCGCTCGCCTGGCTGTGCTCGGGCGTCGGCGGCATCGTCATGGGGCGCATCGCCGACCGCATCGGCACGCGCTGGACGGTGCTGTGCGGTGCGCTGATGATCGGCGCGGGGCTCGCAATCTCGACGCTCGGTCCGCCGGTGCCGCTGTGGATCGGCCACGGCCTGTTCATCGGATTGCTCGGTCTCGGCGGCATCAACGCGCCGATGTACATCTATATCAGCCGTTGGTTCGACCGCCGGCGCGGCTCTGCGCTGGCGCTGATCTCGAGCGGCTCCTATCTCGCCGGCGCGATGTGGCCGCCGGTGTTCGAACACGTCATTGCCGCGCTCGGCTGGCGCGAGTGCATGCTGATCTATGCGGTCGCGGAAATCGTCGTCGTCGTGCCGATCGCCATCGTCTTTTTCCGTACGCCGCCCGAGGTGATTCACCCGGTCGAGGCGGCGCACGCGGCAGCGAGCCGCGCGCCCGTGCTCGGCTGGCCGCCCAACGCCGTGTTCGCGATGATGTGCGGCGCGGCCGTGCTGTGCTGCGTGCCGATGGCGATGCCGCAGCAGCATCTGGTCGCCTTCTGCAGCGATCTCGGCATCGCGCGCTCCGTCGGCGCCATCATGCTGTCGGTGCTGCTCGGCACGGCGTTCCTCTCGCGGCAGATCTGGGGCGCCATCTCCGACCGCATCGGCGGCCTTGCCACCGTGCTGATCGGCTCGCTCTGGCAGTGCGGCTCGATGATCGCATTCCTGCTGACGCAGAACGAGGCCGGGCTGTTCATGGTCGCCGCCGCCTTCGGACTCGGCTTCTCCGGCATCATCCCAGCCTACGTGCTGGCGCTGCGCGAATTGTTTCCGGCTTCGGAAGCCTATTGGCGCATTCCGACGCTGCTATTGTTCAGCGGCATGGGCATGGCGCTCGGCGGCTGGCTCGCCGGCGTGCTCTACGACCACTATGGCTTCTACGCGCCGGCCTTCGCCGCGGGCGTCGGCGCCAACATCCTCAATATTCTGGTGGTCGGCACGCTGGTGATGCGCAGGCGCGTGCGCCTCGCCGTCGCCTAGATTTTCGGCACCATCTTGAACATGGCGTCGCCGTACATCTTGCGCGCATCGGCGAGCAGCGGCTGTACCGCCGCGACAAAAGCATCGTGCTCACTGGCATTGAGTTCGACAATCTCGCAGCCGGCCGCCTCGATCGTCCGGCGCGCGCTGTCGTTCTCCTCGATCGCCAGCCTGCGCTGAAATGCAACCGCCTCGATGACGGCGGTGCGCATCGCGCGCTGAAGCTCCGCCGGCCAGGCGTCGAACGAAGCACGATGCAGGAAGACCGGCCGCGAAATATAGAAGTGGTAGGTCAGCGTGTGAAACTTGTGGAAGTTGTGCACGCCGTAGGTGACGGTATTGGCGAGCGGATTTTCCTGGGCGTCGAGCGTGCCGGCCTTGATCATGGCGATGGCTTCGGTGAGGTCCATGCGCATCGCAATTGCGCCGAGCAGTTCGAAGGTGCGCCGGTGGATTTCGCTCGGCAACACGCGGATTTTCATCCCCTTCATGTCGGCCGGTAAATGGATCGGACGCAGCCGGTTGGAAATGTGTCGGAAGCCGTTCTCGAACCAGCCGAGGATGCGGTAGCCGATGCGCTCCTCGGTTTTCGCGGCTAGAAATTTTCCCAGCGCGCCGTCCATGGCGCTGCGCGCCTGGGCGTTGTTGGCGAATAGAAACGGCAGATCGACGAAACCCAATTCGGGTACACGGTCCGTCAAATAGCTCGACGATTGATACCCGAGCGTGATGTCGCCGTTCTCGACCAGTGTAAGAATGTCCTCGGCCTTATGGCCGTGGTCCATGATGTTCCAGGTGTAGTCGATCGCGACGCGCGGGCCGAATTCGGCCGCGAGCTTGTCGCCGACGAACTTCAGCGCCTTGGAAAAGCCAGTGGTGGGCGGGCCGTAACCGCCCATGCGGATTTTGATCGGGTCACTCATGCGCGGCTTCTATACCGGCACGCTGCGCGCTGTGCTAGGCTGCGCGCAACAGGAGGACGCCCATGAACAAGCCCGCCAAACTGGCCATGGCCACGTCGCAAGGAACGGTGTCGGACGCCGAATGGGAGGCGCGGATCGATCTCGCCGCCGTCTACCGGCTGATCGCGCTCTACGGCTGGGACGACGTGATCTACAACCACTCCTCGATGCGCGTGCCGGGCGAGCCGCGCAACTTCCTGATGAAGCGGCACGAGCTGCTCTACACCGAAGTCACGGCGTCGAACCTGGTGAAGGTGTCGATGGACGAGGACCTCGACGAGAAGTCGGGCGTCAACCGTCCGGGCTTCACGCTGCATGGCGGCGTGCTGGCGGCGCGCGGCGACGTCAATTGCGCCATTCACGTGCACACGCCGACCGGCATGGCGATCGCGGGCTTGAAGCACGGCCTGCGCATGGTGTCGCAGCAGGCGATCCGCTACTACCAGCGCATCGGCTATCACAAGTACGAAGGCATCACCGAGGATTTCGGCGAGCGCGAGCGGATCAACCGCGATCTCGGCAACAACCGCGCGATGATCATGCACAATCACGGCCTGCTCACGGTCGGCAAGACCGCGCGTGAGGCCTTCGTGCTGATGCACCATCTGCTCGAAGCGGCCGAAATCCAGCTGACGCTGGAGGCGGCCGGCAGCGAGCTGATCGAGATTCCGCCCGAGGTCTGCGAGAAGACCGCCAAGCAGTACGAGACGCACGACTCCGGCCGCGGTTCGGCCGACTGGGCGGCCTATCTGCGCAAGCTCGACAATATCGACCGCAGCTACCGCAACTGATTGCGCGTCATGGCTTACACCAACCGCATGCAAGAAAAGCTTGCGCGCGGCAACGTGGCGCTATGCATGGCGACGCGGCTCGCCCGCACCGCCGAGATCGGAATGATTGCAGAAGCCTGCGGCTTCGATGCGCTGTTCGTCGACATGGAACACACCGCGGTCACGCTCGAGACCGCGTCGCAGATCTGCATCGCGGCGCTTCCCGTCGGCGTCACGCCGCTGGTGCGCATTCCGGGCCATGCCTTTCATGATGCGACACGCCTGCTCGACATGGGCGCGCAAGGCATCATCTGCCCGAACGTCTCGACGCGCGACGAAGCGCTAGCCTTCGCCGATGCCTGCCGCTTCCCGCCGGTCGGCAACCGATCGGTCGGCGGCGTCGGTGCGCTGCAGGGCTACCACCCGACGCCGCTCGGCGAAGTCAACGCGCAAGGCAATGCGGCGACCACGCTTATCCCCATGATCGAAACGCCGGATGGCGTCGCCAATGCCGACGCCATCGCCGCGGTGCCCGGCATCGACATCCTGCTGATCGGCTCCAACGATCTCTGCACGGCGATGGGCATTCCGGGGGAACTGAAGCACCCAAAACTGCGCGCGGCCTACGAGAGCGTCGCGAAGGCATGCGCCGCGCATAA
This sequence comes from uncultured Alphaproteobacteria bacterium, assembly GCA_963742095.1. Classification (GTDB taxonomy): domain Bacteria; phylum Pseudomonadota; class Alphaproteobacteria; order Rhizobiales; family Xanthobacteraceae; genus Pseudolabrys. Next base: position 208,169 of record CAVUKJ010000003.1, read on the forward strand.
GAAAATTCTCGGCATCGGCGGCATTCGCAACGACGTCGCGCATGTGGCGGAGCTCATCAAGCTCGGCGCGCGCTTCGTTATCACGGCGTCGGACGTGCAGTACCTGATGAAGGCGGCGCGCGACGAGGTCGCGGCGCTGCGCAAGGCTGCGACATGAAACTCAAGCTGCACCACGTCAACTTCGCCACCACGGACGTGCCGGCGATGGACGCGTTCTATCGCGACGTACTCGACATGCAGACCATTCCCGATATGGGTGCCAACCGCAAACGCAACGAAGGTTATCCTGGCGACGTCGCCTTCGTCACCGACGGCGCGATGCAGATGCACATTGCCGAAAAAGACATGGAAATCGGCTTCCGCACCGGGCGCGTGGTCAATCCGGTGCAGCGCGGCCACATTGCGTTCCGCACTGACGACCTCGATGCTTTCAAGAGTCGGCTCGACGCGAAGGGCATCCACTACTCCGATTTCGGCGACTGGGCGATGACCGGCTGGAAACAGATCTTCTTCTACGACCCCGACGGCAACGTCGTCGAAGTGCACCAGGCGCCGAAAGACGCGCCCTAGGGCGCGTTGCGCCTGCCCTCGCCCGGACCCCACTGCCAGAAATCGCGGCCTTCTTCGCGCAGAAAGCGCGACAGCACCATCATGTGCACCTCGGAGGCGCCGTCGACAAGGCGCGCCGCGCGCGCCGCGCGGTAGATCCATTCCACCACCGTGTCCTTGGAGAAGCCGCGCGCGCCTTGCAGCTGGATCGCCACGTCGGCCGCCTGGTGCAGCGTGTTGGCGACCTGCACCTTGGCCATCGACACTTCCTTGCGGGCGCGGCCACCCTGATCGAGCATCCAAGCGGCATGCATGGTGAGCAGGCGACTGATCTGGATCTGCTGCGCGACTTCGCCCAATTTGATCTGCACGCTTTCGCGGTCGGCGAGCTTAACGCCGAAGCCTTCGCGCCGGTCCACGTATTCCTGAGCGATCTCCAGGCAACGCTTGGCCCAGCCGGTCCAGCGCATGCAGTGCGTGAGGCGCGCGGGGCCGAGCCTGATCTGCGTAACCTTCAGCCCGTCGCCAACGCCCATCAGAATGTTTTCTTCCGGCACTTCGAGGCCGGTGAATTCCAACTCGCAATGGCCGCCATGCTCTTCCGGCCCGAGGATCGGGATGCGCCGCACGATGCGCCAGCCGGGCTGGTCCTTGTGAAACAGGAACGCCGTGAGCCCGCGCCGCTTGTCGTCACTGGTGCGCGCCATCAGGATGAAGTGCGCGGCGCCATCGGCGCCGGTGATGAACCATTTGCGGCCGGTGATGACGTACTTGTTGCCTTTCTTTTCGGCCTTGGTGCGGATCATCGACGGATCGGAGCCGCCGCCGGGCGCGGGCTCGGTCATTGCGAACGACGAGCGCACCTTGCCCTCGACGATGGGCTTGAGCCACTTGTCCTTCTGCTCGCGCGTGCCGACGAGGCGCAGCACATTCATGTTGCCGTCGTCGGGCGCCATGCAGTTGATGGCGAGCGGACCGAACAGACTTCGCGCGGCCTCCTCGTAGATCGCCGCCCAGGCGGCGATCGGCAGTTCCATGCCGCCATATTCCTTCGGCGATTGCGGCGCCCACAGGCCGGCCTTCTTTGCCTTGTCGCGCACCTTGGCGAGCCGGTCTTCCGGGATGTTCTCGTGCTCGGCGAAATTCGCCGGATCGGCTTCCAGCGGCAGCACCTCTTTTTCTATGAAGGCGCGCACCTTCAGCCGCAGGTCTTCGATCTCGGGAGAGAGTGTGAAGTCCATGACTACCCCTTGATCTGGATGACCTGCCCGCCATCGACGACCAGCGTCGCGCCGGTGATGTAGCTGCCGGCGTCGGATGCAAGCAGCAGCAACGCGCCGTCGAGCTCGCCGTCCTTGCCGAAGCGGCCCATCGGGATTTCGCGCTTGATCTTGTCGCCGGCTTCGCTCGCCAGATAGCCGTCGTTCATCTCGGTGACGAACCAGCCCGGCGCGATGGCGTTGACGCGCACGCCCTTGAAGGCGAGCTCGACGGCGAGCGCCTTGGTGACCTGCACAACCCCCGCCTTGGCGGCGGCATAGGCGACCGCGCCTTTCGCCACCATCAGTCCGAGCACCGAGGCGATATTGATGATCGAGCCCTGAGTCTTCGCCGCCAGCATGCGGCGCGCGCCCTCCTGCGCGCAGAAGAACACGGCGTCGAGATTGGTCGAGAGCACCTTGCGCCATTCCTCGGCGGACATGTCGACGGCGCGGCCGCCATGCGCGATGCCGGCATTGTTGACGACGATGGTGACGGTGCCGAAGGCTTTCTCGGCGGCGTCGAAGGCGCGGCTCATGGCGGCGAGGTCGGTGACGTCGGCCTCGATGGCGACCGCCTTGCCGCCTTTGCTCTCGATCTCGTCCTTGAGCGCCTTGAGGCGGTCGGCGCGGCGCGCCACCAGCGCGACGGCGGCGCCGTTGTCGGCGAGCGCACGGGAAAACTGCATGCCCAATCCGCTGGACGCGCCGGTGACCAGCGCGACGCGGCCTTTGAGGTCGAACATGTCCCCGGCTTTCATGCGCAACCTTTATACATACTGCATGGACTGGCAAAAAGACCCCGCGTAGTTTGCGTGGCGGCGGCTATCGATTCGGGGCGCAAGCAGCGTGGAACGGCTTCTCAAGGCGACGATCAATAGCTGGCACGGCCTTGTTGCCTGCACGAAGTCGGAAGCGGCATTCCGCGAGGAGCTGGCGCTGCTGGTCATCGGCACGCCGCTCGCGTTTTTCATCACCAAAGACGCCGGCGAACGCTTCGCGCTGATCGGCGTGCTGTTCTTCCTGCTGATCGTCGAACTGCTCAACACCGCGATCGAGAAGCTGTCCGACCGCGTCACCCGCGACAACGACCCGCTCATCAAGCGGGTCAAGGACATGGGCTCCGCCGCAATCTTTCTGTCGCTTATTGCCGCCGGTGTCACCTGGATCTGGATCGTCGGAAAACGCTTCTGGTTCTAGCGATAGAGCGCGTGCGGCAGCGCGGTGGCGAGCTGCGGCACAAACCATAGCACCACCAGCGCGACCAATTGAATCAGCACGAACGGGATGATGCCGACGTAGATGTGGCGCGTGGTGATTTCGGGCGGCGCCACGCCGCGCAGATAGAACAGCGTCGGCCCGAGCGGCGGATGCATGTAGGACGTCTGCAGGTTCATCGCCATCATGATGCCGAGCCAGACCGGATCGACGCCGGGCATCTTCAGCAGCGGCGGCGCCACGATCGGCACGACGACGAAGATGATCTCGAAGGCGTCCATGACGAAGCCGAGCAGGAACATCGCCAGCATCACGGTGAGCAGCGCGCCGCCGACGCCGCCAGGCAGGTTCGACAGCGCGTTCGTCACCATGACGTCGCCGCCGAGCGCGCGGAACACCAGGCTGAACACGGTAGCGCCGATCAGGATCAGGTAGATCATGGCGGCGATTTGCGTGGTCTTCTCGATCACCGGCATCAGCAGGCCGCGCAGGCCCGCGCGGCGAATTGCGAGCAGCAACGCGCCGATGGCGCCGATCGAGGCTGCTTCGGTTGGCGTCGCAACGCCGCCGAGAATCGAACCGAGCACAGCAAGGATGAGCGCCAGAGGCGCTATGAGCACTTCGATGAGGCGGCGCGCAAGTGCCAGACCGCGCGGCGCTTGTCGATCGCGCGGCAATGCGGGCGAGGCTTCGGGCCGCAGCACCGCGACCGCGATCAGATACAGGAGATAGAGCGCGACCAGCGCGAAGCCGGGCAGCAGCGCACCGGCGAACAGATCGCCGACATTGACCGAGCGCGGCGCGAAGTTGCCTTGCTGGAGCTGCGCGGCCTGATAGGCGTTGCCGAGCTGATCGCCGAGCAGCACCAGCACCGTGGCGGGCGGAAAAATCTGCGCCAGCGTCGCGGTCGCAGCGACGGTGCCGGCGGCGAGCCGCGGGTCGTAGCCGAAGCGCAGCATCGCCGGCAGCATGATGAGGCCCATGGTCACCGTGGTGGCGCCGACGACACCCTTCGCCGCCGCCAGCAGCGTGCCGACGATCACCACCGAAATCCCTAAGCCGCCCCGCAGCGTGCCGAACAGGCGGCCCATCGTCTCGAGCAGTTCCTCCGCGACGCGCGAGCGCTCCAGCATCACGCCCATGAAGATGAACATCGGAATGGCGAGCAGCACCTCGTTAGTCATCACGCCATAGATGCGCTCGGGCAGCGCGCCGAGGATGCCGAAGCTCATGACGCCGAGCGCATTGCCGAGCACGGCAAAGGCGAGGGAAACGCCGGCGAGCGTCAACGCCACCGGATATCCAGCCATGAGGGCGACGATGACGGCCGCGACCATCAGCACGCTGAGCGTTTCGGCGAGCGGCATCAGCGCCGTCCCAGCGCGGCGAACGCGCGGCTCGCCTGCGCGATGCCCTGCAGCGCCATCATCACTGCGAACACCGGAATCAAAGTCTTGAGCAGGAACACCAGCGGCAGGCCGCTGGTTTCCTGCGAACGCTCGAGGATCGCCCAGGAGCGGGCCGCAAACGGCGTCGAAAACACGAAGAGCACCAGCGCGAAGGGTAGGAGCAGCAGCACGCTGCCGGCGAGATCGATCAGCGCGCGCGTGCGCGCCGTGGCGTGCGCGTAGAACACGTCGACGCGCACGTGGCCGCCGGCGGAGAGCGTCCAGGCGGAAGCCAGCAGGAACAGCGCGGCGTTGGCGTAGACCACCGTTTCGGTGAGCCAGATCGAGCCGAGACCCAATGCGTAGCGCGCCACCACCAGCGCGAATTGCAGTACGACGATCACCAGCGCCAGCCACGCCGCGGCGCGGCCGATGGCCGTATTGAGGCGGTCGATGCGGTCGGCGAGCGAGAGCATGGCCGATGATGACATAAAGCGCGCGCTTGCGCTAAATTGCCCGCATGGCACATGACCACCACCACGATCACGACCATTCCGAGCTGTCCGACACGCAGCTGCGCGTGCGCGCGCTGGAAACCGTGCTGACCGAGAAAGGCTATGTCGATCCGGCCGCGCTCGATCTACTGATTGAGACCTACGAGAAAAAGGTTGGCCCGCGCAACGGCGCCCGCGTGGTGGCCCGCGCCTGGGCCGATCCCGCCTACCGCGCGCGGCTGTTCAAGGACGCGACGCCCGCGATCGGCGAGCTCGGTTACGCCGGCCGCCAGGGCGAGCACATCGTCGCGCTGGAGAATACGCCGAAGCTGCACAACATGGTCGTGTGCACGCTGTGCTCCTGTTATCCCTGGCCGGTGCTCGGCCTGCCGCCGGTCTGGTACAAGTCGGCGCCCTACCGCTCGCGCGCGGTGGCCGATCCACGCGGCGTGCTCAAGGATTTCGGGGTGACACTGGCCAAGGACACCGACATCCGCGTGTGGGATTCGACCGCGGAGATCCGCTACCTCGTCATCCCGATGCGCCCGGCCGGCACCGAGGGCTGGAGCGAGGACAGGCTCGCCGAACTAGTGACGCGCGACTCCATGATCGGCACCGGGCTGCCGAAGCAACCCAAAGATTTGAAATGAACGGCGCGCAGGATCTCGGCGGCACGCACGGTCACGGCCCGGTCGAGCCGGAGCCGAACGAGCCGGTGTTTCATGACGAATGGGAAAAGCGCGCCTTCGCGCTGACGCTCGCGATGGGCATGCCGGGGGGCTGGAACATCGACCAGTCGCGCTTTGCGCGCGAGAACCGCGACCCGGCCGAATATCTGTCGATGAGCTATTACCAGATCTGGTTTGCCGCGCTTGAGGCGATGCTCAAGGAGCGCGCGCTGGTGGCCAACGACGAGATCGTTGCCGGGCATTCGCTGCATTCGCCGAAGCCGGTCAAGCGCGTGTTGTCGCCGGCGGACGTGCTGAAGGTGCTGCATCGCGGCGGGCCGACCGAGCGTGACACCAACACGAAGGCGGCGTTCAAGCCGGGCGACCAGGTGCGCGCCAAGAACATCAATCCCCTCACCCATACGCGGCTGCCGCGCTATGTGCGGGGGCGGCTCGGCACGGTCGAGCGCGTGATCGGCTGTCATGTGTTTCCCGACAGCAACGCGACCGGCGGCGGCGAGAATCCGCAATGGCTCTACACCGTGCGCTTTTCCGGCCGCGAATTGTGGGGCCCCGACGGCGACCCGACCACGGAGGTGTCGGTCGACGCCTGGGAGCCGTATTTGGAGCCGGCATGATCGATCGGGCCGCCGCCGCACGCGCCACAGAGGAAGTGCCGAGCATCCCGCGCGATGCCGACGGGCCGGTGTTCCGCGAGCCGTGGGAGGCGGAGGCCTTCGCCATGACGCTGGCGCTGCACGAGCGCGGCGTATTTACCTGGCCGGAATGGGCGGCAGCATTGGCGGCCGAGATCAAGCGCGCGCAGGCGGCGGGCGATCCCGACACCGGCGAGACGTATTACCTGCATTGGCTGGCAGCGCTGGAGACACTCGTGGCCGATAAGGGCGTAGCGACACAGGCGACGCTGCATCGCTATCGCGACGCCTGGGACCATGCCTGCGACCGTACCCCGCACGGCCAGCCGATCGAATTGCAGCCTGGCGATTTCCGTTAGACCCCCATCAGCCGCTCGCTCACCATGTAGCCGGTGAGCAGCGCGACGCCGAACACGATGATGACGACGGCGGCGGCGGTTTCCATACCGCGCACGATCAGCAGGCCGGCACCCGGCTTCGCCTTCGCCAGCCGCCCGGCAAAGCCGCGTGCGCCGACCGCGATGGTGGCGACGATCGCCACGGTGATGGCGGTGCCGAGCCCCATGACGAAGGTCGACGCGACACCGATCCAGAACAAACCCTGCGCCAGCGCGAACACCAGCACGATGATCGCGCCCGAGCACGGCCGCAAACCCACGGCGACGATGGCCGCGAAGCCTCGGCGAAACCAATGCGGGCCCTTGAGCTCCTGCGGCTCCGGCGCATGGGCATGGCCCCAGGCCGAGGCTTCTTCCTCGCCGTGATGATGGTGATCGTGGCCATGGTCGTGATGATGATGCGCGTGGCCATGATCGTGGTGATGATGTGCATGGTCGTGCGCGTGACCGTGATCATGATGATGTTCGTGCCGCTCGCTGCGCAGCAGCCGCAGGAACGAACCGCCCTTCACCCATAACAGCCGCACACCGATCGCCACGATCAGCGCGTAGCTGACGATCTCGATGACACGCACGGTGTTGCCCATGGCATGTGCGGTAGCGCCGAGCAGCACCGCCGCGATGCCGACGATGGCGATGGCGGTGAAGGCCTGCAGGATGGCAGAGGCAAAGGAGAGGATCACGCCGCGCCGCCACGTCTCGTCATTGGCGATCATGTAAGACGAGATCACCGCCTTGCCGTGGCCGGGACCGGCGGCGTGGAAGACGCCATAGATGAAGGAGATGCCGAGCAGCGTATAGGCGGCGCTGCCGTCGGCTTTCGAGGCGCGGATCAGGCTTGATAGTTGCAGGTAGAATTTCGCCTGCTCAGCGAGGATCCAGCCGGCGAAGCCGCCCGGCTCCGGTCCAGGGCTGGCGTGCAGTCCGAATTGCGCCAGCGCCGGATCGAGCGTGGCGAGCACCAGCAGAAAACAGCTGATGACGAAGGCGCATTTCAGCAGGGCGCGGACCATGCTCACAATTCCCCTCGGCCTCATGCCGCCCCCGCGGCTCACGCGACTACGGACACTTGACCATGATCTTGTTGGCGAAAAAAGCGCCCCAGTTGGTCGCGGCCTCGGGATTGTCGCTCAGCGTCTTGCCCTGGGCATAAGTCATTTCGTGCGGCAGCTCGGTGGTGAGCTTGCAGTCCGTTGGCGCGCCGACCAGCGACACCGGCGTCTCCTTGGCGAGCTCGAAATCGATGAAATAGGTCGGGTCGTAGATTTCGATCTTGAGATCCTTCGTCTTCACCGGCTGCTTGAACGGCAAAGTGAGAGTCAAGGTGAGCATTTCATCCTTGTAGTCGAGGAAGTAGTCCGGCAGCGGCTCGCCGAGCGGTGTCTTCTTGCCATCGACCGTCGCGAAGGTGAAATAGTCGTAGTCCTTGATCGACTCGACATTGACCTTGGCAATCGGCGCCAATTCCTCGCGCGTGTATTTGCCCTTTTCCTTGCTCTCGACGCCCTGCAACGCGAAGGCCGTGAACATGTCGTCGAAGGTCCAGTGCTCGCGGATGCCGGTGATGCTGCCACCGGGCGCGTAAACGAGCTCGCTCGTCGCCTTCACCCAGACGTGCGGGTGCGCGGCGGCCGGCAGCGCGAACGCGAGGCTCACAAGAGCGGCAAGGAAAAAGCGCATCATGCGGCCGCGACCATAGCACGGACTGCGGCGCAAAGGTGGCGAGGCGCGGATGTTATAGTGTCACGCGCGCAGCCGTCAGGGACAATTTACCAGAATTTTATTCGCGAACTGCGCACCCCAATTTTGCGCCGAACTCAATGAGTTGAAGAAGTCTTCGCCCAGCTTCTGCGATTGTGCAGCCGTGATGTCCTGCGGCAGTACGACGTCAAGCTTGCACCCCGATGGCGCGCCGTCGAGACGCACCGGCGTACTCTTGGCGAATTCGAAATCGACGAAAATAGTGGGGTCGTAGATCTCGACCCGGAGAAGTTTCGCTTTCACTGGCGTCTTGAACGGCAGCGTGAAATTCAGGACCAGGACCGAATCCTTATAGTCGAGCCAGTAGTCCGGGAGCGGATCGCGGAAAAGCACCTTCTGGCCGTCCGCCGTCGCATAATTGAAATATTTGTACTCCTTCAGCGACTCGATATTGGTCTTGGCCAGCGGCGCCAGCTCTTCGCGCGTGAACTTGCCCTTTTCCTTGCTAGCCATGCCCTGCGTGGCGAAGGCCGAGAACATGTCGTCGAAAGTCCAATGGTGGCGGATGCCGGTGATACTGCCATCGGGGGCGTAGAGCAGCTCGCTTTGCATGGTGACCCAGACATGCGGATGCGCGCGCGCCGGCAGAGCGAAGACCATGCATAGAAGCGCGGCCAGAAGAGTGCGAAGCAAAGCGAACATGCCGGGACAATACTGCCGAGTGGGGCGCAATGGTGGCGCTGCTATGCTAATGCCCTATTTGGGGCGTCAACGCAGGGCTTAAGATCGAGATAGACACATGCAACCACGCAAGCTTTTGTCGTGGTCGACGCTCGGAATCGGCATTTGCCTCGGCCTGCCGCCGTTTCCCGCCGCGGCGCACATCATACAGGGCGCGCAAGGCGGCTTCGGAAGCGGCTTCGAGCACCCGCTGACCGGGCCGGACCATTTCCTGGCGATGTTCGCGGTCGGCCTGTGGGGCGCGCAGATGGGCGGCCGCTCGGTATGGACGCTGCCGGTAACGTTTCCGATGATCATGGTGGCCGGCGGCGTCATCGGCATGATCGGCATCCCGCTGCCGGGCATCGAAATCGGCATTGCACTCTCAATCCTCGCGCTGGGGCTCGCGATCTCGCTGGCGTGGCGGCCGGCGGAATGGATTGCCCTCGTGCTGATCGCCTACTTCGCGCTGTGCCACGGCTACGCGCACGGCGCCGAACTGCCGCTGGCGGCGGACCCGGCCGACTATGCGATCGGCTTCGTCCTGGCGACCGGCATGATCCATCTGTTCGGCATCGGCGTCGGGCTCGCGCTGCACAAGCCGATGCACGGCAAGCTCGCGCGCGCACTCGGCGCGCTCATCGGCCTCGGTGGAATCTATTTCCTTGTCCCCGCCGTCCTCGCCGCCTGACGCGCGCGCAGCGTTTTCATGGACCGGCCCGACTCTGGCCGGCCTCGGGCTCATCGCCATCGCCGCATGCGGGCTCGCGCCGGGTCTGAAGGAAAGTCCGCTCGCGCGCTGGATCCTCGCCGACACGCTGGCGCCGGCACGCGTGCTGCCGCTGATCGGGCTCGGCGCCGTGTTCGCGCTGATCGTCGGGCGCGCCCTGCTCGCGGCGCTGCTGCTGTTCGCGCTCGGCATCGTGGCCGGTCTCGTCGCCGAAGATCGGCTGCTGGCGCTGCTCGACCATGTGCCGCGCGCGGCTACGAGCCTGTTCTATGCTGGGCCGATCTCTTACCTCGCGTCTGGCGCTGCGCTCGTCGTCAGCGCGCGGTGGCGCATCTGGCTCGCGCCGCCCGCCGCACTGATATTCGGTGCCATGCTCGGACTGACGATCAAGCTGACCGATCCGAGCCTGCACGAACCGGCGTTCACGGCCACGCCGCTGCTGGCGGCGTGCTGGATCGTCGCCGCGGTGACGCTGACGCTGCGCGCGTTCTGGCGCGGCTGGTTTCCGGTGTTCGGCCGCATTCTCGGCAGCTGGCTGCTTGCGATCGGCCTGCTCTATGGCGGCGCCTCGCTGGTGCCGCCGAAACGCCAGCCGCCGCCGGCCGTGGCCTTGCCTCCCGCGCCCGGCGGCGAGCGTGACATCCCCGGTTTGCCTGTACCTGACGAGCCGTTGCCGGGCGGCGGCGACCGCTTCAAGCAGCCTTAGACGCCGGCCGCGCCGCCGTCGGCGCGCGGATCGTGGCCGCCTTCCAGCGTGCCGTCAGGATGCAGCAGCACCGCGCCGGCATGGCCCATGGTGTCGGAATAGGCGTCATCGAGCACGGCGACGTCGTGACCCGCCGACATCAGCCGGTCGATCAGGTTGCCGTCGAAGCGCTGCTCCATGCGCAGGTTGGTGTGCGTCGAGCCCCAGGTGCGGCCAAGCAGCCAGCGCGGTGCGTCGAGCGCCTCCTCGAGCGGCTGGCGGAACGTGACGTAACGCGTGAACACCGCCGCCTGCGACTGCGGCTGGCCTTCGCCGCCCATGGTGCCGTAGGCGATAATGCGGCCGTCTTTAAGCGACGCCAGCGCCGGGTTGAGCGTGTGGAAGGGGCGACGGCCGGGCGCCAGCGCGTTGAGCGATTTCGGGTCGAGCGAGAAGCTCGCGCCGCGGTTCTGCATCAGCACGCCGGTCTTCGGCAGCACGCAGCCGGAGCCAAACTCCCAGTAGAGCGACTGGATATAGGAGACGACGAGACCGGAGGCGTCCGCCGCGCCCATCCAGATGGTATCGCCCTCGCCATACGGCTGCGGCCACTTCGCCGCTTTCTTGCGGTCGATTTTGTCGGCCTCCCGATCGAGAAATGGAGCCGACAGGAAATGGCCGAGGTCGACGGTGATGCGGTCGGGGTCGGTGATGACGCGGTCGCGCACCCGGAAGGCGCGCTTGGTCGCTTCGACGATGCCATGGATATGCTCGAAGTTCTCGGCCTGCTGCACGCGCAGCCGCTCGAACAGCGCAAGGATGATGAGCGATGCCAACCCTTGCGTCGGTGGCGGCGTGTTGTAGAGCGTGCCGGCCTGGACTGTGACAGACAGCGGCGCCTCGACCACGGCGCGATACTGCTCGAGGTCGGCGCGCGTCACCGGACTGCCGATGCGCTCGAGATCGGCGGCAATCTCGCGCCCGACGTCGCCGCGATAGAAATCGTCGAGCCCAGCATGCGACAGCTGTTCGAGCGTCGCGGCGAAGGCTATCTGTTTGAGGCGCGCGCCGACTTCCGGCTGCTTGCCGTCGGCGAGGAAGGCCTGCAAGAAGCCTGGCGCGGTTTCGAGCTCGGCGTATTTTCCTTCGTGAGCCGCGCCTGGCTGCGCGTGACGACGTAGCCCTCGCGCGCGTGCTTGATCGCCGGCGCCAGCAGGAGATCGAGCGGCAGTTTCGCGCCAAGTCCTTTGCCAACTTGCGCCTTGGCCGCCTCCAGCGCCAGCATCCACGCCGCGACCGCGCCGGGCACAGTGAGCGCCGCGAGCGGCCCGCGCGCCGGAATCTCATCGTGGCCGGCCTCGCGATAGAGCGCGATCGTCGCTTTGGCGCCGGCGCGCCCCGCCCCCATCAGCGCACGCACCCGTCCGGATGGCTCGCGGATCAGCCAGAAGCCGTCGCCGCCAATATGGTTCATGTGCGGATAGACCGCGGCGATGGACGCGGCCATCGCGATCATGGCCTCGATGGCGTTGCCGCCCTCGGCGAGGATCGCGCGGCCGTCTTCGACGGCGGCCGAATGCGGGGCGCAGACGACGCCGCGGCGGTGGCCGGCCGTGTGCCGGTTCATGCCCACCTCACAGCGACAAACGCAAAGCCGCAGCCGATCGCGATGAGTGCCGCGCCGATGGCGGTGCGCCACAATTTTGCGCCGGGCAGCAGCTTCTCGGCGGTGACCAGCACGGTGAGCGCCGCGACCCAACGCAGGTCCATCACCGCGACCGCGAACAAAAGCACCATCAGTCCGGCGCAGCAGCCAAGGCAGAACAGGCCATGGCGCAGGCCCATGACCGCGGCGCCGAGCGCGCCGTCGCGCCACTCTGACAAAATGAAACTGTCCGGCGAGCGGCAATAGGTGAGGCACCGCTCCTTGAGCGGGCTGAATTGATAGAGCCCGGCGGCCAGAAATAGCACCGCAGAGAATATGTAAGAGCTCGACTGCATCATGGTCGTGAGCAGTTCGGCCTTCTGCAGCAGATATTGCAGCAGCGTCGCGAGCGCCGAGAAGCCGCTCCACACCACGAGATAGCCGAGCAGGAAGACGGCGGTCGGCACGTAGGGCGCATTGCGCTCGCGCCGGCGGCGATTGATGGTGGCGAAGGCCGCGATCATCGGCGCCGCGCCCGGCACCATCATCGCCGCCATCATCGTCGACCACATCGCAAAGACGAGCAACGCGTCGAGCGGCGTCCAGGACGGCTCCATGCCGTTCATCGACATATTCATGTCGCGCCACATGGCCGCTTCCATTGCGTCCATCTGCCGCGCCTGCGTCGACCGTGAAGGCCCAGGCGAGCGCGACGACGATCAGCAAAAGGCCCGCGACCACGACGCGATCGAGGCGCACCGCGCCAGTGACGCCGGACGGTCCGTTCATTGGGCTTGCAGCGATTGCCGCCAGGAGAAAGTCTTCGGCCCGCGCAAGTCGAAGGCGATGTGCTTCGACGAGCGGTTCGACCAGTCCCAGTTGCGGCCGAAGGCGCCGGTGACGACGTTACGCTTGGCGGTGCCGACGGTAAGGAAGCCCGGCACGACTTCCGGCCGCGGCGCGTTGTAGATGCGGCAGGTATCGCCGTTCGGCACCATGTATTTGCGGAACGGGCCGCCGAGGCCTTCGACCATGCCGGGCACCTCGACGCGCCAGTTCTCGGAGTCGTGCGAGACCTTCATCGGCACGAACTTCACGCCATCGACGCGCAGTGTGAGGTCGCGCCAAGCGGCGAAAGCACCGCCGGCATAGCCAGTGAAAATCTTTTCGAGCGCCAAACGCTCCTGCGCGTTGGCACGGTCGTCGATCAGGAAACCGAACTCGCGATTCTTCTCAAAGACATTGCCTTCCCAGTGGATGACGAGGACGACGGAGAGATCCTTGGCGATCTTGAGGTCGCCGTAGTTGCCGCCGCGGATCAGCCAGGTGAGCACGCCTTCGCAATAGCCGAGCGTCGGGTCGGAGCCGAAATTGCACGGGCAGCCGATGGCGCAATTGCACAGGTCCCACCAATCGCCGGTGAGGCGCCAGTCGGGTGTGTTGGGATCGGGCTCGGCGGGCATGCGCAAAGCCTAGCAGCCGCACTCGGGCCTGTCAGGACGCGGCGTCGGTGAGCCCGCGCTTCTTCAACAGTGCGTCAACCGTGGGCAGACGCCCGCGAAAGGCTTTGTAGGCGTCGGCCGGCTCGCGCAGGTTGCCGGCGCCGTAGATGTAGTCGCGCAGGCGCTTGGCGGTCGCAGGATCGAACGCGTTGCCGGTTTCCTCGAAGGCTTCGAAGGCATCGGCGTCGAGCACCTCCGACCACATATAAGAATAGTAGCCCGCCGCGTAGCCGCCGCCCGAGAACAGGTGCTGGAAGTGCGGCAGGCGGTGGCGCATGACGATTTCCGCCGGCATGCCGATGCGTTCGAGGTCGCGCTTCTCGAAGTCGGTGACGTCAAGTTCGTCGGGTTTCTTAAGCCCGTGCAGATCGAGATCGACCAGCGCGCAGGCGGTGTATTCGACGGTGGCGAAGCCCTGGCCGTAGGTCCGCGTCGCCAATAGGCGATCGAGCAGCGCCTTCGGCATCGGCGCACCGGTCTTGGCGTGCCGCGCATATTTTTCGAGAATCTCCGGCACTTCGAGCCAATGTTCGTAGAGCTGCGACGGCAGTTCGACGAAATCGCTCGGCACCGCGGTGCCGGCGAGCAGCGGATAGGTGACGTTCGACAGCATGCCGTGCAGCGCGTGACCGAATTCGTGGAACAGCGTGCGCGCGTCGTCGAATGACAGCAGCGCCGGTTCGCCGGCGGCGGGCTTGGAGAAATTGCAGACGTTGAGGACGATTGGCGTGACGTTGCCGGAAAGTTTCTCCTGGTCGCGCAACGACGTCATCCAGGCGCCGCTGTGCTTCGAGGTGCGGGCGAAATAATCGCCGATGAACAGCGCGACGTGGCGGCCGCCTGCATCCTTCACCTCGTAGGCGCGCGCGTCGGGGTGATAGAGCGGCACCTCGACCGGCGTGAAGGTCAGGCCGAACAGCCGCCGCGCCGTCTCGAAGGCGGCCTCGACCATCTTGTCGAGCTGAAAGTACGGCTTGATCTCGGCTTCATCGAGATCGTATTTCGCCTTGCGGAGCTTCTCGGCGTAATAGCGCCAGTCCCACGGCGCGAGCGCAAAATTGCCGCCCTCGGCCGCGATCATCTGCTGCAAGGCGTCGCGCTCGACGTGCGCCTTGGCGCGGGCGCGGCCCCACACGTCGTCCAGCAGCTTGCGCGCGTTGGCGGGCGTCTTGGCCATCTGGTCGTCGAGCCGGTAGTCGGCGAAGGTGTCAAAGCCCAGAAGCTTGGCGCGTTCGGCACGCAACGCGACCATCTCGGCGATCAGCGCGCGATTGTCGGTCGCGCCGCCGTTCTCGCCGCGCTTGATCCAGGCCTGGAAGACCTTTTCGCGCAGATCGCGGCGGGAGGAGAATTGCAGGAAGGCCTCGCAGGACGAGCGCGCGAGTGTGATGGCGTATTTGCCGCTATGTCCCCGCTCTTCAGCGCCCGCCCGTGCAGCGGCGCGGGCAAAATCCGGCAAGCCCGCAAGGTCGCCCTCCTCCAGAATCAGCGCGTAGGCCTTCTCGTCGGCCAGCACATTCTGCCCGAACTGGGTGCCGAGGGTCGCTAGCCGCTCGTTGATGGCGGCGAGACGGTCCTGCGCCGGCTTCTCCAGCGCGCCGCCCGCGCGCACGAAGCGGGTGTGGTAGCGCTCGAGCACGCGCGCCTGCTCCGCATCGAGGCCGAGCGCGTCCTTCCGCCGGTAAAGGTCGGCGATGCGGGCATAGAGCGCGCGGTTCAGATAGAGGGCGTTGTTGTGCCGCGCGAGCAGCGGCGAGATCTCACGCTCGACGGCCTCGATGGCGTCGCCGGTGTTGGCGCCGGCCAAGACGAAGAACACATTCGAGACGCGGTCGAGCTCGCGCCCGCTGCGCTCCAGGGCCGCGATGGTGTTATTGAAGGTGGCGGGGGCGGCGTTACCCGCGATGGCGTCGATCTCGGCGCGATGGCTGGCGAGTGCCTGATCGAACGCCGGGCGGAACTGCTCGGGTTTGACGGCGCCGAACGGCGGCAGCCCAAAGGCGGCGTTCCAATCGGCCAGCAGGGGGTTCTGGGTGTCGGCAGAGGACTGTGGGCGGGTCATAGGTCCTATCTACGGGGCGACCTTCAGCCGCGCAACGCCCGCAGCGCGTTGAGGATCACCAGCACGTCGATCACCTCCTGCAACAGCGCGCCCTCGACCGGTGCGATGAAGCCGAAGGCCGCCGCGATCATGGCGGCGAAGGACAGGCCCATGCCGGCAATGACGCTTTCCAGCGCGATGGCGCGCGAGCGCCGCGCAATGCGGATCGCCGGCAGCACGCGGTCAAGCTGGTCCACCAGCAGCACGACGTCGGCGGCTTCCGCCGAGGCGGCCGCACCGCGCGCGCCCATGGCCATGCCGACATCGGCCGCGGCGAGCGCCGGCGCGTCGTTGACGCCGTCGCCGATCATCATCACCGGACCGTTCTTGCGCTCAGCCAGCACCACCAGGATCTTCTGGTCGGGCGTGAGTTCCGAGCGCACCAGGTCGATGGAGAGGCCAGCGGAGACAAAACGCGCCACCTCGTGGCGATCGCCGGTGGCGAGGACGATGCGGTCTATGCCGACGGCGCGGAGGTCGCGCAGCAACTGCTCGGTGCCGGCGCGCAGCTCATCGGACAGGATGAGGATACCGGCGAGCTTGCCGTCGACGACCACCGCGGAAGCGAGTGCGCCGGGGGCCCGTTCGCCAGCCGCGACCCGCACATCGGAGCCGAGCTTGTTGGCGATGAAACGCAGGCCGCCGACCATGACCGCATGGCCGTCGATCCGACCGGCGAGGCCCTCGCCGGGCGTTTCGACGACGTCCGCGGGGATGGCGAGCGTCAGGCCCCGCGCATGCGCCTCAGTAACGATGGTCTGCGCGACGATGTGCTTGGAGGCTTGGTCGAGCGATGCGGCGAGCCGCAGCACCTCGTTCGGGTGCATTCCACCGGCCATGCGGATATCCACCAGCCGAGCCTGGCCAAGAGTGAGCGTGCCGGTCTTGTCGATCACCAAAGCGCGGATCCGCGCCAGCGCCTCGATCGCCTTGCCGCCCTTGATCAGGATACCGAGCCGGGCCGCCCGCGAGAGCCCGGCCACGATGGCGACCGGCACAGCCAGGATCAGCGGACACGGCGTCGCCACCACCAGCACCGCCACCGCGCGGATGGCATCACCAGTGAACGCCCAAGCGGCGCCAGCCATGGCCACCGTAACGGCGAGGAAGAGCATGGCGTAGCGGTCGGCAAGCCGCGACATCGGCGCGCGCGAGGCCTGCGCGGCCTCGACCAGCCGCACGATGCCCGCGTAGGTGCTTTCGGCGGCCCGCCGCATGGCGGTGAGGTCGAAGGCCTCGCCGACATTGGTCGAGCCGCTCAGCGCCGCCTCGCCGGCCTTGAGCTGCACCGGCAGCGCCTCGCCGGTCAGCGCCGACTGGTCGAGCACCGCCAGGCCCTCGGCCGTGCCGTCGACCGGCACCACGTCGCCCTGCCGCACCAGCAGCCGGTCGCCGGGCAAAATCAGGTCGAGCGCAACCTCCTCGAGACGGCCGTCGCGGTACCGCAGCGCCGACCGCGGCACTCGCGACAGCAAAGCTGTCATTTCGCGGCGCGCCGCCCGCTCGGCGAAGGTCTCGAGGTACTGGCCACCGGCATACATCAGGGCGACGATCGCCGCGGCGAGCTCCTGGCCGACCGCCAGCGCCGCCGTCATCGACAGCGCGGCGACGATGTCGAGGCCGAGGTCGCCGCGCCGCAAACTGGTCACAATCTCCACAAGGAGCGCCAGCAGCACCGGAATGGTTACCGCGGCCCAGATCGCGTCAGGCCAGCCGCTCGCAGCGCCCGCGAGCCGTGCGGCGAAGCCGGCAGCGAGCCCCGCGGCGGTGAGGCCGGCGAGGAATGGGCGACAAAGGTTAAGAGCGCGCGCAATGTCCATGCCGCAGCATGCGGACGGCCGTGCGCGCGCACCATGCGCAAGATCAAAGCCGGAGGAGGCCGCAGCGCGTGCTTAAAGACTTGATTCAACGTCCGGATTCGGCTTGATTGCGGCCGTTAACGGGGAGCGCCTCATGGCCCAAGCCACTTCCACCGGCCGCCGCATCGTCTGGCTCAACGTCGTCACCGTCGTCAGCGCCGCCATCCTGATCGGCGCCGAGGTGTTCGGCGCGGCCTTCGCCGGCTCGTGGGCGATCGCCACACTGTTCGATCTCGGGACACTTGGCGCCCGCGTGCTCGACGTGCTGCTCGTGCTGTGCGGCATCGTCATCATGGCGCAGTTCATCGGCGCCGCGCACCACATCGAGCCGTTCACCGCGCGCGAGTGAACGCGTCACGCACAGAAAGTTAAGAAAGTTTTTGCGCACGGCGAACTTATTCTCTTGCGTCACGCGAAAAATTTGTTATTTCAGGTGTGCCCAATTTCGCACGTGCCTGTGGCCGTGTGTCGGTCGGTAGGTAGCGGGACAAGAGGCCCGCCAGCCGCCTGGAGAGAGAAGCCAAAACCTCTCCAAGAAATCTGACCGGCAGCTGGAGGCGAAACCAGCACAGCCTGCTCTCAGCAGGCGACGCGGCTTAAAGCAACGACGATCGGGCTTCCTTGGTCTCTGCCGGTCTCCACCACCGGCGCGGGTCACCGAAGAGGCTTGTTCATCCTTGCTGTCGGCCGTGCGGAAGGCATCCCCTTCCAATCCAAGGCAGCTTTGAGTGAGTGACGAGTGTCACTGGCTTGCGCGTATCCAACGGGCGCAGCCTTTTGAACCTCAGAGCTCACGCAAACCGGGCCCATCGTGGCCCACGCTGAGGGGAATTGCGCCAATGACTGAGCGCATCCGTGAATTCCTGAAGACCCGCCGCGATGATGGGCCATGCCTCGTCGTCGATCTCGACGTCGTGCGCGACAACTACAATGCCTTCGCCAAGGCCCTGCCCGACACGCGGGTGTTCTATGCCGTGAAGGCCAATCCGGCGCCGGAGGTTCTGGCGCTGCTCGCCAAGCTTGGCTCCTGCTTCGACACCGCCTCGGTTGCCGAGATCGAAATGGTGCTCGCCGCCGGCGCCACGCCCGACCGCATTTCCTACGGCAACACGATCAAGAAGGAGCGCGACGTTGTGCGCGCCTTCGCGCTCGGCGTTCGCCTCTATGCGGTCGACTGCAAGGCCGAAGTGGACAAGATCACCCGCGCCGCGCCCGGCTCCAAGGTCTTCTGCCGCATCCTGTCGGACTGCGTCGGCGCCGAATGGCCGCTGTCGCGCAAGTTCGGCTGCGAGCCGGGAATGGCCGTGGAGGTGCTGGAGCACGCGCTGAAAGCCGGCCTCGAGCCGGTCGGCGTATCGTTCCATGTCGGCTCCCAGCAGCGCAACCAGCATGCCTGGGACCGCGCGCTTGCATCGGCTGCCGCTGTGTTCCGTGAATGCGGGGAGCGCGGCATGAACCTGACCATGGTCAATCTGGGCGGCGGCTTCCCGACCAAGTACACCAAGAACGTACCGTCGGTGAAAACCTACGGCAACGCCATCTTCAAGGCGCTGCGCAAGCACTTCGGCAACCGCATCCCGGAAACGATCATCGAGCCGGGCCGCGGCATGGTCGGCAGCGCCGGCGTGATCGAAGCCGAGGTCGTGCTCGTCTCCAAGAAGAGCGAGGAAGATGACGTGCGCTGGGTTTACCTCGACATCGGCAAGTTCGGCGGCCTCGCCGAGACGATGGACGAGTCGATCCGCTATCCGATCAAGACCCCGCGCGACGGCGCGGAGACCTCGCCGTGCGTCCTCGCGGGCCCGACCTGCGACTCGATGGACGTGCTGTACGAGAAGGAGCCCTATCTGCTCCCGGTTAGCCTGGAGATCGGCGACAAGCTGCTGATCGAAGGCACCGGCGCCTATACGGCGACCTACTCGTCGGTGGCTTTCAACGGCTTCACGCCGCTGAAGACCTACCACATCTGAACAACCCGGGAGGCGGGCGAGCCTGCCTCCCCTTCCCCTGCAATGGACCAACCGAGGTCCCGCGCGCGCCTGCGCGCCGGGACGGGGATGACCTGAGACATGAACATCCGTCATGAACGGCCGGCCGACGTCAAAGCGCGCGAGGCGCTGCTCGACGAAGCTTTCGGCGAAACGCGTTACCGCAAAAGCTCGCAGCGCCTGCGCGACGGCCGGCTGCCGGCCGAGGGGCTGTGCTTCATCGCCGCCGAGGGCAAGCGGGTGCTCGGCACCGCGCGGCTCTGGGAGATCACATGCTCGTCGGGTCAGCAAGCGCTGCTGCTCGGGCCGGTGGCCGTGGCAACCGGCAGCCGCAACCGCGGCATCGGCGCCGCGCTGGTGCGCCGCGCGGTCGCCGAGGCGGCACGGCTCGGCCATGGCGCCATCGTCCTGGTCGGCGATGCGCCCTATTACGGCCGTTTCGGCTTCTCCGCCGAAAAGACCAGCCGCCTGCGGCTGCCCGGACCATTCGAACGTCACCGCCTGCTCGCGCTCGAGCTCAGGCAGGGTGCGCTCGACGGCGCCGCCGGCATGATCCGCGCCGCCGGCCGCGCGATCCCGCAACCCGCCGTGGCGGCCGCCGCCTAACGCAGCAGCCAGATAACCGTGGACGCCGCGCGGGATTCCCGCGCGGCTGCCCTTCCGTTTGCCGGCGGCGGCAGATATCAACCTTTTTTCGATTGGAGTAGCGAGATATGGCGAAGTGGCCAGTGCATGCCCGGATCGACGGGCCCGTGGTGATGATCGGCTTCGGCTCGATCGGCAAGGGCACCTTGCCGTTGATCGAGCGCCATTTCAGCTACGACAAGAAGCGTTTCGTCGTCATCGATCCCGAGGACAAGGACCGCAAGCTGCTCGACGACCGCGGCATCCGCTTCGTCCATCAGGCCGTCACCAAGGACAATTACCGGCATCTGCTCGCCCCCCTGCTGACCGCGGGCGGCGGCCAGGGCTTCTGCGTCAATGTCTCGGTCGACACCTCCTCGCTCGACATCATGGAGCTGTGCCGCGACATCGGCGCGCTCTATATCGACACCGTGGTCGAGCCGTGGCCCGGCTTCTACTTCGACCCCAAGCTCGGCGCCGCGGACCGCTCCAACTACGCGCTGCGCGAAACCGTGCTGGCGGCGCGGCGCAAGCGGCCGGGCGGCGCCACCGCAGTGTCTTGCTGCGGCGCCAATCCGGGCATGGTGTCCTGGTTCGCCAAGCAGGCGCTCGTCAATGTCGCGAAAGATCTCAAGCTCAAATTCGCCGAGCCAAAGACGCGCGAGGATTGGGGCCGCCTCGCCAAGAAGGCCGGCGTCAAAGGCATCCATATCGCCGAGCGCGATACCCAGCGCGCCAAGCAGCCGAAACCGCTCGATGTCTTCGTCAATACCTGGTCGGTCGAGGGCTTCGTTTCGGAGGGCCTGCAGCCGGCCGAGCTCGGCTGGGGCACGCACGAGAAATGGATGCCAAAGAATGGCTACCGCCACAAAACCGGCTGCCAGGCGGCAATCTATCTCACCCAGCCGGGCGCCAACACCCGGGTGCGTTCGTGGACGCCGACGGCGAGCAGCCAATACGGCTTCCTTGTCACCCATAACGAGTCGATCTCGATCGCCGACTATTTCACGCTGCGCCAGGGCCGCAAGGTGGTGTACCGGCCGACTTGCCACTACGCCTATCATCCGTGCAACGACGCGGTGCTGTCGCTGCACGAGATGTTCGGGCGCGCCGGCGAGCGCCAGGAGAAGCTCCACATTCTCGACGAGCACGAGATCACCGACGGCATCGACGAGCTCGGCGTGCTGCTCTACGGGCACAAGAAGAACGCCTATTGGTACGGCTCGCAGCTATCGATCGACGAAACGCGCGATCTCGCGCCCTATCAGAACGCCACCGGACTGCAGGTGACCTCCGCGGTGCTCGCCGGCATGGTGTGGGCGCTGGAGAACCCGAAGGCCGGCATCGTCGAGGCCGACGAGATGGACTACCGGCGCTGCCTCGAAGTGCAGACGCCGTATCTCGGACCGGTGATCGGGGCCTATACCGATTGGACGCCGCTGACCGACCGGCCCGGCCTCTTCCCCGAGGACATCGACAAGCGCGATCCCTGGCAATTCAAGAACGTGCTGGTGCGCTGAGCGCGCGCAGCCAAGCGCCGAATACGGAACGGGCGGCCCTTTGAGGCCGCCCGTTTTGTCAGGTGACGACGCGCCTATTTCGGCGTCTCAGGTTTCTTCTCTTCCGGCTTCGGCGCGGGCTTGGCGGCCGGCGGCGGCGGCGCCGGCTTGGCCGCTTGCGGGGGCGGCGCCGGATGCGGCGGCGGTGGCGGCTTCGCCGCCGGTGGCTGCGGATGCGGCGGAGGTGGCGCGGCCGGATGTGGCGGCGCGGCGGGCGGCGGCGGCCGGTTCACGACCGGCGGCGGTGGCGGCGGTGGACGATGCTCTTCGACGCGCGGCGGCGGTTCGCGGTGCTCCTCGCGCCGCTGCTGTTGCTGTTGAGGCGGCGGCGGGGTCTGCGGCGCGATCGGACGCTCGACCTTCGGCGGCGGAGCCTGTTGCGCCGGTGGTGGCGGTGGCGCCACCGGCGCCGTGTGTTGCTGCTGCTGGAGCGGCGCTTGCTGCTGCACTGCCGGTGGCGTCACCGGCCGTTGCTGTTGCTGTAACGGCTGCGCCGGTGGGGCGCCCTGCGCGGCACGCGGCGGATGGCTGCCGACCTTGCCGCGCTCGCCCTTGCCGAGCGGCTGCGGCGCGGTCGTCGCGGCGTTGGGCTGCACCAGCGTGGTGCGCTGAACGGCGACCGCGTTGGCACCGCTCGGCCGGCCGCGGCGGTCGCGCGGAGCGCCGCCAGGGCGTCCCGCACGCAATTGCTGCGGCGACACCGCCACGGCGCCTGCGACGCCCTGCGTGCCGGCCAGCACGCGCGGGCTCACCCGATAGGTCGGCACCGCACTGCGGCTGGCGCGCGCAACGAAGGCCGGAGATATGCCGGCATTGATGGCGGCGCGGCCGCGGCCATAACCAAGCGTGCGGTTGACGACGTGGCTGCCGCGGAAGGCGAAATCATGCCGCGCGCGGGGCACCATGTAGTTGCGCCAGCGAGGCGCGCCGAGGTAGCGCGGCGCGACGAAGACCCAGTAGGACGGCTCCTCGTCGTATTCGTCGATCATGTCGTCCGGCGGCAGCGGCGCCCAGCCGACATAGTCGCCGCCATATCGCCAATCGACCCAGGCCGGCGCCCATTCATCGCCGGGAATCCAGAACCAACCGAGCTCGCGGCTGCGCGCCCAGCGGCCGTAGTGGTAGACGACCCAGCCAAAATCTTCTTCTTCTGGATCGGAGATCCAGTACCAGCCCCATTCGTCGGTGTAGACCCAATGGCCGTATTGGTACGGCCGCCAGTCCGCTGGCAGTTGGTCCGGCACCCAGACCTCGCCGAAACGCTCGCTGCGCGCCCAATGCCCGTAGGTGTCGAGCGCCTCCTGGAATTCGGCTGAAATCTGCGCGTAGGCCGGCGGCGGCGCCGCGGGCCCGACCGGCGAAGCCAATCCCACGAGCGCAAGCACAAGGCTTGCAAGCAATCCCAGCAGCGAACGTCGAATGGACGGCATTATCGGCTCCCAAATGGCGAATCGGCGCGGCAACAACACGCTAATTCGGATTCGGGTCCAAGGTAATGCGCCGAAAGTGAACGGCGGCTGAGGAGCGGAGCGCAATACCGCCGCAATTATAAACGCAACACGCCGGCGCGGCAGGCCTCGGTGCCGTAAGCCAACATCTGCCCGGTGGCATCCCAGCCGATTGCGGTCACCGGCTCGCCATCGCCCTGCCGCACCAGGATCAGCGCGCCATCGTCGATCCGTACCAGAAGCACCGCGCCATCGGCGTAACCGGTGGCGATCGCGGGCTGACGCGGGTGGCAGGCGACCACGGTGACCCGGGCGTCGCGGCGTCCCAGGATGGTCGGCTGGCGGCCCATCGGCCCGTCCTTGCCGTCGAACGGCCACAGGATGAGCTGCTCGGAGCCGGAGGTGGCGAGGAATTCTCCGTCGGAGGTCCACGACAGCGAGCGCACGCGCGCCGAATATCCCGACATACGCATGTGCTGGCCGTCGGCGATGCGCCAGCCGTGCAGCTGCGGCTCCTGCATCATGGTGACGACGAAGCGGCCGTCGGGGCTCACCGTGATGCCGAGATGCGAGCCCTTCCATTCGAGCTTCTGCGGCGCGGCGCCGGCGGCGTTGGGGAACCAGAGCGAGCAGCCGTTGTAATGCGCGATCGCCAGGCGAAGGCCTTTCGGCGCAAACGCAAGCCCGGCGACGGTCGACGGCGCTTCGAAGGAGCGTGCCTCGCCCTTCTTCGTCAGCACATGCGCGGTCTTGCCGGCCGACCAGGCGAGCGAACCGTCCGGTGCCAGCGCGACCTGATCGACCCAGCGCTTGTTGGGGTCAGACGCAAAGTCGGACACAGCGCCACCCGCGGTCGTGACCATGACCTCGCCGTCGTCGCCGCCGCTAACGATACGCTCGCCGTCACTGGCGCTGGCCAGGATGGCGCCGCCATGCACCCGCACCCGCTTTTCGCCTTGCTCCGGCGCGAACAGCAACGCCTCCTCGCCCAGCACGAAGACCGGTGTGTCACTGAGGAAGTGGACGCCGACCACCGTGCCGCCGGCATCGAGCGTGCGGACGCGATCGGCGAGCGATGGCAACGAAGCGGTGGAGTCAGACACGCGGCTCAAGCCTTACGCGATGCAGCTCTCAAAACCTTGGCGGATCTTGTCCTCGGGCAGCTCGCGGCCGATGAAGACAGCGCGGCTTTCGCGCTTCTCGTCGGCTTTCCATGGCCGCTGATGATCGCCATCGAGGATCATGTGCACGCCCTGGAACACGAAGCGCTCCGGGTCGTCCTTGAAGGCGAGGATGCCCTTGCAGCGCAAAATATTCGGACCTTCGGTCGCCACCAGATCCTGAATCCACGGAAAGAACTTGTCGGGGTTCAGGGGCTTGTCCGTGCGCAGCGCGACGGACTGCATGTCTTCGTCGTGATAGTGCTTGAGGCCGCCGCCATGATGATGATGGTGGGCGCCATGATGATCGTGGCCGTGGTCATGATGATGATCGTGGTCATGCTCGTCAGCCTCCAAGAATTTCGGCTCGATGTCGAGGATGCGATCGAGGTCGAAGGCGTTGCGGCCGAGCACCTCGCCGATGGCGATCTTTGAACGCTCGGTGCGATGCAGCGTCGCGTAAGGATTGATGCCGCGGATGCGCGCCTCGATCTCGGTCAGTTCCGCCGGCGACACGAGGTCGGTCTTGTTGAGCAGGATGACGTCGGCAAAGGCGATCTGGTTCTTGGCCTCGGGCGCGTCCTTGAGGCGATCCTGTAGCCATTTGGCGTCGGCGACCGTGACGACCGCGTCCAATTTGGTCTTTGAGCCGACGTTCTCGTCCATGAAGAAGGTCTGCGCCACCGGCGCCGGATCGGCGAGGCCCGTGGTCTCGACGATGATGGCGTCGAACTTGCCCTTCCGCCGCATCAGCCCGTCGATGATGCGCACCAGGTCGCCGCGCACGGTGCAGCAGATGCAGCCGTTGTTCATCTCGAACACTTCCTCGTCGGCGTTGACGACGAGCTCGTTGTCGATGCCGATCTCGCCGAATTCGTTGACGATGACGGCGAATTTCTTGCCGTGCGGCTCGGATAAAATGCGGTTGAGCAGCGTGGTCTTGCCGGCGCCGAGATAGCCGGTGAGCACGGTGACAGGGATTTTCTCGGTCTGGGACGCGGGGGCGGCAGGCATTGGGGGACAGGTACTCCGTGATGGCGGAGATATAGGGGGTGTAGGGCCGCGGTGCAAAAGCTTATATCAGCCCCGTCCAATGGGCCGGGACGCGACGACCCTCAGGAAGTTGAAGTCATGCCTCACTCCGACGATAAACCGCTGCCAGCGGTCGGTGCCTACTGGATCGAGGAGGCCGACTACACGGCCGCGCTAAAGATTTTCGACGACGGCAACACGCTGCCGCGCACCTGGGCGGAGTGGCTGAAGATCGCCGAGGAGATGAAGAAAGGCCTTGAGGCCTACGGCCATCCGGTGATGAAAGTGCGCATCAACCCCGCTACGTTTCCGGCCTGGTGCGCCGCGCACAGCACGACGCCCGGACGTCAGGGACGCAAGCTGTTCGTCGCCGAGGCGGTCAAGGAACGTTACGGCGACCAGACCTAGAAAAAGTCGGGCGCAGATTGCTCCGCGCCCGACTTCTGTTCTCGCGGACGTCAGCTAGTAACAAACGCGATGCGAGCGGATGATTTCGTTGCCGCTGCGGGTCACCACGCGCTCACGCACGATCCGGCAGTCCGGCCCGTAGTCGTGATAGTACGTATGGCGATAGCCCCAATAGTCCGGACCAACGCCCGCCCCCACCGGGCCGACCTGCACGCCGACGCCGCGCGGGTCCGCACCGACCCAAACCTGCGCGCTCGCAGGAACCGCCGCCGCACCAGCAATCGCCAGCGCCGCCGCAGCCATGAGAATGCGTTTCATATGCTCCTCCTCTTCGCTCACTAACGAGTTAACGCGGCGCACGCGGCGCGCGTTTCGTTTTGTTACGATTAATTTAGGTTCCGGGAACCGCGCGAGGGAACACACTTGATGTTGTGGCGCTCAGCGCTCGGGACGCGGCTTCCTGCGGCGCTCGGGCAACTTTTCGATGGTAACGTTGCGCTTGAGATAGTGACCGCGATGGCCGCAGCGCGAGCAAAGCAGCGAGAACTCGTTCGCCAAACTCTTGAGCTTGTGAACGTGAATTGGCGCGGCGCATTTTTGGCACGCAACGACGCCGCGCAAATAGATCGCTCTGCCGCTCGGGATCTGAAGGGTGGCCATCGGCTCGCACCCCCGTTTCTCATCGCCCGCCGGA
Source organism: uncultured Alphaproteobacteria bacterium (assembly GCA_963742095.1). Lineage (GTDB taxonomy): Bacteria > Pseudomonadota > Alphaproteobacteria > Rhizobiales > Xanthobacteraceae > Pseudolabrys. The sequence continues at coordinate 234,655 of CAVUKJ010000003.1, forward strand.
TTTGCCAGATATTCATTCCATGATCGTTAAGCGCGGCGCAGAAATTGCGCGCATCTCGAACAACGAAACCCCCGCTTGGCGAAAACTCCATAGCGCGCTACCGCTGGCGATGAACCGCCGCAGCGTCCGGCGCGACGAATGCCTTGGCGCACCACGTGAGGATCCCATGACCGCTCAACCGTTCGGCAGTGTCTCGATGGAAGCCACGCCGCCGCCGCGCGCGGGCCCGTGGAAATTCTGGGGCACGACGCTGTGGGGCCTCGCCATCATCGCAACGATGATCGTCGTCGGCTCGGGCGGCACATTCGCCGGTTTACTCTGGCTCAATCCCGATCCGAACCTGACGATACCCCAACTCGAGGCCCTGATCTTCTCGAACAGCCTGTTGCTGGCGGCAATCTTCGGGGCGGCGACGATCGCCGCTCTTGCAGTGCTGCTGCTCGCGGTGCGGCTGTCACGGCTCAGCGTCAAGGACTATCTCGGCCTCGTGCTGCCACAGCGGCGCGACGTCTTGATCGGCCTTGCGGCGCTCGCGGCGCTTTATCTGTCCTACCGGCTGTTGAGCAGTTTGCTGGCGCCGCACGCAACCGATTGGTTCAACGGCGCCTATCGCCAATCGCTCGCGGCCGAAACGGTGCCGGCGCTCGCCGCCGCGATCATCGTGCTTGCGCCGATTGGCGAGGAACTGATCGTGCGCGGCTTCCTGCTGCGCGGCTGGGCGGCGTCGCGGATGGGACCGACGTTCGCCATTGTGCTCACATCCGCGCTCTGGGCGGCAATGCACACGCAATATGAGCCGTTCGTGCTCGGCTACATCTTCTGCATCGGCCTGCTGTTCGGCTGGCTGCGCCAGCGCACCGGCTCGACGCTGTTGACGATGATGCTGCACGCGACACAGAACGCCGTCGTGCTGGCGCAGACGGCGCTGACCGTGTGGTGGCTCGGGTGAGCGTCTACTTCTTCGTCAAGGTGTAGACGAAGTCGTTGAGCCCGACTTCAGCCGTGCGCTCGTCGACAAAATAGAAATCGAACTCGCAGCCGGTTTCCAGCGTGCGGACGCTCTTGGCCTTGAAGCCGAGCGACGCCGCGATCTTTTCGGGATCGACCGTCTTGTCCTTGCGGCGCATCTCGTCGAAGGCGCCCTGGAACAAGAGGTCCGCGGTGTAGTCCCGCAGCGCGTATTTCGCGCCCTTGCAGAGGAACGGATCGGGCCCGCTGATGCCCTTGGCGCCGATGGTGATCGACTTGCCCATCAGGCGCGCGCGCTCGGCTTCATCCGGCTTGCGCGCCGGCGTCGACCACGGCGCAACGACCGCGTTGGTGAAGGTCCATTTGCCGAGATAGGCCTGATCGGCCGCGTTGGCGGTGGCGGCCGGCAGCGTCAGCACCCACAGCGCCGCGCCGAGCGCGACCCGAATGGCGGTTTGCAAGACTGTCTCCCCCGAATGATCGACCCGATCGATAACGCGGAGGCCCTGCCCGGTCCAGCGGCCCCCCGCTTGGCCGCCCGCGCGGCCGAAGGTTATGCTGGCGGTCAAGGCGCCGACATGAGCGTCGGTTGCGGGTGGAGCGCCATGAACTATTCGACCGCGTTTCCGTCGATCAGGGATCGGGTGTCGCCGGCCGAATGGCAGGCGCGGCTCGAGCTCGCCGCCTGCTACCGCCTTGTCGACAAATACGGCATGACCGACCTCATCTATAACCACATCACCGCGCGCATTCCCGGCGAAGACGACGTGCTGCTGCTCAATCTCTACGGCCTGCTCTACAATGAGATCACCGCGTCGAGCCTGGTTAAGATCCATGTCGACGGCGAGATCATCTGGAAGCCGGACACCGACTACGACATCAACAAGTCAGGCTACGTGATCCACGGCGCGATCCATAAGGCGCGCCCCGACGTTGGTTGTGTGCTGCACACGCATACCCGCGCCGGCGTCGCGGTATCAGCGATGAAATGCGGGCTGCTGCCGCTGTCGCAGACCTCGATCCGTTTCGTCGGCCACATCGGCTACCACGGCTACGAGGGGCCGGCGATCGACCTCAACGAGCGCGAGCAGATCGTCGCCGACCTCGGCCCGCACAACGCCCTGATCATGAACAATCACGGCCTGCTCACCTGCGGACCGAGCGTGGCCGAGGCGTTCAACACGATGTACCAGCTCGAGCTGTCATGCCGCTCGCAAGTGGACGCCATGGCGGCGCGCACCGAACTCGTCATGCCGGGCGAGAACGTGCTCGCGCACACCGCACATCTCTATCAGCCGGGCACGCGGCGGCCCTACGGCGTGCTGGAATGGCCCGCCATGCTGCGTCTCTTGGACGCCGAACAGAAGATGACCGATTACCCGCCGTACTGGCACTGAGACCACGCTGGGGAGCGAACAATGCCGACATTCTTTGCAAGACTGATGATGGCCGCTGCGCTTCTGCTTGCGCCGGCGACGGCCGCGATGGCCGACGACTATCCGAGCAGGCCGATCCGGCTCATCATTCCGTTTCCGCCGGGCGGCAGCAACGACGTCGTCGGCCGGCTGGTCGCCAAGGAGCTGAGCGAGAAAATCGGCCAGCAGGTGTTCGTCGACAACCGCGGCGGCGCCGGTGGCATGGTCGGCACCGAGGCCCTATCCAAGGCGGTGCCTGACGGCTACACGCTCGGCATCGTCTCGATCGCGCACGCGGTCAACCCGGCGCTGCATCCGATCACCTACGATCCGATCAAGTCGTTCGAGCCGGTCTCGATCCTCGCCACGGGTTCGAACGTGCTGGTGGTCAATCCCGAACTGCCGGTGAAGTCGGTGAAGGAACTGGTCGCGCTCGCCAAGGCGAAGCCGGGCGAGCTCAACTACGCCTCCGCCGGCATCGGCAGCTTCCAGCATCTCGGCGGCGAACTGTTCAAGCTCAAGGCCGGCGTCAACATCGTGCACGTGCCGTACAAAGGCGGTGGCCCGGCGATGCAGGACGTGCTGGCCGGCCACGTCAAGATCATGTTCTCGTCGCTGATCCAGACCACGCCGTTCATCAAGTCGGGCCAGCTGCGGCCGCTTGGCACTGGCGGCACCAAGCGCAGCCCGGTGCTCCCGGATGTGCCGACCATCGCGGAAGCGGGCGTACCCGATTACACCGCCACCAATTGGTGGGGCATCGTCGCGCCGGCCGGAACGCCAAAGCCTGTGATCGACAAGCTCTATGCAAAGGTTCAGGAGGCGCTGAAAGCGCCGTCGCTGCAGGAGGCCTTCGCGCGTGAAGGCGCCTCAACCGTCACCATGACGTCGGCGGAATTCCAGGACTTCATGAAGGCCGAAATCGCCAAATGGGCGGCCGTCGTCAAGGAAGGCCACATCACGGCGCAGTAGCACTGCCTTCCGGCAACGCCACCGGCGTGTAGCTGCGCGTGGCCGCGTCGAACACCGAGACTTGAATGACCGGGTAATTTTGCTTGAGTTTGATCCCCGCGGTCATAGCTGCCTCGGACGTATTGAACCGCGTCTTCAATTTGCCGTCGACCGACAGCACGAAGCCGTCTTTCGGCGTCACATTGGCGCGCAGATTTTCAGGCTTTTCCGTTTTGCTCATAGAATTTTCCTTGTTGTGTTTTTGATTGAACGCCGCCGAGCAAATTGCCGCGGCACAGCGAGCAAATTTGCGATCTAGAAATCGGCGGCGACGAGGTCGTAGCCGCCTCTGCGGCCGCGCGCATAAACCTTGGCGGCAATCTCGTAGATCAATTTACGATTGCGATCGAAGGCCCATAGCAGACCTTCTTCGTCGGGCTGCAGATTGGGCTGAAGGTGCTTGAGCGCATCCCAGCTCACAAAGAAAGAACTTTCCATGGAGCGGTCGTAGCCCCAGAAGCGCACCGCGCGCCGCGTGGCATCGTAACTGCGGCTGAGATTGGGAAAGGTTACCGATTGATTCACGGCATTCGACGGCCGCTGCCCTGGCCATTTCACTGTTGCACCGCCGCCTCGCCGACCGGAACCGGAGTGGCTTCACCGGCTCCGTCCTCGTCGCCCGAGTGCACGGTCTGGTCATGATGGTCGGCAAGCCATTGCGCGTTATCCGCAAGCACGGTGAAGCTGCGCTCATGCTGCTGAAATTCACGCGCTTGGTCAGCGCCGTTCGCGATCTTGGCCAATTCGCGGTATTCGGCCGCTTTCGCACGATATTGCTCGGGCGTGGACATCGCGGGCCTTTCTGTCGGAGGGCTTCCTTCGATTACCAATCGCGGCAAGAGAGTAGCTATTATTCATATAGGTATGCCGCGTCCCTTTAGCGAGAGCGGATATTGGGCATTATTCCTCGACTTTGCGTGCAATTGGGCGCGTGGTCATTGCGCGCTTCGCCCAGAAACGCCCGGCACGGCTCCGTTCTAGCGCAGAGGATCAATTGCGATGACAGTTGTGAGCAATGACGGTCGTTTGCGCGGCCCCGCCGACCCCAAGCGCATCGACGTCCACGCACCTGCTGAAATGCGGCATTGGGTAAGGGAGATCGGCCGGCCCGCCGCCAAGCTCACCGAAGCGGTCAACGCGGTCGGACCCATGGTGTCTGACGTTCGCGAATATTTGCGCAAGCACTCGCTTTACGGACAGCCGCGATAGCGCCCGCGCACTCAGGGCAGCACCGGTCCGGTACCCTCAAGTACCAAGGCATCGGCAGGCCAGTTCGTTAAGGCTCGCGTGCTAGCAGGCCTGCTTGTGAGGGGGCGACCCTGCTCTCCTCCAGTCAGCGGGACAGCATGAACTGGGAACATCAAGTTATCAAAGCGGACACTGTCGAGACGTTTCAATCCTCGCTCAACCAACTTGGCGCGGAAGGCTGGGAGGCGATCTCGGGCACCTACACGATCGGCGAATCGAAAAAGGTAACCCTGGGGCACGGCATGGCGCCCACAACGGCTGCCGGCACGCCCATGTGGGTCGCGATCATGAAGCGCGCCATCGCGGCATAGGCCGGCGCCCAGTATTCGCGTTACCTGATCGGCGGCGCGTAGAGGATGCCGCCGGCGCTCCAGAGCTGATTGAGGCCGCGCGGGATGCCGAGCTTCGAACCGGTGCCGACATTGCGTTCGTACACCTCGCCGTAATTCCCGACGCGGCGGATGATGCGCACCGCCCAGTCCTTCGGCAGTTGCAGGTCGGCGCCGTAGTCGCCATCGTTGCCGACGAAGCGCATCACTTCCGGCTTCTTGGACTTCAGCGCCTCGTCAATGTTCTTCGACGTGATGCCGAGCTCCTCGGCGTCGATCATGGCGAACAGCGTCCACTTCACGATCAGCAGCCACTGATCGTCCCTGTGGCGAACTACGGGGCCGAGCGGCTCCTTGGAGATGACGTCGGCGAGGATCATATGGTCCGCGGGCTTGGGCAGCTTCAGCCGCAGCGCATAGAGCTGCGACACGTCCGAAGTCAGCGTGTCGCATTGTCCGGCGGCATAGGCATTGACCACCTCGTCAACCGTACGGAACCGCTTTTCGGTGTATTTCATGTTGTTGGCGCGGAAATAGTCCGGCAGGTTGGCCACCGTGGTGGTCTGGCCCTGCACGCAGACGGTGCTACCGTCGAGCTCGAGCGCAGAGGTCTTGTTGCGCACGCGCGGCACCATGAAGCCCTGGCCGTCATAGTAGGACACGCCGGCGAAGTGCAGCGCGTATTGCGTCTCGCGCGACATCGTCCAGGTCGAATTGCGCGCCAGCACGTCGACCTTACGCTTGGCGAGCTCTTCGAAGCGCTCCTTGGCGTCGAGCGGGACGAAATTCACCTTGCTCGGGTCGTCGAAGATCGCCGCGGCGATGGCGCGGCAAAAATCGACATCGAAACCCGACCATTTGCCGCTGGCGTCCTGCGCCGAGAAGCCGGGCAGCCCGGTGTTGACGCCGCAATAGACGGCGTCTCGGCGCTCCGTGCGCTTGAGCGTCTTGGTGTCGTAGCGAACGTAGGTGATGGCCGCCGCGGTGACCGCGACCGCGATGGCGCAGCCGATCAGCAGGCCGGTACGAAAATTCCAGCCGAAGAATACGCCCCGGCGCGAAGCCCCTCTCTTCGCCATGGCTAGACCTGCGGGCCTTGCAGGATGATGACCTTGGTGCCGACCGGAACGCGGGCGTAAAGATCGCTCACGTCAGGATTGGTCAGGCGGAAGCAGCCGGACGACACCTTGGTGCCGATGGTTTGCGGCATGTTGGTGCCGTGGATGCGATAGACGGTGTTGCCGAGATAGAGCGCGCGAGCGCCGAGCGGATTGCCCGGGCCGCCGGCCATCCAGCGCGGCAGATAAGGCTGGCGCTGAATCATTTCCGGCGGCGGGGTCCAGTCCGGCCATTCCTGCTTCTTGGTGATGCGCACCAGGCCCTGCCACTGGAAACCGTCGCGGCCGACACCGATGCCGTAGCGCAGCGCGCGGCCGCCGCCCTGGACGATGTACAGGAATCGCTCGTGGGTGTTGACGATGATCGTGCCGGGCGCCTCGGTGGTGCGATAGAAAACCACCGTCTTTTCCCATCTCGGATCGAGCTGCTCTTCGTCCTGGTTGGGAACGTAACCAGGCTGCTCATCTCCCCTCCCCACGGAATTGCGCCTGCGCCTGCGGCGCGGCGAGGACGGTCAACAGTGCGAGCGCAAAAAAGAAACGAGACAGCGGCATGGGTGGGCTCCGCAAATCTGAGGGGCGTTTTTCTATCAATACCGGGCTGATTCTTACTTCGTAAACCAAATAATGGACCTTTTTCAGGCGCCCCGCCACCACGTCCGCGGCGGGCAAAAAGGCCCTGTTCGACGCAGGATTCGACAACTCGCTACAATTTTAACTCGCATTTTGCACGATAATTCATGGGTACGGGGCATTGTGGCGGCCTGTTCAAACCCCCGGACGGGCTTGCTCATGTCGCTGACCATCGCCGAAAACTTCATCCGCAATGCTCGCGAGCAGCACTCGCAGCAGGACATCAATTCGAGCCTGCTCAAGGCGCTTGCAGAGATGATGCGCGAGATCAAACGTCTAGACGACGACGTTCGCCGCATGCGCCGCGACGTCCAGATGAGCCGGCGCTTCTAAACCGAGCTTCGTTTCTCCCCACGCACGATCGGCTATCACAGCGAGAGCACCCACTTACGGCGGGTGCTCTCGCTGGCTTACGATACGAACAAGTGGGGAGGATACGATGCTAACCAAAATCAGAATGGCCGCGCTTGCCGCGGCCTTGTCGCTCGCCGCAATGACGAGCGGCGCGATGGCCCAGACCTATCCGGACCATGCGGTCAAAGTGCTGGTCGGATACCCGCCAGGCGGTCCGGTCGACATCATCGCGCGTGTCGTCAGCGACAAACTGGCCGAGAACTGGGGCAAGCCGGTGGTGGTCGAAAACCTGTCCGGCGCGGGCGGCAACATCGCGGGTGACCGCGTCGCCAAGTCGACGCCTGACGGCTACACGCTGATCATGGCGACGAACGCGCTGCTGTCGATCAATCCGAGCCTCTACAGCAAGATGCCGTTCGATCCGAACAAGGACTTGATCCCGATCTCGGAGGCGGTGGATTCGCCGAACATCCTCGTCGTGCCCAACGACCTGCCGGTCAAGAATGTGCAGGAGCTTGTCGCCTATTGCCGCGCGCACCCGGGCGGCACCTTCGCCTCCGCCGGCGTCGGCACGACGCAGCATCTGGCCGGCGAATTGTTCAAGGCGATGACGAAGCTCGATATCCACCACGTGCCCTATCGCGGCGCCACTCCCGTCATCACCGACCTGCTCGGCGGACGCCTGACGATGTATTTCGGCGCTGTCGCGCCGCTGATCCCGCTGGTGAAGGCCGGCAAGGTGCGCGCGCTTGCCGTGACATCGGCGAAGCGCTTTGCGGCGACGCCCGATCTGCCGACGATGATCGAGGCCGGCTATCCGGGTTTCGTCTCGGTGCTGTCGATGGGCCTGATGGCGCCGGCCGGAACGCCGCCCGCGGTGATCGAGAGCATTCACCGGGCGTCGGTGAAGGCGCTGTCGACGCCGGAGGTGCGAGAGAAGCTCGCCGCAATCGGCATGGAGGTGGTCAACAACTCGCCGAAGGAATTCTCGGCTGCGCTCGCCGCCGAGCGCCCGCAGCTGGCGAAGATCATCAAGGAAGCCGGGATCACGCCGGCCCAGTAACTGCCATCCGCCGCCACCACCCGAGCTGCCGCCTCCCGCGGCTCGTGATGGCTTTTCCACCGCCAAAACCTGCTGGTTTTCAGGTGGTTATACGGGCGGTTCAAAAAATCGACTTTGCTGTGACGCACAACACAGAAGGAAACACCGAGCGCGCATACCTATCAATCATCGAAAGAGCCGAGTGCTCCGACTACCAGATAGGGGACTGAAGATGACGACCCACAACCTGACTTCCGGCACGAACCGCCGCGAACGGGTTTCCTTCGTGCCGACCACGTTCTTCGCCGAATTCCTGGCGGGCGCACAAGGACTTGCATCCGAACCCCATCAGGACGCGCGCGGCTACGCCAAACACCGCCTGACGCAAGCCGATATCGCTCCCGCTCTGCCGAGCAGGGGCCGCTGAGTTCTACTGCCCCGTACGCCCACCCCAACCCCGTACGCGGAAGCAACGACAGGCGCCCAGCCCCGTGGGCGCCTGTCGAGTTTTTGGCGGGTGGGCTCGGAAGCGACCTACTTCTGCATCGAATTGCTGCCGGCCGGCCCGGTCGGGCTTCCCATGCTTCCGCTGCTGCCGGCGCCGGTCGTCGCCGCGCTATTGGCCGCGGGTCCGGCGAGCGAGACCGCCGAGAGAACGGCTGCGAGAGCGATGATCTTGCGCATCGTGTGCTCCATTGGTTTTCCTCCCCAGCGGCGGCCCAACGTCGCGCGCGCACAATGCGTTCCGCGGGGGCGCGGATTCATTTGCCCGTGTCGGTCATGAAAATGGACGATTAGTAGCGGGATGCCGCAGCGCGCGGCAGCGCGATCAGCGGGTGATCTGGACCGCGGTCTGTGCGGCCGGTGTCGAGGTCGGCGCTGCCTCGGCCGAATTTTCCGTCGCGAATGCGATCAGTCGCAGCGCCAGCGCGGCGAACAAGATGATCAGACAGAACGTACGCACTTGAGCCTCCCGTAGGTCCGCAATTGCGCGGAACTGTTAAGCGCAAACTAGGTCTGCCCGGAAAGGCCGGCTGTGACCTAAGTCACAGAAATTCGATTTTCCCCGCCGCCCGCGCCCGCTCCGGAACCGACTTGGCAGGCCCACCGAAATGTTATAATGTTACATTATGCGCATGGGAAAAACGCTGATTTTGGCCCATTCCATCCTGACGGCCACGTTCCTGTTCGGCGCAAGTCCGCTCGCGGCCCAGGGCGGCACCATCAAGGTGGTGGCCGCCGAGAATTTCTACGGCGACGTCGCCCGCCAGATCGGCGGGCCTCGGGTCGAGGTCGTGAGCGTCCTGAGCAATCCCGACCAGGATCCACATCTGTTCGAGACGTCGCCGGCGGTGCTGCGCCAGCTCGCGGCGGCGCAGATCGTCGTCTACACCGGCGCCGACTACGATCCGTGGATGCCGAAGCTGCTGGCCGCCGCCCAGCGCCCGGGCCGCACCGCGATCGTCGCCGCTGATCTCGTCGGCAGCAAACCCGGCGACAACCCGCATCTCTGGTACGACCCCGCGACCATGCCCGCCGTCGCGCACGCGATCGCCGCCACGCTGATGGCCGCCGACGCCGCGCACGCCGCCGATTACAAAGCACGGCTTGCCACGTTTCTGTCGTCGCTTAAGCCGATCGACGACAAGATCGATGCGATCCGCAAGAAATTCGCGGGCAGCGCGGTCACCGCGAGCGAGCCGGTGTTTGGCTACATGGCGTCCGCACTCGGGCTGACCATGCGTAACGAAAAATTCCAGCTCGCGATCATGAACGACACCGAGCCGGCCGCGCGCGACGTCGCCGCGTTCGAGAGCGACCTCAAGGAGCACCGCGTGCGCGCGATGTTCTATAACAAGCAGGCCTCCGACAAGATCGTGCAGCAACTGGTGGCGCTCGCCCGTGCCAACAAGGTGCCAGTGGTCGGCGTCACCGAGTTGGTGCCGCCGGGCATGACGTTCCAGCAGTGGATGCTGGGCGAGCTCAACGACACAGAGAAAGCGCTGGCGGGGCCGAGCTCGTGATTGCTGTCGAGCTCGACCACGCCACCATCAGCATCGGCGGCAACGACGTGCTTGCCGATGCGAGCTTCGCAATCCGTCCCGGCGAGTTCATCGGCGTACTGGGGCCGAACGGCGCCGGCAAGACCACGCTGATGCGCGCCATTCTCGGGCTGCTCGCGCCGAGCACCGGCGCGATCCGCGTGCTCGGTGGCACACCGCGACGCGGCAACCCTGCAATCGGATATTTGCCGCAAGTGCGCACCGTGCTGCCCGACCTGCGGCTGCGCGGGTTCGATTTCATCGTGTCGTCCGTACACGGCGAGCGCTGGGGTCTACCGCATATCAGCCACACCGACCGCGCCATGATCGACGACACGCTGGCGCTGGTCGGCGCCCGCCATCTCGCCGAACGGCCGCTATCGGAAATGTCGGGCGGCGAGCGGCAACGGCTGTTGCTGGCGCAGGCGCTGATCGGCAAGCCGCAATTGCTGTTGCTCGACGAACCGCTGATCAGCCTCGACGCGCGCCATCAGGAGGTTGCCATCGACGTCGTGCGCAAGGCCTGCCGGGAGCGCAACATCACCGTGCTGTTCTCCGCGCACGAGCTCAATCAGCTGATCGGTACGCTCGACCGCGTGCTCTATCTCGGCAACGGCCAGGCCGTGCTCGGCACCGTCGATGAGGTCATCACCGCGCCGGTGCTGTCGCGGTTGTACGGCACCGACATCCAAGTCGTGCGCGCCGAAGACCATATTTTTGTGATGTCGCGCGGCCGCGACGTCGAGCAGGTCGAGCACAGCCACGATCATGGCGGCCACGACCACCATCATCACTGACATGTTCCAGTACGAATTCATGACCAATGCCTTCGCCGCCGCCGGCATCGCCGCGGTGGTGTCGGGCATCGTCGGCTTCTTCCTGGTGATGCGCGGGCAGACCTTCGCCGGCCACGCGCTATCGCATATCGGCTTTGCCGGCGCGACCGGCGCCGGCTTGATCGGCCTCGCGCCGTTGTGGGGGCTTCTCGGCTTCACGCTCGCCGCCGGTATCACGATGGGCGCCCTCAGCGAGCGGATCAGCAATCGCGACGTCGCGATTGGTGTCGTGCTGGCGCTGGCACTCGGTTTCGGCCTGCTGTTCCTGCACTACTACACGTCGTTCGCGACCCAGGCGACGGCGCTGTTGTTCGGCAACGTGCTGGCGGTCGATCGCGGCATGATCGCGACGCTGCTTGTGCTCGGACTCATTACGCTTGCCGGGCTTGGCGCGATCATGCGGCCGCTGATCTTCGCCAGCCTCCAGCCGGAGCTCGCCGAAGCCAAGGGCGTGCCGCTGCGTTTCATCTCGACCGCCTTCCTCGCCGTGGTGGCGCTGGCGGTGTCAGAATGCGCGCAGATTGTCGGCGTGCTGCTGGTGTTCACGCTGATGGTCGGGCCGCCGGCAGCCGCGCAGCGGCTGGCGGGCGGACTGTGGAGCGGCCTCATCCTGTCCGCCGCGCTCGCGCTCGGCGAAGCCTGGCTCGGCCTGACCATCGCCTTCTACACCGACTGGCCGGTGAGCTTCTGCATCGCCGTGCTCAGCGGGTTCTGCTATTTCGCCGCCCTCGCGGCGCGTCCGTCCCGATAGTCAGGGCTGCGCGAGCAGCATCGCCAGCGCCGCGGCAATGAACGGCAGCGGCAGCGACACCAAGGCGCGCAGCCACACGACGCGCGGCGGCATCAGCGGCACCTCCCAGATCACGAGCCGGTGGATGGCGTAGAGCGCCCAGGCGGTCGAATAGGCGATCACCTGCGGCGCGCCGGCGCCGCTCTTGAGCGCGGCGGCACCGATCGAGAAGCCGACCACCGGCCCGCCCGGCGTCAGCGCGCCGCCAAGCGTCGCGATGACAACACCGAGGAATCCCGAGCCTGGACCGATCCAGGACGCGACCAGAGCTTTCGGCATGACCTCGGCGATGAAGCCGGCGCCAATGACGCCGGCGCCGATGCGTGGCAGCAGCGTAAGGAATTCGCCGACGCCGGTGCGCACGCCGTTATTGAGCAGCACACGGCCGCGCATGTTGGTGAAAAATGCGAGCGCGGCGACCACGAGCCACAGCAGGATATTGACGGCGAGCGTCATTCGCTGCGCTCGTAAACATAGCCTGCCCGCACCACGAGGCGCGCCAGTATCCCGGCGATGATCGGCAGCGGCACCGCGGCGGTGATGCGCCAGATGACGAAGTGCGGTCCGAAGAACGGCAGCTCCCAGACTAGCGCACGCGTATAGCCGATCAGCGTCCAGCTGACGATAAAGGCGCACACGGCGCCGGCGTCGGCGCCCATGGTGAGGAACGCGCCCGCCACCGGATAGATGGTGATCGGCCCGCCCGGCAGCAGAAAGCCGAAAAATGCCGCGATCAGCAATCCGGCGAGGCCGGATTCATGGCCGACCCAGCGCGCCACCAGTTCGCGCGGCAGGATCATGGTGACGAAAGCGCCAATCAGGCAGCCGGCCAGCACCTTCGGCAGCATTTCCGCGAACAGCGTCAGGTCGCCGCCGAAGATCTCCATGAAATGCTCGCGCCCGTCGCGCCAGTAGACGGCGGCGGCGGCGCTGAAGGCGGCGGCTGCGATGATCGCCGTCGACCAGTCGAAGGCGCGGCGGCGCGGCCGTGAGGGAGGGGAATCGGTCAAGGCGGCGCGGACATTAGTCGACGACAACCGGCTTGTCTGCGGCGTCCCCATTGACCCTGCCATGCGCCGCCGATAGTTTTTGCCGCGATGGGGATGGGGTCCCCCGATAACCGCCTCGCAAGTTTCTAAAACTTGGGGCTGATGACTCCTACCGTGATCAACGACGGTAGGACTCCGTCCGCCGCAGGGCGGTTTTCATTGCCCTGAAACTCAGGGGAAATCAGCGATGGGCTTTCTGATCGTCTTCATCGGCGGCGGTATCGGCGCCGCGCTCCGCCACGGCTTCAATCTTGCCTTCGCCCGTTTGCTGGGGACTGCGTTTCCCTATGCGACCTTATGGGAGAACGTCAGCGGCTCGACTGTCATGGGACTGCTGGTAGCGCTCTTCGCGTTCAAGAGCGGCATCCCACAGCACTGGCAACTCTTCCTGACCACCGGCATCCTCGGCGGCTACACGACATTCTCGACGTTTTCTTTGGACGTCGCGCTGCTGTACGAACGCGGGCAAGTCGGACTGGCCGCGCTTTACGTGCTGCTGTCAGTCGCGCTGTCGATCGGCGGCCTGTTCGCCGGACTGACGCTGGTGCGCAGCCTGACCTAGGTCATCGGCCGCATACCGAGCTTGTCTAACAACTGCATGTCGCTGTCGCGCGCCGGGTTTGGCGTGGTCAGCAGCTTCGGCCCGTAGAAGATCGAGTTGGCGCCGGCGAGAAAGCACAGCGTCTGCGTCTCCTCGCTCATGTCCTCGCGGCCGGCCGAAAGCCGGACCACCGACGCCGGCATGCAGATGCGGGCGACCGCGATGGTGCGCACGAAGTCGAGCGGATCGAGCGCTGTCTCGTTGGCGAGTGGCGTGCCCTCGACGCGCACCAGCATGTTGATCGGCACGCTTTCCGGATGTTGCGGCAGGCTGGCAAGCGTCGCGATCATGCCGATCCGGTCCTCGAGCCCCTCGCCCATGCCGACGATGCCGCCGCAACAGACATGGATGCCGGCCTCGCGCACGTGCTCGAGCGTGTCGAGCCGCTCCTGATACGTGCGCGTCGTGATGATCGCGCCGTAGTATTCCGGCGACGTGTCGAGGTTGTGATTGTAGTAGTCGAGGCCGGAGTCTTTCAGCCTTTGGGCTTGGTGCGCCTCCAGCATGCCGAGCGTGACGCAGGTCTCAAGCCCGAGCGCCTTGACGCCCTCGACCATGGCGCAGACGTTGTCGAGGTCGCGATCCTTCGGCGAGCGCCAGGCGGCGCCCATGCAGAAACGCGAGGCGCCGCCGGCCTTGGCCGCACGCGCTTCTTTCAGCACCGCATCCACGCTCATGAGCTTTCCGGCGTCGACTCCGGTGTCGAACTGGGCCGACTGCGGACAATAGGCGCAGTCCTCGGGGCAGCCGCCGGTCTTGATCGATAGCAGCGTCGAAATCTGCACCTCGGTTGGATCGAAGTTCTCACGGTGCACTTCGGCCGCGCGGAACATGAGGTCCGGGAACGGCAGCGCAAAAAGCGCGCGCACCTCGTCGCGGGCCCAGTCGTGGCGAGGTCCGTAGAAAGTACCGCGCGAGGGTTCCTCGTGAACCAGAGCCATCCCGTCAGCCTCCGCCGCCGCGCCCTAAAAATGCACCTTTCCGGATGCTATAGCGCAACTTCAGGGTCGGCGCGACGGCCAATTTGGCAGCATTTTCATTGGATTGAGTGCGCTCGCGCCGGCATGCTAGCTTGGCTTGTGGGAAGGAAAAATGTCGGGGTACGCGTCATGAAACGGTTCGTATTGGGTTTGGTGTTGTTCGCGTTTTTGGCCGCGCCGGTCGCCGCCGTGCGCGCCGAAGACAAGGAAAATCCCTATGTCAAAACGCGCGAGATGCAAAAAAAGGAAAGCGAGGAAGCGGAACGCGCGTACCAGAAGACCCTGAAAGCCACCAACGGGAGCGTCGCCGCGCCGGCCAAGAATGACCCCTGGGCCAATATGCGCGGCAGCAGCACGACCGACGCCACGAAGTCCAAATAGTCCATTCTCTTGAGCGCCGGCAAAGGTCGCGGTGAACAAGTTTGCCATTGTCCGGATCATCGCGGTGCTGACCGGCGCCGCGGTCCTGTTTGCCCTTCAGAAGGGCTTTGGCATACAGCTTTATATCGCTGTACCGATCGCCGCCGTTGCCTACATGGTCGTCAAGGTGGCGATCGGGCTGCTGTGGGGCGCCGACGAGCGCGCCTAGTTCCTTCGCGCGCCGCCCCCGGCTACGCTTGCGGGCAATGGACGGCGATGTTTCCAGCGACGATATCGCGCGCATCGAAGAACGCATCGAGGAACTCCGCGAGGAGATCGCCCGATGCCGCAAGCTTTCGGTTGCCGCCAAGTTCGCCATTGGCGCGGGCGCCATCTGGATCGTGCTGACGCTGCTGTGGCTGGTGCCTTACGTGCCGTTCATGGCAATCGGCGCCATGGCGTCCGTCATCGGCGGCATTGTTCTGCTCGGCTCCAATTCAACGACGTGGACGCAGGCCGAGGCCGCCCTGACGGCGAGCGAAGCGATGCGGACGGAGTGCATCGGGCGGAAAGAGATGCGCGTCGTCGGCGAGAGCCGGGCGCTGCACTAGGCCTGAAAGATCAGCATCACATAGGCGGCGAACAGCACGATGTGCACCGCGCCCTGCAAAATATTGGTGCGGCCGCTGGCGAAGGTGACGACGCTGACGGCCAGTGTGACCGCGAGTAAAAGCTGGTTGGCACTTTCGAGACCGAGATGAACCTCGTGGTCGGTGAGATAGCTGACCGCCAGCATGATCGGCACGGTCAGCCCAATCGTGGACAGCACGGAGCCGAGGAAGATGTTCACCGAGCGCTGGACCTTGTTGGCTACCGCCGCGCGGGTCGCGCCAATCGATTCCGGCGTCGCAACAAGCATCGCCACGATAACGCCGCCGAGCGGAGCTGGCGCGCGCAGCGTTTCGATCAGATAGTCGATCGGGTTGGCAAGCTGTTCGGCTAGAAAAACGACCGGAGCGATATAGGCGACCAGCAGCCCGGCGTGCCAGGCAAGCGGGCGGGTTGCACGCGCGGAGATCCTGGCCGGGCCATTGTCATTTTCGTCAAGCGTGAAGTAGCCGCGATGCCGGCCGGTCTGAATGGCGAGAAACGCCACGTAAAGGCCAATCGACACCACGACGAGAAAGGCCTGCTGGCCGAGAGACAGCGTCGGTCCCGGCGTTGTCACCGTGAAGTTCGGCAGGCTTAACGTGAAGAGCGCCAGAGGTATGATCACGGTCAGGTAAGCGTTGGCGCCTTGCAGATTGTAGTGCTGCTCTTGGTGGCGAACGCCGCCGGCGAGCAAGGAAGCGCCGACCATGCCGCCGAGAATGATCATGACGATCGCGAACAGGGTGTCTCGCACCAGCGTCGGGTTGTTCTCGCCGTGCAGCATTACAGCGGAAATGCTCATCACTTCGATGGCCGTGACGGACAGCGTCATCACCAGCGTGCCATAGGGCTCGCCGAGCAATTCGGCGATGTGATCGGCGTGCCGCGCGACCGACAGAGCCGAGCCCGCCACTACGCCGAACAGCCAGATAAAAACGACGATGAGCCACAGCGGACGATCAAGCCGCTCGAAAATCGGCGCGCCCACGGCTGCGAAAATCCCACAGGTCGCCAGGCTGACGCCGAGGAACCATTCGTCGCGAAAAATGCGATGCAACACGCCTAGTTGCCGTCTGGATCTGGCGGGTGGTCGTTTCATGTGCCGACACGCAATGGCGCATTCATCTTCCGGAGATAAGCGATCACCGACAGCGGCGTGATGCGTCCGGTCTTCGGATTTTCACTCGGCACATTGGCGATTGCCATCGAGAAGCTCGCGGAGTCGGCGTCGACCTCGATGCGGTGCATGTTGCGATCGAGCTTCGGATCGGCCCAGATTTCCAGCATCGTCCGGTCGGGGCCGATGCCGGCGAGCGACAAAGCGGCGGCGACGTTGACGTTGGCGGGAAAACCTTTGGCCCCTGCTCGCGCCGTGCCGTCGAATATCTTCGTCGCCTCCTTCAGTCCCTCCAGATCAATGCCGTGCTCGACGACATAGGGCGCACCGAGCAGACCAGCGACCGGCTTGCGCGTGACCATGCGCACCGAGTGGATGACGCCCTCGGCCGCCGCGGCCATCGCATCGAGGCCGATCAGCGCGCCGGTCGGCACCGCGATCTGCCCGCCGCTGCTGCGCGCCTCCTCCACCAGGTCCCAATGATCGAGCAAGGCGCCGGCACTGAGCACGATGGCGGTCTTGCCGCGCGCGACGAACGGCCGCACGATCGACCGCAGGTGCGCGGCCGGCGCGCATTCGATGACGATGTCGGCGGCCGGTTCCAAGTTGTCGACCGGCAAGACCGCAGGCCTCCGCGTCAACCGCTCCATTTCGGGACGGGACTTGGACGGGTCTCCCACGGCAACGGCGGCGAGCGTCAGCCCGGCGATGCCTTGATCGAGCGCCTGCATGACCTTGATGCCGATCGGCCCAAGCCCTGCGATGGCCACCCGTCTCGGGCCGCTTATTTGGGCCATTTCTCCACCCTTCTCGCTCGGAATATCATAACTGCATTGACCGTATTGCGGCTTCCGTCGGCTTGTGCGGACGCCCGCGCCAGCCTACTACCACCTCGCAAAAGCGCAGGTCCAATCTGCGCAAGCGTGTTGAAAAGGAGGATTGAATGAAAAGAACACTGTGCGCGCTGACAATGCTGCTGGCGCTGGCGATACCGGCGGCCGCGCAGGACTTTCCGAGCCATCCTATGACCATGGTGATCCCGTTTGCCGCGGGCGGTCCAACCGACCTGCTCGGCCGCGTCATCGCGCAACGCATGGGCGAGATTCTCGGCCAGAACGTGATCGTGGAGAACGTCGGCGGCGCCGGCGGCATGTCCGGCGGCAAAAAGGTCGCCGACGCCAAGCCCGACGGCTACACCTTCGTGCTCGGCACCGTCGGCACCCACGCGCAGGGCCAAACGCTCTACAAGCACCCGCTCTACAATGCCGCCACCGATTTCACGCCGGTCGGGCTGATCGCGGAAGTGCCGATCGTGCTGATCGCGCGCAAGGACCTGCCGGCCAATAATCTCAAGGAATTCGTCGCCTACGCCAAGGAGAACCAGAGCAAGATGCAGTTCGGCTCGGCAGGCGCCGGTTCGGCGACGCATCTCGGCTGCGTCGTGCTCAACACTGCGATGGGAACGAACATCGTGCACGTCCCTTACAAGGGCACCGGTCCTGCCATGCAGGATCTGATCGGCGGACGCATCGACTTCCTGTGCGAGATCATCAGCACGGCAAAGCCGCAGATCGACGGCGGACGCGTCAAGGCGATCGCGATCCTGACCAAGACGCGCTCCCCGGTCGAGCCGAATTTGGCGACCGCCGCCGAACAGGGGCTCGACGTGCAGGCCTATACCTGGAATGCCATTTTCCTGCCGAAGGGCACGCCGGACGCGATCGTGAAGAAGCTCAACAGCGCGATGGTCGCGGCGATGAAGACCCCGTCCGTGCGTGAACGGCTGCAGGGCTTCGGCGCCCAGGTCGTCTCCGACGATCGCGCCACGCCCGTCTATCTCGGCAGCTTCGTCAAGAGCGAGATCGAGAAGTGGGCGGCCCCGATCAAGGCGAGCGGCGTCAGCGTCGAGTGAGACGTCGCCACACGGCAAATATGAAATGGCCGGGTCACACCCGGCCATTTTTTCGTTTGTTGCGGACTGATAGAATTCGGTGTCGGCGAGGTGATTTCATGCGAACACGGAATGTCATGTTGTTTTTGAGCGCGGTCGCAATTTCAATCGGGTCAGGATCCGCCGGGGCGCAGACATTCCTCACGTATCACTGCCGCGATGGCTCTGAATTCGTCGCCGCATTCTATGAGGGCGACCGGCGCGCGCACTTGCAGCTCGACGGCAAAGCCATCGCGCTGGCCAAGCGTCCGTCTTTATCCGGGTCTCGCTACGTCAAAGGCAACATCACGTTGCGGATCAGTAAGACGGCCACCACGCTCAAGCGCGGCAAGACATCGACCGAGTGCACCGCCGACTGATTACAGCGGGTCCGTCAGACCATCGATATTTCCGAAAACTTGAGCGACCGGCCAAAGCGACGGTTATGCAAACGGCTGCTTGTTGCCAAAAGTGGGCGCGGAAATGTCCATTTGCACTCCCCCGGTTAAGTTGTGCGTAACAGGACTTTGCGAGGCTCGCGCCGCAATGGAGCGTGGGCGCGACATGTCGGATAAACGGCGATGGTCCCGATTTGCGCCCAAGGGCCTGGTGTCGCGGACGGCCAAGATTTCATTCTTCGCCGGACTGCCCTCCATCGACTGCCGCGTCATTGATCTATCGGCCGGCGGCGTCTGCATCGAACTTCCATCCAACTGTGAACTGCCGGACCAGTTCGAGCTTCTGCACGGCGGTGTCCGTCGGCCATGCCGGCTGGCCTGGAAGCGCGGCTTCCGCGTCGGCCTGGAATATGTCGGCTCGTTCCGCCGGTAAGGCCGCGAACCGCTATTTCGTCTGCTGCCCGTTGATCTGGACCGCGTCGTTTTGCTGACGCTCGCGCTCTTCCCGCTCGCGCTTTTTCGCTTCGTGGTGACCGATCGCGCAACCGGCAGCCGCGCCGAGCAGGCCGTGGTGGCCGGCATAGTGTCCCGCAACCCCGCCAACGACGGCGCCCTTGATGCAACCTTTCGCGTGCGCGGACGTAACGGCGAACGCCGCGGCCAAAGCGACGGCGAGAATGAAAGTTGTCTTGTTCATTGTTGCTTCCTGAATTCTTGAATCGCGAATCTTTGCAGATCTAACGCAGCCTCGATACGCCGGTTCCGCGGCTGTTTCTGCGCCGTTTGGGAACGAAAACGGCGCGGCGGACTTACAATTTCGACAAACCGATGGCTCTTCCATGAAAGCAGCTTTAACGGCGGTTTTCGCCGCCGCCCTGATCGCGGCGGCAGGAGCCGCGCGCGCCGAGATCGTCATCAAGGTCGACAAGGACGCACAACAGATGACCGTCGTGCGCGACGGCGAAGTCATCGATCGCTGGCCGGTGTCGACCGGCCGCGGCGGTTACGCGACGCCCTCCGGCTCCTTCAAGCCTTTCCGCATGGAAGCCGACCATCACTCGGACGAATGGGACGACGCGCCGATGCCGCATTCGATCTTCTTCACGCAGAAGGGCCATGCCATCCATGGCACCTACGAGACAAAGCACCTCGGTTCGGCGGTCAGCCATGGCTGCGTGCGCATTTCGGCGGCGCATGCCACTGAACTGTTCGCAATGGTGAAGGCCGACGGCATGAGCAACACCAAGGTCATAGTCACCGGCGGCGGCGACGATGTGGCCAAGCGCAATCCGGTCACGCCGCTGGATGCCGAGCAGTCTTCGGAGGGCCGCTTCGGCGACGGCAACGGCCAGTTCGGCGACTACGTCGAAGTGCCGACCAACCGCGTCTTCTTCACGCCACGCTACTGATCATCGCCGACGGCCCTAAATTCAATCGGCTTGGCCCGCTTTTTGCAGTTATCCGCCTATCTGTCATGGGGGCGGAGAGATCATGCGCGAGAGCCTTGCCGCATTTTTGTATGTGCTGATTGTTGCGACCGTTACGCTCTTGTATGTCGATTACGAAAACATCGAATTCTTCAAACATCCGCTCAATTCCTGGGCGGCGACGCACGATCAGGCAGACGACGAGTGATTCTTGGGCATTCTTAGCCGCGAGCCGCCTCTTCTACAACATGCGGCCACGGCGCCGCCGCCGAGAACAGCAAGATCCGGGCGGTCGATCTCATGTCGATGAAGATCGACGGCAAGGATATCGTCAAACTTCCGATCACGGGTGATGAGGCCATCAAGCCGCTGAACTTCTGACGGGAGACGCGTGGAGCCGCGCGCCGCGGCATCAATTCTGCTTCCCGAGCACCGCGCGCACGGTCGGGTGCGCCAATAGCGCGTCGGTGCCGGCCTGCACTACCAGATCGACGTCTTCCTCCGGCAAATGGAAGCTGGTCGGCACCCGGTCGAGCTTGGCTGAGCGCACCTCGTCGAGCTGATCGAAATTGATTTCCACGACTTCGAAGCTGATGTTGCTGCACCGCCAGTCGCCCGTCGCGCCGAGCTTCGCGGCTTCGGCCCGCGGCAGAGCGCATCGCCACTTGCGGGTCGCGTCTTCCCACGCTTTGACGCTCAGCCGGAACGCGTCGTACCCGCTGCGCACCGCGGAATTGATCGCAGTGTCGGTCAACGCGCCGATCATGTCCTTGCCCGACGGGCCTTGCACGGTCCGCGCCCACTCGCCCTGCGGACCCAACCCGGAATTGACCACGATGAATACGACGTGGCGCAGTTGAACGGCCTTGTCGCGGGACAGCGGCGCGTAGGGTTGCCCGGCGGCCTCTCGGGCGATAACGAGGCCAGACAGGCCGAAATTGTCGGTAATGCCGCCGTCGGCCAGCTTCACGTAGCGAACCTGTTCCGGATCCCGATAGCGCTTGAGCGCCTGCGCAAACGCCCGGACCTGGGCGCCGGCGGTGTGGCTTGCGAGAACACGATCGACCCACGGCGGCAGCGGCACGCTGCACGCGTCGGAGAAACTGGCGAGCACAATCGGGACAAAGGCCACCGGGACCGCGGCCGAGGCGGCAACCGCCTGCGAGATCGGATACTTGCGCGGGTCGCTGCACAGAGCCTGGAAGGTCACCGGCGAGAACAGGAACGGCGTGCGGTTGTAGAGGTCCGACGCATTGATCCATACGACGGGCTTTCCCGGCTGAAACAGGTCGGCCAGCGTCGCATGGTCATACAGGTTTTCATCGAGCCAGCCGGCGAGACGGGTGGAATCGTTGACCCCGCCCGAGAAGCCACGACCCAAATTTACGAGGCTGACCCTGGTGTCGAGATCCTCTTCGGCGTTTCGCAACAGAAATCGCTCGCGAAAGTCGGCAAGCGCGGCGCGGCCCTTCAGCCCGAAATAGGCGGCGGCGACCGAGCCTCCGGACACGCCGGAGACGAAGATGATGCGATCGAAATAAGTGCCGCCGCCGCGCGCCGGCAAGCGGTCAAGGCCGCGCATTGCGCCATAGGCAAATGCAGCCGCGCGCGTGCCGCCGCCGGAGAATGTCAGCGCCACGACTGTATTGCCGGCGACGTTTGGCGGGGTGGCGAGCGGAGCGATATCGGCGTTTGACGCGACGGGAACGTTCAAGGGCTCATTGAAGGTGGTCGCGCATGCACCCAGCGCCAGCGCGAATGCGACAAACGCGCCTCGATACGCCACTTTGCTCAACGAACACACCTCCGATGCGCAAGCTAGCGACGAGGGTCCGCAAAATCATGACCTATGTCAAAGAGTTGCACTTAACCAACAAAAACGGCAATGGCCGGGCAAGCCCGGCCACCACGCGTTGCGGTTCTCGTTGCCGGAGCGATCGAGCGGCAGGGTCGATCAAGGCAGAGGGACGAGGCCGTCCGGAAGTTTTGCCATCGCCGGCGGCTTGGCGACATGAAGCCCATCGACCGAGTAAAGATTTCCGTAGTTGATTTTCGGCGTCTCAACGCTCGCTGCCGGCTTGCGCATGGCAACTCCGGCTTTGCCTGAAGCACAGATCACGACGGCTGCGACCAAAACAAACACTGCGCGGTGTATGGTCATGGACACCTCCTACTCCTGAAGTGCGGTGGTGTTAGACCAGCCGCACGACACGCTATGTGAGTCAGGTCACACAGCTGCGATTTGGCGGTGCCGGAGTATGAAAATCAGATGTTTCGTGACGGCCATCACACCGGTACAACTGCGAACGCCAAAACGGCGGCCGCAGGGCCGCCGCTTTTTCGTAAAATTGGACGGTAAGAGATTCGGCTTGGCGCCTAAGGTGCCTGGCGTCCTATTCCGCCGCTTCCCGCTGCGGCGTGGCAACCTCGACGCGCGCGGCGCAGAATTTGAATTCCGGAATCTTGCCGAACGGGTCGAGCGCCGGGTTGGTCAGCCGGTTGGCGGCCGCCTCGAAGAAGGCAAAGGGAATGAACACGACGCCGTCGGGCATGGCGTCGTCCTGGCGTGACGCCAATTCAACTTCACCGCGCCGAGTTGAAACGCGGATCATATCGCCGGGTTTGATGCCGAGCTTGGCAATGGTGCCGCGCGATACGGCTGCGGTCGGCGCCGGCTCGATGGCGTCGAGCACGGTGGCGCGCCGCGTCATGGCGCCGGTGTGCCAATGCTCGAGCTGGCGGCCGGTGGTGAGGATGAATGGGTACTCTTCGTCCGGCACCTCGTCCGGCGGCTGCAATTTCGCCGCCACCAGCTTGCCGAAACCGCCCGGGCGCGGATAGCCCTTATCGAACACCACATCGTGGCCGGGCTGGTCGATGGCGTCTGATGGATAGGTTACGGCGCTCTCGCGCTCGACGCGGTCCCACGGGATGTTGTCGAGCGAAGGCATCAGCGACGCCATCTCGGTGTAGATATCGCGCGGGTGCTTGTAGTCGGATTTCATGCCGAGACGGCGCGCAATTTCCTGCGTGATCCACCAATCCGGCTTGGCTCCACCCGGAAGCGGCAAAGCCTGACGGCCCATCTGCACTTGACGGTTGGTATTGGTGACGGTGCCGTCTTTCTCCGGCCAAGCCGAGGCGGGCAGCACGACGTCGGCATACATCGCGGTCTCGGTCAGGAACAGATCTTGCACGACAAGATGCTCGAGGTGCGCCAGCGCCTGACGCGCGTGATTGAGATCGGGGTCGGACATCGCCGGATTTTCACCGAGCACATACATGCCCTTGATCTTGTCGGCGTGCACGGCGTCCATGATCTCGACGACGGTAAGGCCCTTCTTCGGCGGCAGCTTGACGCCCCAGACGCCCTCATACTTCGCGCGGATTTCGGCGTTCTCGACCGACTTGTAGTCGGGGAAGAACATCGGAATGAGACCGGCATCGGAAGCGCCTTGCACGTTGTTCTGGCCGCGCAGCGGATGCAGGCCGGTGCCCGGGCGCCCGATCTGGCCGGTGATCAGCGCCAGTGCGATCAGGCAGCGCGCGTTGTCGGTGCCGTGGGTGTGCTGCGATACGCCCATGCCCCAGAAGATGATTGCGCTCTCGGCGCGCGCGTAGGTGCGCGCCACTTCGCGCAGCGTATCCGCCGGGATACCGCAGATCGGCTCCATCTCCTCCGGCGTGAAGTCCTTGATGTTCTCTTTCCAGGCGTCGAAACCCTCGACATAGGTTTGGATGTATTGCTGGTCGTAGAGCTTCTCGGTGACAATGACGTTGAGCATGGCGTTGAGCATGGCCACGTCGGCGCCGTTCTTGAACTGCATCATCTTCCAGGCGTGACGCTTGAGCGCCTGCCCACGCGGATCCATCACCACCAGCTTGGCGCCGCGCTTGGCCGCCTGCTTGAAGAAGGTCGCGGCAACCGGATGATTTTCCGTCGGATTGGCACCGATGACGATGATGACTTCAGAGTTCTTGCACTCGTTGAACGAGGCCGACACCGCGCCGGAGCCGACGCCTTCGAGCAATGCGGCAACCGACGAGGCGTGGCAGAGGCGCGTGCAGTGGTCGACGTTGTTGGTGCCAAAGCCGGCGCGCACCACCTTCTGGAACAGATAGGCCTCTTCATTCGAGCACTTCGCCGAACCGAAGCCGGCGAGTGCATCCGAACCGTCGCGATCGCGGATTGTCTTCAGGCCGGCGGCGGCTTTGTCGAGTGCCTCCTCCCAGGTCGCTTCGCGGAAATGCGTCCAGGGATTTGACGGGTCGATGTGCTCGTGCGGCACCTTCGGCACGCCGTCCTTGCGGATCATCGGCTTCATGAGACGCTGCGGGTTGGTGACGTAGTCGAAGCCGAAGCGGCCCTTCACGCACAGCCGTTGCTGGTTGGCCGGACCGTTTTTGCCGGTGACGGCGGCGATCTTGTCGTCCTTGATCTGATAGGTGAGCTGGCAGCCGACGCCGCAATACGGGCAAACGCTGTGCACCTCGCGGTCGGGCGCGCCCTTGTAGACATTCTTCTCGTCCACCATCGTCGCCGGCATCAACGCGCCCGTCGGACAGGCCTGCACGCATTCACCGCAGGCGACACAGGTGGAAGCTCCCATCGGGTCGTCGAAATCGAACACGATTTTTTCGCCATGGCCGCGCCCCGCCATGCCGATCACGTCATTGACCTGCACTTCGCGGCAGGCACGGACGCAGAGATTGCACTGGATGCAGGCGTCGAGATTGACCGCCATGGCCACGTGGCTGCGGTCGGGCGAATGCGCGGCGTGCGCCGGGAAACGGCTGGTGCCGATATTCATGCGGTCGACCCAGGCCCAGAATTTCGACTGCGGATCGTGCGCGGTCTCGCGCTCGGGCTGATCGGACACCAGAAGTTCGAACACCATCTGCCGCGCGGTCTTGGCGCGGTCGGAGGCGGCCTTCACCTTCATGCCTTCGGCCGGCTTGCGGATGCAACTTGCGGCGAGCACGCGCTCGCCTTCTATCTCGACCATGCAGGCGCGGCAGTTGCCGTCGGCGCGGTAGCCGGGCTCGGGCGAATAACACAGATGCGGGATGTCGACGCCTTCGCGCTTGGCGACCTGCCAGATGGTCTCGCCCTCGCGCGCCTCAACCTCTTTGCCGTCGAGGGTGAATTTTACAATCTTCGCTGCGCCATTGCCTTTAGCCATGTGTCACCAGGTGCCGAGCGGTTTTTTCAATTCCTCAGGGAAATACTTGAGCACGCAGACCAACGGGTTCGGCGCCGCCTGGCCGAGACCGCAGATCGAAGCATCACGCATTGCGGTCGAGAGCTCCGTGAGCAGCGCTGCATCCCACGGCCCCTTTTCCATCAGCTTTGCCGCCTTCTCGGTGCCGGCGCGGCACGGCGTACATTGGCCGCAACTCTCATCCTCGAAGAATTTCATCAAGTTGAGCGCGACGGCTTTCATATCGTCCTTGTCGGACAGGATGACAACGGCGTGCGACCCGACGAAGCAGCCGAACTTCTCCAAAGTTCCGAAGTCCATCGGCTCATCCGCCATCGAGGCCGGCAGGATGCCGCCGGAAGCGCCGCCCGGCAGGTAGCCTTTGAACGTATGACCGTCCTGCATGCCGCCGCAGAACTCCTCGATCAATTCGCGTGCTGTGACGCCGGCGGGCGCGAGCTTCACGCCCGGATTCTTGACGCGGCCGGACACCGAAAAGCTGCGGAAGCCCTTGCGATCGTGGCGACCTTGCGACGTCATCCACTCCGCGCCTTTCTCGATGATGTCTCGGATCCAGAACAGCGTCTCGACGTTCTGCTCGAGCGTCGGGCGACCGAACAAGCCGACCTGTGCGACGTAAGGTGGGCGGTGACGCGGCAAGCCTCGCTTGCCTTCGATCGAACTCGATCATTGCCAACTCTTCGCCGCAGATGTAAGCGCCGGCGCCGCGGCGCAGATGCAGCTTGGTGTGCGGCGACAGTTCCGCCTCTTCGATCTTCTTGAATTCCTCGGCGATCATCAGGCGAAGCTCGGGGTATTCATCGCGGATGTAGAAATAGGTCTCCGGGGCCTCGACCACCCAAGCCGCGATCAGCATGCCTTCGATAAAGCGGTGGGGATCGCGTTCGAGATAGTAACGGTCCTTGAAGGTGCCGGGCTCGCCCTCGTCGCCATTGACCGCGAACATTCGCGGCGCGGACTCCGCGCGCACAAGCGACCATTTGCGTCCGGTCGGGAACCCGGCGCCGCCGAGGCCGCGCAGGCCGGCATCGCTGACGATCTTGATGAGTTCGTCGCGCGTGCGCTTGCCCGAGAGGCAATCGCGCAGCAGCGTGTAGCCGCCGGCTTTCTGGTACGCAGCAAAATCCGTTTTCGGCGCCCAGGCGTGGGGATGCTTGTGCGCCTTGACGTCGGCGAGCACCGCGTCGGGCGTCGCCTTGAACGTCTGCAAGTGACCGACAGCGCAGACCGGCGCACGATCGCAAGCGCCCATGCAGGGCGCGCGCACGACGCGCACATCCTTGCCGAACTTACGGGGCAATTCCTTGAGCAGTTTTTCCGCACCGGCCATCGCGCAAGAAAGCGAGTCGCACACGCGCACGGTAACCGGCGCCGGCGGCGGACCGTCCTTTACGACATCGAAGTGCGAATAGAAGGTCGCGACCTCGTAGACTTCGGTAAGCGCCATTTTCATTTCGGCAGCAAGCGCCGTCAGGTGCGCGGCGGAGAGAC
The DNA here is from genome assembly GCA_963742095.1 of uncultured Alphaproteobacteria bacterium. Taxonomy (GTDB): domain Bacteria; phylum Pseudomonadota; class Alphaproteobacteria; order Rhizobiales; family Xanthobacteraceae; genus Pseudolabrys. The sequence goes on from CAVUKJ010000003.1 coordinate 261,668, forward strand.
AGCCGTAGTGATCCTGGATCAGATGCAGATGCTCGATCAGCAGATCGCGGCGGCGCGGCCGATCTGTCAGCAAGGCGCACACTTCATCGAGTGCGGTCGGATCTATCTGCCGACCCTTGGGCGTGCGCGGGGCTTTGCGGCGACCCCCGGTTCCTTTGCCGCCTGAACGCGGCGGCACCTGCATATTCATTACCCGTCTCCTGTCCCGCCCCTGATTTGAGGCCGTTTTATGGGGCAAACAACCCCGATAGGAAAATCGCTCGATAGAAATTACCTATCAATAGTGTGCCTAGGCATGCGAATTCTTGAGCGATAGGGGTTAGCCCGCTAAAATGCAACAAACTGATAGAAAAGGCCAATTGTGATCGACAAGCTGGAATTCATTCTGGCGTTGGCTCGGGAAGAGCATTTTGGCCGCGCGGCAGAGGCCTGCGGCGTCACCCAACCGACGCTATCGGCGGGCGTGAAGCAACTCGAGGAGCAAATGGGTGTGCTGCTGGTCAACCGCGGCTCCCGCTTCCAGGGCTTCACGCCGGAGGGTCTGCGCGTGCTGGAGTGGGCGCGTCGCATCGTCAGCGACAACCGCGCGATGCGCGAAGAGATCAATTCGCTGCGGCATGGCTTGTCCGGGCGGTTGCGCATCGCCGCGATCCCGACGGCGCTGGCCATGGTCGCGGCGCTGACCACGCCCTGCCGCGAGCGGCATCCCAACATCCAGTTCACGGTTTACTCGCGGACGTCGATCGAAATCCTGGATCTGTTGGAAAACCTCGAGATCGATGCCGGCATCACCTATGTCGAGAATGAGCCGCTCGGTCGCGTCAACACCGTATCGCTATATCGCGAGCACTACCGGCTGCTCACCTCGGCGGATGCACCCCTCGGCAATCGCGACAGAGTCACCTGGGCGGAAGTGTCGCAGGTGCCGCTCTGCCTGCTGACACCCGACATGCAGAACCGGCGCATCATCGACCGGCTGCTGAAGAGCGCGGGCGGCAACTCGCGGCCCACGCTCGAAATCCAACTCGATGATCCTGCTCTATTCCCATGTCCGCACCGGGCGGTGGGCGAGCGTGATGCCGGCCAAGATCGCTGAAACGCTCGGCCTCACCGACACCATCCGCGCTATCCCGATCGTGGAACCGGACGCGGTCCAGACCATCGGGCTCGTCGTCCCTGAGCGTGAGCCGATGACGACGTTGACCGCGGCCCTGGTCAACGAAGCGCGCCGCGTGGCTCCGACCCTCGCAGATTGATTCATCTGTATTAATGTTTTCAAGCAATGCGCTCGTTCAACGGCGTGCCAATACCTATTCCCGTACGATGAAAGAACTCAGACGGGGGGCGCTTCGAATCTCCGCAGTCTGAAGAACAAGAATAGATCTTTGGGGAAACGACGGAGGACGGCGCGATGTTTTCTTTTCTCGACCGCAGTCACACGATTGCAAAACCGGGCTTCAGCCGGTGGATGGTGCCGCCGGCGGCACTATGCGTGCACCTGTGCATTGGCCAGGCCTATGCATTCAGCGTGTTCAACCTGCCGATGACCAAGCTCGTCGGCATCACACAATCCGCGCCGGGTGACTGGAAACTCACCGAGTTGGGCTGGATCTTCTCCATCGCCATCTTCTTCCTCGGCGTGTCCTCGGCGGTCTTCGGCCGCTGGGTTGAGGAAGGCGGGCCGCGCCGCGCCATGTTCACCGCCGCGCTGTGCTGGGCCGGCGGCTTCTTCATCTCCGCGATCGGCACCTACGTGCACAATCTCTGGCTCATCTATCTCGGCTACGGCGTGCTTGGCGGCATCGCGCTTGGGATCGGCTACATCTCGCCGGTCTCGACGCTGATCAAATGGTTCCCCGATCGCCCGGGCATGGCGACCGGCATGGCCATCATGGGCTTCGGCGGCGGCGCCTTCATCGCCTCGCCGTTGTCGGTGTGGCTGATGTCGAAGTTCGCGACGCCAACGCATGTCGGCGTGACCGAGACCTTTATCGTGCTCGGCATTGTCTACTTCTTCTTCATGATCGTCGGCTCGATCATCGTGCGCGTTCCGCCTCCGGGCTGGGCGCCGGCTGGCTATGTCGCGCCGAAGGCTGCGACCAAGCTCATCACCAGGAACGACGTCTTCGTCTACGACGCGCTGAAGACGCCGCAGTTCTGGCTGATCTGGTGGATCCTCTGCCTCAACGTGACCGCCGGCATCGGCGTGCTCGGTCAGGCCTCCGCCATGAGCCAGGAAATGTTCCCCGGCCACATTACGCCGGTGGCAGCGGCGGGCTTCGTCGGCCTGATGAGCCTGTTCAACATGGGCGGCCGCTTCTTCTGGGCCTCCACGTCGGACTATATCGGACGCAAGAACACGTACTTCGTGTTCATGGTGCTGGGCTTCCTGCTGTACTGCACGGTGCCCTACACCGGCTCGGTCGGCAGCGTGGCCGGGTTCGTCATCTGCTTCCTGGTCATCATCAGTATGTATGGCGGGGGCTTCTCCACCGTGCCGGCCTATCTGAGAGATATGTTCGGCACGCGCTATGTCGGCGCCATCCACGGACTGTTGCTGACGGCCTGGTCCATGGCCGGCATCTTCGGGCCGGTGCTCGTGAACTACATTCGCGAGTACAACGTCACGCACGGCGTGCCGAAGGCGCAGGCCTACAACACGACCATGTACATCATGGCCGGATTATTGGTGATCGGCTTCATCTGCAACTTGCTCGTCAAGGCGGTGGCGGATCGCTATCACATGAAAGCAAACGATCCACGCGCGCATGACACGCTCGCCAGTCCGGCCGCGGCTCGGGCATAAGAAAGGACGACCAATGGCATCGACCACAAAAAACGGCACCACCACCCTGCAGCTCGTGCTGGCGTGGGGTTTCGTCGGCATCCCGCTCGTGCTGGGCGTGCTGCAGACGCTGATTAACTCGATGAAGCTGTTCCAATAGATCGCACAAATCGAACGGGCGCCGCCCCCCTCACAGGAGGCGGCGCCCGAACTTTTTTTGACGATGCGGCTAGGCTGAAATCTTCGCCAGCTCTTCGGTGGCGGCCGGCGCGGGCGGCGGCGATGCCGTCTTCGCGTTCGTATCCTCGGCCGAACCATATTTCTGCGCCCGCAGCTTCACGCGCCGTTCGTGGAAACTGACCACGCTGCGCGCCGTCGCCTGGCTGAGCTTCTTGTAGCGGTCGAAGGCGCGGCTGATATCGTCCGGCTGCAAGCGGCGCTTGGCGGCGTACATCAGCAGAAGTTCTCGCACCGTACTCCACGAGCAGTCGGAAGCGCGGGCGAGAATGAGGATCATGTCCTCGCCCTCGTCGAGCAAGGCGCGCTCGACCAGATCCATGGAGAAATTGCCGAGCTTCGCCAGCGCGACCACGGTGCGTTCGAATTCCTGGGCGTGTGCGGGCGCATGCACATTGGCCTCGGTAACGGCCTGCCGCCGGAACCGGCGTTCGGCGGTGCGCGCGGCGGCCGAGTATTCTCCCGATTCCTCGCGCGCTTCGCGCTGCATGGCGGTAGCGACATCGTCGACGGTATCGCGGATCGCGGCCGCCGCCTGCGGATTGGCGGCCTCGAGCTTGGCGCGCACTTCCGCGGACGCGGTTTCGAGCAACTTGAGGAAATAGTGACGCGGGATATCGCTGCGCTGGCCGAGGATCAGCGTTAGCTTGCGGTCGTGGCGAGCGCGCGTCGTCAACTTACCGTAACCGGCAAGCGAGAAACGGGCGCCGGCATTGCGCGCGACCTTGCGCACGACGCGGTCATTGCCGCGCTCGACCAGCACGTCGGTCACGGCCTCGCTCAACTTCAGGCGCTGGGCGATGGCGTAAAGATGGGCCTGGCTCTTGGTGGTGGCGTTCTCGACCAGGTCGGCGTCGCTCAGCTGCTGCGAATGCACGAGCACCGGCGTGGCGACGTCGACTTCGTCGTCAAACGCGAGCGAGCGGATCAGCTTCGGCGGGGCGTTGTGCACCAGGCACAGCCGGTTCGCCAGCTTTGCGCGTGCTTTGGCCTCGATATCGGCGGCGAGCCGCTGCAGGACGTCATCGAAGAGGGCCACCTGCTGGCTGGAATAGCCCCGCGAGCCGGCGACGAACATGTCGGTGACGCGTTGCAGCACACGAAGACGCTGCTTCACGTCGCCGGTCTCAACCGTGCCGAGGAGGTCATCGATAAGGGAAAAGCCTTCGGCGCTGCCGCTTGGAACCGAGGTACTGAGCATGGGTGCCCGCAATCGTTCTATTGAACTGGGGGCCACCATAGAGAAAAGGTACGAAAATGCCGTTGTTCCGACCGCGCCAAAAAAGGTGAAAATTTTAGCGAGTTCGGCAATCTCTCATAAAAAACGGGCGGCCGAAGCCGCCCGTTTCGCTTAGCGCGGAAGCGGTCGCGCGCTCAGGCGACCTTGACTTCCATATGCTTGAACATGGCCTTGCGGGCCTCGTCGTCGAATTCCGTCTTGAATTTATGCTTGTCTTTCATGGCGTTGGCGCGGGCCGCCGCAGGGCGGGCGGAAACCTCGTCCACCAGCCGTTTCAGGTTCGGGAATTTGGCCCAGTGCGCCTCGCCGAGCGCCGCCGGAATGAGCCGCGCCCAACCCCACACCGCCATGTCAACGATGCCGTAAGCATCGCCAACCATGTATTTGTGCTTGCCGAGGCGGTCGTTGAGGATGCCGTAGTGGCGTTGCGTCTCGTACATGTAGCGGTTGATGGCGTATTCGATCTTCTCCGGCGCGTAGTTGCGGAAGTGCACCGACTGGCCTGAGAACGGCCCGACGCCCGAGGCGACGAACATGAGCCACGACAGCAACTCGCCGCGGTTCTTGTCGCTCTTGGCGGGGAGGAACTTGCCGGTCTTCTCGGCGAGGTAGAGCAGGATGGCGTTGGAATCAAACACGACAGCATCGCCGTCGACGATCGCCGGCACCTTGCCGTTCGGGTTGATCTTGAGGAATTCCGGCGAGTGCTGTTCGCCCTTACGGGTGTCGACCGGCATCGGCTCGTATTGCAATCCGCATTCTTCGAGCATCAGCGCGACCTTCATCGGATTGGGCGCGCCACTGTAATAGAACTTGATCATGTCACTCTCCCATTTGAAAACTAGAACAGGCCGACGATCTTGCCGTCCTTGACGTCGATCGAATCCGCCGACGGCACCTTGGGCAGGCCTGGCATCGTCATGATCTCACCGCAGATCGCCACGACGAATTCGGCCCCGGCCGAGAGACGAACCTCGCGCACCGGGATGTTGAAGCCGGTCGGCGCGCCCTTGGCGTCCGGATTGGTCGAGAACGAGTACTGCGTCTTGGCGATGCAGACCGGCAGCTTGCCGAAGCCCATCTCTTCCCAGGTCTTGAGCTGATCCTTGACCGACTTGTCGGCGGTCGCATCATCGGCGCGGTAGAGTTCCTTGGCGATGGTGCGGATCTTCTCGAACAGCGGCATGTCGTCGGGATAGAGAAGCTTCAGCTTGCCTTTGCCCTCGTCGATGATCTTCACCACGGCCTTGGCGACGTCGGCGGCGCCCTCGCCGCCCATGGCCCAGTGATCGGCCATCAAGGCTTCGACGCCGAGCGCCTTGCACTTCTCCTTGACCAAAGCGATTTCCGCGTCGGTATCGGCCGAGAAGCGGTTGATCGAAATCACCGCCGGCAGGCCGAACTTCTTCACGTTCTCGACGTGGCGCTGCAGATTGGACATGCCGGCCGCCAGCGCCTTCAGGTCTTCCTTCTTGAGATCTTCCTTCTTGACGCCGCCGTGCATCTTGAGGGCGCGGATGGTGGCGACGATGACGACGCATGACGGTTCGAGGCCAGCCTTGCGGCACTTGATGTCGAGGAATTTCTCGGCGCCGAGATCAGCGCCGAAGCCGGCTTCGGTGACGACGTAGTCGGCGAGCTTGAGCGCCGTGGTGGTGGCGACCACCGAGTTGCAGCCGTGCGCGATGTTGGCGAACGGCCCGCCATGGATGAAGGCGGGCGTACCTTCCAGCGTCTGCACCAGGTTGGGCGCGATCGCTTCCTTCAGCAACGCGGTCATGGCGCCGTGGCCCTTGAGATCCTTGGCCCGCACCGGTTTTCGCTCGCGGGTATAGGCGACGATGATGTTGCCGAGGCGCTCCTTCAAGTCATCGAGGTCCTTGGCGAGGCAGAAGATCGCCATTACCTCCGAGGCGACCGTGATGTCGAAGCCGGCTTCGCGCGGATAGCCGTTGGCGACGCCGCCGAGCGAGCAGACGATCTCGCGCAGCGCGCGGTCGTTCATGTCCATGACGCGGCGCCAGGTGACGCGGCGGCTGTCGATGCCAAGCGCGTTGCCCCAATAGATGTGGTTGTCGACTAGCGCCGACAGCAGATTGTGCGCCGAAGTGATGGCGTGGAAGTCGCCGGTGAAATGAAGATTGATGTCCTCCATGGGCACGACCTGGGCATAGCCGCCGCCGGCGGCGCCGCCCTTCATGCCAAATGACGGGCCAAGCGATGGCTCGCGCAGGCAGAGCATGGCCTTCTTGCCGATGTGATTGAGCGCGTCGGTGAGGCCGACGGTCGTCGTGGTCTTGCCCTCGCCCGCGGGCGTCGGCGAGATCGCGGTCACCAGGATCAGCTTGCCGTTCTTCTTGCCGGCGAGCGACTTGACGTATTCCATCGACACCTTGGCCTTGTAATGGCCGTACGGCTCGAGGTTCTCAGCCACGATACCGAGCTTTTCCTTGGCGATGTCGAGGATCGGACGCTTCTTGGCGGACTGCGAAATTTCAATGTCGGATTTCGGATTTTGATGCTGGGAGGCGGGCATAGGACGATCCATTCAAGCGTTCGGGTTGAAAGATAATTGGTGGCGAAATGTCATGCCCGGCCGGCCATGACAGTGGTGGGCTTCAGGTAAACCTTGCTTTGACGGCGACGTTGGCGGACTTCGCCCACTCGCCGGCCTCGATCTTCTTGCCATCGGCGGGCTGCACGCGCGTGACCTTGAAGCGGCCATCGGCGCACACCACCGTGAAACCGTCTGCTTCGACCGCGGCGATCTCGCCGACCTTGCCCGCGATACCCTTCGGATCTTTCGCCGGCAGCGGCTTGGCGTCGAAAATCTTGACCTGCTTGCCGTCGAGCGTGGTCCAGGCGCCGGGCGCCGGATTGCAGCCGCGGATCAGCCGGTCGATCTGCTCCCAGGGCTTGCCCCAGTCGATCCTGGCGTTGTCGGGACCGCAGCGGCCTTCGTAGGTGGCCTTCGACTCGTCCTGCTTGATGCGCGGCGCCTTGCCGGCCTTGACCAGATCGACGCCCTCAAGCATCGCTTCGACGCCCATCGGAAACAGGCGGTCGAAATAAACGGTGCCGAGCGTGTCAGTAGCGGAGATCGGCGTCTTCTTCTGCACGAGGATGTCGCCGGTATCGAGGCCGTTATCGGGCCAGAAGATCGACAGGCCGGTTTCCTTCTCGCCCTTGATAATCGGCCAGTTGATGGCACTGGCGCCGCGATAGGCCGGCAGCAGCGACGGATGGTACTGGATCGAGCCGTGCGTCGGAATGTTGAGGAATTCCTCGGGCACGAACAGCGTGACGAAAGCCATCACCTGAAGATCGGGCTTGAGCGCCTTGAACTCGTCCCAGACTTTCGAGTCCTTGTAGGACGCCGGCTGATGGACCGGGAGCTTGGCGGCAAGCGCGGCTTCCTTCAACGGATCGGCCTTGGCACCTTCCTTCTCGGGCGCCACGTAGACGGCGACGACATTGTCACCGCGCTTGAGCAAAGCTTCCAGCACGGCCTTGCCGAACGCCTGCTGGCCGTGAACGACGATACGCATTCAACAACCTCCCAAAAACTTCAGCTGTCATGCCCGCGCAAGCGGGCATCCAGTAAACACCGACGGCTCAGCGATTACTGGGTCCCCGCTTTCGCGGGGACGACAGCCACGTTGATTATGCCGCCTTCTCTTCCTTCTTCGGCGCACTCAGTGCGCCGGAGTTCTTGATCTCGGCAATGTCCTTGGCCGAAAATTTGAGCACGTCGGACAAAATCTCGTCGGTGTGTTCGCCCAAGAGCGGCGAACGCCTCACCTCAGAGATCGAATCCGACAACTTGATCGGATTGCCGACGGTCAGATACTTGCCGCGGGTCGGATGATCGACCTCGACCACGGTGCCGGTCTTGCGCAGCGACGGCTCCTCGGCGATTTCCTTCATCGACAGGATTGGGCCGACCGGAATATCGACCGCGTTGCAGGCTTCCATCACCTCGAACTTGGTCTTGGTCATGGTCCAGTCTTCGATGCGGCGGAAGATCGCCTTCAGCTTCGGCAGCCGCGCGCGCGGCGTGGCGTATTCCGGATCGGTCTTCCAGGTCGGTTCGCCGATGATGTCGCAGATCGGGCCCCAAACCGGCGCCTGGGTGATGAAATAGATGTAGGCGTCGGGGTCGGTTTCCCAGCCCTTGCATTTCAAGATCCAGCCGGGCTGGCCGCCGCCGCTGTCGTTGCCGGCGCGCGGCACGGTCGGCCCGAACGGAACGTTTTCACCGTATTGGCTGTATTCGGTGAGCGGGCCGGCCTTAAGCCGCTGTTGGTCCCGCAGCTTGACGCGGCAGAGGTTGAGCACGCCGTCCTGCATGGCGCACAGCACTTTCTGGCCGCGGCCGGTGCGATTGCGTTGATAGAGCGCCGAGACAATGCCAAGCGCGAGATGGAGACCCGTGCCCGAGTCGCCAATCTGCGCACCGGTCACGAGGGGCGGACCTTCGCGGAAGCCGGTGGTGGACGCGGCGCCGCCGGCGCATTGCGCGACGTTCTCATAGACCTTGCAGTCCTCGTAGGGACCGGGGCCGAAGCCCTTCACCGACGCCACGATCATGCGCGGATTGAGCTTGTTGATGCGCTCCCAGGTCAGGCCCATGCGATCGAGCGCGCCGGGGGCGAAATTCTCCACCAGCACGTCGCAGGTCTTCACCAGCGCTTCCAGCACGCGCATGCCCTGCGGGTGCTTGGAGTCGACGGTGATCGAGCGCTTGTTGTGATTGAGCATCGTGAAGTAGAGCGAGTCGGCGCCCTTCACATCGACCAGTTGGCCGCGCGTGATATCGCCGACGCCGGGGCGTTCGACTTTAATCACGTCGGCGCCGAACCAGGCCAGCAACTGCGTGCAGGTCGGACCCGACTGCACGTGCGTGAAGTCGAGAATCTTCACGCCCTCGAGCGCCTTGCCGGCCTTGCCCCAGGCCTTGTTGCTCGGCTTTGGCAGGTGGCTGCCGTTGCCGTTGGCCTTTTTGCTGCTCGCCAGCTTCGCCACTTTGCGTGCCGACTTCTTGGCCGCGGCCTTCACTTTTGATTTCGCCTTCTTTTGCTTTTTCTTTGCCATGTGCATTTCCTCCAGCTTTTCGTTTGCCCCACTCCCGGTCAGGGAGCCCGTCGCTTCAAAACTTCAGTCGCCCGCTCGCGCAGAGCGGCTCCTTATTTCTTCTTCAGCTTGCTTTGCGGATTGAGGTTGCCGATGCGGCCGCTCTCGCTGCCGGCCGCCGGGTCCAGCACTGCGTTGATGAGGGTCGGCTTACCTGAGTCCATCGCCGCATTGACGGCGCGCTTGAGTTCGTCCGGAGACGTTGCATTGACGCCGACGCCGCCGAAGGCCTCGATCATCTTGTCGTAGCGCGAACCCTTCACGAACACGGTCGGCGCCGGGTCGGGGCTGACGGAATTGACGTCGGTGCCGCGATAAATGCCGTCATTATTGAAGATGACGATGCAGACCGGCAGCTTGTAGCGGCAGATCGTCTCCACCTCCATGCCTGAGAAGCCGAAGGCCGAGTCGCCTTCGACCGCGAGCACCGGCTTGCCGGTCTCGACCGCCGCGGCGATCGCATATCCCATGCCGATGCCCATGATGCCCCAGGTGCCGACGTCGAGGCGCTTGCGCGGCTGGTAGACGTCGATGATGCCGCGGGCGAGATCGAGCGTATTAGCGCCTTCGTTGACCAGGATGGCGTCCGGCCGTTCCTTGACGATCGTGCGCAGGACGCCGAGCGCGCCGTGATAATCCATCGGCACGTTGTTGTTCATCAGGCGCGGCGCCATCTTGGCGACGTTCTCGTCGCGTTTGGTTTTGACGGCATTGAGCCAGTCGGCCGGCGGCGCCGGCCACTTCGATCCCATGCCCTCGAGCAGCGCGGTGACGCAGGAGCCGATGTCGCCGACCACCGGAGCGACGATCTCGACGTTGGAGTCCATTTCCTTGGGCTCGATGTCGATCTGGATGAACTTTTTCGGCGCCTCGCCCCAGGTCTTGCCCTTGCCGTGCGACAGCAGCCAATTGAGCCGCGCGCCGATCAGCATGACGACGTCGGAATCCTTCAGCACCGTCGAGCGCGCCGCGCCGGCACACTGCGGATGCGTATCCGGCAGGAGGCCCTTGCCCATGCTCATCGGCAGGAACGGGGCGCCGCTCTTCTCGACGAAGCTGCGGATCGCATCGTCGGCCTGCGCGTAGGCTGCGCCCTTGCCGAGGACGATCAGCGGGCGCTTGGCGCTCTTGAGGACATCGAGCGCGCGCTTGACCGCTTCAGGCGCCGGGATCTGTGCCGGCGCCGCATCGATCACCTTGACCAGCGATTTCTTGCCGGCCTCGGCATCCATCACCTGGCCGAACAGCTTGGCGGGGAGATCGAGATAGACGCCGCCGGGACGGCCGGACACCGCGGCGCGGATCGCGCGCGCCAGGCCGATGCCGATGTCCTGTGCGTGCAGCACGCGGAACGCGGCCTTGCACAGCGGTTTGGCGATGGCGAGTTGATCCATCTCCTCGTAGTCGCCCTGCTGCAGGTCGACGATCTCGCGCTCGGATGAGCCCGATATCAGGATCATCGGGAAACAGTTGGTCGTGGCGTGGGCCAACGCAGTGAGGCCATTGAGGAAGCCGGGGGCAGACACGGTGAGGCAGACGCCGGGCTTCTTGGTGAGAAACCCTGCGATCGAAGCGGCATAGCCGGCGTTCTGCTCGTGGCGGAACGAGAGCACGCGGATGCCCGAGGCCTGCGCCATCCGGCCGAAGTCCGTGATCGGGATACCTGGTACGCCGTAAATCGTGGTCAGCCCGTTGAGCTTGAGCGCGTCGATGATCAGATGGAAGCCGTCCGTCAGCTCCCGCTCTTCCGGGGCCGTTTCCACCGCTTTTTCTTTTACCGCTGCTTCAGCCATGAGAATCCTCCCCGTCGCTCAGTTTTCTGTTGTCAGTCCAGATAATCGGCATATTGCGCAACATGGTCAGCCAGGCCGAGCGCATGGTCGCGCACCAGTTCCTCCGCGCGTTCGGTCGCGCGCGCCTCCAGCGCTTCGACGATGTTCATGTGATCGCGGATCGACTTCTCGATGCGATCCTTCTCCACGATCGTCTTGCGCCGGATCATGCGCATGTGGGTGAACAGATTTTCCGCCATGTCGATCAGCACGGCGTTGCGGCTGAGCCTGATGATGGCCTGGTGGAACTCGATATTGGCGTCGGAATATTCGTCGAGATGCGAGCGCAGCCCGCCGTTGTCGAAGCTCTCGAACATGCGGCGCAGCCCGGCGATTTCATCGTCACTGGCGCTCTGGGTGATCAGGCGCGCGGCCATGCTTTCAAGCGCAGCCCAGGCCGTGATCATCTCGATCACCTCGCGCTTGGTCTTGCGCACCACATAAATGCCGCGGCGGGGCACTGAGCGGACGAACCCCTCGCTCTCGAGCTGCGCCATGGCCTCGCGCACCGGCGTGCGGCTGATGCCGAAATCCTGCGCGAGCTTGCGCTCATCGAGCCGGATGTCGTCGCGATTGCGATAGATGTCCATCGCCACGATGGCGTTCTTCAACGCGGCATAGGCTTTGTGCTTGAAGCTCGGCGTCGCGTTGATCGGCTCGAATGCCGGCGGCGTGCCGTTTCCGCGAACGGCTGCGGGCGCGCGAACATGCGCTCGGACGCTGCGGGAACTACGGTCTCGGCTACTCATAACTCATCTACTGCTTGCTGGTATACAATATGCCAGAAGCGTGAACGCGCGCAACACGCATTTGGCCGCACCAGCTACAAGGCAAAAAATCCCCGCCCGTTTGCACGGGCGGGGATCATCGTTTCGATTACCGGGTGGAATCCATGACGCGGCGGCGCAGCGGCTTGAGCACAAAGAGCGCAAGCGCAACCACGACGATGTTCATCGCCGCGGTGACCACGAACACCATGTGCCAGCTGCCGGTCGACGTCTTGATGACGTTCGCGAGCGGCACCAGGAAGGCCGACGTTCCCTTCGCGGTGTAGAGCAGGCTCAGGTTCACCGTGGCGAACTTTGGCCCGAACGTATCCGTGCAGGTCGACGGGAACAGGCTGAAGATCTCGCCCCAGGTGAGGAAGATCAGTGCGGCGAAGATAACGAAAGCCCAAGGCGCCGTACCGAGCGAGCCCAGCATCCAATAGGCCACTGCGCCAAGACCGAACGCGATCGCCATGGTGAACTCACGGCCGATGTTGTCGGAGACCCAGCCGAACAGCGGACGTGCGCCGCCATTGCAGACGTTGTCGACAATGAGCGCGACCGTCAGCGTCGAAGCGCCACCGAACAGGATGACGCTGCCGACATTGAAGTCCTTGGCGATCGGAGCGATCTGCGCCGTCGCCATCAGACCGCTGGCCGACACCATGACGAACATTATGTAGAGCAGCCAGAACACCGGCGACAGCAGCACTTCCTTCGGCGAGTAGCTCTTCGCCGACTGAGCTACCTTCGGCGGCGGAGCGGCGGCGAGTTCGCCGGGTTCCGGCCCGCGCAGCAGCCACGCCAGAATGAACACGACGCCGCCCTGGATGATGCCGAACCACAGGAACGCGGTTTCATATCCATAGGTGTCGATAACGGCACGGATCGGGATCACCGTGAGTGCGGCGCCGGCGCCGTAGCCTGCCGCAGTCAGACCGACGGCAAGACCGCGCCGGTCGGGGAACCACTTCACCGCCATGCCGACGCTGGTCGCATAGACCGCGCCGCCACCGATGCCGCCGACGACCGCGCCGAAATAAAGCATCTCAAGCGACGTGGCGTAGGCGTTGATGACCCAGCCGATGGCGACCATAACGCCGCCGAAGGCGACCATGATCTTGGGCCCGCGTTGGGCGCCGAGATTGTCGACGATCCATCCCTCGATCGGCGTGAGCCAGGTTTCCAGCGCGATGAAGATGGCGAATGCGACTTGGATCGAGGCGATGGACCAGCCATGCGCCTTGTTGATCGGATTGACGAAAAGCGTCCACCCGTATTGCAGATTTGCGATCATCACCATGCAGATGACGCAAATCATCAGGTAACTCCAACGCGTCGACGCGATTGCGCCGCTGCGCGCGGAGGCTCCCGCTGCCATAGCCATGATATCCCTCCCCGTAGATTTCGTTTTTTGTTCCAACACAAACTGAGCCGTTCAGGCTCAGCTTGGCCCAAAGGTATTGTTCGCATAAAGGCCGCGTAAATTCAATATGATCACCGCGACGCTGAGCCACCTTGGAGAGATGACACCCGCTGGTGATGTTCTTTATCCGTGTCATTAAATCATCGCCGCTGACGCGGCGGAACAACGCACAAAGTATTGCGGCGCAACAAAACAAACCAGGCCCGGCGAGCAGCCAGCTGCGATCGGAACTTCAATTCGGAAGGCAGCCGATTCAGCGGCCGAACAAATAACAGGCAACGCTGATCAAGATCAGATACAGGGCAAGACCAAACACCGGCCGAAATTGCGCCGGATCAGCCGGATTATTGATCCAAGTTACCGAAACGAGGACGACGACGTCCCGATGGCGGCTGTGCAGGCCCGTTGCCTTTTTCGCCTGCCTGCGGTCGCCGTGATCTTGGCTTAAAAATGTCCGAAGCGCCTAACGAAAGCATCAAACGCCGAGATAACGTTGCAAGATGGCCGGGTCGCTCTTGATCTCACCTGCCGGGCTTTCATGCACGATGTGGCCGTTGTTGATGATGTAGGCACGCTGCGCCAGCGCGAGCGCGGCGGCCAGGTTCTGTTCGACCAAAACAATGGTCTGTCCCGCGTCGACCAGCTTGCGGCAGGCCGCCATCAGGTCGCGCACGATCACCGGCGCCAGCCCCTCGAACGGCTCGTCGAGCAGGATGATCTTGGGGTCGCGGACGAGCGCTCGCGCAATCGCCAGCATCTGCTGCTCGCCGCCGGAGAGATCGGTGCCGCGGCTGGTGCGGCGCTCCGCAAGCCGCGGGAACATCTCGTAGATGCGCTCGAGCGGCCATTTGTTCTGCGCCGTCAGCCCGGCGAGCACCAGGTTCTCCTCGACGTCGAGGCTGCCGAAGATGCGCCGGTCCTCGTGCACCAACTGCATGCCGGCGACCGCAATGGCATGGCTCTTCTTGCCGGCGATCTCCGGCGCCGTCGAAGATCATCGAGCCGGCGCGCGGCGTCACCACGCCCATCAGGCTTTTCAGCGTCGTCGCTCTTGCCGGCGCCGTTGCGGCCGAGCAGCGCCACGACTTCGTTTTGCTCGACGCGCAGCGGCACGTCGAACAGGATGTGGCTGTCGCCGTAGTAGGCTGTTGAGTCCGTTGACCTCGAGCAGGCTCATTCGGCCGCCAACACGCCGTGCACGCCGCCGAGATAGGCTTCCTGCACTTTCGCGTTGCCCTTGATGTCGTCCGGCGTGCCTTCGACCAGCACCCGGCCCTCTTGCAGAACGGTGACGCGCTCGACCAGCTCGAACAACGAATCCATATCGTGGTCGATGATGATCATGGTGCGGCCCTGGCCGATCGACTTGAGCAGCGCGACGGTCTCGACCCGCTCGCGCGGGCTCATGCCGGCCAGCGGCTCGTCGAGCAGCAGCAGGCTCGGGTTGGTCGCGAGCGCAAGGCCCACTTCGAGGCGGCGCTTTTCGCCGTAGGCGAGCGCGGCAACCGGCGTGTCCGCCGCGCGGTCAGATCGACGAGTGCGAGCGTGTGCTCGACCTGCTCGGTCAGGCCGGGAATGCTGCGGGGATTCCGGAACAGATCGAGCCGGAACTTGCCGCGCAGCTCGGCCAGCGCCGCGATGGTCAGGTTCTCGCGCACGGTCAGGCGGTTGAACAGCTGGTTGATCTGGTAGCTCTTGGTGAGGCCGAGCTGGCAGACGTCGGTCACGGTCATGCCGGTGATATCGCGGCCCTCGAAGACGATCTGTCCCGAGGTCGGCGGCACCTCGCAGGTCAACATCTGAAGAAGGTGGTCTTGCCGGCGCCGTTCGGACCGATGATGCCGCGCCGCTCGCCGTGCGCGACGGAAAAGTCGATCTCGCTGTTGGCGACAAGGCCGCCATAGCGCTTGGTGATCGCCTTCGCCTCCAGGATCGTGCCGAACCGGTAGTCGGTGTCGCGATGGCGCTCGTGCATGGCGACGACCGCGTGTTCACGCGCAATTGCAGCTTGCGCGGCCCTCTGCTCTTCCGCGGCTGTAACGCCGGCGGCAGGCGCGTCCTCGGCCGGCTCGGCCTTCGCGCCGGCGCCTGTCGCCAGCGCATAAAGATCCTCGAGGCCGCCGATCAGACCGCGGC
This sequence comes from uncultured Alphaproteobacteria bacterium, assembly GCA_963742095.1. Taxonomy (GTDB): domain Bacteria; phylum Pseudomonadota; class Alphaproteobacteria; order Rhizobiales; family Xanthobacteraceae; genus Pseudolabrys. Next base: position 277,224 of record CAVUKJ010000003.1, read on the forward strand.
GGAGGAAGCAGACCAGCAGCACGAATACGACGCCGAGCACCAGCTTCCAGGTGGCGCCGATATGCAGCGTGGTCTGCAGGAAATCGCTCAGATAGAGCCAGACCGCGGCGCCGAGCAGCGGGCCGAACAGCGTGCCGGCGCCGCCGATGGCGGTCTGCATCACCAACTGCCCCGAGGTGTCGAACGTGAAGGCGTCCGGCGGCATGAAGCCCTGCATCAGGCCGAGCAAGCCTCCGGCAAAGCCGGCATAGGCCGCCGCGATGACGAAGGCGGTCAGCTTGTAGCCGTGGATGTTGTGGCCGACGGCGGTGGCGCGCAGCGGGTTGTCACGGATGGCACGCAACACCGCCCCCACCGGCGAGCGCACGATTCGCAACGCGATCACGACGCCGACGAAGAACCAGAACGCGAAGAACGCATAGAGCGACCAGTCGGTGTTGAAGTTGATGGTCGTGAAGCCGAGGTTCACGCTTGGCGTCGGCACGCCCGGCAAGCCGTTCTCGCCGCCGGTGTACTCCGACAGCGGATTGAACTCGACGTAGTAGAAGACCTCGCCGATCGCCACCGTGATCATGGCGAAATAGATGCCGGTGCGGCGCAGCGCGATAAGGCCGACGAGATACCCGATGATCGCCGCCACGATCGTACCGATCGCCAGCGCCGGCATGACGTGGTTGAAGTTCACGACCGTCAACAGATAGGCGGCAACCATGCCGCCGGTGCCGAAGAAGGCGCCACTGGCCGAACGACAACAGGCCGGTGAAGCCGAACAGGATGTCGAAGCCGAGCCCGAAGATGCCCCAGATCAGGATGCGGTCGATCGTGGTCGGCGTGAAGCCGAGGTAAGGCAGCACGAACGGCGCGGCGATCAGCCCGGCAGCCGTGAGAGCTTCGACGAGAAAGGAGCGGGTTCTGAGCATCACACGGCCGCACTCATTCGCGGCCGGCCGTGCCGAGCAGCCCGTAGGGACGCAGCACGAGCACCAGCGTCATGGCGACAAACAGCATGACGTAGGAATAGCCGGGGTTGAACATCGAGGTGATGCTGATGATCTCGCCGGCGATGAGGCCGCCGAGCACCGCTCCCGGGAACGAGCCGACGCCGCCGATGACGACGACGACGAAGGTCTGCACCAGGATCATCTCGCCGATATCGGGCGCGAGCGACACCACCGGCGCGTTGACGATGCCGGCAAAGCCCGCCGCCATGGCACCGATGCCAAACACCAGCATGAACACCTTGTAGACGTCGATGCCGAGCGAATCGACCATCACCGAATCCTCGATACCGGCGCGCACGATCATGCCGAGGCGGGTGCGGTAGAGCACGACGTAGAGCACCAGCAGCGCGACCGCGACGATGCCGAGCAGCGCCAGCCGATAGGTCGGATAGAACATGAAGCCGATCGGCGTGATTCCGACGAGCGCCGGCGGCGGCGGCACGGCCTTCGACAGGCTGCCGAAGAAGAAGCGCACCACTTCGACGAAGACGATGCCGAGGCCGAAGGTGACCAGTAGCTGGTCCTCGTGCGGGCGGCCGTAGAAGTGGCGGATGATGACGCGCTCGACAAGAACGCCGACGATCATCCCGAACAGCGAGCCGGCAATCACCGCGGCGAGATACGAGCCGGTATAGCTGTAGGCCAGCCAGCCGGCGTAGCCGCCGAGCATGAACATGGCGCCGTGCGCGAGGTTCAGAACGCCGAGCGTGCCGTAGATGATGGTGAGTCCCGATGAGATGAGCGCGAGCAGCGCCCCCAGCACCAGCCCGTTAAAGCATTGCGAAACGAAATTCGGCCAATTGATCATCGATTAAGCAATATACGAGGAACAGCGGACGCGAAACCGCGCCGCAGGCGGAAGGTTCCGCCCGCGGCGCACTGTTTCATGCGAGACTTAGGTGTAGTCGCCGAGGTTGCAGCCGAATGCATCCGGCTTCTGCATCAGCGGCGCGCCCGGCACGACCTCGAGGACCTCCCAGTAGTCCTCCTTGTTCTTCATCGCCTTTGGCTCCTTGCCCTTGACGATGATGACCGGGCGGACGAGCTGGTGGTCTTCCTTGCGGAAGTAGACCTCACCGACCGTCGAGTCGAACTTCTCGCCCTTCTCGTACTGCTTGATGACGTCCGGCGGGTAGAACGAACCGGCCTCCGACACCATGCGCGCCCAGATGGCGAACGACATGTAGGCGTTGTTGGCGCCCCACTCCGGCTTGTAGCCGTACTTCTTGTCGAAGGCTGCAACGAACATCTTGGCGAGCGGATACTTGTCTTCCAGCGTCCACCAGAAATCGGTCGCGGCGTAGACGTTGGCGGTGAGCTCCGGCCCGGTTTCCTTGGCAAGGAACGGGATCTGGTAGGGGATCACCATCTGCATCTTCGGCGTCACGCCGAACTGCTTGCACTGCTGCACCGACAGCACCGCGTCGCGGCCCCAGTTGACGTTGATGATGACGTCGGCGCCGGAATTGGCGATGTTGGTGATGTACTGGCTGAAGTCCTGCGTGCCGAGCGGCGAGACTTGGTCGGTGACCTGCGTCCAGCCGCCGTTCTTGGCCAGGTACTCGTTGACCGACTTGGTCACTGTGTGGCCATAGGTGTAGTCCGGCGTCATGAACGCCGCCTTTTTGTTCTTGCCGTAGGCCTTCACCAGCACCGGGCCGATCGCATTTGCCGCGGTCTCGCCGTAGAAGTTCTGACGGAAGCCGTAGCGCACGCAATCCTTGCCGGTGGTGTCGTTCGAGCCGGAGATCCCGGTGACGTAGAGAATGTGTTCGCGCTGCGCGAACTTGTTGAGCGCGACCGCGACCGCCGACGAGGTCGAGCCCGTCATCAGCACGATCTTGTTCTGGTTGATGAAGGTCTGGATGTCCTGCACCGCCTGGTTCGGCTTGGCGGCCGAGTCAGCGGACAGCAGGTTGACCTTCTTGCCGAGCAGGCCCTTGGTCACTTTCGGCGCGATCTTCTTGAGCAGCGGATCACCGCTGTTGATGTGTTCGACCGCGAGCTGCCACCCTTTGAGTTCGTCCTCGCCCTGCACCGCGTAGGTGCCGGTGCGCGGCACGGCGGCGGCGACATTGACGGTGTCGCCCTTGGAGCCGTCCGGCCAGGTGCCGATCGCCGGCTGGTCGGCCATGCCGACCGCGAATGCGGGCAGCGAGAAAGCCGTCGGCAGCATCGCACCGCCGGCGACGCCCGCCTGCAGAAGTGCGCGGCGCGAGACGCCGCGTGTCCAGTTGTCTGACATTTTGAATCCTCCCTAGAGATTTCTTTTCGCCGCGCGTTCGCTCGTTGTTACTTCGGCACGTTGTCGACGTGCTGGCATTCGGCGCGGCGCAATTGCGTTCCTCCAAAGCCGGTTGCGATTGCCGACTACAATCGACTTTCCAGTCAATGCCACTTTGGTCGATGAATGCGTGTGATTATTAATCCTGCGCAAGTTTTTTGACCCGCAAAGGCCGCGCGCCGGGCACCGCGTCAACAAACCACATCAGAAGCACGAAGGAGCCCAGCGTTCGCTGGGCTCCCCGTGCGGCATCGACCAGAAAGGGGCAAACCAAATAGTCGCCCGGCACTCCAATGCGAACGATCACGATATAACTTTATAGGCGTCGAGGAAATTCGGCACGGCGATCCAGTCGAGCATGGCGCCGTCGCTTTGCAGCAGATCGTGCATGCGGCGATCTTCTTCGGTCTTGAGATTGACGCCCATATGGGTGCCGAGCTTGCGGCCGTGCAACACGATCGTGTTGCCGATTGGCTGGCGTTCGGCATTGTAGGCCTTCAGCGCATCGTCGATATCGTTATGCGCATCGAGATGCTTGGCGAGTGCCTGCCCGTCGGTCGCGGCCTTGGCCATGCCAAAGCCCATGTGCGGCCGCGCGTTGGCGGCGGCGTCGCCCACCAGCGCCACGCGTCCATAAACAATCTGCGGCGCGGTGAAATCGTAAATCGGTGTGATGAAGGGCTGCTTGATGGCCAGCAACGCATCGAGCAGCGACTGCGGCAGGAGCTCGCGCGCGTCCTTGTGCATGTCGGCGATCAGGTCCTTCCGGATCAGCGGCGGCGGCACCGAATGTTCATGCTGCACGCCGTTTTCGTCGACGTTCATCTCGCGTAGACGCGCGGCATCGGCGACGCGATACCAGATGAAATTGAAGCGCCGCTTGCCCGGGGTCAGGTCGTCGTCGAAGCCGGCGATCGGATAGGTAATCACTTCCTGCTGCGGCGGCAGATAGAAGGTGAAGTAGGGATAGATCTCGCGCAGCGCCCGCGGCGACAGGTCGGCCTCGTTCGGCGCGCCTCGCCAGATGTAATAGCCGGCGTAGATCGGCTGGACGTCGGGCGCCATCTGGCCCCGCACGCTCGAACAAATCCCGTCGCCACCGACCAGAATATCGGCGTATTCGACACGCCCGCCGGAGAACTCTACGCGCACGCCGCGCTCGTCCTGATCCACGCGCTCGAAATTCCAGCCGAGATGGTAACGCGCCGGATCGATGGTGGCGCGCAGCAGTCGTTGCAAACGGTCCCAAGACGTAAGGATCTGGCGCAGCGGCCGCTCCTCGATGACGCGGCCTTCGCGATCAATGGCGATGCGCTTGGGCACCTCGATGCCCAGCCACTCGGTGCCCGCGCCGCTGGCTTCCAACGCGTCGAGCAGTTCCGGATGCCCGGTAATGCCGGCGCCGCGGCCGACCAGTTCGACCTTGGAGCGCTCGTAGACGTCGACGTCCCAACCGACCTGGCGCAGGAACGCGGCGGTGAACAGACCGGACATGGAGCCGCCAATGATGACGGCTTTTCGCTTAGCGCCCAAGGGAGGCCCCAGGTTTCACGTTGGCTACACCGTCGCTCGTCAAGAAGAGCCCTCTACCCGTCGCCCCGGAATGCGGAATAGATCTGCGAAAATCGTGCGGCTTTTCGGAAAAACTTGATCCGTCCCGATGAAATTCAATCACAAGTGACGGGGCAAGGCGAACCCCCGAACGAGAGAGGCGGCATCGGGCGCGCTATGCCGAGCTACTCTGATCGGCAGCATTAAGGGCGATTATTGATCGGCGCGTCTGGCATGTTGTCGCACAGTATGGAACTTATTGCCGCTGTGGGCGTCTTAACCAAGGGCATTCGGTCATTTCGCCATGCTTTTTCATCGACGGCAGTTGTTGGCGACAGCAACGTGGTTTGTCGTTGGGACCGGTCTCGCGCGCGCGTCCGTTATCAGCGGACAGTTGCCTTGGCATCCCAACGCAGGCGACCCGCCCGCCCCGGTACGGCCAGGCCCGTGGCTTTACTTCACCGCGGATGAAGCGGCGGCGGTCGAAGCAATCGCAGACCGCATCATTCCGCCCGACCCTCAGACGCCCGGCGGCAGGGATGCCGGATGTGGAGTCTATCTGGATCGGCAACTCGCCGGTCCTTATGGCCGCTCGGAAGGTGATTATAACCGCGGCCCGTTCATGCCGGGCCTGAAGGGCCAAGGCCCGCAATCGCAAGCTGGGCCAGCGAAATCATATCGCGATGGGCTGGCGGCGCTGGATAAGTTTTGCGTCGCCAACCATGCCGGCAAGCATTTTGTGGAGCTCACGGACGCCGAGAAAGACGAGCTCCTGAGCGGGCTCGAAAGCGGCAAAGTAAAGCTCGACGGCGCGGACGGCACGAAATTCTTCGAACAGCTCGTCAAGGACATTCAGACCGGCTTCTTCGCTGATCCGATCTACGGCGGCAATCGCGACCTAGTCGCCTGGAAGATGATCGGCTTTCCCGGCGCGCGTTACAATTATCTCGATTGGGTCGACCGTCATAACGAGCGCTTTCCGTTGCCGCCGGTGGGCATCGCGGGCTCGATCAACTGGACTCCAAAAGGTTGACCGGCCATGGCGAAAATCCTTCCGCATAAGGATGTCGTGATTGTCGGGCTTGGCTGGACCGGCTCGATCCTTGCGAACGAGCTGACCGACGAAGGCCTCGACGTGATCGCCATCGAGCGCGGGCCTTGGCGCGACGCTGCGACCGACTATCCGCCAAATTATTCGCAAGACGAGTTGCGGTATCGGATTCGCCACGAGCTTTTCCTGCGGCCGGATCAGACGACCTTTACCTTCCGGAACAAGATGAACCAGACGGCGCTGCCGATCCGCAGCTGGGGGGCGTTCATGCCACCGAACGGTGTCGGCGGCGGTGGCGTGCACTGGAATGCGGAGACCTGGCGCTTCCTGCCGTCGGACTTCGTGCTGAAGACACACCTGACACAACGTTACGGCGCCTCGTTTTTGCCCGATGATATGACGATCCAGGACTATGGCGTCACCTACGAGGATATCGAGCCGCACTACGACCAGTTTGAATATCTTTGCGGCACCTGCGGGACTGCCGGCAACTTGGCGGGCAAGATCCAGGACGGCGGCAACCCGTTCGAAGGGCCGCGCTCGCGGCCTTATCCCAATCCGGCCCAGAAACAAGGCTTCGGTCATACCTTGTGGGCGAAGGCCGCCCGCGAACTTGGCTACAAGCCGTTTCCGCAGCCGTCGGGGAATATGTCACGCGCTTACGTCAACCCGCTCGGCGTTCGTATGGGCCCGTGCACTTATTGCGGTTACTGCGAGTGGTTCGGCTGCGGCAATTATTCCAAGGCAAGTCCGCAGACCACGATCCTGCCGGTCCTGATCCGCAAGCCGAATTTCTCCGCGCGCGACAACTGCGAAGTGACCAGCATCAACACCGACGCCTCGGGCAAACGGGCAACCGGCGTCACCTTCGTCGACACCAGCGGCGAGGAATGGGAGCAGCCGGCCGACCTCGTGATCCTCGCGGCCTACTCGATGTTCAACGTACAGCTGCTGCTGCTGTCGAAGATTGGCACGCCATACGATCCGGTCGCTAACACCGGCGTGATCGGGCGCAATTTCACGCATCAGTCCATGTCGAGTGTAAACGGGTTTTTCGACAAGACGAAGTTCAATTTCAATCCGTTCATCGCGTCGGGCGCGATCGGCATGTGCATCGATGAATTCAACGGTGACAATTTCGATCACGGCCCGCATGGCTTCGTCGGAGGCGGCTATCTCGGGCAGGTGCAAACGAACGGCCGCCCCATTGAAACCTCGCCGGTCCCTGCTGGCACGCCGAAATGGGGCGCAAAATGGAAAAAGGCCGTGGCCGACAATTATCTGAGCAATTTGAAGGGCGGCAGTATCCACGGCAGCTTCTACAGCTATCGCGACATCTATCTCGATCTCGACCCAACCTACAAAGATCGCTTTGGCCGGCCGCTGATGCGCATGACGATCGATTTCCACGACAACGAGCTGAAGGCGGCTGCCTTCATGACTGACAAATACGCCGAGATCGTCAAGGCGATGGGCGCGCACACCGTGGAGAAGCAGCCGCGCAAGGGGCCCTATGACGTCACCATCTATCAGACGACGCATCTCAACGGCGGCGCCATCATGGGCACCGATCCGAAAACCAGCGCGATCAATCGCTACCTGCAGAGCTGGGACGTATCGAATCTGTTCGTGATGGGCGCCAGCGCGTTTCCGCAGAACGCCGGCTATAACCCGACCGGGACGGTGGCGGCTCTCGCCTTCTGGTCGGCGAAAGCGATCCGAGAGCAGTACCTCAAGAACCCGGGACCGCTCGTTCATGCGTAGTTTGTCCCTCGGCGCGCTGGGCGTAGCCGTGATCGCATTTCCGATCGCCGCGACTTCGGCTTTTGCCGGCCAGTCCGATCAGCAGGATTTCCAGCAGATCGAACGCGGCCACTACCTTGCGACACTGGCCGATTGCACAGCCTGTCACACCAAGAAGGATGGCAGCCCGCCATTTGGCGGTGGGCGGCCGATCGAAACCCCGTTCGGCAACGTCGTCACACCCAACATCACGCCCGACGCAGAAACCGGTATCGGAAACTGGACCGACGACCAGTTCGACAATGCCGTGCGTCGTGGCATTCGTGCCGATGGCGCGCGGCTCTATCCGGCGATGCCGTACACGGCCTACACGAAAATGTCGCGCGAGGATGTCATGGCGATCCGGGCCTATCTCTCGACGGTTGCGCCGGTCCACAATCCCGTTGTCGCCAATCAGCTGCCGTTTCCGTTCAACATCAGGCTGGCGATGCGTGTTTCGGACGGACTCTTTTTCAGCAAAGGCGAATTCAAACCCGACCCGAACAAGTCGGCGGAGTGGAATCGCGGCGCTTTCCTGGTGACCGGTCCCGCTCACTGCGGCGCTTGCCACACGCCTAAAAATCTTCTCGGGGCCGACAAGAACGCGCAAGCGTTACAGGGTGCGCCGATCCAGGGCTGGGTCGCGCCGAACATCACCAATGACATACAGCGCGGACTCGGCGCCTGGTCGGTCGACGAGATCGTCGCGCTGCTGAAGACCGGCCACAATCAAGTCACCGGCGTCACCGGTCCGATGGGCGAGGAAGTTTCAAACTCGAGTTCGCATTTCGACGATGCCGACCTGAAGGCGATCGCGACCTATCTCAAAGCGATGCCCAGCGAAGGCGACAAGGGGACCCCTCTCGCCCAATCAGATTCGCGCATGGTGGCAGGACACGCGATCTATCGCGACGTGTGCGCGGCTTGTCACGAACTCGACGGCAAAGGCCTCGCCAACCTGTTTCCGTCGCTCGCGGCGCCATCGGTACGGGCAAACGACCCGACGTCGGCCATCCGCGTCGTGCTGCGCGGCGCGCGCAGCGTGGCAACCCCTGCGGAGCCGACGGCACCAGCCATGCCATCGTTCGCATGGCAACTCAAAGACGATCAGATCGCAGCGGTGCTGACCTACGTCCGCAACAGTTGGGGCGGCTCGGCCGGGCCCGTTTCAGCTAACGATGTGAAAAGGCAGCGTGCGCAGCTTGCCAATCGTACCGACTAGCCGCGGTCTCGAACGTGGGTCACCGGGCGGCTCATGCGCTCAAAATAGCTCTCGGCGGCCGATCATAAAAACCGGCCATAAACCCCTCCCCCGGGCGCAATGCGTCCGGACCCTGTGACGCGACGTTGATGTCGGCGGTACGGCCTTTCACGGTCACCGAGCCGTTCATCAACGGAACCCAACCATAGGCCGTCGCGCTATATGTCCATGGATTGAGAACTGGTGTCGGTGCGATGATCGCCTTTGTAGGCATCTGCGCAAGGTCGGCGGCCATTGCGCCGCTCGCTACGACCAGCCCGACAACCAACGCAGTAAAGGATTCAACTGTCGCGAACGAACATCGACTAAGCATCACCTGCCCCGTACCTGCGACGCTACCGAATTTGAAAATGTGGGCCTCGGCTCCGCAGGTGACCATCATTTTCACATGAGATGCCTGCGATTTAGTCCATGTGTTGCCCGATGGCATCTATCGTAGTGACCGTGAAAACCGTCTTGACGCAGATCAACGAACTGGGAACAGAAGCGCGACCGTGGCCCGCAATTGCCAGTCTGAAGTCCCGGTCGGAGGGATCGCGTTGGGCCAATAGACGACCCTTGGATATGAAGCGGTCGCGGACACTCCGGGGCCGCTTAGATCATTCGCTCATCTTGTTGTTGCGCTGCGCCTCCTCAAGCTTCTTGACGTCTTCAGGCGACAGCTGCGGCCGGTCGACCTTGATCGTCAGCTTGTTGAGCTTGGCAGTGAGCGGGAACGGCGGCTTGTAGTCCGCGTCGTTGACGCCTGTGAGCGTGTCAGAGCCGATGTCGAAGCTCTCATCCCATTGCAGGATCATCGGCAGCGTACGCTCCATCGTCTTGGTATCGACGACCTTGCCGTCCACCTTCAGCGCGCCGACGCCCCCACGACCAACACCCGAGAAGTTGTTGAACACCAACGTGCCGGGACCCATCCCGTCATATTTGAAGTCGAACTCGACGACATGCCTGCCCGGTGTGAGCGCGTCCGCGCCTTCCCACTTGATGCGCTGAAGATCGACCATGTTCCACAGCCATACGGGTTTGCCTTTCAGCAAATAGAAGCCGTAGCCGCCGAAACGGCCGCCGGAGGTTAGGATCATGCCTTCGGCGTCGCCTTCCGGCACGTCGATGGCGGCGGCAACGTTGTACGAGGCGTTCAGCAGCAGCGGCAAGTCGCCCTGCGGCAGCCCGGTCATCGGCCGCGTGTAGACGAATTCGCTGCGGCCAGCGGTGATATTTGGTCGCGGCGCGACAATGCGGGCCGCAACCGACGCGTCCATCGGGAAGACCTGGTACTTCTTGGCCTCGGCGATGAACTTCTGCTTCATCTCCTTGACCTTATCCGGGTATTTCGCCGCGACGTTGTCGCTCTGACTGAAGTCCTTGTTCAGATCGAAGAGTTCGAGGACTTGGTTGTTCAGCGGATCGGTATTGGCCGGGCCGAAGGCCTGCCACGGCGCACGATTGACCTTGGTGCTCAGGAACCAGCCGTTATCGTACAGCGCCCACTGGCCCATCATCTCGAAATACTGGGTTGTGTGCCGTGACGGCGCCTTGGCGTTATTCGCATCGAAGGTGTAGGCGAAGCTCGTGCCTTCGATCGGCGCCTGCTTGATGCCGTCCACCGTCTCGGGCGCACGGATGCCGGCCGCTTCCAGAATCGTCGGCACGACGTCGACCACGTGCACGAACTGCTCGCGCAAGCCGCCTTTGTCCTTGATGCGCGCCGGCCACGACACCACCATGTTCTGGTTTACGCCGCCGAGCTGCGACGCATTCTGCTTGAACCAGGAAAAGGGCGTGTCGAACATCCACGCCCATCCAGCCGACATATGGTTATAGGTCTTGTCGGTGCCCCAGACGTCGTAGAATTTCATCTGTACGTCGACCGGCATCTCATTGATGCCATTGAACCAGGCGACCTCGTTCGGCGTGCCGAGCGGCCCGCCCTCGGCGCTCGTGCCGTTGTCGCCGTTGATGTAGATGATCAGCGTATTGTCGAGCTTGCCAAGGTCTTCGAAAGCCTGGATCACGCGTCCGATCTCGTGGTCGTTATAAGCGGCAAAGGCAGCGAATACGTCTGCCTGACGGATGAAAAGCTTCTTCTCGTCGTCGGATAGCTGATCCCACTCCTTCAGCAAGTTCTTCGGCCATGGCGTTAGCTTCGTTTCCTTCGGGATCACGCCGAGCCGCTTCTGGTTTTCGAAGATGCGTTCGCGGACTTTGTTGTAGCCTTCATCGAACAGCTTCATCTTGCTGATCTTGTCTACCCACTCCTTGGTCGGTTGATGCGGCGCGTGCGTGGCACCGGGCGCATATTTGATGAAGATCGGCTTGTCCGGCTGCGTCTGGTGTATCCGGGTCATGTAGTCGATGGCATCGTCCGCCATGGCTGTGACCAGATTCCAAGTCCCCTCCGGCTTGCCTTCGAACGGATAGATCTGCGTCGTGTTGCGGAATAGGTTCGGCTGCCATTGGTTGGCATCGCCGCCGACGAAGCCATAGAAATATTCGAAGCCCATGCCGGTCGGCCATTGATCGAATGGACCAACCTGACTGGCCGCGAATGCCGGCGTGTTATGGTCCTTGCCGAACCAAGCCGTCGCATAACCGTTCTCCAGCAGGATACGGCCGATGGTCGCTTTGTCCTTACCGATGATGCTGTTGTAGCCGGGGAAGCCGGTCGATTGTTCCGAGACCACGCCGAAGCCGGCAGAATGGTGGTTGCGGCCGGTAATCAGCGCGGCGCGCGTCGGCGAACACAGCGCTGTCGAAAACATGCGGTTGTAGCGCAGGCCTTCGTTCGCGATACGATCCATGGTCGGCGTCGGGATCACGCCGCCAAAGGTGCTTGGCACGCCAAAACCGGCATCGTCAGTGATGACCAGCAGGACATTGGGAGCGCCCTTCGGCGGTACAACGCGCGGCGCCCACCACGGCTTCGACTGCAAGGCGCCGTCCTTGATGACGCCGCCGAATTTCGGATCGGGCGGCGGCAATTGTCGTCCATCGATTGTGGTCGTCGCGCTCGAAGAGCCCGGCGCACCGGCGACTTGCTGCGCAAGGGCCGGATCGCAAACAAAAAGAGCACCCAACACAAAAACTGACGTGCTCGTCGTCCATCGATTTGCGCGCACTGCCGTCTCCACTAATTCAGAATTTTTCACATTTACGAGATGTGAAACGGCGGCGCACCGTATTGATCTACATCAAGAAGCGAAGCGAATTAAAAAGGTCTTCGATGCAAACGAAAATTAGCCGGCAAGAAAATTGGCCGGCAAAGTGCATGTCTGCTTTGGGTCAAAAGCAGACATGACGACTTGAATTTCCGATGTCCACTTTACCGCCGATAACGACCGCAAGAGCGTACATCGGGCGCTCAAATTTATGTCCGGTAAGTGCCAATAGCGGACGTTACGATTGAACCTCGCTAATGATTGCCTCTAGCACGCGTAAGGCATCAACTGTGCCGTCAGCTTCGCCTTTTTCAAAGTCTTGTTCTGCGACTGCCATCGTGTTTGTGACATGGGCCAAGCATAAAACGCTTTTGTTCGTGGCACGGGCAAACGCATAAAGAGCCGCGGCTTCCATTTCGACGGCCAGTATGCCTTTGGTGCGCGCAGCGGCAATTGCTTCCTCTGTTTCGCGGAACGGCGCATCTGTGGTCCAACTAGACCCGACGACGATGTTCACGCCTTTAGCCTTCAAAGCTTGTGCAGCCGTAGCAACTAGATGCGGGTCTCCCTCGCTGTATTCTGAGGGTGCGGCGTAGTGATAACTTGTTCCCTCATCGCGCAAGGCGCGATCAATCACGACGAAATATGGAGGCTTACCGGCGGAAATGATTTGACCGGCGGAGGTAATGCTAATCAGAACGTGGCATCCGCTGGCGAAAAGCTCCTCCGCTATGAGTACAGCGAACGGCGCACCTACCGCGCAGCCAACAATCCCAATTTCGCACCCCGCAAGATCGAACGTGTCGAGTTCGGTATGATAACATGGCCAAGCCTTAAACGGACGCGCTTGCCCGGTGCTTCGGAGCCTGCGGACAATATCGCCGTCAGGATCAAGCACACAGACACGCGGCACGTCACTGGCATCAATCCCCTTTTGTCGGCGCGCTTCGCGCAACAACGCTTTCGGTGAAAATACCGAAGTTGCCACGTGATTTTTTTTGTCGAGGATGGGAGGTTTAGTCACGCGAACACGGCGCCATAGTGGTAGGGCGGAATCTCGACAAGGCTGGAAAGTTTTAGGCCGCTCGCTTCCACCGCTGTCTTGGTTGTTTCCGGGCTGATCCGGAGTTCGGTCTTAGGACCACGCGGCTCCCCTAATATCATTGTTTCCTCTCTCGGTCGCTTGTGCCAGTTCACGATGGCGAACAGACCACCGGGCCTGAGAACTGTGGCAACTGCTTTCGCGAGGCGCAGGCGATCCGGAACACCGTGAAAGGCGTTCGCCATGAATACGAAGTCAACCCGCTGCGGCCACAGCCGACCGAGTTCATAGGCATCTCCGGCGACAAAATCGCAATTCTCTACTCCGGCCTCTGTCAGACGGTGACGCGCAACCTCCAACATGTTCGGGTCGATGTCGATTGCAACGACGTGATGCGCCACCTTCGCAATTTGCAGCGTGAACCAGCCATCGCCCGAACAAAGATCAATGACATTCATTCCCGGCCTCATGCCGACCTTCGCAAGTACGGCAGCGGGATCGGGCCATAACGCCTCCCACCATCCGGCGGTTGGCATTTCGGTGCCTTGAAAAAATCCCGCCGGATGGTCGGTCATAACAACTCCGGCGCGCTGACCTACGATCTAGTTGCAGCAGCTTCCGGCTTGCAAAGGCGGACAAGGCGCTGAGCCATAAGAGCAGAACACGCAACAGTCGCCTGGCTTCGGTTTAAGTCTTTGGCCGCAACCTCTGCAATCATAGAAGAACTGACAGGCGTCCGTAGGCATGCGTTCTGTCGCTTGATGCCCGCATTTTGGACAAGTGATTGTAGAGGTTTCAATCAACAGCGCGCTCCGCAATCGCCCTGACGGGGGAGAATAGAACGCTAATGACTTTTCCCTCAATGTCCGCTTTGGGTCAAAAGCAGACCTAAACTCGACTCATCACGATGTCCGCTTCGTGCCAATAGCGGACATTCCGCCATTCATTCGATAACCTCGTCGGCGCGGGCAACGATCTGTGGTGGGACCGTGAGACCGAGTGCCTTGGCCGTCTTCAGGTTGAGAACCAGCTCCACTTTGGTGGACTGCTGAACCGGCAGATCAGCCGGTTTCTCGCCCTTAAGAATCCGACCCGCATAGAGGCCAGCGATGCGATGCGCTTCGGTAATGCTGGTGCCATAACTCATCAGACCGCCCGCTATCGTATATTCGCGAAGATTATAGATCGTTGCGATGCCTTGACGGGCTGACAGTTCAACGAGCTTGTCCCGCCGGCTGAGAAAGAAAGCATCGCCAGCAACCACAAGAGCCGCTGCGTGCTGTTGAGCCAGTGTGACAAAGGCCGCTTCTAGCTCGCTGTCTGTGCGCGCCTGCACGACGAGAAGTTTCTGCCCAACAGCGTCAGCCGCAGCCAGCACATTTTTCGTCTCGGTGTCGGTGTTCGCACTCTTGGGGTTCACGAGAAAGCCAATCAATGCTGTCTTCGGAACTGTCTCGTGCAAGACCTCAAACTCTTTCGCAACCAGCATATTAGTCAAGAAGGTTACACCGGTGACGTTGCCGCCAGGCCGGTTGAGGCTGGCGACAAGGCCTAACTTTATCGGATCGCCGCCAGTGGCGAAGACAATTGGGATGGTCGCAGTTGACCGCTTGGCCGCCACGACCGAAGTAATGCCGCTTGAGATAATTACAGTAACCTCGCGACGAACTAAATCGGCGGCAAGCGCCGGTAATCGCTCGTATTGTTCCTGTGCTCCGTGATACTCGAATGCGAAGTTCTGTCCCTCGACGTAACCGACTTCTTTCAGGCCCTGCCGAACTGCAGCGACCCGAAAAGCGTCTGAATGCGGCGACCCACTGCCTAGAAAGCCGATCACCGGCATCGCCGTCTGTTGCGCGCCCGCCGCAAGCGGCCACGCAGCCACGCCGCCTAAGAGCGTGATGAACTCGCGCCTCTTCATCCCCGTCCCCCCGAGGCTATGGACAGGGCATCGTAGCGGTTCAAACCAGAACTAGAAAAGGGGGTGGCCAATGTCCGCTTTGGGTCACTAGCGGACATTCGGACAGCCCAGCGCGATGTCCGCTTTACCCCTGAAAACGGAAATCACCGAACGCGAGCAGAATGTCCGCTAAGTGCCATAGCGGACGCCGATAGCTATTCGATCACTTTGTCGGCGTTGGTGAGCAGGCCCGGCGGCACGGTGAGACCAAGCGCTTTGGCAGTCTTGAGATTGATGACCAACTCAAATTTAGTTGGCTGCTGGATTGGCAAATCGGCTGGTTTGGCGCCTTTAAGAATACGCCCGATATAAAGTCCCACCTGCGTGGCCATTTCGTCGAAGCTTGGGCCGTAACTAAACAACCCGCCAGTCACTACAAAATCGCGGACGTAATACATCGTGGGAATTTTATAGCGGGCGGCGGCCCCGACTAGACGAAGGTTTTCGACGTCGAACATCGGATCGTCGCCAACTAGGAGCGCTTTTATACCTTTTTTCTGACCTGTGGCGAATGCAAACTCTATTTCATCGGGGCTACTGGCTGTTAAAATGGTGACGGTAAGACCGAGCGCTTTTGCCGCTGTCTCAGCATGTTCCTCGTGTGACTTCGCGTTCTGGTTTCTTGGGTTGACCAACAGTCCGATCGACAAATCGGGAATCAATTCGTGGAGTAATTGGAGCTTCTTCGGAGTAAGAGGATCAAACAACATCGTCACGCCGGTAAGATTACCCGCCGGGCGATCGAAGCTCTTGGCCAAGCCGAATGCGACTGGATCAATGGCTAGCCTAAATACTATCGGGATCGTCGAGCTTGCCGCCTTGGCTGCCAGAGCCGCCGGTAAGCCGGACGCTGCAATCACATCAACCTTACTAGCCACAAGATCGGCGGCAAGCTTCGGCAAGCGACGGTAGTCTCCCGCGCTCCATCGGTATGCGAACGACACATTCTGGCCTTCGATCAAACCTTGTTCAGCCAGTCCCTTGCGCACGCCAGCTATAATACCGGCCTCGGATTTCTCGTCTTTGCTGCTGAGATAACCGACGGTCGCGATTGCTGGCCTCTCTGCACGAGCCAAAAAGGGCCGTACGGCCGCCACACCGCCGATAAGCGTGATGAAGTCGCGCCGCTTCATGTCCGCCCCAATAGACCAAAGGCGAGGCATGGTAACTGGTCAGACCGATATGGCTAGGGCCTCTTATGGGTTTCGGCGATCAATACGCCTTTTGACCCGCTAAGTGGACATCAAGGGCGTGCCGCGCGGACTAGTTGGTGTGATCTTAGTCCAAGGCGATCTGCGCCCCAGTCGCACCATTCAAGAGCCGCTTAAGGTGGAAGCTGGAAAGTTGATCCTCAGACCATTTACCGACATGCGCCGCAAATGCCGTGATCGCCCCAGCATCGCAGGCTTCCAGTTTGGCAAACGCCTCCAGGTAGCTCTTTGTAGAAGCGTCCTCATATTGCTCCGCTAACAATGGCTCGAAGGCGCGGAGAGCCTCTGATCGGCCTCTTAACAACAAGTTTCCAACCGGGCGGCCATGAAAGTCCTTCACTTTTCCCGCGAGGCTCGCACTGACGCAAATGCGAGTGCCAAGCTGCTTATTGGCGGTTTCCAGCCGCGCCGCAATGTTGATCGTGTCGCCATAGGCAGTGTAATCGAAGAAGCGCCCACCCCCGAAATTGCCGACAATCGCCGATCCTGCGTGAACACCGATCCGTGTGACCCCTAATGTTATTGCCTTTTTACGCCAGCGCTCGCGGAATGACTGCGCGTATTCGTCCAGTGCTAATGCGCACGTGACTGCACGAGCGGCATGGTCTAGCTGTTCGCCCGGCGCTCCGTAAAGTACGTGCAAAGCATCACCGACAATCTTTGCAACCGTTCCGTCGTGCGCGAATACAATATCTGTCATACCCGTAAGGTAGTCATTTAGGAGCGGCCCGAGCACGTCGGGTTCGAGCGTTTCCACTAACGCAGTGAAGTTGGCGATGTCGCTGAACAGCGTCGCGATCTCACGACGTTGTCCGCTGAGATCAATCGCACTGGCATCGCCCGCAAGCCGTTCAGCCAGATTGGGCGAGAAGTAGCGTGAGAGGGATGCGTGCGCACGTTCGGCTTCAGTCTGCCGCCGTCGCGCTTCGCGCAAGGCCTCGACGTGCCGAATTGTCTTCGCGATGGTCGTCTCTAGATCGAGAAAATCGATGGGTTTGGTAAGGAAATCGAAGGCGCCTCGGTTCATTGCGGTACGAATATTAGCCATATCGCCATACGCTGAGACAATGATCGTCGTGAGCTTCTCTTCGCTATCCTGTAGTTTCTGTAGCAGCGATAACCCGTCCATCCTTGGCATATTGATGTCTGTGACCACTAGGTCGACATCTTTGTTTGCCTCCAGGACCGCCAGGGCCTCGACACCATCGCGAGCAAAAATAAAACTCACGACACCGTCATGAATCTGGTGCCGAAATTTTTGCTGGATGAGCGTTTCCAGGTCCGGCTCGTCGTCGACAACGAGTATTCGTGCAGTCATGCGGCGCCTTCAACCCGCGTTTCTATTTCATTTCGGAGCGCACCGAAATCGATCGGCTTGGTCAGAAGCGCCTCAGCGCCATTCTCTAGCGCTTTGCGTTTCGTTTCCGCGTCCCCATAAGCAGTGATCATGATGATGGGAACATCGGGTCGCATGGCCTTAGCTTTGGGTAAGAGCTCAAGTCCGCTCATGCCCGGCATATTAATGTCAGACAGGATCAGAATCAGAGATGCGTCGCCAGCGTCGGCGATGCGCTGAAGTGCGGTGACGGCAGATTGCGCAAATTCCATGGTAAAGCGGCGATCGCGGAGATCCCGTCTGAACTGCTGCCGGAACAGCATTTCAACGTCGGGCTCATCGTCGACCACGAGAATAAGAAGATTCACTCGCGTGCTCCCGTTTTGGCAATGGATGCAGCCCGTCGGGGCAAAACAATCCGGAATTCGGTAAACTCGCCCTGCTGCGTGTCGACCTCTATAGAGCCGGCATGTTGCTTGACGATGATGTCGTGACTCAGGGAAAGGCCGAGACCAGTTCCTTCGCCTGCAGGCTTCGTCGTAAAGAACGGGTTGAACATCTTTTCCTTAACCTCGGGCGGGATGCCGGTGCCATTGTCGCGAATCCGAATCTCGACTGAGTCGCCTAAGTTCCTGGTCGCGGCGACAAGCGTTGGCTCGTACCCGGCCCCATTGATGTCCGCTTTGCGCTTAGTCGTTGCGTAGAAGCCGTTCGAGATCAGATTGAGTAAGACGCGCGTAATCTCTTGCGGAAATAGGTCGACCTCACCAGCCGAAGGATCAAACGATTTTTCCAGCGCAATGTTGAAGCCCTGCTTCTCGGCCCGAGCGCCGTGATAGGCGAGATTGAGGCTCTCTTCCACGACGGCATTGATGTCGACGGGCCGGTGCTCTCCTGAGCCTTGACGCGAATGCAACAGCATATTTTTGACAATCGAGTCAGCTCGCTTGCCGTGTTGCACCACTTTGTCGAGGTTGCCTTGCAGCATTTCCGAAATCTCATTGATCTCGGCTCGCAGCTTGGCGTCGACGTTGGCCTCGTTCAACGCTGTTCGTAATTCGTCAATAAGCTCAATTGAGATAGCAGAAAAATTATTCACGAAATTCAGTGGGTTCTTAATTTCGTGCGCGATCCCAGCCGTCAGTTGACCAAGCGACGCAAGCTTTTCTGTCTGCACCAGGCGGTCTTGAGTAACGTGCAAATCCTCTAGCGACTTTGCGAGTTCGCGCGTCCTGGCCTCCACACTTTCGAATAGTCGGACATTCTCGATCGCGATCGCCGCTTGGTCGGCGAACGTAGATGCTAGCTCAATTTGTTTGTCCGTGAACGGACGCACTTCGCGCCGCGTCAATGTCAGGACGCCAATCGGGCTGCCTTCACGCAACATTGGGATACTGAGAATGGTGCGAAATCCTCCTAACTTCTGCGCTTCTATAAATGTGTATTCGGGATCCCCCTGCACGTCAGGGATATGAATGATCTTGCCCTCCAGCAAAGCGCGACCTTGTGCAGTGCCACGCTCCGGAATGACTCGCTGAGTTTTGACAAATTCTGTGAAATCGGCGGAGAAGCCGTAAACGGCTACGAGTTGGTACACTCCATCCTGCTCACGGGTAATGGTACCTTGATCGGCCTCGCAAAGACGCGCAGCGGATTCGACTAATGCGTTGAGCACGGTTTGCAGATCGAAGGTCGAGCGGCTAATGACCTTTAACACATCGGCGGTCGCTGTCTGTTGCTGCAATGACTCGCGCAGCTCTTGAGTACGTGATTCAACTTTCTTCTCAAGATCCGAATAAGACTCCTCCAATCGACCGGCCATGTCATTGAACTGATCGGCCAGCGCCTCCAGTTCATCGCCGGACTTGATCGCGATGCGCTGCGATAGATCACCGCCGCCGATCCGTGCAGCTCCGGCTCGCAAAGCCTGAATCGGAACGACCATTCTGCGAGCCAAAAATATCCCGGCGAGAGCCGCGAGACAGAGTGCTGCGAATAGCACGAGTGTCGTGCGTTGCATGGAGGAGATTAGAGGCTCATATGCCTCGTCGACAGGTAGCTCGACAAATACAGTCCAGCCCAACGGAGTAACCGGCGCAAAGGCCGTCAATACTTTCCGGCCCTGAATATCAGTCGCGACCTCGATATCTTCGGGGTGTGCGCCATTCGCGTCCTGCCGCGCGGCCTGAACCTGAGCAAGGCGCGTCATGTCAGTTTTGCGCAGGACCAAGCTGATGTCCGGATGCGCGATCAAGCGCCCCTGTGCATCCACCACATAAGCTTGGCCGCGCTTGCCGACTTTGATCCCGGAAACAACATCCCAGATGAGTTTGAGATTGACCTCCGCGATACTCACTCCCGCGTCGCGACGCGTACCGGCGAGCGCCAATGTCATATACGGCTCGGATTCGCGGCGAAAATAGACTGGTCCGTAATAGACCTTATTCTTCACCGCTTCGGTGAATTTCGGATCCTTCGACAGATCGAGGCCGCTGCCGACGACATCCATGGCTAGGCGCGATACACGCAGTTGCTCCCTGCCGCTCGCGTCGACCTGTGCGAGCTCGGTTATGGCTGGGACCTGGCGCAACAACCGCAGGGCATCGAACCGGCGCTGCTCGATGGTCCCAGCGGACCAGAGCAATTGTGTCGTCCAGCCTACCTGGCTTTCGATCTCCTTTACGAACTGACTTATCTTGGCCGCAGCCGCTTCCGCCTGCTCATGCTGGATTTCGATCAGTGCGTCTTTGTGCTCTCGATAAGATACCCAGAGTTCAAACAGACCATTTGTCAGCAGTGCAACACAAACGACGGCAACGAATAGACCGGCGTATTTCAGAAAAAGGCGGCTGCGGACCTTGCGCGGCATTGCGATGCCGAGCGACTCTGTTTGATTCGGTGCCGTACCGTCGGTCATTCGATCTCGTCGGCGCGGGTTCGCAACGTCGGTGATACCTCATGGCGGAGCCCCACCGCGCGGCCCAAAAGCCCGATGAACTCACGCTGTTGTATCCATCCGCCCAAAAACGCCATGGTTACAATTATAACAGCGTTGGAAAGGGGAGCGAGTAGGATAATTGCTCACAATTGGCCTCAAAATGACTGGTCAGGCCTGCAGTCTGGTTTTGTCCAAAGTGGAGATGGATCTCGGCTGACCGCCCACTGCGGTGGCCCCCCTTCCGAAAGTCGAGATTGAAGCGTTACGATGCTTCTTGATTGGCGTAGGGGAGAAATGTGACCCGACGGCGGTTCATAACGCTTCTCGGCGGCGCGGCAACGTGGCCGTTTACGGCAAGGGCGCAGCATGTCGATGGCGCACGCAGGATCGGCGTGCTGATGGCGCGGAGAATCGACGACGCCGAAGGGCAAAAGCAATTCGCGGCGTTCCTACAGGGACTTGCGGAGCTCGGCTGGACAGAGGGGCAAACGGTTACTGTCGATGCGCGCTGGACCGTGGGCAATCGCGCCGACGCGCTGAAACTTGCTCGCGAATTGGTTGGATCTAAACCCGACGTGCTAGTCGCGAATGCCACTCCCTCGCTGATTGCCATGCGCGAGGCCGCTACCACGATCCCCGTGGTCTTCGTTTCTGTTGCCGATCCGGTTGGCCAAGGCTTCGTGCCTAGCCTGGCGAGACCTGGCGGAAACATTACCGGCTTCAGCGTTGAGGAGGCCAGTATGGGCGGTAAATGGATTGAGGTGCTCAAGCAAGCAGCTCCCCTCGTGACGCGGATCGCCACCATCTACAACGCGGATACGGCGCCATACGCGCCAATGTTTTTTCCCGCGATGCAATCTGCCGCCACTGAAATGTCGGCTACTCTATCGATGTCGCCGGTCCATTCGGCCGCCGACATCAAAGAGGTCATCGCAGCGGCCGGCCACGCGCCGGGCGGTGGTCTGGTTGTCCTACCGGATAGCTTTCTGTTCGGCCAACGCCAAAACATTATTGCGTTTGCCGACGAACGCCGTCTGCCTGCAATCTATCCGCTTCGCATTTTCGTCCCTGCTGGTGGTTTGATAGCTTACGGTATTGACCGGGTCGACCTGTTCCGCCGCGCCGCGGCGTACGTCGATCGTATCCTGCGCGGTACCTCCCCAGCCGAATTACCGGTGCAGCAACCGACCAAATTCGAGCTTGCAGTTAATCTCAAGACCGCCAAGGAGCTTAGTCTGTCCGTGCCGCAATCACTGCTTGTCAGCGCCGACGAAGTGATCGAATAACGAGGTTGTTGCGGCGGTGCATTTGTCCGCTTCTGACAAGGCGGCCAGCGCTGGTCAATGTCCGCTGTTGCTCCAATAGCGGACAAACACGGCTGTGGTTAGATTGTCCGCTAAGTGCCACTAAGCGACATTCCGCATTTGACTGAAAACGAGAGAGGCCGCCAGTTGAGGTGGCCTACGCGTAAGGCTTGATGCTGTCGGCGACCGAGTCGGCGATGTGCTCCTTGGTGATGACGCCGAGCACGTCAGCGGCGCGCGGGCGACCCTTGGCCTTAGTCACCACCGCCATGCCGCCATTGTGCCGCGCCATGCGCGTGACCACATCGAATACGATATCCTCCTCGCGCGCCACCGTGTAGTTGCGCTGCGCGATTTCGCCGACCGTGAAGCCCTGCTCGACGTCCTCCAGGCCGCGCCGAAGCGCAGTGTTCACGCGCAACACGCCGACGATGCGGTGGCCGTCGGTTACCACAATGTGCTTCATGCGGCCTTCGTGGCCACCCTGGTGCAGGAACGTCTCCAGCCGGGTGTCCTTCGGCAGCAGCGTGACGTCGCGCTCCATTACTTCGCCGGCGCGCCGCACCAGGAACATATTGGCGTGCAGCGCCTTGGGCACGAAGTGTTTCCGTCCGACGAGCTTCACCGTGTAAATGTTCTCCTGCGACAGCAGCCGCCGCACGCCGATCGCCAACGCCACCGCGACGATTATCGGCATCACCAGATCGTAGTCACGGGTCATTTCGAAAATCATGGTCACGGCGGTCATCGCCGCGCCGGTGCCGCCGCCGACCATCGCCGCCATGCCGATCATCGCGCAAGTCGTGACGCCGAGCCCGTCGACCGGATGGATGGCGCTAATCGCGGCGCCGAAGGCGCCGCCGATGGTGGCGCCCATGAACAGCGACGGCGAGAAGATGCCACCGGAAGCTCCGGAGCCTAGGCTCACCGAGGTCGCGCACAGCTTCGCGGCGAACAGCAGCGCCAGCAGGCCAGGCGTGATTAGGCCGCCGGAAAGGATCGCCTGGATGGTCGCGTAGCCGACGCCGTCGACGTAGTACTGCCCCGCGGCGAGCAGGAGCGCGTACATCAACGCCCCAATCACGAGCATGCCGATGGCGTGGCGCAGATAGCCGTTCTTGACGCGCTCGAATACGTCTTCCGCGAGGCTGAGCCCCTTGATGAACGCCGTAGCGGCCAGTCCCGTCAGCGCGCCAAGCAGCGCGTAGAGCAGGAGCACCGCCAGCGAGGCCGGCTTGTCCGAGTTGAGCAGCGCCGCCGGCACCGCAAAGGCCGGCTGCAGGCCGAGGAAGATGCGGCCGATGAACGTCGCGGTGCCTGTCGCCAGCGCCACCGGCAGGAAGGTGCGCGCGGAGATTTCCGGCAGCATCAGTTCGATGGCGAACATCACACCGCCGATCGGCGTGTTGAACGTCGCGGCGATGCCGGCGCCGGCGCCGGCGGCGACCAATGTAATGCGCTGCCACGGCGCCATGGCGACGAACTGGCCAAGCGACGACCCGAGCGAAGCGCCGATCTGAATAATCGGGCCCTCGCGCCCGACCGCCGCGCCGGTGCCGATCGAGATCGCCGAGGCGAGTGACTTCACGGCGGCGACGATGGGGCGGATCTTGCCCTCGCGGTAGTAGATCGCGTCCATCACCTCCGGCACGCCGTGCCCGCGCGCTTCCGGCGCGAAATTCTGCACCAGGAAAGTGACGATCATGCCACCAGCGACTGGCACCAAGATGATCAGTGCGCCCCACGGGCTCGGCGGTGTGAACACATTCGCATCGTAACTGGCCGACAAAACGCCAAAGAAAGCGGCGTTGTGGATGAGTCCGATGAGGGCTCGGAAAAATATCGCTCCGAACCCAGTAACAACGCCGACGATAACTGCAAAAATAGAAAGTCTGACGAGGCCGACGCGCGGCGGCAGTTTGAGCTTCATTCCGACTAACCTTGGTTCACCGCTCTGGCTACCAACGGCTTAATTGACCTAAGTGTGGCCAGTGATACTCAGGTAGCCGCAGCATGTCGAGAATGTCTCTTCCAAATGTGAATCGAGCAACGCCTGGGATGGCGGCAGCCTTTATCACTTGATTACGGAAGAATATGCCCCACCGTGTCTTCGGCGCGAAAGCCGAAGCGAAACGTTCTGCGCCCTGCTGTTTCTTTTCAATGAAATCTCGCAAGAGTTTTTCATAGTTGGCAAATGCGATGTCGTGTTGACCGGCCGCTTTAACGAGTTCACCCGCGAGGATGTATGCGCCGGTCATCGCTAGCGCTGACCCCTGTCCGGCCAGCAGCGAGACGCAATAGGCCGCATCTCCTACAAGGGTAACCCTGCCGCGCGACCAAGCTTGCATTCTGATTTGACTGACGCGGTCAAAATAAAGCTCTGGAGCATCGTCAAGAGCACCAAGGATATGTGGGCATTCCCATTCACTGTTGCCAAATTTGGTTCGCAACAGCCGCTTCTGTGAAGGCAAATCGTGTACCGGTGTATCGGCGTCTTCCGCGAACACAAAGAGAAACAAGGTTTTGTCGTCACGGAGCGAGACGCGCCCAACCATACGGCCGGGTTCGTTGTACATCACGTAAACATTTTCATTGCGAGGCCGGTAGCCGGTCGCCTCGAATGCCGCAACGACATAACCTAACCGCTTCTCAAAGCGGTCCTGCGGACCAAATACCAGGCGGCGGACTTTGGAATGGAGACCATCGGCACCCACGATAAAGTCGAATCGCCGTTCGGCGCCGGATTTGAGCCTCACCATCACATGAGCTCGCTGGTCGTCGATTTTGGCTATCTCGTCTCCGAAGATTGTTTCAATATCGTTTTTCACCGCTCCAAATAGCAGCTGCGAAAGGACGCTACGGCCAATCGTCACGTACCGTCCGCCGGTAAGTTCGACAAACACGCTTGTGCCGAAGCCGGAGAGCCGTCTGCCCTCAGCGTCAACGGTTCTCATCTCTTGGATGTGGTAGCCAGCCCGATTTATCTCTTCGATCAGGCCCATGCGTTCGGCGATATCGTAACCCAAACCCCAAAAATCGATTACATAGCCGCCGCGACGCGGGGTCGGTGCCTGTTCAATTAGGGTTGGTTGGAACCCGGCCGCCTTTAGCCAGAAGGCCAGGGTCGGTCCGGCGATTCCCCCTCCCGAAATGAGAACGGCATGGCTCATGGGTTGGTGACACGGGTTGAATTCCATGTCGTGCACTAGACTCAGGCCTCCGCGTTACTCCTTGCAACATTACGCACGATTATTGATTTAGATTGATAATTCGGCCAAACTGACCAAATGAAAAAAGCAATTCTGTCGTCGATAGTGTTGGACCGGCATCCCTTCCTTCAGCGCCTATCGCAACACGTAGAGCTCGCAGCCGACGACATAGCGAAGCTTGAAAGCATCATAGAAAGGGAAATTTCGGTGCGGCGGAAGCACGAACTCGTCGTCGCCGGCTCCGAGTATCGAAAGCTGTGCTTTGTAAAGGACGGCAATGCTGTTCGCTATCAGATGCTGCGCAACGGCAAGCGACACATCCTCGATGTAATACTGCCTGGTGACGTGATCGGAGTACCGAACAGTTTTTACGAGCGGGCTGCTTATCCGGTTATTGCCGTCAACTCATTGACCATTAGCGTTTGCAGGCTCGACGATTACCTCGAGCTTTGTTACCAGCGCCCGCAGTTTGCTTTCGCCCTTTGCTGGCTGGCGCTGCAAGAAGCCACAACGCATGCCGAACGAGTAATTGGTCACAGCCGACGCACGCCAGTCGAGCAGCTTTCGCACTTCATTCTGGAAGTGCATGCCAGATTAAGGAGTGTTGGGCTTGCCAAGGGGGAAACCTTCGCACTTCCGTTTTCTCAGGAGATCATTGCCGATCTCCTTGGATTGAGTACGCCACATCTGAACCGGGTCATGCAGCAATTGAAGTCCCAAGAGCTCGTTGCCGGGGGGAACGGACAGTTAAAAATTCTCGATCGAGAGACTTTGAAGTCTATTGCGCACTATGATCCGCCGGAACTGTTGCCAATCCCGTTGGCAAAGGCCGGTCTGCCGTCCAAACAAGTCGCAATTTTGTGATCTAATTTGTCCGGTTCCAATGTCCGCTTTGGGTCATTAGCAGACATTCCCGCAGGTCAATGCGATGTCCGCTTTACCCCTAAGAGCAGACAAACGCGGATACAGCTTGATTGTCCGCTAAGTGCCAATAGCGGACATCAAGGAGATCGTCGACCGTGCTGTTCTCCCGTACGTGTCGCTCCGTTTAGCCGTAAGTGAAATCCGGCTTGCTCTGCCCAACTTCTATAATGTAGCCGTCGGGATCGCGGATGTAGCAGCGCGTCTCGCCGTACTTGTCCTTTGGCTCTGTAATAAACTCGGCTCCTCGGCTTCGCCAAAGTTTATAGCAGGCTTGAATGTCGGCGACGCGGATATTCATGAAGCTGCTGACTTGATCGGGATCGGGGGGGACGCGGAGCGTTGTGTTTGGCTTGTCGGGCGTCGGGCCACCCCCGGGGTTGACGATGAGCCACGTGTTGGCGATCTGGAGGTAGCCCGGCGCGCCGCTCTTGTCGCCTCTGCTGTCGATGCGGCCGTCGAAGACCTTCTCGTAAAAGCGGAGCGATCGTTCGACGTTGGCGACGGTGAGAAAGTGCGCGACGGTAAACCCCTCCTGCGGCGGCATCTCATAGCTCTTCTGCCCGACTTGTACTTCGCTCATAGACGACTCCAATTCGGCTATGGTTTTTCGCCCTCCGCCAGAATACGTCGGGCAGTGTGTCTTAGCAATGAACTGTGACTTACCGTTCTGCGAAGAAACTACGCTCGCCGTCAGGCAGATGGTTCCCATGACGCTGTTTTCTTGTGCAACAATTGAAACCCGGAGCCTTGTCGAGGCTGCAGGCAGTGTCGACAAGACGGACAGAGATCAAACGGAATGGCTGAACGCGCGGCCAACACGCTGGGGTCGACGTCCGCAACAACGACCTATCACCGCGTTACCGTCGATGGCGTCGGAGTATTCTATCGCGAAGCCGGGCCGAAGGACGCGCCGACGATCGTGCTCCTGCATGGGTTTCCCTCGTCCTCGCGCGAGTTCGATACGCTCATTCCCTTGCTCGCAACACGCTATCATCTGATAGCGCCCGATTTTCCGGGATTCGGTCAGAGTGACGCCCCGCCACCGTCGTCGTATGTGTACACCTTCGACAATTTGGCCAAGACGACCAACGCTCTTCTCGATCAACTCAAGATCAACAAATACACCTTCTTCCTTCATGACTATGGCGGGCCGGTCGGCTTTCGCATCATGTCGGCGCATCCGGAGCGGTTGGAGGTGCTAATCATCCAGAATGCCAACGTTTATGAGGAAGGCCTCGGCGCCAAGTGGGCCGGCATTGCGCAATATTGGACCGATCCGAAAGTGCACCCTCAAGTGTTCGACGCATTCGTGTCGTTCGCGGCGACCGAACAGCGTCACACGCTGGGCACCTCGCATCCCGAACGTTATAACCCGGACACTTGGACTGACGAGTACGCCCACCTGTCGAAACCCGGCCAACGCGAAATTCAGGCCGATCTACTGTACGACTACCGGACGAACGTCGCCTCCTATCCGGAATGGCAAGCGTGGCTGCGCATGCGCAAGCCGCCAACTCTGGTGGTCTGGGGGCGCAACGATCCCTCGTTCATTGCTCCCGGCGGCGAAGCGTTCAAGCGCGATCTGCCGGATGCCGAAATCCACCTGCTCGACGCCGGCCATTTCGCCTTGGACGAGAAGAACGACGAGATCGCCAGCCTTATTCTTGCGTTCTTGGCCAAACATTTCGTCTGACCATCGGTGCCTTGTTCTGCACGCCGCGCAGCAATGTCGAGGCGGCTAGTTATGGCGCGGCGATGCCGAACAATGCATCGATCGAATATTGTCCTGCACCGGTAATCGACAACAGCAAGAAGCCTCCCATGATGCTGAGGTCTTTGTAAAAGCCATCCAGGCTGTCGACGTAGTCCGCACCTTTCACTGTCCAATAACGATGCCCGATAAGCGCCGTTCCCAGCGAGTATAAAGCCATAAGTAAAGCCGCAGGACGCGTGAACGCGCCAACGGCGACCGCGAACGCAACAGGAAGCTCCATGACGATCGATACGACAGTCGCCAGGACCGGCGTCGGAACGCCGAGCTGCACCATTTGACTTACCGTGCCCGAATAGTCCCTCAGCTTTCTCAAGCCGAAGATCAGAAACAGCGTCGCGAGAAGAAGACGAGCCGCGAGAATAAGCTCATTGTTGATGTCGTCTATCATGACGGGCGGGACTTTCGCCGTTGAGAACTCACACGACGCGTTTCTCGATCAAGCCCAAGATCACGGCATCGAGGCTGTAGGGTCCGGCGCCCGCCGAGACGACCATGATCAGCATGAAGACATAGAGGATCTCAGGAAGATACAGCCAATTGTCGATTCGGTCGGCTCTATCGATCGGCATACTGATTTTGATTCGCTGCGACCCCGACGTGGCGATGGCGACGACGGCGATGAAAAGCAGGCCAAGCGCGGCGAGCGGCGCAAGGAACCCGATGACGACTGCGCAGCCGGCGGTGAACTCGACTGTCGGCACCCACCATTGGTTAAAGCCTACTGCATGAATGCCAAGCGCCTTTAGTTCTTCGGCCAGCGCGCGATGGCGCTCTGGGTTGAACAGCTTGTGGTAGCCCGAGAGCATAAAGAACATCCCAACCGCGATACGATTGAGGGTGAGCGCGATCTCGGTCCACCCAACACCATTGAACAGGATATCGATCACGTTGCTGTTCTTTCCGGCGCTGTTCGGTCGGCTATGGTGCGAAGACAAGAGCTTACGCTCAACCCGTGGACCGTGCGGACAAGTTTGGTCTTAAATATCGAAGGGGGAGCGCGGAAAAACAAGCATCAAATCCCGCGAATGTCCACTATGGGTCATTAGCGGACGTTCTGCGACGTCCATGCCATGTCCGCTTTACCCCCGATAGCGGACAAACTCGGGTGCAGTTGGCTTGTCGGCTAAGTGCCAATAGCGGACTCATGCACCGCAGCAAACGGCATCTCTACTCGATCACCTCGTCGGCGCGAGCGAGCAACGTCGGAGGCACAGTAAGGCTAAGCGCTTTGGCGGTCTTGAGGTTGATCACCAGCTGATACTTGGTCGGCACCTGCACTGGAAGATCGGCCGGCTTCGCGCCCTTGAGGATGCGATCGACGTACCCGGCCGCGCCGCGAAACTGGTCGAGAAAATTCGGCCCATACGAAATCAATCCGCCAGCAGCGGCATACGAGCGTTCGTCGTAGACCGCAGGGAGTTTGTACCGGGCAGCAAGCGTGATGATCAGATCACGATGGACTGCCGACAACGCGCTTGCCGTCAGGATCAGACCGCCATTGGCGGACTGCGCGAACGCCGCGACCGCGCGCTCGATCTCGGTCGCGTCGCGCACACTGACAGGGCTGACCTCCACTCCGAGCGCCGGTGCCACCGACTGGATGACGGCGAACTGGCCGATCCCGGCAGTTATGGCGGCATCGCGAAGGATCGCCGCCCGCGTCACGCCCGGTGCGATCTCCTTGAGCAGTTCCAGCCATTTCCCGCACAAACTGTATTCGAACATTGTAAAGCCAGTAGCGTTGCCGCTCGGCCGCGACAAACTATCGACGAAGCCGGAACCGACCGGATCGGGGACGATCGCGAAGACGATCGGCACAGTGCGGGTTGCTTGGAGCAACGGCGCCATGGCCGCGGAGCCAGCGGACATGATGACGTCAGGCGCGAGCGCGACTAATTCAGCTGCGTATTTGCGTATGTCGGCAGCATTACCTTCGGCCCACCTGGTGTCGATCCGCACGTTGCGGCCGTCGGTCCAGCCCAATTGCTGTAGCCCTTGCAGGAATGCCGCGTGTCGCGCCAGAGCGTCGGGATTATCCGCACCTACGCTCTCAATCACGCCGATGCGTCGCATGCCGTCCGCCTGCTGCGCACGCACGGCGAACGGCCACGCGACCGCTACGCCGCCGATCAGCGTGATGAACTCGCGCCGTTGCATGTACGCTCCCATGCTCAGGAGACGGCATCGTATCGGTTTAATTGAGTACTTTGATAGGGGCCGAAACCGGCATCAAAACCATTGCCGCAGTGCACAGCCAATGTCCGCTTTGGGTCATTAGCAGACATAGCTACATGCCGGCGGCATGTCTGCTTTACCCCCAATAGCGGACATTCATCGCATCCGCCCGAATGTCCGCTAGGTGCCCTAAGCAGACATTGCATCCCTTTATTCGATTACCTCGTCGGCTAGCAGCAGGAACCTTTCGCTTACTGAAAGGCCTAGCGCTTTTGCGGTTTTTAGATTTACGACGAGCTCGAACTTGTCGGGCGATTGAGCTGGCAAGTTGGCGGGTAATTCTCCCTTGAGAATGCGATCAACGTAGGACGCTGAACGCCGGAAGATATCGACAGTGTCAGGCCCGTAAGATATCAGACCCCCGCCGACGGCGAATTGCCTATAAGGAGAAATGAGGGGCACCTTGCCCTGAGCAACCACTTTTAAAATAGCGTCACGCGTATTGACGATAAACGGGTCACCCGCCGTAATTAAACCGCTACTCGGTTCACGGGCCAACTCGGCGACCACCGAGTTGATCTCGGCCACATTCCGCACATGCGCCGTGTTCAACTCGACCGAACTTTGCTGGGGCAGTTTCTTGAATGATCTTACGTAACTATCGTAATAAGGCGCGCTATCCGGGTTGAACATCAATGTGACACGCGACAGATCAGGCTTAACGTCGCGTAGCAAATCGATCCACTTGCCTACTATTTCGGGTTCAAGGAATGAAAATCCAGTGATATTGCCTCCGGGATGCGTAAGATTTGAAATGAAACCTTGGCCGACTGGATCATTTACGACCACGAATACGATTGGAATGGTACTTGTTGACGGTTTAATCGCAGCAACGACTGGCGTGCTATTCGCGACAATGACGTCTGGCGCTAACCCGACTAACTCCGTCACATAGTTCTTAATTGCCCTCGGATCGCTGCCAGCAAACCGATATTCAATCTGAACATTGCGCCCATCGATCCAACCCAAATCGCGCATGCTCAGTCGGAAAGCCTTAAGGCGGGCATTCGTCTCAGGGTCTTTTTCAACGGTGCCAAGTAGCACGCCCATACGCTTCAAGCGGACGGGCTGCTGCGCCCGCGCTGCTATCGGCCATGCGACCGCCGAACCGCCCAGAAGCGTGATGAAATCCCGTCGCCGCATATCCGCTCCCAAAGCCAAGACGACGGCATCTTAGCGGCTCAAAAACCATTGCCGCAATGGACAGCCAATGTCCGCTTTGGGTCATTAGCGGACATGCAAGCAGATTAATGCGATGTCTGCCTTACCCCCGAAAGCGGCATTGATCGCTGCCGCTAGAGCGTCCGCTCAGTGCCATGTGTGGACGGCTCCGGGTTGGCAAGAACTTTCTTCACGTTTGCAGCCTTGGTCGGTGCAGCCATGTGTTCGGCCTTTAAGTGCGGCACACCGGGCCGCTGGCCATAATGCCCTCCGCGGATCAGGTCCCGGTCAGAAGCACGCATTCGACAATGCGCTGGCACTAGTGGGTTGTCCTGATCGCCGGATCGACCGGCTCTGCATTACGTGCTGTTCGCCCTTTCCAACCTTCACATCACGCCGGATGTCCGGCGCGATCTCGTTTACGCCGCAAGCGCGACGGGCTCCTTGTAGCGCTCGCCCCTGGCCATCATCGCCCAGACCATCCGTGCAATCTTGTTAGCAAGTGCGATGGCGGCGACCTTGGCCGGCCGCCGCGCCAACAACGCTGTGAGCCAGGGCCGATGCTTGGTGCCGTGGAGCTTGGCATAGCGAATGACGGCAAGCGCGCCGGCCATGAACAGGCTGCGCAGATAGCGATCGCCTTGCTTGCTGATACTGCCGAGCCTGTCTTTGCCACCGCTTGAGTGCTGCTTCGGCACCAGCCCGATCCAGGCCGAGAAGTTGCGCCCCGATCGGAAGATCTTTGGGTCAGCAACGCAGGCAACCAGGGCCGTGGCTAGCACTGGGCCGACGCCAGGGATCGCATCGAGCCGTCTGCTTGCCTCATTCGATCGATGCCAGGCCAGAATCATACGGTCGAACTCCAAAATCTGCGCCTTGAGCCTGCGCAGTTGTGCCCCAAGTGCCGCGAGACACATCCGTGCAACTTCTGGCACCCGTTTGTCCCTTGGATCGGCGACGACATCGAGCAGCCCTTCGACACCCTTGCGGCCGACCGGAGCGACAATCCCGAACTCAGCAAGATGGGATCGGATCACATTGATCACCGCGGTCTGCTGGCGGATGAACAGATGGCGCGTGCGATGGAGCATCAGGCAGCTCTGCTGTTCTGGGGTCTTGGTTGCGACGAACCGCATGTTGGCCCTGGTGACCGCCTCGCAGATCGCCTCCGCGTCAGCGGTATCATTCTTCTGCCGCTTGACGTAGGGCTTTACGTAGGCCGGCGGCATCAGCCGCACCGTGTGACCGAGCGCCTTGAGCTCCCGCGACCAATGGTGCGATGAGGCGCAGGCCTCGATGCCGACCAGGCACGCCGGTAGCTTCTCAAAAAACGCTAGGACGTAGCGGCGCTTCAGTTGCCGCCGGATGATGACCCTATCTTCAGCGTCGATGCCGTGGACCTGAAAGACAGACTTGGCAATGTCGAGACCGATGGTTGTGACCGTATGCATGCTTGGCTCCTCCAAATTGTGGGGGCCTTAACAGCACCCACATTCATGGCACTCACGTGCCGGTGGAGGAGCCGTCCACAGCATCAGAAGCGGACATCCGCTCAAGTTCTTCACCCCCGAAACGGGAAATCCAACGTTGCGAATGACTAGCCCTGTTATTGCGCCTTGATATCGGCCGCCTTGATGATCGGCCACCATTTGTCCATTTCCGCCTGCTGGAATTTTTGCAACGCTTCGGGCGACTGCTGATCAGGCGGATAGATGTCCTGTGAAATATCCACCAGCCGCTTGTTTGTCGCCGGATCGGCTAGCGCCTTGCGCAGCGCTTCGTTGAGTTTGGCGATGATCGGTTTCGGCGTGCCCTTCGGCGCCCAAAGCGCATGCCAAAACGAGAAATAGTAGCCTGGCAGTCCCGCTTCGTCGGTGGTTGGTACGTCGGGCGCGGTTTTGATCCGCTGCGGCGCCGTCACGGCGTAGACCCTGATCTGCCCGGCCTTCGCCTGCGCGGCGCCGACCGCGGGGGTCACAAGCAGAAGGTCAATCTGCCCCGCCAGCAAGGCTTGCGACGCTTCGCCGGCGCCTCGGTACGGCACCATGGTCCATTTCGTTCCGACCGCCTTTTGCATCAGGAGCCCCGCGACGTGTGACGGCGTTCCGATGCCGGAATGCCCTTCGTTCGTCTTGTCGCCATTGGTCTTCAGCCAGGCCACGAACTCTTTCAAATTATTCGCCGGCATGTCCTTGCGCGCCGCGATGAAGAACGGCTGCGTCGCGATCAGCCCGATCGGCTCGAAATCTTTCGCCAGATCGTAATTGAGCTTGTAGATCGCGCCGTTGGCCATGTTGGTGCCCCATTGGCCAATGGCGATGGTGTACCCATCCGGAGCAGCGTGCGCGACGCGGCCCTCGCCGATGGTGCCGCCGGCGCCGGAGGTGTTCTCGACCACGATCGTTTGGCCGAGTTCTTTGCCCATGGCGGCCGCCATGATTCGCCCGATGATGTCGGTCGAGCCGCCGGCGCTGAGCGGCACCACCATAACGATCGGGCGCGACGGATAGTTGTCGCCGTACGCGTTGGGCGCGAGGCCCAGGACTGCGGCGAGCGCCGCGGCGGACAGCAGCTTGTTCATGCGACTCATCTCCCGTAAATCGCCGCGCTCGGGCGGCCAGTCTCAATGACTATATCGGATGGACTGGTTTGCTCAACGAACGAGTCTTTAGCCGATGTCGCTATATTTCCCAAAGCGGCCATTAGGGGGTGTGGGTGGTGCGTCTGCCAAGGAGGGTTCTAAGTGATTTGGACTTGGCTTCGCAATCCGCTCCACTGCGCGTTTCCGCGGCTCATTTACCGCGGCGCATCCGCGGTGTTGGTTGGTGGCTGAAGCAGTTAGCGGTCTTAGAACGACACGTTGATGCCGAGCTGGCCGCTGTAGGTGGTGACATTTTGCTGCGCCAGCGTGCCGGTGACCGCGAAGAGCCCGCTGACATTGCTTGCGAGCTTCACAGTTGTCCCGGCTGTGACGCTGCCCCAATCGGACCCGACCTGCACGGCCGGCATCGAATACGTTGGCGCGACTGAAGTCGTCAGGATCGCCGTGACCTGCCGATCGGTCGACGCAAATTCATGGTCCCATGTTGCCTTTGCAAAAGGCGACAGGCATCCGAGGTCAAACGTGACGCGGCCGCCGAGATCGCCGACAGCGGAATTGCGGGTCTGCGAGCCGAAGCCGAGGCTGGTGAAGCTTCCGGACTCGGTGAAGCCGTCAACATGAACCTGCTGCAAGGCCATTCCGGCGACGGGGCCATACGTCATGATGCCAAAGTGGAAATTGTATCCGACATCGCCGGCGAGCGAGATGTCGGAGCCGGATGTCGAGCCGGCATTGTTCTGCACGGTAATGCCGACAGGCACCGTGCGCTTCAAGTCGTAAGCAATCGCGCCGTAGGTGGCGATCACGTCGAACCATACTGGGCCGATCGTGCTGGCCGAATAGGCGCTGACTGAGACTTCGTCCTGCGTGAAGCCGCCGAAGCTCATCGCAAAATTGGCGTGCTGATGCCCTCCGGCGAGCACAAGACCGACCAGCCAATCCTTCGATATCCGGTAGTCGAAGCCCGCCGCCAGCGCGACCGGGGTGCCGGGATCGCCAGGGAAGCCCGGATAGTTCTTGATTTGAAGGCTCGACACGTCCCCCGAGAGCCACGTGTTGAAGCCCTTGGCCCCGTTCTGACTTTGCGACAACGGAATTTGATTTTGGATCATGGTGAGGAGATTGGCGCGGGTCTGCAGCGGCGCCTCGGCGAGCATTGAGATCATGCTCGGCGCGGTGACGAGGTTGTATTCGTAATCGGCGAGCACTTTTTGCCCGGCGGTCGACAGATGGACGTCATCGGCAAAAAAATGCGTCTGTGCTGCGTTCGGGGCAACCAAGGTAAGCGGCGTGCACAAGATGGCATAGCCCGTGGTCAGACCGGCTTGCGGAATGCAGGCAGCCCCCGCATTGGCGATGAAGCCAAAGGACGATGGGTTGGACGCCACCGCGCGAATGACCGCATTGTAGTCGACGGGGATGAAATTGACGCCGGCCGATGCCAGTCCCCACCACAGCGCATTGTCATACGTCGTGCGCAGCGACTGCTCGTTCGCGGTCCCAAACGATTGCGGTTGGTTCGGAACAAGAATGTATCGTGCGCCCGCGGCATGCAACTGCGTGATCGCGCCCACCAGATCGTTGGCTGATTGCGTGACGTTCTGAAACCCTTGCGCCAGCGTAATGGTGTTGGCCGCGACCTGGTTGACATAGAGGGTAACGTCGTTACCGCCAGATCCGATGAGATAGAGCGCGTTGCCATTCGCCGCGCCACCATTGGCGGCGAGATAGTTCTGAATCTGCGTGACGGTTGGCACGGCGTTCGGCAGCGAGCCGACCTGATCGTTGCGCGCGCCGCCAGTAGCGTAATTCGAGCCGCCCTGATCGGCCGGGGTCGCGTTTAGCCCGAAATAGCCGGCGAGCACCTGCGAGCTGACTGGACCGGGGCCGGTCGTCGAAATGCCTCCGCCATTCGGAATTGCTGCGGGCAGCGCGCCATCGATCGCAGCGTTGCCGGTCGGAAATGCCAGATTGCGATACCGGCCGCTGTCGACGGTGCTGTCGCCAAAACCGACGAACTGATTGAATGTTTGAGCGTAGGCCGCCGACGTCGGCAATGCGCCTGCTAACGCAGCAAACGCAAGTACCCACCACCTCATCGCCGACCCTTTACGAACGCACACCACGCCTCGCATTCGCGCGAGCCGAGACCGGGAATTTAGCAATATATCAGTTTCGCCCAGGCGTGTCCGGCATGCCGCAACGCGCGCGTGTGGCAAGCCCGCTAAGGGTCATGAACAGGCATTCTTGCACGCTCTTTGTGGACGAGCGTCTTGACGACTGAGCGCTTGTTGGAAGTACAATCAAAGCCGCGATTACCAAAAGTCGCGCGTAAATGGGAGGCATTCGTGAAAATGCTCAGAACTGCGCTGCTTGGCTTTATGATTTTTTCCGCCTTATCGTCGGCGATTACGTCGGCGTTCGCGTTGGGTGGCTGCGGTCCGAACCGACATCGCAGCAGTGTGACAGGCCGATGCATTTGGGGCGGTCAAAATCAATCCTGGTGTCTTAAACATACGGGTCACGCGGCCGTTCGCATGCCCGATGGAAGGATGGTCTGTGTCAGGTGAAGTTGGCGTAGTGCGGGGCTCGGGCTGAGATTGGGGACCGGACATGGGTACTGATCAAGGGAAAGAACAAATACAATATCAGTCTGGTGGCAGCGGCATTCATGCCCGATTACGCCGCCAAGGACATCTCGATGGAATACGACGAGCGAACAGCCATCGTGAGGTCGCGAGTAGCAACAGGGCCTGGATCAACCAGGCCCTTATCCTTTGTGGTCTATGTCCGCTTTGGGTCAAAAGCAGACATCGGTCAGCCGCGCCGCAATGTCCGCTAAGTGCCAATAAGCGACGTCGGACGCTCGACTTTGAAAGTCTGCCGTTTCTCCTAGTAATTTAGTTTTTGCCTTAGAGCTTTTGCCAAAGCACGCAATACGCTTGTGGACTAACTTTGCCATCCACTTTCTCGCATTCATCAGGCGCCACAAATAGCTTGCAGTTGCTGCATTGGCGATCGCCGTTCGGCGTTGGTCGATATCCGACCGATTGTTGCGGCAACTTGGCTGCCTTTGCGGAATCTACGTTGGTGACAAGGATTGTTGCGACACCTGCGGCGCACACCGCTCCCTGCAGTAGCGCTGAACGTCGAGACACCTTTATCGACAAGCTTTTCGATTGATCGGCCATTACCTGAATCTCCTCATTGCAGGCACCCCATCAAATTCCATAATTTGGCTCTCTCAGGTTTGATAAAAATCAAAGGCGTACAACTTCCGAGCGGCCAACGCGTTCATTCCTGGTCCGAACGAGTTCGGTCCGATTTTTTGAGGTAGATCAATGATAGATCCGTCCATTGGATCAAGAAATTCATGAAGGGTACAAAATTTGAATTTCGAAGCACTTATCGGCCGTTTTGGTGAGCCCAGCGTCCTCGCTGCAGGCGGGTTTGTGATTGGACTTGCGTTCGGATCGTTAGCTCAACATAGCAAATTCTGTTTGCGCTCCGCAGTCATTGAGTTTTCGGGGGGCTTCCTGTCCACCAAGGTCGCCATCTGGCTGCTGACATTTAGCGCGGCGGTGGCCGCAACACAGGCGGCCATAGTGTGGGGCCTGCTCGATGTTGCCGATGCGCGTCAGCTTGCGGCGCGCGGAAGCCTCTCAGGCAGCGTCATTGGCGGGCTCATGTTCGGCGCCGGAATGATCTTGGCGCGTGGTTGCGCCGCCCGTCTGTTGGTGCTTTCAGCAACCGGAAATTTGCGTGCGTTGGTTGCTGGACTCATTCTGACCATTACAGCGCAAGCCTCCTTTCGCGGTGTCTTATCGCCGGTCAGAGAGGCGCTAGCGGAATTGTGGACGGTAGACGGTGGCGAATCACGATACCTACTGTCGTTCTTTCATGCCGGCCCGGTGTTTGGTCTGGCCTTGGGCACGAGTTGGCTCGCTTTTGCGCTATGGCTTGCCCACCGTGCGCGGATTGGTCTCGGTAGCGGCGCAAGCGCCATCGGCGTAGGTCTTTCCGTCGCAGCGGGTTGGCTTTTCACTTTCACGGTTTCCCAGCATTCATTCGCGGTGATCACGATCAACAGTGTTAGTTTCACTGGCCCGTCAGCGGACACTCTCATGGCGTTCATCAGCTCGCCAACGGTGCAGCTCGGGTTTGGCATTGCACTTGTCCCTGGCGTGTTCGCTGGGTCCCTCTTTAGTGCATTGATTACAAGCGAATGGAAGTTGGAAGGATTCCATGACGGCCAGAGCATGCCTCGCTACATTTTCGGAGCCATCTTTATGGGTTTTGGCGGCATGTTGGCCGGGGGCTGTGCTGTAGGAGCTGGCGTAACCGGCGGCGCAATTTTTGCTTTGACCGCTTGGGTGGCCCTCGGTGCGATGTGGGCTGGGGCTGTTGTCACGCATTTCTTAGTTGATGCGCGGATATATAACGCGTTGATGACGGTGCGCGCATAACGTTGCAGAAAGCCCACGATGTCTGCTTTGGGTCATTAGTGGCCGAGGCAATTAGCGCCAGCCCCGGCCAATATCCGTTGTTGCCCCAACAGCGGACAAACGCGCGCGCGGGTGGTTTGTCCGTTAAGTGCCAATAGCGGCCAACTGATACGACCCCCATCAATGTATGATTTTGCCCGCCGCATCACAGCGGTCGAGAAATTCCCAAGCATCGCGCTCAGTTTCAAACCGCCGTACCCGACCGTTCTCGTAGACCATGCGCCCGCGCCAGAATGCGCTAATTACACCGTTTGCTGAGCAATCCACTCTGTTAGCTCGGTTCCTATCTTCGTCGGTCATGACGCGGCCTAATCATCGCCTCTATCGGCTTCGTAAGGGATATTGGGTCTATGCGAGATAATTGTCCCGCAATGGGGGCAGGTGAAAGTGTCGTACCCAGATGACGAACCTTTGGACTCGGACACGTCCATTGTCACTTTGCAGATTGGGCACAGTTTCGGTGTAATGTTTGGCGCAATCATCCATGGACGCAGCGCCTAAAGCTCGAATTAGTATACTCGGGGATTCAACCTAGGCCGGTCAGCATACGTAAAGCCGCCTAAATACATCTCTAACTCCATTAGTGTTTATGGTCGCAGCGAGCGTTTAGCACGGCCTTGGGGCGCCTTTAGTGCAGGGTCTTGTCCCCTGGTGTCTCGCAGCGGAGACGTTCAATTTCTTCTTTCAGATGCAACTGGCGGCGTCTGAGTTCGACAAACATCTGGCCATCAGGCGGGCACTTGAGGAGAGCCTCATTGATCTCCTCTTCCAGCCGTTCAAAATCAGCAACATGGGGTGCTAGCTTTGTCATGTTGGTCTCCAACTTCACGCATAAGATCGCGCTCGGTTATAGACTGGACGATTGAGCCTTCCGGTTAAGCAGGGCATCTAGGGTGAAGGCGTTGGGGCAAAACTCCTGGAAGTGATCGACGGCGGTTCCATCGGCAAGTTCACGCTCGCATCGTTTCTTAGCCCCACATGTCGTGCACAGCCGCTGGAGATCCTGCATGACGTTCGGGTCAGAATTCTCAAGAGCCTTCCGATCCACGTGTAACGCCGAGAGCATCTTCAGCAACAGATCCGCGGCGTTCGGCCCCTTCGACGCTAATTCTTTAAGTTCGGTCGGGGTTAGTTTGAGGTCTTTTGCAACGCGCATAACTTCGTCCGGCGTACATTGTCCGAACTGATTATTGAGGCCAAAATTTTGGCGATACCTGCCAACCCAGTCCGCAATGCTGTTGAAGACAGTTTGTACAAGAGCGCGCGGCAATTCGTTGTCGAGGTTTGGCATGTGAGCCTCCATCACGAATTTGGCTGATGCGGCTGACTGACTTGCAACTCAAACAAAATGTCGGCATTGGGACAGAAGCGCGGGGCGAACACGACCGACCTCGACAAGCTATCGAGCCAGTTGCGGCAGGCTTGCTTAGACGGACAAGCTTTGCATCGGTGAAACGCGGTGGCGTAGCTTAGGCTTAGCCGAGGTACGATGCCTCCGGCCGGCTCAATACCGAGGCATTGCATCATTTCGCCGACATACAGGGTTTGACGCTCACGCTGGGCCAGAACAGTCATGATGCTCTCCCTTCATGACCCAGCAACAAGGGGACTCTAGGCGGTGCGTCAAGCGTCGATTTTGATCTACGTCAATCGACCACCAGTTTATCGCCGAGAAAAGCGCTTCTGAAAGTTAGTGGTTTTGATTGCCCTGGCGCGCGGAAAAGGGACCACTCTCTTTTGATATTTCGCAAAACTATCCAGTAAGTCTGGCAGCAAGCTGGCAATATGACGATACTTAGAAAACTCGAATGCTCGTGTGGAGCGATTTATGAGATTGAGGGCGAGCGAACCCTGTTGCCCGAGACTGATGCCTTAGAGTGTGAGATCTGCGGCGAAACATTAAAGAGCTGGCGGCAATCGAGAGTTCACCTTTTTGCCACGCTGGTTCAGCGCCCAAGTGAGGAACTACGTACCCCCTACCGAAGCATTTCGATTTAGTGACGCCGGATGTCCGTTGTTACTCCGATAGCGGACATTAATTGCGGTGGTCGCGATGTCCGCTAAGTGCCATGTGTGGACGGCTCCGGGTTGGCAAGAACTTTCTTCACGTTTGCAGCCTTGGTCGGTGCAGCCATGTGTTCGGCCTTTAAGTGCGGCACACCGGGCCGCTGGCCATAATGCCCTCCGCGGATCAGGTCCCGGTCAGAAGCACGCATTCGACAATGCGCTGGCACTAGTGGGTTGTCCTGATCGCCGGATCGACCGGCTCTGCATTACGTGCTGTTCGCCCTTTCCAACCTTCACATCACGCCGGATGTCCGGCGCGATCTCGTTTACGCCGCAAGCGCGACGGGCTCCTTGTAGCGCTCGCCCCTGGCCATCATCGCCCAGACCATCCGTGCAATCTTGTTAGCAAGTGCGATGGCGGCGACCTTGGCCGGCCGCCGCGCCAACAACGCTGTGAGCCAGGGCCGATGCTTGGTGCCGTGGAGCTTGGCATAGCGAATGACGGCAAGCGCGCCGGCCATGAACAGGCTGCGCAGATAGCGATCGCCTTGCTTGCTGATACTGCCGAGCCTGTCTTTGCCACCGCTTGAGTGCTGCTTCGGCACCAGCCCGATCCAGGCCGAGAAGTTGCGCCCCGATCGGAAGATCTTTGGGTCAGCAACGCAGGCAACCAGGGCCGTGGCTAGCACTGGGCCGACGCCAGGGATCGCATCGAGCCGTCTGCTTGCCTCATTCGATCGATGCCAGGCCAGAATCATACGGTCGAACTCCAGAATCTGCGCCTTGAGCCTGCGCAGTTGTGCCCCAAGTGCCGCGAGACACATCCGTGCAACTTCTGGCACCCGTTTGTCCCTTGGATCGGCGACGACATCGAGCAGCCCTTCGACACCCTTGCGGCCGACCGGAGCGACAATCCCGAACTCAGCAAGATGGGATCGGATCACATTGATCACCGCGGTCTGCTGGCGGATGAACAGATGGCGCGTGCGATGGAGCATCAGGCAGCTCTGCTGTTCTGGGGTCTTGGTTGCGACGAACCGCATGTTGGCCCTGGTGACCGCCTCGCAGATCGCCTCCGCGTCAGCGGTATCATTCTTCTGCCGCTTGACGTAGGGCTTTACGTAGGCCGGCGGCATCAGCCGCACCGTGTGACCGAGCGCCTTGAGCTCCCGCGACCAATGGTGCGATGAGGCGCAGGCCTCGATGCCGACCAGGCACGCCGGTAGCTTCTCAAAAAACGCTAGGACGTAGCGGCGCTTCAGTTGCCGCCGGATGATGACCCTATCTTCAGCGTCGATGCCGTGGACCTGAAAGACAGACTTGGCAATGTCGAGACCGATGGTTGTGACCGTATGCATGCTTGGCTCCTCCAAATTGTGGGGGCCTTAACAGCACCCACATTCATGGCACTCACGTGCCGGTGGAGGAGCCGTCCACAGCATCAGAAGCGGACAAAATGAAAGAGGCCGCCAACTGAGGCGGCCGGGAGCGTCGGCATGCGCGAACTATAGCCGAAGATGAAGCCCGCTGTTTACGCCCGGCGGGTTTTTAGTTTTACGCGCGGTCTCACTTGACCTTGAGATTGCCGGCGGATTCCTTGCCTCGATCGGAGACCATTTCGTATTCGACCTGCTGACCCTCATTGAGGGTGCTGAGGCCGGCGCGTTCGACCGCTGAGATATGAACGAACACGTCCTTACCGCCACCACCAGCCGGCTGAATAAAACCATAGCCTTTGGTCGGATTGAACCACTTAACAGTACCGCTCGCCATCATCGCTCTCCATGTTGACGAGCAATGATATCGAGAGTGTAAGGACATGCATAGCCTGTAGCTTTGCCTAAGCCTGATGTTGCCTGTGGGTCAAAAGCAGACATCGCCATATGCGATACTGCTCATTTGCGCTTCTTCTTATCGGGATGACCTCGAACTAAGAGTTCAAGCTGCGCCAAATAAGTAAAGAATGACAAAAGAAGGAAAGCTGTCACGCCGAATGCAAATGGACCGGCGGCAGGCTCAACAAAAATTCCCAGCACGATGATCAGGAGGAATATCGCTATAACCGCTCCCAAAGCGAAAGATATCAGGGCAAATGTCGGCAACGGGATATCTGTGACTGCGCGTCGTCTCATAGGAAATGTCAAAACATACGAGCCCATTAGCAGTGCCGCAATCAAGCTAGATAAGCGCCAAATGATTGATTGAGACAAATCGAATAGCGCCAATAACGGCGGCATCATCGCGGAAATAGCGACAATAAAGCTCCTCAG
Source organism: uncultured Alphaproteobacteria bacterium (assembly GCA_963742095.1). Taxonomy (GTDB): domain Bacteria; phylum Pseudomonadota; class Alphaproteobacteria; order Rhizobiales; family Xanthobacteraceae; genus Pseudolabrys. The sequence goes on from CAVUKJ010000003.1 coordinate 319,790, forward strand.
AAGAACAGTACGGATTATAAAAATATCATAGTTTGACACTCCGCCACCAATAGTTTGGCGGAACATGATAATAAGTGCAGCAAAACCCGCATAAGTGATCGAGCCAGTGAAAATTGTATAAAGATAGCTAGAGCCCCGTAATTCCACGGCAACGCCCCCTACCACCCGCGCTATTTTCCGAAGTCTATGATTTGGTATTGAGGGTGTCTATCGAGGCCACGATGTCCGCTTTGGGTCATTCGCGACCGGCGCGTCCCGCATAGGTGCTGGCCAATGTTCGTTGTTAGTCCAATAGCGGACGTTGGCCGGCCTGACTGGCGTGTCCGCTAGGTGCCAATAGCGCACTCATGCAGCGCAGCAAATAGCATCACTGCTCGATCACCTCGTCGGCCGCGTTGAGTAGGCCCGGCGGTATGGTTAGACTGAGGGACTTCGCGGTCTTGAGGTTGATGACCGTTTCGAACTTGGTCGGCTGCTGCACCGGAAGGTCGTCGGGCTTGGTGCCTCTCAGAATGCGGTCGACATACACGGCGGCCCGACGGTACACATCAATCACATCGATCCCATAGGACATTAGACCACCGCCTGTGGCGAAGTACCGAAATGGGTAGATCGCCGGCAGCTGGTGACGGGTCGCCAATTTCAAGATGAGATCGCGATGGACGTTGGTGACTGGGTTCGGAAATATGATCAGCCCGCCATTCGAGCTGCTCGCGAATGCATCAATTGAGCGTTCGATATCGATCGCGTCATGCACGCCTGTCGCGGAAAGCGTCACTCCGATCGAAGCCGAAACGGCCTCAGCCGCCCGCAGGAATTCGACATTGGCTGTCGTTTCCAAATGCATAATTGCCGCCGCGCGCGTAACTTGCGGCGCGACTGTCTTGAGCAAATCCAGCCATTTCCCCGCAATCGGCGGCTCGAAACTCGTGAACCCGGTAGCGTTGCCGCCCGGATGCGCCAGGTTCTTGATGTAGCCACTGCCAACCGGATCACCGACTATCGTGAAGACAACAGGTATTGTGCGTGTTTCTCGCAGCACAGCAGTCGCCGCGAGATTGCTTTGTGTTACAACGACCTCCGGTGCCAAGCCGACTAGTTCCTGCGCGTAGGTCCGCATACTGTCGACGTCGCTGCCACCGAACCGGAATTCGACATTTAAATTGCGGCCGTCTTCCCAACCTAACTTCTTCAACTCGGCGCGGAGGGCTGAAATGCGTGGCTGCGCCTCCGGATCGCTCTTTGATATCCCGAGCAATGCTCCAATACGCCGCACTCTACCCGGCTGCTGCGCCCATGCCGTAAGCGGCCTTGCGACCACTGCACCGCCGAGAAGCGTGATGAACTTGCGCCGCTGCATGTCCGACCTCAGGCTCAGGACACAGCATCCTATCGGCTCAGGCGAGTACTTCGATAGGGGCAAACCGGCATCAAAATCATTGCCGCAGCGCACAGCCAATGTCCGCTTTGGGTCAGTAGCGGACATTCCGAGAGCTCCGGAGCATGTCCGCTTCACCCCTGATAACGGACATTGTCCGGATAGACTGGTGCGTCTGCTAAGTGTCAGAAGCGATTAAGTTGGTCCGACCCATTTAAACCGCACCCCTACTCCGGCTTTTTTTGTTGCTTCTTGAAATTCAATTCCGAACTCGTTCTCCAGGACACGTTGAATCTTCTTAAGAACGGCCAGCCTGCGGTAGTCCATCGTTTCATTCTCGTCGCCTTCGAGCGACACCACCGCCTTCCGGCTCACCTTCGCGCGCGCCGCAAGAGTGGCCTGATCCAACCCAGCCAAGCCCCGCGCCGCCCGGATTAATCGGGGAGTCGGCCAAATGGCGTCTGTTTTCGGCCTCTTAACCATTGGTGTCTTTTAGTCACCGATAACTATGGTCGACGCCGAACCGTTTGACACCGTGTGGAAGAATTACGCCGACAATTCGCCACTCTACTATGCGGCTCACAATGCCGATTTCGAGCGAGGCTACATCCCCACGCCCATTGGCACGCGATGGATCTGCACGCAAAAATGTGCCCTGCGTGCTTGGCCCGAGGCGCCAAGCCACGCCAACCAAGTGCTCAGGTACTGGCACGCCTTCGATGGCGTCGCCGGGTTCGACCGACAAGTGGCAGCCCAAGCTCACCGCGCCGAGGCCGATGCCTACGTCACCGCTTGGCTATTGATGCGGCTTCTTGAGCGGGCCGCAATCGATGAACTTGTATCTTGGACGCAAGAGCCGAGGCTATTCTCCCGTTTAACATTTGGGCAGCACCGCGGTCTGCCGTGGCATTCTGTGCCACGTGATTACTTACGCTGGCTACGCGATGGACGACATCACATGCATGACGACTGGCGATACTGCGCTATGCGGGAACTGGAACGACGAGCATCTTTAGACGTCGGCTAGGTCCGACATCGAGCGAGCTGCCATCACGGCCATCCCTTCGGCTTCCGACCCCGGCAGCGTGATATCCGGGCGGGCCGAAGCGGCCTCGAATAGAAGCCCTGGTGTTGCGCGGGTTCGCGGCAGCATGGAGATAATATTATCGGAGGTCTGTAGATCACTTAGCGGGGAGCGCCAAAAAAACATTGGCGGCGCACTTTTGACTTTCTCCCCCCGTTACTCCCCCCCTTTTGAAACGTCTTGTATCTACTTTAGAAACACTTTTTTTCTGCAAAAAATGTTGAAGGGGTTTTCCGCCTTCCGGGGAATACTATACGCGAAGCGTTTCACGGAATTGCCAGAACGATAACTCCGGCGATCAGCAAGACCGAAGCGACAGGCTGTCCCCAGCCTGACGTTTGCGCGCCCGCCGGCGATGAGCGGAAAGCCGACAGCCCCCGCTAATTTCAGCCCCGTCGCCGCTCCTGGAGGAATAGCGAGCGTCGTCTCACGAACGCCGCACCAGGATCCCAATCATGGGTTCGGTTCTTGTTGGCACGTGACCATCATGGGAGAAAAAATTTGGCTCCCCCCGAGTCATGTCCACCGTGGTAACGCCGTCTTATTCGCATAGTTAGACACGTTGCGCGCTTTTCCGTGGATGTACAGCAGCTTATCGAAAAGCCGGAAACGTTTGTATTCGGTTGTGAAACGCTACCTTTCGGAAAAGCAACGTTTGTCCGCGGTAAAGCAACGCTTTGTCCGCGGTTTGGAAACGGCTTGCACCCAGATCGGCATGCACATGGTCACACTTTATAATGCCGGTATGCTGCCGGTAGAACACCTTGCGTTAGGGCAGCGGTCGTATCAGCCTTGGTCGCCTATTCGTTCAAGCCGCCAGTGTTTTGGCCCCACCTAGTGGCCGCGGCCGGACGGCGCGTGGCAACCCATTGCAAACCGGGGTTGGCGTCACTGACGTCGCGCGAAATCTGCACGATCACCGCGACGGCGTCCGCCGTAGCCGGCGTCTTGTGCTCATCGCTGCCGTCGGCTTGCAACGGCGTCGCCTCGGCAATGGTGGCACCGCGCACCGCAGCCGCGGTGATGTTGCCGAGCCCGGGGCAGCGCCGTGGTGGGCGCACCAGGACTCGAACCTAGGACCCGCTGATTAAGAGCCAACTGCTTGGCGTCGCGGCGGCTTAACCCAGCGAACGAACAGAGCGACGAGCACGGCTTGGCGCATCGCAGCGGCCTTGAATGTATCCGTGATACATCCGATATTCGCCCCTTAGGCGAACGCGCCTTGTATTTTCAAGGGCTTATCCGGTATTTGGTTGCGGGGGTAGGATTTGAACCTACGACCTTCAGGTTATGAGCCTGACGAGCTACCGGGCTGCTCCACCCCGCGCCAAAATGCGAAGCGCGGGGCTAGGCCCGCGCGTTTCGGGGGCTATGTAGCAACGGCAAAGGGCAATGGGAAGGGCGCGGCGCGGAACTTTTCATCAATCTGTCACCAAGCGGCGGCAGAAGGCCGCCATGGTGGGGGATGCCGGCCAGGACGGCAGTTTTGGCGATGGCCTGGCGGCCGCCGCGCGTTCCATTATTGCCGACGCCCGCCGGGCGCTGAGCGATCCCGAGCTCGCCGATCCCGAGGTGGTGCATGAGGTGCGCAAGGCGCTTAAGCGCTGGCGCGCCTTGCTGCGGCTGCTCGGCCGTCCGCTCGGCGAACCGGCCGACCAGATGCGGGCCGAGGCACGCGAGCTGATGCGGGGGCTTGCCGGCGCACGTGACGCGCAGGCCGGTCTCGATGCGCTCGACGACCTGCGCAAGTGCGATTTGCCGTTCTCGCCCACCTCCGCCGAGACAATCCGCGCGCGGCTCACGGAGATCCGCGACGCAGCGGAGAAGACGAGCTTCACCAAACAGACGCGCGAGAAACTGTCGCGCTATCTCGACTACGCGACGCTCTCGCTCGAGCGCTGGCCCATTAAAGCGATCGATTTCGACACGGTGGCCGACGGATTGATCGCCACCTACCGGCGCGCGCGGCAGCTCGTGCCCGACACCTGGCCGAGCGCGGAGCCTGAACACCTGCACGACCTGCGCCGGCGCGTCGTCGAGCATCGCCATCAGATGGATCTGATCGAGCCGCTTTGGCCGCGGCTTGGGCGCGTCTGGGCCGAGGAGGCGCAACGCCTGCGCAACAGGCTCGGCGCCTGCCAGGACCTCGCGATGCTGACCAATTTCACGATGCCGCACCATCCGCTGGCGCCATGGCGCTCGCGACTGACGCCGCTGATCGAGCAGCGCCGCAACGCGCACCTGAAATCGGCGGCAAATCTCGCCGGCCGGCTGTTCGCGGAAAAGCCGAAGGCCTTCCGCCGCCGCGTCTCGGCGCTGTGGAGCGCCAAGCGCGCCAAGAAAAGCTGACGCCGAAACCACGAAAAAGCCCGGCGCAAGCCGGGCTTTCCGTTGCAAGTGCGTGTTGGTCAGGCAACCAGCGGCTTGAGGCCCGGATGCTGCTTAAAGAATTCGAAATTCTCGACCCAGCCGTCGAGCCCGAACACATGGCCCGCGCGCTTGACGATCAGGTAGACCAGCACGCCGCCGTACACGAGGTGATAGTCGACGACGAAATTGTTGGTGTTCTCGATGAACGGCCAATCCATGTGCGCGAACCAGTAGACGATCATCAGCAGCACGCCGAAGCTCGCGGAGACGCGCACCATCAAGCCGGTGAGCAGCGACAGGCCGATCAGCAGGTGGCCGTATTCGACCAGGAAGGTGGTGATCGGTGCCATGGTCGGCGTCGTGAACACGACGAAGACGTCATGCCAGGTCTTGGTGTGGCCGAGAAAGCCGATCACGCTGAAGCTCGGCACGAAAACTTGATGCGACGCGGCGTAGAGAAACGTCCACGCCATGACGAAACGGAAATAAAGAATCAAACCTTTTTCCATCGGAGAGTTCGACATTAGAAGCCCCTTTGCGGTTCGAGGTGACGCGCCCTCGAGTGCAAGGGTCCCACCGGCGCCGGCGCCCGCCATTGATCTGCCTCAAGCGGGGCGGCTCCGTAAAATCCCGTAAACAACGAAAAAAGCCGCCGCGGGGCGAGCCGCGGCGGCTTTCGATTTGCGGAGGGCAGCTCCACAAATAAAACGGCCGCCGTTTCCGGCGGCCGTTCTTTTGAAAACATCGTGTCGAGGAGAAGCGTCCTTGGCAGGCCTGGCAGCGACCTACTCTTCCAAACCTTGAGGTTTAGTACCATCGGCGCTGGGGAGTTTTACGGCCGAGTTCGAGATGGGATCGGGTACAGGCCCCCCGCTAAGACCACCAGGCCGGCCAAGGACGTTTGAAGCAAGAAGTCTTTCGTTTTCAGTGTGCGCCATTGCTTTCTCTTCGAAAGCGATGGGCATTGGAAATGAGAGCAATCAAGACAATCGAGCGATTAGTACCGGTAAGCTCAACGCGTTACCGCGCTTACACATCCGGCCTATCAACGTGGTGGTCTACCACGGCTCTCAAGGGAGAACTCGTTTCGAGGTGGGTTTCTCGCTTAGATGCCTTCAGCGATTATCCCGTCCGCACGTAGCTACGCTGCACTGCCGCTGGCGCGACAACAGCTCCACCAGAGGTGCGTCCATCCCGGTCCTCTCGTACTAGGGACAGATCCTCTCAATTCTCCTACACCCACGACAGATAGGGACCAAACTGTCTCACGACGTTTTGAACCCAACTCACGTACCACTTTAATTGGCGAACAGCCAAACCCTTGGGACCTGCTCCAGCCCCAGGATGTGATGAGTCGACATCGAGGTGCCAAACGATGCCGTCGATATGGACTCTTGGGCATCATCAGCCTGTTATCCCCGGCGTACCTTTTATCCGTTGAGCGATGGCCCTTCCACGCGGGACCACCGGATCACTATGACCGTCTTTCGACTCTGCTCGACTTGTCAGTCTCGCAGTCAGGCAGGCTTATGCCATTGCACTCAACGAGCGATTTCCGACCGCTCTGAGCCTACCATCGCACGCCTCCGTTACTCTTTGGGAGGCGACCGCCCCAGTCAAACTACCCACCATGCAATGTCCCGGCCCCGGATAACGGGACGCGGTTAGACAGCCATAACCACTAGGCTGGTATTTCACCTTTCGACTCCACCCGAGCTGGCGCCCGAGCTTCAAAGTCTACCAGCTATTCTACACAAGCAGTCACGAATGCCATTGCAAAGCTATAGTAAAGGTGCACGGGGTCTTTCCGTCTGACCGCAGGAACCCCGCATCTTCACGGGGAATTCAGTTTCACTGAGCCTATGTTGGAGACAGCGGGGAAGTCGTTACGCCATTCGTGCAGGTCGGAACTTACCCGACAAGGAATTTCGCTACCTTAGGACCGTTATAGTTACGGCCGCCGTTTACCGGGGCTTCGATTTAAGGCTTGCACCCCTCCTCTTAACCTTCCGGCACCGGGCAGGCGTCAGACCCTATACGTCCACTTCCGTGTTCGCAGAGCCCTGTGTTTTTGTTAAACAGTCGCCACCCCCTGGTCTGTGCCCCTCCTGCCTGCTTGCGCAAACAGAAGGCCTCCTTATCCCGAAGTTACGGAGGTAAATTGCCGAGTTCCTTCAACATAGTTCGCTCAAGCGCCTTGGTATTCTCTACCAGTCCACCTGTGTCGGTTTAGGGTACGGACTATGTGGGGGCTATTTCCTGGAACTCCTTCGCAGCTCTCTCAATCCAGTAAGAGAGAACAACATACGGAATTCGTCACCACCCACTGGCTGCCGAATATTAACGGCATTCCCATCGACTACGCCTTTCGGCCTCGCCTTAGGGACCGGCTAACCCTGCGCAGATTAGCTTTACGCAGGAACCCTTGGACTTTCGGCGACAGTGTCTTTCACACTGTTTGTCGTTACTCGTGCCAGCATTCGCACTTCTGATACCTCCAGGAGCCCTCACGGGTCTCCCTTCACGGGCTTACAGAACGTTCCGCTACCGCATGCACTTGCGTGCACACCTAAAGCTTCGGCTCGTGGCTTGAGCCCCGTTACATTTTCGGCGCAGGAATCCTTGTTTAGACCAGTGAGCTGTTACGCTTTCTTTAAAGGATGGCTGCTTCTAAGCCAACCTCCTGGTTGTTATGGGATTCCCACATCCTTTCACACTTAGCCACGAATTAGGGGCCTTAGCTGTTAGTCAGGGTTTTTTCCCTCTCCACGATGGACGTTAGCACCCACCGTGTGTCTCCCGGATATTGCTTATGGGTATTCGGAGTTTGGTTAGGTTTGGTAAGACGGTAAGTCCCCCTAGCCCATCCAGTGCTCTAC
>CAVUKJ010000003.1:332500-2021320 GCA_963742095.1 uncultured Alphaproteobacteria bacterium
GCCGGTTCCGGATTCCAAGCGTCTTCAGGCGGTGCGCGTGATCGTCGCCAACGATTCCGGCGTCGAAGCCGCGGTGGCGCTGGCCGACACCGGAAAATACGTGCAGGTCGACGTCAAGAACGTCGATACCGAAGTGGCCGAAACATCCGATGAGAACAGCACGGCGGCCAACGACGGCAGCGGGACGACGCTCTACCAGAGCATCTACGAGACCGCGCTGCGCGATCAGGTCCCTCGTCCCGTCATCGAGGATCTCGTGCGCATGTACTCCTACGACGTCGATTTCCAGCGCAAGGCTCAGCCGGGCGATTCCTTCGAAGTGCTCTACGCCGGCGAGGAAGAACAGCAAGCCGCGACCGACGCCCACAACGACGTTTTGTTCGCGACGCTCACCGTCGGCGGCGAAAGCAAAAGGCTTTACCGCTACCAGTCGCCCGACGACGGCATCGTCGACTACTACGACGAGGACGGCAAAAGCGCGAAGAAGTTCCTGGTGCGCAAGCCGGTGGCGGAAGCAGTCATGCGCTCCGGCTTCGGCCTGCGCCGCCATCCGATCCTCGGCTACACCAAGATGCACACCGGCGTGGACTGGGCCGGCCCCATGGGAACGCCGGTCTATGCCGCCGGCAACGGCGTGATCGAGAAGGAAGGCTGGGAGTCGGGCTACGGCAAGTTCATCCTCATCCGCCACAACAACGGCTATGAGACCGCCTACGGCCACATGAGCGGCTTCGCGCGTGGCGTCGATGAAGGCGGCCACGTACGACAAGGCCAGGTCATCGGCTTCATGGGCTCGACCGGCCTGTCGACCGGGTCGCATTTGCACTTCGAAATCCGCGTCAACGGCCGCTTCGTGGATCCGATGCGCATCAAGCTGCCACGCGGACGCGAGCTTCAGGGCCCGATACTGGCGGCGTTCGAGCAGGAACGCGCGCGGCTCGACTCCATCATGACGCGCAAGCCCGCGCGCGTCGCGACACGCTGATCCAAACTCGGCCGTCATCATCCGCGGAAGCGGATGATCCAGCAATCATCGCCTTTTCGAGAAATTGATGACCGCGAATACTGGATGCCCCGCTTTCGCGGGGCATGACAGCATCATTCGTTGCAGACGCGTGCGCCTACGCCGCCTGCGCGAGCTTGCCGTTGAAGGTGAGCCCCTGCTTGCCCGCCGAGACCGTGACCCGTTCGCCGTCCTTGATCGAACCGGCGAGGATCATTTCGGCCAGCGGATCCTGCACCGATTTCTGGATCACGCGCTTGAGCGGGCGCGCGCCATAGGCCGGATCCCAGCCCTTGTCGGCGAGCCATTCGCGCGCGCTCGGCTCGAGCTTGATGACGATCTTGCGGTCGTCGAGCAGCTTCTGCAGCCGCGCCATCTGAATGTCGACGATGCGGGTCATCTCGGACTTCTTGAGGCGGTGGAACAGGATGATCTCGTCGACACGGTTGAGGAATTCCGGCCGGAACGCCGCACGCACGACGGCCATCACCTGATCGCGAACCGCATCGGTGTCCTGGCCTTCCGGCTGGTTGACCAGGAATTCGGCGCCGAGGTTTGAGGTCATGACGATGAGCGTATTGCGGAAGTCGACAGTGTGGCCCTGCCCGTCCGTCAGGCGGCCGTCATCGAGCACCTGCAGCAGGACGTTGAACACGTCCGGGTGCGCCTTCTCGATCTCGTCGAACAGCACGACCTGGTAGGGCCGGCGCCGCACCGCTTCGGTGAGCGCGCCGCCTTCCTCGTAGCCGACATAGCCCGGAGGCGCGCCGATCAGCCGCGCCACAGAATGCTTCTCCATGTATTCCGACATGTCGATGCGGATGAGCGCGTTCTCGTCGTCGAACAGATATTCCGCCAAGGCCTTGGTGAGTTCGGTCTTGCCGACGCCGGTCGGCCCGAGGAACATGAACGAACCGATCGGGCGGTGCGGGTCCTGCAAGCCGGCGCGGGCGCGCCGCACCGCGGTCGAAACCGCCTGCACGGCTTCCTTCTGGCCGATGACGCGCTTGCCCAGCTCGTCCTCCATGCGCAGCAGCTTTTCCTTCTCGCCTTCGAGCATCCTGTCGACCGGCACGCCGGTCCAGCGCGAGACGACCTGCGCCACGTGGTCCGCGGTCACGGTTTCTTCGACCATGGCGCCGCGCTTGGCTTCGGAGGCCTCGATCTCCTTCAGCTTCTTTTCCAGCTCCGGAATGCGGCCATAGGCCAGTTCGCCGGCGCGCTGGTATTCGCCTTTGCGCTGCGCATTGGCGAGTTCGCCGCGCAACTGGTCGAGCTCGGTCTTGAGCTTCTGCGCTTCCGAGAGCTTTTCCTTTTCCGACTTCCAGCGGCTGGTGATGTCGGCCGATTTCTTCTCGAGCGACTTCAATTCGGCCTCGAGAGTCTTGAGCCGGTCCTTCGAGCCCGGATCGCTTTCCTTCTTCAGCGCTTCCTGCTCGATCTTGCGTCGCACGATCTCGCGGTCGATCGAATCGAGCTCTTCCGGCTTGGAATCGACCTGCATCTTCAGCCGCGCCGCCGCCTCGTCGACAAGATCGATCGCCTTGTCGGGCAGGAAGCGGTCGGTGATGTAGCGGTTGGACAGCGTCGCAGCGGCGACGATCGCCGAGTCGGAGATGCGCACGCCGTGGTGCTGTTCGTATTTGTCCTTCAGGCCGCGCAGGATCGAGATCGTGTCCTCGACCGAAGGCTCGCTGACGAAAACGGGCTGGAAGCGCCGCGCCAAAGCTGCGTCCTTCTCGACGTGCTTCTTGTATTCGTCGAGCGTGGTCGCGCCGATGCAATGCAATTCGCCGCGCGCAAGCGCCGGCTTCAGGAGATTGGATGCATCCATCGCGCCGTCGGCTTTTCCGGCGCCGACCAACGTGTGCATCTCGTCGATGAACAGGATGATGCCGCCGTTCGACGCCGTCACTTCCTGCAACACGGCTTTCAGCCGCTCCTCGAACTCGCCGCGATATTTCGCGCCGGCGATCATGGCGCCGAGATCGAGCGCGAGCAGGCGCTTGTCCTGCAGGCTCTCCGGCACGTCGCCGTTGACGATGCGCAGGGCGAGGCCCTCGACGATCGCGGTCTTGCCGACGCCAGGCTCGCCGATCAGCACCGGATTGTTCTTGGTCCGGCGCGACAGCACCTGGATGGTGCGGCGGATTTCCTCGTCACGGCCGATGACCGGATCGAGCTTGCCTTCACGCGCGACCTGCGTGAGATCGCGGGCATATTTCTTCAGCGCGTCGTAGGCGTTCTCGGCCGATGCGGAATCCGCGGTGCGGCCCTGGCGCAGCGCGTTGATCGCCGCGTTGAGGCTCTGCGGGTTGACGCCGGCCTTGGCCAGAATCTTCCCGGCCTCGCTGTCCTTCTCGAGGCTAAGCGCCAGCAACAGACGCTCGACCGTAACGAAGCTGTCGCCGGCCTTCTCGCCAGCCTTTTCGGCGGCGTCGAAGATCCGCGCCAAAGCCGGATCGAGATAGATCTGCCCGGCGCCGGCGCCGGACACTTTCGGCCGCTTGGCGAGCGTCGCTTCAACGGCTTGCAGGGCCTGACGGGAATTGCCGCCGGAACGGTCGATCAGCCCCGCCGCCAACCCTTCGGAGTCGTCGAGCAGGACTTTCAAAAGATGCTCGGGGGCGAATTGCTGGTGGCCCTCGCGCAGGGCCAGACTTTGCGCAGACTGCACGAAACCGCGGGCGCGGTCGGTGTATTTCTCGAAATTCATTGTCTCACTCCCTCGGCCCATGATGGCGCCGGTCGAAATAACGGGTCCCCTAAGGCGGCCCGCCTGAGGAGTTATATTGGGTTCCTTATCGGAGTTTGAAGACCCGGCCTCCTTGATATAGGTCAGCGTTAAGAACGCCCTGCCCCATGCCCGAAGCCCGTATCCAGGCGATCTATCGCTATCCGGTCAAAGGCCTCTCGCCTCAGGCCCTTACGCGAGTGCCGCTTGCCGCCGGCCAGACCGTGCCGGCTGACCGCCTCTATGCCATCGAGAACGGCCCCACCGGCTTCGATCCCGCGGCACCCGCTTATTTTCCCAAGATCCGCTTCCTGATGCTGATGCGCAATGAGCGGCTGGCGAGCCTGCGCACGGATTACGACGAGGCGAGCCACACCCTGACCATCCACTGGGAGGGACGCGAGGCGGCACGCGGCGATTTGCGGACGAAGGAAGGCCGGCTGGCCGTCGAAGCGTTTTTTCGACGCTTCATGCCGGACGAGCTAAGCGGACCGCCCAAGGTGCTGTTCGGCGCGGGCCACAGCTTTTCGGACGTCGCCAGGAAGGTGGTGTCGATCATCAATCTGGCCTCAGTCGCCGCAGTGGAGAACGCCGCGGGCGCGCCGGTCAATCCGCTGCGCTTTCGCGCCAATCTCTATGTCGAAGGCTGGCCGGCCTGGCACGAGTTCGACCTGCTCGACCGCGAGATTTGCGCCGGCAGCGCGCGGCTCAAGGTGGTCAAACGCATCGTCCGCTGCGCCGCGACCGAGGTCGACCCGGATACGGGAATCCGTGACCTGCCAATCCCGCGCACGCTGATGGATAATTTCGGCCACGCCGATTGCGGCATTTACGCCGAAGTGATCGCGCCGGGCGAGGTCGCCGTCGGCGCTCCGTCACATCCGACTGATCAGAAGCGGCCCGCGGTCTGCTGCACGCGCTGCTGACGCAGCGGCGGCTTCGCTGGCCGCACCGGACGCACGGGCTGCGCGGCGGGCTTTGGATCGTCCTTGAGCCGGCTCAAGAGATCGGCGATCAGCGGATCGAGCGGAAGATCGTTGTTGGAGCCGGCGGCCTGCGGCGCCTGGCGCGCGACCAGCCGTCCGGCGGGCGCTTGCGGTGCCGAAGCGCGATCGCTTTCCGCGCGGATCGCTGCGATCAATTCGGCAATCGGGGAATCGATCGCCAACTCCGACGAGGTGGTCGGTGCACCACGCGCGGCGAACTGCGTCGTCACGGAGCGGCGTTCGGTCGGCATCACGTAGGCGATGACGCGCCTACGCGAATAGACGGCCTCGCCGACGCGCTTGTTGTGATTGCCGGAAATGATGATCGGATTGCCGTGGCTGTCGATGCCGGAGACGACACCGACATGGCCGCCACGGCGGCCGCGTGACAGCACGGCGATGGCGCCAACCCGCGGCTCGGAGACGCGGCGGCCGTAATAGGCGAAGGACTTGGCGGCGTCGGAGTGGGTACCGTCGTAGCCGGCCTTCGCCAGCACCATGTTCATGAACGTCGCACACCACAGCCGTTTGCGGTCGGTCGGATTGGTGCCCATGTATTTGCGCGCTTCGGAGACCAGCCCCGACGGCTCGCTCGATGCCGGCGCGCCGGCCGCGAGCATGCTGACGCAGCTGATGGCGAGAATGATGCGAGTGCCGTGACGCATTGCGGGCCCCCGTTACCCCAGTGTTCTTGTACGCGCCAGCTTTGCGCTGACGACTTGTCGGAGTTAGCACGGCGAATTTTCGCGGACGGATTCGTTTGAATTAACGGTGAAATGGTTTACGCGCCGGCCGCCGTAACCTTAATGCGCGTGCGGACGCCAAAAAAATCGCGCCCCGCTTTTTGACGGCGGGGCGCGATCTTATTCGAGACGATCTCGCTTACGGCATCACGTAGGTAGCGATACGCGAGCGCGGATAAACCGCCTCGGCGACCGTGTGGTTGTGATTGCCCGAGACGATGATCGGGTTGCCGTTGGCGTCAACACCACTAACAACACCAACATGACCATGCATCACCGCAATCGCCCCCACCTGCGGGCCCGACACGCGCGTGCCGTAACGCGAGTAGCCCCAGGCGAGGTTGCCGCCGCCGGCATGGCCCGTGTGCTTGAGCACCATGTCCATGAAGACGCCGCACCACAGGCTGCCGCGGCCGGTTGGATTGGTGCCGATGTAGCGACGCGCCTCCTCGACCAGTGAATTGCCGGTGTAGCCGGAATAGGCCGAATTCGAATGCGACTGCGCCGCCTGGTAAGCCGACATCGAACGGCGGGCGCGGCGGGTCTGCGGCTCGGTTGTTGTTGGTGCCGCCGTCGCCGCCGCCGGACCGCCCGAATAGCGGACGTCCCGATCGGCGCTGTCCACCTGCGAGGTCGCCTGGGCGACCTGCTGCCGGTGGATCGGCCTTGCGATGGCCGCGCTGGCCGCAACGGCCAAGGCCACCGAACACAACAAAAATGCGGCTCGTCTCTTACAGTTCTTCATGAGTAGTCCCCTTGTAGCCAAAGCAACGCCTCAGACCCCGGACAGAATCAGAGGCTTGTGATGGGCTTAGAAGCTGTCACAGCGTGGCGAAATCGTGATCATCCGGAGGTCATTTCACGCAATGCATGGCCGGTATGACTTAAGAAATCTTACCATGAAATAATTATACGTTCTTCTGGTAGTTCAGTACTTACTCACAGTAGCTGAATACTGATTTCGGCGGTCAGAATACGTGGAAACAAAGTGTTGGTGCGGGCAGCCGAAGGTTAAAGTTGCAGTGCAGCAAATTATCGGGCCAACAGAAAAACAGCTTGTTCCCCAAAAAGGTTCCAGAACCACCACGGCGCATTCAGCCGCAATGGCGAGCCCCAGGCATTGAGCGCCACGGCCCTTTCCATCTTCACGCCGATCTCGGTGCAGAGCTGGCGGAAGTCCTTGATGGTGCAGTGATGGATATTGGGCGTGTCGTACCAACTGTACGGCAGGATATCGGTCTGCGGCATGTGGCCGGCGAACAGGAGCTGCAGCCGCACCTGCCAGTGACCGAAGTTCGGAAACGAGACGATGGCACGTTGGCCGATGCGCAGCATGTGCTCAAGCACAATGCGCGGATGCCGCGTCGCCTGCAGCGTCTGCGACAGGATCACGTAGTCGAAGGCATCGTCTGGATAGTCGCCCAGGTCGGTGTCGGCATCGCCCTGGATCACGGCGAGGCCCTTGGCGACACATTCGTTGACGCCCTCGCGCGACAATTCGATGCCGCGGCCATCGACCGCGCGGCTCTCGACGAGCAGACGCAGCAACTCGCCGTCACCGCAGCCAACGTCGAGCACCTTGGCGCCGCGGTCGACCATTTCCGACACCAGCACGAGGTCGACGCGCGCGCCGCCGGGCGTGCGGGCGATATTGGCGGCGCTGAGCTTTGGGTTGGCGGGCGGCTTCATCGTCAGCTCTTCAGCCCGCGCGCCAATCCACGAACCTTGCCCGCGCCGTCTAGGAAGCCACGCACGATGGCAAACAATTCCGGTTCGTCGAGCAGGAAGGCGTCGTGGCCCTTGTCGGTGACGATTTCGGCGAACGACACGCGGGCGCCCGCGGCGTTAAGCGCATGCACGATGGCGCGCGATTCAACGGTCGGAAACAACCAGTCCGACGTGAAGGACACGACACAGAAGCGCGTTGGCGAATTCTTGAACGCGTTCGCCAGGATGCCGTCACAGTCGGCGGCGAGATCGAAATAGTCCATCGCCCGCGTCAGGTAGAGATAGGAATTCGCGTCGAAACGCTCGACGAACGAAATGCCCTGATGCCGCAGGTAGGATTCGACCTCGAAATCCGCGTCAAACGAGAACGTCGGATTATCGCGATCCTGGAATTTGCGGCCGAACTTCCGATGCAGCGCGGCGTCGGACAGATACGTTATGTGCGCGCCCATGCGCGCGACCGCAAGGCCGCGGCGCGGATTGCCGCCTTCCCAGATGTAGCGTCCGCCTTTCCACTCCGGATCCGCCATGATCGCCTGGCGGCCGACCTCGTGGAACGCGATATTCTGCGCCGAGTGACGCGTGGCGCAGGCAATCGGCAGCGCCGAAAACACACGCTCCGGATAGGACGCGGCCCATTGCAGCACCTGCATGCCGCCCATCGAGCCGCCCGCCACCGAGAATAATGTCTCGATGCCGAGATGATCGAGCAGCATCGCCTGCGCCCGCACCATGTCGCGGATGGTGATGACGGGGAATTCGAGGCCCCATGGTTTGCCGGTTGCCGGATTGGTCGAGGACGGGCCGGTGGAGCCCATGCAGGCGCCGACCACGTTCGGGCAGATCACGAAATAACGCTCGGTATCGATCGGCTTGCCGGGACCGACCATGGTGTCCCACCAGCCGTTCTTTCCGGTCACCGGATGCTCGCTGGCAACGTGCTGGTCGCCGGTCAGCGCGTGGCAAACGAGAACCGCGTTGGAGCGTTCGGCATTGAGCGTGCCGTAGGTCTTGTAGGCGATCTGGAATGGCGACAGCTCAACGCCGGCGTCGAGCTTCAGCGGCTTGTCGGCACCGAACTGCACGACCAATGTGTCGCGCGGATGGTCCGCGTCGCGCGCACCCGGATCGCGCGCCGTTTCGCCTTGCCGCGGCTGAACTGTCACCATCGAACCATGGCCTCCGCAGGAGGTCTCCCGGACCGCTCGACGACAGGCCAATAAAAAACCCGGCCTGAACAAAGGTTCGGCCGGGACCAAAGCTCCCCGGCCTGTTTAGCGAGTTGTTTAACGTGGCTGCAAGCCGGCCGGCTCAAATGACCACGAATTTGCACAACACTTAGTCCGTGCGCGCATTTGCGTCAAGGAGCCGGGATAGGAAGCGCCCGAGTCTGCCGCAAGATGGGCCAAAACGTGTGTTTGATTTCGACTTCCGGCCCACTTATCAATGCCGTCATGGCCAAGTTGCCCGACAAACCCACGCTGGACGATCTGCGCAAGGAGATCGACCGGATCGACGAGACGATGCACACGCTCCTGATCGAGCGCGGCGAGATCATCGATCGGCTGATCTCGGTCAAGCGCAGTTCGGAGACCGGGTCTGCGTTTCGCCCCGCGCGCGAGGCCGAGATGATGCGCCGGCTGGTCAAACGCCATAAAGGCAAGTTGCCACTCGACACCGTCGAGAGCATTTGGCGCGTCATCATCTCGACGTTTACTTTCGTGCAGGCGCCGTTTTCGGTGCATGCCGACCTGTCGGCCGGCGACGCACTGATGCGGGACAGCGCCCGCTTCCATTTCGGCTTCACGGTGCCGTTCGTCCCACACATGGGCGCCGCCGCGGTGGTGGAGGCCGTGTCGAGTTCGAAAGGCGATCTCGGCCTGGTGCCGGCGGTCGCGGTGGCCGGCGCCGGCGCCTGGTGGAGCGCGCTCGAATTCGACGCCGCGCCCAAGATCATCGCCCGCCTGCCTTTCGTCGAGCGCGCCGACCATCCGGCCGCCATGCCGGTCTTCGTGCTGTCGCGCGTCGCCGCCGACGCCATGGCGACCGAGGCCGCCGTCTGGAGCGTGCGCGTTTCCGACTGGGGTGCAACCGCAGCTGAAGCGCTGTCGATGCAGGCCGATTTCATCGCCGTGCCCGACCGCGCCTTCGATGGCGCCGCCTTGCTCGTGACGCTGCCTCAGGACGTCACGCTCGATGCCGTCAGCGCCGCATTGGTTAAGGCCGGCGCCACGGTGCGCTCCGCGGCCCTCGTCGGCAGCCACGCAACCCGCTATACGGTTGCCGCCGACAAGGCATGATCCCGAAAAGTGGGAACCGGTTTTCGGAAAAGATCATGCGCAAACGATACAAGGCCTGATTTTCGGAATTGGCTATGACCGCGACCCGACCGCAACCGCGCCCCGGCGTGCTCGACATTGCCCCTTACGTCCCGGGCAAGAGCACGGCGCCAGGCGTCAAGAAGGTGCACAAGCTCTCCTCCAACGAAACGCCGTTGGGGCCGAGCGCGCGCGCCATGGCGGCCTATCGCGCGGCCGGCAACTATTTGCACGACTACCCGGACGGGTCGGCCCATGCGTTGCGCGATGCGATCGGCGAGGCCTTCGGTCTCGATCCGGCGTGCATCGTCTGCGGCGCCGGCTCGGACGACCTGCTCAACCTGCTGGCGCGCGCCTACCTCAAGGACGGCGACGAGGCGATCCACACGACGCACGGCTTCCTAGTCTATCCGATTGCGACCATGGGGACCGGCGCGAAGCCCATCGCCGCGCCGGAGACGAATTACACCGCCGACGTCGACGCCATTCTCAAGTGCGTCACGCCGAGGACAAAAATGGTGTTCCTCGCCAACCCGAACAATCCGACGGGCACCTACGTGCCGTTCGACGAGGTCAAGCGCCTGCACAGCGGGCTGCCGCCGCATGTGCTGCTCGTCCTCGATGCGGCCTATGCCGAGTACGTGCAGCGCAACGACTACGAAGCCGGCCTTGAACTGGTCGCCACCAGCGAGAACGTGGTGATGACGCGCACGTTCTCGAAGATCCACGGCCTCGCCGCGCTGCGCCTCGGCTGGATGTACGGGCCGGCGAATGTCGTCGACGCCGTCAACCGCGTGCGCGGGCCGTTCAATGTCAACGGTCCGGCGATCGCGGCCGGCATCGCCGCCATCCGCGATACCGCGCATGTCGAGAGAGCGCGCGAATACAATTCGCGCTGGCTCGGCTGGATCACCGACGAACTCGGCAAGCTCGGCCTCAAGGTGACGCCGAGCGTGGCGAATTTCGTTCTCATTCACTTCCCCGACGAAAGGACCGCCCACGATGTCAACGCCTTCCTGATGAAGCGAGGCGTCATTCTGCGGCAGGTCGGCGCCTACAAGCTGCCGAGCGCGCTGCGCATGAGCGTCGGCACCGAGGACGCCAACCGGTTGACCATCAAGTCGCTGGCGGAATTCCTGGGGACGTCGGCGTGAGCAAACCGGCAACGTTGTACAACCGGCTGGCGCTGATCGGCGTCGGGCTGATCGGCTCTTCGATTGCGCGCGCGGCGCGCGCGCAGGGCGCGGCCGGCTCGATCGTCGCCACTGCGCGGTCGCCGCAGACGCGCCGGCGCGTGGCCGAACTTGGCATCGCCGACCAGGTCGTCGAAAGCAACGCCGCCGCGGTCGAAGGCGCCGATCTCGTCATTCTCTGCATTCCGGTCGGCGCCTGCGGCGCGGTGGCCAAGGAAATCGCGCCGCACCTCGCAGCCGGTGCGACCGTGTCCGACGTCGGCTCGGTCAAAGGGTCGATCGTGCGCGACATGGCTCCGCACCTGCCGAAGACCGTGCAATTCGTTCCGGCACACCCGGTGGCGGGGACGGAGTATTCCGGACCCGATGCGGGCTTTGCCGAGCTGTTCGTCAATCGCTGGTGCATCCTGACGCCGCCAAAGGGCACCGATCCCAAAGCGGTCGAGAAGCTCGTGGCGTTCTGGCGGCTGCTCGGCGCCAATGTCGAGACGATGGATGCCGACCACCACGATCTGGTGCTCGCGATCACCAGCCATCTGCCGCATCTGATCGCCTACACCATTGTCCATACGGCGGAGGAATTGCAGTCGGTGACGCGCTCGGAAGTGCTGAAATTCTCGGCCGGCGGCTTCCGTGATTTTACGCGTATCGCTTCCTCCGACCCGACCATGTGGCGCGACGTCTTCCTCGCCAACAAGGATGCGGTGCTGGAAATGCTCGGCCGCTTCAACGAGGATGTTTCGTTGCTGACCAAGGCGATCCGGCGGGGCGACGGCGACGCGCTGTTCGAGCAGTTCACACGCACGCGCGCGATCCGCAAGGGCATCGTCGACATCGGCCAGGATTCGGCAACGCCCGACTTCGGCCGCCCGCATCCAGATCTGCCGCACACGCCCCTGCCGAAGCCCTACGCGGGCGAGGATTAGAACATCACCGGCGTCGGGCCGAGCGGGATGGGGCCGAGGTAGGCCGTGCCATCCTTCAGGCGCAGCGGCAGCGTCACGGCATTGCGGCCTTCGAGCGTCGCCGGTTTTCCCAGCATGTTGATGCCGGCCGACAGATTGGCGCCCGCCTGCTGACGCGCCACGTCGCCCAGACCCGGCGATAGCCGGTTGAGCATGCCGGCGACTTTGTCCATGCTCGGCGACTTCTGGATCGCCTGCTGCGCGCCGATGGAAATCAGGAACGGCTCGAGCCCCGCGACCGTCACCTCGAGCTGCCCGTCGAGCTGGCCGTTGGAGTCGATGGCGAGGCTGCCGCTGCCGGTCGCCAGCGTCTCGCCTTGGGTGATGCGCGCTTGCGTGATGTCGATGCGGCCACCGCGCTGCTGCAGCTCCCGGAAGCGCTCGTGCCACGGCTTCGGCGACAAATCGCCGAGCCCGCGCATGACGCCGCGGATTTCGGCGTCAACGGGTTTCACCGTGGCGGGATTGATCGCCGGCGCCGACGCCTGCACCAGGCGCAGCACCACTTCGATCACCGGATTGTCGCTCGCCGAACCTTCGATGATGCGGCCGTGCAATTCGACACGCTGCGCGCGCAGCAGGTTTGTCTCTGTGCTGCCGCTCACCAGATTGACCACCGGCTCGTCGAAGACCATCGAGACGCGCTCGGGATTGCGCGGCGTGCCGCGCACGCTCGATTGTCCGAGCTTCCAGTTGGCGACGATCTTCGGCGCCTGACCGAGATCGGCGATGGTGAGCGGGCCCTGGATTTCGCTGATCAGCAGATTCGGCTGATAGACCTGGGCGACAACCATGACGCCGCCGGCTTTGACTTCGACCGGCGGCTGGTTGCTGCGGAATTCGGCGGAGGCGGCGTCGCAATTCACCTCGATGCGGAACGGAAAGCCGCCCATGCTCTGCGAGCCGCATTTGTAGACGCGGCCGGCCTTGGCCTCGCGCGCGCGCCAGCCTTCGACGGCGACCTCGGCCTTGGCGGCGGCGTATTTCCAGAACCACGACCAGCCGCCGATCAGCACCACCACGAGCGCCACTAAGACGATGTAGCGGCGCCTGGTGCGGCGGCGGGATTGCGGGCTCGGTTGATCGTCGTACATCGGTATCCAAAAACCTTCGGAATGCGGCGTTTCTGCGCCGGAGGGCGCACCGGTTGCGCGGGAACTCGCGCTTTGTTAGGCGAACGCGAGCCGCCGGGCCATGTCAACACGCGCCTGCCCGTTATCCAAACAGATGAATAAGACAACCGCGCAATCTGGGGGAGATCTCTGGGTCTTCGCCTACGGCTCGCTGATGTGGCGGCCGGGCTTCGATTTCCTCGAGCGGCGGCACGCCCGCCTGGTCGGCGCGCACCGGGCGCTGTGCGTCTATTCCTTCGTGCATCGCGGCACGCCGCAGACCCCCGGCCTGGTGCTCGGGCTGGACCGCGGCGGCAACTGCCGGGGCATCGGCTACCGTGTCGCCGGCGCCACGCGCGACGAAACGATCGCCTATCTGCGCACCCGGGAGCAGACGACGATGGTCTATCTCGAGGCCTGGCGCAGGGTCTGGCTCGACGACGATCCGCAACAAAGCGTCCACGCGCTTTGCTACATCGTCGATCGCGGTCATGAGCAGTATGCCGGCAAGCTGCCGCTGGAGCGGCAATTGCATTTCGTGCGCCAGGGCCACGGACGGTCGGGCAACAATCGCGACTATGTGCTGGAGACCGTGAAGGAGATCGAGGCGCAGGGCTATCGCGACAAGGATCTGCACCTGCTCGCCGAGCGCCTCAAGGGCCCGCACGAGAAGGCTTAGGCGCGGTCAGCCTCCGCGACGAGCCGCGCGGTCGCCGTTTCGATCACGTCCTGCAGGCGCTTGAAGAACACATCCTTGTCGATCCCCGGCATGATCGGATCGAGAATCTCGACGACGACCGTGCCGGGTTTCAGCAGCAACGAGTGCCGCGGCCAGAACACACCGGAATTGAGCGCGACCGGCAGGCACGGCACGCCTTCGGCGGCGTAGAGATGCGCGACGCCATACTTGTAACGCGGCTCCGCGCCAGCCGGCCGCCGCGTGCCTTCCGGGAAGATGATGAGCTGGCGGCCGCGCGACAATTCGATGCGGGCGCGTTCGGTCATCTCGGCGAGCGCCTGCGAGCCGGCGCCGCGGTTCACTGGCACCATGCGGCCCTTGATCAGCAGCCAGCCGAACACCGGGATCCATTCCAATTCGCGCTTGAGAATGAACAGCGGATTGTCGAACAGCGGCATCAGCGCGGTTGTCTCCCAGGTCGACTGGTGCTTCGACGCGACGATCAACGGCCCTTTGGGAATTTTATCGCGGCCGCGCACCTCGACCTTGATGCCGGCAACGCGCAGCAAGACCAGATTGGCCCGGCCCCAGGTCTTCGCGACCCAGAGCACGGCGCGGTACGGCATGAAGAAGGTCGGCAACGCGACCATCAGCCAGAACACGGTGTTCAGGTAGAACAGCGCCTGGAACAGCAAAGAGCGAACGAGCCTCACGTACGTGCCCTCACGTCGCGTTGTCCGGGTCGAGCCGCATGCGCATCAGCGCAAACAAGTACTTGAAATATTCGCCCATCAACAGGCGCGCCGTCGCGCTGTTCGTCCACCAGGGGTCGTTTTTTACCTTCTCCGAGATTACCGGATAGGCGATCAAGGTGACGTCCGGCAATTGATGCGCCAACTCGATCATCGCGCGCGGCATATGCCAATTCGATGTCACGACGATCAGCGAATTGAAATTGTGCTCGCGGGCCCAGTGCCGCGTCTGGATGGCATTGCCGAAGGTGTTGAGCGCGGAGCGATCGAGATCAATGCAGCAGGAGAAAAATTTCGAATAAAGCGGCGTCAGCCGGGCGATTTCCGTCGAACGCGTGTTGCGATAGACACCGCTGATCAGCAACCGCTTGCCGCGCTCGGCCGCCAGCAACTCGATCGCGTCGGGGATGCGTGCGGCGGCGCCGGTCAGCACCACGATACCGTCAGCCCTGCGGTCGAGCTGCACCTCCTCGGTGGGGATCTGCACCGCGAACCAGAAGAAGCCGCAAACCCACAGAACAAGGCCCGCGGCGACCGCGGCCATGGTGAGAAAACCGATCCAGCGCGCGAGGCCCGCCAGCATCAGTCAATCGCCTCCAAGGTGCGGTTGACCGTGTGGCGCGAGGTCAATGCAGTGACCACCGCAATCAGGATGATCTGGAACAGCACGGCGAAGTATCCGCCGAGACCGATCGAAAAAGATCCGAACAGCGCTCCCGTCTGCTCGGTCGCGGCGGAGCCGGCGAACCAGCGGCTGACGAGGCCGGCGAGCGCAAACATCAGCACCGCAGCGCCGCCGCCGATCGCGCCGCCTTGCAAGCCGAGAAACAGAAAATGGCGCTGAAAATGTCCGGCGATAAAGCCGTTTTTGGCCCCGACGAAGTGCAGCACCTCGATCACCGGCTTGTTGGTCGCCATGGCGCCGCGCGTGGCAAAAGTCACCGACAGCATGGTCGCCGCCACCACAAGAATCAGAATGAAGATACCGGCCGCCACCGCCGTGCCGGCCATGGCGCGCATACGCTCGATCCAGCCGCGATGATCGTCGAGCACCGCGCCCTGCACTTGTTCGGTGAGACTGCGTCGCAGCTGCGGAATGTCCGGCGCGGCGCCCGGCGCGATCCGCACGACGATGAGGCGCGGCACCGGCAGTTCATCGAGTGACAGGCCGGCGCCGAGCCACGGCTCGAGCAGCTTGCTCGATTGCTCCTTCGAATAAGGCTGCACGTCGCCGATGCCGGGAAAACCGCGCGCCAGTGCTGCGGCTTTTTGCACGCTCGCATCCATGTCGCGGCCGGGCGCCGGGATTATCTGGATCGTGACCTCGCGAGAGACATCCGACTGCCATTCGCTCGCCGCGGTGCCGATCAAGATCACCGCCCCGGTCGTGATCGAGGCGAGGAAGGTCATGATGGCGACGACCGCGATCAGCGCGCGACCGGAGATGGAGTTGCGCGGCACCAGCGCCTTCTCGGAGCGTGGCATCGGCACGCCCGGCATGCGCGGCGACGCCGTCAGTTCGCCTCTCGCTGCGTCGGTCATGGTGTCCTCAGTCGTAAATGTGCAGCCGGCCGTCGTGCAGCACCAGCCGGCGCGCATCGTACTGGTCCATCAGCGCGATGTCGTGGGTGGCGATCACCACCGACGTCCCCGACTTGTTGAGCTCGATGAACAGCCGCAGCAGCCGCTGCGCGAGGCTCGGGTCGACGTTGCCGGTCGGTTCGTCGGCAAGTAACAGCTGCGGCCGTGCGATCACCGCGCGCGCAATCGCCGCGCGCTGCTTTTCGCCGCCCGACAGCACAGGCGGCAGCGCCCAAATGCGCTCGCCGAGCCCAACCCAGTTCAACAGCTCCATCACCTCGTCACGGTAGCTGTCCTCGGGCCGGCCCATCACGCGCAGCGGCAACGCGACGTTCTCGTATGTCGTCATGTGATCGAGCAGGCGGAAATCCTGAAAGACGATGCCGATGCGGCGGCGAAGCGTCGCCACCGCGTCCTTCGACAATGTCGCGACATCGTGGCCGAACTGCGTGATGAGCCCGCGCGTCGGCTTGAGCGAGAGAAACAGCAGCCGCAGCAGCGAGGTCTTGCCCGCTCCGGACGGCCCGGTGAGAAACTGGAAGGAATGCGGGTCGATGCGAAACGTGAGGTCGCGCAGGACCTCGGGCCCCAGGCCATAGCGCAATCCTACGTTCTCGAATCGGACCACGCCCGTCTCCGAAATAAGTCCCTATCCACGCCCCTTGGAATAGCCGGCCGGCTATGGCGCGGACCCATCCCCAGGAGCCGTCCGCGGCCTACGCGCAGGCCGAGGACCGCGTTTTTACAGGAATATTTAGGCCCTGCCATAGCGGCAAACCCCGGAAAAACAGGACTTTCCCCCAGTGCGCGGGCGCATCCCATGGTTTCCGGTCCATTAACGGACGCCTGCTACGGTTTCGCGGCCAAAATGCCGTTGAAGCCATGTTGATTGTCTGTCCGAGCTGCGCGACGTCCTACATGATCGACCCGGCCTCGCTCGGCGCGGCGGGGCGCACCGTGCGCTGCGCGCGTTGCAAGGCGACCTGGTACGCGAGCCCGAGACGGCAAGGGCCCGATCACGGCGCATTCGTCGATGGCGTAATCCGCGAGGCCGAAGCGCAAACCGCGGGACCCGCAGCCGCGGCACGCTCGGCGGAGGCGCCGCCTCCACCATCGGCACCGCCAACAGCCGAGTCCGATGATTTCGGCGTCGAGGCCGAAAGCCCAACCGTCACGCCCGAGCCGGCACAGTCCCCATCGTCCCCGGACCTTGAAGCGCCGGCGCCCGAGCCGTTCACGATTGCCGATGCGCCGTCGCTGGTGCCGCCGATCGATCACGCGCCGATGCCGGAAGGCGGCAATGCCGAGCTCGACTCCGACGACATCGAAAGCTTTGCCGCACGCCGCGAGCGCATGCAGGCGCGCCGCAAGAAATCGCGCCGCTCCTCGCGCTGGACTGCCATTCTGCTCGTGCTGTTCTCGCTCAACGTCGCCGTCATCGGAGCGCGCGACGAGGTCGTGCGATATCTGCCCCAGACCGCATCATTGTTTGCGGCCATCGGACTGCCGGTCAACCTGCGCCACCTCAAATTCGAGAACGTTCGCATCTCGAAGGAGACGCAGGACGGCGTCAACATCCTGATTGTGGAAGGCAACATCGCCAGCGACGCCAACAAGCCGGTCGCGGTGCCACGCCTGCGCTTTGCCGCGCGCAACGCCACCGGCCAGGAGGTCTACACCTGGACCGCGCTGCCGACCCGCAGCATCCTCGGCCCTGGAGAGAAACTCGATTTCCACAGCCGGCTCGCCTCGCCGCCGGCTGACGCCACCGACGTCATGGTGCGCTTCCTCAACGCACAAGACGTTACCTCGGACGCAAAATAGCGATGGCCCGGATCCTGGTCGCCGAAGACGATGACGCCGTGCGCGAACTCGTCATGCGCGCGCTCGCCGAGGACGGCCACGTTCTGACGGGCACGGTCGACGGGGCGGCTGCACTCGATGCGCTCAGCAGCGCGGGCGGCGACTATGATCTGCTGTTGACCGACGTGAAGATGCCTGTGCTCGACGGCATCGGGCTGGCGCTCGCCGCTGGCCGCGATCATCCCGATATGTCGATCATGCTGATGACCGGCTATGCCGATCAGCGCGAGCGCGCGCATGGGCTCGACGCGCTGGTGCACGACGTCATCAACAAGCCTTTCACGGTCGAGCAGATCAAGGGCGCCGTACGCGAGGCGCTGGTCGCGCGGCACTAGCCTTTTCCTGTCATGCCCCGCGAAGGCGGGGCATCCAGTACTCAGAAATTCTACGATTTTATCGGTGATGCTGCGGCGTACTGGATCATCCGCTTTCGCGGATGATGACAGGAAATGCGGTGCTCAGCGCTGCTCGAACTCAGCCCAGCAGCAGTAGACTACTTATGATCAACATCACTCCGGCCGTTGCCCCGTGAATGCCGAAGGCAGCAACCTTTGTTCCGCCATGTGCCAAGACGATCGCAGCGTCCGTTAGGGGGATGATTGTCGCTGCCAGCATGAACCAGCCGAGCAGGTGCCCCGAACGATTTAGAATCAGGATTGCTGTGAACAGTCCGCATGCGATGTCGCGAATGCCTTTTGCCGAAAGGTACGCGTCCCAGCGTGCGTCTCGGCCCACCGAGACACCATATCCCGCGGCGGCCACTTGAGGTCTGAAGAAAAAGCGCGCGCCGATAAGCACGATGCCCAGTGCTACTACGCCGCATAGCCAATATCCGATGATTTCGGTCATTGGTCTTTCCTCTTTGGCTTAGGGCACAGGCAGCCGTGCATCAACATTTGGGCGAACAACTGGTTCCCCTTGCGACCTTCACCGCCAACAACAGCCATTGATGGAGCGGTCACGTCGGCACCGGAATGCATTTAGGAGTCCACGCCCTGGACTCCGGCAAAATCAGAAGTATCAGAAGCCCTTCAGCAGCCGCTCGATGTAATCGAGCTCGAGTTGCGGCCGATAGCCCTCGCCGTAGCGCTTGCGCAATTCTTCGAGGATCCGGCGCGCCCGCTGCGCATCGATCTCGCCAGGCACCTTCACGTTGGCGTCGTCGCCGTATTCACGGCCGCGCATCGGCCGCCCCAGCGGATCGGTGTCCTGCTGGGCGCGCGCCTGGCCGCGGCCGGGCCGCCCGCCGGGGCCGGTCTGCCCGAGGCCTTGCTGCTGCATCTGCTGCGCCAGCGATTGCGCGCCCTGACGCATGGAATCAAGCGCGCGGCCCTGGCTGTCGACGGCGGTTTCGGCATCGCCCTCGCCCAGTTCGCCCTCGGCCTCGCCCATCGCCTTGCCGGCATCGCCAAGCTTGTTGCCCTGGCCGTCTTTGCCCTGCTGGCCTTGCTGGTTGTCCTGTGGATTGCCGAGCCCGTGCTGGCGCAACTGCTCGAGCAGTTTGTTGAGCCGGTCGCGCAGCGCCTGCTGATCCTTCTGCAGGTCGCCCAGGGACTTCTGACCTTGCTGTCCCTGTTGGCCCTGCTGGCGGTCGCGCCGCGTGTCCTGGCCTTGTTTGTAGGTCTTGTCGCGCAATTGTTGTTGCTTGCGGATCATGTCGCCGAGCTCATCGAGCGCCGACATCATGTCGTCGTCGCCCTGATCCGCCTGGCCCGGCTGCGCGGTTTGCAGATTTTCGAGCATCGACTGCATTTCCTCGAGCAGCCGTTGGGCGGCTTCCTTGTTGCCGGAGCGCGCGAGGTTTTCCAGCCGGTCGAGCATGCTCTTGAGGTCGCGCTCGCTCAGCACACGCGTATTGGGGTCGAGCGGCCGCGACAACTGCTGCGGATTCTTCCGCATCTGCTCGGCCAACGCCTGCAGGAACTTGTCCATGGTGGCGCGCAGATCTTCCATCAGCTTTTTGAGCTCTTCGTCGCTGGCGCCGCGTTCCAGCGCCTGGCGCAACGCGTCCTGCGCCTGGCGCAGCGCCTTCTCGGCGTCGGACATGTTGCCGTCTTCCATCTGCACGGCCATGTCCCACATCCGCGCTACGACGTCGCGCAGGGCATCGTCGCTCTTGGCATGCGACAGCTGGAAATAGATCGAGCGCAGGCCGAGATAGACGGAAGCCTCCGGCGTGAATTGCTCGGGCGCCATAGTGAGCGCATCGAGCGCGGTGAGCACCAGTGGCTTGGCCCTGGCGTCGAGCGCCAGGATACGGCGCTGCTCGATCAGCGCGCGCGCGACCGGTTTGGTGAAGAGGCGCTCGGGCAGCGTCATCTCACGCGGCTTGCTGCGGCCGACATTGCCGGCTTCGTCGCGCGCGACCAGCGTGACGTTGACCTCGGCGCCAGCCCAGGGGTGCTGCGACAGGTCGTGGATGGTCTGCGCCGTGCCGCTGCGGGTGCGCACCTGCGGCAAGGTCAGCTTGAATTCCGGCGCGGGGAACAGCGGGTGCGGCGCCTCGCTCTGTTCGTCCTTGAGCGCGAAGGTCGCCTGCGCGTCCACCACGCCGTAGTCGTCCTGCATCTCGTAGTCGAGGCGCAGCGAGCCACGCGCCTGCCGTTCAGGGTCCTTGGTCAACGCAATCGTCGGCGCCCGGTCAGGAATGGCGCTGAAGGCCCAGGTCAGATCGCTGCCCGCGCCATGCAACGTCGCCGAGCCGTCGCCCTTGATGGTGAAGCGGCGTTCCGAAGCGCCGGCGGGCAACGGCTCCTTGGGATCGGCCTTGGCATCTTCGAGGCCGCCATTGTGCGCGACGTCGAAGCTGGACGTGCCGGTCGCGCGCACCACGAGCTGGCTGCCGACCGGCACCGCAACCGGCGGCGCGTCCTGCGCGGTTTCGCCGGGCCGCAGGCCCGGCAGCATCACCGGCGGCTTGCCGGTATAGACCGGCGGCGTCACCCAGGCATCGATGCGGAAGTTCGCGGGGGCGACCACGCCGTGCCAGTCGAAGGCGGCGGCAACGCGTTTGATGCGTTCGCCGGGGGCGGCGAAGAACGTGACCATGACAAGCAGAAGCACAAGCGCGCGCAATGCCATCGGATCGCGCAGCGACAACATAGGCTGCGGCCAGCCGGCCCTGAGCTTGCGCGCCGACATCAGCGCGCGCTCGACATGGGCGCGCCAAAGCGCCTGCGCCACCGGATCGCTGTGATTGGCGGCGATCTCGTCGGCGACCGCGGTCGCCGGGCGGTGGCTTTCGCCGCTGCTGCGGTCGAGCCGGCGCAAGCCGTCATAGATGCTCGGCAGCCGCAGCATGAGGAGCGGCACCGCCGCGGCAGCCGTCACAACCAGGAAAATGAACAGGCCGATCGCGCGAGCGAGCGGCGGCAACACCAGCCACAGGCCGGCCCACGAGAAGGCGAGGAAGAGGCCAAGCGCGGTCGCCAAGGTGGCCAGCGCCGGCCACAGCCGCTCCCAGAACAGGCTGCCGCGCGCGCGCTTGAGCGCCCGCGCCAGCATGGCGCGCGTGCTTCGCTCGCGATTGTGAAGTTGCTCGCTCATCGGGTCCGAAAGCCGCTCCGCCGCCCGAGGCCTCGGGAGAATCTCTTGCCTATCAGGCTATCACGCAGGCAAGTCCCGGGCCACGCAGGGTCATGCGCCTAAAGCCAAGCCGGCATGCGATCGAGCGCAATCAATTGGTCAACTTCAAGGCGGGGCCGCACAACGGCCCATTCGCTGCCTTTCACCAGGATTTCGGGCACCAAAGGCCGCGTATTGTAGGTCCCGGCCTGCACGGCGCCGTAGGCACCGGCCGACATCACGGCGAGCAATTCGCCGCTCTTGGGTTCCGCAAGATCGCGGCCAAGAGCGAGAAAATCGCCGCTCTCGCAGACCGGCCCGACGACATCGGCGCGGATGCGCCGCGCCGAGACCGCCGGCTCCTTGACCGGCCAGATCTCGTGATAGGCGTCATACAAGGTCGGGCGGATCAGATCATTCATCGCGGCATCGACGACGATAAAATGCTTACCCTCGCCGTGCTTCACGAACAGCACGCGCGTCACCAGGATGCCGGCATTGCCGACGAGCAGCCGGCCCGGTTCGAAGATCAGCTTGCAGTTTAAGTCGCGCGTCGCATGCCTGACGATGTCGGCATACGCCTCGGGACGCGGCGGCGGGTCGTTGTCGTCGTGATAGGGAATGCCCAATCCGCCGCCGAGGTCGATGTGCGAGATCGTGTGGCCGTCGGCGCGCAGCTCACGCACGAAGTCGGCAAGCAGCGCGAACGCATCGCCGAACGGCTTCATATCGGTGATCTGGCTGCCGATATGCATATCGACGCCGGTGACCTTGAGGCCCTTGAGCTTGGCGGCGCGCGCATAGACCTCGCGCGCGCGGCTGATCGGGATGCCGAACTTGTTCTCGGCCTTGCCGGTGGCGATCTTGTCGTGCGTCTTGGGATCGATGTCGGGATTGACGCGCACCGAGACCGGCGCGGTGCGCCCCTTCGATGATGCGATCGACGACAGCAGTTCGAGCTCCGGCTCGGCCTCGACGTTGATGCAGAGGATGCCCTCGTCGAGCGCGAGCGAAAGCTCATCGGCGGTCTTGCCGATGCCGGAGAACATGATCTTGTTGGCGGGGACGCCCGCGGCCAGGGCGCGCTTGAGCTCGCCGCCGGACACGACGTCGGCGCCGGCGCCGAGCTTGGCGAGCGTTGCAATCACCGCCTGATTGGAATTCGCCTTCATCGCGTAACAGACGAGCGCGTCTATGCCGGCGAAGGCGCCGGCAAAGACCTGGTAGTGGCGCTCGAGCGTCGCGGTCGAATAGCAATAGAACGGCGTGCCCACCTTTTGCGCGAGCATGTCGAGGGACACCGCCTCGGCGCACAATACGCCGTCGCGATAAGCGAAGTGATGCATCGTGACGGCTCAGTTGAGCAGATTGTCGAGGGGAATGTGTTTTTTCGGACCGGGCGGCGCCTGCACCTGGCCGTCCGGGCCGACGCCGGAATAACTGCCGGTGCTGGTGCCGATCGACGATTTCGTATTGTTGCTGATCAGCCCCGGCGCATTCGGTTGCGTCACACCTTCGAGCGAGGCGCCCGGCGGCGGATCGAGCGGGCCCTTGCGGCCGCACGCGCCCAGGCTAAGCGCCGCGGCAAGCAAGCCGAGCAACGCCAGACGGGCGAACGGACGATCAGAAAACCTGGGCAAGGAACGCGCTCCCTTTCAGCAACAGTCTAGCAAATCCCACATTTAAGGCGAAGTCAGGATTGCTCCTTTTCGAGCTTGCGCAGCCATTTCTTGGCCTGCGCGCGCACGTTTTTGGGCGCGGTACCCCCAAAACTCGTCCGGCTCTTCACCGAGCGGTCAACTGACAACACGGTAAAGACGTCATCCGTGATTCGCGGCTCGATCTCCTGCATGACGGCAAGCGGCAGCCGGTGCAGCGCGGTGCCCTGCTCGGCCGCCTTGGCGACGATGCGCCCGGCGATGTGATGCGAGTCCCGGAACGGAATCTTGAGCGTACGAACCAGCCAATCGGCGAGATCGGTCGCGGTGGCGTAGCCTTCGCCCGCCGCCTTCTTCATGCGCGAGGTATCGGGCTCGAGATCGGCGACCATGCCCGTCATCGCCGCGATCGACAGCGACAGCGCGCCGAGCGCGTCCATGGCGCCTTCCTTGTCCTCCTGCATGTCTTTCGCGTAGGCGAGCGGCAGGCCCTTCATCACGACGAGCAGCGCATTGAGCGCACCGACCACGCGACCGGTCTTGGCGCGCACCAGTTCGGCGGCATCCGGATTGCGCTTCTGCGGCATGATCGAGGAGCCGGTGGTGAACTTATCCGACAACCTGACCAGGCCGACCAGCGGCGAGGTCCAGAGCACGATCTCCTCGGCGAGCCGCGACAGATGCACCGCCGCGATCGAGGCAGCGGCGAGCGTCTCCATGACGAAGTCGCGATCCGACACAGCATCGAGTGAGTTCGCCATCGGCCGCTCGAAGCCGAGCGCCCTCGCCGTCATGTCGCGATCGAGATCGAACGAGGTGCCGGCGAGCGCCGCCGCACCGAGCGGCGACTCGTTCAGGCGCTTGCGTGCATCGGCGAAGCGGCCGCGGTCGCGCGCCGCCATCTCGACATAGGCGAGCAGATGGTGGCCGAAGGTCACCGGCTGCGCGGTCTGCATATGGGTGAGGCCCGGCATCACCGTGCCGGCATGATCGAACGCCTTCTGCGCGAGCGCATGTTGATAAGCGGCCAGCGCCTTGTCGAGCGCGTCGATGGTGTCTCGCACCCACAGCCGGAAATCGGTCGCCACCTGGTCGTTGCGCGAGCGCGCGGTGTGCAGCCGCCCGGCGGCCGCACCGATCAGGTCGGCAAGCCGGCCTTCCACATTCATGTGGATGTCTTCGAGCGCCCGCTGAAATGAGAACTTTCCTGCCTCGATCTCTGACAGGATCGTGTCTAGACCGTGAGCGATCTTTTTCGCATCGTCCGCCGTAATGATGCCTTGCTTCGCCAGCATCTCGGCGTGGGCCTTGGAGGCGGCGATGTCCTGGCGGTAGAGATGCCGGTCGAAATCGATGGAAGCGTTGATCTCCTCCATGATGGCGCCGGGACCGGACGTGAACCGCCCGCCCCACATCTTGTTGCTCATGGCTCAGCCACCGAGGTTTCGCCGATCATGACCGAATCTCAGTCCACCTTCGCCTGGAAGCGACTAGCCATGATTTTGGCTGGAGGAATCGCCGGCGTCGCCGTTGGACTGGCGGGGGTATACGGGATTTCGGTCTTCAGTAGCAATGCGGGCGGCGACGTCGCAAAGGACGCCACTTGCCGGCCGGCCGTCGAATTGGCCAGCAAAATCGCGCCTTTGGCGCAGGGCGAAGTGGCCGCCGTTAACGTTGCGAAGCGCCCGCTGAAGGTGCCGGACCTCGATTTCACCGACTCGAGCGGCAAGAAGCTCACGCTTGCCGACTTCAAGGGCCGCACGGTGCTGCTCAACCTGTGGGCCACCTGGTGCGTGCCCTGCCGCAAGGAAATGCCGACGCTCGACGCGCTCGAAGGCAAGCTCGGCGGCCCCGCCTTCCAGGTGGTGGCGGTCAATATCGACACCCGCGACCCGGACAAGCCGAAGCAATTCCTGAAAGACATCGGCGTGCAGAAGCTCGCCTACTACGCCGACCCGACGGCAAAGACATTTCAGGATCTCAAGAACGTCGGCCGCGCCTTCGGCATGCCGACGACCCTGCTGGTCGATCCGCACGGCTGCGAAATCGGCACCATCGCGGGGCCGGCCGAATGGGCGAGCGACGACGCGGTCAAGCTGATCGAGGCTGCGCTCGGCAAAAGCTAGCTAAGCTCGCCGCGACTACACTGTGATATTGAGGTTCTGCCCGACGCCGGCGGCCAGACTGGCCATGTTCTGCTCGGCGGCATTGACCACCTGCACGACCGACTGCGCATTGTTGGCGTTCATGCGCTCCAGCATGGCCGCAGCGGCAAGCTGCGCCCGGATCGTCTGGGCACTCGCCATCATGGCTGCGAGGGATGCGGGATCCATGGCCGCCCTTTGTACGGCCGTTCTGGTCAACGAAGTCTAAACGCCGGTGGCGGCCTTGATGGCGGTGCGGCGCGCACCTATACTTAACCAAATGGTTGACTATTCGGCCGCCCTCGATCGCACCTTCGCCGCGCTTGCCGATCCGACGCGGCGGGCGCTGCTCGCACGGCTGAGCGAACGCGACAGCGCTTCGGTCAGCGAACTGGCCGAGCCCTTCACGATGTCGCTTCCGGCGGTGATGAAGCACCTCGATGTGCTGTCGGAGGCCGGCCTCGTTGCGCGCAACAAGACCGGGCGCATCGTCGCCTGCACCTTGCGCGCCGCGCCGATGCGCGAAGCGACCGAATGGCTCAACCGCTATCAAAAATTCTGGAACGAAGGCTTCGACCGCCTCGCCGCCCTGCTGGAGAACGACAAATGGCCACCGTCACCACAAAGCCAAGCCTCACCATCAAGCGCCGCTTCAACGCGCCGCCGGAAAAAGTCTACGCGGCGTGGACCGACCCGGAGAAGCTAGCGCACTGGATGGGGCCCGCCGGCACCAAGTCCGTGCAGGCCGAATGCGACCTGCGCGTCGGCGGCCGCTACGCCATCAAGATGATCATGCCGGACGATGAGCACAACGTCAGCGGCGTCTACCGCGAGGTCGTGCCGAACGAGAAGATCGTCTTCACGTGGGCGTGGCGCTCGACTCCCGAACGCGAGTCGCTTGTCACTGTCACATTCAAGAAAGACGGCGATGGCACCATCATGACGCTGCTGCACGAGCAGTTCTTCGACGAGAAGGCGCGCGACGACCATAATCGCGGCTGGACCGGCACGATGGACAAACTTGAAAACTATCTCTCGCAATAGGAGTCGGTCATGGCGTGGACGCACGGCAAGTTTTATTGGAATGAGCTGATGACGCGCGATGTCGAGCGCGACAAGAAATTCTATGCCGGCGCGATCGGTTGGACATTCGACGGCATGCCGATGCCGGACGGCACTTATTGGGTGGCCAATATCGACGGCCAGCCGGCCGGCGGACTGTTCCCGATCGACGCCCCGCAGTTTAAAGGCGTGCCGGAGGGCTGGATGTCCTATCTCGCGGTCGACGACGTCGACGCGCGCGTCAAAAAGGCGCAAGGCCTCGGCGCCACCTTGATGCGGCCAATCTTCGACGTGCCGGGCGTCGGGCGCATTGCGATCCTGAAGGAGCCAGGCGGTGCCGGCATCGGCTGGATGACGCCGGTGAAGGCGTGAGAGGCAAACATGGCGCACATAGTGGTGTCACACGACGAATGGCTCAAGGCGCGCACGGCGCTGCTGGCCAAGGAAAAGGAATTCACCAAGGCGCGCGACGCGCTCAGCGCTGCCCGGCGCGAGTTGCCTTGGGTGAAGATCGACAAGAGCTATGTGTTCGACGGGCCGGACGGCAAGCAGTCGCTCGCCGATCTGTTCGCCGGCCGCAATCAGCTCATCGTCTATCACTTCATGTTCATGCCGGATTCGGATGCCGGCTGTCCGCACTGCTCGCGCTGGGCGGATAATTTCAATTCCATCATCGTGCACCTGAACCAGCGCGACATCAGCATGGTGGCGATCTCGCGCGCGCCTTACGAGAAGCTCGCGGCCTATCGCAAGCGCATGGGCTGGTCGTTCAGGTGGCTGTCGTCATTTTCGAACGACTTCAACAGGGATTTCGGCGTTGCCTTCACGCCTGAGGAAGTCGCTGCGAAAAGGGCCTTCTACAATTTCAAAATGCAGGACCCGTTCGTCGGCGAGCGCGAGGGCGTCAGCGTCTTCTTCAAAGACGGCGACGAGATTTTCCGCACCTACTCCGCTTACGCCCGCGGCATCGATCTGCTCAGCACCGATTACAATTATCTCGATCTGGTGCCGAAGGGACGCGACGAGGGTGATCGAGGCCCGTTCTGGGTCAAACGGCATGACGAATACGGCATGACGACATAAAGGGAGGCACCACAAATGGTTTCGATCACCGCGCTCTACGCAGGCATTTTATCGCTCATCGTGGTGGCGCTCGCCATCAACGTCACCGTGCACAGGGCGCGGCTGCGCGTGCCGCTCGGCGACGGCGGCAACCCCATCATGCTGCGGATGATCCGTCTGCACGCCAATGCCGTCGAGTATCTGCGCTGGCGCTGCTCTTGATGGCGATTTACGAGAGCAATGGCGGCTGGCACACGGCACTGCACGCCGCCGGCATCGCGCTCATCGCCGCGCGCATCCTGCAAAGCTGGAACATGTGGTCGACGAACATCGCAGGGTTCGGACGGATCAGCGGCCAGAGCCTGACCTGGCTGACGATCGTTGCCCTGGCGCTGCTCAACCTGGCGAAGATCGCCTAGCGCGTCGGCACCGGCTTGTCGCCGCGGTAGTCGTAGAAGCCGCGCTGCGTCTTGCGGCCGAGCCAGCCGGCCTCGACATACTTCACCAGCAGCGGGCACGGCCGGTATTTGGAATCGGCCAGCCCCTCGTGCAGCACCTGCATCACGGACAAGCAAGTATCGAGGCCGATGAAATCGGCGAGTTCGAGCGGCCCCATCGGGTGATGCGCGCCGAGCCGCATGGCGGTGTCGATCGCCTCGACGTTGCCGACGCCTTCGTAGAGCGTGTAGATCGCCTCGTTGATCATCGGCAGCAGGATGCGGTTGACGATGAAGGCCGGGAAATCCTCCGACACGGCGATGGTCTTGCCGAGCTTGGAGACGAAGGCCTTGCTCGACTCGAAGGTGGCATCGTCGGTGGCGATGCCGCGGATGACTTCGACCAACTCCATGCGCGGCACCGGGTTCATGAAGTGAATGCCGATGAATCGCTCGGGGCGGTCGGTCGATGACGCGAGCCGCGTGATCGAGATCGAGGATGTATTCGAGGCGATGATGGCTTCAGGCCGCAGCGACGCGCACAGATCCGAGAAGATCTTGCGCTTGACCTCTTCCTTCTCGGTCGCGGTCTCGATCACCAGATCGCACGGCGACAGCTCGTCGTATTTTTCCGCCGGCTTGATGAGCGCCAGCGCGCTCTTCTTCTGGTCCTCGGTGA
The DNA here is from genome assembly GCA_963742095.1 of uncultured Alphaproteobacteria bacterium. Classification (GTDB taxonomy): domain Bacteria; phylum Pseudomonadota; class Alphaproteobacteria; order Rhizobiales; family Xanthobacteraceae; genus Pseudolabrys. The sequence goes on from CAVUKJ010000003.1 coordinate 360,764, forward strand.
TCGCCTTGCGCGACACCTGGCGCGCCATGTTGCCGTTGATGGTCGCCATGCCGGCCTTGATGCGCTCGGACGACACGTCGTTCATCATGACGGAATAGCCGGCCAGCGAGCAGACCTGGGCGATGCCGTTGCCCATCTGCCCGGCGCCGATCACCCCCACACTCTTGATATTGACCGCCATAACCCGATCCCAGTGCGAGATGCCGTCGATGCGGCCTCGCTTATTTTGCCCCGCGTGCCCTTCTACGCCTTACCGTCCGCCGATACCACGGGCGGCAGACCCGAATTCGCAAGCGTGGTCAACGCCCAAGCTTGCCAAGTTCCGCCGCCAATTCCGGCAGCGCCTGATAAAGATCGGCTACCAGCCCATAGTCGGCGACCTGGAAGATGGGAGCCTCTTCATCCTTGTTGATAGCAACAATCACTTTGGAGTCTTTCATCCCGGCCAGATGCTGAATTGCACCGGAAATTCCGACCGCGATGTAGAGCTCCGGGGCCACCACCTTACCGGTCTGGCCGACTTGCCAGTCGTTTGGCGCATAGCCGGCGTCGACCGCGGCGCGTGATGCGCCGACCGCGGCGCCGAGCTTGTCGGCCACCGGCTCGATATATTTGGTGAAGTTCTCGCGGCTCTGCATGGCGCGGCCGCCCGAGATGATGATCTTGGCCGAGGTCAGCTCGGGACGATCCGATTTCGACAACTCCTCGCCGACAAAACTGGAGAGTCCCGGATCGGCCGCGGCCGCCGCGTTCTCGACGCTCGCCGAACCACCCTGCCCGCTCGCCTGGAAGGTCGAGGTGCGCACCGTGATGACTTTCTTGGCGTCCGACGATTTGACCGTCTGGATGGCGTTGCCGGCATAGATCGGCCGCTCGAACGTATCGGGTGCGACCACCTTGGTGATGTCGGAAATCTGCATGACATCGAGCAGCGCGGCGACGCGCGGCATCACATTCTTGCCGGTCGTGGTCGAGGGCGCGACGATGGCGTCGTATTGGCCTGCGAGCGACACGATCAGCGCCGCCAGTGGCTCGGCCAATTGATGCTCGTAAGGCGCGGCATCCGCCTGCAAGACTTTCTTGACGCCATCGAGCTTGGCGGCGGCATCGGCGGCGGCCTTGCAATCCTTGCCGGCGACCAGCACGTGCACGTCGCCGCCCATCGCCTTGGCCGCGGTGAGCGCCTTGAGTGTCGCGTCCTTGATCGACTTGTTGTCGTGCTCGGCGAGAAGAAGCGTGGTCATAGGATCCCCGCCTCGTCCTTGAGCTTGCCGACGAGCTCGGCGACTGAACCGACCTTCACGCCGGACTTACGGCCGGCGGGCTCGGTTGTCTTGAGCACCTGCAGCCGCGGCTTGATGTCGATGCCGTAGTCGCCCGGCGCCTTTTCCTCGATCGGCTTTTTCTTCGCCTTCATGATGTTGGGCAACGAGGCGTAACGCGGCTCGTTGAGGCGCAGATCGGTGGTGATGATCGCCGGGGCTTTCAGCTTCACCGTCTGCAAGCCGCCGTCGACTTCGCGGGTGACGGTGACGCTGTCGCCATCGAGCGCCAGCTTGGAGGCGAAGGTCCCCTGCGACCAGCCGAGCAGCGCCGCGAGCATCTGACCGGTCTGATTGCAGTCGTCGTCGATCGCCTGCTTGCCCATGATGACGAGGCCGGGCTTTTCAGCCTCGACAATCGCCTTGAGAATTTTCGCGACGGCCAGCGGTTCAACGACGCCATCGGCCTTCACCAGGATGCCGCGGTCGGCGCCCATGGCGAGCGCGGTGCGGATTGTCTCCGAAGCCTGCGCCGGACCGATCGACACCGCGACGATCTCGGTGGCCTTGCCGCCTTCCTTGAGGCGGATCGCCTCTTCCACGGCGATCTCGTCGAACGGATTCATCGACATCTTGATGTTGGCGAGCTCGACGCCGGAACCGTCCGCCTTGACGCGGATCTTGACGTTGAAGTCGACCACCCGCTTCACGGGCACCAGAATTTTCATTGATCCCCCGTCCCGGGCGGGCTCAAACGAAGCGGCGGGAAGCTAAAGGCCGCGCCGTCGGCATGTCAACGTTTATGCTGCGGCGCAAACTCGGAACTATCGGTTCTGCCCAGGTGCCCAAAGCACGTCGCGCGCGCCTTTGTCGTTTGCATAGCGACCCGCCACGAACAGGTAGTCGGACAGGCGATTGACGTATTTCAACGAGGGCGCGGACACCCCCTCGCCCGGCTTATCGCCGAGTTCAACCATGATGCGCTCGGCGCGCCGGCAGACGGTGCGGGCGAGGTGCATATAGGCCGAAGCCGGGCTGCCGCCCGGAAGAATGAAGGACTTGAGCGGCTCCAGGTCGGCGTTGAGGCGGTCGATTTCACTTTCGAGCCAGGTCACCTGAGCGTCTGTCACGGTCAGCCGCGCGCCACCCGGGCCTTTTTCCGCGAGGCAGAGATCGGCCTCGACGTCGAACAAGTCGTTCTGGATGCGGCCGAGCGCGGCGTCGAGCGCCGCATCTTTCGCCGTATGCAAGCGCACCAGACCGAGGATCGCGTTGACCTCGTCCACCGTGCCGTAGGCCTCGACACGCAGATCGTATTTCTTGCGGCGCGCGCCGGTTCCAAGCGAGGTCGTGCCGTCGTCACCGGTGCGGGTGTAGATGCGATTGAGTACGACCATATCGGCTTCGGCTGGCCTTTCGTCCGGACGCGAGTTCGGGGTAGTCTGTCTATATTATCTCGTTTCGATCTCAAGGTATGGGGGGACAAACATGCGATTTCTCGTCATCGGTTTCGCAGCGGCCTTCTTGATGCTGCCGGTGTCCAAACAGGCGATGGCCTGCGGCTATCACGCCTCGGCGCAAGCTTCGGCCGTCGATCTTTCCGCAGAAGAAAAGAAGAAGCCGAAGAAGAAAGTCGCGATGAAGAAGAAGGAAAAGGTCGAGTATATGCGCGCCGCGCCGATGCCGCCGGGCGCAAAATGACCCTTCACTGTCAGCAGGCGGCCAGCGGCGCATCGCCGCAACCGTCATCATGATACGGCTCTGGCGGGGAATCGCATGAGCTTTTGCAGCTTATGCGAGCATCCACGCACGCATCTGTTAGTTGCATGTGTAACTGCGGCAGGATAACTAGCGCCCGGTCAAATCGCCGGATGAGCAAGGACTGACATACATGCCTGCGCCGCGTAGACGATCTGGACGGCCATCATCAGCACCCATGAAACGCAAACAGGGGCCCGACGCGCGCGACATCGCGGTCGGACAGCGCGTGCGCGCGCTGCGGCTTGAACGGGGCTTGTCGCAAACCGCGCTCGGCGATCGTCTCAACGTGACGTTCCAGCAGGTGCAGAAATACGAAAAAGGCGTCAACCGCCTCGGCGCCAGCCGCCTGCAAGCCATCGCGGAGGTCTTTGGCGTTCCGGTGAACACGCTGTTCTCGGATTCGCCGGCGAAGCAATCCGACGCAAAAGATAGCCTGTTCGAACTCGTCGATTCCGCCGGGGCGCTGCGCCTGCTTCGCGCCTACTCCCAACTGCCGAACTACACGCTCAAGAACGCGCTCGTTCAGCTGGCGGTGGGGATGGCGGAAGACAAGACAAAGCCAGGCCCAAAACGATAAGCGAACGCGCTGTCGCGCTAGGCCGCCGATCGTCCGCTCGCCTCGAACTGCGCAAGCAGGCGCCGGACCAGCTCCGACTTGATGACTTTGCGCGTCGGCGTCATCGGCATGTCGCCGACGATCTTGAGTTGCTCCGGCCACATGAACTTGGCAACCTGTCGCGACGCGAGAAACTGCTTGAGCTCGTCAAAGCCAAGCGTCGCTCCCGGATACAGCATCACGAAGCACGCCGCGCGCTCGCCGAGCACCGGATCGGGCAGCGGTGCGATCGCCGCCTGCGCCACTGCCGGATGCGACGCGACAATGGGTTCGACTTCGGCGGGATTAGATTTCACGCCGCCGCGGTTGACGATGTCCTTGGTGCGGCCGCGCAGCCGGATATTGCCTCCGGCGTCCATCTCCGCGAGATCGCCGATCCTGAACCAGCCGTCCGCCGTGAAGCTCGCGGACGTAACCGGAAAACACCGAACAGCCGCGCACCTGTAGTTCACCGATCTCGCCCGCGGGCATTGGCCGATCGTCACCATCGGTCATACGCAGCTCTGTTCCGGGCATTGCCCTGCCGACAGTGTTGAAGCGCAACTCGCGGGCATCGGATGCACGGCCGCAGGCGCCGAACTGGAGTTCGGTCATGCCCCAAGCCTGCATCACCTTGCCGTTTGGCAGCATGTGCTCGAACGCCGCTGAAGTTGCGCACTGTGACCTGGTTCACAGTTCGCCCCGACGATTGGCCGCCGCTAACGCCCCATAGCCCAGATTGTCAGCATGATGACAATGATGGCGACGAACTGGAGAAGCACGCGCAAGCGCATAAGCTTCTGTGAGCGGTTGGGGGAGCCGCCGCGCATCATGTTGACAAGGCCGAGCAGCAGCACGATCGCCACCGCCGTGATCGCGGCCGGCACCAGGTAATGTGACATAAATTCAGCCATGAGGGGCCTTCTAACATCAAGTGGACGGCCCGGCCAATCGCGTCTCACGACGCGGTCGTTGATCGAGCTTGAGCGCTATCTCACCGATCTTGAGAATGCCGGCCTGCTGCCGGCGACCGCGGACGACGTCACATATACTTCCGCAAATCGGCGGCCGCCTCGGCGGGCTGCCGCTTGAGGCTGAAGGGCGCAACGAAGCGGCCCTGCTTGTCCATCAGATAGACCAGCGCGGTGTGGTCCATGCTGTACTCGCCGTTGCCGGTCGGCACCTTCTGGGCGAAGACGCGGTAGGCCTTCTCGACATTCTCGATCGATTTCTGGTCGCCGGTGGCGCCGCGCAGATGCGGATCGAAGCTCGACAGATAATCCTTCATCACCGCCGGAGTGTCGCGCTCGGGATCGACGGTGATGTAGAGCGCGTGCACGCGGTCGGCATCCTTGCCCAGCGCGTGAAGTACTTCCGACATCTCGAACAGCGTGGTCGGGCATATATCGGGGCAATGCGTGTAGCCGAAGAAGACCAGCGCCGGCTCGCCTTTCAAGTCCTGGTCGGTAATCGGCTTGCCGTCCTGGTCGACCAACTTGAACGGCCCGCCAATCGCCGAGTAGCTCGTCGCACCGCCGCCTCTGAACTGGCCCGAGGCGTACAGAAAGACGACGAGGAAAATCACCAAGCCGGCCAGGAAGGCCGACAGCACGAGCATGATGTGAGAGGTCCGCGCGGTCATTGGCTTATGTCGTCAGAAGCACGCGGCCCAGCCGGCCTGCACCATCTCGAAGAACACGGTGGTTCCATAGTAGGCCCAGAGGGCCAGCGTCCCGGCCATGATCGCTCCGCACAGTCCGGCGAGGAGCAACAAAGGCCGCGAGCGGCTTGCCGTGGTGAAGGCGATTGGCTGCATTGGCATTCTCCCGGCAACGCGCCGTTGCCTTCATCACATAGGCCCACCCCGGATAAGCGGCAACAATGACGGCGCAACGGCGGCAAACCACGGCGGATTGTGATGCAAGGACGCGACCGAAGCGCCAGCCTAGGAAAACAACCCTCACCGAAATTAACCATGTTTTTAATCGGCAATACCGCCACGGTGCGCCAAGGCCATCCGGCTAACCGATTGATAAAAATGCAGTATTTAGCGGTATTTTAGCCACAAGCGCGTCCATTCGCCACGCGTTGCGTTGACTCAAATGGTTAAAGGCAGGATGAATGTATGAACTTTTCTCTGGTGAGGCACTTACGCCCAATAACAAAAGGGCAATGGAGAACTCGATGCGTACCGCTTTGGCGTTAGCTCTTGCGATATCGATGTCGGCGGCGGCGGCCACGACGTCATGGGCCGAAGATGCGAAGGCGCCGGCTCCTGCCGCTGCGCCAGCTGCAGCGCCGGCCCCTGCACCTGCACCGGCTGCGGCCGCGGCACCCGCTGCGAAACCGGTCGTCGGCACCGCCGCAAACTGCTCGAACCCGAATGCACTCGGCGTCGAGCGCGTGGTGCAGATCGACACCACCGGCGGCCCGGGCTTCGGCTTCCAGAACTTCAAGGCCTACGACTTCCTGAAGGATCACGAAGTCGTGCTGACCTTCGACGACGGTCCGTGGCCGGGCAACACCGAGCGCGTGCTCAAGGCGCTCGCCGACCAGTGCACCAAGGCGATGTTCTTCCCGATCGGGCAGCACGCCGGCTGGCACCCCGAGATCCTCAAGGAGGTCATCGCGGCCGGCCACACCGTCGGCTCGCACACCTGGTCGCACAAGGACCTGACGAAGCTGACGCCCGACGAAGCCAAGACCGAAATCGAGAAGGGCATTGCGGCGGTCAGCATCTCGGCCGGCAACAAGCCGATCGCTCCGTTCTTCCGCTTCCCCGCCCTGCGTAACCCGCCGGAGATGGTGAAGTACCTCGGCGACCGTAACGTCGGCATCTTCTCCACCGACTGGGACTCGTTCGACTTCAAAATGCGCAAGCCCGACCAGGTCATCCACTCGGTGATCAGCCGTCTGACGCAGCACGGCAAGGGCATCATCCTGATGCACGACTTCCAGCACGCCACCTCGGAGGCGGTGCCGGAAATCCTGAAGCAGCTCAAGCAGAACGGCTTCAAGATCGTGCAGGTCGTCGGCAAGACACCCATCGAGCCGCTGCCGGAATACAAGCAGGCCGTGCTCAAGGAGATGGGCGGCGGCCTGGATGAAGCGCGCCCGATGTCGAGCGTGATCCAGACCATCGGCGGCGGCGACAAGAACTAAGCCAAGCCGCAGAATATCAAACCGGCCGCGCGAGGCTTGCGCGGCCGGTTTTTTTTATTGGATGGCGTTCGGCTTCGCCGCGCTGCGGACACGACGGGCGCGCTTCACTTTGCGACCTTTGGGCGCGGTGTCGCGCGGCGGCCCCATCAGCACCGGCTGGAACAGCACGGCGGCTGCCAGCGTGCAGACCAGCGACAGCGCCAGCAGCTTGCCCATGCTCGACGTGCCGGGATGGTTGGAGAACCACAGGCTGCCGAAGGCGGTCGCGGTCGTCAGCGCGCTGAAGAAGACGGCGCGCGTCAGCGGCGACTGGAGGACCTGCGATTGCCCGCCGCGCCAGGCCGTCACGTAATAGATCTTGAAGGCGACGCCGATGCCGAGCAGCAGCGGCAGGGCAATGATGTTGGCGAAGTTGAGCGCGAGGCCGAACGCCACGCATAATTCCAGCGTCACGACGCCCGCCACCAGCAGCGGGATCAATGTCAGCATCACGTCGCCGATGCGGCGCAGCGTCAGCCACAGCAAAATCGCGATCGAGATCAGCGCCCAAAGTCCGGCCTCGAAGAAGGCGCGGATGATGGTGCGACCCGATTCAAGAATGGCAATCGGGCCGCCGGTCGCCTGCGGCTCGACGCGCTCGACCGCACGCGCGAAGTTCCAGAATCTGGGTGTTGTCGTTGAGCGCGCCTTTCGGCAGCACCTCGACCCGGGCGCGGCCATCGGGCGCCAGCCATTGCCGCCGGAGGTTCGCCGGCAGCGTCTGTTCGGTCACCGGCTGCGGGTGCAGCCCGGCGCGCAGGCCGGCGAACGCTGTCTGCATGGGCTCGATAAAGGCCGATTCAGCGCGCTCCCGCACCGCCGGAGTCGCCGCCGCGAGTTGGCCGAGGTCGGCAGCCAGCCGCTTCGCAGCGACCTGGCCTTCGCCCGTCCGGCCTTCCGCGGAACGCTCGACTGCCAACTGCGCGCGCTTGAGCGCCTCGACCTTCTCCTTGTCGGTCGCCGCCGCGTCTGGCGCGGCCTCAAACGCGGGCAACAGCACCTTGGCCGCAGCATTGATCGCGGCGATCTTTTTGGTCTGATCGGACGGCACAAAGCTCGCAAGCGTGCGCACACTCGAGACCTCCGGCACCTTGCTCAGGCGCTGCACCATCTGCGCGGCCTCCTGCTGCGAGGACGCCAGGACGTCGACCGCGTTGGCGCCGACTGCGGCATCGCCGCGCACGTCGAGATAGGTGGCGATCAACTCGGCATTCGGATTGCGCAGGTCGATCGGGTTGAAGTCGAACTGAAGAAAATACAACAATGGCGACGCCGCGATCACCGCTGCCGCGCTGCCGATCAGGATCGGCATGCGGTAGCGCTCCATGAAACTGTCGACCGGCGCCAACGCGGCATAGCCGAGTGGCTCGCTTTCGCCCGGCGGATTGAAAATCATAAGCAGCGCCGGCAGCACTGTGATGCTGCCGAGAAACGCGATGATCATGCCGAGGCCGGCGATCTGGCCAAGCTCCGACACGCCACGATAGTCGGTCGGCACGAACGAGAGGAAGCCCGCGGCGGTGGCAGCGGCGGCGAGCGCCAAGGGGACCGCGATATGCTCGCCGGCATTCGACAGCGCCGCGCGCAGGTCGTCGACCGCGTGGCGTTCGGCGCGGTAGCGCACGCTGAACTGGATGCCGAAATCGACGCCGATGCCGACAAACAGCACGGCGAAGGCGACCGAGATGAGATTGAGCGCGCCAACCATCATCAGGCCGATGGCCGCGGTGATCGCGAGGCCGATGGCAACAGTTGCAAACACCGCGATGATGATGCGTGCCGAGCGCAACGCCAGGAACAAGATGACGAGCACGATGACGACGGTCGCGATCAAGTTCGGCAAGGCGCCGTCCGCGATGGTGGCAAATTCCTCGTCGGCGATCGGCACCGGTCCGGTGAGACGCAAGCGCGCGCCAAATCGCTCGTTGAGTTGCAGATCGGCAGCCGTCTTGCGGACGGCATCGCTTGCCTTCTTGCCCGGCTCGAGAGCGCCGAAATTAAGCACGGGCTGGATTTCAACGAAGCGCCGCAGATCACCCGGGGCCGGCGTCTCGCCGGAGAGAAGCTCGCGCCAGGAAAAATAAGCCGGCTTGCCGGCGACGGCTTGCTCCAGCGTCGTCGAGACCTGGTTGAAGAACCGCGTCAGCGGCGCAAGCCCGTTCGGGCCCAGTTGTGCGGCCTGCAAGCCGCCGATCAAACCCTCGGATAGTCCGCGCAAGGTCGGGTCGGTGACCAGTTCGCGGATCAGCGGGGCGGCCCGTCCGAGATAGCCGGTGGTCGTCAGGACGTCGTCCAGCGGCTGATAGAGCATCGCTTCACGCGCAAAGAACGGCGTCTCGCTGCCGGCGTCGACCGACGTGAACATGGTCTTGTTCTGCGCCAAAGCTTCGGCGAGCGTGTAGGCGGCCTTGCTTGCGTTCTCCGAGGTCGGCGCATCGACGACCGCGATGATGGTTTCCTTGCCCTGTGGGAACGTCGCGGTGAACGTGAGCTCGCGCTGCCGCCAGGACAGATGCGGCGAGATCAGCCGGTTGATGTCGGTATTGATGGCGAAATGACGAACCGAATAGTCGCTCGCCGCCGCCGCCAGCAGCACGCTGGTGACGATCACCAGCCACGGCCGGCGTGTGCAAAGCTCGATCAGCGTCTTTATGGCGGATTAAATCAAAGCGGCCTCGGATTCTAACGGTCCGACGACACCGCGATATCACATTGCGATGACGGGTGTTTAGCCCCGTTCTGCAGTCCCGGCTGGGGATTTCCCGAAATACTCGAGCGCGGCCTTGAGTTGCGCGTCCTCAGGCGTGCCGATGACCTGGGTCTTGATCGGCGCCGAATAGGCCTCGCTGTTCGTCGGGGCGCCCTCCTGCGGATTGGCCTCCGGCTTGGGCTTGGCCAACAGGGGTCCCGGGTTGCGGAAGGCGCCGCTGAGGCTGCTTTCACGCGCCATGATTGCACCCGGCACCTGCTGGTCCTTGGGCGCGGTGACCACGAGATCGGGAGCGATGCCCTGGCCCTGGATCGAGCGGCCGCCCGGCGTGTAGTAGAGCGCGGTCGTCAGCCGCAGCGCGCCATGGCCGTTGAGCGGGATGATGGTCTGCACCGAGCCCTTGCCGAAACTTTGAGTGCCCATGATCTTGGCCCGCTTGCGATCCTGCAGCGCGCCGGCGACGATTTCAGACGCCGAGGCCGAAGCGCCGTTGATCAGCACCACGACCGGCGTTTTCGGAACGAGGTCGCCGTCGCCGGACGCGCTGTAGGCGTGATTGTCCTCGCCGCGCCGGCCCTTGATGGTGACCACCGTGCCGCCGTCGAGGAAATTGCCGGCGACCGCGACCGCCGCGGACAGCAGCCCGCCGGGATCATTGCGCAGGTCGAGCACGACGCCCTTGAGGTTGCCACCCGCATCCTGCTTCAACTTCTGCATCGCCTGCTTGAAGTCGCGCGCGGTGTCGCCGCCGAATTCGGTGATGCGCAGATAGCCGATGCCATTCTGCTCGAGGTGGGATTTGACGGTCGCAACCTCGATGATGGCGCGGGTGATGCTGACGTCGAACGGCGCCTCGGTGCCGCGCGCGATGGTGAGCTTGACGCTGGAACCGGGCGTCCCGCGCAGCACGCGCACGATCTTCGACAAGTCGATGCCCTGCGAGCTGCTGCCGTCGATGCCGATGATCAGGTCGCCGGGCTGCAAGCCCGCATGCGCCGCCGGCGTGCCGTCGATCGGCGAGATCACCTTGGGCACGCCGTGTTCTTCGGAAATCTGGATGCCGAGGCCGCCGAACTTGCCGGTGATGTCGGCTTCGGACTCCTTGAACTCCTGCTCGTCCATGTAGTCGGAGTGCGGATCGAGCCGGTTCATCATGCCCTTGAGCGCATCCTTGGTCAGGTCATGGGTATCGACCGAATGCACGTAGTCCTGTTGGACCAACTGCATGATGCCGTTGATGAGGGCGAGGTCCATTTCGGTCGGGCCGGCGCGCCGGGCGCCGAGCGCAAAGGCGACCGGCAAGGCGACCAAAGCGGTGGCGACGACGCTGACGATGACCAGACGCGATTTTCTCATAGGAACGACCTCGCAAAGATCTAGGTTGATGGGATCGGCGTGGTGCCGAGGCGCATAACGCCATCCCTCGGTAGAACGATGGAATTTGGCCAATGTTCCGGGCGCTTTTGAGGCCGGGGACCTGGAAAATCCGGCCTTATAGACGACGTTTTGCCCGTTTTTTCTTGCGTTTCTTGAGCGGGATGACCTTGGCCGAGCTGCCCGCGCTCTTGCGCAGGGCCTCCTTGAGATCGACCGGCCGGTTATATTTGCGCAACAGGTCGCGGAACGCTTCCTCGGCAAGTTCCTGAAACGTCATCATGCGGTCGCGCGCCAGGAGGTCGAGCGTCGCCCAACTTTCCTGGTCGAACTGGATCCGCTTGCCCGGCATGGTGGCGTCAGTTCGGCACCCGCCGCGTGAAGGCCGTCAGGATCGATGACGCGGCCGTGGCATGCTCGTAGGCGAGACGGCTCGCCACCACGAAGAGCGTGGTTGCCAGCACCACCCGCAGCGCACGCTCGGGAATGCGGATGGCAAAGTAGCTGCCGATGAATATGCCCGGCAATGAGCCCGCCAGCAGCGAGCCCATGATCCCCCAATCGACAGCACCCATGCTCCAGTGGCCAAGCCCCGCGATCAGGGTGAGCGGTACGGCGTGCGCGATATCCGACCCGACGATGCGCGCCATCGGCATCTGCGGATAGAGCATGATGAGCACGACGACGCCGATGGCCCCGGCGCCGACCGACGAGATGGTGACCAGCACGCCGAGCAGCGCTCCAAACAGTATCGTCGCAGTCAATGTCCGTCGCGGATCGAGTTCGGCGACACGCGCGCGGTACATCGCCACGAGCGGCTGGCCGAATATCAAGATCAAGGCGGTGGCAAACAGCGCGACGCTGAGCACGAAAGTGATCAGGCTGCGCATCGCCTCGCCGTTCAGATTGAGCTGCGACAGCACGATGAGCGTCAGCACCGTGGCTGGCGTGCTGCCATAGGCGAGCCGCTTCACCACGCGCCAGTCGACACTGCGCGCAAAACCATGAACGAGGCTGCCGCCGGTCTTGGTCGCCGCTGCATAGAGCAGATCGGTTCCGACCGCCGTCGCCGGATGGATGCCGAACAGCAAGATCAGCAACGGCGTCATCAGCGCGCCGCCGCCGACGCCAGTCATTCCGACGAGCATGCCGACTGCGAATCCGGACAGCGAATAAAGCGGATCGATCATCATTCAGTATTGCCTCGCTTCGCCAGACTGGCGACGGACAGACATATAAGCACGGCGCGCCGAGCAGGTCACTGAAACGAATCTGCCGCACCCGCGTTCCACAGCCTGGCAGACGATTTGTGCGAAATTTTCTGCCTGCTGGAGGCTGTTATTCGGATCGAAAAATACCTATTTTCGTTTGCAGCGTGATTCCGGCAATTTTCTTCTCGCCGTAGGCGGCTACCAATTCGGACCCGCACCGATGCCCGACATCGCCACCATTACCATCAATCCGGCGATCGACATTTTCGTCAATGTCGAGCGAGTCGAGCCGACGAAGAAAATGCGCTGCTCGGCGCCCAAGCGCGATCCCGGCGGCGGCGGCATCAACGTCGCGCGCGTCGCCCACCGGCTCGGCGCAAGCGTCGCGGCGATCTATCCAACCGGCGGCGCGATCGGCAAATTGCTGCAGCGCCTGGTCGAGCGCGAAGGCATCGATAGTGTCACGACGCCGTCACATGTCGAGACGCGGGAGAACTTCACCGCCTACGAAGAAGACACCGGCCAGCAATATCGCTTCGTGCTGCCGGGCTCGGCGCTGCACAAGGCCGAGTGGGAGGCCTGTCTCGACAGGTTAGAGACGTTACCCGACAAGCCGAAGATCGTCGTGGCGAGCGGCAGCATTCCGCCCGGTGTGCCCGAGGATTTCTTCGCGCAGGTCGCGCGCCACGCCAAGGCGTTCGGCGCCAAGATGGTGCTCGATACGTCGGGGCCGGCGCTCAAGGCCGCGCTTGCCGAAGGCGTCACGTTGATCAAGCCGAACCTGGCGGAGTTCAGCGACTTCGTCGGTCAGCCGCTGGCCAATGACCGCGACCGCATCGCGGCCTGCCGCAAGCTGATCGCCGCCAAGCGCGTCGAGATCGTCGCGCTGACGTTGGGCGATGATGGCGCACTGTTGGTGACAAGCGAGGGCGCCTGGCGCTCGGCGCCGTTGCGCGTCGAAGTCGCCAGCACCGTCGGCGCGGGCGACAGTTTCCTCGGCGGCATGGTGGCGGCGCTCGCCGAAGGCAAGCGGCCCGAAGAGGCGTTTCGTGTTGGGGTTGCGGCCGGCTCGGCCGCTGTCATGGCGCCCGGCACCGAGCTGTGCCGCGAGGAAGATGTGCGCCGTTTGCTAGCCGACGTGCGCGTCAGCGAAGTGGCGCAAGCCCCGGCTTGACGTTGCGAGGTGCTTTCGCCGGCACAGGGCGCATGTCGGCGCGCGCGGCGTCGACCATGCCCATCCAGACGATCATCGGAAGATAGAGGAAGAGCGGCATTTTGTTTTGCTCCGCATTCGGTTCGCGGAGAAAACGCGTGCGCCGCAATAGGAGTTCCGCCGGTCACGCGAGCGTGTTTCCGCGTCACCGCGCGGTGAGCTGCTGCTTTTCGCAGTATTGCTGCGTGTATTTTTCGGCGATGCGCAGCATGTCGCGGCCGTAAGTGTTCTTGTCGGTGCCGGTCCATTCGCGGGCGAGATCGGCGAAGGTTACCGGCCGGTGCAGCCGCCGCATCAGATCCTGCACATCGCTTTGCACCTGCCGCGTGCGCTTGGCGACCGGCGCTGGAATGCGCGTGGTCGAATACATGAGCACGTGTTGGAGGTGCGCGAGCACGCCGGTCTTCACGTCATCGAAGCGCTCGCCGGGCCGGCCAGAAACCGTGGCGCCGAGGCCGGCAAAATTATTGTCGCTCGCCGGCACGCCGGCCGGCACACCGTTCGGCCGGCGGAAGGTGAGATAGTTCGTCTCGATCAGCATCTGGAAGAAGGCGTAGTCCCAGCGCACCGCGACGCATTTCTCCGGCGCGCGTGACACGCAAACGCCGATGCTCTGATAGAGCGACGCGATGTTGGCAAAGCGCGGCTCGATGACGCGCGGCGTGCGGCGCGCGGCGTTGGTCGCCGCAACGAAATCCATCAACGCGCCCGGTGCGACGCATTTCGGCACCGCATTGTCGGCGGTCGCGATGATCGGCGGCAACGAGCTACCGAGCGCGCCCGCGGGCAGCAGCGCAAGCAGCAAGGCCAGCCGTGCTTTCATGGAACCCCGCCCAATTCGAACTCGAGCGGGTGGCGTAAACTGATTCGGGTTAATTTTGCGCGGATCTTGGAAGGGGCCAGGTTACTAGCGCGCCTACGTAGAGCTTCGACGGGCAACCTTCGCGATCAAGGCTGGCTTGCCAACCGAAGCGCCGAAGGCGCGAAGGTTGGAGCGGGCGAAGGGAATCGAACCCTCGTATGCAGCTTGGGAAGCTGCCGTTCTACCATTGAACTACGCCCGCGGAATTTCGCCTCAGTCCCGAGAAAGAAGATAGCCTCAGTACAGCGGCCGCGAAATGGTCAGGCCGAAGGCCCGATCCTCGTTGGTCCAGCTTCGCCGCGACTGATTGGCGCTGGACGGATCCGGCGATTGCCAGATCTGGGATTGATTGGCGCCCACATTGGCCGTGTAGCCGGCATTGGGGTCGATCGTGGGCACCTCAAACTTCTTCCACCGAGGACTGACGCTGCTGTCGTTTGAGTTCTGCGCATGGCCGAGGCTGGCAGTGCCCAGCAAGACAACCACAGCAAAAAGCGCGATGCGCATGAATGACCTCCATCGGCCGAATGAGCGGCGAGAATACCGGAGCCGGTGCGGCGGCGAAAGGGCCGCACTCAAGCCTTGAAATGCTTGGAGAGCTTGAGGCTCTGCGCCTGGTAGTTCGAGCCGATACCCTGCCCGTAGAGCGTATCGGGCCGCGCCAGCATTTTCTCGTAGACGAGGCGGCCGACGATCTGACCATGCTCCAAGATGAACGGCACTTCGCGCGAGCGCACTTCGAGCACCGCGCGCGCGCCCTTGCCGCCGGCGCCGGCATAGCCGAAGCCTGGATCGAAGAAGCCGGCGTAATGGACGCGGAATTCGCCGACCAGCGGATCGAACGGCACCATCTCGGCGGCGTAATCGGGCGGCACCTGCACGGCCTCCTTCGACGCCAGGATGTAGAACTCGTTGGGATCGAGGATCAGCGTCTTGTCGCCGCGCGCGGCGATCGGCTCCCAGAAATCGAGCACGGTGTAGCCGGCGCGCCGCTCGACGTCGATCAAGCCGGTATGGCGCTTGGCGCGATAGCCGACGAGGCCGCCGGGACCGATGCCAGAGAGATCGACGCCGACCGCAACGCCCTCGCTGACATCGGCGTCATCTGAATCGACCAATCTTTCGCGCGCGTGCAGGTCGCGCAACGCGTCCGCGCCGAGCAGCGCGCCGCCGCGGCGGAACCGGATCTGCGACAGCCGCGAGCCCTCGCGCACCAGCACCGGAAAGGTGCGCGGGCTGATTTCGGCATAGAGCGGACCGTGATATCCGGCCCCGATGCGATCGAAGCCGCGGATTTCGTCGGCGATGACGCGCGTGAATACGTCGAGGCGGCCGGTCGAGCTTTTCGGATTGGCGGCGGCGGAAATCTCGTCGGGCAGCGCCAGGCTTTCGAGCAGCGGCACGATATAGACACAGCCGGTTTCCAGCACGGCGCCGTCGCCGAGCGCGACCTCGTGCAGTTTCAAGCCGTCAATGCGCTTGGCAACGGTACTCGAGCCCGGCAGGAAACTCGCGCGCACGCGATAGGCGACGTCGCTGAGCCGCAGATCGAGGCTCGCCGGCTGGATCTGATCGGACGCGAATGCCGTAGCGGGCAAAATCCCACCGTCGCGGGCGAGTTGCGCGATCATCCGGTCGGGCAGAATGCCCTTGTCTTCGACGGCGAATTTAAGCGTCACGGCCCTGTTCCGATGCGCGCCGATCTAACCCGACAGCCGCCTTGACGGGAAGCGGCTCGTCCGGCTACAAACAATTTAATCCGTGGTCATTTGAGCCGGCCGGCTTGCAGCCACGTTAAACAAGTCGCTAAAAGGCCGGGGACGCGTGAGCCCGGCCGAGATATTTCTCCGGCCGGTTTTTTGTTGGCCTGAAGGAGGGTCACATGTCCGCGTCGAGCAAGAAGACCTACCGCCCCGAAACCCGCCTCGTGCATGCGGGAATCCAGCGTTCCGAATTCAAGGAAATCTCGGAAGCGCTGTTCCTCACGCAGGCCTATCTCTACAACTCTGCCGAGGAATGCGAGGCGCGCTTTCCGGGAAGATCCCGGGCTACGTCTATTCCCGCTACTCCAATCCGACCATGAGCATGTTCGAGCAGCGCATGGCCGCGCTCGAAGGCGCCGAAGCCTGCCGCTCGACGGCGACCGGCATGGCGGCGGTAACCACGGCGCTGATGGGGCTGGTGCGCGCCGGCGATCACGTGGTGGCCGCCAAGGCGCTGTTCGGCTCCTGCCGCTGGGTGATCGAGGAATGGCTGCCGCGCTTCGGCGTCACCTCGACGCTGGTCGACGGCAAGGACATGACGCAATGGAAAAAGGCGGCGCGCAAGGAGACCAAGGCGTTCTTCATGGAGACGCCGACCAATCCGACGCTCGAGATCTACGACATCGCGGCGGTCGCCGACATCGCGCACAATGCCGGCGCCAAGTTCGTGGTCGACAACGTGTTTGCGACGCCGCTCTACCAGCAGCCGCTGACGCTGGGCGCCGACTGCGTGGTTTATTCGGCGACCAAGCACATCGACGGCCAGGGCCGCGTGCTCGGCGGCGTCATCCTGGCGTCGGAAAAATTCATCATGGACCACGTGCACCAGGTGATCCGGCAGACCGGGCCGACGCTGTCGCCGTTCAACGCCTGGGTGCTGCTGAAGGGGCTGGAGACGCTGGCGATCCGCGTCGAGCGGCAAACCAAGACCGCGGGCGCCGTCGCCGACGCCCTCGCCGGGCACAAGAAGATCAGCCGGCTGATCTATCCCGGCCGCAGCGATCACCCGCAGGCCGACCTCATCAAGAAGCAAATGAAGGCCGGCTCGACGCTGTGCTCATTCGAGGTGAAAGGCGGCAAGGAAGGCGCATTCCGCTTTCTCAATGCGCTTGAACTCGTCGGCATCACCAACAATCTCGGCGACGCCAAGAGCCTGATCACGCATCCGACCACAACGACACACCAAAGGCTGACGCCGGCGCAACGCGCCGAGCTCGGCATCGGTGACGGTCTGGTGCGGTTCTCAGCCGGGCTCGAGCACCCGGACGACGTGATCGAAGATCTGCTGACGGCGCTCGACGCCGCGTAAGGCGACTTAGTCCGCGTAGGCGTGCACGGCGGCCGACAGCACCGGGCGTCGCTCTGTGGCCTCAGCGATCGCCTCGCCGAGGCTCTTGGCCCAGCAGGCATAGCCCCAGTCATTCATATGCAGTCCGTCGGGCGAGGCGAAAGTCTTGAAGTCGACGTGGTCGACGTCGTGCCAACGCCGCATCACCTCGTAGCGCGGATAGAGATCGATATCTTCCTGCTTCGCGGTGAGCGCCATCAGCTCGACCATGTGCGCCGCTTCCGGCTTGGCGATGACCTTGGGCGTGAATTGCGGATCGATCAGAACGATGTCTGCGCCGGTCGCGCGGATTCTCTTGATGCCGACATGGATCGCGGCCTCGTGGCCGGCAACCTGATGATCGCGGAGGACCGAATTGGTGCCGAGCTGCCACAGCACCAGATCGGGCTTGGCGGCGATGACGGCCTGCTCGAAGCGCTTGAGCATGTCGTCGACTTCTTCGCCGCCGACGCCACGATTGATCACCTTGAAGGTCTGGCCCGGGAAGCGCTCGGTCAGGTCGACCTGCAGCCGGCTCGGATAAGTTGCCGCCAGCGAACTCGCGCCCGCGCCCGCGGTCGAGGACGAACCGATCGCGACGATGGTGATCGGCTGATGCTCGGCTAATTTTTTGGCGACGCGCGCCAGCTGATTGGCGAAGTGCACGCGATCGAGTTGCGCGTCGCAACGCGGAGAGTCGGCGAGCACCACGACCGGCAGAGCGACGGTCGCCAGGAGCGCGGCGACAGCGATGCGCCTTGCCGCACGAGAAGAGAATTGTTTTTCCACTTTGCTTCCCAGCCCCAGATCTTTTCAGCGGCCTTCGGTTTGCGGGCCGCTTTGTTTGGCTGCTTCGATGACAAGATCAGCCAACAGCCACCCTATGCAATTATGGACCCGGGCGGCGATGTCAAGCTTGTTTGCCGCGCCGACGAAATCGAATGTACCAAGGTCCGCCCATAATTTCATGACTTCAAACCGATCGAACAGCGGTGCTCCATGTTGCAGTGCAACCCAACGCATATTCTCGGCATAAGTCGACAATGCGATCATCGACTCGGTACGCGGACTGTATTGCGCATTGACTAAGAGAACGTCAGCGCCTGCCGAACGAGCAATGTTGATACCCTGGTCGAGGGCCTGACTGAATTGATCAGGATCAATCCCCTGCATGGCCTCGACCGTGCCGGTCTGCCAGATCACGAGCGCCGGCTTAACGTCGGCTAACGACTTGCCGAGCAATTTAACGGTGTCGACCGCGCTGCGATGCTGCTTGACGTCGCTGACGACTTTGACTGCGACGCCGGGCAGATCCTCCTGCAGCGCTTTTTGCAGCCGCGAAGGATAGGCGAAATCGGTGCCTTTCGGCCCCACCAAGATCGACGAGCCGGAGCCCAGGACCAGCACAGTCAACTTTTTGGCCGCGATCGCATGCTGGACATTGGGCAGCGGGAAATTCTGCTCGATCTGCGGCTGCGCGACCTGGCATTCGCCCGGCTCCGCGGCCCAAGCAGGGCCGGCCAGCAGCAACAACGCCAGCAGCAGTGCCAAGCGTATCGTCATGCGCCCCCCGCGTAGCTCGGCTTCGCAGCCGGCGGACGCGGTCCCGATCCCCGTCGCTCGACGTTCTTATACCACGAAACGAGCGCCGCCGCGCCGACCATGATGACGATGCCGGCCAGGCTGACGGCGACCTGCATCGCGAGCCGGTTCGATATTTCGGTGAACACGAAGTGACCGGCGAAGGACAAGAACACGCCGAGACAGAATGTCTCGAGCGAATGCTGCCCACACACGATCGCCGGCCAGAACACGCGCTTTCGCAGCGCCGCCCAATCGCGCGGCACGAACCAGACCGTGATCACGGCCAGCGACAGGAAATGCAGAATGCGCAGCACATCGAGATTGGTCTTGTCGATCGGATAGATGATATCGCCGACCAACTTCGGCACGAAGACGGCGAGCCGCGGGAAGTACCAGCTGAGCGCGATGCCGAATGCGAACAGGAGATAAAACGCGGCCAGCGAAACGACGACGGGCGAATTGATCCAGCGCGACAGACGTTGCGCGCCGCCGAGCGCGCACCAGGCGCCGAACACGAACAGCATTTGCCAAGCAAAGGGATTGAACAGCCAGACGCCGGTCGGATAGGCGGGGATGCTCCAGTCGAACCACCATGTCAGCGCATAGAACGTGGCCGACGCGATCAGCGCGGTCGACGGCGCGCGCCGCAGCAGCCACAGGATCGGCGGGAACCAGGCGAGCAGCACGATATAGAGCGGCAGCACGTCCATGTTCACCGGCTTGAACTTGAGCAGCAGTGCCTGAAGGATGGTGACATCCGGGTCGGCGAGGAAATTCCGTACGCCCATTTCTTCGGTGTAGAGCGGATTGTCGAAGGTGTGCGCGACGTAGGCGATCTCGGCGAGATAGATCGCAAACAGGAAGACGTGCGCGATGTAGATCTGCCAGGCGCGCTTGAGCACGCGCGCGCTCGCCACCACGAAGCCGTGTTGTTCCATGGCGCGGCCATAGACGAAGGCGGCGGTGTATCCGGAGATGAAGACGAAGATCTCGGTCGCGTCCGAGAAGCCGTAGTTGCGGATGGTAAGCCAGCTAACCGCGTTGGATGGAATGTGGTCGAGAAAGATCAGCCAGAGGGCGATCCCCCGGAACAAATCGAGCCGCAGATCGCGTTCGGTCGATACCGGGGGCAAGGCAGCCATGAACGGCTTTTCTTTCAGGAGGTCTTTCGGCCATACTCGCAAATCGAGGACGATCACTGACCCCGACTGCGACAATTATACGGCATTTAGATGTACCGCGCGGTCACCCGCAAGATCGAGGTCACAGTCACTCCCCGCTTTGTTTCGGAGCGCTCGTCTCCGAGCAACGGCTATTTCTTCTGGGCCTATACGATCGACATCACCAATCTTGGTGGCGAGACCGTGCAGCTCAAGACACGCCATTGGCGCATCACCGATGCGCTTGGCCGGCTGCAGGAGGTGAAAGGCCCGGGCGTGGTCGGCGAGGAACCGGTGCTCAAGCCGGGTGAATCGTTCGAATACACCAGTGGCGTGCCGCTGCCGACGCCGTCGGGTTTCATGGCCGGCACATATGGAATGGTGACGACGGCGGGCGAGCATTTCGATATCGAGATCCCGGCGTTTTCGCTCGATTCGTCTCACGCCGGCCGGACGATCAATTAGGCAGGCAGCCTTTGAAGCGGTCGAGCGCTTGCTTTGGTAGAACGGCCAGCACCGCCCCACCCTGCGCAAAATTCTGCAAGCCGATGAGTTGCGGTTCCGGCAATGCAACGCAGCCCGCGGTGCCGGTCGCCGTTGGCAGCCGCAGATGGATGAAGATGCAGGAGCCGGCGCGCGCCTTGGCGTCGGTCGGATAGTCGATCAGCAGACCACGGCGATATTCCGGCACCCGCCACATGTTCTCGCCGAGCACCTTCCAGCCGACTTTGGCGCGCGTCGTGATGGTGTTGTAGGCGGGCGAAGCCGGATCGTCGACGCAGGTGGCACCCTCGATGATGTGCAGGTAGCCGGGCTGGCGCGAGGTTGCAAAACCGAACGGCGCTCCGATGGTGAAGAAGCCAGCCGGATTGCGCTTGTCGCCTTCGGTCTTGATCGCCTCGCCGCCACGCGCGAAGTCGCGGAAGGCCGGCGCCCAGGCAACGCCCCTGTGTCCGATCAGCGCGCTTTCTGGCCCGCCTATCCGTTTCCAGGGCGCGTTGGCTGAGGCGCGCTCGAAGCGCCAAAGCGTCGCGGCGGTGCTCGACATTGTCTTGGCAACGACGAGAACGAGGTGGCGCGCATCGCTGAGCGGCGCCGGGCAGCTTTGCGCCCAAGCCGGCACTGGCGCGAGTAGAAAGAGAATGAGGAGAATCGGCCGCATCTCCCGCAATCATAGCAAGATCGCGCGGCCGAAGGTGGTAACGCTAGTTCGAGTTGGTTTCGACTTCGCCCGGCGCGAACAGATAGTTCGCGCTGCAGAATTCGCACGTCACCGAAATGCGTCCGTCCTCGACCATGTGATCGCGGTCGTCCTGCGAGAAGCTCTTGAGCATGGCCTCGACGCTGTCGCGCGAGCACGAGCACTCCGCCCGCACCGGCGCGGCGCGAAACACGCGCACGCCCGGCTCATGGAACAGCCGGTAGACCAGCCGCTCGCTGGACAGCGCCGGATCGATCAGCTCGATGTCTTCCACGGTCGAGACCAGTGCCTTGCCTTCGACCCAGGCTTCGTCTTCGGGAACCGTGTGCGTCTGCGTTCCTTCCGGCGCGTCGCCCGGATGCAAATCGGCCACCCGCGCGCGCTCAGGCGACTTGGGCAGGAATTGCAGCATGATGCCGCCGGCACGCCAGCGATGGCTGGGGCCGCTCTCGCCCGCGCGCAGTTCCTCGGCGACCGCGAGCCGCACGCGCGTCGGGATCTGCTCGGAGCGCAGGAAATACTCATGCGCCGCGTCTTCCAGCGAGCCGCCATCGAGCGCAACCAGGCCCTGGTAGCGATTCATGTCGGGACCTTGATCGATCGTCATGGCGAGGTGGCCCTTGCCGAGCAGCTTGCCGGCGTCGGTCGCTCCCGCCGCGATCGCCTCGGCGACGCGTTTCTTGTCGAAGCGTGCGCAGGCCCGCACCTTATCGGGGGCAACGAAATCGACCACCAGCATGCGCACCGGGCCGTCCGTCTGGGTCTGGAGGATGAAGCGGCCGTCGATCTTCAGCGCCGAGCCCAGCATCACGGTCAGCACGATTGCTTCGCCCACCAGCTTGGCGATCGGCTGCGGATAGTTGTGCCGCTCGAGGATTTCGTCGACCACCGGCCCCAATCGCACCACGCGGCCGCGCAGGTCGAGCTTGGCCACCTCGAAGGGGGTGACAATGTCGTCGGTGGGGGTGGCCGAGGGCGCGCGCGACGGGATGGCGATGTGCGGCTCGGGCATATTGGGATCGGTCATGAGGCCTTATTTAGCGTTCGTCCGGTCGATTGCGAGCCCCCACCCTCGCCCGACCCGTTATCCATCCGCGTGCAGACACCAAGCCAACAGGCCCTTCTGCGCGTGCAGGCGATTTTCGGCCTCGTCGAACACCACCGACTGCGGGCCATCTATCACCTCGTCGGTGACTTCCTCGCCGCGATGGGCCGGCAGGCAGTGCATGAAGATGGCGTCGGGCTTGGCCTTGCTCATCAGCCGGGTGTTGACCTGATAGCGCTTGAGGATGTTGTGGCGGTGCTTGCCGTCACGGTCGCCCATCGACACCCAGGTATCGGTGACGACGCAGTCGGCATCCTTCACCGCGGCTTCGGGGTCCTCCCCGACCTTGATCGCCGCGCCAGAGGCCTTCACCCAGTCCATCAGCCACTTCTTTGGCTTGAGCTCGTTGGGCGTCGCCACGTTCAGGCGGAACTCGAAGCGCTCGGCCGCGTGCATCCACGAGGCCAGCACGTTGTTGGAGTCGCCGCTCCAGGCGACGGTGCGGCCGCGGATCGGGCCTTTCTTCTCCTCGAAGGTCATGACGTCGGCCAGCACCTGCGAGGGATGCGAGCGGCGCGTCAGGCCGTTGATCACCGGGATCGTGGCGTTGCGCGCGATCTCCGCAACCGCCTCATGGTCGAGGATGCGGATCATGATGGCGTCGACGTAGCGCGACAGCACGCGCGCGGTATCGCCCAAAGTCTCGCCGCGGCCGAGCTGCATTTCCTGCGCGGTGAGCAGGATCGCCTCGCCGCCAAGCTGGCGCATGGCGACGTCAAAGGAGACGCGCGTCCGCGTCGACGGCTTGTCGAAGATCATGGCCAGCGTCTTGCCCGCGAGCGGCTTGCCGCCGAGATCGCCGCGGGCCCGCGCGGCCTTCATTTTCCGGGCATGCTCGATCATGCCGGCGAGCACAGGCGTCGGGATGTCCTTCAGGTCGAGGAAATGGCGCAGGCCGTTGGCGCTCATGACGCCTTCTCCTTCGGCCGGGCGTGCATCTGCGCGAGCCGTGCGCAGGCGCGGTCGATGCGGGCGACCGCCTCGGACACCTCGGTCTCGCCGATGATGAGCGGCGGCAGCAGCCGCACCACATTGTCGCCGGCGGATACGGTCAGCATCTTTTCGGCCCGCAGCTCGTCGACCATGGTCGAGGCCGGCGGCACCATGCGCAGGCCCATCAGCAGGCCTTCGCCGCGCACTTCGGCGAGCACGGACGGATAGCGGTCCTTGATTTCGGCGAGCCGCTGCTTGAGCAGCAGCGTCGTCTTGCGCACGTGATCGAGGAAGCCATCGGCCGTCATCACGTCGAGCACGGCATTGCCGACGGCCATCGCCAGCGGATTGCCGCCGAAGGTCGAACCGTGGGTGCCCGCGCTCATGCCCTTCCCGGCCTTGGCCGTGGTGAGGCAGGCGCCGACCGGGAAGCCGCCGCCGAGCGCCTTGGCGACCGGCATGATGTCCGGCTCGACGCCGGTGTGCTGATAGGCGAACAGGTCGCCGGTGCGCGCGAAGCCGGTCTGGACTTCGTCAAAGATCAACATCAGGTCCTTGTCGTCGCAGAGCTGACGCAGCGCCCGCAGGAATGCGTTCGAGGCGACGCGCACGCCGCCTTCGCCCTGCACCGGCTCGATCATGATGCCGGCGGTTTCGTTGGTGATGGCGCGCTTGACCGCCTCGAGGTCGCCGAACGGCACCTGGTCGAAGCCCTCGACCGGCGGGCCGAAGCCCTCGAGATATTTCTTGTTGCCGGTCGCGGCAATCGCCGCGAGGGTGCGGCCGTGGAAGGCGCCTTCGAAGGTGATGAGCCGGTACCGCTCGGGCTTGCCGTTCGACGACTGATACTTGCGCGCGACCTTAATCGCGCACTCGCAGGCCTCGGCGCCGGAGTTCTGGAAGAAGACGTAATCGGCAAAAGTCAGCGCGCAGAGCCGGTCGGCCAGCCGCTCGCCTTCCGGAATGCGGTACAGATTGGACACATGCCAAAGCTTCTTCGCCTGCTCCTCGAGCGCGCTCACCAGCCGAGGATGGGCATGTCCAAGACCATTAACGGCCACGCCTGACGTGAAATCGAGGTACTTTTCGCCCTCGGCCGTGAACAGCCACGCGCCCTCGCCCCGCTCAAATGCGAGGTCGACACGCGCGTAAGTCGGCAATAGATGCGAGTTCACAGCCTGACTCATTCGTCGAAAGTTTTCCGAAAAGAAATGTGCCGCCTCGCCGGGCGGCACTTTTTGAATTGTATTCCAGTGCCTTGCGATTTTCAACGGTCGCCGGTTGCGGACTTAAATTCGCCGCAAGTGCCGATTCTAAAGGAAAACTGTTGGTAGCTGGGCTTTGGCGGTTGCAAATGCTTGCGGGGGAGTCACTCCATATTGTAGCGTTTGCCTCAGCCGGTACGACATCTCGTACGGCAACCGGCTTCTAGTTCATTCCTGAGGCGTAAGCGTCAGGCGTCCGTGATGGGCGTCCGACGTCGGGGGCGGATTCCGCCAACTATCCGATAAGTGCTTGAGGGCTGAGGAGAATTCCCATGGGCTGGACGGACGAACGGGTCGAACTTCTGAAGAAGCTGTGGGCCGACGGGCTTTCCGCCAGCCAGATCGCGGCCGAGCTCGGCGGCATCACCCGCAACGCGGTGATCGGCAAGGTGCACCGGTTGGGCCTGTCGGGACGGGCCAAGAGCCCTTCCTCCTCGGCGCCACGGCCGCGCAAGGCGCGCTCCTCCGGCATGCTGCGGGTGTCGCGGCCGTCGATGCGGGGCAATACAGCGCTCGCCTACGACTACGACATCGAGCCCGAGCCGGAGCTGATCGAGATCCCGGTCGAGCAGCGCAAGACCCTATTGCAGCTCACCGAGAAGACCTGCCGCTGGCCGGTCGGCGATCCGGGCAGCGCGGATTTCTTCTTCTGCGGCGGTGAAAATGCCAACGAGATGCCCTACTGCGCGTACCACGCGCGCGTCGCCTATCAGCCACTGACCGATCGCCGCCGGGACAAGCGGCCGTTCCGGGGCTGATTGCCTTCAGCAGAGCTTGTTTATTGCGCGGCGACGCCGAAGCGATCGTCGAGCGCGTAGCCGGCGCCGCGCACGGTGCGGATCGGGTCGGCCATGTGGCCGCGGTTGATCGCCTTGCGCAGCCGGCCGACATGGACGTCGACGGTGCGCTCGTCGATATAGATGTCCGAGCCCCAGACGCCGTCGAGCAGCTGCTCGCGCGAGAACACGCGGCCGGGACGTTCCATCAGGAATTCGAGCAGCCGGTACTCGGTCGGACCGAGATTGATCGGGCGGCCGTTGCGCACGACACGCTTCTTCTCGCGGTCGAGCTCGATGTCGCCGATGTTCAGAACATTGGCGACCCGCTCCGGGCTGGCGCGGCGCAGCAGCGCGCGCACACGGGCGAGTAGCTCGGGGACCGAGAACGGCTTGACGATGTAATCGTCGGCGCCGGTGGCGAGCCCCCGCACCTTCTCGCTCTCCTCGCCGCGCGCGGTGAGCATGATGATCGGCAACTGGCGGGTTTCCGGCCGCGCCCGCAGCCGCCGGCACAGCTCGATGCCGGAGAGGCCAGGCAGCATCCAGTCGAGCACGACGAGATCCGGGGTCGATTCCTTGAGCCGCGTATCGGCGTCGTCGCCGCGCGCCGCGGTCTCTACCTCGTAGCCTTCCGATTCGAGATTGTAGCGGAGCAGCATCGTGAGCGGCTCTTCGTCTTCGACGATCAGGATGCGCGCGCTCATGGACGGCCCGTTCAGCGGTTATCGCCCACGCGCAGGGCGGCGATGGTGGTGGTGTCGCCCTTGGGGCGCTGATCGGCGATCGGCCGGCCTTCGATGATGTAGTGTACGGTCTCGGCGATATTGGTGGCATGGTCACCCATGCGTTCGATGTTCTTGGCGCAGAACATCAGATGGATGCAGAACGTGATGTTGCGCGGGTCTTCCATCATATAGGTGAGCAATTCGCGGAACACCGAGGTGCAGACCGCGTCGATCTCTTCATCGCCGCGCCACACCGCCATGGCCTTGCTGATGTCGCGGCGGCCATAAGCGTCGAGCACGGTCTTGAGCTGCTCGAGCACCAGATCGGTCATGTGCTCGACGCCGCGGATCAGCTTCGGCGGCGGGAACTCGCCGTTGAGCGCGACGACGCGCTTGGCAATGTTCTTGGCGAGGTCGCCGATGCGCTCGAGGTCGTTGGCGAGGCGCAATGCGCCCACGACTTCGCGCAAATCCACCGCCATCGGCTGGCGGCGGGCGATGGTGTTCACCGACTTTTCCTCGATTTCGCGCTGGAGGTTGTCGATATTGGTGTCGGCCGCGGTGACCCGCTGCGCCAGCGTTGTGTCGCGCTTGGCCAGCGCGTCGACGGAATTGGCGATCTGCTTCTCGGCCAGGCCGCCCATCTCGGCGACCATGCGCGCGAGGTCCTGCAGGTCGCTGTCGAATGCCTTGATCGTGTGGTCGGTCATTGTCGTTGTCCTTCGATCGGGCGCTGGTCGCGTCCGCTTAGCCGAAGCGGCCGGTGATGTAGTCCTGGGTCCGGCGGTCGGTCGGCGAGGTGAAGATAGTGGTCGTCTCACCGAACTCAACCAATTCGCCGAGATACATGAATGCGGTGTAGTCGGACACGCGCGCCGCCTGCTGCATGTTGTGGGTGACGATGGCGATCGTGTAATCCTCTTTGAGCTCGTCGATCAGCTCCTCGATCTTGGCGGTCGAGATCGGGTCAAGCGCCGAGCACGGCTCGTCGAACAAAATGACCTCCGGCCGCACCGCGACGGTGCGCGCGATGCAGAGCCGCTGCTGCTGGCCGCCGGACAGCGACAGCCCGTTGGCGTTCATCTTGTCCTTGACCTCGTCCCACAGCGCCGCGCGTTGCAGGCAATGCTTGACGCGGTCGTCAAGCTCCGACTTCGGAATGCGCTCATAGAGCCTGATGCCGAAGGCGACGTTCTCGTAGATCGTCATCGGGAATGGCGTCGGCTTCTGGAACACCATGCCGACCTTGGCGCGCAGCAAATTGAGATCCTGCGACGGCGAGAGAATGTCGTCTTTGTCGAGGCGCACCTGGCCGGTGGCGCGCTGGTTGGGATAAAGGTCATACATCCGGTTCAGGATGCGCAGGAGCGTGGACTTGCCGCAGCCCGACGGCCCGATCAGCGCCGTCACCTTGGACTGGTAGAGCGAGATGTTGATATTCTTCAGGGCGCGATGGTCGCCGTAGAAGAACTCCAGGTTGCGCACCGTGATTTTGTCGGACAGGTCCCCGGTGTTGGTCTGCGCGTGGGTGACCGACGGTGTGGTGAAACTTGCTACGCTCATGATGTTTTTCTCTGTGCCGCGAGGACTCGAGCGGTGATGCTGAGCGCAAGCACCGCCAACGTGATGATCAGCGCGCCGGTCCAAGCCAGTTGCTGCCAGTCCGAGTAGGGACTGAGGGCAAACTGGAAGATGACGACCGGCAGGCTGGCGACCGGAGCGTTCATGTCGAGGCTCCAGAATTGATTGTTCAGCGCCGTAAACAGCAGCGGCGCGGTTTCACCGGAAATGCGCGCCACCGCCAGCAACACGCCGGTGATCATGCCGGCGCGGGCGGCCCGGTAGGCGACCCGCTGGATCATGAGCGAGCGCGGCAGGCCGATCGAGGCGGCGGCTTCCCGCAGCGTGTCCGGCACCAGCGTCAGCATGTCCTCGGTGGTGCGGACCACGACCGGAATCACGATGACGGCGAGCGAAACGGCGCCGGCCCAGCCGGAGAAATGGCCCATCTGCGCGACCATGATCTCGTAGATGAACAGGCCGACGACGATCGAGGGCGCGCTCAGGAGAATGTCGTTGATGAAGCGCACCACCATGGTCAGCCGGTCGTAGCGGCCGTACTCGGCCATGTAGGTGCCGGCCAGGATTCCGAGCGGTGTGCCGATCGCGACCGCGACGCCGGTCATGATCAGGCTGCCCATGATCGGGTTAAGCAGGCCGCCGGAACCGCCGGGCGGCGGCGTCATCTGCGTGAAGACCGCGAGATTGAGGCCGCTGAACCCTTTGTAGAGCAGCTCCGCCAGAATGAAGACGAGCCAAGCGAGGCCGAATGCCGTCGCCGCAAAGGCGAGGCCCATGGTCAGGATATTGCGGCGGTGGCGGCTCTTGTAGAGCGGCGTGGATGTATACGCCATGATCAGCCCCCGACCCGCGCGTTGATGCGCATCAGCAAGAGCCGCGCGATGGCGAGCACGATGAACGTGATGACGAACAGGATAAGACCGAGCGCGATCAGCGACGACGTATAAAGATCGCCAACCGCCTCGGTGAACTCGTTGGCGATGGTCGCCGAGATCGTGGTGCCGGGCGCCAGGATCGAGCCGGTAATGCGGTGCGCGTTGCCGATGACGAAGGTCACCGCCATGGTCTCGCCGAGCGCGCGGCCGAGCGCAAGCATCACCCCGCCGATGACGCCGACGCGGGTATAGGGCAGCACAACATAGCGCGCGACCTCCCAGGTGGTGCAGCCGAGGCCGTAGGCGGCCTCTTTAAGCACGGGTGGCACGGCCTCGAAGACGTCGCGCGAGATCGACGTGATGAAGGGCAGCACCATGATGGCGAGGATCAGGCCCGCGGTCAGCATGCCGATGCCGTACGGCGGACCGGCGAAAAGATTGCCGATGCCCGGCAATTCGCCGAGCGTATTGATCAGGAAGGGCTGCAAAGTTTCCTGAAGGAACGGTGCGAACACGAACAGGCCCCAGATGCCGTAGATGATGCTGGGAATACCGGCCAGCAATTCGATGGCGATGCCGATCGGGCGCCGCAGCCACATCGGGCACAATTCGGTGAGAAACAGCGCGATGAAGAGGCCGACCGGAACGGCGATCAACATCGCGAGGAAAGACGTAAGAATGGTGCCGTAGATCGGCGCGATGGCGCCGAACTTCTCGGTGACCGGATTCCAGACTTCGTTGACGAGGAACCCAGGTCCGAACGTGCTCAGCGCCGGCCAGGAACCGTGCACGAGCGATAAGATGATACCACTGAGAATAATGAGGACGGCGATCGCCGAGAGGCGGGTGAGATTGCGGAAGATCGCATCGCGCATCCGCAGGCGCTGCAGCACCTTACTGCGGTCAACCCGATCAACGTCCAGAACGGCCCCGCCTTGCAACGCTACGTCGGCCACGGGTTGCCTCCCAGTGGGTTGCATCCGGCTCTCCCTGGCCTCGCGCGTTCAGGAGGGCCACTCAAGCGGCCCGGGGGCCGCATTACAAGCCGCCTTTTAACCGGCGGTGGACAAGGAAAAGGCGCCGACCACTGGCGCCTTTTCCCCAGTGTGCACGGGCTTAGTAGACCGGCTTACCGCCGTCGCCCTTGATTTCGCTCTTCCACTTGGCCTGGATCATCTCGACGACGTTATTCGGCATCGGGATGTAATCGAGGCTCGAGGCCATTTCGCCGCCGTTCTTGTAGGCCCAGGCGAAGAAGTCGAGGGCTTCCTTGGTCGCGGCGGAATCCTTCGGCTGCTTCGGCACCAGGATGAAGGTGGCGCCTGCGATCGGCCAGGACTTCGCGCCCGCCGAGTCGGTGAGGATCA
Source organism: uncultured Alphaproteobacteria bacterium (assembly GCA_963742095.1). Classification (GTDB taxonomy): domain Bacteria; phylum Pseudomonadota; class Alphaproteobacteria; order Rhizobiales; family Xanthobacteraceae; genus Pseudolabrys. Next base: position 390,618 of record CAVUKJ010000003.1, read on the forward strand.
TGTAGAAGCCGGGAGCCTTGGACCAGTCAGCGCCGGCCGCAGCCGACATGATGGCGTCGGGAGTGGCGGCAACCGTCTGACCGTCCTTGTTGATCATCTTCATGGTGGTCAGGTGGTTCTGCTTGGCATAGGCGGTCTCGACGTAGCCGATCGCGCCTTTGGTGTTGCCGACGTTGTTGGAGACGCCTTCGTTGCCTTTGGCGCCGATGCCGCCCGGCCATTCAACCGAGGTGTTGCTGCCGACCTTGGACTTCCAGTCGCCGCTCACCTTCGAGAGATAGTTGGTGAAGATGAAGGTCGTGCCCGAACCGTCCGAGCGATGCACCAGCGCGATCGCCTGGTCCGGCAGCTTCGCCTTCGGATTGAGCTTGGCGAGCGCGGGGTCGTTCCACTTCTTCACTTCGCCGAGGTAGATCTTGGCGAGCGTCGGGCCGTCGATCGTCAGTTCGTTGGCATTGATGCCCTCGAGATTGACGACCGGCACGATGCCGCCCATCACCGTCGGGAACTGGATGCAGCCGATCTTGGCGAGCTCGGCCGGTTGCAACGGCATGTCGGACGCGCCGAAGGTCACGGTGCGGGCGCTGATCTGCTTGATGCCGCCGCCGGAACCGATCGACTGATAGTTCAGGCCATTGCCTGAGCTTTTCTTGTAGGCATCAGCCCACTTCGCATAGATCGGATAGGGGAAGGTCGCCCCGGCGCCGGAAATGTCGGCGGCCTTGGCGGGAACGATAGCGGCCGTGGCGATGAAGCCGGCGGCTGCCAATGCGGTCCAGTGTTTCACGGGTTCTCTCCATTCATGTTTGCGACCGAAAGCGTTCGCGGACATTGCTGTCCGTGTTGTTCCGCCTTGATGCCCGTTGGCCGGGCGGCCGCTGTTGCTTTAAGACGCGCTCCGAGTCTCCAACTCCGGACGTATTTTCTTGTCGGCGTCTGTCGAAAATCCGAAGTCAAAGGCAGCGATAAACTTCGCACGCAACCGTTCTATAAAGCTTTGATGACAGTCAAATGACAGGTCAAGCTTTTGATATTTCGTGCGATTCAGCGACGCCCGCCGTTTCCGCAGTGGGCAGGGGCACATGCATGCAGAAGGTGGCGCCGGCGCCAGGCGTACTTTCGATCGTGAGCCTGCCGCCGTGGCGGTTGAGGACATGCTTGACCAGCGCCAGCCCCAGGCCTGTTCCGCCCTGGGCGCGGCTTTCGGCAACATCGACGCGGTAGAAACGCTCGGTCAGTCGCGGCAGGTGCTCAGGAGCGATGCCGGGCCCGTAGTCGCGCACCGACAGGCGCGCTTCCGGTGTGCCGGCGCGCGTTTGCCCGCGGCTCAGCGTGAGGTCGATGCGCTTGCCGGCGGCCCCATACTTCAGTGAGTTCTCGACCAGGTTCTCGAAGGCGCGGATCAGTTCGTCGCGGTCGCCGAGCACGGACAGCGGCTCGGACGGCACGCTCACCTTGATCTCGACGCCGCGGTCGCGCGCCAGCGTCTGCAAGCCGTCGGCCACCTGGCGCATGATCGGCGTCAGGTCGACCGCCGTATTCGGCGCCAGATGCGCGTTGAGCTCGATGCGCGACAGCGACAACAAGTCGTCGATCAGGCGCGCCATGCGCGAGGCCTGCGCCTGCATGATGCCGAGGAATTTTTCGCGCGCGGCGGCGTCATCTTTGGCGGAGCCTTGCAGCGTCTCGATGAAGCCGAGCAAGGCGGCGAGCGGCGTGCGCAGTTCGTGGCTGGCATTGGCGATGAAGTCGGCGCGCATTTCCTCGACCCGGCGCAGCGGCGTGAGATCGTTGAACGTCATCAGGACAATGTCAGCGCTGCTGTCGCCACTGGTCGCCAGCCGCACCGGCGTGACGAAAGCGGCAAACCAGCGATCAAGTGGCACGCGCTCGAAGAATTCGACGCGCTGCGGCTCGCGCCGCTTGGTGGCGCGGCGGATGGCGTCGACCAGTTCGGGCATGCGCAGCGCGATCAGCGCCGGCTCGCCGCGCCGCAACGCAGGCGCGATCGCCGCGGCCGGCTCGTTGAAGGCGATCACGCGTCCTTCGCGGTCGAGCACAATGGCGGGCTCGGGCAGGCCACCGATCAGTGTATCGATCAGTGGCTGCTGCGCGAGCAGGAGAGCGCGGCCGCTCGGCAGTGAAAGGCCGCTGCCAGAACCAAAGCCGGTATTGCCGAACAGCGCAGCCCAGGCGTCGCGCAAGCGGCCAAGGAAATTTGTGCGGGAGGGAAAATTATCGTCGCTGGTCGCCATGATGGTTCAGCCGGCGCCGGAATTTTCACGCTCGATTTCGCTGCGCAACGGGTCGGCCGCCGTGACTGTCCGTGGTTTCGGCACAGTCTTGCCGCTGCGCATAAAGAGCAGTTCGCGTATGCCCAGGATCGTCAACGCGATGGCGAAAGGCACCAGATAATAGAGCACGCGGAATATCAGCAATCCAGCGACCAGGTCTTCCTTCTGGAATTGCCAGAGCGCCACCAGCATTGCGGCATCGAAGACGCCGAGCCCGCCCGGCGCGTGGCTGGCAAAGCCGAGCATCGTCGCCGAGACGAAGACCACCAGCAGTGTGATGAATCCGATATTCGGCTCGTTCGGCAGCAGCATGTACATGGCCATCGTGCAGCAGCCGAGATCGCAGAGGCCGATGACGATCTGCACCAAAGTGGACGGGCCGCTCGGCAGCCGCACCTTCCACTGACCCTGCCCGATCTCACGCGGCGCGCTCCAGACCCAGGCGATATAGGAGCCGAGCGCCACCAAGATCGCCAAAGCGATGGCGCGGTTGAGCGGGCCCGGCAGCTGGTCGATCGGCATCGCGGCATGCGGCTCGAAAAAGACGCTCAACCCCAGCACCGTGGCATTGCCGAGCCAGAAAGTGAGACCCGCCACAAAACAGATCTTGGCAACTTCGATGGCGCTGAGGCCGTAGACCGAATAGATGCGATAGCGCACAGCGCCGCCGGTGAACACAGTGGCGCCGATGTTGTGGCCGACAGCGTAGCTACTGAAGCCGGACAGCGCCGCGATGCGATAGGGAATCTCGTTGCGCCCGATGGTGCGTAGCGCGAACAAATCGTAGAACGTGAGCGTGAAATAGCCGCCGGCGACAAAGACCGCGGCGGCTGCGACGTCGTTATATTCGATCGCCTTCATCGCCGCGATGACGGCGTCGACGTCGAGGTGGCGAAGCATGTGAAAGAGGACGTCCGCCGCGACCACGATGATGGTCAGGCTGAGCAGGACGCCGATGCGATTCCAGCCGATCGTTTTCTGGAAAAACCGCGCCACCGCGCGCAGCGAGTTCGAACATTCTTCCTCCGGTCCGGCGTAGCAGGCGCCCCGGCCAGGCGCTCTTCCGACACCGCGCGCCCGTGACGGCGCAACGGAACCCCACCTAGCAGAACTCAATACCGCGCGCGAGTGCGCTGACGACCCGGCACCGACCTGCTAAAATATGGTCAATTTGGCGGCAAGCCGAGAACCGCCAGTTTCGGAGGCACGACCCATGAATGAGCAGGATCGCCGCACTGTCCTTAAAAGCGCAGGCCTGGGCGTTGGCGCCGGGCTCTTGTCCGGCATCGTGCCATCGGCGCACGCCGAGACCGAAGGGGATGTCTGGAGCGCCGAATATTGGGCCAAGAAGGGCGACGTGAAGCTCAACCTGTGGCGCAAACGCGTCGGCGCGCCGAAGGCCGGCGATGACACGCCGGTCGTCTTCCTAGTGCACGGTTCGTCCAACTCATCGCGCTCATCCTATGACCTCACGGTTCCGGGCAAGGGCGAATATTCGCTGATGAACGTGCTGGCGCGTTACGGCTACGACGTCTGGACCATGGACCACGACGGCTATGGCTATTCGGGAAGCTCCGGCAACAATTCCGATATCGCCAGCGGCATCGAGGATCTCAAGGCGGCAATGCCGGTGGTGACGAAAGAGACCGGACAGCGCAAGGCGCATTTCTACGGCACCTCGTCCGGCGGCATCCGCGCCGCGGCGTTTGCGCAGGCGCAGCCCGACAGCGTCGCGCGGCTGATGCTGTGCGCCTTCACATACAAGGGCAACGGCGCGGCCGAGATCGAACGGCGCAAAGCAAAGATCGCACAATTGCGCTCAAGCCCGCGCCGCAAGCGCGACGCCAAGATGATCCAGTCGATCTTCACCCGCGACGGTCATCCGGAATTCTACGACCCGGCGATGGTCGAGGCACTGGTCGCCGACGAGATGAAATTCGGCAACGAGGTGCCGAGCGGCACCTATATCGACATGGCGGCAAACCTGCCGATCGTCGATCCGAAGAAGATCATGTCGCCGGTCTTGATGCTGCGCGGCGAGTTCGACGGCAACTCGACCAATGCCGATCTGCTCGACTTTTACGGCCAGCTGCCGAATGGCGACCGCCAGTTCGTCATCCTGCCGCAGACCGCGCACAGCTCGGGCTACGGCAAGAACCGGCACCTTTTGTACTACGCGCTGCGCAATTTCCTCGCCGAGCCGCCGGTGGCGATGGGTTAGGCCTCCGCGAAAAATTTCCGCAGCGCTTCCGTCGTCTCCTTCGGCGCCTCGTCCATGAGGTAATGCCCGCTCGGCACTGGATGCGCGTCGACGATATTCGACGCGTAGTTCTTCCAGATGTCGCCGGGACCCGGATTGTGGTTGCGGCCGACGCCGCCGGTTGCGCCCCACAGCAACAGCACCGGGCAATCAATCTTACGGCCGGCCTTGAAATCTTTCTCGTCGTGCTCGAGGTCGATGCCGGCGCCGGCTCGGTAATCCTCGCAGATGGCGTGGATCGTTTGCGGATTGCGGAAGCAGCGCTTGTATTCGGCGAGCGCTTCGGGATCGAAGAACGACAGCCCCTGCTTGGTCTTGGCGAGCTTCTTCTCGATGAACCAATCCGGATCGAAGCCCATCATTTTCTCCGGCAGCGGCTCGGGCTGAATGTTGAAGAACCAGTGCCAGGAGAACGTCGCCCACTGCTTGTTGATGTGGCTGTAAAGATAGTGCTGCGGAACGATGTCGAGGATCGCCGCGCGGATGACGGCTTTCGGATGATCGAGACACATGCGGTGCAGTACACGCGCGCCGCGGTCATGACCGGCGGCCATGAACCTGTCGTAGCCGAACGACGTCATCACTTCGACCTGGTCCTGCGCCATGGCGCGGAACGAGTAGCCGGAGTGGTCGCCGCCGCCGGGGGGTTTCTCGGAATCGCCGTAGCCGCGCAGGTCGGTGCAGATCACCGTGAAGTCGCGCGCGAGCGTTGGCGCCACCTTGTGCCAATTCAGATGCGTAAACGGATTGCCGTGCATCAGCAGCAGCGGCGGCCCGCCGCCGCCTTTCACGGCGACGATGCGGGCGCCTGAGGTCTTGATCTCGCTGCGGGTGAAGCCATCGAGGAGCATGCCGACAGCCTAGCGGCGGTAGAGCCAAAAAGGAAAGTCCCGGCTCCGCACGTTGCGGGGCCGGGACTTGTCGCAGCGACTCGAGACGTTCAGTTGCAGACGCGCACGTGACGCACGTGCTTGCCGAAAACGTCCCAGTAGACTTGGCGGGCGGTGTAGCAATCCGACGCATAGTACGGATAGTAGCCGCCGTACCAATAGTGCCAGTGGTGCCAATGCTTGGCCGACGCGGCGGTCGGACTGAGCGCCACGACCGCGATGGCGGCAACGGCGCCAAGGGCGAGGATGAGCTTACGGAACATGGGTCTCTCCGGTTTAAGGATGTGATCGTGACATCCACGGCTTGGGTCGAGGCCGGTGCCGCCGGGGTTCAAATCCCGACCCGATTTGGCGAAAAACCGGCTAAACACCGGTAACTTGGCTTGTTTTGCTTGCCGAGCGGAGCCGGAACGAGGCAATTTAGGCCCAAGTCCTCAGATTTTCTCGGATTTTAATTGAACCTCAGCGGTCCTGACAGCGACCCATTCACGAGCCGGTGATGCAGACGACCTCGGATGAAGTTCTGATTGCGAGGATCGCAGGCGGTGACCGGCTCGCCATGCAGGTGCTGTTCGCAAGGCACCACGTGCGTGTCTTCCGCTTCGTGCTGCGGTTGGTCCGCAACGAAGCAACGGCGGAAGATCTCGTCAGCGAGGTCTTCCTCGATATCTGGCGGCAGGCCGGCAAGTTCGAAGGCCGTTCCGCCGTGTCGACCTGGATGCTGAGCATCGCGCGCTTCAAGGCCCTGTCGGCTTTGCGGCGGCGCCAGGACGACGAACTGGACGAGGAGACGGCCGAGCGCATCGAGGATCACGCAGACGATCCCGAAACCGCTCTCGCCAAGAAGGATAAAGGCGCGGTTCTCCGTCAGTGCCTGACCGCATTGTCGGCCGAACACCGGGAAGTCATCGACCTCGTGTACTACCACGAGAAATCGGTGGAGGAAGTCGCCGAGATCACCGGCATCCCGGAAGCGACCGTGAAGACGCGCATGTTCTACGCGCGCAAGAAGTTGTCTGAGCTGCTGAAGGAAAAAGGTATCGATCGAGGTTGGCCATGAACACAAACGAAAAAGAAGCGCCCGTACAGGACGACATTGAAACGCTGCTGCCCTGGCACGCAGCCGGAACGTTGAGCCGGCGCGATGCCCAGCGCGTCGAGGACGCGCTTAAGCGCGATCCCGAGCTTGCCCGCCGCTACGCGCTGGTGCGCGAGGAACTGGGCGAAACGATTCATCTCAATGAGACTTTGGGCGCGCCGTCGGCGCGCGCGATGGAGGCGCTGTTCGCCAAGATCGACGCCGACCCCAAGCGCACGGCCGTTGGCGGCGCGGGCTCGCTCAATCTCAGCTCACGCTTCACCGGCTGGCTCGAAAATCTCACGCCGCGCACGCTGGCCTTCGCCGGCGGCGCCGCCGCGATCGCCATTTTTCTTCAGGCCGGGCTCATCGCCACGATCGTCGTGAAGCAGAGCCCGACGGCAGGCTTCGAAACCGCCTCGGCGCCGAGCACCGCGCCCGGCGTCGGCGCCTTCACGCTTATCCGCTTTGCGCCGCAAGCGAGCTTCGACGACATCAACAAGTTTCTCGAGCAGAATAAGCTGATGATCGTCTCCGGCCCGGTCGCCGGAGGGCTTTATAAAGTTCGCGTCGGCGAGAACACGCTGTCGAAGGACGAGCTCGGGCAGGTCGTGAAGAAGCTGCAGCAGGACAAGGTCGTCGGCTTCATCGTCACCACGCAGTAAACGCCGCGGAGGTCAGGCCATGCGCGCGCACCGCACCGCTTTTTTTCTGATTGCGACGATTGCGCTGATGAGCGTGGCCTGGACCGGCGCGAAAGCGCAGAAGGGCTTCAGCCGCGGCAGCGCGATGGTCGCGCGACCCAATAATCCAACGCCGATGCGCGGCGGCAATCCTGGCGGCCACGTCGGCCGCTGGCATGGCGGATGGTACGGACCTGTCGTTGTGGTGCCGTCGGGCGGACAATACAGCGATGGTGGGCCGCCCTCGTCGCGCCGGCGCAATGCGCAAGGCGGATCGAGCGGCCCGTCATTGGCCAACGAGCGGCGGCTTGTACCCGACGAAGTGCTGGTCGCGCTCGTCAATGCGGTGACGCCGGCACAGATCACCGCCTTGCAGCGGCGTCACCGGCTAACGCCGGTCGAGCAGCAGACGTTTCAACTTGCCGGCACGACATTGATGCGCTGGCGCATTCCGGACCGGCGCTCGGTCGCAACCGTCGTGCGCGCGCTCGAACGCGACCGCGCCGTCGCCTCGGTGCAGCCGAACTATTTGTTCACGATGCAGGATGACGCCAAAGACGACGCCAAGCCCGCCGCTCCGGGCGGCATGCCGCAATACGCGCTCGCCAGGCTGCGGCTGCCGCAGGCGCATGACCTCGTCAAAGGCGACGATGTGCGCGTCGCCGTGATCGACTCCGGCATCGACGCCGCGAACGCCGAACTTGCCGGCAGCGTCGCCGAGACGTTCGATACGCTGGCCACGCCGATGAAGCCGCACAAGCACGGCACCGCGATCGCCGGCTTGATCGCCGCACACGGCAAGCTGACGGGCGCCGCGCCCGGTGCGCGCATCCTTGCGATATGCGCCTTCGACGCCGACCGCGAAGGCGCCAAGGGCACGACGTTCAATATCCTCAAAGGCCTTGACTGGGCGGCCGCGCACGGTGCGCGCGTCATCAATATGAGCTTCGCCGGTCCGAGCGACCCGGAGTTGCATCGCAGCCTTGCCGCCGCACACAAGAAGGGCATCGTGCTGGTGGCGGCCGCCGGCAATGCCGGCCCGAAATCGCCGCCGCTTTATCCCGCGGCTGATCCGGACGTGATCGCAGTGACGGCGACCGACGCCGACGACAAGTTGTTCGCGCAGTCCAACCGCGGCGACTATGTCGCGATCGCAGCGCCGGGCGCCGATGTCCTGGTCGTCAACGCCGACGGCGGCTATGAGGCCCTGTCGGGCACGTCGTTTTCGGCGGCGGAAGTCAGCGGCATCGTCGCGCTGATGCTCCAGCGCGACCCGACTTTAAGCCCCGACAAGGCGCGCGACGTCCTGATGGCGACCGCGAAAGACCTGGGGCCCAAAGGCCGTGATCCGCTGTTCGGCGCCGGTCTTGCCGACGCTTACGGCGCGGTGATGGCTGAAACACCGGCGGAAAAGCCGCCGGTGGCGTCGGCGACCATTTCGACCGAGCCCGCCAGCACCGGCCAACGCTGACAAACTATGTTTCGCTTGCGGCAGGCGCGCTGAGTTGCCACTTATCGTGACAGAATGCCGACCAGTAACCAGCCGCAGTTGATGCCGCTGCGCGTGACGCGCAACGACAAAGTCGCCGACGGCATTCATCTCATCGAATTCCGCGATCCGGGCGGACAGCCGCTGCCGCAGTTCAGCGCCGGCGCGCACATCACGATCCGCGTGCCGAATGGCCTGCTGCGCAAGTATTCGCTGTGCAACGACCCGGCCGAACGCAACGTCTACCAGGTCGCGGTCAAGCGCGAAGCGAACGGCCGCGGCGGCTCGAGCAACCTGATCGACAAGGTGAAGGCTGGCGACGAGATCATGGTGGCGCCGCCGGTCAACGACTTCGCCCTGCCCCAGCGCGCGCAGGATTTCCTGTTCATCGCCGGCGGCATCGGCATCACGCCGATCATGGCGATGATCCGCGAGGTGCAGGCGCAGGGCAAACGCTTCCGGCTGTTCTACTGCACGCGCTCGCCGGAGACGACGGCGTTCACGCAGGAACTCGCGGCGCCGGAGTTCGCCGGCAAAGTGGTGATCCACCACGACCACGGCGATCCGACCTGCTCGCTCGACCTCAAGCCGATCCTCGCCGAGCGGCGGAATCGCGAGCATCTGTATTGCTGCGGGCCGCGGCCGCTGATGGAGGCCGTCCGGCGCATGACCGACCACTGGTCGTCGACCGCGGTGCACTTCGAAGCCTTCAGCGAGGCGGAGACCCACAAGGCCGACGACAAGCCGTTCCGCGTGCGGCTGGCGCGCACCGGCAAAGTCGTAGAAGTCCCGGTGACCAAGACCATCCTCGAGGTGCTGCGCGAGAACGGGCTCGACGTGCCGAGCTCATGCGAGACCGGCACCTGCGGCACCTGCCGCACCAAGATGCTGGCCGGCGAGGCCGATCACCGCGACCTGGTGCTGGCCGAGCACGAACGCGCCGATCACATCATGATCTGCGTGTCGCGCGCGCGCAGCGACGAGATCACGCTCGACCGCTGATCATTCCTGGATTGTACGCAGATAATCGCGCAGCGCGCGGGCATCCTCGTAGTCGAACTTGAACTGCGGCATGTCCGGATGCCCCGCCAGCAGCCCGGCGCCAAGCACGCGCGCGAACTGATCGAGATCGTAGGTGCGGCCGATGGTGCGCAGCGGCGGCGCGTCGCGGTGCGGACTGTGCTGTCGCGTCCCGATCGAATGGCATGGTCCGCAGAACCGCACCGCCAGCCCGCGACCGCGAACGACCGGGTCCTGATCCTGCGCGTGCGCCGTTGCGCCGGCAAGGGTGAGCAGGAACAGCGAGGCTATCAATGTCGCGGGTTTCATCGGCGGCCCGTTCTTCAGCAGCGTTGCAAAGTGGCGCGCCGGAAGGGATTCGAACCCCTGACCCCCAGATTCGAAGTCTGGTGCTCTATCCAGCTGAGCTACCGGCGCAGTCATTGCGCGCGATCCTACCCGAAAACCGTTTCGGGATGATGCGCGAGGTTGCAAGGAAGTGGCGCGCCCGAAGAGATTCGAACTCCTGACCCCCAGATTCGTAGTCTGGTGCTCTATCCAGCTGAGCTACGGGCGCTAATTCCGGCGGATCGTTCCCGCGGAACGGGATAGCTAAAGCCTTGAGCCACCATTGGCAAGGGCGGCGCCGGGGTGCCGGCTGACCGGAAAAAGCCCCGCCGGCGGGGCCTTTTTCGATCATGCGGCGGCGACGAGGGTCCTCGTCTTGCCGCTCAGTTGGGCGCCGAAGGTCAGAATTTCGGGAAACCGTCGCAGCAGCGGCATGGCAAGCCCGGCCGCAGCCGGGCGCGCGGCGATCGTGGCGAACAACGCCGCGGCACGCAGACGCAGCGCGAAGGCCGCGTCCCAATCCGCGGCATAGGCGCGGCCGATATTTGCCAATGCGCTGGGCGACGCAACACCGTCGGGTCGTGCAATCAGCCGCCGGCACAGCAGCCACGCCGACTGCATCGCCATGCTGATGCCTTCGGCGACGATCGGGTGCGCTTCGCCGGCGATGTTGCCGACGAAGAACACCCCGTCGGAGTAGCGCGTGCGGATTCCGGGTCGAATCGGGCCAGCGGACAGGACCGGCTCGCTTGTTCGCGCGCCGTCGAGCGCGTCGCGGACACCGACGCAGGAGTCCTTAATGTGCTCAACCACCGCTTCGCCAGCGCTCGCGTCCGGCCAGCGTTGCCGGCAGGCGACGAGTGCATCGCGCCGCACGCAGCAGGACAGACTGACCCGACTGCTGTCACTGTGCACCATGCCGCCGTAGCCGCCCGGAAAAACCAGAAGCGGCATCAGGCCGGTTGGCAGCTGGCTGTCGCTGAAGTGCGCCTTGAAGGCGATCAGATCGGATGCGTCGTGCGAACGGACGTCTTGCACCGGCAGCGGGCCGCGCTCCCAGGAGCCGTGCGCGGCGATGACGATGCGCGCGCCGAGTCTCCGCTGCTGATGCCGATTGACGATGTCGCAGGAATAACCGGATTCCGTGCGCACCAACGCGGCGACGGTCCACGGCTGCCATAGCGTCGCGCCCGCCTGCACCGCCGCCTCGGCGAGCATCAAATCGAAGTGCTCGCGCCCCAGCGCCTTGCCCCATGCTGCGCCGATGCCTGACGGCTTCGGCATTGCCGCATCGAGCACCGTCTCGCCGGCATAGAGTCCGACGCGGCTCACATCGGGCCCGGCGAGCGCGTCATAGCGGTTGTCGAGGCCCAACTCCCGCAGGACGACCCGGCTGGTTGCTGACATGAACTCGCCGCACACCTTGCGCCGGGGGAAGGTCTTCTTTTCGATGAGGGCCACGGACCAGCCCGCGCGCGCGAGCATCAGCGCCGCGGTCGACCCCGCGGGCCCCGCGCCGGTGATGAGCGCATCAAAAATTTGCGGTGCGGTCATGAGCGCCGCCATGCCGTGAAGCTGTGACTGAACAGGCCCGCGGCGCGCTCCTGCACATCCCATGCGTTCGCCTTCGGCCACAACGCCGTGAGTTCACGGCCGCGAAATCCGGCGCGGACGCTTGCCGCCGCATCGTGCAGCGTGACCTGATTGCAGCCGATCGCCCACAGCATGCGGCTGCCGACGCTTGCCAAGGCGTCGCGCCGAGGTTCGCACGCCAGGAACAGCGGCGCGCGTTGCGCGATCAACGACATGAGCCGCGACAACGGTTGGTCGTGGAAATGATGCAGAAACAGGTTCGCGGTGATGACGTCGGCCTTCGGGCAATCGGCCGCGCCGAAAAAATCGAAGACGTCCGCCGCCACGGTTTCGACCGTCCAGCTCAGCGCGGCGAAAGCCGCGCGCGTCTCGGCGCTGACGATGTTCTGCCGGTCCAGCAGGATGAGCTTGCAATCCGGCCAGTGCGGCGCCATCCGCCGCGCGACACGCAACATGAAGGCACCGTCACCGGCGCCGACATCGAGCAGAATCCGCGGCCGGCGGTTTGCCGCGCGTGCCATCAGGCTCTTCGCCATGATGGCGGCGTGGCCCATCAGCAGGTTCACGCGCGTCAAATCGAAGCGCGAGCGGACGGCGCCCGGATCGGAGGCCGGCAATTGATCGAGCAGTTCGGGTTCGACGCAACGGTCCACGTGCGAGCCTCGTTCACGCGGCGGTGCGGAACAGCATGGTCTCGGCGGTCAGGCCGGGACCGAACGACATGGCGCAGCCGCTGCGGCCGCGTGCGCCGGACCGCAGCAGCTTCTCGATGACGAACATCACGGTCGCCGACGACATGTTGCCGTAGCGGCGCAGCACCTCGCGCGAGGCCGCGAGCGCCGGCGGCGAAAGACCGAAGGCGCGCTCGACAGCGTCGAGCACGGTGCGGCCGCCGGGATGCACCGCCCAGAGGTCGATCGATTCGACCGGCGCGCCGGCGAGAATTTCATCCATGTGGTCATGCAAGGCGTCATGGATGGTCGCCGGCACCTGCCCCGACAGCACCATGTCGAAGCCGAAGTCGCGGATGTTCCAGGTGATCAGATCGCGCGTGCCCGGCACCAGCACGGCGCGGAAGCTGTCGAGCGCTGTGCCGACCGGGTCGGCGCTGACGACGCAGGCGGCGCAGCCATCGCCGAATAAAAGGAACGACAGGACCTGCTCGAGATCGGTGGTCTCCTTCAGATGCAGCGTGCACAGCTCGATGTTGAGGATCAGCACGCGGGCCGCCGGCTCCGACCGCACGATGTGGCGCGCGAGTTTGAGCGCGTTGATGGCGGCGTAGCAGCCCATGAAGCCGATCATGGTGCGCTCGACCGACGTCGGCAGATTGCAGCGCTCGACCACTTCGTGGTCGAGGCCGGGCGCCGAGAAGCCGGTGCAGCAGGTGATCAACAGATGCGTGATGCGGTCGCGCTCCTCGCCGAGCTGCAAGCGATCGACCGCGGTTTGCGCGAGCTCAGGCGCATGGCGCTCGAAGCGGCGCATGCGCGCGGCGGTGTCCGGAAAGTCGCCGCGCAGATAGAAGCGCTCGCCGTCGACCGCCTCGTCCTCCGGGCGATTGCTCGGCGGCAGGCAAGAGTAGCGATGTTCGATGCCGGATTTCTCGGCCATGCGCTGAAACAGCAGGCCGTTGCGGCGGTCGCCGTGAAACAGCGACTGCGCGAAACGGCGGAAGGCATCGTGCACGTCGAAGGGCGGCACTGCCGTCGCGACGCGATTGATATAGGCCGTGGTCAAGCAATCTCTCCAAACGGTGAACTCTTCAAAGAGAGAACACCGTGAAAGCAGCGTTATGGCCGCAACGGCACGGAACAGCTTCAAATAGCCGTGACCGGGCGCGCCGAGAGGAGCGCTGAAAACGAAGCGAAATGCGGGGGATTATGCCCGCGCGCGCTCATTGCGGCGGGAATTCAGATCGACCGCACTGTCGGGGATGGTGATGTGGAACGTAGCGCCGATGGTGCCTGGCACGAGGCGGATATCGCCGCCGTGGGCCCGCACCAATTCAGCGGCGATCGCCAGGCCCAAGCCCGTCCCACCGGAACGCGCCGAACCCTGGAACGCCTGGAACATGTGGGCACGCGCCTTCTCCGGGATGCCGGGCCCGGTATCCGACACCTCCAGCACCACGACGCTGCCTTCGCGCCTGCCGGTGATGCGGATCTGGTCGCGCGCCGGGTCGCGCTGCCCGCGCGCCTCCAGCGCCTGCACGGAGTTGCGCGTGATGTTGACCAGCACGCGGAACAGCTGGTCGTGGTCGGCGTCGATGGTGAGGCCCCGCTCGACCGACACGATCCAGCGGATCGGCACATCGAGCCCCAATCCGAGCGCCTCGTGCACCTCCTCGATCAACGGTTCGACCTCGACCGTCTTGCGATCGGGCGGCGGCTCCTGCGCGGCGCCGTAGGATAATGTCGATTGCGCGAAGGCGATGGCGCGCTCGAGCGTGCGCATCAGCTTGGGCGCGAAGCGCTGCACCTTCGGGTCGGGCGAAGTCGAGAGCTGATCGGAAAACAGCTGCGCCGATGCGAGCAGATTGCGCAGGTCGTGATTGATCTTCGACACGGCAAGGCCCAGCGCCGCAAGCCGGCTCTTTTGGTGCAGCATCGAGGCAAGATCTCGCTGCATGGCCGCGAGCTCCTGCTCGGCGGTGCCGACTTCATCGGGGCGGCCAGACTCGGCGATGATGCGCGCCGGATTTTCCGGATCGGCGCGGAACGCGGTCATGTTGTCGGTGATGCGGCGCATCGGCCGCACGAACATATACAACAGCGCGAGGTAGACCAGCGCCGCAGTGATGCCGGAGATCACCAGCGACAAGAGAAGGATGTTGACCGAGAAGGTCAGCATCGCATTGCGCAGCGGCGTCTCGTCCAGCACGATCTCGATGAACTCGCCCTGCGCCATCGGCGCCGGGCCGACCACGCGCATGACATCGCCGGGCTTGCAGAACAGCAGTGTGTCGAAAGCGTCATAGATGGCGCGCCACCACGGCACGTCGCGCATGTCGATGTCCTGATCGATGCTCGCCGGCACGTTGGCGGCGGCGAGCAGGCGGCGCTCGTTGCCCATCTTCATGGCGACGGTGCGCGCGCCGATGCTGCCCAGAATCTGACGGGCAAGACTCTCCGGCACCATGCCGCTCGGCGCGGCATCAAGCACCAGGGCCGCGGTGTGCGCCGAGGCCAGACGGTCGTTAAGCCAGTTGAGCCGAAAGTTGGCGACCGACGGCACGTAAATCAGAACTTCCGCCACCATCACGAAGACGATGGTGAGCATCAGCAGCCTGCCGGACAGGCCGACGCGCAGGTCGCGCGCGCTTGCATGCGCGTCCGTCATCGCAGCTTGGCCCGTGGATTCGTTGTCTGCCTGCACAGCCCGCCTCAACCGAACATTCTCAGCCAGCCGATGATTCGACGCAGCATTGGGCTCGCCAAACTGGGCGTAAAAAAGTCGATTGCCGCGCGCTTGCCGATCTCCGACAGCGTCGGATAAGGCAGCACAATCCCCGTCAATGCGCGGATATTGAGCTTTTGTGCGATCGCCAGCACCCACATCGCGATCAATTCGCCGGCCTCGGCGCCGACGATCGTGACGCCCAGGATGCGGCCCTTCTTGTCGGTGACGACTTTAATGTGACCGTGCGCTAACCGTTCGGTCTGAGCGCGGTCGTTGTCGTGATAGGGCCAGCGCAGGATGCGGATGGCGCGGTGGCGCTTGCGCGCCTCGGCTTCGGTCAGGCCCGCCTGCGCCAGCTCCGGATCGGTGAAGGTCACCCACGGAATGTCGTCGTTGCTGGCGCGGACCGGCAGGCGGAAAAGCGCGTTCCGGATGACCAGCCCGGCGTGATAATTCGCCGCGTGCGTGAATTGACGCTGTCCGGCGGCGGCGTCGCCGATGGCATAGACGCGGCCGTTCGAGGTCTTGAGATTGCGCTTCACGACGATGCCGGCGCGGTCATGGCGAATGCCGGCAGCCTCGAGGTTGAGCGCTTCGAGCGACGGCTTGCGCCCGGTGGCGATCAGCAGATGGCTGCCTTCGGCTTTTTCTTCGCCGCTCGGTCCGGTGAACGTCACCATTGCGCTGTGGGCGATGTAGTCGACGTGCGTGACTTGCACGCCGCTGCGCACGACGACGCCCTCGTGCTCGAGCTGCGTGAGCACGATCGCGGCGGCTTCCGAATCGTCCTTGGCGAACGGGGTCGCCGCTTCGAACACCGTCACTTCGCTGCCGAGGCGGCGGAAGCCCTGCGCCATTTCGAGGCCGACCGCGCCCGCGCCGATGATGATGAGGTGCCGTGGCCGCTCGGTCAGATTGAATATCGTGTCGTTGGTGAAGTACGGGCCCTTGTCGAGGCCGGAGATCGGCGGCACCGCGGGCTGCGAGCCCGTCGCGATGACGAAGCGGCGAGCGCGGATTTCATGGATGTTGCCGACCGCGACCGTGTTGCGATCGGTGAACTTCGCCTCACCCTTGATCACCTGCACGCCGAGGCCGGTGAAGCGCTCGACCGAGTCGTTGGGTGCGATCGCCGCGATCACGCGCTGCACGTGGTCGTGCACCTTGTTGAAATGGACGTCGACCGTCGTGTGTACGCCGAACGGATCGGCGCTGTGCGCGATGGCCGCGCGCTTCGCCGCCGCAAGCAGCGCCTTCGAGGGCACGCAGCCGGTGTTGAGGCAGTCGCCGCCCATCTTGCCGCGCTCGATGAGCACGCACGACACGCCGAAAGCCGCGGCCGCCGCCGCCACCGACAGGCCGCCGGAACCGCCGCCGATCACGCAGATGTCGGGTGTCAGAACCTCAGCCATGCCCCTCGCCCCTGCCGCGCGACTTTATCACATGCCGGTGCGCGAGCGCGCACGCCATCGCTTCACCAGCGCCGGCACCAGTGCCAGCAGCCCCAGCGCGATCAGCGCGCCGATCAATTGGGGCGTCAGCACATCGCGCGCGTCGAAGGTGAGGCGGCAGCCAACCCGCCCCGCGGCGACGCAGGCGTCGTATGCGCTCTTCTGCGCGGCAATGACGCTGTCGAGGCCCATGCCGGTGAAGGCGTAGACCACCGAGCCGGGAATAATGCCGAGCGCGGTGGCGGCAACGAAAGTCGGCAGCGGCACGCCGGCGAAGGCCGGCACCAGATTGACCAGAAAGAAGGGAAACACCGGCACCAGCCGCAGGAACAGGAGATAGCTGAAGGCGTCATCGCGGAAGCCTTGCGCTATTTGACAAACGCGGGGCCCGGCGCGCTTGAGCAGCGGTTCGCCCAACGCCGTGCGCGCGACAAGAAACAGGACGGTAGCGCCGGTGGTGGCACCGACCACCGCGGCCGCCGCGCCGGTGATGACCCCGAACAGAAAGCCGCCGATCGCCGAGAGAAATGCCGCGCTCGGCACCGACAGCGACACTGCAACGGCGTAGAGGCCGATATAGGCGAGCACGGCCAGCGCCCGGTGCTGTGTCACAAAGACACCGATCGCCTCGCGATGATGCACCAGGGCTTCGAGCGACAGTGCGCCGCGCCCGAAGGCCAAATAGGCCGCGACCGCAGCGAGGACTATGACCGCCACAATGACGAACCTGTACGCCAGGCGCGGCGGGGGATCTGCGGCAGGCGGGCTTAGCGACATGGAGGCTATATACACGGGCAAACCCGCCGCCGGGCCCGCCTTCACCCGCTTGTGAGACGTTTTGACCGGCAAAAGCCCAACATTGACGGGCCTTGGCCCCTCCCTTATAAGCCGCGCAAATCGCGTGCCGATCCGCTCCCGATGCGGATTTCATGGCAAAACGCCACGGCGCGGACCAGCGGAGAACAAGGATCGTGAAGCGGACCTATCAACCGAGCAAGCTTGTACGCAAGCGCCGCCACGGTTTCCGCGCGCGCATGGCCACCAAAGGCGGACGCAAGGTGGTTGCGGCGCGGCGCTCTCGCGGGCGCAAGCGGCTGTCCGCCTGACGGCGGCGACAAGCTTTGCAGCGCTCGCTTCCATGGAACGCCTGAGGCAACGAGCGGACTTTCTGGCGGCGGCGTCCGGGACGAAAGTCACCGCGCCTGCGTTCCTGCTCCAGGCGCGCAAGCGGGTCGACGACGGGCCGGTGCGCTGCGGATTTACCGTGTCGAAGAAGGTCGGCAATGCCGTCGAGCGCAACCGCGTTCGCCGCCGTTTGCGGGAAGTGGTGCGATTATCGGCGGGGGGTCGTATGCGGACCGGTCATGATTATGTGTTAGTCGGCCGGCGGGCGGCGTTGAATGCGCCGTTCGAGCGGCTGGTTGAGGACTTCGATGGCGCGTTGCGGCGCATCCACGCGGGGGCGCGGAACGGCAAAACGGTAAATCGATGAGCGAGCATAAGAACACCATCATTGCCATCGCGCTGTCGGCGATCGTGCTGCTCGCCTGGCAATATTTCGTCACCAACCCGCAGCAGAAAGCGGCCGAGGAACGCCAGCGCGCGCAGCAAGAGCTCACGCAGCAGCAGGCGACGCCACCCAATCAACCCAATCAAAATGTGCAGACGCCGCAGGGCCCCGCTCCGTCGGGCCCGCCCGGGCAGATCGCGCAGTCGCCTGCCGCGGCTGCCGAGAGCCGCGCCGACGCGCTGAAAACGTCGCAGCGCATTCCGATCCAGACCGATACGTTGCAGGGCTCGATCGCGCTCAAGGGCGCGCGCATCGACGATATCTCGCTGGTCAAGTATCGCGAAACGGTCGATCCGAAATCGCGGCCGATCGTGCTGCTGTCGCCGTCGGGCAGCCCCGACCCGTTCTATGCCGAGTTCGGCTGGACCGGCGCCGCCGGCAGCGCGGTGAAAGCGCCGACCGGCGACACCGTGTGGACGCAGGAAGGTTCGGGCGCGCTGAGCGTCGGCCATCCGGTGACGCTGACTTATGACGACGGCCAGGGCCTGCAATTCCGCCGCACCATCTCGGTCGACGACAATTATCTGTTCACCGTGAAGGACGACGCGGTGAACAAGGGCGCCAGCGCCGTGACGCTCTATCCCTACGGGCTGATCTCGCGCCACGGCATGCCGCAGGTCGCCGGCTACTACATTCTGCATGAGGGCCTGGTCGGTTATCTCGGCAGCGAAGGCTTGCAGGAATACACCTACAAGAAGATGGACGACCTCAAGCCCGACGCGTCGGGCGCCAAGAGCCTGTCCTTCGACGTCACCAACGGCTGGCTCGGCATCACCGACAAGTACTGGGCGGCAACGCTGCTGCCGCCAACCGACGCCAAGCTGAAGGCGCATTATTCGACCGGCCAGATCGGCAACAAGCCGACCTACCAGACCGACTACCTGATGGACGGCAAGACGGTACAACCCGGCGCCACCGCGTCATCGACCACGCGGCTGTTCGCCGGAGCCAAGGAAGTGCGTCTCGTCAACAACTACGAGAAGCAGCTCACCCTCAATCACTTCGATCTGCTGATCGACTGGGGCTGGTTCTATTTCATTACCAAGCCGCTGTTCAACGTGATCGACTACTTCTACCACCTGGTCGGCAACTTCGGCATCGCGATCCTGATCGTCACCGTGCTGATCAAGATCGCGTTCTTCCCGCTCGCCAACAAATCCTACGCCTCGATGGCGAAGATGAAGGCGGTGCAGCCGCAGATGACGGCGCTGCGCGAGCGCTTTGCCGATGACAAGGTGAAGCAGCAGCAGGCGATGATGGAGCTATACAAGAAGGAGAAGATCAACCCGCTGGCCGGCTGCCTGCCGATCGCCATCCAGATTCCGGTGTTCTTCTCGCTCTACAAGGTGCTGTTCGTCACCATCGAGATGCGCCACGCGCCGTTCTTCGGCTGGATCCACGACCTGTCGGCGCCCGATCCGACCAATATCTTCACCCTGTTCGGCCTCATCCCGTTCGACCCGACGGCGCTGCCGATGGTTGGCCATTTCCTCCATCTCGGCGCCTGGGCGGTGATCATGGGCATCACCATGTGGGTGCAGATGAAGCTCAACCCGGCGCCGCCCGATCCGACCCAGCAGATGATCTTCAACTGGATGCCGCTGATCTTCACATTCATGCTGGCGAGCTTCCCGGCCGGTCTGGTGATCTACTGGGCCTGGAACAACTCACTGTCGGTGACGCAGCAGTCGATCATCATGCGGCGGCACGGCGCGAAGATCGAACTGTTCGACAACATCCGGTCGCTGTTCGTCAAAAAGAAGCCGCAGCAGTAGCTGTTGCAGCGTTTTCTTCGTCATGGCCGGGCTTTAACCCGGCCATTTCGTTTATGATGGCCCCATGAGCGACTTCACCCGCAGCGAGATCGACGCCGGCCGGCAGCTGTTCGCCGGCGACTGGCAATTCATCGCCGCCGCGGGCTCGCCCGTGTCGCTGCCGCCGATGCGCGGCGTCGAGATCGCGCTCGCCGGACGTTCCAATGTCGGCAAGTCGAGCCTGCTCAACGCGCTCACCGGCCGCAAGACCCTGGCGCGCACCTCGCGCACGCCCGGCCGCACGCAGGAACTGATCTTCTTCAACGGCGGCGGCGCGCTCACGCTGGTCGACATGCCGGGTTACGGCTACGCCGCTGCCGCCAAGGACAAGATCGCCGCCTGGACCGAACTTATCCACGCCTACCTGCGCGGCCGCGCCAACCTCGCCCGCATCTACGTGCTGGTGGACGCCCGCCATGGGTTGAAGGACACCGACGCCTCGATGCTCGATGCGCTCGGCAAGGTCGCGGTCAGTCATCAAATCGTCTTGACCAAGACGGATGCATTGAAGCCCGCGGAGTTGGGGCGACGCATCGCTGAAACCGAGGAGGCGCTCAAAATGCGCCCGGCCGCCTTCCCGTCGGTGCTGGCAACGTCCGCGCACGAGGCCGACGGCATTTCCGAGCTGCGGGCGGCGATCGCGCGGCTGCTTGCCGAACGCAAGCGCAAGTGACCTAATTCTTCGGCAACACCTTCTCGATGCGGCGGTCCGGCACAAGCCACACGGCCGCGACGGCCGCGTAGAGCGCAATCGAGGCCCACGGCAAGACAAACGCGAGCGCAATCGCGGTCAGGTAGAGGACGGGCGAAATTTTCCCTTTCAGGTCGCTGCCAAGGGCGCGCGCCAGTACGGACTGCGCCCCGTGTCTGTGCAGAATGGCGAGCTGCAACAGGAGGTAGGCGAGCGCCGGCATGAGCAGACTGACGCCGTAGACGGCCGTCGGCAGCGGCGCCAGCGGGTTTTCGCCCAACCAATGTGTCGCCGCCGGGATGAGCGACAACCAGAACAGCAAATCGGCGTTCGCCCACAGGATCAGGCCGTCGACATGCGTGACGGTCTGCAGCAAATGGTGGTGGTTGTTCCAGTAGATGGCGACGTAGATGAAGCTCAGCACATAGGCCATGAAATTGGGTGCGAGGGTCGCGAGCGCCGCCCAGTCGGCGCCGTGGGGGATTTTCAACTCCAGCACCATGATGGTGATGATGATCGCAATGACGCCGTCGCTGAACGCCGCCAGCCGCTCTTTTCCCATGGCGCCGACCCCTTCCACGGTTGCGGACAGAGCCTAACATATTCATTTACTGTGATTGCGCGACCAGCTGCCTGGCAGGCAGCCGGTGCATTGGCGACCGGCCTCCACATCGGCTAGAAAGCCACGACCTCAAAGGCCGACACCATGGCAAAAGCTCCGAAGATCGATCCGCAGACGCAAGCCCGCATCCTCGTCGAGGCGCTGCCACACATGCAGCGCTACGACGAGGAGATCGTCGTCGTGAAATACGGCGGCCACGCCATGGGCCAGGAGCAGGCGGCGCGCGATTTCGCGCGCGACATCGTGCTGCTCGAGCAGACCGCGATCAATCCGGTGGTCGTGCACGGCGGCGGCCCGCAGATCGAGGCCATGCTCAAGAAGCTCGGCATCAAGTCGGAGTTCGCCGCGGGCCTGCGCATCACCGACGAGCAGACCGTCGAGATCGTCGAGATGGTGCTCGCCGGCTCGATCAACAAGCAGATCGTCGGCTACATCAACGCCGCCGGCGGCAAGGCCATCGGCCTGTGCGGCAAGGACGGCAACATGGTGCAGGCGCGCAAGGTGACGCGCACCGTGGTCGATCCGGACTCCAACATCGAGAAGGTGATCGATCTCGGCTTCGTCGGCGATCCCGAGAAGGTCGACAAGACCATCCTCGACCAGGTGATCGGCCGCGAGATGATCCCAGTGCTGGCGCCGCTCGCGACCTCCGCGACCGGCGGCACTTTCAACGTCAATGCCGATACCTTCGCGGGCGCCATTGCCGGCGCGCTCAAAGCCAAGCGCCTGCTGCTGCTGACCGACGTGCCGGGCGTGCTCGACAAGTCAAAGGAATTGATCACGGAATTGTCGGTCGCCGACGCGCGCAAGCTGATCGCGGACGGCACCATCGCCGGCGGCATGATTCCCAAGGTCGAAACCTGCATCTACGCGCTCGACCAGGGCGTCGAAGGCGTCGTCATCCTGGACGGCAAGGTGCCGCACGCCGTGCTGCTCGAATTGCTGACCGACCACGGCATCGGCACGCTGCTGCATCGCTGAGCGCGCGCCTGATAGCATGGCGCATGATTCGCGCCATCGCGCTTGGCTGTTCGCTGATTGTGCTTGCCGCTTCGCAGGCGCAGGCCGGCGGCCTTAATGTCTGCAATCGCACCAGCTACCGCGTCCAGGCGGCGATCGGCATCGAAAAGCGAGCCATCGTCGCGACGCGCGGCTGGTTCCAGATCGATCCCGGCGAATGCAAATCCGTGCTCGACGGCACGCTCGACGCCGACATGGTCTACGTGCACGCGCGCACGGCGCCGCTCTACGGCAGCGCGCCCATCCCGCAGACCGGACAGGCCGAGCTGTGCGTGCGCGATGGCAATTTCGACATGGCGGACGGCCGTGGCTGCCCCGTGAGCCAGCAGGCGCGGTTTTCCGCGGCTCGGCCGAGCGATACGCCGAACGGGTCAACCATCAACCTCGCGGAGCCCGCCGACTATGACGACGAGCAGGCGCGGCTCGCCGGCATCCAGCGGCTCTTGGCGATCGCCGGCTACGACGCCTACCCGATCGACGGCGTGCCGGGCGCCCGCACGCAGGCCGCGCTGGCGAAATTCCTCAGCGCCCACAAGCTGGCGGCGGATGCCGCCTCCCAGCCGGCGATTTTCGACGCGCTGCTCGCCGCCGCATCCAACCCCGAGGGCTCGGGCTTTACCTGGTGCAACGACACCAAATACACGGTGATGGCCGCGATCGGCGTCGTCGAGATGGGCGCGATCGTGACGCGCGGCTGGTATCGCGTCGATGCCGGCCAGTGCCTGCGCCCGGACCTGCGCGGCGATCCGCACCGGCTTTACAGCTACGCCGAGGCGGTCGACGCCAACGGCCGCGCCATCAAGAACGGCGACGCGCCGCTCGCCTGGGGCGGCAACGTGCCGTTGTGCACGCGTGACGGCAAATTCGATCTCAGCAACCACAAGGACTGCTCGGCGAGCGGCTTGAATTCGGCCAACTTTGCCGTCATCGATGTCGGCGCCAATCCGTCGGCCACCGTGCGTTTCAAGGAACCGTAGAATCGTGCCGAGTTCGTCCCGCAAACAGCCGCGCGGTTTCGCGGGCGTCGAAACATGGGTGTTCGATCTCGACAATACGCTCTATCCGCATCACCTGAATCTCTGGCAGCAGGTCGATGAGCGCATCCGCGATTACATCGCGGGCTTCCTGAAGGTGCCGCACGACCAGGCCTTCCGCATCCAGAAGGACTATTACAAGCGCTACGGCACCACCATGCGCGGGCTGATGACCGAGCATGGCCTCAAGCCCGACGACTATCTCGAATTCGTGCACCAGATCGATCACTCGCCGCTGACGCCCAATCCGGCGCTCGGCGCGGCGCTCGAGGCATTGCCGGGGCGCAAGCTGATCCTCACCAACGGCACGCGTAAGCATGCCGACGCGGTGATGAAGAAGCTCGCGGTGCACGAGCATTTCGAGGCCGTGTTCGACATCATCGCCGCCGAGCTCGAGCCGAAGCCGGCAAAGAAGACCTACGAGCGCTTCCTGACGCTGCACGACGTCGATCCGCACAAGGCGGCGATGTTCGAGGATCTTGCGCGCAATCTGGAAGCGCCGCACGCGCTCGGCATGCGGACGGTGCTGGTGGTGCCGGAGGGCCAGCGCGAAGTGTTCCGCGAGGACTGGGAATTGCAGGGCCGCGACGCCCCGCACGTCGATTACGTGACCGACGATCTTGCCGGATTCCTGAAGGACATTGCCCGCACCGGCTGATCAGGCCGGCGGCGCCGGGATGAGCTGCTGCACCAGCACCGCAAGCCCGATGCCGGCGATCCCTGCACCGATAAGACGCAACTTCACCGCATCCCTGCGCGCAAATAGGCGCGCGACGCTCATCGCCGAGAGCGCGACGACACTCTGGATGACGGCGAGCCCGATCAGGTAGGCGGCCAGCGGCGTGCGCTCGGCGCCGTAGATCGACTTGCCGAGCGCATAGCCGTGGATCAGCCCGACCAGCGCGAACAGCGACAGGGCGCCGATGGCCGACAGGTCGCGGCGGGACACCAGGATGGCGCCAAGAACGATGACCGAGGCCGCGACAAGAAGCTCAGCCGCGGGCACCGTGACCGCCTGCAGGTGAACCGCGACGCCGCACATCATCGCAACGACAAAGGCGATGGCGAGCGCCGGTGCGGCGCGGTGCGCGGCGGCGAGGCAGCCGATGGCGACAACGGCGGCGAAATGATCGATGCCGATGACCGGATGGCCAAGCCCCGACAGGATGCCCTCGCCGAAAGTGGCGGGCATTTTGCCGCCCATCAGGTGATGCGCGAAGGCCGGCTGCGCCGCGAAAGCAAGCGCTGCAAAGGCAAGGATCAATCGAATGACACGGTTCATGGCTTTGTCTCCCCGCGCAAAGTCTAGCCCGGCCAGCAAACCTTGACATCCCCCGCCCCGCCCCCGACAAACCTGCGCCAACGCCGGAACAACCCATGACCGACAAGCTTGCCAAGATCATCGATGGCGCCTTCGAGGCGCGCGACACGATCGGCCCCAAGACCAAGGGCGCGGTACGCAAGGCCGTGAACGACGCGCTCGAGCTGCTCGACAGCGGCAAGGCGCGCGTCGCGGAGCGCCAGACCGACGGCAAGTGGCACGTCAATCAATGGCTGAAGAAGGCCGTGCTGCTGTCGTTCCGGCTCAACGACATGAGCGTGATCGCCGGCGGCCCCGGCAAGGCCGTGTGGTGGGACAAGGTCAATTCCAAGTTCAAGGGTTGGAGCGCCGCGAAGTTCAAGAAGGCCGGCTTCCGCGCCGTGCCGGGCAGCGTCGTGCGCCGCTCGGCTTTCATCGCGCCGGGCGTGATCCTGATGCCTTCCTTCGTCAACCTCGGCGCGCGCGTCGACAGCGGCACCATGGTGGATACCTGGGCGACGGTCGGGAGCTGTGCGCAGATTGGAAAAAATGTTCATTTGTCGGGCGGCGTGGGCATCGGCGGCGTGCTCGAGCCGCTCCAGGCGGGGCCCGTCATCATCGAAGATAACTGCTTCGTCGGAGCCCGATCAGAGGTCGTCGAGGGCGTGATCGTGCGCGAGGGCTCGGTGCTCGGCATGGGTGTCTACCTGGGCATGTCGACCAAGATCGTCGACCGCGAGACCGGCAAGATCTATCAGGGCGAGGTGCCGCCTTATTCCGTGGTGGTGTCGGGCACGATGCCGGGCAAGCCGCTGCCGAACGGCGAGCCGGGGCCGAACCTCTACTGCGCCGTCATCGTCAAGCGCGTCGACGAGCGCACGCGCTCCAAGACCTCGATCAACGAGTTGCTGCGCGACTGAGACATTTGTAATTTGGGCACGATCCCGTGGGGGCGGGGTTCATGCGAAATTTCCTGCCGGCACCGTTCAGCTTCAAGGGCCGCATTGGCCGCAAGCGCTATTGGGCGCTGACGCTGCTCTACACGTTCGCTTTGCTGGTCGGGATGGGGCTGTTCATCACCCTCGGCATCGTGCTCAACGCGGGGTCAAACGATGCGATCACATTCGTGCTGGTTGCGATCGCCATCGTCTTCCTGCTGACGATGTCGGTTGCGATTGCCGCGATCGGCGTGCGGCGTCTGCACGACCGCGGCAAGGTCGGCTACTGGCTGCTGCTGTACTACGCGGTGCCGTCGTGGCTGTCGAACCGCGCCGGGCTGGACGCCGTCGGGCTGCTGATCGCCGCGGCGGCGCTCGGCGTCTTCCTGTGGGGCCTCGTCGATCTCGGCATGCTGCACGGCGAGGCCGGCAGCAATGCCTTCGGCCCCGATCCGCTGGCGGACGATCCTGCGCCGCAGCCGGCCAATTGACGCAACCGCGCATCGCCCGCTAAAGCCACGCTCATGTCAGCCGATCCCGTGACAATCGCCCGCGACCTGCTGCGCTGCCGCTCGGTGACCCCAGCGGAAGGCGGCGCGCTGAAGTATCTCGAAAAGGTGCTGAAGGACGTGGGCTTCGAGGTGCACCACCTCGCCTTCAGCGAGCCAGGCGAGGACATGGTCGAGAACCTTTACGCGCGGCTCGGCAAGGACGCGCCCAATCTCGTGTTCGCCGGTCACACCGACGTGGTGCCGCCGGGCGACGAGAAGTCGTGGACGCATCCGCCCTTCGCCGGCGATAACGACGGCACGGAGCTTTATGGCCGCGGCGCCGTCGACATGAAGGGCGGCATCGCCTGCGCGGTCGCCGCCGTGCTCGATCATCTCGCGCAAAATGGCGGCAAGCCGCAAAAAAACGGCAAAGGTTCGATCTCCTTCCTGATCACGGGCGACGAGGAAGGCATCGCGGTCAACGGCACGCCGAAGCTGCTGAAATGGGCCGCCGCGCAAGGCGAGAAATTCGATCACTGCATCCTCGGCGAACCCAGCAACATCGAGGCGCTCGGCGACACCATCAAGATCGGCCGGCGTGGCTCGCTCAACGGCCACCTGGTCGTGCGCGGCCGGCAGGGCCATGTCGCCTACCCGGACCGCGCCGAAAATCCGATCCGCGGGCTGGTGAAGTTGGTCGAAGCATTGCAGAGCGAGCCGCTCGACAATGGCAGCGCAAATTTTCCGCCGTCGCACCTCGAATTCACCTCGGTCGACGTCGGCAACAAGACCGTCAACCTCATTCCCGGCGAGGCGCGCGCCCGCTTCAATATCCGCTTCAACGACAATCACACGCTCAACTCGCTCAAGACGCTGGTCGCGCAGCGCGCCAAGAAAGCCGCCGGCGGCAAGATCGATCATACCTTCGAGTGGGAGCCGTCGAACGCCGGCGTGTTCGTGACGCAGCCGAGCCCGTTCATGGACATGGTGACGAAGACGATCGCCGAAGTCACCGGCCGCACGCCGCATCTGTCGACCAGCGGCGGCACGTCCGACGCGCGTTTCATCACCGCGCATTGTCCGGTGGTGGAATTCGGTCTCGTCGGGCAGACCATGCACCAAGTCGATGAGCGCGTGCCGATCGCCGACCTACGCGCGCTGACGACGATCTATCGCAAGATCATCGACCGCTACTTCGCCTCGTAATCGACGCGCATCAGATAGAGCCCGTCCGGCGGCGCGACCTGGCCGCAGGCGGTGCGGTCGCGCGCGTCGAGCGCCTTTTGCAGGTCGTCGGCGCTCCACCGTCTTTCGCCCACCGCCACCAGCGAGCCGACCATCGACCGTACCTGGTTGTGCAGGAACGAGCGCGCCGAGGCCAGAATGTCGACCTCGTCACCGTGGCGTTCGACGTCGAGCCGGTCGAGCGTCTTCACCGGCGACTTGGCCTGGCATTCGGTCGACCGGAACGTCGTGAAATCGTGCTTGCCGACCAGGCGCTGCGCGGCGGACTGCATCGCGGCCGTATCGAGCAGACGCGGCACGCGCCAGGCATGGCCGGCATCGAGCGTCAGGTCGGCGCGGCGGTTGAGGACGCGATAGAGATAGTGCCGCTTGATCGCCGAGGTGCGCGCGTTGAAGTCGGCCGCGACCTTCTCCGCCGTCAGGATCGCGACCGGATATGGGCGCAGATGCGCGTTGAGCGCATCGCGCACGGTGTCGGTGTCCCAGTCCTTGGCGAGATCCATATGCGCGACCTGGCCGCGCGCGTGGACGCCGGCATCGGTGCGGCCGGCGCCTTGCAGATTGACCTTTTCGCCGGTGAAGGCCTCGATCGCCGCCGCCAACGTGCCCTGCACGGTTCTCTGGTCGGCCTGAATCTGCCAGCCCGAAAACGGCGCGCCGTCATATTCGACGATGAGCTTGTAGCGCGGCATGTCAGGCGACTTTCGTGCCGGCTTTGACCGGCGCGCCGCGCAGAAAATCCTCGGCGCTCATCGGCTGCTTGCCGGCGCGCTGGATTTGCGTGAGCCGCACCGCGTCGTCGCCGCACGCGATGGTAAGCTTGTCGTCGAGCGTCGTACCTGGCGCACCACTGCCCTCGCCTTTTGTCGAGCGCAGCGCTTTCACGCGCGCGCCATTAAGCTCGAACCAGGCGCCGGGAAACGGCGACAGGCCGCGGATGTGGTCGTGCACCTGCTGCCAGGGTTTCGACCAATCGATGCGCGTTTCAGCGTTGGTGATCTTGTCGGCGTAAGTGACGCCCTGCTCGGACTGCGGCGTCAGCGCGAGCGAGCCGCGTTCGAGCGCGGCCAGCGCGCGCGCCATCAGGTCAGCGCCAAGCCGTGACAATGTGTCGTGCAGTTCGCCGGCGGTCATGTCGGCTGTGATCTCAACACGGTCGCTTATCGCCATGGCGCCGGTGTCGAGGCCCTCGTCCATCTTCATGATGGTGACGCCGCTTTCGGCATCGCCCGCCATGATGGCGCGATTGATCGGCGCCGCGCCGCGCCAGCGCGGCAAGAGGGAAGCATGCACGTTGAAGCAACCGAGTTTCGGCGCATCGAGAATGGGCTTCGGCAGGATCAGGCCGTAAGCGATGACGACCGCGGCGTCAGCGTTGTGCGCGCGGAATATCTCCTGAGCTGCGGCGTCTTTAAGTGTCTTCGGCGTATGCACCGGAACGCCGAGCCGGCGCGCCTCTCGCTCGACCGGCGTCGGCTGCATCTCCATGCCGCGGCCCGCCGGCTTTGCCGCGCGCGTATAGACCGCCGCAATGTCGTGTTCGCGTCCGGCCAACTCGACCAGCGTCGGCACCGAGAAATCGGGCGTGCCCATGAAGATCAGGCGCATGCAAGCACCTTACTGCGCGGCGGGGCCAGAATTAACCGATGTGATGCGAAGGCTCTTTGTCCTCGGACAGCGGCTTGACCGGCTCGCCGCGCTTGGCCGCCTTCTTGAACTTCTTCAGCACCATGTCGCGCTTGAGCTTGGAAATGTGGTCGATGAACAGCACGCCGTTGGTGTGATCGATTTCGTGTTGCAGACAGGTGGCGAGCAATCCGCTCGCTTCGATCTCGTGCGTCTTGCCGTCGAGATCGAGATATTTGACCTTGACCGCCGACGGGCGCTCGACCTCTTCGAAATAATCCGGGATCGACAGGCAGCCTTCCTCGGCGACGGCCTTCTCGCCGGAGGCCCAAGTGACTTCCGGATTGATGAAGACCTGCGGCGCCTTCGGCTCGTCCTTCTTGGCGAGATCCATGGTGACGACGCGCTGCGGCACGCCGATCTGGATGGCGGCGAGCCCGATGCCGGGCGCTTCGTACATCGTCTCGAACATGTCCTCGACCAGCGCGCGCACCGACCGGTCGATCTTGGCGATCGATTCGGATTTCAGCCGCAGCCGCTTGTCGGGAAGGATGATGATGTCGCGTTTCGCCATTGGCGCCATGTAAGGGTTGTGACTAACGGGGTCAATCCAGTTTCCCCTTGAGAAATCGGCATTTTCGCCCTAGCGTTCGCCGTTCGTTCGCTCCGGCGCCGAATCGGAGTAGAAGCAGCCGAGGAGCAAACAATGTCCGAAACGATCCTCCTTGTCCTCGCGCTGATCATCGCCGCCGGCGTGGTCGCCATCATCGTGCTGCTGCTGCGCCCCAAGCCGCCGCAAGCCGACGCCGCCGCCGAACAGCGGCTGATGGAACTGAATGCGCGGCTCGACGCCATGGGAAGCTGGCTGCAGAACGCGCACGGCCAGCTGCAGCAGACGGTGAACACGCGGCTCGACGCCGTAACGCAGAATCTCGGCGAGTCGATGAAGACGACCACCAAGCACACCACCGAGCACTTGCAGCAGCTGCACGCCCGGCTGGCGGTGATTGACAGCGCCCAGAAGAACATCACCGACCTTGCGAGCACGGTGACATCGCTGCAAAAAGTTTTCGACAACAAGCAGCGCCGCGGCGCCTTTGGCCAAGGCCGCATGGAAGCCATCGTTGCCGACGGGCTGCCGCAGGGCGCCTATGAATTCCAGTTCACGTTGACCAATGGCAATCGCCCTGACTGCTGCGTCCACATGCCGGACAACCGGCATCTCATCATCGACGCCAAATTTCCGCTCGAGGCGACCACCGCGCTGGATAATGCCAAGACCGACGAGGAGCGGCTTCAGGCGACGCGCCAGCTGCGGCAGAACCTGGGCAAGCATATCGACGACATTTCTGGGAAATACTTGGTCAAAGGCGAGACGCAAGACGTTGCGTTTATGTTCATCCCGTCGGAATCCATGTTTGCCGAACTCCATGACGCGTTCGACGATGTCCTGCAGAAGGGCTACCGCGCCGGCGTCATCATCGTGTCGCCCTCCTTGCTGATGCTGGCGATTCAGGTCGTGCAGCAAATTCAAAAAGACGCCCGGATGCGCGAGGCCGCCGACAAGATTCTGACGGAAGTCGGGCTGCTGATCGCAGATGTGCAGCGCCTCAGAGACCGCGTGGAGAATCTCGACAAGCACTTCGGCACCGTCAACAAAGATATCGAACAGATCGTCATATCGGCGGACAAGATTCTGAGCCGCGGCGAGAAGATCCGGAGCGTCGAATTCAGCGACGAGACGCCGAGTGCGCAGATCATTCCCGCTCCGATGACACGCAAGCTGCAGGCCGGCGAATAGCGCGATGAGCGTGTCGCCCGGCGCCACACAGCAAAAATCGTCAGTGCTCGACGCCGTCGCGGTCTATTTCAGACCGCGGCTGCTGATCGTGCTGTTCCTTGGCTTCTCGTCCGGGCTGCCGCTCGCGCTGTCCGGCACCACACTGCTGATCTGGTTACGCGAATCCGGCATCGACCTCGGCATCATCGGCCTGTTCGCGCTGGCCGGCACGCCCTACACGATCAAGTTTCTCTGGGCGCCGCTGACCGATGCGCTCGACGTGCCGCTACTGTCGCACTGGCTCGGCCGGCGGCGCGGCTGGCTGGTGTTCACGCAAATCTTGTTGATGGCGACCATCGTCCTGCTCGGCCTTTGCAACCCGGCGACCTTCCACTGGATGGTCGTGTTCGCGGCGGCAACGCTGGTGGCGACTGCGTCGGCGACGCAGGACATCGTGGTCGATGCGTTCCGCATCGAGAGCCTGCCGGAGAACGAGCAGGCGGCGGGCTCGGCCGCCTATGTCGCGGCCTACCGCGTCGGCATGCTGGTCTCGACCGCGGGCGCGCTGTTCCTGGTGAGCGGCTTTCAGGGCTACGGCTTCGGCAAGCAGGCGGCCTGGCACCTGGGCTACCTGACGATGGCCGTCATGGTGGTGGTCGGAACGATCACGGCGCTGCTCGCCACCGAGCCGGAGCGCTCGAAAGCGGCGGAAGCAACGCACGCCGCGCAGAAGCCGGTCGCCCGCGTCGTGGAGGCCGCCGTCGGCGCCTTCAAGGATTTCATGAGCTATGAATACGCCTTCGTGATGATCGCCTTCGTCGTGCTGTTCAAGTTCACCGACGCGCTGTCCGGCGCGATGACCGCGCCCTTCGTCATCGATCTCGGCTTCACGCGCAACGAATATGCGGCCATCGTGAAGGGCGTCGGCCTCGCCGCGCTGCTACTCGGCGGCTTTGCCGGCGGCTTCATCGCCAAGGCGCTGCCGCTGGCGGTGAGCCTCTGGATCGGCGCCATCGTGCAGGCGGCGGCCAACCTGGCGTTCTCGTGGCTCGCGGTGGTCGGGCGCGACCCGACCGTGCTGGCGATCGCCATCATCGCCGAGAACTTCACCAGCGCCATCGGCACCGTGATGTACGTCGCCTATCTCTCGGCGCTGTGCCGCAACCCGCTGCACACGGCGACGCAGTACGCGCTGCTCACCGCGCTTGCCGCCGTCGGCCGCACCTATTTGTCGTCGACCGCGGGCTTCATCGCCGAGGGCACGGGCTGGATGTGGTTTTTCGTGATCTGCGCGCTTGCCGGCCTGCCGAGCCTGGTGCTGCTGGCCTGGTTGCAGCGCGCCGGGCATTTCAAGCAGCTGGAGCCGAAGCGCAGCTAGAACAGCGTGCGCTGCTTGATCGCCGCGGCGAGCGTGCCTTCGTCGAGGTAATCGAGTTCGCCGCCGACCGGCACGCCGTGGGCGAGCCGCGTCACCTTCACATTCGCGCCCTGGAGCAGCTCGGTGATGTAATGCGCCGTGGTCTGGCCATCAACCGTGGCGTTGAGCGCCAGGATCACCTCTTTCACCTCCGGATCGTGCGCGCGCGAAATCAGCGCGTCGATGGTCAGGTCCTGCGGGCCGACGCCGTCGAGCGGCGACAGCGTGCCGCCGAGCACGTGATAGCGGCCGTTAACGGCGTGCGCGCGTTCCAGCGCCCACAGGTCGGCTACGTCGGCGACCACCACGATGATCGAAGGATCGCGCCGCGCGTCGGTGCAGACCGAACACGGATTCTGCGTGTCGATGTTGCCGCAGGTCTTGCACACCACGATCTTGTCCATCGCAGTTTCGAGCGCGCTCGTCAGCGGCGCCATCAGCACCTCGCGCTTCTTGATGAGGTGCAGCGCCGCGCGCCGCGCCGAGCGCGGCCCCAGGCCGGGCAGCCGCGCCAGAAGCTGGATCAGGCGCTCGATTTCGGGTCCGGCGACGGCGGAAGGCATCTAGGTGAGCGACATCCCCGGCGGCAGCGGCAGGCCGCCGGTGACGGCCTTCATCTTGTCCTGCAGCACGGCTTCGGCCTTGCGGCGCGCATCGGCGTGCGCGGCCACCAACAGGTCCGCGAGGATTTCCTTTTCCGACGGCTTCATCAGCGAGTCGTCGATCGTGACGCCCTTGAGATCGCCCTTGGCGGAGAGCTTCACCGTCACCATGCCGCCGCCGGCGGTGCCCTCGACCTCGATGGTGTCGAGTTCGGCCTGCATCGCCTGCATCTTGGATTGCAGCTGCGCCGCCTGCTTCATCAGGCCCATGAAATCGGCCATGGCTATTCCTCGATTTCCTCAGCCGGCGGAACCTCGGGCGCGCCGGTCTCCGGCGCGTTCGACGTCACGCCAACGATCTTGGCGCCGGGGAAGCGGGTCAGCACCGCCTGCACCAGCGGGTCGGTCTGCACGCCGCGCTCGATCTCGGCCTGCCGGGCGTCGCTCTGTTCGCGCATGGTGGCGGCGCCCTGCTCCGCCGAGATAACGACCAGCCAGCGGTTGCCGGTCCACGACGCCAGCTTGCGCGACAGGTCGTGCGCCAAGGTTTTCGCCGCGCTCGGCTCGAGCGCGATCTCCAGCCGGCCGTCCTCGAAACGCACCAGCCGCACGTCGCGTTCCAGCGCCATCTTCATGGTGATGTCGCGCTTCTCCTGCGCCAGCGCGATCAACTGCTCGAACGAACTGATCGCAACCGTCGGCACCTGCGGCGCGTCCTGCGCCACCGGATCGTCGGCGACGCGCGGCGATACCGCGGCTGACGACCGCGGCGAGCCGCGCGGCGCGTCGTAGCGCGGCGCGAAATTCTGCGCCGGCGCGGCCGTTGCGCCGCCATTGCCCTGCGGGCGCGCCGGCGCGCCACCCTCTTCCGTCATCGAGCGCACGACCTCATCGGGCGTCGGCAGATCGGCGGCATAGGCAATGCGCACCAGCACCATCTCGGCGGCGGCGACCGGGCGGCCGGAGGCCTGCACCTCGGACACGCCCTTGAGCAGCATCTGCCAGGCGCGCGACAGGACGCGCATCGACAGCTGGGCGGCGAAGGCGCGGCCGCGCACGCGCTCGGCCTCCGACAGCGAGACGTCGTCGGCAACCGACGGCACCACCTTCACGCGGGTGACAAAATGGGTGAACTCGGCGAGATCGGACAGGACGACCGCCGGATCGGCGCCGATGTCGTATTGTTCGCGCAATTCCTGAAGCGCCGCGGCGGTATCGCCCTTCATCAGCGCCTCGAACAGATCGACCACGCGCACGCGGTCGGCGAGGCCAAGCATTTGCCGCACGTCCTCCGCGCGGACCGGACCGGCCGCATGCGCAATCGCCTGGTCGAGCAGCGATAGGCTGTCGCGCACCGAGCCTTCCGCGGCGCGCGCGATCAGCGCCAGCGCCGCCGGCTCGACCTCGATCTTCTCCTTGGCGGCGATGCCTTCGAGATGCTTCACCAGCACCGCGGCGTCGACGCGGCGCAGATCGAAGCGCTGGCAGCGCGACAGCACCGTCACCGGCACCTTGCGGATCTCGGTGGTGGCGAAGATGAACTTGGCGTGCGGCGGCGGCTCTTCCAGCGTCTTCAACAGCGCGTTGAAGGCGGCACCGGACAGCATGTGCACTTCGTCGAGGATGTAGACCTTGTAGCGCGCGCTCATCGGCGCGTAGCGGATGGCGTCGTTGATTTGACGCACGTCCTCGACGCTGTTGTGGGAGGCTGCGTCCATCTCGAGCACGTCGGGATGGCGGCTTTCGATGATGGCCTGATCATGCACGCCCATCGTCGGCATGGTGATGGTCGGGCCGGTGACGGAACCATCCGGCAATTCGTAATTGAGCGCGCGGGCAAGGATGCGCGCCGTCGTGGTCTTGCCGACACCGCGCACGCCGGTGAGGATCCAGGCCTGCGGAATGCGGCCCAACTCGAAGGCGTTCGAGATGGTGCGCACCATCGCGTCCTGCCCGATCAGGTCCTCGAAGCTCGCCGGACGATACTTGCGCGCCAGCACGCGGTAACCGGCGCCTTCGGCGGGCTCGGCCATATCGGTTTTTTTGGCGGCCTTATCGGTTTTCGATTGCGCGGCCATCGTCCTCCGCTTTCAGCGCCAGCTCGCTTTCAGCGTCGGCGCTTTGGCGTGCGTTCTTGAAATTGGTGGGAGGCTGACGAGCGACCCGATCCGTGCTCGTTAGGGCTGCTTCCTTCCGGACCTGACCCGGTTGGCGAGTGGCTCGTCCACCGCCAACCTCCCGGTGACTTATATCGGGCCAATAATGGCGGAAAGCAAGGCAGGCGGGCTTGACCCGCGCGTTCCCGAAGCGATTCTGCCTGTGGAAACATTGGTTGGCCGCACCGGCCGCGAGGGTCCATGGAATCGGTCTGGTCGCTGCACCCACAACTCGCCGCCGACAGTGTCCCGGTCGGCGATCTCGTGCTGTCGCGCGTGTTGCTGGCAAACGATGCCAATTTTCCCTGGCTCATCCTGGTGCCGCGCGGGCCCGGCCTGGTCGAACTCATCGACCTGGAAGAAAACGAACAGGTACAACTGCTCGCCGAAATCGCCAATACCGCCTGCGTGCTCAAGGACATCACCGCCTGCGACAAGCTCAATATCGCCGCGCTCGGCAACCAGGTGCCGCAATTGCATGTGCACGTCATTGCGCGCCGGCGCAGCGATGCCGCCTGGCCGAAGCCGGTCTGGGGCGCGGCACCGGCGACGAACTATGAGGCGAACGCGCGCGATCGCCTGATCGGCGCCATCCGCAGCGGGCTTCAAATAAAACCCGGGCGCGATTAGGCTTCCGCATCGGAGGAACTGCGCATGAGCTTCCGCATCGCCGTCGTACAGCCGATCGCCAATCCCATCGGCGAGGACGAGAAGAACATCGCCGATGCGGTGAACTTCATCGCGCGCGCCAAGAGCGAAGGCGCCGATTTCGTCTGCTTTCCGGAAACCTATCCTGGCCCGTGGCGCATGCCGGCGGCGTTCGACCCGACGCCACGCATCGCGGAAGCTGCCGCCAAGCACGGCATCAACGCCGTCTACGGCACCATCGAGCCGCTCAGCCACAACGAAGGCACCGCGCACAATTTGATCTGCATGGCCTATGGCAACGGCCGTCCGCCGGTTTCCTACCGCCGCACGCATCCGAACGGGCCGTGGATCTACACCGGCGGCAAATGGTGGGAATTCCAGTACGTGCCGGGCAACGAATTTCCGGTGTTCGACACCAAGCACGGCAAAGTCGGGCTGGCGATGTGCAGCGAAGCCTATATGCCGGAGGTGACGCGCGCGCTGGCGCTGCGCGGCGCCGAATTGATCTTCATGCCCGCAGGCACCGACAAGGGCAAATTGTGGGCGAGCTGGCGCAACCTCATCTGGTCGCGCGCCATCGAGAACCTCGCCATCGTCGTGACGACGCAGAATTTGTTCAGCCACGCCGAGCGCGGCCTCGCCATGGTGGCGACGCCCGAAGAGATATTATTCGAGAGCACGGCGGCCGGATTTTTCCTGGTCGACGTCAGCCTCGACCGCGCGCGCGAGATGCGCGCCAGCACCGATACCGTCGTCTCGTCGCAAAGCTATGCCGCCAAGCAGGGCGTGCTCGGTCCGCAGTGGCAGCGGCCGGAGCTGCGTGAGGCGATGTATCCCCGGC
Organism: uncultured Alphaproteobacteria bacterium; assembly: GCA_963742095.1. GTDB lineage: Bacteria > Pseudomonadota > Alphaproteobacteria > Rhizobiales > Xanthobacteraceae > Pseudolabrys. The sequence goes on from CAVUKJ010000003.1 coordinate 426,900, forward strand.
CCGGCCAAGCGGCGGAGTAACGTTGCGCCGGCGCACCGGTCATGCGAATTTCGTCCCGCATGCCTCCCCGCCCCGATCTCGGCCCCAAACCGCGCCTTGGCTACGCCAACAGCCGCATCGAGCGCGCGGCCGAGAAGCGCGTCGATGACAAGGCGCTCGCCGCCTACGCGGCCGACCCGCGCGCCGCGGCCTACGTGATCGGCTGGGATCTGATCGTGATGAAAAAGGGTGCGCCGCTGAGCGACCCGCTGTTCACGCTTGCTCAGGCGCGCGCCATGGAGGGCGCAGCGGAGTCCATTTTCCTCGGCCTGATCGACGGCGCGCCGCGTTTCGGCGTCGGCATTACGCCGGCCGCGGCGGAGGCGCTGAAAACGCGCGACGGTTTCCATGTCACGGATTTGCGCTCGATCGCGGTGCAGGGCCTGGTCGCGGCCGACCACCTGCCGCCGATCGCCGAGGCCAAGGCCGTGCTGCACTGGCATGCGCGGCATCGTTTCTGCCCGAATTGCGGGGCCGCCACGCATCCGGTCTGCGGCGGCTGGAAGCGCGACTGTCCGCAGTGCAAGACCGAGCATTTCCCGCGCACCGATCCGGTGGTGATCATGCTGGCGATCGACGGCGAGCGCTGCCTGCTCGGGCGCTCACCCCGCTTTGTGCCAACGATGTGGTCGTGCCTCGCCGGCTTCATCGAGCCGGGCGAGTCGATCGAGGACGCCGTGCACCGCGAGACCCGCGAAGAAGCCGGCATCACCTGCGGCCGCGTGCGCTACTTTGCCTCTCAGCCGTGGCCTTTCCCGACCTCGCTGATGATCGGCGCCCACGCCGAAGCGCTGACGACAGACATTGTCGTCGACCGCGAGGAGCTGGAAGACGCGCGCTGGTTCGATCGGGACGAGGTGGTGTCGATGCTCAAGCGCCAGCACCCGCAAGGGCTGACCACGCCACCGCCGGTCGCCATCGCGCATCACATCATCCGCGCCTGGGTCGAGGGCGAGGTTGAGTAAAACGCCGAAGATCCTGTGCGCCGGCATTGCGGTGCAGGACATCGTGATGCGGGTGCAGGATTTCCCGCCGCCCGGCGCCAAGGTGGCGGCCTCCGATTTCATCATCACCGGCGGCGGTTGCGCGGCGAATGCGGCGCTGGCGGTGGCGCGGCTCGGCGGGCATGCCGCCTTTGCCGGACCGCTCGGCGACGCCAACGACGCGGCCAGCGCGCGTATCCTGACGGATCTTGCCGCCGAGGGCGTCGATTGCAGCGGCGTCGCACGCGTCGAGGGCGGCACGGCGTCGGTGTCGCTTATTCTGATCGATGCGGCGGGCGAAAAGTCGATCGCGACCCGGCGCGGTGTCCGCCTTGGCCAGACGTTGCCGGGAGATGCCGACAGGCTCGTTGCCGATGCCGATGCGGTGCTGGTGGACAACCGTTTCCCCGACTTCGTCGCAGCGGTGTGCCGCGCGGCGCGGGCGCGGAACATTGCGGTGGTGATCGACCTCGACCTCGCGACCAAGCCTGACGATGCGCTGTTCAAGCTCGGCACGCATGCGATCGCCTCGACCGAGGCTTTGCGCGCGACCACCGGGCTCGGCGAACCGGCCGCCGCGCTCAAAGTGCTTGCCGCGAACGTGCGCGGCTTCGTCGCCGTCACCGACGGGCCCAACGGCGTCTATTGGCTCGAGGAAGGCGCGCTGCGCCACATGCCGGCTTTCGCCGTGACCGCGATCAACTCGCTTGCCGCCGGCGACACCTTCCACGCCGGCTTCACGCTGGCGTTGGCGGAAGGCCGCGACGTCGTGACCGCGCTGCGGTTCGGCAGCGCCGCCGCCGCGCTCAAGTGCACACATTTCGGCGGCGCCGCAGGATCGCCGCGCCGCGCCGAGGTCGACGCGTTTCTGAAAAAGCAGCGCTGACGATTATTTCTTCGACGGACAGGGCGCGCCGCAGGGCGCGCAGGCGCCGGCGAAATCCTCCGGCGACACGGCGTGGCCGCTCGACGGGCTGGTCAGGTGCTGCGTCACGATGGCCGCAAGCCCGAGTACGACGAACGCGATGTAGACCTTTCTCATCGGTTCAGTCCTTCGACAGGCCGAACAGCGGCCGCAGGCGGATGCCGATCAGGCAGCCGGGCAGCGCCGCGGCAAACCAGACCCAGCCGTGCAGCGAGCCGGAGGCGACGCCGCCGACGAAGGCACCGATGTTGCAGCCGAAGCCGAGCCGCGCGCCCCACCCCATCAACAGGCCGCCGATCGCCGCAGCCAGCAGCGATTTCGCCGGCGGCCAGGCGCCGGCGGCGAACGGCTTGGCGGCGGCGGCCGCGGCCATGGCGCCGAACAGCATGCCGAAATCGGTCAGGCTGGACGTATCGGACAGCACCGAGCTTTCGAGCGCGTGCTTGGGGCCTTCCCATTGCCAGAACGCCGCGTGCGAGAAGTCGAAGCCGAGCGCCTGCGCGATCTTGGCGCCCCAGACGGTGTAGCCGAAGGTCACGCTCCACGGGTGGCCGCCGGCGATGAAGACGGCGACGCACAGCAGGCCGATGGCGAGGCCGCCGACGATATAGTTGCGCGAGGGCGCGTAGTTGGCGCCGCGCCGCTTGGCAAAGGCGACGATGAGGGCGGCGGCGAGAGCGATGCTCGCGAGCGTCGCGGTCAGTCCGCCCCAGGGCCCGAGATAATCGGGCGCCAGCACCGGGTCGATGCCGCCGAGGGCGAGGAAGGCCGGCAGCGACAGGCTGCCGAACACGCTGCCGGCGACGAAGAACGCGAGCGTGACCAGCATGCGGCCCGAGCCGCCGCCGACGGTGTAGAGCGTGCCGGAACCGCAGCCGTTGGCAAGCTGCATGCCGATGCCAAAGGTAAAGGCGCCGACAATGAGCGAAGGCCCCAGCGGCGCGATGGCGCCGCCGAATTTCGGCGACAACGCCGCCACCGGCACCACCACCACCGCCGACACCGCGATAACGATCAACCCGCCGAGCAGACCGCCGGCTTCGCCGCGCGTGAGAAACCGCCGCCACGAGGCCGTGTAGCTGAACTCGGCCTTGAGGAAGGCGATGCCAAGTCCAAAGCCGCCGAGGATCAACGCAGCCGACGCCGGCTGCCCGTCGAGCAGCACCAGCGCGACCAAAATCGCGGTGGCGCTGAGCGACAGCGCAAGGAACAGAAAATCAGCGGAGACGCCCGCCCGCGCGGCGGGCGTGCCGATCGTTGCCGTGGTCATGATGGCTTTTTAGGCGGCTTACGAGCCGAACCCAAGTCTCTTCTTCAGATCATCCCACTTGGTGCGGTCCGAGACGACGGGACGGTGCGGATCCATGCTCCATTCGACCATCGAGCCGTCATAGAGCTTGACGTTTTGCCGGCCGAGCAGTTCGTGCAGCACGAACCAGTTGGTCGCCGACCAGTGGCCGGTGTTGCAATAGGTCACCACCGGTCCGGCGGGAATCCGCGACGCGATCGCCGCGAGCTCGGCCTGTGACTTCAGGCGATTGGTCTGGTCGTCGTAGAACGAGTCGCTGTCGACATCGATCGCGCCGGGGATATGGCCGTAGGCCTGCACCTTCGGCGCGCGTTCCTTGCCATTGAAGAACGAGGCGGGCCGTGCGTCGATCAGCGTCGCGCCGCCGGATTGCTGGATCTTGGCGACGTCTGCGAGGTCGGCGAGGCTGCTCTTGTCGCCTTCGGCGTCGATGGTCTTCGGCGTCGGCGTCGGGCCCGCGCCGTTTTCGGTCGGCAGACCGGCCGCTTTCCAGGCGGCAACACCGCCGTCGAGGATCGACACGTTCGGCACGCCGGCAACCTTCAGGGTCCAGTAGACGCGCGCGGCCGAACCGAAGTCGGTGAAGTTCACGCCGGCTGGAACGACGACGACGTGCGTCTTCTCGTCGATGCCGAGGTCGCCGATCAAATTCTGGATCTCGAGAATGCTCGGCAACTGGAAAGGCACGTTGTTCACGGTCACCCGCCAGCCGGGCTTGTCGTAGTCGCTGTGCACGCTGCCGGGGATGTGCGCGGCGAGGTAGGCTTTTTCGCCGCCGCCATCGATCGCCGAGCGCACGTCGACGACCACCAGGCCGGCGTCATGCAGATGGCTGTCGAGCCATTGCGGGCTCACCAGCGGCTGGGCGGCCATGGCGGGGGAAGCCAGAGCGACGACCAGCGCCAGCGCGGCCAAGAGTTCGGAGAAGGAAATTTTCATGAGCGTCAGTCCCGTCGAAGAACCGCCTGGGAGGCGGTGAAAGATTGGACTTGATATAGAATAATTTTCTAGCTACATACAGATCAGCCTTCTAAAAAAGAATATCATTCTATGGAGCTTGAATTTGTTAGATACCCGTTCTAACGGACGAAGGAATGTTGAAATGGATGCCGTCGACCGGAAGATCCTGGCCGTGGTCCAGGAGGACGCCTCGCTCTCCGTCGCGGAGGTCGGCCAGCGTGTCGGGCTGTCATCGACGCCGTGCTGGAAGCGCCTGCAGCGGCTGGAGGCGGACGGCGTCATCATGCGCCGGGTTGCGCTGGTCAATCCCGACAAGCTCGGGCTTGGCATCACGGTGTTTGTGTCGGTCGAGACCAACGACCATTCGCAGGAATGGCTCAAGCGCTTCGCCGACGTGGTCGGCGCGATGCCGGAGGTGATGGAATTTTACCGGATGGCCGGCGACGTCGATTACATGCTGCGGGTCGTGGTGCCCGACATGGCCGGCTATGACGCCTTCTACAAGAAGCTGATTGGCACGGTGCCGCTGAAGAACGTCACCTCGCGCTTCGCCATGGAGCGCATCAAGCAGACGACGGCGCTGCCGATCGCGGACGCGCGCACGGCAGCTTAAGCGGTCAGCTGCAGGCGATGTTGTTGTAGGTCGGCGCCGTGATGCGCGGACTCATGTACATGTGGTCCGACAGGTTCATCGTGCCGGTGACCGTGTAGCCGATGGTCGGCGTGTACTGGTAGGACGCCTCGCCGAACAGCAACTGCGAATTTGGCACCGCCAGCGCCGCCGGGATGGTGACCGAGCCGCTGCGCGCCGTGCCGCCGCGCGTCACGCTCCACTTCACCGTCGCCCTGCTGTTGGCATCGATGCTGATGCACGACAGGGTGATCTGCAACTGGCTGGTCGAGTAAGGCGTGATGATCGCCGACGATGCATCCAGAATGTTGGTCATATCGGTTGTGCTGATCGTCGTCACCTGCGAGCTCAGGTTGGCGAGCGCCGCGGCGGTCAAACTGACCTTGCGGTCGGCGCTCACGCCGTCGGACACTTCGGCGCAGCCGACATACATCGTGATCATCAGCGGCGCGAGCAGCGCGAACTCGACCGCCGAGACGCCGCGCCGGTCACCGCCAAAGCGGCCAAATAGTTTTCGCATGGCGTTGATCATGATTAGCCGCCGTAAGGTTCGTTGCGGAAGACCGACGTTGCGACGAGCAGACGTTGATTGCCGTTCAGGTTCGAAAGGTTGTCGCCAAACATCGAAACGACGATCGGCCATTGGTAATAGAGCCGAACCACCACAATGTCGCCCGGGACACCCGGCGTATACGCCATGTTGGACGTATCGAGCCTGCCGTTTGTGATCGGCGGCGTGGTGCTGATCGAGGTGAAACTGGTATAGGTCTTGACGTCGACATAGACGCCGTTCGCGCAATCGAACAATCCGCCGGCGAGGCGATTGCAGACTGCGGTCTTGAAGTCGGACTGGCTCCAGCCGGCGGTCTGCGCCTGGCCGGTCATGATGAGGCGCGCTGAATCGGTGGCGGCGGCTTCCAACGACTGACCGGCGAAAAACACCAGTGCGGTTTCCAAGATGGCGAAGACCAGCGCCAGGAACGGCGCTGCCACGAATGCAAATTCGACGGCCGAGGTGCCGTCTTGCGCGCGCACAAAACGGCGCACGTGAGTCATCAGCTTGCTTCGAATAGCGTCAATCATGGCAACGTTCTCGCCTGCTGAGCGGTGCCGCACCACCACTTCATAGCAAAGGCGCGTTTTCGAATTCTTTCCCGCGGAACTGAAAACGGAGGGGATCGGGTTAACCGCGGGCTAACCGTAACGCCCCCGCACGGCGCTTCTTAGCGGGCCGCCGGAGCGGGCGCCGCCGAGCCACTGGCGCCGCCACCCGCCGCCGCGGCACTACGCGCGCCAATCTGGCTCAGCGTGTCGCCGAAGTAAGCCGGGCCATCGCCGAGCGTATTGCGCGGCTGGCATTCCGGCGCGCAGCTGTAGGTTTCGCGCGCGACCCCCTTGTAAACCACCATCAGATCCTCGCCCGCGGGGCCGAGCACCTGCACCTCCTTGCTCATGACGAGCCGGCCGTCGCGATCGAGCGCCAAGAGGTTAGTGGCGCCGTAGCCCTTGCCGGTAACGACCAGCATGCCGCCGCTTTGCAGCGTGGCATCGGCGATGAGCGGATTTCCGATGACGATGGTGGCGACGCGATCCGGAATCTTGAGCAGGCGGGCCTGGTCGAGCGTGATCGTGACGGGATCGGCCTTGGCAGGCACGGCGGCAAACAATGCGCAGGCCAGAACCCCGAACAGCAGGCTGTGACGCCCGAATACGGCCGACATCGCACTCTCCCGCACGCTACGCAACACGACCTGCCGCACACTGCGGCAGCTACACTATTACCGTAGAGTTGACTGCAAATTGGTGAATGAAGTGCAAAGGGCGCGTTCGTAGGCGCATCAGCGCTGGAACGGATAGAGCATCTGGGCGCCGAAGCTTTCAGGAAAGCTCTGGTCGTCGATACCGTAGGCGGCCGGCATCTTATTTTCCGGCATATAGAATGTACCGAACATCAGGTCCCAGATCGGGAAAGTGCCGGCAAAATTCTTCGAACCGCCTTGATCGGCGGCGGTGTGATGCCAGCGGTGAAAGACCGGGCCCGCCAACACGTATTTGAATGGCCCGAGCGTCCAGTTCAGGTTGGCATGCACGAAAGCCGAGCTCGCCGTCGTGAACGGCCCGACCCAAAGCATCACATTCGGCGAAATGCCCGCGAGCAGCAGGGCGACATCGACCATGACGGTCCCGAACAGGAGATTGATCGGGTGAAACCGCGCCGCAGAGATCCAATCGAGATCTTCGGAGGAGTGATGGACCGCGTGGTAACGCCACATCTGCGCGCCGTGGTACAGGCGGTGAATCCAGTAGGTCAGGAAGTCGGAGACCACCAGGAACGTAATGGCTTGCGCCCACAACGGCATTTCCGCGAGCGGGCCGAAGCCGTCGTCATAGAATTTGATCAGGGCCTCGCTACCGTGGATGTTGTAGAGGTAGGCCGCCCCCATCACCATCAGCCCGATGCGGACAAAGCGCGCGCCGAGAGGGATCAGAAACCAGTAGAGCACGTCGACCAGAATCTCGCGCTTTTGCCACCAGGGACGGCCGGGATTGCAGGCCGACCAGTGGCTCAGCACCGCGAAGACAACGCCGAGCGCGATCGTGACCGGAATGAGCTTGAGAAGCGTGTGGCCCGCGACATCAAGCACTGAAAACAGTTCGAGAAACATCGCTTCAGCCTATGTGACACAAGTGAATTCGTTGCAGCGACGCCGACGGTATCGATCTGCGCAGTTAACTTTGGATGAATCACGCGAGCCGCCGTGAAGGCCGATTTTCGCGCGATGACCGCGGAGCAAGATCACCAAGACGAGCCAAAGCCACAGCGTCAGTATTGAATCGCACCGCGGCGGCAGCGTCGACGTTGGCTAGCCTTCGCTACTTTACAGTATTTGCAGGCTATCCTTTCGAGTATTTAGCGAATAGTTGGAAGATGTACTGTGTATAGACGCAATCAATATCCTATTAACTATGATCTTCTTCCCATGACTTCTTGTTTGCTCCGGTGGATATACATCGGAATACCTCCGTTTTCATTGATTGTATTAACCGCGGCGCAAGACCTGGTTGCTATTTTTGCCGCGTGGATCGGAAAGCCGGAACCCCGGCGGCCGGCAGCCACCTCAGACAGCCACGTGTGGATCTAGGAGCTAACAATATGAAGAACCTCTTCGTGCGTTTCGTGAAGGACAATTCCGGCGCGACCGCCATCGAGTACGGCCTCATCGCTGCTGGCATTTCGGTTGCGATCATCGCGGTCGTGAACGGCCTCGGCACCAACCTGAACGGCAAGTTCAACACCATCTCGACCCAGCTGAAGTAATCGGGTCGCGTGCGACTTACAAAGGCTCCGGCTTTGCGCCGGAGCCTTTTGCTTTTCCGTGCCCTCGCGGCCGGACGGTTTACGAATCGTAAATGCCTGAGGCGCTAACCGAACCGCAAGCTGGGCGGCGTAGTTTGTTACGAAGGCTCATCGAGGACGACGACGATGGTGATCGACGCAATCAGGCTGCTGCTTTTCCCCGCCCTGATGGCATTCGCCGCGTCGAGCGATCTTCTGACCATGACGATCTCGAACAAGCTCTCGCTGGCGCTGGCCGGCGGCTTTTTCCTGCTCGTTATCGTGACCGGCATGGGCTTTGCGGCTGTCGGCATGCACTTGGCTGCAGCGGCGTTGGTGCTGGTCGCCGCTTTCGTGATGTTTGCGCAAGGCTGGATCGGTGGCGGCGACGCTAAACTCGCGGCCGCAACGGCACTGTGGTTCGGCTTCGGCCATCTGTTCGACTTTCTCGTTTACGCGTCGCTCCTGGGCGGCGCACTGACGTTGGTGCTGATCCAGTTTCGCAAACTGCCGCTGCCGGGCCTCCTCGCCCGCCAGCGATGGATCATGCGTCTGCACGAGAAGGGCGGCGGCGTGCCTTACGGCATCGCACTCGCGGCGGCCGCGCTCATCGTCTATCCAAATACCGGATGGATGCCGCCGATCGGCTGAATTTATCTGCAATACAATATTAACTCGATTTAGATACCGCTCCTTAACCATGCCTTGACCTTTAACTGGTCAAATCCCGTGTAAGCGGCCGCTCCGGCCGCCATGTGGTTCGAGCGGCCGCGCCGGCCGCTCACGTCGGTTGAGAGAGTGAGCGTATGAAAGCCGCGCGTATTGTCGTGCTCGCTGTTGCCATCGGAGCCGGTGGTATTGCCGCGATGCTGGCCGGCCGGTCCGAGAAGCCGGCGCCGGTCAAGCAGGCGGAGGCGCCGAAGGTCGCCAGCGTGGACGTGCTGGTCGCCCGGTCCGATATCGGCATCGGCAAAGCGGTCTCGCCGGGCGATATGGAATGGCAGGCCTGGCCGACCAGCGCCGCGACCGGCAATTTCATCCGCCGCAATGATCGCCCCGACGCCATCGAAAAATTGAGCGGCGAGATCGCACGCGCTCCCTTCGTGACAGGCGAGCCGATCCGCGAAGCCAAGCTGATCAACGCCAAGGGCTCCGGTTTCATGGCAGCGATCCTGCCGACCGGCATGCGCGCGGTTTCGACACAGATATCGCCTGAAACCGGCGCCGGCGGCTTCATCCTTCCGAACGACCACGTCGACGTCATTCTCACGCGCCGCGACCGCGAGGCCGAGAAGGCCGCCGGCGGCGAGGTGCAGACCAGCGAAACCGTTCTCAGCAATGTGCGCGTGCTGGCGATCGACCAGAATGTTCAGGAAAAGGACGGCCAGAAGGTCGTCGTCGGCAAGACCGCGACGCTCGAGTTGTCGCCGCATCAGGCCGAGACGCTCGCTCTCTCGCAACGCCTCGGAACGTTGTCGCTGGCGCTGCGCAGCATCACCGATGCCGAGCGCGACGATCCGAAGGTCGACGACACGCCGCGGCGCAACGGCAGCGTCAACGTCATTCGTTTCGGCGTGACCACCACGACGACACCGCGATGATCGAGCGAGGGGACAAGGGGACCAAGGGAACCATGGCGACAAGGACATTGATCCGCACCGCCGCGCTGACGGCGCTGTTGCTCGGTGCGGGGTTGGCGCCGATGGCGCCCGCCAACGGCGCCGACGCTCATGTGCCGGTCATCAAGGTGGCGGCGAGCGAAGCGACTTCGCGCTTCATTCCGCTTGGCATCGGCAAGTCGGTGGCGCTTGACCTGCCGGGCGACATCAAGGACGTGCTGGTGGCGGATCCGACCATCGCCAACGCGGTCGTTCGTTCCTCGCGCCGCGTCTACATGATCGGCGTCAAAGTCGGGCAGACCAATATTTTCTTCTTCGACGCCGACGGCAAGCAGATTGCCGGGTTCGATATTGCGGTCACGCGCGACCTCAACGGCGTCCGCGCGGCCTTGAAGCAGACATTGCCGGATTCCGACATCCGCATCGAAGGCGTCGGCGCCGACGGCATCATGCTGTCCGGCTCGGCAGCGAGCCCGGTCGAATCGCAGCAGGCCTTCGACCTTGCCTCGCGCCTGGTCGGCGACGGCGCCAAGGTCGTCAACGGCATCAGCGTGCGCGGCCGCGATCAGGTCATGCTCAAGGTGACGGTCGCCGAGGTGCAACGCGACGTGATCAAGCAGCTCGGCATCGACCTGTCCGGCAGCTTCAACTACGGCACCAACGTGGTGAACTTCAACACCTCGAACCCGTTCTCCGCCACCGGGCAGCCGCTGAGCGACACCAGCGTCGTCGGCAATTTCAAGAACGTGAATGCGACGCTGCGCGCGATGGAGCGCGCGGGGGTCGTGCGCACGCTGGCCGAACCCAATCTGACGGCAATCTCGGGCGAAACTGCGAGCTTCGTCGCCGGCGGCGAATTTCCGATCCCGAACGGCCTGTCGTGCGACACCACGAAATCGCCGCCGATCTGCCAACCGCAAATCGACTTCAAGAAATTCGGCGTCGGCCTGACCTTTACGCCGGTCGTCATGTCGGGCGGCCGCATCAGCCTCAAGGTCATGACCGAAGTTTCCGACATTTCGCAACAGAACGCGATCACCTTGCAGATTCCGGGATCGACCCAGTCGTTGACCGTGCCGTCGATCCAGACCCGCCGCGCCGAGACCGTGGTGGAGATTCCGTCCGGCGGTTCGCTGGCGCTGGCCGGCATGATCCAGGAGCAGACCAAGCAGCAGATCAACGGACTGCCCGGCCTGATGCAGATCCCGATCCTCGGCACGCTGTTCAAGAGCCGCGACTACATCAACCACCAAAGCGAATTGATGGTGCTGGTGACCCCTTACATCGTGCGCGCGGTGGCGCAGAGCCAGCTGTCGCGCCCGGATGACGGTTATGCCGACCCGAGCGACCCGACCACCGTTCTGCTCGGCCGCCTGAACCGCATCTACGGCGCTGCTCCGAGCAAGGTCATCCCGGTGCAGAACTATCGCGGCAATTACGGATTCATCCTGGATTGAGCGGGGGACAGCTTCGATGACATCGTTTCAAAAACGACGGGCTGGACGCCGCGCCGCAAAGCGCTTGGCGATTGCCGCGGCGTTCGCCTGTCTGCTCGCCGGCTGCAACGAGACGACGCAAACTGCGCAACCTTATCCGTTCGACTATCGTGAGCGGCATCCGATCACGCTGAAGGAAAGCACGCAGACCGTCGAGATCTTCGTCGGCCGCAACCGCGGCGGGCTCTTGCCCGGTCAGCGCGCCGACGTGCTTGCGTTTGCCCAGAACTGGCGGCACGAAGCCACCAGCGGCATCATCATCGACGTTCCGCATGGCGGGCCGACCGACCGCGCCGCCGCCGATTCGCTGCGCGAAATCCATTCGATCCTCGCCGCGTCAGGCGTGCCGCGCAACGCCGTCTACGTGCGCAACTATCGGCCGTCGGAGACCTCGCTCGCCGCCATCAAGATCAATTTCACAAAATTGACGGCGCACGCCGGCCCATGCGGGTTGTGGCCGTCCGATCTCGGGCCGGCGCCCGACATCGCCTACAACGAAAACCGGCCGTACTGGAACCTCGGTTGCGCGCACCAGCGCAACCTCGCCGCCGAGATCGACAATCCGGCCGACCTGGTGCAGCCGCGCGGCGAGACGCCGCCCTATGAAGCGCGCCGCTCGGTTGCCATGGACAAATGGCGCAAGGGCGAGAACCCGTCCGGCACCTACAGCACTTACGACACGAACAAGATCAGCGATCTCGGAAAATGATCAAGCACGCACATCAAGTCGCCGTCGCAGACGATCACGCCGCCCCGGCCGCTCAGGCCGAGCCGACCGCGGCCGAGGACCATATCGCGCCGGCGCCGCGCGTTTCGGTGCAGGCTTTCTGCGAGACGGTAGAAACCGCCGCCGCGATCCAGGCCGCCAGCGAAGATCGCCGGCTCGGCAAGGCGCATGTGAAGATTCAGATGGGCGGCGCCACCGCCGCAGTCGAAGCCTATCGCAACTCGCCGACACCGAACGTCATCATCCTGGAATCCGAAAACCGCGCCGACGATATCCTCAATGGCCTCGACGGCCTCGCCGAGGTCTGCGACGCCGGCACGCGGGTCGTGGTGATCGGCCGCATCAATGACGTGACGCTCTACCGGGAGCTCACCCGCCGCGGTGTCAGCGAATATCTGATCGCGCCGGTCGGCACGCTCGACGTCGTGCGCGCGATCTGCGGATTGTTCTCGGCGCCCGATGCCAAGCCGGTTGGCCGCATCATTGCCGTCGTCGGCGCCAAGGGCGGCGTCGGTGCCTCCACCATCGCGCATAACATTGCCTTTTCGATCGCCCGCGACCTTGCGCTCGATTCGGTAGTGACCGATCTCGATCTCGCCTTCGGCACCGCCGGCCTCGATTACAATCAGGATCCGCCGCAAGGCGTCGCCGACGCGGTGTTCTCGCCCGACCGTGTCGACACCGCGTTTATCGACCGCTTGCTGTCGAAGTGCACCGACCATCTGAGCCTGCTGGCGGCGCCAGCGACGCTCGACCGCGTCTATGATTTCGGCGCCGACGCCTTCGACGCGATCCTCGACGCGCTGCGCGGTTCGATCCCGTGCGTAGTGCTCGACGTGCCGCACATGTGGTCCGGCTGGACGAAACGCCTGCTGGTCAGCGCCGACGACATCCTCATCGTGGCTGGTCCCGACCTCGCCAATCTGCGCAACGCCAAGAACATGGTCGATCTGCTGCGCACGTCCCGGCCCAACGACCGCCGTCCGCTTTACTGCCTGAACCAGGTCGGCGTGCCCAAACGTCCCGAAATCACGCCGGCGGACTTCGCCAAGGCGCTGGAAGACCCGCCGCTCGCGATCATTCCCTTCGAGCCGCAGTTGTTCGGCACCGCCGCAAACAACGGCCAGATGATCGCCGAGGTGGCGGCCAGCCATAAGACCGCGGATATGTTCCGTCAGCTGGCGCAGGTGCTTACCGGGCGTGCCGAAGCCAAACGCGCAGGCGGCAGCATGCTGGGCCCGCTGCTCGCCAAGCTCAAGATCATGAAGAAGACGGGCTGACAAACGTCCGGAGTATGTAGTCGTGTTCGGTAAGCGCAGCACCTCCGAAGCTCTCGCGCCGGCTCCCGCCCCACGTCCGGCGGCGCCGTCGCCTGCGGCCGTGCCTGCCGAGCCGGAAAGCGGCCGTACGCCCTTTCCATCCGAAGGGCTCGGCGCCCCGCTCGTCTCCGCGCCGACGCCGTCGCGCATGCCGGCCGCGCCGGTCAACATGCCGGCAGTCGATTCCCGTCGCTCGGAAGCCTATTACGAGACCAAGGGCGTCATCTTCGGCGCCCTGATCGAGGCGATCGATCTGGCGCAGCTGGCGCGACTCGACGCCGACAGCGCCCGCGAAGAAATCCGCGACATCGTCAACGAGATCATCGCGATCAAGAACATCGTGATGTCGATCGCCGAGCAGGAAGAGCTGCTCGACGATATTTGCAACGACGTCCTCGGCTTCGGCCCGCTTGAGCCATTGCTGTCGCGCGACGACATCGCCGACATCATGGTCAATGGTTCCGGCACGGTCTACATCGAGGTGCTCGGCAAGATTTAAAAGACCGGCATCCGCTTCCGCGATAACCAGCAACTGCTCAATATCTGTCAGCGTATCGTTAGTCAGATCGGCCGCCGGGTCGACGAATCCTCGCCAATCTGCGACGCGCGCTTGCCGGACGGGTCGCGCGTCAACTGTATCGTGCCGCCGCTGGCCATCGACGGCCCCGCGCTCACCATCCGCAAGTTCAAAAAGGACAAGCTGACGCTCGATCAGCTGGTCAAGTTCGGCACCATCACGCCGCAGGGTGCCGAGATCCTGCGCATCATCGGCCGCTGCCGCGTCAACTCGCTGGTGTCGGGCGGCACCGGTTCGGGCAAGACGACGCTTCTCAACTGCTTGACCCAGTTCATCGACGACGACGAGCGCATCATCACCTGCGAAGACGCCGCCGAACTGCAGCTGCAGCAGCCGCATGTCGTGCGCCTGGAAACGCGCCCGCCCAACCTCGAGGGCGAGGGTCAGGTGACCATGCGCGACCTGGTCCGCAACTGCCTGCGTATGCGCCCTGAACGCATCATCGTCGGCGAAGTCCGCGGACCCGAAGCCTTCGATCTGTTGCAGGCGATGAACACCGGCCACGACGGCTCGATGGGCACGTTGCACGCCAACAACCCCCGCGAAGCCCTGTCACGTCTCGAATCGATGATCACCATGGGCGGGTTCGCGCTGCCTTCGCGCACCATTCGCGAAATGATCACCGCCTCGGTCGACGTCGTCATCCAGGCGGCGCGCCTGCGCGACGGCTCGCGCCGCATCACACACATCACCGAGGTGATGGGCATGGAGGGTGACGTCATCATCACGCAGGATCTGTTCGTCTTCGACATGGTCGGCGAGGACGCCAACGGCAAGATCATCGGCCGTCATCGCTCGACCGGCATCGGCCGGCCGCGGTTCTGGGACCGCGCGCGCTATTACGGCGAAGAGCAGCGTCTCGCTACGTCACTCGACGCCGCCGAGGCCGCTGCCGCTGACATGCGGACCTGACCGCCATGCAAGCGCTCGCAATGGCATTCCTCGCTTCGGTCGCCGTCGGCGGCGTCGCCTGGGTCTTCCTCTATCCGATCCTATCCGGCGAGAAAAAGGCCGAGCTGCGCAAGGCGAGCGTCGCCAAAGCGGAACCGGTGGCCCGCGTGGCGCGCGGACAACAGCGGTCGCGCCGCGACGTGGTCGAACAAACGCTCAAGGAATTCGATGAACGCCATAAGAAATCGAAGAGCGTGCCGATTTCGGTGCGTATCGCGCAGGCCGGCCTGACCTGGTCGAAACGCCAATTCCTGCTGCTGTCGGGCGGCCTCGGCGCGTTCCTGTTTTTGGCCGGCATCATGAGTGGAGCCGGACTGCTCGCTGCCGTCGGGCTTGGTTTCGCGGGCGCTTTCGGCCTGCCGCGCTGGCTGCTGTCCTATTTGAAGAAGCGCCGCGAAGCGAAATTCCTGCACATTTTTCCAGATGCGGTCGACATTATCGTCCGCGGCGTCAAGGCGGGCCTGCCGCTGCTCGACTGCCTGAAGATGATCACCTCGGAGTCGCCCGAGCCGGTGAAGTCGGAATTCCGCATGATCGTCGAGACACAGGCCATCGGCATGCCGCTCGGCGAAGCGTGCCAGAAGCTCTACGACGAAATGCCCGTGCCGGAAGCCAACTTCTTCGGCATCGTGGTCGCCATCCAGCAGAAATCGGGCGGCAATCTCGCCGAGGCGCTCGGCAATCTTTCGCGCGTGCTGCGCGACCGCAAGAAGATGAAGGCCAAGATCCAGGCCATGTCGCAGGAAGCCAAGGCCTCAGCCAGCATCATCGGCGCGCTGCCGTTGGCCGTGATGACGCTCGTCTATATCACCAGCCCAGACTACATCGCGCTGCTTTGGACCGAGCCGCTCGGCCGCGTGATGCTGGCCGCCTCGGCGGTCTGGATGTCGCTCGGCGTGATGGTGATGAAGAAAATGATCAATTTCGACTTCTAAGGGCGAACGAATGCTCGACTACATTGAAGGCGCAATCAATACCGGAACCCTGACGATGCTGTTCGCCGCGCTCGCCGCGGCGGCAACGGTGTTGACGCTCGCCATGCCCCTTGTGTTCGCCGATCCGCTCGGCAAGCGCATGAAAGCGGTTGCGCTCGAGCGCGAGAAAATCCGGCAACGCGAACGCGAACGGATGTCGCAGGAGCAGCAGAAGGTCACGCTGCGCCAGTCGCCGAAGCAATATGTTCAGGCGGTCGTCGACCGCTTCAATTTGCGCAAATGGGTCGGCCAGGAAGAGGCGCAGATGAAGCTGATCCAGGCCGGCTATCGCGGCCAGGCGCCCTACATCACTTTTCTGTTCGTCCGCATGGTGACGCCGGTGATCGCCTTCGTGGCGGCGGCGTTTTATCTGTTCGTGGTTCTCAACTTCAATCAGCCGGCCACGGTCAAGATCGTCATATGCATCGCCGCCGCCTATCTGGGCATGCATTTGCCGCTGATGCTCCTGAAGAGCAAAATCCAGCGCCGCCAACTTTCGATCAAGCGCGCCTTCCCCGACACGCTCGACCTGCTGCTGATCTGCGTTGAGTCCGGCATGTCGATCGAGGCCGCGCTGCGCAAGGTGAGCGACGAGATCGGCTCACAGTCGGTGCCGCTCGCGGAGGAGCTCACGTTGACGATGGCGGAGCTGTCCTTCTTGCAGGACCGCCGCCAGGCTTATGAGAATCTCGGCAAGCGCACCGATCTCGAAGGCGTGCGTTCGGTCTGCATGGCCTTGCAGCAGGCGGAACGTTACGGCACGCCGCTCGCGAGCATGCTGCGCGTGATGGCGCAGGAAAACCGCGACATGCGCATGTCGGAAGCCGAGAAGAAGGCCGCCGGCCTGCCGCCCAAGCTGACAGTGCCGATGATCCTGTTCTTCTTGCCGGTTCTGTTCGTGGTGATTCTCGGGCCGGCCGCCATCAAGGTGATGGCGCTCAAGTAGCGGCTAGCTGCCGGGGTCCGGCGGCACGTAAGGCGGCCCGCCGTTCTTCAACGCATCTTTCTGCGAGAGCATCTGCCGCAGATAGGCAACGTTGGCGGCGGCTTCACTTTCCGGCAAATCGGCGCTGGCAATCTTCTCGGCCTCGGCGTAGCGGCCTTCGAGCCCGACGACAAGCGCAAGGTTCTGCCGCACCTTCGGACTCGGGTTGCCCTGCGCCAAGGCCCTGCGCAATGTGAATTCCGCGCGCTTGAGATTCTTCTCGAGCAAATAGGACAGGCCGAGGTTGGACAGCACCGACGGTTCGTTCGGCATGATTTTGAGCGCCGCTGAATAGTGCGCCTGCGCTTCGCCGTGGCGGCCGAGCTGATCGAGCACCGCGCCCTGCGCGTTGAGGATGCGCCAATCCGGATTGTCCGGCGTGTGGGCGCGCTCAAGCGCGTCGAGCGCCTCGACATATTCGCCGGCATCGGCAAGCGCGCGGCCGTAGGCGCCGAGCAATTTCATATTGTGCGGGTTGCGCATCGAGGTCTGCTGCAGCACCGCGACCGCCTGGGCGCGCTGTCCCGTCGCGCGCAACGCCTTGGCATAGGCAATGGCAGCCTCAGAGTCGCCGGGATTGGACTGATAGCGGGCGGCCAGCGGGCCAAGCTCGCCTCGCCATTCGGCATCGTTTTTTGGCGCGCCGGACGAGCCAATCGAGCCGGTGGTGTCGTCGCCTGTGGTCTTGCAGCCGGCCGCCGGCAGCGTGAGCGCCGCGGCGAGCGCGACCGAGGCAAGCAGTTGGGCGGCACGGACGGATTGCGGACGCATGGGTCCCCGGAGCGCGTTCCAGCGGTATCCCCTTGCAATAAAACGTTAACCCTAACGACTGGTTAACCTGTAAAATGCCCTATCCTGCGGCTTTAAAAGACACGTCATGGACCTTGGCCTCTCCCACGATGAAATCGCGCTGCGTGACCGGGCCCGCGCCTTTTCGCGCGAGGTCGTGCGGCCGCGCGCGGCGGCGATCGACCGCGACGAGCAATACCCGTTCGACGTCGTGAAGGCGCTGGCCGGGGCCGGCTTCCTCGGCATGACCATGCCGAAGGCTCTGGGCGGCCAAGGCCGCTCGTTCCTCGACGCCGTGCTTGTCATCGAAGAAATAGCGAAGTCCTGCACCGTCACCGCCCGCATCGTGGTCGAGACCAACATGGGCGCGCTATCGACCGTGATGGCCTATGGCAACGAGGCACAGACGAAGCTCGCCGCCAGGCTCGTGCTCGAGGGCGACAAACCCGCAATCTGCATCACCGAGCCGGACGCCGGCTCCGACGCGCTCGCCATGACCACGCGCGCCGACAAGCGCGGCGACACGTACGTCATCCACGGCAAGAAGCACTGGATCACCGGCGCCGGCGTATCACGGCTGCATTTGATCTTTGCTCGGGTGTTCGACGAGCGAGGCGAGGAACTCGGCATCGGCGGCTTCCTCGCGGTGCGCGACGAGACGAAAGGACTGCGCGTCACCAAGCGCGAACAGACCATGGGCCTGCGCGGCATGCCGGAGGGCGAATTGACCTTCGAAAATCTAGAAGTGCCAGCGAACATGGCGGTGCTGCCGCCGTCGGGGCTTGACCGCGGCTTTGCCGACCTGATGAACGCCTACAACAGCCAGCGCGTCGGCGCCGGCTCCGTGGCGATGGGCGTCGCAGCCGGCGCGCTCGACCTTGCACTCGACTGGGCGAAGACGCGCGAGCAGTTCGGCCGCCCGATCGGCGAATTCCAGGGCCTGCAATGGATGCTGGCCGACATGCAGACGCAACTCACCGCGTCGCGCCTCATGCTCTACCAGGCGGCGCGTTCGCGCGGACCCGACGGCAGCGCATTCCCCGATCCGATGCTGGCGGCGCAGGCCAAGATCTTCGCGTCCGAGACTGCCATCACGATCGTCAACAACGCGCTCCAACTATTCGGCGCACGCGGCTACTCACGCGAACTGCCGCTAGAGCGTATGGCGCGCGACGTGCGCATGTTCACCATCGGCGGCGGCACCGCGCAGGTGCTGCGCACGCTCGTTGCCTCAAAGATGCTTGGCTGGAAGCTGCCGCAGACGCGCGACGGCTACGTCCCCAAGCGCTCACTGCGCGACGCCGCGGAGTAATCATGCATCCCATCTTCGTCACGGCCGACAAGCAGGCGGTGCCGATCCTGTTCGTCACCGCAAAGACCTTCTCCGAGGCGACGAAAATTCTCGACGCGCGCGAGCATGTCTTCATCAAGGCCGCCGGGTTTGAGCCGAAGGCCGGCAAGCATCTGCTGGTGCCGAACGAAACCGGCAAGCTCGCCGGCGTGCTGTTCGGCCTCGAAGATGCCGACGATCCCGCCAAGGACCTGTTCCGGCCCGGCGCGCTCGCCGGCGTGCTGCCACCCGGGACTTATCGCTTCGCCAATGCGCCGCACGATGCACGGCTTGCCGCGCTCGCGGTCGCGCTCGGCAGCTATCAATTCGCGCGTTATCGCAAGGCGCAAACGCGCGACGTGAAGCTGATGGTGCCGGAAGGCATCGACGGTGAGGATCTATCGCGCATCGTCGACGCCGCGACGCTGGCGCGCGACCTGATCAATACCCCGTCGAACGACATGGGGCCGGCCGAGCTGGAAGAGGCCGGCCGCACGCTCGCCAAGCAGCACGGCGCCAAGGTGCAAGTGACCAGCGGCGACAAGCTGGCCAAGGAATTTCCGCTGGTGCACGCCGTCGGCGCCGGCTCGGCACGCGCGCCGCGGCTGATCGACATCACCTGGGGCAAGGACAGCGACCCGAAGATCACGCTGATCGGAAAGGGCGTCGCCTTCGACACCGGCGGCCTCGACATCAAGAGCGATGCCGGCATGCTCAATATGAAAAAGGACATGGGCGGCGCGGCGACCGCCTTTGCACTCGGCCACATGATCATGGCGCGCAAGCTCAAGGTGCGTCTGCGCGTCATCGTGCCGGCGGTGGAGAATTCGATTTCCGGCACCAGCTTCCGGCCGCGTGACATTTATAAATCGCGCAAAGGCATCAGCGTCGAGATCGGCAACACCGATGCCGAGGGCCGGCTGATCCTGGCCGATGCGCTGGCGCTGGCGAGCGAGGAGAAGCCGACGCTGATCATCGATTTCGCCACGCTGACCGGCGCGGCGCGGGTCGCGCTCGGCCCCGACGTGCCGCCGTTCTTCACTGACGACGATATGCTGGCGGATGAATTCATGCGCCACGGCGCGACGGAGAGCGACCCGGTCTGGCGGCTGCCGTTGTGGCGCCCCTACGAGCAGATGCTCAATTCGAAGGTTGCCGACCTCAATAACGTCGGCGCGGGCGGCCATGGCGGCGCCATCACCGCCGCGTTGTTCCTGCGCCGCTTTGTCGACGTGCCGTCCTGGCTGCATCTCGACATTTTCGCCTGGACGCCGTCGGCCAGGCCCGGGCGCCCCGAAGGCGCCGAATTGCAGTCAGCCCGCGCGCTTTATGCAATGCTCGCCGCGCGCTATTCTTAGCGTATGATGCCGAAAAGTGGGAACCGGTTTTCGGATAAAGATCATACGCAACGAAAAAAAGCATGGTCGCGCTCGATCCCCGCATCAATCCGTTCCGCCCCGAGATCGCGGCGAGCTTCCTGAAGGGCCAGGTCGAGGCCAAGCGCTTCGTCGAAGGCAAGCGCTATGAGTTTATCGAGCCGAATACGGCTTTGCGGCGCACGCCGTCGCACGACGCACGACTCGATACCGAGGCGCTCCTTGGTGAACGTGTCGCTGTTTACGAGATCGAGGAAGGTTGGGCCTGGGGCCAGCTCGAAACCGACGGTTATGTCGGCTGGCTCTCCGCCAACGCGCTTGGGGCGCCGGGCCCTGCGCTGACCCATAAGGTCTGCGTGCCACGCACGTTTTGCTTCCCGGGACCCGACGTGAAGTTGCCGCCGCTTGCGGCGCTGCCGACGGGCGCAAGGCTGATCGTTGCCCGGCAGGACGAGCGCTTCGCCATCACCGCATCCGGCTGGCACGTACCGCTCGTCCACGTGGCGCCGATCAAGGCCAAGGCGCCGGATTTCGTCGCCGTCGCCGAGACATTCCTTGGCGCGCCATACCTCTGGGGCGGAAAGACCTGGCTCGGCATCGATTGCTCCGGCCTAGTTCAGGTCGCGCTGCAGGCCGCAGGCCATGCGTGCCCGCGCGACAGCGACATGCAGGAACTCGCGCTCGGCAAACTGGTCGCGCTCACCGAGTTGCGCCGCGGCGATCTCATCTTCTGGAAGGGTCACGTCGCCATTGCGTGCGACGCGGAGCACATCATCCACGCCAATGCGCATCACATGATGGTGGCCATCGAAGAGGCCGAGGGCGCGATCACCCGCATCAAGGCCGGGGGCAGCGACGTCACCAGCGTGAAGCGCGTCGTCTAGCGCGCGGCGCGCAGAAGCTCCGCGACCCGGCCGCGGTTGGCCGCCAGCCAATGCAGCGCCAACACGAGTGGACCATTGTGCATCGCGCCTGTGGTCAACGCCGCGAGCGCCGCATCGATCGGCACGCGCAGCACGGTGATGTACTCGCCTTCCGTCGGATGCGTGCGCTCCGGCACGCGCGACGCATCAACCGCGGCGATGAAGAATGTCACCTCTTCATCGGTTAGGCCGGGCGTCGGCAGATAGCTGAACAACTCGACCAAAGCCTTCGGCGCAATGCCAATTTCTTCCTGGCATTCGCGCCGCGCGCTTTCGGCGAGCTCTTCGCCTTTCTCGACGCGCCCCGCCACGATTTCCATCGTCTCGCCTTTGCCGTTGGCGAGATGCGCGGCCGGCCGGAACTGACGGATCATCACGATCTCGCCGCGCTCGACATCAATGGGAAGCACGGCGATCACCTTGCCGGCGCGCAGGACGTCGCGCGTCTGGGTGCCGGCAGGCAGCGTCACGCGGAAGCGCTGGTAGTCGAAAAATCCTTTGCCGAGGGTTTCGGGCGCGGACAGCGTCACATTGGCGGCGCGGTCGATAAGCTCGCGGTCACCGGCCATCGCTACTGTGCAACGACGCCTTCGGGCGCGGTTTCCAGCTTGAAGGCGGCGGCGAACAACGCGCGCGTGTAGTCGCTCTTCGGGTTCTTGAACAATTCGGCCGCGGCGCCCTCTTCCACCATCTTGCCGTTGCGCAGAACCAGCAGCCGGCTCGCCAGCGCCGCGACGACACGCAGATCGTGGGAGATGAACATGTAGGTGAGATCGCGCTTTTTCTGCAGGTCGCGCAGCAGGTCGACCATCTGCGCCTGGATCAGCATGTCGAGCGCGCTGGTCGGCTCGTCGAGCATGATGAAGGTCGGCTCCAGCACCAGCGCGCGCGCCAACGCGATACGCTGGCGCTGGCCGCCGGAAAATTCGTGCGGATAGCGGAAGCGCGTCTCAGGATCGAGCCCGCCGTCCCTGAGCGCCGCGACCACGCGCTCCTCGCGCTCGTGCGCCTTCAGATGCGGGTGATGAACCCACAGGCCTTCCTCGATGATGTCGGACACCGACATGCGCGGCGACAGCGAGCCATAGGGATCCTGGAACACGATCTGCATGTTGCGCCGGAACGGCCGCATCTCCTTGAACTTCAGCCCTTGAATGGTCTTGCCCATGAACACGATCGGCCCATCCGACGAGATCAGCCGCAGGATCGCCAATCCCAGCGTGGTCTTGCCGGAGCCGGATTCACCGACGACGCCGAGCGTCTCGCCCTTGCGTACCTGAATGCTGATGCCGTCGACCGCCTTGATGTGGCCGACCACCTTGCGCATCAGGCCGCGCTTGATCGGAAACCAGACTTTCAAATCGTCGGCTTGCACGACGACCGGCGCATCGGGGCACGGCGGCGCCGGATCGGGCTTCGGTTCGGCGGCGAGCAGAGCTTTCGTGTAGGGATGTTCGGGCGCCGTGAAGACCCGTTCGACCGGGCCGTGTTCGACGATGCGGCCCTTGTTCATCACGCAGACGCGGTCGGCGATCTTGCGCACGATGCCGAGATCGTGGGTGATGAACAGCATCGACATGCCGAGCCGCTTCTGAATGTCCTTGAGCAGCTTGAGGATCTGCGCCTGCACCGTGACGTCCAGCGCCGTGGTCGGCTCGTCGGCAATGAGCAGATCCGGTTCGTTGGCGAGCGCCATCGCGATCATCACGCGCTGGCGCTGACCGCCGGAGAGCTGGTGCGGATAGCTGCGCAGTCGCCCGGCCGGATCGGGGATGCCGACCTGGCCGAGCAGATCGACGATGCGCTCTCGCGCCGCCTTTCCCGTAAGCCCCTGATGCAACAGCAAAATCTCGCCGATCTGCTTCTCAATCGTGTGCAGCGGATTCAGCGATGTCATCGGCTCCTGAAAGATGATGGTGATGTCGTTGCCGCGCACATGACGGATTTCGTTTTCCTTCATGGTCAGCAGCTCGCGGCCCTGGAACAGCACCGAGCCGGACGGATGATGCGCGGCCGGATAGGGCAGCAGCTTCATCACCGACAAAGCAGTGACCGATTTGCCCGAGCCGCTCTCGCCGACCAGCGCCAGCGTTTCGCCGGGCATGATGTCGAATGACACCTTGTCGACAGCGGTGACCTCGCGCGCGCCGTGGCCGAAGGCGATTGACAAGTCACGGACCGACAGCAGCGGATCACCGGGCTTGCTCTTCGGCAACTCTTTCTTTGGCCGTCTGCTCATCGGAAGGTCTTTCGCGGATCGAAGGCGTCGCGCACCGCCTCGCCGATGAAGATCAACAGCGACAGCATGAAGGCGATTGCGAAGAAGCCGGTGAGGCCGAGCCACGGCGCCTGCACATTGGCCTTGCCTTGGCTCAACAGTTCGCCGAGCGAGGGCGAACCGGGCGGCAGGCCGAAGCCGAGGAAGTCGAGCGCCGTCAACGTCATCACCGACGACGACAGGATGAACGGCAGGAAGGTCATGGTCGCCACCATGGCGTTGGGCAGCAGATGGCGGAAGATGATGGTGCCGTTCGATACGCCGAGAGCGCGCGCGGCCTGGATGTATTCGAAATTACGCCCGCGCAGGAATTCCGCGCGCACCAGGCCAACCAGCGATACCCAGGAGAACAACAGCAGGATGCCGAGCAGCACGAAGAAGCCCGGCACCAGCACCGACGAGATGATCAACAGCAGATAAAGCGACGGGATGGAGGTCCAGATTTCGATGAAGCGCTGGAACAACAGATCGGTCCAGCCGCCGAAATAGCCCTGCACCGCGCCGGCTGCCACGCCGATCACCGAGGACACGATCGTCAGGCACAGGCCGAACAGCACGGAAATCCGGAAGCCGTAAATCAGCCGCGCCAGCACGTCTCGGCCGCCGTCATCGGTGCCGAGCCAATTGTATTCGAGGTCCGCGCACTTGGCGAAGCCGTGAGTTGCCGCGTAGTCGCAGTCCGCCTTGGTCAACATCCAGGTCGGCTTGGAGGGAAACGGTGATGGCGGCTTGTTCACCTGCGTGCCGTAGGAGAAGCGCACCGGCGGCCAGATCAGCGTGCCGCCCTCCTTGTGGATGAGGCCGATAAGATAGGGATCGCGGTAGTCGGCGGCGGTGCCGAACAGATTGGGATCGTCGGGCTTGCCGAACGCCGTGTCGGGGTAAGTCATGACCGCCGGAAAGAACGACTTGCCGTTGACGTGGATGAAGATCGGCTTGTCGTTAGCGATGAACTCCGCAAACAGCGAGAGCACGAACAGCGTCAGGAAGACCCACAATGACCAATAGCCGCGCCGGTTGGCCGTGAAGTTCTGCCAGCGCCGCTTGTTGAGCGGTGAAACCCTGATCAAGCGCCCCTCCGGCGGCACCGCGAGCTGGACTACACCAATGGCGCTGGTGTCCGGCGACTTGATGTCGGTGCGGTCGTCCACGCGCTAGACCTCCCGAGTCTCGAAGTCGATGCGCGGATCAACCCAGGTATAGGTGAGATCGGACAACAGATTTGCCACGACGCCGATGAGCGAGAAGATGTACAGCGTCGCGAACACCACCGGATAGTCGCGGTTGAGCACGCTCTCGAAGCTGAGCAGACCGAGGCCTTCGATCGAAAAGATCGTTTCGATGAGCAGCGAGCCGGTAAAGAAGGCCGATACGAACGCGCCGGGGAAGCCGGCCACCACGATCAGCATGGCATTGCGGAAGACGTGGCCGTAGAGCACCTGCGTCCGCGTGCAGCCCTTGGCACGCGCGGTCAGCACGTACTGCTTGCGGATTTCATCGAGAAACGAGTTCTTGGTGAGCAGCGTCATGGTCGCGAAGGCCGAGATGCCCATCGAAACGACCGGCAGAGTGATGTGCCAGAAATAATCGAGAATTTTCTTCCACAACGGAAATTGATTCCAATTCTCCGACACCAGACCCCGTAACGGGAACCAGTCGAGGAAGGAGCCGCCGGCAAACAGAATGATGAGGAGGATGGCGAAGAGGAAGCCTGGAATGGCGTAGCCGATGACAATCACCGTCGACGTCCACACGTCGAAATGCGAGCCATCGTCGATCGCCTTGCGAATGCCGAGCGGAATCGAAATCAGATAGGTGAACAGCGTCATCCAGAGGCCGAGCGACATCGAGACCGGCAGCCTCTCCCGGATCAATTGCATCACGGTGACGTCGCGGAAATAACTCTTGCCGAAATCGAAGCGCACATAGCTCCACACCATGATGAAGAAGCGCTCATAGGCCGGCTTGTCGAAGCCGAACTGCTTCTCCAGCTTCTTGATAAATTCCGGATCGAGTCCCTGTGCGCCGCGGTACTTGGACGTCACGGCATCGACCTGCGAGCCGCCCTGCACCATGCCGCGACTGCCGAAGTCGCCGCCCGGCGAGCCGGAAATGCGGGCGGTGGCGCCGGTGTCGGAGCCGGTCAGCTTGGCGATGACCTGCTCGACCGGGCCGCCGGGCGCGAACTGAACCACGACGAAGGCAACCAGCATGATCCCGAACATCGTCGGGACCATGAACAGCAAGCGGCGGATGATATAGGCGCTCATGCGATGTTTTTTGGCTTCTTTTTGGTGCCCGGCGCGGGCCTCCCCTATTTCAATCTATAACCCCGGGGCGGCCAACTAGGTGTGACAGGCAACACAATAAAGTCGTCGCGGGGGAGAACCAAGGCCGGCACCTGCGCACTGACTAGCCCTTTTTTTGCAGCTTCTCCGCGTGTTCCCGATCTGACCACCACGTCTCCGGAATGCCCCGGAAATAACGCGGCTGGGCTGTGGGAAAGCCGTACACGTCCCAGTAGGCAATCCAATGCGACGCTTTGTACCAGTGTGGAATCCAGTACCGGCCGGCGCGGAACACGCGGTCGAGCGCGCGGCAGGCGATGTTGAGGTCGTCGCGGGTCTTGGCGGCGATCACCGCGTCGATCAGCGCGTCCATCGCCGGATCGGCGATTCCGGCCAGGTTCTGCGAGCCCTTGGTCTTGGCAGCGAGCGACGACAGGTAGCTCCGCAATGAATCGCCCGGCGTCGAGGAGAAGCCGAAGCGCTCGACCGTGATGTCGAAATCGAAATCGTCGACGCGCCGGCGATATTGCACCGGATCGACGACGCGCAGGCTCGCCTGGATGCCGAGCGTGCCGAGATTGCGGATATAGGGCAGATGGTGCGGCTCGAAGGTCTGCTCGTCGATGAGAAATTCGATGACGATCGGCGTGCCGTCCGGCAGCACGCGCTTGCCGTTCTTGATCTCGCAACCGGCGGCGGCCAGCAGTTGCGAGCCATGCCGCAGCCAGCGCACGTCACGGCCCGAGCCGTCGGTCACCGGCGGCAAATAAGGTTCGCCGAACACTTCGTCCGGCACCTTGCCGCGGAACGGCTCCAGTAACGCGAGCTCGGCGGGCGAGGGTTTGCCCACCGCCTTCATCGGCGAGTTCTCGAACAGCGACTGCGTGCGCGTGTACGAGCCGTACATGATGTTCTTGTTGGTGTACTCGAAATCGAAGGCGTCGATCAGCGCCTCGCGCAGGCGCGCGTCCTGGAATTGTTTGCGGCGGGTGTTGATGAACCAGCCCTGCGCGGCCGACGCCGTGTCATCTGGAAATTCGCGGCGCTTGACGCGGCCGTCCTTGAAGGCAGGAAAATTGTAGCGCGTCGCCCAAACTCGCGAGGTGAACTCCTCGCGGAACGAATAATTGCCGGCGGTGAAGCCTTCGAAGGCGACGTCGCGGTCGCGGTAATATTCGAAGCGGATGATGTCGAAATTGTTCTGGCCCCTGGACACCGGCAGATCGGCGCCCCACCAGTCCTTGACGCGCTGGTATTCGATAAAGCGGCCGGCATCAAAGCGGCCGATCTTGTAGCCGCCGCTGCCGAGTGGGATATCGAGCGTCAATTCATCGAAATTGTGCTTGGCGTAGTACGCCTGCGAGAAGATTGGCAGACCAGCGACGAACAGCGGCACGTCGCGGGCGCGCTTGGGCGCGAAATGCACCACCACGCTGTGGTCGTCGGCAGCTTCCGCGCCGGTCATGTCGCGCAGCAGCTGCGTGATGATCGGATGGCCCTTGTCCTTCAGCGTCGTCAACGACCACACGATATCCTGCGCGGTCAGCACGCTGCCGTCGTGGAATTTCGCCTCGGGCCGCAGCAGGAACGTGTAGGTCAGCCCGTCGTCCGAGATGCGGACCGCGCGCGCGGCAAGGCCATACATCGCATCCGGCTCGTCGCCGGAGCGGACCATCAACGTCGCAAAGGTGTAGTCGAGGCCGAACGCGCCCTCGCCCTTGAGGATGTAGGCGTTGAGCGAATTGAAGGTGAGGAACGAGCCGTTGTAGCCGCGGCTGCTGATGACTTCGGAATAGGTGCCGCCCTTCGGTGCGCTCGCGTTGACGTAAGGGAAGTGCGAAAAGTCGGCCGGCAGCGCGAGGTCGCCGAACGCCGACATGCCGTGACGCTCGGCCGCCTGCGCCTTAACGGGGACAATGAGCTTGCGGCTCGCGCTGATTGCGGCCGCGCCCGCGGCCAATTCCAAGGCGCGGCGGCGGCTGATGCGCATCAGGAGCGCCGCGGCGCCTTGGCCGCCTTGGCCTCGTCCCACCACCAGACGGTCGGGAACGCCGCCGCGCCGTATTTCGGCATGTTGCCGGGACGGCCGAAGCGATCCCAGCGCGCGGTACGCTGCTTGCCATAGGTCCATTGCGGCACGACGTAGTAGTTCCACAACAGCACGCGGTCGAGCGCCTGGGTCGCCGCCACGAGGTCCTCGCGATCCTTCGAATAGATGATACGGTCGATCAGCTTGTCGACCGCCGGATTCTTAATGCCGACCATATTGCGCGAACCCGGCTGATCCGCGGCGGCCGAGCCCCAGAAACCGCGCTGCTCGTTGCCGGGCGACAGCGACTCGCCCCAGGACGCGGTGATGATGTCGAAGTCCCACTGCCGCAGCCGGTTCTCGTATTGCGCGCTGTCGACCACGCGGATGTTCACCGTCATGCCGAGCCGTTGTAGCGACGGTTTGTAGAACAGGACGAGCCGCTCGATGGTCGGATCGTCGGCCAGGAATTCTACGCTAAAAGGCGCGCCCGTCTTGGCATCGACCAACTTGGTGTTCTTAATTTCGTAGCCCGCGTCGCGGAAAAGCTTGATCGCTTCGCGCAGATTGTCGCGTACCTTCTGCGGATCGCCGTTGACCGGGTTGGTATACGGCTTGGTGAACAGATCCGGCGGCACCTGATCACGCACCGTCTGCAGGATCTCGAGTTCCTTGCCTTGCGGCACTCCGGACGACGCAAGCTCGGTACCTTCGAAGTAGCTGGCGATGCGCGTGTACTGGCCGTAGAAAATCTGTCGGTTCATCTCCTCGAAATCGAATACGAAGTTGAAGGCGCGGCGCACGCGCGGATCCTGAAATTTCGGCCGCCGGATGTTGAAGGCAAAGCCCTGCATGATGCCGAAATTGCGGATCGGAAATTCTTCCAGCACGACTTTCTTGTCGCGCACGGCCGGGAAATCGTAGGAGGTCGCCCAGCTCTTGGCGCTGTTCTCCGTGCGCCAATCGACCTGATCGCCTTTGAAGGCCTCGATGCCGACGGTCGAGTCGCGAAAGTATTCGTAGCGGATCTGACCGAAATTGTTGGTGCCGGCGCTGACATTGAGGCCCTTGCCCCAGTAGTCGGGATTTTTTTCGTAGACGACGGTGCGGCCGGGGGCGAAGTCCGCGAGACGGTAGGGGCCCGAGCCGAGCGGCGGCTCGAGCGTGGTCTCCGCGACATTGCGCTTGCGGCCTTTGGCGTCGGTGCCTTCCCACCAATGCTTCGGCAGCACGGTGAGCTGCCCGACGATCTGTGGCAATTCGCGATTGCCTGGCGCATCGAAGACGAACGTGACATCGCGCTCGCCGGATTTCTCCACCTTGGTGACGTGCCGGTAATAGGCGGCAAGTTGCGGGCTGTTGTTCTTGAATGCGTCCATCGAAAAGATGACGTCTTCCGGCGTCACCGGCTGGCCGTCGTGCCAGCGTGCGTTGGCGCGCAGCCGGTAAGTGACGGAGGAGCGGTCGTCCGGGAAGCTGACCGCTTCGGCGAGCAGCCCGTATTCCGTCGACACTTCGTCGAGCGCCGGCGTGGTCAGGGTCTCGTTGACGAATTCGAGTCCGTTGGCGAGGCTGCCCTTCACGCCCGCCACCACCATGTTGAAATTATCGAAGTTGCCAAAGGCGATCTGGCGAACAAGGCCGCCCTGCGGCGCAGCCGGATTGACGTAGTCGAAATTCTTGAAGCCCGCGGGATATTTCGGCTCGCCGAACAACGACAGTCCGTGTTTCCAGGCGCGCGTCTCGGGATTGGTCTGCGCGGAAGAACCCGCGCCGAATGCACCGAGCGCCGGTGCTGCGAGCGAGGTGGCGGCGACGCGAAGAACGGTTCGGCGGGTTAATTTCATTGAATATGCTCCAGCGTCCAAAACGCGTCGGTCAGGCAATCAGACGTGCGATTATGTCGGTTTTTCGGTGCGCCACCAGCGGCGGCGCCCGGATAACCCCCAGCCGCGATCAAGTTTCCATGATCGAACGCGACTGAAAAGCAAAACGGCCGGGCATTGCCCGGCCGCTTCGTTTCGGTTTTGACCGCCGTCACTTCTTCGGCGGATTCGCCGGTGGCGCAGCGCCCGGCTTTTGCCCCTCGCCGCCCTGCGGTGCATTGCTCGCCTCGGGCTTGGGCAGCGGCGGCGGATTGTCCGACAGCGTGTGCAGGTAGTCGATTACGTCGGCGCGCTGCTGGTCGTTCTTGATGCCGGCGAAGGTCATGGCGGTGCCGGAAATATAGCCGCGTGGGTCGGTCAAGAATTTATCAAGCTCGTCGTACGTCCACTTGCCGCCCTTGGCCTTCATGCCGGACGAGAAGTTGAAGCCGCGGCCTTCGCCGCGCGCCTCATCGACGATGCCGTAGAGGTTGGGACCGACCCGGTTGGGACCGCCCTTCTCGAAGGTATGGCAGGCCAGGCACTGTTTGGCCGCCGCCTGGCCCTTTTCGACCGAAGCCTTGGCCAGGCGCACCGGCAACGGCTCTGCCTTCGCGGCTTCTTGTTTCTCGCCGCCGCCTTCCGTCTTCACCGCAACGGCGTAGCCGGGCTTGGCCGGCTTCTCAGGCGCGAACAGGGCGCCGGCGCCGATATTGAGCGCGAGCAGGATGAGGCAGGTGCCGAGGATGGCGCCGAGGACTTTGTTGAGTTCGAAGGAATTCATCGCAAAACGGCTCCCGAAACGGGGCGGCTTGAGTGCGGGACGGGATCAGCCACCAGGGTCCCGGCGGCGACGGACAGATACCGGTTTGCCTCCCTTATGGCAACTCGTATAAGCGCCGCAGCCCGGCGGCTCCGGCTGTTTGACCTATGCCCCACGCCATCATTCTCATCCCCGCCCGCATGGCCTCGACCCGCCTGCCCGGCAAGCCGCTGGCGGATATCGCCGGATTGCCGATGATCGTGCACGTGCTGAGGCGCGCGGCCGCCGCCCATATCGGCGAGGCGGTGGTGGCAACCGATTCCGAGGCGGTGATGGCCGCGGTGGAAAAGTCCGGTGGCCGCGCCGTTATGACGCGGAGCGACCATGTCTCGGGCTCCGACCGAATCTACGAGGCGCTGGAGGCGCTCGACCCCGAACACAGCGTCGAGGTGGTGGTCAACGTTCAGGGCGACCTGCCGACCATCGCGCCGGCCGACATCCGCGCCGCGCTCGAGCTGCTTGCCGACCCGCACGTCGACATCACGACGCTCGCCGCCGAGATCAGGGATCCGTCCGATCTGACAAACCCGAACGTCGTGAAAGTGAAGGGCAAGCACGTCGCGCCCGGCCGCCTGCACGCGACTGCATTCACGCGTGCAAATGCCGAAGGCCCGGGTCCGCACTATCACCACATCGGGCTCTACACCTACCGCCGCGCTGCGCTCGAACGTTTCGTCAAGCTGCCGCCGTCCGCCAACGAGCAGCGCGAACGGCTCGAGCAGTTGCGCGCGATGGACAACGGCATGCGCATCGATGTCGCGCTGGTCAAGAGCGTCCCGCTCGGCGTCGATACGCCGGAAGAGCTTGCCAGAGCCCGCAAACTGCTCGGCGGTTGACTCAAAGGCCGGGGTCTGGAACGAACGCGTCAAATTGGTGGGTCATGAAGAAGAAGAAGATCATTTTCCAGGGCGAGCCGGGCGCGAACTCGCATCTCGCGTGCCGCGAAGCCTATCCGGACCACGAGCCGGTGCCCTGCCCGACCTTCGAGGATTGCTTCACCGCGCTCACGTCGGGTGACGTCGATCTCGGCATGATCCCGATCGAGAATTCGATCGCCGGCCGCGTCGCCGACATTCACCACCTGATGCCGACGGCGAAGCTGCACATCATCGCCGAATGGTTTCTGCCGATCCGCAATCAGCTGATGGCGCCGAAGGGCGCCAGCCTGAAGACGATCAAGTCGGTGGAAAGCCACGTGATGGCGCTCGGCCAATGCCGGGGCATCATCCGCGAACTGAAACTGAAGCCGATCGTCGCCGCCGACACCGCGGGCTCCGCGCGCGAGGTGGCGGAGAGCAAGGATACAACGCGCGCCGCCATCGCCTCGCGCCTCGCCGCCGAAATTTACGGGCTCGACATCCTGAGAGAGAACGTCGAGGACGAGAGCCACTCGACGACGCGCTTCGTCGTGCTGTCGCGCGAGAAGAAATGGGCAAAACCCGGCAACGGCAAGGTCGTTACGACGTTCGTATTCCGCGTCCGTAACGTGCCGGCGGCGCTCTACAAGGCGCTCGGCGGCTTCGCCACCAACGGCGTCAACATGACCAAGCTCGAGAGCTACATGGTCGGCGGCAATTTCTTCGCCACGCAGTTCTATGCCGACGTCGAAGGTCATCCCGACGACCGCGCGTTGGTGTTCGCGCTGGAGGAGCTCGCCTTCTTCTCCAAGGAGCTGACGATCCTCGGCGTCTATCCCGCGCACCCCTTCCGCGACACGTTCAGGGAAGAGAAGGACTGAGCGGGCGTTATTTCTTGTCGGGCTTCGGCTTCTTCAACTCCGCCAGTTCCTGATGAAGCTTGGCCAGCTCGGTCTTCAGCGTCGCAATTTCGACGCTCTGCGCGGCGATGGCGGCCTTTTGCGCGGCCGCTTCCCGCGCCGCCGCATCGAGCTTGCCTTGCATGTCGCGCGTTTGCTTCGCCAACGCCTGCTGCAGGAATTCGACGTTGCTTTGCAGGCAACCCGTGCGCCGCTCCATCGCCTTTTCGGCAGTGCAGACTTCAAGGCCGCGAATGTCCTGTCCTAGCGCCGGGCACGCGGCCGCGGAGACGATAAGCACAGCGCAAAGAAAAAGAAGTCGTCGCATGGCGGCACTATATATGAGTCGCCAGCGCGCTGCCGCTTGCCATGTCGGCGATGCGGGCCAAAAAGCAACCGCTAGACGGCGACCCGGCTGAGGAAGTGCTCGATGCGGTGCTGCAGGCTGGTGGTCACCGATTCGACGGATTTCGATGCCTCGAGCACCTTGTCCGCGGCCTTCTGTGACTCGCCAACCGCGGACGCCACTTCGTCGAGCACGCTGACGATCGCTTTTGCGCCGCCGGCGGCGTTCGACAGATTGCGCGAAATTTCGTCGGTCGCGCTGTTCTGCTGCTCCACCGACGACGCCACTGCGGACGTATAATTGTCGATCTCGCGCATGCGCTCGGTATTGCGGCCGATGGCCTCGACCGCGATGCCTGTCGACCTCTGCACCGCCTCGATTTGCTGCGCGATCTGCTCGGTTGCCTTCGCAGTCTGCACGGCGAGCGACTTCACCTCCGAGGCGACAACCGCGAACCCCCGCCCCGCCTCGCCGGCGCGGGCGGCCTCGATGGTGGCATTGAGCGCCAGCAGGTTGGTCTGACCGGCGATGTTGCGGATGAGGTTGACGACTTCGCCGATCTCCTCAACCGTCGCGGACAGCTGCGTCATCTGTTCGTTGGTTACATGCGCTTCCTTGACCGCGTGGGCAACGACATCGGCGGCCTGAGCGACCTGCTTGCCGATTTCGGCGATAGAGGCGACGAGTTCTTCCGCCGTGCTCGCGGCGGCCGCCATATTGCCCGATGCTTCGTTCGAGGAGCCTGCCGCGCGTTCCGTCCGCTCGGATGTAAAGCGTGACGAATTCGACAGCGCGATGGCGATGGCGTTCAGCGCCGCGGTGCTCTCGCCAACGGTTTGCAGAAGTGTTTCGGCGCTCTCACGGAACGACCCGATCTCGGACTCAATCTCGGTGCGCCGCCGCTCCTGCTCGACCATCGCCGCGCCCTGGCGTTCCGCCTGGATGCGGTCGGTGATGTCGTCATGGGTGCCGATCCAGTACTTGCCGTTCTGTACCGGCTTGTTGAGAACGGAGACGGCGCGTCCGTCCGGCGTGTGCACGATGCGGCCCGATGCGTGGCCCTGATGCACGGAATTCAGGATTTCCTGGCAATACATCTCGACGTCGATATCGAGGCTGCCGACGCTGGCGCGGTTCCTGATCACGTCGCGCAGCGTCGCTCCCGGCTTGATCACGTCGGGCGACAGTCCGTACATCTCGATGTAGCGGTCGTTATAGACGACCAGGCGGTCGGCGTCGTCGAACATCACGACGCCCTGCGTCATGTTGTTGAGCGCGAGTGCAAGATAGCGGTCCTTGTCGTCCATGCGTTGGCCGGCGAAGGCGCTGGTCAACCCGATGCCGAGAATGGCCAGCGCGCCGCCGGCGACGGCAACCGCCATGATGGTCGGCGAGATGGTCAGCGCGCCGAGCGTGCGCGTCGGATCCGGCACGATCTCGACCGCGCCCATGGCGATGAAATGGTGCGACACGATCGCCAGCGTCAGCAGCACCGCCGCGATCACCGCGTCACGCCGCCGGAACGAATGGACCGCGACCACCATTGAGAGCGCGCCGAGCACCATGCCGACCGCGATCGACACCGCGACCAATCCGATCTGCCAGGTGATGAGGCCCGGGATGCTCACCGCGAACATGCCGGTGTAGTGCATGGTGGCGATGCCGCCCCCGACCAGCGCGCCGGAAAGCGGCGGCGCCCACCAGCTCGGGAGATAGATGGCGATGTAGAGAGCCACCGACACGGTCGCGACCGCGGCCGCCAGTGACAGCGCCGTCAGCGCCGGACCATAGGCGATGGTGACACCCGGTTCGTAAGCCAGCATCGCCACGAAATGGGTGGCCCAGATGCCGAATCCCGCCGTCAAGCCGGCGGCGATGATCCAGATGATGCGCCGGTGCCCCGCGGTGGCGCGAGCGCGATTGAAAATGTTGATGGCGGCGAAACTGGAGAGCAGGCAGATGACGGCCGCGACTCCGACCAGGCGCCAATCATGTTGCTCGGTGAGACAGGTGTAGACCTGGAACATCGGCGCCCGCGTTCGCTCAATCGCGGGCGATCCTAGGCAGCAGATGTTTATACCTCGTTAACCGTTTTTACGCCCATGCGGCGCGGAATTTCGTTCGTACGCGGCGGCAAATCGCGGCGACAGGCTGCGCAACCGGTCCATGCCGATACGACCTGAGCGTGTAATGTAGCTCATGGCAAACTCGAGCGGGTCGAGGCGCATCCGGTCGGCGAAGTGCTCGTACCATTCGGCACTGCCGTTGGCCCCCGCCACCAGCTTCTCCAGGATCGGCCGCCGCGCCGCCTCGTAGGCGGCGCACGCGTCCGGCACGGTCGCGTGCGCAGCCAGCGCCTTGTCGAGCGCAATCGCGTCCTCCATCGCCAACCGCGTGCCGGAGCCGATCGAGAAATGCGCGGTGTGCAGCGCATCGCCGATCAGCACATATTTACCGTGCGACCAGCGCTCGTTGTGCACGATCGGAAATTGCCGCCAGATCGAATTGTTGGAGATCAACGCGTGGGCGTCGAGCGTATCGGCAAACAGCCGCTCGCATTCCCTGCGTGAGGCATCTTCGTCGCGCACGGCAAATCCGGCACGCTGAAACGTCTCCGCATCCATCTCGACGATGAACGTGCTCATGCCCGGCGCGTAGCGATAATGATGCGCGTTGAACGCGCCGGTATCCGTCGCGATGAAAGTCTGGGTCAGCGTCTCGAAGCGCTTGGTGGTGCCAAACCAGGCGAAGCGATTGCTGAGCAGCCGGGTGCCGGCGCCGAACTCTTTCGTCAAGGTGCGCCGTACCAGCGAGTTCACGCCGTCGGCGCCGACGACAAGATCGAATTCGTCCAGTTCGCCGAGCGCCTGCACCGCGCGGCGATAGACCGGAGCAACGCCAACCGATGCGGCGCGCGCCTGCAGCAGTTGTAATAAGTGCAGCCGGCCGACCGCCGAAAACCCGATGCCGTCGATGAGGACGCGCTCGCCGCGCAGGTTCAGCGTCATGTCGCGCCAAGTTTCCATGTGCGGCACGATCGCAGCGTAAGTCGCCTCGTCATCCTCGCGCAGGAATTCGAGCGCGCGGTCGGAAAACACCACGCCGAAGCCGAACGTGGCGTCCGGCGCGTTCTGCTCGATGACCGTCACGTCCGCGCTTCGGTCGCGGCGCCTGATTAAGTAGGCGAGATAGAGCCCGGCCGGCCCGGCGCCGAGGATGGCGATGCGCATGCCGCATGCCATATCACGCCTTGGGGGAACCCGCTTGCGTGGAACGGGACGGCGGTGAAAGATGACGCATGATCAACCTTGCGCTCGCCCTGCATATTTTCGGCGCCACCGTGTGGGTGGGCGGAATGTTTGCCGCGAATTTCTGCTTGCGCCCGTCCGTCGAGGTGCTGGAGCCGCCGCAACGCCTCAAGCTGTTGCGCGGATTCTTCGGACGATTTCTGCCTTGGGTGGCGCTCAGCGCAGTTTTTCTGGTTGTCACCGGCTATTGGATGCTCGCCGTTTACTTTGGCGGCTTTACCGGTGCGCCGCCTTACGTCGACGCCATGCAGGCGCTCGGCTGGGTCATGGTCCTGCTGTTCGCCGGCCTGTTCCATGGACCGTGGCTCAAATTCAAGCGCGCGGTCGATGCCGGCGATTGGGCGGCGGCGGGCGCAAACCTGCCCCACATCCGCAAGATCGTCGCGATCAACCTGGCGATCGGATTGATCGTCCTGCTCATCGGCGGCACCGGGCGCTATTGGGAATTCTAGATCGTCTGATTGTACGCGCCGACTTCGGGATGCTTGCGCAGCACGCCGTCGACCGCCTTGAACATCTCGCGCATGCGCGCTTCCGACGCCGGGCTTTCCACGACGACGACCAGCTCCGGCTTGTTCGATGACGCCCGCACCAGGCCCCAGGTGCCGTCCTCGACCGTGACGCGCACGCCGTTGACGGTGACGAGGTCGCGGATCGGCTGGCCTGCGACCTTGTCGCCCTTGGCGCGGGCCTGCTCGAAATACTTCACCACGGCGTCGACCACGCCGTACTTCTTCTCGTCGTCGCAATGCGGTGACATGGTCGGCGAGCCCCAGGTCTTCGGCAGCGCCTTGCGCAGATCGGCCATGGTCTTTCCCGGATTGCGGTCGAGCATGTCGCAGACCGCCAGCGCGAAGATCATGCCGTCGTCATAGCCGCGACCGAACGGCTTGTTGAAAAAGAAGTGCCCGGACTTTTCGAATCCGGCGATGGCACCAAGCTCGTTGACGCGCCGCTTGATGTAGGAATGCCCGGTCTTCCAGTAGTCGACCTTGACGCCGTTGGCTTTGAGCACCGGATCGGTGAGGAATAGGCCGGTCGATTTCACGTCGACCACGAAGGTCGCATTCTTGTGCAGGCTCGACATATCGCGCGCCAGCATCACGCCGACCTTGTCGGCGAAGATTTCCTCGCCTTCGTTGTCGACCACGCCGCAGCGGTCACCGTCGCCGTCGAAGCCGAGCGCGACATCGGCCCTGTTGACGAGCACCGCATCACGCATGGCGTGCAGCATCTTCATGTCTTCGGTGTTGGGATTGTAGCGCGGGAAGGTGTGGTCGAGCTCGCAATCGAGCGGCACGACTTCGCAGCCAATGGCCTCCAGCACGCGCGGCGCAAAGGCGCCGGCAGTGCCGTTGCCGCAGGCCGCGACCACCTTGAGCTTGCGCTTGAGCTTCGGTCGCTTGGTGACGTCGGCGATGTAGCGATCGGGGAAATTCTCGACGAAGACGTAGGAGCCGCCGCCCTTCAGATCGAACTTGGCCTCAAGCACGATCTCCTTCAGCCGCTTCATTTCATTCGGTCCGAAGGTGAGCGGCCGATTGGCGCCCATCTTCACGCCGGTCCAGCCGTTGTCGTTGTGCGAGGCGGTGACCATGGCGACGCAGGGCACATCGAGCGCGAACTGCGCGAAATACGCCATCGGCGTGATCACCAGGCCGATGTCGTGCACCTTGCAGCCGGCAGCCATCAGGCCCGACACCAGCGCCATCTTCACCGACGCCGAGTAGCTGCGGAAATCGTGGCCGGTGACGATCTCGGGCTTGACGCCCATTTCACGTACCAGCGTGCCGAGGCCCATGCCGAGCGCCTGCACGCCCATCAGATTGATTTCTTTTTCCAAGAGCCAGCGTGCGTCGTATTCGCGAAAGCCGGTCGGCTTCACCAGCGGCGAGGACTCATAGGCGTAGGTATTGGGAGACAGGGCAGATTTCGGCTTGGGAAACATCAGGTCCTCAAATCGGCGCGGGGCCAGCGTTCAGATACCCCAACGCGAAGGGCCCGCAAAGCGGTTCCGTAAGACCATTGTCGCGATTGATTTTTGCCGGCTGGTTATTGCTCGAGGACCATGCGGCCGTTGGCGAATTCGTAGCGCCGGAGTTTGGAAAGAAACGTGACACCGAGCAGATTGGTCGACAACGCCTCATCGGGCAGCACCAAGGCCGGCACGTCAAACACCATGATGTCGCCGATCTCGACCCGCGAGAGCTTGATCGGCGCAGCCTTGATCTTGCCGTTAGCGGTACTCATCGTCATCTTGTAGTCGACCGGCATCGGCCGGATGCCGAGATAGGCCGCGTCGGATTCGCGCAAGGTCACGAACGACGCGCCGGTATCGACCAGGAAGCCGAGCTGGCGTCCGTCGACGCGAACATCCACGCTGAAATGGCCATAGCGGTCGGCGTCGAGGACCATATTGTGGGTCGAGCTGTAAGGCTTAGGGTCGCGAGCCTGGGCGGCCGGCTGTACCGAAGCGGCGTGCGGCGCATTTATAAGGGCGTGGTCGGCAAAACGCGCGCCATAGATTCCGGCGATCAGGATGGCGACAGCGAAGATGAGCAGAGCGCGCATGGTCGGGCCCGATGTTTGCGCGCGAGCTTGCATGCCGCCCGCCAACGCCACCTTAACGCCGCGTTGCGCCGCGCCGCGATGGTGAGCGGGCCGTTAAGGCGGTGCGACGAATTTGAACTATTGCCCGCGCGGCTTGGCGCGGCGGGTGGCGGGCGCGGACGTCGGATCGTCCGGCCACGGGTGCCTGGGATAGCGGCCCCGCATCTCGGTTTTCACGTCGGCATAGCTGCCTCGCCAGAAGCCCGGCAGATCGCGCGTCACCTGCACCGGCCGGTGCGCGGGCGACAACAGTTCAATCACGAGCGGCACGCGGCCGGCGGCAATCGCCGGATGCGCGGCGAGACCGAACAATTCCTGCACGCGGATCGAAACCGTCGGCCCCTGCTCGGCCCCGTAGTCGATCGGCACCGCCGAGCCGGTCGGCGCGGTGAAATGCGTCGGCGCTTCGACGTCGAGCCGCTTGCGCAAATTCCACGGAATCAATGCATCGAGCGCGGCCGCAAGCTCGTCGCCGCCGATCTGCGCGAGCGACGTCTTGTCCATCAGGAACGGCGCCAGCCACTCGGCCGCCGTATGAGCCAGTGCGGCGCCCGACAGGTCCGGCCATTCGTCACCAACCAAGTCGGCTTTAGCCGACTTGGCGTCAATAGTTTGCCGATCTCGGGTAGACCCGAGATCGGTGGCGCGGCGCAGGAACGACACCCGGTCGCGCAACTGCAATTGCGCTTTGCTCCACGGCAGCCTGCCGATGCCAAGCCCGGCGACGCCTTCGGCCAGCAAGTTGGCGCTGTCGGCGTCAGGAACGACCGCCTTGATCTGTTCGGCGAGCACGATGGCGCCGAGGCGCCGCGTGCGCCGCGCGCGCAACGAAGCCGAGCCTGCGTCGAAGGTGACGGCGTCGCGGTCTTCGATTTGTCCAACGAAACGTGCTTCGATCTCATCCGGCGTAATCGGCGCCGCCAACACGATGCGGCTCGCCGCTGCCGCCCCGGTCAGTTCCGCCACCGCCAGAAACGGCTCGCGTGCCAGAGACGACGCCGGATCGACCATGCCGCCGCGACCATTGGCGAGCAGGAAGGCGCCCGAGCCGCCGCCGCGATTTTTGGCGATGCGGTCGGGATAAGCCAATGCGAGCAGCGCGCCCGGCGATTGATCGCCGCCGCGCTTGCCGCCCGCCGTATCGGCCCATCGTTTCGCCATGGCACGCGCATCCTGCGCGCGGCCCGAGCGGTCGCGCCGGAATTGATCGACGCGGTGCCGCAGATCGGGATCGTCGCCGCCCAAGCCGCGCTCGGTCAGGATTTCGGCGGTTTCCGCCGCGAGTAGCCCAGCACCTTCCGCGGCTGCGTCGACCACCATGCGCGCCAGCCGCGGCGGCAGCGGCAACGCGCGCAGCTTGCGGCCTTCATCGGTGATGCGGCCCTGCCCGTCGATGGCGCCGAGTTCGATCAGCAGCGCGCGCGCTTCAGTCAGGGCCGCGGCCGGCGGCGCGTCGAGGAAGGCGAGCTTGCCCGGGTCGCTCGCACCCCATTGCGCCAGATCGAGCACGAAGGACGACAGATCGGCGGAGAGAATTTCCGGACGCGTGTAAGGCTCGAGCGAACCGGTCTGCGGCTCGTCCCACAGCCGGTAGCAGACGCCCGGCTCGGTGCGCCCGGCGCGGCCGCGGCGCTGGTCGGCGGCGGCGCGCGATACCCGCACGGTCTCCAGCCGCGTCAGGCCGACGTCCGGCTCGTAGCGCGGCACCCGCGACAAACCGCTGTCGACCACGACGCGCACGCCTTCGATGGTCAGCGAGGTCTCGGCAATCGAGGTCGCCAGCACCACCTTGCGGCGGCCCGGAGGCGAAGGAGAGATCGCGCGGTCCTGCTCGCGTGCATCGAGCGCGCCGTACAGCGCAACGATATCGACGCTTGCATCGCGCACGTGCTCTTTCAGCAGCGTTTCGGTGCGGCGGATTTCTCCGGCGCCCGGCAGGAACACCAGCAGCGAGCCGGTCTCGGCGCGCAGCCCCCGCTCGACCGCATCGGCCACCTGGCTCTCGATGCGAGCGCGAACATCGCGGCCGAGATAGCGCGTCTCGACCGCAAAGCTCCGCCCCTCACTCTCGACCACCGGCGCGCCGCCGAGCAGCGCCGCCACGCGCGCGCCGTCGAGCGTGGCCGACATCACCAGGATCTTCAGATCCTCGCGCAGGCCTTGCTGCGCATCGCGTGCCAGCGCGAGCCCGAGATCGGCGTCGAGCGAACGCTCATGGAATTCGTCGAACAGAACCGCCGCGATTCTCTCGAGCGAGGGATCATCGAGCACCAGCCGCGTGAACACGCCTTCGGTGACGACTTCGATGCGCGTGCGTCTGGAAATCTTCGAGCCGAAGCGCACGCGCAGGCCGACCGTGTCGCCGACCTGCTCGCCCAATGTCGAGGCCATGCGCGATGCGGCCGCGCGCGCCGCGAGCCGCCGCGGCTCCAGCACCAGAATTTTTTTGTCTTTCGCCCACGCTTCGTCGAGCAGCACCAGCGGCACGCGCGTGGTCTTGCCGGCGCCTGGCGGCGCCACCAGCACGGCGCAGTTGTTAGCAGCCAGCGCGGCGGTGAGCCGCGGCAGCGCCTCGTCGATCGGAAGCTGGGTGTCGAACGGTTTCATAATTTCCGGCGTCATCACCCGCGAAAGCGGGTGATCCAGTAAACGCAAGCGTCAATTGTAGTGCGAGACCGGGGTTACTGGATGCCCCGCTTGCGCGGGGCACGACAACGTCTGAGGAAAATCATTTCTTCGGCCGCCCGACGCTCTCGTACACAAACCCGGCCCGGGCGACTTCCTCCGGCGGATAAATGTTGCGCAGGTCGACCAACACCGGGCGCTCCATGATGTCCTTCAGGCGGTCGAAATCAAGCGCGCGGAATTGCTCCCACTCGGTGACGATCACCAGCGCGGAAGCGCCCTTGGCGCAGTCATAGGCGTCTTTGCAAAAGGCGACGTTGCTGACCATGGGCTTGGCCTGTTCCATGCCGGCGGGATCATAGGCGCGCACCTTCGCGCCCATGTCCTGCAACGCGGTGATCAGCGGGATCGATGGCGACTCGCGCATGTCGTCGGTGTTCGGCTTGAACGTCAGGCCGAGCACGGCGACCGTCTTGCCGCGCAACTCGCCGCCCAGCGCGTGCGCGACCTTGCGCGCCATCGCCCGCTTGCGCGCATCGTTGACCGCGACCACCGCCTCGATGACACGCAGCGGCGCGTCGTTGTCCTGCCCCGTCTTCATCAGCGCGACGGTGTCCTTCGGGAAGCACGAGCCGCCGAAACCCGGTCCGGCATGCAGGAACTTGGCGCCGATGCGATTGTCGAGCCCGATGCCGCGCGCGACCTCCTGAACGTCAGCGCCGACCTTCTCGGCCAAATCGGCGATTTCGTTGATGAAGGTGATCTTGGTGGCGAGGAACGCGTTGGCTGCGTACTTGATGAGCTCCGCGGTACGCCGTTCGGTGAACATCACCGGCGCACGGTTGAGATAGAGCGGGCGATAGAGCTCGCTCATCACATTGCGGGCGCGCGGCTCGGTGGTGCCGACCACGATGCGGTCGGGATGCTTGAAGTCG
This sequence comes from uncultured Alphaproteobacteria bacterium, assembly GCA_963742095.1. Lineage (GTDB taxonomy): Bacteria > Pseudomonadota > Alphaproteobacteria > Rhizobiales > Xanthobacteraceae > Pseudolabrys. The sequence continues at coordinate 469,013 of CAVUKJ010000003.1, forward strand.
CGAATAGCGGCGCCCTCGCGCAGGAATTCCGGGTTCGACACCACCGCGAACTCGGCATCAGGCCGCGTCTCGCGGATGATGCGCTCGACCTCGTCGCCGGTGCCGACCGGCACCGTCGATTTGGTGATGACCGCAGTGAAGCCGTCGAGCGCGCGGGCAATCTCGCGCGCCGCATCGTAGACGAATGACAGATCGGCGTGGCCGTCGCCGCGCCGCGACGGCGTGCCGACCGCGATGAACACCGCATCGGCCGCCTTGACCGCGGGGCCGAGCTCCGTGGTGAACTTCAGGCGTCCGCTGCGTGTATTGATCGCGACGAGGTCATTGAGGCCCGGCTCGTAGATCGGCATCTCGCCGCGCTCAAGCGCCGCGATCTTACCCTTGTCCTTGTCGACGCAGGTCACTTCGTGGCCGAAGTCGGCAAAGCAGGCCCCGGAAACGAGGCCGACATAGCCGGTGCCGATCATGGCAACGCGCATAATGAATCCGTCGCGAAGTTAGATGGTGGCGTCCTCATAGCAGAGGCAGCTTTATGTGGCGAGAGCATGAACGCTGCCAACCGCATCGCGGTAAATGGGTCGGGAGAATTCACAAGCCCGCCCGGGCGCATTGATAAAACGCCTCCGGCGGCCCACATTGCCGCCATGCCATCTCCCGCAAAAGCCAAGAAGCCTGCGCCCAAGGCGGAGCCCGCGCCGAAACCCGCCAAGGTCGCGCCCGTGCCGGCCGGACCCGACGCGCGGCCGCTGAAGAAGGGCGACCACGTCTTCCTGGTCGACGGTTCCGGCTACATCTTCCGCGCCTACCACGCCATCCGCTTCGAGCCGCGCACGCCCGAGGGCGTTCACGTCAACGCGGTCTATGGCTTCTGCGCCATGTTGTGGAAGCTGCTGGCCGAAATGAAGCCGTCCGACCGACCCACCCACCTCGCGGTGGTCTTCGACAAGTCGGAGAAGACGTTCCGCACCGAGATGTACAAGGAGTACAAGGCGCACCGCCCGCCGCCGCCCGACGACCTCATCCCGCAGTTTCCGCTGATCCGCGATGCCGTGCGCGCCTTCGAGATTCCCTGCCTGGAGAAGGCCGGCTACGAGGCCGACGATCTGATTGCGACCTATGCGCGGATCGCCTGCGAGGCTGGCGCCACCGCCACCATCGTCTCGTCCGACAAGGACCTCATGCAGCTCGTGAACGACCGCGTCGTCATGTACGACACGATGAAGGACAAGCGCATCGGCATTCCCGAAGTGATCGAGAAATTCGGCGTCGGTCCGGACAAGGTCATCGAAGTGCAGTCCCTGATCGGGGACTCCTCGGACAACGTTCCCGGCGTGCCGGGCATCGGGCCGAAGACCGCGGCCGAGTTGATTACGCAATACAGCGATCTCGAGACGCTGCTCAGCCACGTCAAGGAGATCAAGCAAGACAAGCGGCGCCAGAGTTTGATCGACAATGCCGAGGCGGCGCGCATCTCCAAGAAGCTCGTGACACTCGACGACAAGGTGCCGCTCGACGTGCCGATCGAACAGCTCGGCGTGCGCGAACCCGACTACAAGAACCTCATCGCCTTCCTCAAGACGATGGGCTTCAAGACGCTGACGCAGCGCGTCGCCGACGCCGCCAAGGTGGACGCCGCCGCGATCGGAGCCGGCGAAGCGGCGCCCGCAGCCCCCTCGCCTGCGAAGACCGCGCCGGCGCAAAGTACAGTTGGCCGGCAAGGCCAGCTGCCGCTGCTTGCTCCAGAAACGAAGCGGACGCCGTCCGCCGGCGCGTCCGAGACGCTGACACCGATCTCGCTGGCGCAGAAGCGTCTCGAAGCGTTGCGCACCGCCAAGATCGACGCCGCCAAATACGAGACGATCGATACCATCGACAAGCTCAAGAGCTGGATCGCCCGGGCCCACGATGCCGGCGTATTGGCTCTGAAGACCGAGACCAGCAGTCTCGACCCGATGCAGACGTCGCTGTGCGGGCTCGCGCTGGCGGTCGGTCCGAACGAAGCCGCCTATCTGCCGCTTGGACATCGCGAGGCGAACGAAGGCGAGACCGATGGACTGTTCGCGGCCAAGCTTTGCGACGGACAGATCGGCGAGAAGCAAGCGCTCGCGGCGCTCAAGGACATTCTCGAAGACGACAGCGTGGTCAAGATCGGCCACGACGTAAAGCGCGACTGGCTGGTGCTCGCTTGCCGCGGCGTCCGCCTCGGCGCCGTCGATGACGTCATGCTGATGTCCTACGTGCTCGACGCCGGCAGAGGCAGCCATGACATGGATGCCATCGTCAGCCGCTATCTCGGCCGCAGCGCCTCGCGCTTCAACGACGTCAAGAACAAGGACAAGGCGCTGTTCACGCCGGAGGCAACGCCGATTGCGCGCGCAGCGGCTTACGCGGCCGAGGACGCCGACGTCATCCTGCGACTGTGGCAGGCGCTCAAGCCGCGCATGGCGGCCGAGAAGGTCGTCACCGTCTACGAGACGCTGGAGCGGCCGATGCCATGCGTGCTCGCCCGCATGGAAGAGCGCGGCATCGCAATCGATCCGTCCGTGCTGTCGCAGTTGTCCAATGAGTTCGGCAAGAAGCAGGTCGTACTCGAAGCCGAGATCAACAAGATTGCCGGCACGCAAGTCAATGTCGGCTCGCCCAAGCAGCTCGGCGACATCCTGTTCGGCAAGATGGGACTGCCGGGTGGCACCAAGACGAAGACCGGCCAGTGGTCGACCGGCGCGCGCGAGCTCGAGGAGCTCGCCGAGCAGGGCCACGACTTGCCGCGCAAGATCCTCGACTGGCGGCAGGTGTCGAAGCTGCGCTCGACCTATACCGAGGCGCTGCCGAATTACGTCAATCCGCGGACGCACCGGGTGCACACGAGTTACGCGCTCGCCGCCACCTCGACCGGGCGGCTGTCGTCGTCCGAGCCGAATTTGCAGAACATTCCGATCCGCACCGAGGATGGCCGCAAGATTCGCCGCGCCTTCGTCGCCTCGCCCGGCATGAAGCTGATGTCGGCCGACTATTCGCAGATCGAGTTGCGCCTGCTCGCCGAGATCGCCGACGTGCCGAACTTGCGCAAGGCGTTCCAGGACAGCGTCGACATCCACGCCATGACGGCGTCGGAGATGTTCGGCGTGCCGGTCAAAGGCATGCCGCCGGAGGTGCGCCGCCGCGCCAAGGCGATCAATTTCGGCATCATCTACGGCATCTCGGCCTTCGGCCTCGCCGCGCAACTCGGCATCGAATCGAAAGAGGCCGGCGCCTACATCAAGAAATATTTCGAGCGCTTCCCCGGCATCCGCGACTACATGGACCAGACGCGCGAGGACTGCCGCCGCGACGGCTATGTCACGACCCTGTTCGGCCGCAAGTGCCACTACCCGGACATCAAGGCCAGCAATCCGTCGATCCGCTCATTCAACGAGCGCGCCGCGATCAATGCCCGTTTGCAGGGCTCGGCCGCGGATATCATCCGCCGCGCGATGATCCACATCGAGCCGGCGCTGGCGAAGGACAAGCTCAACGCCAGGATGCTACTGCAGGTGCACGACGAGCTGATCTTCGAGGTGCCGGAGAAGGAAGTCGAGCGCACGTTGCCGGTCATCAAGAGCGTGATGCAGAGCGCGCCGCACCCGGCGGTGTCGCTGCACGTGCCGCTTCAGGTCGACGCCCGCGCCGCCGACAACTGGGATGAAGCGCACTAAGCCTCAGCGGCGCTTCTTCCGCGATGCCTTGCGCTTGGTCTTCGAAGCCGCCTTGGCAACCGCCTTCTTCGCCGGCAGCACCGCGATCGCCTCGATTTCGAATAGCCCGCCGGGGCGCGCCAGCGCAGGCACGCCGATCGTCGTCGAGGCCGGCGGCGCGGCCTTGTTGAGATAGCGGTCGCGCACGTCGCGGAACGCGGCCATGTTCGTTTGGATATCGACCAGGAAGTTGTTGATCTTGACCACGTCGCTCCAGCGAGCCCCGGCCGCCTCAAGCGCCAGCGTCATGTTGTCGAAGGCCTTCGTGCACTGCGCCTGAAAATCGCCCGGAGCACCGACAAATTTATTGTCGATATCGAGGCCCAGTTGGCCGGCAAAATAGATCAGCCGGTTCGGCCCCGTCGCCTCGACCACGCAGCTGTAGCCCGGCGGCTTTGCGAGCGTCTTGGGATTGCTGAAACGCAGATTGCCGGCCATTGGAGGCTCCCTCAGCTTTTCTTTAGGCGTGCCGGACGCTTCTTCACGTCCTCCAGCAACCCCAGATAGTGTCCGAGCCACTTCGTGGTCGGCGCCTGGATCAGGATCGTCATCAAAATCGCGATGAAGGTCACGGAGGCGATGATGTGCGCGCCCGGCGCCTTCATGCCGAGCAGCAGGCCGGCGAGCGCGGCCGGAATGACGCCGGTCTCGCGCGTCCAGCACATGAACAGCATCTCGTTGAAGCTCCATTTCGCGCGCCGGTCGGGCAGCGCGCAGAGGAACACCGTCACCGGCCGGGCGACCAGCATTAAGATGATGACGACGATGACGCCGCCCCACCAATATTGCGCCATGAGATGGAAATCGACCTGCGCGCCGAGCAGAATGAAGATGAACAGGCGCATGATGAACGCCGTCGTCGTGACGAAGTCGTCGAGCTTTTGCTGCTCGCCCGCTTTCATCTTGAAGCCGAAGGAACCCTTGTTGCCGACCATGATGCCGAATACGAAGACCGCCATGAAACCGCTCGCCTGCAGGCCGTCGGCGGCGAAATAGGCGCCGATCACCGCCACCAGCGTCACCACCGGCGCGTATTCGGCGAGGAACGACCACTTCTCGTGCGCGATCAGGAGCGCCGCCATGTAGCCGAGCACGATGCCGGCGATGATGCCGATCGCCGATTGCTTGAACAGCTCGAACACCGAGGCCGCCAGCGAAAACTCGCCGCCGCCCATCGCCACCGACAACACGCCGAACGTGACGATGGCGCCCATCGCATCGTTGAATGCCGACTCGCTCATCACTGTCTGCGCCACGCGGTCGCGGATCTTGACCTGGCGGAAGATCGGCACCAGCGTCGCCGGATCGGTCGAGGCCAGCGCCGCGCCCATCAGCAGCGCCACCATCCATGGCACCTCCATCACCGCATGCGCCGCCGCGGCGGTGATTGCGCCGGTGATCAGCACGCCGATGGTCGCGATGATGACGATGGTGATCCAGACCTGCTTGAGGATATTGAGCCGCAGCGACGCGCCGCCATCGAACAGGATGTAGCTCGCGCCGAACAGCAGGATGATCTGGTAGAGCGCCGAATCCGCCCTGATGTTGATCAGCCCCATGCCCGCCGGGCCGATCGCGATGCCGACAATCAGGAAGACCGCGACGTCCGGAATCTTGCAGCGCTGCGCCACGAACCCGGTGACGGTGCCGATGGCCAGAACGAGGGCGCCGGAGAGTAATGTCTGCTTTGCAAGCTCGATGGCAGGCGACGTTTCCATTTTTCCCCCGGCGAGAAACTGCGCCAGCGCATGTTCTTGTTGTCCCCGGCGCGCCTCACGATGCTGCCCGACTGACCCCAAAATCACAAGATATCGCACGCGCAACTTTCCGCGCCGCCGGACGTTGTTGCAGCGCTTCCGCGACGAGCGACGGCGTAGGAGCGCTTCAATGGCGACCCACGGCAAGACGGTATTGCGCGCATCGGCCGGCGTCCTCGCCGCAGGCGTGTTCCTGCTGGCGCCGCAGATGCCCGCGCATGCCGGTTTGTTCGAGCGGCTGTTCGGCGGTTTCCGCCACGCATTCCGCGCGCCTGAGCGTCTGCCCGACCAGGTTCGCGGCTACGCCGAGCCCTATGACCTGCGCTCCGATCGCGCCACGAGCCCAGACGCCGAGGCTGGTCCCGCCAGGGCCTTCTGCGTGCGCACCTGCGACGGGCATTTCTTTCCGGTGGTCGCCAATCCCGGCATGAGCGCCGCCGACGCCTGCCACGCCTTCTGTCCATCGAGCCAGACGCGTCTTTATTCCGGCAGCAGCATCGACGGCGCTGTCGCGCATGACGGCAACCGCTATGCGGACCTGCCCAATGCATTCATCTACCGCCAGCATCTCGTCGCCGGCTGCACGTGCAACGGCCGCGACCAGTTCGGCCTCGCGCCGGTCGACATCAACAAGGACCCGACGTTGCGTCCGGGCGATGTGGTCGCGACCCAGAATGGCATGGTCGCCTTCACCGGCCGCGAGAACCAGACCGCGAAATTCACGCCGGCCGGCAACTACCAGCATTTCTCCAAGGAATATCGCGGCCAGCTGTCGGCGATGGAAAACAGCGCTCCGCGCTGAGCCGTTTTCGCTCCAAACCGTCCTTAAACGCTGCTTGCCGAATGACGCTTGACGAAGGCCGGGCGTCGGGCAGATTGGCGCTTTCGATAGTCGGGAAAGCGAGCCTTCACGATGCGCAAAACGGCATTGAAATGGGCGACGGTCCTGCTCGTGACGCTTCTGGCTGGGCCGGCCATGGCGGCGCGCTGCCAGAACACCGCCAACTTCGACCATTGGCTCGCGGACTTCAAGAAAGACGCGCTGGCGCAGGGCATCTCGCCGAAGGTGCTGGCGGACGCATCGCCCGATCTCGCGTTCGATCCGCAGATCATCCGCCGCGACCAGGGCCAGGCGGTGTTCAATCTCACCTTCCTGCAATTCTCCGACAAGCTCATCGCCGGCTATCGCATGCAGAACGGCATGGACGCGATGAAGAAGAACGCCGCCGTGTTCGCGCGCGTCGAGAAGGAATATGGCGTGCCGGCGCCGGTGCTCACCGCCTTTTGGGGGCTGGAGAGCGACTTCGGCAAGATGTTCGGCAACTACAAGATTCTGCGCGCGCTGACGACGCTCGCCTATGACTGCCGCCGTCCCGACTTCTTCCGCCAGCAGCTGCTCGACGCGCTGCGCATCGTCCAGCGCGGCGACCAGCACATGAACGAGATGATCGGCGACTGGGCGGGCGAGTTCGGCGGCATGCAATTCACCGCCTCCGACTACCTCAAGAACGCCGTCGACTTCGACGGCGACGGCCGCCGCGACCTGATCCACAGCGTTCCCGACACGCTCGCCTCCGCGGCGAATTTCCTCGTCAGCCTCGGCTGGCGGCGCGGCGAGCCCTGGCTCCAGGAAGTCCGCGTGCCGGAAAACCTGAAATGGGAAGAGGCGGACGTCAACATCCAGCATCCCGTCTCGCAATGGGCGGCGTGGGGCGTGAAGCCGGTCTACGGCAAGCTGGCGGCCGGAGACTTGCCTGCGTCACTCCTGCTGCCGATGGGCCGCCACGGTCCGGCCTTCCTCGCCTACCCGAATTTCAAGGCCTTCCTCGGCTGGAACTCCGCCTTCGTCTATTCAACGACGGTCGCGTATTTCGCCACGCGGCTGAACGGCGCGCCGGTCGTCGATCACACCGCGGCAAAGACGGTGCCGGCGCTCACCACCGAACAGATGATGGAACTGCAGCGGCTGCTGACCAAGCACGGCTACGATGTCGGCGAGGCGGACGGCAAGCTCGGCAACGCGACCCGCACGGCGGTCAAGCAGGCTCAGATCAAAGCCGGCCTGCCGGCCGATTCCTGGCCGACCGAGGAACTGGTCGCCAAGCTGCGCGGCGGCTGACCCCGATACCGCTCGCCTTTTCGCGATGTTTCCGCTGCTTCGCGCGGCGGGAGCGGTCTGTGCAATTGCGAAATATCAAAGCTCCATCCCCCGAAGATTGCGAAACGTTCATTCGATCACATCCGCCTGATCGCCCGCCGGGTTGGAACTGCGCATGCGTTCAAGGATTGGGTGGAGTTCGGGCGGACGTGGAGGATGGATATGCAACACTTTCCGGCTCGGCTTGCCGTCTTGCTGGCGCTGACGGCAGGCGTGATGACGTTACCTCTTTCGGCAAACGCGGAAGATGCGAAGGGCGGCAAGCCTGCCGCCGCTCCGGCGCGGCCTGCGCCCGCGGCGCATCCCGCTCCCGCGGCGCGTCCCGCTCCAGCGGCAAGACCAGCGCCGGTGGCACGATCGGCGCCCTCCCGGCCCGCGGCCATCGCGCGTCCCGCGGCCGCGCCGCATCCGGTGGTCCGCGCCGCGCCGCCGCATCCCGTGCAGCGATCCGTGACGGTTCACGCCGCGCCGCAGCGATCGGCATCGCCGTCGGTCCGCAGCGTCAATCACCCGGCGACGACGGTCAATCGCGCATCGACCACCCGCGAAACACGGCGGCAGGAGCGCGCCGCGCGGCGCGCGGCGTCCCAAGCGCCCTCCAAGGCAACGCCGCAGGCGGCGTCCAAGGTCACGCCGAATACCGCGGCTGCGACGCAGCAAACAACTCGCCAACAACAACGCGCCGAGCGCGCCTTGCGCCGGCAGGAAGCGCGCGAGTTGCGCAATACGCCGCGCAGCCAACGCGCCGCCAAGCGCGCGGAGATCCGCCAAGTGCGTGAACAGCGCGCGGCTCAGCGCAATGCGTCGCCGAATGCGGCGGCAACGACCGGCGTGGCGTCGGCCGATGCGCGCGCGCAGCGCCGCGCCGCCCGTTTGGCCGCGCGTGGCATTTCGCCGGTGACGGCGCAGGCCGCCCGCAACGGCCGCTTTGCCTCGCGCTTCGCGCAGGCCAATGCCAGCGGGCGCTCGCACTGGCACGGTAACCACGCCGCCCGTTATGCTTGGCGTCACGGATGGCGCGCCGGCTTCGTGCCCTGGTACGGCCCGGTGTTCTGGCCCTACGCCTATTCCGACATCTTCGACTACGCGTTCTGGCCCGGCGGCTACGACGACGGCTACTGGGACTACGCCTACGACGATTTCGTCGACGGCCTGTTCTGGGGCGAGCAAGGCCCGCCGGCGGAATACGTCTATGCCGAGCCGTCCGGCTCCAGTGCCTATGCCTCGCCGGCGCCGCGTGCGAGCTACTCGGCGGTGCGCGAGCTCTGCAGTCAGCCGGGTAGCGGAGTCACCGCCTGGCCCTTCGCGGACATCGAGCGCAAGGTCGGCCTGAACGACGAGCAGAAGAGCCTGCTCGGCGACGTGCGCAAGGCTGCAGACGACGCCGCTGCCGTGTTCAAGGCGTCCTGCCCGGCGGACAACGCCTTCCCGCTGACCCCGCCCGGCCGTTTGCAATCGATGTCGGCGCGGCTGCAAGCGACGCAGCAAGCGGTGCAGACCGTGCGTCCGGCGCTCGAGAAGTTCTACGCGTCGCTCACCGATGAGCAAAAGGAACGCTTCAACGAGATCGGGCCGAAGCAGACCGCGAACAACCCGGAAGCGACCGCCGCGCTCCCGGCCGATACCAAATCGTGCGGCGAGGCCAAGCCCGGCCTGACCAATCTGCCGATCGATCGCATCGGCAACGCGGTCGATCCGAGCGACGACCAGGAGGCCAAGCTGACGGCCTTGAAGGACGCGACCGACAAGGCTGTGTCGATCTTGCAGGCGGCCTGCCCCGAGGAAACGCCCCTGACGCCGCCGGGCCGGCTCGAAGCGATGGAGAAGCGGCTGCAGGCGATGATCGACGCGGCGAATGCCGTGAAGCCGGCGCTGACCGACTTCTACGCCTCGCTCTCCGCCGAGCAGAAGGCGCGCTTCAACCAGATCGGCAAGGACGTGGCGTCGAAGAGCTGATCGCCGCGATCAAAACAACGCAAAAGGCCGGCAGCAATGTCGGCCTTTACGCCACTCGCTTCTGCGCCTTGGCGAACGGGCTCAACCCGAGCCAGGTCTGCAAATCGGCCTCGAGTTCGCGGCTGCCTGTCACGGCAAGCTTGCCATCCTTCTTTGCCCGCGCGATGGTCGTGTAGCCCATCCAGATTTCCGTCATCGTGCGCAGGTCTGTGACGAGAAAAAGGTCGACGTCGAAGCCCGGATCGACCGAGCACAGATCGACGCCCTTGCCCGATTGCGCGATGATCCACCAGTTGCGCTTTTTCTCCGGCAGATCGGACATGATGATCTGGATCGTGTTGCGCCCGCGCGGCATCGACTTCGGCACGATGTGGCGCCGCATGTCCCACATCAGGAGATCCGGGTCGAGATTCTCGAGCGAGGATTGCGTCGTCACCCACTTGTGGCCCCAGACGCCGATGCTCTCGATGATCGGCCCAAGGTCGCGGCCGGCGGGCGTCAGCGTGTATTCGTAAAGGTCCGGACCGCCGGCGGCCTTCGCGCGCCGGACAACGCCCGCGGCCTCGAGATCCTTCAGACGCTTCGACAGCAATGCGGGTGACATGCGCGGCACGCCGCGGCGCAGTTCGTTGAACCGCGTCGAGCCGCACATCAACTCGCGCAGGACGATCGGCGTCCAGCGCGTGCAGAGGATTTCGGCCGCCATCGCGACCGGACAGAACTGGTTGTAGCCGCCATCGGCCATGGCTCGCCTCCGAATATATTGCGGGCCATTTAGCCCCGGAACGGACGGGCCGACTAGTTCAAAATCTATATCGGTTCAATTCATTTCGTGAACTAGTCCGGGGACGACGACGCGTGAGAAACCGCCGCCAACGCGCGAGATTGGCTCGAAAGCGTCAGTAAATATCGAAAGGAAAACATCATGCCGTTGGTCGATATTCAGCTCATCGAAGGCGTCTTCGACAAGGCGCAGAAGCAGGAGATGATCCGCAAGGTCACCGATGCAATCGTCGACATCGAAGGTGAATCGCTGCGCAACGTCACCTGGGTCCGCGTCCTCGAAGTGGCGAGCGGCGAATGGGGCATCGGAGGCAAGGGACTGACCGCCGCCGACGTCAAGGCGATGCAGCGCCCCGCCAAGTAGCGAAACGCAAAACAAAAGGCGGCTCGCGGGCCGCCTTTTCCTTGCTCTCGCGCATCTTGTGGCTGTCGCAATTGACTGCCACTGTTTCCCGCACAGCCAAGTTTGGGAACGAGATGCCATGAGCAGATTTGCACGCGCGCTCGCCGCAATTTTGCTTGCGCTGTTCGCCGTTCCCACATCGGCATCCGCCCAAGGCGCGCCGAAAGTCGGTCATGTCTTCATCATCGTGCTGGAAAACGAAGGATACGCCGACACGTTCGGCCCGAAGTCTCCCGCAGCTTTCCTGAATGCGCTCGCGAAGCACGGCGCGCTGCTCGAGAATTACTACGGCATCGGTCACTACAGCCTGGATAATTATCTGGCGATGATCAGCGGCCAGGCGCCCAATCCGGTGACGCAGGCCGATTGCCCGACCTTCATCGACTTCATTTCGACCGGCGCCGGTGGTGACGGTCAGGCGCTCGGCCAGGGCTGCGTCTTTCCATCGACCGTTGCCACCATCGCCAACCAACTCGACGCCAAGGGCCTGACGTGGAAAGGCTACATGGAGGACATGGGCAATCTGCCGGACCGCGAGCGCATCACCTGCGGCCATCCACAGATCGGCGAACAAGATAATACGCACAAGGCGGCGGCGGCCGACCAATACGCCAGCCGCCACGATCCATTTGTCTACTTCCACAAGATCATCGATGACGCGGTGTACTGCGACGCTCACGTCGTCAATTTCCGCGCGCTCGCCGCTGACCTATTGGACGAAACGACGACGCCAAATTATGCCTTCATCACTCCCAACCTCTGCCACGACGGGCACGACGGCGGCGGCAAGACACCATGCGCCGACGGCACATACCCGGGCGGCCTCATCTCGGCCGACAAATTTCTTGCCGACATCGTGCCGAACATCCTGGCATCGCCGGCCTTCAAGCACGACGGCCTGTTGATCATCACCTTCGACGAAGCCGACATCGACATCGACATCGAACCTGGTGACACGGCCCGTACGCTGAAAGTCACAGGCGACGCGTCGGCGTGCTGCGGCGAGCCGCACGGGCCGAACATCAAGCCCGAACTCGGTGCTCGTCTTTGCTCCGGGCGACACATTGCCCGACAAAGGTCCCGGCGTTGCCGGCCCCGGCGGCGGCAAGATCGGCGCGGTTCTGATCTCGCGATTCATCAAACCCGGCACCATCTCGCAGGAGCCGTACAATCACTATTCGATGCTTCGCAGCATCGAGGACCTTTTCGGCCTCGACCACCTCGGCTACGCCGGACAAAAGGGCCTGAAGAGCTTCGGCTCGGACGTCTTCACGCAACCCTGAAGGCCCCGCGCCAGCTGCTCAGTGTGGCGCCGAACCTTCGACGGAAAAATCGCGCCCGGAGCTGACGCCGCCGCCGCCGATCTCCATCGCCCAATAGCGACGTCCGTTCTTGCCCACCGCCGAGGCGACCGCCTGGCAGCCGCCGAGCGCCATGTTGGCGCGATGATGCGACGAGTTCATCCAGGCACGCCGCGCGCAGGCTTCGTCGGCGCAGCCGACGGCGACATTCTCCGCGCTTGCGCCCGCAGGACCGCGATGACGCATGAACCCGGCGTGATCGAGACTGCCACGCCGCGCCATGTCATTGGCATGCTGCTGGGCCAGCGCGTAGAGCTGCGAACAATCGGCGTGGCTGACGCTCGTGCCGAAGCCGCCCGACAGCACGAGCGCAATCGCAAGAGATATCAGTCGTAGCGTCATGGCCAGAACCCGCGTCTGGCGCCACGCGATGCCGGCTACTCCGCGGCGATCCGTACTTCCGGAGCCGCCGCCTTGATATCGGGCGTGACGTGCTTTTCGAACTTGGCGAAGTTCTTCTGGAACATGGCGACCAGCGCCCGCGCCGTCTTGTCGAACTCGGCCTTGTTCTTCCAGGTCTTGATCGGGTTCAACAGATGCGGCTCGACACCCGGCACCGAGGTCGGCACCGAGAAGCCGAAATACGGATCGGTGCGGAAGTCGGCGTTCTTGAGCGAGCCGTTGAGCGCCGCGGTCACCAGGGTGCGCGTCGCCTTGATCGGCATGCGGCGGCCTTCGCCGTACTTGCCGCCGGTCCAGCCGGAGTTGACCAGCCAGACATCGACCTTGTGACGGTTGATGTAGTCCTTGAGCAGGTCGGCATAGACGGAGGGATGCCGAGGCAGGAACGGTGCGCCGAAGCAGGTCGAGAATTCCGGCTCGACGCCGACGAGACCCTTCTCGGTGCCGGCGACCTTCGCGGTGTAGCCGGAGAGGAAGTGATACATCGCCTGGTTGGCGTCGAGCTTGGCGACCGGCGGCATCACTCCATAGGCGTCGGCGGTCAGGAAGATGATGTTTTTCGGATGACCGGCGCGGCCGGTGCGCGACGCGTTCGGGATGAAATTGAGCGGATAGGCCGAGCGCGTGTTCTCGGTCTTGGAGCCGTCGTCGTAGTCCGGGATGCGCGTGTAGGGATCATAGACGACGTTCTCGAGCACGGCGCCGAAGCGGTTGGTGGCGTCCCAGATCATCGGCTCGGCTTCTTTCGAGAGCTTGATGGTCTTGGCGTAGCAGCCGCCTTCGAAATTGAAGATGCCGTCCGGGCCCCAGCCGGTTTCGTCGTCGCCGATCAAAATGCGGTGCGGGTCGGCTGACAACGTCGTCTTGCCGGTGCCGGAGAGGCCGAAGAACAGCGCGCTCTCGCCTTCGTGGCTGACGTTGGCCGAGCAGTGCATCGGCACGACGTCCTGCGCCGGCAGATAGAAATTGAGTGTGGTGAACACCGACTTCTTCATCTCGCCGGCGTAGGACGAGCCGCAGATCAGCACGATCTTGCGGGTGAAATCGATCGCCACCATTGTGTCGGAGCCCTCGCGGCCGCCATGACGCTTGGCGTCCGGCTTGAACGACGGCAGATCGACGATGGTGAGTTCGGGCACGAACTTGGCGAGATCGGCCTGCTCGGGGCGGATCAGCAGCTGACGGATGAACAGAGAGTGCCAGGCGTATTCGGTGAAGACGCGCGTCTTGATCCGGTATTTCGGATCGGCGCCGCCGTAGAGATCCTGCGCGAATAGTTTCTTGCCCTTCACGTGCGCCTGGAAATCGGCGAGCAGCGTGTCGAAGTTCTCCTTCGACATCTTGCGATTGCCGTCCCACCACAGCGAATCGCGCGTGAGATCGTCGACGACGGTGTGCTTGTCCTTGGGAGAACGGCCGGTGTGGTGCCCGGTGAAAGCGGACAGCGCGCCGCCGGCGACGATCGAGGCCTCGCCGGCCGCGATCGAATGCTCGTAGAGCGGAGCTTCCGTCAGATTCCAGTGAACGGCGGCCAGGTCTTTGAAGCCGAACTTGTCGGCACCATAGGCGCTGTTACGCACTCCAGTTTCTTGCACGCAATTCCTCCCAGACTCGGGCCAGCCGCAAAATCCCCTCGCGGCCATCCAACCTTAGTATAGCCCCGGGCTTTGAAGGCCGCGACCATAGTGTCCAAGCCCCTCAAAGCCAAGAAAAAATGCCATGCATTGGCTGCAGGCTACATTGCGCTGCATCAATAATTGCGCCGACGTTTCGGGGCATCGACCTGCATTAACCACCGCATCAAGCCGATGGTTTCAGGCGCGGCGCGCCTTGGCGGCGAGGTCCTTGAGCACCGCGCGCAACGGCCCCGGTCCCGTCACGCGCTGCGGGAAGAACAGCCGCAACGCCATGCGGCCCTGCTGAAGTTCGATTCCGTCCGGGTCGATGCCGGCGCAAGCCCATGGTCCGTCGGGCCCGCCGAGCAACTTGGTGGCGTAGAGCCGGCAAGCCTCGGCGTGGTCGGCATTCATGTGCGCGATCGCCTCGGCTTCGGCAGCCAGCAATGGTTCAGCGTCCGACACGTCGGTCAGGATGTCCTGTGTCGAGAGGTCGACAATGCGGCCGAAGCCCGCAACCAGATGCGCGCGGCTGATCGACAGGCGGTAAAATGCGAAGTCGGCAAAGCCCGCATACATCTCCGCCTCCGGATGCCGGCGCAGATAGGCGGTGCGCGCAACGGCATCGGCGGTCGCTGCAAGCGTCCCCATCAACATCACCCGCGCACCCTCGAGCGGATCGCCATCCGGAATCTTGAAAGAATTGCGCTCGTCGAGCATCAGCGAGGCGCGGGAATCGGCGAGCACATTCTTTGTGTGCAGTGCGAGCTTGGACAGCAGCAGCAGTGGCGCGCCGTCGGGCGCGGTCGCGACATTGACCAGCGAACAATAGGGATCGCCCGATCCCGCCATCAGCGTCGCCAGCGCGCCGCTGCGGCC
This sequence comes from uncultured Alphaproteobacteria bacterium, assembly GCA_963742095.1. Taxonomy (GTDB): domain Bacteria; phylum Pseudomonadota; class Alphaproteobacteria; order Rhizobiales; family Xanthobacteraceae; genus Pseudolabrys. The sequence continues at coordinate 484,062 of CAVUKJ010000003.1, forward strand.
CTCGCGCAACAGCTTTTTCGCGGCCAAACGAGCGTCGAATGGGGCATCCGGCTTCACTTTGCGATCCTGTCGTTAACGATATTCGCGCCGCGGCGGCTTCTTTCGGTCCCGGCCCTTGTAATCGCTTGAGAATCACATAGTTGTTGCAAAGAGGTCACAATTCAGCCCCCGTTTGTGGGCTTCAAAACGCGCGGGACGTCAGGACCAGACCTGAAGCAGAGGGGCTCATGCCAACAATCGCTCTCGTCGACGACGACCGCAACATCCTGACTTCCGTATCGATGGCGCTCGAGGCCGAGGGCTATCGCATCATGACCTATACCGACGGCGCCTCCGCGCTCGACGGCTTCAAGACCTCGCCGCCCGATCTCGCCATCCTCGACATCAAGATGCCGCGCATGGACGGCATGGAGACGCTGCGGCGGATGCGGCAGAAGACAGACATTCCCGTCATCTTCCTCACCTCCAAGGACGAGGAGATCGACGAACTCTTTGGCCTCAAGATGGGGGCCGACGACTTCATCCGCAAACCGTTCTCGCAACGCCTGCTGGTCGAGCGCGTCAAGGCCGTGCTGCGCCGCGCCGGCGGCAAAGACGGCCAGCCGATCAAGGAAGTTGATTCCGCCAAGGTGCTCGAGCGCGGACTGCTGCGCATGGATCCCGAGCGACACACCTGCACCTGGAAGAACGAACCGGTCACCCTGACCGTCACCGAATTCCTCATCCTGCAGGCGCTTGCCACCCGCCCGGGCGTGGTGAAAAGCCGCAACGCGCTGATGGATGCGGCCTATGACGACCAAGTTTACGTCGACGACCGCACCATCGACAGCCACATCAAGCGCCTACGCAAGAAGTTCAAGCAGGCGGACGACGATTTCGAGATGATCGAGACGCTCTATGGCGTCGGTTATCGCTTCAAGGAAGCATGACTGCGGACTGACGGAGCGTCCCGGCTTGCGGTAATATCGGGGGCGGGCAAAGCGTCCACCAACAGCCGGCTGGATTGAACGACGTGCTCGATCGAACTGCGGAAACGGAAATCCGGACTGCCGCCGCCGAGGCCGAAGGGCAAGGCGAGCAGGCGGTGGCGCCCACGCCGCGCGAACCGGTCGACCTGCGCCGCATGGCGCGCTCGGCCTGGGCGTTCTTCGTCAGCCAGAGCTTTTCAAGCCTCACCCGCCGCATCGTCATCCTCAATCTCGCGGGCCTCGTCGCGCTGGTCACAGGGGTCCTCTACCTGTCGCAGTTCCGCGCCGGCCTGATCGACGCGCGTGCGCAGAGCTTGCTGGTGCAGAGCGAGATTATCGCCGGCGCCATTGCAGCGTCTGCGACCGTCGACACCGACGCCATCACCATCGACCCCGACCGCCTGCTGGAGTTGCAGACCGGGCAGAGCTATGGCCCGTCCGACGACGCGCAGTCCGGCATCGAATTCCCGATCAACCCCGAGCGCGTCGCGCCGGTGCTGCGCCGCCTGATCTCGCCGACCAAGACGCGCGCGCGCATCTACGACCGCGACGGCGTGCTGATCCTCGACAGCCGCAATCTCTACGGCCGCGGCGACGTGCTGCGCTTCGACCTGCCGCCGCCCAACGCAGAGAAGCCCGGCGTCATGGAGCGCGTCTTTATCGCCATGCGTCGCTGGCTTGGGCGCGGCGACCTTCCGCTCTACACCGAGCTCGGGCCCGAGAACGGCAAGGGATATTCGGAGGTCACCAGCGCGCTCGACGGCCTGCCGACCAGCATGGTGCGGGTCAATGACCGCGGCGAGGTGATCGTCTCGGTCGCGGTGCCGGTGCAGCGCTTCCGCGCGGTGCGCGGCGCGTTGATGCTGTCGACGCAAGGCGCCGACATCGACGAGATGGTCGAGGCCGAGCGCCTCGCCATCGTCAAGGTGTTCCTGGTTGCCGCCGGCGTCATGGTGGTGCTGTCGATGCTGCTCGCCGGCACCATCGCCGGTCCGGTGCGGCGGCTGGCCGACGGCGCCGAACGCGTGCGCCGGCGCATCCGCAGCCGTATCGAGATTCCCGACTTCACGCGCCGCCGCGACGAGATCGGCCATCTGTCCGGCGCGCTGCGCGACATGACCAGCGCGCTCTACACCCGCATCGAGGCGATCGAGAGCTTCGCCGCCGACGTCGCGCATGAGCTGCGCAATCCGCTGACATCGTTGCGCTCCGCGGTCGAGACGCTGCCGCTCGCCAAGACCGACGAAAGCCGCAAGCGTCTGCTCGAGGTGATCGAGCACGACGTCAAGCGGCTCGACCGCCTGATCACCGACATCTCCGATGCGAGCCGCCTCGATGCCGAATTGCAGCGCCAGGAGGCGAGCCCGGTCGAAATGGCGAAACTGCTCGAAGCGCTGGTCAAAGCGGCAAACGAGATTCGCACCGACGACGTCTCGGTCACGCTGCGCTTCGAAGGTGGCCCGCCCGACAGCTTCAAGGTGCCGGGACATGACTCGCGGCTCGGCCAGGTGGTGAGCAATCTGCTCGACAATGCGCGCTCGTTCTCCCCGCCCGGCGGCACAGTGCGCATCACCTGCCGCCGCGTGAAGGACGACGTCGAGATCATCGTCGACGATGACGGGCCCGGCATCGCACCCGACGCCTTGGACAAGATCTTCGAGCGCTTCTACACCGACCGTCCCAACCAGAGCTTCGGCCAGAACTCCGGCCTCGGCCTCTCGATCACCAAGCAGATCGTCGAGGCGCATGGCGGCACCATCCGGGTGGAGAACCGCACCATGCCGGCGACGAAGGCCGACACGGAGCCGAAGGTGCTCGGCGCGCGCTTCGTGGTGCGCCTGCCGGCGAAGTGAGCGAGCCTCCAACCATCCACGCGTCTGCGGTGCTGATCGGCGCGAAGGCCGCGCTGATCCGCGGGCCGGCGGGCTCGGGCAAATCGCAACTGGCCTACGAGGTGCTGCAAGGTGCCCTGCCCTTTGCGCGCCTGGTCGCCGATGATCGCGCGCACATCGAAGGCAAAGCCGGCCGCTTGCTCGTGCGGCCAGCGCCGGCGCTGGCCGGGCTGATCGAAGTTCGCGGCCTCGGAATCCGGCGCCTGCCCTACGAACCGGTCGCCACGGTCGGACTGGTGGTGGACTTGGCCGCAGACGACGCCGACCGCCTTCCGGCCCCCCAAACCGGCCAAATCAGCCTCGAAGGGGTTGCCTTACCGCGGCTTGCTGTCGCGCCGGGCCAATTTGCCCTGCCATTGCTGCGGGCTTTTCTTGGGAGTTCCCCGGGGGCCAATTGACCCCCGGCCCGGACCTAGGCTACGTCCGGCGCCCCGGCTCGGTGGGAAAAATTAACTATAAGCAGCCTAGGATCGCCCCTGCCGAAAACGGACGTAATGAGCTCCCCTTTGGCCCCGCCTTTCCGCAGTGCAGCAGAGCCCCTATATAGCGAGGCAACCCCTTGCACGAAGGCTCCAATTGAGCCTGAATGTGCCCCTTTTCGTGCGGTGCAGCGTAGCTCCCGCGTGGAGTCCGGGATGATCGGCCTCGTATTAGTGACCCATGGGCGGCTCGCCGTTGAGTTTCGCTCCGCCCTAGAGCACGTGGTCGGCCCACAACGTCAGGTTGAGGCGGTCACGATCGGCCCCGATGACGATGTCGAGCAGTGCCGCAAGAATATTCTCGATGCGGTCAAGCGCGTCGACGGCGGCGACGGCGTCGTCATCCTCACCGACATGTTCGGCGGCACGCCGTCCAATCTCGCCATTTCCGTCATGAGCCAGCCCAAGGTCGAAGTGCTGGCCGGCATCAATCTGCCGATGCTGATCAAGCTCGCCAAAGTGCGCGAAAACGCGTCCTTGCAGGATGCGGTTGCCGCCGCCCAGGAAGCCGGGCGCAAATACTGCACAATCGCCAGCCGCGTCCTCAGCGGTAAATGAGCGACGCCAGCGGAACGGACGGCGCGACGCCGGTCGTGCGCGATGTCGAGATCGTCAACAAGAAGGGCCTGCACGCCCGGGCCTCCGCCAAATTCGTGCAGATGGCCGAGCAATTCGACGCTGCCGTAACCGTGACCCGCGGTCATGAATCCGTCGGCGGCACCTCGATTATGGGCCTGATGATGCTGGCCGCCGGCCCCGGCGTCACCATCACCGTCAGCGCCACCGGCACCGACGCCGCCGCCGCCGTCAACGCATTGTGTGCGCTCGTCAGCTCGCGCTTCGGCGAAGGCGATTGATTTACGGGCCTTTTTACTGTGGTACCCTGCCTCTCGGGCCGCCCGCCGGCGGCTCGAACCGTGTGGGGGCCACCATGTCCGACGAAGACATCAAGGATTTTCCGGGTCCGGTTATGGGCCAGGGGCAGCAGCAGCGGCAGCAAGCCCAAGTGACGCTGCGCTACATTGACCGGCCCGAATGCGCCGAAACATTTGCCGACAGCATTTCCCACCTGTCCTTTGACGGGCAATCGCTGCGCATCGAATTCGCCGTCACCCGGATGGATGACGCCAAGCCGAACACGCCGCTGACCGGCCGCCGCTATCCGGCCGCCCGCCTCGTCCTGCCGCCGGGCGCGGCGGTCGAACTGATCAACCGCATGCAGCAGATCGCGGCCGCGCTGACGCAGGCCGGCGTCTTGCGCCAGAACGCCCCCCAAGCGGCCTCCGGCCCGGCGCCGACCCGCAATTAGGGCCTTAAGAACGACATAAAGAAATCTTTATATATGCGTTGCGAGGCTGGCGGCGGCCTGTTATAGGCACGCCAGCCAATCCGACCCATTTTGTCAGCTGCATAAGGATCGTCATGACCGTTTCCGCCAAACCGAAGGCCGCTGCCGCCGGCGACTACATCGTCAAGGACATTTCCCTGGCTGAGTTCGGCCGCAAGGAAATCTCGCTCGCCGAGACCGAGATGCCCGGCCTGATGGCGACCCGCGAGGAGTACGGCCCGAAGCAGCCGCTCAAGGGCGCGCGCATCGCCGGCTCGCTGCACATGACCATCCAGACCGCGGTGCTGATCGAAACGCTCACCGCGCTCGGCGCCGACGTGCGCTGGGTGTCGTGCAACATCTATTCGACGCAGGATCACGCCGCCGCCGCCGTCGCCGCCGGCGGCGTTCCCGTCTTCGCCGTCAAGGGCGAAACCCTGAAGGACTACTGGGACTACACCGCCAAGCTGTTCGAATGGCATGGCGCAAAATCTGGTGAAGTCCTGACGCCCAACATGATCCTCGATGACGGCGGCGACGCCACCATGTTCGTGCACCAGGGCTACCGCGCCGAACACCATGACCCGGTGTTCCTCGACCAGCACAATTCGGAAGAAGAGGAAATCTTCTTCGCGCTGATCAAGAAGACGCTGAAGGAAAAGCCAAAGGGCTACTTCGCCGAGCTTGCCAAGAACATCAAAGGCGTCTCCGAGGAAACCACCACCGGCGTGCACCGGCTCTACGACATGCAGAAGGCCGGCACGCTGCTTTTCCCGGCCATCAACGTCAATGACAGCGTCACCAAGTCGAAGTTCGACAACCTCTACGGCTGCCGCGAATCGCTGGTGGACGGCATCCGCCGCGGCACCGACGTGATGATGTCGGGCAAGGTCGCGATGGTCGCGGGCTTCGGCGACGTCGGCAAGGGCTCGGCCGCCTCGCTGCGCCAAGCCGGCTGCCGCGTCATGGTGTCCGAGGTCGATCCGATCTGCGCGCTGCAGGCGGCGATGGAAGGCTACGAAGTCGTGACCATGGAAGACGCCGCGCCGCAGGCCGACATCTTCGTCACCGCGACCGGCAACAAGGACATCATCACCATCGAGCACATGCGGGCGATGAAGGATCGCGCGATCGTCTGCAACATCGGCCACTTCGACAACGAGATCCAGATCGCGCACCTCAAGAACCTGAAGTGGGACAACATCAAGCCGCAGGTCGACGAGATCACCTTCCCCGACGGCCACCGCATCATCCTGCTGTCGGAAGGCCGCCTGGTGAACCTCGGCAACGCCATGGGCCATCCGTCCTTCGTGATGTCGGCGTCCTTCACCAACCAGACGCTGGCGCAGATCGAGCTGTTCGCCAACAACAAGAACGGCAAGTACAAGAAGGAAGTCTATGTGCTGCCGAAGACGCTCGACGAAAAGGTCGCGCGCCTGCACCTCGCCAAGATCGGCGTGAAGCTCACCGAACTGCGCAAGGACCAGGCCGACTACATCGGCGTGCCGCAGCAGGGCCCGTTCAAGAGCGATCACTACCGCTATTGAGCGGACGCCCGCGCGGGCGGTGGTATTTGCTACGTAATGCTCCTGAGCCCGGCGTTTGACCGGGATCAAACGCGCGCCAGCCGTGGCCGCGATGATGCCCGCTGCCTCAACATACGGAGGGCATCATGAATAAGATCACCTCACGTGCCGTGGCCCGCGTCGAGAAGCTCAACCGCGCAGATCTCGCCGGCGAGTGGACGGCCGCGCTGTGGCTTCTGGCCGCGGTATTCCTGCTGGCGACATTCCAGTTTTATTGATCGCGCGTCCTTGGCCTCGGCCGATCCCGCGATTTCGCCGGAAGATGCGGAAAACAAGGGCTTCGGCTCCTTGCCGCAACGCAGCGCGGGTGTTATCTCGCGGCCATGACGGCGGCGCCCATCCAGAATATCCGTAATTTCTCCATCGTCGCGCATATCGATCACGGAAAATCGACGCTGGCCGACCGGCTGATCCAGCTCACCGGCGGCCTCGAACTGCGCGAGATGAAGGAGCAGGTGCTCGATTCGATGGACATCGAGCGCGAGCGCGGCATCACCATCAAGGCGCAGACCGTGCGTCTGAAGTACAAGGCGCAGGACGGCAAGGACTACATCCTCAATCTGATCGACACGCCCGGCCACGTCGACTTCGCCTACGAGGTCAACCGCTCGCTCGCAGCCGTCGAGGGCTCGCTGCTGGTTGTCGACGCCTCCCAGGGCGTCGAGGCGCAGACGCTCGCCAATGTCTACCAGGCGATCGACAACGGCCACGAGATCGTGCCGGTGCTCAACAAGATCGACCTGCCGGCCGCCGAGCCCGCCAAGGTCAAGCAGCAGATCGAGGACGTCATCGGACTCGACGCATCGAACGCCATCGAGATTTCCGCAAAGACGGGCCTCAACATCGACCAGGTGCTGGAGGCGATCGTCACGCGCCTGCCGCCGCCGAAGGGCGACCGCGAGGCGCCGCTGAAGGCGCTGCTGGTGGACAGCTGGTACGACGTCTATCTCGGCGTCGTGGTGCTGGTGCGGATCGTCGACGGCACGCTGACCAAGGGTCAGCGCATCCACATGATGGCGACCGACGCCTCCTACGAAGTGGACCGCGTCGGCGTGTTCACGCCCAAACTCACGCCGGTCGAGGAGCTCGGCCCCGGCGAGATCGGCATGTTGACTGCCTCGATCAAGGAAGTCGCCGACACCCGCGTCGGCGACACCATCACCGACGAGAAGAAGCCCTGCGCCGCGCCGCTGCCCGGCTTCCGCCCGGCGATCCCGGTCGTGTTCTGCGGCCTGTTTCCGGTCGATGCCGCCAAGTTCGAGGAGTTGCGCGCCGCCATGGGCAAGCTACGGCTCAACGACGCAAGCTTCACCTACGAGATGGAGACCTCCGCCGCGCTCGGCTTCGGCTTCCGCTGCGGCTTCCTCGGCCTGCTGCATCTCGAGATCATCCAGGAGCGGCTGGAGCGTGAATTCAATCTCGACCTGATCGCGACCGCCCCCTCGGTCATCTACAAGATCAAGACCAGCGACGGCCGCGACCTCGAGATCCACAATCCGGTCGACATGCCGGACCCCAACCACATCGAGGAGATGCAGGAGCCCTGGATCGAGGCGACGATCCTCACGCCCGACGAATATCTCGGCTCGGTGCTCAAGCTCTGCCAGGACCGCCGCGGCGAGCAGAAGGAGCTCACCTACGTCGGCAACCGCGCCATGGTGAAATACGACCTGCCGCTCAACGAAGTCGTGTTCGATTTCTACGACCGGCTCAAGTCCGTCTCGCGCGGCTACGCCTCGTTCGACTATCACCTCACCGACTACAAGCCGGCCGACCTCGTGAAGCTGCAGATGCTGGTGAACGGCGATCCGGTCGATGCGCTCGCCATGCTGGTGCACAAGACCCGCGCCGAAAGCCGTGGCCGCGCCATGGCCGAGAAGCTGAAAGAGCTGATCCCGCCGCACATGTTCCAGGTGCCGATCCAGGCCGCCATCGGCGGCAAGATCATCGCGCGCGAGACCGTGCGCGCCTTCCGCAAGGACGTCACGGCCAAGTGCTACGGCGGCGACGCCACGCGCAAGCGCAAGCTGCTCGACAAGCAGCGCGAAGGCAAAAAGAAGATGCGGCAGTTCGGCAAGGTCGACATCCCGCAGGAAGCCTTCATCGCCGCGCTCAAGGTGGATGTGTAGCGCGCACTAAGCGCGCTAGCGGTTCCAGTAATGCCGGACGCCGAGGTTCTGATCTGAGGACGCGCCGTCGTCCGGCGCCTGATTGAAGATGTCATCGAAGTCGCGGCCCTGGCGATAGCGCGCGCGGCTGTTGCGGATCGAGCGCTGCGGCCGCACATCCTCGTCATCAGAATAGGATTGCGACGCCTGGTAGCGGTCCGGACGCGAGCGATGCGTGCTGCTCATGTACATTCCGGACGGGCGATCGCCGGTGACGACGATGCGCGTCGAATGGCGGTTTGCCTCGACCAGCCGGTAGAGGATGGTGGCGTTGTTCGGATGCAGGCGGATGCAGCCGTGCGAGGCCGGCGTGCCAAGCCGTCCGATTTCATACGAGCCGTGGATGGCGTAGCCGCCGTCGAAGAAGATCGAGTGCGGCATCGGCGACCAGTCGTACTTGCGCGAGAACCACTGCACTTCCATGCGCTCGACGCCGTAGGTGCCGTTCGGGGTGTTGTAGCCCATGCGCGCGGTGGAGACCGGCCACTCGTAGCGCGGCGCGCCGTCGACCGACACCGAGAGCCGTTGCGTCGACTTGTTGACGACGATGACGACTTCGGCTTGCGCGGCGGCCACTGCGCCGAACAGCGCGACCAGCGCGACAAATACCGATGCAAGACGGGTCGACATTCCAGCCTCACCTCACACGCGACGCAACGTTACCAACGCGGCTCGACAGCCGTTTGACGGCGATCAGCATTGCCGCTTGAAGCGGCCTTGTAAAGCATTCATTAACCATAAAAGTCTTTGAAAATTTTAAGTATTCCGGTCCGGGGACCGCCGCGGTGGTACCCGGCGACTTAAACCATTCCGCGCAATTAACCTGACACGACAGAGCCGACGCGGTAGACGGAAAACATGTTGGATCGGGTTGTCGGACTGTTTCTTCTTTCGGCGGTTTTCGTCGGCGGCATGCTCGCCCTGTCGCAAAACTATTCCGTCGCGCAGGCGCCGCCCGCCGCGACCGCCCCGGCCGATCAAGCGACAGCGCCAATCCCGCCGGCCACGGCGCCCGCTGCTCCACCCGCGTCGTCACCGCCGCCGGCCGCTTCACCTGCGCCGGCCGCGCCCGCCGCCGCTCCGGTGCAACCCGCGCCCGCGCCCGTTGTCACCGCGCCGCCTGCCGCAGCGCCGGCTCCGGTCGTGAACGCACCGCCGGCACCGGCGGCCGCGCCGGTCGTCTCGGCGCCTGCAACGCCCGCCCCGGCCGCGGTCGTGTCCGCGCCGCCGCTGCCGCCGAAGAAGCCGCCGATGTCGGAGGCGGAAAAGATCAAGGCCGTCGCTGCCAAATTCCTGTTCGCCGCGAAACAGCTTCCGACTTTGGGCAAGGCCATGGCGATCGGCTACTACCCGCGCGGCTGCCTGCAAGGCGGCATTGAACTGCCGACGGACGGTCCGAACTGGGAAGTGATGCGGCTGTCGCGCAACCGCAATTGGGGTCACCCCGAGCTCGTCAGCTTCCTGAAGAAATTCGCGCCCGCCGCCGCCAAGGCGACCGGCTGGCACGGCATCCTGATCGGCGACATGGCGCAGCCGCGCGGCGGTCCGCTGCCCTTCGGTCACCTGAGTCACCAGATCGGCCTCGACGTCGACATCTGGTTCATGCCGAAGCCGGACCGCACGCTGACCAAGGAAGAGCGCGAGAATATTTCCGCGACCAGCCTCGTCGGCAAGGACGGGCTGCACGTCAACGAGAACTGGTCGGCATCCGACGCCGCCTTCATCCGCACCGCCGCCGAGCAACCCAATGTCGAGCGCGTGCTGGTGAACGCCGCGATCAAGAAGCGGTTGTGCGAGATGGAAGGCAAGAACAATCACGAGTGGATGGACAAGGTGCGGCCCTGGTACGGCCACGACGACCACATCCACGTCCGGCTGAAGTGCCCGGCCAATTCACCGCATTGCCGCGCGCAGCCGCCAGTGCCGGGCAGCGACGGCTGCGGTAAGGAACTGGCGTTCTGGTTCTCCGACAAGGTTCTGCATCCCAAGCCGAGCCCGAAGCCGGAGAAGGCGAAGAAGCCGCTGATGATGGCGGACCTGCCGCCGGCCTGCAAAGAAGTGCTCGAAGCGCCCGCCAAGCCGGGCAGCCAGGCTGCCGACAGCACCCGCTGATCCATCGTTGCCGTTGATCGTTCCATCGCCGCGAAAGATTTCCCGGCGCGCTCCCGGCGCGCTAGACTGATCCGCATGGCCGGTGATCTCGACATCCTGCACGCGCTGGAACGCAAAGTGCTGTGGCTGGCGAGCTGGATGATCCACAACGCCAACCACCTGCGCGAGAACACCGACGGCCTGAAGGTCGGCGGCCATCAGGCGTCATCGGCCTCGCTCGCCACCATCATGACGGCGCTGTATTTCGACGTGCTCAAGCCCGCCGACCGCGTCGCCGTCAAGCCGCACGCCTCGCCGATCTTCCACGCCATCCAGTATCTGCTCGGCAAGCAGACGCAGGAGCGGCTGGAGAATTTCCGCGGCTACAAGGGCGCGCAAAGCTATCCCTCGCGCACCAAGGACATCGACGACGTCGACTTCTCGACCGGTTCGGTGGGCCTGGGCGTCGCGCAGACGCTATTCTCCTCGCTGGTGCAGGACTACGTGCGCATGCACGGCTGGGGCCTCGAGCGGCCTGAAGGCCGCATGATCGCGCTGGTCGGCGACGCCGAGCTCGACGAGGGCAATGTGTTCGAGGCCGTGCTCGAAGGCTGGAAGCAGGGCCTGCGCAATTGCTGGTGGATCATCGACTACAACCGCCAGAGCCTCGACGCTGTGGTGCGCGAGGGCCTGTGGGAGCGCTACGAACAGCTGTTCAAGAATTTCGGCTGGGACGTCGTCATCCTCAAATACGGCGCGTTGCAGCAGGCGGCGTTCAAGGAGCCGGGCGGCGCGCGGCTGAAAGAATGGATCGACAACTGCCCGAACTCGCTCTACTCGGCGCTGGTGTTCGCCGGCGGCGCGGCCTGGCGCAAACGCCTCAACGACGAGATCGGCGACCAGGGCGACGTCAGCAAGCTGATCGAGAAACGCTCCGACGCCGAGCTCGCCGCGCTGATGAACAATCTCGGCGGCCACGATTTGCAGACCGTGCTCGACGCCTTCAAATCGATCAAGCATGACCGGCCGACCTGCTTCATCTGCTACACCATCAAGGGCTTCGGCCTGCCTTTCGCCGGCCACAAGGACAACCACTCCGGCCTGATGACGCCGGCGCAGATCGACACGTTCCGCAACGCCAACAAGGTGCGGCCCGGCCACGAGTGGGACAAGTTTGAAGGCCTGCCGTTTCCGCCGGACAAATTGCAGGATTTCCTCGACAAGGTGCCGCGGGCACAAGCCGCCGAGCGCCAGTTGAAGACGCCGCCGATCGCGGTGCCGGACGAACTCGCCGTCTCCATCCAGCCGACGATGTCGACGCAGACCGGCTTCGGCGCCATCCTCAACGAGATCGGCCGCGGCAGCGACGAATTCGCCGCGCGCATCGTCACGGCGTCACCCGACGTCACCGTCTCGACCAATCTCGGGCCGTGGGTGAACCGGCGCGGCCTGTTCGCGCGCGAGACGGTTGCCGACACCTTCAAGAGCGAACAGATCCCCTCGACCTTCAACTGGGAATTCTCGCGCAAGGGCCAGCACATCGAGCTCGGCATCGCCGAGGCAAACCTGTTCATCCTGCTATCGGCGCTCGGCCTCTCGCACGTGATCAACGGCGTGCGCTTGTTGCCGGTCGGCACGCTGTACGATCCCTTCATCGCCCGCGGCCTCGATCAGCTCAACTACGCCTGCTATCAGGACGCCCGCTTCATGGTGGTGGCGACGCCGTCCGGAATCACGCTGGCGCCGGAGGGCGGCGCGCATCAATCGGTGTCCGAGCCGCTGATCGGGCTGGCGCAGGACGGCCTCGCGAGCTTCGAGCCGGCTTATGTCGACGAGCTCGCCGTCATCATGCGCTGGGCCTTTGCCTACATGCAGAAGTCGGGCGGCGAGGTGTCGGAGCGCAATTGGCTGCGCGACGAGACCGGCGGCTCGGTCTATTTGCGGCTGTCGACGCGGCCGGTCGAGCAGATCCAGCGCACGATGACGGACGAGCTGCGCCAGCAGATCGTCGATGGCGCCTACTGGATGAGGAAGCCCGGGCCGAACTGCCAGGTCGTCGTCGCCTACACCGGCGCAATTGCCCCCGAGGCGATCGAGGCGATCGGCCTCATGGCCGAGGATCGCCGTGACGTCGGCCTCTTGGCGGTGACCTCCGCCGACCGGCTCAATGCCGGCTGGACCGCGGCGCAGCGGGCGCGCGAACGCGGCCTGGTGCACGCCCGCTCGCATATCGAGCGGCTATTGGCCGACGTGCCGCCGCATTGCGGCATCGTCACGGTGGTCGACGGCCATCCGGCGACGCTTGCCTGGCTCGGCGCCGTATCAGGGCACCGCACCCGCGCGCTCGGGGTCGAGCATTTCGGACAAACCGGCTCGCTCGCCGACGTCTACGAGCATTACGGCATCGATTCCAACGCCATTGTCGCAGCCGCGCAGGCCATCGCCCCCGGCCGCCCGATCCGCCACCTCAAGGCCCTGCCTTGAGCCGACAATGTGCTAACATTCTTCCACGTTGTGCAGGCGACGGAGCACGACATGGTAGCGATCGACCGGGTCTTTGCGGGCTCAATTCCAGAGCTCTATGAGCAATACCTCGTTCCTCTGATCTTTGAACCCTACGCGCTCGATCTCGGAAAGCGATTACAAAGGGCCGGGACGGAAAGCGTGCTCGAGACGGCGGCCGGCACGGGAGTTGTTACCCGCGCGCTCGCCGCACGGCTCGCTCCAACTGCTCGCATCACGGCGACCGATCTCAATGAGCCGATGCTCAACCATGCAAGGACGCGGCTACAAGATGCCCGCGTTACCTGGCAGCAGGCCGATGCCCAAGCCCTGCCCTTCGAGGATCAGAAATTCGAGGCTGTCGTCTGCCAATTCGGCGTCATGTTCTTTCCGGACAAGGTACGAGCCTTCAAGGAGGCACGCCGGGTTCTGAAGCCGGGCGGGCGTTACTATTTCAGCGTCTGGGACAAGATTTCGGAAAGCGATTTCGCGGACGTAGTCACCCAGGCGCTTGGCGAAATGTTCCCCAACGACCCACCGCGCTTCCTCGCCCGCACGCCGCACGGTCACAGTGATGTCGAGCGTCTCCGTGCCGAACTTACGGCGGCCGGATTCACCGACATTTCCGCCGAGGGCATCGACGCAAGAAGCAAGGCGCCCTCGCCACGCGAGCCCGCCATCGCCTATTGCGAGGGCACCCCGCTGCGCAACGAAATCGAGGCGCGCGATAAAGCCCGCTTGCCGGAAGCCACCTCGCGCGCGGCCGACGCCATCGCCCAGCGATTTGGCAATGGGCCGGTCGACGGCCGTATCCGGGCCATCGTCATCACTGCGGTGAAGTAGGCGGACTACTTGGCGTCTTCCAGAATCATCGCCGCGCCTTTCTCGGCGATCATGATCGTCGGCGAGTTGGTGTTGCCGGACGTGATCGACGGCATCACCGAGGCGTCGATCACGCGCAAGCCTTGCAAGCCGATGACGCGCAAGCGCGCATCGACCACCGCTTGCGCATCGTCGTCGCGGCCCATCTTGGCGGTACCGACCGGGTGGAAAATGGTGGTGCCGATATCGCCGGCGGCATGCTCGAGCCCGGCCTCGTCATCGTCGCGCGCCTGCGCGCCGGGCAGATACTCGACCGGCGAATATTTCTTCAGCGCCGGCTGCGCCACGATGCTGCGCGTGACGCGGATCGAGTCGGCAGCGACGCGGCGATCCTCCGGCGTCGACAGATAGTTCGGCTTGATCGCCAGCGGCACAGACGGATCGTTCGATTTCAGGGCGAGCAGCCCGCGGCTGGTCGGCCGCACGTTGGCGACGCTCGCCGTGAACGCCGGGAACGGATGCAGCGGCTCGCCGAACTTGTCGAGCGACAGCGGCTGCACGTGATACTGGATATTGGCGGTGGCCTGCGACGGATCCGACTTGGTGAAGGCGCCGAGTTGCGACGGCGCCATGGTCATCGGTCCGCGGCGGCGCAAGAGATAGTCGAGCCCCATGCCGGCGCGGACCAGCAGCTTGGCGTAGGTTTCATTCAACGTCTTGACGCCGCTGACCTTGAAGATCATGCGCAGCTGCAAATGGTCCTGCAGGTTCTTCCCGACGCCGGGCTTGTCGAGCAGCAGCGGCAGGCCGAACTTCGCCAATTCCCCTGCCGGCCCGACACCCGACAGCATCAGCAGATGCGGCGAGTTGATCGCGCCGGCGGAGAGAATCACCTCGCCACGGCAACGCGCGCTCCGCAGCACGCCGTTCTGCCGCCAGCGAATGCCGGACGCGCGCTTGCCGGTGAAGTCGATGCCTTCGGCCAGGCAACCGGTCTCCAGCCTGAGATTTTGCCGGTGCAACACCGGCTTCAAGAAACCGCGCGCCGCCGACCAGCGCCGGCCGCGCTTCTGGTTGACGTGGAAATAGCAGATGCCTTCGTTGTCGCCGGTGTTGGGATCGGGGATGTTCGGAATGCCGTACTCGTTGGCGGCATGACGAAACGCCTCCAGGATTTCCCACGTGATGCGCGGATATTCGACGCGCCATTCGCCGCCGGCGGCGTGGTCCGCGCTGTCCTTGAGAAAATGATCGACGTGCTTGCGGAAGATCGGCCGCACGTCGTCCCACGACCAGCCCGGCAGGCCGAACTGGCGCCAGTGATCGTAGTCGCCGGCCTGGCCGAGCATGTAGATCATGCCGTTGATGGCCGATGAGCCGCCGATGACCTTGCCGCGCGGATAATTGAGGCTGCGGCCGTTGAGGCCGGGCTCGGGCTCGGTCTTCATCAACCAGTCGGCGCGCGGATTGCCGATCGCGAACAGGTAGCCGACAGGGATGTGAAACCAGATCCAGTTGTCGCGGCCGCCCGCTTCCAGCACCAATACGCGCTTCGAAGGGTCCGCCGACAGACGATTGGCCAGCACGCAGCCGGCCGAGCCTGCGCCGACAATGATGTAATCGAAATCGCCTATGGAGGGATTGGATTCAGCCATTTGACTAACACTTGTGACATTTCCCTAATGAGGCATCAATGTGGGGAATCTCATGAGACGGACTTTGCTCGCGCTGCTTTGCGCAGCGGGAATTTCAACGGCGGCATGGGCGCAGGAGCGTTTCATCACGGTCGCTTCGACCACATCGACCGAGCAGTCCGGCTTGTTCGGTTACCTGCTGCCGATCTTCACCAAGAAGTCCGGCATCAACGTGCACGTGGTCGCGCTCGGCACCGGGCAAGCGCTCGACGTCGGCCGGCGCGGCGACGCCGATGTCGAATTCGTTCACGACCGCGCCGCCGAGGAGAAGTTCCTCTCCGAAGGCTGGGCCCCCAAACGTCATGACGTGATGTACAACGATTTTATCATTGTCGGCCCGAAGTCAGATCCGGCCAAGATTGCGGGCGGTAAAGACGTGCTCGAGGCGCTGCGCAAGATTGCCGCCGCCAAGGCGCCGTTCATCTCGCGCGGCGATCGTTCCGGCACCAATGCCGCCGAGTTGCGTTACTGGAAGGACGCGGGCGTCGACATCAATGCGGTCAAGGGCCAATGGTATCGCGAGATCGGCCAAGGCATGGGGCCGGCGCTGAACATGTCGGCGGCGTCCGACGCCTACACGCTGTCCGACCGCGGCACCTGGCTGTCCTTCAAGAACCGCGGCAACCTCGTCATCGTTGTCGAAGGTGACAAGCGGCTGTTCAACCAGTACGGCGTCATGCTGGTCAATCCGGCCAAACACCCCAATGTCAAAGTCGCGGACGGCCAGGCGTTCGTCGACTGGCTGATCTCGCCGGACGGCCAGACCACGATCGCCGGCTACAAGATCGGCGGCCAGCAGCTGTTCTTCCCCAACGCGTCCGGGAAATAGTCGTCAGTCTTTTACCGTCGCGCGATAGAGCAGAAAGCCGCTGGTGCTCGCGGCGATGCTGATCGTGACGAGGATCAGTCCGAGGCCGAGCGCCAGCGCCAGTTCGCCTTTGCTGGTTTCGAGCGCGATCGCCGTCGTCATCGTCCGTGTCACGCCGCGGATATTGCCGCCGACGATGATGATGGCGCCGACTTCCGAGATCGCACGCCCGAACGCGAACAATACGCCCGTCAGCAGGCCGGCTTTGCCGATCAGCAGCAGCTCGCCGATCGATCGTATTCGCGACGCGCCGTCGATCCGCAGGTTGTCGCCGTAATCGCGCCAGAGGCCTTCGGTGAGGCGATGCATCAAGGCAACGACGATCGGGACGCCGAGGACGGTTTGCGCCAGCACCATAGCGGCCGGCGTGAACAGCCAGTCGAGATATCCGAGCGGACCGGAATGCGACAACAACAGATAGATGGCGAGGCCGACGACGACCGGCGGCAGGCCGAGGAGCGCGTTGGCCATGATCACCACCAATTGCCGGCCGGCAAACGGCGTCATCGCCAAGAACGCCCCGAACGGCCCACCAATCAGCGTCGCAAGCACCGTGGCCGAGAGGCTGACGCGCAGCGACAGCAGCACGATCGCCGACAACTCGGGATCATGGCTCGCGATCAGGTCGAGCGCCGTCGCGAAAGCGTGGGAAAAATCTTGCATCGTCTATTTTCCAGACACCTCGACGGCATTGGCCGGCCTTTACGCGCAACCGCGGAAACTGATACCATTTCTTTGCGACCCCTGCTGCGCTGTGCGCGCGGTACGTTCCAGAACGGCGGTTCCTGGTGAAGGTCGCTCGCCCCGAAAAACCCCGAGCGTGGGAGAACCGCCATGCGTCTGACCAAACCGTTTCGCATCCTCGTGAGCGCCGCTGCCTTAGGCATCGCCGCACTCACGCCCGCCGCCGCGCAAGAGACCATTACCGTCTTTGCCGCGGCGTCGCTGAAGAATTCGCTCGACGACGTCGATGCCGCCTTCACCAAGGCGACCGGCATCAAAGTGACGGCAAGCTACGAGGCGAGCTCGACACTCGCCAAGCAGATCGAGCAAGGCGCGCCCGCCGACGTATTCATCTCGGCCGACCTGAAATGGATGGACTATGTCGCCGACAAGAAGCAGATCAAGCCCGACACGCGGGTCAACCTGCTCGGCAACAGACTGGTGCTGATCGCGGCCCAGGACTCCAAGCTGTCGAACGTCACGATTGGCCCGGGCTTTGACCTCGCCAAGCTCGCCGGCGACGGCCGTATTGCGGTCGCCGACGTCAAGGCCGTGCCGGCCGGGCTCTATGCCAAAGCAGCACTGGAAAAGCTCGGGGCGTGGGCCGCCGCCGAGCCGAAGCTGGCGCAGGCCGCCAACGTGCGGGCGACGCTTGCCTTCGTCGCACGCGGCGAGACACCCGTCGGCATCGTCTACGAGACCGATGCCAAGATCGAACCGAAGGTGAAGATCGTCGGCGTCTTCCCCGACAACTCTTATCCGCCCGTCACCTATCCGGTCGCGCAGACCGCCGACAGCAAGAACGCCGGCACGGCGCGCTATCTCGCCTTCCTGCGCTCGCCCGCGGCGAAGGCGATTTTTGAAAAATACGGCTTCAGCTATCTGATCAAGCCGGTGTCCTGACGAAAGGCTGCGCGTGTTTCTGACGCCCGAGGAATGGACCGCGGTGATGCTGTCGCTGCGGGTGGCGACGGTCGCCACCGCGGTCGCGCTGCCATTCGGCATTGCCGTCGCCTATGCACTGGCGCGCAGCAAGTTCTGGGGCAAGCCGCTGGTCGAGGCGATCGTCTATCTGCCGCTGGTGCTGCCGCCGGTCGTGACCGGCTATCTGCTGCTGATCACGTTCGGGCGGCGCGCGCCGGTCGGCGCCTTCCTCGCCGCGCATTTCGGCATCGTGTTCTCGTTCCGCTGGACCGGCGCGGCGCTCGCCTGCGGCATCATGGCGTTTCCGCTGATGGTGCGCGCCATCGGCCTGTCGATCGAGGCGATCGACCGGCGGCTGGAGGATGCGGCGTCAACGCTCGGCGCCAATCCGTGGTGGCGGTTCGCGACGATCACGCTGCCGCTGGCGCTGCCCGGCATCATCGCCGGCGGCATGCTGGCCTTTGCCCGCGCACTCGGTGAGTTCGGCGCCACCATCACGTTCGTCTCCAACATTCCGGGCGAGACGCAGATCATCTCCGCCGCCATTTACACCCTGACGCAGGTGCCCGGCGGCGACGCCGCGGCGCTGCGGCTGGTCATCATCTCGGTGCTGATCTCGCTCGGCGCGCTGGTGGTTTCGGAATTGCTCGCCCGCCGCGCCACCGCGCGATTGCATGGTGGCTGAGATGCTGGCGGTCAATGTCGAAAAGCAGCTCGGCGAATTGCCGCTCAACGTGACATTCGAAAGCGCGGGCGGCGCGACCGCGCTGTTCGGCCCGTCCGGCGCCGGCAAGACCAGCATCATCAACATGGTCGCCGGGCTGGTTGCGCCCGACCGCGGCCGCATCGTGCTCGACGGCGAGGTGCTGTTCGACGACAAGGCGCGCGTCAACGTGCCGGCGTGGAAGCGGCGCATCGGCACCGTGTTCCAGGAAGGCCGGCTGTTTCCGCATCTGTCGGTGCGTCACAATCTCGATTATGGCCGCTGGATGAGCGGACTTGCCGCCGACGCCAAAGCCTTTGGCCACGTCGCCGATCTGCTCGACATCGGCCAGTTGCTCGACCGGCGCCCCGGCAAATTATCGGGCGGCGAGCGTCAGCGCGTCGCCGTCGGCCGCGCGCTCTTGATGCGGCCGCGCCTGCTGCTGCTCGATGAGCCGCTTGCCTCGCTCGATGCGGCGAGGAAGGGCGACATCCTGCCGTATCTCGAACGGCTGCGCGACGAGGGCAGCGTGCCGATGATCTATGTCAGCCACGATCCCGCGGAGGTGAAACGCATCGCTAGCCGCGTGGTGCGGCTCGAGGCCGGACGCGTAATGGCGACGGGCGGCATCGAACTGCTGTCCTAACCGCCCGCGCGGCGGTGTATGCTGCCGCCATGTTTCCCCCTGAGCGAATCGTCTGCCTGACCGAAGAGACCGTGGAGACGCTCTATCTCCTCGGCGAGGACCGCCGCATCGTCGGCGTCTCCGGCTACGCGGTGCGCCCGGCCCGGGTGCGCAAGGAAAAGCCGCGCGTCTCGGCGTTCATTTCCGCAGACGTGCCGAAGATCCTCGCGCTCGAGCCCGACCTCGTGCTCGCCTTCTCCGACCTCCAGGCCGACATCGTCGCCGAGTTGATCCGCGCCAATGTCGCCGTGCACGCCTTCAACCAGCGCGACGTCGCCGGCATCCTCGACATGATCCGCACGCTCGGCGCGCTGGTCGGCGCCGCCGAGAAGGCCGACGCGCTCGCCACGAGCTTGGTAGCGCGCGTCAACGCCGTGCACGAGCGTGCGCTGCGCCTGTCGCGCCGCCCGCGCGTCTACTTCGAGGAATGGGACGAGCCGATGATCTCCGGCCTCGGCTGGGTGTCGGAGCTGGTCGAGGCGGCCGGCGGCATCGAGGTCTTCCCCGCGCTCGCCGCGAGGAAGAACGCCAGGGACCGCATCGTCTCCGCCGACGCCGTCATCGCGGCCAAGCCCGACATCATCATCGGCTCGTGGTGCGGCAAGAAATTCGTGCCGGCCAAGGTCGCGGCGCGGCCCGGCTTTTCGCAAGTTCCTGCGGTCGCCGGCGGCTGGCTGCGCGAAGTGAAATCGACGCTGATCCTGCAGCCGGGACCGGCCGCCTTGACCGACGGGCTCGATGCGCTGGCCGGAATAATTGTGGAATGGACCGAAAAATCAGCAGCTTCGCCGCAGCTTTAGGCAATGCGGAACTGGTGAATCGCCGCCGTGCCGTGCTAAACAGATGTCGCTGGGACGGGAGAGGATGACAGCGATGCTCACGAAGACACGCGCCGATTTCCTGATGGAAGTGGCTTTGGTGGCCTTCCTTATCGCATTCGACGTGATCGCCCGCGCGTTGCCGCACGTGCCCGGCGTCTGGCCGATGGCGGCGACCGCGCTGTTTGCGGGCCGCATCCTCCGGATTCCGGCGTTGGCGCTGATCGTGCCGGTCGCCGCCATGGCGCTCAGCGACGCGGCGCTGCCCGTAGACGACTGGCGCGTTTCCCTCGTGGTCTATGCCGCGGTCCTGGTGCCCGCCTTTGCCGGCATGCTGGCGCGGCGCTGGCGCGGCGCCTTCCCGGTGATCGCGGCGATGGTGTCGTCCTCGCTGATCTTCTTTGTCGCGACCAATTTCGCCGTCTGGGCCTTCAACAGCATGTATCCGATGAGCGCCCACGGCCTCGTGCAGTGCTACGTCGCGGCGCTGCCCTTCCTCGACAGGACCGTGATCGGCGACCTCATCTGGACCGGCGTATTGTTCGGCAGCGCCTGGCTGGTGCAACACCGCCCGGCGCTGCGCGACGCGTTCTAGAAGCCTACCTTATCGCCGCCCTTTAGCGACAGGATTTCGCGCGCCTCGTCTGAGGACGCGACCTCGAGCCCGAGTCCTTCGAGAATCTTGCGCACCTGCGTAACCTGCTGCGCGTTCGATTCCGCGAGCTTGCCGGCGCCGATCCACAGCGAATCCTCCATGCCGACGCGCACGTTGCCGCCCATCGATGCGGCCATCGCGGCGACCCGCATCTGATTGGCGCCCGCGCCCAGCACCGACCAATGATAGTTGTCGCCGAGCAGGCGATCGGCGGTGCGCTTCATCATGATGATGTCCTCTGGGTGCGCTCCGATGCCGCCGAGGATGCCGAACACCGACTGCACGAACAGCGGCGGCTTCACCAGGCCGCGGTCGAGGAAGTGCCGCAGCGTGTAGAGGTGGCCGATGTCGTAGCACTCGATCTCGAAGCGCGTGTTATTGCCGGCGCAGGTGGTGAGGATGTACTCGATGTCGGCGAAGGTGTTCTTGAACATGCCGGCCTTCGACCGCTCGAGATAGGGCTCCTCCCAGTCGTATTTGAACTTGCCCTTGTAGCGCGGGATCATCGGGTAGAGGCCGAAGTTCATCGTACCCATGTTGAGCGAGGCGACCTCCGGCTTGAAAGTCGCGGCGGGGCGCACGCGCTCTTCCGCGGTCATGGTCGGAGCGCCTCCGGTGGTGATGTTCACCACCACGCCGGAGCGTTGCTTGATCACCTTGAGGAACGGGGCGAAGGCCTCCGGCGTCTGGTCGGGCCGGCCGTCCTGCGGATTGCGCGCGTGCAGGTGGACGATTGCGGCGCCTGCTTCGGCTGCGCCGATTGCCGCGTCGGCGATCTCCTGCGCGGTCACGGGCAGATGCGGCGACATCGACGGGGTATGGATGGAGCCGGTGACGGCACAGGTGATGATGACTTTACGCGACTTCGCCATGAACGTTCTTTCCCGGTAAAGGTAGGGTTTTGATTTCGCGATTGGACTTCTCCGGCAATCCTAGAGTATCAGGCGGTCGAGAGTCACCTGCGCAGAGGTTGAAGATCTTGGATTCGACTGCGCGCTCATCCGGCCTAGTGATCGGCGTACTGTGCGGCATGGGCGCGGCCTTCGGCTGGGCCGCCGGATTCGTCGCCGCCAAGCATGGCATCGCGATCGGGTTCTCCCCCGCCGATCTCGCCTTCCATCGCTTCTTCTGGACCGGCCTGCTGCTGACGCCGCTCGCCTTGCGCGAGGGCGTGCGCAATTTCGGTGGCATCGGCTGGCTGCGCGCCCTGCTGATGAGCGTGCTGGCCGGCCCGCCGCAGGCGATGACGGCTTATGCCGGGTTCATCCTGGTGCCGCTCGGCCACGGCACCACCATCCAGCCGGCCTCGGCCGCGCTGTCCGCACTGATCCTTGCCACCGTCATGCTGCACGAGCATCCGGCCGTTCACCGCATCGTCGGCGGCGTGACCATCGTCGCCGGCCTGATGGTGTTCGGCTGGGAATCGCTTGCCACGATCGGCAGCCACGGCGTCGGCGGCGATCTGCTGTTCGTCACCGCCGGCTTCTTCTGGGCCATGTTCGGCACGCTGCTGCGCTTCTGGCACGTTTCGGGCCGACGCGCAGTGGCGCTGGTCGGCTTCCTGTCGGTCGTCGTCTACGCGCCGCTCTATGCGTTGCTGGTTGGCTTTGGCGGCATGCTGCACATGAGCCTCACCGACAACCTGCTGCAGATCGTGGTGCAGGGCCTGCTTGCCGGCACGCTGCCGATCTTGTTGTTTGCCCGCGCCGTGATCCTGCTCGGCGCCGGACGCGCTGGGACGTTCCCGGCGCTGGTGCCGGGATTTTCCCTGATCATCGGGTATCTGGCGCTCGGCATCATCCCGAGCTTGGCGCAACTGATCGGCCTGGTGATCGTGGTGATCGGATTCAGGTTTGTCGTGAAGTAGTCGCCGTCACTCCGGCCCGGCGTATTTGCCCGCCGTGTCGGGGAACATGGTCTTGACGATCTTGAACTTCGAAATGTCGACCGTCGCGTCCATGTGCATGAAGATGACGGCGTCGCGCAGGACTTTCTCGATGCCGAAATCGAGCATGATGCCGTTGCCGCCGTGCAACTCGACCGCGTGCTGGGCGACCTTCATGATCTCCTCCGAGGCGAACATCTTGGCCATGTTGACCAGCGTTTCGGCCTCAGGTGCGTTCTCGTCGACCGCCTGCGCGGCACGGTCGAGCAGCGCGCGCACCGCCTCGATCTTGGTCGCCATGTCGGCGAGCCGCAGCGCCACCGCCTGATGCTTGATCAGGATGCGGCCACCTTGCACGTAGTTCTGCACGTAGTCGGCGGTCGCCTCGAAGGCGCGTACGCCGACGCCGAGGTTCTTCGCCGCCTGGATGATCTTGCCCGGCCGGAAGTAGACGCCGGCGGAGCCCATGGCCGAATCCTGCACCAACAGATGATCGTCGGGCACGAACATGTCCTCGAACACCATCTCGCCGTTGTTCATGAACCGGCAGCCGAGCGTCTCGTTGCAGCGCGCCACCGTGAAGCCCTTGGTTTCGCGCGGCACCAGGAACGATGACGTGCCCTGCAACATGCCGACCTTGGGATTGGTGTTGGCGTAGACGACGTAGAGGGTCGCGTCGTAGCCGTTGGAGATGAACTGCTTGCGGCCGTTGATCACCCAGCCGCCATTCGTCTTGACCGCCTTGGTCTGCATGGCCGCTTCCGGCACGTTGTAAGGCAGCCAGCGATCGGATGCGCCGCGCGGCTCGGTCAGGCAATGCGCCATCAGGAACTGCGGCTCGGCAACCAGGCGCTTGAACCATTTCTCTTGCAGGTGCTTGGGCGCGAACTGGCGCAGCAGCACCGAGACTTTCCAGTTCTGCACCATCTTGTCGGCGAGACCGGAATCGCCGCGCGCGATCTCCTCGGCAACGACGGCGAAGGTTTTGACCTCGGTGCCCTTCTCCAGCTCGACGCCGCCGTATTCCTCCGGCACGCCGAGCGTGCGGATGCCGATCTTCTCGGCCTCCTCGAGGATACGCAGCGGCAGCCGCTCCTCCGGCATCATCGACCATTCTTTTTGCCAATTCTGCTTGATAAAGGGCAGGACGATGTCATCGACGAAGTCGCGGCAGCTCTGCCGCATCATGCGCAACTCTTCGGACAGCCCGCGGTCTCTCGACATACGCTCCAGCATCGGTATTTCCTCGCCTTGACTATTGTTGCGCCAAGTGTCGCGCGGATGCAGTGACGTGTCGAGGGCGGCGCTGCGGTTGTTTCGACAGGGCGAAAGCTGGCAAGCTTGAACGGCGAAATCACGCCTGGCATTCGGGAGTCTTGTTATGTCCGATTGGAATCCCGCGGACGGCCGCTGCACCTGCGGCGCTGTGCGCTATCGTCTCCACGCCAAGCCGCTCATCGTGCATTGCTGCCATTGCACGTGGTGCCAGCGCGAGTCGGGCTCGGCTTTCGCCGTCAATGCAGTCATCGAGGCATCGCAAGTCGAATTGCTGCAAGGCCAGCCGGTCAAGGCGATGCTGCCGAGCGCGAGCGGCAAGGGACAGGCGTTCTGGCGCTGCACCGATTGCGGCGTCGCGGTCTGGAGCAATTATCCGCAGGCCGGCCCGCGCATCCATTTCATCCGCGTCGGCACGCTCGAGGAACCGTCGCGCGCCCCGCCCGACATCCACATCTACACGTCAACCAAGCAGCCCTGGGTGATCCTGCCGGACGGCGTGCCCGCCATGCCCGAGTTCTATAATCCTGCCAACACCTGGCCGGCCGAGAGCCTCGCGCGCTTCAAGGCGGCGCGGACGGCGGCTTAGGCCGCCTTGCGGTTGGCGAGGAACTCGCCCATGCGATCGAGCGCCTTGAGAATGTTCTCGGTCGAATTGGCGTAGGATAGCCGCAGATAGCCTTCGCCGAGTACGCCGAAATCGGGGCCGCCAATGGTGACGACGCCGGTCTCGTTGAGCAGCGTGTTGGCCAGGTCCTTGGCCTTCCAGCCGGTGCGCTTGATGTTGGGGAATGCATAGAAGGCGCCCTTCGGTGTCACGCAGGATACGCCCGGCAGTTTGTTGAGGCCGTCGACCACGACTTTGCGGCGCTTGTCGAACTCGGCCACCATTTTGATGACCTCATCCTGCGGGCCTTTCAGCGCCGCGAGGCCGGCATATTGCGTGGCGGCGTTGACGCATGAGTACAGGTTCACCGCGAGCTTGCGCGCATAGTCGTAAAGCTTGCCGGGCCACACCGCGTAGCCAAGCCGCCATCCGGTCATGGCATACGTCTTCGACCAGCCATTGAGCAGAATGAGACGGTCGCGGATCGACGGATAGGATAAGAGGCAGACGTGCTTCTCGCCGTCGTAAGTCATGTGGTCGTAGATCTCATCGGACATGACGGCGACGTCCGGCCACTTCTCGAGGCCTGCAACCAATTTGTCGACTTCCGACTTGGGCGTGACGCCGCCGGTCGGATTGGCCGGCGAGTTGGCGATGAGCAGCCGCGTCTTCGGCGTGATCAGCTTGAGCGTCTCCTCGGCCGAGAAGGCGAAGCCGTTCTCCTCGCGGATCGGCACCGGAATCGGCTTGGCGCCGGTAAATTCGATCATCGAGCGATAGATCGGGAAACCGGGATCGGGATACATGATCTCCGCGCCCGGTTCGCCGAACATCATGATCGACATATACATGGTCGGCTTGCCGCCGGGCATGATCATCACGCTGTCGGGCGACACCTCGACGCCGAAGCGATTGTGCAGGTCGGCGGCGACCGCCTCGCGCAACGGCGGAATGCCGGTCGCGGCTGTGTAGCCGTGGGCGCCCTCGCGCAACGCCTTGACCGCAGCCTCGACGATGAAGTCCGGCGTGCGGAAATCGGGCTGCCCGATGCCGAGGCTGATGATGTCGCGGCCCTGCGCCGCCAGCGCATTGGCGCGCGCCAGCACCGCGAAAGCATTCTCCTCCCCGATGCGGTCGAAGGCGGCAATCGTTCTGAGCATGGCGTCACTCCCCGGCGCAGGTCTTGTGCCTGCGCGCCCGCGCACATTGTTGCGCGCAGTTCACCCGATCAGGGAGGGAAAATCAAATCGTCAGTCGCCGCTGCCGAAATGGGCGCCAAGATCGCGCCAGATCTGGAAACGGATATTGGGGTCCGGATCGTCGCCGAGATATTCGCCGCCGTTGTAATACAGCGGCCCGCACGGGAACTGGCTATTGCCGCGACAGCGTGGCGACACATTGGTCGAATTCTCTGCGGCGACTTTTTTATGCTTTGGATGTTTGCGATCGGCGGCATCGGCGGGCGCGGCGGCGGTGATTGCCAAAGCCATGGTGAGAAGCATCAGTTTGATTGAACGCGCGGGCATGGCGACACCTCTTATTGAATTGATGCGAACGCATCGACTGTCAAATCGAACCCCGCGCGTGGGCGAGTATTTCTTCGCCGGACAGACGTCATAATCACTCTTAGGTGATTGCAATGATTGTGCGCTTTGGCGCATTCTCCCGGCCGACTGCGGGGGTAAAGCGATGGGTATCCGGGCGGCAAACCGCGAATACGAACGCTGGATGAAAGCGCAGCTCCGCGGCGGCATCGTCGAGGATGACATCAAGAAGAAGCACAAGAAGATGCGGCAGAGCGCGTTCGCGTTCCTGCGCGCGACCTACTGGCGCTGGGCGGAAACGATCCTCGACGTCTGCCCCGATCTCACCGACGCACCGCCGGTGCTCGCGGTCGGCGACATCCATCTCGAGAATTTCGGCACTTGGACCGACCGCGAGGGACGCATCGTCTGGGGCGTCAATGATTACGACGAGATCGCCGAGATGCCCTACATCCTCGACCTGGTGCGGCTCGCGACCAGCGCCGTGCTGGCCACGACGCCGGGGCATCTGTCGCTCAAGGCGATCTGCACCCACGTCTTTGACGGCTACGAGCAGGGCCTCGATGCGCCCGAAGCCTTCGTGCTCGACCAGAAACACATGTGGCTGCGCAAACGCTTCGTCGTCGGCGAGGCGCAACGCGCGCTGTTCTGGCAGAAGATCGAAAACCAGTATCACACGCTGCTGGCGAAGAAGAAACCCGAACTGCCGCCGGCGCACTGGGTGAAGCTGTTCGCGGCGGCCGTGCCGGACTCCGCGATGACGCTGAGTTACTGGCGGCATACCGTCGGCACCGGCAGCCTCGGCCGGCCACGATGGCTCGCCTTCGGCACTTGGCACGGCGGGCCGGTGCTGCGCGAGTGCAAGGGGCTGGTGCAGTCGGGCTGGACGCGCGTGCATCGCGACGGCGGCGGCCGCATCCGCCTCAACGATATCGCGACCGGCCGCTACCGCTCGCCCGATCCCTGGTATCAGGCGAGCGGCAACATCCTGGTGCGGCGGCTGTCGCCCAACAACCGCAAGATCGACGTCGAGGACCGCCGCGAGGCCGCAGCGCTTCTGCATCCGGACCTGCTCTGGGCGATGGGACGCGATCTCGCCGCCATCCATCTCGGCGTGCGCGACCGTCGCGACGACCTGAAAAAGGACCTGCAGAAGCGCAAGGCGCGCTGGTTCCGCACCCATGTCGAGACGGCGACCGAATTCGTCAACCGCGAGTTCGCGGAATATAGAAAATCGGCTAAATAGCGGTCCCTTTTCTCCGCCGCGAGGTCCCGCGATGAGCCCGTCCGACAAGCGCCAGACTTTTCGCCGCCTGCACGACAGCGGCTGCTTCGTCATTCCCAATCCGTGGAATATTGGCAGCGCGCGTTATCTGCAGGCGCTCGGCTTCAAGGCGCTGGCGACGACCTCGTCCGGCTACGCGCACTCGATCGGCTATTCCGACGGCGACGTGACGCGCGACATGGTGCTCGGGCATTTCCGCGAGATCGCGCAGGTCACCGATATTCCGCTCAACGCCGACTTCGAGAACGGTTTTGCCGATGATCCTGACGGCGTCGCCGACAACGTCCGCCTATGCATGGATACAGGCGTCGCCGGCCTGTCGATCGAGGATTTCACCGGCAACGGCGCCGACCCACTCTATCCGTTCGACCTTGCGGTCAAGCGCGTGCGCGCGGCGCGCAAGGCGATCGATGCTGCTGGCGGCGGGATCGTCTTCACGGCGCGCACCGAAGGCTTCATCCATGGCCAGCCCGACCTCGACGAGACGATCAAGCGGCTGAAAGCTTTCGTCGATGAAGGCGCCGATTGTCTCTATCCGCCCGGCATCAAGACGCGCGAGCAGATCGAGGCGGTGGTGAAAGCGGTCGCGCCGAAGCCGGTCAACCTGCTGATGTCGGCGGCGACCGGCTTCACCATCAAGGACATCGCCGATATGGGCGTGCGCCGCATCAGCGTCGGCGGCACACTGGCGCGCGTCGCCATGCACGCCTTTCTCAAATCCGCGTGCGAGATCGCCGAGCACGGCACTTTCGACAGCTTCGCCGGCGTGATGCCGAACGCCGAGCTCAACAAATTCTTCCACGACGACCTGCGGCGGCGGCCAAAGCGGTGAGCGCGACGACGGAATGAGCGTTTTCGAGCATCCATCGCCCGATCTGTTGCAGCAGCGGCCCTTTGTCATGTTCTGGTTGGCGCGCGTTTGCGCCACCATGGGCTATCAGATGATGGCGCTGCTGATCGCCTGGCAGCTCTATCAACTGACCAACAGCGCGCTCGATCTTGGCCTCATCGGACTGATCCAGTTCGTCCCGGCGGTGATCCTGACGCTGCTGATTGGCCACGCCGCCGACCGTTACGACCGCCGTGTCATCATCCGAGCCGCCCAGGGCACGTACGCGATCGCGGCATTCGCGCTGACGGTCGCGTTGATCGCCGGCGTGGTCACTCGCGAATTACTGTTCGTCGCCGTCTTTGTCATCGGCTGCGCCCGCGCCTTCGAGGTGCCGACCGGCAGCGCGCTCGTCCCGGCGCTTGTGCCGGCACCGCTGATCACGCGTGCGGTCGGCGGCTGGACGTCGGCCAACCAGGTCGCGGTGATCTGCGGACCAGCCCTGGGCGGTCTGGTTTACGCGCTCAATCCGATTGTAGTGTCGGCGTTGTGTGTGGCGTTTTTCGCCGCAGCGATCACGTTCGTCTCCTTCATCCGCGTCAAGAATGCTGTCGCGCCCAGCCGCGATCCGCCGACCTTTGCCTCCGTGCTCGCCGGCTTCGAATTCATCCGCACGCGCCCGCAACTCCTCGGCGTCATCACGCTCGATCTGTTCGTCGTATTGCTCGGCGGAGCGATCGCGTTGCTGCCAATCTTTGCCCGTGACATCCTGCAGGTGGGCCCGATCGGCGTTGGCCTCCTGCGTTCCGCGCCGGCAGCGGGCGCGCTGACAACGGCAATTGTGCTGTCGCGCCGACCGGTTGAGCGCTACATCGGCCCGAAGATGTTCGCGGTCGTTGCAATCTACAGCGTCGCAACCGTCGTGTTCGGGCTGTCGACCTGGTTCCCGCTGTCGCTTGCGGCGCTGGCTGCGCTTGGCGCGGCAGATGCCTTGAGCATTGTGATCCGCTTTTCGCTGGTGCAGATCGAGACCCCGGATGCCATGCGCGGGCGGGTCAGCGCCATCAATTACCTGTTCGTCGGCTCCTCGAATACGCTCGGCGACTTTCGCGCCGGTGTTAATGCGCAGAGCTTCGGGGCGGTGGCGTCAGTACTGATCGGCGGTATAGGCTCGCTGCTGGTCGCCGGGCTGTGGATGTTTTTGTTTCCGGGCCTCCGCAAGATAGACCGCTTCGAAGCGGCTGATAAAGACGACGACTGAGGTAGCCTCTATGCACGTCCTCATCACTGGCGCCGCCGGCATGATCGGCCGCAAGCTGACCGAGCGGCTGGTCATCGACCGCACGATCGGCGGCCAGCCAATCGACAAGCTGACCTTGATCGACGTCGTCGCGCCGGTGCGCCCGGCGGGATTCTCCGATCATGTGAAGACGCGCGCCGGCGACCTGGCCGCGGCGGGAGTCGCGGAAAAGGCGGTATCGGAGCGGCCGGACGTCATCTTCCATCTCGCCGGCGTGGTCTCGGGCGAAGCCGAGACCGATTTCGAGAAGGGCTACCACGTCAACCTCGACGGCACCCGCGCGCTGCTCGAAGCCGTGCGCGCCGTGGCCGGTTACAAGCCGAAATTCGTCTTCACCTCGTCGATCGCCGTGTTCGGCGCGCCGTTTCCGGAAGCCATCCCTGACGATTTCCACCTGACGCCCCTCACCTCCTACGGCACGCAGAAGGCGATCTGCGAATTGCTGCTCGCCGACTACACGCGGCGCGGCTTCCTCGACGGCGTCGGCATCAGATTGCCGACCATTTGCGTGCGCCCAGGCAAGCCAAACAAGGCGGCATCCGGTTTCTTCTCCGGCATTATCCGTGAGCCGCTCGCGGGACAGGAAGCGCTGCTGCCGGTCCCCGACGCGGTGCGCCATACGCATGCAAGTCCCCGCGCCGCGGTCGGCTTCCTCATCCACGCCGCGGAATTGTCGCGCGAGCAAATCGGACCGCGCGTCAACCTGAGCATGCCGGGCGTCTCGTGCACCGTCGGCGAGCAGATTGCGGCGCTCAAGCGCGTGGCCGGCGACAAGGTCGCGGCGCGCATCCGGCGCGCGCCCGACCCGCTGGTCGAGCGCATCGTCTCCGGCTGGGCCGAACGGCTCGAGGCTAACCGCGCACGGGCCCTCGGGTTCAAGGCCGAGGACAGCTTCGACGACATCATCCGCGCGCATATCGAGGACGAACTTGGTGGCCGCATCGCCAGCTGAGGCGCTTGCACCGCCCGGCCCAGGCCTTACATTGTGCCAATGACCTATATCGACGCGGCCGTCGCTCCCCTCCGAAAAACAGGCCAAATCAAGCTTTACGGCTCCGAAGCCTTTGAGGGCATGCGCGAGGCGGGGCAGCTTGTCGCGCGCTGCCTCGACATGCTGACGCATGAGGTCGGCTCCGGCGTGGCGACCGACAAGATCGACCGCATCGTGTTCGACTATGCGATGGATCATGGCGCGACGCCGGCGACGCTGATGTATCGCGGCTACAAGAAGTCGACCTGCACGTCGCTCAATCACGTCGTCTGCCACGGCATCCCGGGCGACAAGCCGCTCAAGGATGGCGACATCGTCAATATCGACGTGACGCTGATCCTCGACGGCTGGCATGGCAACTCGAGCCGCATGTATCCCATCGGCG
Organism: uncultured Alphaproteobacteria bacterium; assembly: GCA_963742095.1. Lineage (GTDB taxonomy): Bacteria > Pseudomonadota > Alphaproteobacteria > Rhizobiales > Xanthobacteraceae > Pseudolabrys. Next base: position 515,068 of record CAVUKJ010000003.1, read on the forward strand.
AAATCCCGCGGCGCGCCGAGCGGCTGATCGAGGTGACGCACGAGGCCATGATGCGCGGCATCGCCGTCATCCGGCCCGGCGCCACTACCGGCGACATTGGCCACGCCATCCAGGAGTATGTCGAGGGCCAGCACATGAGCGTGGTGCGCGACTTCTGCGGCCACGGCCTCGGCAAGCTGTTCCATGACGAGCCCAATATCGTGCACGTCGGCCGCCCGGGCGAAGGCATCGTGTTGAAGCCGGGCATGTTCTTTACCGTCGAGCCGATGATCAATATCGGCCGTCCGCACGTGAAGGTGCTGTCCGACGGCTGGACCGCGGTGACGCGCGACCGCTCGCTGTCGGCGCAGTTCGAGCACACCGTCGGCGTCACCGACACCGGCGTCGAGGTTTTCACCTTCTCGCCAGCCGGCCTGGACAAGCCGCCCTACCCACGCTGACACGCGAACTTTACGCAATCTTCGCTCACTGATTGCAGCGAGGTGAACTACACTCTTGCCCGGGGCAAGGGGTGGGCGCGTCGTTCATGGCGGCCAGGCAACACAGAAGCCAGCGCAAGGTTGGCCTTTCCGAGGCGCCGCCGCACTATCACGGCCATCGCGAGCGCCTGCGTGCCCGCTTTCGCGAGGCGGGCAGCGAGGCGGTGAGCGATTACGAATTGCTCGAGCTGGTGTTGTTCCGCGCCATCCCGCAGCGCGACGTCAAGCCGCTGGCCAAGGACCTGATCGCAAAGTTCGGGTCGTTTGCCGAGGTCGTGGCAGCGCCGCGGCCGCGCTTGAAGGAAATCAAGGGCATCGGCGACGCCGTCGTCGACGAGCTCAAGATCGTGCACGCCGCGGCCAACCGTCTCGCCCGCGGGCAGCTGCGGAAACAAACGGTGCTGTCGTCATGGTCCAGCGTCCTCGATTATTGCAGCACCACCATGGCCTTCGCCGACAAGGAGCAGTTCCGCGTGCTGTTCCCCGACAAGCGCAACCAGCTGATCGCCGATGAGGTGCAGCAGACCGGCACGGTGGATCACACGCCGGTCTATCCGCGCGAGGTGGTCAAGCGCGCGCTCGAGCTGTCGGCGACCGCGCTGATCCTGGTGCACAACCATCCGTCGGGCGATCCGACGCCGTCACGTGCCGATATCCAGATGACGCAGGCGATCGTCGAGGTCGCCCGCCCGCTCGGCATCGCCGTGCACGACCACATCATCGTCGGCAAGGAAGGCCACGCCAGCTTCAAGGGTCTGCGGCTGATCTAGGGCCGCTCCAGCGACATCGTGTCGGTGCTTTCCCACAGCCGGCGCCAGCTGCCATCGACATCCTCGAAGCGCCAGGGGTCGCCCGTCGCCGGGACCAGCACCAACAAATTCTCGACCAGCCGCCATTCGCCGAACTTGAGGTTCGCGATTGCTGGATTGCAGCCCGGCTTGATGGTCACGGCAAAGCCGTCGCCCTGGGCTGTGTTCGCCAGTGTGAACGTGCAGATCGCAGTGTCGGCGCCGCGCTTGAGCACCCAGTCGCCGGCGACGTCGGAGGGCTTCTTGGCCGCAGCCGGCGCCGCGGCGGCCGGATTTTGCAGAAACAACACCCCGAGGCCGGGCGTCGGCGCCTCGAACATGCCGTCCTCGACCTCGCTGAACTCGAACAACGACTTGCCCTGTGCGTCGAGCAGGTAAAGCAGATCGTCCTCCGGGTATTTCCAGCCGGCGATGTCGTGGACCAACGGGAACAACGTGACGCAATTGGGATCGAATTCGAGCTTGAAGCCGACAGCGGTCGGATCGCCCTTGAACACGACGGTGCAGATCTTGTCGCGATCGGCGTTGGAAAATTCCCACTTCTCCGTCGCGATCATGCCCTTGGCGGATTCGCCGAGCACGGCTTTCGGCGCGATCGCCGGTTTCTGCGCGACCGCGGCCGTGCCGAAGCAGAAAAGGACGGCGGCGATGAAGACGTGGCGCATCATGTTGCACCTATCGGGTCGCCCGGCGGGGCTACACTATCACGGATGTTTCGACGGCGTTTCGGGAACGGGCGTCAGCGGCGGCTTGCCGGAGAGCCAGGCGAGCATGTTGTCGACCACGAGTTGGTCCATCGCCGCCCGCGTCACCTCGGTCGAGGAGCCGAGATGTGGAAACATGACGATGTGGTCCATCTCCATGAGCTCCTTCGGCACGTGCGGCTCCTTGGCGAAGACGTCGAGACCGGCGGAATAGATCGTGCGGTTCTTCAGCGCCTCGATCAAAGCGGGCTCGTCGACCACCGAGCCGCGCGCCATGTTGATGATGATGCCGTTGGCGCCGAGCGCGTTGAGCACGTCGGCGTTGATCATGTTGGCGGTGGCGGCGCCGCCGGGCACGATGACCATCAGCGTATCGACGTCACGGGCCATGTCGATAAGCTTCGGATAATACTTGTATTTCACGCCGCTCTGCGGATTGCGCGAATGGTAGACGACCGGCACGCCGAACGCCTCCAGCCGCCGCGCGATCGCCTTGCCGATGCGGCCCATGCCGACCATGCCGACGGTGCGGTTGCGCAGCGTCGCCTTGGTCAACGGATATTGCTTCTCCGGCCATTTGCCGGCGCGCACGTAGCGCTCGGCCTGCGGGAATTCGCGCACGGTGCAGAGCAAAAGGCCGAGCGCGGTGTCTGCGACCTCCTCGTTGAGCACTTCCGGCGTATTGGTGACGACGATGCCGTGCGCGCCCGCCCATTTGGCGTCGATATGGTCGTAGCCGACGCCGAAGCTCGAGATCTGCTCGAGCTTGGGGAAGCGCTGCATGAAGGCGGCGTCGACCTTGTCGGCGGTATAGGCGACCACCATGCCCCTGATCTTGTCGGCGATCGGCTTGAGGAAGGCGTCCCTGTCCTTGGCGTCGATCAGCGGATGCAGCGTGACCTTGGACTCAAGGCCCTTGATGATGACCGGCTTCTTGTTGCCGATAAGCAGGACATCGGGCTTGTCGCCAGCCATCGCTGAACTCCGTTATCCGTTGCGCTTGATCTTATCCGAAAACCGGTACCCGCTTTTCGGGATCATGCGCTACACCAGGAATGTGACCGGCTTCTCGATCAGGGCCTTGAACGCTGCCAGCAGTTGTGCGCCGAGCGCGCCGTCGACCACGCGGTGATCGCAGGACAGCGTGACGCTCATCTGGCTGATGAACTTGACGCCGCCGTCCTCGGTCTCGACCGGCGCGCGGCGCGTCGCGCCAACCGCGAGGATGGTCGCGTGCGGCGGATTGATGATGGCGGAGAACTCGCGCACGCCGTACATGCCCAGATTGGAGATGGCGCTGGCGCCGCCTTGATATTCGTTCGGCTTGAGCTTCTTGGCGCGGGCGCGCTCGGCAAGGTCGCGCATTTCCGCCGAGATCGAGGTCAGCGCCTTCTCGTCGGCGTTGCGCACGACCGGCGTAATCAGCCCGCCGTCGAGCGCCACCGCAACGCCGATGTCGGAATGGCGGAAGCGCAGCATGCGGTCTTCCGCCCACACGGCGTTGGCGGCCGGGACGCGCTGGAGCGCCGCGGCCCAGGCCTTGATGATGAAATCGTTGAACGAGAGCTTGAACGCCGGCTGACCGTCTTTTTCAGGCGCGGCGGCGTTCGCCTCCTCGCGCATGGCGATCAACCGGCCGACCTCCATATCGGCGGTGAGATAGAAATGCGGGATCGTCTGCTTGGCTTCGATCAGCCGCGCGGCGATGGTGCGGCGCATGGAGTCGAGCGGCACCTCCTCGTAGGCGATGCCGTCGAACAGCGCCTTGACCTGCGCAGCGCTCGCGCCGCGGGCGATGGCCGGGGCGGCGGCGGGCGCTGCCTTGTCGATATCGGCGGCAACGATGCGGCCGTGCGGGCCCGAGCCCGCAAGGCGTGAGAGGTCGATGCCGCGCTCACCGGCGAGCCGGCGGGCGAGCGGCGTGATGGTAATGCCGCCCGCCAGCTTGGCCGGGCCGAAATTGCGCTCCGGCGTGCGTACTTCGCGAAAAGGATCCATCGGACCCGAAGGCTTGGGTGCAGGCGTTGCCAATTGCCGTTCGTCCCCGCGCAAGCGGGGACCCAGGGATGCTGGGCTCTGGGCCCCCGCTTTCGCGGGGGCGAGCGGAGCTTGGGAAACGGGAACAGTGGACGGCTTCGATTGGGCCGCCTCCCCCGCGCCGGAAATCACCGCCACCACGGCGCCTACTTTGGCGACCTCGCCGACCTGGAAACGAATATCCGTGAGCGTGCCAGCCGACGTTGCCGGCACCTCCATCGAGGTCTTGTCGGTCTCGATCTCGAACAGGTTCTCACCCGGCCTCACGGCGTCGCCGGCCGACTTGAACCATTTCACGATCTTGCCTTCGGCGACGGTCTCGCCGAGCTGTGGCATCAGGACGTCCACGTGCGCGTTCCTACCAGATCACCGACACGTATTGCGTTTCCTGGAATTCCTTCATGCCCTCCTGCGCGCCTTCGCGCCCGAGGCCGGACTGCTTGGTGCCGCCGAACGGCGCCGCCGGGTCGGAAACCAAACCGCGGTTGAGGCCGATCATGCCGAAGTCGAGCTTCTCGGAGACGCGCATGCCGCGGGTGAGATCCTTGGTGTAGAGATAGGCGACAAGGCCGTATTCGGTGTCGTTGGCGCGCTTGATCGCCTCGGCCTCGGTCTTGAAGGTCTGGATCGACGCGACCGGCCCGAAGATTTCCTCGTTCAGCATCTTGGCGTCGTCGGACACGTTGGTGATGACGGTCGCCGGATAGAAGTAGCCCGCGCCATCCGGCGTCTTGCCGCCGGTCAGCACCTTGGCGCCCTTCGACACGGCATCGTCGACCAGCTCGATTACCTTGTCGCGGCCGTCTTTGTTGACCAGCGGCCCGAGATTGACGCCGTCGTCGAGGCCGTTGCCCATCTTGAGGCCGGCCATCTTGGCGGTCAGTTTCTTGGCAAATTCATCATGCACCTTCTCGTGCACATAGAAACGATTGGCCGCAGTGCAGGCCTCGCCCATGTTTCGCATTTTCGCGATCATGGCGCCGTCGATCGCGGCGTCGACATCGGCATCGTCGAACACGATGAACGGCGCGTTGCCGCCCAATTCCATCGACGGCTTGATGATCTGGTCGGCGGCCTCGTGCAGCAGCTTGCGGCCGACTTCGGTCGAGCCGGTGAAGGACAGCACGCGCACGCGCGGATCATGCAGCATGGCGCTGACGACCGGCCCGGAGCGGCGCGACGGCACGACATTGACCACGCCGGCGGGCACGCCTGCTTCTTCCAGCGCCGGCATCAGCGCCAGCATGGTGAGCGGCGTGTCGGAAGCCGGCTTGAGCACGACCGGGCAGCCGGCAGCCAATGCCGGGCCGATCTTGCGCGTGGCCATGGCGGCCGGGAAATTCCACGGCGTCACCAGCACGGCGACGCCCGCCGGCTTGTGCTGCGCCACGATGCGCGCGCCGGTCGCCGGCGCCATCGATATCTGACCGACGTTGCGCACCGCCTCTTCGGCGTACCAGCGGAAGAACTCGGCGGCATAGGCGATCTCGCCGCGCGAATCCGACAGCGCCTTGCCGTTTTCCAGCGTGATCAGTTTGGCGAAGCGCTCGGCGTCGCGCATGATGAGCTCGTAGGCCTTGCGCAGGATCTCGGCGCGCTCGCGCGGCTTGCGCCCGGCCCAGCCCTCGAACGCCGCTTCGGCGGCATCGACCGCGGCCTTGGCATCCTCCACCGTGGCGCTGGCAACGGAGGCGATCTTGCGCTCGGTCGCCGGATCGATCACGTCGAAGCGGCCGCCGTCGGAGGATTTGCGCCATTTGCCGCCGATCCAAAGGTCGGTCGGAACGTTGGCGAGAAGGTTTTCGTACATGACTTTACCTCTTACGAATTCAACGAACGCCTCACCGTCTCCACAATGCGGGCGGGGGTCGGCAGCACGATGTCTTCCAGATTGTCAGCCGCCGGCAGCGGAATATGCGGAGTTGTTATTCGTACTGGCGGTCCGTCATGGTCGTAGAATCCCTCATCTACGGCGATGGAGACGATTTCCGCGCCCCATCCACAGAGCCGAGGATTCTCCTCGACCGTAAACAGCCGGTGCGTCTTGGCGACGGAACCGAGGATGGTCTGGGTATCGAGCGGCACCAGCGAGCGCACGTCGATAACCTCGGCATCGATGCCGTGTTCCGACTTGAGCTTTTCCGCCGCCTCCAGCGCGCGCGGCACCATCAGCGCCAGCGCGAGGATCGTGGCGTCCTTGCCGGGCCGCACGATCTTGGCGGTGCCGAGGGTGTCGACGATCTCGCCGTCCGGCACCTCGCCCTTGGTGGCGTAGAGCGACTTGTGCTCGAAGAAGATCACCGGGTCCGGATCGCGCACCGCGGCGGCCAGCAGCCCGATGACGTCGCGCGGCGTCGACGGCGCCACCACCTTCAGGCCGGGGATCATCATGCACCAGTTCTCGACGCTCTGGCTGTGCTGCGCGCCAAAGCGCGAGCCAGCGCCATTGCCGGTGCGCACGACCAGCGGACACTTGGTCTGGCCGTTCGACATGTAACGGCTCTTCGGGAACTCGTTGGCGATATAGTCGAAGCACACCGCGATGAAGTCCGAGAACATGATCTCGGCGATTGGCTTCAAGCCGGTCATCGCCGCGCCCATGGCGGCGCCGAGAATGGCCTGCTCCGAAATCGGCGTGTCACGCACGCGCAGCGGGCCGAACTGTTCATAGAGGCCGACGGTCGCCTTGAACACGCCGCCGGCTTTGGCCACGTCCTCGCCGAGGAACACGACGTCCTTGTCGCGCTTCATTTCCTGCGCGATGCCGCGGATGACCGCGTCGCGGTACGTGATTTCGGCCATGTCAGTTTCTCCAGGCCCAGCCGCCGTCGGCGTAGACGTCGGTGGTGAGGATATCGACCGGCGGCACCGGCGCGGCCTTGCAAGCCTCGGTCGCGTCGTCGATCTCCTTGCGCACGCTGGCGTCGATATCCGCCATGACCTTGTCGCTGACGCCGAACTGCTTGAGCCGCTCACGGTAGATCTTGATCGGGTCGCGTTGCTTCCACCGATCCAGTTCGCCCTCGGGGCGGTACTTGGCGGGATCGGCGCGCGAATGACCGCTATGGCGATAGGTCATGCATTCGATCAGCGACGGTCCGTCGCCGGCGCGCGCCTTGGCGAAGGCCTTCTGCGCCGTGCGATAGACGATGTCGGCATCGTTGCCGTCGATGACGATGCGCTCGAGTCCGTAAGCGGAAGCGCGGTCAGCGGCCGGATGCTCGACCGCGGTGACGTCGCCGATCGGCGTGTATTCCATGTAGAGATTGTTCTCGCAGACGAAGATGACCGGCAGCTTCCACACCGCGGCGAAATTAAGCGCCTCATGGAAGGCGCCAATGTTCGTGGTGCCGTCGCCGAAGAAGCAGACCGAGACGTCCTTTGAGCCCTTGTACTGCGCACGCCAGGCGGCGCCGCAAGCGATCGGCAGATGCGCGCCGATGATGGCGTAGGAGCCCATGACGCCGTGCTCCTCCGAGGTGAGGTGCATGGAGCCGCCTTTGCCGCGCATCAGGCCATTGTCGCGCTGCATCAGTTCGCCCAGCACCTTCTCCACCGGTACGCCGCGCGCCAGCGTGTGGGCGTGGCCGCGATAAGTGCAGAACGACAGGTCGCCTTTCTGCATGGCTTCGGCAAAGCCGGTGGCGATCGCCTCCTGGCCGAGCGACAGGTGGCTGGTGCCTTTGACCAGATTTTGCAGGAACAGGTCGTAGGCGCGCTGTTCCGCCTCGCGCAGGCGCACCTGCGAGCGGTACATCACCAGGCGCTTCTCCTCGCCGATATCGTCGTTCAAGCCGGAACCCGGGGGTCCCGCCCGATCCTTCGCTGTCGCCATGGATGATCCTTACAAGAACCTATTGTTGGGCCGGAACTTAGCCCCGAGGACCGAGGCCCCGCAACTCATTCCAGCGGGCCTTCGACCATGCCTTCGCTGGTTGCGGTCTGGCCGCGCTTGCGTTCCCGGTAGAGCAGATAAAGGCCAGAGCCGATGACTATGACGGCGCCCGCGATGGTCCAGCCGTTGGGCACGTGATCGAACACGACGTAGCCGAAAATCACCACCCAGATGAGCTGGGTATAGATGAAGGGCGACAGCACCGAGGCCGGCGCCAATTTGTGGCCGGAGATCAGGCAGTAATGCCCCACGCTGCCCAACACTCCGGTTCCAAGCAGCATCAGCGCGATCACCCAACTGGCGGGCATCTGCCAGACGAATGGAATGACCGGCAGCATCACCAGGGCGCCGACAAGGTTGTTGTAGAACAGCGACGTCTGGTTCGAGTCGGTGCGCGAGACGATCCGCGTCATGACCGCGTAGAAGCCGTAGCAAATCGTCGCAGCGAGCGAAAACAGGGCCGCCGGATGCACGGCGCCGAAGCCCGGCCGCGTGATCAGCAGGACGCCGCAGAAGCCGAAACCGATGGCCGACCAGCGCCGCCAGCCGATCCACTCGCCGAGCATCGGCCCCGAGGCGATGGCGACGATGAACGGAAAGGTGAAGATGATCGACAGCGCCTCGTCGAGCTGCAGCCAGCGCAGCGCCAGGAAATTGAGCGCAGTGGACAGGACGAGCAGCACCGCGCGGGTGATCTGCAGGCCGAGCCGCGCCGTGCGCAGCAGGTTCGGCTGCGTCACCGGGTTGGATACGAACAGCGTCAGGATGAACGCGCTGGTGTAGCGCGCCCAGACGATCTCGAGCGAGTCCATCTGCGTGTTGAGATATTTGGCCGTGGTGTCGAGGCACGCGAACAGCCCCACCGCGGCGCACATCAGCGCGATGCCGGTCAGCCGCTGGCGGCGTTGAAGGGTCGCGCTGGTCAATAGGTTGCCCGCCCGCCGGAAATGTCGAACACCGCGCCGGTCGCGAACGAACACTCGGCCGAGGCGCAATAGGCGGCAAGGCCAGCGATCTCCTCGACGGTGACAAAGCGGCCGCGCGGAATCTTCGACAGCATGAAGTCGATGTGCGCTTGCGTCATCTGGTCGAAGATCGCGGTGCGTGCCGCCGCCGGCGTGATGCAATTGACGGAGATGTCGTGGGCGGCGAGCTCCTTGCCGAGCGATTTGGTCAGCGCGATGACGGCGGCTTTCGAGGCGGAATAAGCGACCGCGTTCGGATTGCCCTCCTTGCCGGCGATCGATGCGACATTGACGATGCGGCCGTAGTTCTGCGCGATCATCAGCGGCACAACGGCACGGCAGCAATGGAACGGGCCGTCGAGATTGACCGACATGACGCCGCGCCAGGCGTCCAGTGGATACTCCCAGGTCGGTACGTTGGGCCCGGAGATGCCGGCGTTGTTGACCAGGATATCGATGCGGCGGAAGTCCTTCAGCGTCGCGTCGCGCGCGCGTTCGATCTCGGCATAGTTGAAGACGTCGGCGGCGAACGCCACGACCCGGCCGCGGCCGCTCAGCTCCTGTGCCGTCCTCTGCGCCGTCGCGAGATCGCGGTCCCAGATCGCCACCGCGGCGCCGGATTCGAGAAAGCGCAGGGCGATGGCGCGGCCGATACCCTGCGCGCCGCCAGTGACCACCGCGTTGCGGCCGCCGAGATCGATCTTGTTGGTCATGACTGTCTCCAACGGCTCAGCGCTCGCGCCGGATCGCGCTCTCGTGCCAGCGGCGTAGCATGAGATGCGAGAACGCCGACAGCACGAAGAATATCGCGACGCCCGCAAGCGACAGCAACAGCAATGCCGCGAACATGCGCGGAATGTTGAGCCGGTAACCGGATTCGGCGATGCGGTAGGCAAGGCCGGAGCCCGCGCCCGCGGAGCCCGCGGCGATTTCCGCCACCACCGCGCCGATCAGCGACAGTCCGCCGGCGATGCGCAGGCCGGCCAGCATCTGCGGCAGCGCCGCCGGCAGCTTGAGCTTCCACAACACCTGCCAGCGCGAGGCTTTGTAGAGCTCGAACAGCGCCAGCAGATTGTGGTCGACGGAGTTTAGGCCGAGCGTGGTGTTGGCGAGGACGGGGAAGAAAGCCACGATCCAGGCGCAGGCCAGCACCGCGAGCGGCTGCGGCAGGTAGATCAGCAGCAGCGGCGCGACGGCGACGACCGGCGTCACCTGGAGGATCACCGCATATGGATAAAAAGAGTATTCGACCGCGCGCCATTGATTGAAGGCGACCGCCAACACGATGCCGCCGACCGCGGCGAGAATGAAGCCTTCGAAGGTGATGCTTAAAGTCACCAGCAGCGATCGCCACAGCAACCCGGCGTCGGCGATGAGCGTCGACAGCACGAGGCCCGGACCCGGCAGCACGTAAGGCGGGATGGCGAAGGCCGATACGACGGCCTGCCAAAGCGCAATCATCAGCACGAGCACGAAGACCGGCAACCCGATGCGCAGCGCGCGTTCGCTCATGGCGCGCCTCCGGCCATCGCCTTGCCGAGCGCCTCGGCGACCTGACGGCAGAAGCCGGCATAGTCGGCCGAGGTGCGGAAGCGTTCGTCGCGCGGATAAGGCGCCGGGATCGCGATCTCGGTGAAGACGCGCCCCGGCCGCGGCGTCATCACCACGATGCGCTGCGACAGGTAGACCGACTCGAACACCGAATGGGTGACGAAGATCACGGTGCGGCGCAGCTCCCGCCACAGCGCCAGCAAATCGTTATTGAGCTTGAAGCGGTTGATCTCGTCGAGCGCGGCGAACGGCTCATCCATCAGCAGCAGCTGCGGCTCTGTCACCAAGGCGCGCGCGATCGAGCAGCGCATCTTCATGCCGCCGGACAACTCGCGCGGATAGGCCTGCGCGAACTCGGTCAGTCCGACGCGCGACAGCGCCTGATCCACGGCGGCCGGCTTATCGGCGTGCGCAAGCTCGAGCGGCAGCCGCACATTGGCGGCAACGTCGGCCCACGGCATCAATGTCGGCTCCTGAAACACGAAACCGAGGTTGCCGCCCTCACCTTCCGTCCATTCCATCGCGCCCGACGATAGCGTACTCAAGCCGGCGATGATGCGCAGCGCCGTCGACTTGCCGCAGCCGGAGGGCCCAAGCAGCGAGACGAATTCGCCGTCGCGCACCGACAAATCGAAGTTGCGCAATGCTTCGGTGCCGCTGTCAAACGTCTTGCCGACGCCGCGCAAAGAGACGACCGCTCGTGTTTGCGAGGTCATTTCGGCCGCAGGTCGGCGCCGACGCCTTTGTTGACGAATTGCAGCGTGTAGGCGCGCTTGTAGTCGAGGCCCGCCTTGACGACGCCGGCATGCACCATCTTGTCGAAGAAGCTTTTCCAGTGCGCGTCGGTCATGGCGCCGATGCCGAGCTTGAGCGTGTCGCCGGAATCGACGATGCCGTCCTCTTTCATCTTGGCGATGGAATAGGCGAGCAGGTCGTCGCTCATTTCGGGATTGTGCTGCTTGATAAGCGCATTGCCGGGCCGGCTATCGCCGTAGAGATAGTGGTACCAGCCGATGGCCGAGGCATCGACAAAGCGCTGCACGAGATCCGGCTTCCTCTCGACGAGATCGCGCCGTGTTTCGATCAGCGTCGAGTAGCTGTTGAAGCCATGATCGGCGAGCAGGAAGACCTTCGGCTTGAACTTCGCCTGCTTCTCGATCGCAAACGGTTCGGAGGTCACGTAGCCCTCCATCGCCGCGTTCTTGTCGGCGAGAAAGGGCTGGGCGTTGAAGGTGTAGGGCTTCACTTTCTTGTCGCTGAAGCCGTAGTCGGCCCTGAGCCACTGGAAATAGGTGGTCATGCCCTCCTTCGAAACGAACAGCGTGTGCGTCTTGAGACCATCGAGCGTGGTCACGTCCGGATGCGCGATCAGCACCTGCGGGTCCTTCTGGAAGCTCGCCGCCACCGCGACCGTTGGAATCTTGTGCTCGACCGCGTCGAACGACTGCAGCGAATTCGCGCTCATGAAGAAGTCGATCTTGCCGACCGGCAGCAGGATGCGGTTGTTCACGTTCGGCCCGCCCGGCACGATGGTGACGTCGAGCCCATACTTCTTGTACGTGCCGTCGGCGACCGCCTGGTAGAAGCCGCCGTGCTCGGCTTCCGCCACCCAGTTGGTGCCGAAGCGCACCTTGTCGAGCTGCTGACCAAGCTGCTGACCTTGGGCGGGCGCCAGGGCGGCGGCAAAAGCCAGTAAAAACGCTGCGATTCTCATCATCCGCGGATTTTGAACCTTTTTGCGCGGGCGCGCGACCCATTTGTAACGCGGCCGCCCGGCCGCTTCAGATTCAATCGGATGGAGCACGCCATGACCAAAACCAAGACGATCGCAGCGGCGCTTGCCGCAATCACCCTCGCCACCGCGCTGACCGCGTCGACCGCGGAAGCCCGGCCGCGCTTCGGCGTTGGCCTCGGCATCGGCCTTGCCGCCGGCGCCGTCGTCGGCGCCGCCGCCGCCAGCACCTATGGCGGCCCCGTCTATGTCTGCCAGTCCTGGCACTACGTCCGCAGCTATGACCGTTGGGGCAACGTCTACGTGACCAAGGTCTGCGACTACTGAGGCCTTCGATCGGCGCCCGCCCCGTCCATCCCTGCGCCGATCGTTCAGACCCGCCCGGCATCGTCCCCGCCCGGGCGGGTCACTTTTTTCAGCGTCGCTGGATTTCGGCGCGGACGATCTTGGCGCCTTCAACCATGGCCTTCATCTTGCCGAAGGCGACCTCGCGCGGCAGGTATTTCAGCCCGCAGTCGGGCGCCACGACGATCTTTTCGGCCGGCACATGCGGCAGCGCGCGGCGGATGCGCGCCGCGACCGTCTCGGGCGTCTCGATGGCCATGTCGGAGAGGTCGAGCACACCGAGGATGATGGTCTTGCCGGGCAACTTCTCCAGCACGACGCAGTCGAGATGGGATTGCGCGGTTTCGATCGAGACCTGCTGCACGACCGAGCCGGCCAACTCCGGCAGGAACGAATAGCCCTCCGGCCGCACGTGGATGATCGCGGCATAGCCGAAGCAGATGTGAATGGCCGTGGTGCCTTTGACGCCGTCGAGCGCCGCTTCGAGCCCGCGCAGGCCGATCTTGCGCGCCTTGTCCGGGCGCGCCTGCATATAGGGCTCGTCGATCTGCACGATGTCGGCGCCGGCCTTGAACAGGTCCTTGATCTCGGCATTCACCGCCGCGGCGTAGTCGAGCACCAGCTCCTGCTCGTCCTTGTAGAAGTCGTTCTGCGCCTGCTGCGACATCGTGAACGGGCCGGGCACGGTGATCTTGATTGCGCGGTCGGTGTTGGCGCGCAGGAACTGCACGTCGCGCACCTCGACCGGGTGCTTGCGGCGGATCTTGCCGGTAACGCGCGGCACCGGGTTGGGATGGCCGGAGCGGTCGAGCGCGGTGCCTGGATTGTCGATGTCGACGCCTTCGAGTGCGGTGGCGAAGCGGTTGGAATAACTCTCGCGCCGCTGTTCGCCGTCGGTGACGATGTCGAGGCCCGCGCGTTCCTGCTCGCGGATGGCGATGAGCGTGGCGTCGTCCTGCGCCTGCTCGAGATATTCCGGCGCGACGCGCCACAATTCCTTGGCGCGCACGCGCGGCGGAAAGCGGCCAGCGAGATTCTTGCGATCGATCAGCCAGTCCGGCTGCGCATAGGAGCCGACCAGCGAGGTCGGCAGCAACGGCAACGCCATCGTGTCCTCCCGGAACGGCGCGCCTTTGCCGGCGCGTTCTATTGCTCGCGACTATCAGCCTTCCCGCTTGCCTCTGCAACACTCATCGCCAGAACGCGCGCGACATGGAGCGCGTCACGCTCGGCGCCGTCGTGGATCTGGTGGCGGCATGACGTGCCGTCGGCCACGATCAGCGCATCGGCCGCGCTCTTTCGCACCGCCGGCAGCAACGACAGCTCGCCCATCTGGAACGAGACGTCGATCGTTTCGGCGTCGTAGCCGAAGGCGCCGGCCATGCCGCAGCAGCTCGAAGTCGATGGTTTCGACGCTGAGCTCGGGGACGAGCTTGAGCACGCTCTCCACCGCGCCCATGGCGTCGAACGCCTTCTGGTGGCAGTGGCCGTGCAGCAGCGCTTTGCGCTTCAGCGGGCCGAGCGGCAGATTGAGGCGGCCTTGCGCCTGTTGGCGCGCGAGGAATTCCTCGAGCAGCAACGCGCTGCTGGCGAGCTTTCCCGCCGGCTCGCTCTTGATCAGCGCCGGCAATTCGTCGCGGAATGTGAATAGGCAGCTCGGCTCCAGCCCGATCACCGGCATGCCACGGGCGAGATAAGGCGCCAGCGTTTTGAGCGTGCGTTCCAATTCCGTCTTCGCCTCATCGATCTGACCGACCGCGAGAAAGGTGCGGCCGCAGCACAGCGGGCGCTCATCGCCGTCGCCCGGCGTCAGTGCATGGACGCGATAGCCGGCGGCGACCAGCACACGGCGGGCGGCCTCGAGATTTTCGCGCTCGAAATAGCGGTTGAAGGTGTCGGCAAACAGCACGACGTCGCGGCTGGTGTCGCCGGCCGCCGCCGTGCCATAGGCCCAGTCCGAGCGATCCTCGTAGATGTCGGAGCGCCATTTCGGCAGGCTGCGCCGCCGCGAAAATCCGGCGAGCAGCTCGGAAGCCTGACGCAGCGCGGCGCTGCCGTTGCGCAGATTGAACAGCCAGGGCCGCCGCGCGGCCTGCGGCGCGTAGCGCGGCAGCCAACCGACCAGCCGGTCATGCCATGACAGCCCCCGCTTTTTGGCACGCGCCGCCTGCACCTCGATCTTCATGCGCGCCATGTCGACCCCGGTCGGGCATTCGCGGCGGCAGGCCTTGCAGGAGACGCAGAGCTTGAGCGTCTCGGCCATCTCGTTGGAGGCGAGCGCATCGGGCCCGAGCTGACCGGTGACGGCAAGCCGCAGCGTATTGGCGCGGCCGCGCGTGACGTCGCGCTCGTCGCGCGTGACGCGGTAGCTCGGGCACATCACGCCGCCGGCCAGCTTGCGGCAGGCGCCGTTGTTGTTGCACATCTCGACCGCGCCCTGAAAACCGCCGCCCACGCCCGGGAACGCCGACCAGTCGAGTTGCGTCGCGATCTCGTCGCCGTGATAGCCGGGCGCGTAGCGGAACAGGCTGCGGTCGTCGAACTTCGGCGGCCGCACCACCTTGCCGGGATTGAAGACGCCGTTCGGATCGAAGCGGTCCTTCACCTCTTCAAACGCGCGGGCGAGCCGCGCGCCGAACATCGGCTCGTTGAACTCCGACCGCACCAGTCCGTCGCCGTGCTCGCCGGAATGCGAGCCTTTGTACTCGCGCACCATGGCGAAGGCTTCTTCCGCGATGGCGCGCATCGCATGGACGTCCTTGTCCTGGCGCAGGTTGAGGATGGGCCGGACGTGCAGGCAGCCGGAGCCGGCATGCGCGTACCAGGTGCCGCGCGTGCCGTGCTTCTCGAAGATCTGGTTGAGGCGCGAGGTGTACTCGGCGAGATGCTCAAGCGGCACCGCGCAATCCTCGACAAACGACACCGGTTTGCCCTCGTCCTTCATCGACATCATGATGTTGAGGCCGGAGGTGCGCACTTCGGTGATCGCCGCCTGCAACGCGGGCTCGATCACCTCGACGACGCCGCCCCATTTGGCGCCTCGATTGTCCCAGCCGAGGCCGAGATCGCCGATCAGCTCCTTCAGGTTCATCAAGTTCTGCAGATTGTCGCCTTGGTCCTCGTCGCCGAATTCGACGACCAACACTGCCTCCGGCGCGCCGCGCACGAATTTGTCGACCGTCGGCTGGTAGATCGGGATCGCGCGCGCAAGCTCGATCATGGTGCGGTCGATCAACTCGACCGCGATCGGGTTGAGGCGAACGATGTGCTGAGCCGCGTCCATCGCCGCGTAGAAACTGCCGAAATGCACCGCACCGACCGCGCGGCGCGGCAGCAGCGGCGACAGCGCAAGCTCGATGCGCGTCGAGAAGGCGAGCGTGCCTTCGGAGCCGACCAGGATGTGCGCGAGATTGATGTCGTTCTTTCCGGGCACCAGCGCGTCGAGATTGTAGCCGCCGACGCGGCGCTGCACCTTGGGAAAGCGCGCGGCGACTTCGTCGGCTTCGCGCGCGCCGATGGCGAGCAGATCCTTGGCGAGCGGACGCAACGGCGCCGGCACGTCGTTCGGGCTGCCGCCGATGCGGCCGAAATTCGCCAACGTGCCGTCGGCCAGCACCGCTTCGATCGAGACGACATTGTCGCGCATGGTGCCGTAGCGCATCGAACGGCCGCCGCAGGAATTGTTGGCGGCCATGCCGCCGATGGTGGCGCGCGACGACGTCGAGATATCGACCGGAAACCAAAGGCCGTGCGGCTTGAGCTGGCGGTTGAGGTCGTCGAGCACGATGCCGGGCTCGACCGTGCAGCGAGCGCGCTTGATGTCGAGGTCGAGAATGCGGGTGAGATACTTCGAGCAGTCGACCACCAGCAATTCGCCGACCGTCTGCCCGGCCTGCGACGTTCCGCCGCCCCGCGCCAGTACGCTGACCTTGTCGGCCTTGGCGATCCCTATCGCCCGTTCGGCTTCCTCTATCGTCCGCGGGGCGACGACGCCGACGGGGACAATCTGGTAGTGCGAGGCGTCGGTGGCGTAGCGGCCGCGCGTAAAACGGTCGAAACGGACGTCGCCGCTCAACTCGGCCTTCAGCCGCCGTTCCAGCCCAGGCATCACTAGCGCCACGTTTCTTATCCTTTTTGGGCTGCGGTCAGCCTATGCAGAAGGCTCTTGTTCGCATTGCGGAAAATCGCTTGACCGGAATGTTACATTCATAGTTCAACGCAGCAAGACACCGCTCCCCGCCGGGACGGTACGGAACACACGAAATCCCATTAGATTAGCGCCGTTTAGGAGTGGACTCGCTATGGCTAAGAATTCTTCGCGTCCCGTCGGGCGTCATCTTTTGCATATTCCGGGACCGACGCCGGTTCCCGATCGCATCCTGCGCGCGATGGACACGCCGATCATCGATCATCGCGGTCCGGAATTTTCCAAGCTCGCCAAGCGCTGCCTCGACGGCATCAAGACAATCTTCAAGACCACCAATCCGGTCATCATCTACACCGCGACCGGCACCGGCGCGTGGGAAGCCGCGCTCGTCAACACGCTGTCGCCCGGCGACCGCGTGCTGATGGTCGAGACCGGCCAGTTCGCGGCGCTGTGGAAGAAGATGGCCGAGAAGCTCGGCCTCAAGCCGGAATTCATCACGACGGACTGGCGCAACGGCATCGATCCGAAGGCGATCGAAGCCAAGCTCCGCGAGGACAAGAACAAAGAGATCAAGGCGGTCTGCGTCCTGCACAACGAAACCTCGACCGGCGCGTTGACGCCGATCGCCGACATCCGCAAGGCGATCGATGCAGCGAACCATCCGGCGCTGTTCTTCGTCGACACCATCTCCTCGCTCGCCTCGGCCGACTACCGGCACGACGAGTGGGGCGTCGACGTTTCCGTCGGCGGCGCGCAGAAGGGCCTGATGCTGCCGCCCGGCATGTCGTTCAACGCGGTGTCCGACAAGGCACTCGCCGCCAACAAGACCTCCAAGCTCACCAAGTCGTTCTGGGCCTGGGACGAGATGCTGGCGATGAACAAAATCGGCTTCTTCCCCTACACGCCGGCGACGCAGATGCTGCAGGGCCTCATCGTCGGCATCGAGATGCTGCACGAAGAAGGTCTCGACAATGTCTTCGCCCGGCATGACCGGATGGCCGAGGCCACCCGCCACGCGGTGAAGCATTGGGGCCTCGAGAACCTCAACAAGAACGCCAGCCAGTATTCGCCGACCATCACCGCGATCATGATGCCGGACGGCCACGACGCCGATAAATTCCGCGCGCTGGCGCTCGAGGAATTCAACATCTCCTACGGCGCGAGCTTCGGCCAATATGCCGGCAAGTATTTCCGCATCGGCCACCTCGGCGACATCAACGACGCCGCGCTGATCGCCGGCCTCGGCGCCACAGAAATGGCGCTGCAGCTGGCCGGCGTGCCGTTCAAGAAGGGCGGCGTGCAGGTGGCGATGGACTATCTCGTCTCCGCGCTCGGCGGCAGCGCCAAGAAGGCGGCGGCGGAATAAT
The DNA here is from genome assembly GCA_963742095.1 of uncultured Alphaproteobacteria bacterium. Taxonomy (GTDB): domain Bacteria; phylum Pseudomonadota; class Alphaproteobacteria; order Rhizobiales; family Xanthobacteraceae; genus Pseudolabrys. The sequence goes on from CAVUKJ010000003.1 coordinate 533,099, forward strand.
CGAGCCGATTCGCAACCGCTCGTCCCCGCGAAAGCGGGGACCCAGCTCTTTCTTTATTGTGGCCCCTGGGTTCCCGCTTTCGCGGGAACGAACGGCTGTGGCTCATTGGCCCGCAACACACGGGCGACAAAATCCGACATCGCTTTCAGCGTCGCCTCCGGCGCTTCGCGTTGCGGCGAATGTTTCGCGCCTTTCAGGAGCGCCACCTCGACCGGGCAATAGCATTCCCGCTCGGCCACCTCGATCTGTTTCACCGTGCCGTATTGGTCGTCCTCGCCTTGCACGATGAGCACCGGCACGCGGATGTAGGCGAGGAATTCGGTAATGTCCCATTTGCGGAAATCCGGATCGAGCCAGGCGCCGTTCCAGCCCTTGAAGGCGTTGTCGACATCGGCGTGCCAGCGCGCAAGACGCGGCTTGAGGTCGCCGGTCTCGTAGGCCTTCTTCGCCTCCTCAATCGCTTTGATGCCCATATCCTCGGTGAAGAAGTGCGGCGCCATCAGCACCAGGCCGCCGACGCGATGATCCTGATGCGAGCCGGCGTAGATCGCCGCGATCGAAGCGCCGTCGCTGTGGCCGATCAGCAGCCCGCGCCGGAAGCCGATGGTCTCGAGCAATCTCGGCAGCACCGCGCGCGCCTCGTCATGCATGTAGGACAGCGGCCGCGGCAGCCTCACCGGCGAGGATTTGCCGTAGCCGGCGCGTGAGTAGACGAAGACGCCGCAGCCGGTCGCCGTCTGCAATTTTTCCGGAAAATCGCCCCACAGCCCGACGCAGCCGAGGCCCTCGTGCAGCAGCACCAGCGTCGGTGCCTTGTCGGGCCGCGGCCCGACCATGCGGTATTCGAGCCGCTGCGCGCCGATGTCGAGGAAGCCGGGGTCGGAGAGTGGCACTGTCGTCATGTTTACTCGGTGTCATCGTCCGCGAAGGCGGACGATCCAGTATCCCCGGTGTTTGCGATCAGGTTTTGACTCAGTGATTACTGGATGCCCGCCTTCGCGGGCATGACAGTCACAGGTTCCCTTCTGCCCTCAACTTAAATCTCTGGATCTTGCCGGTCGCGGTCTTCGGCAGCTCGGCGCGGAACTCGATCCAGCGTGGATACTTGAACGGCGCCAGCTTCTGCTTGACGTGCTCGCGCAGCGCGTCGGCCAATTGCTCACTCGCCCTGTCCGGCAGCTTGAGCACGACGAAAGCTTTCGGCTTCACCAGCTTCTGGTCGTCGAACCAGCCGACCACCGCCGCTTCCAGCACCTCCGGGTGCGAGGACAGCGCCGCCTCGACCTCGAACGGCGACACGTACATGCCCGACACTTTCAACATGTCGTCGGCGCGGCCGCAGCAGACGTAATAGCCGTCTTCGTCCTCGATATATTTATCGCCGGAACGCGTCCACTCGCCCTGGAAGGTCGAGCGCGACTTCTCGCGGTTGTTCCAGTACATGATCGCGCTGGTCGGCCCGCGCGCGTACATCTCGCCCATCTCGCCGCGCTGGACCGGCTTGCCGTCCTCGCCGATGAGCTTGATCTCGTAGCCGGGCACGGCGCGGCCGGTGGTGCCGTACTTGGTCGCGCCCGGCGCGTTGGTCAGATAAATGTGCAGCATCTCGGTGGTGCCGAGGCCGTCGGAGATTTCCACCCCGTAACGTTCCTTCCAGCGCTTGGCGATCTCCTCGGGCAGCGCCTCGCCGGCCGAAATGCAGCGACGAATCTTCAGGTCGGATTTCTGCGGCGCGTTCGGGCTCGCCAGGAACGCCGCATAGAAGGTCGGCACCGCGTAGAACACCGTGACGGGGTGCTTCTTGAGCAGCGCCGCAACGCCGTCCGGCGTTGGCCGCTCAGCGTTGAGCACCGTGGTGGCGCCGACCGACAGCGGAAAGGTCATGGCGTTGCCGAGACCGTAGGCGAAGAACAGCTTCGCCACAGAATAGCAGACGTCGCTGTCCTTGATGCCGGCGACCGGCGTGCCGTAGAGATCGGCGGTGAGCTTGAGGCTCGCATGCACGTGCACCGCGCCCTTCGGCTTGCCGGTCGAGCCTGAGGTGTAGAGCCAGAACGCCATGTCGTCAGCCACGGTCGGCGCGGTGTAATCGTCCGGCTCGTCGGCGCCGATCAGATCCTCGAACAGGCGATAGCCGTGCGGATTGGCGCCCGAGACGATGACGTGCTCGAGGTCGGGCGATTGCTTGATCAGCTTCTCGAATTTCGGGAACAGCGCTTCCGACACCACCAGGCATTTGGCGCGGCTGTCGGCCAGCATGAAGCGGTAGTCGTCTTCGGTCAGCAGCGTGTTGACCGGCACCGCGATGATGCCGGCCTTGAGGCAGCCGAGAAACGCCGTCGGCCAGTCGATGGTGTCGAGCAGCGCCATCAAAACGCGATCTTCGCGCTTGATGCCGAGGCCGCGCAAAGCGGCCGAGAAGCGCGCGACGCGGTCGGCGAGCTGGCCATAGGTGTGCGTGCCGCGCGCGTCGATATAGGCCGGCTTGCTGGCGCGGCCGGCGTCCAGATTCAATTTGAGAACGTCAGCGGCGAAATTGTAGTCGCGTGGGACTTGTGGGTCTTGGCCCACGGAGCCATGCGCGCTCGGCGCGTCGGCACGCGCTTCGGCAACAGCCATTGTTTTTCCTCCCGAGACGGTGCGTATTATGCCCCGCAAAGCCAAGGCCTGCAAAGCGAAGCATATTTCGCCGCGCCAAAAGCCGCATTCGGAGCCACGCTCATGATCTTCAGCCGCGACCGCATCCTCACCACCCATGTCGGCAGCCTGCCGCGCAACGAGAAGCTGTCCGACCTCTTGGTGGCGCAGGAGGAGGGCAAGCCATACGACGCGAAGACGATGGCCGGCGAGATGGACGAGGCCGTGCGGCACGTCGTGAAGAAGCAGATGGACGCCGGCATCGACATCGGCAATGACGGCGAGCAGCGGCGCATCGGCTTCCAGACCTACGTGCCGCAGCGCATGACCGGCTTTGCCGGCGTGTCGAAGCGCCGCCGCGGCATCGAATTCGAGGAATTCCCCGAGCTCATCAGCTACCTGATGCGGCGTTTCCCCAACACACCCAAGAGCCAGCAGGGCGCCCCGGAAGCGCAAGCCGATATCAAGTACAAGGACACGAAGCCGATCACCGAGGAGATCGCCGGCTTCAACAGAATCGCCGGCGAGCTCGGCGCGTTTTCCGAACGCTTCATGACGGCGCCCTCGCCCGGGATCATCTCGACCACGATGCTCAACGCCTTCTACAAGAGCCACGACGATTATCTCGACGCCATCGCGCGCGAGATGAAGAATGAGTATCAGGCTATCCATAAAGCCGGATTGATCCTGCAGATCGACGCGCCCGATCTCGCCATGGACCGCGTCATGATGTACCGCGACCTCGACGACGCCGGCTTCGTCAAACGCGTCGAGCGCCATGTCGCCGCGATCAACTCCGGTATCGAGGGCATTCCGCGCGACCGCGTGCGGTTGCACATCTGTTATGGAAATTGGGAAGGCCCGCACATCCACGACATCGCGCTGGAGAAGATCCTGCCGGCGCTGTACCAGGCCAAGGTCGGCGCGCTGTCGATCGAGTTCTCCAACCCGCGCCACGCCCACGAATATGATGCTCTGAAGAAGCACCCGTTGCCGAAGGACATGCTGCTGATCCCCGGCGTTGTCGAAACCACCAGCAATTTCGTCGAACACCCGGAGGTCGTGGCGCGGCGCATCGAGGAAGCGGTGCGCACCGTCGGCGACCGCGAGCGCGTCATCGCCTCGACCGATTGCGGCTTCGGCACCTTCACCAAGCGCGAATGGGTGATCGAGCCGGTGGTCTGGCTCAAGCTCGCCGCCATCCGCAAGGGCGCCGACATCGCCTCGGCCCGGCTGTGGGGCAAAAAGAGCGCGGCGTAATGTCCGGCCCAGGGTGCTGTTCCCCGGCGGGCCTGGCGGGCCTATAATTCAGCGATCCCGCCCGCTATAAGCCGGCCAACCGAACAACGCCCTTCAGGGAGCGACGCCATGGACGAGAGAACGCGCGAGCCGCGCAAGATCACCGCCGAGGACATCAACCCGCGCTACAATTGGGGCCGCCATCTGCCCGCGCTCGGCACCATGGGCGTCGATTTCGAGGAGCGCGTCGATTACCGGCGCATGCATCGCTACCGGCTCGCCCGCGCTCAGGCGGCGCTGGAGAAGTCCGAGTGCGGCGCGCTGCTGCTGTTCGACGACAACAACGTCCGCTACGTCACCTCGACCAAGATCGGCGAATGGGCGCGCGACAAGCTGTCGCGCTTCGCGCTGTTGATCCGCGGCCAAGACCCGATCCTGTGGGACTTCGGTTCGGCCGCTATGCATCACAAGCTCTATTCGCCGTGGCTGCCGGCGGAAAACTGCCGGGCCGGCCTGGTCGGCCTGCGCGGCACCGTCGATCCCGCCTTCGGCCTGATGAAGCGCCACGCCGAGGAGATGGCCTCGATCCTGAAATCGGCTGGCGTCGCCAAGATGCCGGTCGGCGTCGACATCATCGAGCCGCCGATGATGTTCGAACTCGAAAAGGCCGGGCTCAAAGTCAAGGACGGCCAGCAAATCATGCTGAGCGCGCGCGAGGTCAAATCGTCCGACGAGATCGCGCTGTTGAACCGCGCCGCGGCGATGGTCGACGGCGCCTATGACGTCGTCAACGAGATGCTGCGGCCGGGCATCCGCGAGAACGACATCGTCGCCGAGGTCAACAAGTTCCTCTACACGCACGGCTCCGACGATGTCGAAGCGGTCAACGCCATTTCCGGCGAACGCTGCTCACCGCATCCACACAATTTCACCGACCGCATGATCCGCCCGGGCGACCAGGCCTTCTTCGACATCCTGCAAAGCTTCATGGGCTATCGCACCTGCTACTACCGCACCTTCAACGTCTGTCGGGCGACGCCGGCGCAGCACGACGCCTACCGCATGGCGCGCGAGTGGCTCGACAACGCCATCGAGCGCATCAAGCCGGGCGCCTCAACCGCCCACATCTGCGAAGTATTCCCGAAGGCGAACGAGTTCGGCTTCCCCGACGAAATGGCGGCCTTCGGCCTGCAATTCGCGCACGGCCTCGGGCTGAACCTGCACGAACGGCCGATCATCTCGCGCGTGGTGTCGATGGATCACCCGACCGAGATCAAGGAAGGCATGGTGTTCGCGATCGAGACCTATTGCCCGGCGACCGACGGCTTCTCGGCCGCGCGCATCGAGGAAGAGGTCGTGGTCACCGACAAAGGCTGCCGCCTGATCTCGCTGTTCCCGGCGGAAGAACTGCCGATCTCGGCGAAGTACTGATCAAAAACCGCCCGTCCCCGCGAAAGCGGGGACCCGATTCATTCGCGCCACGCTGGATTCCCGCTAGCACGGGAATGAGCGGGTGGAAGTTACGCCGCGCGGACGTCGTAGCAGCAGCACCCCACTTGCAGTTGCCGCGTCAAGCGGCGACGATAGTTGCGGTAAGTCAGTGCAACAACGTCGCGGCCTTAAGCCGCGCTACCGTGCGGTTCTTGTCATGTCCTGGGGGTTTCGCGCGACGAGGATTGCCGGGCTCGCGCTGTTGGCTGCGCTGTGCACGATGTCGCCGGCCGCAGCTGACGACCCCGGATGCCCTCCGACGTGTGCGCCGCCGCCTCCCCCGAGCGCGAATTTGATCAGCAGCCTGACGTCGCACGCCGGAAACACGGCACTCGGTGCATCGTCGACGAGTCTCGACAATCATCTCAACGATATGTGGTTTATGCCCACGCTGCTGACGGAAGCTCTCAAAATCGTTCAGCAAATAACCCAGATGCAAATGAACCTGTCTCTGGCGGAAGCCAAATTGACCCAGCTCGAACTGCAGCTGAGAAACAATCTGGCGCTGCAGGAAGCGCAGCGAATCCAGCTGGAGGCCGAGAAGGCCGCACTCCAGCAGCAGATTGGCGCTACGCAATCGATGATCGGCTCTCTGCAACAAATGCAGTCCGGAGCAAGCATCGCCGCCGGCGCAATAAAAGGGCGGCCATTCGCGCCGACGACCGACGAAATGCCGGCCAATTCGCCCTGGCGCGATCCGGTCATCGCGCGCGCGCTGGCCTATGCAGGCGCGCAAGGAATACCCGACGCGCCGGCCGCAGCGAACCCGCGGTCGCCGTGGTCGGCCTGGACCGACACCACTTACACCGGCTTCGACCGCGACGGCCCCGCCGCCACCGACGGCCACACCTCCGTCGTGACCGGCGGGCTCGACTACCGGTTTTCTTCCCAACCGCTGATCGTCGGCGTCATGGCCGGATACGAGAACCAGAAGTTCGACACGACGTTCAACGGCGGCTACTTGCGCGGTTCGGGACCGTCGGTCGGCCCCTATGCAAGCTGGCAGCTATTGCCGCCGGTCGTGCTCAATGTCGCGGTGGGGCGGGCATTCCTCGACTACTCAATGTCGGATGGGACCGGCGTCGGCAACTACAATGCCCGGCGCGACTATGTCTCCGCCTCGCTCGTCGGCAACTGGCGCGATGGGCCATGGCGCTTCACGCCGCGCGCCAACATCTACTATGCGCGCGAGAACCATGATGCCTATGTCAACTCGGCGGGCGCCGCTGTGCCCGGCGCCACGGTCAAGCTCGGACGAGCCTCGGTCGGGCCAGAGATCGGCTACACCGTCATCGCGCCCGGCGGCGCCTGGGCGGTCGAGCCGTTCGCTTTCGGCGCGCTCGATTGCGACACCGTCAACCAGCCGGGCATTGTCGCCGCCGACGGCATCGTGGTCACCGACTCCAAATGCGGCGGGCGCGCCGGCGGCGGCCTCAAGGCAATCACCGCCGGCAATTTTACCGGTCAGGTTGGCGCCCCGTACAATTCGATCGGCCGTTCCGACCAGAGCTCATGGTCGTTGCGGGCCGGCGCCCAGCTTCGTTTCTGAACGGGTGTTTGAGGCGTTTCAGCCGGCTCACGCCGCGCGAACGCGGGCGATGAATTCCTGGGCTTCCGCTTCGAGCGCGCCGGCCTGGCGGTTGACGTCGGCGACCGCGTGCATGATCTGCTCGGCGCCGAGCCGCGTGCGATTGGCGAAGTCGTCGACGCCGGTAATGGTGTCGGCGACCTGACGGGTGCGCCGCGCGGCGCCATCGACGCTTTCCGCGATCTTCTGCGTTGCTTCGCTCTGGATGCGCACCGAGCCGGTGATCGCCTGCGACACCTGCTCGATGTTGCCGATGACCGTCGAGATCGACTGGGTCGCGCCGCGCACGCCGTCGATGATGTGGCCGACGGCGGAGGTCTTGTCCTTGATGTCGGCGAGCGCCTTGGTGGTCTGCGCCGCGAGCGTCTTGACCTCCTGAGCAACGACCGCGAAGCCCCGGCCGGATTCGCCGGCCCGCGCCGCCTCGATGGTGGCATTGAGGGCAAGCAGATTGGTTTGGCTGGCGATCGCCTGGATCATGCCGGCCACCTTGTCGATCTCGCTCATGGTCGAGAGCAAGCCGTCGGCATTTTCAACGGCAACATCGGCCCGCCGCGTCGCCTCGACGACGACACGGGAGGCGTGGGCAAGCTGCTGGTCGATGTCGCCCATCGCTGTCGACAATTCGTCGATCGCACCGGTGGAGCGGGCAATGCCGAATTACCTAACGCGCAAGGGTTCCCGACCGCTTAATTTTCGAGTCACAGAACTGTTTTGTTTGTCATAAAGCGCCATAACAAACTGCATGCTGCCGCAGCGTGTCGAATAGACAGCGGCCCCTGGCGTTAAGCGGGCTTGCGTTAAGCAGGCTTGGCGCCCTGCGCCATCATCGCCGCGGGCAGCGCCACGCTCATCGAATCGACCATCGACGTCGGCATCAGGATGGTGGCGCCGCGCTCCTTGGTCGTCTCATAGATGATGTTCATCGCGCGCAGATGCAGCGCCGCCGGTTCGCCGGCATAGGTCTTGGCGGCTTCCACGAATTTCGCGGCGATCGCGGCCTCGGCCGAGCCGAGAATGACGCGCGCTTCCTTCTCGCGCTCGGCTTGCGCCTGGCGCGACATAGCGTCCTGCAACGCGACCGGAATGGCGACATCCCGGATCTCGACGGAATTGACAGAAATGCCCCAATCGGCGGTCTTGCGTGCGATCTCGGCGCGCAGCACTTCGTCGGCCGCCTTGCGCTCGGACAACAACTCCGACAGATGCGAAGCGCCGATCATTTCCCGCAAGGATGTCTGCGCCACCCGATCGATGGCCTGGCGATAGTCCGTGATGTTGAGCGCCGCGCTCTGCGCATCGTGGACATGCCAGAAGATGATGGCGTCGACATTGACCGGCACGGTGTCGCGGGTCAGAGCCTGCTCGGCGTTGAATCCGGTGGTCTGGATGCGCTCGTCGACCACGGCGGTGACGGCATCGAGAATAGGGATGATCAGGAAAAGCCCCGGGCCTTTGACGCCCGACAGCTTGCCGGCGCGCAGAATAACGAAGCGCTCCCAGTTATTGGCCATCTTCAGCGAATAGAGCGTGAGGACGGCGAGCACGCCGAAGGCAATACCGGGGGCCGGCATGCGCATCGTGAACAGCAGCGCGCCGATGCCGGCAAAAACAGCAGTGATCAACAGAGTAATGGGATTCATGGCAAAACTCCCTTGTGGCAGGCACGTCCTGCACATACGAGTTTTACACGCCGGTGCAAGACGGCCGGCGCCGGGCTTCAGCGGGCGGCCTCGCGCAGCGTTTCGAGCCGGCGCTCGAACTCGCGCTTGATCTGGTAGTCAGGATCGCCGAAGGCCCGGTCGCGGCGCGCGATGAAGGCGCGTTGCTCGCGTTTTAGCTCGGCGACGCCATGCTTGTCCTGCTTGGCGAGCGCGGACTTGTAGGCATCATCGATCGCCCGGTCGAGCCGCGCCAGTTCGGGATCCGAGCAGATCGCTTTCTCCACCGCGCGCCTGGCGCTCGAGCAGTCGAAGGTCGGCAGTACGCTGTTGGTGCCGCCCGCGCCCGACACGGTGTGGCGGCGGTCGCGCTCCTGGCGCAGCACCGCGAGATTCTCGGCGGCGTCGTCCAGGTGCGGATCGATGCGGAACGCCTGCTCGTAATCGGCCATCGCCCGGTCATTGTCGCCTTTACCCCGCCAGGCGGCGCCGCGGTTGTTGTAGGCGCGCCCAAAGCCTGGATCGAGCTTGATGGCACGGTCGTAGTCGGAAATGGCGCGGTCGTAGTCGCCTTTGGCATTGTAGCTGTCGCCGCGGTTGGTCAGGAAGCTCGCTTCCGGGCGCAGGCGGATCGCCTCGTCGAAGTCGGCGATGGCGCGCTCGTGGTCGCCATTCTCCTGATGAGACAGGCCGCGATTGTCGAAGTTGATCGAATCGGCGGGATCGATCTTTATCGCCTGGCTCTCGTCGGCAAGCGACTGCTCGCGGTTGCCGAGCGCCTTGTAGGCGGCGCCGCGATTGGTGAAGGCGCGCGCGCTGTCGGGACGTAGCTTGATCGACTCGTCATAATTCTTGATGGCGTTCTGGAAGTCGCGCTTGAAGTAGTAGGCGACGCCGCGATCCATGAAAGCCTGGGCGTTCTTCGGATCGAGCCGCAGCGCCTCGTTGTAGTCCTCGATGGCGCGGTCGAACTGCCGATTGTTGTTGAACACATTGCCGCGGTAGTCGAAGGCGACCGGATCCTTCGGATCGAGCCGTACCGACGCATTGGCGTCGGCCAGCGCCTTGTCGATCTTGCCGTCGCCGCGATAGGCGTTGCCGCGCTCGCGATAGGCGCGCGCGTTGGTGGGATCGAGCGCGATGGCGCGGTCGAAGTCGGCGTAAGCCGCCTTCATCTTGTTGGCGTACCAGTTGGCGGCGCCGCGATTGGTGAGGAGTTTCGAGCGCTCCTTGTCGTCCTTGGTGTCCTCGATCAGCGACGTGCAGGCGGCGATGCGCTGTTCCGGCGATTGCGCGCTGTCGTCGCCGGCGGCGCAGATCTCGGCCTTGGCGTTGCTTTGGGCCTGCGCGCAGGGCGCGACAAGGACGGCAAGCGTTGCGAAAACGGCAAAGAACGTACGGCGCATGGCGGCCCCCTCAATAGCGACTGGCGGCTTTCCGCGCCGCCATCCCTTGGTCGCGCCCGACCGGTCGCAGGTTCATTCAATTTCAGGCGCTTTTCGCCTGCTTCTCGCGCAGGTGCGGGAAACGCTCCGACAGCAGCGAGCCCGGATAGAAGGTTGGGGCGAAGGCCGGGTGCGAACGGATGTTCCTGTACCAGGTGACGACACGCGGCAGGTCCTGCCAGCCCGCCAGTCCGAGATCGTCCATGCGCACCAGCGCCGGCATCACGGCGACGTCGGCGAGCGTGATGTCCTTGCCGAGCAGCCACGGTCCGCCGCTCGCTTCGATCTCGCGGTCCATACGCTCATAAGTGCGGCGCAGGCGCGCAAGCGCCGCGTCCATCTCGGCCTGCGGGAAGCCGCCCTGCCCCATCGTCTTCATGAACTCGCGGCGGATCGGTTTGGATTCCGCCATGGCTTCGAAGTCCTGCGCGCTCATTTTCTGGAAGCTCGGCAGAAAGGCGAGGTTGAAGGTGGGCACGCGCACGGCGGCCGCCGGCATCTCGTCGATGAAGTGCATGAGCGTGCGCATGCGGGCGCGCGCGACCGGATTTTCCGGAGTGAAGCTCGCCTTCGGCTCGACCTCGTCGAGGTATTCGGTGATGACGTTGGAATCGATGACGATCTGCCCATCGTGATCGAGGGTGGGCACCACGCCGTTGGGATTGAGCTTGAGGTATTCGGGCTTGAGCTGATCGCCGGCCAGCAGATTGAGCTTCACCTCATCGAACGGCAGCCCCTTGGTGTTGAGCACGAAGCGAACGCGCTGGCTGCAGGTCGATTGCGGCGCATTGTACAGCGTAAATGCCATGGCGTTTCCCTTTTGCCTGTCGATTTGGCGTGATCATGCGCCAATTTGGAAAAATAGTTCCAGTGCTAATTTACGGCCATTTTACTTGTGAGCGGCGCACGGGGCGCGTTGACTGGGCTCGTGCATGGCTGCCGTTTTTTCCTCCCTTAAGGCTTGGACGGCGGCCACAATCCTCCACTCATGCACGCAGGGAGCTGCGCCAGCGGCTCCCTTTTTTTATCCGCCGACGCCCGAATATTCCACGCACTAGAAAAAATTTCTCCCGCCGCTGGGGCGGAATAGTCCGCGATGCCGGGGATTTATTCTTCGGGCAAACGCCCCCACAACAAGCTGGAGCAGGAGGACCTTCATGAAGAAAATTCTCGTGTCAGTTGCGGCGCTCGCCGCGTTCGCCATCGCGGGTGCGGCGCTCGCCGCGCCGGCCAAGACCGGTGACAGCGCCAAAGGCAAGGTGCTGACCGACGCCAAGGGCATGACGCTCTACACCTTCGACAAGGACGCCGGCGGCAAGTCTGCCTGCAACGGTCCTTGCGCCGGCAACTGGCCACCGCTGATGGCGGCGGCTTCGGACAAGACCGAGGGCGGCTACACAGTCATCAAGCGCGACGACGGCTCGATGCAGTGGGCCTACAAGGGCAAGCCGCTCTACACCTGGAAGAACGACAAGAAGGCCGGCGACATCACTGGCGACGGCTTCCTCAACGGCGCCTGGCACATCGCCCAGCCGTAAGCGGACATCCACAAACAATCATGCCCCGCGAGAGCGGGGCATGATCATTTTCAGCGACTCTATTGCCGAAGATTACTCCAGGCCCGTCCCGACATTCTTGTTCTCGGGCGTGAGCTTCATGCCGGCGGCAAGCGCCATGGTCTCGGCGAGCGCGGCGAAATCCTTCTGCAGATAGGCTTCGGGATCTTTCTGCAGCGTGGCGGCGCCGAAATGCGTCTGCAGCACCTCGCGCGTGGCTGCCGTCACCGGCATCGGCACGTCCCATTCGCGGCCGAGCTCGAGGCCGAGATCGAGGTCCTTGCGCAGCAGCTCCGGCGTGAACGTCGTTGTCCAGTCGAGATTGACCAGCGCCGGCGTCTTGTACTTCGTGAACATCGATCCCATGACGCCGTTGTTCATGAAGGCAAGGAAGGCGTGGCGCGGCACGCCCATCTTGTTGGCGAGCAGCGTGATCTCGATCAGGTTCTCGATCACCACGCCGAGCATGACGTTGTGCGCGATCTTGCAGATGCGCGCGAGCTCGCCGTCGCCGACGTAGGACACGCCCTGCGGCGCGAACACCTCGATCAGCGGCATCGCCACCTTGGCGTCGGCTTCCGGGCCGGACACCACCGATGACAGTTTGCCGGCCTTGATGACCTTGGCATTGCCGGACACCGGCGCGGCGATGAAGCTCACGCCCTTGTCCTTGAGCTTCTTGCGGATGTCGGCGGACTCTTCGACGGAGATCGACGAGCAATCGACCACCATCTTCGGCTTCTGGCTGCCGGTGAGCAGGCCGCCCTTGCCGAACAGCACTTCCTCGACATCCTTGCCGGTGGAGACGATTGCGAACACGACGTCGCAGCCGGCAAGCTCGGCAGGCTTGTCGACCAGCTTGCCGCCCTTGGCGGCGAGCGGCTCGGCCTTGGCGCGGGTGCGGTTCCAGATCGTCACGTCATGGCCGGCCTTGAGCAGGCGCTCGATCATCGGCGTCCCCATGCGGCCCGCGCCGATCCAGCCGACCTTTTGCGTCTTGTTCGACATTACGAAACTCCCGTTGAAACTTTGTCGCGGGCTTTAGCCGTTCCGCGCGCAACGCGCCAGCGCCAAAAGGAATGTTGCCTATGCTTGTGGCGGCCCTCGCCGCGGCATTATCCTGTCCCCGGGGCCGGGAACAAGGCTCGGTGGCATGCGTCCCATGCGGGGCCAAATGCCGCAATAAGACGAACCGGAGGACGCCGCACGGGCCCAATGCAGGACGCCGTCACCATTGCCTTGCAGGACGCGCCAAGCGCGCTCGATGCACGCGAACGCTGGCGTGCCATCGCGCGCAACGCCTTTCCGTTCCTGGTGGTGGGCGCGCTGTGGGAGATTGTGGCCTGGGCCGGACTTTTCCCGCGGCAACTGTTTCCGACGCTCGAGGACATCGCGCGCTCCTTCGTCGAGTTGACGGTTGCCGGCATCCTGCCGCATCACACGATCGAGACGCTGCTGCGGCTGCTGTCGGGCTTCGCGCTGGCTGCGTTTTTCGGCGTCACGATCGGCATGCTGATGGGACGCTCGCGCCGGGCAGAAGATATTTTCCTGCCGCTGGTGAGCATTCTCGCGCCGATCCCGGGCATCGCCTACACGCCGCTGTTTCTGCTCTGGTTCGGGCCCGGCAATTTTTCCGCCGTGCTGCTGGTCGGCTTCGTGTCGATGTTTTCGGTGATCTACAACACGTGGACTGGCGTCAAAGCCGTGAAGGAAATCTGGCTGCGCTCGGCGCAATCGATGGGCGCCAGCAACCGGCGCATCTTCCGTCACGTCATCCTGCCCGGCGCGCTGCCTTATATTCTCACCGGACTGCGGCTCGGCCTCGGGCAGGCCTGGCGCATTCTGGTCGCGGTGGAGATGCTCGCCGCCGTGCCGTGGGGTCTCGGCTGGCTGATTTTCGGCGCGCGCGAATTTCTCAACACCGACGCCATGATGGCGGGCGTCATCGTGATCGCGGTAATCGGCCTGGCGCTGGAGAAATTCGTGTTCCAGAAGATCGAGAACTACACCGTCGTGCGTTGGGGAATGATCACCGCGTCATGAAAGATCAGAAGCAAAACAATCGCTCGATGATCCGCGGCGGCGTCACGCTGGTGGTGGCGGCTCTGCTCTACGAGGCGCTGGCGCGCAGCGGTATATTCGCCGCGGCTCTGCTGCCGACCATCCCCACCATCCTGAGCGCGCTCGTCATCATGATGCGCGACGGCACCATGGAGCTGCACGCGGCTTATACGCTTTACCGCGTGCTGTTCGGTTTCTTCCTCGCCGTGGTGTTCGCGCTGCCGCTCGGCATCCTGATGGCGCGCTTCAAGCGGGTGGAGAATTTCGTGCTGCCGCTGGTCAGCGCGCTGATGCCGATCCCCTCATTCGCGCTGGTGCCCCTGTTCATGCTGTGGTTCGGCATCGGCAATCTCACCACCATCATGATCGTGTTCTATGCCGCGAGTTTCCCGATGCTGTTCAACACCTGGTCGGGCGTGCGCTCGGTCAATCCTTTGTGGATGCGCGCGGCAGGCTCGATGGGCGCCGACGAGCACAAGCTGTTCTGGAAGGTGATCATCCCGGGTGCTTCGCCCTTCATCATCACCGGCATGCGGCAGGCCTTCCTGCGCTGCTGGATCGCGGTGGTAGGTGCGGAGATGATCGCGGCCTCCGACTGGGGCCTCGGCTGGGTGATCTTCGACGCCAAGGAGTTCCTCAACGCCGACATCATGCTGGCGTCGCTGATCGTCATCGGCGCGATCGGCTTCGTGTTCGAGCGCGTGGTGTTCGGCTCGCTCGAGCGCTTCACCGTCTACCGCTGGGGCATGGTGCGAGCGGCCAAGGGCTAGATCATTCGGGCAGGTTACTCAGGCTTGGCGCCCGTCGCCTTGATGACCTGCACGTATTTGGCGCTTTCGGCCTGCACGAACGTCGTGAACTGCGCGACCGACATTGGCCGGATGTCGGCGCCGAGCTCGGCGAACTTTTTCTTGATCTCCTCGGTCGCCAGGATCTTGTTGATCTCGGTGTTGAGCCGCTTCACGATATCGTCCGGCGTGCCGCGCGGCGCGAAGATGCCCTGCCACAGCGTGTAATCGAAATTCTTGATGCCGGTCACTTCGGCAACCGTCGGCACGTCGGGCGCCGATGGCACGCGGGTGCCGGACGACACCGCCAACAGCTTCAACGAGCCGGCTTTGACCTGCGGCGTCACGGCCGGAAAACCGGGGAAATACATGTCGACGTGCGCACCGAGCAGATCGTTGAGCGCGGGTCCCGCGCCCTTGTAGGGCACGTGCGTCATGTTGCCTTTGACGCCGGCCTTGAGCGCCTCGCCGGCGAAAAAGCCGGGCGTGCCGACACCAGCCGAGGCAAAGGTGACCGGCTTGCCGGATTTCAGATAGGCAACGAAGTCCTTCATGGTCGAATACGGCGCCTTTTCCGGCACCACGAGCGCGAGCGACACGACGGACGCGAGCGCGATCGGCTGCAGATCCCTGTCGGGGTCGTAGCCGGCATCTTTCAGCCAATGCTGGTTGATCGAGATTTCGCCGGTCTGGCCGAGCAGCAGCATGTAACCGTCGGGCGTCGCGGTCGCGACCGCGCGCGCGCCGATGGCGCCACTCGCGCCTGCGCGGTTTTCGACCACGATGCTCTGGCCGAGCGCGGACGCAAGCTTGTCGGACAGCAGCCGCGCGACGACGTCGCCGGTCCCGCCCGGTGCATAGGCGACAATGAGGCGGATCGGACGGGAGGGCCAGGAGTCGGCCAAGGCCGGTGTGGCGCAGACCGCAAGGACGCCCAGCAGCGTCCGCAACATTACCAACATGTCATCCTCCCCCGGCCGTATTGCTGGTCTTTTGCGTGCGACTATAACCCGGCACACGCCGCCTGTCCGGACGGCTTCCGGCGCGACGTGAACCTAGTGTATCGTCCGCGCCCTGTACCGGAGTAACAATGACCCCCATCGAAATCCGCGACGTCTCGCTCATCTACGACACGCCGGGCGGCAAGGTGCCGGGGGTCAAGGACGTCAATTTCGATATCAAGGCGTCCGAGTTCGTCTGCATCGTCGGGCCGTCGGGCTGTGGCAAGTCCACGCTGCTCAACATCATCGCCGGCTTCATCGCGCCCGCCGCCGGCGAGATCCGTATCGGCGGCAAACCGGTCACCGGCCACGGCATGGACCGCGGCGTGGTATTTCAGGATTTCGCCCAGCTTTTCCCGTGGCGCACCGCGCTCGGCAACGTGTCGTTCGGCCTCGAGATGAAAGGCGTACCGAAGGACGAGCGCGACAAGATCGCGCGCGAGCAATTGCGCCTGGTGAAATTGGAGAAGTTCACCGCCTCCTATCCGCATCATCTGTCCGGCGGCATGCAGCAGCGGGTCGCCATCGCCCGTGCACTGGCTTACAACCCGTCAGTGTTGTTGATGGATGAGCCATTCGCGGCGCTTGATGCGCTGACGCGCGACGACATGCAGCGGCTGCTTGCCGACGTGTGGCGGGAGACGCGCAAGACGGTGATCTACGTGACACACAACGTGGCGGAGGCGGTGTATCTGGCGGACCGCGTCATCGTGATGACGCCGCATCCCGGCACGGTGAAGACGGAAATCAAGATCGAGTTGCCGCGCCCGCGCGATCCGCTGAGCGTGGAATTTCTCGACATGCAGAAGGAATTGCTGCGCCATCTCGGCCATGGCGCGACGCCGGCCACGAACGGAAAAGCTTCAGGCACATGATCCCGAAAAAAGGATACCGGTTTTCGGATAAGATCATGCAAAAAAGGGAGGAGAAACAATGACCAAGGGCATTACGCGACGTGACTATCTCGCGGCTTCCGGCGCTGGCGTGCTGGCGGCGGGTCTGGGCGTGGGGCCCGCGCTGGCCGACGCGCCGGTGCGGCAAGGCTACCAGACCAACATGTGGGGCATGCCGACTTACTATCTCTTGCACTCCGGCATCCTCGAAAAACACGGCGTCAAGTTCGAGGAATTTGCGGTGCCGTCGGGCAACCTGACCATGCAGCAGATGGTGGCCCGGCAGGTCGACATGGGCACCTATGCCGGCCCCTCGTTCGCCATCGGCTACGACAAAGGCGGCCTCGTCGCCATCGCCATGGTCGAATATGTCGGCAAGACCGCGCGCGTCATGGCGCGCAAGGATCTCGGCCTCAAGACCGTCGCCGACCTGAAAGGCAAGAAGGTCGCCAACCAGACCGGCTCTTCGACCGGCAACATCTTCGTCGACCAGATCGCGACCAAGGCCGGCCTGCAGAAAGGCGATTACCAGGAAATCCGCATGAACGTGAACGACATGGTGGCGGCCATGGTCGCCAAGACCGTGGACGCCATGGTCAATGTCGAGCCCTACAATGCGATCGCGGAATCCGACGGCATCGGCAACACGCTCGAAGACTTCTATTCGTTCGACAAGCTGCCGGTGTTCATGGCGGCGACCCCGGAATTCGTCGAGAAGAATCCGGACACGATCGTCAACTATCTCAAGGCCTGGCTGGACGTCGCGAAGGACTTCAAGAACGATCCGAAGAAGGTCACCGAAACGATCTACGGCTTCTACACCTCGAAGGGCTACAAGATGTCCAAGGACACCTTCGCCGCCGCGATCAGCCGCGTCGAGGTCAATCCTGGCTGGCCGGACGATCTCGAGCCCTACATGACGCACCACGCCGAAGTGTTGATGAAGGCGAACAAGCTCAAGGCGATGCCGGATTGGAACAAGGCCTTCCGCAAGGATTTCCTCAAGAAGGCGATGGCGTAAGCCAGGCGCTTCAATACCGAAGGCCGGCGCTTCGCGCGCCGGCCTTTCCACGAACGTAAAGCGAATGGAGACGTGAATGTCGGCCGTAGAGAACCCGCTCACCAAGAGCGGAGAGCCCGTGACCTGGAATTTCAAGCTGCTGTCGCAGAACGACCTCGGCGGCTTCGGCGGCATGGGCGAAGGCATGTCGGTTCAGATCGCCAAGGACGGGCGGCGCATCATCTGGCTGGCGCATGAGAGCGCGCCGAAGAATTTCACGGCGGTCGACGTCTCCGACCCGCGCAAGCCGAAGGTCGTGGTGCAGACCGACTTGCCGAAGCCCTATATGCGGTCGAATTCGCTGGAGACCGCCGGCGACATCATGGCGGTGGCCTATCAGACGCAGAAGACCGGCCAGCAGCCGGCCGGCCTGGAGTTGTTCGACATCTCGGTGCCGGAAAAACCGCGCTCGATCTCGTTCTTCGACTGCTCGGGCGCCACCTCGCGCGGCGTGCACCAGCTGTGGTTCTGCGACGGCGAATACGTCCACATGGCGTCCGGCGCGCCGGACTTCAAACCGAGCCATCCGCAGGACGACCAGTTCTACCGCTGTATCGACGTGCGCGATCCCTCGAAGCCGAAGGAGATCGGGCGCTGGTGGATGCCGGGCACGAGCGCGACCGACAACGTCAAGCCGCCGCCGCGCCACCCGCTCGACAAGGGCTATCGCGCCCACAACACCAACGTCTATCCGCAGAAGCCGGACCGGCTGTACCTCTGTTACATCGACGGCGGCATGTTCGTCATGGACATCAAGGACAAGGCGAACCCCAAGGTCATCTCGCACTGGACCAATTCGCCGCCTTACACCGGCTTCATGCACACGGCCGTGCCGCTGTTCGACCGCAACCTGATGCTGGTGACCGACGAGTTGACCGAGAACGCCGGCAAGGACTGGCCGAAGCTGATCTGGATTCTGGACATCCGCGACGAGACGCATCCAGTCTCGATTTCGACCTGCCCGATGCCGCCGCTCGACGCCTACAAGGACCGCGGCGGCCGCTTCGGCGCGCACAACATCCATGAGAACGTCGCGCTGCCGACGGCGTGGCAATCCGACCAGATCGTGCTCGGCACGTTCTTCAACGGCGGGCTGCGCGCCTACGATATCTCCAACCCGTACCAGCCCAAGGAGGTCGGTGCCTTCGTGCCGCCGCCGCCGAAGGGCACGCCGGCCGGCGCCGTGCAATTGAACGACGTGTTCGTCGACGAGCGCGAGATCGTCTACACGGTCGACCGCCACACCGGCGGGCTCTACATCCTGGAGATGGATTTCTGAACGAGCTCTTCCCCTCGCCGGCGGCCGGGCGCTTCGGGCGCAGGCTCAAGCGCGAGCGCGGGGCGAAAGTGCCGGTGACCGTCGTCACCGGCTTTCTCGGCGCCGGCAAGACCACGCTGCTCCAGCGCTTTCTGGCAACGCCGGAGGGCCAGGGCACCGCGGTCGTCGTCAACGAGTTCGGTGCGGCCGGCATCGACGACGCGCTGGTGCGCGAGAGCACCGACGAGACGGTGCTGCTCGGCAATGGCTGCCTGTGCTGCATCACCCGCAGCGATCTGCAGCGCGCGCTACGGCGAATGGTGGTCGAGCGCGAGCGCGGCGAGCTGCCGGATTTCAAGCGCATCGTCATCGAGACCAGCGGCCTGGCGGACCCCTCGCCGATCCTGCAGACCTTTGCCACCGACCGCGCGCTGGGCGAGATGTTCCACGTCGAGGCGGTGGTGACGGTGGTGGACGCCGTGACCGGCCTCGACACGCTCGCCTGGTCGGCGGAGGCGCGCAAGCAGGCGATTCTCGCCGACCGCCTCGTCATCACCAAGACCGACATTGCCGGCGAGAGCGCGGCCGACGACCTCGGCGTGCGCCTGCGCGCCCTCAATCCGGGCGCTGAAATCCTGCAGGCGGTGAACGGCGCGCTCGACCCGACGCGCCTCACCGAGCCGGCCAGTGATCAGCGCAATGAATTCGTCGCCGAGGCCGCGCACAGCGACGGCATTGCCAGCTTCGTCTTGACCGATGACAAGCCGATGCCATGGCCGGTGTTCGCGCGCGCAATGGACACGCTGATGGCCATACGTGGCCCGGATCTGCTGCGGGTGAAGGGTTTTCTCAACGTCGAAGGCTGCGCCGGTCCGGTGGTGGTGCAGTTCGTGCAGCACCTTGCCCACCCGCCGGTCGAACTTGCGCGCTGGCCGGACGACAATCGCCGCAGCCGCGTCGTGTTCATCACCAAGGATATTTCGGAGCGGCAGGTGCGCGACCTGCTCGCGGCCGTGCGCGCGTTGCAATGACGTCGTCCCCGCGAAGGCGGGGACCCAGTAAACGCAAGCTTTGCAATAATACCGAACCGCTGCGGCGTATTGGATGCCCGCTTTCGCGGGCATGACCGCAGAGAATTATTCCCGGTCCCGGCCCGCGATCTCCGCCTGCCAGGGCGCGACCTTGCGCTCGACGACGCCGATCAACGAATTGAGCCCGATCGCCATGACCATCAGGACAATGATGGGCACGAACATGGTCGCGGTGTCGAAATTGTTGGCGGAGTTGATGATAACGGCGCCGAGGCCGGAAATCGTCGTGAAGAACTCGGCGATCACCATGCCCACCACAGCGCGGCCGACAGCGAGGCGGATGCCCGCCATGATGTAGGGCAGGGTCGCCGGCAGGATAATGCGGCGAAGAATGACGAGGTCCGGCGCGACGAAGGACTTGCCCACCTCGATCAACGTCTTCGGCACCGCGACGACGCCGAGCCAGGTGTTGATGACAATCGGGAACAGCGACATCAGGAACACGACCGCGACCTTCACCGCAAAGCCCAGGCCGAGCCACAGCATCAAGAGCGGCACCAGCGCGACCAGCGGCATGGCGTAGCCGGCCGTGATGTAGATGCCGAGCGAGGCTTCCGCCGTGCGGAATTGGCCGACCACGAGGCCGAGCGGCACGCCGAGAAGGATGGCAAGTCCGTACCCGGCGATAAACGGCTGCAAGCTGGTCGAAAGCGCGCTGACGAGTTCGCCGCTCTTCAGGAGGTCCCAGAACGCCACCGCGATGGCGGTCGGATAGGAGCCGAAGATCGGGTTGATGTTACGGCCGAAAATTTCCCACAGCCCGAGCGCGACGCAGACCGAAATGGTGGTGATGACCCAGTGCGGCAGCGGCCGGCGCTCGGCCGGCGGCGCGGGCTTCGAGGTGACGGTGTGCTTGTCGGCGATATCGGCCATCAGTGCACCGTATCCTCGTGCAGCGCTTTCCAGACCTTGTAGCGGGTCTCGGCGAATTCCGGCATGCCGCGCACCAGGCCGAGATCGGGTCGCGGGCGCGACAGCGGCACTGTCATGATCTCCTGCACCGCGCCATTCTTCATGACGACGATGCGGTCGGCGATCAGCACGGCCTCGTCGAGGTCATGCGTCACAAACAGAACCGTCTTGCCGGTGCGGGCGTGGATTTCGAGCAATTCGGCCTGCAGCGACTCCCGCGTCTGCGCGTCGAGCGCGCCGAACGGCTCGTCCATCAGCAGCACCGACGGATCGATCGCCAGCGCGCGGGCGATGCCGACGCGCTGCTTCATGCCGCCGGACAGCTGGTGCGGACGCCGGTTGCCGGACGCGGCGAGACCGACGAGGTCGAGATATTTCTCCGCGGTATCGCGCAGCGCCTCGCCGCGCACGCCCTTCATCTCGA
Source organism: uncultured Alphaproteobacteria bacterium (assembly GCA_963742095.1). Classification (GTDB taxonomy): domain Bacteria; phylum Pseudomonadota; class Alphaproteobacteria; order Rhizobiales; family Xanthobacteraceae; genus Pseudolabrys. Next base: position 554,204 of record CAVUKJ010000003.1, read on the forward strand.
GGCCGAACATCACGTTTTCCCTAGCCGACAGCCAGGGCAGCAGTTCGGCGTGCTGGAACACCATGCCGCGGTCGTGGCCGCAGCCCTTGACCTCGCGGCCGTCCACGGTGACGCGGCCGCCGGTCGCAACGTCGAGCCCCATGGCGACGCGCAGCGCCGTGGTCTTGCCACAGCCGGACGGGCCGATGAGCGCGACGATCTCACCGTTCTTCACGGTGAAACTGACGCGCTCAAGCGCCTGCACCTGATGAAGCTCGCCGTCCACGCGCAACGAAAAGCGCTTGGAAACGTCGACGAAACTCACCTCACCCATTCACGGCCTCCGCCTTGTTTCGGCTCACGAGCCGGACATCTTGAGCGCCTTCTCGCGAATCTCCGGCGCAATGACGCTCTTGAGATCGAGCGGCGTAGTGATCTTCCCCGCCTTCACCAGCTGATCCTGCACCCAGGCAAATTTATCCATCGGCAGCGGCAGCGTCGGGTCGACCGCGTGGTGCTTGACCGCGTCGTCATAGACGAAGGCCGGTCGCGGATCATCGGCTTTCGTCTTGATGATCTGGGCCGTTAGGGCGACGGTCTCGGCTTTGTGCGTCAGCGCGAAATGCAACGCGTTCATCTCGGCGGCCAGGAAGCGCGCGGCATCGTCGCCCTTGGCGGCCAGGGTCTTGGCGCTCGACATCATGCAGACACGCAGCAGCTTCGGCACCGCGTCGCGGCCTGCTACCAGCAGGTGGATGTCCTTGGGCGCCTCGGGCTCGTATTCGTTCGACACCACGGCCGCCTGTACGACGCCGCCGACCAGCGCCTTGTAGCGATCGTTGTCGCCGCCGAGTGCGGCAAGCTTCACGTCGGACGGATTGACGCCGAATTTTTCGAGCGCGGCGCGCGCCAGCGTGTCGGGCATTGAATTGGGCGCCGACACGGCGATCTGTTTGCCCTTGAGATCGGCAACCGTCTTGATGTCGCTCTTGGCATAGATGCCGTGTGGTACCACCACCCAGTGGCAACCCAGGATGCGAACGTCGCCGCCCTTGGAGTCGGCAGTGAAGACGCCTTGCGGCCCACCCTCGAAGCTGTCGACCTCACCGGCGATCAGCGCCTTGAGGGCGATCTGGTCATCCTTGAACTCGGAAATCTGCAGATCGAGGCCCTGCTTCTTGGCGAAGTCGCGGGTCGTGACCATCATGAAGATACCGGCGTCGGCCTTGGCCTTGATCAGGCCGTGACGCCAGACGTGCTGCGCGGACGCAGGCGCGCATAGAGCGCAAAATGCGATGGCGGCAATGACGGCAGGCGTTATTCGTTTGGCGATGCTCATGGCGTGCGTTCCTCCCTGCTTAGCGTTTCTTATGGCGTTTTGTTCCCAGAGGGCAGCAATCCTAGCACCCTGCTGAGCCAGTGTAATCCTAGCAGAAGATTAGGCCCCGGGGGCGCTCTAGGCGGGCGCGAGCCGCTTCACGTTCTCGCGGGCTGCGGCAATGATGTCGGGCACCGTGGCCTCGTTGCCGGGCGCCATGACGTGGCAGCCGGCGACATGCGGGATCGCCGCGAGCTCGGCGACCATGTCGAGGCAGATACGGCGGCCTTCCGCCGCCGGGTCGGTCGCGCGCTCGATGCGCTCGATCACCGCATCGGGGATGATGGCGCCGAACAGTTTTTCCTTGATCCAGCGCGCCGATTTCGCCGAACGCAGCGGCACGATGCCGACGATGACGGCAAGCTGATCGGCGAGGCCGGCTTCGGCGAGCCGTGCCACGTAGCGGCGCACGACGCCGGCGTCCATGCAGAATTGCGTTTGCGAGAACTGCGCGCCGGCCTTGACCTTGGCGGCAAGGCCCTTCGGCTGCCAGCCCGGCTCGGGGTCGACCGGATTGTCGGCGGCACCAAGAAAAAACTCGGCGCGGCCTGAAACCTTGCGGCCGGTCGGCAGTTCGCCCTTGTCGCGCAGCAGGCGCGCGGTCTCGAGCAGCTGGCGCGGGTCGAGATCGAACACCGGGGTCGCGTCGGGCTGATCGCCGGCTGACGGATCGTCGCCGCGCAGCATCAGGAGGTTTTTCACTCCGGACGCGGCAGCGCTCATCAGGTCGCTTTGCAGCGCGATGCGATTACGATCACGGCAGGTGAGCTGAAGGATCGGCTCGATCCCGGCGTCGACCAGCATCGATGCCGCGGTGACCGCACCAAGATGCGGACGCGCGCCGGCGCCGTCGGTGATGTTGACGGCGTCGGCGAGCCCCTTGAGCGGCAGCGCCTTGGCGAGCAGATCGCCGCGATCGGCTGACACCGGCGGCGTCACTTCGGCGGTGATCACGAAACGCTTGGCCCGCAACTTCTCTTGCAACGTCATCGGCGCTTGTCCTGGCACATGATCCTTTCCGAAAACCGGTGTCCACTTTTCGGGATCATGCGCTAGCGCTCAGGTCGCAAAATTGTGCGCGCGTGGCAAGCATGTTATGCGGTGAGCATGTTTCATCCGGCGAAATCTCTCGACGACGCGCTGGCCTGCATCGCGGACGGCTGCTTGCTGGTCGTGCCGCGTGAGACCTCGGGCGTGCCGATGGAAGCGACGCGCGCGCTGATCCGGCGCGGGGTGAAAAAACTCCATCTCGTCGCGCTGCCGACCTCGAGCCTGCAGGCGGACTTGCTCATCGGTGCCGGTTGCATCGAGACGCTGGAGACGAGCGCGGTCAGTCTCGGCGAGTTCGGACCGGCGCCACGGTTCACCGCGGCGGTCACCGGCGGCACGATCAAGATGAAGGACGCAACTTGCCCGGCGCTGCATGCGGCCTTGCAAGCCTCGGAGAAAGGCGTGCCGTTCATGCCGCTGCGCGGGCTGATCGGCTCGGACGTGCTGAAATACCGCGACGACTGGAAGGTGATCGACAGTCCGTTCGGCAATGACGACCCGATCGTGCTGCTGCCGGCGATCAAGCCGGACGTCGCCTTGATCCACGCGCCGATGGCCGACCGTCACGGCAATGTCTGGATCGGGCGGCAGCGCGAACTCGCCACGATGGCGCACGCGGCAGAGCGCACCGTAGCGACGGTCGAAAAAATCCACGACGGCAATCTGCTCGACGACCCGGTGCTGGCCGCCGGCACCTTGCCCGGCTTCTATGTCGAGAGCGTCGCGGTTGCCGAGCGCGGCTGTTGGCCGCTCGGCTTGCCGGATTATTACGCCACCGATGGCGAGCATCTCGCGACGTACGCCAAGATGGCGGCGACCGAGCAGGGCTTTGCCGATTACCTGGACAAGTACGTCTATGAGCGCCGCGCCGCGTGATGTCCGCGATGAGGAGCTGCTCGCCGACGTGATCGCGCGGCTGATCGGCGACGTGCGTCACGTCGCAGTCGGCAATGCCTCGCCGATCCCGGCGACCGCGGCGCTCTTGGCACGCGAGCAGAACGGCAACGGCCGGCCTTACGTGTCGCTGCTGCAAAGCCGCAAGCACAATTTCTTCACCGATGGCGCCCGCGAGCTGTTCGACTGCGCCGGCCAAGGCCGCATCGACGTATTCTTCCTCTCGGGCGGGCAGATCGACGGACAGGGCAATGTCAATCTGGTGAGCACCGGCGACTACGAGCATCCGAAGGTGCGCTTTCCCGGCTCGTTCGGCTCGGCCTATCTCTATTACGTCGTACCCAAAGTCATTTTGTTCCGCACCGAGCACTCGCGGCGCACGCTGGTGCCCCAGGTCGATTTCATCAGCGCGCCTGGCTCGAACGATCCGAACGTCACCCGCAGCGGCGGTCCGATCGCACTGGTCACCAACCGCTGCCTGTTCAGCTTTGCCGACGGACGCTTTACGCTGGCGAGCGTGCATCCCGGCCACACCGTCGAGGAGGTGGTTGAGAACACCGGCTTCGATTTCGTGCGCCCAGCGCAGGTACCGCAGACACCGGCGCCCTCGCCCGACACGCTCACGCTGATGCGTGGGAAAGTGGCGCAGGAATTGGCCGAAGTTTATCCGCAGTTCGCGGCGCAGGTGTTCGGTGTTGGGCAGCCTGCTTTCGCGCGCTGAAAGCCGCGCCCCTTCCGGCGCTCATGCTCCTAGGCTAGTGTCCGCCCGAAAAATCAATAACGAGGAAACGTCACGTGAAGACAGTTGAAGCTGCGGTCATCGGCGTCGGTTGGGTTGGCGGCACGCGCGCGGAAACGCTGGCGCGGACCGCGCTGGTGGACAAATTGCACTTGTGCGAGATCCGCCCGGATCGCCTCGCCGAGGTGAAGAAGCTCTATAAGCCGGCGACGGCGACGCTCGACTACAACGACATCATCAAGAACGACAACATCTCGGTGGTCTACATCTCGACAACGCCGGAGACCAACCACTATCCGATCTGCCGCGACTGCCTGAAGAACGGCAAGAACGTGATGCTGGAGAAGCCGATCGCGCTCGAACTGTGGGAAGCCGACGAGCTGATCATGCTCGCCAAACGCAACAATCTGAAGTTCACCATCGGCTATTCGCAGCGCTTCAACCCCAAGATCGCCTACGCCAAGAAGAAAATCGTCGACGGCACGCTCGGCAACGTCGTGTCGGTGCTGGTGAGCCGGCATCTGTCGCGCAGCCTCGGCAAGAAGATCGCGGGCCGCGTCCGGCTGTCCCCCGTCGTCATGGAATCGACGCACGACCTCGATTTCGTGATGTGGCTCCTGGAGCCGGCCAAGCCCGTGAAGGTCTATTCGCAGGGCGCCTACGGCTATATGAAGCCGGTCAACGGCTCGCACGACATCATGTTCACCACCGTCACCATGGACAACGGCGTGGTGGTGATGATCGGCGGCGGCTGGAACCTGCCGCCGAGCTATCCGAATTACTGCGCGACCTGGATCGAGATCACGGGCACCGAGGGCTCGCTGTTCCTCGACGATAGCCAGCGCGACAATTGGCTCAACACCATGAAGGACGGCCAGGTGTTTCCGATGTCGACGATGCCGGGCGAATGGGTGGACAACGTGTTCGCCGGCGGCATGGGTCCGGAGACCATCCATTTCCTGGAAGCCTGCATCCGCAACACGCCGGTGATGGTGACACCGGAATCGGCGCGCCGCGTGATGGAGACCTACAGCGCCGCGGACCTGTCCGCTGACCGCGGCGAGCCGATCGACCTGCCGCTGACCAACGAGACGATTTCCAGCATCGCCGAGCTCAAGCAAAGATACCGCGCCGGCATCAACCCGGCGGGAGCGACGCCATGAAGAAATCCGCCAAGGGCGTCGGCTTGGCAATCGTCGGCGGCGGCCGCGTCGGCCTGTTCCGCGGCGAAGTGGCGGCGCGCCACCCGGCGGTCGAATGGATCGGGCTCGCCGAGAAAAACCCGAACCGCGCCGGTGAAGTCGCGCCGAAGATCAGCGCCGATTTCGTCACGCAGAGCCATGTCGAACTGCTCAAGCGCCCGGAAGTCACGGCGGCGATTATCTGCACCGACGAGCATCTGCACGTCGATCCGATCATGGTCGCGCTCGAGCGCGGCATCCCGCTGCTGATCGAGAAGCCGCTGGCGACGCGGCTCGACGAGTCCGCGAAGGTGCTCAAGGCGATCAAGGAGGCCAAGGTCGACGCCGTCGTCGGCTACACGCAACGTTTTCGCCGCCGCTGGCTCGCGGCCAAGGAGAAGTGCCGCACGGGTGCATTGGGAGACGTGACGCTGGTCAGCGCGCGCGCCTTCATGAACCGGCTGGTCGCCATAGACAACTACAAGCGCACCGACGACCCCTCGACCATCTCGCCGATGGTGATTTCCGGCACTCACATGCTCGACATCTGCATGTGGTGCCTGGAAGGCAAGACGCCGGTCGAAATCTACGCCCGCTCTATCGATAAGGTGCTGGGCCCGCTCTACCAGGGCATCGACGCCACCGCCGGCATGATCACCTTCAGCGACGGCACGGTCTTCCACCTTGCAATGTCGTGGGGCCTGCCGATCACCTGGCCGCCGGCGGTCTATTCGCTCAACGTCGGTATCATCGGCACCACCGGCGCGCTGACCATCGACGACACCCACAGCGACATCGTGCTGGCGGTCTCCAAGGGCACCTCGGAAGGCTACAATCCGGACTCGTCACGCCTGGTCGACTTCCTCGGCAGCTATCCGCCGGGAGACATGGCACTCGGCGAGCTGCGCGGGCCGATGGCGCTGGAGACCGACAGCTGGCTCAATCGCGTCTCGCTCGGCCTGCCGACCGCGGCGGCCACCGTCGAAGAAGCGCATCGCAACCTGATGCTGACCAAGGCGCTCGATCTGTCGGCCAAGCGCAAGGCTCCGGTGAAACTGCCGCTCGATCCGGACGACATGAAGGCGGCCGCCTAACCTCGAAGGAGAGCAGCATGACGCCGGCGAAGTTGAAGTCGCTTGGCTCGTTGCTGTGTCTGCTGCTCGTCGTCGCGCCGGCGCCGTTGCGCGCCGACGATTACCCGACACGCCCCATCCACGTGATCGTGCCGTTCGCGCCGGGCGGCGCCACCGACGTTGCGATGCGGCTGCTGCAGCCTGCCCTCACGCAGGCGCTCGGCCAGAACCTGGTCATCGACAACCGGGGCGGCGCGTCCGGCACGGTCGGCATGGAGCTCGCGGCGCACGCGCAGCCGGACGGCTACACCCTGTTTTTCGGCAATGTCGGCACCGTATCGATCGATCCGAATTTCTTTCCGCAGCTGACCGTCGACCCGCTGCGCGCCTTCATTCCGCTGTCGCTCGCTGGAGAGACGCCCGGCATTCTGGTGGCAAGCCCAAAATTCCCGCCGAACACGCTCAAGGAGATGGTGGCCTACGCCAAGGCGCATCCGGGCAAGATCAATTACGGCGCGGCCGGCATCAGCACGCTCAACAGCCTGGCCATGGAGCAATTCCGCCGCAGCGCAGGGTTGGAGATGACGCAGGTGCCGTACAAAGGCGGCGCCGGGCCAGGCCTGCTCGATCTGATCGCGGGCAATATCGACATGATGCTGGTGACGTTGTCGGCGGCCTCGTCGCACGTCAAAAACGGCCAGCTGAAGGCGCTGGCCATCACCACGCGCGAGCGCAACCCGCTGTTTCCCGATGTGCCGAGCCTGGCGGAACAAGGTTATCCGGAGGCCGTGAGCTCCTCGTGGCAAGGCCTGTTCGCAATCGCCGGAACGCCGCAGCCAATCGTCACCAAGCTGCACGCCGCCGTTGTCAAAGCGATGGCCGATGCGGAAACGCGCAAGCTCATGATCGACGCCGGCATATTGACGACGACGAGCGCGTCGCCCGAGGAGTTCAAGCAATTCCTGGCGGGTGAAGCGGCGAAGTGGAAAGGCGTGGTGGCGGCCGTGAAGGCCGGAGAAACACCGAAGTAAAGCTTAAGCGCGCTCGCGTAGCGGCTTGATCGCAAGCTCCGCCGCCAGCCTGTCGAGCTCTTTGAGCAGCTCGGGCGCCAGCGCGAGACCGTTGGCGAGGCGGTCGGCGCGGCGCTTGGCGCGCGCATCGCCCGGCAAGCGCACCGTCTGCCCCGGCAGCGTCTTCGACGCGCGCAATTCGCGAGCGTGGCGGTCGACTTCGGCCTTGAATTTGTCGAGCGGCTGGAAGCGCGCCGGATCGAGCGCCAGCACGAATTGCCCGGTGTTGTTGACCTTTTCGGGGTCGGCGTTGAAATCGACGCAGTCACGGCCGAACAGCGCGCCGTTGAGCGTGCCGGCGAGCATGCCGATCATCAGCGCGAGTCCGGCGCCCTTGTAGCCGGCCATCGGCAGCAGCAGCGCCTCGGCGCTCTTCCTGGCGTCGATGACGGCCTCGCCGGTCTTCGGATCGACCATCCAGTCGTCTTGCAGCGGAATGTTCTGCAAGCGGTGGTTCTTGATGGTGCCGTAGGACACGATCGAGGTGGCGATATCGAGCACCAGCGGCGGCTCCTGGCCGGCGGGGACCGCGATGGCAAACGGATTGGTGCCGAGCAGCGGCTCCGAGCCGCCGGCGAGCGGCATATGGTTGGCATTGGCGACGGCGGCATACATGCCGATCATGTCGGCCTTGAGCGTCAGCGCGGCATAGACGCCGGCCGCGCCCGCGTGGTTCGACATGCGCATGCCGATCCAGGCGACGCCGTTCTCGCGCGCGAGTTCGATGGCGGTTTCCATGGCGCGCGACACCACCAGATGGCCCATGCCATTGTCGCCGTTGACCAGCGCGGTCGCCGGCGCAGTGCGCTCGACCGTGATCTTGGGGCGCGGATTGAGCCCACCCAGCTTGATCCGCAGGCAATACTGCGGCAGCCGGAACACGCCGTGCGCATCGGCGCCGATGAGATCGGCCTCCAGCATCAGCTCGGCAACCTTCGCCGCGTCAGCCGCCGGCAGGCCGGACTTCCCCATTGCGTCGATGATGAGACCCGTGACGGCGGCGATTGGAATCCGCGCCGGGGCTTTCACATCGTCCTTCATGCGGCCCCCAACAGTTTGGCGGCGCGCTGCCCGAGGATCGACGACTTGTCGGCGTCGGAGATTTTCAGCGAGCGCACATGCGCGACGCAATCCATCATCGCCATGTCGTAAGGATAGTCGCTGCCGAGCATGACATTGCCGGCGCCGACATGGCCGATCATGAATTCGAGCACCGGCGCCGAGTGCAGAATGGTGTCGTAGTAGAAACGCTTGGCGATCTCGGCCGGCTGTTTCTTGATGGTCTTCTTCGGCTCGGGCCGCACCTTCCAGCCGTGCTCCCAACGCGCCGCCTGGTAGGGCGTGAAACCGCCGCCGTGCGCCAGCATGAATTTCAGCTTGGGATAGCGGTCGAGCACGCCGCCGAAATACAGGCACGCCGCAGCGATGGTGGTGTCGAGCGGATTGCCGATCAGGTTCTGCAGATAATACGACTTGAGGCGGTCGGCGCCGGCGACATTGTTTGGATGCACGAACATGAAGGCGCCGAGCTCTTCGGCCGTCGCCCACACCGGCTCGAAGCTCGGATCGTCGAGGTTCTTGCCCATGATGTTGGAGGCGAACATCGAGCCCTTGAGGCCGAGCTTGGTCATCGCGCGCCGCAACTCATCGGCCGCGCTCTTGGGGTCCTGCAGCGGCAACGTCGCAATCCCCATGAAGCGATCGGGATGCGCCTTGATGTGTTTCGCCATCTGATCGTTCTGGATCGCCGCGAGCGTCGCGCCGAGCGCGGGCTCCTGATTGTAGAGATAGGTCTGCGGCGTGGCCGAGAGCACGTGCACGTCGACGCCGGTTGCATCCATGTCTTTCAGGCGGCGCGGAATATCGAAGCCGCCGGTCGGGAACGGGCGGTAGACAACGCCGGCGACATCGAGCGCCGCACTCTCCGCGTCGTCGGGCGTGATCGTGACCTTTACACCGGCCTTGGTCAGCAGCGCGGCGGTCTCCTGGGTCAGGATGTGGGTGTGGGTGTCGATCGTACGCGCCGTGGCCATTTCGTCCCCTGAAAACTCGATTGCATCGATCGCTTCACCTGCCGCAGTCGCCGCGTCTGCGCAAGCCCCTGTCTCGGGCATAGCTTTCGGCTATAAACGCAAGCCTTTTGAGCCCATCGCCGGAAACCAAAATGGACGCGAAGACCCAAGCCAGCCACACGCCGCGCGTTGAAGACGACGCTTTGGTCCGCGGCCGCGGACAATTCATGGATGACCCGCGCCTGTCGAACCAGGCCTATGCAGGCTTTGTGCGCTCGCCGCATGCGCATGCCCGCGTGCTGTCGGTGAACGCGGACGAGGCGCGCAATGCCAAGGGCGTGCTGGCGGTGCTGACCGCAGCGGACATCAAGGCTGCCGGTATCGGCGGCATCTCGCGTCATCCGCCGGTCGTCGGCCGCGGCGGCGCCAAGATGGCAATGCCGTTCCGCCCGGTACTGGCGGAGAAGCCGATGCACGCCGGCGATCCCGTGGCGATGGTGGTCGCCGACAGCCACGCTGCCGCGCAGGACGCAGTCGATCTCGTGCAGGTCGAATACGAAGAACTGACACCGGTGATCGAACTCGACGCCGCGATGAAGGCGGCGACGAAACTGTACCCGGACGTCCCCGGCAATCTCTGCGTCGACTGGCCGGGTCCGGTGCCGAGCGAAGAGAACGAGCGCGAGGTTGCAAAGATCATCAAGGAAGCGCCGCACGTTGCTCGCGTGCGCGTCACCCATCAGCGCATGGTGGTGGCGTCGCTGGAGACGCGGGGCGCCACCGGAGAATATGACCCGGCGAAGGACAGCTATACGCTGCATGCCTGCTCGCAAAGCGCCGATGGCATGCGCGGCCAGGCTGCCTCCATCATGGGCGTGCCGAACGACAAATTGCGGGTGATCACGCAAGATGTCGGGGGCGCGTTCGGCATGAAGACGACGTGCTATCCGGAATATATCGCACTGCTGGTAGCAGCGCGCAAAGTCGGCCGGCCGGTGCACTGGCAATCGACGCGGTCGGAAGCCTTCATCTCGGACGCGCAGGCGCGCGACGCCATCAGCGAGGCTGAGCTGGCGCTCGACGACAAAGGCAAGTTCCTCGCCTTGCGCGTGCGCCATCTATGCAACCAGGGCGCCTATGTTGCGAACGCCGGCATCAACATCAACACCAACAATTTCGCGCGCTGCTTGCCCGGCATGTACCGCATCCCCAAGGTCGAGGTGTCGGTCGCCTGTTATTTCACCAACAAGGTCCCGATCGCGCCCTATCGCGGCGCGGGACGGCCCGAAGCGAACTACACGCTCGAACGGGTGGTCGAGGAAGCTGCGCGCGTGATCGGCATGGACCCGCTCCGGCTGCGCAAGAAGAATCTCATCCCGCCGTCGGCGATTCCTTGCAAGACGGCGATCGGCAACACTTACGACAGCGGCGACTTCCCCGGCATCGTCGACCAGGCGTTGGAGCTTGCCGACTACGCCAATTTCAGCAAGCGCAAGCGCGAGTTGGCGCGGCGCAAGAAACTCCGCGGCATCGGCATCTCCTGCATGCTGGAACACTCCGGCGCGACGCCAATGGAAGAAGCCGCGGTCGCGTTTCCGGGCGGCGACAAATTGATCCTCGGCCTCAATGTGCAGTCGACCGGCCAGAGCCACGCCACCGTGTTCGGCCGGCTGCTCGCCAACAAGCTCGGCATCGACGCCGCGAAAATCGAGCATCGCCACGGCGATACCGCGCTCGGCATCACGGGCGCCGCTTCGGTCGGCTCGCGCTCGGCGATGTGCGCCGGCAACGCCATCATGCATGTCGCCGACGTGATGCTGGCAAAAGGCAAGAAGGTTGCGTCGTCGCTGCTGGAAGCATCGGAGCAGGACATTCAGTATCGCGACGGCAGCTTCGAGGTGGTCGGCACCGACCGCAGGATTTCGCTGTTCGAGGCGGCCCGTCGCGCCAAGGAATTGGGTGAAGGCCTCGACACCAAGGACAAGACCGACACGCCCCTCACTTTCCCGAACGGCTGTCACATCGCCGAGGTCGAGATCGACCCCGACACCGGCTTCGTCGATCTCGTGACCTATACGGCGGTCGACGACTGCGGCAACCCGCTGAACCTGATGGTGGTCGAAGGCCAGGTGCACGGCTCGCTCGCGCAAGGACTCGGCCAGGCACTGGTGGAGGACGCCATTTACGATTTAGCCAGCGGGCAATTGGTCACCGGCTCGTTCATGGACTATGGCATGCCGCATGCGCACACCATGCCGGTCGAATTGCGCGAGGCGCTGCGTCCCTCGCCCGCCAAGAGCAATCCGCTCGGCGTCAAGGGCACCGGCGAGGCCGGCACGACGGCGGCAATCGCCGCGGTGATGAACGCGATTTCGAATGCCATCCCGAACGGCGCCGCCGACCACATGGAGATGCCGGCCACGCCGGCCAAAGTCTGGGCGGCGTGCCAAAAGGCGCTTGCCGCCAAATAAAAATGGCCGGGCGCTGGCCCGGCCATTCATTATCTCCCGCCACTATTACGCCTGCGAAATGAACTTCACGTTCATATAGGCCTGCAGGCCCTCGATGCCGCCTTCCGAGCCGTAGCCCGACTCCTTGATGCCGCCGAACGGCGTCTCCGGCGTCGAGACGGCGACGCTGTTCACGCCGACCATGCCGGACTGCAGAGCGTCGCTGATCGCCGCCGCGTTCTTGTCCGAAGTGGTGAAGGCGTAGGCCGCGAGGCCGAACTGCAGCGAGTTGGCGCGCTCGACCACCTCGTCGAAGGTCTTGAACGGCACGATCGGCGCCACCGGCCCGAACGGCTCTTCCGTCATGATCTTGGAATCGTCCGGCACGTCGGTGATCACGGTGGGCTGAAAGAAGAAGCCCTGGTTGCCCTCGCGCGAGCCGCCCGTGACGACTTTGCCGCCGCGGTTCTTGGCGTCGGTAACGAAGCTGTCCATGGCATCGAGCCGGCGCGGATTGGCGAGCGGACCCATCGAGATGCCCTTCTCCAGGCCGTCGCCGAGCTTGAGGCTCTTGGCGTATTCGGTGAAGCGGGCCACGAACTTCGAGTAATTCTTCTCCTGCACGTAGAAGCGCGTCGGCGAGATGCAGACCTGGCCGGAATTGCGATATTTGAAGCCGGCGATGAGGTCTGCCGTTTTTTCCGGATCGGCGTCGTCGAACACGACGACCGGCGAATGGCCGCCCAGTTCCATCGTCGCTTTCTTCATGCCCTTGGCGGCAAGCTGGGCGAGATGTTTTCCGACCGGGATCGACCCGGTGAACGAGATTTTCTTCACGGACTTCTTCGGGATCAGGTGCTCGGACACTTCCGCCGGCACGCCGAACACAAGATTGAGCACGCCGGCGGGAAGCCCGGCGTCGGCGAAGCACTTCACCAGTTCGACGCAGCCGCCCGGGGTTTCTTCCGAGGCCTTGATGATGAGCGAGCAGCCGGCCGCTAGCGCGCCGGCAATCTTGCGTACCGGCGTCAGCGTCGGGAAATTCCACGGCGTGAAGGCGGCGACGACCCCGACCGGTTCCTGCACGACGAGCTGGCGCACGCCCTTCTGGCGGCCCGGGATGACGCGGCCATAGGTGCGGCGGCCTTCCTCGGCGTACCAGTCGATGATGTCCGCGGAGGTGAGCACCTCGGCGCGCGACTCGACATAGACCTTGCCCTGCTCCTGCGTCTGCACCTTCGATACATGGTCGAAGCGCTCGCGCAGCAGATCGGCGGCCTTGCGCATGATCTTGGAGCGGTCATAGGCGGAGGTGTTCTTCCACACCTGGAAGCCCTTTTCGGCGGCGGCGAGCGCCGCGTCGAGGTCGGCTTTGCTCGCGTGCGGCAAGTGCGCCAACGTCTTGCCGGTCGCCGGATTGATCACGTCCTCACCCTTGCGGCCTTCGCCGTTGAGCCACTTGCCGTCAATGTAAAGCGCAAGATCGGTGTACATGGTGACCTCGTTGCTACCCGGAACAAACGTTGCGGTGGATTAGCACTTCCAGGCCGAAGCGGCCACCCCTGGACGATCAGCCCAGATAGGCGCCGGCGTTGACGTGCAGTGTCTGCCCAGTGACGTTGCGCGCGCCGGGCCCGGCGAGGAAGCGCACCATCGCGGCCACATCCTCGGGCTTGCCGCGCTCGCCGGTGATAGTGCCGTGCGTCAGATGATGCGCCGGATTGAGCGAGGTCGTCGGCCGCGTGGTGTCGATCGCGCCAGGCACGACGCAATTGGCGGTGATGCGGTCTGCCGCCAGATCGTGCGCCAGCGCGCGCGAAAAGCCGACCAGCGCCGCTTTCGCCGTCATCACGTGCGCACGGCCTTTCGAGCCGATATGCGCGCTCATGCCGCCGAGATTGACGATGGTGCCGCCGTTCTTGCGCATCGCCGGCACGCAGGCTTTCACGCAATGGAACGAGCCGTCCAGGATGACGCCCATCACTTCGCGCCACTGGTCGTAGGACATGTCGACGATGCTGTTCTCGCGGCGCAGCGCGGCATTGTTCACCAGGATGTCAATGCGGCCGAAATTCTTTAGCGCCGCATCGGCCATCGCCTGCGCCACCTTCGGATCGGCGACGTCGCCGAGGACGGCCACGGCCTTGCCGCCGGCAGCCTTGATCTCGTCAACGACCTTGTCGGCCTCCGCCTGGTTCGAACGGACGTTGACCACGACCGAGGCTCCGCCATCGGCGAGCGCCAAAGCGATGGCCCGGCCGATATTGCGGCCGGCGCCGGTAACGACGGCCACCTTGCCGGCGAGTTCGTTGCTGCCACTCATGACGTAAATTACCCCCGCAAAGACATCAGATCGACGTTGCCATCGTACAGTTTCGCCAAAACCTTGAGCGCGGCGTTGGCCCGCGCTTCGTCCCAGCCGCCGTGCCGCGCATTGAGAGCGAATTTTTCCACGATGTCGGCCTGCGTCAGCGGCTCCTTGGCGCCGCCGCGGAAATGCGGCTGGCGTTCCTCGATGACGCTTCCGTCGTTGAGCACGGCGCGAATGTGGCCGGTGAAGGCTTTTGGATAGGGATTGGCCGGATCGACGACGTAACTGACCTTGGCGGCAAGTGTGAGCACGTCCGGATTACGCACCGCCTCCTCAGTGAAAGCGTCGAGCCCGACGCCGCCGCGCACGAAGCCGCTGGCGAGGATGAAGGGTGTCGAGAATTTCGCGGCGTAGCCGTTGGGCGGGCGCTGCTTGGAGGCAAGCGGCTCCCATAGCCGGTGCACGGTGCCCTCGCCCACTTCGCAGATCATTTCCTTTACATCGCTCGCCTTGATGCCGCGTGCCGCAAGGCGCCGCGCGCAATCAATGTACGGATGCGCCATGGTCCCGCATGGATAAGGCTTGAAGGCCAGCGTCTCTATCACCCAGTGCTTGCCGAAATCGCCGAGCAGCGCGTCATAGTCGCCCTGCGTCGTATGGGCAAAACCGTGGAACAGCCCATGGGTGCCTTCGAACACCGTGCGCGGGCCAAAGAACCCGGAGCGCGCGAGCAACGCCGCGCGATAGCCCGATTGCGCCGCCCAGCCGGGATGCAGCCGCTTGGTCCAGGCGCCGTCGGTCAGATATTCGATGATGCCGCTCGCGAAGCTGCCGGCGATACCGAGGGCATCCACGGTCTGCTTCGCGCTCAGCCCCAGCGTCGCGGCAACCCCGGCGGCCGCGCCCATCACGCCGAAGATCGCCGTCGGATGAAATCCGGCTTTGTGCACGGCCTTCGGCACAACGGTTGAAAGCCGGCACATCACTTCGCAACCGACCGCAATGCCGATCAACGCGGCCTTGCCGTTTCGCTTCTGACGCTCGCAGGCCGCCAGCACGGCCGGCACGATCACCGCGCCGGCGTGGACAGGTCCACCCTCGAAGGTGTCGTCGAAATCCTCGCCATGCGCGGCGGTGCCGTTGACGAAGGCCGCGCTGGCCGCGCTCAGCGTGCGCGCGTGGCCGATCGCGGTGCACGGGACCGTCGTCGTCGCTAGCCGGCGAGCGCGCTTTTGACGTAGTCTTCGTTGCGCGCCGTGACGCAAAGTCCGGCGACGTCGACAACCAAATCCTCGCATTTGACGCGCACGGCGGCCGGCAATTTGCCGGCGTCCAGCGTGGTTACGCGCGCGGCCAATTGCTCCGCAACCGATGCTTCGCTCATGCCGCCCTCGCGCGCCGCGCGCCGAAGGACGGCAGATTGTTGGCGATGATCACCACCGCGGAGGTGATGACCAACATGAACACGCCGAGCACGGCGATGGCGTTGAGATCGCCGCTTTCATTGAGATCGTAGATCAGCACCGACAAGACCTTTGTCTGCGAGGTGAACAGCATGATCGCCGCGGACAGTTCGCGTACCACGCCGACGAAGATGAAGCACCAGGTCGCGATCACGCTGGTGCGCAGCAGCGGCGTCGTGATCTGCCACAGCGCGCGCAGCCGCGTCGCGCCGAGGATGCGGCTGGCGTCTTCCAGCTCGGGATGCACAGCACGGAACGCCGATTGCAATTGCTGGTACGCGGCGGGCATCGTCAGCGTGATAAAGGCGATCAAGAGGATCCACAGCGTGCCGTAAAGCACCACCGGGCCTTTGGTGTAGCTGAAGAACAGTCCGACGCCGAGCACGATGCCGGGGATGGCGATCGGCGCCGAGGCGAGAAATCCGAGCACGCGATAGCCGGTGACCGCCTTGCGTTCGGTGACGTAACCGATGACGACCGCAAAGATCGTGCCGAGCGTCGCGCAGAGGACCCCGAGGATCGCCGTGTTCTTGATGGCGACGTCGGTCTCCGACAATTCGACGAACACGAACCGGATGTTCTGCAGCGTGAAATTATTGACGCCGACAAGGTGCGAGGCGAGCTTGGAGAAGCTTGCATTAAGCAGCGCGAAATACGGCAGGAACACAGGGCACATCAGCACCAGCATGCTCAAGCCGAGCGCGAGCCATTTGTAGCCGCCGAGGCGAATGACGCGCGGCTCGCTGTTCTTGCCGCCGACCACGGCATAGCCGCGGCGGCCGAGCGCCACGTGCTGCGCGCGCAGCAGGATGATCGTCAGCAGCAGCAGCGGTAGCGAAGCGGCGGCGGCGAGCTCCGGATGCGGCGGAAACTCGAACAGGCTCCAGATCTTGGTGGTCATGGTGTGGAAGCCCGCCGGCATCGCCAGGATCGCCGGCGTGCCGAATTGCGTCATGGCTTCGAGGAACGCCACCAGTGCGCCGGCGGCGAGCGCCGGCAGCGCCATCGGGATGGTGATGCGCGCCGCGGTGTACCAGGTCGAACCGCCGAGAATGGACGACGCATCCTCGAGATCACCGGGCATGCGGTCGAGCGCATTGGCGACCAGCACGAACACGTAGGGAAATGTGTAGCAGCACATGACGAAGACGAGGCCGGGGAACGAGTAGATGTTGAGCAGATGGCTGCTTGAGCCCGCGCCGGTCAAATCGCGAAACAGCTGGTTGAGCAGGCCGCTGTTGGGCGCCGCCAGCAATTCCCAGGCAATGGCGCCGATGAAGGGCGGCGTGACGAACGAGGCGGTCACCAGGAGCCGCACCGCGCGGCGCAGCGGCATGTCGGTGCGCGCCACCAGCCAGCCCATCGGCGCGGCCACGGCGCAGCAGATGACGGCCGACAAGATTGCGAGCTTGAACGTGGTGATGAGCGGATCGAAATAGGCCGCATCCACCACGAGATGGCTGAAATTCGAAAGCGTGAAGGCGCCGGTCTTGTCGGTGAAGGCAAAGACCGCGAGCCAGCCGAGCGGCATCACGATCATCAGGCAGAGCGCGGCGGCGAACAGGAGCAGCACCGGCTTCGAGAAATCGAAGCCGGTGCTCCGCTTTGCAACCGGTGCCGTGGCGGCGAGCGCGGTCATGCGCTCGCGCCTCTCACCGTCAGTCTTACATCACACATGGAACAGCTTGACGTAGTGCGCCTTGATCGCCTCGGCGTTCTTGAGCACGCCGGCGGCGTCGTCCTTCATCAGCTTGATGTCCTTGAGCGGCACGCGGCCCGGCTTGTCCTTGGCCATCGGGTGTGCCGACCGCAGACCGCCGACATCGATGTTGACCTGCTGGCACTCCGCCGTGAAGCAATAGCTCTGGAACAGCCGCGCCGCGTTCGGATTTGGCGCCGCCTTGAACAGGCCGTTCGGCCCGATGATCAGCGGCGTGCCCTCGGTCGCATAGACCGGCTCGACCGGCTGGCCGGCTTCCTTCTCCGCCAGGATCAGGTATTCGACGCCATCGGCCTGCACCGCGCGCTCGCCGAGCGCGAGTTTCTTCGGCGGCACCGAAGCCGATTGCACCTGCAGCACGTCCTGCTGGGCGAGCTTCTCGAAATAGCCCCAGCCCAGGTCGCGCGCGGTCTGGAAAGTCGAGGTCAGGATGGTGCCGCTGTAGCCCGGGTGCGCCTTGACGATCTTGCCCTTCCATTCCGGCTTGAGCAGATCGGCGAAGCTCTTGGGAGCGTCTTCCTTTTTCACCAGGCTCGAATTGTAGGCGATGATGCAGAGGAAGACGCGGAAGCTCGCATACATGCCGTCGGCATCCTTGTGCTCGGCCGGATAATATTTCGCCACGTCCTCCGGCACGTAGGGCGCGAGCAGGCCCTGGTCCTTCCAGTAGACGAGATGCGAGGCATCGGAGGAGTTGACGACGTCAACGGCGTGGATGTTGCTCTGATATTCCTGGCCGATGCGCTGCAGCAGGCGCTCGGCGCCGGTGCGCTCGACCTGCACTTTCACGCCGGGATATTTCGTCTCGAAGGTCTTGGCGATCTGCTCCGAGACCTTGAGGTCGATCGAGGTATACCAGACGACCTTGCCCTCCTTCTTCGCCGCCGCGATCAGCTCCGGCGTGACCGCGCTCGCGGGCGGCGCGGCAGAGACGACGCGCGTCGACAGGGCGCTGCCGAGCGTCAGCGCGCTCGACCCGATCAACAGGCCGCGGCGTGAGAATGTGCGCTTCATGGATTCCTCCCTCGCTTGTTGTTTTATCCGGCCAGTGCGCGGCAACGGTCGGGCGGCAAATGCAGCCACACCGCGCTGCCTTGCGGAATGTTCTCGTCCGCCTCGGTAATGACGCGCAACTGGGTGCCGTCCCTGGCCTCAACCATATAATCCCGGCGGTCGCCGAGAAAGACCTGCCGCACCACCGTCGCCGGCACCACATTCTCGGTCTGCGACGGCTTGCCGGTCGAAAGGCCGATGTCGTGCGGCCGGATCGACACAGGCGCGGGCTTGCCGGTCGTCATCGGCTCGCCGACGCAGAGCAGCGGGCTGCCGGCGAAGTCGATACGGACATTGTCGAGCGCCTTGCCCTTGATGACGTTGCTCGAGCCGATGAAACGCGCGACGAATTCCGAGCGCGGCCGGTTGTAGATCTCTTCCGGCGAACCGGCCTGCTCGATCTTGCCGGCATTCATGACGGCAATGAGATCGGCGGTCGTGAGCGCCTCGGCCTGGTCGTGCGTCACGTACACGGTGGTGTAGCGATAGGCGTCGTGCAGGCGGCGCACCTCGAAGCGCATTTCCTCGCGCAGATTGGCGTCGAGGTTGGACAGCGGCTCGTCGAGCAGCAGCGTCTCCGGCTCGACGATCAGCGCGCGGGCGAGCGCGACGCGCTGCTGCTGGCCGCCGGACAATTCGCCCGGATAACGCTGCGCCAACGCCGCCAGTTTGGTGGTGGCGAGGATGGCGTCGAGCTTCTTGGCGATCGCCTCCTTGTCGAATTTGCGCAGCTTCAGGCCATAGACGATGTTTTCCGTCACCGTCATGTGCGGCCACAGCGCGTAGCTCTGGAAGATCATCGACATGTTGCGCCGCTCGGGCGGCACCGTGCCGGCGGGCGAGGAGATCAACTTGTCGCCGACGCGGATTTCGCCGGCGCTCGGCTCGACAAAGCCTGCGATCAGCCGCAGCGTCGTGGTCTTGCCGCAACCCGAGGGCCCGAGCAGGCAAACCAGATGACCGTGCGCAATGGTGAGCGAAATATCGTCCACCACCGCGGCATCACCATAGCGCTTGGTCAGGCCCCGCAACTCAACGGATGCCACGCGTGCTTCTCCTCCCCATGTCGCGGCCGTTGCCCGGCCGTTCTCGATCTCAGCTGCCGGTGAAGGCCGGCTTGCGCTTTTCCATGAAGGCCTGGCGGCCTTCGATGTAGTCCTTCGAGGCAAAGCATTGCGCGACGAGGTCCGCGCACGTCTGCAAATTGCGCTCGCTGCCGTCTTTAACAACTTCGCCGACGATATATTTCACCGAATTCACCGTGAGCGGCGCGTTGCCGCTGATCGTGTCGGCGTAATCCTTGACGTATTTCTCGAGGTCGGCTTCCGGCAGATACGCGATTGACGAGCCCCATCGCCAGCGCCTCGGGCGCGGTGAACTGGCGCGCGGTGAAGAAGATTTCCTTGGCGAAGGACGGTCCAACAACATCGACCAGCTTCTTGATGCCCTTGAAGCCGTAGCCGAGGCCGAGCTTGGCCGCCGGCACGCCGAACTTCGAATTGTCCGAGCAGATGCGCAAATCGCAGCACAGTGCCAGACCGACGCCGCCGCCGATGCAGTAGCCGCGGATCATCGCGATGGTCGGCTTGGGAAATTCGTAGACGGCGGTGTTGGCCTTGTCGACGACGACATTGTAGCGGTCGACCGCCTCCTTGCTGGCGCGCTCGCTCTCGAACTTCGAAATGTCGGCGCCCGAAACGAAGGCCTTGCCGCCCGCGCCGGTCAGCACGACGACACGCACGGCCTTGTCCGCGGCAAAGTCGGCGAGGATGGCGGAGGCCGCCTCCCACATCTCCAGCGACACCGCGTTGTGGCGCTCGGGATTGTTGAAGATCAGATAGCCGACGCCGCCTTCCTTGCGGGACAGCATCTTGTCGGTCTTGGTGGCTACGTTCATCGCAATCTCTCCTTGACGGCTTAGACCGCCTTGGCCTTGTGCAGCTCGGCGATCTCGCCGTCCTTGAAGCCGAACTCCTTGAGGATCTCGTCGGTGTGCTCGCCGAGGTCGGGCGGCCGGGCCACGATCTTGCTCGGCGTGCGCGAGAGCCTGAAGGGCTGGCCGACCAGGCCGAGCCGGCTGCCGTCGGAGCGCGCCAACTCCTGCGCCAGCCCGAGATGCTTGACCTGCGGATCGGCGAACACCTGATCGATCGAATAGATCGGGCCGCACGGCACGCCGACCTTGTTGAAGATGTCGACCCATTCCGCGCTCGATTTCGTCGCCGTGGCTTTGTCGATCTCCGCATTGAGCGCGTCGCGATTCTGCGAGCGCAGCTTGCCGTTCTTGTAATCCGGCGACGTGATCCACTCCGGATGGCCGACGGCGTTGCAGAAGCGCTCCCAGATCACGGTTCCGGTGACGGCAATATTCAAATGTCCGTCCTTGGTCTTGAACACGCCGGTCGGGATCGAGGTCGGATGATTGTTGCCGGCCTGCTTGGCGACCTGCCCCTCGGTGAGGAAGCGCGCGGCCTGGAAGTCGAGCATGAAGATCTGCGCCTGCAGCAGCGAGGTCGAAACCCATTGGCCTTCGCCGGAGACATCGCGCTCAAGCAGCGCCGTCAGGATGCCGAGCGCGCAGAACAAACCCGCCGTGAGATCGGCGATCGGAATTCCGACACGCATCGGCCCGCCGCCCGGCGCGCCGGTGACCGACATCAACCCGCCCATGCCTTGCGCAATCTGGTCGAACCCCGGCCGCTTGGCGTAAGGCCCGTCCTGGCCGAAGCCGGAAATGCTGGCGAGCACGATGCGCTCGTTGATCGCCTTCAGCAACTCATAGTCGATGCCGAGGCGATCCTTCACGTCGGGCCGGAAATTCTCGACCACGACGTCGGCCTTCTCGACCAGCCGTTTGAAAGCGGCGAGACCCTGCGGTGATTTCAGGTCGAGCGTCATGCCGCGTTTGTTGCGCTGAAGATTCTGGAAGTCGGAGCCTTCGCGCGGACCGCCCGGACCTTCACCCTCCGAGAGATGCGGCGGCGCCTCGATCTTGATGACGTTGGCGCCCCAATCGGCGAGCTGGCGTACGCAAGTCGGTCCCGAGCGAACGCGCGTCAGATCGAGGATGGTGAAGCGGGACAGGGCCTGAGACGCTTTAGGAAACGGCATTTCGACGCTCCGATGGGCCTAAATCGGTCAATTCGGGGCCGACATTCTCCAATTTGGCCCGCCTTGTCCATCGGCACCGCAGGGCACTTTATTCATCATTTGACGCGATAAGCGGACCAGCGTGCCTTGAAAAGACCATCTCAAGCTGTCATATGCACGCCAGCGGATGAAAGACCCGATCTCGGGTTTGCGGGCTGCGTGCACGAAACTCTTTAAAACGAATTTCGCCCCGCCTCTTCCGTTTCTCCAACCGACCGACAACCCTGGCCACGCGGGATGTCTTTAGAGCCCCGCAATTCCGCCGGCTGCAAAGGCAGCACGGCCGTGTCGCCATATAAGAAAGACACTCTTTGACTTCATTTAACGACTTCGGCCTCGCAGAGCCGATCCTTCGCGCCCTCGCCGAAGAGAAATACGTTACCCCAACTCCGATCCAGTCCCAGACCGTCCCCATCGCCGCCCAAGGCCGCGACGTCGTCGGCATTGCCCAGACCGGAACGGGCAAGACTGCGGCCTTCGCGCTGCCGATCTTGAATCATCTCTTCAACAAGCGTCAGCGCCCCGCGCAGAAATCCTGTCGCGTGCTGGTGCTGTCGCCGACCCGCGAACTGTCCGGCCAGATCGCCGACAGCTTCCGCGCCTACGGCCGGCATATTCGGCCGCTGGTGATCGAACTCGCGATCGGCGGCGTTCCGATCAACCGCCAGGTGCGCGCGATGGCGCGCGGCGCCGAAGTGCTGGTGGCAACGCCGGGCCGCCTGCTCGATCTCGTGAACCAGCGCGCCGTGCGCCTCGACCAGATCGAGGTGCTGGTGCTCGACGAAGCTGACCGCATGCTCGACATGGGCTTCATCCGCGACATCAAGAAGATCGTCGCCATGCTGCCGAAACAACGGCAGACCCTGTTCTTCTCGGCCACCATGCCGCAGGAAATCACCCAACTCGCCAACCAGATGCTGCGTGACCCAGCGCGCGTCTCGGTGACACCGCAGGCCACCACGGTCGAAAAGATCGCGCAACGCGTGATCCACACCGACAAGGCCGCAAAGCTGTCACTGCTGGCCGAACTGCTCAAGAGCGAGCCGGTCGACCGCGTGCTGGTCTTCACCCGCACCAAGCACGGCGCCGACAAGGTCGTACGCGGGCTGCAAAAAGCGGGCTTCGCCGCCGAAGCGATCCACGGCAACAAATCGCAGAACCAACGCGAACGCGTGCTCGCCGCCTTCCGTGACGGCAAGCTGCGCACCTTGATCGCCACCGACATCGCCGCCCGCGGCATCGACGTCGACGGCGTCAGCCATGTGTTCAACTACGATCTGCCGAACATTCCGGAATCCTACGTCCACCGCATCGGCCGCACCGCGCGCGCCGGCGCCGACGGCGTGGCGATTTCGTTCTGCGATCACGAGGAACGCGCTTTCCTGCGCGACATCGAGCGGCTGATCCGCATGTCGATCCCGGCAACCGACCGCCGCACCGGCGGCCGGTCCAATCCTGCACCGCAGCACACGGAAGCCCGACATGAAGGCCGACCTGGTGGCCGTCCGCATCGCGGCGGTCATCAGCAGCGCGGGCATGGCAACGGGCATGGCGGCGGTCACAGCCGTCCCGGCGGCAATGGCAAACGCTCCCATCATGCCGGACACGGCCATCAGGGCCGTCCCCAGAACGACCGGCACGCTGCCGCCCCCCTCCAAGCCTCGGCGGGGGAGCCAAGCGAGATCGGAAATGTTACATTTATGCAGCGGCCGGGCGCGCCGCGCTCCAACGCGCAGCGCTGATCAACTGGAGACCACTGGATGGCGAAGGAAGAACTGCTGGAGTTCGACGGTACGGTGACCGAAGTTTTGCCGGACGGCAATTTCCGCGTGAAGCTCGACAACGATCACGAAGTGCTCGCCTATACCGCCGGCAAGATGCGCAAGTTCCGCATCCGCACCGGCGTCGGCGACCGCGTGATCGTGGAAATGTCGCCCTACGACTTGCAGCGCGGACGCATCAGCTTCCGCCACAAGGGCGACGCACCGTCACCCTCTCCGCAGCAACGCCGGCCGAACTTCCGCGGACGCCGTTAGTTCAAGACGGTTTGGGAAACGGGGGCGCGCGTTTCAGACAGAGCGGACCGTATGACCACATCGACCGTGTTGCGTTTCACTCTCGCGCTGGCGATCACGATCGCCGGCGCGTTTGCGTCTCTGGCGGAAGACAAGCCGGCGCCGCACCAGCCGCCCAAGGGCATCCTGCATCTTCTGCCGGCCAACTCCGTTACCGAACACTCGATCGACACGCCGCAGGGCAAACTCGCTTACACCGCGACCGCCGGCACCCTCGCCTTCTATGACCAATCCGGCGAGCAAAGTGCGTCCGTTTTCTATACCGCCTATGTGCTCAAGGGCGCCGACAAGAGCCGTCCGCTGACCTTCGTGTTCAACGGCGGCCCGGGCGCGGCTTCCGCCTTCCTGCATCTCGGCCTGGTCGGCCCCCGCATTCTCGACCTCGGCCCGGACGCGCGCGATTTCGCCCGCGCGCAGTTGCGCGACAATCCCGATACCTGGCTGCGCTTCACAGATCTGGTGATGATCGATCCGATCGGCACCGGCTGGAGCCGCGCCGCCAAATCGGATGACGGCAAGAACTTCTGGAACGCCGAAAGCGATGCCAGCTCGATGGCCAAGGCGATCGCACTCTACGTCGACCACAACAACCGCATCGAGTCGCCGAAATATCTGTTCGGCGAGAGTTACGGCGGCTTCCGCGCCGCCAAGACCGCACGCGCCATGCAGCGCGAACAGGGAATTTCGGCGTCGGGGATCGTGATGCTGTCGCCGTTGCTCGAGGGCTGGCTGACCTTCGGCGACGACGAATCCGCGCTGCACGCGGCGTTGCAACTGCCGTCGTTGGCGGCAGCCGAACTCGAGCACAAGAAGGCGTTCAGCGTCGAGGCGCTGGCGAGCGCCGAAAAATTCGCCATGACGGATTATCTCACGACGCTGGCCGGCGCACCGCCGCGGGGCGACGCGGCGCGCGCCTTCTACCAGCGGGTCGCG
This sequence comes from uncultured Alphaproteobacteria bacterium, assembly GCA_963742095.1. Lineage (GTDB taxonomy): Bacteria > Pseudomonadota > Alphaproteobacteria > Rhizobiales > Xanthobacteraceae > Pseudolabrys. Next base: position 578,735 of record CAVUKJ010000003.1, read on the forward strand.
CAGGTGAGCGGGCTGCCGCTCGACCAGGTGACGCAGCAGCGCGGCTTCGTCACCGACGCCTTCCTCAAGAGCCTGCAGGCGGACAAGATGGTGAGCCGCTATGACGCGGCCTTCGCGGTGGACGACCCGTTCCCCGAGCGGCGGTCAAACCGCGCGCCTGATCCGATCCTCGACGGCGTGTCGCGCGCCTATGGCGGCGCCTTTGCCGCCTACGCGCGCAACGAGCTCGGCTACAGGACCGAGATTACCTACCAGCTGCTCGCCGACGACGTCATCCACCACTGGGACTGGAAGGGCGGACGTCAGAATGCCGGCGTCGAAGGCGATCTGCGCGTGCTGTTGAGCTTCGACCCGTCGTTCCGCCTGCTGATCGCGCACGGTTATTCCGACCTGGTCACGCCCTACGCCATGACGCGTTACCTGCTCGACCACATGCCGGCATTCACCCCACCTGGGCGCGCCGTGCTCAAATTGTATCACGGCGGGCACATGATCTATCTCGACCCCGCCTCGCGCAAAGCCTTCAGCGCGGACGTCGGCGCGTTCTATCGCGGCGAAAAGAGCTAGCTCATTGCCGCCACCACCGCGCAGGTGGTGACGATGTCGTCGACGGATGCCCCGCGCGACAGGTCGCTGATCGGCTTGGCAAACCCTTGCAGGAACGGGCCGATCGCCTGCGCTCCGCCCAGCCATTGGGTGAGCTTGTAGCCGATATTGCCGGAATTGAGGTCCGGGAAGATCAGGACGTTGGCGGTTCCCGCCACATCGCCCTTTTCCTTCAGTTTCTTGGCCGCGACCTGCGGCACCAGCGCCGCGTCCGCCTGCAATTCGCCGTCGACGGCGAGGCCGGGCGCGCGCTGGCGAACCAGCGCCACCGCCTCCTGCACCTTCTGCACATGCACATGCTGCGCACTGCCATGCGTCGAGAACGACAGCATTGCCACGCGCGGCGTCTCGCCGAGCAGGCTTTGCGCGCTGCGCGCCGAGGTGATGGCGATGTCGGCGAGCTCTTCCGCATTGGGATCGGCATTGACAGCGCAATCGGCAAACACAAAAGCGCGCGGGCCTTGCTTCAGGAAGTCCGGCACCACAATGAGGAAACAGCTCGACGGCAGCGCGATGCCTTCGGCCAAACCGACGGTCATCAGGCCGGCTTCGATGACGCGGCGTGTCGGATTGGCGGCGCCGGCGACCATCACGTCGGCGTCGCCCTGACGGAGCATCATGCCGCCGAAATAGAGCGGCTTCGTCACCAGCCGCGTCGCTGTCGCGGGCGTCATCGAGGAACGCCCGGCCGCACAGGCGTCGCCATACGATTTGAGCCGTGCGTCGCTGCGCGGATCGGCGACTTCGATGCCTTCGAGTGAAGTTCCTTGCGACGCAATCGCATCGCGCGCGCCGAGCAAAATCGGCCGCGCCAGTTTCCCATTTTTGAGACGCAATGCGGCTTCGACGATGCGCACGTCGTCGCCTTCCGGCAAAACGATTTTGCGTTGGCGCTGACGTGCGATATCAAACAGTCGACTGAGCAAGTCCATCCTTCTCACCGCGTGAGAAAACACCGCCGTTGCGTATGCGAGGCATCAATGACCGAAACAGCCGAAGCGATCAAGATTCACCGCGGCCTCAAGGGCGTCTATTTCGATCGGTCACCTTGCACCTTCATCGACGGCAAGGCCGGTGAGCTGCGCTATCGCGGCTATTCAATCCACGACCTCGCCGAGAATTCGAGCTTCGAGGAAACCGGCTGGCTGCTGCTCTACGGCGAATTGCCGACGGCGCAGGAATTGGCTGGATTCGACGCCCAGCTGAAGGCCGCGCGTCTGCTGCCGAAACCAGTGCTCGATATCGTCCGTGCGATCAAGGACGGGCACCCGATGGACGTGCTGCGCACGGCCGTATCGGCTCTGGCCGCCTTCGACCCGGAAACGGCCGACAATTCGCGCGATGCGACACTGCGCAAGGCTATCCGGCTGACCTCGCAGGTGCCGATGATCGTCGCCGCGCATTCGCGCATCCGCTCAGGCCAAGAACCGATCACCGCCGACCAAACGCTCAGCCATGCCGGCAATCTGCTGTGGATGCTGCGTGGCGAGAAGCCGTCGCGCGACGCGACGTCGCTGATCGACCGCGACCTCATCCTGCACGCTGAGCACGGCTCGAATGCCTCCTCGTTTGCCGCGCGGGTCGTGATCGGCACCGAAGCGAACTTGCATGCGGCAATCACCGCGGCGATCGCCGCGCTGTCGGGACCGGCGCATGGCGGCGCCGCCGAGGACGTGATGAAGATGGCGGAGGAGATCGGCGAGCCGTCGCGCGCCGCCGACTACGTGAAGGAAAAGCGCAAGGAAGGCGTTGCCGTCACCGGCTTCGGCCACCGCGTCTACCGTGCGGAAGATCCGCGCGCGCGCCACATGCGCGCCGGCGTCGAACGGCTGTCCAAGGAAACGGGCCAGCCGAAATGGTTCGAGATCCTGCAGGCGGTGGTGACGGCGATGGCGCCCTACGCTCGCCACGGCGTCAACGTGAACGTCGATTTCTATTCCGGCGTCGTCTACCACCTCCTCGGAATCAAACGCGACCTCTTCGTGCCGATCTTCGCGATCGGGCGGGTGCCGGGCTGGGTGGTGCAGGTGCAGGAGCAGCAGGAGAACAACATCCTGATCCGCCCGCTCACGCTCTATAGCGGGCCCGAGGCGCGCACCTACAGGCCTATCGCCGAGCGCGGCCGCTGACGGTTCCCCAGTCCCACAGAGTGAGATGACGTGTCTCAATCGTCGTTGCGGCGAGCGCGGCGTTCCGCCTATCATCCAAAAACAAGAAAAACAGTCTCGTTTAATGAGACTATAACGAGTGGGTCGAAACTTGGACCCCTTTGGGAGGACGTCATGCAGTTTGCGCGAAAACTCGCCGTATTGGGCGCCATTCTCGCAGTCGCCGCCGCGTTCGGCGGGACCGCGGCCCGGGCCGAATATCCCGATCATCCGATCAATTTCATCGTGCCGTGGGGGCCGGGCGGCGGCGCCGACATCCTGGCGCGCACCGCCGGCAAGATCATGTCGGAGGACTTCAAGGTCTCGGTGCCAGTCATCAACGTCCCCGGAGCGACCGGCGCGACCGGCATGACCAAGCTGCTGACCTCGCCGGCCGACGGCTATTCGCTGGCGGTGCTGATCGGCGACACTTATGCGTTGCTCGCCGGCGCCAAGCCCGCCTTCGAGGCCGACCAGGTGATCCCGCTGGCGATCATGATCCAGCAGCCGTCCGGCCTGTGGGTCAATTCGAACAGCCCGTGGAAGACCTGGAAGGATCTCGTCGCCGCGTCGAAAGAGAAGTCGCTCAAGGTCGCCGTGCTCGGCTTCGGCAGCGCCGACGACATCACGATCAACTATCTCAAGACCAAGGGTCTCAAGCTCGAGTCGATCCCCTACGCCGAGCCCGGCATGCGCTACACCTCGATCCTCGGCTCGAATGCCGACGTGCTCTACGAGCAGACCGGCGACGTGCGCAGCTACTTCGACGGCGGCAAGATCCGGCCGCTGATCTTCTTCTACGCACACCGGCTCAACATCCCGCAGTTCAAGGACGTGCCGGCGGGCGGCGAGTTCGGTTACGACGTCACGCTGCCGCAATTCCGCGCCATCGTGGTCAAGGCCGGCACCGATCCGAAGATCGTGAAGAAGCTCGCGGACGAGCTCGCCGTCGTGGCGAAGAAGCCCGAGTTCAAGGCCTATCTCGATCAGCAATACGCCGATCCGAACAGCTACGTCTCCATGGAGAATTCGCGCAAGTTCATGGATGACTGGCTGGTGCAGGCCAAGAAATTCCGCGCCGAAACGCAAATGGGATCGAAGTGACGCCAGTCGCTTCGATACCGCCGCTTCGCCGGCTGCAGGCGGCGCTGCCCTACGTGGTGGTGCTTGCAGCCGGCTTATTCCTCTATTTCGAAGCGGATCGTTTCGAGTTCGAACACGTGTCGGGACGGATTGGCCCCGACGCGTGGCCGAAACTCATTCTTGGACTGATGCTGGCCAGTGCGCTGTGGGGGCTGGTGTCCAATTTCCTCTCCGCGGGCAAGACGGCACCTCAGGAGCACGATGAACACGAAGAAGACGAGGCGCTGGCCCGCCCACCGGAGATCTATCCCTTCCGGGTCTGGATCGCGGTCGCCGCTACCCTCGCCTATCTCGCAATCCTGCCGATCATCGGCTTCTTTCTCGCCACCTGCGTCTTCTGCTTCGTCCTGATGTATCTCGGGGAGTATCGGCGGCCGCTGCCGGTGATGCTTTTGAGCGTCGCAATTGCGTTCAGCTTCCTGTTTCTATTCATGCGCGTCGTTTATGTGGCGCTACCGCTCGGCATCGCACCGTTCGATTCCGTGTCGTACGCGCTGATGGCCGCCATGGGCGTGCATTGAGGTCGGGCACGCCATGATCCTCGCCAACCTCGCCAACGGCTTTCTTCAGATCTTCCAGCCGTTCGACCTGCTGATGCTGTTCATCGGCCTTCTGGTCGGCATGGCGGTGTCGATCATGCCGGGTCTCGGCCTCGTCATGGGCGTGGTGCTTGCGCTGCCGTTCACCTACCAGATGCCGATCGAACCATCGGTCATCCTGCTGACTGCGATCTATTTCGCCGGCACCTATGCCGGCTGCTTCACCGCTATTCTCTACCGCATCCCCGGCGAGCCGATGGACGTGCCGATGCTGTGGGATGGTTACACCATGGCGGCGCGCGGCCAACCCGCCAAGGCGCTCGGCTGGGCGCTCGTCGCCGCCCTGATCGGCGGCCTCATCTCGTCCGCGGTGATGGTGCTGCTGGCCGGGCCGATGGGTGAACTCGCGCTGAAATTCGACTCGCCCGACTACTTCGCCGCCGTGTTCTTCGGCCTGACCACCGTGGTGGCGCTGGCCGGCAAGTCGATGGTCAATTCGCTGATCAGCCTGTGCGTCGGCCTTCTGGTCGCGACGATCGGCATCGACAGCATGTATGGCACCGAGCGCTACGCGTTCGGCGTGCCGATCCTGCGCGATGGCGTGCAACTGGTCGAAGTGCTGGTCGGCATGTACGGCCTCGGCGAAGTGCTGGCACGCATCGGCCAAGGGCTGAGCATCAAGAAGCTCGATGGCGCGGCAAAAAACGTCTCGACGCAATTCCCGACATGGCGCGAGCTGTTCGACATCAAGACCACGCTGGCGCGCAGCACGATCCTCGGCACTTTGCTCGGCATCGTGCCGGGCGCCGGCGCGACCATCACGGCGTTCATCTCCTACGGCATCGAAAAACAATACGGAAAGCGCCGCAAACTGCTCGGCACCGGCCTGCCGGAAGGTATCGTGGCGCCGCAGATCGGCGCCACCGCCTCGGTCGCCGGTCACATGGTGCCGCTGCTGACGCTCGGCCTGCCGGGTAGCGGCGCGACCGCCGTGATCCTCGCAGCCTTCCTGCTGCACGGCGTGCAGCCGGGCCCGATGCTGCTGGAAAATCCGGCGTCGTCATTGCTCGTCTACACGATCCTCGCCTCGATGTTCGCCAGTGTCATCGGCATGTGCCTGCTCGGCTTCTTCTGGATTCGCGTCGTCATCAAGGTGCTGACCGTGCCGCAGGGCGTCCTGTCGGCGATCGTCGTCATGTTCTGCCTGGTCGGCGCTTATGCCGAACGAAACAACATGTCGGACGTCTGGATGATCGTGATCTTCGGCGTGCTCGGCTACCTGTTCGAGAAATTCAAGTTTCCGATTTCGCCGATGGTGCTCGGGGCGATCTTGGGACCGATCGGCGAGTCGTCGTTCATGCGCAGCATGATCGCCAGCGACAACGACTGGACCGCGTTTTTCAAAGGCCCGATCAGCGGACCGCTGATGTTCGCCTCGCTCTTGGCACTCAGCTATCCGCTGCTGCGGGAATTCATGGCGGCGCGGCGGCGCGGACAAGCCGTCGCGCGAACTGGCTAAGCATTCAGGTGAACCATGCGTAGCAATGTCATCCTCGATACGCGACCCCCGGATACAGTCACGGCCCGGCGGCCGGCAAAGCCGGCGGCGAAGGCCAGAAGTCCGCGCGAGCATAAGCTCGGCGCCACGGCGCGCTCTTTCGCCATCCTCGATCACGTCGCGGCGTCGCACGATCCCGTCGACGTGCTCGACATCATCGGCTCGCTCAAGCTGCCAAAGGCCACGGCGTATCGCCTGGTCGACTGGTTCGTCGGCCACGGCTATCTGGCGCGCGAGCCCGGCCGCAAGCGGCTGATCGTCGGCCCCCGGCTGACCAACCTCGCCTTCGGCGTTCTGTCAGCCTCGATGCGCAACGACGCGCCGCATCTCGTCCTCCAGCGCCTGGTGCGCTCGCTGAACGAAACCTGCAATATCGGTACGCTGCTCAACGGCGAGGTGATCTACCTCGACCGCGTCGAGGCCGAGCATTGGCCGCTGCGGCTGCATTACACCTCAGGCTCGCGCGTGCCGCTGCATTGCAGCGCCATCGGCAAACTGTTCCTCGCGCTAGCGCCCTCGCCGCGCCGGCAGCGCCTGCTGCAGAGCCTCGAACTGCGCCGCTTCACCGAGCACACCATCACCGACAAGGCCAAGCTCGAGGCCGAGCTGCGCCAGATCCGCAAGGAGCAGGTGTCGTTCGACCGCGAGGAATATCTGGTCGGCGTCGTCTGCGTCGCGGTGCCGCTCATCGGCAAGAACGGCGAGACGCTCGCAGCCCTCGCCATTCAGGCGCCGGAAGCGCGCATGAACGTGCAAACTGCTCGCGGCCATCTTCCGGCCTTGCGCCGCGCGGCCGGCGAGCTCGCTGAAATTTTCCAGGATAAGTAAATCAAGAGTAGGTCAAAGCCATGAAGATGACGACGGAAGAAGCATTCGTAAAAGTCTTGCAGATGCATGGCATCGAGCATGCCTTCGGCATCATCGGATCGGCGTTCATGCCGATCTCGGATTTGTTTCCGAAGGCAGGCATCACGTTCTGGGACGTCGCCCACGAGTGCAACGGCGGCTACATCTGCGACGGCTATACGCGCGCAACCGGCAAGATCGCGATGTGCATCGCCCAGAATGGGCCAGGCATCACCAACTTCGTCACCGCCATCAAGACCGCCTACTGGAACCACACGCCGATGCTGCTGATCACGCCGCAGGCAGCCAACAAGACCATCGGCCAGGGCGGCTTCCAGGAAGTCGAGCAGATGGCGCTGTTTCGCGACATGGTCTGCTATCAGGAAGAAGTACGCGATCCCTCGCGCACCGCCGAAGTGCTCAACCGCGTCATCACCAAGGCCAAGCGCCTCTCAGCGCCGGCACAGATCAACATGCCGCGCGATTACTGGACGCAAGTCATCGACATCAATCTGCCGGCGATCGTCGATTTCGAGCGTCCCTCCGGCGGCGCGCAGGCAATCGCCGACGCCGCCAAGCTGCTGTCGGAGGCGAAATTCCCGGTCATCCTGTCGGGAGCCGGCGTCGTGCTCGCCAATGCGATCCCGGAGTGCGCCGCGCTTGCCGAAAAACTCGACGCGCCGGTGTGCAACAACTACCAGCACAATGACAGTTTCCCCGGCAGCCATCCGCTCGCGGTCGGCCCGCTCGGCTACAACGGCTCGAAAGCGGCGATGGAACTCGTCGCCAAGGCCGACGTCGTGCTCTGTCTCGGCACGCGGCTCAATCCGTTCTCGACGCTGCCCGGCTACGGCATCGATTACTGGCCGAAGACCGCGAAGATCATCCAGGTCGACATCAATCCGGACCGCATCGGCCTGACCAAGCCGGTCACTGTCGGCATCTGCGGCGACGCCAAGCTGGTGGCGCAAAGCCTGCTCAAGCAGCTCGCGCCGGCCGCAGGCAATGCCGGACGCGCCGAGCGCAAGGCGCTCGTGCACCAGACCAAGTCGCGCTGGCTGCAGGCGCTCTCCAGCATGGATCACGAGGACGACGATCCGGGCACCACCTGGAACGAGGATGCGCGCAAGCGCGACGCAGACCGCATGTCGCCGCGCCAGGCGTGGCGCGCCATTCAGGCCGGCCTGCCGAAGGACGCCATCATCTCGAGCGACATCGGCAACAACTGCGCCATCGGCAACGCCTACCCGACCTTCGAGAAGGGGCGGAAGTATCTGGCGCCCGGCTTGTTCGGACCGTGCGGCTACGGCTTCCCCGCGATCATCGGCGCCAAGATCGGCAATCCGGACACACCTTGTGTCGGCTTCGCCGGCGACGGCGCGTTCGGTATTTCCATGAACGAGATGAGCTCGATCGGCCGCGAAGAGTGGCCAGGCATCACCATGGTTGTGTTCCGCAACTACCAATGGGGCGCGGAGAAGCGCAATTCGATCCTCTGGTTCGACGACAACTTTGTCGGCACCGAGCTCGATCCGCATCTCAGCTATGCGAAGGTGGCCGAGGGCTGCGGGCTGAAAGGCGTTACGGTCAAGACGCAAACCGAATTGACCGAAGCGCTGCGCAAATCCTGCGAAGACCAGAAGAAACGCATCACCACCTTCATCGAAGTCGTGCTCAATCAGGAGCTCGGCGAACCGTTCCGCCGCGACGCGATGAAGAAGCCGACGGTGGTCGCCGGCATCAAGCGGGAAGACATGCGTCCGCAACAGGTCGCGTAACTGGAGCTGTTCGATGACCGTCGCAGTAAAATCGCCGGACAGCGCCAACGCCGTCGTCGACGAGTTGGTGCGCCGTGCGCGCAAGGCAATGGCCGAGTTCGCGGACGCCGATCAGGCGCGCACCGACGAAGCCGTCACCGCGCTCGCCTGGTCGCTCTACAATCCGGCGCACGCCGAGGAGTTGGCGACGCTGGCGGTTGCCGACACCAAGCTCGGCAACGTGCCCGACAAGATCACCAAGAAGCAGCGCAAGACTTTCGGCACGCTGCGCGACCTGATGCGCGTGAAGTCGGTCGGCATCATCGAAGAAGACAAGGCCCGCGGCATCACCAAATGGGCAAAGCCGGTCGGCGTCGTCTGCGCGATCACGCCATCGACCAATCCGGGCGCGACCCCGGTCAACAAGGCGATGATGGCCATCAAGGGCAAGAATGCCATCATCATCGCCGCCTCCCCCGCCGGGCTGAAAACGACAACGAAAACAGTGGATTACATGCGGGCGGAGCTGAAGAAGATCGGCGCGCCGGAGGACCTGGTGCAGATCCTGCCGCCGCCGGCGTCGAAGGACATGACGCAGGCGCTGATGCAGGCGGCCGACCACGTGGTCGCGACCGGCTCGCAGGACAATGTGCGCCGCGCCTATTCGAGCGGCACGCCGGCGATCGGCGTCGGCACCGGCAACGTGCCGGTCATCATCGACGAGACCGCCGATCTCGACGATGCGGCGCAGAAGATTTGCGCGTCGAAGATCTTCGACAATTCGACGTCGTGCTCGTCGGAGAATTCCGTCGTCATCGTCGACGCGGTCTACGACAAGGCGATCGCTGCGCTCGAGCGCGCCGGTGGCTATATGGCCTCCGCGCCCGAGAAGACGAAGATCCAGGCGGCGCTATGGCCAGACGGCAAGCTGTCGCGCACGCTGATCGCGCGCGATGCCGACGTGCTGGCGCGCGGCTGCGGCTTGCCGGCGGCAGCGGAGAAAAAGAAGTTCTTCATGGTCGAGGAAACCGGCGTCGGCCGCGATTTCCCGTTCTCCAGCGAGAAGCTGTCGCTGGTGCTCACCGTCTATCGCGCCAGGGATTTCGACGCGGCGGCCGACAAAGCCCGCGCCATTCTCGAGCATCAGGGCAAGGGCCACTCGCTTGGCCTGCATACCAGGGACATGGCGCGCGGCCGCAAGCTCGCCGCGGAGACCGACGTCGTTCGCGTCCTGATCAACCAGGCGCACACCTTCGCCAATGGCGGCGGCTTCGACTCGGGGCTGAACTTCACGCTCAGCATGGGTTGCGGCACCTGGGGCGGCAACTCGATCACCGACAACCTGAATTACAAAAACTTCCTCAACATCACCCACCTCGTCACCACCATCCCGGAAGACAAGCCGAGCGAAGAACAGCTATTCGGCGCCCACTGGAAGAAATACGGCAAGTAATGAATTTCGAAGAGCACGCGGCGAAAGCGCTGATCCTTGCGCCCGCCGGCATCGCGGTGCCGCGCGGCATGCTGTGTATCAGCGCGAAGGAAGCCGCCGTGGCGGCGACGCAGATCGGGCCGTGCGTGGTGAAAGCGCAGGTGCCGACCGGCAAGCGCGGCAAGGCTGGCGGCATCAAGCTCGCCAATACGCCGGCGGAGGCCGGGCAGGTGGCCGGCCAGATCCTCGGCATGACGATCGGCGACTACACGGTCGAGTGCCTGCTGATCGAGGAGCAGGCCAAGATCACGCGCGAATTCTACGTCGCGGTGCTGCACGACACGCAGGCGCGCAAGCCGCTGATTTTGTTCTCGACCGAAGGCGGCATGGATATCGAGGAGGTCGCGGCGGCGAAGCCCGACGCCATCCGCCGGCTGCTGGTCGATATCGATAACGTGCCGCGCGCGCGCGACATCGCCGCCATGCTCAAGGGCCTCGACCTTGGCGCCGCCGAGCAACAGATCGCCGAGATCATTGACCGGCTCTACCAGGCCTACCGTGCGCGGGACGCTGAACTGCTGGAGATCAATCCGTTGGCTTTGCTCGCCGACGGCCGGGTCGTGGCGCTCGATTGCAAGTTCGTTCTCGATGACGGCGCGCTTTATCGCCAGCCCGAACTCGCCAAAGCCGGCTCGCCAGCGGCGATGACCGACCTCGAGCGGCGCGGCGCCGAGGCCGGGCTCAAGCTCATCCAACTCGACGGCAATGTCGGCGTTCTGGCGAACGGCGCCGGCCTGACCATGACGACGATGGACGTCATCCGCCATTTTGGCGGCAAGCCCGCCAACTTCCTCGAAATCGGCGGCGAGGCCTACACCAAGTCCGAGATCGCGCTCGACCTGGTGCTGTCCAATCCGGGCGTGAAAAGCCTGGTGATCAATTTCTGCGGCGCCTTCGCCCGCACCGACGTCATGGCCGATGGCGTCGTCAAAGCCTGGCACAAGCTCAAGCCGAAGGTGCCGGTGTTCTTCTCGATCCACGGCACCGGTGAGGTCGAGGCCGTCAAGCTGGTGCGCGATCAGCTCGGCATCGAACCCTACGACTTCATGGAAGACGCCATCCAGCAAGCGGTAAAGGCGGCGTCATGATCGTGCGCAAAAAAGACCGCGTCGTCGTGCTCGGCATCACCGGCAAGCAGGGCACGTTCTGGACCGAGAAGATGATCGCCTACGGCACCAACGTGGTCGGCGGCGTCAATCCCAAGCGCGCCGGCGAGACCCATGTCGGCGTACCCATCTTCGCCACGACTGGCGAAGCCGCGCAAAAGGTAGGCGCGGATGTCGCGGTGATGTTCATTCCGCCGCCGATGGCCAAGGACGCCGCCGTGTCGGCGGCTGAGGCCGGCGTCAAATTGCTGGTGGTGCTGACCGAGCACATCCCGGCCCAGGACGTCATGGCGATCCACGCCGCGGCCGCCAAGCACGGCACGCGCATTGTCGGCCCCAATACTGCGGGCCTGGTGACGCCGGGCGAATGCTTCGTCGGCATCATGCCGGCCTTCGTGCCGAGCGTGTTCAAGCCCGGCCGCGTCGGCGTGATCTCGCGCAGCGGCAGCCTCGGCACGCTGGTCTGCCTCAATCTCACCCGCGCCGGCCTCGGCCAGTCGGCCTTCATCGGCATCGGTGGCGATCCGATGCTCGGCACCACGACGCGGGACGCGCTCGAAGCGCTCGACAAAGACGCTGGCACCGACGCCATTGTCATTGTCGGCGAGATTGGCGGCGGCATGGAAGAAGCGGCCGCCGAGTACGCACGCGACGTCCGTAAGCCGATGGTTGCCTTCATCGCCGGCGCCGCGGCACCACCGGGAAAGAAAATGGGCCACGCCGGCGCCATCGTGACCGGCAGCGCCGGCAGCTACAGCGGAAAACGCAAGGCGCTGGAAGCAGCCGGCGTCACGGTCGTCGACACCCCCGCCCAGATCGCGCCGGCAGTTGCCGCCGGCCTCAGCAAGAACAGCAAGGACGTCGCGTGACAGCACAGAATTCTCAGGCCGCCCGCCCACTCTCCGCAACGGCAGCCAATCTCCTGCCCGGCATCGCCATGTCGGCGATCGTCGCCGTGATCGGCTATGTCGCCGCACCCTACGTCAACCGCTTCGTGCCGATCCCGAACATGGTAATCGCGCTGATCGTTGGCATCGCGCTCAATCCCGTCGCGGCGCGGCCGGCGACGCAGCCCGGCATGGCGTTCTGCGTGCGCACGGTGTTGCGCTGGGCGGTGGCACTATTGGGTCTCCGCGTCGGGCTCGCCGACATCGCCGCGTTGGGCGCCGGAACGGCGGCCTTGGTCGTTTTGGCGATGGCGGCGACCGTTGTCTCCGGCTTCGTCTTTGCCAGCTGGAGCGGACGCGCGCCCGGTTTCGGCGCACTGGTCGGCGTCGGCACCGCGGTGTGCGGCGCATCGGCGACGCTCGCATGCTCGACGGTCGTGCCCGACTATCCGGGCAAAGACCCGGACATCGCTTTCGTCGTCGTCGCGGTCAACGCGCTGGCCACGCTGGCGATCCTGATCTACCCGCCGATCTGCATCCTACTGCACTTCAATCCGCAGACTACCGGCGTCATGCTCGGCGGCACTATCCACGACGTCGCGCAGGTGGTGGGTGCGGGCTACGCCGTGTCGACCGCCGTCGGAAACACCGCCGTCATCGTCAAGCTGTTCCGCGTATTCCTGCTGCTGCCGGTGGTGCTCGGCGTCGGCTGGTACTTCACGCGCAAGGGCATGAAGCACGGCGAGGCGCGCGTGCCGGTGCCGGTCTTCGCCATCGTGTTTCTGATCCTCTGCGTCGTGAACAGCGTGGTGCCCCTAATGCCGGCACTGATGCCGATTTACGCGCCGACCAAGTCGGCGCTGAGCGAAGCATCGACCTGGGGCCTGCTGCTGGCGATCGGCGCTCTCGGGCTCGGCACCTCGGTGTCGTCGATCATCGCACTCGGCTGGCGCCACATCGCCACCGTGCTGGGGACGACCGCCGTCATTTTCGGCGTGGTGACCGGCGGGCTGATGTTGATCGGCTAAAACCCGAAATCGGCATTGTCGGCGCCGAGCACGGGCGATGATGCATCGCCCGTTGCACCGGGACGTAGTGGCGGCACGAGCGGCAGCGGCAGCGCCGGGATCGCCGCCCCATCTGCTCGCATCAGGCGTGCCGCGAACAGGCCGCGCGCCTTAAAATGCGGATCGTCGAGCGCGCCGCGCAGATCCTGCACAATCGAGCAGCAGCAGTCGGCTGTGTCGAAGAGCGGCAGCCATTCGGCGGCGGTTTTGGCGGCGATGATTTCAGTCACGCGTTTGATGGTGGCCGCCCTGTCACGCTCGTCGTCGACGAGCTCCTTGTCGAGGCCGATGGCTGCGACAAACGACAGCCAGAAGCGCTGCTCGATGGCGGCAACCGCCGCGATCTTGCCGTCGCGCGTCTCGTAGAGCCGGTAGCGCGGCGTACCGCCGGTGAGCAAATCCGTGCCGTTGCCGGGCCATTGGCCGGTGGCAAAGCCCGAGCCGAGCCCCCAGAACATGAAGGGGAAGACGCAGTCCGCCATGCTGACGTCGATGAAGGCACCCTCCCCCTTCGTGTCACGCTGGCGCAGCGCCAGCAGGATGTTCATCACCGCCGGATAGGAGGCGCCGGCGATGTCGGCGACCAGCGCCGGCGGCACCACGCGGGCGCCCTGCGGCCCGCAGGACAGCGCCAGCAGCCCGGCATCACCGATGTAGTTGAGGTCATGGCCGGCGCGTCCCGAGCGCGGGCCGGTCTGGCCGTAACCGGTAATGGCGCAATAGACGATGCGCGGATTGGCGGTTTTGAACGCCTGGTAGCCGAGCCCGAGCCGATCCATCACGCCGGGGCGGAATTGCTCGACAACCACGTCCGCTGACTTCGCCAGCGTCAGGATACGGTCGCGGACCGTCGGGTCCTTGAGGTCGGCCGCCACGCTCTTCTTGCCGCGATTGAGCATGGCGAAGGCGACGCTTTCCTCGCCCCATCGGGGCTCGAACCGCCGCATATCCTCGCCGTCGGCCCGCTCGATCTTGATGACCTCGGCGCCGGCTTCCGCCAGCATTAGGGTGGCCAGCGGCCCCGGCAGCAGCGTCGAGAAGTCCAGCACACGGATACCGGCGAGCGGACCTTTTCCTGTGTCGGGCATGTGCGCCTCCCCGCGCGGCCAAGCCTGCATTTTCCGGTCGTTTATAGCCGATATTGAAATTCGGCCTTCGGAACATCACATGAACGATCCGAGAGGCAATCGTATGAGTGATTTCCCGCATAATTGGATGTGGTCGGAGGCGTGCGACATGCTCGCGCGCGCCGAGCGCATGCACCGTGAGCTATTCCGGCCGGGCAGCGCCAACCGCCAGCCCGCCTGGGAGCCACCCGCCGACGTGCTGGAGACCGAGCGCGACGTGCTCGTGTTCATGGCGCTACCCGGCGTCGACCCAGACCGGGTCGAGGCCGTCATCGACGGCAGCGATCTGGTCGTCGCCGGCAGCCGCGTCCTGCCCGCCGCCCTGCGCACCGCCGTGATCCATCGGCTGGAATTGCCGCAGGGCCGCTTCGAGCGGCGCGTACGCCTGCCGGCGGGCCGTTACTCGGCGGTCCACCGGACCGTCTCGAATGGATGTCTTCTGATTACCCTGGAGAAAGCGGGGGCCGTACCGTGGTTGAAAATGAAGTGATGCGTTCGTTGGAGCAAAGCGCCGAGCCTGCCGGCAACGGGCCCGAGAAAGCGCACGACCAACAGACTTTGCCGCCCATTCCGCCCGACGCGATGATTATCGTGCCGGTGCGCAATTTCGTGCTGTTCCCCGGCATGGTGATGCCCGTTACCATCGGTCGGCCGCGCTCGGTCGCGGCCGCGCAACAGGCCGTGCGCGAGCAGCGCCAAGTCGGCATCCTCAAGCAACGTGATCCGGAAGTCGGCGAGCCCACGGCCATCGACATGCACCGCATGGGCACGGTGGCGAATGTCGTGCGCTTCATCACCGACGCCGGCGGCGCCCATCATCTGGTATGCCAGGGCGACCAGCGCTTCCAGATCATCGAATTCCTGAGCGGCTGGCCGTTCCTGGTCGCGCGCGTGCTGCGCATACCTGAGCCGACAACCAAGACGCCCGAAATCGAAGCCCGCATGCTGCATTTGCGCGGCCAGGCGCTGGAGGCGCTCGAGCTGCTGCCGCAGGCGCCGCGTGAGCTCGTCTCGGCGGTGCAGGGCATCGAGCAGCCGGGAGCGCTCGCCGACCTCACCATGGCCTACATGGACGTGAAGCCGGACGAGAAGCAGGAAGTGCTGGAGACCATCGACGTTGCGGCGCGTATGGACAAGGTGTCCAAACTGCTGTCGCACCGCATCGAGGTGCTGCGGCTGTCGGCCGAGATCGGCCAGCAGACCAAGGCATCGCTCGACGAGCGGCAGCGCGAGGTGCTTCTGCGCGAGCAGATGGCCGCCATCCAGAAGCAGCTGGGTGAAGGCGAGGAAGGCAAGGCCGCCGAAATGGCCGAGCTCGACAAGGCCATCACCGAAGCCGGCATGCCGAAGGAAGTCGAGGACGCCGCCCGCAAGGAGCTGCGCCGCCTGCAGCGCATGCCCGAAGCCGCGGCCGAATACGGCATGGTGCGCACCTATCTCGACTGGCTGATCGAACTGCCGTGGAAGCTCCCCGAGGAGCAGCCGATCAATATCGAGGAAGCGCGTCGCATCCTCGACGCCGATCACTATGGCCTGCCCAAGATCAAGCGGCGGATCATCGAATATCTCGCCGTGCGCAAGCTCGCGCCGCAAGGCAAGGCGCCGATTCTTTGCTTCGTCGGTCCGCCCGGCGTCGGCAAGACGTCGCTCGGCCAGTCGATCGCGCGCGCCATGGGCCGCAAGTTCGTCCGTGTGTCGCTCGGCGGCGTCCACGACGAAGCCGAGATCCGCGGCCACCGGCGCACCTATATCGGCGCGCTGCCCGGCAATATCATCCAGGGCATCCGCAAGGCCGGATCGCGCAACTGCGTGATGATGCTGGACGAGATCGACAAGCTCGGCGCCGGCATTCACGGCGATCCGTCGGCGGCTTTGCTCGAGGTGCTGGACCCGGAACAGAACAACACATTCCGCGACAATTATCTCGGCGTGCCCTACGACCTGTCGCGCGTGGTGTTCATCACCACTGCGAACATGCTCGACACCATCCCGGGGCCGCTGCGCGACCGCATGGAGATCATCAGCCTCGCCGGCTATACCGACGTCGAGAAGCTGCAGATCGCCAAGCGCTATCTGGTCAAGCGCCAGATGGAGGCGAACGGCATCAAGGACGGCCAGGTCGAGATCACCGAGGCCGCGTTGTCGGAGATCATCGCGCACTACACGCGGGAATCCGGTGTGCGCAACCTCGAGCGCGAGATCGGCAAGGCGTTGCGCCACGCCGCCGTGCGCATCGCGGAAGGCCAGTCGGATGCGATCCGGATCGATCGCGACGAGATCCAGGGCATCCTGGGTGCGCCCCAGTTCGAGAGCGAAGTCGCCATGCGCACCAGCGTGCCGGGCGTCGCGACCGGGCTTGCCTGGACGCCGGTCGGCGGCGACATCCTGTTCATCGAGGCGACGCGCGTGCCGGGCCACGGCAAGCTCATTCTCACCGGCCAGCTCGGCGACGTGATGAAGGAGAGCGTGCAGGCAGCGCTCAGCATCGTGAAGAACAGGGCCGCTCTGTTCGGCATCGATCCGGAGCGCTTCGAGAAGAGCGACATCCACGTGCACGTTCCGGCGGGCGCGATCCCGAAGGACGGGCCGAGCGCGGGCGTCGCCATGTTCATGGCGCTCACCTCGCTGATGACCGACCGCACCATCCGCAGCGATACCGCCATGACCGGCGAGATCAGCCTGCGCGGCCTGGTGCTGCCGGTCGGCGGCATCAAGGAGAAGGTGGTGGCGGCGGCACGCGCCGGCTTGAAGCGCGTGATGCTGCCGGCGCGGAACCGCAAGGACTTCGACGACATCCCCGAGGATGCGCGCAAGCAGCTCGAGTTCGTGTGGCTGGAGCGCGTCGACGAGGCGGTGGCGGCGGCGCTGGAGCCGGCGGCGCGTGACGAAACCGCGCCGGCCGAGGCCGCGGCCTAGCTCAAAGTCCGTTCGTTCCCGCGCAAGCGGGAACGAACGGGTTACCTCTTGCGCACCTTCATAACCTGCTCGGCGGCCGCGACGCCGGTGCGATAGGCGCCGTGCGCCGTCGAGTAGTCGTGCGTCGAGCAGGCCTCGCCGGCGAAGAACAAACGATTATCGACCGGCGCAGCGAGCACGGCGCGGCAGTGCACCTTGCCGGGCACCGCATACGAATAGGCGCCACGGGCGAACGGATCGGCAGCCCAGCGGTGGATGGTGATCGGCTTGAGGCGCTTGGCGAAATCGTTACCGAGGATCGCCGTCAGCTCCGAAACCGCGAAGTCGAAGAAGGCGGCCTCGTCGGCCGCTTCGAGCTCGCGCGCATTGGCGCCGCCGAAAAAGCCTTCGATCATCGCCCGGCCGAAGGGGCGAATGTGGTAGGCGGCTGTCTTGCTGTCGTCCTTGGCGCCGAACAGGCGGCTGTCCTTCTCGAACTCCTCCGGCCTGTCGAGCGCGATGAACAGCTTGTCGTCGAGGCCGAGCGGCAGGCTGCGCGCGGCGTCGATCTTGCCGGGCAGCGCCGGTTTGAAAAGGCCCTCCATCTCCGCGAGGACGGTCGTCGGCACCGTGACGATGACGCAGTCGGCGATAATCGTGCCCTTCGAGGTTTCGATCGTGAGCCGCTTGCCGCTGTGGTCGATGCGGAGCACCGGAGCGTCGAAGGCCACGGGGACGCCCTCGCCATGTCTGGCGACGGTGGCGCCATAGCCTTCGACCACGCGCCAGTTCACGTCCGTGTGCGCGTAGTTTTCGTAGTCGAGGGCGGAGACCTCGCCCGCTTCGCCGCCGCTGATGAAGGTGACGACCGCGCCGATCAGGCCGTTCCAGCGGCCGGCTGGCTCCAAGACCTCGGCGACGGGCGCATCCTTGCCGCTGTGCGCGAGCTGGCTGACGCGCTCCTCGAATTCATTGAAGGCGTGGCGATAGTCCGCCTGCTCGTTGCGGCGGAAGCCAAGCGACGAGCGCGCCCAGGGCGGCGGCGTCTCGTCGATCCTGCGCCCCTGCGCTTTGGCAATCGCGGTCCATTCGTTCTTGTCGGCTGAATGCAACCAGCCGCAGCCGAGATCGATCGGATGCCCGGCGTGCGTCTCGGAGAAAGCGCGGCCGCCGAGACGATTGCGCGCCTCGACGATCATGCAATCGATGCCGGCGTCGTGCAGATGGCGGCCGGCGGCGACGCCCGCCGCGCCGCCGCCGATAATCGCCACCTCGGTGTCGCTTTTCATGGGCGACGTTCTGCGCTGCCGGGGCCTTTAATGCAACGTCGTGGGATGCGAAGCGCCGCTAGAAGTCGAGCTTGTCCCGCACCAACTCGAGCCCGGCCTTGGCGCAGGCCTCATCCTTGTCGCCGCCGGGCGCGCCGGCGACGCCGATGCCGCCGAGGACCGAGCCGCCAGCCTCGATGATGATGCCGCCGACCAGCGGCGTCACCTTGGGCAGCCCGGCGAGACCGGGGCTGAGCGTGCCGTCCTTCACCTTCTTGAGAAAGTCGGCGGTATCCTGGCTAAAGTTCACAGCCGTCCAGGCCTTGCCGGTGGCGATGTCGAGCGCGCCGATGCCGGCGAAGCGATCGCGCAGCGTCACAAGTGGGGCGCCGAAGCGGTCGAGCACCACCACGGCGACCTGATAGCCGTCCTTACGGCACTTGTTGAGCGCGGTGCGGGCAAGATCGAAGGCAATGTCCGGCGCGATCGACTTGTAGGTGACGACCGCCTCTTCGGCACGCACGGGCAGCGCGGCCGCGAGCGCCAGCGCCGCTGCGAGAAGAATTCGTTTCATAGTCGTCTCCACTATGGCCGGATGTAGCTCCAGCCCTGCTCCTGCAGCTCGGTCAGACGCACGACGCCGGCCGGCACCACCGTCGCTTCGGCGACGATCGGCACCGAATGGCCTTCGGCCTTCTCCATGCCCTTCTTGGTGTTGCCGCAGGCCGAGAACGCCACGCTCGACGGGAAGCTACCTTCCTTGAGGCGCTTCACGCGGTCTTTCACCGGCGACTTGTCGTCGCGGAGCATGTTCAGGCCAGGCCCGTAGGCGACGACTTCGATCTGTACCTGCTCGCCCGCGCCGTTGTAATATTCGACCAGGTTCGAGACATTATTGAGCACGAGGTTCATCACCGCAGGGTCATTCTGGTCGACCTGAATCGCGATGCGATGCGCCTTGACGTTGTCGGCGGCAAGCGCGGGAAACGCAAAGGCCAGCGCAGTGGCGACAGCGAGCAAACGTGCGAACATCTTCATCTCGTTCCTCCCGGTTACGGACGCACCAGCGTATAGCCCTTTTCGGTGAGCTGCAGGATGCGTTCGACGCCGACCTGCACCTTCACGGCTTTCGGGTTGATGTCGACGTGTCTGCCCTCGCGCTCGACCGTATCGACGGTGTTCATGCAGATGTCGAATTGCACGCCTTGCGCGATCAGGCTGTCGACGCGCGCGCGGTTCGGATTCTTCGCGCGAAGAAGATCGATGCCGGGACCGAAGGCAACCACCTCGATGGCGATCTTGTCGGGATCGTAGGCCTTCAGCAGATTGTAGGCGACGCTCAGAACCAGCGCCTGCTTCTCCGGCTCGCGGTCGGAGAGTTGCATCACCAGCCTGTGCTCGGCGAACGGCTTGTCCTGCAACGGCGGATTCTGCGCCGCGGCAGCGCCGGCAAGCGCGAAAACCAGAAGGGCGGCAGCGATACGCATGACCTATCCTAACCGGACATGCCGGGATTGTTGACCATCCCCTTGAGCGCGACCTGGTTGAGTTTCTTCGGCTTCGCGGTCTTCTCGCCGCGCAGATAATTCGCAAACACGTCCCACACCGGCTTGCCGGACTGCGGATTGACCGAGGCCCAGCCCGCGACCTTATACGTCTTTTCGGCCTCGAGCTTCTTGCCGCTATCGAGGGTGAGATCGGAAATGCGATTGCCGACCGGCTCCCCCGGCGCGCAGGCATAGTCCATGCCGCCCATGCGCACCATGTCGCCGCCCTGCTGATAGTATGGATCCGGATTGAACAGGTTGTCGCAGATGTCTTCCATCACCGCCTTGATCTGCGCGCCGGTCATCTCCTGCACATAGACCTCCGGATAGGTGATGGCGGTTTCCGACAGCACATCTCCCATCGTGATCGGCTCGCCCGGCAGCATGGTGTTGCCCCAACGGAAACCGGGCGACAGCGCTAGCTCGGCATCGAGCTCGTGGCGCAGCGCGTCACAGATCAGCTGATCCATGGTGCCGTTGAAATTGCCGCGGCGGTAGAGAACGTCGCCCGCCACCGCCAGCTTCTCGCCGAAGGTAGCCTTGTGCGGTTCGTTGAACTTGTCGATCAAGGCCTGCATCGTGGGGTCCGGCTTCAGCAGATTCGTGAAGACCGGCAGCAGGTGATAGCGCACGTCCTTGACGCCGCCCGTGGCGAGCTCGAGGTCGAGCACCCCGACAAATTTGCCGGCCGATCCGCCGTTGGTCACCAGCGTCTTGCCGTAGGCGTTCGTCACCACGGCCGGCTGCGGGACGGCGTCGTGGGTGTGGCCGCCGACGATGCAATCGATGCCATTGACGCGGCTGGCGCACTTAAGATCGACATCCATGCCGTTGTGCGACAGCAGGATGACGGCGTCGACCTTGTCCTTGTTGCGCAGCTCGTCGACCACCTTCTGCATCTCGGCGTCGCGGATGCCGAAGGTCCAGTCCGGCGTGAAGCGCTTGGGATGCGCAATCGGCACATAGGGGAACGCCTGGCCGATGATGCCGATGCGAAAGCCGCCGACCTCCTTCACCGTCGCCGGCTTGAAGACGCGGCCGCTGTCGCTGTCGAAGGCCGGCTTGTCGTCGAGCTTGGCCTCGTCGGTCAGGAATACGTTCTGCGCCAGGAATTCGCCCTTGAAGCGCTTGAGATTGGCGCGCAGCCGCTCCTCGCCGTAAGTGAACTCCCAATGCGCCGTCATCGCCTCGATGCCGAGCAGGTTGGCGGCGTCGACCATGTCCTCGCCGTGCATGAGGTTGGCGAGCCCGCTGCCCTGCCACAGGTCGCCGCCGTCGAGCAGCAACGAGCGCCCGGGACCTGCGTCCGCCCGCAGGCGGTCGATCAGCGTCTTGAGATGGGCAAAGCCGCCGAGCCGGCCGTATTTGTGCGCGGCCTCGGCAAAATCAAGGAAAGTGAAAGCGTGCGCCAGCCGCGATTTGGGGGCAATGCCGAAAGCTTTTAGGAACGCATCGCCGACCAGATGCGGCGGCTTGCCGGCCATCGTGCCGACGCCGAGATTGACGCTCGGCTCGCGGAAGTAGACCGGATTGAGCTGCGCATGCGTATCCGTCATGTGCAGTAGGCGCACGTTGCCGAACCTGCCGATGTCGTAGAGATCGTCGGCTTCAGCCGCCTTGCCGATGCGGGGAACGATGCCTGCAATCGCCGCGGCGGTGAGCGCCTGCAACAGGTCGCGGCGACGCATCACAACAGTCTCCTTAAGCAGCGCCCGACGATCAGCGGATGACGGCCTTGGTCCAGGCCGTCTCCTGCTCCTTCGCCTGCGCGATCGACGCGTTCGCCAGCTCTTCGGCGTGCTGCGCGAGCTTGACCGCGTCGTCGAATTTGCCGGCGTCCGCGGCCTTCTTGGCTGCGGCGATCGCCTGACCGGTCGTGGTCCACTGGTTCTTGATGTCGGCGGCCTGCTTGTTGGCGGCTTCCGCCTTGGCGAGCGCCGCCTTGAAGTCATCGGCGGAAGCCGCGAAGGCAACGGCCGGCACGGCCGCGAGCGAAAGAATGACCGCGAAACGGATCATCGTGCGCATGGCAAATCCTCCACTCACGGACGCGCGCCCGGCCCGGAGATCGGCAGGCCGTTCGCCATATAGGAGAGATAATATTCGACGTCGCGATAGCTTTCGTCCTCGGGCTTCAGCGGTACGCCGCGCACTTGCGTGTTACAGGTGGTGAAACGGCGGCTGGTCGTGCCCATGCCGCCCCATTCCGAACGGTAGATCGGCAGCGCCGCGGTGATGCCGAGAGCCGGAGCCAGAACTTCGGTGCGGATGCGCTCACCCGGGCTTTGCACGTGGCAGCTGGCGCAGGAGAAATTGAGCTGGCCGCGGCGGGTGAAGAAGTATTGCTCGCCCTTCTTGTAGGCCGCAAGCGCGCGCGGATCGTCCGGGATCTTGATGTCGAACGGCTTGCCGCGCGACGTAAAGGCCATGTAGGCGGTCAACGCCGCCATATCGTCCTTGAGATAATCGTACGGCGCCTCGCCGTTCGCCTCGCGGCACTGATTGAGCGCGACGTCGAGCGTGATGATCTGTCCCGATTTGGCATCGAACATCGGGTACGTCTGGCGAACGCCGATGCCCTTGTTCGGGAAGCAGTCGCCGTAGGTCTTGCCGTTCTTGAACGGCGTCGCGAACATCTGCTTGCCCTGCTCGACGGCGAACTCGTACGGCGGAAACTCGTCGATCGCCTTCCACTGCTTGCGCAGGCCCTCATCCATCGAATAGGGGCCGTTGACGAAGTCGCCGAGCGGCACCTTCGGGAAGCGTTCGGTGAAATACTTGCGGAACGCCTTGGAGTCTGCCTGCGGATCGACGTCGTTCGCAGCCAGCAAAGGCTGCGCCGTGCCGGCAATCAGCGCGACCGCGATGAAAATCTTGCGCAGCATTCAATCCTCCCTCAATTCCCCGGCCGAGCCGGGTTATTAAATCTTGGCCACCAGTGAATCCGATGCGCCTTTGTTGTCGACCCAGCTCACTTTGAGGTCGTCGCCCGCCTTGCCGCCCTTGAAGCTGAACTTGAGATAGGGGTCCTTCGACACGGCGGGACCCCACAGCGCGGTGAAGACGGTCTTGCCGCCGTGCTCGAACTGCACGACCTCGATGTGATGCGCCGGAATCGTTTCGCCCTTGGCGTCCTTGACGAAGCCGGAATCCATCGGATGCCGGATCAGCGATTGAACTTCGGTGGTGTCGCCGCTCGTCGTAGCGCGCACGCGAATTGTACCTGCCATGGCTCTTAGCCTCTCTCTTCGATGATGCCGATCAGCCGCCGCAGCCGCCGACGGTGACCTTGATCTCTTTGGTCGCGCTATAGAGCTTGCCGCCCAACTCGACGATGGCGACGACCTTGCTGGTTTTTGCCATCTTCAGGCGGTTCGCCACGGAAGCCTGCGTGCCCGCCGGGATCTTGTAGGCCGCCGCCAGGATATTCGGGTTCTCCAGCACCAGAAGCGCGATGCCGGTCACGCCCGGCAACGCGCTGCTGACCGCGACCGGCACCACCGCGCCGTTCTCGGCGATCTCCGGCGCGTCGAGGCTGACCTTGTCGGAGACTTCGGCCGTCTTGCCGTAGAGCGCCTTGATGGTCTCGGCCTCGTTCTTCGACTTGAACGCGTCGGCCGGCCACTCCTTGGCGTCGGCATCGGCGAAAGCCGGGAACGGGAAGGCGCCCAAGCCGAAGCCCGCGAGGCCGCCGGCGATGGCGCCCTTCAGGATCGTGCGTCGCGCGAGCGCGTCGGAAGTTTCGGTCATCACATCTGCTCCTTGTGCGCGCTCAGCGCGTGTAGAGGAAATCAACGATCGCCTCGATTTCCTGGTCTGTCAGAATGAGGTTGCGCTTGAACGGCGGCATCACCGTCTGCGGATTGCGCTTGGTCTCGTCCGAGATGATCGCGACCAGTTCCTTGCGGTCCGGAAATCTCGTTTTCATGTCCGCGAGCGGTGGCGCGATGTTGCCGGCGTTGTCGCCGCCCTTGATGTCATGGCAAGTGAGGCAGTTGCCCTTGCCGCGGTCGAAGGCGAGTTTCTCGCCATCCGATGGCGCGGCGGCGGCGGGCGAGCTCGCCATCGCGACGCCGAGCGCGCAGCCGGCAACGAGCGCCAGCATAAAATGCGGTTGCTTCAATTCCATCTGCTTTCCTCCCCCGCACATTGGGCCGTTGCGGCCGGCCACTATTTCGGTTCCATTTGGTCGAGCGGTCCGGTTGTCCGCGGAGTGAGACCTTTGCCTTCCGCGGTGGACTCGATCTTGATCGATTTTGGATCCGCGCAATCCTTCATGCATTCTTTTGCCGACGTATCCGGCCGCGGATCTTGCCAGATGAAGGCATCGTGGTTCGGCATCTTCACTTTAGGCAAGCTATTGCGATCTGCAACGAAATTATTTGCCACGATATTGTTGATGTTGAGCACATATGCCGTAAGCGCGTAGACGTCGTCAGCGGATAATGTATGCGGCGACGGAAACGGCATGGCGCGATTGATGTAGTCGAACAGCGTGACCGCGAAGGGCCAGTAGCTGCCGACGCTCGGCTCCGGCCGTTCGCTGGTGAGCGTGCCTTCGCCTCCAGCCAGCTTTGGGAAGCGCCCTTCACCTTCGCCAAACGTGCCGTGGCATGCAGTGCATTGATCGGCATAGACGTTGGCGCCTTTTTCAACCGAGCCGCTGCCGGGCGGCAGACCGACGCCGTCGGGACGGGCGTCGATATCCCAACCCGCGATCTGGTCGGGCGTCGCCGGTGCGCCGTAGCCGTAGTGACCGGGTGACGCGGCGAAGGCCACGCCCGACAGCGCGACCAACACGGCTGCAAGCAATGTGCGGCTAGACGAGCTGCACATCGTGGATGCTCCCGTCCGGTTTGACCTGCCAGGTCTGGATCGAATTGTTGTGGTAGATCGAGTTGGTGCCGCGCTGCTTGCGCAATGCCGCGATGGTCGGCTGCACGTAGCCGGTCTCGTCGATCGCGCGCGATTCAAGCAGCGCCGGCTTGCCGTCCCAGCGCCACGGCAGCGTGAAGCGCGTCAGCGACTTGGTCAGCACCGGTTCGGTCAACGTGGCGCGCTGCCAGTTGGCGCCACCATCGAACGACACGTCGACCGCCTTGATCTTGCCGTGGCCGGTCCAGGCCAGACCGCGAATTTCGTAGATGCCGGCGCCGGTGAGCGGCTTTTCCGGACAGGGGAAGGTAATGACGGATTTCGCGTCGTTCACCCAGGTAAAGCCCCGCGACGTGCCGTCGGGCATCAGGTCGGTGTATTTCGAGGTCTCTTCGCGCGTGTACCAAGGCTGATCGCCGACCTTGATGCGACGCAGCCATTTCACCGAGACATTGCCTTCCCACCCGGGTACGAACAGGCGCAGCGGGAAGCCCTGTTCGGGACGCAGCGCTTCGCCATTCTGCGCGTAGACGACAAGCACGTCGTCGAGGCATTTCTCGAGCGGCAGGCTGCGCGTCATGTGCGCGCCGTCGGCGCCCTCGACCAGCACCCACTTGGCTTCTTTTTTCAGGCCGACCTCTTCGAGGAGCGTCGAGAGCTTGACGCCGGTCCATTCGGCGCAGCTCACCATGCCATGCGTGAACTGCAGCGAATTGAGCTGCGCCGCGCGCCATTCCATGCCGCCGTTCGCCGGACACTCGAGGAAATGGATGCGCGACACCGAGGGGAAGCGCTCGATGTCCTTCATGGTGAGCACGATCGGGCGTTCGACCAAGCCGTGAATCATCAGACGATGCTGCACGGGGTCCACGGTCGGACGGCCGGCGTGGTAGCGCTCGAAGAACAAGCCGTTCGGCGTGATGATGCCGTTGAGGTCCTGGATCGGCGAGAAGCTGACCGAGGACTCCTTGCTGGCGGTGAGCCAGGGCACGTTGCGCCGGATGACGTCTTTGACGAATTGCGACGGCTGCCCATAGGGGCGGTCGACGATGCCGGAACCAAGCGACTGCGACCAGGGAGCGTCCTTCGGCGGAAAGGCATCGTCAGCCCGTGCGCCGCGCCCGAGCAGCGCGCCGCCGGCCAATGCGGCTCCGAGCTTGATAAAGGTACGGCGGCCGGAGCTCTCGCTCCGCCGGCGCGGGTCCGGCACCCACATTTTATCGTTTTCGCTCCTAGATCATATTCAAATAGTACTAACTATTGGCCGCTGTCCAGCCGCATGTCTCACACCACGAGACCGGGAAGTTCAATGACGACAGCACTTATCGGCTCGAACCTACCGAAAGTCGGCCTGCCCGTTTCCCGCCTCAAAGTTGTCAACTCAGCCAGCGATGGTTAGGGAACTGACCGAGGCAGAGCCGTGGATTTCTCGGGCGAAAATATCGTCATTATCCTGCTTGCCGGCGTCGCCGCCGGCTTGATGCCCAGCACGATCGCATGGCGAAGCGGTCTGCGCCTTGCCGGCGATCTCGCGATCGGAATCGCCGTCGCCTTCACCGGAACTTTTCTGATCGTCATCTGGCGCGAATGGACGCCAACGATCGGTCCGGAGGTCAGCAAGCCCATCGAGACGGTGAACTACGAGCCCGTCATTTTGCCGCTGCCGCCGCTTCGCACGCTTCTCAAGCCGATCATCCCCCGCTCGCGCGAGGAGATCTGCCGATCGATCGCCGAGTTAACACGCCGCAACGATCTGCCGGCGCCGTTCTTCATTCGCTTGCTGTACCAGGAAAGCGGGTTCAGACCCGAAGCGCTCAGCATGTCCGGCGCCATGGGCGTCGCGCAATTCATGCAGGAGACCGCCACCGACAGGAACCTCGACAATCCGTTCGACCCGTTGCAGGCGATACCGGCGTCGGCGCGCCTGCTGCGCGACCTGCACAAGAAATTCGGCAATCTCGGTCTTGCCGCCGCTGCCTACAATGCCGGTCCGAAACGCGTTCAGGATTGGGTCGCCAAGAAAGGGCCGCTGCCGCAGGAGACGCAGGACTACGTGAAGGCGATTACCGGTTGGGCGGTG
Source organism: uncultured Alphaproteobacteria bacterium (assembly GCA_963742095.1). Taxonomy (GTDB): domain Bacteria; phylum Pseudomonadota; class Alphaproteobacteria; order Rhizobiales; family Xanthobacteraceae; genus Pseudolabrys. Next base: position 605,675 of record CAVUKJ010000003.1, read on the forward strand.
GAATCGTGGAGCGGCCCGCAAGCCGGCAGCCCGGCGCTGAAGCTGCAGCAGGATGCACCGTGCCAGGATATGGCCGGTCTGCTGGCGTGGGGCGGGCCTGACCAGATCCCGCTGCCGCCACAGAATCCCCGCACCACGAACTTGCCGACCGTGGCGCCGGTCGTGCAGCAGCCCGCGGAGCATAAGAAATCCGAAGAGCCCAAGAAAAAAGAAGCAAGCGGCGAAGCGAAAGCAAAACGCTAAGAGCGCAAATTCGCGTACTTGGAACGCTAAAAATCCAGAGCGATTTGGCGGTCCCGAGAGGAGTCGAACCTCCGACCTTCGGTTTAGGAAACCGGGAACCTGTCAACAGCTTATGCTCGGAAAGATCTTAGAAGGCAAAATTTGTTGACAGACAAGGTATTTAGACCACTAGCCAGAAAGTCATTGCGGCGAGTGCTGGGAGTTGGCTGCACCCGCATGTAGCCCGGTGTAGCCCTGATGGAGGGCTGGCGCGTTCCACCAGTCGCCGATCAATGTCGCCTTTGGGGGTAAGAGCCGACATCAAATTTGAGAACGCCACTTCCGCTAGTGACCCAAAGCGGACATCAATTATGTCGCCCGCGGTTGCCGACGAGCGGTGGTGTTCCCATCGAATTCGTCCATGATTTCTTCAGTCAGCTTTCGCTATTTCCAAACAGCGAAGCCCATGCCGCAGCCGGTACCGGCCGCCGAGCGATAGCAGGGGATATATTCCTGCCAATCACTCTTGAGATGTGCGGCGGCGCCCGCCACCGTGATCCAGTTGCGGATTTCCGAGGAGCCGGAATTGAGCTTCTCGACGGGAATCGACGACAGGGCCTCGCCGTCATTGCGCTTGCACGCATCGAGGACGGCGCGGTCGAGCTCCTCATCGACGGTGAAATGGCTTAACCCGCCGGAGGCGAGAATGCCGATGCGGTCGCCGCCTTTGGCCGATTTCACTGCGCCGCGGATCGCTTTGCCCAACTCATAGCAGCGGCGCGGCCGCGGCTGGTTCGGCGGGAAATAAGTGTTCAGCGCTACCGGTACGATCGGAATAACATGATCGGCCATCATCCGCTGGTGCACGAAACCAAAGGCGTGGCCTTCGCCATGCTCCTTCGTGAGTCGCTTTGATTGGCTAATGTCGAAGCCTTGCTCTATCAGCTGCTCGATCAGATGCAGACCGAGTGCGGACGCAACTGGATAATCGCGCGATTGGCCGGCTTCATGGTACTGCGAGCGCGCCTTGCGCCAGAATTGCGGCGCGTCTTCGTCCATGTGAAGCGGGTTGTTCTCGATCGTCTCGCCCCAGTAAATCAGGATCGCCGGCATATTGTCGTCGAAGAACTGCTCGTTCTGATCGTCGCCGATGATGATCAGAGCATCGAGTTTGGCCTGGCTAAGTTCGCGTGACAGCCGGGCGATATTCTCGGTGCAGCGCGCCGATCGCTGCTTGAGCACCTGCGGTTCGATTTGTTGCTTGATGGCAGGGTCGGCCTTTTCCAGCAGTTCGCCGTATGTGGACGGACGGCCGTTCTTGTCGAGCAGCTTGCGCCCGGCGGCATCGATGGCGGCGTGCTTGGGATAATCCTCGGGCGGACTGTTCAATAACGGGCTATGTGAGGTTCCGATCGCCAGCACGATGTCAGCCATAATTGCTCCACGTTATCTTCGGGCGGCGTCGAGGCCGCGGAGTTCTTGGGCAATCCCCATAGCTTTTTCGAAAGCGCGGCGCACCTCCGGCGGTTGGCCGTAATGATGGCGAAACCCGGCGAGCCGCTCGCGCAGCAGCGGGTGTTTGTCGTAGTCGGCGAGCGGAACGCCATCGACATTGTATTTACGCATTACGTCCGGCAGGGCGATGCAGCGCGCCGCAGCGGCGTCCCGCACGATGCCTGATGGGTCCTGGCCCTTCGCAACTTTGTCGAGATCGTCGAAGAAGCGCTTGCGCATCATCGTGATGCCGATATCGCTTGAACGCAGGTTTTCCTTACTGCGGTCGGCGATTGCACCTTGTCCAACCCAGCCGACGATGTCTTGATTGATGACGTGGCTGACGATCCATTGGCCGCGTTCGTCACGGATCGGGCTCACCCAGGTCGGCACGCTGTCCTGCACGTAAGGCTCGCTGCCCTTGGGCACGCGCATGAAGAACCATGCCACGCTCAACGTGTTCTCGTCGTCGATTGGCACCCGCCATTCGAAATGCATGCCGAGATAAAAGCCGTTCGGCCACAGTGCCACACGGCCGACCGACCAGTTCACGTCCTTTTCGTCGCCGCCTTCACGGATGCGGCGGTAGATGAAGCCGTGCTCGAACTCGTCATAGGCGATCTTGAGATGGCGTGCCGCCTGTTTGTCCTCGCCGCGCAGGCGCGCGCTCCAGTTCTCGTGCATCCATTCGAAATGCACTGGGTCGATGGAATTCTCCTGACACTGGAACCAGTTACAAGGGACTTCAGCGAGCACGATTTCACGAAAGCCGTTGGCGAAGGTGAATGGCTCCCACACCGGCAGTTCGGGTGCCGGCTGCGGGCCCATATAGGCCCACAACAGACCGGCGAGCTCGCGCACCGGATAGGCGACAGCGGCACAGCCCTCCCGGCTTTTCGGATTGGGATTGGCGATGTCTTCGTAAGGCTGCTCCAGGCATTGCCCGCGCTCATCGAACTTCCAGCCGTGGTAGAAGCAGCGGATGCCTTGCTCCTCGACGGTGCCGCACGACAAATCGGCGCCGCGGTGCGGGCAATGGCGCGCGATAAGCCCGAAGCGGCCGCAGAGGTCTTTGTAGAGCGTCAGGTCCTCGCCGAAAAAACGCACCGGTTTGACCGGATTGTCGTTGAGCTCGCTCGCGCCGGCGATCGGCATCCAGTAGCGCCGCAGCAGATTGCCCATCGGCGCACCCGGCCCGACGCGGGTGAGCAGGTCGTTTCTTGCGGCAGTGAGCAAGGCGGCAGCCTCCCAAGCAGCAGCGAGTCTGTTACTCGCTCTCGCGCTATTGTGTCGCGCGGCGCGGCCGGCGGCAATGGGGCCAGTCAAATCCAGAGCGCTGCAACATACGAGCCGCGCAAATTTGCAGCCGAGGCGGTTCACCGTTAAGTTGATCTCTACTCGGCCGAAGCTCGACGGCCGGAAAAAATGTGAACGCAACGTTTTCCAAGCAAGGCGACGTCAGGATTCGCGTGAGCGGCGTTTCTGTCTGCCTTCACCGTCTCTCGTGTTCGACATGGGGAGGATACATGTTCAAGCTGCGCCATTCGCAATTCGCCATAGCACTTTGCACCATCGTCGCGCTGATAGCGGTCACGGCGCCGTCGTCGGCGCAGACCCCGGCCTGGCCACAACGGCCGGTTCACTTTATCCTTCCGTTCGGACCCGGCGCCGGTATCGACATCACGGCACGCCTCTTGGCGGACAAGCTGTCGGCGAAATGGGGTCAGCCGGTGGTGATTGAAAACAGACCTGGCGGCGACGCATTCGTCGCGATCCAGGCGGTGCTTAGTGCGCACGACGATCACATACTGCTGTTCGCTCCGGCATCGGCATTTACCGCGCATCCCTATCTCCATGACAAAGTGCCGTACAACCCGAGCGATCTCATTCCGATCGCCCGGGTTACCAACACGATTATCGGGGTCGCTGTGCCGGCGTCGCTGAACTTCAAGACGCTAAAGGAATTCGCTGCCAAGGTACGCGCGGAGCCTGGCAAACTGAACTACGCCTCAGTGACGGGCGCCAACGATTTGCTATTCGCTGCTTTTTTGAAAACCGAGAAGCTGGAAATGGCGAAGGTACCGTATAAGGACCCGGTGCAGGCCGTCAACGATCTCGCGGAAGGCCGCATCCACGCCTATGTGGCGGCCTATGCAATCGAGCGGCCACAGGTGACGGCTGGCAAAATCAAGGTGTTGGCGCTGACCAATCCGCAGCGCGCCGCGAGCTTGCCGGATATCCCCACTGCCGCTGAAGCTGGTTTCAAATCGCTAACGATCGACGGCTTGACCGGCTTATTCGCCTCGCCCGGGATGCCGCTTCCGTTGCGCGAACGCATCGCCGCCGATATTCGCGGGATCGTCGCCGACCCCGCGATTGCGGCGCGGCTAACCGTCACCGGGCAAGTCGTAAATCCGGGAACGCCGGAAGAATTCGCCGCCGCGATCGCCGAGCAGAGGGCAACCGTGGTGGAAATTGGCAAGACGCTCGGTATCAAACCGGCGCAATGACGGCGGTATTTCGGTCTCAAGTTTCGGTGGTTCCGAATTTGAAACCCAATTGCCGGTCAATTTAGGGATTCAGCGGTTTTGAAAAGCCGTCTCGGCCGTAATCGCCATGTCCGCTTCTGACCCAAAGCGGACATCGCGCCTTTACTCATGGTCGCCGGCCCAAAGCTGACCATGCTTACGCCGCATCTTCCGCACAACGGCATCAAACAAGTTCGTAGCAAATGAGGAATCTTCGATCAGATGATCGATGCTGTCGGTGCAGCGGGCTCGGATTTCATGCGATAGACTAACGTTGGGGCCCGGTAGCGCCCCGGCTTGACACTGAATTTCCGCAGCACGCTGCACAGTCCAGAGAAGCATGAAGGCGCGCGGTATATCTTGTTCGCAAACTGCGATGCCGTGGTTGCGCAATACTAGGACATGTTTGTCCCCAAGGCTTGTAACCATTCGAGCCTTTTCATCTGTGAATAATGTAATGCCCTCGAAAGAATGATATCCGATGCGACCCAATAGCTGTGCTCCATAAAAATCGTCATGGCCAAAGCCGTCTTCTTTTAATGCAATCGCCGACACGGCAGTCGTGTGCGTGTGGACCACGCAATGGATATCTTGACGTGCACCGTGAATTGCGCCGTGAAGAGCAAATCCAGCCGGGTTGGCCGGGTAGACCGACGGTTCAACAATGTTGCCATCGAGATCGACTTTCAGAAGGTTGTCCGGCGTAATCTCGTCATAGTAGAGACCAAACGGGTTTACGAGATAGTGGTCTTTGGAGTCCGGTAGCCGAGCTGAAATGTGGTTGAAGATCATCTCGGTCCACCCGAGGAAATCTACGAGGTGATAAAACTCCGCGAGTTGGATGCGGAGGGCCCATTCCTCTTCCGTCCAGTTTCGAGAAAGTGAATAATCGTCGCCAAAATTCGCGCTTGGACTTTTCAGGTCATGCATTGGCCTGCTCCCGTCGGAACACGATCTGAGCGGGAACGAAAACAAGCTATAGGTTCAATGTAAACTCACTAGTCAGTATACATTGGTCTGCGTTATTACTGGATCATGCCCAGACCCGCGCACGCAACCAAACGGCGCATACTCGATGCGGCCTACAGGTCGTTTTCTCGCAAGGGCTTCAGGCGCGTCGGGGTCGACGAAATAGCAGACGCTGCAAAAGTCACCAAGCGCACGCTCTATTATCATTTCAATAGCAAGGACGAACTGCTCGCGGCAGTACTTGAAAGCCAACATCAGTTTGCGCTCGCGTCGTTTCGCAGCTGGGGAGCCCGCCTCGAAGGCAATGCTGAAAAAATTATCGACATGCTGTTTGCCGAGCTTGCCAAATGGTGGGCAAATCCACGATGGGGCGGGTCGGGATTTACCCGATTGTCGATGGAGCTAGCGGACTTACCTGGACACCCGGCGCGCGGTGTCGCGCGGCAGCATAAAGTGATGGCCGAGGCCTATCTCGCTCACCTATTCAAGTAGGCAGGTGTACGATCTCCTCGCATACGGGCGCGCGAAATTGCGCTCCTGTTGGAGGGCACAATGGCGCTTTCACTCATTCACGGCAATCAAGCCTATGGGATAGCGGCTGCGCGCGCCGCTAAACGATTAGTTCGGAGCGCTCAAGACGTCTGATGTCCGCTATTGGCACCTAGCGGACATTCCAGTCGTACCCGCGTTTGTCCGCTATTGGGATAACAACGGACAAGTGTCAGCACTGGGGCAAAATGGCCCGGTCGCTAATGACCCAAACCGGACATTCAGGATCGCCCCGTACGCCGCCGTTCGACACACATGATCCGGATCATACTTCTCCGCGCCGTTCCCGGCTAAAATGGTTTTTGGCGCGATGGATGGATGAGATGCAATGGTGGTCATGACAATGCGGCGGGAATGGCTGCTTTCGGTTGGTGCTGTGGTGCTCGCCTTTCTGGGCACCCAGCATCATAACCTTATGATGTTGCTCTTGGCGCTGGGCCTCGGAGATGCGGGCATGAGTGTCATGACGGCGTTTCCACTGGTTCGCACTATAATGTTAGTCCTGTCCTTGGTGATGGCTGCTGCGATCGGCTATCAGCTTTCGAAGCCGAGCTGTCCTATAACCATGCGCGTCACCGGCACGCTCTCTATTCTCCTCACCCTCGGGCTCGCGGGATGGTCTGTCCTGCGCTTCGGGCTGTGAGCATTCCGACTTATGGAGAAGCCGTTCCAGAAGGATCTGAGCCATCTCAACTGGGACCAAGTCTATGCAAGACAGGAGCTGCGGGCCGAGCTCGTCGGCGATTGGATCGAGGCGCTTTGCCTGAAATCCGGCGACCGCGTGCTTGAGATTGGCGCCGGTCCCGGATACGTCACTTTCAGTCTTGCCGATCGTGTGGGACCTACAGGCATTGTTTACGCGCTAGATCGCTCCTCCGATGCTCTCGCCTACCTGGAGCGCCTGCAGAACGAGCGTGGGGTCAGTCAAATTCAGCGGATCACCGCGGATGCGGCCGTGCTGGACCCCACAGGGGTGCAGGCTGATTCGGCCCTGATCACGATGGTGCTGCACCACGCCGATGACCCGGCTGGAATTCTACGCAACGTCGCCCGCTTCGTGCCGCCCGGTGCGCTAATCGTTATCGGCGAGTTTCATCCGGAGGGGCCATGCTCAAGTGGACCTCCACGCGAGCACCGGCTGGCACCGGAAACGGTTCAACAGTGGTGTGAGCAGGCCGGCCTGTCAGTGCTCGGCTATCGGCGCCAGACGCCGGAACACTACTCGGTCGTCACGCTACGTGGCAGCTGATCTGGAGGTCCAGATGGCTGGCATATTCCGTCCATATGATTCTGATCATACGCCCGTCGTTTCGGCTCGCATAGAATGATTTAAAGTTTCCAGCCACAGAGGTTGTAATGAAGTCCGTTCGTTCCCAAATCGCGATAGCCGCATCCACGGCAGTTGCTGTCACTTCGGTCGTTGCAATCGTTGCCTGGACCGCCCAAGCCCAGTCGACACAGACCGGACCCACAGCGACGTCGCCGATGGACCACATGATGATGCATGACCACAGCCAAGCCATGCAGCATATGCACGGGATGGCGTCGCAAAGCACCTCAGCGCCCATGTCCGAGAAAACAGACGACCCGCGTGAAGTTGTTTCGCTGCCTGGTCCTATGCAGGAGCATATGCTCGGCAATATGCGCGATCATCTGGCTACTCTGAACACAGTCATCGGCGAGGTCGCCGATAACAAATTCGATGCGGCCAGTAAGCTCCTGGAGGAACGGCTCGGGATGAGTTCACTTACACTCCATCACGCCGCTGAGATGGCGCCGTTCTTTCCTAAGCCGATGCAGGATGCCGGGACCGGTATGCACCATGCGGCCAGCCAACTCGCGATTGCTCTCCAGGACGCCTCGGTCGCCCACACATTCAATTCGATGCGCGAGGTAAATGCCGCGCTACACGAGGTCACTTCCTCGTGCGTCGCCTGCCACACCACGTACCGACTGCACTGACCCACTACTGCTTCCGAGATCATTCCGCGATCATTTTCCGCGCAGCAACGTGATCTTGGCTTTCGATCGCTTTATTTCGCCATCGTTAGTCATGTCGGCGAGTTCTCGATAGACAGCCTCATGGGTGAGCCCGATATCGGCGGCCAGTTCTTTTACCGTTCCCGGCAGCACGACGGTCCGCCCGTCCGCACCAACATTCAGCGCCAAATAGTGTTGGAGACGCTCGCGAGCTGAATGAATATTGCGCCGCTCAAGCCGTGTACGCAGCCCCATAAGCTGGTTCGCGAGGCGCGCCATAAATGCTCTGGCGACCTCAGGATCTCGCTCAAATTCCGCGAAGATCGTGTTCTTGGGATAAAAACGTACTTTTGCCGGCGTGGTCGCAATAGCATCGCAATGATGGTTCTTCGAGAATAATGACGCCTCCGCAATGGTATCGCCAGCATTCGCACTATAAAGCACTGTCTCTCGGCCTGAACGATCAACTCGAACTAGTCGCACTCTTCCCGCGATGACCTCATATAAACCGACTGGCCGCTGTCTGCCCGGAATAGTGGTTGGCCCACTTTTAGCGCCCGCTCATTGACGACCGCTCTAATGTTCGAAGAGAGCCAATCACGTTCATTCATTTAGCGATTTCACCCACTCTATTCGACCTCGAATATCGCCATGACTAGCCGTTTGATCTGATCGAGGATCAGCGCAAATGCAGCGGTGGCAACGAATACGGCCAGGAGCACCTGCCACGACAGTGGTTCCATCAAAGTGCCCGAAAGAGCGAGCGCCGTCACGATGCCGATATCGACTGCGGATGAGGCAAATACCGATTTGCTGGGCATCGAAGACCATATCCGGTGACGCTCGCGCAGGACGTAAATAAGACCCTGCGATCCGAAGAGGAGCGTAACAAACGCGTATGTCTGCAGTGCGGTTGGGCCGAGCCCGAGGTGGTATTTCCCGATCATGAGCACCGCGGTCGAAAACGCCAGCTTGCAACCGCCGAGGACGATGGCGACACCGGTCACGTTGCGCATGCGCCATAAGCTAGGAGATGGCGATGGGCTGGCGCGGTCGGTCGTGAGCGACATGGCGAGCACATCGTTCGTCAGTAGCATCAGCACCATCATGACCGGCGTTATGACCGCTTGTCCGGTCAAGAGGAGTTCGACCGCCAGGAACAGTACAATCTCGATTTTCTTGGTCAGCATATTCAGCGCGTAGGTCAACAGCCGCCGGAAGCCGACGCGGCCTTCTTGAACCGCGTACACCATGCCCGCCAACCCTGGCTCGGTAAGCACCATTGCCGCTGCCGATTTGGCGACGTCGGTAGCGGAGGAGACGGCGATGCCGATCTGCGCCTGCTGCAACGCCGGCGCGTCGTTCACGCCGTCTCCGCACATGCCGACGACGTGGCCGCGTTTCTGTAAGATCTTTACCAGCTCATATTTCTGCTCCGGAACCACCCGGGCGAACACGCCGAATGCATCCGTGCCGAGTTCTTCGGACAAACGCTCCGCCGGACATACGGCTCCGTCGATACCAACCTTGCGGGCAATTGCCGCGGCGGTGAGTGGAGAATCGCCCGTCACCATCACCGTGCGGACGCCCATATCGCGCAGCGCGGCGACAAGCTTCGCTTAAATCTTCGCGCGGTGGATCGCTGAGAGCAATGAGACTGGTCAACTGCAGCGAACCGCGCGCGCCAGAGGCAACGGCGATCACCCGGTTCCCTTGTCTGGCTAGTTCTTCAACTCGTTGTCCGGCATCGGGCGGCACTTTTGCCATCTTGGCAATTACTTCAAATGCGCCCTTGGCGACGTGAAGCTCGTGGCCATCAGGATCGGCCGCAAAAGCCTCCGCGGTTTTGGTGGCGGGGTCGAACGGAACAAACCGCAGCAGTCTTTCTGAAATAGGGGACTTCGCTGCAGATCGAATAGCCGCATCGATCGGGTCCTGGTCCGCTTCGGAACTGGCCAGCGCGGCAAGCGCGAGCAAGCGTTCGCGATCGAAACCGGCCATCGCTATGACATCGATGACCTCCAGCGAATTGCGCGTCAGTGTACCGGTCTTGTCGGCGCACAGGACGTCCATCGCGGCAGCTTCGTGCGCGGCGGAAAGTCGGGTCAACAAGACGCCGCGACTGGCAAGCAGTTGCGCGCCGAATGCGGCCGACAGCGTGAACGTCGCGGGCAGCGCCGCTGGGATCGTTGCGAGCAATGCGGTCAGAGTAAGGCGGATCAGATCAGGTGACGGCAGTGCCATGAAGTATGCGGCGGCAACGATCAGGAGCACGACTGCTCCGTTCACGATGGCGAGGTTTCGGGTCACCGCAAAGACTGCCGCCTGTTCGGTGCTCTGGCATGAGCTACACGCACCAGCTCGGCAGCTCGTCCGAAGTAAGTCTTTGCCCCAGTGGCGGTGACTTCGGCTATCGCCTGGCCTCGGCGAATTAAAGAGCCCGCGTAGATTTTCGCATCGGGCTCGGCGTCGACCGGCACGAACTGCCCGGTGAGCATCGATTGGTCGACCATCGTCGATCGAGTGAGAACGGTTACATCGGCGGGAACCAAGGCTCCGAGCGCCAGCCTGATGACGTCACCAGGTACAAGTTCGGCTGCCGGAAGCCTGATCCATTCGCCGTCGCGTCGAACGAGGGCAGTCGGGGCAAGCCTCTTCTTGAGCGCAGCCAGTGCCGCTCCCGCACGCCCTTCCTGGACGAATCCCAGCGTCGCGTTGAAAAGCAGCAGTGCACCGATCACCCCGGCTTCGATAGATTGGCCCAGCCAAAGCTGCAGAACGATGGCGGCTTCGAGCATCCAGGCAATAGGGGACCAGAATTTTGCGAGGAAATTCTGCCAGCGCGGAGGTTCTTTCTCGGCGACAGTATTCGTGCCGTGTTCGGCAAGTCGGCTGCGTACCTCAGCCGTTGTCAGGCCGGGCGGCGCAATCGCCATGATGAAGCCTTCTGCCGCTGGCTGTGCCATGTCTTGCGCGATCTGCGTGCGCGAGCCGCCCCTGAATATCTAATAATTCATGGCCGTCGCCAGGTCCTGTTGATCTGACGCAAAAGTCGATCTCGCGATGCGCGACAACGTCCACAATTGGGACGCTGCGGCCGGCTGCGTCGCCGGCCGCAGCGGATATCACGTCAGATCGGGCCTTGGTGCATCATGCCCCGCATCATCATGGGGCCGTGCATCATTCCGCCGCCCATCATGCCGCCGCGCTTCATCATTGCGGTGTGCAGGGCGGTCATGCCTTCTTGCACAAAATCAGAGACCTCGGAGGCGTGCTTTTGCAGTTCGGCGACGGTCTGGGGGTCGTCGGATGTCTGCACCACGGCAATGCCCTTGTCCGTCGTCTCGTAGGTTGTTTTGATCTTGTCCTTGTCGCGGAAGATGGCGTGCAAGGAATCGCTCTCGATCGGGAGGCCGGGATCATCGCCGGCGGCGACGCGGTTGCCCATCTCAGCCACGTGCTTCTTGATCAGGTCGGCCAGCGCCGGGTCGTCGGATTCAGTGACCGTGCGAATGCCGTTCGGAAGATTTTCGACCGTGCGCTTGATGCGGTCGTGATTGATGAACATCGTATGGATGACTTGGAGTTGGGCCTGCGTACGTTCGTCATGCGCCATTCCCATCATTCCCGGACCCATCATTCCCATCATCGCGGGGCCCATGCCGTGCGTGCCGAAATGGCTTAAATGCCGTTCTTGCGCACGGGCCGCGACAAAGTAAGCGCCGGTGCCGAGCGCGATGCCGAGCAGCGCGAGGCCGGTCAGTTTGCGTGCGATTTTCATAGGTGGTTCTTTCTTGGCGAAGTCGCCGATATACGTACGCTATCCAGTTTTGTGCAGCCCTCGTATGATCTCAATCATACAATGCCCGATTGCTGCATCGGGTTGTGAACGCCCTCTTGAGCTGCGTTTCTTGATCTAAATCAGTGTCATCCGGACGGGCTCGAGACGCACTGTAATCAATTCATGGGCGACTATGTAGCCTACGATGCAATACTCCAAAGCGCTTTGCGCTTTGGGAGGGCGTGAAACCGATGAACCGCAAACGTCTCCTCTTGATCGCCATTGTGCTTGCGCTGGTCGCCGTCGGCGCTGCGGCGGCGTGGACCCTTTATTTCCGATCTATCACCGTGCAGGTTGCGCAAGCAGAGCGCGACGTGCCGGTCCAGGTCTTCGGCCTCGGCACCGTCGAGGCGCGGGTCACGTCCAAGATCGGCTTCAAGGTTTCCGGCGTGCTGGTCGAGCTGCGCGCCGATGTCGGCGATCGCGTCGCCAAGGGCGCAATTCTGGCCCGTCTCGACGACCGCGAGCAGAGCGCGCAGGTCGCCAGGGCCAAAGCGACCGTGGAGCAGACCGAAGCTAGTCTTCAAAGAGCAAATGCAAGCGTCGAAAAGGCGCAGGCGACTTACGCTAATGCGAAGAGAATCAGCGAGCGTCAGGCAAAAGCTGGTCCAGAGCATCGTAGTACTTCGATCGAGACGGCGGAGACGGCAAAGACAGCGCAAGACGCCGCGCTTGCCGATATTAACTTGGCGAAAAGCGATGTTCTGGTCGCAAAGGCCAACATTAACGACGCCAAAGCGCAGCAACAGCTGCAATCAGCCACGCTGGATTTCCACACCCTTGCGGCGCCCTACGACGCCATGGTGACGGCGCGGCTGAAGGAACTCGGTTCCGCGCTCGCCGCCAGTGAGCCGGTGTTCACCCTCATCGATCCGAAGTCGGTCTGGGTGCTGGCGTATATCGACGAGAGCAAGGCCGGCGAGATCAAGGTCGGCGAGCCGGCCGAAGTCGTGCTGCGATCACGTCCAGACCAGCGGATGTAGGGACAGGTCGCCCGCATCGAGCCCGAGAGCGATCGCGTCAACGAGGAGCGCCGGATCGAGATCGCGTTCGATCGGCTGCCGGACAGTTTCAATCTCGGCGAACAGGCCGAGGTCTATATCACGACGGTGCGGCTGCCGCAGGCCTTGCTGGCGCCGGAAGCGGCAATTATCGGGCTCGCCAAGGATCATGGAACGGTATGGACCGTCGAGAATGGGCATCTGCAACGGCGCGAAGTCACGCTCGGACACCGGCTACTCGACGGCCGTTACGAGATAACCGGCGGCGCGCCGGACAAGGCCGCTGGTGGTGAAGCAATTGCGCAGCGGGCTCCGCGCCGGCCGGGCGGTCACAGATCGCGAGCGAGCCGAAGCGATGAATCTCGCTTACCGCGACATCAAGCACAATTTGCTGCGCTTCGTGCTGACCAATTTCGGCTTGAGCCTGCTGCTCGGCATCGTGATCGTGATCACCGGCGTATACGGCGGGCTTGATCGACGATGCGCTGCGGCAGGCCCGGGCAGCGAATGCCGATCTCTGGGTGGTCGAGGCCGGCACCAACGGGCCGTTCGCCGAATCCTCGCGCATCCCCGGCGATACCCGCGAACTGGTCAGCCGAGTCTATGGCGTTCAACGCGCGGGTTCCGTCACCTACCAATCGGTCCAGACCAAGCTCAATGGCAAGCCGTTCCGCGTCTTTCTCGTGGGCTACGAGCTGGGCCGGCCCGGCGGACCCCGCAAGCTCTTAGCCGGGCGCGACATCATCCGCAGCCATTATGAAATGGTCGTCGACCGCTCGGCCGGCCTTGCGCTCGGCCAGGAAGTGCCGCTTGGCACGCACGGGCACAAGTTCACCGTCGTCGGCCTGATGCGCAATGAAGTCACCTCGTCCGGCGATCCGGTCGGCTACATCACCTTGAATGATGCGCAGGCGTTGCAGTTCGAACTCGCTCCTCCGGCCGCGCGGCGCGAGAGCGCCCGCGGCGGCTCGCTGGAAACCAACGATCAGATCAACGCCGTTATTACCAAGGTATCGCCTTATGTTCGCGTTGAGGAGGTCGCCGCTGCGCTCTCACGGTGGAAGCACCTCACGACATTGACCCAGGCCCAGCAGGAGACCTTGTTGAGCAGGGATGTCATTGAAAAATCGCGCAAGCAGCAGCTTATGATCATGGTGCTACTGATAATCGTCTCTGCGGTCATCATTGCCTTGATCGTCTACACATTGACCATGGACAAAGTGCGCTCGATCGCCACGCTTAAATTCGTCGGTGCGCCGGATCGGACCATCGTCGGCCTCATCGTTCAGCAGGCGCTATCGATGGGGATATTCAGCTACTTCATTGGGCTGGCGCTGGTCCTCATCTTCAAGCCTTATTTTCCGCGACGGCTCGTGCTGGATTTCGAAAGTATCGCCGTCGTGTTCATCGTCACGGTGGTGATCTGTCTGGCCGCCAGCACCCTCGGCATTCGGCTCGCGCTCAAGGTCGACCCGGCGGAAGCGCTGGCGTCATCAGGGTAGCGCGATGGCCGAGACGAGCAGACAGCCGGTAGTACGTGTCGAACACCTGTCCAAGCATTTCGGCGCTGGGGCTGCTCGTGTTGACGCGCTGAGTCGACATCAACATGGATGTGTATCCCGGCCAGGTCGTTGGGCTGATGGGCCCGAGCGGTTCGGGCAAGACCACGCTGCTGCACTGTATCGCCTGTATTTTGGAACCAAGCAGCGGACGCATCACGCTCGATGGCGACCTCGTTTACGACGAGTCGCTGGCTCAAGGCTGACCTGCGGCGGCTGCGGCTCGACAAAATCGGCTTCATTTTTCAATACCCCAATTTGCTGCCTTTTCTCGACGGCAGCGACAATGTCGCGGTCGTGCTCGATCTCGCAGGGTTTAATGCGTCGGCAGCGCGCACGCGGGCCGTTGAATTGCTCGACTATCTCGAAGTCGGCCACCGCAAGCATGCTTTGCCCAAACAGCTATCCGGCGGGGAGGCGCAACGGGTAGCGATCGCGCGGGCACTCGCAAACCGGCCCCGCATCATCCTCGCCGACGAACCGACCGCGCCGCTCGATTCGGCACGCGCCCGCATCGTGATGGATCTGCTGCGCCGGATCGCTGTCGATCAAGGCGCTGCGATCATCGTCGTCACCCATGACGAAATGATACTCGACCGCTTCAATCATATCTTCAGGCTACGCGATGGACGACTTGAGACCCGTTCTGCCGCTGAGTTTAGTCGCAAAGCCGTTGGTGCCGACTAGCATGAGACTTTCCGCCCCAATGTCTGCTTATGGCACGAAGCGGACATCGTGATGAGTTCGAGTTTAGGTCTGCTTTTGACCCAAAGCGGCCACGAACAGTCCGACGCGGTTGAACCAGATCGACACTGCGGACGACAAACGAATAGGATCATTGCTGCTGCAATCGGAGGGCCGCAAATGATCAAACTGCTGATCGCAAACTGCTCTCTCCTGACACGCAGAGATATTGCAGCGATCCTTTTCGTCGTTGCTATCGCTGGTGGATTGCTTTTCGTTCATGTCGCAGTTCCAAGTTTAAGCCGGTCAAATCAGGGGTTCGGTCCAGACTGGGACTGCACTAATCCGGGCGAAGGCAACTCTGTCTGCATCAAGAAACCGCCGGTAAAATTGCCCCATTGAGCGCATCGCTGAATGTGCGCTCTTGGGTAGCGGGTTAGTCTGATTGTGGCGGTCACTCACGGTTTTCCCCGCCTTATGTAAGGTCCCCCAAAGGCTGACCATGAAGCAATTTCTGAGCCAGTTGATACGCATATATTTTGGTGTTGGTGCCGTCTTTGGCGGACTCGGAATCCTAAGTTATGTTTGGGGGCTGGCAACTCAGGCCAACTGCGCAGATTTCGTTTTGGTCGTTGCGACGATGGCATATGCGATCTTTGGCGCGGTCGTCAGAACCCTCCTTTGGCTACCGTCATTGATCCATTGGGGGTTAGGGGGGCCTACATTTCTGCAATG
Source organism: uncultured Alphaproteobacteria bacterium (assembly GCA_963742095.1). Classification (GTDB taxonomy): domain Bacteria; phylum Pseudomonadota; class Alphaproteobacteria; order Rhizobiales; family Xanthobacteraceae; genus Pseudolabrys. The sequence goes on from CAVUKJ010000003.1 coordinate 621,237, forward strand.
GCTTATGCCCGGCCTCTTCATTACTTGCGGGACTTCGCCATGACGCGATCAATGTCCGCTTTCAGGGGTAAAGCGGACATCACAGATTGCGGCCTTCATGTCTGCCTTTGACCCATAGCGGACATTGGCTGTGCATTGCGGCAATGGTTTTTGAGCCGCTAAGATGCCGTCGTCTTAGCTTTGGCTTCGGGGGAGGCAATGCGGCGGCGCGATTTTGTCAAAGTGTTCGGTGGTGCGGCCGCTACGTGGCCATTTGCAGCGCGCGCCCAGTCTCACTTTGTTCCGGTAGTCGGCGTCCTCAGTCCTGAGGGGCCCGCGACTGGCAACATCGATGGTCTTTACAAGGGGCTCGCTGAACTCGGCTATGTTGAGGGTCAAAATATCAGGTTCGAGTATCGATGGGCGGAGGGCAACTTTGCGCGGCTTCCCGAGTTGGCCAACGAACTAGTCAAACTCAACGTCGATCTGCTGGTCGCCTTTGTCACGCCCGCGTCGCTCGCCGCCCAACGCGCCACCTCCACCATCCCGATTGTCATGGTAGGCACGGCCGATCCTGTCGGGCTTAAGCTTATCGCGTCACTAGCCCGACCTGGGGGCAACATCACCGGAACTTCCTCGATCGCAGTTGACACGGTTGGGAAGCAGTTTGAGCTGATGAAGGAAATCGTTGGGGACGCTAGCCGAATGTCGGTCATTTGGAATCCGGGTAATCCGGCCTTCCAGGCTCAGCAAGTCAGTCAGGCCAAGGCGGCGAGCAAGGCGCTCGGGATGGAATTACAGTTTCACGAAGCAAGTAACCCAAACGATTTCGGAGGCGCTTTCGCGGCCGTGGCTCGCGATGGCAATCGCGGGCTCGTGATATTGATAGATCCGCTTTACATGATTCATCACCGAAAACTGGCGGAGCTCTGTGTGCAGAGTCGCCTCGTCCACACCATGGGCTTCCGACCGTTTGCGGAAGCGGGCGGCCTAATGTCTTTTGCACCAAATTACGGTGACCAGTATCACCGTGCTGCAGCTTACGTGGACCGCATCCTAAAGGGCACCAAGCCTGCCGATTTGCCAGTTGAGCAGGCTAGCAAGATCGAGCTGGTCATCAACCAGAGAACCGCGAACCAACTCGGGATCGGCATTCCCATGCAGCTAATTGTGCGTGCCGACCAAGTGATTGATTAGTGCTGCGAATCGGTCAGGTCAGCTTTTGGCACTTGGCGTACATCGCTAGCCCGTCCGCTGATGTCCACTTTCGGGGGTAAAGCGGTCGCGACACTGACGCGTCAGAATGCCCGCTAATGACCCAAAGCGGCGGCGAGAACTCCCCCGAAATCCTGAAGTGCAGAAATATTAAATTTGACGTACCGCGTACGGGCCAACCGACGGGGAAACAAAATCCTGGCGAACTCGTTGGCCTTCTGCTCAGGCGCTGAGGGGCGCAGACGGGAGATAATGTATGGCGACGACACTTGAGAAACGAGAAACGGCGGCCTTGATCGGTAGTGATAAGGTTGACGGCACGGCGGTCTATGGAACCGACCAACAGAAGATCGGTTCAATCGAGCGCGTTATGATCGACAAGACCACTGGCAAAGTTGCATACGCGGTTCTGAGCTTTGGCGGGTTCATGGGAATGGGCGAAGACTATTATCCTGTTCCCTGGCCGACACTAAAATACGACACCAGCCTTGATGGCTATCGCGTTAATCTGACCAAGGATCAATTGACCAAAGCCCCAAAGTACACCGAGAACCAGGGCTGGAATTGGAATCGCGACAACGACCGCCGCGTTTACGATTACTACCAGGCTCGCCCGTATTGGGAATAAAGCATCCGAACCTTGGAACTGGCACGGCCTGGTCTTCAGGCGCGCCAGTTCGATTATGAGAGAAGCCATGTTAACCCAGGCTCACGACCGCTTGCCGCGCAATCGCATAGACCTAACGACCGAAGAACTGACTTGTCACTGGTGCAAACATTTTGGCGCCTCCCGGGAGGAACTTGAAGCCGCAGTCGCAAAAGTCGGCGATAACGCCGAAACCGTCCTGAAGGAGCTTCGCAACGGTAAACCGCAGGCTCGCGACAGCAATTGAGGAACGTGATGCGAGGCCGGTTCGCAATGCGGTCAGCGATATCTTTTCGTTTTAGGATTCCGGTGATGTCCGTTATTAGCCCTTAGCGTGCATTGTCGCGCAGCGGGCCGAACCCCAAAGCGGACGCGTATGCGAGAGACGGCGATTGTCTCTTGATCGCTTCCTCACCTAACGGCTCGCTGGATCGCGCGTCGGCGCCCATTTTGAGCGCAGCCAGTGGAACGTTTTCTGCCGGGCTGATACAAATGCCGTCCAAGCCATTTTAAACCAGGGCAACGTCATGAGCCTGGGCCTCACAATTTGAAACAGGCGTTCTGTGACAAATAGGCTGACCGCATAAGCGCATACCAAGACCATTAGGCCAGTCGCCCAATGTCCATCGCCTAAGACAAAAGCGGCGGCCAATTTCAAGGATTTCGATCGCCGCAGTCGGTGCGGCCAACACGACGAGGGACATATGCGGGCCAAGCTTCTGTAAGCGGCGTCGAAGATCGAACCGCATGAGGTCGGCACTCCTTGCTGGAAGCGCCAACGCGCCGCCTCTGGGAAAGTTGCTCTTCGTCTAATCCCGCAGCTCGGCCTCGTTCATATTGTTAAGGTCCGCTATTGGCACTTAGCGGAGATCTCAACTGCACCGCCGTTTGTCCCGGTGGCGGTTGGCGAGAACCCGGATGGAACCAGAAAACGACCTTGCGTGTTGGAAGGCCGGGCCATTGTCTCCCCCGGCATGGTCCGGTTCGTTCGATATGCCAAAGAGGCCGCGCGCCCCAATCCCCCTTTCAACGCGCGGCCTCTCTTTGGGCGCAGATCGCTGGCCGAATGAAAAAAGTCGCCGAATATCAAGCTCACGCGGCGGAATGTCGGCTTATGGCGAGCCGAACGGCAAACCCCGAGCACAAAGCCATGCTTGGTAGGATGGCGGAGACCTGGGAAAACCTAGCGAAAGATCGGCTTGAGCGTCAGGAACGCAAGCAGCGGATCGCCGCGCTGGATGGGTTGGCAGTGGACGACACTTGAGCGACGCCTATTCGCCTCTCCAAACCTGAGGGAACTTTTCGGGCGTTTCAAAATTATGCGGGCATGGTGACGCTTGGGGAACCCGCCATGGATACGCGAAACATCATCCAGTTATTTCACCACGCCGATTTTGACGAGGAATCGGTTCAAGCTCTGTCCCAGGCTTACGACAAGGCCTGCAAGTCGATGCATGATCGCGGCCAGCCTTATCTCGTGAGTGAGATCATCGCCCAGCGCATTATCGCGCTAGCACGGGCAGGCGAGCGCGACCCTGACAAGCTTTGCGCCGGTGCTCTTACGGCGCTGGGCAACAAGGCGGTATTTGAAAGTTAGGCCGCTCAGTCGGGGGCTGCTTCTCATGTCCGCTAATGACCCAAAGCGGACATCCCACTAATTTTTTTGTGAGCTAAACGACACAGCTTTCTTAGCCGATACCCGATTACATTTTTACAATGGAAATGTTCGTTCACCGACAGAACCTCTTGTCTTTAAAGAAGCAATTAGCTGAGACGACGGACGAACCACGTCGGCTGCAGCTTATGAAGCTGCTCGCAGAGGAAGAGGAAAAGAACTACACGCGACCTAAGGAAAAGTAAGCCGCGTCGATTTGCCGAATGTGGTCCATTTTGAACAGACCCGGATGCGAGATGAGCTCAAGCTTATTACATTGGGTGCTTCTCCTCCCCCCAGCGTAGAGCGCCCAAAGACTCCGGCCGACCTCCGTTTGTTGGCGTCGCCCTAATGTACTGATTGCGTATGCGTACTCAGCCCCGCCCATATTGCGGGGCTTTTTTTGGTAGATGGGCGTGGGGCCAGCGCTCGCGGCCCGCCTTGTAAGGAAGCAGCGACCGGAGGCCACTGCTCTGGAAGCAGATGCAGATAATGGCACCTAGCGGACATTCCGGAGCCGCCGATCAATGTCTGCCTTCGGAGATAAAGCGGACAAGACGAATTCGCCGGACACGCCGAGGGCGTCTTGCACCCACGCTCAGCATTTCTGGGGTTTATAACTGTGCGCAACGCCTTCAAATCCGGCGCAGTCACACTCTAGAGGGTGTGGGGACAGAATGTATTTAAGACCAATCGCAATGAGCCAGACAATTACGCCCGCGCCGCCAAATAGTAGCGAAACGACTGGGCCTCCGGTTACGGCTGCCAGGATGATGGCCTGTATAATCAAAAGAACCGCCATGCTCCAACATGTCCAATAGAGAATGTTTGCCAGTAGCCTCCGAAGGAATCTCGCCGCTCTGGCAAACATGGATAATCCGCTCTCGGCCTAGTCGATGGAGCTAAGATGACGGGCGGGGTGGCTCATTTGTTTTCTCGTGTGCGTCATAAACCGCATCCCCAGGCATGAGTTCCATGGGCGCGAGAGCCCGGCCCCCCTGATGGGCGTTAATCAGGTCCATTCGAAATCCGCGAATCCACCCTATTTGTATCCCGAATTTATTGCGGCAATGACATTAGGGTAGAGTGCCGGGGGGCATTCGTTCATGTGGTCGGACCACCGCCTTCTCGATCTTTTCGGAATTACGCACCCGATTGTGCAGGCGCCGATGGCGGGCGCGATGGACATCGCGCTTGCGGCTGCCGTCGCGCGGGCGGGTGGTCTGGGTTCGCTGCCGGCCGGGATGCTCAATCCGGAGCAGCTGCGCGCGCAGACAGAAAAATTTCGGGATGACGCACCCGGCAGGCCGCTCAATCTAAATTTCTTCGCGCACACGCCGCCGGTTCCTAACAATGCACGTGAACACGCTTGGCGCGAAAGACTGACTCCTTATTACCAAGAGCTAGGCATCGATCCGAACGCATCTGTACCCACAAACAACCGCGCACCGTTTGACGAAAACATTTGCGTCGTCGTGGAGGAGCTCACACCAGAAATCGTGAGTTTTCATTACGGTCTACCAAAGGTCAGCCTGGTAAAGCGGATCAAGGATGCTGGTTGCAAAATAATATCGTCGGCAACCACAGTAGGGGAAGCGCGTTTTCTCGAAGACCATGGCTGTGATGCGGTGATCGCACAGGGAATAGAGGCCGGTGGCCATCGCGCCATGTTCCTTACAAACGATCTCGCGACACAATCGAGTACGTTCGCATTGGTACCGCAAATTGCTGACGCAGTTGCCCTGCCTGTGATCGCATCTGGCGCGATTGGTGATGCGCGGGGCATTGTGGCAGCGCTGGCGCTGGGCGCTTCAGGGGTTCAAATCGGCACCGCTTATCTGTTCTGCCCCGAGGCGAAAATCACCGCGCCGCATCGTGTCGCTCTGCATCACGCTGAGGACGGATCTACCGCGCTCACCAACGTGTTAACCGGTCGGCCAGCACGCGGATTCATGAACCGCGTCATCCGCGAGCTCGGACCGATTAGCGACAAGGCGCCAGAATTCCCGCTAGCGTCTGGAGCGCTGGCTCCACTGCACACAAAGGCGCAAGCGCTGGGGTCAGGCGATTTCTCGCCGATGTGGGCAGGAGAAGCGGCGGCGCTCGGCCGCGAAATGCCGGCATTCGAGCTGACCCAGACGTTAGCTGAAGAGGCGCAGAACCTGATGCGGAACTTCGCCCAATAGAGAAGGTGGGCATCGCCCTTTTTGGCGGAAGCAAATGTGCGGCCGATTGAAACTTGGCTGATGTCCGCTATTGGCACTTAGCACCATCGAACCGGACCCGCGTTTGTCCGCTTTCGGGGGTAAAGCGGACATCCGAAAATCAGGCTCCCATGTCCGCTAATGACCCAAAGCGGACACTGACGAGTGCCTGTTGTGCGGCAGGGAACCCCACCGCGTTCGGGCCCACCCTTTGACTAAAATCAATGCGCGCGAGACCCAGCGGGCGCCAATCTATTTAATTATGTCAAAGCTCAGCATTAGCGTGGCGATCATCGTTCTTGCGGCTGTGCTGTCCGCTCCCGCCTTAACTGCCCCGAAAGGTGGCGGTGGGGGTGGCGGTCATGGCGGCGGCGGTGGAGGCCACGCAGGTGGCGGGGGTGGAGGCCATGGAGGCGGCGGCGGTGGCGGCGCACACTTCGGTGGCGCCCGCGGTGGTGGCGGTGGTGGCGCGCGCTTCAGCGTTGGTCGCGGTGGCGGTGCCCCGCATTTTAGCAGCCGGTCCTCGGTATCGCGCTCAGTTTCGCGGCCTAGCGGACGGAGCAATGCCTCGCGCTCGATTGCGAGCAGCAGTGGTAATCGCCGAAACGCGATCACGCGGAATGCCAGTCGAAACGGAACGGTCAATGCCCGTCTGAACTCTGGGCAGAGGTCCCAGAACGTACACAACGCGCTGAACTCCCGCGCGGTCGCCGGCGCTTTACACAACAGGAACTCATTACAAAATCCGAACGTTCGTAACCGCATCACCGCGAGGGCGGCGCTGGCCGGACGGTTCCACGGACACGGCGATCACGGCGGCTGGTGGCACCACCACAACGGCGGATATGGATGGGTTGGGCCGTTGTTCTGGCCGTTCGCCTACTATGACTTTTACGCCTACGCGCTGTGGGGCTACGGATATGACGATTCGTTTTGGGATTACGGCTACGACGATATCTATGTCGGCTTGTTTGGCCCCTACGGTTATGACGATCTTGTCGGCTATCTGCCTGAGTATAGTGACGGCTCACCGCGATACGCGAGCAGAGCGGCTAAACGCAGAGGCGAACCGGAAACAACTGGATCGGCGCCGTCAACAGCGACGGTATCAAGCCAGTTAGCGCAGATGTGCGGTGAGGACACGCGCGACATCGCGGGGCTTTCGATCGATCGGATTCAACAGACGATCCAGCCCGACGTACTACAGCGTGCTGTTCTTGATGATCTTGCCAGTGCGTCCGGGATGGCTGCGCAGATCATCAAAGCGGCCTGTCCAACCAATATCGCGCTCACGGCGTCCGGCCGGATGAAAGCAATGGAAGGCCGGATCGAAGCCATGATCCAAGCGGTCAATATTGTGCAGCCGCAGTTGGAAAGGTTTTACGCGCTTCTGAGCGACGAACAGAAGGCTAGGTTGACTGCGCTCGGCAACGAGCAGCGGGAAGACCGGACAGCGAATGCGGAGAAGGCTGGCGGCTCGCTCGCCCAAAACTGCGGTGCGGCGCAAGTCGGCGCGACCAATTGGCCGACGGCTGATATCGAGCGCGCTGTACGCCCGACCGAAGCGCAGCGTGCAAGTCTTGCCGAACTTCAAAGCGCCACCGCCAAAGCGTCAGACATGCTCAAGGCTTGTCCGTCGGAGGATCCGCTCACACCGCCGGCTCGCCTTAAAGCGGTCGGTGATCGACTTCAGACGATGTTGACGGCGGTCCAGACCGTGCATGCGGCGCTCGACAAATTCTACGGAGAACTGAACGACGAGCAAAAGGCGCTGTTTGAAAAACTGGGACGGCAGCGGACGAGCCAGGCCGACCAGGCCGATTCATCGGAGGATCAGCCGAGCGCCAGGCATCATCATGTGCGACGACACGGCATTGTCGGTCTTCGGACCATCATGCGTAGACTTGGCATCTAAGAATAAATGTCCGCTTTCGGGGGTAAAGAAGACATCCCGCTGACAGCTCGCAATGTCCGCTAATGGCACGAAGCGGACATGGCGGCTGCGCCGGGTAATGTCTGCTTTTGACCCAAAGCGGACATTTGCAGCCTCGTTATATCTGCTTGATCTAGATCAATAAGAATCCCCGTCCACGCGGTGATCTCCCAGATGACTGTATGCGTTGCCGATTCCGAATTTTTATGGAGAAAGGCCATGGTCGTTTGCAGCGCATATCTACGTAAGCCAATTCGGACTTTACGCGAAGCATGCCGGGAAATTTCGGAGCTGCAGCCGAACTCGCAGACTAGAAACTGCGAAAAGTGCAGAAATCGCAGGCTATGCATTTATCAGCAAACTAAGCGCTATCGAAATGATGCACTCAAGCGCTGGCGGCCGAATAAGAACTAAGTGCACGTGATTTCTGCTTCTGGTTCCTTGATCCACATCAAACTGTTGAGCGATCCCCGCCGTTATCTGAAGTAGGGTTTTTGTATTATCGTGCGGCCACTTGAATTATGTCGGCAAACCTGCGGGCAAGGCTCTACGATCTTTACGCTGCCTTTGGCGAAGGCAAGATAGGTCTTGTGCTAGAGTCTTTCGACGATACGGCTGCATTCACCAGCTATACGCCCATCGATATATTTCCCTACCTTGGACGCCAGACCGGAAAGACCGCCATCGCCGCGATGATGACGAACGTGCATGCGGAATTTGAGCATTTGACTTTTCAACCAATTTTTATTGTCGCTGAAGAAGACGCTACCGCCGCTATCATCATGGTGCGTCTCCGCCAACGTTCAACTGGCCGCATTATTCAACTTCTGACAGCACATTTCATTCAGTTCCGTGACGGCAAGATTAGTGAGGTGCGCGAGTTCATGGATTCATTCGACGCCGTACAACAAGTTATCGGACGCGAACTCGATATTCCGAAGCCCTAACCCCAGCCGGTTCTCTAACGTATTGTGGCCTGCGATTAAGGGTCAATTTCCGCTATTGGCACTTAGCGGACGTGCCAACCGCGCCGAGTGATGTTTGAAATTGCTGCAGGTATCGCGCGACTTTGTTCGCGGCTTAGACCGTACCTCAGTACGTCACAAGATTTGCGCGAGCCTGCGGATATTCGTGCAGAAAATGGCGCAACGCCGAGAACAGTTCCCCTGCATGCTCGACGCGTCTAGCGTCGAGTGCATTGTGGATGTCATCGATGATCATCGTTCGAATCCGCTCCGGACCGCCGGCTTGTTGGAGTAGGTAATTCCCAAGCGCGGTGGCAGCAATTTCCGGAACATGCTCGTGCTCGCTGACCGCAGCGACTTCTTCTGGTGAGAGACCGCACATTGCGACGCAATCTTCCAAAGAAATCATGGCTGCTACCCAAGTCTCACGTTAAGTACCACAGTCGTGGCGGGCCAGAGTCTCCCCGATTAGATCAAGCGGATGTGCAGTGCGTATTCATAGATCCTGAATGCTACTCCGTGGCTCAATAAGGAATAAGTAAAAGACAAGGCCAGCCAGAACTATTACGGCAATCACAGTTATGAATGTGATGAACATTAGAAATTTAACGCACGATCCGCGCAAATTGGCATTGACCTAGATCAGACAGCGCCACTGCCGCTTTATTTGCATGGCCAGTGGCAGACTAGAGCGAAAATGGAGATTGTAATGCTGCACATCGACCTTACATGTTGGAATGAGTTGGGCACTAGGTCCAATGCACCTTTTTAAAGGATGAACGTCGTGACCGAAAATATTGCTGCTCGAAAATTTGCTGAAAAGGGCGCCGCGCAAATCAAGGATACCTCGGAAAAATTCAGCGCGGCGGCCGAGCAAACGACCAAGGTGGTCGAGAGCACGTTTGCGTCGGCTGCTAAAGGCATCAAAGATTATAATTCCAAGGCAATGGAGTTCGCCCAGGTCAATTCCGATGCTGCCTTCGACTACGCGCGGCAGCTTATGAGCGTGAAGTCACCTTCGGAGATGATGGAATTGTGGGCCACGCATGCCCGCAAGCAGTTCGAGGTGTTGACCGAGCAAACCAAGGAACTCGCAATGCTTGGCCAGAAGCTGGCGACTGAAACTGTCGAGCCCCTCTCCAGCGGGGTCGCCAAAGCCTTTAATCAAGCCGCCTGAACTGCGTCAATCAATGACCAAGGCGGACATCCGGTCTGAAGCAAGGCGCACTTAGCACTTGAGGTCTATTTCGCCGGTCTTCGGAAGAGGGATCTCGGAAGCAACGTCAAATTTCTTGTTGCGCTCGGCTTGTTCGGCCAAACGCAAATAACTTCGTGCCAAGTTTTCGTAATCCGTCCGACGCACACGATCGTTTTCGCGCGTCGCTCGGGCAATCAAGTCCGCAGCTTTGATCCGATATTCGTTCGCCGATCCCATGGGCGGTAGCCCCAATCGGGCCGCAACTCACTTGCGGCCGCGGGTGGCTCGGTACGACATGGACGGGCAAGCCACAACCACACCAGGGTACGCAGTCACTCTAGGAATAATATTAGGTATCCAACGTTGCAGACCTCCGCGCACGTTAACTGACGTTCTTTATCTGCATAGGGTTACACCGAATTAACTCGTTCCTCGAAGTTGATGGCGATTTGACTTCGGTCGAGCCACCTTTCCTGCGAAAAGGCCAACGTCACGGGGCGCGCACGATGGAATATTTCCTGTTCGTGGTATTGAGCGTCATTGTTGGTTCGTTGCTGATCTGCTGCGTAACTCCGCGATAGCCGCTGCAATATTGAATAGCGCGGGCCAGACAACTGGGTAGTGCGGCCTTAGACCGCGCGTCGAAATCGAGGTAGCGGTCAGGCCGTAATGTCCGCTAATGGCACAGAGCGGACATCCAATTCGACGCGATCAATGTCCGCTTTCTGGGGTAAAGCCGACATCACAAATTCAAGCTGACTTGTCCGCTAATGACCCAAAGCGGACATCATCCCGAAGTTTAGAATTAGTTCTGCATTCCCCACCAAATGCGGTTCGCCAAATGTTATGGAACGGCGACTTGTGTGGGGCGTGCACAATCGCCATAAGGAATTGTGGGTGGCGCCTTGTTGAGTTGCTCAATCGCAAAACCAGCAGCAGCCCGATAGTTTGCCATAAACGCCGCGCGTTCCTCAGGCGGGATAACGTCGTCGATATTGTCGAATGTACCTCCACAGCGCTCATCGACCATGTTGAGCAACCCAAACGGCCCGGCGCCGCGATTGCGCAGGATAAGCTGAGATATCGGCCCGCATAGCTTGCCGTTGTAAGCGGCAAGCGCCTCCTGCGTAACGCCGTGCTCTACCATCGCACGTCCCAGAACGCGGGCGTCGACAATAGCCTGGCTTCCGCCATTGGATCCGGTCGGATACATCGCATGAGCGGCATCGCCCAATAGCGCCACCGGACCGTCCTGCCACGTAGGTACCGGATCGCGGTCGATCATCGGGTTTTCAAAGATGCTGTCGGCTTGGCTAATCAGAGCCGGCACATCAAGCCAGTCCCAAGTCCAATTCGCGAAATGGTGAGCGAAGTCAGCGGCGTTAACCTGGCGGAACCAGCCGCTCTGCTTCCAGCCCTCAGTGTTGTCCATCGTGACCTCGGCGATCCAGTTGATGATCGCCAGACCTGTTTGCGGATCAGGATGCGAGATGGGATAGAAGACCATCCGCTGACGATGCGTGCCAAGACCAACGAAAGACGCGCCGGTCCTGATTGGCTTCGCCCGGGTCGTGCCGCGCCACATCACCGCGCCGCCCCAATGAATCGGCGGTTGCGTGGGGTGCATCTGCGCCCTGACCGCTGAGTGAATGCCGTCGGCGCCAATTAGCAATGCGCCCTTCGATTCGGCCACCGAACCGTCGGCGCTCTCTATAAGAGCGCTTACGCTCCCGTCAGAATGTTTCCGATAGCCGGTCACACGGTTCCCCAGCCTCACCACATCCGGTCCAGCTCGCTCCACCAGTTTCTCATGCAGCAGCAAATGGAAATGGCCGCGGTGAACCGCATATTGCGGCCAGTCATAGCCAGCGAGCAGCCCTCGCGGCTCCGAATAGATGTCATTGCCATTAAGCCCGACCAGCGCCCATTCCTGTGCGGGCAGGCCTACACGGCCGAGATCCTGCTCGGTAAAACCGAGATCGTAGAGTTCGCGCACCGCATTGGGCTGCAGGTTGATACCGACTCCCAGCGGCCGCATGTCCCGGACCGCTTCGAAGACAATTGCAGGCACACCAATCTGATGCAGCGTGAGCGCTGTCGCCAAACCGCCAATGCCGCCACCGGCGATGATTACTGGATGATCCATTATGGGCTGGGCTTGATCTGCGAGCGCCTTAATAGCTTAGCTTTTGGGTGGCGTCGGAGGCAAGACGCATGGCATTGGGGCACAACGTGATACGGAAATTATTTCACACGGATCGGTCGCAACGATCACCGCTTAAACAGAAATCACACGCGGCGATAACGGCGTTTTATAGAGTTCGTGCACCAAGGCGCCGCGGTTTTTCAGCACCGCGCGCAAGGGCGCAGCGTTCGCGGATGAATTTGCACGCAGAGGATTAGCCACGCGTCACTTTCGGTCCGCGTTTCTCCAGGAATTCGCGCAGGCGGGCTTTCGCTTCGGGATCGGCCTGCGCGATGGCCGACATCAGCGCTTCCATCGCATAGCCGCTTGCGGGGTCGCTCTCGGCGATGCGGGGCAGCGCCTGCATCACGGCGAAATTGGTGAGTGGCGCGTTCGACGCGATGCGCTGCGCAAGCTCGAGCCCCTTGGCGAAGCCCTTGCCCGGCTCGACGAGGTAGGTCGTCAGCCCCATGGCCTGGCCCTCTTCCGCCGAATAGGTGCGGCCGGTGAGCATCATGTCCATCATGCGCGCGACGCCGATCAGCCGCGGCAGGCGCACCGAGCCGCCGCCACCGACATAGATGCCGCGGCTGCCCTCCGGCAATGCGTAATACGCCGAGCGCTCGGCGACGCGCACATGCGCGGCGGCGGCAAGCTCGAGGCCGCCGCCGACGACCGCGCCATGCAAGACCGCCACCACCGGCACCTTGCCGAACTGGATCTTCTCGAAGGCGCGGTGCCAGAGCGAGGAATGGGCGATGCCATCCGTGACGTCGCGTTCCTTCAGTTCGGCCAAGTCGAGGCCGCTGGAGAAAGTCTCGCCTTCGCCCACCAGCAGCGTCGCGCCGACGTCCTCCGGTGGCGCGCTGAAGAATTTGTCGATGCCGACAATGGTGTCGTCATCCAGCGCGTTGCGCTTCTCCGGCCGGTTGAGCCGCAGGATCGCGACATTGCCCTGCTGCTCGACGACGAGTGAAGGCGGCAGCATCACAGCGTCACACATGCGACAGAGTGACTTTTCACTTTGAAGGTCTTTTGCCAAGAATCGTTACTAGAACTCTTGCAATAGTTCGAGCAGAACTTGATATCGTCCTGCACTTAGTTTCTGCCGTAACGCCGCCTCATGATCCTCGGCCAACGCCTTCGCCCGTGCCAAAACCATCTGGCCGTCGCGCGTGAGCTGCAGCGCGTGGCGGCGACGATCGCCGGAGGAAGGCAGGCGCTGGGTGAGGCCGCGGCGCTCTAGCCGGTTCAGCAGCCGCACAAGCCCCGCCCGCTCGATGACGAGAGTGGCGGCGAGTTCGGCTTGAGACAAGCCGCGGTTCGCGTCGATCACGACTAGCACCGAAAACTGTGCCGGACTGATGTCGATCGGCGAAAGCCGGCGGATAAAGTCCTGGAACACCCACACTTGCAGGCGCCGCACGAAATACCCAAGGCGATCATTGAGCACGCTGAGATCGACCACTGGCCGGCTGCGCTGACGCGGCTGCGTCTTGCGCAGGGGCAAAGTGCGCGCGCTCTTTTGCTCCGCCATGCGTACTCTCGTCATTTGCGGCCGTCGGTGGCCGGTCCTTCACTATTCCTATTGACGAAATTTGTTGTCCACGTCAACAATATAGCTAAAATCCGAGCGTCCCTGGCGCTTGCGCGGAACACGATGGGCGTTCGTGGTTGCTACGACCGGAAAAAATTCCGGATCGGGAACAACGGCCGTATGACGGCCAGGGAGGACATCATGAGCCGCAAATATAATTCTGCACGCCTCACACGCCGTAGCTTCAGTGCCGTGGCGGGCGCCGCGATTTTCGCCGGCGCAGCGCCATTCAACATCGTCCGCGCACAAGGCGCTGCGCTGAAGGTCGGTGTCCTGTTGCCGCGTTCTGGCGTGCAGGCCGGAATCGGCCAAGACTGCCAGCGCGGCGTCGACGTCACCGCCGGCCTGCTTAAGGATCTCGGCCTGCCGCCGCTGCAGATCATGAATGCCGACACCGAAACCAACGTGGAAGTTGCCCGCGCCCGCGCCGAGAAGCTGATTTCGGAAGGCGCGCAGCTTCTGGTCGGCGCCTTCGACTCCGGCCAGAGCACCGCCATCGCGCAGGTGGCCGAGCAAAAGGGTGTCCCCTATGTCATCAATATCGCGGCCGCTCCGCCGATCACCGAGCAAGGCTACAAGTTCGTGTTCCGCAATTTCCCGACCGCGCCGATGATTCTCGGTGACGCCTTCGCCAATCAGAAAGAAATATTCGAAGCCACCGGTTCGGCGCCGAAATCGGTTGCGTTCCTGCATACCAACGACACGTTCGGCACGGCGATGAAGGGCGGCATCGGCGCGGTGATGCCGAAGTTCAACATGCCGTACAAGATCGTGGAGACGATCGCCTACGATCCGGCGGCGCGCGATCTCTCGGTTGAAATCTCCAAGGCCAAGGCGACCGGCGCCGAGGGGTTGCTGGTGGTCAGTCGCCTCAACGACGCCATCATGCTCACGCGTGAAATGGTCAAGCAGCGCTGGACGCCGATGGCCGTTCTCAGCATGGGGCCGGGCTGGTACGAGGACCAATATTTCAAAACTCTCGGCAAGCTGTCGGACGGGCCGCTGAGCTTCGTGCCCTGGTACGATCCCAATAAGAAGTTGAGCAAGGCGCTGGAAGCCGCCATTGCCAAGGCTTTCCCGGGCGTCAACGTGAACACCAACCACGTCTATACGTTCGAGGCGCTGCTGGTGGCGTCGGATGCCTACAAGCGGGCGGGCTCTGCAGATCCGAAGGCGCTGGCCGACGCCATCCGCAAAACAAACATCACCGACAATGTCAGCACCGGTCCCGGCATCCAGTTCAACGAGAAGGGCCAGAACGATAAGCTCAAGAACTCCGCGATTCAGAATCGCGGCGGCAAGCTGGTGACGGTGGCGCCAAAGACGGCGGCCAATGCCAAGGTGGAATGGCCGCTGAAGCCTTACGACAAGCGCGCCTGACGCGCGCCTCGTCCACCTTCGCTCCGGCCGCTCGCGCGGCCGGAGCATTGCGCTCCTAGGATTGCCCGTGCCGATCGATATCTACCTCAATGTCGCTGTCGGCGGCGTGTTGACCGGCCTCGTCTACGGCCTGATGGCGCTCGGCCTGTCAGTCATCTTCGGCGTGGTGCGCGTGGTCAACTTCGCCCACGGAGAGATGATGACGATCGCCATGTATATCGCCGTGGTGCTGTTTCGGGCGCTGCATCTCGATCCACTGGTAATGCTGGTGCCGATCGCCGTGGTGATGTTTGCCTTCGGCTACGCGCTGCAGGCCGGCGTGATCAACTCGTTCATCACGCGCCCTGAGCACAGCCAGTTCCTGCTGCTGGTGGCGATCGCCATCATCATCGTCAACGTGCTGCTGATCGTCTTCGGCCCCGACGCGCAGAATGTGCAGACTTCATACTCCTATGACAGTTTCCAGATCGGCAGGCTGATTGTTGACGCCACCAAGCTTTACGCCGGGCTTGCCGCCATCGTGGCGGCGACCGGGTTGTTCGCCTTTTTCCGCTACACGGCGCAGGGCACGGCGATCCGGGCCTGCGCCGACAACTACACCGGCGCGCTGGTGGTCGGGCTCGACGTCAAGCGGCTCTACGCCCAGACCTTCGGCCTCGGCGCCGCCTGCGTCGGCGCCGCGGGCGCCATGCTGCTGCTGATCTTCGACGTCACGCCGGCCGCGGGTCCCGCCTATACGCTCCTTGCTTTCGTCATCGTCATCACCGGCGGCCTTGGCTCGATGCCGGGTGCGCTGATCGGCGGCATCCTCATCGGGCTTACCGAAGCGATGGCCGGCTTGCTGTTCACGCCGTCGGCCAAGAGCATGTTCTCCTTCGCCGTCCTGGTGCTGGTGCTCCTGTTCCGCCCGCAGGGCATCATGGGCAAGGGAACCGTAAGATGAGAAGCGCATGATGGGGGCGGCATGATTGCGGCGCTGACGGACGGTGTTTCGCGCCGGGCATTGGTGCTGGCCGCTACGCTGCTGGCGGCGTTGATCGCCGCGCCTTTAGTCGCCGGCGACTATCTGCTCACCGTGCTGATTCTGATCCTTTACTTTGCCTATATAGGCCAGTCCTGGAACATCATGATGGGCTTTGCTGGCCAGCTATCCCTGGGCCATGCGCTCTATGTAGGGCTGGGCGCCTATACCGCGGCGGCGCTCTACGTGCACTTCGGCATCGGCCCGTGGATCGGACTTATCGTGGCGGCGCCGATTGCCGCATTGGCCGGCGCCTTCATCGGCTATCTGGCCTTCCGCTTTCGAGTCGCTGGCGTCTATTTCGCCATACTCACCATTGCCGTGGCGGAATTTGCCCGCGTCGGCTTCGACCATCTCGGCTGGACCAGCGCCTCGTCCGGCCTGTTCCTGCCGGTCGCGCAATACACACACAATGATCTCTGGCACCTGCGCGGCCATCCGGCGATGTTCTATTACGTGCTGCTGGCGGCGACGGTTCTCGCCTTCGCCTTCTGTCGCGCGTTACTGCAGAGCCGCGTCGGCTATTTCTGGCAGGCCATCCGCGAAGATGAGGTAGCGGCACGCTCAGCCGGCATCGACACATTCCATTACAAAATGGTGGCGGTGGTGATCTCGGCCGGCATGACCTCGTTCGCCGGCGTGATCTATGCCTTCTTCTACAATAACTTGTTCCCCGAGCAGGTGTTTCATATCTCGCGTTCGATCGAGATCATTCTCGGTCCCATCGTCGGCGGCGTCGGCACGCTGTTCGGACCGATCCTGGGCGCTTTCGTGCTGACGGGGGTCGCCGAGACACTGACCGCCGCGCTCGCCGCGGCCGGCGTCGATCTACCCGGTGCCAAGCAGGTGTTCTACGGCATCTGCCTGCTGCTGGTGATCGTGGTGCTGCCGGACGGCATCTGGCCCTGGCTGCGCAAACGTATCGGCCTGACGGGGCGCGGACAATGAGCGCGTTGCTGTCGGTCGATAATGTCAGCAAGCGATTCCGTGGCCTGGTCGCGGTCGATCACGTCAGTTTTACTGTCGAGCAGGGCTCGATCTTTGCGGTCATCGGCCCGAACGGCGCCGGCAAAACGACCTTGTTCAACATGATCGCCGGGGCATCGGCGCCCAATGGCGGTTCGATCGCGTTCGACGGCGGCCGTATCGACGGGCTCGCCGCCGACCGCATCTGCCGGCGCGGCATCGGGCGCACCTTCCAGATTGTGCGGCCCTTCCCGGCGCTCTCGGTCGAGGACAATGTCATCGTCGGCGCCTTGCTGCGGCGCCGGCACGTCGCCGAAGCGCGCACGCATGCGCATGACGTGCTGCGTCGCCTCGAACTCTACGACAAGCGCGCGCAAGCTGCCTCAGGACTGACATTGCCCGACCGCAAGCGTCTGGAAGTCGCGCGCGCGCTCGCCACCGATCCCAAGTTGCTGCTGCTGGACGAGGTGATGGCCGGCCTGCGTCCGACCGAGACCGACCGTATGGTCGCGATCCTGCGCGAGCTCAACCGCGACCGCGGCATAACCATCTTGCTGATCGAGCATGTCATGCGCGCAGTCATGGTGCTCGCCTCACGCGTGTTGGTGCTGCACCATGGCGCTTCGATCGCCGAGGGGACGCCGGCCGAAGTGGTGCGCAACGAAGCCGTGATCCACTCCTACCTTGGTGTCGAGGACATCGCATGATGCTCAAGGTCGAGAACCTTGACGTGTTCTATGGCGATGCTCAGGCGCTCGACGACGTCTCACTGGAGATCGAGCAGGGTTCGATCGTCGCCATTGTCGGCGCCAACGGCGCCGGCAAGACCTCGCTCATCCGCACCATCGCCGGTATGCACACGCCGGCGCGCGGACGCATCCTCTACCGGGGTACCGACATCGCCGGCCGGCCAAGCCACCAGGTCTGCGAGCTCGGTATTGGGCAAGTCGCGGAAGGGCGGCAGGTTTTCCCGTCGCTGTCGGTCGCAGAAAATCTCGCAATGGGCGCACTGTTGGCGCGCGCGCGGGCCGCGCGTGACCGGAATCTCGACAAAGTCTATGCGCTGTTTCCGGTGCTGGCAGAACGCCGCACGCAAGCCGCCGGCACGCTGTCCGGTGGCGAGCAGCAAATGCTCGCCTTCGGCCGCTGTCTAATGGGCGCGCCCGAGCTAGTGATGTTCGACGAGCCTTCGCTCGGATTAGCGCCCGCGATTGTGCACAGCATGCTCAAGACCGTGCGCGACTTGAACCGTGATGGCCTCACCTGCTTGCTGGTGGAACAGAATGTGGCTGTATCGCTCAAGCTCGCCAGTCACGCGTACGTGCTGGAAAACGGCCTCATCACGCTCGCCGGCACCGGCGCAGCGCTGCTCAGTGACGACCGCGTGCGCCAAGCCTATCTTGGACTTTAGCTACTTATGCGGCTGGTCCGCTCGAACGTCCGCTAATGGCACTTAGCGGACATTCCGGGGCGACTGACCGATGTCTGCTTTTGACCCATAGCGGACATGGATCATCCTGTGGAAACATGTCTGCTAGGTCGTCGAGTTAAATTGGATTGCGTTGTTATGATTGGTTGGTAAGTGCGCAGCGGGTCGGCAGCCAACAGCAGGATGCCCTGGGATGCTGTCACGCCGAAGCTTTTTGACCGGTGCACTTATTATTGCCGTGCCAGATTCTCTGGGTGCACAGCAAATCAAAGTCCATCGGCTCGGGATACTCGCCCAGGACCTACAGCCTGGTTTGTTGGAGGCCTTCCGCGAAGAGCTTCACAAACTCGGTTATGTCGAAGGACGCAGTGTCAGCATTGAACTGCGAAATGCGGCGGGACGAAATGAGCGACTCCCCTCCCTTGCAGAAGAACTTCTGCAGCTCAAGGTGGAAGTAATTGTCGCCGTTAATACGCCAGCTGCGCAGGCGGCTAAGAAAGCCACCCAGACCGTCCCAGTTGTCATGATGCGTGTTGCCGACCCTGTCAAATCGGGGCTCGTCGACAGTCTCGCTCGTCCCGGCGGAAACGTCACGGGCCTGAGCTTTATGCCGGACACACTCGGGCCAAAGGGCGTCGAGCTACTTCATGAGATACTTCCAAAGACCACACGCATGGCCGCGCTCTACCAGGGCAATAACGCGGGAGCCGTCCTCATCGTTGACGAGGTAGAGCGAAAAGGCGAGCAGATTGGGCTAAAGTTCGTCCGTCTTCCGGTGCGCGATGAGAGCGATTATGAAAACGCTTTCGAGATTGCGTCGCGTGCTAAGTCGGAAGCGCTATTTGTTATGGATGACGGAGCGATCACAAAACACCGCCAGCAAATCCTTGAGCTTGCGGCGAAGTACGCTCTTCCAATTGTATCAATCTATAGAGACTTCGCAGTGTCCGGTGGACTGATAGCCTATGGACCGAATCTCGATGTCGTTTATCGACGCGCTGCAGATTACGTGGACAAACTCATAAAGGGCGAACCGGCGAGCTCTATTCCAGTCGAACAGCCTGTAGATTTCGATCTCGTAGTCAATATGAAGACCGCAAAGACGCTCGGGCTTAAAATTCCGCAATCTGTGCTGATACTAGCCAACAAGGTGATCGAATAGAGATGTGGTTTGCTCCGGTGCATGGGTCCGCCTTTCGTACTTAGCGGACATTGCGCAAAGTTTGAAAATATTCCGTGTTTATAGCAGCCTAAAAGGCGTGCCGGGTTTCGGCCCTTTTGGTTTGCCCCTTTAGGGCTGTTCCGCACGGGGAGCCCCAGCCTGCTACCGGCTGGGGCTCTTTCGTTGTAGCCCGTGTTGACGGCTTTTATTTTAGAGAAGGTCGAAGACGTGGTGTCCGCTATTGGCACATAGCAGACATTTGCGCTTGCGCTGTACACGTCCCCTTTCGGGGGTAGAGCGGACATTCTGCGATCTCACTTAAGTCGATTTCCAGACTGATTCAGCGCAGATTATTTCCGCGTAACTGTGCGCCATGTCGGCAGTAAATAGAGATAGCGAGGAGCACCATGAACCGCGAATTCACCCGAAAAGGAGCTCTACGACCTCATCTGGTCGCAACCGATGAAAGCGGTTGCTGCAACCATCGGCATTTCTGACGTCGCCCTCGCCAAGCACTGCAAGAAGGCCGATATCCCCGTCCCCTCGCGCGGCTATTGGGCGCAGAAACAAGCAGGAAAGGCGACGAACCAGTTTGCTTTGCCGCCGCGCTTTCCGGGTGCCGCAGACCGCGTCGGTGGCGAGCGGCATCAATACTACCGCTATGGCTCGGATTGGGCAGAGGACTTGCAAAAAGCAGCGATCCCGCCGGTGCCGACCTTCGAGGAAGATATTGCGTCGGTCGAGCGACGCGCGCAGACGCTGGTGGGCAAGATCAGCTGCCAGCGCAAATTCGAGCCCGCGCATCCCTTGGTCGCAAAGCTTCTTGGCCATGACGAGGAGCGTCGCCAGGACTTTGCCAAATATCACTCGGATTACTACGCGCCAAGGTACGACGCCGGCAGCGAGCGGCGACGGTTATTAATCATCAACGCGCTCTTTCTAACCGCAACGCGCCTGGGCTGCCGCCCCGTCATGAGCACCTCGAAATACGGGCAAGATCCCGGCAGTGAAAGAAATATCGGCCTCGCGATCGGTGACTCGCACGTTCATTTCACGCTCGAACTCGTCAAGACAAAGACGGATGAAAAGAAAGAACGCCTGCGGTTGGCTTTTGGCCTGGCGCGCGACGGCGGGGGCGCGGACAGGTTTTGGCAAGACACCGCCGAAAGTGCGCTCGAGGATCAACTGACCGATATTTTTGTCGCCATGTTGGTTGCCGCTGAAATTTCCTATCGCAACGGCTTGGCCGAACGTCGCGATTGGATCATCGAGCGCAAAGCCGAGGCCCAAGCCGAACTGCAACGGCGCAAGGAAGAAGCCGAACGCCAGACGCGTGAACTTGCGGAAAAATTGGCAAAGCAGCGCATCGCGCATTTGTTAGCGCAAGCCAAGGCGCTGGCGCGCGCCGATCAGATCCGCGCCTATGTGGACGCTGCCCGTTTGCGGGTCGCGGACACTGCGATTGCCCGGGACGACTTCGAGCGCTGGGCGCTATGGGCGCGACAGGAAGCCGACCGCATCGACCCGGTGAAGAACGGCACGATTGCTGAAGCGATCGACGCGCACGCGCCGCGCCCGCTGGCGTGACGGGTTAGCCCCCTGCCCGTTCCATAATTGACGTTATGCGAATGTCGCCGTTTTAGCTCAAAGTGTCGCGGCGCGACGCGGGCATCCGCTCACGGCGACGCGATCGCGGCGCGGCCGACCTTGGTGATCTGGTAATACGTGCGACCGGAACCGCCGTCGCCGTCCCGCACACAGTCGGCATCGACGAGATCAATCAGATCCTGATTGACGACCCCGCTCGGCACAGTCACGGAGCCGCCCAGCTCGACCAGGCGCCGCAGAAAACTCTCCTGCCATTGGTTAAGCGCCATCGCTTCGCGCCTCCAACGACGCAGGTCGCCCAAACAAGCTTGGCGGCGCGCGCTCTTGCCAATTCGGTCGCGCATCCGCGCCGACAGCGCCGCACGCGGTGCACACCAGGCGCGGGCCGAAAGACGGCACCGGCACGTCATCGCCATAAGCGCTGACATCGACCACGCGGTAGTGATGGCAGCCCCGGCCACGACACCACGCGGCAAGCGTGCGCACGCCATTGGCGCGCATATTGCCGAGGGTCATGGGTGCAAGCGGACGCTGCATTTTTCGAAGAATGATGGTTCAGATCGCAGACAAAAGTGAGAACGCTAACCGATTCGATACGATAGCGGGACCACGGCCGGCGCGGTATTATTGTTTCCCGGTTGTGTAGCGTTGGAGTTGATCATGGCGTCCCGCCCCTATTGGAAGGGCTTTTGTCGATCGTCAGTTGGCGTACCGTGACAAATCCGTTCTTCACAATTGGGCACTCCACGCGCGCCATCGAGGAGTTCGTGGAGTTGTTGCGAATTGCGGGCGTGCGTGTTCTCATCGACGTCCGTACAGTGCCGCGCTCGCGTAGCAATCCGCAGTTCAATCGTGAGACGCTGCCCGCGACGCTGTCACAATTTCAGATTGATTACGAACACATTGCGGCGCTAGGCGGCCTCCGTGGAGGCAAGCGCGAGGTCGCACCTGCCGTCAATGGCTTCTGGCAAAATCAAAGTTTTCACAACTACGCGGACTACGCGATGAGCGAGAGTTTTCACGCCGGTCTCAAGCAGCTGCGCGAGCTGGGCCACGTAATGGTCAGCGCAACCATGTGCGCTGAGGCGGTTTGGTGGCAGTGCCATCGCCGGATCATTGCTGACTATCTGATCGCGGCGGGTGAAGATGTCTTCCACATTCTAGGCGCGAATAGAATAGAGCGGGCGCAGATGACCGAAGGCGCAAAGACCACGTCGGATGGTGCCGTGACCTATCCGTCGCTTGTCTGAACCTGGCCCTTAACCGACATAAAATTGGGTGCCATTGCTTCAGTTCAATTCGCGTCTGGCGGCCAGAAGGTGGCTACGATGACGTAGGCACACACCGCAATGTAAACAGCGACGAACGGTGCAACTTGTACCTCCAGCATGGAGGCCGCGCCAATCCCAAGCGCCGCAGCCGCCGCAATCCAGACGTCCCAAGGAACTTGTCTGAGCATGGCACCACCTCTCAGTGGTCGCCTGCGGCGGGGAACAATTTTCCTACCGACGCAAAGGCGCCCGGTAGGAGTCATCAGCCTCGCGGCAGTTATCGGGGGACCCCATCCCATCGACATTAAAAAAATCATAGGCGCGATGCTTTCCCTGTCAATACACCTGCGAATACCTTTAGGTTGTCCGCGGCAAACCAAGCCTTGATAAATCAGGGCGGGATCTCTCCTGCGTGAGAAGCACGATCATCAAATTTTCAACGTTAGGCAGAACACCGTTAAGCGCAAAGCCGCATGCCTTACTCGGTTTGTTTGTCCGGAAATCTACTTGTGTCGCATTGGTCCTGACTGTTTGGAATGTGGCCACTCCCTTCGTTTTTGCACAACTCAGGGGCCACGGCGGTCCCGTCCGCGCGCTGGCAATTTCAACCGATGGAACAAGCCTCGTATCCGGCAGCTTCGACACATCAGCGATACGGTGGTCGCTGGCGCGAAACATCGCCGAGCAGGTGATGCGCGGTCATGAAGGCCCGGTCAATGCCGTCACTTTCCTGAAGGACGGGCGCATCGCCACCGGCAGCGCCGATACGCGCATTGCCATCTGGGCACCGGGCGAGCCGACACCGCGCACGGTCCTCGACGGGCATACCGGCCCGGTCGTCGCGCTTGCCGTTTCACCGGATGGCAAAACGCTCGCTTCAGCCTCGTGGGACCACACTGTCCGGCTCTGGCCACTCGCGAACGGCATAGCACGTGTATTCGAAGGCAACACGCAAAACGTCAATGGCGTCGCCTTTTCGCGCGACGGCGCGAAACTGATCAGCGCTGGCTATGACGCGACGGTACGTATCTGGCAGGTCGCGGGCAGCGGAATGTCGGTTCACAATCTGCCAAGTCCGCTGAACGGCTTGGTGGTCGCACCCGACGGCGAGCTGGTCACGGCAGGCGCCAGCGGCAAAGTATTTTTTCTGTCGCCGGATGGCGCAACGTTGGGCGAAGTAGACGCGGGCTCGACCCCGATAATTCAGCTTGCCATTTCGAACGATGGCGGACTGATCGCGGCGGCCGGTGTCCGGGGCTCGGTTGCCATCATCGGCCGCAAAGAGCGCAAAGTGTTGCGCACCCTGGTCGGCCCCGGCCTGCCGGTCTGGTCGGTTGCTTTTCTGCCAGACAATAAGACCCTCCTCACCGGCGGCACCGACCGCGTCATTCGCCGTTGGAACGCAGTCAGTGGTGAACCGATCAACTCGACGATGGTCGGCGCGCCGGAGGATCCGCTGAAGCAATACGCCGGGGATCACGGCGCCGAGGTGTTTCGCGCTTGCGTGGCCTGCCACACACTGACTCCCGACGAAGGCAACAAGGCCGGCCCTACGCTGTGGCACATTTTCGGCCGGCGGATTGCGACGCTACCCGGCTACAATTTTTCGCCGGCGCTCAAGAAGCTCGACATCGTCTGGTCGAAGGACACCGTGTCCAAGCTGTTCGAAATTGGCCCGGCGCACTACACGCCTGGAACTAAGATGCCGGAACAGACCATCGGCTCACCTGAAGACCGCCAGGCACTGGTGGACTTTCTCGCGCAGGTGACGGGCAAGTAGCCGTCAGTAGTCGCGGTCGTTCTTGCGTTCGCGCAGATAGTCGTCAGTCGTGCGCAGGCGCGGGCGCGCGGGGGCGCTGAGCGGATCGAAGCCTTCTTCCGCCATCGCGTTCACGCGGCAATCGGCGCACATCTTGACGACATCCAAGCGTTGCTTGGAGTCCTTGTACATCCAATGTTTGCCTTCGAGCTTAGCCGCGACGCGCTCGACCGAACTCTTCACGCCGAACGGCTTGCCGCAGCGGATACACAGGAATGGGTCTTCCTGCTTGATCACGCGGCTCGCTGCGGTCGCAGCGCGGAAGTCGATCTGCGGCTTAAGACTGATTACCTTTTCGGGACAGGTCGATTTGCACAGACCACATTGGACGCAGGCATCCTCGGCATAGCGCAGCATCGGTCGTTCCGGATCGTCCGACAATGCGCCGGTCGGACAGGCCGATACGCAGGACAGGCAAAGCGTGCAACCCTCAGTCTTGACCTCGATGGTGCCGAAAGGCGCACCATCCGGCAGCGCAATGATGTCAACCGGGGCCGGAGCGACACTGTGCAATTCCCGCAAGGCTAACCGCATTACTTCGCGCTTCTGGCCGACAGCGACAAACGTTGCTGACTTCACAACGCCATGCATCGCCTCGAGCGCATAGAGATGCTCACCCAAAGCGTCGGGGTCGTCGGTTTCGATCGTCGCGACGCGCGGGCCGACCAAGCCAAGTCCCGCGAGGATCGGCTGCGCCAGTGAAATCGTCCGGTGGAGCCCGCTCACGTCGTGACGCGGCTTGGCGCGAAGCAGGAACCGGACGGCTGTCGCGCCGTAAGCAAACGCACCGGCGATTGCTTCCAACCCGATCTGGGTGATCTCATTGACTTGGACCGGCAGCACATTGGCCGGCAGCCCGTCTCCATAGCGCGCGAGCGCATCGATCAACTCGACACCATGCCCACCGTCGTGGAACAGAAGCACCGGCCGCACGCCGCCGGCTTCGCGATAGGCCATCAGCATGATGCGCAATTTGCGTAATAGCGCGTCCGCCGTTGGCATCGCGTAGGCCGCGGCGCCTGTCGGACATACGGCGGCACATTGGCCACAACCGGCACAGACATAGGCATCGATCGTGACGTGGTCGTCGCTCGGCGCAATCGCACCGGTGGGGCACAGGTCGAGGCAGCGATGACAGCCGACGATCTTAGACCGGGAATGTGCGCATAAGCTGTCGGTGAACGTGACGTAGCGCGGCCTGTCGAATTCGCCGACGAGGTCGCGCGCCTCAAGCACTGCTCTCAATATGGCGGCCTTGTCGCGCGGATCGGCACGCAGATAGCCGGCGCGCAAATCAGCCGATGGAAACAGCGGCGTTCCGCCGGAGATATCGATGAGCACATCGCATCGCATCTCAACGGCGTCGCCGGTCGGAGCGAATTGCAAGTCTTTGCGCGAGGATGGTGCCGGCGCCGCCTGATTGGCGATCATCAGTTCGAATGCGCCCAGATAGCCTTTGGCCGCCATGATCGATCCGCGCAGCAACGGAAATTCCGTGACGCGTGAAGGCGGCACCGCCTTTGTCCCTTCCTTCAGCAGCACGGTTACATCGAGGTGGTCTTTGAGGAGCTTGGCGGCCTCAAGGGCCTGCTCATCCGCTCCGTAGATCAGCGTTACGCCTTCGCTTGCCAGACTGACGACAGGAAAGTCCGGCATCGTCTCGGTGGCGGCGGCGATCAGCGCCGCCACCTTGGGCGCCGCAGCTTTTGCATCCTTCGACCAGCCGGCAGTCTCACGGATATTGACGAAGGTGAGCGCGGCCGCCGAGGGCTTTTCGCCGGCTATCTCCGCGAACAGCGGCGCTTCCTGGGTGCAGGCAACCGTGACCTCGGCGCCGGTCGCTGCATTGCGAAAGCGATCAAGTTCCGCGCGGCAGAGCTGGCGTCCTTCGATGATCTCGGCATTCTTGCAGGCGCGCTGCACAGTCGCACCATCGAGCGGCATGGTGTCATCACACGAACAGAGCAGGATTTTGCGCGGCCGCTCGGCCATCTTCGGCTTTTCCGGTGTTTTGGCCCGCCATTTCCCGGCGCAACGCCAATCGGTGTCGTCCTGAAGCATGTCCACGCCGCTTGCGGGACTGGCGACGGGACCGTTCAGGACTATAGTTATATGTGATCAAACAAGAAAGTAAGAGCGAGGATCGATGCCGCTCGAAACGCGGACAGCACTGGCGCCGGAATTGACGTTGCCGCCGCCCTATCGTGCGATTCGGCTGCGCGAGTTGGGTGATGCGTTTTCGCACGCGGTCGCGATTGCGCCGGAACACGGCGCCGGCACTCTGGTCTATGTCGGGCGCTTCGATCTCGCGGAATTTGCGCTGGTGCTGGAACCGGAGGAGCCCCTCGCCAAGGCACGACGCGTCTTCTACGCCGGCATGGCCGCACTCGCCGATGCGCTCGCGTCCACTGCACCGCCGGAAACCGCGATCAATATCGAGTGGCCCGACGCACTTTATGTGAATTGGGGCCTGGTCGGCGGCGGACGGTTGGCATGGCCGAAGACAGCGCGCGAAGATGACGTACCATCTTGGATGGTGTTCGGCGGCATGATCCGCACGGCATCAGCTCCCGGCGGAGATCCGGGAGCAACGCCAAATATCACTGCGCTCGACGAAGAAGGCTTTGCCGACATCGCGGCGGCGCACGTGGTCGAAAGCTTCGCCCGCAATTTCATGTATGCGACCGATGCCTGGCAAGAGAGCGGCTTCGGCGCGATCACACGTTCTTATTTCGAACGCTTTCCGCGCACGAACGGCATGCGCCGGGATATCGGCGACACCGGCGATCTGCTGGTCCAGCGCACCGGAGCCGACGTCGAGCGCGCGGCGCTGTTGCCCAAGCTCAAGGCGCCGTCATGGTTCGACCCGGCGAGCAAGGCGCCTCGGGTATGAAATTGTTGCGCACCATCCGGCTCGACGCCTCGGATACGTTCGTCTTCGAGCGCCCGGCAGAGCCCGGCGAGTGGGCCGTGTCCGGCGCCTTCGTGTTCTGGGATCGCGGTCCCGACGAGCCTGAAGGCAGGACGCGTTCCGCTTTCCGCAGCGGCTTTCTCGGCGTGAATTCCCTCGGCTGGTCGACCTTGGCGCAGATCGTGGAAACGAGCGAAGTCGAGCGTAGCCGCCTCGTTGAGGCGCTGGCGGAGCAATTGGTCGCGCATTTCGGCGCGCCGGACCTTGCGGCGGCAAAGCTCGCGGCGGAAGAAGAAGTAGCCTTCACCGAGTCGTTGTGCTCGGAGCCGAAGGACACGCTCATTGCGGTGCACCGCAGCCTCGAAAATGGTGTGGTGCGCGAGCAATTTCGGACCTTGCGCCGGCGCGAAGGCGCCGAACCCTCGCGTCCCTTCTCCTTCTTCGAAGTGATCGGTGAAGACGAGACCGCTCAGGAGACTATCGACCTTGTTTGGTTGACAGAGCGAGAACGCAAATGAGCGATTTCTGGCTCTCCTGCGGCCATCATCTGCTCGACCGCCACGAAGGCGGGGGTCTCGTGGTGACTGATGATTTCCTCAAGGCCTATCTTGCCCGGCCGGAACTGATCCCGCCGCCGGATGCTTGCGTCGTCGAGCGCACTCTGCATGCGGCTCTGCTCGCCGATCCGCGCATGCCGGTCGCGAACGCGGATATCGCGGCGATCGCCGACGCCGACGCGCGGGAAAATTGGCAAATGCTCATCGCATTTCGCGACCGTTTGCTGCGTCACAAGACGCTGGAGGCGGCCTACATCGACCTGGTCCGCGACGGCGCCGGCAAGACGCCACCGTTGTTCGTTAATCAACTCGTGCACGTGATCCTGCGCAATGCGCTCGACGGCGTGACTGACGCCCGCGTGCTGCGTGCCGCCGAACTGTTCTTTCGTACCCAGCGCGTCACGCTGCATGAAGGTTCGCTGATCGCCGCCGACGAAGAGGTCGTCGCCGGCGGCAATCCGGAGCCGGTGACGCCGCTCGTGTCCATGCTTGGACTTCCTGCGGAAGCCGAGATTGACGTGCTCAACGACGACAATGCCGAGAGCTATTGGGAGCGCAGCGATCAATTCGACATGGCGCTCGATCTGACCGGCGGCCGCCAAGGGCTCACCGCTTTGGCCGAGGTCATGCGGCGCTGGATCGCGCATTTGCTCGAACTCGCGGTAACGATCGAGCCGCTTACCGAGCTGCGCAACGCGCCGCTCACCTGGTATGTCGGGCTCGACACCGACGCGACCCGCATCGGCGATACGTTGTGGAACGGCGAGGAACTCGACGACACGAGCCAGGCGCGCGTGGTCGGCCTGTTCCGCCTGACTTTCGGCGACGCCTCCGTTATGCTTGACAAGATCAGAGGCGAGCCGGTCTACCTGATCCTCGCTATCACAGCTGATAAGTTGATCCGCATGAAGCCGCAGAATTTCATTACCGGTTTGCCGGTCAAACATCTGGAGACAGTGGCTTGAGCGTTGTCGCGCCGCAGAAGACGATTGCCGTCGGTGTCGTGGTCGAGCGCAGCAAGGGCACCGGCCTCTGGAACGATTTTCTGTGGCGGCCGCTCAATGCGCTCAGCGGCGTTCCCGATGCGCCGGCCTGGACCAAGTTGTCGGACGACGGCGAACGTGCGACTTTCTATGCCGGCGCCGCCGACATCGGGCTCTATCGCTCGGAAGCCGGCAACTACCGCGAAAACCTGCTGGTTGAGACGCCGCTATTATGGATCGCGCTGCGTCCGGCCGAGGCGGATCCGCCCTTCAGCTTGGCAGGCGTCACGGCGGATCCGGCCGAAGGCGAAAGCTGGGCCGGCCTCGACAACGATCTCGTCGACACCGTCCCAATGCCCGCGCCCGTCGAGGAAGTGGTGGCGGCCTTCGTTTCGGAGCACTATGTCGAGCAGACATTCCGCAAGCGTCAACGCGACCGCGCCGATCCCGAAGCCTTGGCGCGGCGCGACCACCTGAGCGATGATGGCAAGTCATAAACGAGCGATGAGCGAGCCTGAAAATTTTCTCGAGCGCTGGTCCAAGCGCAAGCTGGCCAAAGGCGAGCAGGCGCTCGAGCAAGACGTGGGCGCGCCGCAGGGCGAGAATGAAAACCAGCCGCCTGCGCCGGCGATGGAAACAAACGCAACCAACGCCGCGTCGGACAGCCAGGAATTCGATCCGGCCGGCCTGCCGCCGATCGAATCGATCGGCGCCAACACCGATGTCACCGTCTTTTTGCGGCCCGGCATTCCGTCGGACTTGACCCGTGCGGCGCTTCGCCGCGCCTGGTCGTCCGATCCCGCCATTCGCGACTTCGTTGGGCTGGTCGAGAACGGCTGGGACTTCAACGATCCGCAGGGGATGGCTGGCTTCGGACCGATCGACGTCGGCGAGGCCGCACGACTGCTCGCGCAAGCCATGGGTGACTTGCCAGAGCTCGCTGAGAAGGTATTGGCCGGATTGCCAAAAGAAGCCACCCTACGGGATGCCAAGGACCAACCGAAGGTCTCATCGCAGGCCGTTGCGCCAGCTGCCGGCGCCGGGGGCGCGCCACCTAAGTCTGCCGATGTGCGTCGCAACATAGACGTCGCAAGAAACGATGGACCGCCAAAAGAGTCCGACGACTGAAGCATCGGCAATCAACAAGCCGCGATCAACAAAGCGCGATATAGCCTGTAGCTATTGACCGCCGCTTCGATGCGGCGATAGCTTTTAACTATTCCAAATTGCTCTTTCGCGCATGGGAGGCGGGAGTCGCGCGGACGAGGATAGAAAAGATAAACCGATCATGGCTGACCGGGGACTTCAGGAAGCCATTCGCGCCGTCGGCGGCGTCACGGAACTTGCGCGCCGCGTCGGCATCTCCCAGCCCTCCGTTTCCAATTGGACCAGAATACCCGCCGAGCGCGTTCTCGCCGTGGAAAGTGTGAGCGGGATCGGCCGCGCCGTTTTGCTGCCCGATCTATATGGCGAATCCAACATCGATGACGTCGACCTCGCCCGCGCACGGGAGTACACGCTGCTCGCCCGTCTACTTACGCGCGCGCCCGATGACGAACTGCTCGAACAGCTTTCCGAGTTGCGCGGCGATGCGACGCCGCTCGGTGTCGCGCATGTTGAGCTGGCGGAAGCTGCGAAGAACGCCGACGTCAGCAAAGTCGAGCGCGAGTTTTTCGACCTCTTCATCGGCGTCGGGCGCGGCGAGCTGCTGCCCTATGCCTCTTATTATCTCACCGGATTTCTGCATGAGCGGCCGCTCGCGCGCCTGCGCGAGGATTTGACCCGTATCGGCGTTGCCCGCGCGGACGGCGTGGTGGAGCCCGAGGATCATGCCGGCATTGTGTGCGAAATCATGTCCGGCCTGGTGAGCGGCCAATTGCCCGCGCCCGCCAATTCGGACCGCACCATCTTCGAGAAACACATGGCGCCTTGGATCGGCCGCTTCTTCACCGATCTCGAGCGTTTGGAAGCTACGAAATTCTACCGGCGCGTCGGAAAGATTGGCCGGCTGTTCACCGAGATCGAGACGGAGGCATTCGCGCTGCCGTCATGATGCCCGCGCGGGCGATGCGACGTCCTTTGGAGGACTGGCGATGAGACAGGACAGCAAGACGAAAATTGGGCGCCGGGACTTTTTGCGCGTTCTTGGCGTCGGCGCAGGCGCGGCCGCAACACCCGCGGTTCTCGTTTCGGAAAGCCACGCCAACTCGGAAAACAACGA
The DNA here is from genome assembly GCA_963742095.1 of uncultured Alphaproteobacteria bacterium. Classification (GTDB taxonomy): domain Bacteria; phylum Pseudomonadota; class Alphaproteobacteria; order Rhizobiales; family Xanthobacteraceae; genus Pseudolabrys. The sequence goes on from CAVUKJ010000003.1 coordinate 652,141, forward strand.
TGAAAAACGCAAAGCCCGCTACAAGGCGGACTCGGAAGACGTGAAAGCGTTCTATCGCGTCAACCACTATCCGAAGTAAGGGAGGCACCCGTGCTGATCAAGAAATCAGATCGTCAAGCACGCCGTAGCACGCTGGCCAGTCTCGCCACCCAGAGCAAGGGCCTCGACCGCCGCACTTTCCTACGCCGCTCCGGTCTCGCGGCAAGCGGTCTCGCCACTTTCAGCGCCCTGCCCTTGGCCACAGTCCGAACGGCGGATGCCGCAGCGGCGGGGCCGCTCACGTCGGGCGCGACCGTCCGCAAGAGCATCTGCACCCACTGCTCGGTCGGCTGCACAGTGACGGCCGAGGTCCTCAACGGCGTGTGGATTGGCCAGGAGCCGAGTTGGGACAGCCCGATCAATCGCGGCTCGCACTGCGCCAAGGGCGCCTCGGTGCGCGAATTGGTCAGCGGCGAGCGCCGCCTGAAATATCCGATGAAGCTCGTGAACGGCCAATGGACCCGCATCAAGTGGGAACAGGCGATCGATGAGATCGGCGACAAGATGATGGAGATCCGCGGCAAGTCGGGCGCCAACTCCGTCTACTGGCTCGGCTCGGCGAAGATGACCAACGAGGGCGCGTACCTGTTTCGCAAGTTCGGCGCGTTCTGGGGCACCAACAACACCGACCACCAGGCGCGCATCTGCCACTCAACCACCGTCACCGGCGTGGCCAACACCTGGGGCTACGGCGCGATGACCAACAGCTACACCGATATCCGTAACGCCAAAACGCAGGTCATCATGGGCGGTAACCCGGCCGAGGCCCATCCGGTGTCACTGCAGCATCTGCTTGAAGGCGCCGAGATGCAAAAGGCGAACGTGATCGTCATCGATCCGCGCCTGACGCGCACCGCGGCGCACGCAACCGAATATGTCCGCCTTCGGCCTGGCACGGATATCCCGGTGCTGTACGGGATGATGTGGCACATCCTCAAGAACGGTTGGGAGGACAAGGAATTCATCAAGCAGCGCGTCTATGGTTTCGACGATCTAAAGAAAGAAGTCGAGAAGTGGACCCCCGACGAAGTCGAGCGCGTATCCGGCGTGCCGGGCGAGCAGCTCAAGCGCGTCGCCCAAATGTTCGCGACGCAGAAGCCATCGACGTTGATCTGGTGCATGGGGCAGACCCAGCACACGGTCGGCACGGCCAACGTACGGGCGAGCTGCATCGCCTTACTGATGACAGGAAACGTCGGCGGTCCCGGCATGGGCGCCAACATCTTCCGCGGCCACGACAACGTGCAGGGCGCCACCGACGTCGGCCTCGATATCGTGACACTGCCGTTCTACTACGGCCTCGTCGAAGGCGCCTGGAAGCATTGGTCGCGCGTCTGGGAGGTTGACTACAACTATCTGGTCGGCCGCTTCGACGACAAGAAGATCATGGAAACTCCGGGCATCCCGCTGACGCGCTGGTTCGATGCCGTCATCCTGCCGAAGGATCAAGTCGCCCAGAAAGATAATGTGAAGGCGATGTTCATTCAGGGACACGCCAGCAACTCGATCACCCGCATCCCTAAATCGCTAAAGGGGCTCAAAGCACTCGAGCTGCTGGTGGTCGCCGATCCGCATCCGACGACCTGGGCCTCGCTCGCGGTGAACGCCGGCCGCAAGGACAATATGTACCTGCTGCCGGTCGCCACGCAGTTTGAATGCCGCGGCTCGCGCGTCGCCTCCAACCGCGCCCTGCAGTGGGGCGAGCAGATCGTCAGGCCGATCTTCGAGTCAAAAGACGACCTCGAGGTGATGTACTCGTTGGCCAAGAAGCTCGGCATCGCCGATCAGATGTTCAAGAACATCAAGATCGAAAACAACGTGCCGGTAGCCGAGGACATCTTGCGTGAGATGAACCGCGGCAGCTTCTCGACCGGCTACTGCGGTCAGTCGCCGGAGCGGCTCAAGTCGCACATGGCGCATCAGGCCGACTTCGACATGCTCACACAGCGCGCCACAACCGGGCCGAACAAGGGCGATTACTATGGTCTGCCGTGGCCCTGCTGGGGCACGCCCGAGGTCAGGCATCCGGGCACACCACTGCTCTACAACACCAACCTCGCGGTCATGGACGGCGGCGGATGCTTCCGCGCCCGCTTCGGCGTCGAGCGCGAGGAGAAGCAAGCGGACGGCACGACGGTGAAAGTCAGCCTGCTGGCCGACGGTTCCTACTCCAAGGATTCGGAGATCAAGGACGGTTACCCCGAGTTCACGCTGGGCGTGCTGAAAAAGCTTGGCTGGGACAAGGACCTCACCGAGAACGAGATGGCGGTGATCAACAAGATCAACCCGACCACGCCGGACGCCGTGTCATGGTCGATCGACCTCTCGGGCGGCATCCAACGCGTGGCGATGAAGCACGGCTGCGTGCCCTACGGCAACGCCAAGGCACGGATGAACGCTTTCGGTTTGCCGGACCCGATTCCGGTGCATCGCGAGCCAATCTATACGCCGCGCGTCGAGCTGATATCGAAATATCCGACACTGCCTGACGCCAAGCAGTTTCGATTGCCGAATATTGGCTTCTCGGTGCAGAAGGCGGCGGTCGACAAGGGCATCGCCAAGCAGTTCCCACTCATCCTGTCGTCCGGCCGTCTGGTCGAATACGAGGGCGGCGGCGAGGAAACCCGCTCTAACAAGTGGCTCGCCGAATTGCAGCAAACGATGTTTATCGAAATCAATCCGGCTGACGCCGCCGAGCGCGGCATTAAGGATGGCGGGTTGGTCTGGGTGACCGGCGCCGAAAACAGTTCGAAAGCAAAGGTTGCGGCGCTCGTCACCGAGCGCGTCGGCAAGGGCGTGGCCTGGATGCCCTTCCATTTCGGCGGCTGGTTGGGTGGTCAAGATCTGCGCGCCAACTACCCCGCGGGCACCGATCCAATCGTGCTCGGCGAAAGCGCCAACACCATTACCACCTACGGCTACGATCCGGCGACTGGCATGCAGGAACCCAAAGTCACCCTGTGCCAGATCACAGCGGCTTAAGGAGGCGGGGCCATGGCTCGAATGAAATTCCTCTGCGACGCCGACCGTTGCATCGAGTGCAACGCCTGCGTCACCGCCTGCAAGAACGAGCACGAAGTGCCCTGGGGTATAAACCGCCGGCGCGTCGTCACGCTTAACGACGGCAAGCCCGGCGAGCGCTCGATCTCGATGGCTTGCATGCATTGCACCGACGCGCCTTGCGCGGCGGTCTGTCCCGTGAACTGCTTTTACACTACGGCCGATGCCGTCGTGCTGCACTCAAAGGACCTGTGCATCGGCTGCGGCTATTGTTTCTACGCCTGCCCGTTCGGCGCGCCACAGTATCCGAAGGTCGGCAACTTCGGCTCACGCGGCAAGATGGACAAATGCACCTACTGCGCTGGCGGCCCGGAGGCCGACGGCAGCAAGGCCGAATACGAGAAGTATGGCGCTAACCGCCTGGCCGAAGGCAAACTGCCGCTATGCGCCGAGATGTGCTCGACCAAATCGCTGTTGGCCGGCGACGGCGACGTCATCGCGCAAATCTACAAGGAACGCGTGTCGCGACGCGGCTATGGCTCCGGCGCCTGGGGTTGGCAGACTGCCTATCGCGAAACGATCGCGACGTGAGGGAGAAACACACAATGGCAACCTCTTTCACGCACATTCGCAGGATCGCCGGCGCGCTGGCACTTGCAGCTTTGGTCGCGTTCGCGGCGCCGGTTTCGGCCCAACAGGCCAACTCCGTCAACCCGACGGCGAGCGCCGTGCAGGAGCAGCAGCTCCTCAACCAGCTCAAGACGATTCAGGGCCTTGGGACGATCCCGGACACCAAGTCCTACGTGCTGGAGCATCCGGCCGGCCGGGACTGGCGGGAATTCCGGACGGTCACGCTGTTGTGGATCGGCGGCATTGCCATCCTCGGCATGATCATCGTGCTTGCGCTTTTCTACCTTTGGCGCGGCCGGATAAAGATCCGCTCCGGTTTCTCCGGCAAGACCATCCTTCGCTTCAATATGTTCGAACGCTTCGTGCACTGGCTCACGGCCGTGAGCTTCATCGTGCTCGGCATTACGGGTCTCAACATCACCTTCGGCCGCAGGCTGCTGCTGCCGTGGATGGGGCCTGAAGCGTTCAGCACGTGGTCCGAATGGGCGAAGTATTCTCACAACTATCTAAGCTTCGCCTTCGCTATTGGCGTGGTGCTGATGTTCCTGATGTGGGTCGGCGAGAATTTCCCGAGCGCGGTCGACGCCGAATGGCTCAAAGAGGGCGGCGGCATGTTCGACAAAGAAGACCGGACGCATCCGCCGGCGTGGAAATTCAACGCCGGGCAGAAGCTCCTCTATTGGGCCGTCATTGGCTCCAGCATCGCAATGATGGTCAGCGGCTTCATGCTGATGTTCCCGTTCTATGGTGGGTTGACGGTCGGCAGCATGGAGCTGGCCGAGGTGTTCCATGGCGCGGTGGGCGTGCTCTTCGTGGCGCTCATCCTTGGCCACATCTACATCGGCACCGTCGGCATGGAAGGCGCCTTTGACGCCATGAGCGACGGCAATGTCGACCTCAATTGGGCCAAGGAGCATCACAGCCTTTGGGTCGAGGAGGAGACGGGCGCAGCGAGTTCACGCGGCGCGATGCGTCCCGCCGAATAGGCCGGCGTTAAGTCCGTCAATGCAAAGCGCCCGGCGAGAAGCCGGGCGCTTCGTTTTTCGGCAACCAGCTCGCTTGCGGGAAGCGCGTCTACGCCCCGAGCCGCGCGTAGGGCGACGTGAACGCCTGATCCGCCGCCTGCTGGACGGTGTTAAGAGCAACCACTCCAACCGCGGCAAGAACGATGGCCGCGAGGCACGCAACGAAAAATGCTTTCATGGCAATCACTCCTCTCCGATACGTCCACTATATAACGACAAATAGATAAGCGCGACTTGGCGTGATCGCCGCATGTTGCGCCGCAATGCCGCACATTCCAGTCCAATTTGGCAAGGTTTTGGAACGCGACCAGCCATAGGGCGTTGTCCGCCGTAGCGTAGCGCTCGGATTGATCGGGGACGGAAATTTCGTTTTGTCGGAATGGAAAAGCGCGCACGGAGCCTTGCGCTCCATGTCCGCTTTGCTCTCGTCGTCCGACATTCGACAAATGATCGGAATGTCGGCTCTGTGCCAAAAGCGGACATGGCGACAAAAAAGTAAGGCCGCCAAAGGGACAAGGCGGCCTTACGTCGGATGAGGGTTTCGTCTGGGGTCCGGGGTCACCCTCGTCCTTTACTCCAGAAAGTTAAGCAACGCGAGTGAGTTGCAGCAGTGCTGCTTCTTCCTCAAGGAGAAGACGCTGAACAAACGCGCGCTCTTCATCAGCCAAATACGTTTGTAGGATTGTTCGGTATCTTTTGATGTTTGACTGATGTGCGAAAAAGAACGGTGAATTTATATTTGAGACCGGCGATTTCCTCGATGCTGCTTGTCTATCTGGCATTGCTGCTAAGCCAACGCTCTCATGAATCTCGCACTAATAATTTAGCACTCGTATCCAACGCGCTACCGCTTGAGCGCAATTCTCACTCCAAAAGTGCAAGGACGAAATGGCCATTTGACGCAGTTGTGCCGCAGGAAAAAATAAGGCCGCCACAAAGGGCGGCCTATAAGTAAGGAGCCAAGAGCTGGGTCGAAGAGTGCTCCTAGCTTCACAAACAACTTAAGGTCCTTGTCGTCGTGCGCCACCACTTGCGCGCAGCCTCTACTCCATGAGTGCAAGCAAAGTTGATCATATTGCCGCACCAGGCGAGATCAATTTCACTATTTGGCGCGCTGGCGGTAATCGCAGCACTACATTGTCAAACTAGCGGCACCCTTGGCTCGGTTCAGCGTTTCCGACGGCGGTTCGCCGAACTGTTTCCTGTAGCTCACTGCAAAATGGCCCATGTTTTGGAACCCGCACTCTAGGGCAACGCCCGTCACGGTCGTTCCCACTGCCGCACTTTGTAATTTTTGTCGTGCATGGTGCAGACGGGTTGCCTTAAGGAAGGCCATTGGCGAGTAGCCGCGCGCTTGGCTAAACGATGAAAATACGCTGCGAGCGCTCGCACCGATGGCTTCCGCTATCGCCTCGATGGTCAAACCGGTTCGCCAGTTGGCTTCAATAAATTCTTCGGCCTGTCGCACCTGCCACGGGGCGACGGCTGGCGAGTTTTGTTCCAGAATTCTGCTAAAGTTGTTTTTATTTGAGAAAAGGAACGCGACGAGCAGGGCTTGTTCCAATTCGACAAGCGCTTGCGCCGGCAACGCCCCAGACGAAGCGTCGAGCTCATTCACAACGTAGGCGACCAACCGATTTAAACCACTGAAGGAACCGTTGGTGGCGTCACCGCCTGAAAACTTGATTTTTCTGGCCGGCGGCGCTCCAATGAGAGCACTCAATTTTTTGACAAGCGCTCCTTCATCGACTCGCAATAGGAGCTGCTGAAAACCCGCACCAAAGTTCGCTCTCACCGCGACCGCTGCTGGTATTACGTCCGCGCCGCCCGGGGTAATCGGAATCTCACACCCGCCAGCTGAAATCGCTGCGCTGCCACCGAACGAGAATGCCTGCCGGTAGAATTCCGCTTCCGGAAAATGGATCGAAACCGGATTCGTATAAGAACAATATGAGAATGAAACGTGCTTTAGTGCTTTGAAATTTGCATGGGCAAAGAATGGCTGATCGCTTTTGCCGACTTCAAATTTATGTGCGCCATATATTGATGCGAGCGCATTGCCCGCGACGTCCTCCGAGGAGGTTCGCAACGCGGGCCATCGATCCAACGGGATTTTTGCGTGATTTCTCGTCGCACGATTCATCATTTGAATAATTTAGAGCTTTTCTGGTCTCAATTTTGATCTATCTCGACTGCGTGACATTCGGTCGCGCCGCACCGCAACGATGGCCACTTTGAGGCAGAGCTACTCGAAAGCCGCCAAGCCCACTCAAATAATGCAGCGCCATTCCACAATATGAGCAATCATTGCGGTTTCGCGCTTCAGCGCGCTTTTATTTTTACCTGCGAAGATCCTGCGAAAGACAATTATCGCGGAAAGAGAAAGAAATGGCGGAGAATCAGGCGACAGTTCTAAATGCTTCAAACATGGCCGTACCGAAGAAGATCCCATGCGGTGCGGATGCCATCATCCTCTTATGGGTCCGGTACAAAGAGCAGGAGAAGGAGATGGACGACCTCCTGAATCGCGCTCTCACTATCGTTGCTTCGACGCCGAACTTTCCAGAAAAAATGAATTTGGAAGCGACGATTAGGGACGTGCGCGCGCTGGTCGGATTCTTCAGTTGAAATTAGCCGCACCGATAGGCTTGAACTTGGATGCGTCTGGCAAAATTTCCCCTAGTGTTAGACTGAGCAAGCCTAAAAGGGACGGATATTGGCTGGCGACACCCGAATTCCGCTTTGGGTCATTAGCGGACACGACGAAATACGTTTGCGATGTCCGCTTTACCCCCCCAAAGCAGAACATTTGCCGCCAGACCTTCAATGTCCGCTAAGTGCCAATTTCGGAAATAGGCTCAACCCGATCGAACTATGTTAGGTGCCCTATCGCGAAGCAGACGCTCCGCGTCTCGTACCATTTCCTGCAGGAGGTCACCCGCGGGGCGCACCTCCTTGATTATCCCGGTCGCTTCGCCAACCCATACGCCGGTGTTGTCAGGGTCGCCACTCTGCATCGCCGACACATAGCGTTGCATTTCGCGATCGACCACCTCGGGGTTGGCGAGTTCGGTTTCACGGCCGTGCCAATCTTCAACAAATCGAGTTTTTATTACGCGCGCCGTGAATGAGTTGGGCCACGCTATCTTGCGAGCAACGTCGACCACTGTCGTTCGTATGGTGGAATCACCGTCGGCGGCGGACGCTCTTTTTTGAAAGGTAGGATTCACTAGCGCCTCGGAACTCGCCCAAAACCGCGAACCGATCAGTACCCCATCAGCCCCAAGCATCAGAGCTGCAGCCAGTCCTCGGCCATCAGCAATGCCCCCAGCTGCCACTAGGATCGTTGCCGGAGCGGCCTTGGCGAGATAATCGGCTACCTCGGGAACCAATGTAAGTGTTGCGCGAGTTAGCCCATGTCCGCCAGCTTCCGCTCCCTGTGCGACGACTATGTCGGCTCCAGCGGAGACGGCTTCGCGCGCGCGGTCCATACATTGGATTTGGCAAATCAGTTTGGCGCCGGCATCTTTGATAGGTCGAGCGAATAGCATTGGCGACCCGAACGACAACATTATCGCCACCGGGGCATGTGCCAACACCAAATCGAGCAATTGGGGACGCTTGGCTAATGACCAGGTGATGAAACCACAGCCGACCCGCGCATTTCGTGCTTCTGCAAATTCGCGTTCGAGCCATTCAGCGTCGCCATAACCTCCGCCGATAAGGCCGAGGCCTCCGGCGCTGGTTATCGTCGCAGCAAGACGGCCACCTGCTGCGAATGCCATAGGAGCAGAAATAATCGGGTGCTCGATATCGAGCATCTCGTTTAATCGAGTATGCAATGCCATCCGTCATTGCTCCGACGATGAAAAAATAGCGATCAACGCTAACATCAGGCAGAACAAGGAGGAAGGTATCGCTCAGGCTCGCCAAGCGGTCACATTGTCCGCTCTGGGTCAAAAGCAGACATGACGACTTGAATTTCCGATGTCCACTTTACCGCCGATAACGACCGCAAGAGCGTACATCGGGCGCTCAAATTTATGTCCGGTAAGTGCCAAAAGCAGACTTACCTGTTCGAGTAGCTTTCGATAAGGCCCTCGGCGGCTTGCGGCAAAATCTTCGCGGGTCCGTTTCGACCTCCCAAAGTTTGACTACTCGCATAGGCACCTTCAATCAAAAGAAAAAGAGCATCGGCTAACTGCTCTGGACGACGCGCATTTATTGCGGAAGCTAAGCTCGCTAACCGTCGACGCATTTCTGCTTTGTTTTCTTCGACAGCTCTATGTCCCGGATGAGCCCTCTCTGGAAATTCGGCAGCGTAATTTATGAATGGACAGCCTCGATATCCTCGCGTGGTAGCGCGGTCTGCCACGTAAGCGATCAGCGCGCGTAGTTGTCCGCGCGGATCGCCTTCATGTCCGGCCAAGATCTCATCCACGATATGCCAGTAGCCAGTATTTCTATTCTCAAGATACGCGACGATCAGATCATCCTTCGAAGCAAAGTTTCTATAGAGACTGATCTTGGCGACGCCTGCCTCTTTGACAATCGTTTCGACACCAACACCCCGAATACTCTGGCTGTAAAACAGTTCCGAAGCGACCTCGAAAACTTTGTCGCCCGCGGTTTTTTCCGGGATCAAGGGACCTTTGGTTTTTCTTCGTTGAGCTAATTGCTTGCTCATTGACATGATACCTGTGCTTGATATGTTACCGACCGGTTCGTAACACAGGCACTTTGTCAGATCAATGCGTAGGAGGAGTAGGCGATGAAGCATTTTCTTTTAGAAGGAGAGCATATTGTTCCCTTCGAGCAACGCGACCCGGAACTGATCGCCGCGCATCGTCAGTTTCTGCAGCGAGGCTATGACAAAGGGCGCTTTTTGCTGTCAGGCCCAAGTATTCCGCCGAAGGGAGGAATATTGATAGCTCGCGCCGATTCACTAGACGATTTGAACGAGTTTTTGGCCGATGAGCCTTATTGCAAAGCTAGGGTGATGCGCTTCAGCAGAATTGTCGAGTTCGACCCGGTGCAGCACCAGCCCATTCTGAAGGATTGGTTTGGAAAACAGCTAGGTGCGCGGTAGTCGAAACGTCCGCTTTGGGTCATTCGCCGACCTTTCGCGGCGCAATCGCCGTGTCGGCTTTACCCCTGAAAGCAGACATCAATCGAGCTAGATCGGGAAAACGCAGCGCCACCTGTTGCCGGGCGCACCGATAGCGTGTTCACTCCGCAGTTCGTGGCCACGCGAGAACCGGCAACCATATCGCTTGCGTTCTCCCGGCGACTTCACCGAGCTTTTGGGAGGAACCCGATGAGTGCGCTCCGTCTTGACCAGTTCCTCGCAAGCGCAGCACTTGTGTTTATTCTAGCTGCGCCGGTATCTGCGCTCGGGCAACAGACGGAGCCGTCTCAGGCAGGTCTACGCGACCCGTCGAAAGGAAGCGATGCCTCGGCCGGCGATGCGCTCACCTCACCGCCGGCCAGCGCTACGCAGGCAGCCGCTCCAGCGATTGCGCCCGAAGAGAGCCGGGCGCCCGACCGATTGACCGCGCTCGATCCTGCTGATCGCGCGATCGCGGAACGGATTCGCGATCTCCTGGACACAAAACCGAACCGCATCTTCGCCGACGAAAAGGCGCATGCGGCTGTCGAAGCCTTCTATCAAAAGCGCAATCTGGCGCCGCTCTGGCTCGACAAGGGCGTGGAGAATGCGCGGAGCAAGGCGGTGATTGCCCGCCTCAAGAATGCCAACGCCGACGGTCTCGACCATGCCGACTACAGGACACCGACCTTTGGTGGGCTTTCGCCGGATGCGCTGGCGGAGGCCGAACTGACACTCACGCAGACTGTGCTTACCTATGCGCGGCACTTGCAGGCCGGACGTGTTCCCCATCGCCAAGTGAGAGAGGACAACATCGCGCTGCCGCAACGCGAGCCCGATCCGGCCGTGGTGCTGGCGGCCGTCGTCGAGGGGGATGACGCCGGCCAAGCGCTCGATCAGTTCAGCCCGCCATACGAGAACTATCAGAAGCTCAAAGCCGCGCTGTCGCAGCTGCGCGGCAGGACGGCCGGCCGTGCTCACGACGGGATCGCAGCGGGTCGGGTGCTCACTTTCAACCGCAAGCGTCCGATGGAAGATGCCCGCGTGCCGCAATTGCGCGAGCGCCTTGGTGTTCCCGGCGAGGCTACCGATCTGCGCTATGATGAGAAACTCGCTGAAGCCGTCAAAGAATATCAGCGGGGCAACGATTTGCCACCGACCGGCCATCTGGATGCTCGCACGGTCAAAAAGCTCAATCCCACGAACGACAGCCGCATCGATACTATCATCGCCAACATGGAACGCTGGCGCTGGTACCCCCGCGACATCCGCAAATCACGTGTGGAGGTCAACGAGCCCGACTTCACCCTCAAGGTGATCCACGACGGACGGCAGGTGTGGACCTCGCGCGTTGTGATAGGCAAGCCGAGCATGCCGAGCCCGGTGCTGGCGCAACAGATGGATTCCATCACCATCAACCCGACCTGGAAGGTGCCGGCGTCGATCGTTCGGAACGAGTACCTGCCGGCGGAGGCGAGAGAGCCCGGCGCGTTGGCGCGCATGGGGATGCGCGTGAAACGCGTCAACGGCGAGGTGGAGATCACGATGCCGCCGGGCGGCCAGAATCCCCTCGGGCACATCCGGTTCAATTTCTTCAATCGTCTGACGGTGTTTCAGCACGACACCCCGGACCAATACCTGTTCGCCCACGTTGTGCGGGCCGAGAGTCACGGCTGCATGCGCGTGCAGGATGCTCCCAAATACGCCGAAGTCCTTGCCGGCATGGTGCACCCCGAGGAGCAGTGGACGGCGGAGAAGGTCAAGAGTTTTTACGCCGGCGGCACCGAGCAGGAGATTTCGCTGGGGTCAGGGCCGATCTGGATCTACTTGACCTATCAGACTGCCTTTGTCGACGACGCGGGCAGGTTGCAAATACGCCGCGATCTCTACAATCTCGACAGCCGTACGCTGGCAGCGATCAAGGGCGCGCGCGAGATTGCCAAGCCGGGATCGGAGAGCAAATCCGAGCCGACGATGGCAACTCCTGCGCCTGCCGCGCCCGCCCACCGCCGCAAGGCCGCTCCCATGCATCAGGCTCGATCGTAGCGGTCGATAGGGGATATAAGTGCCACCGATGTCCGCTTTGGGTCATTAGCGGACATTCGAGCGCAAAGGGCGAATGTCCGCTATCGGGGGCAAAGCGGACGTCGCCTGGGGCTATTCCATAATCTGCCATTATGCGAATCCAGAGATCCCTGCCCTAAGCAATCTAATTGCTGGCAGTGGCGCTTCACTCTGCGCAGAATATTTTCAGATTTACGCCGACCGACTGACACGCCGAGTAAGCGGAAACTACAAGGTGGTAGAACTGCAATACGTGCGCTTGCGGCTTGCCGCCGTTATCGACGCATGCCTTGTCATATTCCAAAAAACTCTTCCAATGCTGCAAAACGCCATCGTCCTTGCGCGCGAACACGACAGCCTCCGACACTCTTTGGCCTATCTTGCCGAGCGGCTGCCTGGTCAGACGTCCCACCTGCTGCACAAGCATCCTGGTGCTCGTGAAGGGCTCATAAACGGCGAGCATTGTGCATGCTGGATCATCGATCCCTTCCACGAGCATGAACTGATGGATCAAAAACTTTTCGGTCCTTTTCTTGAGATTAGGGACATCGGATCGTCGCTGGGCACCAACCGGACCACTCTCCGCAAAATTGATGTGTACGGCTAGAACTCCATCCTTACGGTTTCTAAGTGCGATAACAAAGGCATTGAAAAGGTCATTGACGGTAAGGGCCGCTACTTTGCAAGTCTCTGCTGAAAAGTCAGAAAATGTAGGTGTGCTGGCTAACTATATAGCCTACCGGCTGAAGACTGATCACTTTGTAGATTGGTGGGGGACCACGGCAAACCTTCAGCCCGACGATCAAGATGCTTTTGAAATAACTCGGCATATATTTTTCGAGAGAGTTTCACTCGGGCAATTCCAGGACGACGATCGAGCTCTAATAGAGCAAGCTCTTTCGGAACCGCATCTTTGAATATGGAAAGACCGCGGGTAGCATTTGGTCAACCGAGTGCAATTTAAACTTGTAGTGCATAGCGGCTCGTAAACTGGCTGAAAATATTGGCCCCAAAAACCGTACTCTTCGACTGAAATACAGAGCTCCAGAGAAAAATCGACCTCAGAGAGCAATTCGGCCAGGCTGCCCCGGCCGCTAAGTACAGAGATCTGTGGGCACGCCTCGCTAATTCAGCGCCTTTACCGCCCGACTTGGGCGCCGAGAGAACCGGGTCCCAGGGAAGGTGGCGGAGGGAGTGGGATTCGAACCCACGTTACGGTTTCCCGTAAACACGCTTTCCAAGCGTGCGCCTTCAGCCACTCGGCCACCCCTCCAGACGCTTTTGGCGGCGTCCCGTTGTAACAGAGCACGCGCCGCGCGCGTCCTAATATTGGAAATCTGGCTCCGTTCATAGGCATATTTGTGTTTATTTCCCGGGCGTTACGCAAAGCCGGAGACGGTTTATTCTGGTATCAGTGGTTTGCGGAACCGGTCCGGGGGCTTGATGCGCGCCGCTGCACTCGTATTAGCAATGCTAGCAATGACAGGACCGGCCGTCGCCGAGACGATCAAGGTCGTGGCCGCGGGCAGCCTCAGGGAGGCGCTCGGCGCGATCTCCACTGCTTACGAAGCCAAGAGCGGCCACAGGATCGACATCAAATACGGCGCCTCGGGTACGCTGAAAAACGAGATCACCGACGGCGCCCAGGTCGACATCTTCGCCTCCGCCAACATGGAGCATCCGCAGGCGCTGTTCGATGACGGCACCGGCGGTCCGCCGGTGCGCTTCGCGCGCAACAAGATGTGCGCGCTGGTGAAGCCCGGGCTCGACGTGACCAGCGCGAACCTGCTCGAGCGTATGCTCGACCCCAAGATCAAGCTGGCGACATCGACGCCGCGTCTTGATCCATCCGGCGACTACGCCGTCCAAATGTTCACCAAGGCCGAGGCGCTGAAAGCCGGCGCGCAGGCGAGCCTCGAAAGCAAGGCCCTGAAGCTGACCGGCGCGCGGACAAGTGCCGCACCGCCGCCTGGCCGCAATGTCTACGGCTGGCACGTCGCCGAGGGCCGCGCCGATATTTTTCTGACCTATTGCACGAACGCCAAGGCAGCCCTGAAGCAGTATCCCGATCAGCAGATGGTCGAGCTGCCGGAGGCGCTGGCGGTCGGCGCCGACTACGGGCTGACCGTCATCAGCGGTGCGCCGGATGCCGCGGCGGATTTTGTGGAATTCATCCTGTCGCCGCAGGGACAGACGATCCTGGCCGGCTACGGCTTCGAGCCCGCACAATAGCGAACGGGCCCCCCGCTGAGCGCGGTGACGACAGCGGTACATTATATAGTGTGAGCATGCCCCTCACCCGCCGCTCGCTTCTCGCTGCTGCCTCCGCCACGCTGCTGGCGTCGCGGATGACCCGTGCGGCGACGATCACCGACGACGTTAAACGCACCGTCACCGCCCCGGACAAGGTGCATCACGTCTTCCCGGCCGGCCCGGAAGCCGCCATTCTTCTCTACACGCTGGCGCCACAAATGCTGCTCGGCTGGCCCTACGCCAACACGCCAGCGGCCTGCGCCTACATGCTGGCGGCCATCTGCCAGCGGCCCACGGTCGGCCACCTCGCAAACGGCAGCACGCCCAAGCTCGACACGGTGGCCGCGCTCAAACCCGATCTCATTCTCGACGTCGGCGGCACCGACGCGGAATACGCCGCACTCGCCGACGATGTGCAGAAGCAGACCGGAATCCCCTACGCGCTGCTCGACGGCCGCGTGCTGTCACTGTCGACCACCTACGAGAAACTCGCCCGGCTGATCGGCCGCGAAGCCGAGGGCGCCGACTTTGCCGACTACTGCAACCAGACGCTCGGCGTCGTCACCAACCGCATCGCTTTCGTCCCGGCGGAGAAGCGCCCGCGCATCTACTACGCCGGCGGACCGCACGGGCTGACGACCGGGCGCGGTGGCGCGATCGAGATGGAGCTGATCGAATTGCTGGCGCGCAACGCCGCCGGCGATGCGCAAGGCGGCATCGCCGATGTCACGATCGAGCAGGTGCGGGCCTGGCAACCCGACGTGATCCTTGCGTCCGACGGGGCCGTGGTGAAGGCCATGCGCAGTGACCCCACGTGGTCCGCGCTCAAGGCGGTGCGCGAGAACCGCGTCCACCTCACGCCGCAGCTTCCGTTCGACTGGATCTATTCGTTGCCGTCGGCCAACCGACTGATCGGCCAGTGGTGGCTCGGCAAGCTGCTTTATCCCGAGCAATTCAAGGAAGACCTGCGCGAGATCACGCGGGACTTCTTCGACCGCTTCTATCACGTGACACCGAGCGACGCGCAGCTCGAGCAGTTGCTGGCGCTTAAGACCTAGTCGTCTCTGGATCGCGACGCGGTCACTTCGCCGGCACCACCAGCGAATAGCGCTCGTCGGCGGCGGGAACGCGTGCCTCCGGCACGCCCAGCTCCTTGCGCACGATATTGGTGCCCAGCACGATCGCGACCGCCTTGTAGAAGGCGTGGCGGCGGCTCATGCCTTCGCGGCCCATGCCGCAATCGGTCGACACCATCAGCCGTTCGGCCGGAATGAACTTGAGCGCGGCGCGGATCTGGGCCGCCACCTGCTCGGGGCTTTCGACCTGGAGCGTGTGGTGGTCGATGACGCCGATGCAGATCTTCTTCTCGGTGATGGTCTTGCCGATCGCCTCCATATCCATGCCGCCGGAGCTTGCCGACTCGAAGGTGATGACGTCGGCGTCCACCGTGTTGTAGGCCTCCAGCGACGGCTTGTAGCTGATGTCGGCCGCGAACATTTTCTGCTGCGACGGGTTGCCCCAGCAGGAATGCGCCCAGACTTCGGTCTTGGCCCGCAGGCCTTTGACCGTGCGGTTGAAGACGTCGACGATGAATTTCGGCGTGATCACACTGTCCTGGACCTTGCGCGCCGCGATCATATGGATCTGCGGCTCCTCGATCTGGATCACCGGGCAGCCGGCGTCGGCGAGCTCGTGATACTCCTCGTTGAACGCGTCGGCGATGGCGTACATGCGCTCCGGGATACTTTTGTAGTACTTGTCCTGCAGCGCGAAGGTGACGATCTCCGCCGACACGGCGCCGAATTTCACCGGCTTCTCGGTAAAGCGCTGCGCCGCCTTCCACATCGCGGTGTATTGCAGATTGCCGCGCTTGATCGGACCGGTGATCACCGGCATGACGCGCAACTCGAGATAGTCGTGCAGGATGTGGCCGCGCGGGAACCAGATGCCGCCGCGGCCCGCCGGCGTCGGCACCGGATTGTCGCGCGTCAGGCCTTCCATGTGGTTCGGCGGATAGGCAGTCCAGCTCTGACCGCCGACGTCGTCGTCGAAGCGGCAGTCGCCGTCGGACAAGATATCGAGGCCGGCGAGCTCCTGGTCGCGCAGGTAGCAGGTCAGCGCGTCCTCATATTGCTCGCGGAAGCGGCGGGTGACCATCGCCTCGAGGAAATGGCGGTTGCCGAGATTTTCCGTGTACCAGCTCGGGCGCGGCAGCGAGCCGGTGATCGTGGTCGGCAGAATGATGTCCTTGGTGGCGCGGTACATCGACGTCTCCCCGTGGCGTATTTGTTCTCGTTGTCCGCATCTTACGGCGCGACCGTGCAAACATGCAATTTCGCCTTATATGATGGGGTGAAAGCGCCCACGTCCGATTGGGCCGGTGGGCAGCGTGGGGCGCGCGATTCTGGTATGATTGCAACATGAGTAAAGAGCGCGACGACTACATTATCCGGCCCGATCCCGCCGATCCGCGGCTGACCGAACGCGTGTCCGGCATCGACCAGACCGGCGAGCGCGTCGAAACCTCGGTGACGGTCGAGCGCGCGCTGACGATTTTCCTCAACTCGCAGGAGATCGTCACCGCGATGACGATCAACGACTATCCGGAATATCTGGCCGTCGGCTACCTGCTCAACCAGAACATGCTGCTGCCCGATGACGAGGTGACCGCGGTCGACTACGACGAGGAGCTGTCGGTCGTCGTGGTGCGCACCAAGCGCAAGACCAATTACGAGAAGAAGCTGAAGAAGAAGGTGCAGACCTCCGGTTGCGCGCAGGGCACCGTGTTCGGCGACCTGATGGAAGCGCTGGAGAATGTGTCGCTGCCGAAAGCGCAGTTGCGTACCTCGTGGCTCTACACGCTCACGCACATGATCAACACCACACCATCGCTCTATCTCGAAGCAGGCGCCATTCACGGCTGCGTGCTGGCCGAGCGCGACCGGCCGCTCGTGTACATGGAGGACGTCGGCCGCCACAACGCGGTCGACAAGATCGCCGGCTGGATGTTCAAGGAGAAAGTCAAGGCCGCCGACAAGATCTTCTACACCACCGGCCGGCTCACTTCCGAGATGGTGATCAAGACCGTGCGCATGGGCATCCCGATTCTGATCTCGCGCTCCGGCTTTACCGCCTGGGGCGTCGAGCTGGCGCGCAAGGCGAATCTGACGTTGATCGGCCGCGCCCGCGGCAAGCGCTTCGTCGCGCTGGCCGGCGAGGACCGCATCGTCTTCGACCAGGACCTCGCCGCGGTCGAGGAAGAAAGTTCAAAATACCGGCGCAAAGCCGCCGTGCATGATGAGTGATGTCTAGTCCCGTTCCACCGACCCTCGGCCTCGTTCTCGCCGGCGGCCTCGCGCGCCGCATGGGCGGCGGCGACAAGGCGCGCATCGAGATCGGCGGCGTCTCGATCCTCGACCGCGTTCTGGCAACGCTGTCGGCGCAATGTACCGGCATCATCATCAACGCCAACGGCGATCCCGAGCGCTTCGCCGACACCGGCTGCCCGGTGGTGCCCGATAACGTGCCGGACCATCCGGGTCCGCTCGCCGGCATCCTCACCGGGCTCGACTGGCTCAAGGCGCAGAACAACGGCGTCGAGTGGATCGTCAGCGTGCCGGGCGACTGTCCGTTTTTGCCGGACGATCTGGTCGACAAGCTGCATCTCGCGCGGCGCAAGATGGGCGCCGGCGTGCCGCTGGCCTGTGCGCGGTCGGGCGAATGGCGGCACCCGGTCGTCGGCCTGTGGCCGCTGGCGCTGCGCGAGGACCTGCGCAAGGCGCTGGTCGAGGAAGACCTGCGCAAGATCGAAGTGTGGACCGCGCGGCATGGCATCGCCATTGCCGAGTGGCCGGACCGGCCGGTCGATCCGTTCTTCAACGTCAACACGCCGGAAGACGCCGCACGCGCCAAGGAATTGGCCGGCGGCTAGCCGATCAGCGCGGCGTACGACAAAAAGCCGACGCGGGCGCCCGGTTCGATCGACGTCACATCTTCGGGAAATTCCAAGAGGCCGTCTGTTTCTGTCAGCGACGTCAGAATGCCGGCGCCGTCCTGCGGGTGCTTGACGGCCTCGATCTCGCCGTCGGAAGCTTTGCGCAGGACGACGCGCACATATTCGCGGCGGTCTTTCTTTTTCTTGTAGGCGAAGGCGGCGCGCACCGGCAGCGCCACGAGTTTCTGCGGCAGCGCACCGGACAGCCGCCGCAGCAGCGGCTTGACGACGCGCACGAACGTCACGAAGACCGCGACCGGATTGCCCGGCATGCCGACGAAAGCCGCGCGCTGGCCGCCAGCACCCGGCAGCACGCCCATCGCCACCGGCCGGCCCGGCTTGATGGCGACGCGCCAGAACACCAGGCTGCCGATGCGTTCGACGGCGCTGCGCACGTGGTCGGCTTCGCCGGTCGAAACGCCGCCGGAGGTGAGCACCAGATCGTGATGGAGCGCGGCGCGGTCAAGCGCACGCGCCAGCGGCGCCGGCTCGTCCGCAAGAATGCCGAGATCGGTCACCACCGCACCGAGACGCTCCAGCAGTTCTACAAGCAGGAAGCGGTTCGAGTCGTAGATCGCCGTCTGGCCGAGCGGCGCGCCGGGCTCCACCACCTCGTCGCCGGTCGAGAAGATCGCGACCTTGAGACGCCGGCGCACATCGAGTTCGGTCAGGCCGAGCGCGGCGGCGAGCGCGACATGCTGAGCCTCCAGCACGGTGCCGGCCGGCAGCACGACGCGACCGATCGGCGCGTCCTCGCCGGCGAGCCGCCGGTTGGCGCCGAGCTTGAGGCCTTTCGGCACGACGACGGCATCGCCGTCGACCTTCACGTCTTCCTGCATGAAGACGGTGTCGGCGCCTTTGGGCATCGCCGCGCCGGTGAAAATGCGGATCGCTTCGCCCGACTTGAGCGACAACTCCCCACGCGCACCAGCGGCCAAGCGGCCGGCGACGGTGAGTTTGGTGTCCCCGCCCGGCGCAAGATCGGCGTGGCGGACGGCGTAGCCATCGACCGCCGAATTGTCGAACGGCGGCAGATTGAGCGGCGCCTTGACGTCGAAGGCGAGCACGCGGGCGCGGGCGCCGTGCAGCGGCACGCGTTCGGTCTCGGCCACCGGTTTGACGCGCTCGCCGATCAGCCGCTCCATGTCATCGAGCCGCAGCAGCGGGCCGGAAAACGCGAAGCAATCGTCGGTCAGTTGCGCCATTACGCGCGCCTCATCATCCGCGCTTCGCCGATCGGAACGGCGTAGGTGAGCAGCACCTCGGCGATGCCCTCGATGTCGTTGAGGTCGACGACCGGCACCTTGGCCGATGGCACCGGCACGTCCGCGGCGATCGCGATGATGTGCGGATCCTCCGGGTGGATTAGCGGCTTGCCGTTGGCGGCGCGATGGACCTCGAGCTTGGGAAACGAATCGCGCTTGTAGCCCTCGACCAAAACCAGATCGACCGGCGACATCTTGGCGACCAGGTCCGGCAGATCCCATTCCGGTTCGTCGCGCAGCTCGTGCAGAATGGCGAAGCGCTTGGCCGACGAGATGATGACTTCGGTCGCGCCGGCGGTGCGGTGGAAAAAGCTGTCCTTGCCCGGCTGGTCGAGATCAAAGCCGTGATGGGCGTGCTTGAGCGTCGACACCTTGAGCCCGCGCGCGATCAGGCACGGGATCAGCTTCTTGATCAGCGTGGTTTTGCCGGAACCGCTCCAGCCGGCGAGGCCGATGATACGCATGGGTCCCTATATATAGCAGCAATCGGTGCGTCATTCCGCAGGCTGCATGCCGAGGGCGCTGATGCGCGCCCGGGTTTTCTTGTCGCGCAGCGCAGAGAAGAACGCCTGGACCGCCGGCCGCTCGCGCCGGCTCTCGACGAGGAGGAAATCGTAGTGTTCAGGGGCGACCGGCAGGAAGCCAAGACCGTAGAGCTTGGCGACGGGCGCGATGGCGAGCCCCCAATCGGCGCGATTTTGCGCGATCGCGGCAGCCACCGCATTGTGCGATTTCGGCTGGTTGGCATAGCCGGGCGGCCGCACGCCCTCGAGCAATGTGTCGACCAGCACGCGTGTGCCCGACCCGGCATTGCGATTGACCATCAGCGCCGACGGATCGGCGAGCCCGGACTTCAAGGCTTCCGCGGCGCTCTTGCCCTCAAAGCGGTTGTCGCCGGGCCGGAACACGATGCCCTGCATGCGCTGCCAGCCCGGCACCAAGGTCAGCGCCGGCGTCGACAGATGCACATTGTATTTGCCGCTCTCCGGATCGATCAGGTGGACCGGCGCGATGTCGCATTCGCCGCGATGCGCGGCGGCGACGCCGCCCTGGCTGCCGACTGCCAAGACACGCGCGGCGAAACCGCGGGCATTGAGCGCGCCGACCACCACGTCGAGCGCCACATCGTGGCTGCCCATGATGACGAGGTCGGGTGCGTGCTGAGCGCCGCCGATCAGCGTCACCTGCACCTCGCTGTCGGCGTCGAGCGTGCCGGCCAGCGCGTCGATCTCGATGAAGCCGTCGGCCTGCGAGAAGCTGGTGACTGAACCCGAGCCCTTGCCGGTCGGAAAGGCCACGGTGCCCTCGTCCGTCTCGACCAGCGACACCAGCAGGAATTCCTTGCGGCCGAGCTCCGAGGCAACTCGCACCGGCACGCGCGCGCTCACGGTCGGAGCGTCTTCGGGCGCAAGACCGGCGAGCGCTCGGATCACCGGCGCGACGAAAGCGTGGAACGTGAAAATCGCCGACGTCGGGAAGCCGGGCAGCACCACAATCGGCTTGTTGCCGACAACGGCAAGACACAGCGGCTTGCCGGGCTTCAGCGCGACGCCGTGCACAAGAATGCCGGGCGCGCCGAGCCGCGACACCACGGCATGCGACAAATCACCGGCGCCTTTTGATGTACCGCCCGAGAGCACGACGATGTCGCTTGCCGCCAGCGCCTCGCGCACCGCCTTCTCCAGCGCCGCCGCGTCGTCTGGAAAGGCACCGAGACTCAGCGGTTCGCCGCCGGCTTCGGTGACCGCAGCGGCAATGATCGCGCCGTTGCTGTCGTACACCCCCGCCTCCTTCAGCGGCAGACCGGGCGCGACCAGTTCGTCGCCGGTCGAGAGCACCGCGACTTTTGGTCTGCGCACGACGGCAACCTCGGCAAGCCCGCTGGCCGCCAGCATGCCGATCTCGCGCGAGCCAATGCGCACGCCGCGACGGAGCAAAGTTTCACCGCGCGCAATGTCGGAACCGGCATAGGATACGAACTGCCCGGGCGCAGCGGCACGGCGCACTTCGATGCGCGGCTCGCCGTCGAGCAATTCGGTCTGCTCGATCATGACGACGGCGTCGGCGCCGCGCGGGATCATGCCGCCGGTGGCGATGGTGGTGGCGGTGTTGGCGGTGACGCCGCCGCCGGGGACGTCGCCGCAGGCGATCACTTCGGCATTGAGCGTGAGCACCTTCGGATGGCCGTCGCTGGCGCCAAGGGTATCGGCGGCGCGCACGGCGAAGCCATCCACGCTGGAGCGGTCGAACGGCGGCGCATCGACCGCCGCCGCCACGTCCTCGGCCAGTACGCGGCCGAGGGCGGCGGCAAGCGGCACCGTCTCCGGCGCCAGCGGCCCGAGATCGAGATGCTTCTCGAAACGCGCGCGCGCTTCCTCCGCCGACACGACGTCGAGGAATTGCTCCTGGCGCGCGGCGGCGCGCACCCGCGCAATGAGATCGTCCTGCAGCCGGTCGCGGCGCTGCTCGCTCATCTTACATCTCGCATCACGCCTCTCTTGGCTCTCATGGCCACGGCCTGACCTGAACGCTGCTTCCAGCGGCAAAGCCTTCGCTGTGGGCCGGCACCAGAATCCAGCCGTCGCCGCGCGTCAGCGACGACAGCGGCAGATAACGCGTGGCAAGTGGTTCGGCCTGGCCCTCCGGCGTGCGGCGCACCGGCACCAATTCGGCAAGACCAACGGTGGAGGACACCTTGCGCGAGAGCATCAACGTTTCGCCCGGCTCGCTCTCTTTATTATGCGGGACGGCGGCAAGGCGTTCCAGAATGCGCCGCCCCACCACCAGCCAGACGGCGAGTGCGGCGTCGAGCCGCCCCGGCAGCAGCAGCACGGGGCGCGTATCGGCAAAGCCGAACGCCGCCGTCTCGCCCGGCGCCAGCGCGAGCCCATGCACCGCGACCCGGCCCTCGCGCGACAACACATGCACGCTGATGTCGTTGCGGCCGCTGCCGGTGCCGCCGATGGCGACGATGACGTCGGTGTTGTCGCCGCTGAGCGCGACATCGAGGCCGCGCCCGGCCTCGTCAAGCCGGGCCGCGCCACCCCGCCGCTCAATATCGGCGGCAACCACGCGCGCCGCGGCATTGATGATGCCGCTGCCGCGCAACGGCAGGATGCGGACGCGGGGCTCCCGCACCGTGACGCGGGCGAGGCCGGCGGCTGAAAACGCCGCAAGATCGGTCGTGCGCAGGCGGTCGCCGGCACGGCGCAATGGAATGGCCGGATCGCAGTCGCCGCCGGCGGGCAGCACGCCCTCGCCCGGATTGACCGCTACCAGCGCCTCGGCGCCGGCCGACGTGTTCTTCACGGCATCGTAGGGCGCGACGCTGTCGGTGTCGGGCGGCATGGCCTGGCCGGCTTCGACGCGTGACGGCGCCCGCGTGAGCAACATCGGCGCGTAGCCGCCCGCCCCGAGCGTTGCGTCGGCGCTCACCGCCCAGCCATCGTGAAGCGCGGTTGCCGCCGAGGGCCGCCATGGCGCTGCGGCATCGACCGCCAAAGTGCGGCCAGACGCCTGCGTCACGTCGAGGGTGCGCGGGATCACCGGCTTGACCTCGCCGTCGATCAGCGCGAGCACTTCGGTCAGCGGCGTAAGACGCTGAATTAACTGTAAAACTTCGCGATCGGCGGCCATAAGGCGACCATGACGTTGCCGGCGGTAATTTGTCTAGTCTAGCGTAGCCCATAGCTAGTCATGGTGTAGGCCGTGTCCAAACTGACGATGAACCTGCGCGGCCTGAAGTGTCCGCTGCCGGCCCTGCGGGTGAAAAAGGCCCTGTCCGGCCTCGCTCCCGGCGACGAGATCGTGGCGGAATGCACCGATCCGCTCACCTCGGTCGATATTCCGAACCTGCTGCAGCAAACCGGGGACATGCTGGACAGCAAATCCGAGGCCGACGGCGTGCTGACGTTCCACATCAGGAAGCGCTAGGCGGGACCGTCTGTCCGATCAGCCGAGCGTCACGACCTTGTGCTCCGCCATGATCGACAGCAGCTTGCGCACGTCCTCGGCGATGACGGCGGGGTCGGCGTCGTATTCGGCGACAAGACTGTCGATCAGCTTGCCGAACCGGCATGGCGCCTCGAGCCGCCGCCAGATGACGCTGCCGATATCGTCGAGACCGTAATAGCGGCCGCTTTCTATATCCATCATCACGGTCTCGTCGTGCGCCGCGGCAGCCAACAGGCCCGCGCTTCGCGTGATCAGCGTGTCGTTACCGATGACAAGACCCTGATAAGGCATTTCCCGCTTCATCGATAAATCTGGCTAGCGGTTCAGCCAGCGTTTGGCAAAGCCGAGCAGACCCTGCGGCAGGAAGATGATCATCATGATGAACACGACGCCGAGCGGGATCAGATACGGGAACTGGTCGCCGAAGATGCGCGACAAAAGCTCACGCAAGAGCTGGAAGAAGCCGGCGCCGACGATCGGCCCAACCAGCGTGCCGATACCGCCCAAAACGTTGAAGATCACGGTATCGCCGGACGTCACGAAGAACACGAAATCGGGCGCAGCGAATTCGTTCTGCACGCCGTAGAGCACCCCGGCGAGTCCAGCAAAGATGCCGGACAACATCACGGAGACGATCTTGTAGCGCTGAACGGGATAGCCGATGGCGCGGGTGCGCGCCTCGTTCTCGCGGATCGACTGCAGCACCATGCCGAACGGCGAGCGCGTGATGCGGCGCAGCAGCAGATAAGAACCCGCCACCAGCGCCAGCACGAACCAATGCATCGTCGTCGTCGTGAAGCGCACGTCATAGAGGAACGGGATCGAGAAATGCGGCCGCGTGAAGATCAGGCCATTCTCGCCGCCGGTCAACGCCGTCCAGGTGAAGATGATGACGTAGAAGATCTGCGAGAAGATCAGCGTCGTGATGGCGAAATAGATGTCGCGTAGCCGCGTCGAGAAATAGGCGACGAACAACGCCGCGCCTGCGGCGCCGGCAAGGCCTGCGAGAATTGCCAGCCACAGGTTGGGCGGGCTGGTGTGCAACAGCGCGCCCGCCGCGCCGTACATGCCGAGGCCGAAGAAAGCCGAATGGCCGAACGACACCATGCCGGTGTAGCCGATCAGCAGGTCCGACGACATCGCCAGCAGGCCCCAGATCAGGATCTCGGTCAGGAACTTGGCCCAGAAGATCGGCAATATCAGCGGCGCCGCGATGAGCACCGCCATCACGACGCAAAAGCCGCTCCAGTAAATTTTGTCGTGGCGGCTCATTTGGGTGTCGCAACGAACAGACCGGTGGGACGGAACAGCAGCGTCAGGATCAGCACCACGAACGACACGATCACCGCTTGCGACGGGCTGACCCAGATCGAAGCGTAGGCCTCAAGCAGGCTGATGAAGATGGCGGCGGCGACCGAGCCGCCGAGATTGCCCATGCCGCCGACCACGACGACGATGAAGGCCTTCAGCACCCAATCGAGCCC
Source organism: uncultured Alphaproteobacteria bacterium (assembly GCA_963742095.1). Taxonomy (GTDB): domain Bacteria; phylum Pseudomonadota; class Alphaproteobacteria; order Rhizobiales; family Xanthobacteraceae; genus Pseudolabrys. Next base: position 676,956 of record CAVUKJ010000003.1, read on the forward strand.
CATTGTGTGATTGATGCTGCCGAGCGGGCCGAACAGCACGCCGCTCGCGCCGGCCATCGCCGCGCCGAGCGCGAACACGCCGGTGTAGACCCAACCCACCGGAATGCCCATGGCCTCCGCCATGACGCGATCCTGCGTAGTGGCCCTGATCCAGATGCCGAACTTGCTGTATTTCAGAAACAGCCAGAAGCCGCCGATCATCGCAACCGACAGCACGGCGATGACGATGCGGTACCACGGGTATTGCAGATAAAAGAGCGTGAAATAGGTGCCGATCGGCTCCTCGATCTTGCGCGACACCGGGCCGAACTCCCACAGCGCGAAGTTTTGCAGGATCAGCGAGATGCCGAAGGTGGCGAGGATGGTGTTGAGCGGATCGCGGCCGATCAGCGGCCGCAGCGTCAGGATCTGCAGCGCGGCGCCGAGGATCGCGACCATGAGAACGGCGATGACGAGCGCCAGCCAGAAATTTCCCGTCGTCGCCAGCACGACGACGCCGAGATAGGCGCCCATCATGAACAGCTCGCCATGGGCGAAATTCACGACGTCCATGATGCCGAAGATGAGCGTCAGGCCGGAAGCCACCAGCGCCAGGATGAGGCCGGTGACGATGCCGTTGACCGTCTGGATCAGCAGCAGGTCGAGCGGGAAATTCTGGAAGAACTGGACGACCGGCTGCATCGCTACACCCCGAGATACTGCTTGATGAGCGGATCGTCGACCTTGATCTCGGATGCGGCGCAGTGGTGGCGCACGACGCCTTTCTCCATGATGTAGACGCGCTGGCTCGCCTCGAGCGTCAGCGGCACGTTCTGCTCGACCAGCAGGATGGCGACGCCCTCCTTGTGCAATACGTCGATGATCTGGCTGATCTGCGAGACCATCCTCGGCATGAGTCCCTCGGTCGGCTCGTCGAGCAGGATGATCTTCGGCTCCAGCATCATGGCGCGCGCGATGGCCAGCATCTGCTGCTCGCCGCCGGACAGCGTGCCGCCGGCCTGGCTGCGGCGCTCCGCCAGCCGCGGGAAATAGCTGAACGCCTTGTCGAGCAGCGCCTTGCGTTTCTCCTCGGTGACGCCAGCGCGGTCGAGTCCGGTGCGCAGGTTCTCCATCACCGTGAGCGCACGGAATATGCGCCGATCCTCCGGCACGTAGCCGATGCCGAGGCGGGCGAGCCGGTGCGGCGCGAGGCCGGTGATCGGCGCGCCCTCGAGCATGACCCGCCCCTGGCTCGGCAGCACGAGGCCCATGATCGTCTTTAACGTCGTCGACTTGCCGACGCCGTTGCGGCCGAGCAGGCCGACAACCTCGCCCGGCGCGACCTGCAAGGTCACGCCATGCAGGATGTGGCTCTTGCCGTAATAGGTGTGCACGTCTTCGACGAAGACGAGCGGCGTCCCTGCGCTGGTCGCGGCCTCGCTCATGTCTTGAGATAGACCTCCTGCACCCGCGGATTCTTCTGAATCTCATCGGGCGTGCCGTCGGCGAGGATCTCGCCATAATGCAGCACGGTAATGCGGTGGCAGAGCTCCATCACCACCTGCATGTCGTGCTCGACGATCAGGATCGTCAGGTTCTTTTTGGCGATGCGCTTGACGAGCTGCATCGTGTCGTGCGTTTCAGCGGCGCTCATGCCGGCGGTCGGCTCGTCGAGCAGCAGCAGCAGCGGCTCGGTCGCAAGCGCGATGCCGATTTCGAGATTGCGCTGCTCGCCATGCGACAGGTTGGCGGCGAGCTCCTGGGCCTTGCTCAGCAGGCCGACGGAATCGAGTGACTGTTCCGCCTTGGCGTTGATGTCGGCGAAGGCGCTGTGATGATGCAGCATGCTCCAGCCGTGCCGTCGCGATTGCGCGGCGATGCGCACGTTCTCGAGCGCCGTCGCATTCGGCATGATGTTGGTGATCTGGTAGGACCGCGCCACGCCCTTCTGCGAGATGCGATCCGAGGTCAGACCGGTGACGTCCTCGCCGTTGAAGTAGATGCGGCCCGAGGTCGGCGGCAGCACGCCGGTGAGGCAGTTGAAAAATGTGCTCTTGCCGGCTCCGTTCGGTCCGATGATGGCGCAGACCTCGTCGCGCCGGACCTCAAAATTGATCTGGTTAAGCGCCGCCAACCCGCCGAAACGACGGGAGAGCAGCTCGGTCCTGAGTACAGGAACCGGCTGCGCTCCCCGGCTCTCCGCCGGGGAGCGTTGGTCGGTGGCCGCCTGCACGCTCACTTACGCCGCGGGGAAGTGACACGCCGGCGGGACGAGGGTCTTGTCCTTCGGCACCGCCTCGAGAAGCTTGTAGGTCCCGCCTTTGATTTCGAAGATGAATTCGGTCAGGAACGCCTGGTGATCGTCCTTACGCAGGATCTTGTCGCCCTGCGGGAAGTCGTCACCCTGCTTCACCTCGAGACCCTCGAGCGCCTCGATCAGCTTCATGGTGTCCTTGCGGTCGTCGAACTTCGACTTCTCCATACCAATCTTCATGGCATTGAGAGCCTCGTAGTTCGACTGCACGTACTTGTCGGGCGCGGGACCGCTCGGATCCACCTTGATCAGCCGCTTCTTGGCTTCTTCGTAGAACTTCCGGTGCGAGGGCGTATCGAGCGGGCCCTGGAACACCGGGATGTAGCGGTTGATGGCGGTGAAGCCCTCGACCTTGTTGCCCTGCGCCGGCAGGTTGGTCGGCTCGGTGATCGAGCCGTCGCCCGCCATCTTGTACTTCTTGGTCAGGCCGAGATCGTAGGCCTGGTTGATCAGCGTCACGCCGTCCTTGCCGAAGAAGATGCCGAACAGGCCGTCGAAGTTTCCGGAAATCTTCGACAGGAACGGCGTCATGTCGGGGGTGCCGAGCGGAATGCCGGTGGTGCCCACCACTTCGCCGCCGTTCTTCTTGATTTCGGCTGCGTAGGCATCGCGTGTCGACTGACCCCACGAATAGTCGGCGTAAACGAGGTGCCACTTCTTGCCCATCTTGGCGAGCGTCGGGCCCATGGCGACGGCCTGTGCCGGCGCGAAGTCGTGCAGGCGGAAGCTGTAGCGGTTGCAGGCACTCGTGGTCAGCGTCGTGTCGAGGCACACGCTGATCATGTTGAGCACCTTGGCTTCCTGCCACACAGGCATGCAGGCGATGCAGATGTTGGAGAGGAAGCCGCCGACGTGGACGTCGATGTTGTCCTCTTCCACCAGTTTCTGCGATTTGCGGCGGCCGACGTCGGGCTTGAACTCATCGTCCACGAGCACGAGTTCGACCGGCCGGCCGTTGATGCCGCCGTTCGCGTTGATGCGGTCGGCCGCCATCTGCAGGCCGACCACCGCGGTCTTGCCGCCGATCGCGCCCGGACCGGAGAGCGGCTGCTCGGAGCCGACCTTGTAGGCCTTGGCCGCGCCGAACGCGGCGCGCCACGGCGCCGGCACCAGCATCATCGCGCCGATCGCGCCGCCGCCCCAACCGACGACGCTGCGGCGTGTGACCTTGCCGCTGTACCAGAAGTCTTGCGCCCAGGACTCGTCTTTCCATTTTTCAGTCATCGCTTAGTCCTCCCACTGGATGTCAGGTGTTCACTGAATCGCGTTCACCCGCGCGAGGCGCGGGCCCACAGAACCGGATTGTCCCCTCGAAGAAAGAGAATGCCGGGCGCCCGCACCGAATGATCGGTACCGAACGCCATCCCTTGCCAGCTCCGGCCGGCAGTACGCGGCATTGCCAGTCCTCCCCTTTTTGGCCCTTGGCGGGCTCTTGGAAGGCAATTATGACCGCTAGCAAACGCGGTCCGTGGGCAAGTTTCAACCGCTATTTTCGTCCTGTTGTCGACGTTTTCGTCCCGTCGTAGGTTTGCATTGGAAAAGGGCATTGCGGAGGACGCCATGGCGGTCAGCCCGCTGCGTCGCGACAATACCGCCCCGCCCGGCAGCGGGCTGGCGGCGCGTCTGGCAATCCGGGAAGGCCTTCATCGCGGCCAGACCGCGGGCCTCGCACCCGGCTTCGTGCAAGGCAACCTCGCCATTTTGCCGCAGTCGCTTGCTGCCGACTTCCTGCAATTCTGCCGGCTCAACCCGAAACCATGTCCGCTGATCGGAACGTCAGCGCCGGGCGATCCGCGCGTGGCGGAGCTGGGCGCCGATCTCGACATCCGCACAGACTTGCCGCGCTACCGCGTCTGGCGCAACGGCGAACTCGTGGCGGAGCCGGATGACATCAATGAATTCTGGCGCGACGATCTGGTGAGCTTCGTCATCGGCTGCTCGTTCTCGTTCGAGGAAGCGCTGACGGCGGAGGGCATCGAGCTGCGCCACATCACGCGTGGCTGCAACGTACCGATGTACCGCACGTCGATCGCGACGTCGGAGGCCGGGCCGTTCCGCGGGCCGATGGTGGTGTCGATGCGGCCGCTCAAGCCGGCCGATGCCATCCGCGCCGTGCAGATCACGACGCGATTTCCCTCAGTGCACGGCGCGCCGGTGCACATCGGCAAGCCGGAGCTGATCGGCATCAAGGACGTGATGAAGCCGGACTATGGCGACGCGGTCGAGGTGCGCGACGAGGAATTGCCGGTTTTCTGGGCCTGCGGGGTGACGCCGCAATCGGTGATCGCGACGGCGAAGCCGGAGTTCTGCATCACGCACTATCCCGGCAGCATGCTGGTGACGGACCGCAAGAACACCGAATTCGCGATTATGTAATTACGCCGCGTCGCGCGCGTTCTTGTCGAGCAGGCCGGCTTCGATCAGCGCCTGACGGATGCGCGCGATCTCGGCACGCTCGATCTTTACCAGCGGCGGACGCACGGTCGCCCGCGGCAATTTGCCGAGCAGCACCAGCGCCTCCTTCATGCGGTTGTGCATGTCGACGAAGGGATCGGCGTAGAACACGCGCGCGGTCGGCTCGATGCGGTCGTTGAGCCGCTTGGCCTCTGCCAAGTCGTTGGCCTGCACGGCACGGAACAGCTTGGCCTGCAGATCGGCGATGACGCTGCCCGAGCCCGACAGCAAGCCGTTGCAGCCGGTGACCAGCGAGGGAAACAGCCACGACGAGTGCGTGGTGAGAACGTTCACCGGGCTGGCCAAGTTCTGCAGCGTGCGCACGTGCCATTCGTGGTGTGGCACGTTGCCGATCCAGTCCTTGATGGCGCGGATGGTCGGCACCTGCTCGCACATCTGCAGCAGCGTGTCCTTCGGATAGCCCTGCCCGGTCGCCAGCGGATACTGGAACACGATCAGCGGCAGGTCGGTCGCGTCCGCGATGCGCTTGAAATGCGCGAGCGTCATCGCGGCGTTCTGGCCGAGCGTGAACGGCGCCGGCGGGAACACCAGCAAGGCCGAGGCACCGCCTTGCGCCGCCATCTTGGCAAGCCGCGCCGCTTCGACGCTGCCGTCCGCCCAGATGCCGTTGATCAGCGGCAGCCTGGATCCGACCTCGTCCTGCGCGATGTCGAGCACGCGGCGTTGCTCGTCGAAGGTGCAGGAGGCGACCTCGGTCGAATGCGCGTTGACGGTGATGGCGGAAAGGCCTTCGACCGCGGCGACGTCGCGCAGATGCTTGCGGAAGCTTTGCTCGTCGATCGACAGGTCGTTCTCGAACGGCAGCAGCACCGCCGGGATGACGCCATGAGGAACGTAAGATGCATGCCTCGGCATGGTCTTCCTCCTTATTTCACCGGTGCGACATCCGGCAGGAAACGCTCGCCGAACACCGGCTCCTTGTAGGGCGTCGGCGGCAATTGCCACGCGCCCGTCGACGGCGGCCGCACTTCGGCGTCGACATGAACGTCGAGCAGGAACGGCTTGTTGGCCTTGATCGCGTGCTCGAGCGCGCCCTTGAAGTCCTGCGATTTCGTCACCGTCATCGCCTCGACGCCGGTGGCGCGGGCCCAGGCGGCGAAGTCCGGATTGTACGGTTTCTGGTTCGGGCCTTCGTGGAACATGGTGCCGAGTTCGCGGCCGCCGAACATGCCGAGCTGGATGTCGCGGATCGAGACCCAGCCGAAATTATTCCAGATCACCCACACGACGGGGATATTGTATTCGACCGCGGTGCACAGCACGTGCGGCACCATGGTGAAGCAGCCGTCGCCGGTGACCGCGACCACCGGCCGGTCGGGCGCAGCGAGCTTGGCGCCGAGCGCGCCGGATGCGCCGAACCCCATGCCGGAGAAGCCCCACGAATTGAGCATGGTCTGCGGGCGGCGCGCCTTCCAGAACTGCATGTACCAGTTGTGGCTGACGCCGACGTCGCAGCACAGGATCGCGTCCGGCGGCAGTACGTCCTGGCAATCCTGCACGATGCGCTCGGGCCGGATCGGCGAAGCGTGGATGTCGAAATTCGGCCGGGTGAATTTCTGCCAGGCCTCCTGCCATTTCTTGACGTCGGCGAGCCAGGATTTGAGCGCGTCACGTTTGGGATTGCGGCGCTCGACCTCCGCCAGCAGCTGCTGCAGGAAGGTGCGCGCATCGGCAAGCAGGCCGATGTCGGGCGGATAATTCCGGCCAAGCTCCTCCGGATCAACATCGGCATGAATGAGCTTGGTGTGCGGGAAATTCCACGAATAGCCCGGCATCCACGACGACGCCGAACGGTCGTCGAAGCGCGCCCCGATGGCGACGACCAGGTCGGCGCGGCGGCCGGCTTCGTTCGCCGGATAGGCGCCGTTGCGGCCGATGAAGCCGAGCGCCAGCGGATCGGTCATATCGAGGCAACCCATGCCGTTGGGCGACGAGATAACCGGTATACCGAGCCGGTGCGCGAATTCGGTGAGCTCGCGCGAAGCCTCCGACAACGTGACGCCGTGCCCGACGAACAGAACGGGACGCTGCGCTTTCAGGATCAGATCGACGCAGGCCGCGATCTCCTGCGGCGAGGCGCCGCTGCGCTGCGTGTTGAGCGGCGGTGCCGGCGGCGGCAGTTCGACATCGTCTTCCTCCTGAAAGACATTGAACGGCACGTCGAGATTCACCGGGCCTGGCCGTCCCGACAGCATGGTGGTCATCGACTGGCGCAACGCCAGCGGCAGCATGTCGACGCGTGTCGGCTGGAAGCTGCGCTTCACCACCGGCCTGATGATGTTCGGGAAGTCGGCCTGGAAATGCTTGTTGATTTCCTGGAATGGCGAGCGGTTGAACTGCGACGTCGGCACGTTCGCGGTGATCGCGAGCAGCGCCGAGGAATCCGAGATCGCCAAAGCGAGCGGCATCACGATGTTGCACGAGCCCGGGCCGCAGGAGGTGAGCGTCGCCACCGGCTCGTGGCGAACGCGGAAATAGGCGTCGGCCATGTGCGCCGCCACCTGCTCGTGGCGCGGCGATATCATCTTGATGCGGTCGCGCGCGTCGTAGAGCGAATCCAGCATGCCGACATTGCCGTGACCGCAGATACCGAACACGTAAGGGATCTTGTTGGCGATCAGGTATTCGGTGATGAGGTCGGCGCCTTTGGTCTTTGCCATGTCTTTTCCGTTGCTGCCTGCGGCGCGCGGCGACGCACTTTTGCGGTTGCGGTAATGCGCCGGGGACTTTAACGATATCGCCGCGTATCGACAATATCGGCCGCGTTTAGTAGGGCTTTTGCGCGTAATGAAAGCAGCACCGTTCGCGTATTCGCGCCCCACCTCTGTCGATGAAGCCTGCGCGTTGCTTGCCGCCGATGACGGCGCACGCGTGATCGCCGGCGGGCAAACGCTGGTTCCGATGATGGCAATGCGACTGGCGCGACCGACGCGGCTCGTCGATATCGCCCGCATCGCCGAACTTTCGTATGTGCGCGAAGAGAAAGATGCCGTGGCGATCGGCGCCTGCACGCGGCAATGCCTGGTCGAACGCGACGCATTGACGGCGAAACATGTGCCAATGCTGGCGGCCGCAATACCTTTTATTGGCCATGCGGCGACGCGCGCGCGCGGCACCGTCGGTGGCTCCATGGCGCATGCCGATCCGGCGGCGGAACTGCCGCTGATCGCGGTGACGCTCGATGCGACGCTCAGCTATCGCGCCGACGGCAAGACCAGCGACATCCCGGCGCGCGATTTCTTCACCGGGATGATGATCACCGCGCTGCCACAAGGCGCATGCCTTACCGGCGTGCGCTTCCCGGTTTGGCATGGCGAAAAGGTCGGCGTCGGCTTTCACGAGGTCAACGCGCGGCGCAGCGATTTTGCCTTCGTGGCAGCAGCGGCGCAGGTCGAGCTCGATGCCGGCGGCAAGTGCAAGCGCATAGCCATCGGCGTCGGCGCGGCAACCGATGTGCCGATCCGGCTCGAAAGTGCCGAGAAGCAACTCACCGGCGGCGCGCTCGATGAAAAGACGGTCGCCGACGCCGTGCGCGCCGCGCTCGCCGATATCGAGCCGCTCGACGATCTGCATGCCTCGGCCGAGTACCGCCGCCGCGCCGCGGCCGCGCTCGCGGCACGCGCCATCGCCGACGCAAAGGCCAACACGCTGGGGAGCAAAGCCCGTGCGCATTGAGCTCAGCGTCAACGGTGAAAAGCATACGCTCGATGTCGAGGAGCGCACGACGCTGCTGGATTGCCTGCGCGACAAGCTGGCGCTGAAAGGCGCGCATGCCGGCTGCGAGCACGGCGTCTGCGGCGCCTGCACCGTGCTGGTCGACGGCGCCGCCGTGCGATCCTGCCTGATGTTCGCGCCGCAGGCGGAAGGCTCGACGGTCACGACCATCGAGGGCGTGACGCCGGGCCCCGGCGAACTGTCGCCGATCCAGGATGCTTTCTGCGAAACGCACGGCATGCAGTGCGGCTATTGCACGCCGGCCATGATCCTCACCGCGCATGCGCTGCTCGCAGGCAATCCGGCGCCAACTCGCGAAGAGATCGTCGAGGCGATCTCCGGCAATATCTGCCGCTGCACCGGCTATGCGCAGATCATCGAGGCGATCGCGCTCGCCGCCGAGCGCATGCGCGGCGCCAATGCGCCTGTGGAGCCGCGCTCATGACCGAAGGTCACAATTTCCGTTTCGTCGCTTCCGACCGGCGCGTCCGCGAGGACCGCCGCTTCGTCGCCGGCAAGGGAAATTTCGTCGCCGACGTCGATCTGCCCGGCACGCTGCACGTTGCGCTGGTCACCTGTCCGCATGCCGCGGCGCGTATCAAGCGCATCGACAAGGCCGCGGCACTGAAAATGCCGGGTGTTCATTATGTCCTCGACGGCGCCGAGCTCGCCGCCGGCACCGACGTGCTGATGGCCGGCCTCGAAACGCCGAATGTGCCGCGCCGGCCGCTCGCCTTCGAAATCGCTCGCTACTCGGGCGAATGGGTTGCCGCCGTGGCCGCCGAAACCCGCGCCCAGGCCGAGGATGCCGCCGAGGCAATCGAGATCGACTATGAACCCCTGCCCTTCGTGCTCGATGCCGAAGAGGCGCTGAAAAAAGGCAGCCCGCTGGTGCACGAGAAGCACGGCTCGAACGTTTTGCTCGACAAGACCTTCGTCTGGGGCGAGGTCGAGAAGGATTTTGCCGCGAGCCCGCGCAAACTCAAGCTGCGCGTGAAATGGGGGCGCTCCTCGACGGTGCCGATCGAGACCTTCGGGGTGGTGGCGCGGTGGGATCCCTGGCGCGACATTCTCGACGTCTGGGCCTCGATCCAGATGCCGCGCTATGCCGACCAGATCGCGCTGGCGCTGAAGATCCCGGCCACGTCGGTGCGCGTGCATTACGACGTCGACGTCGGCGGCAGCTACGGCGTCAAGCGCGGCATCAAGCATTCGGTGCTGGTCGGCTATCTCGCGCGGCGCCTCGGCGCGCCGGTGCGGCTGATCGAGGACCGTCTCGAAAACATGCGTGGTGGCGACGCGCATGGGCCGGAGCGGCTGTTCGATGTCGAGGTTGCCTTCGACAATGACGGCATCGTGCGTTCGATGAAGATGCGCGCGCTGGAAAACCTCGGCGCCTATGCCGGGCGCTCGCCGTTCCAGCTCGGCAAGCCGATCGGCGCCATCGTTGGGCCCTACAAGATTAGAAGCGTCGAATACCGCGCGCTGGCCGTCGTCACCAACAAGACGACGCAGGACGCGGTGCGCGGTTTTGGCCAGGGCCCGACCAATCTCGCGCTCGAGCGCGCCATGGACGAGGTCGCCAACACGCTTGGCCTCGACCGGCTGGAGGTGCGCCGGCGCAACCTGATCCGCGCCAACGAATTCCCCTATCTCATTCCGAGCGGCACGACCTACGACAGCGGCGACTACGAGACCGTCATCGCCAAGGTGCTCGCCGACACCAACTATAATGAGCTCATCAAGGAGCGCGACAAGTTGCGCGCCGAGGGCAAACTGGCCGGCATCGGCATCGCCGCCTGCCTCGAACCGTCCGGCGGCAACGCCACCTTCGAGGCGCTGCTCAATCCAAAGATCACCACGTCGACCTTCATGGACTCCTGCCGCATCAACATCGACGGCAACGGCACCATCACCGCCACCATGCACACGACCTCGTCCGGCCAGGGCCACGAGACGCTGGTCGGCACGGTGATCGGCGAGGTGCTGCAGGTCGACCCCGACGCCGTGCGCGTGACGCGGGCAGATTCGCTCAACTCGCTGCCGAGCGGCACGCCGGTCGGCAGCCGCATGGCGATCATGCTGGGCGGCGCGGCGTTCCACGCTGCGCAGAAGCTCAAGATGAAGCTGACCGCGATTGCGGCGCACGACCTGGGCATCCCGCTTGAGCGCGCGGTCTACGACAAGGGCGACGTCCACGACCAAGACAAGCCTGCGAACAAGCGCACGTGGGCCGAGCTTGTCGCCATCGCCTATCGCAACATCCACCGCATGCCGGAGGGCATGGAGCCGGGCCTTGCGGTCAGCCACATTTATCCGGTGCCGACCGGCGGCACGCTGCCGACGCCTGACGGCCGGGTGCAGATGTATCCGTGCTTCGCCTTCGAATTTCACCTGCTGCTGCTCACCATCGATCCCGACCTCGGCACGCCGCAGATCCTGCGTTACCGCGTCGGCCACGACTGCGGCACCCAGATCAATCCGAAGATCGTGCGCGGCATGACCATGGGCGGCATCGCCCACGGCATCGGCGCCGCGCTGTACGAGGAGTTCGCCTACAACGACGAAGGCCAGCTCATCGCGCAGAGCTTCATGGACTATGTGCTGCCGTCCTCGCATGAAGTGCCGGCGGTCAAGATCATCGACCACGAGACGCCTTCGCCGCTCACCGTGCTCGGCCAGAAGGGTTCCGGCGAGAGCGGCTATCTCGGCGCGCCGGCTGCGATCGCCAACGCGGTAAACGATGCGCTCAAGCCGCTCGGCATCACCATCAACACGCTGCCGCTCAGGGTCTCGAAGCTGGGCGACATGATCGCGGAGGCGCGCGCCAAATGATCGTCGATTGCCATGCCCATCTGGTGCCGCCTGACCTCCTGGCCGCCATCCGCAAGGACGCGGCTAGGTTTCCGAACGTCAAGCAGATCGAGGACGGTGGCTCGCTCGCCTTCTCCTTTGCCGGCGCCAAGCCGACGCGGCCGGTGTCGAAGCCGTTGTCGGATATCGCCGCGCGGGTCGCCTGGATGCAGAAGCAGTCAATCGACAAGCAGGTGGTCGGCGGCTGGGTCGACATGTTCGGTTACGAGTTGCCGGGCGCGGAGGGCGAAGCCTGGAGCCGGCTTGCCAACGACATGCTGATGGCGGCGGCCAAGGCCGAGCCCCGCTTCGTGCCGCTGGCGACCGTGCCGCTCGGCGACGGCAAGCGCGCCGCCGCGGTGCTCAAGGTGGCGATGGCGGCGGGCTTCTCCGGCGCCATGATCGGCACGCTGCCGCGGGGCGTCGGCTCGACGCTCGATGCAGCCGACCTCGATCCCTTCTGGGCCGCGGCCGACGAGACCGGCGCACTCATTCATGTTCATCCGAGCTTCGATGCCGGCGACGTGCGCGTCAACGATTTCGGCCTCGCCAACGGCCTCGGCCGCATCACCGACGCCGCGGTGGCGGTGGCGCGGCTGATCAGCGCCGGCCATGTCGCGAAATACAAACAAGCGAGGTTCTTCGCGCCGATGGGCGCGGCGGCCCTGCCCTTCGTGCTCGGGCGGCTCAAACGCAACGCCGCGATCACGCCGGGTATCGGCGATCCGGTCGCCGGCCTCGGCGCGCTTTATACCGACACCATTCTGCACGACGCCCGCGTGCTGAAATTCGTGGTCGAGATGATCGGCACCGAACGGCTGATGATGGGCTCCGATATGCCGTTCCCGATCGGCGACATGGAGCCGATGAAGATCGTGGCCGATGCCGGCCTGTCCGGCGCTCAGGCAGCCTCGGTCAATGGCGGGCTGGCCGCGCGCCTGTTCCGGATCGAGTGACGACAGGCGTTAAAATCCAATAGAATACGCCGGCCAGGGAGGATCACATGACAACAATAACGACGCTGATGCGCGGCGCCGCTGGCGCGCTTGCCGCGCTCGCTTTGCCGGTAATGCACCCCGCGCCCGCCGCAGCGCAGGCTCCTGCCAAAATCCAGATCGTGGTGTTCGGTTTCCCGTCGCTCGGCGCCTTCATGCCGCCGGTGATCAAGGCGCAGAAGCTGGATGCCAAGCACGGTCTCGACATCGAGTTCGTCGAGCGGCCGCCCGATGCCTACACGACGCAATTCAATTCCGGCGAGTTCAAGGTCGGCGGCAGCGCCGCGGTGCTCACCGTCGGTCTTGCCGATGCACGCGGCGTCAAGGTGAAGTACCTGTTCAACCTGTTCGACTACTGGGGCACGGTTGTGACCTCGCGGCCCGAGGTGAAAAGCGTGAAAGACCTCGAAGGAAAGCAGCTTGCCGCCGCGTCGTCGACGACGAACTTCGTGATGTTCGAGTTCTTCGCCAAGAAGCTCGGCATGGACCCGGCGAAGGTGCAGGTGGTCAACACCGCGCCGCCCGGCCTCGTCGGCTATGCGCTCGCCGACCGCGCCGACGCCATCCAGCTCTGGGAGCCGGCCTATACGCTGCTGAAGGCGAAAAAGCCGGACATCCGGATGATCGACACCGACGTCAACAAGACCTGGAAGAGTTTCGCCGGCGGCGAGCGCATCCCCTATCTCGGCGTTGCCGCCCATGACGACTGGATTGCGGCAAACCAGGCGCTGATCCCGAAGCTCTACGCGACATATAAAGAGGCCGGCGCATTCATCGCCGCGCACCCGGAAGAGGCCGCGGCGCTGATCGCGCCGAAATCGACCGAGGCCGATCGCGCCGCGCTGGTTTCCCTGATCAAGGCCAACGACCGGCTCGGCATGAACGTCGTTCCGGCCGGCGAGGTCGGCAAGCAGATCGACGCCGTCTACAAGGCGGGCGTCGACGTCGGCTATTTCAAGACGCTGCCATCGAACGACACGATCTACGACAAGCCGATGAAATGAGCGATTCGCGCACAATGCGCGCCCTCCAGGCCGCCGCCGGCATGCTCGTGCTGGCGGCGATCTGGCAAATTCTGTCGTACTTCTTTCCACCGTTCCTGTTCCCGCCGGTGCCCGAGATCGTCTCGCGCACCATCGACATCCTGATCACCGGCTCGTTGCTCGCCGACGTGCTGCTCACCGCGGCGCGGATCTTTGCCGGGCTCGCCGGCGCCTTCGTTCTCGGCAGCGTGCTGGCGCTCGTCATCGGCCAGTCGAAGACGGCGGAGAATTTCATCGCGCCGGTGCTGACCTTCTTCCAGGGCATCCCGGCGCTGTCCTGGGTGGTGTTCGCCATCATCTGGTTCCACGGCATCGAATTCCGCGTGCTGTTCATCATGGTGATGACGACGCTGCCGGCCTTCACCTTCCAGATCCTCGACGCGTTCCGCTCGATGTCGAAGGACCTGTTCGAGATGACGATGTCGTTCCGGCCGAGCCGCGCCAAGCTGTTCCGGTTCCTGATCGTGCCGACCATCGTCCCCGGCATCCTGACGGCCTGGAAAGTCAACCTCGGCAATGCCGCGCGCGTGGTGGTCGTTGCCGAACTGGTGGGCGCGACCGGCGGCGTCGGCTACGAATTGCTGCGCCAGCAGCAGCTGTTCGACATGGCCGGCGCCATGGCCTGGACGCTGCAGCTGGTCCTGTTCGTGCTGGTGGTCCAGCAGACCATCAACGCGATCGAAGCCTACGCGCTGCGCTACCGCGCGGTGTCCGAGCGGGCGATGTAGCCCATGCCGACGGCCGAGCCGGTCATCCGCTTCACGGGCGTGTCGAAAATTTTCCGTCGCCCCGATGGACGAAGCGATTTCGTCGCCGTCGACAGGCTGTCGTTCGAAATCGCCAAGGGCGAGATTGTCGCCGTGCTCGGCAAGACCGGCTGCGGCAAGTCGACGATGTTCAATATCGTCGCGGGCCTGATCGAGCCGACGTCCGGCGACGCCAGGGTCGTCGGCCACGATCCGTTTCACGAATTCGAGTTCTTTCGCGGCAAGATCGGCATCGTGTTCCAGAACGACCGGCTGATGCCGTGGCGCTCGGCGCTCGACAATGTGCGCCTCGGCCTGCAGATCCTCGACCGCGATCCGAAACAGGCCGAAGATAATGCGCGCGCCTGGCTCAAGCGGCTCGGCCTCACCGGCCACGAGAACGACTATCCGCACGCGCTGTCCGGCGGCATGCGCCAGCGCGTGTCGATTGCCCGCGCCTTCGCCGTCGATCCGGAAATCCTGTTGTGCGACGAGCCGTTCTCGTCGCTCGACGAGATGACCGCGCGCGACCTGCGTGCCGAGTTCGTCCGCCTGGTGCGGCAGAACAACAAGACCGCGGTCTTCATCACGCACCAGATCAACGAGGCAATGGAGATCGGCGACCGCGTGCTGGTGTTCCACCGCCCGGCCCGCATCGCCTACGAGGCGCGGCTGACCGGCGCCGACCGGCAGAAGGTGCAGGACGACATCATGCGGGTGCTGTCGGTCGAACAGGCGCCCGCGGCCTGATTGGCCGCCGGTAACAGACTACGGACCCCGTCCGTCTTTCGCGCCCGCCGCCCTCAACTCCGACGCATTTTGCCGCTACCGGGCTGACGACCCGCCGATTTGGCCGTGATGGCATGGAACTTTCGGCGCGCTGTCCCGCTTGGAACTCCTGCACAAACAGCGCCATGAATATCGTCCCCACTCTCGACAGCGACACTGCGCAGAAGGCCGATGACGGCCTCTGGTTCAAGGACGCCGTCATCTATCAGCTGCACGTCAAGGCGTTCCAGGACTCAAATGGCGACGGCGTCGGCGATTTCGTCGGGCTGATCGAGCGGCTCGACTACCTGCGCGATCTCGGCGTCACCGCGCTGTGGCTGCTGCCGTTCTATCCGAGCCCCGGCCGCGACGACGGCTATGACATTTCCGACTACGGCGACATCAATCCCGCCTTCGGCAATATGCGGGACTTCCGCCGCTTCATGCAGGAGGCCAAGCGCCGCGGCCTGCGCGTGATCACCGAACTGGTCGTCAATCACACCTCCGACCAGCATCCCTGGTTCAAGCGCGCCAAGCGCAGCCCGGCCGGCTCGAGCGCGCGCGACTGGTACGTCTGGAGCGACACCGACCAGAAATACGCCGGCACCCGGGTCTTTTTCGCCGACATCAAGGGCGCGAACTGGACCTGGGACGAGGAAGCCGGCGCCTATTACTGGCACCGCTTCTTCTCGTTCCAGCCGGACCTCAACTTCGACAATCCGCGCGTGGTGAGCGCCGTGCTGCAGGTGATGAAGCGCTGGCTCGATGCCGGCGTCGACGGCTTCCGGCTCGATGCCGTGCCCTATCTCTGCGAACGCGAGGGCACCAGCAACGAGAACCTGCCGGAGACCCATGCCGTGCTCCGGCGGCTGCGCGCCGCCCTCGACGAGTACGCGCCGAACAAGGTGCTGCTGGCGGAAGCCAATCAGTGGCCGGAGGACGTGCAGGCCTATTTCGGCCACGGCGACGAGTGCCACATGGCCTATCACTTCCCGCTGATGCCGCGCATCTACATGGCGATCGCGCAGGAAGATCGCTTTCCGATCACCGACATCATGCGGCAGACGCCGGAAATTCCGGAGAACTGCCAGTGGGCCATGTTCCTGCGCAATCACGACGAACTGACGCTGGAAATGGTGACCGACTCGGAGCGCGACTATCTCTGGTCCACCTACGCCGCCGATCCGCGGGCGCGCGTCAATCTCGGCATCCGCAGGCGGCTGGCGCCGCTGATGGACAACGACCGGCGCAAGATCGAGCTGATGAACTCGATCCTGATGTCGATGCCCGGCACGCCGATCATCTACTACGGCGATGAAATCGGCATGGGCGACAACATCTATCTGGGCGACCGCAACGGCGTGCGCACGCCGATGCAATGGACGCCCGACCGCAACGGCGGCTTCTCGCGCGCCAACCCCGCGGCGCTCTATCTGCCACCGATCATGGATTCGGTTTACGGCTATGCCGCCGTCAATGTGGAGGCGCAGGCGCACTCGCTGTCCTCGCTGTTGAGCTGGACCAAGCGGCTGATCGGCGTGCGCAAATCGACCAGGGTGTTCGGCCGCGGCACGCTCACCTTCATCCGGCCGGCGAACCGCGCAGTGCTCGCCTATGTGCGCCAGCTCGGCGACGAAGCCATCCTCTGCGTCGCCAATATGTCGCGCTCGGCGCAGGCGGTGGAGCTCGACATGGGCGCGTGGAAGGGCCGTATCCCGCGCGAGATGCTCGGCCGCACGCGCTTTCCCCGCATCGGCGACCTGCCCTATCTGATCACGTTGCCGCCCTATGGCTTCTTCTGGTTCTCGCTCGAACAGGAAGCCGAAGGCGAGCCGGAAAAGATCCTGCCGCGCGAGCTCACCACGCTGGTGGTCAGCGACAGCTGGGATTCGCCGTTGTCCGTCTGGACCAAGCGCACGTTCGAGCACGACGTCCTGCCCGTCTTCATGCCCGGCTGCCGGTGGTTCGCCGACAAGACGTCGCGGTCGATCACCGCGAAGGTGTCCGCCGCCGTCCGCATCGAGCGCGGCAACGACCGCTTCGCTGCCGTCATCGTGGAAGCAGCCGGGGCGCAGGGGCCGGCCCGTTATTTCCTGCCGTTGACCATCCGCTGGACGCGCCACACCGCGCTCGACAGAGGCCCGGCCACCGTGCTGTCCGCCGTTCGCCGCGGCCCGCGCGAAGGCACGCTGATCGATGCCGGCGCCGAACCCGAATTCATCGCCGCGCTGTTGGCGAATATCCACGCCGGCGAGACAATCGGCAATGGCGGGCCGACGGTCGAATTTCGGCCGACCAGCGCCTTTGCCGGAACGCCTTTGCCGGAGATCAAGACGGTCACCGCGGTCGAGCGGTCGAACTCACGCGTGATCGCCGACGGGAAATATGTCGTGAAGATCCTGCGCCTCGTCACCGCCGGCATTCATCCGGACATCGAAGTCGGCAGATTCCTGATCGACGAGGCGCATTTTCAGAATGCCCCGGCTTTGCTCGGCACCGTCGAACTTGCCGAAGACGACAGCCGCTCGGCGCTCGCCGTCGTGCACGCCTGCGTCGAGAACCAGGGCGACGCCTGGACCGTGACGGGAGCCTCGCTCGATCGCTTCATCGACGAACAGCGGATGTTGCCCGGCGAAAGCTTCACCGAGAATCTGGAATCCGCCGCGATGCTCCACCGCATGCGCCAGATCGGGCGCCGTACCGCCGAGCTGCATCTGGCGCTCGCGAGCCGGCCTGACATTGCCGCCTTCGCGCCCGAGCCGATCGGCGCGGACGATGCCGCGTGCTGGACCGGAGCCCTGCTGGCGCGCGCGCACATCGTGTTCGACCTGCTCCTCCACCACCGCCGCCGCGATGAGCTTGCCGAAGCTGCGCGGCACGCTGCTCAACAATTGCTCGATGACCACGATGCCATCGTCAGGCATATCGAGTCCGGGGGCAGCACGCGTTTCGACGGCCTCAAGATCCGCCATCACGGCGATTTGCATCTCGGCCATGTGCTGATCGCGAAAGAAGACGCTTTCATCTTCGACTTCGAAGGCGAGCCGCATCGCCCGCTTGACGAGCGGCGCAGCAAAATGCCGCCCGCCCGCGATGTCGCGAGCTTTCTGCGCTCGATCGACTACGCAACCCGTTCGGCGATCGACCGAACGGCCAATCTGGCACCCGAGGAGCACGCGTCGCTGGCGAATCGCGTCCGCGCCTGGGGCGACCGGCTGGCGGCGGCCTATTGGGAGAGCTACCGCGAGACCCTGGGGCCGGCCCCGCTGTGGCCGGCCGGGGAAAATCAGACGCGCGAGCTGCTCGATCTTTTTCTGCTGGAGCGGGCGCTCCACGAGATCGAATCTGAAGTGGGCAGCCTGTCGTCCTCCGTGCATATCCCGATCGAGGCGACCTTGCGCATGCTGCGGCGGCGCAAGATCATCGGCTGAACCTGCCGGCTATTTCTTCGGGTAGCTCGCGATCATGTCGAGCTCGACGCGCGCGCCGGGCGTCGAGAGCTGGTTGACGCAGACCGTGGTCGAGGCCGGCGTCCAGTCGCCGAAATATTCCGCCATCGCCGCCACCATGCCGTCCATGTCACGCATGTCGGTCAGGTACTTCGTCACCTTCACCACGTCGGTCCAGGCCAGGCCCTCGTGGTCGAGGATCGACTTGATGTTGTCCATGGCGAGCCGCGTCTGCGCCTCGATGCCGACCGGGTGATTGTGCTCGGTGAGCACGTGGGGATGCTTGTGATAGAGCGGCGACGGCGTCGCACCGGAGATGAACAGCAGGTCGCCGGGCGCGGTGACGCGGATCGCCGGCGCGTAAGGCATGTCGGGCTTGCGGGCCGGCAGCGTCTGGATCTCGCCGAGCGCGGCATTGGTGGGCGATGTCTTGAAAACGGGACGGCGGGCGACCATGGAACCTCCTCACTCCTTTAAGGAATTTCTATCGCCAACCGGACGTCCAGGCCATAGAAAGTCCGCTGATCGCCACCTGACATCTATTGTTTCGCGACCTGCCTCGCGGCCGCGTTGCTGCCCAAGCGGCCAAGCACCGTCGCGGTCAACAGGCCATTTCCCGACAGATAGCCAGCTGCGGTCGCCCCAGAGACTCCGGCCGCCGCCCCGCCGGCCGCGTAGAGATTGGGGAAGAGCGTACCATCTTTGCGTTTGACCCGGCCAACCGCGTCGGTCGCCAGTCCACCCTGCGTGTGAAAGAGCGCGCCTGTGACCTTGATAGCGTGGAAAGGCGGCTCAAAATGTTGCTCCGGCCAGAATTGCCGCCCGTAACGATCACAACCTCTCATTGGCTTGAGGATTTCGACTTCGGCCAATTCATCCATCAAGGCCTTGACCGGCACCCGCATGGCACCCGCGAGTTCTGCAACGCTGTCCATGGTTAGAATGGCGCCAGCGCGCTCGGCCTCGCGGAAATCCTCGAACTGCCTTGCGACGACGGCGATGCGCGCATCGAACACGTTCCAGGCGATGCCGCCCGGCTGGCGCAGCACATCGGCAGCTTGCTCGGAATAGCCACGCGATTCGTCGCAGAAGCGGCGGCCTTCCGCATTGACCTGAACGCCACCCTGCATGATGACCGCCCAGCTGATGAGAATATTGTGCGGCGTGGCGACCGAGCCGTGGCCTTGATATGCGGCGAGGTGCTTAAGCTGCGCGCCGAGCGCTTCGCCCCAAAGCAAGGCATCGCCGCGATTGCCCGGGTGGCCGAAATAGAGCGCGGTCGCCATCTCGGGAATGAACCGGCGCACGAGCTCCGGGTTGCCGCCATAGCCGTTGCAAGCCAGAACCAGCGCATCACAGCCGATGCGCTCCCGCGCCTCGTCACCGCTCAGGAGTTCGACGCCACGGATGCGGCCGTCGGATTCCGCAAACAGATGCCCGGCGACACGCCCGGTGAGAATGACGATATCTTCTGCTTCCGCCGCGCTGCGCAGCCGGTCGATCAGTTCGCGCCCGGTGCGGCTCGGCAGGCCGTGCATGCGCAGCGCGGAATGGCCCGGATAGTTGAAATTGTCCACGACGTCGAAGGGAAATCCGTAGCGGTCGGCCAGCCACTCGACCAGCGGGCCGGAGCCTTTCGCTACCGCTTCGACGACGGCGGGATCGGCTTCGCCATGCGCCTTGCGCTGAATATCCGCCGCGAACAGCTCCGGACTGTCGGCGATACCCTTGGCGCGCTGGAACCGCGTGCCGGCGGCGGGAATGAGGCCAGCGGACAGCGCGGTCGAGCCCGAGGGCACGGTGTCGCGCTCGATCACCACGGGGTCGATGCCCGCTTCCTTGGCCGCCAAGGCGGCGCATAAGCCGGCGGCACCGGCGCCGACAATGAGCAGCGGTGCGTGCGCGTCGAACTCTTCGCCTTTTGCCGCGTCAACCACGGACATCGAGGCAGTTCATCGAACGCGAGGGGCTTCGGGCCTGCGCAGATATTTGCCACGCGCCGGCCCGACAACGTTTCCGCTGTCGTAGACAAGCGCACCGCGCAGGAAGGTGCTCTTCACGCGGCCGCCAAGCTCTACCCCTTCGAACGGCGTATAGCCCTGCACCGATTCCGATTCGGCCGCGTGCACCACGAAGCTTTCGTGCGGATCGACGATGACGATGTCGGCATCGTAGCCCGGGGCGATGTCGCCCTTGCTCGGCAGACCGAAGCGTTGCGCCGGCTTCCAGCTCAGGAGTTCGGCCATGTGGTTGTACGACATGCCGCGTTTGCTGCCTTCGCTGATGACCCCCGACAGCAGATATTCGGTGCCGCCAAATCCCGATTTCGCCAGCCAGATATTGGTCGGATCGTCCTTTGACCACTTCTGCTCGGCCGAGCAGCAGGCATGATCGCTGACGATCCAGTCGATCTTGCGGTCGAGCACGGCCTGCCACAGCGCTTCGACGTCCTCGCGCGGGCGGATCGGCGGATTGACCTTGGCGTGCACGGCGCATTCGCAATCGGTATCGAGCAGGAGATGGCCGACCGTCACCTCGCGGCGGAAGGCGATATGCGGGAACACCTGCTGCATGGTCCACGCCGCGTCCACGGCCTTGCGCGAGCTCAGGTGCAGCAGATTGATGTTCAGGCAATTGGTTTCGTTCGCCAGATAGGAGGCGATCCAGATCGCGAGCCCCTCGGAATGCGGCGGCCGCGCCGCGCTGTAGGCCTTCAGTCCGGTGAGCTTGCCTTCACGTTCGACGATTTTCGTATAGGCGGTGAGAATCTCGGCAAGCTCGCAATGCAGGCTGACGCTGATGTGCGCGGCCTTGTCAGGAAATTTCTCCATCAGGCGTTGCGCGCCGCGCATGATGAACTCGAAATGCGCGATGTCGTAGCGCTCATCGGGCCCGATCATCAAAAACTCGTTCTGCTGCGACGAGGCGCCGTGCAGCCCGTAGCCGCCGTAGAACATGAAGATCTTGAACGACGGGATGCCGTGCTCGGTGACGAGGTATTCCATCTCGTCGATATGGCTCGATTCGATCGGCGCCAGATGGAAGCCGTAGTCGACCCAGAAATTCCCCTCCGACTGCTTGTGCACTTCGGGCATGAAGTCGCGATAAGAGCCGCCGCGATTGAGATAGTAATGGCCGGTGCGCAGGTAGTTCAGGCTTGAGGTGACGCCGCCCATGGCCGCGGCCTTGCTCTCGGACACCGCGTCCTGCGCGAGCGGCGCATAGATGCCGATGTGCATGTGGGCGTCGACGCAGCCCGGGAATGCCAGACGATTCCTGGCGTCGAAAACGGTTCTCGCACGCTCCGCCTGAATGTCGGGTGCGAGCCGGGCGACCTTTCCGTCCTTGATTGCAATATCGAGGCAATCGACCGATGTCCTGTTCGGGCGCACCACGCGGGCGTTCTTGATCACAACATCGAAAAGCTTGTCCATGTGAGATAGTCCTTGCTTACTTGTCTTGATCCGGCGTCGAGGCAGCCTCGTAGCGCTTGCCGCGCGCCAGCATGTCCGGCGTGCCGATCAGCCTGTTGAGCGCGTCGAAATCGAACATGCGCTGACGGAACGGCTCGGTGCTGCCATTGGCTTTCAGCGAGGCGTAGAACTCCTCGGCGGCCTTCGCCAGCGCGCGCACGATGGCGCCCGGGAAGATGACGAAGGCAAAGCCGAGCGCCTGCAATTCGGCAGCCGCCATCAGCGGCGTCTTGCCGCCCTCGACCATGTTGGCCATCAGCGGCGTGCCCTTGCCCATGGAAGCGCCGATGCGGGCGAGCTCCTCGCGCTTGCGCGGCGCCTCGACGAACAGCACATCCGCGCCCGCTTCGCGATAAAGCCCGGCGCGCGCGATGGCGCGCTCGAAGCCCTCCACGGCGACGGCGTCGGTGCGGGCGATGATCAGCGTCTCGCGCGAGGCTCGTGCGTCGGTCGCCGCCTTGATCTTGCCGGCCATTTCCGCTGCCGGGATCAGCACCTTGTCGTCGAGATGACCGCAACGCTTGGGAAAATACTGATCCTCGATCTGGATGGCATTCGCGCCAACGCGCTCCAGGAGGCGCACGGTGCGCTCGACATTGAGCGCATTGCCGTAGCCGGTGTCGGCGTCGACGACGAGATGCGCGCGTACGCGGTCGCGGATCAGCGCGACGGTGTCGACGACTTCGCTCATGCTGACGAGGCCGATATCCGGACGGCCGAGCCGCGTATAGGCGATGGCCGCGCCGGAGACATAAAGCGCTTCGAAGCCGGCCTGTTCGGCGATCAGCGCGGTCAGCGGATCGTAGATGCCCGGCGCGATCAGGATCGGCGGGCGCGACAGACGTTGGCGCAGCGTATCGGTCATGCGTCACATTCCTAGATAGGCGCGTTTGAGCGCGGGATCGGCGGCGATGTCGGCGGCTGCGCCGGACATCACGAATTTTCCTTCGGCGAGGATATAGGCGCGGTCGGCGACCTCGAGGCTCTGCACGACGTTCTGCTCGACCAGCAGGATGGAAACGCCGTCGATATTGATGCGTTTGATCAGCGCGAACAGCTCCTCGACCAGCAGCGGCGAGAGGCCGAGCGAGGGTTCGTCGAGGATGATCAGCCTGGGCTCGGCCATCAGCCCGCGGCCGATGGCCAGCATCTGCTGCTCGCCGCCGGAGAGCGTGCCGGCGCGCTGGCCGCGGCGCTCATAAAGGCGCGGGAAGATGGCGAAGACGCGCTCGCGGTTCTGCCCGCGGCGCTCGCGCGCGCGCCGGTAGCTGCCGAGATCGAGGTTCTCGCCGACCGACAGGTTCGGGAAGATGCGGCGGCCCTCCGGCACATGAATGAGGCCGCGCGCGACGATGGCCGGCGGCTTTTCGTCCCCGACCTCGGCCCCGTCGAAACGGATCGCGCCGGCGCTCGGCCGCACGAGGCCGGAGATGGCGCGGTTGAGCGTCGACTTGCCGACGCCGTTGGAGCCGAGCACGGCGACGATCTCGCCGGTTTCGACGGCGAGGTCGACGCCGCGCAGCACTTCGGTCTCGCCATAGCCGGCGTGCAATCCGTGGACGGACAGCAGCGCGTCAGTGGCCATGGGTGCCTCCAAGCTTTGCCGCCGCGCCGTGGCCGAGATAGGCCTCGACCACCGCCGGATCGGCCGCCACCTGGGCCGGCGTGCCCTCGGCGATGATGCGGCCTTCGGCGAGCACGAAGACGTGCTCGGCCAGACTCATCACCGCCTGCATCACGTGCTCGATCATCACGATGGTGATGCCGCGCGCGCAGAGGCCGCGGATCACCGGCACGATATCGCGGATCTCGGACGGATTGAGCCCGGCCAGCACCTCGTCGAGCAGCAGCAGCTTCGGCTCGGTCGCCAGCGTGCGGGCAAGCTCGAGCCGCTTGCGTCCGGCGACGGTGAGCGTGTCGGCCGGGCGGTCGAGCATGCCGGCGAGGCCGACCTCGCGGGCGACCTGTTCGGCGAGGGCGAGCGCCGCCTCGCGCGCGCGGTGGCGCAGGTGCGCGCCGACCAGGATGTTCTCGCGCACGGTGAGGCCGGCGAAGGGCTGCACGATCTGGAAGGTGCGGGCGATGCCGCGCCGCGCGAGGCGATGCGGCGGTTCTCCGGTGATGTCCTCGCCGGCATAGCGGACGCTGCCGTCGCTCGCCTTGAGGAAGCCGGAGATGATGGAAAACAGCGTGGTCTTGCCGGCGCCGTTGGGACCGATCAGCGCCGTGATGCGGCCCTCCGCGGCGATCAGCGACGCGGCATTCACCGCCACGAGGCCGCCGAAGCGGCGCGAGACACGATCGACGACGAGCAAAGGCTCAGCCATTGCGCGCCTCCACGCCTGCTTGACGGCGCGCGAACCATTGCCGCGCCTGCGCGAGGCCGCCGATCAGGCCGCGCGGCGTGAAGGCGATCACCAGTACCAGCACCGCGCCGTAGACGACGAGGTCGAGGCCGGGCGCATCGCCGGTGAACAACTGCGCCCCCTCGCCCAGCGCCTTCACCACCAGCGCGCCGAGCAGCGGCCCGAACACGGTGCCGGCGCCGCCGATGATCGGCGTCAGCAGCGCCTCGATCGAGATCCAGGTGCCGTAGGCAATGCCGGAATCGACGAAGAGGAAATATTGCGCATAGAAGCAGCCGGCGGCGGCGGTGATCGCGCCCGAGATGACCATGGCGACCGACTTGACGGTGGCGACATCGACGCCGAGCGCCTGCGCGGCGTCCTCGTTCTCGCGCACCGCGATCAGCCAGGCGCCGAAACGCGAGCGCTCGATCAGTCTGGCGATGATCAGCGACAGCGCGACCAGCGCGAGGATGATCCAGTAGAACACGGCGCGGCTCTGGAACTGGAACGCCTGCGCGCGCAGATCGAGCTTGATCAGCGTGCCGACGCCGGCGCCGGTGACCGGCGCGACGCTGGCGAGGATGCGCAGCACCTCGGCGAAGGCGAGCGTCACCAGCGCAAAGTAGGAGCCGCGCAGGCCGGAGCGGAAGGTCAGCGCGCCGATGATGGCGCCGACCAGCGCGCCGGCGGCGATGCCGGCGGCGATGCCGACCCAGGCGTTGACGCCGTAGCGCATCTGCAGGATGGCGGTGACGTAGGCGCCGGTGCCGAAGAAGGCGGCGTGGCCGAACGAGTACTGCCCGCCGTAGCCGCCGAGGATGTTCCAGCCCTGCCCGGCGAGCGCAATCATCAGCGCGACGACGAGGAAGTTGAGCACGACGTTGGAATGCACGACCAGCGGCACCGCGGCGAGCAGCGCGACGACGATCGCGATGGATGCGAAGGCCCTCATGCCCGCGCTCCGAACAGGCCGCTCGGCCGCACCAGCAGCACCGCGATGAAGATGAGGAAAATGCCGACCTGGCCGAGCGAGTCGCCGAGGAACAGGCTGGACAGGCTCTCCACCACGCCGATCACCAGACCACCGATCAACGCGCCGGGCACCGAGCCCATGCCGCCGAGCACGACGATGGTGAAGGCGACCAGCACGAAGGCGTTGCCGGCGCCCGGATTGACGTAGTAGCTCGGGATCAGCAGGCAGGCGGCGATGGCGACGCAGGCAGTGCCGAGGCCGAAGGTCACCGCATAGACGTGGGCGACGTCGATGCCGGCGAGCTCGGCGCCGAGCTTCTCTTTGGCGACAGCGCGGATGGCGCGGCCGGTGTCGGTGAAGCTCATGATCAGCCACAGCGCCAGCGCGACGACGAACACCGCGGCAAAGCCGATCAGCCGCGGAACGGCGAGGAAGGTGACGCCGAAATCGATGGTCTGGAAGGCGTAGGACACGTCGATGGTGCGGGTGTCGGCGCGGAAGGCGTAGAGCAGCGCGTTCTCGATGACGACGGCGATGCCGAGCGTCACCAGCAGCATGTTGCGGTCATCGCCGTGCGAGGCGGGACCGATAACGAAGCGCTGCAGGGCATAGCCGACGGCAAAGAAGACCGGCGCCAGCAGGAAGATGGCGAGGTAAGGATCGATGCCGAACCGGTAGGCGAAGAAGGCCGCGAACATGGCGGCGGTGAGCAGCGCGCCGTGCGCGAAATTGATGATGTGCAGCACGCCGTAGATCAGCGTCAGCCCGAGCGCGACGAGCGCATAGACCGCACCGGTCAACAGGCCGTTGAGGATCGCGGGAATCAGAATCGCAGGCGACAGCATGCGCGTACGGGCGACAACGGGCGGCGCAGCGTGCGCCGCCCGCGCCGTCGATGCTACGCGGGCATCGGGAAGATTGGCTTCGCGTTGGCGAACTCCGGCGGCAGGATCACCTTGATGTCGTTGTCCTGCACCTGCGTGTTGACCGGCGCCGCGCCCTCGTTCTGGCCGTTGGCGAACTTGGTCGGGCCGTAAGGCATCACGTGGCCGGACCAGGTCGAGCTCGCCAGCGCCGCGGTGAGCTTGGCGCGGTCGGCGGAGGCCGCGCGCTCCAGCGCATCGGCGATGAGGCCGACGCAGGAGTAGTTCATGTAGACCTCGTAGGTATAGAACTGGCCGTTCGCCTCGACCTTCTTCTTCAGCGCCAGCGCCTTGTCGTTGTGCGGATCGAACCAGTGATTGCAGTCCATGATGCACTTGGCGGCGTCGGGGAACTCCTTGACGAACTTGTAGGAGGAGGCCGCGCCGCCAAGCACCGAGTAGATCGCCTTCGGCCGCACGTGCTGCTGCTGCATGGTGCGGGCGAGCAGGACGTATTCGTTGTAGTAGTCGGCCGGGATGACGATGTCCGGATTTTGCGCCTTGATCTTGAGCACGATGTTGTTGAAGTCGCGGTTCGGCGTCGGATGCGGGATCGTCTCCAGCACCTGGAAGCCCTTGGTGGGCAGCTGCGCGTTGAGCAGCTTGGCGAGGCCGGAGCCGAACAGCGAATCCTCGTGCACGATCATCACCGTCTTCGCCGGCTTGCCGGCGGCGTCGTTGATCTTGACCAGGTTGTCGAGCGCGGTCTTGGCGATGACGCCGAAGCCGGGGCCGAAGCGGAAGGTATTCTTCAGCCCGCGGGTGACGATGCCGTCGGCGACGCCGACGTCGACCACGTAAGGCAGGTCATAGCGCGCCGCCGCCTGGGTGGTGGCGAGGCAGATGTTGCTGGCATAGCCGCCGACGATGCAGGCGACGCCGTCGGAATTCATCTTCTCGACTTCGGCGGTGCCGCCTTCCGGCGTCGAGCGCGCATCGCCGAGCACGGCATCGATCTTGGCGCCGCCCAGCGACTTGATGCCGCCGGCCGCGTTGATCTCCTCGATCGCCAGGGTGGCGCCGAGACGGCCCTGCGTGCCGGAGTAAGACAGCGCGCCGCTGACCGGATGCAGCACGCCGAGCTTCACCGGCGCGCCTTGCGCGCGCAGCACCGACGGCATGGCGAGGCTGCCGGTCGCCGCCGCGGCGGCGCCCCCGGCGGTGGTGGCGAGGAAACGGCGGCGGCTCAATGGATATTGACGGGTCGACATGATCACTCTCCCTCTGTTTCAGCGTGGCGACGCGAGACCCTTGGTCTTGCTGTCGAGGCTTCTCGAATCTCGGTTTGCCGGGGCGGCGAACGAGCGGCGCCCAGGCCTTGGTGTCGGCGGCGCCCGAGCGCACCAGATCGATCTCGAAGGCGTAGCGGTCGGGCCGGTAGAGCGCGTGCAGATGCTCGACGCCGCGCCCGGACTGGTCATAGACGACGCGCACCAGCTCGATCAGCGGCGAGCCGCTGCGCACGCCGAGCGCCTCGGCGACGGCGGGCGTGGCGAGCCCTGCGCTGATGCGCTGGCGCGCGTGCTCGACCTTGACGCCGGCGCGCTCAAGCAGTTCGAGCAGCGGCCGCGCCGCCAGTTCCTGCCGCGAGAAGGTGACCGACACGCTCTCGGGCACGTGCGTGGTGAGATAGGAGAACGGCAGGCCATCGACCGAGCGCACGCGCACCGAGCGCTGCAGCAGCTGGTCGGGCGCGGCGGCGAGCGCCTGCGCCACCGCGCCTTCCGCCGGCACATAGTCGAACGAGAGCAGCTTGACCGCCGTGCGCCGGCCCATGTCGGCAATGTTGGCGAGCACGCCGGAGATATCGGCGGTGATCGGCGCCGGCGACGGACGATAGATGACGCGGGTGCCGGCGCTGCGCCGCCGCTCGATCAGCCGCTCGCGCGCCAGTTCCCCGAGCGCGCGGCGCACGGTGACGCGCGAGACGCCGTGATGGTCCGCGAGCTCGTTCTCGGTGGGCAGCTTGGCGCCGAAGCCGATCGCGCCGCTCAAGATGCGGTCGCGCAGGACCAGATAGACCTGCTTTGCCTTCGCTTCGCCGAGCCAGTCGCGCACCCCGCACCCCTCACGAGCGCCTCCGGCGTCGGGCGCTTTACTTGGTATTTTTTAGCATACAATATTGCCCACCCTCGACAAGCCCGCCAAGGTTGCGGCAAGGCGACTTGATAATGAGCGAGCCTCGCACCCTGATCGACAAATTGTGGTCGGCGCACGAGATCACGCGCCGCGAGGACGGCGCCGCGCTGCTCTGGGTCGACCGCCATTACGTCCATGAGGGCTCGTTCCACGCCTTCAGCCAGATGAAGGCGCGCGGGCGCACCATCGCCGAGCCGGGCCTCACCTTCGGCGTCGCCGATCACTACGTGCCGACGCGCGGCCGCGCCGCCGGCATCGCCGATCCCGAGATCGGCGCGATGGTGCGCAATCTCGAGGCGAATGCCGCCGACAGCCACATCACGCTGTTCGGCCTGCGCGATCCGCGCCAGGGCATCGTGCATGTGGTCGGTCCCGAGCAGGGATTGACGCTGCCCGGCCTGCTCGTCGTCTGCGGCGACAGCCACACCTCGACGCACGGCGCCTTCGGCGCCTACGCCTTCGGCATCGGCGCCTCGGAAGTCGCGCATGTCCTGATGACGCAGACGCTGTGGCAGAAGAAGCCCAAGCGCATGCGCATCACCGTCGACGGCACCGCGGCGACCGGCATTGCGGCGAAGGACATCGCGCTCGCCATCATCGCCCGCATTCATGCCGACGGCGCGCAGGGCCACGCCATCGAGTTCGCGGGCCGCGCCATCCGTGCGCTGACGATGGAAGGCCGCATGACGCTGTGCAACCTGTCGATCGAGGCCGGCGGCCGCTGCGGCATGGTGGCGCCGGACGAGACGACCTTCGCCTATCTCAAGGGGCGGCCCTACGCGCCGAAGGGCGCGGATTTCGACAAGGCGGCCGAGGACTGGTCGGCGCTCGTTTCCGATGACGATGCCGAATTCGACCGCGAAGTGACGCTCAACGCCGACGAGATCGCGCCAATCGTCACCTGGGGCACCACGCCCGACGACGCATTGCCGGTCGATGCGCGGGTGCCCGATCCGGCGGGCGTCGAGGACGAGGCGCGCCGCAAATATCTGCGCGACGCGCTCGACTACATGGGCATCGCGCCGGGCGCCAGGCTGACCGACGTCGCCATCGACCGCGTCTTCATCGGTTCCTGCACCAATGCGCGCATCGAGGACCTGCGCGCCGCCGCCGCCGTGCTCGCCGGCCGCAAGAGCAAGGTGCCGGGGCTGGTCTCGCCCGGCTCGTCGACGGTGAAGCGGCAGGCCGAGCAGGAAGGGCTCGACCGCATCTTCCGCGATGCGGGCCTTGAGTGGGCCGATTCCGGCTGCTCGATGTGCGTCGGCATCAACGGCGATCTGGTGCCGCCGGGGCAACGCTGCGCATCGACCACCAACCGCAATTTCCGCGGCCGGCAAGGGCCCGGCGCCCGCACCCATCTGATGTCGCCGGCGATGGTCGCAGCCGCCGCCGTGACCGGGCACCTCGCCGATGTGCGGCCGCTGCTCACGGGCCGGAGCGTCTGAGGAATGCCAATGGAAAAGAGAATTGCGCACGTTTTCCGCATTGTAACGATCGCGACGGCGCTGCTGCTGAGCGCGCAGGCGCCCCGCGCCGAGGGCTATCCCGACCGCACCATCAAGCTGATCGTCGGCGCCCCGCCCGGCGGCACCACCGACACGATCGCCCGCGCCATCGCCGTGCCGATGGCGGCGGCCCTGAAGCAGAGCGTCATCGTCGAGAACAGGCCGGGCGCGGGCGGCAACATCGCCGCTGAAACGGTGGCGAAGTCGGTGCCGGACGGCTACACGCTGCTCGTCAGCTTCAGCAGCCACACGATCAACGCCTCGCTCTATCCGAAGCTGCCTTACGATCCCGCGGCCGATTTCACCGCCATCACCAAGGTCGCGACGGTGCCGAGCCTTCTGGTCGGAAATCCGAAACTGCCGGCAAAGGATCTCCAGGCGCTCATCGCGCTTGCCAAAGCGCAGCCCGGCAAACTGACGATCGGCATCGGCGGCATCGGGTCGTCGCTGCATCTCGCCGGCGAGAAATTCAAGCTCATGACCGGCGTGCGCCTGCTCAACGTGCCCTACAAGGGCACGGCCCCCGCGCTCACCGACGTACTGGGCGGGCAAGTCGACCTGATGTTCATCAGCCTCGTCACCGGAACCGCGCAGGTCCGCGCCGGCAACCTTCGCGCTTACGGCGTGACGACGGCGACACGCCTGCCGTCCTTTCCCGATCTGCCGGCGATCGCGGAAGCCGTGCCCGGATTTGAATTCGAGCGCATGGTTCGGCGTTTTCGGACCCGCGAAGATGCCGCCGGCGGTGACCGACAGGCTCAATGCGGTCATCGTCGCGGGGCTTGCCGATACGGATATGCGCAAGCGGCTGGAGACGGAGGGCGCCACGCCGGTCGGCGATTCCCCGGCGTCGTTTGCCGCCTTCGTGCGCGAGGACATCAAGCGCTGGGCGCCGATCGTGAAG
Source organism: uncultured Alphaproteobacteria bacterium (assembly GCA_963742095.1). Taxonomy (GTDB): domain Bacteria; phylum Pseudomonadota; class Alphaproteobacteria; order Rhizobiales; family Xanthobacteraceae; genus Pseudolabrys. The sequence continues at coordinate 707,557 of CAVUKJ010000003.1, forward strand.
GCGTCGGGCGCAACGGCAAACTGACGGGCGCGACCATGGAGAAATTCGTCCGCCTCACCGCCACGGCCTGCCCGCTGCCGCAGCCCAATCTGAATACGGACCAGATCCTGCCGGCTCGCTATCTCAAATGGCCGCGCTCGCGGGGGCTGGGCAAGGTGGTGTTCCAGGATCTGCGTTTCGATGCCGACGGCGCCGAGCGCGCCGATTTCCCGCTCAACCAGCCCGCCTATCGCGATGCCAGGATCCTGATCGCCGGCCGCAACTTCGGCGGCGGCTCGTCGCGCGAGGCCGCGGTCTACGCTTTGTTCGACCATGGCATCCGTTGCGTCATCGCGCCGTCGTTCGGCGACATCTTCATGCAGAACGCGGTCAAGAACGGGCTGCTGACGGCGGCAGTCGCCGAGGGCGACGAGGCCGAACTCGCCGGCGCCGTTGCCGCGGAGCCCGCGACGAACGTGACCGTCGATCTGGAGCGGCAGCAGATCCGATGCGGCGGCGGCAGCTACCGCTTCGCGATCGATCCGGTCAGCCGCAACCAGCTGCTCAACGGCTGGGACGATGTCGACCTGACCGAAAGCCGGCGCGCCGACATCGCAGCGTTCGTGGCCAGAGACAAATTAAGCAGGCCTTGGGCTGTTGCTCCTAAAGCATGAAACAAGGGCCATTGCCAATTTGCGCGTGCCGTCCGGAGCGTTACGCACGATCGAAATCACGCGAAAATCACGCGTGAGAAACTCCCCCGTTACTCCCCCACTTTTGCAACGGAGTTTGTACGGTTCTGCAACGCCTTGATTCCAACGCGCGATCCGTCACGCGTGAGGAACTCGCATGTATCTCACATTGCGATGGCGTGGCGCACCTTGTCGCGTGACGGTCGTCGGGCACGATCGTGATCGCACGAGTTCGAATACGGGATAGACCTCCGGCCGGCCGGCGACGTCACCGTTTCCGCCGTCCCACAGTTCGGCGTCGCCGGCGATACGGGGAAGATAGACGCCACGATGGCGTGGCTTCGGCGCGAGTTCGCCAAAAGACAATAAGGCGCGAGACGTTTGCGCCGAGAGTCGCTGTAATTAACAAACGCGACCCTTCGGGATGATTAAAGTTGGTTCCTAAGTGGGGCCATTCGCAAGAAAAACGGGGGCTTATGCCCACTTCCGGTAAACGTCGTTATCGGACGCAACGACTGTCTGCTTTGCCCCGAAAGCGGACATGTGCAGCGCACTAGCTTATGTCTACCTTGGGTCATTAGCGAACATTCGGCAGAGTCTGCGGCATGTCCGCTTTGGGTCAAAAGCAGACCTCGCGTCTGAAGTGAAAGAGGACAGAAACCCCGGTGGGGGCCGGGGGGCGAAGTGCCCGGCAGGGATGCTAAACTATATTATTGGTTTAACATCACCGCGAGCCGTCGATGCCGTATGAGCCGATGCGTACCGAAACTGATGTCCTGGTTATCGGCTCCGGCGCCGCCGGCATGTATGCGGCTATTGAAGCGGCGCGCGCGGGTTGCCGGGTGCTGCTTGCCGACCGCAGTCTGATCGGGCGCGGCGGCGCGACCGTGATGGCGCAGATGACGGTCGCGGTCGCGCTTGGCTCCGAAACCTTCGATCATTGGAGCCATCATTATCAGGACACGCTTGCCGCCGGACGTGGCCTCTGCAACCGGCCGCTTGCGCAGCTGTTGTGCGAGGACGGACCCAGGTGCATTCGCGAAATGGACGAATGGGGCGTCGGCTGGGCGCGAAAGGATGGCCGGATCACGCAGGCGATGGCGCCCGGTCACGACCGGCCGCGCTGCGTCTATGTGGATTTTCTCAATACCGGACCCGCGGTGTCGAAGACGCTGCGCACCGCGGTCAACAAGACCGGCGGCATCCGCAAGGCGGGCGACCTTTGCGTTATCGATCTGCTGCGAACGGACGGCGCAATCTGCGGCGCGGCGGCGCTGCATCTCGGATCGGGCGCGCCGGTCATGCTGTCGGCCAAAGCAACCATCCTGGCGACGGGCGGGCTCACCAAGCTCTATCGGCGCAACAGCGCGTCGGCCAACATGGGCGGCGACGGCTACGCACTCGCTTTGCGCGCCGGTGCATCGCTGGTCGACATGGAATTCGTCCAGTTTTTTCCCATCGGCCATCTGGCGCCGCGATTGATCGGCATGGACCCGATCATGTGGGATCCGTTCCGCTACAAACTTGGCGGGCGGCTGCTGAACAACCGCATGGAGGAATTCACTCAGAACTACGGCGTCGCCGAGGACGGCAAATATGTCATCACGCGCGACGTCGGCAGTTACGCGATTCTCAAGGAGGTCGAGGCCGGCCGCGGCTCGCCGCATGGCGGCGTCTATCTGAGCTTCCAGCATTGCCCGGAGTCGGCCTTGCGTGAATCGTTCGGTCCGGTGATCGATCGCCTCGCCGCCAACGGGATCGATCTGACCAAGACGCCGATCGAGGTCGCACCGATCGCGCACTATCACATGGGCGGCATCGTAGCGGACGCCCAAATGCAAACGGATTTGCCGGGTCTGTTCGCCGCGGGCGAAGCGGTTGGCGGTGCCAACGGCGCCAACCGCCTGTCCGGCAACGCCATCACCGAGGCCTTGGTGTTCGGGCGCCGCGCCGGTCGTGCCGCCGCCGATCGTGCGAAGCGGAAGCGGGTGAGCACGCTGCCCGATCATGCCGACAATGCGCGGGCCGTGCTCGATCTTATGACTGCGGACGCGGGCGAGCAGGGTCTCAACACCGCCGAGATGGTGCAGGCGCTTCAGGCCACGATGCAGGACGACGTCGGTGCGCTGCGCGACGAGACCAAACTCGAGCGCGCGCTCGGCCAAATCGATCGCATGACCCGCGATCTCGGTGAGCTGCCGCCGGGCGACGGCAACGGTTTCGACATGCGGCGGATCGACTGGTTCGACCTGCGCAACATGCTGCTGGTCGCGCGCGTGGTAGCAGAAACGGCACTGGCGCGACGTGAAACGCGCGGCGCTCAGCAGCGCGAGGATTATCCGAAGATGTCGGCGGACTGGGCGCACAATCAGTTCGTCCGGCTGCGGGATGGGTGCATCACGGTAACTGGCGCTCCGCAGCTTAGCCCGGCGACAGCGTCATGACCGAAAAGGCAACACTCACGGTCTGGCGCGGCACGGATCCCAATGCCGGCCGCTGGGAAACGCACGAGGTGCCGTTCGAGCCGGGCCAATCCGTGCTCGACGGTCTGCGTTGGATCCGGGTGTATCGCGATCCGACTCTGGCGATCCGCTTCTCCTGCATCAACGCCAACGCCTGCAAGGAGTGCATGATCGAACTCGACGGCAAGACCGTCTATGCCTGCACCGCCCGCCTGCAGCCGCGCGAGATGACGCTGGCGCCGCTGTCCAACAAGACGCTGGTGCGAGATCTGGTGACGGAAATCGCGCCGCCGGCCGAGCGCTTCGCACGATCGTAGCGTTCAGGCGGTCCAGAGCTGACGATACTGCGTCGCCACGACTTTTTCATAAGGCACGTCGCCGTTGAGGATTCCGAGCTCGCGCGCAAACCTATTCATGCCGGCCACAAACGATTCAGAGATTGCCGCGTCGTAATACGGCAGATCGCGGCGGATCAGCTCGACAATCAACTCCGCTTCCGCCGGCGGAAACAGCTTGCGTCCGACATCGGCCGCTCGGTCCACATTGTCCTTCAGCGCGCGTTGCGTATTGACAATGGCTCGCACCGCCGCGGCTGCGACCTCCGGCGATTTGTCGATCAGACGGTCGGTGGTGGCGACCGACGCCATGGTGTAGTCGAAGCACCCTTTCGGCCCGTCGCCGCGCCGCACGTCGAGCACGACGGTGCCGACGCCACGACGAACCGCCACTTCGGCGCCCATGCCGTTGGCCCAAAAGCCGTCGATCTTGCGCTCCTCCAGCGCCCTTGCCGCGGTCAGGCCGAAATTCACGCCGGCGCCGACCGCGCCGGGCACCGGCGCGATTGTCACCCCGTCGCGCTCAAGCTCGATGCCGGCCGCGATCAGCAGGCGGCGCAATCCCATGTCGACCCAGGGCGCCGCGCCGATGCGCCTGCCTTTGACCGCGGCGATGTCGCCGCGCCGTGCGGCAAAATCCCCATGCATGACCAGGAACCAGTACATGCCCTGCGCTTGCGCGCAGATGAGCTTCACGCCGTCCCATTGCGGAAAGGCGGCCAATGCCGAGTGGGCCGAGCCGCCGACGAAATCGACCGCGCCGTCACGCAGCGCGCTGTAGGCCTTGTCGACCGGAAAGATCATTTCCAGTGTTGCGTCGAGGCCCTCGGCGCGAAAAAAGCCGAGCTCGACCGCGGCTTCGGCCGGGAAATACGAATTCGAGATCATATCCGGGACGGCAATTTTCAAGGCTTGGCTCATGCGTCCTCGAGACCCATCGCCGCCGCGCGTCGCTGACTGGCGAGCATCGACGTGCGCAGCAGGAATTGCCGGGCGCGCGCCGGGTCGGCGGCGATCTCGCGCAATTCGCCGAGATTGCGTCGGCGCGCTTCCGGATCGCGCGCCTCCAGGCGCTTCTTGTTGGCGATCGATTGCTCCTGCACGAATTCGACCGCGACGGCGCGGCGTTGGCGGCTGTAGAGATCGAGCAATTCGTGCGGCGCTCCGTCGCGCAGAACCTCCGCAAGCTTTTCCGACAGATTGACGGCGTCCTGAATGCCGCCATTAAGGCCCATGCCGCCGATCGGATTATTGACGTGGGCGGCGTCGCCGGCCAGCAGAACCCTGCCCTTGCGGAAGGTCTCCGCCACGCGCTGGTGCGTCACGTACAAATTGCGATGCACGATCTCGTAAGCGCGCGGCGATGGAAAAAACGATTGCATGCGCGCCTGCACGCCGGCGTCGCTCAGGATGTCCGCCTCGGATTGTTCGGCGCCGGCGGGAAAAACCGTGCGCCACAGGCCGGGCGGTCCGTCGGCGGACACCTTGAAGCAATTGCACCAGGCGCCCGGGTCGGCGAAATAACTGCGGTAGCAATAACCGCGCTCCGCTTCGAAATCATACGGCGTTGTCAGGACGAGGAACCGCTCCGGCCAGGTGAAACCCTCGAAAGCAACACCGCACTGCTTGCGCACGGTGCTGCGGCCGCCGTCGGCGCCGATGAGATAGCTGCCAGCATGCGTCGTGGTCCCTGCCGGCCCGCGCACGGCGACGCTGACCGAATTTTCCCCCGGCGCCACCTCCGTCACCTCGTGGCCGAACAGCACTTCGACATTCGGCAGATTGCACAACCGGTCGAGCAGCAGCTTTGCCGTCTTGAACTGTTCGCATTGGACGACATAAGGATAGCGCGTGTCGTCCTTGAGCGAGGCGTGGTCGAACTGCGCCACGAGCTCGCCGCTCGGCCGGTCCCAGAACTGGAAGATCGGCGCCACCAGCCCGACACGCGCCATGTCCTCCACCAGCCCGTCTTCGGCGAGCAATTCGAGCGTCGCCGGATGGGTGGTCGCGGCGCGTGGATCGGCCTGCGGCGCAGCGTTATTATCGAACAGGCGCACACGCAGGCCGTGCCGGCCGAGCAGCCAGGCGCACAGCAACCCGACCGGCCCGCCGCCGGCAACGAGCACCAAATCGCCGTCACCGCTCATATCAAAATCAAAAGCCCTTTGCAGTCGCGCTTGCCTGAGCTGATCAAGTAGCGCAGCCTTGTTGTCGCGGGAGCGAACTGTATCCTAATATCGGCCCGCGTTCAGGGAGTACGGCATGCGCAAACGAGCGCCTCTGATCTCTGCGGTCGTCCTTGCCTCCTTTATCGCAATGAGTGGTGCTTCCGCCGACCCGTGGCCGAGCCAACCCATCAAGGTCATCGTGCCGCTGAGTCCTGGAAGCGCCGCCGACATCGTTCCACGAATTGTGTTCGAGCAAGTGGCGACGCAACTGGGGCAGACGGTCATCGTTGAAAATCGGCCGGGAGCAAGCGGCACCATCGGCGCCCGCGCGGTCGCAATGGCCGATCCCGACGGTAACACGCTGCTCGCCCATTCCTCCGCCCACGTCATTTCACCGTCTACCGTTGCCGATCTGCCATACGATCCGATCAAGGATTTTGCCGCGGTCGCCCCGCTGGGGAATTTGCCCCTCGTCCTCGTCATTGCTCCGTCGAGGAACATCAAGACGGTTCAAGAGCTGGTCGCGCTCGGAAAACAACGGCCAATCACGTTCGGCTCGATCGGCGTCGGCAGCCCGATCCATCTTGCGATGGAGCGCCTGCGTCTGAGCGCCGGATTTCAGGTGCAGGCGATCCCGTTCAAAGGGGCGCCTGAAGCATTGCTCGAAGTCATGACCGGCCGCGTCGATGTGTATTACGCGCCGGTGCCTGCCGCATTGCCGCAAGTGCGTCAGGGCAAGCTCGTGGCGCTGGCGGTCAGCAGCCCGACCCGAGTGCCGACGCTTCCCGACGTGCCGACGACGCTCGAAAGCGGCTATCCGAATTCCGCCTACCGATTCTGGATCGGCGTGTTTGCGCCTGCCAAAACGCCGCGCGACATCGTCAGCAGATTGAACGGCGAAATTCAGAAGGCACTGCAAGTGCCGGGCGTGCGCGAAAAGCTCGCCAAGCTCGGCGTGCAGCCCATGGCGATGAACGCCGATGAGTTTGGCAAGTTCGCGAAGGAAGAGCTTGCGATCAACGCGGAACTGGCCAAAGCCGCAGGCCTCACGGCGCATTAAGGACACGTCTGGCCCAGTCCATCTTGGCTGTTTCGGCCAGGTCGGAAAATTGATACGATAACGATACGCACCATGACCTCAACGCAATGAAGGACCCTCGAGCGATGCCAACAGAAAAGCCGCTGGTCAGAATCGCGCCGAACAACCCGATCTTCGATCTCCCCGTGATCGTCGGCATCGAGGAAAAATTGTTCGACAAAGCCGGGCTCGACGTTCGCTTTACCGGGACCTACGCGGACCGGGAAAAGGACAAGGTGGAATTTCCGGTAATGGCGCGCTTGAAGGAGCAGATGTTCGACTGCGGCACGGCCGACAGCTACAATGTCTGCGAGTGGGCCAGCATCGACCGGCTGGAGAAAGGCACGCGCGGCGGCAATATCGCGGCGCTGCGGGCGTCGGTGGCGGCGCAGGCGATCATCACTTTCGACGAGAAGCTGCAGGTTCCGCGCGACCTCGCCGACATTCCGGTCGTGGTGCAGGAGCTGACCGGGTCGCATTACACCACGCTGCAAATGCTTGAAAGCGCCCTCGGCGCCAAGCACGTCAACATCGCGCGCGGCGGACTGCCGCAGAAGCGCTACGAGGGACTCAAGAACGGGACCTTTCGCGTCGTGACGGTCATGGAGCCGTTCATCAGCCTCGGCCTCAAGGATGGCGCTCATATCATCGCGGCGTCATTCTATCGCGGCGGCGAAGTGATCGCCGCCGACCTCAGCGCCGAGCAGCGCAAAGCCTATTACGACGCCGAGAACGAGGCGGTCGATCTGATCAACGCCGATTTTTACAAATACGCCCACCACGTCGCCGCCCACACCAAGGGCGCCTTGAAGCCGAACGAACTGCTCAAGGCCTTTGTGCGGTACAAACACGTCGACTACTACGACTCGACGCTGTTCGGCCGGACTTACGACTGGATGAAGGAGCGAGGCCTGACCGAAGGCCAAAGCGGGCATTCCAGTTTGGTTGTTGGCTGAATTCGGGCTGGAGGGACTGACGCCGGCGCACGCCGTTTGCGCGCATATTACCCAACGTCATAGGCTGAAAAAGTCTCAATCATTCTCGTTTCGAGATTGCTTCCGATAAATGCCGTTATCGGCGCCGATTGAACGGCTCCTCCCAAGGCGGCGATCCATAGTGCAAACAGCAAATACGCTACAAGGCGGACGGTCGCCGTCTTCCATGATACATTTGCGCCGACGGCCGAATTTAACGGCTCATCAAAAATTAGTGCATAGCTACCAACTGACTTAAGGATCATAGAGAATTTCTGGGAACTGAAGTGGAAGTAGTCTCGGCTTCTTTACGACGACTGAAAGGATGACGCTGGCCAAAGGCGACACGTCTGCTGGCGCCAGAGCTTTCATCGATGCGAACGAGTTCAGAGCTATCCTGTAGCGTCTCGAGTGAAGAACCTTCACTCAGCCGATAATGACAATTATCGGCGCCTGTAATCGGGGGCACCGCCTCAGGGTCGCTGGAGGATCTATTTAGCTCGTAATCGAGCCGTTTCCGTCGCGTCGATTTCCCCATTGGCATCTACCGCAACGCCATAGCGGTCCCGCGCCGCCTGCTCGGTCACCTTCTCGTTCCATACGTCGCGGGCAACAGCTTCGGGCGCGCGCAAAAATGGTTTCCCGTGTCCGCCACCGCCGGCCTGGTGATGCGTCAGCAGTTGCCCATGCCGCATCATCATCGTGACCTTGCCGGGAATCGCGCGTCTCGCATCGGCCTCGCCGAGCCAATTACCTGAGGGACCCCCAGGGTCCCCTCCGTTCAATCCGTAAGGCGCAAAACGTAATCGATCCGCGCGAAGCTGGAGCACCGCTTCCTCTGCGAGCAGTCGGTAAGAGCGCCGTAGACCGAGACCGCCGCGAAATTGGCCCGCCCCGCCGGAATCCGGCACTAACGCATAGTCCTCAATCCGCACGGGGTGCTGTCGCTCCAAAACCTCGACCGGCGTGTTCGATAGGTTCTGTGACGGATTGGTGATCGCTTCGATGCCATCCTGGTTCGGTCGGCCACCCCAGCAGCCACTGATCATATCGACGATGATGAAGGGCCGATTGTCAGGATGTCGTCCGCCGAGGCAGACAACGGTGTTCCCGCCCTCCCCTGCGGCCGGCATGATGTCGGGCACGATCTGCGCGAGCGCACCGAACATTGTGTCCATCACGCGATAGCCGGTCAGAGCGCGCGCAGCGACGGGAGCTGGCGATATCGGGTTGAGTACGCTGCCTTCCGGCGCCGACACCTCGATGCAACGGAACACGCCGGCATTGTTGGGGATCTCTCCCCGCAGTGCGCAGCGGACGCTGAGAAACGTATTCGATTTGGTGAACGAGAGCGTGGAATTAATGGCAGCCCGCACCTGTTTTGACGAGCCAGTCCAATCGACGTTCAGCGTCCCATTGCCCCGGACGGTGATCGCGACAGTGAGTGGCACAGGGTCCTCGGACAATCCATCGCTGTCGATGTAATCCGTGAACCGATAGGTGCCTTGAGGCCAAGTCGCGATCTCGGCACGCGCCATCCGTTCGGCATAATCGAGCAGCGCGCCGAGATAAGATCGCATCGTCCGCGCCCCGTAACGGCCCACGAGCTTGCGTATCTCCCGCGCACCAACCTGACAGGATGCATACTGGGCGCGAAGGTCACCGATGACCCGGTCTGGCACGCGGACGTTTAAGGCGATTAGAGACTCCAACGTCTCGTCCATTACGCCGCCGCGAAAGAGCTTAAGCGGTGGGATACGCAATCCTTCCTGATAAATCTCAGTGCTATCCGCCGCGTTTGATCCGGGCACTCTGCCACCCATATCCGTGTGGTGACAGATGACGACTGACCACGCGAGAATCTCCGGGCCATCAAAGATTGGATAGAACATGAAGATGTCCGGCAGATGCATGCCGCCGCAGTAAGGATCGTTCATGATGACTGCATCGCCGTCCCTCAGCTGTCCGCCCCACTTCGCCTGCACCGCCGCCATCGCCTCGGGTATGGCGCCGAGGTGCTGAGCGATTGTCTTCGCCTGCGCGACCATTTCGCCCTTGGCGTCGCAAATGGCCGCCGAGTAATCCATGACGTCCTTGACGATCTCCGATCGGGCCGTGCGGATCACCGTATAGGCAACCTCGTCCACGATCGCGTCCATCGCATTCTTGATGACCGCAAATGTGATGGGGTCATCAAGCGACCGAGCAATTTCATTCATCGCGAGCCCCCATATCGATTGCGATGCAGCCGGAACCGGCCGCCCTCGCACTGCAGTTTGGGGGCACGACGACTGTCGTGTCGTAGCTTTCGATGATCGCGGGCCCTGCAATCGGCCCATCATCGACCGCCGCTCGCGGGACCAATCGCGTCACAGTCCGCAGACTTCCCCTTGAGAATGAAACGAGCCGCTCACCGCTCTCGCCGGCAAGCGCCCGCGCATCAAGACGTAGACCACCGAAAGCAAGGCGGCTGCTGGCGGTGCCTAGGGCCGAAAGTCGCAGATTGACCAGCTCGATCGGCTCGCCCTTAGCAACGTAGCCGAATGTCTCGAAGTAGAGTTTTTCAAAAGAGTGGCGCAGACCGTCGGCGTCGTGGGCGTCGTTCGGCATTGGAACCGTGAGCTGCGATGACTGGCCGGCGTAGCGCACGTCTGCCGCATAGCGAAACTGCACCGCATCAGGAACGTATCCTTCTCCGGCGAGTGCAGCGTGACCCTCCTTTGCCATAGCTTCCTGAGCATCCCGAACCTGGTGCGCAGAGACGCTGAAGAGTGGTTTGAGCAGCGGTCGGACAAACTCGTGCATTGATTCGGCTGCAAGCATACCGGCCGCGGAGAACACCCCCGACACCGGGCTAATGAGCACCTGATGGATACCCAGGAGCTGCGCGACATCGACCGCATGGACCGGACCGCCGCCACCAAATGCCATCAAGGCGAGATCGCGGGGGTCTTTGCCGCGCTCAATGGTTACGGCCCGAATGGCGCGCGCCATATTCACGTTGGCGACTTGGCGGATTCCGTGCGCCGCATCTTCGACGCTGAGCCCAAGGGGGCGTGCGACATGCTCTTCAATGGCCCGCCGGGCAAGCTCCGCATCAACGGCGAGCGAGCCGCCCGCCAAGAAATGCGGGTTCAGAAAACCAAGGACCATATTGGCGTCTGTCACCGTCGGCTGCTTGGTGCCGCGGCCGTAGCAGGCGGGGCCCGGATCGCCACCGGCGCTCTCCGGCCCGACAACGAGCAGACCCCCGGCATCAATTCGTGCGATGGACCCGCCGCCGGAGCCGACCTCCGCAATGTCGATCGCCGGCACCTTCAGCATGTAGCCCCCGCCTTTTGTGAAGCGGGAGGGCGTCGAGATGCCATCGCGAAATTCGTATTCTGTCACGATTTGTGGCTCGCCGGCCTCGACAATCGCGGCCTTCGCGGTCGTGCCGCCCATGTCGAACACAATCAAATCGCTGGAGCCGATCGATGGCCCCAGTCGCGAGGCCCCGGCAACGCCACCAGCCGGACCCGATCCGACGGCAAAAACGGGCCGATCTCGCGCCGTTTGGATGCCCACCATTCCACCGTTCGAAGCCATCACCTGGATGGGCGCAGTCACCCCTAGTTCGGAAAGCCTTTCGGCGAGCCTCGATAGGTAACCGCGCATCGCTGGCAAGAGATAAGCATTCACAACAGCCGTCGATGTGCGCTCGTACTCCTTTATTTCCGGCAGTACTTCGCAGGAGGCGGTGACAAGGAGGGACGGTGCGCACTCGCGAAGAATGGCCGCGGCGCGGCGCTCGTGCACGTCGTTGACGTACGAATTGATAAAGCAGACGGCGACTGCCTGAACCCCTTCTCTCAGGAATTTGCTCGCGGCGTCTCGCACCGAAGATTCATCAAGCGGCGTGACAATCCCTGCGTCGGCGCCCATGCGCTCCAGCACTTCCAGGCGCCACCGGCGCGGCACAAGCGGTTCCGGCTTCCGCCAGGCCAGATCAAACATGCCAGGCGTACGAATGCGGCCAATCTCAAGCACATCGCGGAAGCCGCGCGTCGTCAGCAAGCCTGTGCGCGCGCCAACCTTCTGTAAAATCGTATTGGACGCGACGGTGGTGCCGTGCACCACTTCGGCGACATGTTTCGGATCCAGGTTCGCGTCCTGCAGTACCGACGCAATTCCGGCGGCGACAGCCTCGCCCGGATCATTCGGTGTCGTCGTCGTTTTATTGACGTAAATGCGGCCGTCGGCGAGCGCGAGCACGACATCGGTAAAGGTGCCCCCGACATCAACGCCGATTCTCGAGCCCCCACCCTGTTGTAAAGTCGCCGCGCTCATCGCACCCCGGGTCTCACCGATATCTGACTTTCATTGATACCCTGGGCTATTGAAACATTTTTGGACCAGAGCCGCCAATCGAGGGGGCTCGCTTGCACCGACGGCCCCCTTCTGAACTTCCGATAATCACGCTTATCGGCGCCAGGCCGAATAACGGACTGTGATTGCAGCGACGAAGTCGTCGGTCTTAAACCTGACGGCGGGGGAGTTGGCGGCATGCGGGCATCCGCGCCTACCAACCACGTTTTAGTCATCACGCTATTTGTTGCTGGCGGAGAGGGAGGGATTCGAACCCCCGATACGGTTGCCCGTATGCCGCATTTCGAGTGCGGTGCATTCAACCGCTCTGCCACCTCTCCGGAGCCCGCGCGGGGCTTAAAAAAGCCCCGATGGACCGCCGGTATCTAGCCAAGCGGGCCCGGCCAGACAAGGGTCGCCCGCAGGGTATATATGTATAATGACGGCCGATGAGGTCCTTTGCCCGCAACGGCAGCCCAGATGTCCGACCGACTGAAATTCCACCGCCTGCGCAGGCAATTGCGCCCCATCGCGCTGACCGTCGGCATGGTCGCCGCAGTCACCCTCGCGGTCTACGCGGCGGTCGATCAAATGGGGCTCGAGCACGGCTCGTCGATCTATCTGGTTCCGGTGCTCATCGCGGCGACGCGCTGGGGCGTCGTCCCGGCGATCGTTGCCGCCTTCGGCGGCGTCCTCGCCTCGGCGTTCTTCTTCTATCCGCCGCTCTACAGCTTCCGCATCCGCGACCCGCAGGAGGTGCTCAACCTCATCCTGTTCATCGTGGTCGCCGTGGTGGTGGGCCAGCTCGCGACCCGTTTGCGCCGCCAGCTTGAGCTCGCGCGCCAGCGCGAAATCGACATGCGCGATCTCTACGCGTTCTCCCGCCGGCTGGCGGTCTCCTTCGACGTCTCCGACATCCACGCGGCGATCGAAGATCATCTCGCCAATGTCATGCAGCGCAAGGTCGTGCTGTTCGCGGGCGCGCGCGAAGCCTCCATCAGCAGCGGCAGGCACGCAGGCCTCGCCGTGCCGCCGCAGGTGCTCGCCGAGGTGGTCGAAGCCGCCTCCGGCCGCCGCCAGCCCGCGACCGGCGCGACGGTGACGGCGGGCGATGACGAAGTCTGGCTCGTCCGCCCGGTGTCTCCCAAGAATCTCGAGTTCGGCGTGATCGCCTTCAATTTCGGACAGGAATTGCAGGAGCGCTCCGGCGCGCTGCGCACCCGCATCGACACCGTGCTGGCCGACGCCACCGCGACGCTTGAACGGCTCGGCATCGCGCACGCCATCAACGAAGCGCGTATGCGCGCGCAGACCGATCAACTGCGCGAAGCGCTCATCGGCTCGGTCAGCCATGAGCTGCGCACGCCGCTCGCCTCGATCCTCGGCGCCGCGACCGTGCTGAGCGCGGCGCCCGCGATCGCCGGCGAAAAGAAGCTCAAGGCGCTCGCCCATGACGTGCGCGACGAAGCCGAGCGCCTCAACAACGACATCCAGAACCTGCTCGACGCCACCCGCATCAGCAGCGACGGCATCAAGCCGCGCATCGAATGGGCCGATCCGGAAGACATCGTCGGTTCGGCGATCGAGCGTTGCCGCGCCCGCCTCGCCGACCGCCGCCTCGTGCTCGATCTGCCGGCGAACCTGCCGCTGGTGCGGGTCGATCCGGTGCTGGTGCAGCAGGCGCTGGTGCAGGTATTCGACAACGCGGTGAAGTATTCCGCGCCGCAATCGCGCATCACGGTCTCCGCCCGCGCCCGCGACGGCCTGCTCGTCGTCAGCATCAGCGACGAAGGCGCCGGCATCACGCCGGCGGAGCAATCGAGGATCTGGGAACGCTTCGCGCGCGGCGAACGCCATGCCGGCACCATCAGCGGTTCCGGCCTCGGCCTCTGGATCGCCAATGCCTTCATTGCCGCCAACGGCGGCAAGATCAACGCCGCCAGCGCCGGCCCCGGCCAGGGCTCGACGGTGGCGATCGAACTGCCGGTGACGCAAGACGCCGTTGCCCAACTGGAAAGCGATACCGATGAGTGAGTCATCCGCCCCGATCGTTCTCGTCGTCGACGACGAAATCCAGATCCGCCGCTTCCTGCGCACGGGTTTCGAGCTCAATGGCTTCGTGGTGCACGAGGCCGGCACCGGCAGCGAGGCGATCCGCACCGCGACGCTGCGGCCGATCGACATCGCCATCGTCGATCTCGGACTGCCCGACATGGACGGCGCCGACGTGGTCGAGCGCATCCGCTCCTGGTCGAGCATGCCGATCATCGTCCTGTCGGTGCGTTCGAGCGAGAACGAAAAGGTTCACCTGCTGGAGGCCGGCGCCGACGATTATGTGGTCAAGCCGTTCGGCATGGCCGAGCTGCTGGCGCGCGTGAAGGTCGCGCTGCGCCGGCAAATGCGCGCGGTCACCGGCGAGCCCACCGTCAAGGCCGGACCGCTGACCATCGATCTCGCCGCCCGCGCCGTCCTGCTCAACGGCAGCCGGCTGACGCTGACGCCGAAGGAATACCGGTTGCTGCAGGTGCTGGCGCAGCACGCCGGCAACGTCGTCACCCATCAGCACCTGCTCAAGGAAGTCTGGGGCTCGACCCACGTGCACGACACACATTATCTCCGCATCTTCGTGCGCAAGCTGCGGCAGAAGATCGAGCCGCACCCGGATTCGCCGAAGATCCTGGTGACGGAGCTCGGCGTCGGCTACCGGCTGGCGCAGTCGGAAGGCGACAGCGCCGTGACGGCGGAACCGGCCAGGACCGAGTCCTGAAAACGCCCCGCGTTAACGCTGTCCGCCGGACGGGCCTCATTTCTTGACAGACCGGCCCGTTCGCCGCATATGAATGCCAATCGCGGGCCTGATGGCCCGCGTGTTTTTGTCAGGGCGCTTTAAGCCCTTCAAAACACACAACAAACCGACTGAAAGAAGCCGGTCCGGACCAGTCCGAGATCGGAACCGAACACGAGGACAGAAAGATGTTCGCAGTCATTAAAGCCGGCGGCAAACAGTACCGCGTTGCCCCGGAAGACGTGATCCGGATCGACCGCGTCAAGAGCGAGCCGGGTCAGATCGTCGAGTTCGGCGAAGTCCTGGTGCTGGGCGGCGACGCCCCGCAGCTCGGGACCCCGACGATCAGCGGCGCCACCGTTGCCGGCGAGGTGCTCCACCACGACCGCGGCGACAAGGTGATCGCCTTCAAGAAGCGCCGGCGCAAGAATTCGCGCCGCAAGCGCGGCTACCGGCACGAATTTTCGGTGATCCGTATCACCGAGATCCTGACCGGCGGCGCCAAGCCCTCGAAAGAGGCCAAACCCCGGCCCAAGCGCGAGCCCAAGCCGAAGGCGGAAGCCGAGGCAGCGCCCGCGAGCGAGGCCAAGCCGGCCAAAACGGCGGCCAAGAGCGCGGCCAAGAAACCGGCCGCGAAAAAGCCCGCCACGAAGGGCAAGAAAAAGTGAGATGATTCCTTCACGGAATTGGTGTAGACAGTAAGCGAATTCGAGAGACCACTATGGCGCACAAGAAAGCAGGCGGATCTTCACGTAACGGCCGCGACTCGGCGGGCCGTCGACTTGGACTCAAGTCGGCGGGCGGCGAGATCGTGCTTGCCGGCAATATCATTGCGCGCCAGCGCGGCACCAAATGGCATGCCGGCCGCAATGTGGGTCTCGCCAAGGATCACACCCTGTTCGCACTCGTCGATGGAAAGGTTCAGTTCGCTACGAAAACCAAAGGCCGCAAATTCGTGTCGGTAGTTCCGATGACGGAGGCTGCGGCCGAGTAAGACGGTGGACAAATTCGAGGTCCGCCGGTCATCCAGTCAAACCGGCGGGGCTCTTTAGGGCTCTGAGAGGGGGAGACGGGTGACCGGCTCCCCCTCTTCGCTTTTTCAACTTGCTGCGTTGAAACCATGGAGCCCGTGTCATGACACTCTGCGAAGCCCTACCAAGAGAGCCGATCCACGAAAGAAGTATTCCCGTCCTCGAGACCAAGCGGCTTGCCTTGCGCGCCCCGCGGCTCGTGGACGCTAAACCGGTAGCGACGCTCGCCAACGACCGCCGCATCGCCGAAAACACGGCGCGCATTCCGCATCCGTACAAGGTGTCGGATGCCGACAGTTTCATCAAAGGCGCGAACAAGGCCGGCGGCGAAGCCGTTTTCCTCATCACGCTGCGCGACAAGACCGTGATCGGCGCCTGCGGGATCGTGCCGCAGGATCCGGCGCCGGAGCTCGGCTACTGGCTGGGCGCGGCCTATTGGGGCAAAGGCTATGCGACCGAAGCGCTGCATGCGGTGATCGACTACGCCTTCGCCGATCTCGCGCACGACTCGCTGCAGGCCGGCGCCCGCGTCACCAACCCGGCGTCGCGCCGCGTGCTGGAGAAGTGCGGCTTCCAGTGGACCGGCGTCGGCCTCTACCGCATCCGCGCCATCAACTCGTCGGCGCCGATCGACCGCTTCCGGCTGGAGCGCGGCATCTGGTCGGCGATCAAAGGCTGGGGCCGCTCGAAGAAGGTGATGTGATGTACCAGCCCGCGCATTTTCGCGAGGACCGGCTCGAGGTCCAGCATGCGCTCATTCGCGCGCACTCGCTCGGCCTGCTGATCACGGCAGGGCCGGGCGGGTTGCAGGCGAACCACGTCCCGTTCCTGGTCGATGCCGACGGCCCGGAGCGGGGCACGCTGCGCGCACATCTCGCGCGCGCCAATCCGCAATTGAGCGAACTGGCGGGGGTTGCCGAATGCCTGGTCGTGTTCCAGGGGCCGCAGACCTACATCAGCCCGTCGCTCTATCCGACCAAGCGCGAGCACGGAAAGGTCGTGCCGACGTGGAATTACATCACGGTGCATGCCTGGGGCCGGCCGCAGGTGAAGGATGACGCGGCCTGGCTGCGGCGTCAGGTCGACGATCTCACCTCGCACAAGGAAGGCACGCGTCCCGCGCCCTGGCAGGTTTCCGACGCGCCTGAGCCTTTCGTCGCGTCGCAGCTGAAAGGCATCGTCGGCCTCGAAATCCCGATCGCGCGCATCGAAGGCAAATGGAAAGTGAGCCAGAACCGTCCGGCCGTCGATCAGGCCGGCGTGGTTGCCGGTCTGCGCGGCGATGATGGCGACACGATCATGGCGGCGCTGGTCGCGGAGCGCGGCAAGAGCGCCTAGCTCGTTCGCGCCGCTTTCGCGGCGGCGTCGAACTTGCTCTGGAATTCCTCCAGCTCGTCCTGAGCGAGATCGCTGACCGCCAGCAGATTGAAGCCCTGGTCGGTCCAGCGCAGGATATTGAATCCCTGAATGACCTGAAGCCTGGGCGCCGGCAGCGCCTGGCCCATGCCCTGCATCACGAACAGATTGATGACGTGCACGCGGCGGCGATAGACGATCGCCGCCACCGGCTTGCCGTCGATGAAGTCGAGCCGCCCGCCGATCAGCGTGAAGCCCTGCGCGGTCAGGTCGATCACCGGCGGCGCGAGATCGATGCGGCCGTTGAACCACGGCTTCACCGTGTGCTGATTGCTCGACAGCACGTCGGTGAGATGATCGGCCTGCAGCGAGCGCAGATGCGCAGATACAGCTTCGCCGAGGATGTTGCCGTCGCGGTCGCTGCGCACGACGATAAAGGCGACGCTCGCCGCGGCCGCTGCCGAAACGATGCTGCCCGCGGCAAAGCCCTTGAGCACCGCGCGCCGGCTGGTCATGGCCGGCGACGGCACGGCACGGTCGATGCTTCCGCGCAGCGACGGCGGCGCCGTAAAGCTCAGATTATGGCCGCGCAACGACCGTTGCAGCTCGCGCGCGGCGGCAAGTTCGGCCGCGCAGCGCGCGCAGGAAGCAATATGCGCCTCGACCTCGCGGGCGTGCCCGGCATCGAGCTCGCCGTCGACCAGCGCATGAAGAAGGACGCTCGCCTCGTCGCAGGTCATGACCCGCTCTCCTCCGCAATCCAGGCGTCGCGCAGCAGGGCCCGCGCACGCGCCAGCCGCGACATCACCGTGCCGACCGGCGCACCGGTGACGTCGGCGATCTCGCGATAGCTCAGATCGTTGATCTCGCGCAGCACGATCGCCTCGCGAAACTGGTCGGGCAAGGCTGCGATCAGGCGCTGCACGGTCTCACCGTCGAGCTTGCCGAGCGCGCTTGCTTCCGGCGACGCGTCGCCCTCGTTCCAAAGGCCTTCCACGCAGTCCTCGGCCGCATCGAGGCTCTCGCTTTGCAGCGCGGCCACGCCGCGCCGCGCATATTCGGCACGGCAGACGTTGCGCAGGATGGCCAGCAGCCACGGCTTGATCGGCCCGCCGCGAAACGTCTCGAAGTGGCGGAACGCGCGCAGATAGCATTCCTGCGCGGCATCTTCGGCATCCGCCGGGTTGCGCAGCAGATAGCGCGCCAGCGAATAGACGTCGTTGAGATAGGGCAGCGCGGCGGCGCGAAAACGCTGCGCCTTGTCGCCACCGCCGCTTGCCTCGAACGCCATCTCGTCGCCCGCACTGGTCTCATTTCGGCGCGTTGTCGCCGGTCGCCGCCTCCACGACAATTGTCGCAGTCATGTGCGGATGCAAGGCGCAAAAATACTTGTAGGTGCCCGGTGTCGTAAATGTGAACGAGAACTTGTCGTTGGTGTCGAGCGCCGCCGATTTGAAGGCCTGCGTGGTCGAGGTCACCGTGTGCGGAATGTCGTCGTCGTTGGTCCAGACCACGGTGGTGCCGGCCTTCACCGTGACCTGCGGCGGATCGAAGGTGAAGTTGGCGATCTTGACCGTGCTCTCGGCAGCCTGCGCAGGGGCGCCCGCGGAGGCTGCGAACAGGGCGGCGAAAAGGGTTGCGGCCAGCGCGAGCCGCGCAATCAGTCCAGTCATGGTGCTTACCGTTGTTTTCGTGTTGGGGGAATGTCGTCAGCTCTTGAGCGGCTGGTCGATGATGGCGAGCCGCTGCTCGTTCTGCTTGAAGGTGACGCTGGCGATGCCGAGCATCTTTTCCAGCTGGTCGGCCGGCACCTTCATCGGTCCGGCCGACGGCGCCGTGCCGGGCGCCGGCTGCGGGAAGGCGGTCGAGCGCGCGGTGTGGAAGGTGACGTTGCCCTCCACCTTCTGCATCACCTGGTGGATGTGGCCGTTGAGCACGGTGACCGAGCCGAAACGCTTGAGATAGCCGAGCGCCTTGGCGCTGTCCTCGGTGCCCCAGCCCCACTGCGGATAGACCGTCCACAGCGGGATGTGCGCGAACACCACGATCGGCGTCGAGGCCGAACGGCCTTTCAGATCGTCTTCGATCCACTCAAGCTGTTCGTCGCCGAGGCTGCCCATGCCGCCGGCCTTGAGATTGGCGACATTGACGAGACCGAGGAAATGCACGCCGTTGGCGTCGAAGCTGTAATAGCCCGGGCCCTTGGTGCCGCGCCCGTATCGCTCCTTGTAGAGCTTGATCTCGGGATCGACGACGTCGTGCTCGCCGGGCACGTAATGCACATCGAGCTTGGCCTGCGAGATGATCTTCTCGGCGTCGTCGAATTCCGACGGCTTCGACAGATGCGTGATATCGCCGGTGTGGATCATGAAGGCCGGCTTGCCGGGCAGCGCCTTCACCCGCTCGATCGCCTCTTCGAGCGTGCCCTTGGCGTTTGGATTGGCCGGCTTGTCGAAGCCCATGTGGCTGTCGCTGATCTGCAGGAAGGTGAAGCCCTTCTGCTCGGCGGCGAGCGCGCCGTCGATGATGCCGAGCGACGTCGGTACGCCGCCCGCTACCGTCCAGAGCACGCCGGTGCCTGCCCAGGTCATGCATTCCAGCACCTTGCGCCGGTTCGGATTGTGGTCGTCGTGATCGTGCGCGCTCATGGCAGTCTCCCTCACGGTTGCCGTGTTCGAAGACCAGATCGGACGAGCCCCCGGTTTATTCCCGGGAGAATTTCATGCTATTTTTCCCCGAAAGGACGGCGGTTTTTACCGCAGCCCCCCTGGTCCCAGGGAGGAAAGTCCAGGGAGGACGCCATGGCCTACGATCTCGACACATTCATTGCCGATTGCCGCATGTCGCTCACGCGCGATCCCGGCCCTTCGGGCCGCGAGCAGGTGCGCCAGAATCTCGAGCGCCTGCTCGGCAATCCGGAGTTCATCGAGAAATACTGCGGCGACAATGTCCCGCGCGGGCTCAAGGTGCTCTACGAGGATCCCAAGCTCGGCTTCCAGGTGCTTGCCCACATCAACGACAAGGCGCGCGTCTCGCCGCCGCACGACCACGGCGAGTCCTGGGCGATCTACGGCCAGGCCACCAAGTACACCGACATGACGGAGTGGCAGCGCGAGGACGACGGCAAGGATGCCGGGCATGCCAAGCTCAAGCCGATGAAGAAGTACCGGCTCACGCCCGGCAAGGCCGGCATCTACCAGGACGGCACCATCCATTCGATCGACTATCCGGACTACGCGCGTTTCGTGCGCGTCACCGGCACCAATCTCGACAAGATCAACCGCATCCGCATCGACCTGAAGACCGGCGAGGTCGAGCAGATGACGCCGCAGCAGGCGACATGAACCTGCATGCGAAGCTGACGCTTCGCCCGGTCAGCGCCGCCGCCGTCAAGGCCATGCTGAACGACGGCGGCGAGCTCGCGCTCGTCGACGTGCGCGAGGAGCTGACCTTCTCGCAAAACCATCTGCTGTGGGCGCGCAACGTGCCGCTCAGCCGGCTCGAGCTGCGCTTTACGCGGCTGGTGCCGCGCAAGACGACACGCATCGTGCTGGTCGACGACAATGACGGCCTCGCCGCCCGCGCCGCGGAAATCCTGTCGCGCGCCGGCTACAGCGACCTCGCCTGTCTCGACGGCGGCATCGCCGCCTGGGAGAAGGCCGGCTTCGTTACGTTCTCCGGCGTGCATGTGCCGAGCAAGGCCTTCGGCGAATTCGTCGAGCACGACAGCGGCACGCCGAGCGTCAGCGCCGGCGAACTCGACGCGCTGATGAAGAGCGGCACCAGGATGGTGGTGCTCGACAGCCGCCCGTTCGACGAATATTCGCGCATCTCGATCCCGTCCGGCATCAACGTGCCGGGCGCCGAGCTGGTGCTGCGCGTCCACGACATCGCGCCCTCGCCCGACACCACCATCGTCGTCAACTGCGCCGGCCGCACCCGCAGCATCATCGGCGCGCAGTCGCTGATCAATGCCGGCGTGCCGAACAAGGTGATGGCGCTGCGCAACGGCACCATGGGCTGGCATCTCGCCGGCTTCACCTGCGCGACCGGCAAATCGGATCGCGCACCGAACGTAACGGACGCCGGCCTCGTCTGGGCGAAGGCAGCGGCGGAAAAGGTCGCCCGCAAATTCGGCGTCACCCGCATCGATCGCGCGACGCTCGAGCAATGGCGCAAGGACGATACGCGCACGACCTACGTCTTCGACGTGCGCGACCCGGCCGAATACAAGGCCGGCCACTATCCCGGCGCGATCTCCGCGCCCGGCGGCCAACTGGTGCAGGCGACCGACCTCTATGCCGGAGTGCTCGGCGCGCGCATCGTCCTGAGCGACGACAAGGAGGCGCGCGCGTTGATGACCGCGTCCTGGCTCAGGCAGATGGGCTGGCAGGATGTATTCGTGCTGCCGGAAGCCGGCCAGAAATCCGAACAGGAGAGCGGCGATGCCGCACCGGCCATCCTCGGCTCGATCCCGGACGATGCCACAGTCGATGCCTCCAAAGTGCTCGAAATCGACAACGTGTCGGTGATCGATCTCTCCACCAGCCCGCATTACCGGCGCGGCCACATCCCCGGCGCCTGGTTCGCCATCCGCGGCCGCCTCGACAGGGCGCTGCCCAAGATTGCCCCACGCGAAGCCATCGTTCTCACCTCGGAGGATGGCGTGCTCGCCGGCCTCGCCGTCGCCGAAGCGCGCGCCCTGACCGACGCGCCGGTGCATTGGCTCAAGGGCGGCAACGCCGCCTGGGCGGCGGGCGGCTTCCCGCTCTCGACCGCGGCGAAGATGGCGGACGAGCCGCTCGACGTCTGGCTCAAGCCCTACGAGCGCCCGACCGACAACGAGGCGGCGATGAACGCCTATCTGTCGTGGGAAATCGACCTTCTCGAGCGTATTAAGAAGGACGGCACCACGCATTTCCGGTCCGCGCGCCAGGCGCGCCAGGTGCGCTAGGTGCGAAACGGGCCGCGATAGTCTATATCGCGGCCATGAAATTCCTCGATGAAGCCAAGGTCTATATCCAGTCCGGCGCGGGCGGAAACGGCTGCGTGTCGTTCCGGCGCGAGAAGTTCATCGAGTTCGGCGGCCCGAACGGCGGTGACGGCGGCAAGGGCGGCGACGTCGTGGTCGAGGCCGTCAACGGCCTCAACACGCTGATCGACTACCGCTACCAGCAGCACTTCAAGGCACAAGGCGGCGGCGGCGGCATGGGCAAGGACCGCCATGGCGCCAACGGCAAGGACGCCCTGCTGAAAGTGCCGGTCGGCACCCAGGTCTACGAGGAGGACGGCGAGACGCTGCTTGCCGATCTCACCAAAGTGGGCGAGCGCGTGACGCTGCTCACCGGCGGCAATGGCGGCTTCGGCAACACGCATTTCAAGTCGTCCACCAATCGCGCGCCGCGCCACGCCAACCCCGGCCAGCCGGCGCAAGAACGCACCATCCGCCTGCGCCTGAAGCTGATTGCCGACGCCGGCCTGGTCGGCCTGCCGAACGCCGGCAAGTCCACGTTTCTCGCCACGGTCAGCGCCGCCAAGCCGAAGATCGCCGACTATCCCTTCACGACGTTGCACCCGCAGCTTGGCGTCGTGCGCGTCGACGAGCGCGAATTCGTGTTGGCCGACCTGCCCGGGTTGATCGAAGGCGCACATGAAGGCGTCGGCCTCGGCGACCGTTTCCTCGGCCACACCGAGCGCTGCAACGTGCTGCTGCACCTCGTCGACGGCACCGCCGAGGATCCCGGCGAAGCCTACCGCGTCGTGCGCGGCGAACTGGAGGCCTACGGCCAGGGCCTCACCGACAAGCCGGAAATCGTCGCGCTGTCCAAAACCGACGCCATGACGGAGGACGCGATCAAGACGCAGAGCGCGAAGCTGAAGAAGGCCTGCAAGAAGACGCCGCTGGTGCTGTCCTCGGCCTCCGGCCAGGGCGTGCCCGAGGTGCTGCGCGCGCTGCTCAAGGTTGTCGATCAGGCGAACGCCGACGCGAAAGAAGCGGTCTAGCGGCCGTCAGGGAGGAGTTGCATGAAGACCCGCGCAGCCGTCGCCTGGAAGGCGGCCGAGCCGCTCACCATCGAGACCATCGACATCGAAGGGCCTAAAGCCGGCGAGGTGCTGGTCGAGATCAAGGCGACCGGTATCTGCCACACCGACGCCTACACGCTGTCGGGCGCCGACCCGGAAGGCATCTTCCCGGCGATCCTCGGCCATGAAGGCGCCGGCATCGTGCGCGAGGTCGGCGCGGGTGTGACCACCCTGAAAGCCGGCGATCACGTCATCCCGCTCTACACGCCGGAATGCCGCCAGTGCAAAACCTGTCTTTCCCGCAGGTCCAATCTCTGCACCGCGATCCGCGCCACGCAAGGCAAAGGGCTGATGCCGGACGGCACCAGCCGCTTCCGCTGCGACGGCGACGCCGTGTTCCACTACATGGGCTGCTCGACCTTCGCCAATTTCACCGTGCTGCCGGAGATCGCGCTCGCCAAGGTTCGCGAGGACGCGCCGTTCGACAAGATCTGCTACATCGGCTGCGGCGTCACCACCGGCGTCGGCGCCGTCATCAACACGGCGAAAGTCTGGCCGGGCGCCAACGTCGCGGTGTTCGGGCTCGGCGGCATCGGGCTCAATGTCGTGCAGGGCGCGCGCATGGTCGGCGCCGACAAGATCATCGGCATCGATCTCAATCCGGCACGCCGCACCATGGCGGAGAAATTCGGCATGACGCATTTCATCAATCCGGACGAAGTCGGCCGCGACAAAGTGGTGCAGGCGATCGTCGACCTGACCGGCGGCGGCGCGGATTTCTCGTTCGAATGCATCGGCAACGTCAACGTCATGCGCCAGGCGCTGGAATGCTGTCACCGCGGCTGGGGCGAGAGCATCATCATCGGCGTCGCGGCGTCGGGCCAGGAAATCGCGACGCGTCCGTTCCAGCTGGTCACCGGCCGCGTCTGGAAGGGCACGGCCTTCGGGGGCGCACGCGGCCGCACCGACGTGCCGAAGATCGTCGACTGGTACATGGAAAAGAAAATCAACATCGACGACCTGATCACCCACACCATGCCGCTCGACAGGATCAACGACGCCTTCGATCTGATGCACGAAGGCAAGTCGATCCGGAGCGTGGTGATCTACTGACCGCCGCCTACTTCGTGCACTGCTTGCGCGGGCCGTTCGACGGCTGATAGGTGCAGTCGGCCGGGTTGAACGTGAAGTAGGCCTGCTTGCACGCGTCGACGTGACAATTCGGCGGCGATTGCGCGGCGCTCGCCTCCGGCGCCGCAATCGAGCCGCCGGCGGTCTGATCGGCGGCGGCTTCGGTCTGCGGCGGCTGGCCCTTGTCGCAGAAGCGGCGCGGGCCATCGAACGGCTGCCAGGTGCAATCGATGGCGCGGAACGAGTGATAGGCGGCGCCGCACGCCGCGATGTCGCATTTCGGCTGCGCGGGCGCCGCGGTAGCGACGGTCGCGGCTGGCGCGGTCGCGGCCCTGCCGATCTGCGGCTCGGCCATCGCCGTTGCGCCGGTTTTGGCGTCCTGCGGCAAGGGCCGCGCCGGATAGACCGAGCGCACCGCCGACGCGACGCGGAGCGGACGCGGTGGCGGCACATTGGCGGCAAGCTTCGCCGCCTGCACGGAGGCTTCGGTTTCCGGCATCGGCGGCAGCGGCGCGCTGACCCAGTCGAGCCCGAACGCGACGCTGCCCGCGACGATCAAAGTGAGCGTCGCGTAAAATACGTACGAGCCTGCTTGGCCGGAACGGGACGGCATCCACACACCTACAATAACGAGGCCGGTTCCTTTGACGGAAAAACCAGCTGCTTTCAAGCGCACTATATCCCCGCGCCCGTATGCCCCGCCATGCGGCCGCGCCGCGCAGTTCCGGATTCGTGAAATGACCCAAATCCGGCCCTGAAAGCGCACATCGCGCCGCTAAGAGGCGCCCCTTCGTTGGGGGCAAAGCCGGGGAGTTTCCTGAATGTTGTCACGCCTTGGCGCCGCGCTGTGCGGCGCATCGATGCTGCTTGCCTTGTCGCTGCCCGCCGCCGCGCAATCGGGCCTCGCATCCGTCTATGGCTATGAAAGCGGCCGCACCGCCAGCGGCGAGCCCGCCGCGCCGGGCGGCTTGACCGCCGCGCACCGCTCGCTGCCGTTCGGCACGCAGGTGCGGGTCACCAACACGCTCAATGGCCGCAGCGTCGTGGTGCGCATCAACGACCGCGGGCCTTATGCCGCGGGCCGCATCATCGACCTGACGCCGGCAGCCGCGCATGCGCTCGGCTTCTCGGGTCTCGCGCCGGTCACGGTCGAAAAGGTTTCAGGGTAGACCGCGCTACCGATAGCTCTTGCGGACAATGATGATCTGACCGTCCGGGCCCTGCACCGGAATGTCGGTCTCGCTGTCGCGCGTCATGCGCCGGACGATACGCTCGGTCTCGCTCATCGCGCCTCCGCCGACCGTGTCGGGCCTGGCGCTGGCGCGGCGATCGGGTTCGAGCGGCATCGGCTGATGCCGCACGATACGGTCGACCTCACTCAGCTCATCCCTGCTGCTGGCCTGGCGCGCGAGCTGCCTCGGTGCACGCGGTTGCGTCGTTGCCATCGTTGCGTTGGTGGAGATCGTGCAGGCGCGCCGGTCGCCGGC
This sequence comes from uncultured Alphaproteobacteria bacterium, assembly GCA_963742095.1. Taxonomy (GTDB): domain Bacteria; phylum Pseudomonadota; class Alphaproteobacteria; order Rhizobiales; family Xanthobacteraceae; genus Pseudolabrys. The sequence goes on from CAVUKJ010000003.1 coordinate 733,406, forward strand.
GACGGGCTGATACGTGCAATCCGACGCGCGGAAGGATTGATACCGCGTGCCGCAAGCCTGGACGTTGCAGGCGCTTGAAACCTGCTGCGCGGCGGGCTGCTGCGTGGTCGCAGCCGGTTCCGCATTCGCTTCTTGCCCCTCTTGGGGTGCAGCGGGTGCAGGTGCTGGAGCCTGCGCGACGCTTGCCGCGGATTGAGCGGGAGCAGCTGGAGGCGCAGGCGCTGCGGCCTGCGCCGGCGTCGTTTGTTCCGCCGTCACCTTATCGCCAGCACGCTGAGCGGCCGTAACCTGACTGCTCTGATCGGACTCGGGCGGCGGCATCCAGGTTTGCTGTTGCGAGGTGGAATTAGTGTCTTGCCCGGCCGTTTGTGCGGTCTGTTGCGTCTCTTTCGGCGAACCAGGCGCCGTCGGATGAACCGGCGTCAGCGCGCGCTCGTCGGCTTCCTTCTTGCGCTGTTGCTGTTGCTGCGACGGCTGCGCTGCCATCTGCACGCTGCGGCCGATCGGCACGTTCGGCGTCTTCGGCAGCGGCGCAGTGACGAGATCGAGGCCGAACAGCACGCTCGCTGCGCTGACCAGCAAGACGAAAAAATAAATCAGGAATGACATTCTGACAGTCCATTCATGTGGCTGCGCGACCAACTCCCCACCGAAGCGGCGGTTCCTGCGGCGAATTGTTCCTCAATGCGGCGTTACGGAACTGGGGCAAAGTCGCGGCGCATTTGCCCCAAATCCGGCCGCACGCTTAACAAAAATTAGTCAGGTTTCTGACGGCACTATCGCCAATCGGGAATTGCAACGCGCGGCCGCACGTCATCGGGGGCCAGCCAAATCGGGGATGTGACGGAATGCGGCAGCTCTTCGTGCCCGCTTGCCTGTGCGTCATGACGTGGTCGAATACGGCGGGATTTGATCTGCCGCCGGATCGCCTCGCCGACCTGTCGACTTTTGACAAGAAGGTGCTGATGCGCGAGGCGTCGACCGATGCCGACACGCAGAACGACAGCGCCGCGGCGAAAGATGACGCCAGCGAAGCGCTCGCCTACGAGCCTTTTTCGGGCGACGACGTCGCGGACCAGCTTCGCCCCACCATCGATCCGCTGAAAGTTCCGCTGCCCCCGGTGCCCAAACCGGTCGTCAACCGCTCGCGCGCGGAAATCTGCGATACGCTGACCAGGGCCGCCGAGCGCAACAATCTGCCGCTGTCATTCTTCATCCGGCTGCTGTTCCAGGAGAGCGCGTTTCAGCCGGGCGTCGTGAGTTCGGCCGGCGCCGAAGGCATCGCGCAATTCATGCCGGAGACCTCGGCGAGCGAAGGCTTGCACAATCCATTCGATCCGGCCGAAGCCATTCCGGCGTCCGCGCGTTTTCTGCGCAAGTTGATCGGGCAATTCGGCAATCTCGGCCTCGCCGCCGCCGCCTACAATGCCGGTCCGAAGCGCATCCAGGATTGGCTCGCCAGGAAGGGCGACCTGCCGCACGAGACGCAGGGCTACGTCAAGACCGTGACCGGCCGCCCCGCCGAAACCTGGCGCGTCGCCAGCGCCGACGGCACGGCGCAGACGGTGCCGACCGAAGCGCCGTGCGCCGAGTTCGTTCCGCCGCCCACTCCCGCACCGCGTCCTGTGGTCGCGGCACACAAGCCGGCGCCGCACCAGGGCAAGATCAGGCTCGCGGCGCATATTGCCGCTACCAAAATCGCCAAACTCGCCAAGATTGCCAAGACCGGAAAGCCCGCGAAAGCTCCCGGGCAGCACAAGCAGCCGGCGCGCGAGCTCGCCAAGCAGCCAACGCGCGTACTTGCCGCGCGCAAGCAGAAGAACAAGAAGTTCGCCGCAAGATAGCTGGCCTTACGCGCCGCTACGCGGCGACGCTGTCCGCGCCAAGCAGGCTCACAAGCACCGCCGGATCGGTCACGGTTCGCACCACCATCGGCTCGTCGCGACCGCGGATGGGGACCTGCGAGCGCGGCAGAGTGTCGGCTGCGATGCCGGCCGTCGCGCAGACCGCATCCGACACCACCAGCCGGCAATCGAGTGCCTTTGTCATGTCCTGCAGCCGCGCCGCGACGTTGACGGGGTCGCCGAGCGCCGTGAACACGGTGTGTTCCTTGAAGCCGATGTCGCCGATGATGACCTCGCCGCCATTGATGCCGATGCCGAACTGGATCGGCTCGGGCAGATCCGAGGCGAATTGCCGGTTCATGTGCGCGACGTTGTCGACGACCTTGGCTGCGGCGCGCAACGCCTGCCGGCAGGCCGTCCTGGGGTCGCTATCGACGCCGAACAGCGCCAGCAGCCCGTCGCCGACGAACTGGTTCGGCTGGCCGCCGGCATCGAGCACGGCCTGCGAGGCCGCGCCGAGGAAGCGGTTGATGAGAAACACGACGTCGAACGGCAGCCGCGCCTCGGCGAGCTTGGTCGAGCCGCGCATGTCGACGAACATGCTGACGATGTAGTGCTCCTTGCCGATGTTCATGTTGCGGCCCTTGCGCAGTAGGCCCGCGTTCATGTTCGATGGCATCAGCGGAATAACGTCGATGTCGTCGAGCGGGCGCAGCTGGCAGGCCAGCCGGATCGCCGGATTTGCGCCGAAACCGATGCGCTTGAGCACGAAGGCCTCGCGCGGCGACGGCGCCGGCAGCGTCTCGCGGCCGCCCACGACCCGTATACGGCAGGTCGAACACCGGGCGCGGCCGCCGCAGACGCTGGCGTGCGGAATGTTGTAACGCATGCTGGCCTCGAGCACGCTCAGGCCCTGCGGCACGCGCACCTCGCGGTCCGGATATGAGATCGTGATCAGGCCGCGGTGGCGCTCGCGCACGCTGCGCACGCCGCGCGCCACGAACACCAGCACGATCGCCGCCCCATAGGCGATCGGAAAATAGACCAGCGCAATCTCGCTGACCGTCTGGAACTGCGCGTCCGGAATGGCTCGCAAATGCGTGTTGCGCCACTCCGCGTTGTTGGCCAGTTCGACCACCTCGCGTCCGCCATGATGCACGCCGATCATCGCCAGCGGCGGCAGCAGCGCCGCAAGGACGAGGAGGATCGGCGCCGCCCAGTTGAAGAACGACTTCAGCCGCAGCCAGAAATAAAGGCCGATGCAGGCGTGCGTCCACGCCACCGTCAGCAGGATGAACTGGACGGCAATCAGGTGTGGCGCGATGCCCCAATAGGTAAAGAGCGTCGTGGCGTAGTTGAACGGCGGGAATCCGTACAGCAGGCCGGTCAGCCGCTCGCCGCCGAAGTGGCCGGCGAGCCAGAGCGGAATGCTCAGCCCCAGAACGAGCTGCGTGATTTCCGCGGCGGTATAGCGGAAATGCCGCCGCTGATAGAGCGCCCACAGCCCGAGCGAGAAATGGATCATTGCGGCGCCGTAGAGCGTGGTGTTGACGACCGGATTGCGCCAGAACCGGACATGCCACCGCAGCCACGCTTCCATCGCGTCGTATGAAATATTGCCGAGCGCGTGGTTGAAGAAGTGCGACAGGATGTAGGCAAACATCACCAGGCCGGTGACGAGCCGCACCTGCCGCACGCCGATGCCGCGCAGCCAGACCGGCAGCTTCGACTCCGGCGCGGCGTGCGCGCCGTGCGCCGTGCCGATCACAGGCGACTCTACTGTCATCCGCTATGCTTCTTCGATGTCGTCCGCCGCTGCCTCGTGTCCCGGATCGAGCAGGCTTGCGAGCACGGTCGGATCGGCTTCCGTGCGCACCGTCATCGGCTGATCGTGGCCGCGGATCGTCACCTGCGTGCGCGCGAGCGCGTCGTCCGGAATTCCGGCAGTCTTGCAGACCTCCTCCGACACCACAACCTTGCAATCGAGCGTCTTGCTCATGTCCTGCAGTCGCGCCGCAACGTTGACCGAGTCGCCGAGCGCGGTGAACACCGTGTGGCCGCGGAAACCGATGTCGCCGATGATCACCTCGCCGGCGTGGATGCCGATGCCGTACTGGATCGGATCGCGCACTTCGGTGGCGAACTGGTGATTGAGGTGCGCGACGTTCGCGGCCACCAGCGCCGCAGCCTGCAGCGCCTGCCGGCACGCGGTCGCAGGATCCGTCTTGAGCCCGAACAGCGCCAGCACACCGTCGCCGACGAACTGGTTCGGCTGGCCGCCCGCTTCGGTGATGCCGCGCGACACCGTGTCGACGAAGCGGTTGATCAGGAAGACGATGTCGAATGGCAGCCGCATCTCCGACAGCGTCGTCGAGCCGCGCATGTCGACGAACATGCTGACGACATAGCGCTCCTCGCCGATATTGATGCGCTGGCGGCTGCGCACGAAATCGCTGCCGATATGCGGCGGCAGGATCGGGATGACCGAGACGTCGCTCTTCGGCCGCAGCTGGCAGGCGAGCCGGATGGACGGGTCGGAACTGGCGCCGACGCGCGTCAGCACGAAGGCTTCGCGTCCGGACGGCCGCGGCAGCGCGAAGCGATCGCTGACGACGCGCACGCGACAGGTCGAGCAGCGCGCGCGGCCGCCGCAGACGCTGGCGTGCGGCACTTTATGGCGCAGGCTCGCTTCCAGGATGCTCATGCCCTTCGGCACGCGCACCTGCCGGCTCGGATAGGTCACGGTGAAGGTGCCGCGCCGGCGTTCGCGCAGGCTGCGCGCGCCGCGCGCCGCAAACACCAGGAGCAGCGCCCCCGCGTAGCCGATCGGGAAATAGAACAGGGTGATGTTGTCGATGCGTTCACGCTGTAGCGGGGGAATCGGATTGAGATTCTTCGCGCGCCACTCCGGCGACTTGGCGAGCGTGAGAACCTCGCGGGCGCCTTGGTGCGCGCCAAGAAACGCCAGCGGCGGCGTCAGCACCGCGACCGCCAGCAGATACGGCGCCGCCCATTTGAAGAACGGCTTCATCCGCAGCCAGAAATAAAGGCCGATGCAGGCGTGCGTCCATGCGACCGTCATCAGGACGAGCTGCACGAAGATCATGTGCGGCCGCGGTCCCCAGTACTGGAACAGCGGGCCGGCATAGTGCGGCGCGCCGCGCCCTAAAACCCAACCGGCGACGCGCACCGCGCCGAAATGGCTGGCGATCAGGATCGGAATGCTCAGGCCAAGCACGAGCTGGGTGATCTCGGCGGCGGTGTAGCGGAAATGCCGGCGCTGATAGAGCGCCCAGAAGCCGAGGCTCATATGAGTGAGGACCGCGGCGTAGAGCACGAAGCCGACGGCCGGGATGCGCCAGAACCAGACGTGCAGGTACCACCACCAGTCCATGGTGGAAAACGAGATGTTGCCGAGCGCGTGATTGAAGAAGTGCGAGAAGATGTAGGTGAACATCACCAGGCCGCAGGCGATGCGCACCTGCCGCACGCCGATGCCGCGCAGCCACGTCGCGAGGTTCGACGTGTCCGCGTGCGCCGCGCGCACGTCGAGGATCGCAGGTGCCTGAACCGTCACGCTGGTCCGTGGTTCGAGTGAAATGGCCGCAACATTGGCCGCCGCGACGCCCCCATCAAACCAATGCCGCCGCAACAGGCGGATATTACGGGGCGAAGTCAGGCGGTGGCAATGGACCGCCGCTCAGCGGATCGTGGCGCCGCGCAGCGGCACGTATTGGGCCTTCTCGCAGCTGTCGATGGCGAGCGCTGAGCGGGCGTCGACGACACGGCCCTCGGAGATGAAGACGGCATAGGTCACCGGCCTGCCGTTCAAATTCAGCCGCAGGCAGGTTTGCCACGCCCAGCCGTTGTACATCGTTTGCACCATCTTGATGGAATCCGACACGTCGACGTGGTCGAGCTTGGCGTCGGGGCCGAAAATTCCACCGCGGTCCAGGAAATAGGTAGCGGGGCTCTGGCCGGCCACCGTCACGGTATCTTTGGCCTTCAGGCTTTTTGCGATGATGGCCCGGTAATTCGGCGTCGGTTGCGTGGGCGGATTGGCGCTCGGTTGCGCGGACGAGGTCCCGCATCCGAACAGTGTCGCGGCAACGGCCACGACGGCGACCGATGCGGCTGCCGATACCGGAAGCGGGGTGGTCGAATCGCTGCAGCGCATCCGGCATTCTAGCCGGGCATCCGGCGGAAATCAGGCCGGCGCCGATGCGCCCGGCACCCTCAATAAATCGTGAGCCTTCGGGCATTGGAACCCGTCGCTATTTTCGGGAGTTTGACATGCGAACGAGGGCTTCCGGATGGACCGGCGGGACGATGAGCTTTTGGCCAGGCAATTGCGCGGTGTGGCTCCGCCGCGCAATGACGGGTTGGTCGGCTTGACGGTCGTGACGGTGTTTTTTGCCGGCTTGTCATTGGGCGCCTATGTGTTCGCGCCGCATCATGAATCGCCGGCCCCGCACGACGCGGTGGCGGTGATGTCCATTCCGGGCGATTCTCCGGCGACCGTGCAGCGCTAGAATCTGATATTCAGTCCGCGCTGCTTCGCGCGGAGAGTTCGTGGCCTCGACGATCAACCTCGACGCCTACAGCGATGCCCTTGTCGTTCTGGGCACCGCCGGCATCGTCGTGCCGGTGCTGCGCCGCTTCGGCGTCAGCCCGATCCTCGCCTATCTCGGCGCCGGCGCCGTTCTCGGACCGTTCGGCCTCGGCTCGTTCCTGAAGACGTTTCCGTTGCTCTACTGGTTCACGGTCTACGACGAAAAGAACGTCTCCGGCATCGCCGATCTCGGCGTCGTTTTCCTGCTGTTCCTGATCGGACTCGAACTGTCGTTCAACCGTCTGCTGACCATGCGGCGGCTGGTGTTCGGTCTCGGCGGCCTGCAGGTGCTGGTGACGGCGGCGGCGATGACCGGCATCGCGGTGATGGCCGGACAAAAGCCGGAAGTGGCGATGATCGTCGGCGCGAGCCTTGCATTGTCATCGACCGCAATCGTGCTCGAAATCCTGTCGACCCAGGAGCGCCTCACCACCAGCGCCGGCCGCGCCAGCTTTTCGGTGCTGCTGGCGCAGGATCTTGCCGTCGTCCCGCTCCTGGTCTTCATCTCCGTGCTCGGCATCAACGCGGGCGGCTCGGTGATCGCCAAGCTCGCGACCGCGCTGGCGCAGGCCGCGATCGGCGTCACGATCATCATTCTCTTGGGACGCTACCTGCTGCGACCCCTGTTCCACCTGGTCGCCGGCACGCGCTCCAGCGAACTGTTCATCGCCGCGGTGCTGTTCGTCATTGTCGGCGCCGGCGTCGTCGCCAATCAAGCCGGGCTGTCGATGGCGCTCGGCGCCTTCGTTGCCGGGCTGATGCTGGCGGAGACGGAGTACGTCAAGGCGATCGAATCGACCATCGCGCCGTTCAAGGGGCTGCTGCTCGGCATCTTCTTCTTCACCATCGGCATGACCATCGACCTGCGCGAATTCGTGCACGAGCCGCTCGTGCTGGCGGCGGCGGTCGTTGGCCTCATCGCCGTGAAGGCGGTCATCATGACCGGCCTCGGCAAGATGTTCAGGCTGTCGTGGCCGGCCGCGGTCGAGACCGGATTGCTGCTTGGCCCCGGCGGTGAATTTGCCTTCGTCAGCCTCGGCACCGCGTCGGCGCTGCGGTTGGTCGATGCGCGCGTGTCCAGTCTGGCGCTGGCGGTGACCTCGGTGACGATGGCGCTGACGCCATTGCTCGCCATCGCGGCGAGGCGCCTGCGGCCGCTGCTGGCGACGCCGCGGCCGCCCGACCGGGAATTGTCGGTGCGCCCGCCCGGCGGCGAAAAGCACGCCATCGTCGTCGGCTACGGCCGCGTCGGCAAAGTCGTGTGCTCGCTGCTAAAGCACCATGGCATGCGCTTCATCGCCGTCGACTACGACGCGTCGAGCGTGGCGCAGGACCGCCGCGACGGCCACATGGTCTATTACGGCGACGCCGCCGATCCGGCATTTCTTGACACGTGCGGCATCAGGGATGCAACCGGCCTCATCATCACCATTCACACCCAGGCCGTCATCGACAAGGTGGTCGACTACGTGCGGACGATCAGGCCCGACATTCTCATCGTGTCGCGCGCGCGCGACGCCGACCATGCCCGCCATCTCTACGCCATCGGCGCAACCGACGCGGTGCCGGAAACCATCGAAGCGAGCCTGCAGCTGTCGGAGGCCGCACTGGTGGGGTTGGGCGTCGCGACCGGCCTCGCCATCGCCTCGATCCACGAGAAGCGCGATGAATTTCGCCACACCTTGCAGCAGGCGGCGCGCGAGGCCGGGCTCGAACAGACCCGTTCAGTGCGGGCGAAAACGCGCAAGCTTTCGCGACGCAACACACCTTAGTGGCGCGCCGGATCGGGCAATTTGACGGGCGTGGGCGGCCGGTAAGGCCTTTTTAACCACGAGTTTCAAGCGAAAGCTTAAGTTTGCCCACTAGTCTCGCCCAAACGCGCGCGCCGAACGCGTGCTGGCGGGGGGCACTGTGACGACACATCCTGCATCTGCGGGAACGGAAAAACGCACGGCTGGCGAAGAGCAAGACCGCGATCAATCGTTCCGGCTGCTGTTCGAACTCCAATCCCGTGGCGATGTGGGTTTTCGACCGCGACACGCTGCGCTTCCTCGCGGTCAATGACGCGGCGACTGCCCGTTACGGCTACAGCCGCGAGCAATTTCTGTCGATGACCGTTCCGCAACTGCGCCCGGACAGCGAACGCGAGCGTTTTGCGCAATTCCTGCGATCCCTGGACACAAGCCAGTTCACCGAGAATGTCGGCCAGCACCTGACCGCCGATGGATCGGCCATCGACGTTTCGGTGTCGTCGCAAGCGTTGACCTATGCGGGGCGCAACGCGCGGCTGACCGCCATCCACGACATCACCAAGGCCAAGCGCGCCGAGAGCGAGCTGCGGCGCACGCAGAAATTCCTCGACGCCGTCATCGAGCATGTCCCCGCGCCGATCCTGGTCAAGGACCTGACGGTCGCGGGTGCGACAACCGAGTGGCGCTACACCTTCGTCAACCGCGCTCTCGAAGACCTGCTCGGCATTTCTCGCGACGAGGTCATCGGCAAGACGGTCACGGAGCTTTACCCGAAGGAACGCGCGGATTTCATCATCGCGGAAAACAACGACGCGCTGCGCTCGCTGCAGCCGATCACCCTCTCGGACCACGCCGTGCATACGCCCGGGAACGGCGTCCGCATTGCGACCGCGACCACCGTCGCAATTCGCGACGACAATTTCGTCCCGCAATATCTGGTGACCGTCCTTCAGGACGTCACCGAGCGCAAGCGCAGCGAACAGCGCATCGCGCGCATGGCGCACCACGATCACATGACCGACCTGCCGAACCGCACGACCTTCAACGATGCGATGACAGCGGCGATCGAGCGGGCCAGCAAGACCGGCGGGCAGTTCACGGTGCTGTCGCTCGACCTTGACGGCTTCAAGGAAGCCAACGACACCTACGGCCATCTGGTCGGCGATGCCCTGCTGTGCGAGGTCGCCGACCGCCTGCTCGGCGCCGCCGGCACCTCGTTCGTCGCGCGCATCGGTGGCGACGAATTCGCCATCATCGTCGAAGGCGACGCCGGGATGGCGACAGCGGTCGCCGATCGCGCGCTCGACGCCTTCAAGGAAGAGATCCCGGTCGAGGACCGCAGGATCCGGACCGGCGTCACCATCGGCGCCGCGGTCTTTCCGAAGGACGGCGACGACGCCAAGGCGCTGATCAGCAACGCCGACGTTGCGCTTTATCGCGCCAAGACCGAAGTGCGCGGCGCCCTGCTGTTCTTCGATGCGGAGATGGGCGAGCAGGTGCGCGAGCGCCGCGCGCTGCAGGACGCGCTGCGCGTCGCCATCGAGCGTCGCGACTTTCTGGTGCACTACCAGCCGCAGAAGAAGTTGTCGGGCGACCTCATCGGCTTCGAGGCCCTGGCGCGGTGGCATCATCCCACCCGCGGCGCTGTGTCACCGGGGGAGTTCATCCCGATCGCCGAGGAGAGCGGGCTGGTCAATCCGCTCGGCGAAATCATCCTGCGCGAGGCCTGCCGTGAAGCGGCGTCCTGGCCAAATCCGCTGACGGTCGCAGTCAACGTCTCGCCGCTGCAGTTCCGCACCGGCGACCTGCCGGGCATGGTGCATTTGATTCTGCTGGAGACGGGCCTCGCGCCGTCGCGCCTCGAGCTCGAGATCACCGAGAACGTCTTCATCGACGACTTCTCGCGCGCGATTTCGATCCTGTCGCGCGTGAAGACGCTCGGCGTGCGCGTTGCGCTCGACGATTTCGGCTCGGGCTATTCGTCGCTGTCGTATCTGCACTCGTTTTCGTTCGACAAGATCAAGATCGACCGCACCTTCATCGGCGACCTGGAACACAACCGCCACTCCATGGCGATCGTGCGAGCGGTGATCGACCTCGGCCATAGCCTCAACATCCCGGTGCTCGCCGAAGGCGTCGAGACGGCGCTGCAGCACTCGATGCTGCTCGGCCGCGGCTGCGACGAAATCCAGGGCTATCTGACCGGCCGCCCGCAGCCGATCGACGCCTATGCCGAGCTGGTCGGGCGAGAGCCCGTTGCGCACGAGAAGGTCGCGGCGGGCGTCTAAAGCGCCATCAGCTGGCCTTTTTTCAATTGACGGCGGGCGCACGCTGCGCAGCGAATTGGATTTGATTTTGAATGAGTGGTGCTCTCGTACCGGGGGCGCGGCGGCACGCGGTGATCGCGTTAGGTGCTGGCGAGAAATCTTGGCTAGCATCAACGCGGCCGCAGGTGGGGCTCATCATGCGGCAGTTCGCGACGAAGTTTGAGTTCGTCGCGCTTGGGGGTGTTGCATGCGATCCCCGCATCGTCTGTCGCGCGCGTTGTCGCGAATATCCTTTGTGCTGCTCGCCTCGCTTTTGCTCGCGCCGGCGCATGCGCTTGCCGATGAAGGCGGCGTGAGCTTCTGGATCCCGGGCCAGTTCGGCAGCCTCGCCGCCGCTCCGCAAGTGCCGGGATGGCAGTTCGGCACCGTCAACTACTACACCAACGTGAACATTCGCGGCGAGATTGCCGCCGCCAAGCAAATTACGATCGGCCGCTTCAATCCGACCATCAAGGTTGATCTGAACGCGGAGTTGAAAGCGCAGGCCGACATGCAATTCGTCAATGCAAGCTACGTTTTCCCGACTTCGATCCTCGGCGGTCAACTCGCGCTCGGCATGACAACCGCGGCCGGCTACAGCCACGTTTCGATCGACGGCACGCTCACGGCGATGCTCGGTCCATTGACGGCGACGCGAACGGGCAGCATTGGCGACGCACGTTGGGGATTTGCCGATCTCTATCCGATGGCGACGCTGCGCTGGAATGCCGGCGTCAACAATTTCATGATCTACATGACCGGCGACATTCCGACCGGCACCTACGACCCGTCAAACCTGGCGAACTTCGGCATCGGCCACGCGGCGATCGATGGCGGCGTCGGCTACACCTATTTCAATCCGAAGACTGGTTACGAATTCTCGCTCGTCACCGGCGTGACCTACAATTACGAAAACACCGACACGAACTATCGCAACGGCGACGATTGGCATCTCGATTGGGGTGCGTCGCAATTCCTGACCAAGCAGTGGCAGGTCGGCGTCGTCGGCTATGTCTACGACCAGTTCTCTGCCGACCAAGGCGCACCGCCCTTCCTGGGCAGCAATGAATCGCGGGTCGCGGGCGTGGGACCGCAGATCGGATACATCATCCCGCTCGGCAGCCTGCAGGGCTACCTGAACCTCAAGGGCTACTATGAATTCGACGCCAGCCGGCGGCCAAGCGGCTACAACACCTGGCTGACATTCGCGATCACGCCCTCCGCCGAACCGCCGCCGGCCGCATCGCGCACGGTCCATCGATAGAACCGGCGGCTGCGATCGCCGTTCTTGCGGTCGCCAAAAAGTTGTAAGCTTCTGCCGGGGTGACGCACATCATTGGAGACATGCCGTGCGTAATCTGACCATTGCACTTTTCATGACTGGGGCTTTCGCCATTTGCGGTGCGGCGCTGGCGAACGAAGTCTCGCTGCACAAGCACACCGCCGACGAGCTCAAGGCGGTCTGCGACAAGGTCGGCGGCAAGTTTTCGCAAGGGACCGACAGCTACGGCTGCGGCACGGATTGTAAGGGCGGCCCCGGCACCGATTGCACAGTCGGCTGCAAGACCGACCAGCCGTGCTACGCCCAGGTGACCGGCGCCAGGCGGCCGACGACGCTCGAGAATGCATTGCAGGCGCCGGCACGCCGCAAGCACTAGGCGCGCCTCGCATTTCAGCCGGCACACCGCGCCGCAGCGGCGGCGCGGTCATGACTGCCCGGTTTGGTCATGCTACACACCCGGCGCATTCATCGGCCGGGACCATGCCTCAAACGCCTGCCCTCAAAGATTTCCGTCGCATCGTCGTGAAGGTCGGTTCGTCGCTTCTGGTGGACGCTGCCGCCGGCGGCCTGAAGCGCGCGTGGTTCGAGACCCTCGCCGCCGACATCGCCGCGCTCCACAAGGATAAGGATGTGCTGGTGGTGTCCTCCGGCGCCATCGCGCTCGGCCGCGCGGTGCTGAAGCTGCCGCCCGGCGCGCTCAAACTCGAAGAGGCGCAAGGCGCCGCCGCGGTCGGGCAGATCGCGCTGGCGCGCGCCTGGTCGGAGGCGCTTTCCGCGCACAAGATCACTGCCGGGCAGGTGCTGGTCACGCTCGGCGACACGGAGGAGCGGCGGCGCTATCTCAACGCGCGCTCGACCATCGCCAAGCTGCTCGAATGGCGCAGCGTTCCGGTGATCAACGAGAACGACACCGTCGCCACCACCGAGATCCGCTATGGCGACAACGACCGGCTCGCCGCGCGCGTCGCCACCATGACCAGCGCCGACCTGCTGGTGCTGCTGTCGGACGTCGACGGGCTCTACGACAAGCCGCCGGGGCAAGCGGGCGCCAAGCGCATCGACAGCATCGCGCGCATCACGCCGGAGATCGAGGCCATGGCGGGCGCGTCGGAGTCCGAGACCGCACGCGGCGGCATGGTCACCAAAATCGAAGCCGGCAAGATCGCGACCACCGCCGGGACGCACATGGTGATCGCGTCGGGCCACGTCGATCATCCGCTCAAGGCAATCGCGGACGGCGCGGCCTGCACCTGGTTCCTGACGCCGGCCAATCCGGTGACGGCGCGGAAAAAATGGATCGCCGGTTCGCTCGAGCCGCGCGGCGCGCTCACCGTCGATGCCGGCGCGGTCAAGGCGCTGCGCTCGGGCAAGAGCCTGCTGCCGGCCGGCGTCATCAAGGTCGAGGGCGGCTTCGAACGCGGCGATGCCGTGCTGGTGCGCGGGCCGGACGGCCATGAGCTCGGCCGCGGCCTGATCGCCTATGACGCCGGCGACGCCGACAAGATCAAAGGCCGCTCGTCGGCCGATGTGCTGCTCATTCTCGGCTACACCGGCCGCACCGAGATGATCCACCGCGACGATCTGGTGCTCGGCGGCGAATAAGATGCTGGACGGCCGACGATCGGCCCTTCTACGAGCATGACGGAGAGCCAAACAGGGACGGATGCGGGCGTGGAACTCGCGCGAGTCGAATGCGTTGTCTTCACGCGACGCGACACGGATCCAGAAGTTTTCAGTATTGGAGGCGATTGACCGATCGCCCTTAAACCCCAGCCCGCGGCTGGGGTTTTCGCGTTTGGCCACAGTGGCCTAGTCGGCCAATGGCCGACTCACGCGCTGACGCTGGACCTTCGCGCCCGTGCGTCGGCCACTGGCCTAGGACTTGGGGCCTTAAGACTTGCGGTCACGCCGCCGCCTCGCGCTCAGCCGGCGCGAGATCGGCGCTTTCGGTTTCAGCTCGGCCGGCACCGGCCGCGCCGGCAGCGGGAAAAACGTCCCATCGGGGAATTCGAGGTAGCGGCTGTAGGTCCTGCCGTTGCCCTCGATCACGAACTTGGTGCCGACCGGGAAGCGGCTGGGGAGTTTCGTACTGTACGCCATGGAACCCTCCTGCGTGGCAGGTACCCTGCCAGCCCAATGTGTAGGTCAATTGATAGGTTTCGGATCGGCAGGGGTTATCCACGCAATCCCCAGGCGAATGCGGCCAGTGGCCTAGCTCGCCCCGGCCACCCCGACGTGATAGGAAAAACACCCCATATTGGGGCAAATGGGCCAATTCCGATGACCGCGCCGCTGAAAAGCATCGAAGGCACGGGCGATATCGCCGCCGTCATGGCGGACATCGGCCGGGGGGCGCGTGCGGCCGCCCGGGCGCTCGCTTTGGCGCCGGCCGAGCAGAAGAATCGGGCGTTGGACGCCATGGCGAAGGCCTTGCGCGCCCACGCAGCGCGCATTCTGGCGGCCAATGCCGAGGATATCGCAGAGGCGCGCGCGTCCGGCCTGACCGGCGCCCTTCTCGACCGCCTGACCCTCGATCAGTCCCGCGTAGAAAGCATGGCGGCGGGGATCGAGGTCGTGCGCGGCCTTACCGATCCCGTCGGCGCCGTCATGGCGTCATGGACCCGCCCCAACGGCATGACCATCGAGCGCATTCGCGTCCCGCTCGGCGTCGTCGGCATCATCTATGAGAGCCGACCCAATGTGACGGCCGACGCCGGCGCGCTGTGCCTGAAATCCGGCAATGCGGCGATCCTACGCGGCGGCTCCGACAGCCTGCGCTCGAGCCGAGCCATTCATGCGGCGCTCGCCCAGGGCCTGCGCGAGGCAAACCTGCCCGAGGCGGCGATCCAGCTTGTCCCCACCCGCGACCGCGCCGCCGTCGGGTTGATGCTGTCCGGCCTGGACGGCAATATCGACGTCATTGTCCCGCGCGGCGGCAAAGGCCTGGTTGCACGTGTGCAATCGGAGGCTCGGCTGCCGGTATTCGCGCACCTCGAAGGCGTCTGCCACGTCTATGTCGACAAGGCCGCATCCCTCGACATGGCCAAGACCATTGTGCTCAACGCCAAAATGCGCCGCACCGGCGTCTGCGGCGCGGCGGAGACGCTGCTGGTCGATCGCGCTGCCGCCGCAACCCATCTCAGGCCGCTGATCGAGATGCTGATCGGCGCTGGCTGCGAGATCCGTGGCGACAAGCCGACACAGGCCGCCGACAAGCGCGTCAAAACTGCGGCCGAAGAGGATTGGTCGACTGAGTATCTCGACGCCATCATCACCGTTGGTGTTGTTGACGGTGTTGACGCCGCCATCGCCCATATCGAGCGTTACGGGTCGCATCATACCGACGCCATCGTCACCGATGACGCCAAGGCGGCGGAGAAATTCCTCGCCCAGGTCGATTCCGCGATTGTGCTGCACAACGCGTCGACCCAGTTCGCCGACGGCGGCGAATTCGGCTTCGGCGCCGAGATCGGCATCGCCACCGGGCGGCTGCACGCACGCGGTCCGGTCGGCGTCGAGCAACTCACCACGTTCAAATATCGCATCCGCGGAAGCGGCCAGATCCGTCCGTGACAGCAGCCATACCCTTGAGTCCTGAGCGCCTGCTTCCACCCCACGCGCCCGGCATGCGGATCGGGCTGTTCGGTGGAACTTTCGACCCGCCGCACCTGGCACATCTGGGCGCGGCGTTGCTGGCGCTCAAGCGGCTCAAGCTCGACCGCATCTGGTGGCTGGTGACGCCCGGCAACCCGCTCAAGAACACCGCGGGGCTGGCGCCGCTGCTCAAGCGGCTGACCGCCGCCCGCGCGCTCGCGCGTCATCCGCGCATCGATGTGACGGGCCTCGAGGCTGTCATTAAGACGAGATACACCTATGACACTATATTGTGGTTGAAGGCCCGCTGCCCCAGAGTCCGATTCGTCTGGATTATGGGCGCGGACAACCTACGGAGCTTTCACCGCTGGCAGCGATGGCGCGGTATAATGAAGCTGGTGCCGTTCGTGGTGATCGACCGCCTCGGACCAAGCCTTTACGCCGGAGCAAGTCCGGCCGGCCAGGCGCTGCGCCACGCGCGCATTCCCGAATACGACGCGGCCACGTTGCCGGATCGCAAGCCGCCGGCCTGGACCTTTCTGCACGGACTCAAATCGCCTTTGTCGTCGACCGCGTTGCGCGCGCTACGCAAGCGCGGTGGAACTCCGGCGTTGGGCAAGAAGCGAAAACCCGCAAAGACAAGCAAACCCAAAGCTGCCAAGGCTCCCAAGCGCAAAGTTGGGAAGACGGCAGCGCGCCAACGCCGCAAGGGTGGAAAGAAACGACTCTAGTGGCTATCTTCGGTGAGACCCCGGTTCGCGCCGGGGTGAGTGCAACACAGTGAAAGGATAACGACCTGGCAACCTCTGCACTCTCTCGGGCAGCGCATCGCAAGCCCGATTCCGTCTCCCGGCATCCGAGCGCCAAGGAGACGCTCCGCATCGTCCTCGCAAGCCTTGACGACATGAAAGCCGAGGACATCGTCACCATCGACCTCATCGGCAAATCTTCGATCGCTGACTACATGGTGGTGGCCTCCGGCCGCTCCAATCGCCATGTCGCGTCGATCGCCGAGCAGGTGATCAAGGACGCCGGACAGGCCCACGTGCCGCGGCTGCGGTCCGAAGGACTGCGCCAGGGCGACTGGGTGCTGATCGACGCCGGTGACGTGATCGTGCACGTCTTCCGTCCGGAAGTGCGCGACCACTACAATCTCGAAAAGATGTGGTCGGCCGGACGCGCGGACGCAAAGAGGACGAACTGATACACTGACGGCGAGATGCGCATTGTCGTCGCCGCCGTCGGACGCCTGAAGCAAGGGCCGGAAACCGAACTTTCCGAGCGCTATCGCAAGCGCGCCGCGCAAACCGGCCGGGCGCTTGGTCTGCGCGACATTGAAATCATAGAGATTCGGGAAAGCCGCGCCGATGATGCCGGCAAGCGCATGCTCGAGGAATCGATCGCGCTCGCCAACATCATTCCGCAAGGCGCAGCCGTCGTGCTGCTCGACGTCAACGGCGAGAATATCGACAGCGCGAGCCTCGCCACGCAGATCGCGAAATGGCGGGGCGATGACCGGCCGGCAGTTGTCTTCCTGATCGGCGGCGCCGACGGGCTCGCAGCCAGCCTCCGCGACAAGGCGCAACTGAAGCTGTCGTTCGGGGCAGCCACCTGGCCGCATCAACTGGTGCGGATCATGCTGCTGGAGCAGCTTTACCGGGCGACGACGATTTTATCCGGGCACCCCTATCACCGGGCCTGAAAGCTTCGAAAAATTAATATCCGGGTCCCGATTTGGTCTTAATCGGGGCGCTGGATAATCCTCGACAATGCACTTGCTGTCGCAAATTGCGGGCGTAACTTGGTCGAAATGATTTGCTTCGGGGGATCTAGCCGCCTCGGTCCGCGCGCCGCCCTCCTTGCCGGGCTTGGCCTTGCATTGCCGCTCGCGCTGGCCGAGCCGCTCGGCGCGCAGGACAAGCCGGCGGCGGCTCCCGCCCAGAACGACAAGTCCGAGAAGCTCGACGCGCTCAAGCAGCACGACGACGAGCTCAAAGCCACCCGCGACGCGCAGCGCAAATCGGCCGACACCGAAGCCGCGCTCAAGCGCGAGATCGAGCAGATCGGCGCCGACCGGCGCAAGCTCAACCAGGCGCTGCTCGACACCGCCGCGCGCACGCGCGGCGTCGAAGCCAAGGTCGAGGCGACGCAGGCGCGCCTTGCGCCGCTCGACGAAAATCGCCGCAGCATCGAGAAGTCGCTCGACGGCCGGCGCGCCGTGATCGGCGAAGTGCTCGCCGCGCTGCAACGCATCGGCCACCGCGCGCCGCCGGCGCTGATCTCAAGTCCGGAAGACGCGCTGCAGGCGGTGCGCACCGCGATGGTGCTCGGCGCCGTGCTGCCGGAAATGCGCCATCGGGTCGAAGCGCTGGCCAATGACCTCAATGCGCTGCTGACCGTGCGCAAGAAAATCGCCGACGAACGCGACCAGCTCAACAACGAGGTTGCCTCGCTCAACACCGAACGCGACCGCATGGCCGCGCTGATTGCCGAGCGCCAGAAACAGGAGGCTGAGCGCGTGACGGCGCTCGATGCCGAGCGGGCGCGCGCCTCCGACCTGGCGAAGGTCGCCGACAACCTCAAGGACCTGATCACCCAGCTCGAGCAGGGTCTCGATCCCGCCACCCGGGCCGCCCGGGAGGAAGCGATTCGCAACGCCGCGCGTCCGGCGCTGGCCGCCCTGCACGATCCGGGACGGCTCGGCCCGGCGGTAGCCTTTGCTTCCTTGCACGGGCGAATTCCGATTCCGGTTAACGGCGTCAAATTGAAAGATTTCGGGGCGCCCGACAGCGTCGGCAGCCTTGAAAAGGGCGTTTCCATCGCGACTCGTGCTGGCGCACAAGTGACTTCGCCGGCCGACGGCTGGGTGGTATACGCCGGACCGTTCCGGTCATACGGACAACTCTTGATCCTGAATGCCGGCGGCGGGTATCATATTCTCCTCGCTGGGATGGATAAGATATCTGTTGATCTCGGGCAGTTCGTGCTGACCGGTGAACCCGTTGCGGTGATGGGGACCGACTCCCATATCGCCGCCATCCTCGCGACAGGTTCCAGCCAACCGGTGCTCTACATCGAGTTTCGAAAAGACGGGCAACCCGTCGATCCAGGCCCATGGTGGGCAGCTGGCGAAGGTGAAAAGGTTCGCGGATGATGCGCAAGACCTCATTAATACTCCTCGGTGCGGCAGCGGGAGCGTCGATGGCGCTGCTTGCGACACAGCCGCACATGATCTTCCTCGGCAGCAGTGCGAAGGCCGCGGCAGCCGACACTTACCGGCAGCTCAACCTGTTCGGTGACGTGTTCGAGCGCGTGCGCGCCGACTATGTCGAGAAGCCCGACGATTTAAAGCTCATCGAAACCGCGATCAACGGCATGCTGGCCGGGCTCGATCCGCATTCGAGCTACATGGACGCCAAGAGCTTCCGCGACATGCAGGTGCAGACGCGCGGCGAGTTCGGCGGCCTCGGCATCGAGGTCACCATGGAAGACGGCCTGATCAAGGTCGTGGCGCCGATCGACGAAACGCCCGCCGCCAAGGCCGGCATTCTCGCCAACGACATCATAACGCAGCTTGACGGCGAGCAGGTTCAGGGCCTGACGCTCAATCAGGCGGTCGAGAAGATGCGCGGGCCGGTCAACACCAAGATCAAGCTCACCATCATGCGCAAGGGCCAGGACAAGCCGATCGAAGTGTCGATCATGCGCGACGTGATCCGCGTGAAGTCGGTGCGCTCGCATGTCGAGGGTGACGACGTCGGCTACATCCGCCTCACCCAGTTCAACGAACAGACCACCGAAGGCCTGAAGCAGGCGATCACCGACATCAAGGCGAAGGTCGCCGACACCAAGCTCAAGGGCTACATCCTCGATCTGCGCAACAACCCGGGCGGCCTGCTCGATCAGGCGATCTCGGTGTCGGATGCGTTCCTGCAAAAAGGCGAAATCGTCTCCACCCGCGGCCGCAATGCCGAGGAGACGCAGCGCTTCAACGCGCGGCCTGGCGACCTGACCGGCAGCAAGCCGGTGATCATCCTGGTCAACGGTGGTTCGGCGTCGGCCTCCGAAATCGTCGCCGGCGCTCTGCAGGATCACAAGCGGGCGACCGTCGTCGGCACCCGCTCGTTCGGCAAGGGCTCGGTGCAGACCATCATCCCGCTCGGCTCCGGCAACGGCGCGCTGCGGCTGACCACGGCGCGCTACTTCACGCCGTCCGGCCGCTCGATCCAGGCCAAGGGCATCGTGCCCGACATCGAGGTGCTGCAAGACCTGCCGGATGACATCAAGGCCAAGACCGACACCAGCACCAAGGGCGAGGCCTCGCTGCGTGGCCACCTCAAGGGCGACGAGGGCAAGGAGCAGACCGGCTCGCAGTCCTACGTGCCGCCGGATCCGAAGGACGACAAGGCGCTGCACATGGCGGACGACCTGCTGCGCGGCGCCCAGGTCAACACGGCCTTCCCGCCGAACCCGAAGGCGCCGATCCCGAACTGACCGGAATCGGCCTGTAAATATCGGCGGGGCGGCCCTTGTGGCCGCCCCGTTGTCTTTAGGCAAAAGCGGCCCGGAATCCTCGCGTGGTAGACTTGGGGTCTGATTCGCGAGGTTCGCCCATCGTGGCACCGGATGATCTCAACGCCCCGCTCGGCCAGGACAAGAAAAAGCGCCATCTGAAGCTGCCGGCGAAAGCGCCGCAGATATTGGCGGTGCTGCTCGGCCTGTTCGGCCTGTCCGTGGTTGCCTGGGGCATCTTCGGCAACGATCCGCTCGGCGGCGAGCCGGTCGCCGTTGTCGCAACGCTGGCGCCCGATGGCGGTCCGGCAAAGCCGGACGCCGGCGGCGACCGCGAGCGTGCCCGTCACGACGGCCAGTCATCCGGCGCCCCCGAGCGATCGGCGGTGGCAAAGATCAAAGGCGAGGCGCCGCCTCCGCCGCCCGGCAGCAAGACCGTCACCATCATCGACGGCTCCAGCGGCAAAAGCCGCGACGTCCTTATTCCGGGCAATGACGCCCCCGGCGCCGCCGGCGCGCCGAAAGCGCAAATCGACCAACAGCTCCTGGAAACGACGCGGCACGGCCTGATCCCGAAGGTCGGGGCGGACGGCACGCGGTCTTTCGTGCGTTACGCCCAGAAGCGCGACGTGCCGGCCAACAAGAAGGACTGGCCGCGCATCGCCGTGATCGTCGGCGGCCTTGGCATCAGCGCCTCGGGCACCGCCGACGCGCTCGCGCAGTTGCCGCCGCCGGTCACAGTCGCGCTGGCGCCCTACGGCGACACGGTTGAAAACCTGGCGCAGCAGGCGCGCGCACAAAAGCACGAAGTGCTGTTGCAGGTGCCGATGGAGCCTTTCGATTATCCCGACAACGATCCGGGGCCGCAGACGCTGCTGACGTCGTTGTCATCCGACCAGAACATCGACCGGCTGCACTGGCTGATGAGCCGCTTCCAGGGCTACGTCGGCTTGCTGAGCTTCATGGGCGGAAAGTTCACCGCCTCCGAACCGTCGCTCTCGCCGATCCTGACCGAGACCGGCAAACGCGGGCTGATCTACGTCGACGACGGCGCCTCGACGCGCAGCATCGCCGGCCAGATCGCAGGCAGCCAGAACCTGCCCTTCGCCAAGACCGATATCGTGCTCGACGCCGTGCCGTCGCCCGAGGAAATCGACCACGCGCTGGCGCGGCTCGAGCTCTCGGCGCGTGAGCACGGCAGCGCGGTCGGGCTGGCCAACGCGCTGCCGGCAACGGTCGCGCGCATCGCCGCCTGGGCGAAGACGGTGGAAGGCCGCGGCTTCGTGCTGGTGCCGATCACCATGGTCGCGGTGAAGGCGAAATCCTCGTAATCGGGCCGTCATAGCCAATTCGCCCATTTGTGCGTTATGCCATCATCCGCATTTCGGGTGATGGCAATGACGAGCGTCGAATCCCTCCCCTACCGCCCCTGCGCCGGCATGATGGTGCTCAACCGTGCCGGTCTGGTTTTCATCGGCCGGCGCACCAGCGGGCCGGAGCATATGGACATGGTGCACGATTGGCAGATGCCGCAAGGCGGCATCGACGACGGCGAGGACACCTACCAGGCCGCCTTGCGCGAGCTCCACGAGGAAACCAACATCAAGTCGGTCGAGAAGCTGGGCGAGATTCCGGGCTGGCTGCACTACGACATCCCGCGCGACCTCATCGGCCAGGCCTGGGGCGGCAAATATCGCGGGCAGAAGCAGAAATGGTATGCGCTGCGCTTCACCGGCAACGAGAGCGAGATCGACATCAAGAACCCCGGCGGCGGCCACAAGCCGGAATTCATCGAATGGCGCTGGGAGAAGATAGGCGCGCTACCCGGCATTGTCGTGCCGTTCAAGCGGCCGACTTACGAGCACATCGTCAGGGAATTCGAGAAATTCGCGCGTTGAAGCGCTAGTGCATCGCCGTGCCGGTCAGGTGCCGGTCGACTTGCCTGTAGTGATCCAGTTGCGTGATCAGCTTGTCGAGCTCGGCGCTCGGGCCCATCTTGGCGATGCGCTCCTGCAACGCGCTGATGCGCTCGGTGATCATACCGCGGTCGATCGCTTCGACCGCCTCGGCGAGGTCGGCCAGAACGGTCAGGCCTTGCGCCGACACTTCGGCAAATCCCCCGGACACGACGATCTTCTGCGCGCCGCCCGCGCCGTAGACCGTGAGAATGCCGGGCCGCAGCGTGGTGACCAGCGGCGCGTGGCCCGCCAGCACGCCGAAATCGCCCTCGACGCCGGGAACGTCGACCTGATCGACGTCGCCCGAGAACACCAGCTTTTCCGGCGACACCAATTCGAAATGCAAGCTTGCCATGACTAGATCCTGAACCTGCCGCTCTGAACTCCGTAGCCCAGCACCAATCCGAGCGCGGCGCCGATCAACGTGACGATGCCGATGTAGCGCATCTGGCCGCTGGTCAACGGGCCCTCACCGCGTGCGATCTTGTTGCCGGTGATCTCCACATTCAGCGGCCCGAGCCGGATCTCCGTCGACTCCGGGCGCGTGAGATAGCCCGCGATCGCGCCGACGAAAATTCCGATGACCAGAAACACGATCACCGGGCTCGCCTGCTTGCGGGCGGCCATCGTCTTACGCGGCCTCTGCCGCCAGTTTCTTACCCTTCTCGACCGCCTCTTCGATGGTGCCCACCATATAGAAAGCGGACTCCGGAAGGTGATCGTATTTGCCCTCGACCAGACCCTTGAAGCCGCGGATGGTGTCCTGCAGATCGACCAGCTTGCCGGGCGAACCGGTGAACACTTCGGCGACATGGAACGGCTGCGACAGGAAGCGCTCGATCTTGCGCGCGCGCGCGACTGCGGTCTTGTCGTCTTCCGAAAGCTCGTCCATGCCCAGAATTGCGATGATGTCCTGCAGCGCCTTGTAGCGCTGCAGCACTTCCTGCACGCGGCGCGCCACCGCGTAGTGCTCCTCGCCGACGATCAACGGCGACAGCATGCGCGAGGTGGAGTCGAGCGGATCGACCGCCGGATAAATGCCCTTGGCGGCGATGTCGCGTGACAGCACGGTGGTGGCGTCCAGGTGCGCGAACGAAGTCGCCGGCGCCGGGTCGGTCAGGTCGTCGGCCGGCACGTAGATCGCCTGCACCGACGTGACGGAACCCTTGGTCGTGGTGGTGATGCGCTCCTGGAGCGCGCCCATGTCGGTCGCCAACGTCGGCTGATAACCCACGGCGGAAGGAATACGGCCGAGCAGCGCCGACACTTCCGAGCCCGCTTGCGTGAAGCGGAAGATGTTGTCCACGAAGAACAGCACGTCCTGGCCCTGGTCGCGGAAGTACTCGGCGACGGTCAGCCCGGTGAGGCCGACGCGGGCGCGGGCCCCCGGCGGTTCGTTCATCTGGCCGTAGACCAGCGCGCATTTCGAGCCTTCGACCGAGCCCTTCTTGGGATCCTTGTTGACGCCCAACTCGATCATCTCGTGATAGAGGTCGTTGCCCTCGCGGGTGCGCTCGCCGACGCCGGCGAACACCGAATAGCCGCCGTGCGCCTTGGCGACGTTGTTGATCAGCTCCATGATCAGCACGGTCTTGCCGACGCCGGCGCCGCCGAACAGGCCGATCTTGCCGCCCTTGGCGTAGGGCGCGAGCAGGTCGACCACCTTGATGCCGGTCACCAGGATCTGCGCTTCGGTCGATTGCTCGACGTAGGTCGGCGCCTCCTGATGGATGGCGCGCAACTGCTTCGTCTTGACCGGGCCGGCTTCGTCCACCGGCTCGCCAATGACGTTGATGATGCGGCCGAGCGTTTCCTGACCGACCGGCACCGAAATCGGCGCGCCCGTATCGGTCACTTCCTGGCTGCGCACCAGACCCTCGGTCGAGTCCATGGCGATGGTGCGCACGGTCAACTCGCCGAGATGCTGGGCGACTTCGAGCACCAGCCGGTTGCCGTGGTTCTTGGTCTCGAGCGCGTTCAGGATGGCCGGCAGCTCGCCTTGGAACTGCACGTCGACGACGGCGCCGATGACCTGGGTGATTTTACCGACTGCGTTTTGTGTAGCCATATCGTCCTCGTTTAAGGAACTAGAGCGCTTCGGCGCCGGAGATGATCTCGATGAGTTCCTTCGTGATCATCGCCTGGCGCGTGCGGTTATAGGTGAGCGTCTGCTTGCGGATCATTTCGCCGGCGTTGCGGGTGGCATTGTCCATCGCGCTCATGCGCGCGCCCTGCTCTGACGCGGCATTTTCCAGGAGCGCGCGGAACACCTGCACCGACAGATTGCGCGGCAGCAGGTCGGAAAGGATTTCGCCTTCTTCCGGCTCGTATTCGTAGTGCACCGAGGCTTCGGCCTTCTCGAACACCGGCGGGATGATCTGCTGCGCGGTCGGGATCTGCGAGATCACCGACTTGAAGCGCGAGAAGAACAGCGTGCAGACGTCGAATTGGCCGTCGTTGAACAGGGCGATGACCTTGCTGGCGATCATGTTGGCCTGTTCGAACCCGAGCACGCGCACGCCGCGCAGCTCGATGGTCTCGATGATCTGCTTGGCGAACTGGCGGCGCAGCTGGTCGTAGCCCTTGCGGCCGACGCAGAGGAACTTCACGCCCTTGCCTTCGCCGATGAGCCTGTTGGCGTGCTCGCGGGCGAGCCGCACGATCGAGGAATTGAACGGGCCGCACAGCCCACGCTCGGCGGTGCAGACCAAGAGCAGGTGCACCGTGTCCTTGCCGGTGCCGGCGAGCAGCTTGGGCGCGGAATCGCTGCCGGCGACCGCCGAGGCGATCGAACCCAGCACCATGCTCATGCGCTGCGCGTAAGGACGCGCCGCTTCCGCCGCGACCTGCGCGCGACGAAGCTTCGACGCCGCGACCATCTGCATGGCCTTGGTGATCTTTTGCGTCGCCTTGGTCGCGGCGATGCGGACGCGCATGTCCTTGAGAGAAGCCATTGCGGACTAGTCCGTCTCTCGCGTCAGGTGAAAGTCTTGGCGTAGCCTTCGACCACGCTCTTGAGCTTGGCCGCATCGGCGTCGGAGAGATCGCCGCTCTTGCGGATCGAGTTCGAGCAGATCGGCATTCTTCGAGCGCAGCAGCGTGAGCAGGCCGTTCTCGAAGGCGCGCACGCGGTCGACGCTGAGCGGATCGAGATAGCCGTTGGTGCCGGCCCAGATCACGCAGACCTGTTCTTCCATCTTGAGCGGCGAGAACTGCGCCTGCTTCAAGAGTTCGGTCAGGCGCGCGCCGCGGTTCAGCAGCCGCTGGGTGGTGGCGTCGAGATCGGAGCCGAACTGCGCGAAGGCCGCCATTTCCCGGTATTGCGCAAGCTCGCCCTTGATCTTGCCGGCCACTTTCTTCATCGCCTTGGTCTGCGCGGCAGAGCCGACGCGCGACACCGAGAGGCCGACGTTCACCGCCGGACGGATGCCCTGGTAGAACAGGTCGGTCTCCAGGAAGATCTGGCCATCGGTGATGGAAATCACGTTGGTCGGGATGTAGGCCGACACGTCGTTGGCCTGGGTCTCGATGACCGGCAAAGCCGTCAAAGAGCCCGCCTTGTTGGCGTCGTTCATCTTGGCGGCGCGCTCGAGCAGGCGCGAATGCAGGTAGAAGACGTCGCCCGGGTAGGCTTCGCGGCCCGGCGGGCGGCGCAGCAGCAGCGACATCTGGCGATAGGCCACGGCCTGCTTCGACAAGTCGTCGTAGAAGATCACCGCGTGCATGCCGTTGTCGCGGAAATATTCGCCCATGGTGCAGCCGGCGAACGGCGCCAGATATTGCATCGGCGCCGGCTCGGAGGCGGTGGCGGCCACGATGATCGAGTATTCCAGCGCGCCCTGCTCCTCCAGCACCTTGACGAATTGCGCGACGCTCGAGCGCTTCTGGCCGATCGCGACATAGACGCAATAGAGCTTGATCTTCTCGTCCGGCTGCGCGTTGAGCGGCTTCTGGTTGAGAATGGTGTCGAGGATGATGGCGGTCTTGCCGGTCTGGCGGTCGCCGATCACCAGCTCGCGCTGGCCGCGGCCGATCGGAATCAGCGCGTCGATCGCTTTCAGGCCGGTCGCCATCGGCTCATGCACCGACTTGCGCGGAATGATGCCTGGCGCCTTGACGTCGACGCGGGCGCGCGCGTCGGCCTTGATCGGGCCCTTGCCGTCGATCGGATTGCCGAGCGCGTCGACCACGCGGCCGAGCAGGCCTTTGCCGACCGGCACGTCGACGATGGCGCCGGTGCGCTTGACGGTCTGGCCTTCGGTGATTTCACGGTCGGAGCCGAAGATGACGATACCGACATTGTCGCTTTCGAGGTTGAGCGCCATGCCGCGCGTGCCGTTCTCGAACTCGACCATTTCGCCGGCCTGCACGTTGTCGAGGCCGTAGACGCGGGCGATGCCGTCGCCGACCGAGAGCACCTGGCCGACTTCGGAGACCTCGGCTTCCTGCCCGAAGTTCTTGATCTGCTCTTTCAGGATGTTGGAGATTTCTGCGGCGCGGATGTCCATCAGCGGGCCTCTTTCATCGCGAACTTGATTGCGTTCAATTTGGTGCGGAGTGATGAGTCGATCATGCGGCTGCCGACCTTGACGATCAGCCCCCCGATGATGGCAGGCTCGACCTTGACCTCGAGGTCAATGTCCTTTCCGCCGGTTACGGATTTGAGCGCGCTCTTGAGCGCATCGACATTCTTGTCGTTGAGTTGCTCTGCGACGGTGACCTCTGCGGTGACCTCGCCGCGGTGGCGGGCCACCAGCATGCGAAAGTCGCGGATCATGCCGCGCACCGCGAACAGGCGGCGGTTGGTGGTGATGACGCGCAGGAAATTGGCGGCCATGCCCTTGATGCCGGCCCTGTCGAGGATGGCCGAGAGCGCCCTGAGCTGCTCGTCGGCGCCGAACACCGGGCTGCGCACCAGCCGCGCGAGATCGGGGTTGGCGCCGATCAGCGCATCGAATTGTTCGAGGTCATTCTTGATCGCATCGACGGCCTTGGATTCGAGCGCAAGCTCGAACAGGGCGGTGGCGTAACGGCCCGCCATGCCGGATACGATCGGGTCTTCGCCTGCCAAGGGAAACGCTCGTTCTGCTACGTCTTCACAAGCCGGACGCCGTCGCGGAGCGGCGGCACAAACTCTTGGAATTCAAGAGGGAATTCCGATCTCTGGAGACGTCGCGGAAGTCCGCGGAAACCCCCTGAAATCGAGGGGTAGCTAACACAGGGCAAAACGGGGCGCAACACGACGGCTTGGCGCAGGGACCGGCCCGTTTCACGGCCTTACCGCAAACTTGCATCACAGGAATGCCTCGCCAGTATCGCCCCCGCGCTATAGCGTGCGGCCCGCGCGGTCGAGCGCATCAGCGGCGACCGGAACTTGCCTAGCCGCCGGGGGCCGCAGGAATGTCGCAGGCAGACGCTAACGCCGCCAACGGTGCGGGCACGGCCCGGCTGCTGGTCGTGCTGCTCGCCCTGGCCTGGGGCTTCAACTGGATCGCCGCGGCGTTTGCGCTGCGCGAGGTGTCGCCCTGGAGCCTGCGCGTCGCCGGGTCGGCGATCGGCGCAGCGACGCTGTTCGTCGCCGCCACCATCACCGGCCACAACCTGAAAGTGCCGCGCGGCGAATACATCCACATTGCCATCGCCGGCCTGCTCAATGTCGCGGGCTTTCAGGTCTTCTCCGGATTCGCGCAAATGAGCGGCGCGACCACACGCGCCATCATCATCACCTACTCGATGCCGATCTGGACCACCGTGCTCAGCCGCATCGTGCTCGGCGAAAAGCTCAATGCGATCCGTCTGGTGGCGTTTGGCCTGTGCATCGCCGGCCTCACGATACTGGTGTGGCCGCTGTTCGCCGGAGGCTTTCCGCCTTTCGTCTTCTATTCGTTAGCCTGCGCGCTGAGCTGGGCCATCGCCACGGTCTACATCAAATGGGCGCGCATCACGGTCGAACCGCTGGTCAATGCCGCGTGGCAATTGCTGTTTGGTTTCTTCTTCATCGTTGCCGGCAGTTTCGCTTTCGAAGGCTATCCGCATTTGTGGCCGCTGCACGGCGAGACAATTCTGGCGATCCTGTTCGTCGGATTCCTCGGCGTCGGCCTCGCGCATTTTCTGTGGTGGTCGATCGTCGGGCGACTGCCGACCACCACCGCGGCGCTCGGATCGCTGCTCGTGCCGGTCATCGGCGTCACCGCGTCAGCCATCCTGCTGGATGAGCATCTGACCGTGCCCGACATCATCGGCTTTGCCTGCATCTTCGCGTCCGCCGCCAGCGTGCTGCTGCAATCCAATCTGACCAAGATGGAGATGCCCGAGTGACCAAGCGCCGTGACGCAACCGGCAGCGCCAAGCTGCTGGTCGTGATCATGGGCCTGGGCTGGGGCTTCAACTGGATTGCCGCCCGCTTCATCCTCCAGGCGCTGCCGCCATGGACGATGCGCGCGGTCGGCATCGGGCTTGGCGACCTGACGCTGTTCACCGCCGCCGCAATCGCCGGAGTCAGCCTCGCGGTGCCGCGCGGCGAGCGGGTCAAGATTTTGATCGCCGGATTTTTCAACGTCCTTGTCTTCAACGTCTGCTCGGCCTACGCGCAGATCTATGGCACGACGTCGCGCGCCATCGTGATCGCGTATTCGATGCCGATCTGGTCGGCGCTGCTCGCGCATTTCGTGCTGCGCGAGAAGCTCAGCGGCGTGAAGCTTGGCGCGCTCGCCTTGTGCGCGACCGGCCTCGCGATCCTGATCTGGCCGCTGGCGCGCGACGGCTTTCCGCTCGGCGCATTGTTTGCGCTCGGCTGCGCGTGGACCTGGGCGGCCGGCACCGTCTACCTGAAATGGGCAAAGATCCGCGCCGCGACGCTCGCCTCGGCGGCGTGGCAATTGCTGTCGGGCGGGCTGATGCTGACGGCCGGCATGCTGGTCTTCGAAGGCCTGCCGCACCTGTGGCCGCTGCCGCCGCATGTCGTCGCCTGGATCGCCTACAACGGGCTGATCGGCATGGGGCTCGCTTATTTCCTGTGGTTCGTCGTGATCGACCGGCTGCCGACGACAACGGCATCGCTCGGCTCGCTGCTGGTGCCGGTCGTCGGTGTCATCGGCTCGGCCTGGCTGGTGGGCGAACGCCCCAGCCTTTACGACGCGACCGGCTTTGCCTGCATTTTCGCCGCCGCCGCGAGCGTGCTGCTGCAGCCCACCGCCCGTCACGACGAAATGCCTGAATAATCCGGGACTAAGGGCAATCCCCGGAGTTGCCGGCCGGAAAAGACCTAGAGAAAACTCATCGGGTCGACATCGACTTCGAGCCGCACATTCCCCTTTGTTTTGGGCGCCTTGCTTAGCCACTCGCGCAGGTAGGCCGAGAGGTCGAACCCGCGCGGCGCCTTCACCAGCAGGCGAAAGCGATGGCGGCCGCGCACGACCGCGATCGGCGCCTCGGCCGGGCCCAGCACGCGCACCTCGTCGTTCTTCGGCGCGTGCGACACCAGCGTGCGGCCGTAGCTTTCCGCACCGTGCCGATCGTTCGCCGTGACCACCAGGCTCGCGAGCCGGCCGAACGGCGGATAATGCGTGCGCTCGCGCAGTTCGATCTCGCTCGAATAGAACGCCTCGCGGTCGCCGAGAATCAGCGCCTTCATCACCGGATGCTCGGGCTGGTGCGTCTGCAGGAAGCCGATGCCACGTCCCTCCTCGCGCCCGGCGCGGCCGACCACCTGATGCAGCAACTGGAATGTGCGCTCGGCCGCGCGCGGATCGCCGTTGCCGAGGCCGAGGTCGGCGTCGACGATGCCGACCAGGTTGAGCTTGGGGAAATGGTGGCCCTTGGCGACCAGTTGCGTGCCGATGACAAGATCGAAGCGGCCTTCGGCGACGTCGTCGAGCTCCTGGCGCAGGCGCTCGACCAATTCCACCAGATCGCTCGACAGCACCAGGATGCGCGAATTGGGAAACAGCTCGGCCGCCTCCTGCTCGAGCCGTTCGACGCCCGGCCCGATCGGCGCAAAGCTTTCGGTGGCGTGGCAATTCGAACATTCGGCCGGCGGCGGCATCGAGAAGCCGCAGTGGTGGCAGACCAGCCGCTTGCGGAAACGGTGATCGACAAGCCAGGCGTCGCAGTTCGGGCATTGCAGGCGGAAACCGCAGGCGCGGCACAACGTGAGCGGCGCATAGCCGCGGCGGTTGAGGAACAGCAGCGCCTGCTCTTTCCGTTCGAGCGTGGTCCGCACGGCCTCGGCGAGCCGCGGCGAGATGAATCTCCCGCGCGGCGGACCTTCGCGGCGCATGTCGATCGCTTCGATCGCCGGCAGATGCGCGCCGCCGAAACGCTCGGGCAGATGCAGGTGCCGGTAGCGGCCGCGCCGCGCATTGACCTCGGATTCCACCGACGGCGTCGCCGAAGCGAGCACCACCGGAATTTTCGCGACCGAGCCGCGCACCACCGCCATATCGCGGGCGTGGTAATGCGCGCCGTCCGCCTGCTTGTAGGCCGGGTCGTGCTCCTCATCGACGATGATCAGCCCGAGATCGGCATAAGGCAGAAACAGCGCCGACCGCGCGCCGACCACGACCGGGGCTTCGTTTGCCGCCACCGCCGCCCAGGTGCGCTGACGGATGCGCGGCGACAGCTGCGAATGCCACTCGGCAGGGCGCGTGCCGAAGCGGTCGGAGAAGCGGTCGAGAAACTGCGCGGTCAGCGCGATTTCCGGCATCAGGATCAGCGTCTGCCGCTTGCGGCGGATATTTTCCGCCACCGCCTCGAAATAGACCTCGGTCTTGCCGGAGCCGGTGACGCCATCGAGCAAGGTCACGATGTAGCCGCTCTGCGCCACCATGGTGCGCAGGGCATCGGCGGCGGCGAGTTGGCCGGGCGAAAATTCTGGCTTTGCCCAGTCCGGATCGGGCTGCTCGGCCACCGGTTCCGGCGGCAGCACGACCGTTTCCAGCGCGCCGGCGTCGATCAGCCCGTCGATGACGCCGGCCGACACGCCCGCCTCGCGCGCGGCATCGCCTTTGGGGCGCGTCAAGCCGTCGCGGAACAGTTCGAGCGCGCGGGCGCGCGCCGCCGTCATTCTTTGCGGAGCAGGTCCGGCGAGCCGCACGCCGACGCGTTCGCGCCCGGGGCCCAGGTGCTCGCCCATGCGCAACGCCATGCGCAGCACCATGCCGCGCGAGGCCAGCGTGTAGCCCGAGACCCAGTCGACGAAACTGCGCAGCTCCGGTTTGAGCGGCGGCACGTCGAGCTTTTCGGAAACGTCCTTTAGCCGGTTGTGCAGGCGGGGATTTGGATTCGGGTTGTCGGCCCAGACCACGCCGAGACACTCGCGCGACCCAAGCGGCACCGCCACCACGTCGCCCGGCGCCAGCTCAACGCCCTCCGGCACGCGGTAGGAATAGGCCTGATCGAGTGCCACCGGCACGAGGACATCGACAACGCGCATCGGTTAGGTCTGGCCGATTCCACGGCTTTAAGGAAGGGTGAAGGATCGGGTGGCAATTTGTCGGCCATGAGCGAATTGGCCGTCAGTCCGGACGTGAAAACCGAGATCGCGCGCTGGCTCGATTATCTTGGCGCCGAGCGGCGCATGTCGGGCAAGACGCTCGAAGCCTATGAACGCGATGCCGGGCAATTGCTGTCCTTTCTCGCCGAACATATGGGCGGCGCGCCGACACTCAAGCAGCTGGCGAAGCTGACGCCCGCGGACGTGCGCGCCTTCATGGCCGCGCGGCGCGAGGCGGGCGCCGGCAACCGCTCGCTGATGCGCGGGCTCGCGGGCGCGCGCTCCTTCGCCCGGTTCCTCGAGCGCAACGGCAAGGGCAAGGTCGCGGCGCTCTCCGCCGTGCGCACGCCGAAACTGCCGCGGTCGCTGCCGAAGCCGGTGGCGGCCGACGCCGCCAAGCGCATGATGGACATCGAATTGCGCGCCGGCGAAGTGCGCGAGCCGTGGGTCGTCGCGCGCGATGCCGCCGTGCTCGGCCTGCTTTACGGCGCGGGCCTGCGCATTTCCGAGGCGCTCGGCCTCGCGCGCAAGGATTTCGATCGCGGCATCGACGCGCTCACCGTCATCGGCAAGGGCAACAAGACGCGCATGGTGCCGGTGCTGCCGCAGGTGGCCAGGCTGGTCGCGGATTACGTGGCGCTTTGTCCGCACGATCTGCCGCCGGACGGGCCGCTGTTCATCGGCAGCCGTGGCGGGCCGCTCAGCCCGCGCGTCGTGCAATTGACGATGGCGCGCCTGCGCGGCGCGCTCGGGCTGCCGGACAGCGCGACACCGCACGCGCTGCGGCATTCCTTCGCCACGCATCTGCTGGCGCGCGGCGGCGACCTGCGCGCGATCCAGGAGCTGCTCGGCCACGCCTCGCTGTCGACCACGCAGATCTATACCGCGGTCGATGCCGAGCGCCTGCTCGACGTCTACAAGACCGCGCACCCGCGCGCGTAATAAACCCGTCGTGGAGCGGCGTTATCGCCTCTTGCGTGGCGGCGGAATTTCGTAGCATCGTCGCCGCCGGGCACGGAGGGCGATCATGAGTGCACACGAAAATCTCGAGCATGCCGAGCACGCGGAGCATGCCTCGCATGGCGGCAACAAGAAGATCGCACTGTTGATCGCGGTGCTGGCCTTATTCCTCGCGTTCTCGGAGACGCTGGGCAAGAGCTCGCAGACGTCGGCGATCACCTACAACGTCGCCACCAGCGATCTGTGGTCGTTCTTCCAGGCCAAGACCATCCGCATGACGGTGCTGACGACGGCCGCCGAGCAGATGCAGATCGAGGCTGACCGCGCCGCCGATCCCGACGCCAAGACGCGGCTCGCCAAGACGATCGAGACCTGGAAGAAGACCGCCGCGCGTTACGACGACGAGCCATCAACCAACGAAGGCCGCAAGCAGCTCGCCGGGCGCGCCAAAGAGGCCGAGGAAAAGCGCGAGCTCGCGCTCGCGCGCTATCACCAGTACGAATTCGCCTCGGCCGCTTTCCAGATCGGCATCGTGCTCGCCTCGGCCGAAGTGATCACCGGCATCGTAGCGCTCGGCTGGCTGTCCGGCCTCGTCGGCATCTGTGGGCTCGGCTTCATGGCGCTCGGCCTGTGGGCGCCGCACGCGCTGCATCTCGCTTAACGTCCGGCGACAACGTCGGCTATCATGGCCGCGAAAGCGGCATACAGTGATCACTGCACTCTCGGTGTGTACCGGGTCCCGCTTCCGCGGGGACGACCGAATCATTCACGATCTTACCCGCCCGCCATCGACGTTGAGCGTCTGCCCGGTGATGAAGGCGGCGTCGTCGCTGGTGAGAAACGACACGGCGCCGACGAGATCGTCCGGCACCTCGACGCGCTTGATCGCCTGCATCTGCGCCACCGCGTTGAACTCGTCGTCCATGGTCTTGAAGCCCGGGCGCGGTGCGCGCACCACGGTGCCAGGCGAGCGCGTCAGCCCCGGCGCGATGGCGTTGACCGTGATGTTGTAGGGCGCGAGGTCGGTGGCGAGCGCGCGGGTGAAGCCGACGATGCCGCCTTTGCTCGCGACGTAATGGGCAAAGCCGGTGACGACCGAGCCGAGCGTCGACGACGCCATGTTGACGACGCGGCCCCATTTGCGCGCGCGCATGGCTGGCGTGAAGGCGGCGGTAACGAGGAAGGTGCCGTCGAGATTGATCGACAGCACCTGACGCCAGTCGGCAAACGTCATGTCCTCGAAATTCTTCTGCGGGAAGATGCCGGCGCAGTTGATGACGATGTCGACGTTTGCGAATTTCTTGCCGACTTCCGTCGCCATGGCGGCAACCGACTGCTCGGACGCGACGTCGCATTTGACGGCAATGGCCTGGCGGCCGGCGGTTTCGACCATCTTCACGGTCGAGGCGCCGTCGCCCATGTCGACGATCGCGACATGCACGCCATCTTCGGCGAGGCGCTTGGCGAAGGCCTGTCCGATGCCGCCCGCGGCGCCGGTGATGACGGCGACCTTATCCTTGTGACCTTTGGCCATTGTTTTCTCCCCGCGAAATTATTGTCGTTGCCGCAAGACGGGCGTCATCATGGATTGCCGGGTCATGCCCGGCAATGACCTAGCGCGTGTGGCGCGCTCGACGCGCCACCCGCGAGCTCACATATGAATGGCGCGCTTGGCGACCGCCATGGCCGCTTCCTTCACCGCCTCGGGGAGCGTCGGATGCGCGTGGCAGGTGCGCGCGATGTCTTCCGCCGACGCGCCGAACTCCATCGCCAGCGTCGCTTCCGCGATCATGTTGCCGGCATCGGCGCAGACCATCTGCACGCCGAGCACGCGGTCGGTCTTGGCGTCGGCGAGGATCTTGATGAAGCCCTCGGTCGTCAGGTTGACCTTGGCGCGGCCGTTCGCCGTCATCGGAAACTTGCCGACGTTGTAGGCGACGCCGGCGGCCTTGAGCTCTTCCTCGCTTTTGCCGACGGTCGCGATCTCGGGGTAGGTGTAGATGACGTTCGGGATGGCGTCGTAATTCACATGGCCCGCCTGCCCGACCAGGATTTCCGCAACCGCCACGCCTTCGTCCTCGGCCTTGTGCGCCAGCATCGGTCCGGCGATGACGTCGCCGATCGCCCAGATGCCGGGCACGCTGGTCGCGTAATAATGATCGACGACGACGCGGCCGCGCTCGTCGAGCGTCACGCCGATGTCCTTCAAGCCGAGACCGTCGGTGTAAGGCACGCGGCCGATGGCGACGAGCACGATGTCGGCTTCGATCGTCTCCGCGGCGCCGCCTTTCGCCGGCTCGACCGTCGCTTTCAGGCGCGCGCCCGATTTGTCGACCGCCGTCACCTTCGACGACAGCCTGAAGGCCATGCCCTGCTTCTCGAACAGGCGCTGCGCCTGGCGGCGCACCTCGCCGTCCACGCCGGGCAGCACGCCGTCGAGGAATTCCACCACCGTCACCTGCGCGCCGAGCCGCCGCCACACCGAGCCGAGCTCGAGGCCGATGACGCCGGCGCCGACGACGAGCAGATGTTTCGGCACCTCCGGCAACGACAGCGCGCCGGTCGACGAGACGATACGCTTCTCGTCGATGTCGATGCCCTTGAGACGCGCGACGTCGGAGCCGGTGGCGATGACGATCGATTTGGTGTCGAGCGTCCGCGTCTTGCCGTCATTGCCTTTGACTTCGACCTTGCCGGGCGCGGCGATGCGGCCGGCGCCGATGAAGGTGTCGACCTTGTTCTTCTTCAGCAGGAACTCGACGCCTTTGACGTTGCCGTCGACGCCCTGGTCCTTGAACGCCATCATGCCGGGCAGATCGAGTTTCGGCGCGGGCACGCCGATGCCCATCTTGGAAAAGCTGTGGCCGGCTTCCTCGAACAGCTCGGAGGCGTGCAGCAGCGCCTTCGACGGGATGCAGCCGATGTTGAGACAGGTGCCGCCGAAGGTTGAGCGTTTCTCGACCACCGCGGTTTTCAGGCCGAGCTGCGCCGCGCGGATGGCGCAGACATAGCCGCCCGGGCCGGTGCCGATGACGATGAGGTCGTAGGCCATACGCTCACAAATCCAGAACCATCCGCGCCGGGTCTTCGAGGCCTTCCTTGACGCGTACGAGGAAGGTGACGGCCTCGCGGCCGTCGACGATGCGGTGATCGTAGGACAGCGCGAGATACATCATCGGCCGCGCCTCGACCTTGCCGCCGATCACCATCGGCCGCTCCTGGATCTTGTGCATGCCGAGGATGCCGGACTGCGGCGCGTTGAGGATCGGCGTCGACATCAGCGAGCCGTAGACGCCGCCGTTCGAGATGGTGAAGGTGCCGCCCTGCATCTCGTCGATCTTGAGCTGGCCGTCGCGGGCGCGGCGGCCGAAATCGGTGATCTTCTTCTCGATCTGCGCCAGCGACATGGTCTCGGCGTCGCGCACCACCGGCACGACGAGGCCCTTCTCGGTGCCGACGGCGACACCGATGTGGTAGTAATTCTTGTAGACGATGTCGGTGCCGTCGATCTCGGCGTTGACGGCCGGGATTTCCTTCAGCGCCTGGATGCAGGCGCGCACGAAGAAGCCCATGAAGCCGAGCTTCACGCCGTGCTTCTTCTCGAACAGCTCCTTGTATTCGTTGCGCATGTGCATCACCGCGCCCATGTCGACCTCGTTGAAGGTCGTCAGCATGGCGGCGATGTTTTGCGCGTCCTTGAGGCGGCGCGCGATGGTCTGGCGCAGCCGCGTCATGTGCACGCGCTCTTCGCGCGCCGCATCATCGGGAGGAGACGGCGCGCGCATCTGCACCGGGGCGGGCGTCGCCACCGGCGTTGGCTGAGCCGCGGCCCGTTCGATCGCGGCCATCATGTCGCCTTTGGTGACCTGACCGTGCAGGCCGGTGCCGGCGACCTTCGAAGGATCCATGCCGCTCTCAGCCGCCATTTTCCGCACTGACGGCGGCGCCGGCATATCGGCAGGCTTCGCGGCCGGCGGCGCGGTCGGTGCGGGCTTCGGCGCTTCGGCGGGTTTGGCGGCCGGCGCAGCGGCTTTCGGCGCGGCAGCGGCGCCTGCGCCATCCTTGATCTGGCCGAGGATGGCGCCGACGGCGACGGTCGCACCCTCTTGCACTGCGACGTCAGACAACACGCCGGCGGCGGGCGCCGGCACTTCCAGCGTGACCTTGTCGGTCTCGAGTTCGACCAGCGGCTCGTCGACGGCGACGGCGTCGCCCGGCTGCTTGAACCACTTGCCGACGGTCGCTTCGGTAACGGATTCGCCGAGGGTGGGCACGCGGATGTCGGTCATAAGCAATCGCCTTATTTCAATCCGTCGATTTTTACCCCAACGCCTCGTCGAGGAACTGCTTCAGCTGCGCCAGATGCTTCGACATTTGCCCGACCGCGGTCGAGGCGGAGGCCGGACGGCCGGCATAGCGCGCCTCGCGGTGCTTCGCGCCGATCTGGTTGAGCACCCAGCGCAGGAAGGTGTCGACGAAAAACCATGCGCCCATGTTGCGCGGTTCTTCCTGGCACCAGACCATCTCGGCCTGCTTGAAGCGCAACAGCTCCGTCATCAGCGCCTTGGTCGGGAACGGATAGAGCTGCTCGACGCGCAGCAGGTAGATATCGTTTATGCGGCGCTTCTCGCGCTCCTCGTAGAGGTCGTAATAGACCTTGCCGGTGCACATGACGACGCGCCGCACCTTGTCGTCGGCGACGAGCTTGATCGGCTCGTTCTTGAGCAATTGCGCATCGTCCCACAGCAGGCGGTGGAACGACGTGCCGTTCGCCAGCTCGTCGAGCCGCGACACGGCGCGCTTGTGGCGCAGCAGCGACTTCGGCGTCATCAGGATCAGCGGCTTGCGGATCTCGCGCTTGAGCTGGCGGCGCAGGATGTGGAAATAGTTGGCGGGCGTCGTGCAGTTGGCGACCTGCATGTTGTCCTCGGCGCACATCTGCAGGTAGCGCTCGAGCCGCGCCGAGGAATGCTCGGGCCCCTGGCCCTCGTAGCCGTGCGGCAGAAGGCACACGAGGCCCGACATGCGCAGCCATTTGCGCTCGCCAGACGAGATGAACTGGTCGAACACGACCTGCGCGCCGTTGGCGAAGTCGCCGAACTGCGCCTCCCACAATGTCAGCGTGGTGGGCTCGGCGGCGGAGTAGCCGTATTCGAAGCCGAGCACGGCCTCTTCCGACAGCATCGAGTTGAGCACTTCGTAGCGCGCCTGGCCGGGGCCGAGATGGTTGAGCGGCGTGTGGCGCTCTTCGGTCTTCTGGTCGAACAGCACTGAGTGGCGCTGCGAGAAGGTGCCGCGCTCGCTGTCCTGTCCGGACAGCCGCACCGGATTGCCCTCCATCAGCAATGAGCCAAAGGCCAGGGCTTCCGCGGTCGCCCAGTCAATGCCAACGCCTTCCTCGATCGCCTTGGCGCGGTGATCGAGAAAGCGCTGGATGGTCTTGTGGACATTGAAGCCGGCCGGCACGGTCGTGATCTTCTTGCCGATGTCGCGCAGCACCGCGATGTCGACGCCGGTATTGCCGCGGCGCGGATCGTCGGCATCGCGCGCAGCCTTCATGCCGGCCCAGCGGCCGTCGAGCCAGTCGGCCTTGTTCGGCTTGTAGCCAAGCGCCGCTTCGTATTCGGCGTCGAGCCGCGCGCGCCAGTCGGCGCGCATTTTTTCAACCTCGCCTTCCGTGACGACGCCTTCGCCGATCAGCTTCTTGGCGTAGATCTCCTGCGTCGTCGGGTGCGAGCGGATCTTCTGGTACATCAGCGGCTGGGTGAACGATGGCTCATCGCCTTCGTTGTGGCCGAAGCGCCGGTAGCAGAACATGTCGATGACGACGGGCCGCTGGAATTGCTGTCGGTATTCGGTCGCGACTTTCGCCGCGAACACCACGGCCTCCGGATCGTCGCCGTTGACGTGGAAGATCAGCGCCTCGACCATCTTGGCGACGTCGGACGGATATGGCGAGGAACGCGAATAGCGCGGATAGGTCGTAAAGCCGATCTGGTTGTTGACGATGAAGTGGATCGAGCCGCCGACGCGATAGCCCTTGAGGTCGGACAGGCCGAAGCATTCCGCCACCACGCCCTGCCCCGCGAAGGCTGCGTCGCCGTGCATCAGCAGCGGCATCACCATGCGGCGCTCTTCCGGCGTCGCGCCATGCTGGTCCTGCTTGGCGCGCACCTTGCCGAGCGTCACCGGATCGACGATCTCGAGATGCGACGGGTTCGCCGTGAGCGACAGGTGTACCTTGTTGTTGTCGAACTCGCGGTCCGACGAAGCGCCGAGGTGATATTTCACGTCGCCGGAGCCTTCGATCTCGTCCGGCGTCGCCGAGCCGCCCTTGAATTCGTGGAACAGCGCGCGGTGCGGCTTGCCCATCACTTGCGTGAGAACATTGAGGCGGCCGCGATGCGGCATGCCGATGCAGATTTCGCGCACGCCGAGATTGCCGCCGCGCTTGATGATCTGCTCGAGCGCCGGGATCAATGACTCGCCGCCGTCGAGGCCGAAGCGCTTGGTGCCTGTGTATTT
The DNA here is from genome assembly GCA_963742095.1 of uncultured Alphaproteobacteria bacterium. Classification (GTDB taxonomy): domain Bacteria; phylum Pseudomonadota; class Alphaproteobacteria; order Rhizobiales; family Xanthobacteraceae; genus Pseudolabrys. The sequence continues at coordinate 772,243 of CAVUKJ010000003.1, forward strand.
GACGTCGAGGAATTTCTCGAAGCCTTCGGCCTCGATCAGCTTGTTGAGGATCGCGCGCTTGCCTTCGCGGGTGAACTGGATCTCCTTGTCGCGGCCCTCGATACGCTCCTGGATCCAAGCCTTCTGCGCGGCGTTCGAGATGTGCATGAATTCGATGCCGAGCGTCTGGCAGTAGGTGCGGCGCAGGATCGCGACGATCTCGCGCATCGACGCGAATTCGAGGCCGAGCACCTTGTCGAGGAAGATGCGGCGATCCATGTCGGCTTCGGCGAAGCCGTAGGACTTCGGATCGAGCTCCTCCTCGTTCGGCTCCTGCTGGATGCCGAGCGGATCGAGCTTGGCGTGGAAGTGACCCCGGATGCGGTAGGCGCGGATCAACATCAGCGCGTGGATGGAATCGCGCGTCGCCTGCATGACGTCGGCGGATGTGAGTTCCACGCCTTTGGCCTGCGCCTTCGCGGCGATTTTTTCGCCGAGCTTCTTCTCGGTCTCGGCCCATTGCCCGTCGAGCGCGGCGACCAGATCGCCGTCCGGCCGCAGCGGCCAGTTCGGCTTCTTCCAGGAGGCGCCCTGCGCGCTCTTGACGACGTCGGCGGGGGTATCCTTCAGGCCCTCGAAGAAGGCGCGCCACTCGGCGTCGACCGCGGCCGGGTCGTTCTCGTAGCGGGCGTAGAGGTTTTCGATGTAGGCGGCGTTGCCGCCGTAGAGAAAGGATGTGCGGGCAAAAACGGCGTTGGCGTCCTGGCGGGACATTCGGTTCGATCCTTGCGGGAATCACCCCGCGGCTGCGGTGGCGGGTCCAAATGACCCGCGGCCGCCCGGCGATTGGTCTTTTAACGCTATTTATGACGCCTGTAAGTCTACGGAAGGCCTAGCACTGAATCAGGATTTCAGCACTTCTACCAAGGTTTTTCCGATTCGGGCCGGGGACGGCGACACTTTGATGCCGGCCGACTCCATGGCGGCGATCTTGGATTCGGCGTCGCCCTTGCCGCCGGAAATGATGGCGCCGGCATGGCCCATGCGGCGCCCTGAAGGGGCGGTGCGGCCGGCAATGAATCCGACCATCGGCTTCTTGCGGCCGCGCTTGGCCTCATCCTTGAGGAACTGGGCGGCGTCCTCTTCGGCAGAACCGCCGATCTCGCCGATCATGACGATCGACTTCGTGGCGGGGTCGGCCAGGAACATCTCGAGCATGTCGATGAACTCGGTGCCCTTGACCGGATCGCCGCCGATACCGACGGCGGTGGTCTGACCCAACCCTTCGCGCGAGGTCTGGAATACCGCCTCATAGGTCAACGTGCCGGAACGCGACACGATGCCGACCGAACCCGGCTTGAAGATGTTGCCGGGCATGATGCCGATCTTGCATTCGCCGGCCGTCATCACGCCCGGGCAGTTCGGCCCGATCAGCCGCGACGAGGAGCCCGACAGCGAACGCTTGACCTTGACCATGTCCATCACCGGGATGCCTTCGGTGATGCAGACGATGAGCGGGATTTCGGCCTGGATCGCTTCGCAGATCGCGTCGGCGGCGCCAGGCGGCGGAACATAAATGACAGATGCGTCGCAGCCGGTTTTTTCCTTTGCCTCGGCGACGGTGTCGAACACCGGCAGGTTGAGGTGGCTCGAGCCGCCTTTGCCCGGCGAGGTGCCGCCGACCATCCTGGTGCCGTAGTCGAGCGCGGCCTGCGAATGGAAAGTGCCGTTCTTGCCGGTGAAGCCCTGGCAGATGACCTTGGTGTTCTTGCCGATCAAGATAGACATTACGCGGCATCCTTCACGGCTTTGACGATCTTCTGCGCGGCGTCATCGAGGTCGTCGCCGGATGTCACGTTGAGGCCGGACTCCTTGATGATTTTCTTGCCGAGCTCGACATTGGTGCCTTCAAGCCGCACCACCAGCGGCACTTTCAGGCCGACTTCCTTCACCGCCGCGACGACACCTTCGGCGATGACGTCGCACTTCATGATGCCGCCGAAGATGTTGACGAGGATGCCCTTCACGTTCGGATCGGAGGTGATGATCTTGAACGCCGCCGTCACCTTTTCCTTGGTGGCGCTGCCACCGACGTCGAGGAAGTTGGCCGGCGTCATGCCGTAGAGCTTGATGATGTCCATCGAGGCCATGGCGAGGCCGGCGCCGTTGACCATGCAGCCGATCGAGCCGTCGAGCGCGATGTAGTTGAGGTCGTATTTCGACGCCTCGACTTCCTTCTCGTCCTCTTCGGTCAGGTCGCGCAGCGCTGCGATGTCGGGGTGACGATAAAGCGCGTTGCCGTCGAAGCCGACCTTGGCGTCGAGGCAGATGAGCTTGCTGTCCTTGGTCACCACCAGTGGATTGATCTCCAGGAGGCTCATGTCCTTGCTGGTGAAGGCGGCGTAGAGCTTGGGCAGCAGACTTTCGATCTGCTTGGCGAGATCGCCGGTGAGCTTGAGCGCCTGCGCCACGCGGCGGCCGTGATGCGGCATGATGCCGGTGGCCGGATCGACCGAAAACGTCAGGATCTTCTCCGGCGTCTTGTGCGCCACCTCCTCGATGTCCATGCCACCTTCGGTCGAGACGACGAAGGCGACACGCGACGTTTCGCGGTCGATCAACGCCGAGAGATAGAACTCGCGGTCGATCGCCGAGCCTTCCTCGATGTAGAGCCGGTTGACCTTCTTGCCGTGCGGGCCGGTCTGATGCGTGACCAGCGTCGAGCCCAAGATGCGCGCCGACTCTTTCTTCACGTCGTCGATCGATTTGACGACCTTGACGCCGCCGGCCTTGCCGCGGCCGCCGGCGTGGATCTGCGCCTTCACCACCCAGACCGGACCGCCGAGCTTTTTGGCGCCGGCCATCGCTTCGTCGACGCTGAACGCCGGTTCGCCGCGCGGCACCGGCACGCCGAACTCGCGCAGCACCGCTTTTGCCTGGTACTCATGGATATTCATGTCGACGTCCCGGACTTTTCGAGTTTAGCCGCCGAGGTTGGGGGCGATCTTCTTGCAGGCCTCGACCAGGCCCTGCACCGATTTTGCCGAGCTCTCGAACGCGGCCCGCTCGGAGCCGTTGAGCTCGATCTCGACAATGCGCTCGACGCCCTTGGCGCCGATGACGACCGGCACACCGACGTAGAGGTCCTTGATGCCGTATTCGCCGTTGAGCCAGGCGGCACAGGGCAGCACGCGCTTCTTGTCGAGCAGGTAGCTCTCGGCCATCGTGATGGCGGACGCAGCCGGCGCGTAGAACGCCGAGCCGGTCTTGAGCAGGTTGACGATCTCGGCGCCGCCGTTGGCGGTGCGCTTGACGATGTCGTCGACGCGCGCCTGCGTGGTCCAGCCCATCTTCACGAGGTCGGGCACCGGAATGCCGGCGATCGCCGAATAGCGCGTCAGCGGCACCATGGTGTCGCCGTGGCCGCCGAGCACGAAGGCGGTGACGTCTTCGACCGAGACGTTGAATTCGTCGGCGAGGAAATAACGGAAGCGCGCCGAGTCGAGTACGCCGGCCATGCCGACCACTTTCTGCTGCGGCAGGCCGCAGGACTTCTGCAGCGCCCAGACCATGGCGTCGAGCGGATTGGTGATGCAGATGACGAAGGCGTTCGGCGCGTATTTCTTGATGCCGGAGCCGACCTGATCCATCACCTTGAGATTGATGTCGAGCAGATCGTCGCGGCTCATGCCGGGCTTGCGCGGCACGCCGGCGGTGACGATGCAGACGTCGGCGCCTTCGATCGCGTCATAGGTGTTGGTGCCGGTGAACTTGGCATCGAAGTCGTTGACCGGCGAGGACTCGGCGATGTCGAGCGCCTTGCCCTGCGGGATGCCCTCCATGACGTCGAACATGACGACGTCGCCGAGCTGCTTGAGTCCAATGAGGTGAGCGAGCGTGCCGCCGATCTGGCCGGCGCCGATCAACGCAATCTTCTTACGCGCCATGACTGGGAAACTCTTCTGAAAGGTGCTGCCGCGGACCGCGACCGAGGCGTGGTTAAACGCTCCGGCGCGCAGCGACAAGAGATAAGGATGGCCCCGCAACGTCTTGTATACATTATACCAGCATCGCCGCGCGCTGGAGTCCAGCGGCTTTTTCGGGCGGCAGGTCCGCTCAGGTTTCAACGATCTTGTCGTGATCGACCGCCTGCATTTGGCGCGGACCGTGCGGAAGCCCGAGATAGGACTGCGAGCGCATCTCGATCAGGCGCGACGCCGTGCGCTTGAATTCCTGCATCTCGAAGCCCTGGTCGCCGGTGTAAAGCGCGTCGGGCTGTGCCTCAGCCGACGCGATGAGCTTCACTGAATGGTCATAGAGCGTGTCGATCAGAATGATGAAGCGCTTGGCTTCGTTGCGATGGGCGTAGTCCATCACCGGGATGCCGTCGACGATCAACGTATGAAACTCGTGCGCGATCTTGATGTAGTCGGATGCGGCCAGCGGCTTGTTGCACAGGTCGTCGAACGAGAAGCGGGCAACGCCCATGGCCGCCTGCGGCACGTGGACGGCATGGCCTTTCACCATCAGCTCGTGCGGCGTGCCGGCGTGACCGGCGGCGAGCCGCCGCCAGGCTTCATCGAGCGCGGCCCTGGCCTTGGCGTCGGGCGGCACGTACCAGACCGGCATGCCGGTCAGCTTCTCCAGCCGGAAGTCGACCCGCGCATCGAGCCGCACGACTTCGCAGTGCTTTTCCAGCAGCGCCAGGAACGGCAGGAACAGCGCCCGGTTGAGGCCGTCCTTGTAGAGGTCGTGCGGCGGCAGGTTCGAGGTCGCCACCATGACGACGCCGAGTTCGAACAGCCGGGTGAACAGGCGGGCCAGGATCATGGCATCGGCAATGTCGGTGACGTGGAATTCGTCGAAGCAGAGCAGCCAGCTCTCTTCGGCGATCGCCGCCGCAGCCTGGCGGATCGGGTCTTCGCCCTCCCCGTTCTTCGCGTCGTTCCTGGTTTCCTGCCGGTAGATGTGCACGCGCTCGTGGACGTCGGCCATGAACTCGTGAAAATGCGCCCGCCGCTTGCGCTGCACCGGGCTGGTCGAGAAGAACAGGTCCATCAGCATGGTCTTGCCGCGGCCGACCTCGCCGTAGACGTAGAGGCCCTTGAGCGGCGCATCAGCATGGTTTCGGCGGCCAAACATCCAGCCGAGCGAGGACGACTTCTGCGCCAGCCGATGGCGATCGAGCCGCAGCGCGAGATTGGCCAGATGGCCTGCCAGGATGGCCTGGCCGGGATCAGCCTCGATCTCTCCGGACGCAATCAGCGCCGCGTAGCGCGTTGAGAAGGTTTCCGACATGGGGACTGGTCAGGGAGGGGCCGGCTTCCGAAGCCCTACGGGCATCCGCTTGCACTGTAAATCAGAGGTCTAAACGCCAGTTTATGCTGCACCTTTTTTGCGCAAAATGCTGCGCACAAAAAGCGCGGTAAGCTGCTGTTAGCCATGCATTTTTCGTCGGACTTGGGCCGTGGCACGCGGGGCTCGGTCGCTTTTCTGCTGCATTGCACCATATAGATAGGTGCAGGCGATTCGCAGGGATTCGCAGATCGCCGGGGAAACGCGGCCAAGCGGGCGAGATCATCTTGAGGAGACCCGAAATGCTCGAGCCTTTGCCCGACGGTGGCGCCATCCGCAAATTGTGGATGGGCGAGGCCGATGCCTATCTCGGCCATCTGCTGCGCCTCGATCCCGAAAGCCGGAACCGGCGCTTTTCCGGCGCGGTGTCGGACGAGTTCATCGCCCGCCATGCCGCCACCGTCCAGGAGATCGGCGTGGTCGTCCACGGCTATTTCGTCGACGGCGTGCTGCGCGGCGCGGCTGAATTGCGGCCCTACGGCGTGGGCTTTGCCCGCGAGGGCGAGGCCGCGTTTAGCGTCGAACAGCCCTGGCAGAGCCAGGGCATCGGCAGCATGCTGCTCGAACGCACCCTGCTGTCGGCCCGCAATCGCGGTATCACGCACGTGCACATGCACTGCCTCGCCGACAACCGGCGCATGCAGCAGCTCGCCCGCAAGTTCGAGGCCGACCTCAAGTTCGATTTCGGCAGTGTGGTGGGTGAAGTCGATCCGCCCCGCTCGACGGCGCTGTCGCTGATGCGCGAGGCGATGGCGGATGCCCATGGCGTCGCCGCCAGCATCCTCGATGCGCAGTCGCGGCTGTTGCGGGCCGCCTAGGCGCTCAGCGGATAGCTCGCTTCGACCACGTAAGGTCCGCCGCCGACCGAATTGCGCGAGGAGAACAGCACGAAGCGCGAGACCTTGAACGGCGAGGTGCGGAAAAAGCCTCGGGCCGCAAGGTAATCGGCGACGTCCCGGCTGGACGACTCGCGCAGGCGCGCGAGCGTCACGTGCGGCGTGAACTTGCGGCCCTCGGGTTCGAGGCCGATGCGCTGCATCAGGCGCTCCTGCTCGGCCTGCACGTCGAGCAGCGCCTGCGCCGGGGATACGCTTGCCACGACCGCGCGCGGCTTCTTGCCGCCGAACGAGGTCAGCCCCTGCATATGCAGATCGAACGCACCGCGCTTGACGCGCCCGAGCAAGGACGCGACCTCGTGCGCGGTCGTGTCGTCGACGTCGCCGATGAAGCGCAGCGTCAGATGGTAGTTCCCGGGATCGATCCAGCGCGCGCCCGGCAGTCCGCCGCGCAGCGTGGACAGCGCCTGTCCGATATCGGAGGGAATTTCGACGCCGGTGAAGAGACGCGGCATTGGAGTCACTTCTTGAGTTGCGCGCGAGCCGGGGATCGCGTGCTTTCGTTTACGACCCGCGCGCGGCGCGCACGCGGGCGATCAGCGCCTCAACCTGCGGCAGGATACGCGCCACGATCACATCGACGCCGGCCGCATTCGGGTGCAGGCCATCGCCCTGGTTGAGTTTGGGGTCGTTGGCCACGCCGTCGAGGAAGAATGGATAAAAGACGACCGAATGAGTCGAGGCAAGCGCCGGATAGATCGCGTCGAATTGCCGCGCATAGTCGGGACCCAGATTGCGCACGGCCTTCATCCCGGTCAGCAAGACAGGAATATGACGGGCGTCCAATTTGCTGAGGGTTTTATCGAGCGTCGCTTTCGTCGCCTTGGCATCGAGGCCGCGCAGCATGTCGTTGGCGCCGAGTTCGAGGATCACTGCATCGGTTCCTTGCGGCACCGACCAGTCGAGCCGCTCGAGCCCGCCGCCGGCGGTATCGCCGGAGACGCCGGCATTGACGATACTCGCCGCGATGCCCTTCTGCGCAAGCGCGCGCGACAGCTTCGCCGTGAATGTGGCATCGGCCGGCAAGCCGAAGCCGGCCGTCAGCGAATCCCCGAGCGCCACGATGGTCACCGGCCGGTCGGCAGCGCTCGCAAGCGCCGGCACCAGCAGGCCGGCAAGCACTGCAAAGACCGCCGCCAGGCGCTGGACCCGGGTGGTCCTGTTCCCATATGAGGGACGGGATCGGTAAAACGACATGAAAGACAACTCCCAGGCCGCACCCGCGATCGGGCTTGCCGGCGTCAATCTCTCGCTCGGCCAAGGCGCCGCGCGCGTCCACATTCTCAAAGACATCGATCTCAATATAGGTGCTGGCGAGGCGGTTGGCTTGGTGGGGCCGTCCGGCTCCGGCAAATCGACGCTGCTGATGGTGATGGCCGGGCTCGAGCGGCCCGACACCGGCACGGTGACCGTCGCCGGCGAGGATCTACGGCGGCTCGACGAGGATGCGCTGGCGCGCTTCCGCGGCCGCCAGGTCGGCATCGTCTTCCAGTCGTTCCATCTCATCCCGACGATGACGGCGCTGGAGAACGTCGCGGTGCCGCTGGAATTGGCGGGCGTCGCCGATGCGCAGGAGCGTGCGCGCGATGAGCTTGCTGCCATGGGGCTTGGCGACCGGTTGCAGCACTACCCGGCGGAACTGTCCGGCGGCGAGCAACAGCGCGTCGCGGTCGCCCGCGCGCTGGCGCCAAACCCTGCGATCCTCGTCGCCGACGAGCCGACCGGAAATCTCGACGAAGAGACCGGCAAGCAGATCATCGAGCTCTTGTTCGCCGGACACAAACGACGCGGCGGCACGCTGGTGCTGGTGACGCACGATCCGGCGTTGGCGGTGCGCTGCGCGCGCGTCGTGCGGCTGCGCTCCGGCCGCATCGACGGGGTCACCGTCACATGAGCATTGCCGCCGCCTTCTCGCCGCGCAACGGGTCCTGGCTGCCGCTGCGCTTTGCCTGGCGCGAAATGCGCGGCGGACTGCGCGGCTTCTATGTGTTCGTCGCCTGCATCGCGCTCGGTTCCATGGCGATCGCCGGCGTCGGCTCGGTGGCGGCAAGCCTGGCAGATGGGTTAGCGCACCAGGGGCAGGTGATCCTCGGCGGCGATCTGTCGTTCGAGCTGATCCAGCGCGAGGCGTCGCCGGACGAGCTGGCGTTCCTGCAACGGCACGGACAGGTTTCGAGCGCCGCCACCATGCGCGCCATGGCACGCACTTTGGCACGCACTTTGGCACGCACGACAGGCGGCGAGGCGGCGCTGGTCGAGATGAAGGCGGTCGATGCGGCCTACCCTCTTTTCGGCAATGTCGCGCTCGATCCGCCTGGTTCGCTCGATGACGCGCTGGCGCAGCGCGGCGGCACCTTCGGCGCCGTGGCCGATCCGACGCTGCTGACGCGGCTCAACATCAAGCCGGGAGCGCGCGTGACCATCGGCGACGCCACATTCGAAATCCGCGCGGCGCTGGCAAGCGAGCCGGACAAGCTCGCCGGCGGCATCGGCTTCGGCCCGCGTCTGCTCACCGGCGAGGCGGGCCTGCGCGCGAGCGGGCTGCTGCAGCCGGGCAGCGTGGTGCACTGGCACTACCGCCTGCGGCTGCCGGAGAACGGCACGGATGACGCCGCGGCCCAAGCAGTGACGAAAGAGGCGCGCGCGCAATTTCCGCAGGCTGGCTGGGACATCCGAACCCGCGACAAGGCGACGCCGCGCATCGAGACCGAGGTCGAGCGCTTCACGCAATTCCTCACCATTGTCGGCTTGACCGCGCTCCTGGTCGGTGGCGTCGGCGTCGGCAATGCGGTCAAGAGCCATCTCGACCGCCGTCGCGACACCATCGCGACGATGAAGGCGCTGGGCGCGAGCGGCGCGCGGGTCTTTGCCGTCTACCTGACGCAGGTACTGCTGCTGGCACTGGTCGGCGGCGTCATCGGCATGATGCTCGGCGCCTTGCTGCCATACCTGGTGCACTGGACGTTCGGCGCGCTCATCCCGCTGCCGATCCGGCCTTCGGTGCATGTGGGCGAGCTTGCGCTCGCGCTGCTCTACGGCTTGCTCACCGTGCTGGCGTTCGCCTTGTGGCCGCTCGGCCGCGCGCATGACGTGCCGGTCGGCGCGCTGTTCCGCGACGCCGTGGCGCCGATGCCGCGGTGGCCGCGCAAGGCCTACATGGCGCTGACGGCGTGCGGCGTGCTGGCGCTGACCGCGCTTGCGGTGCTGCTCGCCTATGACCGGCGCGTGGCGATCATCTACGTCGCCACCGCGGCGGCGGTCTTCGTGCTGCTGAGGCTGGTGGCCTCGCTGCTGATGCTCGCTGCCCGCCACGCGCCGCGCGCCAGCTCGACTGCGTTACGCATGGCGGTCGCCAACATCCACCGGCCGGGCGCGCTGACGCCGACCATCGTGCTGTCGCTGGGCCTTGGCATCGCGCTTCTGGTGACGGTGATCGAGATCGACGGCAATCTGCGCCAGCAATTCTCCGCCGAGCTGCCGGCCAAGGCACCGTCGTTCTATTTCCTCGATATCCCATCCGACCATTCCGCCGCGTTTAATGACTTCCTGCGCGCCCAGGCCCCGGACGCCAAGCTCGAGCAAGTGCCGATGTTGCGCGGCCGCATCATCTCGGCGAACGGCATACCGGCGGAGAAGATCAAGCCGAGCGATGACGCCGCCTGGGTGCTGCAAAGCGACCGCGGCATCACCTATGCCGACGAGGTGCCGAAGGGCTCGCGGCTGGTCGAGGGCGAATGGTGGAAGCCGGGCTATGACGGCCCGCCGGTGGTCTCGTTCGAGAAGAAGATCGCCGACGGCCTCGGCCTCAAGCTCGGCGATGAGATCACCGTCAACGTGCTCGGCCGCAACATCACCGCGCGCATCGTCAACATGCGCCGCGTCGACTGGCAGAGTCTGAGCATCAATTTCGTCATGGTGTTTTCGCCCAACACCTTCACCGGTGCGCCGCACTCGCGCCTCGCCACGCTGACCTATCCGAACGGCGGCACCACCGCGCAGGAGGGCGCGCTGATCGCGGCGGCCGCCAAGACCTTTCCCATGATCACGACGGTGCGGGTAAAGGAGGCGCTGGAGGCGATCGGCTCGATCGTGCGCAACCTCGTGCTGGCGGTCGATGGCGCCAGCGCCATCACGCTGCTCGCGGCGGCGTTGGTGCTCGGCGGCGCGCTCGCCGCCGGCCATCGCCACCGGGTCTACGACGCGGTGATCCTGAAGACGCTCGGCGCGACACGGTCGCGGCTGATCGGCGCCTACACTATCGAATACCTTCTGCTCGGCGTCGCGACCGCGCTGTTCGGCGTGCTGAGCGGCTCGCTCGCCGGCTGGCTGATCGTCACCGACCTGATGCACCTGCGCTTCCAGTGGCTGCCGCTGCCGGCGCTCGGCGCGGCCGCCGCCGCCATCGCCATAACCGTTGCGCTCGGTCTCATCGGCACCTTCCGGGCGCTTGGGCAGAAGCCCGCTTCCGTGTTGAGAAACCTGTAGTTTTAGGCCGTATGCGGCCAATTGCCCTTGGGCTATACTGCCGTCATCGGATGATTAACGATCCGCAATGGTGCAAGGTCATCGTCACGCCGTATCTGGCACCCAGGCTTTACGCACACTAAATTCTCCGCATACACGCGACGGCTCGCCCGGCGCGCCGACCTAACAATCCCCTAGGGGGGCAAGAGAGGTAACTTCGATGTCGGACTACGACCGTAACTATGCAGCTCGCTCGGGCTTCGGCGCCCAGGCTGCCGCGATCGATGCAGGCCTGCGCGCCTACATGATCCGCGTCTACAACTACATGGCCGCGGGCGTCGCGCTGACCGGCGTCGTCGCCTGGCTTACCTACAGCGCCGCCGTCGTCACCGACGCGGCCGGCCACATCACCGGCCTGACCCCGTTCGGCCAGGCGATCTTCGGTGGACCGCTGACGATCGTGCTGTTCCTCGGCACGCTCGGCATCGTTTTCTTCATGAGCTTCCGTATCAACAGCCTGCAGCCGAGCACCGCGCTCATGCTGTTCTTGGCCTATGCCGGATTGCTCGGATTGATGCTGTCGTCGGTGTTTCTCGCCTATACCGGCGCGTCGATCACCCGCACCTTCTTCATTTCGGCGGCATCGTTCGGCGCGTTGAGCCTGTACGGCTACACCACGCAGCGCGATCTCTCGCCGGTCGGATCATTCCTGATCATGGGCCTGTTCGGGCTCATCCTGGCGATGCTCGTCAACTTGTTCCTGAAGAGCACCGGGCTGGAGTTCGCGATCTCGGCGATCGGCGTGCTGATCTTCGCAGGCCTCACCGCCTGGGATACCCAGCGCATCAAGGAGATGTACAGCGCCAACGACGACGGCACCGTCTCCGGCCGCAAGGCGGTGATGGGCGCGCTCGCGCTCTACCTCGACTTCATCAACCTGTTCCTGTTCCTGCTGCGCTTCATGGGCGACCGCCGCTAAGCGCTGACGGACGGATATGGAATCGACGCCCCGGCCTGGTGCCGGGGCGTTTTTGTTTTGATAGCCTGCGGCACGCATGAGCCCGCTCATCCGCCCCGCGACATTTGCCGACATCCCCGCCATCACGCGTATCTACACCCACGCGGTGCGGCACGGCACGGCGTCGTTCGAGCTCGAGCCGCCCGGCGAAACCGAGATGTCACAGCGGATGAAAGCCGTGGTCGAGGGCAAGTTTCCGTATCTGGCCGCCGAGATCGACGGCAAGATGGCGGGCTATGCCTATGCCTCGCTCTACCGCACGCGGCCGGCCTATCGCTTCACCGTCGAGGATTCCGTCTATGTCGCGCCCGAAATGCAGCGCCGCGGCATCGGCATTGCGCTGCTCAAGGCGCTGATCGAGGCCTGTACCGCGCGCGGCTGCCGGCAGATGATCGCTGTGATCGGCGATTCAGATCAGGCCGCCTCGATCGGGGTGCACAAGGCGTGCGGCTTCCAGCCGGCGGGCAATCTCAAGAGCATCGGCTGGAAATTCGGCCGCTGGCTCGACACGCCGCTGATGCAGCTATCGCTCGGACCCGGCTCATCGACACCGCCGCCGGACGATGCGACCACGCCCGCCGGAACGGCCGGCGATAACCTGCACTGAGCTAATTTGCGACCAGCGCCAATTTCGATGGCTCGATCGCGCGCAGCACGCGGTCAAGCTCATGGCCGCGGCGCACGATCAGGCCGGTCGCCGAGATCACGCTATAGGCGCCCTGACGGCGCGCCAGCTTCGGATTTTTTTCAATGCGATAAAGCGGGACTTCCGAGGTGCGGCGGAAGACGGAAAACACCGCGCGGTCTTTCAGAAAATCGATGGCGTAATCGCGCCATTCGCCAGCGGCGACCTTTCGGCCATAGAGATCGAGAATGCGTTTGAGCTCTCGGCGGCTGAAGGTGACCTGATTGAAGGGGGCGGGGATTGTTCGCGCCGGGGATCCGCCCCCGAGGGACTGGCTGGGATCAACTTCGCCGGACTCGTAGGTCATACGGCGCCTCCTTTGCTGGCTGTCATGATCGCGCCATGTGCGCAGGACAGCAAGTGCCTTCGCCTGGAGGTAAAACGCGGGAAAACGCTGCAAAAACAGACGAAGGCGATCACGAACTCGTTAAAGCCCCCCACAATAACGCCCAATTTCGGTCAATCGCCCGACATGCTGGAGCAGGATAACGGCACCGTTGCCTCAAGGCCCGGTCCGGTTCGAGTTCCGGATTCCTCAGCCCCCCAGCCCCCCGGGGCTCAGCCGACCGGGCCAATTGAGTTCCGCGTACGGTTCAATCCCCTGATTACCCTTATGGGCCGGCTTGTATCGCCGGCCCGATTTTTTTGCGGCCACGAAAAATGGCCGGGACGGGCCCGGCCATGGCGGCAAATTCAAAAACGGCTCAGTGAAGTGCTGTGGTCGCGGCGCCCAGCATCACGCCCGGCTTGGCGGCGACACCGCTCTGCACGATGACGGCGAGATGGTCGACGTCTTTCAGAGAGAAATCGGCGTCAGGGATCTGGCTGAGCGGCAGCGTGAACTTCTGCGCCTGACCGTTCCAGTCGCCGAGCTTCACCCAGCGGCGCGCGACGTTGTAGTAGTTCAACGTGCGGCCATGGTTTTCGCCGCGCCCCACCGCAACCTGTGCCTTGTTGGTGATGGGGCAAAGCCAGACTTCGCCCGTGGTATGATTGTCGGTCGCGGCCGGTACCTCCGCGGTCACCGTTCCCTCAGCCACCGTCAGCGTGACCGGCAACGTCAGCGGCGCCGCGTCACGGCGAGTCTGCGCGATTGCATTCTCGATCGCCGCCTTGTCGCTGCCCAGCACATGCACGAGGCCGTTGACCACGACCTGCGGCGTATAGACCTCGCGATCGCCGCGCGCATTGGCATAGGCGCGTTCCCGGGTGGTGTGCCCGTGCAGCGCCAGCGTGTCTTTCCAGCCGAGGTAGTCCCAGTAATCGACCGGGAGACTCATGGTGACCAGCGAGGGGTCCTTGGAAAGTTCGCCCATCAACTTGTCGGCGGCCGGGCAGGAAGAGCAGCCCTGACTGGTGAAGAGCTCGATGACGGCGCGCGGCTCACCTGCGACAGCCGGTGTCGCGAGAGCGGTGCCTGCAAAGGCGGCGGCAAAGACGATGTGGCGGCAGCTCATTGTCGGTATCCAGCGAATCCCCTCGCCCGACGGGGCAGGTTATAGATCGCCCCGTCGATCACCCGCCACTCACTTCGCGGTGAGCGAAATGCCGCATTTTGCGGGCAGCTGCCCCCGATCAGCCCGCCGCCAGATGGCGCAGCACGTATTGCAGGATGCCGCCATTCTTGAAGTAATCGAGTTCGTCGAGCGTATCGATGCGGCAGATCAGCGGAACGCGCTTGAGCGTACCGTTGCCGGAGACGATCTCGGCGATCAGCTTCTGGCGCGGCTTGAGCTCGCCGTGCAGGCCACGGATGGTGACCTGCTCGTCGCCCTTCATGCCGAGCGACTGCCAGGAGGTACCTTCCTCGAACACCAGCGGCATCACGCCCATGCCGATCAGGTTGGAGCGATGGATGCGCTCGAACGACTGACAGATCACGGCGCGGATGCCGAGCAGCACCGAACCCTTGGCCGCCCAATCGCGGGATGAGCCGCTGCCGTATTCGCTGCCGCCGAACACCACGAGCGGAACATGGTCGGCTTTGTACTTCATGGCGGCGTCGTAGATCGTCATGCGCTGCTTCGACGGATAGTGAACGGTGAAGCCGCCCTCGACGCCCGGCACCATCTGGTTCTTGAGCCGGATATTGGCGAAGGTGCCGCGCATCATCACTTCGTGATTGCCGCGCCGCGTGCCGTACTGGTTGAAGTCGGCGGGCTTCACCTTGTGGTCGACCAGGTACTTGCCGGCCGGTGAATCGATCTTGATCGAGCCCGCGGGCGAGATGTGGTCGGTGGTGATCGAGTCGAGAAGCAGCGCCAACACGCGCGCATCCACGATGTCCTCGAGCGGCGTCGGTTGCTTCTTCATGCCCTCGAAGTAGGGCGGGTTCTGCACGTAGGTGGATTTCTTGTCCCAGCCGTAGGTGACGCCGCCCTTGACGGAAATCTTGCGCCAGTTGGCGTCGCCCTTGAAAACGTCGGCATAGCGCTTGGCGAAAACCTGGCGCGTCACGTTCTTGGCGACAAAGCTGCCGATCTCCTTGTTGGACGGCCAGATGTCCTTGAGGAACACCTTCTTGCCCTTCGGGTCGGTGCCGAGCGGCTCCTTGGCGACGTCGACCTGCATCGAGCCGGCGATCGAATAGGCGACCACCAGCGGCGGCGAGGCGAGATAGTTGGCTCGCACGTCGGCGTTGACGCGGCCTTCGAAGTTGCGGTTGCCGGACAGCACCGCCGCGGCCACGAGATCCGCCTCGTTGATGGCCTTGGAATTTTCCGGCGGCAGCGGGCCTGAATTGCCGATGCAGGTGGTGCAGCCGAAGCCGACCAGATTGAAGCCGAGCTTGTCGAGATCCTTCTGCAAGCCGGACTTCTCGAGATATTCGGCAACCACCTGCGAGCCCGGCACCAGCGAGGTCTTCACCCACGGTTTGGCGGAGAGGCCCTTCGCCGCAGCTTTGCGGGCGAGCAAACCTGCGCCGATCATCACGTTGGGGTTGGAGGTGTTCGTGCATGAGGTGATGGCCGCAATGACGACATCGCCGTGGCCGAGGTCGTAGTTCTTGCCGCCGACATGCACGCGCTTCTTCATCTCGGAAGCTTTGTTGAATTCCTTCTCCATCGAAGTGGCGAAGCCGGACTTCACGTCTTTCAGCGCGATGCGGTCTTGCGGCCGCTTCGGGCCGGCGAGCGAGGGCTCAACGGTGGCGAGGTCGAGTTTGAGCACGTCGGTGAACATCGGGTCCGGCGTGGTCTTGGTGCGGAACATGCCCTGCGCCTTGGCATAGGCCGCGACCAGCGAGATCACGTCCGGCGGGCGTCCGGTGTCCTTCAGGTAACGGATGGTGTCGTCGTCGATCGGCGAGAAGCCGCAGGTCGCGCCATATTCCGGCGACATGTTGCCGAGTGTGGCGCGGTCCGCGATGGTCAGATGCGTAAGCCCGGGACCGAAGAACTCGACGAACTTGCCGACCACGCCGCGCTTGCGCAGCATCTCGGTGACGGTGAGCACGAGGTCGGTCGCGGTGAGGCCTTCCTTCATGCGGCCGGTGAGCTTGAAGCCAATCACCTCCGGCAGCACCATCGACAGCGGTTGGTCGAGCATCGCGGCTTCGCCTTCGATGCCGCCGACGCCCCAGCCGAGCACCGACAGGCCGTTCACCATCGTGGTGTGGGAGTCGGCGCCGACCACGGTGTCGGGATAGGCGACTTCCAAGGTCGCGGCTTTGCCGTCGACGGAGACCTTGTCCTTCTTGGTCCAGACGACGCGCGAAAGGTATTCAAGGTTGACCTGGTGGCAGATGCCGGTGCCGGGCGGCACGACGCGGAAATTATCGAACGAGCGCTGCGCCCACTTCAGGAACGTGTAGCGCTCCTGGTTCTGCCGGTATTCTTCATCGACGTTTTTCTTGAACGCCTGATTGTTGCCGAAGAAGGTGACCGCGACCGAATGGTCGATGACCAGGTCGACCGGGACCTGCGGATTGATTTTCTTGGGATCGCCGCCGAGCATTTTCATCGCGTCGCGCATCGCGGCGAGGTCGACGACGCAGGGCACTCCGGTGAAGTCCTGCAGCAGCACGCGGCCGGGGCGGAACGCGATCTCGCGCTCGGATGATTTGGTCTTGAGCCACTCGGCGACCGCCTTGATGTCGTCCTTGGTGACCGTGCGCCCGTCTTCGTTGCGTAACAGGTTCTCGAGCAGAACCTTCATCGAGAACGGCAGGCGCGAGATGCCTTTCAGTCCGTTCCGTTCGGCGATGGGCAGGCTGTAATAAGCATAGGTCTTGCTGCCGACTTTGAGGGTCTTGCAGCAACGAAAACTGTCGAGAGAGGGCATGTCGGCGGTTCCATTCCCGGCGGGGAGGCGGCGGGTATGGGCGTAAACGATTGAAAAGACGGAAGTCTTAACGGCGCTGCTACGCCCGAATTTCTTTCGTGACGCCGCTGATGCGGGCTTATAAGGACTTTTCGTGGCGGACGCCACTTTTACCGGGTTGTTGCCCAAAGATGCGCGGAAATTCGGGGTTTTCAGCGCCCGGCCGAGGCGGGCGACCGGGCTGATGCAGCTCACCGGCGACAAACTGGCTTGCGAACGCGGCGGCCGCGAGGTGTTCCGGGACGTAAGTTTTCGTCTCAAGAACGGCGAGGCGCTGCTGGTGACCGGGCCTAACGGCGCCGGCAAGTCCTCGCTGCTGCGCATGATCGCGGGGTTGGTGCGCATCGCCGGAGGCAGCCTCGCGCTCGAAGGCGGCGAGCAGGACAGCCCGGTCGGCGAGCAGACGCATTATCTCGGCCATCTCGACGCGTTGAAACCGGCGCTGACGGTCGCCGAGAATTTGCAGTTCTGGGCGGAGTTCCTCGGACCTGCCTCGGGCGACATTGCGCCCGCGCTGGCGGCGGTCGACCTTGCGCCGCTCGCCGACTTTCCGGCGGCCTATCTCTCGGCCGGGCAGCGGCGGCGGTTGTCGATTGCGCGGCTGGTCGCGGTGCCGCGCGCGATCTGGCTGCTGGATGAACCGACCTCGGCGCTCGACGCCGCCTCTCAGGCGCGGCTGGCCGACTTGATGCGGCGGCATTTGACATCGGGCGGCATGATCGTCGCCGCGGCGCATGGCGCCATCGGCCTCGAACGCGCGCGCGAACTCAAGATGGGGCCGCTATGACCGGATTTGTGTCGCTCATGTTGCGCGACATGCGGCTCGCCGTGCGCGTCGGCGGTGGCGCGCTGATGGGCGCGCTGTTTTTCCTGATCGTGGTGGTGATGGCGCCGTTCGCAGTCGGGCCCGACCTCAAACTGCTGGCGCGCATCGGCCCTGCGATTCTGTGGCTGGGCGCACTGCTGGCGAGCCTGCTCGCGCTCGACCGCTTGTTCGCGACCGACTATGAGGACGGCTCGCTCGATCTGCTGATGACATCACCGATGCCGCTGGAACTGACAGTCGCGGCGAAAGCAGCCGCGCACTGGCTGACGACGGGACTGCCGCTGGTGCTGATCGCGCCGCTGCTCGGGCTGATGCTCAACGTCGAAATCTCCGCCACCGGCGCGTTGATGCTGACGCTCCTGGCCGGCACGCCGGCGCTCACCTTCATCGGCACGATCGGCGCTGCGCTGTCCGTTGCATTAAGGCGCGGCGGACTCCTGTTGGCCGTGCTGGTGCTGCCGCTCACCATTCCGGTGCTGATCTTCGGCGTCGCGGCGGCGGAGGCCGCCATCACCGGACCAGCGCCGTTCGGCCCGCCATTCACCATTCTTTGCGCGCTCAGTCTGATGAGCTTCGTGGTCGGGCCGTTCGCCGCCGCGGCAGCACTCAGGCATGGACTTGAGTAAACTACCTGTGGTTGCCATGCCCAGAGTTTAGTCATAAGCTTCAAATCGATAATCGCAGCGTCCGGACGTTCGGTCCAATGGAGCGTGCGATGAGTAACTTCACATTCGTCAAGCTCGCCGCAGGCACCGCCGCGATTTTTGCGTGCTGCGCCGGTCCCGTCCACACCGACGGTACGCTCATGCGGCTCGCGGCCGACCAGCTCAATCAGGAACAGTTTGAACAGAAACTGCAGGACACGCGCACCGATATCCGGAAGCAGCAGACGACGACCCGACCGGGCGACAACGCCAACTCCAATCAGCTCGCCGTCGACATCTGCAAAAAGAATCCACGTCTTCCTCAGTGTAAGCCTCGATGATCAAGGCAGGACCCCGCGCAAACGCCGTGCAACGTCGGTTCAAACTGCGTCTGGGCAGGAAAACCTACGATTTCCTGCTCAATGCCGCGAAGGTGGCGGGTGTCATCTCGCTGATCTACGGCGTGGGCTTCGGCATTTTCCAGTATTACGAAGCAAAGAAGGAAAAGCGCATCGAAGAATCGCTGTCACTGTTTCGGCAATTTAATACAGCGCCGTTTACAGACTACCGGCGAAATATCAGCATCGCGCTCGTCGACAACCGCCAGGAAATCGCGGACGCTGCGAGCGACGAAAAGCTACTGGCAGCGGCGATTGCAAGCGTGGTGCGGAAGGCAAATCTCGAAGCAGAGGTCGCCTTCGTGTTCAATTTCTTCGACACAGTCGTTTATTGCGCGGCAAAGAATATTTGCGACCCCGACGTCACTTACGATCTGTTCTACGCAAGCGCCAACGAGCTTTACGTCCCCTTCTACCAATATATCCAGGCGCAGCGAAATTCCTTCAATGATTTCGGCCTTGGCGTCGAGACTCTGGTCGAACTCAAGAAGCCAAACGGCCAACCGCAATCGAATGTCGCCGCGAAATAGCCGATCTTTGGTAGTTTTCTGCGCGCCGAACCGCCCGAAACAGCCGATGACGAGATTGCGTCCGGACCAACAGGCGTTTAATTCAGTTTCATATGAACATTATCGACCTCTCCAATCCGACGCGCTTTTTGAACCTGGTCAACCGCGTGCTGCCATGGCTGGCGGCGGCGACCGCGATCCTGTTCGCCGTCGGGCTTTATCGCGCCATGGGTGCGCCCGACGACTATCAGCAGGGTGCGACGGTGAAGATCATGTTCCTGCACGTGCCGGCCGCCTGGCTCGGCATGCTGGGCTGGACCGTGATGAGCGTCGCGGCGTTGGGCACGCTGGTATGGCGGCATCCGCTCGCCGACGTTGCTGGCAAGGCCGCGGCTCCCATCGGCGCCGCCTTCACCTTCATCTGTCTCGTCACCGGCTCGCTCTGGGGCCGCCCGACCTGGGGCACCTATTGGGTGTGGGATGCGCGGTTGACGTCCGTGTTGGTGCTGTTCCTGCTCTATCTCGGCGTGCTGGCGCTCTACTGGACCGCGGAAGATCCCGGCCGCGGCTCGCGCGCCGCCGCGGTGCTGACACTGGTCGGCGCGGTCAATCTGCCGATCATCAAGTTTTCGGTCGACTGGTGGAACACACTGCACCAGCCGGCTTCGATCCTGCGCATGGGTGGCTCGGCCATCGATCCATCGATCCTGACGCCACTCTTGATCATGGCGGCGGCCTTCACGCTGCTGTTCTTCACGCTGCATCTGGCCGCGATGCGGAATGAAATTTTACGTCGCCGCGTGCGCACCATGCGGATGATGCAAGCACAAGAAGCACGCGCATGAATCTCGGCCCGCATGCCGATTTCATCGTCGCGGCTTACGCGCTCACCGCGTTCGTCGTCGCGGCGATGGTTGCCTGGGTAGTGCTCGATCATTCGGCGCAGCGGCGCATGCTCGGCGATCTCGAAGAGCGCGGCGTGACGCGGCGCTCGCAGCGGAGCGGCTCGTGAGCGCGGGCGCGGCATGGGATGCGCGGCGGGCGGCACTCTTCGTCATCCCCCTCATCGTGTTTCTCGCGTTGGCGGTGCTGTTTCTCTACCGGCTCGGCAGCGGCGACCCGAACCTTCTGCCGTCGGCGCTGATCGGGCGGCCGGCGCCGCAGACCGAGCTGCCCGCGCTTGCCGGCGTCGAGCATGACGGCAAGCCCGTGCCGGGTCTGAGCAGCGCGAGCTTCGCCGGCCATGTCACTTTGCTCAACGTGTGGGCGTCGTGGTGCGTGCCGTGCCATGACGAGGTGCCGCTCCTCGCTGAACTCGGCAAGGACAAGCGCATCCAGATGGTCAGCATCAACTACAAGGACACCGAGGACAACGCGCGGCGTTTCCTCAACCGCTACGGCAATCCGTTCGCCGCCACCGGCCGCGACGAGAGCGGCCGCGCCTCGATCGACTGGGGCGTCTACGGCGTGCCCGAGACCTATCTGATCGGACCGGACGGCCGCATCGCCTACAAGCTGGTCGGGCCGATCACCGCGGAAAGCCTGCGGAATGTGCTCGAGCCGGAGATCGCGAAAGCACTGGCGCGCTAGGCTTTTCGCCGACGCGGCCGGCGTAACCAATCCTTGACGCTGAACTGCTAGACGGGGCGCATGCGCTCGACCGAAGGCGTCTATTTTTCGCGGCTCGATCACGTGAGGGCCGTCGCCGCCTATCTGGTCTTCGTCTGGCATTTTATGCACCTGACCGACAATTTTCCGGTGCCTTACGGCAGCGCGCCGTTCTTTCCCTTCGCGCTGCTCGATGAGGGTCACACCGGAGTCGCGCTGTTCATGACGCTATCCGGCTATCTGTTCGCCAAGCTCACCGGCGACCGCACCATCGACTTCCCCTGCTTTCTGTGGAGTCGCGCGGTGCGGCTCGGTCCGTTGCTAATTGTGTGCATCGCGGCCTGGGTTGTCGTCGGCCACTTCGGCGGCGAACGCGTGTCGATGAGCGACGTCGTCGGCGGCTTCGTGCTGCCGACTTGGCCGCGCGGCACCTGGACGATCTCGATCGAGCTGCAGTTCTACCTGCTGTTTCCGCTGCTGCTGTTCCTATTCCGCCGCCAGGGCCCGTTCGCGCTGCTGATGGTGGTCGCAGGCGCGCTGCTGCTGCGCCTCGATTGGTGGCGACAGTTCGGCGAGGCGCAACACATCGCCTACTGGACCATCTTCGGCCGCATCGACCAGTTCGTCTTCGGCATGTTGTTCGCGCTGGTGCCGGTGCGCCGCGCAGTCCTGCGCATGGTCGCCGGCGTGTCGCTCTCCGCGTTCCTCGTGCTGTGGACCGAGTTCGACCATGGCGGCGGCTTCCATCACTTCGACGGCACGCCCTCGCCGAGCCCGCTGTGGACAATCATCCCGACCGTCGAGGCAATCACCTACGGCTCATTGATCGCCTTCTATGACGGCGCTTCGTTCAAGATGCCGGCCTGGCTCGACCGCGCGTTCGCGAAGGTCGGCGAGTGGTCGTACTCGATTTATCTGCTGCACTTCTTCCCCGCCGTGCTGTTGCGCTATATTTTCTGGAACCAGCCCGGCCATGCCGACAATTTCTTCCTAGCGCTGATCGCGGCCAGCCTCGCCTTCCTGGCCTTCTTGCCGGTGGCGGGCTTCTCGTATCATTGCTTCGAGAAGCGCTTCCTCGCCTACCGCAAACCTTATTTGCGCGAGCCGGTCACGCAGGCCGCACCCGCGACGCGCTGATTACTGACTCGCGCTGTTGTCGGGGTGATACCTGGTCAGCAGTGGATATTGCAGCGCGCCGAACAGGAACGTCAGCGGCACGACGCCGAACAGCTTGAAGCTCACCCAGACATCCGTCGAGAAGTTGCGCCAGACGATCTCATTGAGCACGGCGAGCGCGAAGAAGAACATCACCCAGCGCCAGGTAAGCTTGCGCCAGCCTTCGTCGGTCAGGTGGAACATCTGATCGAACAGAATCGACAGGAACGGCCGGTTGATCAGCAGGCCGAGCAGCAACGTGCCGCCGAACAGCAGATAGATGATGGTCGGCTTGAGCTTGATGAACGTCTCGTTGTGCAGCACCAGCGTCAGCGTGCCGAAGATCAGCACGATCACCGCGGTGACCACCGGCATGACCGCGATGTGCCGGGTGATGGCGTAGGACACGGCGAGCGCCGCCAGCACCGCGACCATGAAGGCCGCGGTCGCCGTGAAGATGCCGAACCGCGAATTGGCGGCAAAAAACAGCACCAACGGCCCGATATCGAGCAGGAGCTTGAGGATGGGATTGAGTTGCGGCTTTTGCGACATGGGGGCTTCTACCGCGACCGCAGACTATTGCAATCCCACCACCGCGCGGGAGAAATCGCGGGCGGTGAAGGGCGCAAGATCGTCGACCCCCTCGCCCACCCCGATGAAATGCACGGGCAATTTGAAGCGCTCGGCCAGCATCACCATGATGCCGCCGCGCGCGGTGCCGTCGAGCTTGGTCATCACCAATCCTGTTACGCCCGCAATCTTGCCGAAGATCTCGACCTGGCTGAGCGCGTTCTGCCCGACCGTGGCGTCCAGCACCAGGAGCACGGCATGCGGCGCGGTCGGCTCGACTTTCTTGATCACGCGCATCATCTTTTCGAGCTCGCTCATCAGCTCGGCGCGGTTCTGCAGGCGGCCGGCGGTGTCGACCAGCACGATGTCGGCGCCTTGCGCCTTGGCGGCCGTGATCGCATCGAAAGCAAGGCTCGCCGCATCGCTGTTGGGCGCCCGCGCCATGACGCTTGCGCCGGTGCGTTCGCCCCAGATCTTGAGCTGATCGATGGCGGCGGCGCGGAACGTGTCGCCGGCGACCAGCATCACCGACTTGCCCTCGGCGCGGAAACGCGCGGCGAGCTTGCCGATGGTGGTGGTCTTGCCGGAGCCGTTCACACCGGCGACGAGGATGACGAAGGGCCGCGTCGTGACCTCGAGCGGCTTGGCGACCGGGATCAGAACCTTCTCGATCTCGGACGCCAGTACGGCCTTGACCTCGTCCGGCGTGATGCCGGCCTTGTAGGTCGAGGAATCGAGCACAGTGACGAAACGGCCGGCAAGCTCGGTGCCGAGATCGGCGCGGATCAGCTCGAGCTCCAGGCTCTCGAGCGTTTCGCGGTCGAGCGGCTTGTTGGTCAGGATCGCGGCAATCGAGGAGCCGAGCGCAGAAGAGGTGCGCCCGAGCCCGCCGCTCAGGCGTTTCAACCAGCCGCCGCTCTGTTCATTGTCGCTCATGGCGCGCCCGTGATAGCCGTTTCGGCATGACACCGGAAGAGATGCTGGCCCGCCTGCTCTACCGCGACGGGCTGATGCTGGTGATCGACAAGCCAGCCGGCTACGCCGTGCATCGTGGCCCGAAAGGCGGCGACGCGCTCGATGCGCATTTCGACGCGCTGCGCTTCGGGCTGCCGCGCGCGCCGGCGCTGGCGCACCGGCTCGACAAGGACACCTCCGGCTGCCTGGTGCTCGGCCGCCACCGCAAAGCGCTGGCGCTGCTCGGCAAGCTGTTCAAGCAGGGCAAGGTCGGCAAGACCTATTGGGCCGTGGTCGAAGGCGGGCCGGCGGAGGACGAAGGCCGCATCGATATTCCGCTGTCGAAGCGCGACGAAACGCGCGGCTGGTGGATGAAGGCCGATCCGCAAGGGCTGCCATCGTCCTCAACCTGGAAAGTGATGGGGCGTGGCGATGGGCTGAGTTGGCTCTCGCTCGAGCCGCTCACCGGGCGCACGCACCAGCTGCGCGTGCACTGCGCCGAGATGGGCTTCCCGATCGTCGGCGACACCATCTATGGCGGCGCGCCGCGGCAAGACGGCCCGCCGCTGCATCTGCACGCGCGCGAAGTCACGGTGCCGATCTCGAAGAACAAGTCGCCCGTGGAAATCGAAGCGCCGGTGCCCGCGCACATGCGCGAGCTGCTCGCAAAGTGCGGCTGGACGGATCAGTAAAGCTGCGCCTTGATCTTGTCCGGCGCCTCGCGGTCGTACTGCTCGCCGCCGGCCTTGCCGTGGCTGAGCTCGGCGAGAATGGTGCCGGTCGACGGCAGGCTCTTGCGGTCGACCTTGGTCGCTTCGTCCCACAGCTTCGAGCGCACGATCGCCTTCGAACAGTGGAAGTAGACGCTCTCGATGTGCACGATCATCACGCAGCGCGGCAGCTTGCCATTGACGGCGAAGCTCTGCATCAACTTCGGTTCGACGGAAATCTCGGCACGCCCGTTGACGCGTAGCGTCTCGCCGACACCGGGAATCAGGAATAACAGCGCGACGCGCGGATCGCGCACGATGTTGCGGAAACCATCGAGCCGGTTGTTGCCAGGGCGGTCGGGGATGGCGAGTGTCTTGTCATCGACGATGCGCACGAAACCGGCGGTGTCGCCTTTGGGCGAACAGTCGAGGCCTTCGGGGCCGGAGGTCGCGACGGCGACGAAGGGTGCGGCTTCGATCAGCCTGCGGTAGCCCTCGCTGATGCGGTCGAGTTCCTTGATGATCGAGTTGGGATTCTTCGCGCCGTAGAGCGCTTCAAGCTGCTGCTCGGTCGTGATCAGATGGTCGCTCATGGTGCCCCCTCAGGCCGCCAATAATTGCCGCCCGTCGTGAGCGGCAATGGTGAGATCGAGAAAAATGCCCGGCGCCACCGGCACATTGAGCAGCACCGGGGTGAATTGTTCGGTTCGGCCGATGCCGCCGCGTTCGGTCAACACCAGCCGGCGCGCGCCAATCTGCGGCTCGAGATGACCGCGCAGCGCGGCCTCGCCCTTCTCGCGCAGGCGGCGGGCGCGCTCCTTGACGACATCGCGTGCAAGCTGCGGCATACGCGCGGCCGGCGTACCGGGCCGCGGCGAAAACGGAAAGACATGCAGCGTGGTCAGGCCGCATTCGTCCACCAGCTCGAGCGAGCGCGAAAACATTTCTGCGGTCTCGGTCGGGAAGCCGGCGATGAAATCGGCGCCGAAGACGACATGGGGACGCAGGCGGCGCACTTGGGCGCAAAACGACATGGCGCTGGCGCGCGAATGCCGCCGCTTCATGCGCTTCAGGATCAGGTCGTCGCCTGCCTGCAAGGACAGATGCAGATGCGGCATCAGGCGCGACTCATCGGCAAGCGCGTCGAGCAGATCGGCGTCGGCTTCAACCGAATCGATCGATGACAACCGCAGCCGCGCGAGCTCCGGCACGTCGCGCAGGATCCGCTTCACCAGCGCGCCGAGGCGCGCGTCGCCACTGCGGTAACTGGTGATATCGACGCCGGTCAGCACGACTTCACGATAGCCGTTCGCCACCAGGCGCCGAACCTGCGTCACAACATCACCGACCGGCAGCGAACGCGAATTGCCGCGGCCGTAGGGGATAATGCAGAAGGTGCAGCGGTGATCGCAGCCGTTCTGCACCTGGACGAAAGCCCGCGTATGGCCGTCGACGTGATCGACCGGGCGCGGCCGCATATCCTTGGCGGCCATGATATCCGACACCGCTATTTTCTCGTTCGCCCGCCACAGTCGCGCGTCGAGCTTTTCCTCGTTGCCGGCGACGCGATCGACTTCCGGCATCGCGGCGAATAATTGCGGCTCGGCCTGAGCGGCGCAACCCGTGACGACGATGCGCGTCTCGGGCCGCTCGCGCTTGATGCGGCGGATGGTCTGCTTGGCCTGCCGCACCGCTTCCGCCGTCACCGCGCAGGTATTGACCACCACGGCATCGGCAACGCCGGCCGCGTCCGCCTCGCGGCGGATCACTTCCAACTCGTAGGTGTTGAGGCGGCAGCCGAAGGTGACGACGTTGACGCTCATGGCGTCGTCGCCTTGGCCAGCAACGCCGGATCGAACGTGCCTTCGAACTCGAAGGCGACCGGCCCGGTCATCAGCACGTGGTCGTCGGTCTCGCGCCAGTCGATGGTGAGCTCGCCGCCGGGCAGCGTCACCTTCACTTTCCTATTGGTGCGCTTGAGCCGCGCGGCGGCGACCGCGGCAGAGCAGGCCGCCGAGCCGCAGGCCTTCGTCAGTCCCGCGCCGCGCTCCCACGTCCGAATGACGATGTGGTCGCGCGAGACGATGTGCGCCAGCGTGATGTTGGCGCGCTCGGGAAAGATCGGATGGTTCTCCAGCAGCGGCCCAAAACGCGCGAGGTCGTAGGCATTGACGTCGTTGACCCAGAAGATCGCGTGCGGATTGCCCATGCTCACGACCGACGGCGTGTGCAGCACCGGCTTGTCGATCGGCCCGATCTGCAATTCGATATTGCGCGTATCGCGGATCTCCTCGGCCAGCGGAATTTCATTCCACTTGAAACGCGGCGCGCCCATGTCGACGGTGAATTGGCCGTCATCGCCTTTCCAGCAATTGAGGATGCCGGACGTGGTCTCGAAGGTGAGAGCCTTCTTGCCGCTTTCCTTGGCGACAATGGCGGCGACGCAGCGCATGCCGTTGCCGCAGGCGCCGGCCTCCGAGCCGTCATTATTGTAGATGCGGACGAAGGCGTCGGTGCCGGGCGTGCGCGGCGGATAGAGCGCCATCAACTGGTCGTAGGGCACCGGCTGCGCCGCGGCGCGCGCCTCCTCCGGCTCGATCGTCGTTCCCCTGGCAGCGCCCTGACGCAGGTCGACGACGACGATCTCGTTGCCGATGCCGTTCATCTTCACGAATGCGTGGTTGGCGAGCGCGCCCATCGATTTTCACAAATCTGCCTTGCCCGGGAATTGCCCGGTTTATATGGCGAATACACGCGGAATGGCCAGAGGCCATGCTAGAATGCGTGAAATGCCCAGCAATGCCGGGATTGCCGAGCGCGGAGGGATGATGGCGACGCTACGCTGGCTATCCTTGGTGCTGCCGCTTGTGCTCGCATTCGCCGTTCCGGCTGCGGCCGAGGATGCAAAACCCGCCGCGCCGGCCAAGCCCGGCATCGATGCGCCGGAACCGCCGAAGGCCGGCGATGCCTTCGGCGAGGCGGTGACGATGCCCGAGCGCACCGTCATTTACCTGCAAGGCCACAGCAAATGGGATAGCGCGCTCGACACGCTGATCGATGCCTTCAAGTCGCTCAACGAGTATCTCGACAAGCAGGGCATCAAGGCCGACGGCCCGGCGATGACGATCTATACGCAGACCGACGACACCGGTTTCGGTTTCCGCGCCGCGGTGCCGATCGCGCAGGCACCGAAGGACCCGCCGAAGGGCGATATCGCCGTCGGCAAGGCGCCGTCCGGCAAGGCGCTCAAGTTCGTGCATCGCGGCTCCTACGACGCGATGGACGAGACCTACGAGGCCATCACCAATTATCTCGACGACAAAGGCATCGAGGCCAAAGACCTGTTCGTCGAGGAATATACCGGCGGCCCGTTGAAGGCCGGCGACGACAATCTGCTGGTCACCGTCTTCGTCCCCGTGAAGTAAGCTTAATCCGCGAAAGCGTGCACCCGGTAAGATCGTGCTCCCGGCAAGCCGCGCCGCGCCTTGAGGGATAGATCATGCGAACCTTGCTCTCGCTTCTCGTTGCGCTCGTCGTTCTGCTGCCCGCCTCGGCGCAGGCGGCCGACAAGCTCGTCACCGTCACCGGCCAGGCGACGGTTGCCGTCGTGCCGAACTCGGTCGCGATCCGCATCGGCGTTACCAGCCGCGCCAAGACCGCGCGCGAAGCAAGCGAGGCGAACGCCAAGCAGATGACCGCGGTGGTGACTGCGATCAAAGGCGACGGCATTGCCGATCGCGACATGCAGACGTCGCAGCTGTCGCTGCAGCCGGATTACGACAGCAGCAAGGGCGGCGCTTCGCAGTTGCTCGGCTTCCAGGCGAGCAATCAGCTCACCGTGAAACTCCGCGACATCAGCCGGCTGCCGGTCGTGCTCGATCACGCCACCGCCGCCGGCGCCAACGAGGTGTCCGGGATCGAGTTCGAGGTCTCGAACCCCTCCAAGCTGCTCGACAAGGCGCGTGCCGATGCCATCGCGGATGCCCGTCGCAAGGCCGAACTCTACGCACAGGCCGCCGGCGCCAAGCTCGGCAACGTGGCCGCCATCAGCGAGGAAACCACGCCAGGCCCCATGCCTCGCCTCTTGGGCGCGGCGCGCGGCGGCACGGCTCCGGTCGCCCCCGGCGAGCAGACTTTGCAGGCGACGGTGAAGGTTAGTTACGAATTGGCGCCCTAAAACCGCTGCCTTGACTTGGCCATAGGCCATCCCTAGGTTCCGCCCCGTCTTCGCTTAAGACTTAACTGCAGACCCCGCCAACCGGTCCTTCGAGGCCGGAGGCAACCGCCCGACAGCGCGATGCGCCCTCGGGCGCCAAGGTGTTTTTTGATGTTCGACAGCCTGTCGGAACGACTTGGCGGCATTCTCGACGGCCTGACGCGCCGCGGCGCGCTGCAGGAAGCCGATCTCGAAGCAGGCTTGCGCGAGGTGCGCCGCGCGCTGATCGAAGCCGACGTCGCGCTCGACGTGGCGCGCGAATTCACCGAAGTCGTGAAGAAGAACGCCGTCGGCGTCGAGGTGACGAAATCGGTCACGCCGGGCCAGATGGTCGTCAAGATCGTGCACGACCAGCTGATCGCGACACTCGGCGGGCAAGGCCAAAATACGAACATTGGCATCGATCTCAACGCCGCGCCGCCG
Organism: uncultured Alphaproteobacteria bacterium; assembly: GCA_963742095.1. GTDB lineage: Bacteria > Pseudomonadota > Alphaproteobacteria > Rhizobiales > Xanthobacteraceae > Pseudolabrys. Next base: position 800,976 of record CAVUKJ010000003.1, read on the forward strand.
GTCGCCATCATGATGGTCGGCCTGCAGGGCTCCGGCAAAACCACGACGACGGCGAAGGTCGCCAAGCGCCTCACCGAGCGGCAGAAGAAGAAAGTGCTGATGGCCTCGCTCGACGTGCGTCGCCCGGCGGCGATGGAGCAACTCGCGGTGCTCGGCCGCGACACGCACATCGACACGCTGCCGGTGGTCGAAGGCCAGACGCCGACGCAGATCGCCAAGCGCGCGCTCGAAGCCGGCAAGCTCGGCGGCTACGACGTCGTCATGCTCGACACCGCCGGCCGCACCACGCTCGACGAGGCGATGATGAGCGAGGCGGCCGAGGTCAGGCGCGCTGCCAATCCGCACGAGGTGCTGCTGGTCGCCGATGCGCTGACCGGCCAGGACGCGGTCAATCTCGCGCGCTCGTTCGACGAGCGCGTCGGCCTGACCGGCATCGTGCTCACCCGGGTCGACGGCGATGGCCGCGGCGGCGCCGCGCTGTCGATGCGCGCCGTGACCGGCAAGCCGATCAAGCTGATGGGCACGGGCGAAAAACTCGACGCCATCGAGGACTTCGATCCGGCGCGCGTCGCCGGCCGCATCCTCGGCATGGGCGACGTCGTCGCGCTGGTCGAGAAGGCGGCAGCTCACATCGACGCCGAAAAGGCGATGCGCGCCGCCGAGCGGATGCGCAGGGGCGCCTTCGATCTGTCCGATTTGCGCGAGCAGCTGACGCAGATGCAGGCGATGGGCGGCATGAGCGGCCTGATGGGCATGCTGCCGGGCGTCGCCAAGATGAAGAACCAGCTCGCGCAGGCCAACATCGACGAGAAGGTCATCAAGCGACAGGTTGCGATCATCGAACTCGATGACGCCGCAGGAACGGCGCAATCCGGACGTGCTCAAGCATAGCCGCAAGAAACGCATCGCCGCCGGCTCCGGCACCAAGGCCGAGGACATCAACAAGCTCCTGAAGATGCACCGCACGATGGCCGACATGATGAAGGCCATGGGCAGCGGCAAGCGCGGGCCGCTCGCCGGCATCGCGCAGGCGATGGGTTTTGGTGGCGGCGCCATGCCGTCGCCCGAAGAGATGAAGCGGCTCGCCGAGCAGATGCCGCCGGGCGGCGGCCTGCCGCCGAACATGCCGAGCATTCCTGGCATGCCCAAGCTGCCGCCGAATTTACCCGGCGCACCGGGGTTTCCCGGCCTGGGCGGAAAGTTTCCTGGATTGCCGGGCGGCCTGCCGCCCGGTCTCGGAAAGAAAAAGTGAAATCAGGTTAGTCAGAAAGGAAGAACTGAAATGTCTCTCGTCATCCGCATGGCCCGCGCCGGAACCAAGAAGCGGCCGTTCTACCACATTGTCATCGCCGACAGCCGCGCGCCGCGCGACGGTCGCTTCATCGAGCGCATCGGCTACTTCAATCCGCTGCTGCCGAAGGAAAAGACCGAACGGCTCAAGCTCGACCTCGACAAGGTCAAGGACTGGATGAAGAAGGGCGCGCAGCCGTCCGACCGCATCATGCGCTTCCTCGATGCCGCCGGCATCATGAAGCGGCCGAAGCGCAACAATCCGGAGAAGGCGATCCCGCGCAAGGAACGCAAGGCGAAGGCGGAAGAGGCCGCGAAGGCCGCAGGCGCCGCTGCGCCAGCCGGTGGCGCGGCCGCCGCCGCAGCGCCGGCCGCCAAAGCTAAGGCCGAAAAACCGGCCGAGAAGCCGGCCGAAGCCGCGGCGAGCTGATCGGCCTAAGCCGTGGCCGAGCGCGTCCGCGTCGCCCGCATCGGGGCCGCGCACGGTATCCGCGGCGAGGTGAGGCTGTGGCCGTTCACGGAAGATCCGATGGACGTGGCGAGCTACGGCGAGCTGGAGACCGAGGACGGCGCGCGGCGTTTCACCATCGAGACGCTGCGTCCGGCCAAGGATTTCCTGGTCGCGCGGCTCGCCGGCGTGGCTGACCGCGACGCCGCGGAGAAACTGACGAACCTCGAATTGTTCGTGCCGCGCGATCGGCTGCCGGCGATCGAGGAGGCCGACACCTATTACCACGCCGACCTGGTCGGGCTCGAGGCGGTAACGTCGGAGGGCGTGACCCTCGGCACGGTCACTGCGATCCATAACTTCGGCGCTGGTGACATCATTGAGATTACGCCTGCGGAAGGCGCGCCGTTGATGCTCACCTTCACCGAGGCGGCGGTGCCGAAGGTCGATTTGCAAGCGCGGCACATCGTCGTCGTGCCGCCGGCCGAGATAGAGACGAAGGAAGATTGAGCATGTCGCGCGTCCAGCAAACTCCGTTCGTTCCCGCGCAAGCGGGAATCCAGGGCGGCATGACGCGCGCTTCGATTGTCATCTCCTGGGTCCCCGCTTACGCGGGGACGAGCGGGAGGACTTGATTGATGTGGCGCGCCAGCGTGCTCACGATCTTTCCGGAGATGTTTCCCGGCCCGCTGGCGCAGAGCCTGGCCGGCAAGGCGCTGGCGTCCGGCATCTGGTCGCTCGACGCCCATGACATCCGCAACGCCGCGACCGACAAGCACCGCACCGTCGACGACACGCCGGCCGGCGGCGGTCCGGGCATGGTGATGAAGGCCGACGTCCTGGCGCGCGCACTCGATACGGTGCCGCATGACACGCGCCCTCGCCTGCTGATGAGCCCGCGCGGCAAGCCGTTGACACAGGACCGCGTCGCGCAACTCGCGCACGGTCAGGGTGCCGTCATCGTCTGCGCCCGCTTCGAGGGCGTCGATGAGCGGCTGATCAAGGCGCGCAATCTCGAGGAAGTCTCGCTCGGCGACTTCGTGCTGTCGGGCGGCGAGATCGCGGCGCTGGCGCTGCTCGATGCCTGCGTCCGGCTGCTGCCGGGCGTCATGGGCAAGGAGGCGTCCGCGGCGGAAGAAAGCTTCGCCGACGGGTTGCTCGAATACCCGCAATACACCCGGCCGCCGGTGTTCGAAGGCGAGCCGATCCCGGAAGTGCTGATTTCGGGCGACCACGCCAAGGTTAAGGCCTGGCGGCGGGCGCAAGCCGAGGCGCTCACCAAGGCGCGCCGGCCCGACCTCTGGGCCGCCCACCAGGCCCGGAAAAAGCCTTGAAACCGGGCAAAACACGAGGGTGACAAGCCGAAAGCTTTGTAATACAAGCTCGCCGACCCATTCAGGACAGCAATAACCGCGCGCCGGATGCTGGCGCTGCCGACGGAGATTTCGATGAACATTATCCAGCAGCTCGAAAAAGAGCAGGTCGAGAAGCTCTCGGCCGGTAAGGAAATTCCCGACTTCGCGCCGGGCGACACCGTGCTCGTCAATGTAAAGGTCGTCGAAGGCGACAAGAGCCGCGTGCAGGCCTACGAGGGCGTCTGCATCGGCCGCTCCGGCAGCGGCATCAACGAGAACTTCACCGTTCGCAAGATTTCGTACGGCGAAGGCGTCGAACGCGTGTTCCCGCTGTACTCGCCGATGATCAACTCGATCTCGGTGGTGCGCCGCGGCAAGGTGCGCCGCGCCAAGCTCTATTACCTGCGCGGACTGCGCGGCAAGAAGGCGCGCATCTCCGAGGCCGCCGGTGCCGGCGCCGAAGGCGCCGAGGCCGCGAAGGAATAGCCACAGCTGTTCCGCAACAAGGAATTCAGGGGCCGCTTACGGCCCTTTTTTTCGTCGGCGGCATCTTCATTGTCGCGGCCGGTCCGAGTGGCTATATATCGACCATGGTTTCCAAGGCTGAACGGATCATTCTCGCCGACCACGCTCGGCTGCCCTGGCGGTTCTTCGGGCGGCTGACGGTTTGCGCGCAAGCCGCGCTTTGACCGGCTGCCGCCGGCAGCGCCGGCCGCTTTCGACTCCGTTTCCATTCATTCCGAGCAAGGCCTTCGTGTCATGAAACCGCGTACCCTCTACGACAAGATCTGGGACGACCATCTGGTGGACGAGCAACCGGACGGCACCTGTCTCATCTATATCGACCGCCATCTGGTGCATGAGGTGACGTCGCCGCAGGCCTTCGAAGGCTTGCGCAGCCGCCGGCCGCAAGGTCCACGCACCCGACAAGACGCTCGCCGTCGTCGACCACAACGTGCCGACCACCGACCGCAGCAAACCCAATCCCGATCCGGAAAGCGCCGAGCAGATCGCCGCGCTGGCGCAGAACGCCAAGGACTTCGGCATCGAGTATTTCAACGAGTTCGACAAGCGCCAGGGCATCGTTCACATCATCGGCCCCGAGCAGGGCTTCACGCTGCCCGGCACCACGCTGGTGTGCGGCGACAGTCACACCGCCACGCACGGCGCCTTCGGCGCGCTCGCCTACGGCATCGGCACCTCGGAAGTCGAGCATGTGCTGGCGACGCAGACGCTGATCCAGAAAAAGTCGAAGAACATGCGCGCGGTGGTCGACGGCAAGTTGCCCGAAGGCGTCACCGCCAAAGACATCATCCTCGCCATCATCGGCGAGATCGGCACCGCCGGCGGTACCGGCTACGCGCTCGAATATGCCGGCGAAGCGATCCGCGCGCTGTCGATCGAAGGCCGCATGACCGTCTGCAACATGTCGGTCGAAGGCGGCGCCAAGGCGGGCTTCGTCGCGCCGGACGAGAAGGCCTACGCCTATCTCAAGGACAAGCCGAAAGCACCGAAGGGCAAGGCCTGGGACGAAGCGATGAAGTACTGGGAAACGCTGACGTCCGACAACGGCGCGCACTTCGACCGCGAGATCAGGCTCGATGCGGCAAAGCTGCCGCCGCTGGTGACCTGGGGCACCAGCCCCGAACAGGTCATCTCGATCACCGGCCGCGTGCCGGTGCCGTCGGAGATCGCCGACGAGAAGAAGCGCGTCGCCGCCGACCGCTCGCTTGGCTACATGGGGCTGAAGGGCGGCGAGAAGATCAGCGACATCAAGATCGACCGCGTCTTCATCGGCTCATGCACCAATGCGCGCATCGAGGACTTGCGCGCGGTCGCGCGCGTCGTCGACGGCAAGCGCGTCAACGGCAACGTCAATGCCATGATCGTGCCGGGCTCGGGTCTGGTGAAGGAGCAGGCCGAGGCGGAAGGCCTCGACAAGATCTTCAAGGCCGCCGGTTTCGACTGGCGCGAGCCGGGCTGCTCGATGTGCCTCGCCATGAACCCGGACAAGCTGGCGCCGGGCGAGCGTTGCGCCTCGACCTCGAACCGCAACTTCGAAGGCCGGCAGGGCTACAAGGGCCGCACGCATCTGGTGTCGCCGGCGATGGCCGCCGCCGCCGCGATCGCCGGACACTTCGTCGACGTGCGCGAGTGGAAGTGAGCGCGCGCGATATCTAAGACAAGAAGGCCCGCCACAACATTGAGTGCGGGCCTTTTCGTTTCCGCTTACCAGCCGAAGCCGAAATAAACCCCCGGCCGCCGGTAATAGTAGGGATAGTAGCCGTAGCCGTAATAATAAGGCCGGTAATAGGGGTAGGGATAATAATAGCGAGGACCGTAATAGTACCGGTAAGGACGGTAGTAGCCGTAATGCCGATAGTAACCGTAGTGCCGGTAGTAGCCGTAGTGCCGATAGTAGCCGTGGCGATAGTAGTAGCGGGCGCTGAGATCGGTCGTCTGACCGGCCGTCGCTTGGCTTGCTTTACTGCTCGCCGCAATGGCCGGCGCCGACATCGCGGCCAGGCTCAAGGCCGCTGCCGTCGCGCACAACATCAAGAACTTCTTCATGGTCAGCCTCCTTGTGGGCTTCATCACGAAAACGTCTGACAGCAAATTTTGGTTCATCGCCTGAGCGTTCGCACGCCCGGCACGGTTACCGAGGCGCTGACGCGCCCCGATTAGAAATCGATACCGATAAATTTGATAGTGATTTTTGACGCAGATCAGAACCGACGTTTGTCGCGACTGAGGCGGCCTACTGCCACCAGCATTGCATGCGCGGCACGATGACCGGGCCGCTGACGCGGTATTCCTGGACAAGCCACGAGCGGCAATACCGCCGGGCGTTGGGGCTTAGCTGGCCGCTGCGCGGATGGATGACGATGCGCGGGCGCGTCCGCGTCGTTTGCTGGTCAGAATCCTGCGCAAACGCCGCCGGGGCCAGGCCGATCAGCAGACCGGCCAGCGCCAACCCAAACCCGATTTTCGGCATAGCCCGCTCCATGCCGGCAGAAACTACCACCGTGAGCGGTCGTTCCAATAGTGCCGTGAGCTGCTGACGTAGGTCGCGTGCGTCTGGTACTGCCGGCGCGAGGCGGAATAGTCGCTGGTATAGCTGCGGCTGTAGCTCCGGCTCCCGTAATTGCCGGGGCTGCCGTTGTAGACCGCCAGGACCTTGCCCGGCTTGTCGTGGCAGGTGAACATCTCGGCCGAGGCCGGCGTTGCCGCCGCCAAAGCCAGGATCAGAAGGCCAAAACCCGTCGCGGTACGCATTACAAGCTCCCCGCCGTACGCCACAATTATGGTTAACGGTCGCTTATTCCGCCGGTTCCGTCAACTGCTTGGTTAGAGCCCTCGCCCATCCTAGATCATTGTCATGAAAGGCCAATTTGACGATCCGCGGGCCTGGCGCGGCCAGGCAGTCTCGCTTGCCGACGTCGAAGCGCTGGCGACGCGGGCCTATGGCCGGCTACCGGCCAATTTCCGCGCTTTGTGCGAGGACCTGGTCATCCGGGTCGACGATTTCCCAGCCGCCGAGGTCCTCGACAGCATGGGCCTGTCCAGCCGCTACGACCTGCTCGGGCTGTTCCAGGGCATCGGCCTACCGTTCCGGCAAGAACTCACCGGCACCATGCCCAACATGATCTGGCTCTACCGCAGGCCGATCCTCGCCTACTGGACCGATCACGAGGAGAGCCTGGCCGCGATCGTCACACACGTGCTGGTGCACGAGATCGGCCACCATTTCGGCCTGTCGGACGACGATATCGAGGCGATCGAGGCAAGCGCCGAATAGCCGCGATCGATTTGGAAAGGCGATTGCACCCATTCAGAATGGGAATTGGCGAACGCAGACCGTCGGCGTCAGCATGTCGGCTCAAGGAGAATCCCAATGATCGTCACCGTTTTCCGGTCCCGCCTGATGCCGGGCTTGAAAGACGAATACGTCGCGCTGGTCGACCGCATGGTCGAGCTCGCCAGCAGCATGCCCGGCTACATTTCGCACAAGGGCTACACGGCCGAGGACGGCGAGCGCTGCACTATCGTCGAATTCGAGTCGGAAGAGGCGCAACGGGCCTGGCGAATGCAGCCGGAGCATCGCGAGGCGCAGAAGAAGGCACGCGAAATTTACTATGAGACGTATAACCTGCAGATCTGCGAGCTGAAGCGCGAGTCGAAGTTCGACCGCAAAGCGCGCATGGCAGCCGAGTAGCTCCCGCTATTGACCAGATACGCCAAGGCCTTATGAAACACCCGACCCGAGAAGCCCGGAGCCCCTGAGCCATGGAAAAATTCACCGTTCTCGAAGGCGTCGCGGCGCCGATGCGCATCATCAACATCGACACCGACATGGTGATCCCGAAGCAGTACCTGAAGACGATCAAGCGCACCGGGCTCGGCAAGGGCCTGTTCTCGGAGATGCGCTACAAGGACGACGGCAGCGAGAACCCGGACTTCGTGCTCAACAAGCCGGCCTATCGCAAATCCAAGATCATCGTCGCCGGCGACAACTTCGGCTGCGGCTCGAGCCGCGAGCACGCGCCGTGGGCGCTGCTCGACTACGGCATCCGCGCCGTGATCTCCACGTCGTTCGGCGACATCTTTTACAATAACTGCTTCAAGAACGGCGTGCTGCCGATCCGGGTGTCGCCGGAAGATCTCGAGAAGCTGTTCGACGACGCCGACCGCGGCGCCAACGCCACGCTCACCATCGATCTCGAGAAGCAGGAAATCCGCGGGCCGGACGGCGGCGTGGTCAAATTTGAGATCGACGCCTTCCGCAAGCACTGCATGCTCAACGGGCTCGACGATATCGGCCTGACCAAGCAGAAGACCGGCAAGATCGCGCGCTACGAAGAGCAGACCAAAGCGGCCCGGCCGTGGGCGTAACTTGGGCGTAAGGCCGGCGCTCGTTGCTCTGGCGCTGCTCTGCAGCGCACCGGCCGTTTTTGCTCAGCAAGACAAGCCCGATCCGGCCGAGGATGCCGCGGTCCGTCGCGCCGACAAGATCATCAAGGAGCACCGGCTGCTGACGGAGAAGCAGCAGCGCTGCCTGAGCTTCATGTATCGCGACGACAGCGACGCCAAGACCGCCAAGGTCGGCATCTACGAGGTTCACGACAAGGACTGCGGCGGCGACCCGGAGATCATCCACCGCCTGTTCGATCTCGAGATCGACATGAAGACCGGCGCCGCCAAGTGGGACTACGACACTCCCGACATGGAGATGCGCCCGGTGCCGAAGCGGGCGCGCTAGACCCGGTCTAATGCGTATCGAGACTTGACTGCACCGCCGTCGAGACGGACGCGGTGCTGACGGTGCGCTCATGCGCGCGCCGGTGCAGACGCGCTGTCACGATGCGCTTCGGACGCGAATGCTGCGCGGTCCGCGTCTCCGGCGTCTTGCCCTGCATCGCTGTGCAGAAGCTGTCGATGGCGGCGACCACGGATGCGCTGATCAGGTTCTGACGCTCCGGTGTCTCCATCTGCAATTCCTCGTCGCGGTTGGCGATCGAGCCCGCTTCGAGCAGGGCCGCCGGCATCTGGGCCTTCTTCAGGACGAACAACGTGTCGTAGCGATAGACGCCAGCGTCGGCGTCCAGCAGCTCGTGCCGGTTATGCCCCATGAACTTTTCGGTGTAATGCGGCGTATATTGCAGGCCGCGCGATTTCAGCTGTTGGCCGAGCATGCTGGCGAACATGAGGCTGTCTTTGAGATCGGCCGTGTCGTCCGACACGTAGAGCGAATGGCCCTTGAACCGGTCGCTGAACGTTTCGTGCTTGCCCTGATACTCCCACTTTTCGAGAAACGAATCCGGCACCGAGTCGTGGTGGATCGAGAGCAGCAGATTGGCGTCCAGACTGTTCGCGCGCGCCATGCGCACGTACATGCTGCGTACGCCGGGGCCGTCGGTCACCATCAGGACGGCTTTGGCGAAGCCAGCGTCGCGCAAAGCCTGGTCGATCAGCTTCCCAAGACGGAGATTGAAAACGAACTCGTCGATGCCGCGTGCGCTTCGGGCGCCGGGCGACTCGGGCGTATGGCCGACGTCGAGCACGACCCGGAAATCGGCGCGGCTGGCACAGGTCGCAGGTGCAGGAGCCGGTGCCACGGCAGGCGTGGGCGTTGCCGCAGGGGCAGGCGCCGTCACAGCAGTTGGCGGAGTCGCGGCGATGTCGGGCGTTTGCGCCGACGCGACGCAAACCGGCAGCGCGACAAAAACCGCGGCCAGCGCCGCTATGCGCCCAAACTTCCTCATATTGATATTTTCCGATATTTCGCGGCGCCGGACAATCGGTGCCCTGCCCTGTGGACGGCCTACGAACTGGCCTGAATTGCTTCGGAAATCGCCACCGTACGGCGCGCCATGTCGGCATGCAGCCGCTCGACCATGCGGCCGTCGATCGAGACGACGCCCTTGCCCTTGTTCTCCGGCAGGTCGAACGCCGCAATGAACTTGCGCGCCTGCGCCACCTCTTCGGCCGAGGGCGAGAAGACCTTGTTGCAGGGCTCGATCTGATTGGGATGGATCAGCGTCTTGCCATCGAAGCCGAGTTCGACGCCCTGCTGGCATTCCTTGGCGAAGCCGTCGGCATTACCGATGTCGTTGTAGACGCCGTCGAGAATGTCGATGCCGTGGACGCGCGCCGCGGCAACGCAGGTCGACAGCCACGACAGCATCGGCGCGCGGTCGGGCACCAGGCGCGCGCGCGTGTCCTTGGCGAGGTCGTTGGTCCCCATGATGAAGCCGGCGAGCCGCGACTCGGAGTCGCGCGCCTCCGCCGCGATCGCCAGGATGTTGAAGATGGCGAGCGGCGTCTCGATCATGGCCCAAACGCGCGTCTTGTGGTTGGTGCCCATGTCGAGCAAGCGACGGCCGACCAACTCGAGCGTGTCGGGGCTCGACACCTTGGGGATCACAATGGCGTCGGGCGCGGCATGGGCGGCGGCGGCGAGGTCGTCGGCATGCCAGGGCGTATCGACGGCGTTGACCCGAATGAGGACTTCGCGGCGGCCGAAGCCGCCGGCCTTCACCGCATCGGCGACCTGCTGGCGCGCGGCCTCTTTGGCATCGGGGGCAACGGAGTCCTCAAGGTCGATGATGACGCCGTCGACAGGAAGGGTCTTCGCCTTTTCCAGCGCGCGGGCGTTGGAGCCGGGCATGTAGAGCACGCTGCGGCGCGGACGGATCGTCATGCCGACAACTCTATCGGCCGGCCGCGGCAGTTCAAGGTGTCGCGCGCGCGAATTCCGGCCGGATGATCTTGTAGAGCTGGAAGCGGTCGCCGTCAGCGACGAGCTTCAGGCGCGCCGGATCAGGATTGGGCGCCTCGTCCTCGGTGAACAGGACATAGAGGTAGTCGAACTTCGTCCAGTTGAGCCAGAATGCCGGCGTGCCCGGCGAGGGATGGTCGGCGGCGACGATGAGCTGCGCGACCGACGGCGGCGTGCCGTCCTGGCGGTCGACGAAATCATTGTACTGCGGCTTGACGTGCATCACCTGCTTGCCGGCGACGGTGAAGGCCGTGGTGACCAGCGCCGAGCGTTCGATCATGGCGATGCAGGCGGCGTGCACGAGGCCGAGGTCACGCACATCCTCGCCGAAGGTGCGGTCGGCATAGGCAACGAAGACCTTCGAGCCCGGCGTGATGCGTTTCACCGAGGAGCGGAACTGGCTGGTCGAATCCGATAGCTGAGACCAGTTGTAGTCGATCTCCATCAGCCGCATCGACACCATGACAATGAGGATGGCAACGAAGGCGCGCCGCACCAGGCGGCGGCGCAACTCGAGGTCGCCGCAGGCGAGCAGCATGAAGGCGATGCCGAGCGGTACGCGCTGGTCCGTCATGTAGGTGTCGAACATGATGCGCGGCAGGGCGAAGTACACGCCGGCGCCGACCACCATCAGCACGAAGACAAGCGGATGGAAGCGCAGCACGCGGTGGCGCACCGCCCAGACCATGCTGCCGATCACGAGCGCGATCAGTGCGAAGGCGACGATGTCGGAATAGTCGGTAACGACATACATCAGGCCGTCGATCTTGCCGCGCTGCTCCCACCAAACCTTGCCGACGAGTTCCATGGTCGGACTGGCCATGAGCAGCGGCACGGCCGCCAGGAACGGCGCGCCGCCGGCGACGAAATCGACGATGCGCATAGGCCACGCCTCGCTGCGCCGTTGCCACAGCCGCAAAATCTCGAACGACAGCACGCCGACGCCGTAAACACCGAGCGCCGAGAGATGGCAGAAGAACAGCACCAGGACGCAAGCGGTCGACAGCAGCATGCGGACCGGCCAGGCGCGCTCGCGCACGGCGACCCAACCGGCCAGCGCCCACAGCGCGACGCCGATGCCGAAGATGTAGTTCATCAGGCCGACGAGGAAGACGTAGTTGTAAAGCAGCGGAATGACGAGCAGCGGCATCGCCGACCAGCGCCCGATCAGCGCGCGGTTGAGCGCCAGCGTGCCGGACACGATGAGCGCGAACATCGCAACGATGAAGATCTGGCCGGCAAGGTAAATCTTCATCACGCGCGCGAGCAGCGGCACGATGAGGTCCATGGTCAGATTGGGGACCACCTGCCATTGGATGGCATAGAAGTTTGCCAGCTGCGGATCCTGCGACAGGGTCGCGATCGCCTTCATGCGCGCCAGGTGATTCACATAGTCGGACAGCGGCGGCAGCGGGTGCGTCCAGATCGGCACCGAGATCAAAATCGTGAACGCCGCCGCCAGCACCGCGATATGCGCGGCGGAAAAACCGCCGGTGCGGACCTTGACGTTTGGCGGTGCGATGATGGGCTTGTTGGGCGAGAGCATGCGTGTGTTTCGTTTCTCAGATACGCATCGTCAATTTCACCTGAACAAGCGATGAATATGGGCCATTTTCGGGTTCCATCACACGCCAGCAGGCATGGCGTGCGCAACGCACGCCGTTTTAGGGGCTTTACGTTAACGAATGACCCTTTGCTCCCCTTTGCTCCCCTTGGCTCCCGTTGATTTGCAGGAGTCGACGGCTGCAGCGGCGGCTGGATTGCTGTGACGCGTGCCGGGATCGCGCGGCCGTTGCCGACCCTGCGCCCCGCGATGCTTATGGATTGCCAATGGCGATCCGGGCGTGATTGTGTGATGTGACGGCAACGGACTTCGACGCATGGCTTTCCCCCCGCAACTGATCGACGGCTACCGCGCCTTCCTGGTCAGCCGCCTGCGCCACGAGCAGGATCGCTACCGCACGCTGTCGGAAGGCGGGCAGTCGCCGCAGACCATGGTGATCGGCTGCTGCGATTCGCGTGTCTCGCCGGAGGTGATCTTCGACGCGCGGCCGGGCGAGTTGTTCGTCGCCCGCAACATCGCCAATCTGGTGCCGCCCTATACGCCCGACGACGCGCAGCGTGCGATGTCGGCGGCGCTCGAGTTCGCCGTGCAGGCGCTCAAGGTGAAGCACATCGTCGTCCTGGGCCATGCGCAATGCGGCGGCATCCGCGCCTTCGCCGAAGAAACGGCGCCGCTATCGCCCGGCGATTTCATCGGCCACTGGATGGCGCTGGTTGAACCGGCAGTGAAGGCGGTCGGGCCGCGCGGGCAGATGCCGCTCGACGACTATCTGACGAAGCTCGAGCAGGCCTCGGTCGTGCAGACGCTCGCCAACCTGATGACGTTCCCTTGCGTGAAGATTCTCGTCGAGCGCGGCAAGCTCGCGCTGCACGGCGCCTATTTCGGCGTCGCAACCGGCCAGCTATCGGTGTGGGATGCGTCAAAGCGCAGCTTCGTGCCCGTCGCCGCCGACGAGCATGCGCGCGTATTCGCCAGCCCGAGGTTCTAGGCCGCTTTCTTCTTCGCCTGGATCAGTTTGCGGTTGATCAGCACTTCGGCGATCTGCACCGCGTTCAATGCCGCGCCCTTGCGCAGGTTGTCGGAGACGACCCACATTTCGAGCCCGTTGTCGATGGTTGGATCCTCGCGGATACGACTGATATAGGTCGCGTCCTCGCCGACGCACTCGTACGGCGTGACGTAGCCGCCGGGCTCGCGCTTGTCGATCACCATGCAGCCCGGCGCCTTGCGCAGAATGTCGCGCGCTTCATCCGCCGTGATCGGGTTTTCGAACTCGATATTGACCGCTTCCGAATGACCGACGAACACCGGCACGCGCACGCAGGTGGCGACGAGCTTGATCTTGGGATCGAGAATCTTCTTGGTCTCGACCACCATCTTCCACTCTTCCTTGGTGTAGCCGTCGTCCATGAACACGTCGATCTGCGGAATCAGATTGAACGCGATGCGCTTGGGAAACTTCTTCGCTTCGACCTCGTCGACCGTGAAGATCGCCTTGGTCTGCGAGAACAGCTCGTCCATCGCTTCCTTGCCGGCCCCGGACACCGACTGATAGGTCGCGACCACCACGCGCTTGATCTTGGCGGCGTCATGCAGCGGCTTGAGCGCGACCACGAGCTGCGCGGTCGAGCAGTTCGGATTGGCGATGATGTTCTTCTTGGTGAAGCCCGCGGTAGCGTCCGCGTTCACTTCCGGCACGACCAGCGGCACGTCGGGGTCCATGCGCCAGGCCGACGAATTGTCGATCACCACCGCGCCCTTCGCCGCGATCTTCGGCGACCATTCCTTGGACACCGCGCCGCCCGCCGACATCAGACAAATGTCGACGTCGGAGAAATCGAAATGATCGAGCGCCTTCACCTTGAGCGTCTTGTCGCCGAACGAGCACTCGGTGCCCTGGCTGCGGCGCGAGGCGATCGCCACGACCTCGTCGGCGGGAAAGTCCCGCTCGGCCAGGATGTCGAGCATCTCGCGCCCGACATTGCCGGTGGCTCCCACGACGGCGACCTTGAAACCCATTGTTAACTCTCCACGAACTTATCCGGCCCCACGCGCGGCGGTATTACCGGATTGGCAGCGCTTCTAGGCGAGAATGTACGCCAAGACAACGGGAGCTTGCGAGAGCCACAAGGCCATGCATCCGGCCCTGTATTCCTGGCGTGAACAGCTGCCCGCCACCCTGGTGCGTATGCTCGCATATCTGGGTGGAATAACGGTTCTGTCCATAGGCGCCGCTCATATCTTTCAATCGCCCCCGGCGATCAATGTCATCAAGGCGAGTGATCGGCCGCAATGGATCGAAGTCGACAAGCTGTTCCCGGCGTTCGCGCTCTCCATTCCCGAAGCGGCCGGAGTAGCATCGCACTATGCGATCCTGCACAACCGCGACGGCGGCGGCCGCAAGGACATTCTCAGTCTCGGCGATCCGGACAGCACCGCGCCTTATCTGCAGGTTGAAATCTATCGGCCAGGAAGCGAGACGCGGCACTTCGCCAGCCCGTCCGCCGAAATCGATGCGGCCGCCGCGGGCCTTGGACCGGTGCAGACCGGCGGCAAGGCGCCGCTCGACAGCAAGTTCGGATCGCTCGCGATCGTCCCCTTCGAAGCGACCAAGGACACGCCGCGTCATTGCCTCGGCTTCGTGCGCGCCTATGACGACCCGCGCCTGCAAATCTCCGGATGGTTCTGCCAAGGCGGCGCCGATTTCGTCGAACGCTCGACGCTCGCGTGCGCGCTCGACCGGTTGACGCTGTTGTCGGCCGGCAGCGAGCCGAAGGTCGGCGCGTTGTTCGCCGAAGCGGAATTGCATCGCAGCTTCTGCGGCCAGCGCGATCCGATCCTTGCACCAACGCCGAAGTATCAGCTGCTGTGGAAGGCGATGGCCAATCGTCCCGAGCCGCGCCGGATCGGACGCTAGCGGGCACCCGACTAAATCTCATCTGATGGGATTGTCACGTTGCGGCGCAGCGCCGATGGGGGGCCGCGCGTCAATTGGCGATTGACCGCGCCACCAATTCAGCGGATCATATTCAAATAAGAATATTTGAAGTCGCGGCGACGGCCGGGACCGGACTAAAAACTCTCGAGGGAGAGAAACGATGATCACCAGACGACACCTGCTTCAAACAGCAGGCGCCGGCGCCGCATTCGCCGCGACCGGAATGAGCCTGAGCGAAGCATTCGCCGCGAGCGCCGAAGGCGAACTGACGCCGGGCGTGCCCAAGGGCATCGGCAGCTACGTCACCATGGGGACGCTGCCCGGCAAGAAGCCCCTGATCCAGCTCGCCGACCGGCCGCCCAACTACGAGTCGCCGATCGAATATCTACGCACGCCGATCACGCCGAACGATCAGTTCTTCGTGCGCTATCACCTGTCCGACATTCCGGACGTGAAAGCCGAAGGCTACAAGATCGCCGTCGGCGGCGAAGGCGCCGACAACTCGTTCGAACTGACGCTCGACGACCTGAAGAAAATGCCGGCGGTCGAAGTCGTCGCGGTCAATCAATGTTCCGGCAACCGGCGCGGCCTGTCCAATCCGCACGTCGCCGGCGTCGAGTGGGGCTACGGCGCCATGGGCTGCGCGCGCTGGAAGGGCGCGCGCCTCAAGGACATCCTCGACAAAGCGGGCTTGAAGAAGGACGTGATCGAAATCGCCTTCAACGGCGCCGACGGTCCCGCCGTCGACAAGACGCCCGACTTCATCAAGAGCATTCCGGTCTGGAAAGCGGTCGATGAGAACACCATCGTCGCCTACGAGATGAACGGCGCGCCGCTGCCGCACTTCAACGGCTTCCCGGCCCGCGTCATCGTGCCGGGCTGGACCGGTACCTACTGGATGAAGCACGTCATCGCGATCAACGCGCTGACCAAACCGCAGGGCGGCTTCTGGATGAAACCGGCCTATCGCATCCCTGTCGGCAAATTCCCGATCCGCGACCGCTTCATCACACAGGAGGACGCGACTTCGACGCCGATCACCGAGATCGTCGTCAACTCGCTGGTCACCAGCCATCGCGATGGCGCCAAGGTGAAGGCCGGCAAGGTGACGGTCAGCGGCATGGCGTGGGACGGCGGCTACGGCATCCGCACGGTGCAGGTCTCGCCCGATGGCGGCAAGACGTGGGACGCCGCAACCCTGGGGCAGGATCTTGGCCGCTTTGCATTCCGTCCGTGGAGCTTCGAGATCACGGCCAAGAAGGGCAAGAACTCGGTGATGGTCAACGCCATCAACGTGATCGGCCAAAGTCAGACCGCCTCGTTGATTTTCAATCCGGCGGGCTACCACAACAACGTCATCCAGAACCTCACGCTCGAAGCCTAAGGGAGCAGTACCCATGCGGACATTCGCATTCGTTGTCGCCGCCGCACTGATTGCCGCTCCCGCCATGGCGGACGAGCAGGTGATCAAGCTGAAGCAGGGCGCAGGTCTCGATAAGGTCGAGGGCAATTGTCAGGCCTGCCATTCGCTGGCCTACATCCCGATGAACTCGCCGTTCCTCAACGCCGCGGGCTGGGACGCCGAGGTCACCAAGATGATCAAGGCCATGGGCGCACCCATCGACGACGGCGACGCCAAGGCTATCGCCGACTATCTCAAGGCGAATTACGGCGGCTGAACGAGCAAAAACGCCAGCAAACAGGCCCCGTCCATGCGGCGGGGCCTTCTCTTTATGCACTATTGTCTTTCGGCAACTACGTACAATTGCGTGTGATCCGGGCCTATTTCCGCGAACCAAAGCCCGCTAGAGTGCATTGCGATACGGAATTGAGGACATCATGCGGTTGAGCCAGTTCGCTGTTGCCTTTGCGTGCGCCGTCGCGGCGGCCGGCCTGTTGGCCGCGTCAGCCGACGCGCAGCAGCAACCGCCGAGGACGAAAGAGCGCGTCTATACCAATCGCGACCACACGGTGTTCGTCAGCCGCGACGAGGATGGCAAGAAGCGCACCAAGATCATCGTGCAGAAGCGTTCCTATCTCGACCCCGGCACCGAGCCGTTGCCGAGCGAGCGCAATACGCTCGACTACGTGCAGAATCCCAACCAGCGCGCCGACACCGTGCTGAACGGCACCATTTTCAGCAGCGACCGGGGACGGATGTTCAACTCGTGGGATCTCTCGAGCCCGAACAATCCGTGGGTTCAGTACTGAACCACAGTCCGGAAATTCGGGTGAGCGAACGCGGCCTTCCGGGCCGCGTTTTTATTTGGCGGCGAGCTTTTCGAGCTCTTCGAGGATCGCGTCGCCCATCTCGACGGTGGATACGACCTTGGTGCCTTCCGACTTGATATCGCCGGTGCGCAGGCCGCGCGCGAGCGTCGCCGCGATCGCCTGATCGATCCAGTCGGCCTGCTTGCCGAGGTTGAACGAGTAGCGCAGCGCCATGCCGAACGACGCGATCATCGCAATCGGGTTGGCGATGCCCTTGCCGGCGATGTCGGGCGCCGAACCGTGCACCGGCTCATAGAGCGCTTTGCGCTTCTTCGTTTTCGGATCGACCTCGCCGAGCGAGGCCGATGGCAGCATGCCGAGCGAGCCGGTCAGCGTCGCGGCGATGTCCGACAGCATGTCGCCGAACAGATTGTCGGTGACGATGACGTCGAATTGCTTCGGCCAGCGCACCAGCTGCATGCCGCCTGCGTCGGCGAGCATATGCTCGAGCTGCACGTCCTTGTATTCGCGCGCGTGCAGCGCCGTCGTCACCTCGTTCCACAGCACGCCGGACTTCATGACGTTGCGCTTTTCCATCGAGGTGACTTTGTTGCGCCGCTTGCGCGCCAATTCGAAGGCAACGCGGTCGATGCGCTCGATCTCGTAGGTGTCGTAGACCTGCGTATCGATGGCGCGCTTCTGGCCGTTGCCGAGATCGGTGATGGTCTTCGGCTCGCCGAAATAAACGCCGCCGGTCAATTCGCGCAGGATGATGATGTCGAGGCCTTCGACCACCTCGCGCTTGAGCGAGGATGAATCGGCGAGCGCCGGATAGACGATGGCCGGACGCACATTGGCGTAAAGATCGAGATCCTTGCGCAGGCGCAGCAGCCCGGCCTCCGGCCGCACGTCGTAACCGACCTTGTCCCATTTCGGTCCGCCGACAGCGCCGAAGATGACGGCGTCGGCGGCTTTCGCCTTCTCCATCGTGGCGTCGGTGATCGCGACGCCGTGGGCGTCGAAGCAGCAGCCGCCGACCAGCGCTTCTTCGGTCGCGAACTTGTCGGGGCCCTTTTTGTTGAAGAAGTCGATGACGCGCTTGGCCTGCGCCATCACTTCGGGGCCGATGCCGTCGCCGGGGAGCAGGAGAAGATTATGGGTCGCCATGTACGCCTCACCGTTACTGAACTCGCGCGGATTGCTAATGCCCGCGGCAAGGAATAGCAAGGCGGGCGCCATGCCGATCGATCGTCCCAGAGTGGTCATTATCGGTGCCGGCTTCGGCGGCCTGTCGGCGGCCCAAGCCCTGCGGCGCGCAAACGCCGAGATCACGGTGATCGATCGGCAGAACCATCACTGCTTTCAGCCGCTGCTCTACCAGGTCGCGACCGCGGCGCTGTCGCCTGCGGATGTCGCCTGGCCGATCCGCCACATCCTGCGCTCGCAGCACAACGCGACGGTCCTGATGGCCGAGGTCACCGGAATCGACAGCGCCAAAAAGATGCTGCACACCGCCGCCGCCGGCGACATTCCTTATGATTATCTCGTGCTCGCGACCGGCGCGATGCATTCGTATTTCGGCCACGACTCGTGGGCGCCTTACGCGCCCGGCCTCAAGCGCATTGAGGACGCAACGCGCATCCGGCGCGGCATTCTCATCGCCTTCGAGCGCGCGGAGCTGGCAGCCGAACCCAGCGTGCAACGCCGGCTCCTGACCTTCGTCATTGTCGGTGGCGGCGCGACCGGCGTGGAGATGGCCGGCGCCATCGCCGAGGTCGCGGGGCAGACGCTGGCCGCCGATTTCCGGCGCATCGACCCGCGCTCGGCGCACATCGTCTTGATCGAGGCCGGCCCGCGCCTGCTGCCGAGCTTCCCGCCGAACCTGTCGGACTACGTCCGCACGACGCTCGCCAACGCCGGCGTCGAGGTGAAGACCGACACCATGGTCACGGCGTGCGATGCCAATGGCGTCGACACCGACGCCGGCCGCATCGATGCGGCCACCGTGATCTGGGCCGCCGGCGTGACCGCGTCGCCGGCGGCGCAATGGCTGCACGCCGAGGCCGATCGCGCCGGACGCGTGAAGGTCAATCCGGATCTATCGGTGCCGGGCCATCACGACATCTACGTCATCGGCGACACTGCCGCCATCAGCGAGGCAACGGGCAAGCCCGTGCCGGGCATCGCGCCGGCGGCAAAGCAGATGGGACGCTATGTCGGTCAATTGCTCGGCGCGCGCATAGCCGGCCGCCAGATCGACAAGCCGTTCCGGTACATGCACCTCGGCGAACTCGCGACCATCGGCCGGCGCGCCGCGGTAGTGAAATTCGGCCGCCTCGAATTGCGCGGCTTCATCGGCTGGCTGTTCTGGAGCGTCGCGCACATCTACTTCCTGATCGGTCTGCGCAACCGCTTCATCGTCGCCTTCAGCTGGTTCTGGGATTACGTCACCTTCCAGCGCGGCGCGCGGCTGATCACGAACCCGCCGCCCGAGATGTAACCCCAGCTTCAGACGCGGTAGTCGGCCTCGACGGTTGCGTCGGCCGCACGGCCCTGCTTCAGCGCGTCGAACACCGGCGTCAGAACGACCGCAAGCACCAAATTGAGGATGAGCGTGTAGAGCGCGGTGTAGCCGGGGAACGTGTAGCCCGCCAAAGCGAGCGGATAAGTCGGCGTCAGATTGGTCGCCGCGGCCATCAGCGTGCCCGCGAACGTGCCGGCCGCCCAGCCGATCAACAGCGCCCACGAATTGAACCAGCGGGTGAAGGCACCGAGCATCACGGCCGGCATCGTCTGGATGATCCAGATGCCCCCCAGCAGCTGCAGGTCGATCGCGAATTTCGTCGGCACGAACAGGATGAAGACCAGTGCACCGGCCTTGACGACCAGCGACACCCATTTTGCCATCTGCGTTTCTTCGCTTTGGGTCGGCGCGTTGTTGATGAATTCGCGATGGATGTTGCGTGTGTAGAGGTTCGCCGCCGCGATCGACATGATGGAGGCCGGCACCAGCGCGCCGATGCCGATGGCGGCGAAGGCAATGCCGACGAACCAGTCCGGGAAGCTGTGCATGATCAGCGCCGGGATCGCAAAGTTGTTGCCGAATTGCTTGAAGCCAGCGGCGTATTCGGGAAGCGTCGCGACGCCGGCGGCGATGGCGAAGAAGCCGAGCAGCGCCAGCAGCCCGAGCATGAACGAATAGCCGGGCAGCAGCGCAGCGTTGCGGCGCACCGCGTGAGAGCTCGAGGCGCTGAGAATGCCCGTCATCGAATGCGGGTAAAGAAACAACGCGAAGGTCGAGCCGAGCACGAGCGTTGCGTAGGCGCCATAGGCTCCGGTCGTATGCGGTCCGGGCGCTGCAAGCAGCAGCTTTTGCATCGGAACAGCCGCGAAGATCTTGCCGAAGCCGCCAAGCTGGATCGGGATGACGATCACCGCGACGAAGGTAGTGAGATAGATCAGGATGTCCTTGACGATCGCGATCGAGGCCGGAGCGCGCAGGCCGCTCGTGTAGGTGAAGGCGGCGAGAATGATGAAGGCGATGATCAGCGGCAGGTCGGCGGCAAAGCCGCTGCCGCCGATGCCGAGAGCACCGACCACAACCTGAACGCCGACAAGCTGCAACGCGATGTACGGCATGGTGGCGACCAGGCCGGTGATGGTGATGGCAAGCGCCAGCCAGCGATTGCCGAAACGGCCGCGCACGAAATCGGCGGCGGTGATGTAGCCGTGCCTGTGGCAGACTTGCCAGATCCGCGGAAAGACCAGGAACAAGACCGGATAAATGAGCACCGTGTATGGGACCGCAAAGAATGCGACGGCACCGGCGCCAAAGGCGAGCGCGGGAACGGCAATGAATGTGTACGCCGTATAAAGGTCGCCGCCGATCAGAAACCACGAGATCAAGGTACCGAAGCGCCGCCCTCCGAGGCCCCATTCGTGCAACTGCTCGAGATCGCCCTTGCGCCAATGCGCGGCGGCAAATCCGAGCCAGGTGATGAAGGCGAACAGCACGACGAAAATCGTCAGCGCGACCCAATTTACGTTATGCATGACTCGTACTTTCGTGTGCGCGCGCGGCGCCGAAAATCACTCATCGGTCGCGACATAGACGATGGCGGTGAAGATGGCGCCGATAATGACCAGCAGCAGCTGGAACCAGTAGAAAAAGGGAATGCCGATGAAATAGGGATCGGCCCTGTTGTAGAGCGGCGGCCAAAGGCAGACTACCAACAGAACCATGAAGAGCAGGTACCACCAGCTCCAGCCGCTTCGCCGTTCCCGCACATTTCGCATCGGTGCAAACTCGACCGCGTGTTCCTGCGGCACCGGCCGCCGGGAGGCGCGGTTATTTACATATAACGGCAGCGAGCCCAAGCCGTTCCGGCTCAGACCTGCAATGCGAATTTGGAGGGATTAGAGACCGCTGAACCAGTTGTAGCCCTGGTTCTCCCAATAGCCGCCGCGATCGGTGTTGGTGACTTCCATCGCCACGACGTATTTCGGGTTCTTGAAGCCGAGCTTGGTCGGGATGCGGATCTTCATCGGGAAGCCGTATGCGCGCGGCAGCAGCTTGTTGTCGAACTTGAAGCTCATCTGCGTCTGCGGATGCAGCGCGGTCGGCATGTCGATGGTGTTGGTGTAGCCCTCGGCGCATTTGAACCAGACATATTTGGCTTTCATGTCGGCGCCGATGCGCTGCAGGAAATCCGACAGCCGCGCACCCTGCCACGAGCCGATGGCGCTCCAGCCTTCGACGCAGACGTGGCGGGTGATTTGCGACACTTCCGGCAGCGCGTGCAGCTCGTCGAGCGTCCATGGCTTCTTGTTGTCGACGAGGCCGGCGATCTCGAACTTGTAGGTGGCCGGATCGACCACCGGCGCCTCGTCCTCGTCGTAATAGGCGTTGAACGGAAATGGCCGGGTGATGTCGCTTTCCTTGAAGGTCGGCGCCAGCTTGGTGCGGCTGAACAGCAGCGCCTGGGCGCCGTCATTGAACGCCGAAATCTTTCGCAACACGCCTTCGGCGGTGTCACCGTCGACGATGTCGCAGCCAGTGAGGAACGCGAGCGCGCCGAGGCTCGCCGCGCCGCGCAGGAACTGACGGCGCATGGGGTCGGGCACCGCCTTCGCCGCATCCTTGATCAGCAGCTTGGGATCGACGCCCGGAATGGATTTGCGGATGCGCATCGTCATTTCCCCACGATCATGGCGCGCAGGCTTTTCGGCACGATCAGCGCCAGCGACACATGCACGACGAGGAAGCCGACGATTGCCGCCATACAGAAGAAGTGCACGTAGCGTGCCGTGTCGTAGCCGCCGAACAAGGTGGTCAGCTCATGGAATTGCACCGGCTTCCAGATCGACAGCCCGGACAGCACGATGACGATACCGGTCAGGATGATGCCGGTGTAAAGCACCTTCTGCACCGCGTTGTAGTGCGACAGGTCATCGTGCGAAAGCTTGAACGTGAGCGCCGCCTTGGCGTCGGCCAAAACTTGCGATGGAATGATCGGCGTCAGCTTGCGGCGGAAGCGGCCGGTGGCAAGGCCAAGCGTGACGTAGACGATGCCGTTGACGACCAGCACCCACATCGCCGCGAAATGCCAAAGCAGCGCCCCGGCCAGCCAATTACCCAATGCAAACGAGCGCGGGAACGAAATGAACGAGAACAGCGGGGAAGCGTCGTAAATCTGCCAGCCCGAACCGATCATCACCAGGATGGCGAGAGCATTGATCCAGTGGGTGATGCGCACCCAGGCCGGATGGATCGCCGGCTCGACGGTTGACGTATCAATCGTTGCGGTCGTCATCGCGAACCTCGCCCGTCACCATCGCTCAAGATCGTATCTTATCATAATACGTGGCAGCCGGGTCCGCGGATGCACGGACCCGGCCGCGCACCGCGACTACTTCTTCATGTTGTCCTTGGACATATTGTCCTTGGACATGTTGTCCTTCGCCATCGAGTCCTTGGACATACTGTCCTTGGCCATCGAATCCTTCTTCATGCCGTCGTCTTTCTTCATGCTGTCCTTCGACATGGTGTCTTTCTTCATGTCGTCGGCATAGGCGGCGGACGCCAGCGGGGCGACGGCCAGACCGGCGGCGATGAGCGTGGCGAGCAGGATGCGCTTCTTCATGATTTCCTCCAGAGGATTTGCACTTGCACGCGACCGCTAACACGGCATTCCCACACGTCCTCATCAGTTTCCCGTTGCCGCAAGCTGGTGTTCGGCTCACGGTTTTGTGAGAATGGCGCGGCCGGACGATGCGCGGATCAAGGAGCCTGTTCGTGAGCAATGCCGCAGCCACCAAGACAAACCCGGGTAATTTCTTCGAGGACTTCCGGCTCGGGCAGGAGATCCGGCACGCCACGCCGCGGACCGTCACGGTCGGCGATGTCGCGGTCTATCAAGGCATTTTCGGTCCCAGCTTTGCGGTGCAATCGTCCGACGTATTCGCCCGCAAGATTGGCTACGCCCACGCGCCGCTCGACGACCTGCTGGTGTTCCACGTCGTGTTCGGCAAGACGGTGCCGGACGTCTCGCTCAATGCGGTCGCCAACCTCGGTTATGCCGACTGCCGCTTTCTCAAGCCGGTCTATCCGGGCGCGACGCTGAGTGCGGTGTCCGAAGTCATCGGCCTGCGTGAAAACGCCAACCGCAAGACCGGCATCGTCTACGTGCGCTCGCGCGGCTTCGACGAGACCGGCGATTGCGTGCTCGACTACGTGCGCTGGGTGATGGTGCGCAAGCGCGACGAGAATGCGCCGGCGCCCGGCGAAAAAGTGCCGGAGTTGCCGAAAGCCGTCGAGCCGGGAAAGCTCGGCGCCGCCTGCCCGAAGATCGATGCGGCGGCTTACGACACTGTCCTCTCCGGCAGCCCGCACCGCTTCGGCGACTATAAGGCGGGCGAGAAGATCGACCATGTCGACGGCATCACGGTCGAGGACGCCGAGCACATGATCGCGACGCGGCTTTATCAGAACACCGCGCGCATTCACTTCAACCATTTCGCCGAAAGCAAAGGCCGCTTCGGCAAGCGGCTGATCTACGGCGGCCACGCGATTTCGCTGGGGCGGGCGCTGTCGTTCAACGGGCTTGCCAACGCATTCCATATCGCGGCCATCAACGGCGGGCGGCACGTGGCGCCGCTATTTGCCGGCCTTACGGTGTTTGCCTGGAGCGAGGTGCTGGCGACGGCCGACGTGCCCGGCCGCAATGACGTTGGCGCGCTGCGTCTGCGCACGATCGCGACGAAAGACAGGCCGTGCGGCGATTTTCCGTTCAAGGTCGGCGAGGAGTACGATCCCGCGGTGATTCTCGATCTGGACTATTGGGTGCTGATGCCGAAGTAAGAGGCGTCCGGGGGCCGCGATGATTCGCAGAATTCTTGCCTTTGCTTTTGTCTCGCTTTGTTTGAGCGCCGACTACGGCGCTGCCGCGGAGGCCAAAGCCGACAACGCGCCGGTCGTTGATTGCGACACCTATGGCGCGAACTCGGTCGACCCAGACCGCAAGGCGCCGGGCGTGAACTTCGTCGAGCTCAATGCGGCGATCGCCTTGCCGGCGTGCGAAGCGGCTGCACAGCAATATCCCGACAGCACGCGATTCATTTATCAGCTCGGCCGCGCCTACCATAAGGCCAACAGATTTGCCGACGCCGCGGCCTGGTATCAGAAGGCGATGGAGCGCGGCTCGCCGTTCGCCGAAGCGGGCCTCGCGCTGCTCTACATGACCGGCCAGGGCGTGGCGCAGGACTATTCAAAAGCCGCCACCATGTTTCGCGAGGCAGCCGACAAGGGCGTGCTCGGCGCGCAGAACGCCATGGGCATTCTCTATTCGAAAGGCTGGGGCGTGCCGCAGGACAATGTCCAGGCGATCGTCTGGTACCGCAAGGCGGCGGAGGGCAACGCGCCGAACGCCGAGATCAACCTTGGCATCGCCTACGAAAACGGTCTCGGCGTGGAAAAGAACCTCGACCAGGCGGCGGCTTGGTATCGCAAGGCGGCCGATCAAGGCATTGACGTCGCCAAGAAGATGCTGGAAGACGTCGAAGCGAAAATAAGATCGCAGGCGAAATAGATTTCGCCGTTATGGGCTCGCGCGCAGGTGATCGACCAGTTGCCGCGCATAAGGCGGCAGCGCCTCCTCGTCACGCACGCAGATGGTCAGCTCGCGTAGCGCCCAAGCGTCCGACAGGCGCACCGATGTGATCGCCATGTTGCGCTCGGTGCGTTGCACGGTCGTCTCCGGCACGATGCCGACCCCGACGTGGCATTCGACCAGGCGGCAGATGGCATCGAAGCTGCGCAGCTGCACGCGCAGCCGGATCGGCCGGCCGATGCGGCTTGCCTTGTCGGCGAGGAAGCGCTGGATGGCGCTGGCGCGGTCGAGGCCGACCATGTCGTAGTCGAGCACCTCGGCAAAGCCGATGCTCTTGCGGCCGGCAAGTTCGTGGTCGCGCGGCACCACCAGCACGAAGCGGTCGCTTCGGAACGGGAACGTGTGCAGGCCGCCGTAATCGACGGTGCCGGCGACGATGCCGATGTCGGCGGTGCCTTCCGCGATCAGGCCGACAATCTCGTCGGACAGACGCTCCTCGATATCGACGCTGATGTCGGGGTGGCTGGTGAGAAACGAGCTCAGCGTTTCGGGCAGGAATTCGGTGAGCGCATTGGTATTGGACAGAACCCGGACCTGGCCGGCCAGCCCGCGCGCGTAAGGCGTAAGGTCCTCCTGCATGCGCTCGCTTTGGGCAAGGATGGTGCGGGCGTGCTGGAGCAGCGTGCGGCCGGCCTGGGTCGGAGTCACGCCCTGGCGGCCGCGCACCAGAAGCTCGGCACCGAAGCCCAGTTCCATCTTGCGGATGCGGGTCGAGGCTGCCGCCAGCGCCAGATTTGAGCGTTCGGCGCCATGGGTGATACTGCCCGCCTCGACGATGTGGCGGAAAAGATTGAGGTCTGTGAAGTCGAAGCGCATCGGAGTCAGGCTAGCCTTCTTATCTTGCGAAGGCAGACTACGCAAAACAAGGATTGTGCCGAGCGAACCAAGGAGCCAAGCTTCGTATTCGTTAAAGTAACCCGTTTTGCATCGCCTGTCCACCTGGACTGCTGGAGACCGACGATGAACGAGCTAGACGCGGGCAGCGCGCACCGGGCCCGCCCGCTTTCGCCTCACCTGCAAATCTACCGGCCGATGCTGACGATGATGATGTCGATCGTGCATCGCATCACCGGCGCCGCGCTCTATTTCGGCATGCTGCTGATCGCCTGGTGGCTGATCGCCGCCGCCTCCGGCCCCAACGCCTATGCCAACGTCGAATGGTTCATGGGCACGCTCATCGGCAAGCTCGTCCTGTTCGGCTACACGTGGGCGCTGCTTCATCACATGCTTGGCGGCATTCGCCATCTCATCTGGGACACCATCCACGGCTTCGGCCCGGCCGACCGCGAACTGTTGACGCTCGCAACGCTGGTCGGGTCGATCAGCCTGACGATGATTATCTGGGTGGTCGGCTATCTCGCCATGGGAGGCCCCCGATGACCGCGCCGTCGCAGATGCGCACGCCGATGCGCCGCGTGCGGGGCCTTGGCGCCGCACATTCAGGCACCGGGCACTTCTGGCATCAACGCATTACGTCGGTCGCCGGCATCCCGCTGACCATTGCCCTCGTCGTCATCATCATTGCGCTGCTCGGCCGTAGCCACGCCGCCGTCGTGCAAGTTCTCGGATCGCCGTTGATCGCGATCATCATGCTGCTGTTCATCATCAACAGCGCCTATCACATGTGGATCGGCATGCAGGAGATCATTCTCGACTACGTGCACGCAGAAAAATTCAAGCTGGTGAGCCTGATGGCCAACACGTTCTATGTCATCCTCGTCGCCTTCGCGTCCTGCTACGCCATTCTCAAACTGTCGTTCGGGGTCTAGCGACATGGCAACGAACGGAAAATCGAACGAGGCGCCCGCGGTCAATGGCCGGGCCTATCCGATCGAAGACCATCACTATGATGTTGTTGTCGTCGGCGCCGGCGGCAGCGGCTTGCGCGCCGTGGTCGGCTGCAGCGAAGCCGGCTTGCGCACCGCCTGCATCACCAAGGTATTCCCGACGCGCTCGCACACGGTGGCAGCGCAAGGCGGTATCGCCGCCGCCCTCGGCAACATGGGCGAGGACGACTGGCGCTGGCACATGTACGACACGGTGAAGGGCGCCGACTGGCTCGGCGACCAGGACACCATCGAATACATGTGCCGCAATGCGCCGGCCGCCGTGTACGAGCTCGAGCACTGGGGCCTGCCGTTCTCGCGTCGCGAGGAAGACGGCAAGATCTACCAGCGGCCGTTCGGCGGCATGACCACGCACTACGGCAAGGGCACCGCGCAACGCACCTGCGCCGCCGCCGACCGCACCGGCCATGCCATGTTGCACACGATGTACGGCCAGGCGCTCAAGCACGCGGCCGAGTTCTACGTCGAATACTTCGCCATCGACCTGATCATGGACGACGACGGCCGCTGCCGTGGCGTGGTCGCACTCAACATGGACGACGGCTCGATCCATCGCTTCACCGCCAACATGACCATCATGGCGACCGGCGGCTACGGACGGACCTATTTCTCCTGCACCTCGGCGCACATCTGCACCGGCGACGGCAATGCCATGGTGCTGCGCGCCGGCCTGCCGCTGCAGGACATGGAGTTCGTACAATTCCATCCGACCGGCATCTACCCGGCGGGCTGCCTGATCACCGAGGGCTCGCGCGGCGAAGGCGGCTATCTCGTCAATTCCGAAGGCGAGCGTTTCATGGAACGCTACGCGCCATCGGCCAAAGATCTCGCCTCACGCGACGTCGTTTCACGCGCCATGACCATCGAGATCCGCGAGGGCCGCGGCGTCGGCAAGCAAAAAGACCACCTGTTCCTGCATCTCGATCATCTCGACCCGGCGGTGCTGCACGAGCGGCTGCCCGGCATCAGCGAGACGGCCCGCATCTTCGCCAACGTCGACGTGACGCGCGAACCGATCCCGGTGCTGCCGACCGTGCACTACAACATGGGCGGCATCGCCACGAACTATCACGGCGAGGCGCTGACCAAGAAGAGCGGCAACGACGACTCCGTGATTCCGGGCCTGATGGCGCTGGGCGAAGCCGCCTGCGTTTCCGTGCATGGCGCCAACCGGCTCGGCTCCAATTCGCTGATCGACCTTGTCGTGTTCGGCCGCGCCGCCGCGCACCGCTGCGCCGAGTTGCTGACGCCCGGCGACAAGCAGGCCGAGCTGCCTAAGGATTCCGCCGACAAGGCGCTGTCGCGGCTCGACAGACTGCGCAACGCTTCGGGCGGCACGCCGACCGCACAGCTGCGGCTGAATATGCAGAAAGTCATGCAGGAGGACTGCGCCGTGTTCCGCACCGGCGAGGTGCTCGAGCAGGGCTCCAAGCGCATCCATGAGGTCTTTTCCGGTATGGCCGACGTGCGCGTCAGCGACCGCTCGCTGATCTGGAATTCCGACCTGATCGAGACGCTCGAGCTCGACAACCTGATCGCGCAGGCCGTCGTCACCATGGATTCGGCGAAGAACCGCAAGGAAAGCCGCGGCGCGCATGCCCGCGAAGATTTCCCCGATCGCGACGACAAGAACTGGATGAAACACACGCTGGCGTGGATGGACAACAAGGGCAAGGTGACGATCGATTACCGGCCCGTGCACACCTACACGCTCACCAACGACGTCGCCTATATCGAGCCGAAGGCTCGCGTCTACTAGGAATTGGCCAATGGTCGAATTCACGCTGCCAAAGAATTCCAAGATCACCGAGGGCAAGACCTGGCCGCGCACGGCGCACGCCACGCACATCACCGAATTCCGCATCTACCGCTGGAATCCGGACGACGGGCAGAACCCGCGCGTGGACACTTACTGCGTCGACCGCGACGATTGCGGCCCGATGATTCTCGATGCGCTCATCTGGATCAAGAACCACGTCGATCCGACGCTCACCTTCCGCCGCTCCTGCCGTGAAGGCGTCTGCGGCTCCTGCGCCATGAACATCGACGGCACCAACACGCTCGCCTGCACGCACGCCATCGACGATACCAAGGCGCCGGTGCGCATCTATCCGCTGCCGCATCAGCCGGTGGTGAAGGACCTGGTGCCCGACCTTTCCAATTTCTACGCGCAATACGCTTCGATCGAGCCCTGGCTGCACACGACGACGCCAGCGCCCGAGAAGGAGTGGAAGCAGAGCCACGAGGACCGCGCCAAGCTCGACGGCATGTACGAGTGCATTCTGTGCGCGTGCTGCTCGACCTCGTGCCCGAGCTACTGGTGGAATTCCGACCGTTATCTCGGGCCGGCGGCGCTGCTGCAGGCCAATCGCTGGGTCAGCGACAGCCGCGACGAGGCGACCGGCGAGCGGCTCGACAACCTCGAGGACCCGTTCCGGCTCTACCGCTGCCACACCATCCTGAACTGCTCGAAGGCCTGCCCGAAGGGCCTCAATCCGGCCAAGGAAATCGCCGAGCTGAAGAAGGCGATGGTCGACCGCCAGCTTTAGGCGGCAAAGAGCGGCCAATCTGGCGTCGAGGAGTTCTGGCGCGCCATGGGTGAAGCGCATCCCGAACTCGATCCGCCTCGCGACGACGCATCCGACCACGCCGGTGCGCTTCGTGCAGATGCGCGGGGTCGCCGACGAGATCGCCGACGAGAAGCGCCGGTATCTGCCGCTGGTGCCGGATTTGAAATTCCCGCGCGAGCCGGCCGCGCCCGACACCAACTACTGACTTTTGCAGCCCGTGCCGATGCAGGCCTTGTCCAAATCGGGGAAGGGCTTGTAGGCCGCGCCCTTGCACTCATCGCCGGCGGTCTCCACCAGCTGATTGAGATGGCCGGCGTAGAAATATCCGATGCGCTCCACGTTCGCCGTTATATTGTAGGCCGTGCCGTGCGCGACATAGCGGACGCAGACGACATAGCGTGGCCCGGTTCCGACCGTCCGCAGGATCGGCTCCGTGATCATCGCGCCTGTGATCGACGTGGTATCGTTCTTGGCGAAGATCTGC
Source organism: uncultured Alphaproteobacteria bacterium (assembly GCA_963742095.1). Classification (GTDB taxonomy): domain Bacteria; phylum Pseudomonadota; class Alphaproteobacteria; order Rhizobiales; family Xanthobacteraceae; genus Pseudolabrys. The sequence goes on from CAVUKJ010000003.1 coordinate 831,130, forward strand.
TCCCGCAGCGTCTCGGTGATCTCGACCTGATAGCGCGCGGGCAGGACGTTGGGATTGGCCTCCGGCGTCTTGCTCTTGTCCTGCGAGCAGGCGGCAATCGCCGCAGCAAGGACGCAGAGCAGAACCAGGCGTGCCGCGCGCGAGCCCATGGCGCCGTCCCTCAATCGAGCTTGAGCTTCCGCCGCCGCTGGCCGAGCGTGCGCAGCCGCAGCGCATTGAGCTTGATGAAGCCTTCGGCGTCGCGGTGGTCATAGGCCACGGCGCCTTCCTCGAAGGTCACCAGATCCTGATCGTACAGCGAATACTTGCTCTCGCGGCCGACCACGATAGCGTTGCCCTTGTAGAGCTTGAGCGTGACGCGGCCGGTGACGAACTCCTGCGACCGGTCGATCGCGGCCTGCAGCATTTCGCGTTCCGGCGTGAACCAGAAGCCGTAATAGACGAGCTCGGCGTATTTCGGCATCAACTCGTCTTTCAGGTGCGCGGCGCCGCGGTCGAGCGTGATCGATTCGATGCCGCGGTGCGCGGCCAGCAGGATGGTGCCACCCGGCGTCTCGTACATGCCGCGCGACTTCATACCGACGAACCGGTTCTCGACCAGGTCGAGCCGGCCGATGCCGTTGGCCCTGCCGAGATCGTTGAGCGTCTTGAGCAGCGAGGCTGGCGAAAGCTTCTTGCCGTCGATCGCCACCGCATCGCCGCGCTCGAAATCGACCGTGATGTAAGTCGGCTTGTCCGGCGCCTTCTCCGGATCGATGGTGCGCGAATAGACGTAGTCCGGCACTTCCTGAGCGGGGTCTTCCAGCACTTTGCCTTCCGACGAGGCGTGCAGCAGATTGGCGTCGACCGAGAACGGCGCGTCGCCGCGCTTGTCCTTGGCGATCGGAATCTGGTGCTTCTCGGCGAACTCGATCAGCTTGGTGCGCGACGTCAGATCCCATTCGCGCCACGGCGCGATGACGGTGACGTCGGGCTTGAGCGCGTAATAAGTGAGCTCGAAGCGCACCTGATCGTTGCCCTTGCCGGTGGCGCCATGGGCAACTGCATCGGCGCCGACTTTCTCGGCGATCTCGATCTGCTTCTTGGCGATCAGCGGCCGCGCGATCGAGGTGCCGAGCAGATATTGCCCCTCGTACAGTGCATTGGCCCGGAACATCGGGAACACGTAGTCGCGCACGAACTCCTCGCGCAGGTCCTCGATGAAGATGTTCTGCGGCTTGATGCCGAGCAGTTCCGCTTTCTTGCGCGCCGGCTCGAGCTCCTCACCCTGGCCGAGATCGGCGGTAAAGGTGACGACCTCCGCGCCGTATGTCTGCTGCAGCCATTTCAAAATGATCGACGTGTCGAGGCCGCCCGAATAGGCGAGCACGACTTTCTTCACGTCTTTCTTGGGTCTGGTCTCGGCCATCACACGAACTGCCTTGAAAATCGCGGCGGACTATAGGGCGAAAGGTAAACGGCGCAAAGTGTGCGGGCCCGCGCATTAACCGCATCCGCCAAACGCGCTATTTCGTGACATCACGTTGCGATAACGGTGCTGGCAAAGCTTTTTCATCAGGGGACGTCGCCGATGTCAAAAGTTAACGCCGCCGTTGCTGCCGCCCTCGCGGGCGCCATGTTTGTCACCGCCGCGCCGGCTCTGGCCGCGCAGTGCAATCCCAAAGGTGGATTTCCAGCCTTCGTCACCGAATTCAAGAAAGAAGCGTCGCAAAAGGGCATCTCGCCGCGCGGACTTGCCGCGCTCGACGGCGTCACCGTCGATCAGAACGTGCTCGCCGCCGACCGCAGGCAGGGCGTGTTCAAGCAGAGCTTCGAACAGTTCTCAGGCCGCATGATCTCGCGCGACCGCCTCACCAAGGGCGCCAAGCTGATGCAGCAGTATGCGCCGCAGCTCAAGCACATCGAGCAGAAGTACGGCGTGCCCGGCGCGGTGATCGTCGCCATCTGGGGTCTTGAGACCGACTACGGCGTCAACCAGGGCAAGCTCAACGTTGTGCGTTCGGTCGCGACGCTCGCCTACGATTGCCGCCGCACCGACAAATTCCAGGCTGAGCTGGCCGATGCGCTGCGCATCGTCGACCGCGGCGACATGGCATCCGCCGACATGCATGGCGACTGGGCGGGCGAGATCGGCCAGACGCAGTTCCTGCCGAGCTCTTATGCGAAGTATGCCGTCAGCTATGACGGCCGCGGCAAGCCGAACTTGATCCGCAACGCGCCGGACGTGCTCGCCTCGACCGCCAACTATCTCAAGAACCACGGCTGGCAGCGCGGCCAGGGTTGGGGCCCGGGCGAGCCGAACTTCGACGCGATCAAGGAGTGGAACGCGGCGGACGTCTACGCCAAGACCATTGCGCTGTTCGCGGACAAGCTGAATGGCGGCACCGGATCGAAGGCGGAAAATACGAAGCCGCAAACTGTCGGCGCAGCTACCGCCAAGCGCTGATCACCACCAGCCGCGCTCGCGGCGTTGAAACGTCTCATCCTTGTCATCGCCGGCCTCGGGGCCGGCGATTTCGTTTGCGGTGCGATGGCCGAACCATTCCAGCGCGGCGCGGCAGGCAAGCCCGGCGCGTTCGAGCGCGGCCTCGATCGCCTCGTCGCTGAACTGTGTGCGCGGCCAGCGGAATATGAGCCCGTACACCAGCCAGATGATCAGGAACGTGAACACGCCGGCAAACACGACGTCGGTGACGAAGTGCGCGCCGGCCATGGCCCGCATCGCAGCCATTGCCGTGCCGAGCGTAAGCGCCGCGCCATAGGCAAGCACGCGCCATTGCGGCGGGGCGAGCGCCGCCGGCGCAATCGTCCAGAAGGCGCCGGCCACGTCACCGGACACGAATGAGCAATTGTTCGGGCAATCGCCCCGCGGATCCCACCAGGCTCTGAAATGCTGGTCGCCGCCGAATTCGGTGACGTCAATGGGACGCGGCCGGCCCCAATGGTCCTTGAGCACGACGTTGACGAGCAGGCCGGGCCCCAGCGCCATCGTCGCAATCAGAAAAACGATCGCCCGGCCTGACACCAGCATCTTGCTCTTGGGCAGGACGAGTTTCATCACCAGCGCGATGACCGCCGGCGCGACGAGAATGGTGCCGACCCAGAGGCCGATATTGCGAAAGACCATCAGCGGCGGAAAAATGCGCCACGCGAAGACATGACCGCTCGGGTCGGTGTGATTGTAGAAGTGGCGCGCGATGCCGAGGTCGAGCTGCGGATCGAGCCCGAACAGAAGGCCGACCGCCGCGGCGATGGCAAGCGCGATAATCAGCCCGGTGCGGTTCATTCGTGATCCTTGCGCGCGGTGGGTCTAGCCGAGGCTCGTGAAAATGGAAAGGCGGCCGCGGACAAAGCCGCTATAGTTCGTAAATGACCGGCAGGCCCGCGCTCGATTTCTGGTTCGAGTTCGCCTCGACCTATTCCTATCCGGCGGCCATGCGCATTGCGCCGCTCGCAGCGGCCCGCGACGTTAACGTTCGCTGGCGGCCGTTCCTGCTCGGCCCGGTTTTCAAGGCGCAGGGCTGGGACAATTCGCCGTTCAATCTCTATCCGGCCAAGGGCCGCTATATGTGGCGCGACCTGGAGCGTATCTGCGGCGCGCTCGACTTGCCTTTCGCGCAGCCGTCGCCGTTTCCGCAGAACACGCTCTTGGCCGCGCGCGTGGCGATGGTCGCGCTGGCGCAGGATTGGGGTGAGGATTTCTGCCGCGCCATCTATCGCGCGGAGTTCGGCGAGGGCCGCAGTCTCGGCGAGCCCGCGACGATCGCCGGCGTGCTCGCCGCGCTCGGGCAGAATGCCGACGCGGTGATGCGCGAAGCGAATGGCGATGCGGTGAAATCATCGCTGCGAACGCAGACCGAGGAGGCCCAGCGGCTCGGCATTTTCGGCGCGCCCGCCTTCGTGACGGCGGACGGCGAACTGTTCTGGGGCAATGATCGGCTGGAAGCGGCGCTGGATTGGGCGAAGCGTTAGACCGGCGGCTGCGCCGGTTCGCGCCAGCGCCCGGCATTGCGGCCGGCGAGCAGCCAGAAAGCGAGGCCGCCGACGATGCCGGCCGCCGCCGCAAGCTGCAACGGATGGAAGGCCGGCGACACGTCGGTGGTATTTTCCAGCCGCATCTCGACGTTGGAGCCGAAGTAGGAGGCGAGCCCGACCACGGCGCCCGCGGCCGCGTAGTACAGCAGGCTGCGCAGGCGCATGATTTCCGCCACCACGATCAGCAGCAGCGCCGGCACGAAGGCCGTGGCGCCGATGTAGCTGGTGGCGAAGAACGACACAGCGAAGAACATCATGCGCTCGACCGGGTCGGAATCGAGTTCCGGTCCGAGGACTCCGATCGCCAGCACGATGCCGGCGACCAGCATTGAGACGATCAGGGCAAAGACGATCACAATGATGCGGCCGAACATGGATCAATCCGTCGTCAATCAGTCATGGCCATGGCGCGCAGCGCCATGCGTTCGCGGGCAGACAATTTTTCCGTCGCGCTCTTGAGTTGGCCGCAGGCCGCGAGGATGTCGCGGCCGCGCGGCGTGCGCACCGGCGAAGCATAGCCGGCATCGAACACGACTTGCGAGAATTTCTCGATCTGCTCCCAGTCGGAGCATTCATATTTGCTGCCCGGCCAGGGATTGAATGGAATGAGATTGATTTTGGCTGGAATGCCCTTGAGCAGCCGCACCAGCGCCTTGGCGTCCTCGATCGAATCGTTGACACCTTTGAGCATGACGTATTCGAACGTGATGCGCCTGGCGTTGGAGACGCCAGGATAGTTGCGGCACGCTTTCAGCAGCTCGGCGATCGGATATTTGCGGTTGAGCGGCACCAGTTCATTGCGCAACTCGTCGCGCACGGCGTGCAGCGACACCGCCAGCATGCAGCCGATCTCGTTGCCGGTGCGCTCGATGTTCGGCACCACGCCGGAGGTCGACAGCGTGATGCGCCGCTTCGAGATGCCAATACCCTCGCCGTCAGCCATGATCAAAATTGCGTCGCGTACCGCCTCGAAATTATAGAGCGGCTCGCCCATGCCCATCATGACGATGTTGGTGATGCAGCGTTCGCCGCTCGGCACCACGCCGTCGGTCGGCCGCGTCCCGCCCGGCCAGTCGCCGAGCCGGTCGCGCGCTGCCATGACCTGGCCGACGATCTCGCCGGCGGTGAGGTTGCGCACCAGGCGCTGCGTGCCGGTGTGGCAAAAGGTGCAGTTGAGCGTGCAGCCGACCTGGCTCGACACGCACAGCGTGCCGCGCTCGGTGTCGGGGATATAGACGCACTCGACTTCGTGCGGCAGGCCGCTGTCGGGATCGCCGGGCAGCCGCAGCAGCCATTTGCGCGTGCCGTCGACGGACACCTGTTCGGCCACGACCTCGGGCCGGTCGAGCGTGTAATGTGCCGCGAGTTCGGCGCGCAGCTCCTTCGACACGCTGCTCATGACGTCGAAAGATGTGAAGCCGCGGAAATAGATCCAGTGCCAGAGTTGCTGCACGCGCATCTTGCGCTGGCTTTCCGGTACTCCGATGGCACCGAGGGCTTCGGCCAGTTCGGCGCGCGACAGCCCGAGCAGCGACGGCTTCGCCGGCGCCACATAGCGCTCGAGCGGCGTCTTCTCGACGAAGGCCGTCGAGGCCGGAGTCATTTCGATCGTGTTTGTCATCGGATCAGGCCGTCTTCGACGGCAATATAGGACGGCGGCGGCCTACTTGCACTCCGCCGCGACCTTGTCGAGCGCTTCGCCAAGACCCTTGAGCGAATAGGTGTCGATGGTCTTGGTGCCACGGGCGGATTCGCTTTTGACCACGAGGTCGGCGCCTTTCTTCATGGCATCGACCATCTGCGCCTCCTCGGCGGCATTCTTCACCCAGGCGCCATCGTTCTGCGTGTACATCACGTAACTGGCCGACCCGACAGTGGCGGTCGCTTCGAGGCCCGCCTTCTGCGGATAGCCGACGATGACCGAGACCTCGTTCTTCACCTTCTCGGCGGGCCGGGTGGACACGAAAGCATACGAGGCGTCACGCGGACGTCCGGCAGGTTCGGTCACCGCGGTGGTCGGCTTGGACAGGGCAAAGCAGACCGTCTTGCCGCTCGGGCTCGCCTTGTAAGCGCCCCAGTCGCCGAACTGGCCGAGCAATGTCGCCTGATCGGTAGGCGACGGCTTCGGCTGGGCATGAGCGAGGGAAAAACAGGCCGAGGCGGCTAAAGCGACAGTCGTGGCGCGGAGTAAAGCGGTCATAGTCATCGGGCCCTACCGGCTTGAATTGATAACCCGTCGTGGATCTGCCCCCGCATGGATGAATACTAGCCCATTAGGAGGCAAAGTCGGCAATAAGGCGGCAAATGCCGCGATCGGCGCCACCTTACCCGGCAAAGCTTAATGGTTCCAGCCCGGCGGCCGCGTGCTAGAACGCCCGCCCGTTCCGCCAAAGCCCCGAGCACCATGAAAGCCCTGCTCTGCACCCGTTACGGCACGCCGGACGACCTGGAGATCGCCGACATCGCCGTTCCCGAGCCGGGAGCCGGCGAGGCGGTGGTGAAGATCGCCGCCGCGGCGCTGAACTTCTTCGACACGCTGATCATCGCCGGCAAGTACCAGTTCAAGCCGGCACCCCCGTTCTCGCCGGCCGCCGAATTCGCCGGCACGGTCGAGAAGCTTGGCGTGGGCGTCACGTCCGTGAAAGTCGGCGACCGCGTGCTCGGCTACATGACCTACGGCGCAGCGCGCGAACGCGTCGCAGTCAGTGCCGAGAAGCTCATCAAAATTCCGGACGCGCTGGACTTCGACCGCGCCGCCGGCCTCTGCATCACCTACGGCACGACGCTGCACGCCCTGAAGGACCGCGCGAGGCTGAAGGCTGGCGAGTCGCTTGCCGTGCTCGGCGCGTCCGGCGGCGTCGGGCTCGCGGCGGTCGAGCTCGGCAAGATTATGGGCGCACGCGTGATCGCCTGCGCCTCGTCAGACGAGAAACTTGTGTTCGCGCGCGAACACGGCGCCGATCTCGGCATCAACTACGCCAGCGACGACCTCAAGGAAGCGCTGCGCCGTGTTACCGACGGCCGCGGCGCCGACGTCATCTACGATCCGGTCGGCGGTGCCTACAGCGAACCGTCATTGCGCTCGATCGCCTGGCAGGGGCGCTTCCTCGTCGTCGGCTTCGCCGCCGGCGACATTCCAAAATTGCCGCTCAATCTCGTGCTGCTGAAAGGCTGCGATGTGCTCGGTGTGTTCTGGGGCGCGTTCATCGAGCGCGATCCCGCAACGCCACCGTGCGAACACGCAGCAGCTGGTCGATTGGTGCGTGCAGGGGAAAATTTCATCGCACGTGCATGCTACCTACCCGCTGACGGAAGGGCGCGCCGCGCTCAAGGCCATCGCCGCGCGTAAGGTGATGGGCAAGGTGATCCTGCGGCCCTAGCCGCGTCGCATCTCGGCGAGCTTGACCTGCGCCGCGCCGCGATGCGCCGGCGTGATGTGGTCGGTGACCAGCTTGATCGCGGCCGCAAGCACGGCCGCGTCGTCGGTGAAACCGATGACGGGCAGGAAGTCCGGGATCGCGTCGAACGGCAACACGAAATAGGCGATCGCCGCCACCAGCGTCGCCTTCACGTGCGATGGGGTCGCGCGGTCGAAAGCGCAATAATAGGCCGCCAGCAAATCCTCGGCGAACGGGACATGCGCGAGGACCTGCGCAAGCTTGCTCCAGAAACGGCGCTTGAGACTGCCGTCGTTGTCGTCTTGGGGCGATGCGGTGCGGGCGAATGTCATAGAGCCAATTTGGGAAGCGATTTCGGCATGCACAAGGCGGCCTAACCGGCCAGTTTATTCATCGCTTCGGCCAGCTTGACGTCGAGTTCGGTCAGTCCGCCGGCATCGTGCGTCGAGAGCGTTACCTCTACCGTCTTGTAGACGTTGAACCACTCCGGATGGTGATCCATTTTCTCGGCGACCAGCGCCGCCCGCGTCATGAAGCCGAAGGCTTCGTTGAAATCCTTGAACACGAATTTCCGGGTGATCGCATCGCGGCCGGACACCTCCGACCAGCCGGACAGCTTGGCCAGCGCAGATTTACGCGCGTCTCCGCTCAGTTTTTGTGCCATGACACGAACCTCCTGGAGCGAACGCGCGGCCCTCGAAATGGGTCCGCGGAACCCTTACCTATGACAATGCGGCCCTATCTTAACCGAGGTCTTCCATGTCCTGGTCATTGAATATCGGCAGGGTGGCCGGCACGATCGTGCGCGTTCACCTGACTTTCCTGCTGTTTCTTGCCTGGATTTTCGCCTCGAGCTACGCCGCGAGCGGCGCCGCGGCTGCCTGGCAGACGCTGCTCTTCGTCGTCCTGCTGTTTTTGTGCGTACTGCTGCACGAATTCGGCCACATCTTCACCGCACGCGCGTTCGGGGTGACCACGCCTTACGTGACGCTACTGCCGATCGGCGGCGTCGCGCAGCTCGAGCGCATTCCGGAGGAGCCATGGGAGGAATTCCTCATTGCCATCGCCGGACCGCTGGTCAATGTCGCGATCACGATCCTGCTGGTGGTCTTTGCCGGCGCTCATCTCAATCCCAACGCGGCTGGCGCGGTCGAGAACACCCAGATCTCGATGGTGGATCGGCTGGCGATGGTCAACCTGTTCCTCGCGCTGTTCAACCTGATCCCCGCCTTCCCGATGGACGGCGGCCGCGTGCTGCGCGCGGCTGCTGGCGAGCCGCTTCGGCTACGTGCGCGCCACCGAGATATCCGCGTCGATCGGCCAGTTCGTCGCCTTCGCGCTCGGCTTCATCGGGCTGCTGTACAATCCGATCCTGATTTTCATCGCCATCTTCGTCTATCTCGCCGCGTCATCCGAAGCGCACATGGTGGCGTTGCGCGCGGCAACGCGCGGCGTGCCGGTGAGTCACGCCATGATGACGCACTTCGAGACGTTGTCGCCGGAGGGCCATCTCGACAGCGCCGTGCAGACCTTGCTGCAAACCGGCCAAGGTGAATTTCCGGTCGTGGATGGCGCTGGCAAGCCGGTCGGCGTGCTCGACCGTGGCGCGTTGATCAGGGCGCTCAAGACACTCGGGCCGGACGCGCGCGTCGCCGACGCCATGACTTCGCAATTCCCGACCGTCAGCCACCGCGTGACGCTCGAACAGGCCTTCAAGATGATGCAGGAGAAATCCGTGCCGGCCATCGGCGTGACCGACACCGCCGGGAAGCTCACCGGGCTGATCACCGGCGAGACCATTGCCGAGATGATGATGCTGCAAAACGCGCTGCCGCGCGGCGTGCGGATCGGGCCGTGGGGTCGGCCCGCGCACAATGCCTGAGTGCGGCAAACGGCCCGAATCCTGCATAGCGGCACTGTGTAATATCCGGCAAGCTGAATGAACGGCTTGTGGCGTTTCGGGAGGGCGTCGGGGGATGAACAAGATTGCACAGGGCGTCGGCAAGGCGATTGCCCGCCCGGCACCACCGCCGGCGCTCAGCCACTTCCTGAAACACTGCCTCGACGCCTATGGCGGCGACAACCAGGGCGCGGTTGCCGACTACATCCCGGAGCTCAGCAAGGCCAATCCGGCGCATTTCGGTATCAGCCTCGCGACCATCGACGGCCATGTCTACGAGGCCGGCGACACCACGGTCGAATTCACCATCCAGTCGATCTCGAAGGCTTTCGTGTTCGCGCTGGCGCTGGAGTTGCTCGGGCAGGAGCGCGTCGAAGCCAAGATCGGCGTCGAGCCGAGCGGTGAATCGTTCAATTCGATCCGCCTCAACGCCGACAATCGGCCGTTCAATGCGATGGTCAACGCCGGAGCGATTGCCTGCTCGGGCCTGATCTACGACGCCGAGGGCAGCGGCGCCTTCGATCGCGTGCTCGACACGCTGAGCCGCTTCGCCGGACGCAAGCTGTCCGTCGACGAAGCGGTGTTCCAGTCGGAGCGCGCGACCGGCGACCGCAACCGCGCCATCGGTTACCTGCTGCACAACCACGCCGTAGTGCAGGGCAACGTCGACGACGTCCTCGACGTCTATTTCCGCCAGTGTTCGATCCTCGTGACGGCGCGCGATCTCGCTGTCATGGCGGGCACGCTGGCCAATCGCGGCGTCAATCCGGTGACCAACGAGCCGGTGGCGACACCCTACGCGGTTGCCCGCACGCTGTCGGTGATGACGACGTCGGGCATGTACGACTATGCCGGCGAGTGGACCTATCGCGTCGGCATTCCGGCCAAGAGCGGCGTCGGCGGAGGCATCATCGCCGCCCTGCCGGCCCAGTTCGGCCTCGGCACCTTCTCGCCGCGGCTCGACAGCCACGGCAACAGCGTGCGGGGCCTCAAGGTCTGCGAGGAAATTTCGTCCCATTTCGATCTGCACATGCTCAACCGATCGAGCGACGTGCGCACCTCGATCATTGCCGACTACGACATCAGGGACATGTCGTCGCGCCGCGTCCGGCAGCCGCACGAGCAGGCCATCCTCGACGATCACTGCCAGGACATCCGCGTCATCGAACTGATCGGCGCATTGAACTTCGCCAATGTCGATTACGTCTCGCGCCAGCTCGCGCTGCGGCCGCGGCCGAGATCTCTTGATCATCGACCTGCGCCGCGTGCCTGCGGTGACGGAAGGCGGCGCGCGGCTGTTCGCCGACATGTTGCGCGATCTGGAGTCGATCAACGTGACAACGGTGCTGTCCGGCGTCGACAAGAGCTCGGCTGTCTGGGCAGCACTTGCCGCCGGCCTAGGCTCCGAGGTTCGCCGCCTCGATCTCGCCGACGAGGCCATCGAATGGGCCGAGGATCAATTGATCTACCGCTATGGTGGATTTTCCGACGGCGGCGGCTCCTCGCCGCTTACCCGGCAGGCTCTGCTGGACGGTCTCGACGAGGAGGAGCTCGCCGAGATCAGCGCGCTCGCCAAGGCGCGCAGCTTCCACACCGGCGAGCGCATCATCGCGGCCGGCGATCCGGCGTCGTCGATCTTCTTCCTGTTGAGTGGAATGGTCAGCGTCAAGCTGGTCAGCGGCGCGCGGCTCGCCAGCCTGTCGCACGGCATGGTGTTCGGCGAAATGGCGCTGATCGACCGCGAGCACGTGCGCTCCGCGGACGTGTGGGCCGACAGCGCGGCGACCTGCCTCGAACTTGCCATCGACCAGTTCGAAGCGTTCTGCGAACGCCACCGCCGCGCCGGCCAGCGCGTGTCGCACAACCTCGCGGTACTGCTAGCCAAGCGCCTGATCCAGGCCAATGCCAGGGTCGATCTGCTCAGTTCGTATTGACCGACGCGGGGTTTTTGCACCGGCGCCAGAGCCTTAACTTCGTTTTACCGGCCCGCAAACCGGCGGTTGCTTCCTGACGTTTCGTGACTATATTGCGCCGCAATAGCGTCGCGTCGCGGGCCGAAAGGCCCGCGATTGGCTTTCGGGAACCCATAATAAATCTCCGCAACATTGCCATCATCGCCCACGTCGACCACGGCAAGACCACGCTAGTCGACCGCTTGCTGCAGCAGTCCGGCGTCTATCGTGCGAATGAGCGCCAAGTCGAACGCGCCATGGATTCCAACGACCTCGAGCGCGAGCGCGGCATCACCATCCTGGCCAAGGCAGCCTCGGTGGAATGGAAGGGCACCCGCATCAATATCGTCGACACCCCGGGCCACGCCGATTTCGGCGGCGAGGTCGAGCGCATCCTCAACATGGTCGACGGCGCGCTGGTGCTGGTCGACGCCGCCGAAGGGCCGCTGCCGCAGACCAAGTTCGTGGTGTCGAAGGCGCTCAAGATGGGATTGAAGCCCATCGTCGTCATCAACAAGGTCGACCGCTCCGATGCGCGTCCCGTCGAAGTCATCAACGAAGTGTTCGACCTGTTCGCCGCGCTCGACGCCACCGACGAGCAACTCGATTTCCCGATCCTCTACGGCTCGGCCAAACTCGGCTGGATGGCCGAGAAGCTCGACGGTCCGCAGGACCAGGGTATGAAGCCGCTGTTCGATCTGGTGCTCAGCCACGTCAAGGCGCCGGTCGTCGAACAAGGTCCGTTCCGTCTGCTCGGTACCATTCTCGAAGCCAATCCCTATCTCGGCCGCATCGTCACCGGGCGCATCACCTCCGGCTCGGTCAAGCCGAACCAGCCGGTCAAGGTGCTGGGCCATGACGGCAAGCTGATCGAGAGCGGCCGCATCACCAAGGTGCTGGCGTTCCGCGGCATCGAGCGCGTCCCGGTGGAGGAAGCCGAAGCCGGCGACATCGTCGCGCTCGCCGGGCTGCCGAATGCCACCGTGGCCATGACGATCTGCGACCCGGCGGTGGAAACGTCGCTACCGGCGCAGCCGATCGATCCGCCGACTCTGGCAATGACGTTCCGCGTCAACAATTCTCCGCTGGCCGGCACCGAAGGCACCAAGGTCACCGGCCGCATGATCCGCGACCGCCTGCTGCGCGAAGCCGAAGGCAACGTGGCGCTGCGCGTTCGTGAATCGGACGACAAGGACGCTATGGAAGTGGCCGGGCGCGGCGAATTGCAGCTCGGCATCCTGATCGAGACCATGCGCCGCGAAGGTTTCGAGCTGTCGGTGTCGCGCCCCAAGGTGCTGCTGCGCGACAACGCGAAGGGCGAGACCGAAGAGCCGATCGAAGAGGTCGTCATCGATGTCGACGACGTTCATTCCGGCATCGTCGTGCAGAAGATGGCCGAGCGCAAAGCCGAGATGATCGAGATGAAGCCGTCCGGCGGCGGGCGCACGCGCATGGTGTTCTACGCGCCGACCCGCGGCTTGATCGGCTACCAGGGCGAATTGCTCACCGACACGCGCGGCACCGCCATCATGAACCGGCTGTTCCACGGCTATGCGCCGTACAAAGGCGTGATCCAGGGCCGCCGCAACGGCGTGCTCATTTCCAACGATCAGGGCGAGGCCGTCGCCTACGCGCTGTGGAACCTCGAAGACCGCGGCCCGATGATGATCGAGCCGGGCTGGAAGGTCTACAAAGGCATGATCGTCGGCGAGCACACCCGCGACAACGATCTCGTCGTCAACGTGCTCAAAGGCAAGCAGCTCACCAACATCCGCACCACCTCGAAGGACGAAGCGGTGCGGTTGACGCCGCCGATCAAGATGACGCTGGAGAAGGCGCTGGCCTATATCGAGGACGACGAGCTGGTCGAAGTGACGCCGGAGTCAATCCGGCTGCGCAAGAAGCTGCTCGACGAGACCGACCGCAAGCGCGCCGACCGAGCCAAGGAAGCCGAGACGGTCTAGCCATCAGACGCGGAACAAAACGGAATCGAATCAGCGATTCCGAATCACGAAATGCTGCGTCATAGCGTCCCAAACTGAGACGGTAGCCACTTGCGAGCGGCGTCGCGCGCCGAGCATTTCGTCCGCGCGCGCAAATTTCTGGCAGCAATTGTGCACTATTCCCCGGTTCTGTGGCTAGTAATCCACACCGGTAACCGATCGTTAATCATAGGGCTTGAAGGGCGCAAAGTTCGTTGCTTCTATTCGCGCATGTCCACGACCCTGATAGAGATTCGCCGCGCCAAGGCGTCCGACGCGACCGACGTCGCAGAGACCCATGACGAGGCCTGGCGCACCGCCTATCAGGGCATCATCCCCGGCAACGAACTCGACAAGCTGATCAACCGGCGCGGACCGGATTGGTGGGACTCGGCGATCCGCAAGGGCAGCCGCATCACCATCCTGCAATTCGGCGAACAGATCGCCGGCTACGCCAATTACGGCCGCAACCGCGCGCGCAGCCTGTTTTATGACGGCGAGATCTACGAGCTTTATCTGCGCCCCGAGTTCCAAGGCCTCGGCTTCGGCCGGCGCCTGTTCTCCGCTGCGCGCAAGGATCTGGTCCAGAGCGGCCTGAAGAGCATGGTGGTCTGGGCGCTGTCCGACAACGAGCCGGCGGTGGAGTTCTATCGCGCGCTCGGCGGCCGCGCAGTCGCACGGTCCTCGGAACGCTTCGGACCGAAGACGCTCGATAAGGTCGCCTACGCCTGGCAGGGCTGATTCAATTTGCAGACAATTTGAACGGTCGCGCCCTGCGAAAGCGGGGCGTTTCGTTTTTGGCGCGGCTAAATCTGCGGCGGCGGCAGCCCCTTCTGCGCGCAGGCGGCAGACAGCGTATTCAGCAGCAGGCACGCGATCGTCATCGGGCCGACGCCGCCTGGCACCGGCGTGATCGCGCCGGCGACAACCGACGCCTCGGCGAACGCGACGTCGCCGACGATACGTGATTTGCCGCCCTCACCTGCGACGCGGTTGATGCCGACGTCGATCACGGTGGCGCCGGGCTTGATCCAGTCGCCGCGCACGAATTCCGGTTTGCCGATGGCGGCGATCAACAGGTCGGCGCGCTTGCAGACGGCGGACAAATCGCGCGTCTTGGAATGGCAGATTGTGACAGTGGCGTTCTCGGCCACCAGCAGTTGCGCCACCGGCTTGCCGACGATGTTGGAGCGGCCGACCACCACCGCCTCCATGCCGGAGAGCGACGCATGCACTGTCTTGGCCAACAGAATGCAGCCGAGCGGCGTGCACGGCACGAGGCCCGGCAGTCCGCTGGCGAGGCGGCCGACGTTGAGCGGATGGAAACCGTCGACATCCTTGGCCGGATCGATCGCCGCGATGACCTTCTGCGGATCGATCTGCTTGGGCAGCGGCAACTGGACCAGGATGCCGTTGACGGCCTCGTCGGAGTTGAGCTCGGCGATGAGCTCGAGCAAGTCGGCTTCGCTCGTCGCCGCCGGCAGCTTGCGGTCGAGGGCGTGCATGCCCGCCTCCGCCACCGCCTTGGATTTGTTGCGGACATAGACTTCGCTCGCGGGGTTCTCGCCGACCAGCACCACGGCAATGCCCGGCACCAGCCCGCGGTCGCGGCGCATGCGGTGCACCGCATCGGTCACCTTGCCGCGCAGGTCGGCTGCGGCCGCCTTGCCATCGATGATGCGTGCGCTCATGGCATGAGTCCTGGATCGAGTCCTAGCGCGCCGGGACGAGCTTCTCCAGCGCCGCGATCAGGCTCGCCGGATCACCCACGATCATCAGCCGCTTGACGCGGGACGTCGCCCCCGTGGCGATAGCGATATCGCGCGGTGGGACGCCCAGGCCTTTGGCGATAACGCGGACGAGGGCGTCATTGGCCTCACCCTCGCTCGGCGGCGCCGCGACGCGCACTTTCAGCACCGCGCGCCCATCGGCCATGTGTTCGACACCGTCGATGGCGTCGCGCCCACCCTTGGGCGTCAGCCGCACGGCGAGCGTGACGCCGCCGGCCGCCGCGGCCCACGGCCTGATCACGTCAAAATACGTTTGGATAAATGTAGCGGACGATGACGTTCTCGATGAGCAGGATGATCAGGATCAGGATCACCGGCGAGATGTCGATGCCGCCGAGATTGGGCAGCATGTTGCGGATCGGGCGCAGCAGCGGCTCGGTGATGCGGTAGAGAAATTCGCCGACCGACGCGACCACCGGGTTGCGCGTGTTGACGACGTTGAAGGCGATCAGCCACGACAGGACCGCGGCCGCGATCAGCAGCCAGATGTAGACCTGCAGCACCAGCAAGACGATGTCGAGGACCGCGCGCATGATTGTTCGTCCGATTCAAAACCGGGCGGAAATTAGCGGGTCGCATGAGGTTGAACAAGCGGAGCTGTGCTTTGAAACAAAAAGCCCGCCTTCGCAAAAGCTGCGGCGGACACCCGCCTGGCGAAGGCCTTGCCCGCCGAAGCTTTAGCGAAGGCGGGTGGTGGAGCCGAGGGGATTTGAACCCCTGACCTCCTCATTGCGAACGAGGCGCTCTCCCAACTGAGCTACGGCCCCGCCAAATCGCAGCGATTTGCATCGTTGCGTGGAAATTGCGGCGAGTTCGCGCCATTTAGGGCCCGGGTCGCGGCCTGTCAAGGATACCGCTCAGATCGACCAGTCGTAGCCCTGCCAGTTGCCGATTTCGCGCGTCGCTCGCTCCAGCGGGATGAGCATCTCGCAGCGCAGGCCTTCGGGCGCGAAAATAAGGCAGGCGCTGCCGCCGAGCTCGGCGGCGATGCTGCCCTCGATCAGCTTGGAGCCGAAGCCGCGCTCGCGCGGCTCGCTGACCGGCGGACCGCCCTGTTCCAGCCAATCGATCTGCAATAGCGCGCGGCCGTCGCCGCCTTCCAGCCGCACCGGCAGCCAGCGGATTTCGACGCGACCGCCGGATACCGACAACGCGCCATATTTCGCCGCGTTGGTGGTGAGCTCGTGGAACGCCATCGCCAGCGTGAGCACGGCGCGCGGCCGCAATACGACGTCCTCGCCGCGCAGCACCACGCGGTCAGCGCCGGCATAAGGCGCGAGACTCGCCGACAACAGCTCGCGCAAGTCCGCGCTTTCCCAATGATGCTGCGTAAGCTGGTCGTGGGCCTTGGACAGCGCGATCAGCCGGCCTTCGAAGCTCTCGCGGAACACCGCCGGCGTCGGCGCGCCGCGAGCGCTTTGCGAGGCGAGCGACTGCACGGTGGCGAGCGTATTCTTGACGCGGTGGTTGAGCTCGTCGATCAGCAGCTTGGCGCGCTGCTCGGCCGCTTTGCGCTCGGTGATGTCCTGCACCACGCGCACCAGGTAAAGCAGCTTGCCGTCGGCGTCGCACACCGGCGAGGAACGCACCGATATCCAGATGATGCGGCCATCCTTGCGGATGAATTGCTTTTCGACCGAATAAAACTCGAGGTCGCCCGCCACCTGCTTGCGAAAGCCCTCGCGGTCCGGGTCGGCATCCTCGGGATGGGTGTGCGTGAACAGCCTGCTTGCGAGCAGGTGCTCGCGGGAAAAGCCGGTGATGGCGCAGATCGCCTCGTTGACGCGCAGAAACGTGCCGTCCGGCGCGGTCTCGGAAATGCCGATTGCCGCGTGCTCATAGGTTGCCGCCAGCCGCTGCTCCTGCTCGAGCGCGAGCACGCGCGAATGCTCGAGCGCGGCATCCGTCTGCTTGCGCTCGGTGATGTCGAGGAAGCAGTTGACCGCGCCGATGACCTCGCCCTTGGCGTCGCGCAGCGGATCGATGTTGAGCGAGACGATGACGCGCGAACCGTCGGCGCGCTCGACGATGCGCTCGAGGTCGCGCGCCGCCTCGCCCGACGCCATGACGTCGGCGAAGCCGGAGCGCTCGAGCGGCTTGCCGTCGATGTCGAAGAAGCGCACGCTGGCCGTGAAATCCTCGTGCGTCTGGCCAGGCCTGGGGACGGTGCCCCAGATCTCAACGGCGCGCTGATTGTATTGCAGGATCGTGCCGCGGGCGTCGCACACGAAGGTCGCGATCGGCAGCATGTCGAGGATGCCGTCGGACGCCCGCAGGATTGCGCCCAGCGCCGGAGAAATCGGCGGAGCTCGCCGCGTCTTGTCGTCAGAACCGAGCATCCCGCACGCCTCCAAGCGTGGGCCGGCCACTCCCCCTACTCCCTGCGTAATCGGGCGCTTCAGGGCGAGTGCATTGTCAAGCTGGTAGCAGGGCGCCGCTCAGGAGGCGGCCTGCGGGGCGGTTTTGCGGCCGATCCAGTAATCGATGAAGGCGGCAAGCCAGTTGCGCGATGCAAAATCGTGGACGGCGCGGTCGGCGATGTGCTCA
Source organism: uncultured Alphaproteobacteria bacterium (assembly GCA_963742095.1). GTDB lineage: Bacteria > Pseudomonadota > Alphaproteobacteria > Rhizobiales > Xanthobacteraceae > Pseudolabrys. Next base: position 848,734 of record CAVUKJ010000003.1, read on the forward strand.
TGGCGCTGCTTGGTCCCCGGCAGCTCCATGCGGTGGGCGCCGCGCACCAGCCAGCGATACATCATCGCGTGCGTGACTTCCGGATGAAACTGCAAGGCGTAGCCGCTGCCGTGGCGGAAGGCCTGCACGTTGAAGTGCGCCTCGCCTTCGGCCAGCAGTTCGCTGTCGGCGGGCAGCTCAAAGCCCTCGCGGTGCCATTGATAGACATGGTCGGGCCAGTCCGCGCAGATCGCGCGGCCCACTTCGGTGGGGCGGATCGGATAGTAGCCGACCTCGGCGTGGCCCTGCGGATGCGGATAGACGCGCGCGCCGAGCTTGCGCGCCATCATCTGCGCCCCGAGGCAGATGCCGAGAAACGGCTTGTTGTCGCGCAGCGGCACGCCGATCCAGTCGATCTCGCGCTTGACGAATTCTTCTTCGTCGTTGGCGCTCTGCGGGCCACCGAAGATGGCGGCGCCGGCGTGGTCGTCCATGGTCTCGGGCAGCGGATCGCCGAAGCGCGGACGGCGGATGTCGAGCGGATAGCCGAGCTTCGTCAGCACCTGGCCGACCCGGCCGGGTTGCGAATGTTCCTGGTGGAGGATGATGAGGACCGGCTTCAACATAGCGCGGTACCGATTACTAGCCACTTTGCCCTGATTTGCAAAGTTGTGACGGCCCAAGTTCGAGCAGCTATGTGCCGGGCGCGGGCCTGCGCGCATTTTGCCGGGCGGCGACGGCGCGCAGCAGATACCGGCGCGGCATGAAGCGGACGATGAACGTGACCAGCTTGTTGGCGAGACCCGGCATCACCACGCGGCGCCCGGCCATCAGGCCGCGGTAGCCGGCCTCGGCCACCTCGGCGGCGCTCTTGGTCAGGAGTCCCGGCGCCAGGCCGCCTTTGATGCCGGCGCGCTCGGCGAATTCGGTCGGCACCGGCCCCGGGCATAGCACCGTGACGCGCACGCCGCGCGTCTCAAGCTCGGCGTGCAGTGCCTCGCTGAACGACAGCACGTAGGCCTTGGTCGCGTAGTAGATCGCCGAGCCCGGCCCCGGCAGGAAGCCGGCGACCGAGCCGACGTTGAGGATGCCGCCCTTGTGACGCGCCAGGGGCGCGACGAAGGCGAGCGACAGTTCGGTCAGCACGCGCACATTGACGTCGATCATCTGCAGCGATTCATCGCGGTCGCGGGTGCCGACCGGACCGACCAGGCCGAAGCCGGCATTGTTGACCATGTATTGCGGCTCGGCGCCGTGCCGGCGCAATTCGTCGGCAATGTCTTTCGCGGCGCCGGGCTGAGATAAATCCGCCACGATGACGATCGGCCGCCGCGGGCCGATGGCCGCGATCTCGTCGGCCAGCGCGCGCAGGCGGTCCTCGCGCCGCGCCACCAGCGCCAGTTCATGGCCGTGGCGGGCGAACACGCGCGCGAGTTCGACGCCGATGCCGGCGGACGCGCCTGTGATGACCGTGACGGGACGAAGGTCGGGCATGCCGGCACTATACATCCGACAGGAGCACGACGCTCGTCGACAGCCCTACTCCAGATTCTTGCTCGGCGGGAAGTCGCGCGAGAAGATCGGCTGCTTCACCGCTTCCGCCGCCGGCGTCGTCCAGAACTGGCTGACCTGCGGATAGGTCTTGACGATGGTGTTGACGAGCTTGCCGTTGACGCGCGCCACCTTGCGGATGTGGATGTCGAGGATCGGCGTGCCGTAATCGTCGAGCTTGACCGGGCCGATGGGGCCGTGGGTCAGCCGCACATCGTGCATCGCCTTGAGGAACGCGGCCGCGTCGTCGGTCTTGCCCTTGGTGGCCTTGAGCGCCTCCTCGATGATGAGCAGCGCGGTATAGGGACCCGCGGTATAGAAACCCGGGTCGTGCTTGTAAGCGTCGTTGATGCCGGCCACGAACTTCTTGTTGTCGGGTGTATCGAGTGTGGCGGCGTACCAGCCGCCGGTGTAGACGCCGACCGCCTCATCGCCCATCACCTTGAGGATGCCCTCGTCGGTCATGGTGGTGTTGCCGAGCACGGCGACTTTGCCCTTGAGTCCGTATTCGGCGAACGCCTTGAGGAAGCGCAACGGGTTGGCGCCGGCAAAGCCGGTGTAGATCGCGTCGACGTCCGGCTTGATCTGCGCGAGATAGACGCCGTATTCCGGCGCGTTCAGCGGCGGCCACAGTTTCTGCACGATCTTGCCGCCGGCCGCCTCGAAGGCGAGCTGGAAGCCGCCGGCGCCCTCGTGGCCGTAAGTGAAGTCTTCCGCGACGATGCAGATCTTCTTGAAGCCGAGCGTCTTGGCGGCATAGTCGCCGAGCGGATAGGTGACCTGCGGCGCGGTGCCGAAGGCGTGCAGCACGTAAGGATGCGGCTGGCGCGATTTGAGATCGACGGTGGCGGCCGAGGTCGTCGTGATCAGCGGCACTTTCGAATCGCGCACATAGCTGTCCATCGCCAGCGCTTCGTTGGTGGCGAGCGGCCCGATCATCACCGCGACCTTGTCGCGCTCGACCAGCTCCTGCGTCTTGGTCTTGGCGAGCGCCGGCTGGCCGGCGGTGTCCTGCGTGACCAGCTCGACCTTGCGGCCGGCGATCATGCCGTTGCGCTCCTTGAGGAACAGCTCGGCGCCTTCGACCTGCTGCTTGCCGCCGGCCGCGAGCGGCCCGGTGAGCACCGTGAGGAAGCCGATCTTGAGCGTGTCGGCGCCTTGCGCAAACACCGCGGACGCCGGAAGGATGCTCATGGCCGCGCCGGCTTTGAGCAGCGCGCGGCGTGACAGTCCGTTTCGTTTCGTCATGGCGTTCCTCCCTGTATGCGGCCGGTCTGATGCCGGCTCGGGCGGCAATGTAGTCGAGAGCGGCTGGTTTGCGCTACCGGGGTTGCCCATTGGCGCGAGCGGAATATTCGGCGGATTGCGCTGTTCTTACCGCTCGCCGCTGTCATGCCCGCGAAAGCGGGGACGCCATCCGAATTTCAGCCGCGCGTCATCGCCGCTGTTCTTTGCGGCGCGGGGCGCGCCGGAGGCTTTCTTCTCCCTCGCTTATGCGAGGGGGACGGCGCGCCGACCGGCGCGACTTCCTTGAGTTGCGCACCCTGGTTTCCCAAGGTGCGGCGCCTTTCGGCGCGCCATCGCGGCGTTTTCCTTCCGGCGCCGGGCCGCGCTTTCGGCTCGGACCCTTGGCGTGCCGGAGTTGCCTCCGGCCGGCCGGGCCGACCACCGTCAGCGAGCTCCTCGCAGGGGACCTTAGTTTACCCCCCGGGCGGTGCCCCGTCGCCGCCCGGGTGCGAGGTTACGAGCCTCGCCCGCGGGCGCCGCACCACCCCTCGTTCCAGAAGCGTCCTGCAGGAACGCCCCTCGCGTGGGGTGGTAAATGCGGAATATTATCCTAGAGTGCGGCGGAATTTTATCGTAGCTAACCCGGTCGGGTGCGGCAGTGCCGCCCTACTCCACCTGCTTGCCTTGCCGCATGCTCTCCTCGAGCAGATGCAGGTTGTTGGCGACGTACTTGTTGCCGGGGTCCTTGTGGTCGGCGGCCAGGAGCTTCGCCCGCGCGCGCCGGAAGTCGCCGCGCAGCATGTAGGAGAAGCCCTGGTTGTTGAGGATCTCCACCGTCTCGCCGACGATGCCGGCCGCCTGCTTATAGGCGCGGTCGGCGAGATCGAAGCGGCGCAGCCGGTCGTAGGAGGCCGCGAGGCCGAGCCAGGCCTCGGCGTCGCGCGGATGCAGCTCGACCGCCTTGCGGAAGTGCTGCTCGGCAAGGCCGAAATTGTTGGAGCGGTACATCTTCTTGCCGAGCGCGAGTTCGTCGTGCGGATCGGAGCCGAGCAGCCCCGGCGTCTCGCCCTCGGGCGCCACGCCAAGCGGCGGCGGCTCCGGCACCGTGCCGGTGGTGGCCGGATCGGCGACGTTGGGATTGGCATCGGCTGAGGCCGACGGCGCGACCGGCTGTTGTTCGGCGCCCGGAGGCGCGAGCGGCGCGGAGGCGACGTCGCCCGTCGGCACGCTGCCGGTTGTCTGATCGGCGGACTGGCCGGCAAGATCGCCGGTGGTGTTGCACGCGGCGAGCGCCAGGCTCGCGGCCGCAAACATCAAGCTTCGGGCAATCCCAATACGCATTACAAAGCCCGCCCCGGATGACACCCCACGGAACTGACCGCGAGGCTAGGGGAGGATGGTTAAGAAGCTGTTTATCTTTGTCGGGCGGGCAGCGCGGCCCCACTGTCATCGTCCGCGAAAGCGGACGATCCAGTAACCCCAGTCAGTTCAGTGATTACTGGGTCCCCGCCGAAGCTTGTCATCGGGCCGCGCTTCGCGCGGACCCGTTGGCGGGGACGACGGCCGAATAGGCGCGCGGCTTGCGCTCAGAAATAGTGGCCGACGTGCAGCTTCACGAACACGGGCAGCAAAATGACGACGAAGATCACCGGGAAGATGCAGACCATCATCGGCACCGAGAGCTTGGCCGGCAGCGCGTAGGCCTTCTCCTCGGCGTAGGACAGCCGCTTGTGCCGCATGTCGTCGGAATAGACGCGCAAGGCATCCGTGATCGAGGAGCCGATGTCGATCGACTGGTTGATCAGCGTGGCAAACGCCCGCGCCTCGTCGAGCGCGAGGCGGTTGGCAAAGCGCTCGAGCGAGTCCTTGAGCGGCCGGCCGGCGCGGATCTCGAGGTTGGTCATGTGGATGTTGGCGGTGAGCGAGGGATAGCTGTCGCCGAGCTCGCGGCCGACGCGCTCGAGCGAGGCCTCCATCGACAGGCCGGAGTCGGCGCACACCACCAGGAGATCCATGAAGTCCGGAAAGCCCATGCGGTGTTCCTGCATGCGCGCCTTGATGCGGCGGTCGATATACATGCTCGGCCCGATGTAGCCGAAGATGCCGCCGGCCACGACCAGCAGCCAGTAGGCCGAGCCGCCCTTCGACATGAAAATCGGCAGCATCACCATCGCGACGAAGGCGAGCGCCACCGCAAGCCCGGTGCGGACCAGGAAGAACATGGCGACCGCGCGCGGATCGAAGATGCCGGCCTGGATCAGGCGCTGGCGCAGCACCTTCATGGTGTCGCTCTCGGTCGAGGCGTAGTGCTTGGTGGTGTATTCGAGCAGCTGCGCCACCGCTTGCAGGCTCGAATAGCGCAGCGACCGCTTCGGGTTCGAGCGTCCGCCCTCCTCCATCACGCGCTCGGTACGCTTCTTGACCGCGCCGCGCACGCGCACGACAGCCATCACCGTGAAGGCGAGCGTGCCGGCGGCGAGAAAGATCATCAGCGCCATGACCATGCTGCCGCGGTCGCGGAGCATATCGCCGATGAGTGAGGCAAAATCCATCGCGTCAGATCCTGAAGTTGACCAGGCGATACATGATGAAGTTGCCGACGCCCATCCAGGCGCCGGCGAGGGCCAGCGCGATCTTGGTCAGGTCCTCGTTCCAGATGGCGCCGTAGAAGTTCGGCACCATGAAGTTGATGGCGAGAAACAGCCCGATCGGCAGCGAGGACAGGATCATCGCCGAGGCGCGGCCTTCGGCGGCGAGCGCGCGAATCTTGCGGCGCATCTTGAAGCGCTGGCGGATGACGCCGGACAGGTTCTCGAGAATCTCGCCGAGATTGCCGCCGGTCGAACCCTGGATCGCCACCGCGGTGACGAACAGCGGCAGGTCGTCGGTGCCGACGCGGAAGTAGAGATTGCGCATCGCGGTCTCGAGATCGGCGCCGTAGGTAATTTCGTCGGTGACGATGCCGAACTCGGTGCCGACCGGATCGGGGATTTCGCGCCCCACCATGGCGATGGCGACCGGCACCGGGTGGCCGGCGCGCAGCGAACGCACGATGATGTCGATGGCGTCGGGGAATTGGGCGCCGAATTTCTTCTGGCGGCGGCCGCGCATGATCTTGAGCACCAGCAGCGGCAGCACGAGGCCGGAGAACAATGCGGCGCCGATGGCATGCTGGGCATTGTGGTCGAACATCATGGTCGCGCCGAAGGCCAGCACGCCGCCGATGACGATGAAGACGATCAGCTTGCCGAAGCCCATGCTCATGCCGGACTGCAGCACCAGCTGGTTGAGATTGATCAGCGGCAGCCGGTAGTCGCCGCCGCTGGTGAGACCGCGTTCGCGGCGCAATTGCGCGAGCACGCTGCCGCGGTCGGACTTGGTGTCCATCACCTTGAGGCGGCGGTTGATGTTCTTGCGGTAGGAGGCGTTGTTGTAGAACAGCAGATAGCCCGCCTCCGCGATCATCGCCGCCGAGACGCCGACCAGCAGATAGAACAGATAGACCGGGTCGAAGGTGAGCAGCTTTTCCATGGGCCTAGCCGCTCATGCTCACAGCGGCTGCGACGGATCGAAGTAGGCGCCCGGGATCTTGATGCCCTGGGTGGCGAGATGGCCGAGGAAGCGCGGGCGCACGCCGGTCGCCTGGAAGTGGCCCTGCACGGTGCCGTCGGCGGCGGTGCCGGTGCGCACGTATTTGTAGATCTCCTGCATCTGCACGATGTCGCCTTCCAGCCCGGTCACCTCGGCGATCGAGGTGACCTTGCGCTTGCCGTCGGACTGGCGCGACAGCTGCACCACCAGCTGCACGGCGTTGGCGATCTGGCCGCGGATCGAGGCGACGGTCATCGGCAGCCCGGCCATGCCGATCATCTGCTCGAGGCGGGTGATGGCGTCACGCGGCGTGTTGGCGTGGATGGTGGCCATCGAGCCTTCGTGGCCGGTGTTCATGGCCTGCAACATGTCGAAGGCTTCCTCGCCGCGGCACTCGCCGAGGATGATGCGGTCGGGGCGCATACGCAGCGCGTTCTTGACCAGATCGCGCTGGCGGATTTCGCCCTTGCCTTCGATGTTGGGCGGGCGCGTCTCCATGCGGCCGACATGCGGCTGCTGCAGCTGCAATTCGGCCGCGTCCTCGATGGTGAGCAGGCGCTCCTTCTCCGAGATGAAGGCGGACAGCGCGTTGAGCATCGTCGTCTTGCCGGAGCCGGTGCCGCCGGAAATGATGGTCGAGATGCGCGCCCGCACCGCGGCGGCCAGCACCTCGGCCATCGGCGGGCGCAGCGCGCCGACATCGACCAGCTTGGAGAGGTCGAGCTTCTTCTTGGAAAATTTGCGGATCGAGACCAGCGGGCCGTCGACGCCGATCGGCCGCACCGCGACGTTGACGCGCGAGCCGTCCTGCAGGCGCGCGTCGCACAGCGGATGGCTTTCATCGACGCGGCGGCCGACCGCGGAGACGATTTTGTTGATGATGCGCAGCAGATGCTGCTCGTCCTTGAAGCGCACGGTCAGCGGCTCGAGCACGCCGCGGCGTTCGACATAGACGCATTCGTGGCCGTTGATCAGGATGTCGTTGATGCTCTCGTCCTTGAGCAAGGGTTCGAGCGGGCCGAGGCCCGTCATCTCGTCGAGGATTTCGCTGATGAAATCGTCGAGCTCCTGCGCGTTGAGCGCGAGCCGTTCGGTCAGGACGTATTGCGACACCAGGCCCTGGACGTAGCGGCGGATCTCGTCCTCGGGAAGTTTTTCCAGCGCCGACAGGTTGATCTCCTCGATCAGCCGGCGGTGCAGGCGCACCTTGGCGTCGAGCACCTTGTCGCTTTGCAGCAGCGTCGCCTGCGGCGCGGCCGGTTCGGCCGGCGCCTCCGGAAACACCGTGAACGCCATGCCTTCGGGCGCAACGCCGGGCGCTTCCGCGACGGCGGGCAGATCGGTGGCAGATCGGCGGGTGGTGAAACGTCCGGCCATCGCTTTAGCTCTTTCGTGTTCGCATGATCGTCGCCGAAAGCCGGTTGACGTCTTTCGGGATCACGCGCTTTTCGCCGCCGCCAGCTTGAGCTTCTTCAGCAGCGGTGCCTTCGCCTCCGATGCCTTGGCGTCATTGCCCGCGAGCACCAGCTTCTTCAATTCGGACGTGATCTTGTTGCCGGGCTTGACCTCGTCGAGCGGCACGCCGCGGTCGATTGCCTCGCGCACCAGCGGGTAGTCGTTCGGGATCACGGCGCTGAACGCATCGCCCAGCACCTGGCGCAAATCGGCGAGCCGCAGGCCCGCGCCGAACATCTTCGACTGGAAGCGGTTGACGATAACCTGGGGATGCGGCCCGTCGCCGAGGCGCTCCTTGATCGCCGCCACCAGATTCTTGGCATGGCGCAGTGCCGGCACCGTCGTCTCGCTGACGATGAACAGCTTGTTGGAGCCGAGCAGCACGCTGTCGGTCCAGGAGAACCAGGTGCGCGGCATGTCGAACACGACATATTCGAAATGGCTGGAGACGAGATCGAGCAGGCGCGTCACGACGTCCGGATCGAACGAGCGCATTTCGGCCGGCCGATTGGGCGCGGCAACGACCGCAAGCCCGGAGGCGTGATAGGACAGCATCACCTCGAGCAGTTGGCGGTCGAGGCGGTCCGGGCGCGGCTCGATTTCGGCGAGGTTGAGGCGCGGCTCGAGATCGAGATAGTCGGCCACCGCGCCGTGCTGGAAGTCGAGATCGACCAGGCACGTCTTGGTCTTGGCGCGCTGCCCGCCGCTGTTAAGCAGGATCATCGCGGTCTGCACCGCCAGCGTGGTCACGCCGGCGCCGCCGACCGCGGGCAAGAACGTATAGATCTGCGCTTCGATCGGCTTCTCGGCGCCCGGCTGGCCTTGCGCCACGCGCGCGCAGGCGCGCACCAGGTCGATCGGCGCGATCGGCTTGACCAGGAAATCGGCGACCCGCATCTGCATCAGCGTGCGGGCGAGCTCGGCATCGAAGCCTTGCGTCACCGCGATCACCGGCGGCCAGGCGCCGACGCGCGCCATCAGACGCTGCAGCGCGCCCATCTCGTCGGCTCGGCCGGCATCGAGATCGACCACGACAACGGTCGCGCCGTCCAGCGTCAGACCGTCGCCCTTGTCGGCGATGCGGCCGGACACGACGTCGAGGTCGATCGCGCTCGATGCGCCGAAGGTCGAGCGCACGGCGCGCTCGAACTCGGCGTCGGCGGTGACGACCACCACGCGGGTCCGGTTCGGATCTGGGCTGCGGCCGAGGCGCATTGTCTGGAGCGCTCCCGCTTATTTCACCGGCGCTGCCGGCTGCGCGACGGTCGGGCCGACCGGCGTCGTATTGCTCGGCGGCGGCGGCGGCGCGTAGGTTGCCGACGTGCCGGTGCCGTTCGGCGGATAGGTGCGGTTGGTGCGATAGCGCTCCATCGCGGTTTCCATGCGCTCCCCATTGAAGCCGATGGACTTCTGGGCGCTGGCCGGCGGCCACGGATCGACCATCTGCGTCGTCTTGTCGGTGGCGACGGCGTTGCCGCCGTCGAGCGCGATGGTGTCGCGGCGATCGAGATATTCGTTCGTCTCCGAGCAGCCGGCCAAGGCGGCCAGCACCAGGCCGAGCGTCACCCCGCGCACGGCGTTATTGAACGGTTGCATCGGGCCCCCCCATGTCGAGCATGTGTCCGGTGAACGGCTTGGCGCCGGCAAGATCGATCCGTGCGGCAACCGGCGTCCATCGGCGCGCCTCGGCCCGCGTGATCTCGGTCTTGCCGAGCAGGAAGAAGTCGGCGTCGTTGGGCGGCACGGTGTCGTCGAGCGGCGTCCGGACCATGTCGCCGGGCCGCGTCGGCTGCACCAGGTGCGGCGTGACGATGATGACGAGGTCGGTCTCGTTGTTCTGGTAGGACTTCGACGAGAACAACGTGCCCAGCACCGGCACGCTGCCGAGCCACGGCAGCTGGTCGATCTGGTGCTGGTTGTCGCTCTGCAACAGCCCGCCGATGACGAAGCTCTGGCCGTCGCGCAGCTCGACCGTGGTCGAGGCGCGGCGCACGATCAGCGCCGGAACGGACACGCCGTTCGCGACGGAAATCGTGTGGTTGGTGTCGATCTGGCTGACCTCGGGCTCGATCTTCATGTTGACCAGCCCGCGGCCGAGCACCGTCGGGGTAAACGCCAGCCCGACACCGTATTTCTTGTAGTCGACCGTGATCTGACCGAACGAGCCGGCGACCGGGATCGGATATTCGCCGCCGGCCAGGAAGCTCGCGGTGTCGCCCGAGAGCGCCACCAGATTAGGCTCCGCCAGGCTGCGGGCGACGCCCTTCTGCTCGAGCATGTTGAGCGCGACGTCGATCGTCGTGCTGTCGGAAATGATGCGACCGAGGGCAAAGCCGAACGGCGAGCCGCCGGACAGCACGCCGGCGGCGATTTCGCCGGCCGGAATGTTGGTCGTGCTCGTCGGCGCCTGAATCGGCAGGCTTCCGGCGGGCTGTTGCGAGCCGATGTTGGTGGTGCTGTGGGTGCCGAAGCGATTCCACTGCACGCCGAGCTCGCGGCCGGCCGTGCGCGACAGTTCGATGAAGCGCACCTCCAGCATCACCTGCTGCGGCGACATGACGGACACGGTGTTGATGATCTCGGGGCCGAACTGGCGCGCGATGGTCACGGCGCGATCGAGCGTCGCGGCGTCGACAACCTCGCCGGACAGCATGATGCGGCCGTTGACCGAGGAGGCGCGCAGGTGCGAGCCCGGAAAGCGGCGGGCCAGCTCATTGGTCAGCCGCGTGATGTCGTAGGACACCTCGACGTCGAAGATGCCGATCAGCTTCTTGCCCTCGGCGTAGACCGAGACGCGGGTGGTGCCGATCTTCTTGCCGAGGATCGACAGCGAGTGGTCGGTGAGCGGGTTGACGTCGGCGACGTCAGGATCGCCGACGGTGACGTCGACGAAGCTGTTGTCGGTGCGCACGTCCTGCGATTTGCCGATGCTGACCAGCACCATGGCGGTACGGTTGTTGCCGCCGATCTGGATGGCGCGCTCCTGCGCGTGCGCGTTGCCGATCAGGCACAGCAGCGTTGCCGCCACGGCCACCGCCAAGGCGATCACCACGTCGCGCAGCCACGCGCCGCGCGGCTCGCTCCTGTCCGGACGCCGCCACGAAAACCCGACGGCGCAATCGTTGTTGTTGTTCACGACACTCTCCCCCGTCCCCGATGAATGTTTCGCCCGCCTTTAACGGGCGTCGTTGCTCCGCTCCGCGGCGGCCAGGGCCCCATTCCCCTCGACCGGCACGGTGTAGTCCTGCTTGGCAGACGGCCGCGTCACCGTGATCGTGGTGGTCGCGACCTTTTCGTTGTTGATGTCGTCGTTGCTGCTGAGATCGTTGAGCGTGATCTTGCGCGTGCGCGCCTCGGCGGTTTCACCGGCCTTGCGCAGCAACAGCGAAAGATTGCCGACCGAGGACGCGAGCCACACTTTCTGCGCCTCGACCGTGCTCACCTCGAGCGTCACCGACTTGGCGACCGCCGCCTTGGAGACGCGATCGTCGGCGCTCTGATCGGTGGCCAGCACGCGCGTGTTTTGCAGCACGACTTCCGTGGTGGCCGAACCCTTGTCGATGGTGCGCGTCAGCACGACGTCGACCCGGTCGCCCGGCAGCACGAAGCCGCCGACGCCTTCGACGTCGTTGACGCGGATGGTGACGGCCTTCATGCCCTTGTGCACGAGCGCCGACAGCGTCGCGCGCTCGCCGGCGCCGGTGATCTTGAGCGCGAGCACCGGCTCGTTCGCTTCGATCGCGGTGAGCACGACGCGGCGGCCGGTCAGCACGTCCTTGATCTTGTGGAAGGCGCCGGCCGGCAGCGCTTCCTGCGGCCACGGCATTTCCTTCAGCATCGACGCGCTGAGTTCGGCGCCGAAACGCAGCGGCTGCGCCGCGACGACGATGGTTTGCGTGGTGACCGGCTTCTTGTTTGCTTCCATGCTCTTTGCACGCATGGCGGCCTGGTTGTTCAGCCAGGCCTGCGCGATGAACACCGCGAGCAGGCCGAACACCACGGCGAAGCCGATCATGACGACGGTACTTGCACGCACGGCGGTTGCCTCGTTTGACGCGATCCGAAATTCGTTTTCGGTCTCTTCGCCAACGAGACTACGTGGCAGGCAGTATTCAATTACTAACGGAATGCGCGCAGTTCGAGCTATGCTGAAGGGTGACTGAAGACCTATTCTTTACGAGCGGTTTCAGAAATGCGTTCAACTTTCGAGTAACCCTGCGGACCGTTATGAATACTGCTTCGTATGCGCGCGCGCCGAGTAAGAAACGGGAAAGCCTAACCGGTCTTAACGCCGCGCCTTAGCGCGCGGGCGCGCGCCCACGCTGCCGACCGCGAGCACCAAATCACGCGCTTTATAGGGGGTTAAGGTGAGCGCCTGCGGCGTTGCCCCTCCCGCCTGGTTGCGGCAACATGCGGCCTCCGCAAGCCCCGCCCGGGCGCGCCATAACGACAATACTGAGGGAGAAATCTGCCCCGATGCCGAAACCCCGCATTAGCTATGTCGATCCGGCGACGGTCAAGGACCCTGCCATGATCGCGGAATTCGAACGCTGCGCGCGCGAAGGCACGCCGCGGCCGGAAAGCCAGGCAGTGCGCGCGCACGTGCCGGCGACCTTCTGGTCGTTCGCCAACACCTGGCGCGACGTGTTCAAGAACGGCGTCGCCGAGCACAAGATCAAGGAACTGTGCCGCGTCTACGTGTCGCGCTCGGTGCTGTGCGAGTTCTGCGGCAATCAGCGCTCGATCAAGGCGGCCAAGTCCGGCCTGAAAGAAGACGACTACATGGACCTGATCAATTTCGAGACGTCGCCTCATTATAATGACAGGCAGAAGGCGGCGCTGGCCTACGCCGAGTGCATCACCTGGGACCTGCCGGCGACCGACGAACTGTGGGCGCGCCTGCACAGGCACTTCAGCGAGCCGGAGCTCGTCGAGATCGGCTACTTCGTCGCCATCACCATGGGGCAGCAGCGCTGGCTGCGCACGCTCAACATCGAACATCACCAGATCCTCGCCGGCACCGACGCCTCGATGGCGCCGGGCTTCGAGACCGAGGATGCGCTCAAGCAGTCCAAGCAAGCCGCCGACTACTGGGCCAAGATCGCACCGAAACCCGCATCACAGGCAGTCGAGTGACGCAACAAGTGACACAACAACAAACAGCAACGCGCGCCGTCCCCGCTTCACGGCCGGCGTCGGGCGAACCCCGCATTCGCGTCAAGGGCCTGGCCAAGCGCTACGGCAACCTGCAGGTCTTCAACAGCATCGACTTCGACGTCGGCGCGCGCGAGATCGTCGCCATCGTCGGCCCCTCGGGCTGCGGCAAGACCACGCTGCTGCGCTGCATCGACGGCCTGCTGCCGCACGATGCCGGCGAGATCTGGGTCGGCGACCAGCGCGTCACCGAACCGATCGCGGGCGTCGCCATGGTGTTTCAGCATTTCGGCCTGTTTCCGTGGAAGACGGTTTTCGAGAATGTCGCCTACGGCCTGCGCATGGCCGGCGCGCCGAAGGCGGAGATCGAGAAAAAGGTGCCGGAGTTCATCAAGCTGGTCGGGCTCGCCGGTTTCGAGAAGGCCTACCCCTATCAGATGTCGGGCGGCATGCAGCAGCGCTGCGGCCTGGCGCGCGCACTGGCGGTCGAGCCGAGCGTGCTGCTGATGGACGAGCCGTTCGCGGCGGTCGATGCGCAGACGCGCGAGATCCTGCAATTCGAGTTGCTACGCATCTGGGACGAGCGGCCGACCGCGATGATCTTCGTCACCCACTCGATCGAGGAAGCGGTGCTGCTCGGCCATCGCGTCATCGTGCTCAAGGGCAGGCCCTCGAGCATCCACGAGACCATCACCATCGATCTGCCGAACCCGCGCACGCGCGAGACGCTGCGCCTGCCGCGGTTCGCCGAATTGCGCGAGCGCGTGTGGTCTACGTTGATGCGGGAGGCGCGCGAAGCCGAATTCGTTCTCGAACGCTAAAGCAAGAACTCGAAAGCCTAAAGGGAGGACTCAATGATCAATAGAATAACAAAACTGACGGCCGGTGCCGTCGTGCTGGCGGCGCTGGCGGCGTCACCCGCCGCGGCCGCAGGCAAGAAAATCGTCGTCGCGATCCCCGGCATTCCGCCGATCTATTCGGTGACGATTGCCTTCGTCGCCGAGAAGCAGGGCTTCTTCAAGAAGCACGGCGCCGACGTCGAGATCAAGCCGTTCGACAACGGCACCGCCGCCGCGCGCGCGGTGGTGGCCGGTGACATCGATATGGCGTGGTCGCCGACCCCGCCGGTGATCGTGCAGGTGTCGAACGCCGACGTGCCGCTGGTCGGCGTCTACGGCATGCCGAACCCGGATTGGGTGCTCGGCACCACCGACGCAGGCAAGACCTGCAAGGATCTCGCCGGACAGGACGTCGGCGTCGACTTCGATCAACGGCGCGCGCTCGATCGCGCTGCGTTCGATGCTCGCCGGCGGCTGCAAGGAAGTGAAAATCGACGAGGTCAAGCAGATCGCGCTCGGCTCGCAGCCGGGCGCGGCCTTGCTCGCGGGCAAGCTGCACTATGCCGTGCTGCATCTCGACGATCTCGCCGAGATCGAGCAACAGGGCAAGAAGCTCAATATCCTCTTGGCGATGAAGAACACCAATCCGACCAGCCACTATCTGACGCTGGTGGTGCGCAAGGACAATCTCGAGAAGAACCGCGACGCCATCGTGCGTACGGTTGCCGGCATGATCGAGGCCGCCCATTTCATGCAGGACCCGAAGAACGCCGATGCCGTGGCGGATGCCGCCTCGGTGACCGGCCACAACAAAGAGGTGAACAAGGCCGCGCTCAAGGCCTTCCTCGGCATCGACTTCTGGGCGGCCAAGGACGACGGCCTGCCGGAGAAGAAGATCGAGGCGGTCGCCACGCTGATGAAGAAGATCGGCTCGATCAAACCCGACAAGGAAGCGGTGACCTACGCCAAGTTCGTCGACGGCAGCGTCTGGAAAGACGCCAACGCGATGGTGAAGTGACCGCGGTTTGCTCTTGCAAAGCGCGGTCATCCCCGCGAAAGCGGGGATCCGCCACACACGTGCTTCACCTCTCCCTATGGGAGAGGTCGGCGCACGTAAGTGCGCCGGGTGAGGGTTACGACCTATCGAGAGGCACTTGCCCCCTCACCCCAACCCTCTCCCCCAAGGGGAGAGGGAGTACGCCTGCAAATCGCGGCAGCGCAACGTTGCAACATGCTTGAGTGCTGAGAGACATATAACCTTGCAAACCTACATCCGCCGACACGCCCCGGTCTGGTTCAGCGTCCTCTTCGGTCTCGCGCTGTGGGAGATCGTCGGGCGCTCGACCAGCAAGGCCTTCATGGTGCCGTTCTCGGAAACGCTGGTGCGGCTGTGGCAGCTGGTCGTCCACGGCGAATTCCTCGCTAGGCTCGCCGAATCCGCGCAACTGTTCCTGACCGGCTTCGTGCTGGCGCTCGTCGTCGGCGCGCCGCTCGGCCTGCTGTTTGCGCGCGTGCGCGTGCTGCGCATCGGCATCGAGCCCTATCTGATGATCCTCTACGCCACGCCGATGGTGGCGCTGATCCCGTTCATCCTGTCGCTGATGGGCTTCGGCTTCGGGCCGAAGGTGCTGGTCGTCTTCCTGTTCTCGGTGTTTCCGGTGCTCTACAACACCGTCGAAGGCGCGCGCAGCATCAAGCCCGAGCTGATCGAGGTGGCGAAGTCCTACCGCTCGAGCGAATGGTCGCTGTGGCGCGAGGTGATGCTGCCCTACACCCTGCCCTACATGATGACCGGCGTGCGCCAGGCGATCGGCCGCGCGCTGGTCGGCATGATCGCGGCGGAATTCTTCCTGTCCGCCACCGGCCTCGGCCAGCTCATCATGGGCGCATCGCAGGATTTCGACACCTCCGGCGTGTTCGCCTCGATCCTGGTGATCGGCCTGCTCGGCATCGGCCTGACGCGGATCGGCCTCGCCATCGAGCAGCACTTCGCGCATTGGAGGCAATAGCGCATGATCCCGAAAAGTGGACGCCGGTTTTCGGACGAGATCATGCGCCAGGGAAACGCCTGATGGCCGAGACCACCATCGGTACGATTGCTCCTGCGCAGGCGGCGCGGCCCGCGTGGCTCAGCGGCGCCTTGGTGCCGCGGGCGCTGACCGGCGCCGCCATCCTGTTGACCTGGGAGCTTGTGGTGCGCGCCACGGCGCCGGCCTACGTCGCCAAGCCGAGCACCGTGGTGCTGGCGATCCCGCGCGTCATCACCGACCCGGCGTTCCTGCAGGCGCTCGGCGCGACGCTCGCCGCGGTTGCCGAGGGCCTCGGCGTCACCATCGTGCTCGGCACGGTCATCGGCCTGCTGATGGGGCGCAGCAACATCATCGACCGCATGATCCGGGTCTACGTCAACGGCTTCAACGCCATGCCGATGATCATCGTGCTGCCGCTGTTCTCGCTGTGGTTCGGCTATTCGGGCGCTGCGCGTTTCGCCACCATCATCTTCGCCGCGATCTTCGCCATCACCATGAACGTCGCCGACGGCGCCCGCGCGGTGCCGCGCGAATACCTCGAGGTGGCGCAATCGTTCCGCTCCGGCCGGTTGCGCATGCTGACCGATATTGTGCTGCCGGCGTCGATGCCCTACCTGCTCGCCGGCTTCCGCCTGGCCGCCGGCCGGGCGTTGATAGGCGCGGTGGTGGCGGAGTTCTTCCTCTCGATCGGCGGGTTAGGCTATTACATCCTCTACAATTCGCGCTCCTACCATCACAACGAGGCCTTCGTCGGCGTTCTGCTGCTCGCGGCCTTCGGTGTCGGCTTCGAGGTGCTGGTGCAATGGATGACGCGACACTTCATGCCTTGGTACCGCCGCGACGAGAAGACGGACTGATCTCATGGAAATCACGATGGCAACCGACCCTCGGCTCACCGCCGCGGTCGCGCACTGGGGACCGCGCTTCATCGCAAATGGCGTGGTGCTGACAGACTTCGAAGAGGTTACGGCCTCGATCAGCAGCTACGACGAATGGTGCGCCGCCTGGTCGGCACGCGCCGCCCATCACGAACAACTCGGCCGTGAGGCGCTGTCGCGCGGGCATCAGCTGACCGCCGGCGAATGCCTGCAGCGCGCCGGCGTCTACTACCACTTCGCGTCGTTCCTGTTCGTGCAGGACGTACCGCAAATGAAAGTGGCGCACGCGAAAGCCATCGAATGCCGTCAGGCGGCGCTGCCGTTCCTGCGCCCGGCCGGCGAACGCGTGCGCATTCCTTACGAGAGCGGCACGCTCGCCGGCATCCTGCGCAAGCCGGCCGGCTACGACAAGCCGCCGGTCGTCGTCATGGCGGTCGGCCTCGACTCGACCAAGGAAGAAGGCGACGCCTACGAGGCGCCGTTCCTCGCGCGCGGCATCGCGACGCTGATCTTCGAGGGCCCGGGCCAGGGCGAGGCGCAATATGACTTTGCCATTCGCGGCGACTACGAGGTGCCGGTGAAGGCGGTGCTCGACTATGTCGGTACGCGGCGCGACCTCGATTCATCGCGCATCGGCATGTGGGGCGTCAGCCTCGGCGGCTACTACGCGCCGCGCGCCACCGCCTTCGACAAGCGCATCAAGGCCTGCATCGCGCTCGGCGGGCCCTTCAACTGGGGCGCCGCCTGGGATGGCCTGCCGGACCTGACGCGGGAAGCCTTCCGCGTGCGCAGCCACTGCGCCACGCAGGACGAGGCGAAGAAGAATGCTGCGACGCTGTCGCTCGAAGGCGTGGCGGGCAACATCACCTGCCCCATCTTCATCGTGAACGGGCGGCTTGACCGCATCGTGCCGGCGGCGGATGCCGAGCGACTGGCAAAGGAAGTCAAGGGCGCCGTGACGTTGATGATGATCGAGGACGGCAACCACATCGCCACCAACCGCGCCTACCGCTGGCGCTCGCAGAGCGCCGACTGGATGGCGGAGCAGCTCAGATAGTCTGGAAGCCGCGCTGCATCGCGTGGAAGCGCTCGATGCCGCTGTCAGTGATCAGCACCATCTCGCCGGTCTGCACGCCGGCCTTGCCATCGCGCGTCACGACGTTGGGCTGGATCACCACGGTCTGCCCGGCGCGGAACGGCGCTTCGGGCACAGGCCCGGCGGGGCGGCTCTTTGAGCCGAGGATCGGCGGCAGATAGCCGCCGCCGTAGCCGTGCAAGAGATCGTCGATGATGGTGAAGCCCGCGTCCTCGATGGCGCCTGAGGCTTCGATCACCTGCGCCGGCGTGACGCCGGCCTTCAGCACTCCGGCAATGCCGTCGAATGCCGCGTCCGCCACGGCGTGCAGATCGCGATAGAGCTTCGCCGGCTCGCCCAGCGCGAAGCTGCGCAGCACCTGCCCCGGATGCTCCCAGAATGCGGCGGTGATTTCCGCCACGACGACGTCGCCGGCCTGCACGCGCCGCGGCGTCGGAAACTGCCGCGGCACGGCGAGATCGGGCGCCGCCATTGGCGTCGTGCCGATGTAGTGGATGCCTGTGGTGCCGCCTAAGCCCACATAAGCGCGCTCGACGGCGTCACCGAGCTCGCGCTCGCTGACGCCGGCCTTGATCGCGTCGCGCAACGCGCTCATGCCGAGATCAGAGAAATGCGCGCCGATGCGCAGCCAGTCGAGCTCCTCGGCGGACTTCACCTGCCGCAGCCGGACGTAATCACGGTTGAGGCTCTTGAGCGCGCCGAACTTCGCGGACAATGTTGCGTGCTGCTCGGCGCTCAGCGGCCCGAGCGTCGCGACACGGTCTGCTTTGGCGCCACGGCTCTCCAGCACCTTGATCGCCGCGCGGATCGAAGACTCGCCGCCCCAAGCGACGTCGGCCTTGTCGGCGATCAGCGCGGCCTGCGGCGCGTGATTGACGTACTGCACGAACAACGCGTCGCGCTTCCCCGGCGTCAAAACGCCGGCCGCTTCGGCGGTCACCGGCCATTGCGTCAGCCACTGCACGCCGGAGCCGAAGCGGTTGGCGCCGCAGAACAGGAGATGATCGCATTCCGCCTGCGCCACCAGCGCTTCGATCGCCGCGCGCCGCCGCGCCATTTCGGCGTCGGAAAATCGCGGCACCGGAGCGTCGAGCAGCTTTTGCAGGTGCGGAGTAAGCGGCATGCGGCGCGCATTCTCGCCAGTTGATCGCTTTGCGCAACCCGTTATGGTCCGCCCGCGACGATAAGGAGCCGCCAATGCCGTCGACCTATCTCGATTCCGCCGTGTTCCGCGACATTTTCACCACGCCCGCCATGCGCGAGGTGTGGTCCGACGAGAACCGCGTGCAGAAATATCTCGACTTCGAAGCGGCGCTGGCGCGGGCGCAGGCGAAGCTCAAGATCATTCCGCAGGAAGCCTGCGACGAGATCGTCAAGCACTGCCACGCCAAAGAAATCGACATGGCGAAGCTCAAGGAGGCGACCGAGAAGATCGGCTACCCGGTGCTGCCGGTGGTGCAGCAGCTCGTTAAGCTGTGCAAGGACGGCTTGGGCGAATGGTCGCACTGGGGCGCCACCACGCAGGACATCACCGACACAGCGACCGTGATGCAGATTCGCGAGGCGCTCGACATCGTCGGCAAGGAGATCGACGGCATCTGCGACGCGCTCGCATCGCTCGCCAAGAAATATCGCGACACGCCGATGGCGGGACGCTCGAACCTGCAACAGGCGGTGCCGATCACCTTTGGCTACAAGATGGCGACGATGCTGGCCGCCTTCGAGCGCCACAGGCAGCGGCTTTCGCAACTCAAGGAGCGCGTGCTGGTCGGTGAATTCGGCGGCGCCGCGGGCACGCTGTCGTCGCTCGGCAAGGATGGCCTGAAGGTGCAGGAAGGCCTGATGAAGGAGCTCAAGCTCGGCCAGCCGGCGATCTCCTGGCACACGGTGCGCGACTGCATCGCCGAGACCGGCTGCTTTCTCGGCCTCGTCACCGGCTCGTGCGGCAAGATCGCCTTCGACGTGAAGCTCTTGATGCAGACCGAAGTCGAGGAGGTCTACGAGCCGTTTCACGCCGGCCGCGGCTCGTCATCGACGATGCCGCAGAAGCGCAATCCGATCTCATCGGTCTACATCACCGCGCAGTCGGCAATCGTGAAACAGCAGGTGGCCGCTTTGCTGGAGGCGATGGTCGAGGACCACGAGCGCGCCACCGGGCCGTGGGAGATCGAGTGGATCGTGTTGCCGGAGATCTTCATGCTGTCGGCGGGCGCGCTGGCGCAGACGCGCTTCCTCGTCGAAGGCTTGCAAGTGAACGAGAAGAAGATGCGCGACAACCTCGACATCACCAAGGGCCTCATCATGTCGGAAGCGGTGATGATGGGGCTCGGCGCCGCGATGGGCCGCAACTACGCCCACGACGTCGTCTACGACATCTGCCGCGACGTGGTGAAGACCGGCCGCCCGCTGGTCGACCTGCTGGCCGAGAACAAGGAAATCGCCAAGCACGCCGACCGCAAGGCGTTGGAGAAGATGGTCGATCCGGCGAATTATCTCGGCGTCGCCGGCGAAATGGTCGACCGCGTCCTGAAGATGCGGAAGTAGCTCACGTCGCCTTCGGCATCGTCTTCCAGATCGCGACCGCGACCAGCGCGGTCGCGACGCCGATCGCGACAAACAGCGCCGGCACGCCGACGCCGAACTTCTGCAACGCCGCGACGAGGATCGTTCCGCCCGTCATGAAGGCGGCGTTGAGCACGTTGACCGCGGCGACCGTACGGGCGCGAACATCGGCGTCGGCCCAGGCCTGCACCGCCGCGAAAGCCGGCACGATGTAGAGGCCGCCGGCGACCGCGAGCCCGGCGAGATCGATCGCCACGCGCACGCCGAGCGCCGAGGTAAACACCGCGCCCGGCGGCCGCGGCGCGACCGCCGCCGCTGCCGAGCCGATGGTCGCAAAGCCGAGATCAAGCGCAAAGACGGCGATCAATATGCAGCCCGCGAGCGTCGTGCCGAGCACGATGCGGCCGCGCGCGATCAGCGCCGCCAGGCCCGAGCCGACGCCGACCGCGACGGAGAACAGCGCAAGATAGGCGGTCACGGTGCCCTCGTTGCCGCCGATCATGACCTTGATCAGCGGCGGCAACAGCGCCAGCACCACGATGCCGGTGAGCCAGAACCAGCTCGTCACCATTGCGCCCCACCACAGCCGCGGGTCGGTGCGCAGATGGCTTATCATGGCCGCGGTCGAAGCCGCGACGTTGCGGGCAATCGCAAGCTGCGGCGCCCCCTCGCCGGTCGGCGGAATGAGGAGCGCCGAGAGCCAGCAGGCGAACGCAAAGCCGATGACCAGCGCGGCGAAGGCCATCGTGTCGCCGCCGCCGCGCGAGGCGATGCCGCCGACGATGGTGCCGGTGAGGATAGCGATGAAGGTCGCACCCTCGATCAGCGCGTTGGCGCCGGGCAGCTGCTCGCGTTTGAGATGATCCGGCAGGATGCCGTATTTGACCGGACCGAACAGCGCGGCCAGCACGCCGAAACCGAACAGCGCCAAAAACAGGATCACGAGCGAATGCTGCGCATAGCCGAGCGCCGCCGCCGCCGCGACAAAGATCTCGGCGAATTTCACCCGCTGCGCCACCCGCGCCTTGTCGTAGCGATCGGCCAGTTGCCCACCCAGTCCCGACAGAAAGAAGAACGGCGCGATGAAGATCGCGCTCGCCGTGGTGATCAGCGCCTCGGCGTTGCCGGCGCCACCGAACAGGATCAGGAACACCAGCGCGGTCTTGAGGAAATTGTCGTTGAACGCCGCGAAGAACTGGCAGCAGAACAGCGGCGCGAACTTCCGCGACAGCAGGAGCGGCGGCGCGGCCATTTCAGGAGCCGAGGCCGATGGAAGATTGCAGGTCGGCGAGCAGGATACGCAGGTCGAGTTCGCGGAACTCGCGGTAGACGCGGCGCAGCCAGCGCTGCAGTTCGACCTGCACCTCGAGCGGAATGCGGCTCGAGGCGAGCGCCGCGTCGGTGAAGGAAAATGGCGGCGTGTCGATAGAGCGCCGCACGCCGGGGGCGAGCAGCGGCAGGTGCGTCAGCAGCGTGCGATGGCCGGCGAGCTCATATTTGTCGCGGTGCTGGGCGATGCCGAAAATCTCGTTGTGCAGCGGCGCCAGCACCGCCTGCGGAAACATGGCGCGCAGCCGCCGGTAGGACTCGACCGAGGTGGCGTCGGGCGTGATGACGAACAGGATCGCCGGCGCGATCTGCCGCCGGTGCGCCTCCTCGACAAAGCCGATCTTGCTGGCCAGCGCGAAAAAGCCCTCGAACAACTCGTGGCCGAGGTCGACGACCTTGGTGATGCCGTCCTCGGCGATCAGGCGGTCGAACAACGCCATCTGGCCGTTGATGTCGGCAATCTCGGAGGCGGTGGTGCGGCTCGGCACATACTGCGTCAGCGTGCCGCCGCCGGAGTTGAGATCGAACGCCGCGACCTCGCGGCCTTCCTGCGTGTGGAAATCGATCAGCAACCGCGCCAGCAGCGTCTTGCCGACGCGCGAGCGCGGCGAGGCAACGACAGTGACCGAGTTGCGGAACGACATGCGTCAGCCGTCCGCGCGCATGACCTATCCGGCAGCTTGTTGGCGAACGGCTTCCACTTTCGGGGCGATCAGGTCGATCAGCTTGACGCGGTCGTACTCGCCCCAGACATTGCCGAGCCAGTGCCGCACGTAGCCGCGCAGCACGAACGAGTAGTTCGCCGTCTGGCCCTGCGCATCCTTGTTGGCGATGAACGACACGAAAGGCTGGCTCGCCACTTCGACCTGCTCGCAGGCCATCTCGTTCAACTTCGGGATCGAGATCTCGGACGCGCCTTTGATCTGCTTGAAGTAGGTGTTGTAGGTCTTGGGATCCCACTCGAAGAACGTGGTGTCGTTGATCTTGTTCTTCACCAGGAAATAATTGGCGTCGCCCACGAAGCGCGCGGTCTCGGCGATCTCGTTGAGCGAGGCGATCGAGGGGCCGAGGATGTGGAACACCGCGAAGGTGATCTGGCCCTTCTTCGCCGATTCGAGAAACCCGATGTCGGAGAGCGCCTGCAAGGTCGGCGACAGCAAGCCGGCGCGGACGTCGATCACCGTGACCCGGGCATCGGCGCTGCCGAGCGTGTCGAAGATCTTCATCTGGTCCGCCACCTCGGTGACATCCACCACTTCGGTGACGTCCGGGTGGAAGCGCTTCAGGGTGCCGCGGGGGGATTCGGTGTCAAAGGCACGGGTCGGCGTCTGATGGGCGCTGAAATAGTCGAGCAAGGTGCGGGCAACGGTGGTTTTGCCCACGCCTCCCTTGTCGGCGCCGACGAGGATGACGGTTGGTTTGGCCATGCGGCTTCTCTTGACAGGTCACGGGAAGGGCGGACTTTCGGCCACCTTACTACTTTATCGGCCGTGGAACATGACAGTATTTCTTGCAGCGCGCCCGGGAGTTGGGTGCATGGTGCGGCCTAACGCCCACTAAATCTTGCGCATTTCCGTGGCTGTGGAAAAGTCGGCGGCGGGAGAGTGCCCTGGCCACGATCTTCAACCAACGCGACGTAGGCGGCGAACCGGCGGGCGCGGGTGCGCTGCGCCAGCGCCTGCTCACCCAGGCCCGCGTGCCGGGTACCGTCATTCTGCTCGACCGCATTGCACTGAATCCGGGCGGTGAAATGCCGCTCGCCGTAGCGCCAACCAGTGTGGCGTGGCTCCAGGCGCTCGAGGGCGAGGTGCGGCTCGGCCCGGAGGCTTTGACCGACGCCCATGTCGCCTTCCTGCCGGGCGGCTTTTCTGCCGGGTTGCGTTCGGCGGGCGGGGCCGCAGTCCTATACGGCGAGATTCCGCAGGCGGCGAAGCTCGACCCAGGTTTCACGAAAAACATGCCGCCGTTGCGGATTACCGACTGGACGCGCGAGCCGGTACTGGATTCCGAGCACGACGCGCGTAAGCGCATCTACCTGGTGACGCCCAGGCTGTTCGGCACCAAGGCGGTGAAGGGCGAGATGATCATCTACCCGCCCGGCACCGCAGCCGCCAACCACCATCACGAGGGCGCGGCGCATTTCATGTACGTGCTGCGCGGGCGCGGCACGGTCTATGCCGACGAAAAGCCGTTTCCGGTCAAGGCGGGCGATGTCATCTATTACCCGGACCGCGAGCGGCATTACCTCGAGGCGGCGAAGGATGAGGAACTCGTATTCGCGGAGTTCTTCGCACCGGCCGAATTCAAGACCATCTGGGTCAACGAGAACGAGGTCTGCGCCTGGCTGCCGACCGGCCGCGACATCAAGGGCCGCGTTCCGGCGCGCGACATCAAGGCGCACTCGTCGGCGGAAGTGGCGAGCCCGGGCGATGTGTGAAAATGGTGCCGGCGGAGGGATTTGAACCCCCGACCACCCGCTTACGAAGCGGATGCTCTACCGCTGAGCTACGCCGGCTGGAAATCGGCCCCTAGTTATCGGCGCGGGGCGCTAATAGCAAGCTAACAAGCCTTACCTAAACAGGCCGCGGATACGCTGCCAGGTGTCGGGCGCCTCAGGCGTCGAGGATTCCGGCACCGGTTCGCCGTCGAGGGCGAGCTCGGTGCCCGGATCGTCGGGGGCGTGGACCAGCGGGATGACCGGCTCGACTGGCTTGAGCCTGGCCTTGTCCGCGGCCTTTGCCGCCTTGCGCGGACGCGGCGGCGGACCCTCTTCGGCGGGCTTGGCCTCGGCCGGGGCCGGGCGGGCGCCGGTGGCGGAGGCGGCGCGATCTCGACCACCGGGCGGCTGGCGCCCAGCTCGGCGAGCGGCAGCTTCCATTCGAAGCCGTCGAGTCGGCCGTTCGGCGTGACCGGCAGCCAGCGGTCGGACACCACGCCGTCCGCGGTCCAGACCGGATCGCCGGAGGCGCGCACGGCTCTGCTCATCCATTCACGCACGCGGCCCTGGTCGTTGTGCTCGGCCTCCTCGATCTCCGCCATCAGCGTGGCGACGCGCCGCGTCGGCGCCGAGACGTAAGGCGCGAGCGCGTCGCGCGCGGTCTTGAATTCACCGGCCTCGAGCGCGGCGCGCGCCACGGCGAGCGCGCCCTCGCGTTGGCCTTCGACCTTCGCCGCGAGCTTCTGCATGCGGCCGAGCCGCTCACGCGCGGAATCGCCGAGGCGCAGGTTGGCATAGGCCTCGCCGATGTCGGGATGCGGATTGATGGTCCAGGCGTTCTCCAGGATCTTGCGCGCCTTGCGCCACTCATTCGATTCCGCGAGCCGGCGCCCCGCCATCGCGGCGGCGGGAACGAGGTCGGGCGCGAGCTTGACCGCTTCCAGCACGGCTGCGCGCGAGGCATCGCGGTCGAGCTCGGCGAGCGCCTGCGCCCTCGCGGTGAGCAGCACCGCGCGCTTGCGGCGATAATCGCGCTTTGCCAACGCGCTCTTCATGTGGTCGAGCGCCTCGAGCGCGCCCGCCCAGTCGGACGCGGCGCAGCGGTCGTCGAGCACCGCCTGCCCCGCCCAAGCCAATCCGGGCGCGACCTTGGCCGCTTCCTCGGCGACGGCACGCGCGCCATGCGGATCGTTGCGGCGTTGCGCCTCGATATAAAGTCCGCGCAGGCCGAGCAGCTTGGTGTCGTCGCGCTTGGCCATATCGCGGAAAGCGCGTTCGGCGGCGGCGCGATCACCCGCCATCTGCGCCGATTGCGCGATCAGGAGCAGCGTCAGCGGATCGCCGGGCGACAGCCGCGCCGCGTCGTCCGCGGAGCTGCGCGCGAGCTTGAGATCGCCGGCGCCGATCGCAATCAGTCCGCGCGTCAGCGCGAGATAGCCTTTGACGGCACGGCGATGGCGGAAGAACAGCGACACCTGCTCGGGCGAGCGCAAAATGCCGCGCACGAAGGCGAGGACGGCCATCAGCACAATGACCAGAAGAATGAGTCCGAGGCCCGCCGTGACCAACGAAATCTGGGTCCGGCCATGCGCCGGCCAAATTTGATCGAGCCATGGCCAGGTGATCGTGACGTCGCCGGGGCGGTCAACGAACCAGACAAATCCCCACGCGAGAAGCGCGACCGCGACCAGGAAAAGGACGATCCGAATCATTGCGTTCTCATGGCCTCAGCGCGCGTGCTGAATCGGACGCGAAGGTTTGGCTGGCGGCGATCGCCTTCTGACGGGCGACCGCTTTGGTCACCCAATCGGCCGCCTGCTGGCGCGCCTTCTCCGGCAGCTTGCCAATCTCAGCAAGCGCAGCATCGATGTTGTCGTGGGCCGCAGCAATTTCGACGCGCGCCAAAACGTCGGCAGGTTTGTCGCCCGTCGGCGCATTGATCGCGCTGAAGCGGACCAGATGACCGGCATTGGCCTGCAGGCGCTCGAGGAAGCCCGACGGCGCCTCCTCCGCGCCGGCCGCTTTGACGAGCGCCGGCATCAAGTCATTGAGCTCATGCGCCAGCGCCCGCCGGCTCGGCACGCCTTTTTCCGCAAACGCAGCGAGCGGCGCGAGCGC
This sequence comes from uncultured Alphaproteobacteria bacterium, assembly GCA_963742095.1. GTDB lineage: Bacteria > Pseudomonadota > Alphaproteobacteria > Rhizobiales > Xanthobacteraceae > Pseudolabrys. The sequence goes on from CAVUKJ010000003.1 coordinate 874,980, forward strand.
GTTGTCGTCGGCGCCGAGCGCCTTGGCCTGCGCAAGCTGGGTCCTCGTAGGGCGATACCGCGCTCGACGGCATCGCGCAGCGCCGCCGTGCTCAAGGCAAGACGCGCGGCTTTGTCGGTGGTCGCAGTCTGCGCCTGCTGCGCGCGCACATCTTTCAGCGATTGCTCGAGCGCGCCGATGCGTTGCTGCACAGCCGCGAGCTGGCCGGCGTCAGCCGCGTTCGAAGCCTGCTGCTTGGCGTTGCTGACGCTGTCGCGCAATTCGTCGCACGGCCTGTTCGGCGGCGGCAGCGCGGTCGTCGGCCTGCTTGGCATTGGTCGCGGCATCGTCGCTGCGCTTGTTGAGCGCCGAGAGCGCGACGCCGAGCGACTTCATCGCGCCGTCGGCGGCATTGAGCCGCTCCGCCACGCTCGCGTCGCCCGGCGGCAGGCTGGCAATGTCGTGCTCGATCTTGCCGATGCGGTCGCGCAAGGCCGCGACCGCCTGGGCATCGCCGAAGGCGGGACGCGTTTTCAGATTGTTGATCTGCTTTCTGCAGCGCCGCGACTTGCGCGCCGTCGTTGGACGACGATGCCGCCAGCAGCAGTGCCCATACGATGGCGCCGCCGATGATGGCCCCGGCGAAGCCGGCGGCAAACGGCATGGCATATGTCGCGATGGGGGACGCGGCCGGCGGCGGCTTGATTTCGAATGCCGGCGGCTCTTTGGGCGGCGGCGGCGCTTCCGACTTTGTTTCCTGCTTCGCCTTGTGCTTCGGCGGCTCGGGTGGCGGTGAAGCCGCCTGGTCGTGCGCCGACGCGGTGTCGGCCGGGGCAGGCACCTCGGTTGCTTTCAGATCGATGGTCGGCGCCGCGCGCTTGCGCTTCTCGGTCATCGAAGTCGTCCTCAGTGGCGCGTGCGAATCGCCCCAAGCCCGCAACCCCGAAATAACGCAATTGGCGCGGGTGCGCCACGTTAAGCCGGAGAAAGCGGCAGAAGTTCAATCAGCGCCGCCTCTTCCGGGCGCGGCGCGACGGTGACACGCTTGGCGCCGGCCGCCTCCAGCGGCTCCGCCACCTGCGCCGACAGGCAATAATGCCGCACCGCCACGGCCTGCTCGCTGACGCCGGCCTCGCGCGCGCCGGCCAGGTAATTGTCGGCACTGCGTTTCGAGAAGTGCAGCACGGCCTGCACGTCGCCCAATTCCAGCGCCGCCACCAGCTCATCCGGGAACGGCGCGGCGACGGCGCGATAGACGACGCGCATCTCGGCCGCGATGCCGTTCGCAGCGAGTTCGCCGACCAGATCGGCGGCACGGTCCTCGCCGGCGAGATAGAGCAGCGGCGCGCTGGCGTCGGCCTTGCGCTGGCGCAGCATGCGCACGAGGTCGCGTACGCTGCCGCCAGCCGAGGTGACAATAGCAAAACCCGCAGCGCGCGCCGCGTCAGCGCTGCGCTCGCCGACTGCAAAAAGCGACAGCTTCAGCAGCGCATCGCACGCAGAATTTTTCGCAATGGCCGCCGGCGCATTGGCGCTGGTGATGATGACGCCGCCCCAGCCGCCGGTGAGGTCAGCGGCGATCGGCTCGACCTGCATCAGCGGCAGCTTCCACACGTCGTGGCCACGCGCGACCAGCGCCGACGCGGTGCGTTCGGCGGCCGGTTCGGGGCGGGTGACGAGAACATGCATCAGCGGCGCTGCCTATCTTCGGGTCAACCAAACGAAGCACCGGACCGGCATATTGCTTCAGCGCGCGTCCGGCGTCGGCGCCGATGGTCGTCGCGCTGGCGCGCGGACCGGCGACCGAGGTCTCGTGTGCGGCGCTGCCGTCCGGCTTCACGATCAGCCCGCGGAAATGCAGCACGCCGCCGGAGATCGTGGCATGGCCGCCGATCGGCGTCTTGCACGAGCCGTCGAGCTCGGCGAGGAAGGCGCGCTCGCAGGCGAGCGCCATCGATGTGTCGGCGTGGTCGATGCGCGCCAGCATGTCGCGCACGCGTTTGTCGTCCGTGCGCGTCTCGATGCCGATGGCGCCCTGCCCGACCGCCGGCAGAAACTCAGTCGCGTCCATGACCTTGGTCGCGTGCTCAACGAGGCCAAGCCGCCTCATGCCGGCAAGCGCGAGGATGGTGGCGTCGACCTGACCCTCCTCCAACTTGCGCAGCCGCGTCTCGACATTGCCGCGCAGCGGCATCACGCTCAGGTCCGGCCGCATGCGCAAGGCGATCGCCTGCCGCCGCAGCGATGCGGTGCCGAGCGTCGCGCCCTTCGGCAGCTCGGCGATCGATTTCGCCTTGTGCGAAATGAAGACGTCGCGCGGATCATCGCGCTCGAGGCACGCCGCCAGCATCAGGCCCGGCTGCGAGAATGTCGGCATGTCTTTGGCCGAATGCACGGCAAGATCGACGCGCCTCTCAAGCAGCGCCTCCTCGATCTCCTTGGTGAACAGGCCCTTGCCGCCCTCGTCCGCCAGCGGCCGGTCCTGGATGATGTCGCCGGACGTCTTGATGACGACCAGCTCGATCTCGCTGTCCTTTGCGCCAAGCGCTGCCGTCAGCATCGATTGCACCGTGCGCGCCTGCACCAGCGCCAGCGGGCTGCCGCGCGTGCCGATGCGCAAAAGGGCGGTGGATTGCCTCAAGGATTGCAACTTGGGACCTCTCGATGCTAGGGCACCTTTTAGTTCACCCTTCCCGGAAAGGGGAGAGCCGGAGCACGCCATGATCGTCCTCGGCATCGAGACGACCTGCGACGAAACCGCCGCGGCGGTGGTCGAGCGGTCCGACGACGGCCGCGGCAAGATCCTATCCAACGTCATCTTGAGCCAGGTCAGCGAGCACGCGGCGTTCGGCGGCGTGGTGCCGGAGATCGCGGCGCGCGCCCATGTCGAGGCGCTCGACCATGTCATCGCCAAGGCGATGGCGGACGCGACGCGTGATTACGATTCGCTCGACGCCGTCGCGGCGGCGGCCGGTCCCGGACTGATCGGCGGCGTCATCGTCGGCCTGACCACGGCCAAGGCGATCGCGCTGGTGAAGAACAAGCCGCTGATCGCGGTCAATCATCTGGAGGCGCACGCGCTCACCGCGCGACTGACCGACGCGACGCCATTTCCCTACTGCCTGTTCCTCGCGTCGGGCGGACACACCCAGGTCGTCGCGGTGCGCGGCGTCGGCGACTATGTGCGCATCGGCACCACGCACGATGACGCCATCGGCGAGGCCTTCGACAAGACCGCGAAGCTGCTGGGCTTGGGCTATCCCGGCGGCCCGCAGGTCGAGCGCGAAGCGATGCGCGGCGACGCGACGCGCTTTGCACTGCCGCGGCCGATGCAGGGGCGCAAGGATGCCGACTTCTCGCTGTCGGGCCTGAAGACCGCGCTACGGCTCGAAGCCGAGAAGATCGCGCCGCTGTCCGACACCGACGTGTCGGATCTGTGCGCCTCGTTCCAGCAGGCCATCGTCGATGTCGTGCTCGACCGGCTGCGCGCCGGCCTGCGCATCTTCCGCGCGCAATACGGCGCGCCGAGCGCGCTGGTCGCCGCCGGCGGCGTCGCCGCCAATCTGGCGATCCGCAAGGTGCTGCATCGCCTCGCCTTCGAGGTCGGCACCGTGCTGGTCGCGCCGCCGCCCGATCTCTGCACCGACAATGGCGCCATGATCGCCTGGGCGGGCGCCGAGCGCCTCGCGCTCGGCCTCACCGACAAGATCGACGCCGCGCCACGGGCGCGCTGGCCGCTCGACGAGATCGCCGCCGCCAAGGGCGCGCTGCAGAAGACGGCGGCGTACAAATGAGCATCCAGAAGATTTCCGTGCTCGGCGGCGGCGCGTGGGGGACGGCGCTGGCGCTGACCTGCGCGCGCGCCGGCCGCGACGTGACGTTGTGGGAGCACGACGCCGCCAACGCCGACAGCCTGGAGCAAAAGCGCGAAAGCAAATTTTTGCCCGGCGTGAAGCTCGACAGCAAGATCAAGGTGACGCGCGATCTCAAGGGCGCGGACGCAGCCGACGCCATCCTGCTGGTGGTGCCGGCGCAGGTCGTGCGCCCGGTCGTCACGTCGCTGTCACCCACACCGCGCACGCCGATCATCGTTTGCGCCAAAGGCATCGAGCACGGCACGCACAAGTTCATGTCGGAGATCATCGCCGAATGCGCGCCGAAGGCGATGCCGGCGATCCTGTCCGGGCCGAGCTTCGCCGCCGATGTCGCCCGCGGCCTGCCGACCGCAGTGACCATCGCCGCGGCGGACGACACCGTCGCGCGCGAGCTTGCCGAAGCGCTCAATACCGGCACGTTCCGGCCCTATCATTCGAACGACGTGCGCGGCGTCGAGCTTGGCGGCGCCGCCAAGAACGTGCTCGCCATCGCCGCCGGCATCGTCACCGGCCGCTCGCTCGGCGCGAGCGCCGCAGCCGCCATGATCACGCGCGGCTTTGCCGAGCTCACGCGCTTCGGCCGCGCCTATGGCGCCAAAACGGAAACGATGATGGGATTGTCCGGTCTCGGCGATCTCATTCTGACCTGTTCGACGCCGCAGTCGCGCAACTTCTCGTTCGGCGTCGCGCTGGCGAAAGGCGAGGAGGCGGCGACCGCCGCGCACGGCAAGCTCGCCGAAGGCGTGTTCACGGCGCCGGTGCTGCTGGAAATGGCGCGCGAGAAGAGCATCGATATGCCGATCTCGGCCGCGGTTGCGGCCGTGCTGGCGAAGAAGCTGAGCGTCGACGATGCCATCGCCGCGCTGCTGACGCGGCCGCTAAAGGCGGAATGACGAGGTTAGCGATATGGCGTACTGGCTTTTGAAGAGCGAGCCCGACGACTATTCCTGGGACGACCAGGTCAAGAAGGGCGCCAAGGGCGAAGCCTGGACCGGCGTGCGCAACTTCACGGCGCGCACCAATCTCAAGGCGATGAAGAAGGGCGACAAGTTCTTCTTCTATCACACCGGCGACGAGAAGCAGGTTGTCGGCATCGGCGAGGTGATCCGCGAGGCGTTCCCGGATCCGACGGCGGAGAAGGGCGAGGCCTGGGTGGCGGTGCAGACCGTCGCCGACAAGCCGCTGCCGAAGCCGGTGACGCTCGCCGCGGTCAAGGCCGAGTCGAAATTGAAGACCATGGCGCTGGTGAAATATGGCCGGCTGTCGGTGCAGCCGGTGACCGCCGACGAATGGAAGATCGTGTGCAAGATGGGTGGATTGAAATAGGGAGCGGCCAATGAGCTTCAGCAATGTGAACTATCTGTCCATCCTGGTGGCCGCCGTCGCCGCCTGGATCTTCGGCGGCATTTACTACAGCGCACTGGGCAGACAGTGGATGGCAGCGCAGGGCAAGACCCTGGAGCAATGCAAGGCGGAGCAGGCGGGAAAGTCGGCGGCGGCGAAGACCGCGCCGTTCATCATCGTCTTCGTCAGCGAATTCATCATCGCCTGGATGATTTACGGCATCCTATTCCACCTCAATATGTACACGCTGCGGGGCGGCATCATTTCGGCGCTGTTCTGCTGGTTCGGCTTCGTGCTCACGACGATGGCGACCAACAATGCGTTCCAGTCGCGGCGGGTCATGCTCACGGTCATCGATGGCATCGCCTGGCTCGGCGCTTTCGTGATTATCGGCGCCATCGTCGGCTGGTGGGCCCATTAAAGCCCCGTTTCATCGGCATAAAGTCGCACCATCCGCGTCTTGTCCGGCCCGCAAGGGCCGTCGCATAATGGCTTAACGCTTTAAGAACCGCCTGCGCAGCCAAGCCGCGGGGACAGGGAGGAGTGTGCGATGTCCGACGACAAGCTTTACGCCGTTGCGGCCGACTGGAAGAAGCGCGCGTTCATCGACGACGCCAAGTACCAGGAGATGTATGCCCGGTCGATCAAGGATCCGAACGGCTTCTGGGGCGAGCAGGCCAAGCGCATCGACTGGATCAAGCCCTTCACCAAGGTCAAGAACACCTCCTACGACCCGCACAACGTCTCGATCAAATGGTTCGAGGACGGCACACTCAATGCCTGCTTCAACTGCGTCGACCGCCACCTCGCCAAGCGCAGCGACCAGGTTGCCCTCATCTGGGAAGGCGACGACCCGAAGGATTCCAAGGCCGTCACCTACAAGCAGCTGCACGCCGAGGTGCAGACGTTCGCCAACGTCCTGAAGAAGCAGGGCGTCAAGAAAGGCGACCGCGTCACCATCTACCTGCCGATGATCGTCGAGGCGGCCTACGCCATTCTCGCCTGCGCCCGCATCGGCGCCATCCACTCGGTGATCTTCGGCGGCTTCTCGCCGGACTCGATCGCCGGCCGCGTCGAGGACTGCAAGTCCGACATCATCATCACCGCCGACGAAGGCGTCCGAGGCGGCCGCAAGATTCCGCTCAAGGCCAACGTCGACGCCGCGTGCGAGAAGGCGCCGGTCAAGACCGTGATCGTCGTCCGCCACACCAAGGCGCCAGTCAACATGAAGGCCGGCCGCGACGTCTATTACGATGAGGTCGCCAAGTCCGTGCCGGCCGACTGCCCGTGCGAGGAGATGAAGGCGGAAGATCCGCTGTTCATTCTCTATACGTCAGGCTCGACCGGGAAGCCGAAAGGCGTGCTGCACACCACCGGCGGCTACATGGTCTACACCTCGATCACGCACCAGTACGTGTTCGATTACCACGAGGGCGACATCTACTGGTGCACCGCCGACGTCGGCTGGGTTACGGGCCACAGTTACATCCTGTACGGGCCGCTGTCGAACGGCGCCATCACGTTGATGTTCGAAGGCGTGCCGAACTATCCGACCAACTCCCGCTTCTGGGAGGTGATCGACAAACACAAGGTCAACACCTTCTACACCGCGCCGACCGCGATCCGCGCGCTGATGCAGGCGGGCGACGGGCCGGTGAAGAAGACCTCGCGCGCCTCGCTGCGGCTGCTTGGCTCGGTCGGCGAGCCAATCAATCCCGAGGCGTGGGAGTGGTATCACCGCGTCGTTGGCGACGACCGCTGCCCGATCGTCGATACCTGGTGGCAGACCGAGACCGGCGGCATCATGATCACGCCGCTGCCCGGCGCGATCGCGCAGAAGCCCGGCTCGGCGACCAAGCCGTTCTTCGGCATCCGGCCGGAAATCGTCGACGCCGAAGGCAAGACGCTCGAAGGCGCGACCTCCGGCAATCTCTGCATTGCCGACTCCTGGCCGGGGCAGATGCGCACGGTGTACGGCGACCACGAGCGCTTCGTGCAGACCTACTTCTCGACCTACAAAGGCAAATACTTCACCGGCGACGGCTGCCGCCGCGACGCCGACGGCTATTACTGGATCACCGGCCGCGTCGACGACGTCATCAACGTGTCGGGCCACCGCCTCGGCACCGCCGAGGTGGAGAGCGCGCTGGTGGCGCATCCGAAAGTGTCGGAGGCGGCCGTGGTCGGCTATCCGCACGACATCAAGGGCCAGGGTATCTACGCCTACGTCACCCTGATGGCGGGCGAGAAGCCGAGCGAGGACCTGCGCAAGGAACTGGTCGGCTGGGTGCGCAAGGAGATCGGCCCCTTCGCCTCGCCCGATCTGATCCAGTTCGCGCCTGGCCTGCCGAAGACGCGCTCCGGCAAGATCATGCGCCGGATCCTGCGCAAGATCGCCGAAGACGAATCCGGCAATCTCGGCGACACCACGACGCTGGCCGATCCGGCGGTGGTCGACGATCTCGTCAACAACCGGCAGAACAAGAAGGCGGCGAAAGCGGGGGCGTGAGCGTTCTCGCCTCTTCTTACGGTTAACACCTCGGCATTTAGGTTACTGCGAGCTTTGGGCTGTGCCTCGCGCACGCCGCATTAATATCGTGCGCGTTAGGAATTGGGGTGGGTGTCATGACGCTCGTGCTGAGGCGGACGGCAATCTTCATCGTCATCGTGATGATCTGGGCGCTGCTGGCGGCCGCGGTCGCGCATGCCCAGCAGCCGCAACCGGCCGCGCAGCCGGCACCCGCGAAGCAAGAACAGAAGAGCGAGCCGCAGCAGGCTCAGGCTCCCCAGGCGCAACCGCTGCCGCCGCAGTCACCGAGCATCGTGCCGCTCACCGGCTATCGTCCCGGCACCATCGTGGTGAAGACCACCGACCGCCGTCTCTATTACGTGCTCAAGGGCGACAAGGCGCTCGAGTTTCCGGTCGGCGTCGGCAAGCAGGGCTGGGCCTGGTTCGGCCGCGCCGCGATCGAAGGCAAGTACATCAAGCCGGCCTGGCAGGCGCCGCCCGAACTGCACCGCGGCAGCTACGGCCCGGTGATCGAAGGCGGTAGTCCACGTAACCCGATGGGGGTCGCCGCGCTGACGATGCGCAAGGGCGAGTACGCCATCCACGGCACCAACAATCCGAAGTCGATCGGCGGCTTCGTCTCGCACGGCTGCATCCGCATGTACAACAAGGACATCACCAGGCTCTACGCCATGGTGAGCGTCGGCACGCCGGTCATCGTCGAAAAATGAATTTCCGCCGGCACTGGCTGAGCTGCCTCGCCGCGGCGGCGCTACTGCTTGCGCCTTCGCTGGCGCGCGCCGGCCAGACGGTGCCGTTCAACGGCGGCTATCGTCCGGGCAGCATCGTCATCGTCACGCATTCGCGCGAACTCTATTACGTGCTCGGCAATGGCAGCGCGATCCGCTATCCGGTCGGCGTCGGCAAGGCCGGCATGGCCTGGCATGGCCACGCCAGTGTCGACCGCAAGCTCATGAGCCCCGCCTGGCAGGCGCCGCCCGAAATCGCCGGCCGCTACAATCCGGTCATCCCCGGCGGCTCGCCACAGAACCCGATGGGCGCCGCGGTGCTCGGTCTCGACAGCGGCAACTACGCCATCCACGGCACCAACAATCCGGGCTCGGTCGGCCAGTTCGTCTCGCACGGCTGCATCCGTATGCACAATGCCGACATCCTCGATCTCTATCGGCGCACGCATATCGGCACCGAGGTCACTGTGCTGGACTAGCGGCCGGCTTCGCCGGCACCGGGTCCACCGCGACCTTCTAAACCTGTGAGTTATTGGCGCTTTTTCCGGGCCCGCTTCGCGGACCGGCCACAATTCCTGTGCAATGATCGTGGGAGAAATTGGAGTCATCGTTGGCGCGTCCGCGCACCTCTCCCCAGCCGGAAGTCCCCGGCCTCACCGCCCGCCGTATCGCCGCCGATATTCTCGATGGCGTGCTGCGGCGAAAAATTGCGCTCGACGAGCAGCTCTCCGGCAAGACGTCGCATCCGGGGCTCGCTTCGCTGTCGGAGCGCGACCGCGCGCTGATGCGGCGGCTGGTCGCAACCGCGCTACGCCGGCTTGGAACCTTGCGTCATTTGCTTGGCGGCTATCTCGACAAGGGATTTCCCGCCGAGGCGCCGCGCACCGAAACCATTCTGCTGATCGGCGCCGTGCAGATCCTGTGGCTCGACGTGCCCGATCATGCCGCGGTCGATCTGTCGGTGCGGCTGGCGCAGGCCGACCGCCGCGCGGCGCGCTATGCCGGACTGGTCAACGCCGTGCTGCGCCGCGTCGCGCAGAATCGCGAGGCGCTCGCCGCGGCCAATGCAATGCATGACACGCCGTCATGGCTGTTCGCGCGCTGGAAAAAAGCCTACGGCGCCGACACCGCGCGCGCGATCGCGCAAGCGAACGGTCACGAGCCCGCACTCGATCTCACCGTGAAGGACAATCGTGAGACCGTGGGCCGAGCGGCTGCACGGCCGGGTACTGCCGACCGGCAGCGTGCGGACGCTGGCGCAAGGCGCGATCTCGCTGCTGCCCGGATTCAACGAGGGCGCCTGGTGGGTGCAGGACGCAGCCGCGTCGTTGCCGGCGCGCCTGCTCGGCGACGTCCGCGGCCTGAACGTCGCCGATCTCTGCGCGGCGCCCGGCGGCAAGACTGCGCAGCTGGCCTATGCCGGCGCGCGCGTCGCCGCAGTCGATCGGTCACCGGCGCGGCTCAATCGCCTGCGCGACAATCTCGAACGTCTCGCGCTTCAAGCCGACTGCGTCGCCGCCGACGTGCTGGAGTGGCAACCTCAACCGTCGCAACCGTTCGATGCCGTGCTGCTCGACGCGCCGTGTTCTTCGACCGGCACCATTCGCCGCCATCCCGATGTGCCGTGGCTCAAGGGTGAGGCCGACATTGCGACACTCGCCGCGCTGCAACCGAAGCTGCTCGATCGCGCACTGACCCTGCTCAAGCCGGGCGGTATCATGGTCTACTGCGTCTGCTCGCTCGAACCCGAGGAAGGCGTCGAGCAGATCGCCGCATTGCTTGCGCGCGACACGTCCGTCGCCCGCAAGCCGGTGACGGCCGAGGAAGTCGGCGGACAGGCCGACTTCTTCACTCCGGACGGCGACCTGCGCACATTACCGCTGCATTTGCCCGATCCCGACCCGCGCTGGGGCGGACTCGACGGCTTTTATGCGGCGCGCCTCGTCAAGACCGTCTAATCCACGGACCGGAAAGGGATATTGGCCCTCCCCCGCCCCTTCGCTATCGTGGGCACACGCGCGCAGAATCGGGCCGCGCCGCAGGGGACGAGCGCCTTCATGATGCGTGTCACGATCGCGGAGCGGACCAGACTCTCCGTGTTCATCGCGCGCCGCGCGTTCCGCAGCGTCATCGCCGGTCTCAACGCGCATCCGTTGTTGCGCTGGCGCTTCACCTCGACGACCACCGACCGGCTGGTGATCGCGCCGCAGGATCTGCGCACGGCCGACGCGACACGCGCCGCCGAAATCTACGCCGGACGCTTCGCCTTCGCCGGCAAGGTCGTGATCTGCGACCGGCGTTCTCCGTTTGAAATGACGCCGCCGTCGGATGAGTGGGCGGTGACGCTGCTGAACTTCTCCTGGCTGCGCCATCTGCGCGCTGCCGATTCCGCGATCACGCGCGCCAATGCGCGCTCGCTGATCGACGAGTGGATCAATGTGCAAGGCGGCTGGAACGCGGTCGGCTGGCGGCTCGATATTCTCTCGCGCCGGATCATCTGTTGGCTGAGCCAGACGCCGTTCGTGCTGCAGGAAGCCGACGCGCGTTTCTACCGCCGCTTCATCCGCAGCCTGTCGCGACAGGTGCGCTATCTGCGCAAGTCGCTGAAGGAAACACGCGCCGGCCTGCCCCGCCTGCAGGCGCTGATCGCGCTCAACTACGCGACGCTCTGCCTGCAAGGGCAGTCCGGGCATCTGCGCGGCGACACGCGGCGACTGGTCGACGAGCTGCAGCGCCAGATCCTGCCGGACGGCGGCCACATCAGCCGCAATCCCGGCGTGCTGGTCGAACTGCTGGTCGATCTCCTGCCGCTGCGGCAACTGTTCTCGGCGCGGCACCTGCAGCCGCCCGCCGCCATCAACAACGCCATCGACCGCATGATGCCGATGCTGCGCTTCTTCCGTCACGCCGACGGCAACTTCGCGCAGTTCAACGGCATGGGCGCGACGCCGGTGGATCTGCTCGCCACCGTGCTCGCCTATGACGACGCGCGCGGCACGCCGGTGTCGAATGCGCCGCATTCCGGCTACCAGCGCATCGACGCCGGCAACGCGGCGCTGCTGATGGACACCGGCAAGCCGCCGCCGCTCACGGTGAGCCAGGAGGGCCACGCCGGCTGCCTGTCGTTCGAACTATCGTGGAAGCAGCACCGGCTGGTGGTCAATTGCGGCCTGCCCGCCGTCAACAAGGAGAACTGGCGGCAGGTCGCGCGCGCAACGCCCGCGCATTCGACCGTCACCTTCAACGACACGTCGTCGTGCCGCTTCTTCGATTCGATGCGGCGGCTGCTCGGCGGCATTCCGATCATCGGCGGCCCGCACGACGTGCAGATCGCCCGCGATGACGACGCCGGCGGTGTGACGCTGCGTGCCTCGCACGACGGTTACGCAGCCGACTTCGGCGTCATCCATACGCGGCTGGTCAGGCTGACCGCGGACGGCGGCGCGCTCGACGGCGAGGATAGTTTCCGTCCGGCGGACGGCCACGACTTCCCGGCCAAAGCCGCGGACGAATACGCCATCCGCTTCCACCTGCATCCGGCGGTGAAGGCGAACCGGCTGTCCGACGGACGCGGCGTCATTTTGCTGTTGCCGGACAAGGACGTCTGGTCGTTCGCCACCTTGGGCGAGCAGGTGCAGATCGAGGAGAGCGTTTACCTCGCTGGCCAGGACGGCCCGCGCCGCACCGTGCAGATCGTGATCTACGGCAATGCCCGCGAGACGCCGGCGGTGCGCTGGAGCCTGCGGCATACACCTCCGGCCGCGACCCACACCCGCGCCGGGCGCACCGAAGAGCCGGAATTGCCGCTCTGATCGCGACGTCGCGAAAGCTGTATAAAGTCGCGCGGCCCAATACACTTTCGCCCGCTTCGTGTGGTAGCTCGTAACGCATGCCCAGCCACCTGCGTCGCATCACCCGCGCCTTGCTGTCGGTGTCCGACAAGAGCGGCCTGACCGAATTCGCCCGCCAGCTCGCCGCCCACGGCATCGAGCTAGTCTCGACCGGCGGCACCGCCAAGGCGCTGCAAGACGCCGGGCTCAAGGTGATCGACGTTTCGACGCTGACCGGCTTTCCGGAAATGATGGACGGCCGCGTCAAGACGCTGCACCCGAAGGTGCATGGCGGCCTGCTCGGCATCCGCGACAATAAAGAGCACGCCGGCGCCATGGCGCAGCACGGCATCAAGCCGATCGATCTCCTGGTGGTGAACCTCTATCCGTTCGAGGCGACAGTCGCCAAAGGCGCCGCTTTCGACGACTGCATTGAGAACATCGACATCGGCGGGCCCGCGATGATCCGTGCCGCCGCCAAGAATCACGGCGATGTCGCCGTCGTCGTCGAGCCGGCCGACTACGCCAAGGTGCTTGAGGAGCTTTCGCAGCATTCCGGCAAGACCTCGCTCGAGCTGCGGCAGAAGCTGGCGGCGAAAGCCTATGCGCGCACCGCAGCCTACGACGCGGCGATCTCGAACTGGTTCGCCGACACGCTGCATGACGACGCGCCCGACTACCGCGCTTTCGGCGGCAAGCTGATCGAGGCGCTGCGCTACGGCGAGAACCCGCACCAGAGCGCGGCGTTCTATCGCGCGCCCGGCGAGCGCTTCGGCGTCGCCACCGCCAGGCAGCTGCAAGGCAAGCAGCTGTCCTACAACAACATCAACGACACCGATGCGGCGTACGAATGCGTCGCCGAGTTCGATCCCAAGCGAGGAGCCGCCTGCGTCATCGTCAAGCATGCCAACCCGTGCGGAGTCGCGGAAGGAAAGAGCCTCGTCGAGGCCTACAAGAAGGCGCTGGCCTGCGACCCGACCTCGGCGTTCGGCGGCATTGTCGCGCTCAACGGCAGGCTGGACGCGGAGGCGGCAAAGGCCATCACCGAGATCTTCACCGAAGTCATCATCGCGCCGGAGGCGAGCGACGAAGCAATCAAGATCGTCGCGACGAAGAAGAACCTGCGGCTGCTGCTCGCCGGCGGTCTACCCGATCCGCGCGGCAAGGGCCTCACCGTGAAGTCGGTCGCCGGCGGGCTGCTGGTGCAGTCGCGCGACAACGCGGTGGTCGACGAGATGCAGCTCAAGACGGTGACCAAGCGCGCGCCGAGCGAGAAGGAACTGGCCGACATGCGCTTTGCCTTCCGCGTCGCCAAGCACGTGAAGTCGAACACCATCGTCTATGCCAAGGACCGCGCCACCGTCGGCATCGGCGCCGGGCAGATGAGCCGGGTCGACGCCGCGCGCATTGCGGCGCGCAAGGCCGAGGACGCGGCGAAAGACATGAAGCTGGAGGCGCCGCTGACCAAAGGCTCGGTGGTCGCGTCCGATGCGTTCTTTCCGTTCCCGGACGGGCTATTGGTTGCGATCGAGGCCGGCGCCACCGCGGTGATCCAGCCGGGCGGCTCGGTCAATGACGACAAGGTCATCGCCGCCGCCGACGAGCATAATGTCGCGATGGTGTTCACCGGGACGCGGCATTTCCGGCATTGAGGGCTTACCTCCTCCTGCAATGCGGGGAGAGGGAAATTACTGCCGCGCCAAATCGCCCAGCAAACTCGCCGCCACGCTGAGCTTCGACAGCGTCAGTCCCGAGCCGGCGATCTCGTGGATCGCCGAGCGGATGCGCTCGACCTCGGCCTGGCGCGGCTTGATCCATTCCTCGACCGCGCCGGCGCCGGCATGACCATTGCCGACCATGGCGGCGGTCAAGCGCCGCTCGGCGTCGCCGATCGAGTCGAGCGCGCGGTCGAGCGCGAGGCGGTCGAAATAATCCGACACCACGATATTGCCGACGGCGCCGGCGACGCGGTCGAGCTGGAAGAAGGCTTCGGTGGCGAAATAGGTCGCGGCCACCTCGCCCACCGCCTTCTTGGCGCGGTCGGCCACCAGCACGATGTCGGTCGCGGCCTTGAGCACGCTCAGGTTGGCGAAACGGTGCGCCAGCGCATCCGGCACGGCGGCCTTGGCAAGCTCGGCGGCGCGGGCATTGCGCGCTGCGGCGGCTTGCTTCGACAGCGCACGGTCGAGCGCGGTTTCGACCTGCGCGATGCCGTCCTTGTAATGCGCGACGATCGTCTCCAGACCCTGCGTCAGGTCGACGTTGCGCAGGAACCAGACCAGGCGGTCGAGCAGCAAATTCTGCACGGCGGAATAGAGCGCCAGCTGCGTGTCGCCGGAAATCTTGTTGTCGAGCTCGTCGATCTCGCTGTTGAGCGCGATCAGGTCGTAGCTTTGCCGGACCGCCGCGAACGCCGCGGCGATCGACGCCGAGCTCGCCCCGGTCTGGTCGGCGATGCGTACGATCAACGTGGCGCCGCCGCGGTTGATCATCGAGTTCGTCAGCTGCGTGGCGATGATCTCGCGCCGCAGACGATGCGCATGCAGCGCATCCTCGTAGCGCTCCGACATCTCCTTGGGGAAATAGCGTTCGAGTTCGCGGCCGAGATAGGGATCGTCCGGCACCGGGCTTTCAAGCAGTTCGGTATAGAGCGACAGCTTGGCGTAGGCGAGCAGCACGGCCAGTTCCGGCCGCGTCAGCCCCTCGTTGCGCTTGCGCCGTTCGGCCAGCGCCATCTCGTCCGGCAGGTATTCGACCGCGCGGTCGAGCTCACCCTTCTGCTCCAGCGTCTGCATCAGCCGCGACTGGAAGCCCATGTCCTCGAGCCCGCGACGTTGCGCCAGCGATAACGCCAGCGTCTGCTGATAGTTGTTGCGCAACACCAGCCGCGCCACTTCGTCGGTCATTTCGACCAGCAGCGCATTGCGCGCATCGATCGTCAGGGTGCCGGCGCGCAGCGGCACGCTGAGCGCGATCTTGATGTTGACCTCGACGTCGGAGGTGTTGACGCCGGCGGAGTTGTCGATGGCGTCGGTGTTGAGGCGGATGCCGGCCTGCGCCGCTTCGATGCGGCCGCGCTGCGTCATGCCGAGATTGGCGCCCTCGCCGATGACCTTGCAGTTCAACTCGCCGCCGGTGACGCGGATCGCGTCGTTGGCGCGGTCGCCGGCCGCCTCGTCGGTTTCGTGCGAGGAGCGAATGTAGGTACCGATGCCGCCGAAGAACAAAAGATCGACCTTGGCCTTCAGGATCGCCTTCATCAACTCCTGCGGTGTCACGCTGTCGCTGACGCCGAGCAGCGCCCGCGCTTCGCTCGACAGCTGGATCGATTTCGACGACCGCGGATAGACGCCGCCGCCCTTGGAGATCAGCGCCTTGTCGTAATCCTGCCAGCTCGAGCGCGGCAGGTTGAAGAGACGCTTGCGCTCGGCGAAGGCTTTCTCCGGATCGGGATCAGGATCGATGAAGATGTCGCGGTGGTCGAAGGCCGCCAGCAGCTTGGTCGTGGTCTCGCGCAGCATGCCGTTGCCGAACACGTCGCCGGACATGTCGCCGACACCGACCGCCGTGAACGGCGTGTCGTGGATGTTGACGTCCATCTCGCGGAAATGGCGCTTGACCAACTCCCAGGCGCCGCGCGCGGTGATGCCCATCGCCTTGTGGTCGTAGCCGGCCGAGCCACCCGACGCGAAAGCGTCGCCCAGCCAGTAATTGTGTTCGATCGAAATGCCGTTGGCGATGTCGGAGAAGGTCGCCGTACCCTTGTCAGCGGCGACGACGAGATAGGGATCGTCGCCCTCGTGCCGCACCACGTTCGCCGGCGGAATGATCTTGCCGTCGGGGCCGATATTGTCGGTGATGTCGAGCAGCGTCGAGATGAAGAGCTTGTAGGTCGCGATGCCTTCGGCCTGCACGACGTCACGCGCTGCGCCCTTCGGCATCAGCTTGGGCACGAAGCCGCCTTTGGCGCCGACGGGCACGATCACCGCGTTCTTGACCTGCTGCGCCTTCACCAGGCCGAGGATCTCGGTGCGGAAATCCTGCGGCCGGTCCGACCAGCGGATGCCACCGCGCGCCACCTTGCCGAAGCGCAGGTGCACGCCTTCGACGCGCGGCGAATAGACGAAGATCTCATAGAGCGGACGAGGCAGCGGCAGCCCGGTGAGCTTGCCGCTCTCGAACTTGACCGCGATCAAAGCCCGCACCTGGCCATGCTCGTCGACCTGGAAGAAATTGGTGCGGATCGCCGACTGCACGGCGTTGACGAACTGGCGCAGGATGCGGTCCTCGTCGAGGCTCTCGACCGCCTGCAAGGCGTCTTCGATCTTGGCGCCGAGCACCGCCTGCTTGTCGGCGCGGCCCTGCTCGGCCTCGGGGCGCGGGTCGAAGCGGGCGTGGAACAGTTCGACGATGCTGCCGGCGATGCCGGCGTGCTTCGTCAGCGTCGTCCACATGTAATCCTGCGAATAGGGCACGCGTATCTGGCGCAGGAAGCGCGACAGCGTGCGGATCAGCGCCACGTCGCGCCAGCCGAGACCGCCGACCAGTGTCAGCGCATTGTAGCCGTCGTTCTCGGCGGCGCCGCGCATCACCATCAGGAAGGCGGCCTCGAGCCGCGCCTTGTCGGCAGCGAGATCGATGGCGGCGCTGTCGCTGCGCTCGAGCAGCATGTCGTGCATCCACAGCCGCGGGCGATCCTTCGGCGAGATGCGATAGGTGCGCTCGTCAACCACGTGGAAGCCCATGTTCTCCAGCACCGGAACGCGTTCCGACAGCGGCAGCGGACGCTCGAGGCTCCAGACCTTGAGGTTGACCTTGCTCTGCTCCTCGACGTTGCGGTGGCGGAAATTGACGCCGAGCGGACGCTCCGTGCTGAGCGTCTCGATGACGCTGATATCGCCAGCGGCGACCGTGGGCGGATAGATGTCGTGGAAGCTCAGCGAAAACGCGTCGCGGTAGCGCTCGAACAGTTCATGGGACGCGCCAGACTCGTGCGTCAGCGCCAGCGCCTCGGAAAGCCCGTCGGTCCAGGTGCGCACGATGGCGCGCACTTCGTGCTCGAGTGTGGCTCGAGACACCTGCGGTAGCGGCCCGCCGGAGCGGCCGATGATGAAGTGCACCCGCACCATCGGCCCTTCCGGGAAGAATGGATAGAACGCCGACACCCGGCCGATGAAGGCGCGCGCCAGATATTCGCCGATCTTGATGCGGATGGCGCTGTCGTAGCGTTCGCGCGGCGCGAATACCAGCACCGAGACGAAACGGTCGAAGCGATCGAACCGCGGCAGCACGCGCACGCGTGGCCGCTCCTCGAGTTGCATGATGGCGAGCACGAAACGGTAAAGCGTGTCCTCGTCGATCTGGAACAGCTCGTCGCGCGGATAGTGCTCGAGCACGTTCGCCAGCGCCTTGCCGGAATGGCTGCTCGGCTCGAAGCCCGCGCGCTTCTCCACCGCCGCGAGCTTGCGTCGCAGGTACGGAATGCCATGCGCCGCGCGCGTGTAGGCGGTCGAGGTGAACAGGCCGATGATGCGGAATTCGCCGACCAGGCTGCCGGCGGCGTCGAAGCGCTTGACGCCGATGTAGTCGAGATAGACACGCCGGTGCACGTGCGCGTGGATATTGGCCTTGGCGATGATCAGCGGCCGCGGCTCCTTCAGGAAGGCCATGATCTCCGGCGTGTATTCGAGCAGCTCCGTGCCGCGCTTGAGCACCTTGAGCTCGCGGTCGCGCATGATGCCGAGCGCGCTGTCGAAATCGGGCACCAGACCGTGGCCGTCGAACTTGTAGTCGCGCAGCCCGAGGAAGGTGAAATTGTCGGACGACAGCCATTGCAGGAACTGGATCGCTTCCGCGATCTCGTCGACCGGCAGCGGCGGCGGATTGGTCTTGAGATCCGCGATGACGCCGTTGATGCGATCGAGCATCGCGCGCCAGTCCTGCACCGCAAGCCGCACCTCGCCGAGCACGGATTGCAGCGCGCGGATGAGATCGGCGCGCGCCGTTTCATCCTCGATCGGATCGACGTGAATATGGATGAAGCTTTCGCGCTCAATAGCGGCGCCGTTGGCCGCGCCGAGCGCGACCAGCCTGCCGTCCTCCCGCTTCACGCCGAAGACCGGATGCGCCACCAGCCGCACGGCGAGACGGCGCTCGGCGATCTCGCCCATCACCGAGTCGACCAGGAACGGCATGTCGTCGTTGACGACCTCGATCAGCGTGATCGCGGTGTGCGAGGCATCGAGCTTGAGCGTCTCGCAGGAAATCTTCGGCATACCCGCCGGCCGCTCAGCGAGAAAATCCCAGGCGCGTTCGGCGAGCGCGGTGAGATCGGCCGGCGCGTAACGCGCGACGTCTTCGGGCACCGCGCGCGCAAAGAGCTGGGCAGCAAAGGTCGGCGGTATGTCGGTGCGCCGTTCGGTCAGCGCGCTGCCGGCCTGCGTAAGGATCGCGCGGGCGGCGGTTTCTTCCTCGCTGCCGGGAAGCTCAACGGCCATGTCGTGCTCGTGCCTGTTTGTCAGGGAATCAACCGCGGCTCAGGACCGGAGTCTTCACCTTCTTCACCGGCCCGTCGAGAGCAACCCATCTTTCGGTGACGGGCTCGCGACAATTCCGCAAGGTTCCGTGTTGCACTGCCTTAAGCGGCTGAAAGAAAAGGCGAAAGGCACTCCGCGCGGTGTATCGTTCGGCGCCATAACATTGTAATCTTGAAGCTGCCGGGGGACGGAACAAGGACGGGGACGACATGGGCAAGGCCAATAAGCCGTTGAAAGCGGCGAATAAAGCAGCGTTGGCCAAAAGCCAAGCCAAACCGGCGCTCCGGGCCATCAAAGGTGGCAAGGCAGCGCCCGCCAAGCTGGCCGTGAAACCCGCCGTGGCAAAGCCGGCTGCGGTCGCCCTGAAACCCGGGCCGGCCGCCGCCGATGACGCGCCGGTGATCGCGCTCAATCTGCCGCCAGCCAAGCTGTCGCCGGCGATGAGCGCCTATTTCAAGAAATGCCAGGAGCGGCTCGGCTTCGTGCCCAACGTGCTCCTCGCCTATGCCTTCGACAACGCCAAGCTCGAAACCTTCGTCGCCATGTACAACGACCTGATGTTGGGCGACAGCGCGCTGTCCAAGCTCGAGCGCGAGATGATCGCGGTCGCGGTATCGTCGCAGAACCGCTGCTACTACTGCCTGACCGCGCATGGCGCCGCCGTGCGTCAGTACTCGGGCAATCCGCTGCTCGGCGAGCACCTGGTGATGAACTACCGCGTGGCGCGGCTGAACAAGCGCCAACGCGCGATGCTCGACTTCGCCGTCAAGCTGACGGCATCGCCCTGGAGCGTCGAAGAAGGCGACCGCGAGCGTCTTCGCCGCGCCGGATTTTCCGACCGCGACATCTGGGACATTTCGGCGATCGCCGGCTTCTTCAACATGTCGAATCGCGTCGCCAGCGCGACCGACATGCGGCCGAACACAATCTATCACGGGCAATCACGTTAAAGCTTCCTCCGTCATGCCCGGCCTTGTGCCGGGCACCCATGCCTTATTACTTAGCGTGGTTTAAGACGTGGATGGCCGGGACAAATCCGGCCATGACGAGTGAGCAATGAAACGCTTCGCATTCATAGTTTCGTTCGTCGTTGCCCTCGCAGCCCACGCGCAGGACGCGCAAGCGCCCGCGATCTCGCCGGCGCAGGGTATCCTCGCGCACAACGGCATGGTGGTGGCGCAGGAAAGCCGCGCCGCACGCATCGGCATCGAGATTCTCGACCGCGGCGGGAACGCCGTCGATGCGGCGGTGGCAACCGGCTTTGCACTCGCCGTCACCTATCCGCGCGCCGGCAATATCGGCGGCGGCGGCTTCATGGTCATCCATCTCGCCAAAGACAACCGCGACACGGCAATCGATTATCGCGAGACCGCGCCGGGCGCCGCGACGCCGACAATGTTCCTCGATCCGCAGGGCAACCCTGACCCGAAGAAATCGCGCAACTCGGCGCTGGCGGTCGGCGTGCCCGGCACGGTCGCCGGCCTTGCGCTGGCGGAAGAAAAATACGGCTCCGGGAAATTGTCGCTCGCCGATCTGATCGCGCCGGCGATCGATCTCGCGCAGGAGGGATTTCCGGTCGAGGACGATATCGCCGACTCGCTGCCCGGCGCCCGCGCGCGGCTCGGCCGCTGGCCGTCCACTGTCTCGGTGTTCTTCGAGGGCGGCGACGTGCTGCACGAAGGGGCCCGGCTGATACAGCCCGATCTCGCCGACACGTTGCGCGCCATCGCCAAGGACGGCCCGCCCGCGTTCTACACGGGCCGCATCGCCGAAAAGATCGCCGGCGCGGTGCGCGCCGCCGGTGGCATCATGACCGCGGACGACCTTGCGCAATACAAGGCGATCGAGCGTCCGGTCGTGCGCGGCACCTATCGCGGCTACGATATCGTCTCCATGCCGCCGCCCTCCTCCGGCGGCGTGGCGCTGATCGAGATGCTCAATATCCTTGAGGGCTTCGACCTCGCCGCGTTGCCGCGCGCCGACGCGCTGTACGACACGATCGAGGCGATGAAGCACGCCTATGCCGACCGCGCCGTCTACATGGGCGATCCCGACAGCGTGAAGATGCCGGTCGCGGCGATGACCTCAAAGCCTTATGCCGCGAGCCTGCGCGCGCGGATCGGCGCGCGCGCGACGCCCGCCGCCGACATCCAGCCCGGCAAGCCCGACGATACAGAGGGCCGGAACACGACGCATTTTTCCGTGATCGACCGCGACGGCAACGCGGTGTCGAACACCTATACGCTGAATTTCGGCTACGGCCTCGGCCTCGTCGCCGACGGCACCGGCGTGCTGCTCAACAACGAGCTCGACGACTTCACCTCCAAGCCCGGCACGGCCAACGCCTTCGGCCTGCTCGGCTTCAACGCCAACCTGCCGGGGCCGCACAAGCGGCCGCTGTCGTCGATGACGCCGACCATCGTGTTGAAGGACGGCAAGCCGTTCGTCGTCACCGGTTCGCCCGGCGGCAGCCGCATCATCACGGCGGTGCTGCAGGTGATCGTGAATACGATCGACTTCCACATGAGCGTTGCGCAGGCCGTCGGCGCTCCGCGTCTGCACAACCAATGGGAACCAGACATGACCTTCGCCGAGGAGGGCTTCGCGCCGGACGTGCTCGACGCGCTCAAGGCGCGCGGCGAGACCATCGTGCCGACCGCGCCGCACACGTCGGCGAATTCCATCGCGGTGACGCCGCAGGGCTATATCGGCGCGGCCGACACGCGTACGCGCGGCGCGTTGGCGGCGGGTTACTGAACCTCAGACGCAACAGGCAATCTCGTGCGGCGTCGCGAACGTCCCAGATTTCCTCGGTTTTTTGAGCATATGGTCGTTGACGCGCATCAAGGGCGCGGCAGCGCCGTGCTGGCTTATTCTCTACCGGCGCCTGAGGGCTTCGAATCGGCAACGGAACCGTGACGCAAAACTCACAGCAAACGGCGGACGCAGTTTCGCTTGCCGACAAGGTTGCCTTCCTCGGCACGCCTGCGGCGTATCCGCATCCGATGGACGACGTTGCGTCAAGACAGACCCACATGTCGTGGGTCTTTCTCGCCGGCGACAGGGTCTACAAGTTGAAAAAGCCGGTGCGGTTTCCCTATCTCGACTATTCGACGCTGGCGAAGCGCGAGGCGAACTGCCGCGCGGAGATGGCGCTCAACCGCAGGCTGGCGCCCGACGTCTACGAGCAGGTGGTGCCGCTGACGCAGTCGCCTGGCGGGCTGGCAATCGCCGGACCGGGTGAGGTTGCCGACTGGCTGGTGGTCATGCGCCGGCTCGACGAGGAGCGCACGCTCGAGCATGCGATCGCCATGAACACGCTCGCCGCCTGGCAACTGGACCGCACGGTCGCGACCCTGGTCGATTTTTACCGGCGCGCCCACGCTGTCTTCGTCTCGCCTGCAACCCATCTTGCCCAGTGGCATCGCGGTCTCGATTACAACAAGCGCGTGCTGCTCGATCAGCGCCTGGCTTTGCCTGCGGGTCTCGTCCGCCGCATCGACGCGGCCCAGCGCCAATTCCTCCGCCGACGTTCGCAATCGATCGAGGCGCGTGTCCGCGGCCGGCATATCGTCGACGGCCACGGCGATCTGCGGCCCGAACACATCTGGCTCGGCGATCCGGTCACGATCATCGATTGCCTGGAGTTCAACGTTAGTCTGCGCGCTGTCGATCCGTTCGACGAGATCGCTTTTCTCTGTATCGAGTGCGACCGGCTCGGCGCCTCCTGGGCGAGCCGGTACATCCGTCGCCACGCCATTCATGCGTTGCGCGATCATCTATCGGACGAGCTTTTCACTTTTTACCGCTGCCACCGCGCGACGCTGCGGGCGCGGCTGTCGATTGCACATCTGCTGGAGCCCACCCCGCGCACGCCGGAGAAATGGCCGCAGCTGGCCCGTATTTATCTGCAGATCGCGGCGGCCGATGCCGTTCGCCTCGAGCGGATGCTCAGAACGCGAGCAAGTCGGTAAGCGCGCGGCCCTCGTGCAGACGGCGGATCGTCTCCGCCAGCAAGGGCGCTACCGGCAGCGTATCGATCTTGTCGCGCGCGCCTGCATCGAGACGGAACGGCGGCACGCTGTCGGTGACGACGAAGCGATCGATGGCCGGTTCGGCGATCACTTGCGTTGCGCCCGGCATGAACAGGCCGTGGGTCACGAGCGCCAGCACTTTTTTCGCGCCGGCCTTGCGCGCGGCCTGCGCCGCCCGCAGCAGTGTGCCCCCGGTGCTGATCAGATCGTCGATGATCAGCACCGTTGCACCATTGGCATCGCCGACGAACATGTCGCCGCTGACCACGCCACCGCTGCGATGCTTCTCGGCGAAACCCTTGCCAACCGGCTTGCCGACTTCCGCTTCCAGCATTTCGCGGAACAGCTCCGCGCGCTTGACGCCACCGGTATCCGGCGACACTACGCAAAGATTCTCGCCGGCAAGCGCCTTGGCATAGGCGACGAACAGCGGCGTTGCCGTCAGCGCCACCGTCGGGCAGCGGAATGCATTTTCGAAGGCCGCCGGATTGTGGGCTTCAAGCGTCACGACCGCATCGGTGCCGACCGCCTCGAACAGGCTGGCGACATAGCGCGTCGCCACGGGGTCGTTCGGCTTGGTGCGGCGATCCTTGCGCGCGTAGCACAGATAGGGCGCGACCGCGGTGACCCGCGCCGCGCCGGCATCCTTGAGCGCGCCGATGAAGAACAGGAGCCGCACCAGCTTGTCGTTGCCGCTTTCGACGGGGCCGCCGTGCAGGCTCTGGATGACGTAGACGTCGCGGTCGCGCACCGAATCGAGCGGGCGCGTCTTGTGCTCGCCGTCCTCGAACTCGCGTTCCTCATGCGCCGCCGGCGGCTGGCCGAACGCTTGGGCAATGGCGTTGCCGAGTTCGGCGCTGGCCTTCAGCGCAAACAGACGGAGGCGGCTGCGCTCGTCGGAATCCATCGCCGGTTTCATCTGGCGTCCGCCGGCGCAAACCGCGCCAGCGCGTCGATGACCTCCCGGTCGGAGGTCTGCCGGAAGTCCGAATAATAATAGCCGATGGCGCCGAAGGCCTGATGGTCCTCCAGGCACACGACTTCGTCGGCTTCGGCCCGCATGTCCCTGAGGCTTTCGGTCGGCGCAACCGGCACGGCAAGAACGAGCTTTTTCGGCATGCGGGCGCGCGTCGCGCGTAACGCCGCGCGAGTGGTCGCGCCTGTCGCAATACCGTCGTCAACGACAATCGTCACCCGGCCGGTGACATCAACACGCTTGCAGTCACCGAGATAGAGCTTGCGTCTGCGTTCGATTTCGGCGAGTTCGGCATCGCAAGCGGATTTGAACTCGTCCTCATCGACGTTGGCGAGCTGGACGACGTCCTCGTTGCGTACGATCAGCGGCGCTGCACCGTCGGCCACCGCGCCCATCGCCAATTCGGGCTGCATCGGGACTCCGATCTTGCGCACCAGAACGAGGTCGAGCGGCGCCTTCAACGCCTCGGCGACCTGTGCCGCCACCGGCACTCCGCCGCGCGGCAGCGCCAGCACCACCGCGTTCTGGCCCTTGTAACCTGCAAGCGCCTTGGCGAGCTGGCGGCCGGCGTCCGTTCGGTCGGCGAAAGGCATGCGTCTCCTCAGGTGCGACTTTCGTGGTGTTTCACCTGGCCTTGCATCTTGCGCACCTCGTCTTCCAATTGCCGGCGCGCGCGCTTGAAGGCGTCGTTGAGCGCAAACTCGAGATCGGCATAACGCTCGTCGTTTTGCGGCGTATGGCCGATATTGACCTCACGGCCCTCCGGCAAGGAGAGGTGAACACTGATTTCGTAGAGGCCGCCGGTGTGGTGGTGGCCGCTGGGAGCCTTGACCACCACGCGGCAAGCGGTCAGGCGGCCGAACCGCTGTTCGAGCTGCGCCACATTCTTGGTGATTGCCGCATGCGTATCCGGCGTCGCGTTAAGTCCTTGGAAATCGACTTCGAGGGGCGACTGCATAGTTCCATCCCTAAATTGGTATGAATGACAGCCATCATGTCGCGTGGATGGCGGGGCCTTTCATTGATTTGCCTCAAAGCTCCGAACACCGCAATTTGTGCGACGATTGGCTCAAGTAAGGGCTTTCGATGCTCGGCTATTCTTGCAAGGATTGCGCGATCAACCGGTTGTGGCAGCAAGAGTGAACATGAGCAAATACGGCGAGCGCGACGTTCTGCTGGTCGTCGATGTCCAGAACGACTTCTGTCCCCACGGCGGCCTTTCGGTGCCGCGCGGCGACGAGGTCGTGCCGGCCGTCAACCGGCTGGCGCAGGACTTCGCGCATGTCGTGCTGACGCAGGACTGGCACCCGCACGGTCATCTCTCGTTCGCATCGTCGCATCCGGGCGCGAAGCCATTTGAGGCCATCGACGTGAGTTACGGCAAGCAGGTGCTGTGGCCGGACCACTGCGTCCAGGGTACCAAAGGCGCGGCTTTCCGCGACGATCTGGAAATCCCGCACGCCGAGCTGGTGCTGCGCAAGGGCTATCACCGCGAGATCGATTCCTACTCGGCGTTCTACGAGAACGACCGCAAGACCATGACCGGCCTCGGCGGCTATTTGCGCGAGCGCGGCTTCGAGCGCGTGTTTCTCGCCGGCCTCGCCTTCGATTTCTGCGTGCGCTATTCGGCGGAGGACGCCCACAAGGAGGGCTTCACGGCGATCGTGATCGAGGATGCCTGCCGCGCCATCGACATCGACGGCTCGGCAGCCGCGACCCGCGCGCTGTTCAAGACGCTCGGCATTCGCTGCGCCGCGTCCCGCGAAATCGAGATGGCCTGAAAAACTGGAGCGGGCGAAGGGATTCGAACCCTCGACCCCGACCTTGGCAAGGTCGTGCTCTACCCCTGAGCTACACCCGCATCCGGTGGATATTTAGCGTTTGACCGGCAGTTTTGCGATACCGGCCGCCAAGGCCGTTCGTATAGCCATAAGCAGCCGGCCTTGGCAACCACGACCCTCGGACGCCGTTAATACTGTCCGCTCAGGTGCTTGCGTCGTGGCCGCCGTTCCTCCGCACCATGCCAGCGCGGGTTCGGGTTGCAGAAGCCACGGAAGCCCCCGCTCACCGCGGGCAGGCATTGCTCGAGGGTGCGGTATTGGCAGTCCTCGGAGAGGTCGCTGCCCATATTAAGGAGCGCGCACCATGGACCCTCGGCGGCGCGCACCTGAGCCGACGTCGCGAGGACGGCAGCGGTGAAGACTGCGGCGAAAACGATGCGTGACATGCTCGCTCCTGAGTCCAACGGGCCTTAGTCGTAATGGCGCCGGTGCCGCGCGTGTTTCCGCGTCACCGCGACCTCGCCCTGCCAGCGCGGATTCGGATTGCAGAAGCCGCGATTGCCGGCGAGCACGTTCGGACGGCAGGCTTCGAGCGACCAGTACTGGCAGTCTTCGTAGACCGAGCCCGTGCCGGTCGAGATGAACGCGCACCACGGACCCTCGCCGGCCTCGGCCGGCTTGGGCTGGAACGACAGAACGGCAGTGGTAAGAACGACGGCAGAAATGATCCGGCGCATGATGGTCTCCTGATGTCTCGAACGGTACTAACACCACAACTGGCCCGGATCGTTCTGTGATGCCGGTCACTCCCGAAGAATTGTTCGAAGCCCTCGACGCGCTTGGCATCGCGCATCCCACCGTCAAACACCCGCCTTTATTTACCGTCGAGCAAAGCCGCGCCCTGCGCGGCCAAATTCCCGGCGGACACACCAAGAACCTGTTTCTGCGCGACAAGAAAAACGCGCTTTATCTGGTCGTGGCCGAGGAAGATGCCGACATCGAACTCAAGGGTCTGCACCGCCTGCTCGGCGCTTCGGGGCGGTTTTCCTTCGGCTCGGCCGATCTGCTGCGCGAGGTTCTTGGCGTCGCCCCCGGCGCGGTGACGCCGTTCGGCGCCATCAACGACAAGGAAAACCGCGTCACCGTGGTGCTCGATGCCGCTCTGATGGAGCACGACATCATCAACAGTCACCCACTGGTGAACACCATGACGACGTCGCTAAACCGCGACGATTTGTTGAAATTCCTCCGATCGACGGACCACATCCCCCGCATCGAACGGATATCATCGCGCGACGGCGAGGCGGCCTGACCCGGGTTGCATCCGACGATCGGATGACCCATGTATCGGCCGTGGAACCCGGTTTGGGCCTGGATAAAGGACAATGTTGCAGAACGGCGGGGCGGTGACGGCGGCAGCCGACGTGGTCAAGGATGTGACCACGCAAAGCTTCATGAAGGACGTGATCGAGGAGTCCAAGCGCCAGCCGGTGCTGGTGGACTTCTGGGCGCCGTGGTGCGGGCCCTGCAAGCAGTTGACGCCGATCATCGAGAAGGCGGTGAAGGCGGCCAAGGGCAAGGTCAAGCTCACCAAGATGAACATCGACGAGCATCCGGCCATTCCCGGCCAGATGGGCATCCAGTCGATCCCGGCCGTGATCGCATTCTCCAACGGCCAGCCGGTCGACGGCTTCATGGGCGCGCTGCCCGAAAGCCAGGTCGTCGCGTTCCTCGAGCGGCTCACCAAGGAAAAAATCGGCGGCGAGGATCAGGATCTGTTGAAGGCGGCGGATGCCGCGTTGGTCGACGGCAATCCGGCCGCTGCGGCCGATATCTATGCGCAACTGCTGGCGCAGGATTCCGGCAACGTCCACGCGCTCGCAGGACTGGCGCGCTGCTATGTCGAGACCGGTAACATCGAGCAAGCGAAGAAGACGCTCGCTCTGGTGCCCGAAGCGAAAGCCAACGAGGCGCCGGTGGCGGCTGCGCGCGCGGCGATCGAGCTTGCCGAAAAGGCGAAATCGGTCGGCCCGCTCGATGAACTCGAGAAGAAAGTCGCCGCCAACCCGCTCGATCATCAGGCGCGCTTCGATCTTGCGACGGCACTCAATGCCGCGGGCAAGCGCGCCGAGGCGGCCAATCATCTGCTCGAGATCGTGCGGCGCGACCGCAAATGGAACGACGATGGCGCGCGCAAACAGCTCGTGCAGTTCTTCGAAGCCTGGGGCTTTGCCGATCCGGCGGCCGTCGAAGGCCGCAAGCGGCTGTCGTCCATTTTGTTTTCTTAATTCAGTGCTGCTGTCCGGCGCGACGGTTCGGAGTGCGCCATGCCGATGAACGCCCAGTATCGCGGGCCGATCGACCTGCCGGAAGTGATCCCGGTGTTTCCGTTACCGGGCGCCCTGCTGTTGCCGCGCGGACAGATGCCGCTCAATATTTTCGAGCCGCGCTATCTCGCCATGATCGACGACGCGCTGCGTGACGGCCACCGGCTGATCGGCATGATCCAGCCCGACATTGCGCACACCGATGACGCCGACAAGCCGCGTGCTGTTCAAGATCGGCTGCGTCGGCCGCATCACGCAACTGGCGGAGAGCGGCGACGGCCGCTACCTGATCGAGCTCACCGGCGTCGCACGCTTCCGCATCGAGGAAGAGTTGAAAGTCTCGACGCTCTACCGCCAATGCCGCGTGACCTACGCGCCGTTCGCCGACGACTTCGTCGCTCGCAAGGGCGAAAGCGCGGTCGATCGCGAAGCGCTGCTGACCGCGCTGCGCGGTTTCCTCGAGGCGAACAATCTCAACGCCGACTGGGACGGCATCGAAAAGGCGCCGAACGAGGCGCTGGTCAACGCGCTGTCGATGATGTCGCCTTACGGCGCGGCCGAGAAGCAGGCGCTGCTCGAAGCGCCGGATCTCAAGACCCGCGCCGAAATCCTGGTCGCCATCACCGAGATCGAACTCGCCAAGAAGGACGTCGAGGGCGAGCCGAAGCTGCAGTAGCGCCCGGGCCGGGCCGCCGTGCTATAACCCCGGCGAAATCGCCGGGAGCCCGCCATGCCCACCGAACCCACCGCCGAACGCCCTGCCGGCAGCGTCGATCCCAAGCTTCTGGAAATCCTGGTCTGCCCGCTGACCAAGGGCCCGCTCGAATACGACGCCGCCAAGCAGGAGCTGATCTCGCGCAAGGCCAAGCTCGCCTATCCGATCCGCGACGGCATTCCGATCATGCTGCCGGAGGAGGCGCGAAGGTTGGAGTGACTCAATCGCCGGCTGTCATCATCCGCGAAAGCGGGTGATCCAGTAAACGCAGGCCGCGCGTCGAATAAAACAGGGAGTACTGGATGCCCGCTTTCGCGGGCATGACAGTGAGTAAGGGAAGGAAACGACAATGATAAAAATCTGGGGCCGCAACACGTCATCCAACGTGCAGAAGGCGATGTGGGCGGTGCATGAGCTCAAGCTCGAGCACACGCGCATCGACGTCGGCGGCGCGTTCGGCAAGACCAAAGAGCCGGCCTACCTGGCGATGAACCCCAATGCCTTGGTGCCGACGCTCGAAGAAGAGGACGGCTTCATACTGTGGGAGTCGAATTCGATCTGCCGCTATCTCGCCGGCAAGCACGACAAGCAGGGCCTGCTCGAGCCGAAGGATGCCAAACAGCGCGCGCTCGCCAGCCAGTGGATGGATTGGCAACTCTCGGTGCTGGGCCCCGCGATCACGCCGGCCTTCTGGGGCCTGATCCGCACGCCGCCGGAAAAGCGCGACGACGCCGCGATCAAGACATCGCAGGACAAGACCGTCACGGCGATGCTGATGCTCGAGGCGCGGCTCGGCAAGACCGACTACGTCGCCGGACCCAACTTCTCCTATGGCGACATTCCTGTCGGCGTCATGTGCTACCGCTACCGCCAGCTCGTGCCGGATCGGCCGAAGACGCCGAATCTCGACCGCTGGTACGACGCGATCTCCAAGCGCAAGGCCTTCCACGAAGGCGTCGGCAGCATTCCGCTGTCGTGAGCGCGCCGCTCAAGGACACGCGCTGCCTCGGCCTGATCGGCGGGCTCGGTCCGGCGGCGACCGTCTACTACTATCGTGCGCTGATCGCCGCCATCGAACAGCAGAGCCGGGCGCCACGCCTGCTGATCGCGCACGCCGACATCAATCGCGTTTACGTCTACGTCAATGGCAAGGACTACGACGGCCTAGCGCGCCATCTCGCCGGGCTGATCGCGCAGATGGAGGCGGGCGGCCCGAGTTCACGGCGGTCGTCGCCGCCACCCCGCATATCTGCGCGCCGCAACTGAGCCGGCGGACGACGCTGCCGTTGATCGACATGATGATGGAAGTCGACAGCACGCTGCGCGCGCGCCAGCTCAAGCGCGTCGCCCTGATCGGTACGCGCTTCACCGTCGAGACGCGCATGTTCGGCCGCCTCGGCGATATCGAGGTCGTCATGCCCAAGCCCGACGAGATCGAGCGCATCCACGGCATCTACATGCAGGTGGTCAGCGGCAACGCCGCGCCGGAGCAGATCGAGGAGCTGCGCGAAACTCGCGCGCGTGTTCGTGACGCGCGACGGCGCGCAGGCGGTGCTGGTGGCCGGCACGGATCTGTCGCCGCTGCTGAAAGCCCGCGATGACGATGTGGCGCTGATCGATTGCGCCGACATCCACATCGACGCCATCGCGCGGCGGATGATCGGTTGATCCTACAGCGCCTCGCCGCGCATCAGCTTCGGCACGTCACCGGTGAAGCCCGCCGCCTCGCGGATGAACATGCGCTTGAGCGGCGGCATGCGCTCGACCAGGCCGAGGCCGACGTCGCGGAAGAGCCGCAGCACGTCGGAGCGGTTGGAGAACAGCCGATTGAGGCTGTCGGTCGCGACGCCCATCATCGCAGTGTCGAAACGTCGCCAGCGCTGGTAGCGCTCGAGCACGTCGTCGGCGCCGATATCGAGCCCGAGCCGCGCCGCATCGGTTACCGCCTCCGCCAGCGCCGCGACGTCGCGCAGGCCCATGTTCAGGCCCTGCCCCGCGATCGGATGGATGATGTGCGCAGCGTCGCCGACCAGCGCCAGCCGCTCGCCGATGAACTTGCGCGCGGTGAACAGGCCAAGCGGAAAGGCGCGGCGAGCGCCGACCACCTTCAAGTCGCCGAGGTGCAGGCCGAAACGCTTCTCGAGCTCGTCGTGAAATTCGTTGTCCGGCAGGGCGACGATGCGCTCCGCCTCATCGGCGCGTTCGGTCCAGACGATCGAGGAGCGATTGCCGGTGAGCGGCAAAATCGCGAACGGGCCAGCGGGCAGGAAATGCTCCTCGGCGCGGCCCTCGTGATCGCGCTCGTGCGCGACCGTGCAGACGATAGCCGATTGCCCGTAGTTCCAGCCGTGGGTCGCGATGCCGGCCCGCTCACGGATTTGCGAACGCGCGCCGTCGGCGCCGGCCAGGAGCCGCGCCGAAATCGTATCGCCATCGGCCAGCGTCACGTCGATGGTCCTCGGCGCGTTCTCGAATCCGGTCACCGCGGTGCCGCGCAGGTCGATGCCAAGCGCTTTGGCTTTCTCGACCAGCGCATCGACCAAGAGTTTGTTCTCGATCATGTGTGCGAACGGCTCGCCCACCTCGACTTCGCCACCGAACGTCAGGAACGTCGGCCGCACCGCGTCGTCGAGCTTGGAGTCCGTCACCACCATGTCGAGGATCGGCTGCGCCTGATCCGCGACCGCGTCCCAGACCTCGATCGCCTCGAACAGCCGCCGCGCCGAGGCAGCGATCGCCGAGGCGCGCGGATCGCGCGAATGCTGGTGACCAAGCGCCGGGTCGGCGACCGTCACCGAGAACGCATCGCCGAGCGCCTGGCGCAACGCGATCGCCAGCGCGAGGCCGGCAAAGCCCGCGCCGCCGATCACCACGTCTCGTTTCGCTGCGGCCATTGGTCTTCCTTGTAAATTCCGTCTGAGCATAGCAGGTTGAGCCCGGACTTTGACCCTTTGCAGGCCGCGCTTGTTATGCCCACCGCCGTTGAAGATCTGCTGACCATCCTCGATCTCGAAGAACTCGATCTCAATCTGTTCCGTGGCCGCTCGCCGCAGGCCGGCTGGCAACGCGTCTATGGCGGTCAAGTCATCGGCCAGGCGCTGGTCGCGGCGGTGCGCACGGTCGACGCCAGCCGCCCGCCGCACTCGATGCACGCCTACTTCCTGCTGCCGGGCGATCCGAAGGTGCCGATCATCTACGACGTCGACCGCATGCGCGACGGCAAGAGTTTCACCACACGCCGTGTCACCGCGCGCCAGCACGGCCATCCGATCTTCTCGACGCTGGTGTCGTTCCATGCCAACGAGCCGGGGCTCGACCATCAGGCCAAGATGCCGAAGGTGCCGTCGCCGGAGGACCTGCCGAACGAAACGCAGATGCGCGAGAAGCTGCTGCCGACCATGCCCGATCCGGTGCGGCGCTATTATGAGCGTGAACGGCCGATCGAACTGCGCCCGGTCGAGTTCGACCGCTACGGCGGCAAGAAATATCCGGACGGCCGCTTCCACGTCTGGATCAAGGCGACCGGCCGGCTGCCTGACGATCTCGCCATCCATCAATGCGTGCTCGCCTACGCCTCCGACATGACGCTGCTCGATGCCGCGCTGGCGCCGCATGGCCGCACGCTGTTCGAGAAGGAATTCATGGCGGCAAGCCTCGATCACGCGCTGTGGCTGCACCGGCCGTTCCGCGCCGACGACTGGCTGCTCTATGCGCAGGATTTGCCCAATCTGCACGGCTCGCGCGGCTTCTCGCGCGGACTTATATTCACCCGTGACGGCACGCTGGTGGCGTCGGTCGCCCAAGAGGGCTTGGTGCGAAAGCGACGTGAATAGCTGGGTTCATGAAACGGTCGATTGCCGCATGTGTCATTCTTCTGGCGGTGACGGCTGCGGCGTTGGCCGCTTCCGGCAGGCAACCGCCGCCGCCCGGCGCCTTCAAGGGCGCGCCGCCTGAATACACCCGCTTCTCCAGCGCCGAACTGATCCGCGGCTTCATCGCGCTGGCCTTCGGCTCCGACCTGCGCATCGGCGCGCGGCCGCGCGGCATCCGGCGCTTCGATCAGCCGATCACGGCGCGCGTCATCGCCGGCGGCAGCGTCGATCGCGTGGCCGCGATGCAGCACGTCGTCGAGGAATATGCCGCCAAGGTTCCCAATCTGCGGCTGACGCTCACCGAGGCGCAGCAGGCCGACGTCGAGGTTCGGCTGATCGACGAGAAAAGTTTCCGCGCGGCGCTGCACGCCGCCTTCGGCGCCGAGGTGGCGCGCACCTTCATCCGCCGCACCGACCCGCAATGCATGACCAGCGTGAAGTCGAACACCGACGGCGAGATCCTGCGCTCGGTATCCTTTATCATCGTCGACAAAGGCGACGAGGTTTTCCTCGACTGCGCCTATCACGAGCTGCTGCACGCCTTCGGCCTGTCGAACCACGACCAGCACAATCCGTGGACGACGCTCAACCAGCGCCGCATGGTCGGCTACCTGACGGTCTATGACCGCGACCTGCTCACTTTGCTTTACGACCCGCACATCACCGCCGGCATGACCCCCGCCCAGGCCCGCGCGACGTTGCCGCGGGTGATCGCCGACCTAGGCCTCGCCGAGTCCGCGAAGGGTCAATAGGGCAATGATACTGTCCTAAAATGCCACTTGTGGCGGCGCTCTGCCTGTGGGCTCGGCAATAAAACCGCTTAATCTTTGGGCGTTCGCTCGCTAGCTTGGCCAACCGAGCCCGCTCGGCGTCAGTCGAGCCGGGTTTTCGTTGTCATTGCGGTCCCGTGCCGGGGGCCGAGTTGCCGGGAAGGAAGCCAATGAAGCTGGTCATTGCGGTCATCAAACCGTTCAAGCTCGACGAGGTCCGCGACGCTCTCACCCGCATCGGGGTGCACGGCATGACCGTGACCGAGGTGAAGGGTTACGGGCGGCAGAAGGGCCACATGGAGATTTATCGCGGCGCCGAGTACGCCGTGAATTTCCTGCCCAAGGTCCGGATCGAGGTGGCTGTTTCGAGCGAGCAGCACGAGCAGGTGGTCGAGGTGATCACCGCGGCCGCCAAGACCGGCCTGATCGGCGACGGCAAGATTTTCGTTACGCCGCTCGAGCAGGCCGTGCGCATCCGCACGGGCGAAACCGACACCGGCGCGCTCTAGATAAATCCGGGGGGGATAACATGACACGGGCGCTCTCACGCCTCGCCGTGGCCGCTGCCGCGACGTTCGCCGCTTCACCTGCCTTCGCACAAGCCAAGATCGACGGCGCCGATACCGCCTGGATGATCGGCGCCACCGGCCTCGTGCTGATGATGACGATCCCGGGCCTGGCGCTGTTCTACGCCGGCATGGTGCGCAAGAAGAATGTGCTCGCCACCATGGCGCAGTCGCTCGCCGCGACGTTCCTCGTCTCGATTCTGTGGGCCTTCATCGGCTATTCGCTCGCCTTCTCCGGCAATGGACCGTGGATCGGCACGCTCGACCGCATCTTCCTGCACGGCATGTCGGCCGACACGATCTCACTATTGGCGAAGACGATCCCGGAAGCGCTGTTCATGATCTACCAGATGACCTTCGCCATCATCACGGTGGCACTGGTCGCCGGCTCGGTCGCCGACCGTTTGCGCTTCTCGGCCTATCTCATCTTCTGCGCGCTGTGGCTGATGCTGGTCTATGTGCCGATCGCGCACTGGGTGTGGGGCGGTGGTTTCCTCGGCACCTACGGCGTCATCGATTTCGCCGGCGGCACCGTGGTGCATCTCAGCGCCGGCGTCGCCGGCCTGACGGCGGCCTATCTGATCGGCGCGCGCCGCGGCTACGGCCATGAAAATCTGGCGCCGCACGATCTCACCCTTGCCGTGATCGGTACCGGTCTGTTGTGGGTCGGCTGGTTCGGCTTCAACGGCGGTTCCGCGTTCGGCGCCAACGGGCGCGCGGTGATGGCGATCGTCGCCACACATCTTGCCGCCAGCGCCGGCGCCATCACGTGGATGGCGCTTGAATGGTGGACGCGCGGCAAGCCCTCGGTGCTCGGCATGATCTCGGGCGCGGTCGCGGGTCTCGGCACCATCACGCCGGCGTCCGGTTTCGTGATGCCGATGCAGGCGGTGCTGATCGGCGTCATCGCCGGCACCATCTGCTTCTGGGCCTGCACTTGGCTGAAGCTGAAGTTCGGCTACGACAACTCGCTCGACGTCTTCGGCGTGCACGGCATGGGCGGTTTCACCGGCACGCTGCTTGCCGGCGTGTTCGCGGTCGGGGCGCTCTCCGTCAGCCCCGAAATGCCGCAAGGCGTGCGCGGCCTGCTCGAAGGCAATCCGCACCAGCTGGTGGCGCAGGCTTACGGCGTGATCGTCACGGGCCTGTGGTCGGGGGCCCTCACCTTCATCATCCTCAAGGCGGTCGGCGCCCTGGTTCCGCTGCGCGTCCGTCAGGAAGATGAGGTCATGGGCCTCGACGTCAGCCAGCACGGCGAGGCGCTCCAATAAGGCGTCCGCTCGCGCGGATTTTGTCGTCTATTTTTTAGGCACCCCCCGGAATCGCTGATGCCTATTTAGGCGGCAGCGCGGCGACGTCATCGGCCCGGATTCCCCTCCGGCCGATTCGGTCAGCCAAATCAACTCACTAGCGGTCGCGGCCGAAACTGGCACGAGGCTTGATTCTATCTCTGCGGCTGTGCCTGCGAAGCATGCTTCGCCGGCCACGGCCCAGTGAAACTGCCCGCACTGCGTAACGGAGAAAACGGGCTCAAGCGGGGATCGTACATCCATGAAAATCGTCATGGCCATTATCAAGCCTTTCAAACTCGACGAGGTCCGTGACGCCCTGACCTCAATCGGGGTGCAAGGACTGACTGTTACCGAAGTAAAGGGCTACGGGCGTCAAAAGGGGCACACGGAAATCTACCGTGGCGCTGAGTACGCGGTGAGCTTCCTCCCCAAGATCAAGGTGGAAGTCGCAGTCGATGCCGGCCAGGTCGACAAGGTCATCAGCGCCATCACCGGCGCTGCCAAGACCGGACAGATCGGCGACGGCAAAATCTTCGTCTTCGGATTGGATCACGCCGTGCGCATCCGCACCGGCGAGACCGATGCCGCGGCGCTGTAAGTCACCGCAAACAATACGGACAGGAGTTAAGACCATGACGTTGAAGAAATCCTCCCGTGCGGGACTTATGGGTCTCGTCCTCGGGGCAATGCTGGCAATCATTTTGAGTGTGGGGGTGGTCAGCCACTCCTACGCACAAGCGCCCGCTCCGGGCGCCGCACCGGCCGCGGCCGCGCCGGCACCTGCGCCAGCCGCGCCCCCGCCCGCCTGCGCCAGTGATCCCGATCCTAAGAAGGCCGTGACCGCCAAGTGCACGCCGAATTCGGGCGACACCGCCTGGATGCTCACCTCGGTCGCACTCGTGCTGATGATGACCATCCCGGGCCTCGGCCTGTTCTACGGCGGCATGGTGCGCAAGAAGAACGTCGGCGACACCGTGATGACGAGCTTCGCCGTCACGTGCCTTGTCACCATCGTCTATGCGTGCGTGACCTACAGCATGTCGTTCACGACCGGCTCGCCTTATATCGGCGGCTTAAGTCGCGCCTTCCTGCAAGGCATCCTGAGCGACATATCGACGGGCATCGGCACTCCGAACGGCCTCGCCATAACGATCCCCGAAACCGTCTACATGTGCTTCCAGATGACGTTTGCGATCATCACTCCTGCGCTGATCGCGGGCGCCTTCGCCGAGCGCATGAAGTTCTCGGCGATGCTCTGGTTCATCGGCCTGTGGTCGATCTTCGTCTACGCGCCGATCGCGCACTGGGTCTGGGGCGCCGACGGCTTCATGTCGAACGGCAACTCGGACGCCATGTTCAAGGTGCTCGACTTCGCCGGCGGTACCGTCGTGCACATCAACGCGGGCGTCGCCGGCCTGATGTGCGCGATCGTCCTCGGCAAGCGCAAGGACACGGGCCCCGCGCACAACATGGTGCTCACCTTCATCGGCGCCTCGCTGCTGTGGGTCGGTTGGTTCGGCTTCAACGCCGGTTCAGCCGTCACCGCGGGCATGCAGGCCGGCATGGCGATGACCGTCACCCAGATCGCGACCGCGGTCGCCGGCTTCACCTGGATGCTGGTGGAATGGGCGCATCGCAGCAAGCCGACCGTCATCGGCATCTGCTCGGGCGCAGTCGCCGGTCTCGTCGCCATCACCCCGGCCTCGGGCTATGTCGGCCCGGTCGGCTCGATGGTGATCGGCGTCGCCGCCGGCATCGTCTGCTACTGGGGCGTCACCGGCCTCAAGCGCCTGCACGGTGTTGACGACGCGCTGGACTGCTTCGGCGTCCACGCGGTCGGAGGCATCGTCGGCGCGCTGCTCACCGGCGTGTTCGCCATCAACGAGTACGGCGGCACCTCGGGCCTCATCGAAGGCAACGCGGCGCAGATGATCAACCAGGTCAAGGGCATCGTGATCGTCATCGTCTACGACGCCATCGTGTCGCTGATCATCTTGAAGATCATCGACGTGATCATCGGGCTGCGCGTGACCCCGGAAGTGGAGCGCGATGGTCTCGACCTCGCGCTGCATGGCGAGGTGGTGCAGTAGCCAGCGTGTGATCCCGAAAAGCGGATACCGGTTTTCGGAAAAGATCACACGTCAATGAAGTGACAAGCTAGCGGTAGGGGCGGAAACCCGGCACTGTCCCTTCCGTCGGAGCCCCGGTCCAGCAATGGGCCGGGGCTCCTCTTATTTAGTGGCGCTTGGGGCCGCGATTTCCATTGGTTAACGGGGTCTTAACCCCCGGCTATCTATTGTGACGAAACCCGGTGCCGGCTTGCCGTCCGCCCTCGTATTCGCATGTCCATGATGACCGCCAAGCGCGAGCCTTCATCTCACACTGCCCCGGCGGTCGAATCCCGCTCGCCTTTCGTGCGGCTGACCGACCTCATTGCCGGCATCGAGCCGGGCAAGCCCGTCATCAATCTCTCGGTCGGCGAACCGCAACATCCGATCCCGCCCTTCGTTGGACCCACGCTCGCAGCGCATCTCAATGACTTCGGCCGCTATCCGGCCAACAAGGGCATCGAGCCGTTCCGCAAGGCGGTCGCCGCCTGGCTCGGCCGCCGCTACAGGCTGCCGCGCGCAATCGATCCCGAGAATGAAGTGCTGGTGCTCAACGGCACGCGCGAAGGTCTTTTCCTCGCCGCGATCGCCGCCAAACGCTGGGTCGGCGCGCGTGCCGGCAAGTCCGAAAAATTGCCTGCCGTGCTGATCCCCAATCCGTTCTATGCAGCCTATGCCGCCGGCGCGCTCGCCGCCGATTGCGAGCCGGTCTATCTGCCGGCGACGCGCAAGAGCGGCTTCCTTCCCGATCTCAACGCCCTCGACGATGCGCTGCTCAAGCGCACCGTCGCCTGCTACATCGCCTCGCCGTCGAACCCGCAGGGCGCGGTGGCGAGCCGCGACTATCTCGCAAAACTCGCGGCGCTCGCTCAGCGCCAC
This sequence comes from uncultured Alphaproteobacteria bacterium, assembly GCA_963742095.1. Lineage (GTDB taxonomy): Bacteria > Pseudomonadota > Alphaproteobacteria > Rhizobiales > Xanthobacteraceae > Pseudolabrys. The sequence continues at coordinate 913,122 of CAVUKJ010000003.1, forward strand.
GGCTTCCTGGTGTTCGCCGACGAATGCTATTGCGAGATCTACAGCGAGCGCGTGCCACCCGGCATGCTGGAAACCGCAGGTCCCGATTTCTCGAACGTCGTCGTTTTCCACTCGCTGTCGAAGCGCTCAAATTTGCCCGGCCTGCGCGTCGGCTTTGCCGCCGGCGACCGCCGCTTCCTCGCCGCCTATCTCGAGCTGCGCAACATCGCAGCCCCGCAGGTGCCGACACCGATGCAGCAAGTCGCCATCGCCGCCTACGGCGATGAGACGCACGTCGCGGAGAACCGCAGGCTCTATTCGGCCAAGTTCGATCTTGCCGATCAGATCATCGGCAACCGCTACGGCTATGAGCGCCCGGACGGCGGCTTCTTTCTCTGGCTCGACGTTTCCGAATTCGGCGGCAGCGAAGCCGTGACCAAACGGCTGTGGGCGGAAGCCGGCGTGCGCGTCGTGCCCGGCCGCTATCTCGCCCGCGAGCAAGCCGACGGCTCTAACCCCGGCGCGGACTACATCCGCGTCGCCATGGTCCAGGACAAGGCGGCGACCGCCGAGGCGCTGCATCGCCTCGTCGCCGTGTTGCAGTGAGAACCCGAATGCCGGCAGCCGACCGCAGCCTCGACATCGTCGCCTTCCTCTCGGAGCACCTCCGCGACATCGTCAAGCGGCGGCTACGCGAGCTGGCCGGGCTGTCGCTGTTGACGCTGGCGCTGCTCGGCGCCATCGCGCTTGCCACCTGGTCGGTGCAGGATCCCTCGCTCAGCCACGCCACGCAGAAGCCGATCCACAATCTGCTCGGTTACCCCGGCGCCATCTTCTCCGACCTCGCCATGCAGCTGCTCGGCCTCGCCGCGATTCTGCTGTTGGCGCCGGAAGCGCTGCTCGGCTGGCGGCTGCTGTCGCACCGTCCGCTCGGCGAGAAATGGCGCGGCCTCGTCTGGATCTTCGTCACGTTCCTCGGCGCGGCCTTCGTCTCGACACTGCCGCGCAGCCCACGTTGGCCCTTGCCGACCGGCCTCGGCGGCGTGTTCGGCGACGCCCTGCTGAAAGCGCCGGCCTTCATCCTCGGCGCGCCGCTTGCCGGCTTTACGCTCGTTATTGTGTCCGTGGTGCTCGGCATCACCATGCTGCTGGCGCTTGTCATCGCCATGGGTCTGCGCCGGTCGCATGACGACGACGAAATGGTTTCGGCGCGCGAGACCGAAGACGACGACACGTCGGATGAGGATGAGGCCGACGAGGACCACGCCTCCGCCTGGCGCGGCATGATCGTGCATGCGCTGCTGAGCTGGAAGGCGCGTTTCCTGCTGATGTTCCGGCGCGCACCGCGCACGCCGCTGCCCGCCGCACGGCGCTCCGGCCCGCGCATCGATGCGCGATTGGAGCCGCGGTTCGACGGCCTCGGCCGTGTCACGGCGCCGAGCATGGCTCCCGATGCCGATTACGAGGACAACACCGAAGAAGCCGCGCCCGCGCCACGCCGCCGTGCCGCGCCACGCGCGCCCACCCGCCGTGGCGGAAGCGGTTTCGAATTGCCCTCGCTCAATCTGTTGGCAGCACAGCGCGCCTCCGAGCGCACCACGCTGCCGAAGGACGTCATCGACGCCAATGCCGTCGCGCTCGAAAGCGTGCTGGGCGATTTCGGCGTGCGCGGCGAGATCATCAACGCCCGCCCCGGCCCGGTGGTCACGCTCTATGAGCTCGAGCCGGCGCCCGGCATCAAGTCGTCGCGCGTCATCGGCCTGGCTGACGACATCGCGCGTTCGATGAGCGCGGTGTCGGCACGCGTCGCAGTCGTCTCCGGCCGCAACGCCATCGGCATCGAATTACCCAATCCGACGCGCGAAAAGGTCTATCTCCGCGAATTGCTGTCGGCCCGCGATTACAACGAAAGTGCCGCCAAGCTGCCGCTCTGTCTCGGCAAGACCATCGGCGGCGAAAGCGTCATCGTCGACCTCTCCCGCATGCCGCATCTCTTGATCGCCGGCACCACCGGCTCCGGCAAATCGGTCGCCATCAACACCATGATCTTGTCGCTGGTCTATCGCCTGCGCCCGGACCAGTGCCGCCTGATCATGGTCGATCCCAAGATGCTCGAACTCTCCGTCTATGACGGCATTCCGCACCTGCTGACGCCGGTCGTCACCGATCCGAAGAAGGCGGTGGTCGCGCTCAAGTGGGCGGTGCGCGAGATGGAAGAGCGCTACAAGAAGATGTCGAAGCTCGGCGTGCGCAACATCGAGGGCTACAATGTCCGTCTCGCCGAAGCCAAGGCGAACGGCGAGAAGCTTACGCGAACGGTGCACACCGGCTACGACAAGGAAAGCGGCGAGGCAATCTACGAGAAGGAAGAGCTCGAGCTCGAGCCGTTGCCCTTCATCGTCGTCATCGTCGACGAGATGGCCGACCTGATGATGGTCGCCGGCAAGGACATCGAAGGCGCGATCCAGCGCCTGGCGCAGATGGCGCGCGCCGCCGGCATCCACGTCATCCTGGCGACGCAGCGTCCCTCGGTCGACGTCATCACCGGCACCATCAAGGCGAACTTCCCGACCCGCATCTCCTTCCAGGTCACGTCGAAGATCGACAGCCGCACCATTCTGGGCGAGCAAGGCGCCGAGCAACTGCTCGGCCAGGGCGACATGCTTTACATGGCGGGCGGCGGCCGCATCAGCCGCGTGCACGGGCCGTTCGTGTCGGACGACGAAGTCGAGAAGGTCGTGCGGCATCTCAAGTCGCAAGGGCAGCCGGAATACCTCGAAGAGGTCACGGCAAGCGACGAGCTGGAAGAGGGCGAGGACGGCGCGGTGTTCGATGCGACCGGCATGGGTCTCGCCGAAGGCGGCGACATCTATCAGCAGGCCATCGCCATCGTGAAGCGCGACCGCAAGGCCTCCACCTCCTACATCCAGCGCCGGTTGCAGATCGGCTACAACCGCGCCGCCACCATCATGGAGCGCATGGAGCAGGAAGGCATCGTCGGCCAGCCCAATCATGCCGGAAAGCGCGAGATCCTGATCCCCGAGGACGGCCCCGAGCGCTTTTGACGCCGCGGTTTGCGCCGTTCGCTATTGAGAATCGTGCCGTTCACGATTAAGCCGGGAAGCCGGCCGCGAGGGCCGCGAAATAGCCACAGCCGCCCCTATAAAGTTCGTGGAACCCTAAAAGGGGCAGCGAGGCGGAGAGCGGAATGGAACTGCAACGATCGACCGGCTTGATTGCGGCAAGCGCCGCGCTTTTTTTCTTCGCCGCGCCGATCCTTGCCCAAGGTGCTCAAGATGTCCCGCTGCCGAAGCCCCGTCCGGGCCCGACGGTAACCGGCAGCGTCGCCAAGCCGGTCGCGGCGCCGGCCCGGCCGACGGTGCAGGCCGAGGCGCCGCAGCCGCAGCCCGAGCCGCCCAACCCGATTTCCAATCCGTTCGCCGCGCTGCTCGGCAAGCCCTCGCCCGCGAACACGCTCAAGCCCGAGCAACGCGCCATCATCGACAAGGTCGACGCGTACCTCTCGGGAACGCAGGTGCTGTCCGGCCAGTTCGTGCAGGTCGGCCCCGACGGACGCCGCACGCAAGGCGAGTTCTTCATACAGAAGCCGGGCAAGGTGCGCTTCGACTACGATGACCCGAGCCCGATCGACATCGTCGCCGACGGCCAGACGGTGGTGGTGCGCGACCGCAATCTGGCGACGCAGGACGTCTACCCGCTGTCGCAGACGCCGCTGCGCTTCCTGCTCGCCGACCACGTCGACCTGATGAAGGACACCAACCTGGTCGCGGTCTATGCCGACGATACCTACGTCACCGTGGTGGTGGAGGAACGGAACGGCGTTGTCGGCACCAGCCGGCTGATGATCATGTTCAGCGCCAAGGACATGCAGCTCAAGCAGTGGACCGTCACCGATCCGCAGGGCTACGACACCACGGTCGCGGTGTACAATCTCGACACCACCAAGAAGCCCAGCCCCGATATGTTCAAGATCGACTATACGAATTACCACAACTGACGTTTTCGTTGGTGTGGATGCGCCGCTTTCCGACATGGAAAACCGGCGGCACGCATCCTAGATTGCTCGCATGGCGTTGAAGATCACCACCTGGAACATCAACTCGGTCCGCCTGCGCATCAACCTGGTCGCCAGATTCCTCCGCGCGGCGCAGCCGGACGTGATCTGCCTGCAGGAGACCAAGTGCCCGGACGATGCCTTCCCGCTCAAGCGCTTCAAGCAGCTCGGCTATGACCATTTCGCGCTCAATGGGCAGAAGGGCTATCACGGCGTCGCCGTGCTCTCGCGCCTGCCGTTCGAGTCCAAGGATTTGCAGAACTTCTGCGGCAAGACCGACTGCCGCCACATTTCAGTCGTGCTGGGCGAGCGCGCCGGCCTGAAGGATCCGATCACGCTGCATAATTTCTACGTTCCGGCCGGCGGCGACGAGCCAGACCCGGATATCAATCCGAAATTCGGCCACAAGCTGTCGTTCCTCGACGAGATGCGCGAGCATCAGGCGCTGCGGATGCCGCCGGGTCAGCGCGCGATCCTGGTCGGCGATCTCAACGTCGCGCCGCTCGAACACGACGTCTGGAGTCATAAGCAAATGTTGCGTGTGGTTTCGCACACGCCGATCGAATGCGAGAAACTCACCGCCACGCGGAAGGCCGGCAACTGGATCGACAGCATGCGCGTGCACACGCCGGAGCCGGAAAAGCTCTACACTTGGTGGAGCTATCGCGCGATGGACAACTGGAAGGCCGCCGACCGCGGCCGGCGTCTCGATCACGTCTGGAGCTCGGACGCGGTCGCCGACCGGATCTCGGCAATCGACATCGCCAAGCATTATCGCGGCGCCGTGCGCCCGTCCGACCACGTGCCGGTGACGGCGACGATCGAGCTTTAGCGTTTCGGATCGAGCGCGGCCTTCACCGCGCTCAGCTCGCGCGTCCAGTTGTCGACGCGCTGCGCCATCAGATCGCGCATGTGCTGGGCGGCGGCCGGATAGCCTTCCAACATCTTGCGGAACAGGCTGCGCGAAATGCGGATCAGCACCGTCGGCTCGCGCGCGATCGCCGTGACCGGGCTCACGGTGTCGGTGAGCAGCGCCAGCTCACCCAGCAGCGTGCCGGGGCCGACACTGTATTCCGTGCCGGCCGTCGGTCCCGCCGGCTCGAGCGTCAGCGAACCTTCCTGGATGATATAGCCGCCGTCGGCGAGTTCGCCGGCGTAGAACAGCACGGCGCCGCTTTGAAGCTGGCGGGTCTCGGCGCCGATGGCGAGTACGCGCAAAGCCTGCTTGCCGAGCGCCGCCAGCGTCGGCACTTTCTCGAAGAACGCGATGTCGTCCTCGATGGCCAATTATCGCCCCGGCCGTTTCACGGCACCAGCTTGTAGCCGCCGGCTTCCGTCACCAGGATCTGCGGCGCGGCGGCGTCCTTCTCCACCTTCTGGCGCAGGCGGTAGATGTGCGTCTCGAGCGTATGCGTGGTGACGCCGGAATTGTAGCCCCACACTTCCTGCAGCAGCGTCTCGCGCGACACCGGCTTCTGTCCGGCGCGGTAGAGGTAACGCAGAATCGCGGTTTCCTTTTCCGTCAGCCGCACCTTGCCGCCCTTCGGCGTCATCAGGATTTTCGACGACGGCCGGAAACTGTACGGCCCGATGGTGAAGACGGCGTCCTCGCTCGCCTCATGCTGCCGCAGCTGGGCGCGGATGCGCGCCAGCAGCACGGCGAAGCGGAACGGCTTGGGCACGTAATCGTTCGCGCCCGACTCAAGCCCGAGGATGGTGTCGCTGTCGGTGTCGTGGCCGGTGAGCATGATGATCGGCGACTTGAAGCCGTTCTTGCGCAGGATTCGCACCGCCTCGCGGCCGTCGACATCGGGCAGGCCGACATCCATGATCACCAGGTCGATCTGGCCGCCTTTGGCCGTCTGCACCGCCTTGGTGCCGCTGTCGACGGAGATCGCCTCGAACTCGTCGTGCAATGCCAACTGCTCGACCAGCGCCTCGCGCAGTTCGGTGTCGTCATCGACGATCAAGATGGTGCGTTTGTTGGCCATCGCTGGAAAAAGCCCCTTCGGTGCGGTTTATAGCGCCCCAGCCGCAATTGCGCGAAATAGAACATTCAGGGCAAAAAGAGCAAGCAGGAACTGATATTTAGGGGTCCGGACGGGGGCATCGCGCGCATGCAAAAAACGACGTTGTCGCGGCTCATTGTAAGGCGGCGGGCCGGCAATTCCCGCCAGGGCTGGCTCAGCGCCGGGGCTTTCGCGCTGCCGGTCGCGCTCGGCCGCGGCGGCATCAAGGCCAACAAACGCGAAGGCGACGGCGGCACGCCGCGGGGCACCTTTCGCCTCAAGCGGCTGTGGTGGCGCGCCGAGCGTCACCCGCGTCCGGCAACAAGGCTGCCGTCGCGGCGGATCACGCAGACCGACGGCTGGTGCGAGGATCCGGCCGACCGTCATTACAATCAGCCGGTCAAGCGCGCGCCCGACAGCAATGCCGACCGGCTGGCGCGCATCGACAATCTCTACGACTTCATCATCGAGATCGACCACAACACCCGGCCGCGCATCAAGGGGCGCGGCAGCGCCGTGTTCATCCACGCGGCGCGCGAAGGCTTTGCGCCGACCGCCGGCTGCGTCGCGCTCGACATCGATGCGCTGCGCCGCCTGCTGGCGCGCGTCGGGCCGCGCACCAAAATCATCGTCGAATAAAATCTAGGTCGGATTGTCGAGACTGAAGGTTTCCGAGCGCGCGTCGTAGGCGAAGGCCTCGGCGAACCGCGCCCAGGCGACCACCGCGCCCAGCGTGCGCGTCGCACTTTCCGTGTTCATGTGATCCTCGAGTTCGTTGCGGAAGCGCGTGCGCGGCGCGGTGTGATTGGTGCGCTCCTGCAGGACGCGGCGGATGTGTCCGGCCAGCGGCACGCAGGTCAGAAGCTGGCGCTGGAACAGCTTCTTGCGGTCATCGACGCCGGCGGCGGCAAATTCCTTGCCGGTGTCGGTCAAGCGGATGTCGCCGCCCTCGACTTCCGCAAAGCGCATTAATTGTAGTGTCTCGGCGATCGGAAACAGATCATCGACTTCCATCTGCAGCTGGCTGGCGATCACGGGCATGTCGGCCTTGCCGTTGTAGGGCTCGCCCGCGACCGCCTCGATCAGGCCGGACAATGCATTGGCGGACACCCGCGGCAACTCCATATCGATGCCCATGCCGGGAATGCGTTCCGGCGAAGGAACGGCCGCGCGTGGCGGCGGCGCGACCGGCCGCGCGGTCAGCGCAACGTAGATGCGCTCGACCAGATCGCGGAACGACGGTTCGAGACGGCTGCGCGGTTGCGGCAAATCGACCTTGATCTCGTCGATGATGGTTCCTGGATTGCGCGAGAAGACGAGGACGCGGTCGCACATCAGCACCGCCTCTTCGATATTATGCGTCACCAGGATGACGCCCTTGATCGGCAGCTTGCCTTCCATCCACAGATCGAGGAAGTCGGTGCGCAGCGTCTCCGCCGTGAGCACGTCGAGCGCGGAGAACGGCTCATCCATCAACAGAATATTGGGATGCACGACCAGCGCGCGGGCAAAGCCGACGCGCTGGCGCATGCCGCCGGACAATTCACGCGGATAGGCCGATTCGTAGCCGTCAAGGCCGATCAGGTCGATGCCGGCGAGCGCGCGCTGGCGAATTTCGGCTTCGGGCAGCCCGAGCGCCTCAAGTCCGAGCTGCACATTCTCCAGCACGGTCAGCCACGGAAACAGCGCGAAGCTCTGGAACACCATGGCGATGCCGGGCGCCGGTCCGGTGACCGGATGGCCGCGGTAATTGACCTGGCCGGAAATCGGCTGCGCCAGACCCGCGATCAATCGCAGCAGCGTCGACTTGCCCGATCCGGAGCGGCCGAGCAGGCCGACGATTTCGCCTTCCTTCAGCGTCAGATTGATGTCGTTGAGGACCAGCAGGTCTTCGCCGTCGGGCTTGGGGAACGCCTGACAGCACGATTGAATTTGCAGCAATGCGTCGCTCATGACACTGACCTCTATCCAAGCCGGAATTTCTGCTCGGCGTACCAATAGAGCGGCCGCCAGAACAACCGGTTGACGATAACCACATAGAAACTCATCACCGCGATGCCAAGGACGACGCGATGCATGTCGCCGGCTTCGGTCGCCTGGGCGATATAGGCGCCGAGGCCATAGGCGCGCAGATGCGTATCGCCCCACGACGCGACCTCGGCGACAATGCTGGCGTTCCACGAGCCGCCCGACGCGGTGATGGCGCCGGTGACGTAGTAGGGAAACACCGCCGGCAGCGCGATCTTCTTCCACCACAGCCAGCCGCCAACCTGCAGGTTGGTGCCGACGTCGCGCATCTCCGACGGGATCGCCATGGCGCCGGCCACCACGTTGAACAGGATGTACCACTGCGTGCCCAGGATCATCAGCGGGCTGAGCCAGATATTGGGGCTGAGATGGAAGGCGACGATCGCGACCACGACGACGGGGAACAGCACGTTGGCCGGAAACGCCGCGAGAAACTGCACCAGCGGCTGGATGAGTTGCGCGAGCCGCGGCCGGGTCCCGATCATGACGCCGATCGGCACCCAGACCACGCTGGCGAGCGCGATCAAGATGACGACGCGCGTCAGCGTGGCGAGGCCGAAGAGGCTCGCTTTGCCAACCTCCGGCAACGAAATATTGGCGGCAACGAACAGCCCGACGCGCCACAACGCCAGAGCGCCGGCGACGACGAGAATGCCGATCCAGATGCGGTCGGCCCAGCGCGAGCGCCGGCGGGCCGGTTCGACCCATGCGTCGGCGGGGCCTTCGACGCGCGTCAACCGATAGGTGCGTTGCCACAGCCGCGACAGCGGCACGACCAGCGTCGCGACGATACGCGAGCGGCGCAGCACGTCGAGCACCAATGAGTGCGGGGCCACAACGCCGGCCTGCTGCTCGAAGCGGAAGCGGTCGGCCCAGGCCACCAGCGGGCGAAACAGCAACTGGTCGTACAGCAGGATGACCACCAGCATGGCGCCGATGGCCCAGCCCACCGCGGCGAGATTTTGCTGCTCGATGGCGAGCGCGAGGTAGGCGCCGATGCCCGGCAGCGTCACCGTCGTGTTGCCGACGCTGATCGCCTCGGAGGCGACCACAAAGAACCAGCTGCCCGACATCGACACCATCATGTTCCAGATCAGCTGCGGCATGGCGAACGGCACCTCGACGCGCCAGAAATGCATCCAGCTCGACAGCCGGAAGGTGCGCGAGGCCTCGGTCAGCTCAACCGGCACCGTGCGCAGCGACTGGTAGAAACTGAAGGCCATGTTCCAGGCCTGGCTGGTGAAGATCGCGAAAATAGCGGCGAATTCCGCGCCCAGCACGCGCCCCGGCGCAAGCGACATGAAGAAGACGACCGTTACCGAGATGAAGCCGAGGATCGGTACCGACTGCAGAATGTCGAGCAGCGGGATCAGCAGCACCTCGGCCCGCCGGCTCTTGGCCGCCGCCGTGGCGTAGGTGAACGTGAAAACCAGCGACAGCACCAAGGCTACCAGCATGCGCAGCGTGGTGCGCGCGGCGTATTCGGGCAAATAATGCGGATCGAGCGAGACCGGCGTCCGCTGCAAGTCCGCGAGAGGCTGGAGCAGGTGACGGCTGGCCTCGCCGAGGAAGACCAGCAGGCCCAGGGTGAGCAGAATGGCCAGCGCGTCCCAGCGCGTGAAGGCGCGCCCGGCCAGCCCAATGGAAATCGGAACGGTGCCGCGCATGGCTCGGCACTCCCTTCACGTCGCGCTATCGATGGTCCGCAGGCTGACGCCCGCCCTCGCCAGCGGAAAAGGCGTCAGTTACGAAAGCCGGTTGTCTCAAGCCCCCGAATAGACGCTTAAAACGCCCCATTTGAACCCGCAAGCGTTTGGTTGAGGGAATCTTACGCACTTCATCAACCTCCAATTAAGCCTGCCAAGTTCCGGCATTCGACATAACCGTCGCGTTAATAGAACGGCATTGGCTCCATGATACCTCTGTCATCCGGGTCCGCGTCAGCGGTCCCCGACAAGAAGAACGATTGCAACAGGGCGACGATGGATCTTACAGCCGCACAGAACGCGCGACCGTCAGCGCCATCCGAGTTGATCGGACGTGTCGCGGCCGTCACCGGCGCCCAGGCCACCATCGAGCTCGACGCGCGCGCCGCCAGCCAGGCGACCGTCGGAAAATTCGTCGGCCTGATCATGGAGAAATCCATCATCATCGGCCTCATCACCGAAGTCGGCGAACAGGCCCATGCGGGAGCCGCCGGCATTGGCGCGGCGCAGAATTATCGCAAGATGGCGCGGCTCGACCTGATCGGCGAGTTGCGCGCGGAAAACGGCAAGACGCGCTTCCAGCGCGGCGTCACGGAATACCCCAATATCGGCGACGGCGCGCAGATGCTGCCCGAGAGCGCGCTGCGCACGGTTTACGGCCTCGCCGACGCCGACCGCGCCCACATCGGCGACCTGCAGCAGAACCCGAATATTCCGGTCCACATCGACATCGACCAGCTGGTCAGCCGTCACTTTGCCATTCTCGGCGCCACCGGCGTCGGCAAGTCGAGCGGCGTTGCCATCATCCTGCAGAAGATTCTCGACACGCGGCCGAATCTGCGCATCTTCCTGGTCGATCCGCACAATGAATATGGCAAGTGCTTCGGCGACAAGGCGCAGGTGCTGACGCCGCGCAATCTCCGGCTGCCGTTCTGGCTGTTCAATTTCGAGGAGACGATCGACGTCTTCTTCGGCGGCCGTCCCGGCGTCGACGAGGAAGTGGAGATCCTGTCCGAGGTCATCCCGCTCGCCAAATCCGCCTATCTGCAATACCGGCAGAATTCGCAGAACACGCTGTCGAAGCGGCGCGATCCGCGCGACGTCGGCTTCACCGCCGACACGCCGGTGCCCTATCGCATCGAGGACCTGATCACGCTGCTCGACGAGCGCATGGGCAAGCTGGAAAACAAGACGCGCGCGACCGTCTTCCACAAGCTGATCGGGCGCATTCAGACGTTCCGCAATCACCCGCGCTACTCGTTCATGTTCGAGAACGCCAACATCGGCGGCGACACCATGGCGGAGATTCTCGGCAACCTGTTCCGGCTGCCGACCCAGGGCAAGCCGATGACCATCATGCAGCTCGCCGGCTTTCCCGCCGAAGTGGTCGAACTCGGTGGTGTCGGTGCTCTGCCGCATGGCCTTTGACTTCGGTCTGTGGAGCGACGGCGTCGCCCCCTTGCTGTTCGTCTGCGAAGAGGCGCACCGCTACGCGCCAGCCGACAAGAAAGTCGGCTTCGGCCCGACCCGCCGCGCGCTGTCGCGCATCGCCAAGGAAGGCCGCAAGTACGGCGTGTTCCTCGGTCTGGTGACGCAGCGTCCCGCCGAGATCGATCCGACCATCATCTCGCAGTGCTCGACCTTCTTCGTCATGCGGCTCGCCAACGACCGCGACCAGAACCTGATCCGCTCGGCGGTGTCGGATGCCGCCGCGAACCTGCTGTCGTTCATCCCTTCGCTCGGCACGCGCGAAGTGTTCACCTTCGGCTCGGGCATTGCCTTGCCGACGCGCATGCGCTTCCAGGAGCTGCCGGCGTCGCTGCGTCCGAACAGCGAGGCGGCCGGCAACACGCGCTCCGACGGCGGCAACAACATCAACAAGGACCTGTTGACCTCGGTCATCGACCGCTGGCGCAGCGCCAGCATGAGCCACCGCATGAACGAGGACGACAGCGTGCCGGACTACGGTTCGCCGCTCGATGCACCCGCGTTGCAGCCCGCGGCGCCGGCAGCGCCTGCCATGCCGACGGCCATGCCGGCCGCACCCGTGCCGCCGCCACCTTCCGCGCGCGGTGAAGCTTTGCGCTCGAGTCTTCTGAAAAAACCGCTTGACGCCTCGGTCGGCGGCGCGCCGGCCAATCCGCCCGGCTATCCGCCGCGCTTCAGGTAGTCCGCCCTACTTCCGGCCGACCAGATCGATCAGCGCCGACATGCCGCCGTGACCGGCACCTTCGTAGATTTCAGCGTCGTACTCGCGAATATCGAGCGACGCTAAGTCAGCGAACGACTCTTCGAGCATGTCGCGCGTGTAGAGATTCTCCACCTGCGACGGGCCGCCCGTCTTGTACTCGAGCTGCTTCGGCCGGTAGCCCTCGAGCAACAGCAGGCCGCCGGGCTTGAGCGTCCGCTTGATGCCGGCGAAGATCGTGTCGCGCTGCGGCGGCGCTGCGAACTGAAAGAAGATCGCGGCGACCACGTCGAAGGCGGCCTCCGGCCACGCCCAATGAACGATGTCGGCCTGCTCGATGCGCAGCGTCACGCCGCGCTCCTTCGCCAGCTTGCGCGCCTTGGCCTGCGCATTCGGCGAGAAATCAATCGACAGCACGTCGAGGCCCTGGTCGGCGAGGAAAACGCCGTTGCGGCCTTCGCCGTCGGCGATCGCCAGCACGTTCTGTCCCTTGCGCAGAAGATGCGCGTGGGCCTTCAGGAAGGCGTTCGGTTCGGTGCCGAAGCGGTAATCATCGCCCGCGAACCGCGCCTGCCAGTGATCGAAATCGGTGTTACCGCTCATGCTTTGGTCCGCTCGCCAAAGATCGCGCTGCCGACGCGCACGTGCGTGGCGCCGAGCTGGATCGCGGTGATGTAATCCGCGCTCATGCCCATCGACAAAAGCTTGAGGCCGTTGCGGCGGGCGATCTTTGCGGTGAGCGCAAAATGCGGGCCCGGCGCTTCCTCCAGCGGCGGAATGCACATCAAGCCGGAAATCGACAACTTGTAAGTGTCGCGGCAGGCGGCGAGGAACGCGTCGGCGTCCTGCGGCAGTACGCCGGCCTTCTGAGCCTCGGCGCCGGTGTTGATCTCGACGAACAACATGGGGCTGCGCCCCTGCTTGGCGATTTCCTTCGCCAGCGCCTCGCACAGGCTCGCCCGATCGACCGAGTGGATAGCGTCGAACAGCGCCACCGCCTCTTTTGCCTTGTTGGATTGCAGCGGCCCGATCAGGTGCAGTTCCAGGCCGGCGTGCTTCGCCATCAATGGCGGCCATTTCGCCTTGGCCTCCTGCACGCGGTTCTCGCCGAACACGCGCTGACCTTGCTCGATCACCGGCGCGATGGCCTCGGCGCCGAAGGTTTTCGACACTGCGATAAGCGTCACGTCCGACGGATCGCGCCCGGCCTCCTTGCAGCCGCGCGCGATCTCGGCGCGGACATGGGCGAGGCCGGCGGTCGTAGAAATCGCGGTATTCATCAATTTGTCATCGCCGGGGCTCGTCCCGGCGATCCCGATGAGGGATCGCACCGCCATGCCTACCTAAGCAAGGTGGCCAGGACAAGCCGTGACACGATCAAATGAACGGACGCGCCCTGTGCTGGCGGCCGTTATCGCCGGCGATGCGCTCGAGCACGGCGCGGTCGGTGATCTCGAACAGGCGCTCCTTCCAGCGAATCGCGTTCGAGGCGCTCAGCCGCTTGAGCGTCTTGTTGGTGTGCACCAGCGACATTCCGAGCGTGTCGGCGAGATGCTGCTGCGTGAACGGAAACTGGATGCTGCCGTTCTTGATCAGGCCGACTTCCTTGGCCCGCTCGAACAGATGCAGCAGCAGATAAGCTGTGCGCTCGAGCGCGGTGCGCCGCCCGACGCTCAGCAGGTTTTCATCGATCAACTGCTCCTCGCGCGCCGCAAGCCAGGTGATGTCGAAGGCGAGCGACGGCAGCTTGCTGTAGAGTTCGTAGAGCTTGGCGCGCGGAAAGACGCAGAGCGTGAGCGCCGTCAGCGCCTCAACCGAATGCTCCATCTCGCGCATCAGCGAGCCTTGCAGGCCGACCATATCGGCCGGCAGCGCGAAGTTGAGGATCTGGCGGCGGCCGTCCGGCAGCATCTTGTAACGGAAGGCCCAGCCCGACAGCACCGTGTAGAGATATTCGCTGCTCGTGCCCTCGCGCAGGAAACTGATGCCGGGATCGACGCGCAGCTCGTCCGACTTCATCTCCTGCACAAAAGAGAGTTCTTCTGCAGTAAATTCGCGCAACGCCGTGCAACGGCGCAGCGGGCATTGCAGGCAAGGTGTGCTTTGGCCGTTGGAACGGCCATTTCCCATGATCGCCATTTCTACCGATGCCCCAGCAAAAAAAGCCGTTGCCGTATGTCTTTTTTAAATGCCAACGGGATGAATTCGTACGATCAACCTCCGGGGCGGAAAAAAGTTCCGTTTTGGGGAAGAGCGCGCGTGATGCCAGAACATACGTTCATCGCCGGCAAGCGATGCCTGGTGATGGACGACGAATTCCTGATCGCGCTCGACATCCAGCAGACGCTGGAGTCCGCCGGCGCCACCGTCACCTGCCTCGGCGATGCGGGTGCAGCTTTGAAATTGTTGCGCGATGGTGCGACGTTCGATTGCGCGGTGCTCGACATCGTGCTCGGCGGCCCGAGACAGAACAGTCTGACCGTCGCTACGATATTGGCCGAGCAGGGCACGCCCTTCGTCTTCCTCACCGGCATGCGCGCCGACAACGAGCACGCCAAGGGCTTCCCCAATGTGCCGGTGCTCGAGAAGCCGTGCCGCGCCGAAACGCTGATGGACGCGTTGCGGCGCGCGCTCGATGAAAGCACGCGCCGCGGGTAGCGAGAACATTTTATCAGGCGGTTACGCTGCCGCCTGCCACTGCGCGAAGGCGTCCTTGGCCGACTTCTTCAGCCGCACCTTGTCGTCGACCTTCTCGACCCAGTCGAGCGGGATGACGTGATGCTGGCCGCCGGACTTCGGATCGCTCTTGGTGAGCACGATCTTGTCCGCGCCTTTCAGGCAATCGACGGTGCCGACGTGCGCGCCGTCGGCGCCGAGCACTTCCATGTGTTCCTTGATGTTCTGAGCATCCATAACTGCACCTCCTTGTACGGAGGCTAACTTGACTGCCGCGCCGGTGGTTCCTCGCTCCTGCGCCTGACGGAACCCTGTTTACGACCGAACGGCCATTTGTTAGCCATTCGCTGTCAGTTCCGTGATGATTCGGGCGCCGCGATTTTTCTGCGTCGGCGCCGCCGATGTTCCTGGCAAACCCAGCCGATTGTTTTCAGTCCTTCTGAGCGAGTCGTTGGTGCGGCCGGTCGCGCACGCGTGCGCGATTTTTCGTGCCTGAGGCCGTGCTGACGTCGATTTTTTTTGGGGGCATACACCATGACTTTGAGGCTCGCGCGCGCAAGCAGCGCCGCATTTGCGATCCTGGCGATTCTCGCGGCATCCGAAGCGCAAAGCGGTGAAAGGCGCAGGGCCGATCCCGAGCCGGTCCACCAATGGACGGGCTTCTATATCGGCGGAAACATCGGTTACGGCCTCGCCGGCCTCACCGACAACGGTCCGCTCGCCATCACCACCAACATGACCGGCGTGATCGGCGGCATCCAGGCCGGCTACAACTATCAGATCGACAGCATCGTCCTCGGCGTCGAGGCCGACTTCCAGGGCTCCGACCAAAGCACGAGCTATAATGTCTCGCTGCCGGTCGTCGGCAGCTTCAGCGTCAGCCAGAAAATTCCCTGGTTCGGCACGGCGCGCGGACGGCTGGGCTACGCCTTCTCATGCGGCTGCGTGATGGCCTACGGCACGCTCGGCGTCGGCTACGGCGCCTACGAACCCTCGGCCAGCGCCTTCGGCGTCACGCTCAGCGGCCATTACGAAAAGGCAGTGCTGGCCGCCGGCGGCGGCATCGAGTTCATGGTCACCCACGACTGGAGCGCCAAGCTCGAAGCGCTCTATCTCGACACCGGTAATATCGGCAGCCCGTTGCAGGTGCCCGGCGTCGGTCCGATTTCCATGCGCGTTCGGGACGCCATCACCCGGGTCGGCGTTAACTACCACTTCTGAGCGCCAAAGCCGCTGTTGCCGCGCAGATTCGGGCTCGGGGGTCTTTCCTGCCGCGCCCTGCGCCTCTAAAAGACCGGCACATGTCGGACAAGACCCAGAACAACGAGCGCTATAACGCCGGCGACGCCGAGAAGCGCTGGCAAAAAGTGTGGGACGAGCGCGGCATCTTCGCCACGGCGAACGAGGACCCGCGTCCGAAATATTACGTGCTCGAGATGTTCCCCTACCCGTCGGGGCGCATCCACATGGGCCACGTGCGCAACTACACCATGGGCGACGTGCTCGCCCGCTTCATGCGCGCCAAGGGCAACAACGTGTTGCACCCGATGGGCTGGGACGCCTTCGGCATGCCGGCCGAGAACGCCGCGATGGCCGGCAAGGTCCATCCGAAGAAGTGGACCTACGAGAACATCGCGGCGATGAAGAAGCAGCTGCAGTCGATGGGGCTGTCGCTCGACTGGGCGCGCGAGATCGCGACCTGCGATCCGTCGTACTACAAGCATCAGCAGAAAATGTTTCTCGACTTCCTCAAGGCGGGGCTGGTCGCGCGCGAATACCGCAAGGTGAACTGGGACCCGGTCGACCAAACCGTGCTCGCCAATGAGCAGGTCATCGACGGCCGCGGCTGGCGCTCGGGCGCGCTGGTCGAGCAGCGCGATCTCTATCAGTGGGTGTTCAAGATCAGCGATTACGCCGAGGAGTTGCTGGAGGCGCTCGACACGCTCGACCGCTGGCCGGACAAAGTTCGCCTGATGCAGAAGAACTGGATCGGCCGCTCCGAAGGCCTGCTGGTTCGCTTCATGCTCGACACCGAAACCACGCCGAACAAGGAAAGCGAACTCGAGATCTTCACGACACGGCCGGACACCTTGTTCGGCGCCAAGTTCATGGCGATCTCGCCTGACCACCCGCTGGCGAAAGCCGTGGCCGCAAAGAATCCCAAGCTCGTGGAATTCATCGAGCAGGCCCACCACATGGGTACCTCGCAGGCGGCGATCGACACCGCCGAGAAGATCGGCTTCGACACCGGCATCCGCGCCGTGCATCCGTTCGACCCGAACTGGACGCTGCCGGTCTATGTCGCCAACTTCATATTGATGGACTACGGCACCGGCGCCATCTTCGGCTGCCCGGCGCACGACGATCGCGATCTGGAGTTCGCCAACAAATACGGCCTCGGCAACACGCCGGTGGTCTGCCCGCCCGGGCAGGACCCAAAGACCTTCGTCATCACGACGACGCCTTATCTCGACGACGGCACCATGATCAATTCGCGCTTCCTCGATGGCATGACCATCGAGCAGGCGAAGGCGGAAGTGGCGAAGCGTCTCGAAAAGGAAACGCGCGGCAACCGGCCCGTCGCGCAGCGCCAGGTCAACTATCGCCTGCGCGACTGGGGCATCTCGCGCCAGCGCTATTGGGGCTGCCCGATCCCGATCATCCACTGCGAGAAGTGCGGCGTGGTGCCGGTGCCGGAAAAGGATCTGCCGGTGACGCTCCCCGAGGATGTCACCTTCGACAAGCCGGGCAATCCGCTCGACCGCCATCCGACCTGGAAGAACGTCAAGTGTCCGAAGTGCGCAGGCCCGGCGCGGCGCGAGACCGACACGATGGACACCTTCGTCGAATTCGTCCTGGTATTTCGTCCGCTTCACCGATCCGTGGAACGCGACATCAGCGACGACGCCGAAGGTCGCCAACGAATGGATGCCGGTCGATCAATACATCGGCGGCATCGAGCACGCGATCCTGCATCTGCTCTATTCGCGCTTCTTCACACGCGGCATGAGGAAGTGCGGCTACGTCAATATGGACGAGCCGTTCGCTGGCCTGTTCACGCAAGGCATGGTCGTACACGAGACCTATCGCGCCAAGAACGGCGACTGGATCGAGCCGGCCAAGGTGAAAATCGAAGCGGTCGGCGATCAGCGCAAGGCGGTGCTTGAAACGACTGGCGAGCCGATCGAGATCGGGCCGATCGAAAAGATGTCGAAGTCGAAAAAGAACACCGTCGACCCCGACGACATCATCGCCGCCTACGGCGCCGACACCGCGCGCTGGTTCGTGCTGTCGGACTCGCCGCCGGACCGCGACGTGATCTGGACCGAGGAAGGCGTGCAGGGTGCCTGGCGTTTCGTGCAGCGGCTGTGGCGGCTGGTCGGCGAAATTTCGGACATCAAGGCGCCAGCCGCACGTCCGAAAGAGTTCGGCGCGCAAGCGCTGACCGTTCGCAAGGCCGCGCATCGCGCGCTCGCCAACATCACCGACGACGTCGCCAAGCTGCGCTTCAACCGCTGCGTCGCCCACATTTACGAATGCGCCAATGCGCTGTCGGACGCCATCGGCGCGGCCGAGACGGCGCCGAGCCCGGACTTTGCCTGGGCGCTGCGCGAATCAGGCGACATCCTGGTGCGGCTGTTCCACCCCATGATGCCGCACCTCGCCGAGGAGTGCTGGGCGGCGCTGGGCCATAAAAATCTGGTTTCGACCGAGGCCTGGCCACAGGTCGAGGCCGATTTGCTGGTCGAAAACACCATGACTTTGCCGGTCCAGGTCAACGGCAAGAAGCGCGCCGAGGTCACAATTGCCCGTACCGCCGGCAATCATGAGATTGAGGCTGCCGTTTTAACCCTTGATGAGGTAAAAAAGGCCCTCGACGGCAAGAGCCCGAAAAAGGTCATTGTCGTCCCGCAGAGGATCGTCAATGTCGTGGCCTGAAACCCCGGTTTTGACCAGAGTTTTGGCGATAATTGCGCTGGCCGGCCTCACCGCCGGCTGCTTCCAGCCGCTTTACGGCGACAGCAGCGTCGTCGCCACCGCCGGCCTCGACAACAAGCTCAGCGGCGTCGATGTGGTGCCGATCAACACGCCGAACGGCACGCCGATCGCGCGTGTCGGCGTCGGCGTCCGTAACGAGCTGATTTACGATCTCACCGGCGGCGGCAATCCGACCTTGCCGACGCACCGGCTGACCATCCAGCTGTCGTCGACGCAGCTGCAGGTCATCGTCGACGTCAACACCGCCCGCCCGGAAGTGCAGAACTACGGCATCAACGCGACCTACACGCTGACCGACGTCGCCACCGGCAAGATCGTGGTGACCGGCCAGACCTTCACGCGCGTGTCCTACGACATCCCCGGCCAGCAGCAGCGCTTCGCCGGCGCGCGCGCCTTGCGTGATGCCGAGAACCGCGCATCGAAGGTGATCGCCGACAACATCAAGTCGCGGCTCGCGTCGTATTTCGTAGCGGGGACGTAGAGGCTGTCATCCCCGCGAGAGCGGGGACCCGGTAAACGCCGGCCTTCATTTTGATCGATAAGCATGCGATTACTGGATGCCCGCTTGCGCGGGCATGACCGGTGATTGATGACCGCCATAAAATCCTCCGAGGTCGATCGCTTCATCGCCAAACCAGACCCGAACCAGCCGATCGTGCTGGTCTACGGTCCGGATGCCGGCCTGGTGCGCGAGCGCGTCGATGCGCTGGTGCGCGCGTCGGTCGACGACCCGGGCGATCCCTTCGCGCTCGCCCGCATCGAGGCCGAGGACCTGTCCGCCAATCCGTCGCGGCTGGTCGAAGAGGCGCACACGGTGCCGCTGTTCGGCGGCCGCCGCGCCGTGCTGGTGAAGGCCGGCTCACGCAACATCGCAGCTTCACTCGAGCCGGTGATCGCCTCGCCGTCGAGCGACTGCCGCGTCATCATCGAAGCCGGCGATCTGAAGAAGAGTTCGCCGCTGCGCGTGCTATGTGAGAAGTCGAAAGTCGCCGCCGCTTTGCCCTGCTACGTCGACAACGACGCCGCGCTCGGCCGGCTGATCGACGACGAGATGCGCGCCGCCGATCTGGCTATCGCACCGGACGCCCGCGCCATGCTACTCTCGCTGCTCGGCGGCGACCGGCTCGCCTCGCGCAACGAGATCCGCAAGCTCGCGCTTTACGCCCAGGGCAAGGAGCGCATCGAGCTCACCGACGTCATGGCGGTGGTGTCCGACGCCTCGGACATGGCGCTCGACGGCGTGCTCGATGCGGCGTTCGCCGGCCGCACGACCGATACCGAAACCGAATTCGCCAAAGCGCGCGCCGGCGGCTCGTCGCCGGCCGCGATCGTGTCGGCGGCGATCCGTCACGTCGCCAACCTGCACAAGATGCGGCTCGCCATCGACGGCGGCGACAGCGCCGAATTCGCCATGAAGCGCGGTGCACCGCCGGTGCATTTCACGCGCGAGAAGCTGGTCGGCGAAGCGCTGCGCGCCTGGAGCGCGTCGCGGTTATTGCGTGCGATGGCGCAACTTGCCGATGCGTCGCTCGAAGCGCGCCGCAACGCGCCGCTCGCCGAAGCGATCGCGCAGCGCTCGTTGCTGTCTCTGGCAATGAGCGCGCGGCGGCGCGAAGCCGCCTAGCCGATCAGTGTCTGGTAGCTGTGCGGTACCCAGCGGTAGCCGTTGCCGGAACGCTCGATATAGCCGAGGCCAGGAAACGGCATCATGTGATAGCCCGCGACCAGCATGCGGTCCTTCGACACCATGTCGAGGATGCGCTTGCGCGTCGCCACCGCCTTCTCCTTGTCGTCGTCAACGTCGAGATGGATGTCGGGCCGCTGGATCGCGACTGCATAGTGATTGCAGGTATCGGCCCAGTTGATCATGGTCTTGCCCTGGCTCTCGATCGTAAAGGCCAGCAGCCCCGGCGAGTGACCGAAGGCATCGACGGCGCGGATGCCGGACACAACCTCGTCGCCCGGCTTGATCATGGTGGCGCGGTTGGCGAGCGGCACCGCGATCTTGACGTAGAGCTCGCGGTTGAACTTGCGCGCCTCGCGCACATTCTCGCCCTTGTTCCAGAAATCGAATTCGGTCGCGCCGAACACGTAGCGCGCCTTCGGGAAGACCGGCTGGCCGCCTTTGGTCAGGCCGCCGATATGGTCGGGATGGCCGTGCGTGATGACGACGACGTCGACATCCTCCGGCTTGTAGCCGGCCTGCGCCATGCGCGCGACCAGTTGCCCGGGCGGCAGGCGGCCTTTCATCTGCTCGTATTCGGCGCTGAGCGAACCGTTGCCGGTGTCGAACAGCACCAGCTCCTTGCCGGTGTTGACGAGGATCGGCGTGAAGGGATGGAAATATTTATCGCTGTCGATGCCGTTGGCCTTGGCCAGCGCCTTGACCTCGTCGGCCCCCGCCTCGCCGCCGAAGCCGGGCGTCAGCCCGGGGCGGATTACGTAGCTGTCCATGATGGGCACGACCTCGAAACCGCCAAGCTTGAAGCGGTAGAGGTTGGGCAGCAGTTCACCTTGCATTGAAGCGGGCACGGTCATTCCTCCCTTATGTCGTTGCCGCGATGATTAGCAGGCCAAAGGGGCCCTGATCCAGCCGGTCTGCGCCTCTTGATCCAGCGCAAAGCCGCGGCTCCGGGCCCGTGCCATCAAGTTTCATTGAGACGATGGAGGCTGCCCATGAGCGGGACCATGAATGGCCATTCCGCCAATGCAAGTCACCCCGACACGGTGTTGGGCGCCGTCGCCGATTGGGTCAGCAAATATCGCCGCCGCATCGCCAATCGCAACGTGTTTCGCGGCTGCAGTCCCGACGAAGTCCAGCAGGTGGCGAAAGAGCTCGGCCTGACGGCGGCGGAATTGCGCGGCATCGCCCGCAAGGACGCGGGCTCGGTCGACAACCTGCAGAAGATGCTGCTGGCGCTCGACGTCGATCCCGACAAGCTCGAAAAGACCAATCCCGCGGTCATGCGCGATCTGCAGCGGCTGTGCGTCTCGTGCGGCCACAAGAGCCGGTGTCAACGCGAGGTCGCGAGCGGCGGAGCCGGCGCGCATTTCCACGAATATTGCCCGAATGCCTTCACGCTCGATGCGCTGCTGAAACGCGAAAGCCTGCCGTTCCAGCACTAGGCGCGCGTCAGATGCGGCCCATCAACGCCAGAATGATCAGAATGATCAGGACGAGGCCGAGACCGCCCGAGGGGTAATAGCCCCAGCCGCCGCTGTACGGCCAGGTCGGCAATGCGCCCAACAGCAGAATGATAACGATGATAAGCAGAACCAGCCGCATCGTCGCCTCCTGTCACCCCGCGCCTCAACGCCGGAGTTCCGAGGTTGTTCCCGGTCAGGAGGCGTCGAGGACCTGGCGGATCTTGCGGGCGACGATGGCTTCGATCAGCGGCTTCGAGATCAGCTCGGCTCCACGGTCAAGCCGGCCCTGGTGCACGATCGCATTGCGCGAATAGCCGGTCATGAAGATGACCTTCACGTCGGGGCGGCGGCTCAGCACTTCGTCGGCGAGCTGGCGGCCGTTCTTGCCGGGCAGCACGACGTCGGTCAGCAGCAGGTCGAATTTTTTCTCGGCGTCGAGCAGACGCAGGGCGCTGGCGGAGTCCTTTGCCTCGATGACCTGGTAGTTCAGGTCTCTGAGAATCTCCGACGCGTATTGGCGCACACCGTCGTCGTCCTCGACGATGAGGATCGTTTCGCCGCGGCCCTGCGCCGTGCCGGCCTCGGCGTCGACCGGCAATTGCGCCTCTTCGCCGTCGTGGCGCGGCAGATAGAGCTTGATCGTCGTGCCCTGCCCCACTTCACTGTAGATCTTCACGTGCCCGCCGGACTGCTTCATGAAGCCGTAGACCTGGCTCAGCCCCAGCCCGGTGCCCTTGCCCGTTTCCTTGGTGGTGTAGAAAGGCTCGAAGGCACGCTCGAGCGTTTCCGGCGCCATGCCGACGCCGCTGTCCGACACGCCGATCAGCACGTATTGCCCCGGATTGAGGCCGGCGTGCTGGCGGCAGTAATCGTCGTCAAGATAGGCGTTGCTGGTTTCGATCGTGAGCTTGCCGCCGTCCGGCATGGCGTCGCGCGCGTTGAGCGCCAGATTGAGCAGCGTCGCCTCGAGCTCCGACACGTCGGCCTCGACCTTCCACAGCCCGGCGCCGCTGATCGTCTCCAGCTCGATGTTCTCGCCGAGCGACCGCGTCAGCAAATCCGACATGCTCACGATCAGCTTGTTGGCGTCCACCGTCTTCGGATTGAGCGGCTGCAGGCGCGAGAAGGCGAGCAGGCGCTGCGTCAATTGCGCGGCGCGTTCGGCGCCGGCGAGCGCGTTGCTGAGCGCGCGCTCGGCGCGCGATTCGACGACGCCGCGCCTGGCGATGCCGATATTGCCGATGATGATGGTGAGCAGGTTGTTGAAGTCGTGCGCGACGCCGCCGGTCAGCTGGCCGACCGCTTCCATCTTCTGCGCCTGGCGCAGCGCCTGTTCGGCGGTTTCGCGACGCTCGCCCTCGGCGTAGAACTCGCGCGTCCGATGCATCGTCATCAACACCAGGGTGAACAGGAAAACGGTCGCGGGAACGCCGAAATAAAGGTGCTGCAGCATGCCGTGCAGCCATTCGCTCAGGATCGCTTCGGTCGTCACCCCATCCGAGACGTACAGGTCGGCGTAGCCGAGCGTGCGATAGCCAATGCGGCGCTGAATGCCGTCGACCGGATGATCGCTGGTGACGATACCGCCGCCGGGGCGGCTCGTGACATTGAGCATGAAACCGCTTGTGGGCGAAAAATGCGTCGCGCCGTTCGGCGGCGCCGGACAGCGCGCGAGGATGGCGCCGTCGCTTTTCGCCAGCGAGAAGCTCGCACCTTCCTCCTGGAGGGCGAGTTGCTGGTAGAATTCGGTGAACACCTTGGGTGTGACCGACACCATGATGATGCCGTCGAACTGGCCGTCGCGCAGCGGGCGCCGGCGACTTACGCCGAAGAACGATTCCTTGCGCACACGCGGCTCAAGAATGGCGCCGACATAGGTCCCGGCATCGCGGTCCTTCTGCGCCAGGAAATAGTCGCGATCGGCGACGCCGACGCTGGCAGGCACCGGATAGATCGCGGACGAGGCCAGCGTCTTGCCGTTCCTGTCGACGATCAGAATGCCGTCGACCGCGACCAGCGCGTCCTCCAGCGTCTTGAGCTTCTCGTGCAGGTCCTGCTCGGTGGCCTTGATCTGGTCGTCGGTGTCATCGCCGATCAGCGTGCCGACGCTCGCGAAGGTGAGGTCGACGGATTGCAAGATCTTGAAGGCGTGCTCGGAGATGATATTGAGACGCGCCAACAGCTGCTCGTCGGCATGCCTGAACGCGCTCTGGTAGGTCACCCAGCAGCCGTAGGCGAAAAACGCGAGCGGAATTCCGATCGACGCCACCAGCATCAGTTTCAGCAGGCGGAGGGCGGCGTCGCGTCTGGCGCGCATTGATTGAAAAACCCCATGCCGGGACCCCGGCGGAGCCGACTGTAATGGGGGCAGAAACCGCTGAAAAGGATAATGCAGGCGTGGGATTAGCCCACTAACGGCGCGCTAACCACGCGCAAACCCCGGATTAGTCAGTTACCCAACATGAGCATGAGCAGCGCGCCGCCGAGCCCGATGACGGAACCGGCGAGCAGGACGCATTCCAGAAACAGCACGGCCGCCCGCGGCGCCTCGCCCGGCGCGGCGAGGTGATACATCAGCACGGCCGTGGTGGCACCGCTCATCAGCGCCAGCCTGGCCCATCGGCCGCTCTGGCTTTTGGCCGCATCGCCTCGATTGTCGCTCATGGATACTCCCCGCTGAAGTGACTTTTGTTCAGTCGCCGCGGGGGCTGTGGAGGTTCAAAGGCCGCCTAAATAATCACTTCTTCTGCGCCATCATCACGATGAGCCCGCCGACAAGGGCGATCAGCCCGCCGGCCAGGGCTGCGTATTCCAGGATCAGGACGGGCGTCGACCGCGCCTCGGTGCCGGCCGACATGTTGATAAGGGCGAGCACCGTTGCGCCGGCGCCGAGCAGCACGATCTTGCTCGTGGTCGAATACGTCAGTTGCTTCTTGCCGCCATGATCGTCGCTCATGAAGACCCCGAATGCTGTCGCGGTCACGAGTGTGACAGGCGGCGTGAAAGGTTCAATGGGGCTTGGCCCCCGATCATTGCCGAGGGCGACTTAAAGGCGGTCCACGATCGCCAGCCGGTCTAGCCGTCAGCCCGGCCTGCGCAGCCAGCCGTCGATGCTAAGGCGTCCCGGCCCGACGACGAACAAAAACAGGAAGCCGCCGATGATGGCGAGGTTCTTGAAGAAGTTCGACGCCTGCGCGACCTGTGCCGCCGGCGCGGCCTCCCAGTAGCGGTGCGAGCTGAAGGTTGCGACCAGCATGAAGATCAACATGACCATCACGACGTAACGGGTCGCGAACCCGAAGATTAGTGCCAGGCCGCCGAAAAATTCGGCCGGCACGGAAATATAAGCCATGAAGGCCGGGATGCCGCGCGGCGGGAAGCTCGCCGCGACGCCGGAGATATCGAACAGCTTGGGAAACCCGCTGCGGACGAAAATGACGCCGAGCAGGATGCGGCCAACCAGCAGGACCAGGTCGGCGGTGCTGGCGGCGAGCGCATCCGCGCCCGACAAGGCGGGGTGGGAACTATTTTGCATGGTCATCTGACGGCTCCGGTGCGGGACACTCCGGAAGGATAACAACGGCGGGGCAATTTTATGCCCCGGGCCAGCACCGGCCGTTACGGCTTGCTAACCCGGCGCCCGCGTTCGTCGTAGTCCTTTACGGTGACGACGCCGTCAGGATTGGTGATCTGGGACCGCTTGAGCCGGCCGCTGGGATAATAAGTGTACAGAGATTCGAAGAAGACCTTGCCGCGGTACATCTTCACGATCCGTTCGGCGCGGTCGTCGGCGCTGAAATAGCCGATCAGGTAAGCGTTGCCGCGCGCTGCCGTTGCCTCCGCTTCTTCTTTGGTGATCTTGTTTTGGAGCGTGATGGGATCGCTGTAGCCGCCCCAGCCGCTGTAGTACTCCATCGGCTCATGCTTGACGTCGCGGGTGAAAGCCGAGCGCGCGTAAAGCAGCGCGGCGGCGATGCCGGCAATCACCAGCAGAATGATCAAGATTTTCATATCCGCACTCCCGATCGGCAACGCCCGCAGGTGTGGCCGTCTCTATGAGTGTCGGTAGGACGGAAAAAGGTTCGCAGGCCGCGCGGATTGCGGGCGGCAATCGTCAGCGGTTGAGCTTCTTCAGGACCGCGTCGAGCTGATCGAGATCCTTGTACTTGATCGTCAGCGTGCCACGCTCGCCGCGCTGCTCGATGGTCACCGTCAGGCCGAGCGCATCGGACAGTTTCTTTTCGAGAGCCCGCGTGTCGGCATCCTTGCCGGGCTTGGCGCGCGCCGTTGCCTTGCCGATTTCAGGAATAGCGTGACGCTCGCGGTCTTCGCGCAATTCGTCCTCGAGCGCGCGCACGCTCAGATCGAGCTGCATCGCGCGCCAGGCGATCTGTTCCGCGTCGGGCAGACCAACGAGCAGCCGCGCGTGACCCGCCGACAATTTTCCCGAGCGCACGAAGTGCTGCACCGGCGGCGCGAGCTTCAAGAGCCGCAGCGTGTTGGCGACGTGCGGCCGGCTCTTGCCGATGATCTGCGCGACCTCTTCCTGCGAGTAGTTGTGCTCTTCCATCAGTTGCGCGTAGCCGCCCGCCTCTTCCATCGGATTGAGATCGGCGCGCTGCACGTTCTCGATGATGGCGAATTCGAGCGACTGCTTGTCGGTCGCCTCGACCACTGCGATCGGCACCTCGTGCAGCCCGGCGCGCTGTGCCGCGCGCCAGCGCCGTTCGCCGGCGATGATCTCGAACGCGTCGCGTTCGCCTGCGATCGTGCGCACGACGATCGGCTGGATCAGCCCGCGCTCCTTGATGGAGGACGCAAGATGGTCGAGTTCGGTGTCGGTAAAGTTCTTGCGCGGGTTGCGCGGATTGGGCTTGAGGTTCTCGATCGGCGCGCGCCGTGGCTTGCGCCCCTGTTCTGTCGACGGCGTCGTGCTTTCCTCGCCGACGTCGCCAATCAACGAAGCCAGGCCGCGTCCCAAGCGCGAATGATCCGCCATCGCCGCCGCTCCTGAACGAGCCATCGATCCTATCCTTTCGCTTCCACCCTCGTCATGCCCGCGCGCGTCAGCTTGCCTTCAGCTCTTTCTCGCGCTGGATGATCTCGGTGGCGAGGCGCAGATAGGCTTCGCTTCCGACGCACTTCAAATCATAGACCAGCACCGGCTTGCCGTAGGACGGCGCTTCCGAGATGCGAACGTTGCGCGGGATAACCGTGTCGTAGACTTTGCGGCCCATGTGCTGGCGCACGTCGGCGACGACTTGGTTGGCGAGGTTGTTGCGCGAGTTGTACATCGTCAGCACGATGCCGTGGATCGACAGTTTCGGGTTGAGCGTGGTCTTGACCTGCTCGACCGTCTTCATCAGCTGCGACAAACCTTCGAGCGCGAAGAACTCGCATTGCAGCGGCACCAGGATCGAGTCGGCCGCGGCCATCGCGTTGACGGTGAGCAAATTGAGCGACGGTGGGCAGTCGACCAGTACGTAGGTGAAATCGTAGGTGCGTTCGCCGGTGTTGAGCGCGTGGAGCGCGTCGCGCAGGCGGAAGGCGCGGTCGCGCGCCTGGCCGATCTCGAGCTCGAGGCCGGAGAGGTCGAGCGTCGAGGACGCGATGAAGAGTTGCGGCACCGCCGTCGGGATGACGGCGTCGCGCATCGGCGCCGCGCCGGTCAGCACGTCGTAGGTCGAGGTGCGGCGTGAGCGGCGCTCGATGCCGAGCCCGGTCGAGGCATTGCCCTGCGGGTCGAGGTCGACGATCAGCACATGCTCGCCGATGGCCGCCAGCGCGGTGCCGAGATTGATGGCGGTCGTGGTCTTGCCGACCCCGCCCTTCTGGTTGGCGATCGCCAACACCCGCGGGCGGCCGGCCTCGCCCCGCATCGACGGCTTTTCGAACGGGACGACCTGGGGGCCGGTTGGCTGGTCGGTGGTCGGTTTATCGGTCATTGGCTTTTGCTGGTTTGAGGCAGATGCGTAGGGCTAAAGGTCTTGATGTTTCAAGGGTTTAAGGTTACGGATCACAACCACGCAGCCATCGGGACTCGTCTTGCTGGGCACTTTTTCGGCCTCAATGCTCCAATATTTAGCGGCCTCAGTCAATTCGGCGTCTACATCTTGTCCCTTTGGGAACAGCGCGACGGCGCCGCGCGCCACCAAAGGAAAGGCTTGATCGCACAAGGTTTTCAACGGGGCCAAGGCCCGCGCCGTCACGGCATGCACCGTTTCCTTGCAGCTTTCCCCAAATTTCTCAGCGCGCTCCTGATGGATTTTTGCCCGCACGCCGGTGAGGCGCACCGCCTCGCGCAGGAACGCCGCCTTTTTTCCATTGCTTTCAATGAGATGGACCATTGCCCCGGATTGATCGGCAAGCGCGCAGGCAATCGGCATCCCGGGAAAGCCACCCCCGGCGCCGAAATCCACCCACACCTTCGCCTCCGGCGCCAAGTCGATGAGCTGCAGCGAGTTGGCAACGTGCCGCGTCCAGATCTGACCGACGGTCGACGATGCGATCAGATTCGTTGTTCGCTGCCAGAGCAACAGCGCTTCTACGAACATGTCCAAGCGCTTTTCCGTTTCACGTGAAACGGCGATCAGCTGCAGCGCGCGCGCTTTGTCGGCGGCAAGATCGACCCCCTGCCCTCGTTTGCTCACGCGCTTTTCGCGGCCCGTTTTTTTCCGCGCTTCACATGAGCAACGAGCAGCGTCAACGCGGCCGGCGTGATGCCGTCAATGCGCGACGCGTGGCCGATCGTGCGCGGACGGTGCGTCTGTAATTGTTGTTTCGCTTCGTTCGAGAGTCCGGGCAGCGTCGCGTAATCGAGATCATCGGGCAGCGCGAAACTTTCATCGCGCCGATATGCGGCGACGTCGGCCGCCTGGCGGGAGAGATAGACCGCATACTTCGCATCGATCTCGATCTGCTCTGCGATCTTCGCATCAAGCGCGCCGAAGCGCGGCCAGATTTTCGCAAGATCCGCGATTACAATGTTCGGATACGACAGCATCTCGAACGCGGTGCGGCGCTGTCCGTCTTTGTTGAGCGCAACGCCGTGACGCTCGGCCTCGCGTGGCGTCAGCGAAACTGATTTCGCGAACTGGCGCGCGTCGCTCAGTGCTAACATTTTTTCGCGATTAATTTGCGCGCGCGTCGTGCCGACACAACCGATGCCGATTCCTTTTTGGGTCAGCCGTTGATCGGCATTGTCGGCGCGCAGCTGCAAACGATATTCGGCGCGCGACGTGAACATGCGATACGGCTCGCTCACTCCACGCGTAACCAGATCGTCGATCATCACGCCGATATAAGCCTGTGCGCGATCGAGCACGATATCGTCGCCGTTTCCGGCCAGCGCTGCTGCGTTGAGACCTGCAAGAAGTCCTTGTGCCGCAGCCTCTTCGTAACCTGTCGTGCCGTTGATCTGACCGGCCAAAAACAATCCGCGCAGACGTTTGGTCTCGAGCGTTGCTTTCAGTTCGCGCGGATCGACATAGTCGTATTCGATCGCGTAGCCAGGACGAATGAATTGCGCGCGCTCTAAACCGGGGACTGTCGCGACGAGCGCGTGCTGCACATCTTCCGGCAGCGATGTTGAAATGCCATTTGGATAAACGGTGTGATCGTCGAGCCCTTCCGGCTCCAGAAATATTTGATGGCCGTCGCGCTCGCCGAACTTCACGATCTTGTCTTCGATCGACGGACAATAGCGCGGCCCGCGGCTCGCGATCTGTCCCGAGTACATCGGAGAACGGTGGACGTTGGCGCGAATGATCTCGTGCGTCGCGCTCACGGTGCGCGTGATGCCGCATTCGATCTGGGGATTGTCGATGCGTGGCGTCATCACCGAAAATGGCTCCGCCGGATTGTCGCCCGGCTGCATCTCGAGTGCGGACCAATCGATGGTGCGACCATCGAGACGTGGCGGCGTTCCGGTTTTCAAACGGCCGAGCGCAAAGCCTGCGCGTTCGAGTGTCGTTGAAAGTCCCACCGCCGGCGCTTCGCCAACGCGGCCGGCAGGAATTTTCTTTTCGCCGATATGAATGAGGCCGCGCAAAAACGTGCCGGTGGTCAGAACCACCGCGGCGCAGGAGATTTCGCGGCCGTCGGCGAATTTGACGCCACAGACGTGGCCATCCTTGAGAACGAGATCATCGGCTTCGGCTTCAATGACTTCGAGATTGGGCGTTTCGCGAATTGCGGCCTGCATTGCGGCTGCATAGAGTTTGCGATCGGCCTGGGCCCGAGGTCCCCGCACGGCTGGGCCTTTTCGGCGATTCAGAACGCGGAATTGGATTCCCCCGGCATCGGCGACGCGGCCCATGAGGCCATCCAGGGCGTCGATTTCCCGCACCAAATGGCCCTTGCCGAGCCCGCCAATGGCCGGATTGCAGGACATGGCGCCGATTGTCGCGAATCGGTGCGTCACTAGGCCGGTTTTCGCACCCATCCGGGCCGCTGCAGCCGCGGCTTCACAGCCGGCATGGCCGCCGCCAATGACGATGACGTCGAATCGCATATTCATGGCCTTTGGGACCTCAGATGGGCTTTTATCGGAGGGGGCAGAGCCGGTCAAAGAAATCGCGATTCGGGGGGATGTTTCACGTGAAACATTGCCTTGGCCGGTACCATATTACTAGCGATCCGCGATTCCTCGACCCTGAACACCCATTCGTCGGATATTCGGTCGCAATCCTCGGGGCGCGAATCGCACCTATTTGCCGATGCAGAAGTCCCGGAAGATCACGTCCAGGATATCTTCGACATCGACGCGGCCCGTTAGCCGTCCAAGGGCGCGGGCAGCAACTCGCAGCTCTTCGGCGAGCAGATCTTCCTTTGTCGCCAGATCGGGCTTCAGGGCCCGCCGCAGGGCCGCCAGGGCGTCCTCCAAGGCGCGCCGGTGGCGCTCGCGGGTCACTAGGGCCGGCTCGGCGCCGGCCAAAAATCCGTTGGCGTGATGGGTCAAGGCAGTCAATAGCTCGTCGAATCCATCGCCGGACGAGGCCGAAAGGTTGAATTCAAGTTCATCTGATGTGAATCTATGTTCACTGCTTTCCGTTAACCTTTTGTTAACCCTATCTCCTAAGGCGTTATTAGTCTGATCTTTCGGTTCATTCTTACGGATACTCTGATGTCGCTGTTCATTACTTAGAGCAGCGCCGAGCAGGTCGATTTTGTTGTAAATCAGCCAGGTCGGCGGGGCAGGAGCCGCGGAGTCCGGGTTCGCCGCGTCCCGGCGTCCCGGCATGGCACCGGCAGGCTGAGTCGGCTCGCTGGCATCCATCACCCACAGCACCAGGTCGGCCGCCGCCGCCCGTTCGCGCGCCCGCCACACGCCCTCGCGCTCGACCGGATCATCGCTGTCCCGGATGCCGGCCGTATCGAGCAACGTCACCGGCATGCCGCCAAGGTCGAGGTGCACCTCTATCACATCGCGGGTGGTGCCGGCGAAGGGCGAGACGATCGCCGCCTCGCGCCGCGCGATGCGATTGAGCAGCGTCGACTTGCCGGCATTGGGCGGCCCGGCGATCGCGACCACCAGCCCTTCACGAAGCCGCTCGCCGTGATGTCCGTCGGCAAGCACCGCTGCGATCTCGTCCGCGAGCTCGCGCGCGATCACCAGCGCCGGCCGCGTCAGATCCTCCGGCACGTCGGCCTCGTCGGAAAAATCGATGCGCGCTTCGATCAAAGCCAGCGCGCGGATGAGCCGCTCGCGCCAGCTCTCGGCCTGACGCCCGAGCGTGCCCCGCATCTGCCGCAGCGCCTGGCGGCGCTGGCCCTCGGTCTCGGCCATCACCAGGTCGGCGAGGCCTTCCACTGCAGTCAGATCGAGTTTGCCGTTCTCGAAGGCGCGGCGCGTGAACTCGCCGGCCTCGGCCGGGCGCAACCCCTCAAGCTTGCCGAGCGCCGCAAGCGCCGCAGCGATCACCGCGCGGCCGCCGTGAAGCTGCAACTCGGCGGTGTCCTCGCCGGTTTCGCTGCGCGGGCCCGGAAACCACAGCGCCAGCGCCTCGTCGATCGGCTCGTTGGTCTGCGGATCGCGCAACCGAGCTAAGGCCGCCTTGCGCGGCTCGGGGATTTTGCCGCATAGCGCCTCAAGCGCTTCACCGGCGCGTGGACCGGAAATGCGGATGACCGCAACCGCGGCCGGCGGTCGGCCACTGCTGAGGGCAAAGATGGTGTCGTGATCGGCCATCACGGCGCACGGAAGCGCCGCGACGACGACGGGTCAAGACCACAGGTAGGCGTCTCCCGCCGCTAAACCGCCGCCACGCAATCGATCTCGATGTCGAACGGCCCTGGCCAGGAATGGATGAACATGAAAATCCGCGACGGCGCGTCTTTCGGGAAATAACGGTCGTAGACGGCGTTGAACGTGGCAAAACGCGTTTCGCCCGGCACGCAATAGACATTGCACTTGATCACCTGCGCCAGCGACGAACCCGCCGCCTCGAGGCAATGCTTGAGCTGGCTCAACACCAGCTCGCATTGCCGCTCGAAGGCGACTGGCTTGATCTCGCCGGTCTCGGGATCGAACGGCGGCAGGCCAGACAGAAACACCAGCCCATCGGCCACGGTGACCGGATAGGCCACGCCGCCTTTGCGATAGCGTTCCAGGTACGTCGAAATCGGCTCGACCCGCATACGTTTGATCATGTGCGCTCCCGTTGTCGGCCTTCGACGTAACACGCCGCCTTGGCCGAATAGTTCGGCTTCGACCGAACTATGCCCGCTTCCGCGCGCCCGTGCGGCGCGCTAGCATCCGCGCATGACCGCCGGCGGCAATATGGTTGAAGTCGCAGCTTTGGTCGGCGACACCGCGCGCGCCACCATGCTGGCCGCGCTCATGGGCGGACAGGCGCTGACCAGCAGCGAACTCGCCGCGGTCGCCAACATTTCGCGGTCGACCGCCAGCGGACACCTGAGCAAGCTCGCCGGCGCCCGCCTGCTGAGCGTCACCCGCAAACGGCGCAACAGCTATTACCGCATCGCGTCGCCGCTGGTGGCCAAGATGCTCGAAAGCATCAAGGCGGTCGCCGCGATCGAGCTGCCACCGCGGCACCAGACCCGCTCGGCGCAGGACGCCGATCTGCGCTTCGCGCGCACCTGTTACGATCACCTGGCCGGCAGGCTCGGCGTCGCCATCGCCGATGCGCTGGTCGCCAAGCGTTATGCCGTTTTGGGAGAGGACGGAGGAACGTTGACCGCCGCCGGCAAACGGTTCCTGACCGGCTTCGGTGCCACGCTCGATGCGCCGGCCGCCGGCCGCCGCATCTTCTGCCGGCCGTGCCTCGATTGGACCGAGCGCCGCCACCATGTCGCGGGATTCGTCGGCGCGGAGATTTGCCGCTGTTGTCACGACAAAGGCTGGGTCGCGCACCGCAAGGGCAGCCGCGCTGTCGCTGTGACGCCGGCCGGCCGACGCGGCCTGCGCGCGGCGTTCGGCATCGAACTCGATTAGGACGCGTCAGGGGGATTTGTGCAGCACGACTTCAAGAACAAAACCGTCCTCATCACCGGCGGCAGCCGGGGGCAGGGCGCCATGGAAGCGCGGATGTTCGCGCGCGCCGGCGCCGCGGTCGTCGTTGCCGACATCGTCGAGGACGAAGGCGCGGCGCTTGCCAAGTCGATCCGCGGCAGCGGCGGCAGCGCCGAATTCCGCAAGCTCGACGTCGCCGACGAAAACGATTGGACCAACGCTGTCGCCTTCGCTAACAACAAATTCGGCAGCCTCAATGTGCTGGTCAACAATGCCGGCATTTCGCTGCGCGGCGTCGACATCGCCCACACCACGCGCGCCGATTGGGACCGCGTGCTCGCCGTCAATCTCACCGGCTGCTTCCTCGGCATCCGCGCCGCGGCGCCGCTGATGAAGGAGGCGGGAGGCGGCGCCATCGTCAATATCGGCTCGACCGCCGGCATCAACGGCCATTTCGCCGCCGCCTACAGCGCGGCCAAGTGGGGCCTGCGCGGGCTGACCAAGGCGGCCGCCATGGAATATGCCGAATTCAATATCCGGGTCAACGCGGTGCACCCGAGCATCCTCGAGACGCATATGACGGCGGGCTCGCAGAATTTCGTCGATGCCATGGTGTCGGCCACGCCGCTGCGGCGCGCCGCCGGTCTCGAGGACGTCGCCCACGCGGTGCTGTTCCTGGCGAGCGACGAGGCGGCCTATCTGACCGGCCTCGATCTGCCAGTCGACGGCGGCTTCACCGAACTCGCCACCTACCGCAGCGTCTGGCGACAAGCCACCGGCAAGGGCTAGCCAACCCGCACCCCACCGGCCTAATAGGCTTGTCGCAGCGGAGGACGTTCATGAAGGCGATGCTTCTGACCAATCACGGCGGGCCCGAGATGCTGCGCTATGGCGAGGCGCCTGATCCCGTCGCCGGCCCAGGCGAGGTCGTGGTCGACATCCACGGGGCGTCCGTCAACGGCGCCGATCCGAAAGTCCGGCGCGGCAAGGGCCGCTACCAGCTCGATAAATTCCCGCACATTCTCGGCCGCGATTTCTCCGGCGTCGTCAGCCAGGTCGGTGCCGGCGTCACCGATTTCAAAATCGGCGACGCCGTGTTCGGCGTGCTCGATGCCGGCCACGAAGGTGCCTACGCCGAGAAGCTCGCCATCAAGGCCGCGATCATCGCCAGGAAGCCCGCCTCGCTCAGCCACGCGGACGCCGCGGCCCTCGGCCTCGTCAGCCTCACGGCTCTGACCGCGGTCGAAGATACGGCCAAGCTCAAGGCCGGCGAAACGATCCTGATCCAGGGCGGCGCCGGCGGCGTCGCCGGTTTTGCCATCGAGCTCGCCAAGCACATCGGCGCGACCGTCATCACCACGGCCAGCGCCGGCAACCATGCCTATGTGCGCAGCCTCGGCGCTGACCGCATCATTGATTACAATACGGAAGACTTCACCAGCATCGGCCCGATCTGCGACGTGGTGTTCGATACTGTCGGCGGCGACAAAGTGCGCGCCGGCTCATACAAGGTTCTCAAGCCGGGCGGCCGGCTGGTGTGGATCTCGCCGGGAGAGGGGCCGGTCCGCGCCGACGTCGCGACCTTGAAGCCGGACGTGAAGCGTGACCGCGCGCATCTCGAGCGCATGCTGGCGCTGCTCGCGGCGAAAGCGATCCGGCCGCCGGCGGTCACGCATTTCAAGCTCGCCGACGCCGCGAAAGCACACGAGATCAGCGAAGGCCGTCATCTCCAGGGCAAGCTCGTCTTCGACGTGCGCTGAGCCCCCTCGATAGACAGCCTTGCGCGGCGCCTGCAATAATGCGCGCGCACCAATAACGATAAGTGGGGGAGGACAATGCTCAATCGAATCCATGCCGTGGCGCTCGCCGCCGCCCTGGCGACCGCGGGTCTCGCGTCGGGCCCGCTCGCAGCGCAGGACTATCCGAGCCGACCGGTCGCCGTCATCGTGCCGCAGCCGCCGGGCGGCGGCACCGACATCATCACGCGCATTTTTGCCGACCAGCTGACGAAGCAGTTCGGCCAGACCTTCGTCGTCGAGAACCGCGCCGGCGCCGGCACCGTGGTCGGCAGCGTCGCGGCCGCCAAGGCCGCACCGGACGGCTACACGCTGCTCGCCGGCCTCACCGCCAACATGGCGGTGAACCCAAGCCTGTTCGAACACCTCGCCTACGATCCGATCCGCGACTTCACGCCGGTCGGCATGATGGCGGAGTTTCCGTTCGTCGTCGTCGTCAGCGACAATTTCCCGGCGAAATCGATCAAGGAGCTGATCGCACTGGCCAAGGCCAAACCGGGCGAGATCAACTTCGCCTCGGCCGGCAACGGCAGCGGACAACATCTCTCGGCGGAACTGTTCAAGCTGATGACCGGCACGAATATGACCCACGTGCCCTATCGCGGCGCCGCACCAGCCTATACCGACGTCATTTCGGGACGCACGCCGGTGTTCTTCGACAACCTGTCGAGTGCCCTGGGCCAGATCAAAGGCGGCAAGGTCCGCGCTCTTGCGGTCACCAGCAAGGAACGCTCGCCGCAGTTGCCGGACGTTCCCACCGTCGGCGAGACCGTTCCCGGCTATGAGAACACGGTCTGGTTCGGGCTGTGGGCGCCGAAACAGACGCCGCAGCCGATCGTCGCCAAGCTGTACGCCGCGATAGAAAAATCCGTTGCCGATCCGGCAGTGCAAGACCGGATCAAAAAGGACGCCGGAATGCCGATGACAACGCCGCTCGCCAAGATCGAGCCGATGGTTAAGGCCGATATCGCCAAATGGGCGGACGTGGTGAAGCGCGCCCACATCGAGGTGAAGCAGTAGAGCACCGCGTCAGTCTCACGCCGTGCGGGGCGCGCTCTTCTAATTACGGCTCGGCACGGTGATCGGCGCGCAGTTGCGCCGGCCGGATTCGAAGCATTCTTCGGCTTTGCGGCTGTCGACCAGGGCGTTTACCAGCCAAATCCCGCCGCCGACGATCAAAGCCGCGCCGACCAACAGGATGATGTTGGTGGTGCGGCGCTCGGCTTCGGTTTCATGATCATCGTCGGCCGCCATCGTGCCAGCTCCCGAGGCGACACTTTAGCACGCCCGGCAACGCCTCGGAGTACCGCCACTCACGATTTCGTGGGGGAACCGTGTCGTGCCCCAGCCGGTTGGCCCTGCAGCAGTACGCGTGAGCAAGGCAGGCTGAACGATGGATAAGACGCTGCATTCCCTTTTCAACACCGCATTCGCATTGGTCAAAGGACCGCTGATTTTCCTGATCCTGACGAGCATCGTCATCGCGGTTGCGCGCAACAAGCCGGCGCGGCTCGTCCGTGCCCACGCCCGCAGGCCGCTGCCGCCCGCATAGAAACGGAAGCGCGAACGGCGCTATGATCGCCCTCCAGTCGCTGCGCGCAGGAGGGCGTTCGTGTTCGTCAAATTCAGTCTCGGTCTTGTCTTGCCATTGGCCGTGCTGGCCAGCGCGCTCGCACGTGCCGACAGCGATCTCGCCCGCGCCTACCGCATCATCGCGAAAAAGCAATTCGTCGAATTGACCCACAGCTTCTCGCCCGACACGCCGGTGTGGTCCGGTTTCGGCCAGGCGAAATTCACGCCGGCCTTCGACCCGAAAATCAAGCGGCCCTATACGATCAAGGAGGACGGCTTCCGCACGACCTATTACGATATGGTCGGGCAGTACGGCACGCATGTCGATCCGCCGGCGCACTTCGCGCAGGACGGCATCACAATGGACAAGATCCCGCTCAAGCAGATGATCCTGCCGTTGATAGTGGTCGACGACACGCCCTATCTCGCCAAGGACCCGAACCATGCCTTCTCGGTCGCCGACCTCAAAGCGTGGGAAAAGAAGAACGGCCGCATTCCGCGCGGCGCCTTCGTTGCCTTGCGCACCGACATGTCCAAGGACTGGGACAGCAATCCCGAGCGCTTCAAGCGCCAGCCGTTCCCGGCCTGGGCCTTCGAGACTATCAAATTCCTTTACGAGGAACGCGGCGTGACCGCGACCGGCCATGAGGCGATGGATACCGACACCACCGACAAGATGGATTCGGAGACCTGGATCCTCCAGCACGGGCATTATCAGATCGAGGTGATGGCCAATCTCGACAAGGTGCCGGAGAAGGGCGCCTTGATCGTGGTGACCTGGCCGAAGGTGCGCGACGGCCTCGGCTTTCCAGCGCGCGCGTTTGCGATTTTGCCGTGAGGAATGACCATCATGACTGATGTAAAAGTCGTCTTCGACGCCGCCGCCGACTACGAAAACTACATGGGCCGGTGGAGCCGCGCGCTCGGCAAGGAATTCCTCGCCTGGCTCGCGCCGCCCAAGAATGCGACCTGGCTCGACGTCGGCTGCGGCACCGGCGCTTTCTCCGAGCTGCTGGTGAACACCGTCGAACCGCGCTCGGTGAGCGGTGTCGATCCGGCGCCGGCGCAGGTCGAATACGCCGTCAAACACATCAAAGGCGCGGACTTCCGCGTCGGCGACGCGCTGGCGCTGCCGTTTCCCGACAAGTCATTCGACGTCGTGGCCTCGGCGCTGGTGATCCATTTCCTCCCGGACCGCGCCAAGGGCTTCGCCGAAATGAAAAGGGTGGCCAACGCCGGTGGCATCGTCGCGGGTTACACCTGGCAGCGCGGCGGCGGCCTGCCCGATGGCGCACCCTACATGCCAATGTCCAACGCGGTGGAGGCGATCGGCGGCGAAGTCGCGCGCTTGCCTACCGTGCCGGAAGGCGCGCCGGATGCGCTCAAGAGCACGCTTGTCGGCGCGGGATTCGAGGATATCGAAACCCATCCCGTCACGGTCACCCAGAGCTTCAAGACCTTCAACGACTACTGGACGTCGCAGACGCCGTCGTTTGCGCCGGTTGCAAAGTCGGTGCTGGCGCTGAGCGAAGCCAAGCGAGAGGAATTGAAGGCATACCTGCGCAAGACGCTGCCGACCGCGGCCGACGGCAGCATCAGCTATCCGGCAACTGCGCTCGCCTTCAGGGCAAGGACGCCGCGAGCGCGTTCATGACCGCCGACGCCGCCCACACCAATCGCCTCGCCGGCGCGACCTCGCCATATCTGCTGCAGCACGCGCACAATCCGGTCGCATGGTGGCAGTGGAGTCCCGAGGCGCTGGCGGCGGCCAAGCGCGAAAACAAGCCGATCCTGCTGTCGGTCGGTTACGCCGCCTGCCACTGGTGCCACGTGATGGCGCACGAAAGCTTCGAGGACGAACACACTGCAAACGTGATGAACGAATTGTTCGTCAACATCAAAGTCGATCGCGAAGAACGTCCCGACATCGACCAGATCTACATGAACGCGCTGCATCTGCTCGGCGAGCAGGGCGGCTGGCCGCTGACGATGTTTCTCACGCCTGCGGGCGAGCCGGTGTGGGGCGGCACCTATTTTCCGAAAGAAAGCCGCTTCGGCCGGCCGGCCTTCGTCGACGTGCTGCGTGAAGTGTCGCGGCTCTTCAGGGAAGAGCCGAAAAAGATCGAGCAGAACCGCGCAGCACTGCTGGCGAGGCTCGCCGAGAAGGCGCGACCGCAGGGCAAAGTGACCTTCGGCTTGAAAGAGCTCGATGGCGCCGCGACGCAGATCGGCAACATGTTTGACAGCGTCAATGGCGGCCTGCGCGGCGCGCCGAAATTCCCGCAGCCGGCGATCATGGAAATGCTGTGGCGCGCCGGCATCCGCATCCACGACCGCCGTTTCTTCGACACCGTCGAGCATTCGCTCGAACGCATGAGCCAGGGCGGCATCTACGACCATCTCGGCGGAGGCTTCTCGCGCTATTCGGTCGACGAGAAATGGCTGGTGCCGCATTTCGAGAAGATGCTCTACGACAATGCGCAGCTTCTCGAACTGCTGGCACTCGCCTACCAGCACAGCCGCAACGCGCTGTTCGCCCAGCGCGCACGCGAGACCGTCGGCTGGCTCAAGCGCGAGATGACGACGAAGGACGGCGCTTTCGCCGCCTCGCTCGATGCCGACTCGGAAGGCGAAGAGGGCAAGTTCTACGTCTGGTCCTACGACGAGGTGCTCAGGATTCTCGGGACTGACGACGGCGAATATTTCGCCCGCCACTACGACGTGACGGCGCACGGCAATTTCGAGCACCACAACATTCTCAACCGTCTCGCCGAACGCGAGCACAGCGACGCCGACGAAGCCAGGCTGGCGAAGTTGCGTCCGGGGCTGCTGGCGGTGCGCGACATGCGGGTGCGGCCCGGTCTCGACGACAAGGTGCTGGCCGACTGGAACGGCCTGATGATCGCCGCGCTGGTGAACGCGGGGATAATTCTCGAGGAGCCATCCTGGGTGGCGATGGCGCGGCGCGCCTTCGATTTCATCGCCCGCGCGATGACGGTCGGCACACGGCTCGGCCATTCGTTCCGCGCCGGGAAAACACTGTTCCCGGGACTGGCGTCCGACTACGCCGCCATGATCCGCGCTGCGTTGGCGCTCTACGAAGCGACCGGCGACCGCAGCCTGCTGGCGCAAGCGCTGAACTGGCAGCGGCTGCTCGACACGCACTACGCCGACCCCGACACCGGCGGCTATTACCTGACGGCAGACGACGCCGGCGATCTGTTGTTGCGGCCGCATGCCACCGCGGACGATGCCACGCCCAATGCCAACGCGGTCGCCGCCGGCAATCTGGTGCGGCTCGCGGCGCTGGTCGGCGACGACGCCTGGCGCGACAAGGCCGACCGGCTGATCGAGGGCATCCTGTCGGCGGCATCGCGCAATCTGTTCGGCCACATTGCGCTGCTCAACGCGCTCGACCTGCGCCTGCGCGCGGCCGAGATCGTCATCGTCGGCGGCGGCGAGGGGCTGGCCACCGCGGCGCTGAAGCTGCCGTTCCTCGATCGTATCGTGTTGCGGGCGCGCGACAGCGAAGACCTGCCGGCCTCGCATCCGGCCCAAGAGAAGATCAAGAGCGTACAGGGACGGACGGCATTCATCTGCGTTGGCGAGAGCTGTTCGCTGCCGGTGACGGAACCGGGCAAGGTCACGGAAACCGTCCTCGCCATGCGCCGGGCTTGATCTCGCGCGCGCAAAGTTGACAATCGGGCCTTGCCGGGGGCGTCGACCGGAGCAGAACAAATGAAAATCTGGATGGGGTTGGCGATTGCGGGGGCGATCGCGCTATCGGCGCCGGCGGGCGCGCAGGATTGGTGCGGCTTCCGCGACACGGCGAACTCACAGGTGCGCTGTGGCTATTCCAGCCTGCAGAAATGCAAACAGGCGCTCACCGACAGTAAAGACGCCGACAAGAAGGACGGCAAGGGCGGCGCGTCCGTGGTTTGCCTGCCCGACCCGTCGAACGGCTAACCGGCGCGGCGCAAAAGAAAATGGCCGGCGCGCGGAGCGCCGGCCATGATCATAGAGAGTCGTCGCGCGAGCTCTGGCGTCTTACGTGTTCATCGACTCGA
Source organism: uncultured Alphaproteobacteria bacterium (assembly GCA_963742095.1). Classification (GTDB taxonomy): domain Bacteria; phylum Pseudomonadota; class Alphaproteobacteria; order Rhizobiales; family Xanthobacteraceae; genus Pseudolabrys. The sequence goes on from CAVUKJ010000003.1 coordinate 953,837, forward strand.
AGAACTCGGCGTTGTTCTTGGTGTTGCGCAGCTTGTCGAGCAGGAAGTCGATGGCGTCCATCGTGCCCATCGGATTGAGGATGCGGCGGAGCACGTACATCTTCTTGAGCACGGCCGGATCGGTGAGCAGCTCTTCCTTGCGCGTGCCGGAGCGCGTGATGTCGATCGCCGGGAAGGTGCGCTTGTCGGCCACCTTGCGGTCGAGGATGAGCTCCGAGTTGCCGGTGCCCTTGAACTCTTCGAAGATGACTTCGTCCATGCGGCTGCCGGTGTCGATCAGCGCGGTGGCGATGATGGTGAGCGAGCCGCCTTCCTCGATGTTGCGCGCGGCGCCGAAGAAGCGCTTCGGCCGTTGCAGGGCGTTGGCGTCGACGCCGCCGGTCAGCACCTTGCCGGAGGAGGGGACGACCGTGTTGTAGGCGCGGCCGAGGCGCGTGATCGAATCGAGCAGGATGACGACATCACGCTGGTGCTCGACTAGACGCTTGGCCTTCTCGATCACCATTTCGGCGACCTGCACGTGGCGCGACGCCGGCTCGTCGAAGGTCGAGGAAATGACCTCGCCCTTGACCGAGCGTTGCATGTCGGTGACTTCCTCCGGCCGCTCGTCGATCAGCAGCACGATCAGGTACGTCTCGGGATGATTGGCGGTGATCGAGTGCGCGATGTTCTGCAGCAGCACGGTCTTGCCGGTGCGCGGCGGCGACACGATCAGCGCGCGCTGGCCCTTGCCGATCGGCGCGACGATGTCGATGACGCGGGCGGAGAGATCCTTCTTGGTCGGATCGTCGAATTCCATCTTCAGCCGCTCGTCGGGATAGAGCGGCGTCAGGTTGTCGAAGTTGATCTTGTGGCGCGCCTTCTCGGGATCCTCGAAGTTGATCGTGTTGACCTTGAGCAGCGCGAAGTAGCGCTCGCCTTCCTTGGGTGAGCGGATGTGGCCTTCGACGGTGTCGCCGGTGCGCAGGCCGAAGCGGCGAATCTGCGAGGGCGAGACGTAGATGTCGTCGGGGCCCGACAGGTAATTCGATTCCGGCGAGCGCAGGAAGCCGAAGCCATCCGGCAGCACTTCGACCACGCCTTCGCCGATGATGTCGACTTCCTGCGTCGCGAGCTGCTTCAGGATCGCGAACATCAGCTCCTGCTTGCGCATGGTGCTGGCGTTCTCGACCGAGTGCTCTTCGGCGAAGGAGAGAAGATCGGCAGGGGCCTTGGATTTCAGGTCTTGTAGTTTCATTTCCCGCATGCGGGTGGAGTCCTATTTGGAAATACACCTGCGCCGTGGGCGAAAACGCAAAACTGACGCGGGTGCTAAGAGAGGCAGGGAGATCGCAGGTCTGGAGAGGCTTTTTGGGAAGTTATCCCGGAACCCGATGCTGCGACCGGACCCGAAACTCTTAAGTTGACTTGGGGCCGGAACGCGACTGCATCCGCCTGCGTTCGGTGGGATGCAATCAACATATGTTGAGCAGGCCCGGCACGCAAGGCCGAACGCGGCCCTGTGCGAAATTCCGGTTAATTTAGAATGGCTTCACGGTCGCCAGGAGGACGACGGCGATCAGGATCAGTGTTGGTATCTCATTGGCAATACGAAAGAATTTGGCTGAGTGCGTATTGCGGTCGGCGGCAAAATCACGGGCCCAGCGGCTGAACAGCCCGTGCAGCGCGCTCATTGCCAGCACCAGCGCGAACTTGATGTGAAACCAGGTGGCGGCAAAGTACTGGCCCTGAATAACCAGCGCGATGCCGAGCAGCCAGGTCGCGATCATCGCCGGCGTCATGATGTATCGGAGCAGGCGCTGCTCCATCACCTTGAAGGTCTCCGACTGCGGTGAACCCGGCGCGACGCCGGCGTGATAGACGAACAGCCGCGGCAGATAGAGCATGCCCGCCATCCAGGCGATGACGGCGATGATGTGTAGAGCCTTGACCCAGAGATACATGGTGCGGCGCTAGCCTCTCACTCGCTTGAGCATCTGCTCAACATGCGCAATCGGTGTCTGCGGCAGGATACCGTGGCCGAGGTTGAAGATCAGCGGGCCGCCGCCGAGTTTGTCGAGTACATCGTCGACCTCGCGTTCGAGCGCCGCGCCACCTTCGAGCAGCACAAGCGGATCGACATTGCCCTGCACCGGAACATGCGTCTGGATCTGGTCGCGCGCAAAGGCGCGGTCGATTTCGTTGCCGAGCCCGACCGCATCGACCCCGGTTTCGGCAACGTAGTGCGGGATATTCCTCCCGGCGCCACGTGGAAAGCCGATGATTTTAGCACCCGGCCTTTTTTCACGGAGCTTCGCCACCAGATGCTTGGTCGGTTGCACCGACCAGCGCTCGAACGCGTCGGGCGGCAATGATCCAGCCCAAGTGTCGAAAATCTGCACCACGTCGGCGCCAGCTTCCAGCTGCTTCGTCAGATAATCGACCGACGCATCCACCAAGCAATCGATGAGGTGCTGAAAGGCTACTGCCTCGCGCGCGGCAAGCGTTTTCGCCGGCGCCTGGTCTGTCGTGCCCTGGCCGGCGATCATGTAGGTCGCCACCGTCCACGGTGCGCCGCAAAAACCGATCAATGCCGTTTCGGGCTCGAGCGCCGCTTTGACCCGCCGCACGGTCTCATAAACCGGCGCCAATACGCTTTGATCCGCTGCGCCTCGCAATCCCATCAATGCCTTGGCATCGCTCAGCGGCTCCAGCCGCGGGCCTTCCCCTTCCACGAACCAGACCTTGCGGCCGAGCGCGAGCGGTATAACCAGAATGTCGGAAAACAAGATCGCCGCATCGAAGCCGAAGCGCCGCACCGGCTGCAATGTCACCTCGGCAGCCAACTCCGGATTGAAACAGAGATCGAGAAAGCCACCCGCTCTCTCTCGCACCGCACGATATTCCGGCAGATACCGTCCAGCCTGGCGCATCATCCATACCGGCGGGACAGCGTCGCGCTTGCCTTCAAGCACGCGAAGCAGAGGCTTTGTCCCCACATCTCCGGTACGAACGCCTTCTTCCATAACGCCTCTAAGAATCTTTGTAGTGGTTGTTGTTAGGCCGTGGATTGGACTCATGCCTGCCGATCAACACTCTGTCCACCGGACAGCCTGAGTCGATTCAGAATCGCACTCTTTCCCGCGTCGCCCTGTCCACAATCATACCGGCTGTTTTACTGGCGATTCCGGGCGCTATCCCGTGCTTTCCCCAAAGCGCTGTCCACATGGCCATGCAGCTTTCGATCAGGCTGCCGCGCGCTCTCCCGACGGCAGCGATGTGGATGGAAATTGCGCTCCTGTCAGTTGGCCGCTTGCCTAGGGCCTTGAGCCGTGGCCTTCTCCCATGCGGTCCACAGGACGATCGGCATTTATACCGATGCCAGACACCGGCTATTTCCACCTGCATCTCGTGTCGGACGCGACCGGCGAAACGCTGATTACCGTCGCGCGCGCCGCAGCCGCGCAATACGCCAATGTGTCGCCGGTCGAGCACCTTTATCCGATGGTGCGCTCCAAGATGCAGCTCGATCATGTGCTGGCCGAGATTTCCGAGGCGCCGGGCCTCGTGCTCTATACGTTGCTGGAAGAGGACCTGATCGAAGGGCTGGAGAACAAGTGCCGCGAGCTCGGGCTCCCTTGCATGTCGGTCCTTGGGCCGATCCTGCGGCTATTCCAGTCCTACTTGGGTGCCGAGACCATCCACCGGGTCGGCGCGCAGCACGTACTCAACGCCGAGTATTTCCAGCGCATCGACGCACTCAACTTCAGCATGATGCATGACGACGGCCAGCACGTCGAAGGCCTCGAGGATGCCGACGTCGTCCTGGTCGGGGTGTCGCGCACGTCGAAGACGCCGACCTCGATCTATCTCGCCAACCGGGGCGTCAAGACCGGCAACGTGCCGCTGGTGCCGGGCGTGCCGTTGGCGCCGCAGGTCGAAAAGCTGACACGGCCGCTGGTGGTCGGTCTCTACGCCAGCCCGGAACGTATCGTGCAGATCCGTGAAAACCGGCTGCTCGGGCTCAAGGCCCATCGCGACGACGATCAATACATCGACAAGACGGCGGTGGCGGAGGAGGTCGCCTATTCGCGGCGGCTGTGTTCGAAGAACAATTGGCCGTCGATCGACGTGACGCGCCGTTCGATCGAGGAAACCGCAGCCGCGGTGATGCGGCTCTTGAGCGAGCGCCGGCGTCAGCCGGCCACCTAAATGCCGCTCTGGCTCGCCCCCCAGCCGCTGGTGCTCGCCTCAAAGAGCGACATCCGCGGCAAGATTCTGGCGGCGGCGGGGCTTCGTTTCGAAATTCGCCCGGCGCAGATCGACGAACGGGCAGTCGAAGCGCAGGCAGGTCCGCTCGATGCCGCTGCTGCTGCTCGGCTTTTGGCCCGCAAGAAAGCTGAAGCCATTGCGTCGGCGATGCCCGGCCGGCTGGTGCTCGGCGCCGACCAGACGCTGGCGCGCGGCAACAAGCGCTTCGGCAAGCGGGCCAACCGCGAAGACGCCGCGGCGCAGCTACGCGAACTGCGCGGACGCACGCATGAGCTCAACTCGGCGCTGTCACTGACGCGCGATGACAAGGTGCTGTTTGAGTGCGTCGATACCGCGCGGCTGACCATGCGCAACTTTTCCGACGATTTCCTCGCCGATTACCTCGATATGGCCGGGCCGGCCGCGCTGTCGAGCGTCGGCGGCTATCAGCTCGAGGCAGTCGGCGTGCACCTGTTCGAGCGGGTGGACGGTGACTATTTCACCATCCTCGGTCTGCCGCTGCTGCCGCTGCTCGCGTTTCTGCGCGAAAACGGATTTATCGCTGGATAGCAATGTTCATTCTCGGTCTGACCGGCTCGCTCGGCATGGGAAAGTCCACAACGGCGAAATTCTTCGCCGAAGCGGGCGTGCCGGTGCATGACGCCGATGCCGCGGTGCACCGGCTCTACGAGGGCGAGGCCGTGCCGCTGATCGAGGCGGCGTTCCCCGGCACCACTGCGGGCGGCAGGGTCGACCGTGACAAGCTCGGCCAGCGCGTGCTCGGCGATACCACCGCGCTAAAAAAGCTCGAGGCTATCGTGCATCCGCTGGTGCGCCAGGCCGAGGAGCGCTTTCTGACCGAGGCCGAGCGCGGCGGTGCCAAGATTGCGGTGCTCGACATTCCGCTGCTGTTCGAGACCGGAGGCGACAAACGCTGCGACGCGGTGGTGGTGGTGTCGGCGCCGCCGCCGACACAGCGTGCGCGCGTGTTCGAGCGGGCGGGCATGACCGAGCAAAAGTTCCAGGCGCTGCTCGCCAAGCAGGTGCCGGACGCCGAAAAGCGCGCGCGGGCCGATTTCATCGTGGATAGCGGGCAAGGCTTCGAGGCTGCGCGGCGGCAGGTGCATGAAATTCTCGAGCAAGTGGCTAAGATGCCGAAAAGGCGGCATTGATTCGAACCATGCGCGAAATCGTTCTCGACACCGAAACAACGGGCCTCGATCCGGCCCAAGGGCATCGCTTGGTCGAGCTCGGCTGCGTCGAGCTGCTCAATCGCATTCCGACCGGCGCGACGTTCCACGCCTACCTCAATCCGGAGCGCGAGGTGCCGGCGGAGGCGACCAATATCCACGGCCTCACCACCGATTTCCTCAAGGACAAGCCGCGGTTCATCGAAGTGGCCGACGAGTTCCTCGCCTTCATCGGCGATGAGGCACCGCTCGTCATCCACAATGCCAGCTTCGACCATGGCTTTCTCTGCGCCGAGCTCAAGCGCGTCGAACGCGCCTTGATCGCGCGCGAGCGGCTGATCGATACGCTGACGCTGGCGCGCCGCAAGCATTCGGCCGGGCCGTACAATCTCGATGCTCTCTGCGTGCGCTACGGCATCGACAACTCGCGCCGCACCAAGCACGGCGCGCTGCTCGACGCCGAAATCCTGGCCGAAGTCTATCTCGAACTGATCGGCGGCCGTCAGGCCATGCTGGGACTTGCCGAACACAACCCGCGAAGCATCAACGGCGATGCCGCGATCGCTTTGCGCGTGCGGCCGATTGCGCTTGCGCCGCGCATCAGCGACGCCGAGCGAACCGCGCATCGCGAGTTCATCGCGAGCTTGGGCGAGGCAGCGCTATGGCAGGAATACCGGGTAAAAGAAGCCTGACGGCTCAGCTCGGCTGAATCGCTTCCGTCGGCTGCTGGCGGCTCATGCGGTCGCGGTACAGCCCGACGAAATCCACCGGATCGAGCAGTAACGGCGGGAAGCCGCCCTGACGCACCGTGCTGGCGATGATCTCGCGCGCGAACGGGAACAGAAGTCGCGGGCACTCGATCAGCACCAGCGCGTTCATGCTGTCCTGCGGCACGTTGCGAATGCGGAAAACGCCGCCGTAGGTCAGGTCGAACGCGAACATCAACGTGCCGCTGGTCTCGGCCTTGCCTTCGATCTTGATCGCCACTTCCACGTCGGTGTCCGACAGCGGCTGGGCGTCGACCCGGATCTGAATGCCGATCTGAGGCTGCTGGCTGGACGACATCAGCGAGCGCGGGGCATTCGGATTCTCGAACGAGAAATCCTTGATGTACTGGCCCACTACGGTCAGCTGTGGCTGGTCTTGCGCGGGCGCTTCGGCCGGGCCGCCATTGGTCGTGCTCATGAAATCTCCTTGCACAGCCAAGTGGCTGCGCGCGGGCGGTTGGCTAACACACGGTCCCTAGGCGAACAAGGATCGCGCGCCGTTATGGTTTTCGCGCGTCGTCGCGGTGGTCCGGCAGTTCAGGATCCGGGACCCGGCGCCACTGCTCTGGCGGCAGATCGACGACGCCATCGGCGCGTTGCGCCGGCGCCCCGCGACCGAACGCCGAGCCAATGGCTTGACGCAGCGGCGGCACGAGCAGCAAAAGGCCTAGCGCATCGGTAATAAACCCCGGAATGAGCAACAGAATCCCGGCCAGCAGAACGAGGCCGCCACGGCCGTCGGCCTGCAGCGCCGTAAAGCTACCTTCGCCAAGAGCAACCCGAACGCGAGCGATGTGATTGCCACCGGCGTGGCGCAGGATCAGAGCACCGGCCATGGACCCCGCGGCCATCAGTGCCACCGCGGGAAGAAAGCCAATCTGCGCGGCGACCGCGATGAAGGCCGCCGGTTCCATGATTGGCAGCAAAAGGACGGCCAACAACAGGTATTTTGCCACATTCATCGGTGTTTCTAGGGTTTGGGCGGGTTGGCGATGCCAACCCTATCGTCTAAGGTCGCCCAGTGAAGCACAGAATGCGCGCAGAACATTGGCGCGACGCCTATGGATCGGTGCGGCCCCCAGATTACATAGTAACTGTTGGGCTGCCCGTCACGACGCCTCACCGGCCAGAGGCCGCGGGCTGATCCGTCACCGCGGTTATTCGAAAGCATGCGAGACGTGTTCGACATTTACACCATTATTTTCCTGGCGCTGGCGGTCTTCATTTTCCTGCGCCTGCGCAGCGTGCTGGGTCAACGCACCGGGCGCGAACGTCCGCCTTACGATCCCTATTCCGCGCGCGAGCAGATGCGGCCGGCGCCGGAGAAGGTCGTCACGCTGCCGAACCGCACGCCGGAAGCGGCAGCGCCAAAGCCGGTCGAAGAGCCGATCGCGCCCGGCGAGCGTTGGAAGGGCGTGGCGGAGACCGGCTCGCCGCTGGCCGCGGGGTTTGATGCGATCGTCGCGGCGGATTCGAGTTTCGATCCCAAGCACTTCATCGCCGGCGGGCGCGCCGCCTATGAGATGATCGTCACGGCCTATGCCGATGGCGATCGCCGGACGCTGAAGAATCTGCTGGCGCGGGAAGTCTATGACGGCTTCGACAGCGCCATCACCGAGCGCGAGAAACGCGGCGAGACCGTCGAGAACAAGTTCGTCTCGGTCGACGAAGCCGAAATCACCAACGCCGAGCTTCGCGGCCGCACCGCGCAGCTGACCGTGCGCTTCCATTCCAAGCTGGTGACGGCGACCCGCGACAAGAATGGCAACGTCGTCGACGGCAGCGCCGACAAGGTGACCGACGTTACCGACGTCTGGACCTTCGCGCGCGACACGTCATCGCGCGATCCGAACTGGAAGCTGGTCGCAACCGAAGGCGGGCACTGAACGCATGCTGGGGGGACGGATGCGGTCTCTGACCGGACTCGCGACGCTGGCGGCGATCGGCGTTATTGCCGGCTCGCCGGCGCAGGCCGGCGAATTCCGCCATGCCCAGGTGCAGCAGCTGACGTTCGACAAGCTCGACGGCTGGAAGGACGACGATCTTGCCGCCGCCTTCGCGGTGTTCCAGAAAAGTTGCGGCGCCATCCTGCAGGGAACGCCGGCGATGCGCAAAGCGCGGCCGGTCTACGGCGGGCTCTTCAACGCCTGCGAGAAGGCGGCGGTCGTTGCCGCGGCCGGCACGGTTGACCGCGACACGGCACGCAAATTCTTCGAGGACAATTTCAAACCGACGCGCATCGAACCGCACGGCCAGCTAGACGGCTTCTTCACCGGTTACTACGAAACCGAGGTCGAGGGATCGCTGCAGCCGACCGACGAATTCAAGGTTCCGCTCTACAGCCCGCCGAGAAACCTGATCGGAAAGAAGAGCACGATCTTCGCGCAATACGACCGCAAGGAAATCGAGAACGGCGTGCTCAAGGATAAGGGGCTCGAGATCTGCTACGTCAAGGACCCGGTCGACGCGTTCTTCGCGCAAATCCAGGGCTCGACCCGCGTCAAGCTCGATAACGGCAAGCTGCTGCGGCTGAACTACATCGCCAGCAACGGCAAGCCCTACACGCCGGTCGGCCGCTGGCTGATCGATCAGGGCATCATCTCGCGCGAAGAAATGTCGATGGACAAGATTCGCGACTGGATGGAAGCCAACCCGAAAGAGGGCGAGGAGTTGCGGCTGAGGAACCGCTCCTACGTCTTCTTCAGTGAAACGTCGCTCGGTCCGCAGGATGAGTGCATCGGCTCGCAGGGAATTCCGCTGACACCCTGGCGCTCGCTCGCCGTCGATCCATCGGCGCACGTCTATGGCACGCCGATCTGGGTCGAGGCCGAGTTTCCGCTCAAGGACGTCGCGCCGGTCGACCCGTTCCACCATCTGATGTTTGCGCAAGATACCGGCTCCGCCATCAAGGGCCCGGCGCGCGCCGACATCTATTTCGGCCACGGCGAGGACGTGACGCACATCGCCGGCCGCATCAAGCAGTTCGGCCATTTCGTCATGCTGGTGCCGAAGGATGTGTCGGTAACCGGCACGCAAGGCCCGCCGTTCATTCCGTTGCCGCGCGTGCGGCCGAAGGAACTCGGCACCGAAGACATGATGGCCAAGGGCAGTCCCGCGGCGCCCGCCGCGGCCGATACCGCGGCCACGACCGCGTCGACGCCGCGCCCGTAACGGGCGATCCGCCATGAGCAAACGCGACGGCAGCAGGCGCCGCGTTCTTTCGCAAGACGAACGCGTGCTGTGGACGACGGTGACGCGCTCGATCGCGCCGCTGCGCGAGAGCGCGGCGGACATCGATGCCGACATCGAGCCGGCCGAACCGCCGCCGGCGCGACCGGCAAAAAAGCCCGCGCCGACGGCGATTGCGAAACCCGCGTCGGCCCCGCCGTCGCTGACGCCGCTTACCCGCCGCATGCGCCGTAGCGTCGCGCGCGGCAAGCAGGCGATCGACGCGCGGCTCGATCTGCACGGCCTGACGCAAAGCGAGGCACATGCGGCGCTGCTGCGCTTCCTGCGCAATGCCAGCGCGCGCGAAGCAAGGCTTGTGCTGGTGATCACCGGCAAAGGATCGCGCGACGGCGAGCGCGGCGTGTTGAAACGGCAGGTGCCGCAGTGGCTGGCGCTGCCTGAATTCCGCGCCTTCGCCATCGGCTTCGAGGATGCCCATGTCGCGCATGGCGGCGAGGGCGCACTGTATGTGAGAATCAGGCGGCAGCGGAACTAGCGTGGAGACTGCGATATGGCGAGGAAACGCAAGAAAGCGGTCAAGAAGAAAAAGAAGCCGGTGCGGCGAAAACAGTCGCGCAAGCGGGCGCGAAAAGCCAAACCGTCAGGCATGAAGAAGAGCAGGCGCATCGAGCGCGAGCTCGACGAGGGCCTGGCCGAAACGTTTCCAGGATCGGACGCGGTCGCAATGACCGACCCGACGCGCTCGATCAAAGAATAAAGCGCGACAGATCCGCGTTTTTGGCGAGATCGCCGATGTGCTTCTCCACGTAGGCGGCGTCGATCTTGACGCTTTCGCCGGAGCGGTCGGGCGCGCCGAAGGACACGTCATCGAGCACGCGCTCCATCACCGTTTGCAGCCGTCGCGCGCCGATATTCTCGACGCTCGAATTGACCGCCACCGCGATGTCGGCGATGGCGTCGATCGCGTCCTCGGTGAAATCGAGCGTTACGCCTTCGGTCGCCATCAGTGCCACGTATTGCTTGATCAGCGACGCCTCCGGCTCCGTCAGGATGCGGCGGAAGTCGTCGCGCGTCAGCGCCTGCAATTCGACGCGGATCGGCAGCCGGCCTTGCAGCTCAGGCAACAGGTCGGAGGGCTTCGAGATATGGAAGGCGCCGGAGGCGATGAAGAGGATATGGTCGGTCTTTACCGGCCCGTGCTTGGTGTTGACGGTGGTGCCTTCGATCAGCGGCAGCAGATCGCGCTGCACACCTTCGCGCGACACGTCGCCGGTCATGCGGCCTTCGCGCGCGCAAATCTTGTCGATCTCGTCGAGGAAGACGATGCCGTTCTGCTCGACGATGCGGATCGATTCCTGAACCAGCGAGTCGTTGTCGAGCAACTTGTCGGATTCCTCGGTCACCAGCAGGTTGTGCGATTCCCCGACGGTGACGCGCCGCGTCTTGGCGCGCGAGCCGCCGAGCTTGCCGAAAATGTCGCCGATCGAAACGGCGCCGACCTGCGCGCCCGGCATCCCGGGGATTTCGAACATCGGCATGCCCGAGGAACTCTGCTGCACCTCGACCTCGATTTCCTTGTCATTGATCTCGCCGGCGCGCAGCCTCCTGCGGAAGCTCTCGCGCGTTGCCGGCGAAGCACCGGGCCCGACCAGCGCGTCGAGCACGCGCTCCTCGGCCGCCTGTTCGGCGCGGGCCTGCACGTCCTTGCGCTTCTTCTCGCGCGTCAGCGAAATCGAGATTTCGACCAGGTCGCGCACAATCTGCTCAACGTCGCGGCCGACATAGCCGACCTCGGTGAACTTGGTGGCCTCGACCTTGAGGAACGGCGCGCCGGCGAGCTTGGCCAGGCGCCGGGAAATCTCGGTCTTGCCGACGCCGGTCGGCCCGATCATCAGGATGTTCTTCGGCAGCACTTCCTCGCGCAGGCGGTCGTCGAGCTGAAGCCTTCGCCAGCGATTGCGCAGCGCGATGGCGACGGCGCGCTTGGCGTCGCCTTGGCCGACGATATAGCGATCGAGTTCGGAGACGATTTCGCGGGGGGAGAAGTCGGTCATTGGATTACGCTTGGTTAGCCGCCGGCCTGCCATGCACGGATGGCGTCGATCGGATGGACCAGCATGAGAATGTTCAAGGTCAGATTGTCGCGGATGATATAGCCCACAATCAGCTCCAAGGCGACGGCCGCTCCGATCGTCGCTGATATAGGAAGCCGCCGCGCGAGCACAAAGCCCACGATCATGCAGAATGTATCGGAGAGGGAATTGACGACGCTATCGCCGTAGTAGTTGAGCGAGATCGTACCGGCGCGATAACGCTCGATGACGAAGGGTGTGTTCTCGACAATCTCCCACGTCGCCTCCACGCCGACCGCAATGGCGAACCGCGCAAGAATGGGCGCGCGCGGCAACGCCAGCCACGTCAGACCATAGAAGATGAAACCGTGAATGACGTGAGAGAAAGAATACCAGTCGAAAATGTGCTGCGAGTTTTCCGAGCTTTGCACCACGCCCCACCACAGTTTCACCGCGCCGCAGGTGCAGATCGGCGGATGTCCCATGGCCAGCAGCGCCGCGGCCTGCACCGCGAATGCGCCCAAGATGACGAGCGCGCACCTCCGCAACGGAAAGCGTTCGGTCCCGGTCATGTCAAAACTTGCACTTGGGAACGGGTTGGCCGAGATCGACGATACGGCGGAGGCGAAGAGGCTGGCTGCGGCCGCTGAGCGTGCCGGTCAGCTTGTGGTCGTCGAACGTGCCCTGGAACGTCAGCGTCTCCTCGTTGGTCTTCACCTCGAAGCTCAGCGCGGCGGTTTTTGTATCCACCTTCGCGTCGGCGGCAAAGACCGGCCAGGTCACCGCGCCCTCCGTAGTTTCGTAGACAATCTTGTCACCATAACCGAAGCGAAGCAGCGTGATGCGCGTGCCGCCCATGTCGTCGCTGGGCGGATCGAAAAAAAGATCGGAATAGACCAGCGCGCCGTAGCGCGGCGGCGATTTCGCATCGGCCGGGGCGGCAAGGGCCATCACCGCGACGGTGCAGCCCAGCAGCGCGCGCGCAAGACTCATGACTTCAGCGACTCGATGGTGACGTTGCGGTTGGTGTAGACGCAGATGTCGGCGGCGATATCGAGCGACTTCTTCACGATCGCCTCCGCATCGAGCGGGCCATCGAGCAGGGCGCGGGCCGCGGCAAGCGCGTAATTGCCGCCGGAGCCGATCCCCGAGACGCCGGCTTCCGGCTCGAGCACGTCGCCGGTGCCGGTCAGCACCAGCGAGACCTTGGCGTCGGCGACGATCATCATCGCCTCGAGCCGGCGCAGATAGCGGTCGGTGCGCCAGTCCTTGGCGAGCTCGACCGAGGCCCGCAGCAACTGCCCCGGATATTGCTCGAGCTTGGCTTCGAGCCGCTCGAACAAAGTGAAGGCGTCGGCGGTGGCGCCGGCGAAGCCGCCGATCACCTCGCCCTTGCCGAGCCGGCGTACCTTCTTGGCATTGGCTTTGACGATGGTCTGGCCAATCGAGACCTGGCCGTCGCCGCCAATGACGACGGTGCCGCCCTTGCGGACGGTGAGAATGGTGGTGCCGTGCCAGGATGGAAGATCGGGGGACGCCATGCGTTAACCTCTTGGAGGCCGTGATCTATGCACGTCAAAACGGACTTGCAAACGGGGGGCGGGCGGCTGTGGCGAATCCGGGCAACCCCTGATAAAAGGCGCGCGAATAAAGGGACTTCACGATGCGCAAGGGCGCGGTCAAGCGCAAGACAAAGGAGACCGACGTCGAGGTCGAGATCGATCTCGACGGCGCCGGCCGCGCTCAGGTCACGAGTGGCATCGGCTTCCTCGACCACATGCTCGATTTGCTGGCGCGCCACGCGCGCATCGACATTACGGTCAAGGCCAAGGGCGATCTGCACATCGATCATCACCACACCACCGAGGATGTCGGCATCGCGCTCGGCCAAGCGGTGAAGCAGGCGCTCGGCGACATGAAGGGCATCACCCGCTATGCCGACGTGCACGTGCCCATGGATGAGGCATTGACGCGCGTCGCGCTCGATATCTCGGGCCGGCCGTTCCTGGTGTTCAAGACCGAGTTCGCGCGCGCCAAGATCGGCGAGTTCGACACCGCGCTGGTGCAGGAATGGTTTCAGGCCTTCGCCACCAATTCCGGCATCACGCTGCATGTCGAGACGTTGTACGGCACCAACGACCACCATATCTCGGAGTCGTGCTTCAAGGCGCTGGCGCGCGCGCTGCGCGCCGCCGTCGCGATCGATCCGCGCGCCAAGGACGAAGTGCCGTCGACGAAAGGCTCGCTGGGCGGGTAAACGTTCACAGACGTCGTCCCCGCGAAAGCGGGGACCCAGTAATCACTGCGGTCTCGAATCTAATTGAGACAGGGGTTACTGGATGCCCGCTTTCGCGGGCATGACGGTCAACTATATACCGTGTCGAGTTATTGAGGCGTACCAGCATGCCCACTTTCACCGTGCACGCGCCGCCGCCGAAAGCCGGCGAAACAACAAGCGATCCGCAACGTTTCCTGTTCGTGCGCGATGGATTCCATGTCTGGGCGTTTCTGCTCGGTCCGATCTGGCTTTTATTCCGGCGGCTGTGGCTGGTGCTGCTCGGCTATGTGATTGTCAGCGCGGCGCTCGGCGGCGTGTTCTTTCTCACCGCGGCGCCGGCCTGGAGCAGATTTCTCGGTGGCCTGCTGATCGCATTGCTGCTCGGCTTCGAGGCGTCGACGCTGTGGCGCTGGACGTTGATGCGCCGCCTCTGGCAGTCGCTCGGCTTTGTCGTCGCCGACGACGAGGAGAGCGCCGAGCGGCGTTTCTTCGGCGAGTGGGAAAAACGCGGACCGGCGGCGTCGCCGCCGTCGCCGCCGAGCGCGCCGCAATATTCGACGCCGGTGCGGCGCGGCCCGCCGACCGGCTCGGATGTCATTGGGCTGTTCCCGGAGCCGGGAGGCTCGACGTGAGCGTCGCCATCGTCGATTACGGCTCGGGCAATCTGCACTCGGCGGCGAAGGCCTTCGAGCGCGCGGCGCGTGACAGCGGCCACGACCAGCCGATCAAGGTGACGAGTGATCCGGCGCAGGTGGCGCGCGCCGATCGCATCGTGCTGCCGGGCGTCGGCGCCTTCGCCGATTGCCGCCGCGGGCTCGACGACATTCCTGGCATGGTCGAAGCGCTCAACGAGAACGTGCTGCAACGCGGGCGGCCGTTCTTCGGCATCTGCGTCGGCATGCAGCTGATGGCGGAGCGCGGCCGCGAATACAAAGTGACACCGGGACTCGGCTGGATTGCCGGCGAGGTCGACCGCATCGAACCGAAAGATGCCGGCTTGAAGATTCCGCACATGGGCTGGAACACGCTCAACATGCTCAAGCCGCATGCGCTGCTCGACGACATTCCGCTCGGGCCCGACGGACTGCACGCCTATTTCGTGCACTCCTATGAGCTCAAGCCATCGCAGCGCTCCGATCTGGTGGCGCAGGCCGAGTATGGCGGCCCGCTCACGGCGGTCGTCGGTCGCGACAACATGGTCGGCACGCAATTCCACCCGGAGAAGAGCCAGCGGCTTGGGCTGGCGCTGATCGCCAATTTTTTGAAGTGGGCGCCGTGATCCTGTTTCCCGCCATCGATCTCAAGGAAGGTCTCGCCGTGCGGCTCGAGCAGGGCGACATGGCGCGCGCGACCGTCTTTCATCGTGACCCGGCGCAGCAGGCGCAGGCCTTCCAGATGCAGGGCTTCAAGCACCTGCACGTCGTGGATCTCGACGGCGCATTTGCCGGCAAGCCGATGAACGTCGCGGCGGTCGAACGCATCCTCGAGGCTGTCGGCCAGTGCGTGCAACTGGGCGGCGGCATTCGCGACATGGTGACGGTCGAAGGCTGGCTGGAGAAGGGCGTCAATCGCGTCATCATCGGGACCGCAGCGGTGCGCAATCCCGCCTTGGTCAAAGAAGCGGCGCGCAAGTTTCCGAAGAAGATCGCGGTCGGCCTCGACGCGCGCGACGGCAAGGTCGCGGTCGAGGGCTGGGCGGAAACCTCCGAACTGTCGGCGCTCGATATCGCGCGCCGCTTCGAAGACGCCGGCGTCGCCGCGATCATCTACACCGACATTTCGCGCGATGGCTTGCTGAAGGGCCTCAATCTCGACGCCACCATCGCGCTCGCCGATGCCATTTCGATTCCGGTGATCGCTTCGGGCGGCCTGGCGTCGATCGACGACATCAAGGCGCTGCTCGAGCCGCGCGCGAAAAAGCTCGAAGGCGCCATCGCCGGCCGCGCGCTCTATGACGGCCGGCTCGATGCGGCGGAGGCGCTCAAGCTGATCCGCGCCGCAAGAGCCGCGGCCTGACCATGTTCAAGGTCCGCGTCATTCCCTGCCTCGACGTCAAAGACGGCCGCGTCGTCAAGGGCGTCAATTTCGTCAACCTGCGCGACGCCGGCGATCCGGTCGAAGCCGCGATCGCCTATGATGGCGCGGGCGCCGACGAGCTCACATTCCTTGACATCACCGCCAGCCACGAGAACCGCGACACCATCTACGACGTCGTGCAGCGCACCGCGGAAGCCTGCTTCATGCCGCTCACCGTCGGCGGCGGCGTGCGTACCATCGACGACATCCGCAAGCTGCTCACCTGCGGCGCCGACAAGGTCTCGATCAACACCGCGGCGGTGGCGCGGCGCGCCTTCGTCAAGGAAGCGGCCGAAAAGTTCGGCGACCAGTGCATCGTCGTCGCGATCGACGCCAAGAAAGTGTCGAAGCCGGGCGAGAAGGACCGCTGGGAAATCTTCACCCACGGCGGGCGCAATCCAACCGGCATCGATGCGGTCGAATACGCCAGGGAAGTAACGGCGCTCGGCGCCGGTGAAATCCTGCTGACCTCGATGGACCGCGACGGCACCAAGCAGGGTTACGACATCGCGCTGACCCGCGCCATTGCCGACGCAACCTCGGTGCCGGTGATTGCCTCCGGCGGCGCCGGCACGTTGCAGCACATGGTTGAAGGCATCCGCGACGGCCACGCCACGGCTGTGCTTGCGGCCTCGATCTTCCACTTCGGCGAGCATTCGGTGCGCGAAGCCAAGGCCTTTATGGCCAAGGCCGGCCTGCCGATGCGGCTCGATCCGTGATAGAGACCTGCCCATGAGCAAGTTCACGCTGGCTGACCTTGAAAAGCGGGTGCACGAGCGCGCCAAGGCGAGCGCGTCGGAATCCTATACCCGTGCCTTGCTGGACAAGGGCGTCGCCCAATGCGCCAAGAAGATGGGCGAGGAAGCGATCGAAACCGTGCTGGCCGCATTGGAAGACGACAAAGGCCAGCTGGTCGCGGAAGCAGCTGACCTGCTTTATCATTTGCTCGTCGTGCTGGAAGCGCGCGGCGTCACGCTCGCCGAAGTCGAAGCGGCGCTGGAGAAACGCACAGCGCAGAGCGGCCACGAGGAGAAGGCCGCGCGGAAGAAATAATGGAACAGCGCATCAACGATACGATCTCGCCGTACCGCACGTTCAGCCGTGCGCAATGGGCGGCCTTGCGCGAAGACGCGCCGATGACGCTGACCAAGGACGAGGTCGCCAAGCTGCGCTCGCTGCACGACCGCCTCGACATGGCGGAGGTGGAGGAGATCTACCTGCCGCTGTCGCGCCTGCTGTCGATGTATGTGGCGGCGACACAGCGCCTGTTCGTTGCGCAGCAACGCTTCCTCGCCACCGAAGACGCCAAGATGCCGTATGTGATCGGCGTCGCAGGATCTGTCGCGGTCGGCAAGTCGACCACCGCGCGCGTGCTACAAGCGCTGCTGGCGCGCTGGCCGAACGTGCCGAAGGTCGATCTGATCACCACCGACGGGTTCCTCTATCCCAACGCCATTCTCGAGCGCGAAGGGTTGATGGAGAAGAAGGGCTTTCCCGAAAGTTACGACTTGCCGGCGCTGCTGCGTTTTCTCACCGAGGTGAAGGCGGGAAAAAGGCCGGCACGCGCGCCGATCTATTCGCATCTGATCTACGACGTGATGCCGAACCAATCGATCGAGGTCGACCGCCCCGACATTTTGATCGTCGAAGGGCTCAACGTGCTGCAGACCGGACGGCTGCCGAAAGACGGCAAGGCGATCCCGTTCGTGTCGGACTTCTTCGACTTCTCGGTCTATCTCGATGCCGACGAGGACGTGCTCAAGGCCTGGTACATCGACCGCTTCCTGACGCTGCGCGGCACCGCGTTCCGCGATCCGAAATCGTACTTCCACCGCTATTCAAATTTGTCGGACAAGGAAGCGAGCGATACGGCATCCTCGATCTGGGAGCGCATCAACCTCGTCAACCTGCACGAAAATATCCTGCCGACGCGGCTGCGCGCCGACCTGATCCTGAAGAAGGTCGCGAGTCACCAGGTCGAGGACGTGTCGCTGCGAAGGTTGTAAACTTCCGGGTATCGTCCCCGCGAAAGCGGGGACCCAGTAACCCCGGTCTTTCGTTTTCGGAAATGCCTGCGTTTACTGGATGCCCGCCGTCGCGGGCATGACGGTCCGCATTAGGCCGCTCTTCGACTCAGGTCGAAGTGCTCGAAGTAGCGCTGCTTGATTTCCGACACCGGCATCACGATCAGCACGTCGGTGGTGCCGAATTCGTGGTCGACCACGGCGCCGTCGCCGATTGTAGCGCCGAGCCGCAGGTACCCCTTGATCAGCGGCGGCAACATGCGCAGCGCGGCTTTCGGATCGATCGCCTCTTTCGACAGACGATTCATGTCGACGTAGCGGTTGGGCAGCGCCCGCGCCCGCCAGGTTTCCGGCGCCCGCGCATAGTGATGCAGGAATGACAGCGGCAGCGCGAGCTGCTTCGGGTCAGTGCCGTCGAGGCTGGCGCAGCCGATCATCACGTCGCAGCGGTACTGCATGATGTAGGCGTGGATGCCGTGCCACAGCAGCTCGACCGTGCGCTTGTTGCGGTATTCAGGAAGCACGCAGGAGCGGCCGAGCTCGAGAAATTGCAGATTGGCGTGGCGGCCGATCAGCGCGTCAATGTCGAATTCGCCGGCGGTGTAGAAGCCGCCGAATTCCTCCGCGAGCGGCTGGCGCAGCAGGCGATAGGTGCCGACGACGGCAGGACGGTTGAGCCGGTTGTTGAGCGGATGGTTATCGCGCTTGGTGTGGTCGATGACGAGCAGGTGATCGCAGATTGCGTCGAAGGCGTCGATGTCGCGGCGCGCGAACAGCCGCGCCGGGTTCGCGATCGCCGAACCCTCCTGATAGAAAACGCGGAAGCGCAATTTCTGCGCCTGCCGGACTTCGGCGGCGGTCTGCGCCAGCCGTACTTCGAGCGAGCCGACGCGGCCGAGACTTTGCGCCGGGCGATGCGAGCGCGCGGCCCAGGCCTGCAACCCGCCGTAGGCTTGCAGCGCCGACAACAATCCCGGGACGCCGGCGCCCGTGGATGTTGGGCGGAAGCGCTCGAACAAGCCGCGGGGTGGTATGAGAATGTTGTTGGGTCGTGCCATGGGCTTTGATCTTTTCCGCGCAAGACGTTCGCGTTCGGCCCGATGCGTTCCGCGAATCATCGATCGCGGGGGCATCCACCAATCAACACGAGCCCAACACGATTTTATGACAGTGTGAGGAAAGCGGCGTCAGGCCGCAAGCGAGCCGAGGCCGGGCGAGGCCGCAATCGCTTCACGCAGACGCTCGGCATCGAGCGGCTTAACCAAGAATCCATCCATGCCGGCGGCGAGCGCCGCGTCGCGGTCTTCCGGATAAGCGTTCGCGGTGAGTGCGAGGATGCGCGCGGGCTTGGCGCCGCTTTCCGACTCCGCGGCGCGGATGCGGCGCGCGGCTTCGAGCCCGTCCATCACCGGCATCTGCACGTCCATCAGCAATAGATCGTAAGGCGATCCCGCAGCGCGCGCGGCCGCCCAGGATTCAACCGCCGTCTCGCCGTTGCCGGCGATGGTCGGACGATGGCCGAGCTTGGTCAGTAGTGCCCGCATCAGCAATGCGTTGATGTCGTTGTCCTCGGCGACGAGGATCGACAGGCCCTTTACCGGCGCGGGCGTTGCGGCCTCGATTTCGCTCGCAGCTTCGGCGGCCATATGGTCGAACGCGGCGTCGGCGGCGAGGCGCGCCGCGAGCGATGCAGCGCGCACCGGCTTCACCAGATAGCCCGTAAAACCGCGCTCTTTCAGCGACGGCAACTCATGCCGGTCGCTCGGCCGGATCAGCACGATGCGGCGCGTGGCGTTCTGGGCATCGAGTGTGCCGCGCTCGAGCATCGTGGCGGCCAGCGGATAGTCGACCAGCACCGTATCCCAGAGCCGTTCGGGCAGCAGCGCGCGGGCGATATCGGGCTCGGTCGCCGCGCAAGTGCGCGCACCCCAGCGGCCGAGGCGGCGCGCCAGCAGCGACGCTTCGATCTCTGCCGAGGCGACGATCATTACGGATTGGTCGCGCAGATCGGGCGCGGCGAATTCGTTTGCGCCGTCAGGCGCGGCCGGCAGCGGCAAGGTCACGCTGAAGGTCGCGCCTTCGCCGGGCGCGCTTTCCACCGCGATATGTCCGTCCATGCGCTCGACGATGCGTTTGGAAATCGCAAGACCGAGGCCGGTGCCACCGTGTTTTCGTGTGGAGGATCCGTCGGCCTGTTCGAAGTCGAGGAAAATGCGGGCCTGGTCCTCGCCCTTGAGGCCGATGCCGGTGTCGCGTACGACGAAGCGGACTTCACCGTCGCGCCCGGTCTCCTCGACAATCACCGCGACCCCGCCGGTCTCGGTGAACTTGATGGCGTTGCCGGCGAGATTGAGCAGCACCTGGCGCAAACGCGCGGCGTCGCCGATCAGCTTCGCCGGCAGGCGTTCGTCGACGAAGGATGCGATTTCGATGCCCTTGGCCTGCGCGCGCGGCGCCAGCAGTTCGGCGACCTCCTCGACCATCGGGCCAAGCGCGAAGGGCCGCGCTTCGAGGTCAAGACGGCCGGCTTCGATCTTGGAGAAGTCGAGCACCTCCTCGATCAGCGACAGCAGGGTCTCGCCCGACGTCTTGGCGGCCTTGGCGTAAGTGCGCTGCTCCGGCGTCAGCGGCGTGTCGAGAAGCAGGTCGGCCATGCCGAGCATGCCGTTGAGCGGCGTGCGGATCTCGTGGCTGACCATGGCAAGGAATCGCGACTTGGCGCGGCTCGCGGATTCGGCCTGGTCGCGCGCGGTCGCGAGCGCGCGCTCGGCCTCGACGCGGTCGGTGACGTCGCGACCGACACCCTGCGTCTCGCTGCCGGCGTCGCTGCGCACCGCGACTTCGCGCCAGGCAATCCAGCGCGCGCCATTGCTGCCTGCGATTTTCTGGTCGTGGATGCGTGTGCCGTCGGCGAGCACGGTCGTGGCGCCTTGGCCGAGAACATCGAGCGCGATGGAGTGACCGATCAATTCGCTGCGCTGCTTTCCGGCCAGCGCGCAGAATGCGTCATTGACGTAGGTGACAATGCCTTGCGCATCGCGGCGCACGATCAGGTCGCCTTGCGCTTCCAGCAGGCTGCGCGCGCGCTCTTCCGCCTCGCGCAGTTCCCAGTTGCGGTCGGTCAGGTCCTCGACGCGCGCGTCGAGTGACTGCGCCTTCTCCTTGAGAACGCGACCGCGGATCAACAGGAAGGCAATGACGGTGCAGGCGGAGGCGAACAGCACGCCGACGCCGCGGGCGTAGGCGTAAGGATCGTAGTTCGCGCTTTGCAGCTGAATGCCGACAAAGAAGCCGATGCCGCCCGAGCACACCGCGAGAGTCGTCCAGGCGGCGCGGCCGAACAGGATCAACGCCCGCTTGTTGCGCGCGGCGTTGCGGGTCGAACGCACGATGGTCGATCCAGTCTTGGCTCGCATGGCTTTGGAAAGCCATTTGGCGCCGCGACTCTTGCTTTTTCATTCCCCGCGGCGCCCGCCGATGGGCTGCTCGCGCGAACATGGTAAATGCCGGGTTAAAGAGCTGGCGCGTTACGCGGCGCGGCGTACTTCGTCGGCGAGCGCGCGGTAGGACAGTGCCTCCGCAAGATGCACGCGGCCGACGTTGTCGGCGCCATCGAGATCCGCGAGCGTGCGGGCGACGCGGAGGACGCGATGATAACCGCGCGCTGACAGCCGCATGACGTCGGCCGCGTCGCGCAGCAGGCTCATGCCGGCGCCGTCGGCACGGACGACTTGTTGCAGGGTCGGGCCGCTAGCTTGATCGTTGGTGTGCACGCCGCCGAGACCGAGCGCGGCATAGCGCTTCGCCTGCGGATCGCGGGCGCGCGCGACGCGCGCGGCGACTTCCTTGCTGCCTTCCGACGGCGGCGGCGGGATCAGGTCGGAGGTGGTCACCGCCGGCACCTCGATATGCAGGGTCGATGCGGTCGAGCAGCGGCCCCGACAGCCGCATCTAGTACTCTGCCGCGCAGCGCGTGCTCGGCCCGCGCTTGCAGGCAAAGCCGCGATCGGAGGCGCGCGCCCAGCGGCAGGGATTCATCGCCGCCACCAGCATGAAGCGCGCCGGGTAGGTGATGCGGTGATTGGCGCGCGCGATCGCGACCTCGCCGGTCTCGAGCGGCTGGCGCAATGAGTCGAGCACCTGCGCCGCGAACTCCGGAATTATGTGGCAGTCTCAGGCGCCACCTGCACCTGGACGTCGACGGCGCGGGCCTCGATGCCCTCGAAGGCGACCGTCGCGACGGGTTGGACCATCGAAGTGCCCCTCGACCCGATACACGCCAGACTAGCGGAATGGTTGTATCGCGCAAGAACAATTCGAGAACATAAATTTGCCCATGAGAAGTGCCTGTTGATCTTGGGCTTTTTGCCGCCGATCATGCGGGCAAAATCGAAGCCATGGGAGGATTGCGATGACCCTTCAGCGCCTTTTGGCGGCCGGCGCGCTCTTGTTGGCTGGCCTCGCAATCCCGGCGTCGGCCCAGAGCCTCAAGCCCTGGAAGCACGGCGTCATCGAGCCCAAGGGCGACGCCGGCTTCATGTGGATGGTCGGCACCCGCGACTTTGCCGCCAAGCACGGGCTCAAGGTCGACATCGTCAGCTTCAAGAACGGCGCCATTGCCCACAAGGCGCTGCTCGCGGGCGAGATCGACAGCATCGAGTCTTCGCCCGGCGGCGCCATCATCGCCGGCGCGCACGGCGCCGACATCAAGATCGTCGGCTGCGACTGGCCCGGCGTGCCGCACGGGTTGATGGTCCGCGCCGGCATCGACAAGGTCGCCGACCTCAGGGGCAAGACCGTCGCGGTTGCTGCGCCCGGCTCCCTGCCGAACCTGTTGCTCAAGGCGATGCTCGAACAGAACAAGGTGCCCGAGAACGAAGTGAAGGTCGCAAGTCTCGGCGGCGATCTCGATCGCTTCAAGGCGGTAGTGGCAGGCGTCGCCGATGCCGGCATCGTCGCTTCGGAATTCATGGCGGTCGCGCCGAAGGGCGTGCGCATGCTGGCGCGCGGACGCGATGCATTGCCGAACTACGTGCGGCTCTGCCTGACCTTCACCGGCAAGACGCTTTCGGCGCGACGCGAGGACGCGGTCAATTTCGTTGCCGCGCAGATGGACGCATTGCGCTACACCGAGACGCACCGCGACGAGACCATCGCGCTGACGCGCGAGAAGACGAGCGCCAAACCAGACGATCCGAAACCGGCCTTCGCCTATGACGACACGGTCAAGAGCGGCGCGATCGATCCGGCGGTGACGCTGCCGCTCGACAAGCTCAAATGGATGTCGGACGAGCTGGTGAAGGCCGGCAATCTGAAGACGCCGGTCGATCTCGCCAAGATCACCGATGTGTCGATCCGCGACGAGGCTGCCAAGCGCGCCGGGAAATAGTCAGACCTTCACCGAGGCCATGATGCCGGGCGGGAAGATGTCTTCCGGCTTGACGAGCTTGTGCGCGATGCCCTGCTCGAAAGTGTAGCGTAGGAACATTTCGAGCGTCGGCCGGTTGGCGTCGATGCCAAAGGGGAACGGATCGCCGCCGAAGGTGTCGCGCATGCGGCGGGCGTAGTTCGACAGCCATGGCACCGGATAGCGCGAGACGGCGGGATCGAGAATGCGCTCGAGGCTGCGGCGCTTGGAGTCCTCGAAGGCATTGTAGAGATTGCGCGCGAGCCACGGCTTGCCGTCGAGCACGGCCTTGCGCAGCGCGATCACGTGCATGATCGGATAGACGCGGGTCTCTTCGTAGTAGCGTTGCTCGATGGTCTCGAAGTCGGGAAACAGCCGCACCACATCAGGGTGGCCTTCGCGGAAGCAATTCGGCGGCCGCGCGATGATGACGCAATCGAGCTCGCCGGACGCGATCATGCCGCTCAATGTCTTCTCCGGCATGCTGGTGAGCTTGACGCCTTCCGGTAATGACAGCTCGACTTTCTCGATGCGGCCAGCCTCATTGGTACCGGCTTGCACCCAGTCGATGTCGGCGAGCGGCACGCCGCCTTCATGCATCAGCCAGCCGCGCATCCAGACCGCGGCGGTGTGCGCCCATTCCGGCACGCCAATGCGCTTGCCGCGCAGATCCTTCGCGCTCTTTATGCCCTTGGTGCGGTTGACGTAGAACGACGAGAAGCGGAACAGCCGCGAGGCATAGACCGGCAGGCCGATGACGTCGCTGTCGGGCCGCGTCACCTGCGCCATGAACTTGGCGAAGGACAATTCCGACACGTCCCACTCTCGGTTGAACGTGAAGCGCGAGAAGATCTCGTGATGACCGAGCGTCAACCAGGTGGCGTCAACGCCCTCGGCCTTGACCAGGCCGAGGCGGAAATCGCGGAAGTGGTCGTAATCGGTGGTGGCGATGGTGAGCGGAACGCTCATGGAGGCGGGACCCGTGGGCTTTCAGCCTAGCGGATGTGAAACGATGCCGACAAGGACGGCGATATGGCCTTTCGGCGGGGCCTCGCGCATGATCCGCTATCAACGGGGACACATGGTGCGTTATCGCATTATCCTATCGGCGTGGGCGTTCGTCGTTGGTGCAGCGCTGCTGTTTGGCGCGCTGGATGCTAGCGCGCAGACCAGGCCGGTGTGGACCGTGCCGGAGGTCGGCGCCCTGCCGCGCGACGCGCATCGCGTGCAGGTGCGGGAAGGCCGCGATCTGATCACCGCGACATACTTCTATATCGGTCCGAACGTCCCGGATGCGGCGAAGCGCTATGCGGGCAACAACCTGGCCTGCACCAATTGCCACCTCAACGCCGGCACCGAGAAATTCGGGCTGCCGCTGTTCGGCCTTTACGATGACTTCCCGCAATACAGCAGCCGCGCCGGCGCCGAGATCAGCATCGAGGATCGCATCAATTCATGTATGACGCGCAGCATGAACGGCCGTCCGCTGCCGAATGACACGCCCGAAATGCAGGCCATCGTCGCCTATATCAAGTTCCTGAGTTCGGGTGTGGCACCCGGCCAGCGGTTGCCGGGGCTCGGCACCGGTCATATGGCGGAGCTCAAGCGCGCCGCCGATCCCGAACGCGGACAGCCGATCTACGCGCGCGTCTGCGCGGCTTGTCACAACGTTGACGGCTCCGGCATTCGCAACAGCGCGCCCGGTACCGATCTCGGCTACATGATGCCGCCGCTGTGGGGCGCGGACAGCTTCAACGACGGCGCGGGAATGGCGCGCATCACCAACTTTGCCAACTTCGTCCACTTCAACATGCCGCACGGCACCGACTATCTCGATCCGCAGCTCACGGTCGAAAATGCGTGGGATGTGGCGGCCTATGTGCTGTCGCATCAGCGGCCGCATAAGCCAGGTTTCGATCACGACTTTCCCGATCTGCTGAAAAAGCCGATCGACACGCCCTACGGGCCCTATGGCGATCATTTCAGCGAGCGGCAGCACAAATACGGCCCGTTCGGGCCGATCAGCGCCGAAATCGCGCGACTCAAGCGCGCGCAGCCGGCGAAATGATCAGCCGCGCCGCTTCGCCTCGATCTTGTCCCAGATCAGCGCGGCGATATCTGCGCCGCCGAGATTCTTGATGGCGCGAATGCCGGTCGGCGACGTGACATTGATCTCGGTCAGATAGCCGTCGATCACGTCGATGCCGACGAACAGCAGGCCGCGCTCGCGCAACGCCGGGCCGAGTTTCTTGCAGATTTCGGCTTCGCGCTTGGTCAGCTCGGTCGCGGCCGGCGCGCCGCCGCGCACCATGTTGGAGCGCAGGTCGTCGCTCGCCGGAATGCGGTTCACCGCGCCGGCGTATTCGCCGTCCACCAGGATGATGCGCTTGTCGCCCTGCTTGATCTCGGGCAGGAACTTCTGCACCACCCACTGTTCGCGGAACGTATTGGCGAACATATCGTAGAGCGAGCCGAAGTTGAGATCTTCCGGCGTGATGCGGAACACGGCACCGCCGCCGTGACCGTAGAGCGGCTTCATGACGATGTCGCCGTGCTTCTTCCGGAATGCCCTGATCTCTTCGAGGTCACGCGAAATCAGCGTCGCTGGCATCAATTCTGGAAATTCGGTGACGAAGACCTTTTCCGGCGCATTGCGCACGCTCGCCGGGTCGTTGATCACTAGGGTCTTTGCCTGAACGCGCTCGAGCATGTGCGTCGTCGTGACATAGGCGAGGTCGAATGGCGGGTCCTGCCGCAGCAGCACGACGTCGAATTCGGTCAGCTCCACCCGCCGCGGCTTGCTCAGCGTGAAATGGTCGCCGGCGACATCACGAACGCTCAAGCTCTCGACCGACGCGAGCACCTTGCCGTCGAGCAGGGCCAACCGGTCGGGCGTGTAATATGACAATTGATGGCCGCGCTTCTGCGCCTCGAGCAGCAGGGCGAAGGTGGAGTCGCCCTTGATGTTGATCCGCTGGATCGGATCCATCTGCACCGCGATTTTCAGGCTCATGAATATGTCTGTCCGGCGGGGGGAAGCTTAAGGAAAACAAAACGTTAACACATTGCCGTCATGGTGTCTGGCCGGGGAAACCTGCGCAAACCGGGGTAGGGCCGGCTGTGACTTTGCCGAAGCTTTCGATTGCCGCCAAGCTATATGTCATTTTCGCGCTGATGGCGGCGACGACCCTGGCACTGTCGACGGTGGCCGTCCACAACGCGCGCGAACACGCCGCGCTGACCCACGAATTTGAATCGGCCAACAAAGGCAGCCTGAACGTCGAGCGCGTCAACGGCCTCATCTATGCCGTGCAGTCGGCGGCGCGCGGCGTCGTGATGTCGCCCGATGCGAAAGCCGCGGGGCCGTATCTCGCCGATCTCAACAAGTTCAACAACGCGATCGACGCGGTGATCTCCGATTGGCAGACCAGCGTGCGCGCCGAGGACACGCAATATTTCCACGAGTTCTCCATCCGCATTTCCGACTTCCAGAATTTTGCTCCGGAGCTTGCGCGCATCGCCACCGAGTCCGGGCCTGGCGAGGCCCGCGGCTGGGCGGAAAAGAATTTCCCCACCGACACCCGCAACCAGCTGACGCGCGATCTCGAGACGCTGAGCCGGCACTACGCCGACCGCGCGGCGCAAACCTATACACAGATGAGCGACAGCATCGCCCGCACCGGCTTGCTGCTGTCGGTGCTCGCCGCCTTCGCGGTGATGCTTGCGGTGTTCGGCGCGCTGATCATCTCGCGCAGCGTGGCGCGCCCGATCGGCGCGATCACGCGGGTCACCGAGGCGGTCGCCGCCGGCCAGGCGGAAGTGACGGTGCCGTTTGCCGACCGCAGCGACGAGATCGGCGCACTGGCGCGCTCGATCGCCGTGTTCCAGCGCGCCATGCGCCACAACGAAGAGCTCAATCGCACGGTGGTCGAAGACGCCGAGGCGCGCACCACGCGCCAGGAGCAGATGTCGTCCGAGATCTCGCGCTTCTCCGCCGAGGTCGAAGCGACGCTCGCCGAACTCGGCCGCATTACCGATCAGATGCTCGAGGCGTCACAGCAACTCGCCGGCGTTGCCGACGAGGCCTCCGCCAAGACCGCGCGGGCCGCCACCGCTTCTGCGGAAGCCTCGGGCAACGTGCGCGACATCGCCTCGGCCGCGGACGAACTGTCGGCCTCCGTCAACGAAATCGACCGCCAGGTGGCGCAGTCCACCGCGATCGCCACCAAGGCGGTCAACGAGGCCGGGCGCACCAACATCGCGGTGAAGGAATTGGATGAGGCGGCGGCGCGCATCGGTGACGTCGTCAATCTCATCACCGACATCGCCGAGCAGACCAATCTCCTGGCCCTCAACGCCACCATCGAAGCGGCCCGCGCCGGCGAAGCCGGCCGCGGCTTTGCCGTGGTCGCCGGCGAGGTCAAGGCGCTGGCCGGACAGACCAGCCGCGCCACCGAAGAGATCACCGCGCAGATCGCTGGCATGCAGCGCGCCACCACGCGCTCGATCGAGGCGATCACGGCGATCGAAAGCATCATTCGTGAAATCGGCGAGATCAGCAGCGCTATCGCCGCCGCCGTCACCGAGCAGGGCGCCGCCACGCAGGAAATCGCCCGTAGCGTCGAAACCGCCGCCAAGCGCACGGTCGAGACAGCCGACGAGGTCACGCTGGTTGGCAGCGCGACCGAGGACACCCGCTCGAGCGCCGGCGCGGTGAAGACCGTGGCCGATGATCTTGGCAGCGTCGCCGGACGCATCCGCGCCCAGGTCGATCAGTTCTTCGAACGGCTCAGCGCCTAGCTTCCTTCAAATGCGCCCGGGACGTGACGCGGCAATTTGCCCGGCGCCACCAGGATCGCATCGAAGCGGATATCGCGGACGCCGTCGTCGGGATTGCCGGCGAGCCAGATTTCCGCTGCGGCGGCGATGCGCTGGCGCTGGCGCGGCGTCACCGATTCCGCGGCTTCGTCGAGGCTGGCGCGCGCCTTCACTTCGACGAAGACCAGCAGATGGCGCCGGCGCGCGACAATGTCGATTTCGCCGAGCGGCGATTTCCAACGCCGCGCCAGAATGCGGAAGCCCTTGGCGATCAGGAACGCGGCGGCGCGGCTCTCCGCCGAAATGCCGAGGTGGAACGCGACCTGACGGCTCGCCTGCGGCGCGGCTCTCGCCACTGGACGCGCTTTCGGCAGATTGTCACCGCGCCGCGCCATCGCCGCCGTCCTTCGTCAGCTCGAGCGCGCGTTGATAGACCTCACGGCGCGAGCGGCCGCTGGCGAGCGCGACTTCGCCGACCGCGTCTTTCAGCGACACGCGTGCGAGCGCGCGCCGCAGCATGTCGTCGACGTCGGCGCTTTGCGTTTCTGCTTCCTCCGGCGGCGCCACCACGATCACGATCTCGCCGCGCGTCTCGCCGCCCGCCGCGTAGTCGCGGGCAAGTGATGCGAGATCGCCGCGGCGCACCTCCTCGTGCAGCTTGGTCAGTTCGCGGCAGATCGCGGCGGCGCGCGGTCCGAGGCCTTCCGCCAGATCGGCCAGCGTCGCGGCGAGCCGCGGCCCGCTCTCGAACAGCACCAACGTTGCCGGAATTCCCGCGAGCGCCACGATGCGCTTCTGCCGCGCAGCCTGCTTTGGCGGCAGAAAGCCTTCGAAGAAGAAGCGGTCGGTCGGCAATCCGGCGACGTTCAACGCTGTCAGCACCGATGAGGCGCCGGGGATCGCCGTCACCGCGTGTCCGGCATCCTGCGCCGCGCGCACCAGCTTGTAGCCGGGATCGGAGATCAGCGGCGTGCCGGCATCCGACACCAGCGCAACCGCTTCGCCGCGTGCAAGCCGCGCCAGAATTTTCGGCCGTGCCTCGGCGGCGTTGTGTTCATGATAAGGCGTCAGCGGGGTTGCGACGCCGTAGTGTTCCGCAAGTTTGCGAGTGACGCGCGTGTCCTCGCAGGCGATGACGTCGGCGGCGGCGAGCACTTCGAGCGCGCGCAAGGTGACGTCGGCGAGATGCCCGATCGGCGTCGCCACCAGATAAAGCCCGCCCGGAAGCTTTGCCGCCTCGACCGGAACACCGGATAGCGCGAAGCGGCGCGGACGTTCTCCGCTCTCTTTTTTTCTCTCTTTGGCCATGCGAGCGACTTTAAACGGCGCTCTTGCCGCCGTCATTTCGCGCCAGATTCTTCTTCTTTTTCATTGCCTTAACTTTTGTGGGACAAAATCCACGTTTACAGTTAGGACTTAAGACCGTTTGGTCCGCTGCCCGGGGAACTTGGTTTGGGGATGCCGCTGGAGCCTAGGGGTTCGCTGACGCGCAGGCAGAGTCTGCGCGCGGCGCTGTGCGCGGGCGTCGCAGCGGCGGTCTCGGCCTGTAGCGGCAACAAGTTCGATTTCGGCGACATCGGTAAATTCGGCGGCTCGACGACACCGGCTCCGCCGGCGGCGCCCGAAGCCGGCAGCGCCATCGGCGCCGGACAAGTCCGCGTCGGCTTGATCCTGCCGCTGTCCGGGCAGGGCGGCGCGGGCGTCGGACAATCGCTGAAGAACGCCGCCGAGCTCGCGCTCAGCGATTTCAAGAACCCGGACATCCAGCTCCTCGTGAAGGACGACACCGGCACGCCGCAGGGCGCGCAGGCCGCGACGCAGGCGGCGCTCAACGAAGGCGCCGAGATCATTCTCGGGCCGTTGTTCGCGCAATCGGTGCGCGCCGTGTCGCAGATCACGCGCCCGCGCAACATCCCGGTCATCGCGTTCTCGACCGACGCCGGCGTCGCCTCGCAAGGCGTTTATCTGCTGAGCTTCCTGCCGGAGACCGACGTGCGGCGCATCGTCGAGTACGCCGCGTCACGCGGCCGGCGCTCGTTCGCCGCGCTGATCCCGGACAATGCCTATGGCGCGGTGGTGCAGGCGGCGTTCGAGCAGGACGTGCCGCGTCGTGGCGGCCGCGTCGTGGTGCTGGAGAAATATCCGCTCGATCCAGGCAAGATCGCCGAGCCGGTGCATGCCGTCGCGCAAGCCGCGACGCAGGTCGACAGCGTCTTTATTCCCGACAATGCCGAACTCGGTGGTGCAGTTGGTGCAGGCGCTTGCCGCCGATCACGTCAACCTGAAGCGGCTGCAACTCCTCGGCACCGGCGTGTGGGACGACCCGCACATCTTCTCGACCCCGGCGTTGCACGGTGGCCTCTATCCGGGACCCGACCCGACAGCGTTCCGTAACTTCTCGGCGCGTTATCGCGCCCGCTTCGGACAGGACCCGGTGCGCGCCGCGACGCTCGCTTACAACTCGGTCGCGCTCGTCGCCGCCCTGGTAAAGACACAAGGCCCGCAGCGCTTCTCCGAACAGGTGCTGACGAATTCTTCGGGCTTTGCCGGCATCGACGGCGTGTTCCGCTTTCGCCCCGACGGCACCAACGAGCGCGGGCTTGCGGTGCTGCGGGTCACGCCGACCGGCGGCCAGATCGTGGCCCCGGCGCCGCGTTCGTTCGGACCTCAGACTTAAGCCGCGAGATCGGCGACGACGGCGTCGAGCAGTGGGAAACCGCTCTGCGTCACGCGCAGGCGGCCCTCGGCGGTCGTTTCCACCGCGCCCTCATTGTGCAGAATGGCGACGCGCTGCGGATCGATCTCGCGGCCGCACAGCGCGAGATAGCGCGCGGGCTCGATGCCTTCGGCGAGCCGCAGGCCCATCAGCAGATATTCGTCGGCACACTCGCCGGGCGTCAGCCCGTCATCGACCGTGATGCCGGTGCCGCTCGCCTCGACGCGCATCAACCAGCTTTCCGGCCGCTTCTCCGTTTCGGTGGCGTAGCGGCGCGCGCCAATGTTGAGTCGGCCGTGCGCGCCGGGGCCGACGCCGGCATATTCGTGGCCGCGCCAGTAGATGAGATTGTGCCGGCACTCCGCGCCCGGCCGCGCATGGTTGGAAATCTCGTAAGCCGGCAGCCCGGCATCGGCGCAAACGGCTTGCGTCAAATCGTAGAGATCGCGTGCGAGATCCTCATTGGGGACTGCGAGCTTGCCGGCCGCATGCAGGCCGGCGAACGGCGTATCCGGCTCGATGGTGAGTTGATAGAGCGAGAGATGTTCGGCGGCTTCGCCGATGGCGCGCGTGAGCTCGCCTTGCCAGGCGGTAAGCGTCTGGCGCGGGCGCGCGTAAATAAGATCGAACGAATAGCGGTCGAAGATCGAACGCGCGATGGCGACAGCATCGAGCGCTTCCTGCGCGCTGTGCAGGCGGCCAAGCTCCTTCAGTGCCAGGTCATCGAGCGACTGTACGCCGAGCGAGACGCGATTGACGCCCGCCGTGCGGTAGCCGCGGAAACGGGTCGCTTCGACGCTGGTCGGGTTGGCCTCGAGCGTGACCTCGACATTGGACGCGACGCTCCAATGTTTGGCGATGGCGTCGAGGATCGCCTGCACCGACGACGGCTGCATCAGCGACGGCGTGCCGCCGCCGAAGAAGATGCTCGACACGGTGCGCGCGCCGACGCGTTGCGCCGTCGCCGCGATCTCGCGCTCGTAGGCGCGCACGAAACGCGCCTCGTCGATGCCGCCATGACGAACATGGCTGTTGAAATCGCAGTACGGGCACTTCGACAGGCAGAACGGCCAGTGGACGTAAACGGCAAACGGCGCGTTCGAGGACAGTGTCATGTTAACCATCTTAGGCCGCATCGGGTCTGCGTTACTAGCACTTCTGCAAAGCCGAAGCGGACAAGTCATTAAAATTGTAATGAATTTTTGCGGCGCAAGGACGGCGGCGTCAGCGGCGTAAGCAAGCGTCGGCGAGCTTGATGAAGGCGCGGGCGCGATGCGACAGCCCCTGGCCCTTGGGCGGCAGGCCGTGTTTTTCCTCGGCGCTCATCTGGCCGAAGGTGCAATCGAACCCGTCGGGCTTGAACAGCGGGTCGTAGCCGAAGCCTTTGTCGCCGCGTGGCGGCCACACGATCGTACCGTCGACGCGTCCTTCGAAATCTTCGACGTGCCCATCGGGCCGGGCGAGACAGAGTGCTGCGACGAAATGACCGCGACGCTGTTCGGGCGTTCGCGCGTTGCGTTCGATTAAAAGTGTCTGGATCCGGTTCATGGCGCCGCGAAAATCCTTGTCGGGTCCCGCCCATCGCGCCGAATGAATGCCGGGTTCGCCGCAGAGCGCGTCGACAACGAGACCGGAGTCGTCGGCGAAGGCTGGCTTGCCCGTTGCCTTCGCCGCGGCGACGGCCTTGATGCGCGCATTGGCCGCGAAGGTCTTGCCGGTCTCGGCCGGCTCGGCGAGGCCAAGCTCGCCGGCCGATTGCGCGTCGACACCATAGGGCGCGAGCAATTCGCGCATTTCCGTGAGCTTGCCCGGATTGTGGGTCGCGATCACCACCGGGCCGGTGAGTTGCCTGCTCACGTCACCGCCAGCTTCTGCAGGCCGACCAGCTTGTCGATGCCTTTGCGCGCAAGTGCGAGCAGCGCGAGAAATTGGTCTTCGCTGAATGGCACCTTCTCGGCGGTGGCCTGCACCTCGACAATGTTGCCCGAGCCGGTCATGACGAAGTTGGCGTCGGTCTCGGCTTCGGAATCCTCTGCGTAGTCGAGATCGAGCACGGCAGTGTTCTTGAACACGCCGCAGGACACCGCGGCGATGTGATCGCGCAGCACCTCGCCGCTCTTGAACATGTCGCGTGCTTTCATCCAGGCAAGGCAATCGGCGAGCGCGACCCAGGCGCCGGTGATCGACGCGGTGCGCGTGCCGCCGTCGGCCTGGATGACGTCGCAGTCGAGCGTGATCTGCCGCTCGCCGAGCGCGACCAGGTTGACCACCGAACGCAGCGATCGTCCAATCAGGCGCTGGATCTCGACAGTGCGGCCACCCTGCTTGCCGGCAGAGGCTTCGCGGCGGGTGCGCTCGGATGTGGCGCGCGGCAGCATGCCATATTCGGCGGTCACCCAGCCGCGGCCCTGGCCCTTGAGCCATGGCGGCAGCCGCTCCTCGAGGCTGGCGGTGACAAGCACGTGGGTGTCGCCGAATTTCACGAAGCAGGAGCCCTCGGCGTATTTGACCACCCCGCGCTCGAGCGAAATGCTGCGCAATTCGTCCACTTGTCGCCCGCTCGGCCGCATACCGTTAAATCTCCCATTTCCGGCGCTCACCATAGCGATACGCCCGGCTTGAACAAGGTGGCCGGAATGGTCAATTGTGGGCTGGATTTAAGGAGTTAGCCGTGGCCTCCCACGATGTCCCGATCGGTTCGACGCAAGTGAGCCTCGCCTCGCTCAACGAGCGCTCGCGCGAGATTTTCCGCCAGATCGTCGAGAGCTATCTCACGACCGGCGAGCCGCTCGGCTCGCGCAACCTGTCGCGTATCCTGCCGATCCCGTTGTCGCCGGCGTCCGTGCGCAACGTGATGTCGGACCTCGAGCAGCTCGGGCTGATCTATGCGCCGCACACGTCCGCCGGCCGGCTGCCGACCGAATTGGGCCTGCGCTTTTTCGTCGACGCGCTGATGGAAGTCGGCGATCTCACCGACAGCGACCGGCGCAACATCGAGGCCCAGGTGGCGGGCTCGGGCAGCGGCAAGTCGATGGAGTCGATCCTCACCGAAGCCTCGCAGATGCTGTCGGGGCTGACGCGCTCCGCCGGCATCGTGCTCACCGCCAAGGCCAACGTGCGGCTCAAGCACATCGAATTCGTGCGGCTGGAGCCGGAGCGCGCGCTCGCGGTGCTGGTGGCCGAAGACGGGCAGGTCGAGAACCGCGTGCTCAACGTGCCGCCCGGCCTGCCGACGTCGGCGCTGGTCGAAGCCGGCAATTTCCTCAACGCGCGCATCCGTGGCAAGTCGCTGGCCGAGCTGCGCAACGAAATCGAAACGGCGGTCAAGGAAGGCCAGGCCGAACTCGACGCGCTGACGCAGAAGGTCATCGCCGCCGGATTTGCCAGCTGGTCGGGTGGCGACACCGAGGACCGCCAGCTGATCGTGCGCGGCCACGCCAATCTGCTCGAAGACCTGCACGCGCTCGACGATCTCGAGCGGGTGCGCTCATTGTTCGATGCGCTCGAAACCAAGCGCGGCGTCATCGATCTCTTGGGCCGCGCCGAGCGCGCCGACGGCGTGCGCATCTTCATCGGCTCTGAAAACAAGCTGTTCTCGCTGTCGGGTTCCTCGACCATCATCGCGCCCTACCGCGACAACCGGGGCAGCATCGTCGGCGTCATCGGCGTGATTGGGCCGACCCGGCTCAATTACGCCCGGGTGATCCCGATGGTCGACTACACCGCGCGGGTGGTCAGCAAGCTCTTATCCGGCTAACCGCTTGATTTTTGGTCCGGGAACGCAGATATCCCGGGCATTCGACGACTTCAGAGGTTGATTTTCCGATGACGGACCCGACCGCCCGCCAGGGTGACGACGCAGTAGCCGAGAAGGGGCAGGGCAGGCCCGGCGGCCAGGCCGATGCCGCCGCGACCGACCCGGTGGCCGAGGCCAAGCGCGAGGCCGCCGAATACAAGGACCGTCTGCTGCGCACGCTGGCGGAGATGGAAAACCTGCGCAAGCGCACCGAGCGCGAAGTTGCCGATGCGCGGCTCTACGGCATTGCAAGTTTTGCCCGCGAGGTGCTGGCAGTCGCCGACAACATGCATCGCGCCTTGGGCGCGATCAGTCCGGAGCTGCGCGACCAAGGCGACGCGCAGGTGAAGTCGCTGATCGAAGGCGTCGAGCTGACCGAGCGCGAATTGATGAAGGCGCTGGAGAAGAGCGGCGTGAAGAAGTTCTCGCCGCAGGGCGAGAAGTTCGATCCCAACCTGCATCAGGCGATGTTCGAACTGGAAACCTCGGAAGGGCCGCCCGGCTATGTCGCGCAGGTGATCCAGGCCGGCTACATGATCGGCGACCGCGTGCTGCGCCCGGCGATGGTCGCGGTATCGAAAGCGCCGAAGGCGCCGCCTGCCAACGACAACGCCGACTGACGTTTGCGGGCACGGCCCGTTCGCGAACGCCGCCAGCCGCTTAAGGCAGAACTCCTCATTGGAATAATTTGAAAGCGCGCGCTCGCGCCTCCGCTTGTCCACGGAAGTTACATTAGACCAATTATAAACGATTGATCTTATCACGTTTTTTCTTGACGCCCGGAATTTTGGCAACCAATGGCGCGAATTGGGCGAGAGCTTCCCGGCGGCCAAGGACACCAGCGTGCACGGCGGGCTCGCCGAGCGGCGACGCGCGCGCGATACGGTGCGTGGCATCGTGCTGTCGCTTCGCGAGATCGCGATGGCTGCCGCCGGCGACGATTTCCAAGGCGCTGCCCAGGTTTATGCCGGCTACCGGCAACAGCTTGCGCAAGCGGCGGCCGGCCTGAAGGCGGCCGAGGCTTGGTCGCTGTTCAATCCGGACATCCGCGAGGCGCATTTCGCGGCGGTGAATCAACTCGCCAGATTGGCGAAATGAGCGAGCGGCGGTGTGGTTTCGCCGTTAGTATTGGGATGAGGGGCGTTGTATGCGGGGCAGTGAAGGTAGCGGCTTGTTGCGTGTGTTGATGCTGACGGCGGCAGTCGCCGTCGTCGCGAGTGCCGCTCAGGCCGAGGACAAGGCTAAGGCGCCGCAATCCATCTGGGACCAGCCGACGTTGACCGGCGACTGGGGTGGCACGCGCACCGCCTTGAGCGACAAGGGCATCGACATTTCGCTCAACTACATCGGCGAGACCTTGTCCGTGCTGTCGGGCGGGCTCAATCGCCGTACCAGCTACGAAGGCCGCCTCGAATTCTCGGTCGACACCGATTTGCAGAAGCTGATCGGCTGGCCCGACGCCAAGACCCACGTCACCGTCTTTGATATCCACGGTACCGGCCGCAACGCGCTCGACAACACGGGCAGCATCTCCGAGCCGAGCGACATCGACGCCTGGCAGACCATGCGGCTGTTCACCGCCTGGTACGAGCAATCCTTCAAATTGGGTTCGTTGCGCATCGGCCAACTCGCCGCGGACGACGAATTCGCCACCAGCGACACCGCCGGCGGCTTGATCGGCGGCACTTTCGGCATGCCGAACATCGTCGCGGCGAACGCGCTAAGCGGCGCTCCGATCTATCCGCTGGCGACGCCGGTCGCGCGGGTGAAATTCAACGCCACCGAAGATCTGACCGTGCTCGCGGCGGTGTTCTCCGGGGATCCTGCCGGCGACAACTGCAACGACACCAACCGGCAGAAGTGCGATCGCTACGGCACCAAGTTCAGCTTCGATGGCGGCACGCTCTCGTTCGCGGAACTGCAATACGCGGTCAATCAGGGCAAGCAGGTGGCAGGCTTGCCGGGCGTCTACAAGCTCGGCGGCTGGTACGCGAGCGCGGACTATGTCGACCGGCACTATGGCTTCAATTCGGCGAGCATCCAGGTGTCGCTCGCCGATCCAACGCTTGCCTTCGCCAAGAACGACAGGGGCAATGGCGGCGTCTATGCTGTCGCCGATCAGATGGTCTGGCGCGGTGCGGCGGGCAGCGTCAACGTGTTTGTGCGCGGCGGCTGGTCGCCGTCCGATCGCAATCTGCTCTCTTACTACGTCGACGGCGGCATCGGCATCAAAGGCCCGCTGTCCGGGCGCGACAACGACACGCTGACCTTTGGCGTCGCCTATTCGAAGATCAGCCCGGCGTTGGTGGCGCTCGACCGCGATTTCCTCGCCTTCAACGGACCGCCCTACGTCGTGCGCGACGCCGAGACATTGTTCGAGCTGAGTTACGCGGCGCAGATCGCGCCGTGGTGGATCGTGCAGCCCGATATCCAGTACATCTACCACCCGAGCGGCGGGCAAAATCAGATCGACCCGACGCAGACGCTGGATCACGCTTTTGTCGCTGGCGTTCGCACCACGATCAAATTCTAGCCGGAACCAAAGTCAGTCGGCGTTGATGCCGTCGCGGACTTCGCGGAACCGCGGGAACAGTTGATCCCAGTCGTCCTGGTGCACG
Source organism: uncultured Alphaproteobacteria bacterium (assembly GCA_963742095.1). Taxonomy (GTDB): domain Bacteria; phylum Pseudomonadota; class Alphaproteobacteria; order Rhizobiales; family Xanthobacteraceae; genus Pseudolabrys. Next base: position 991,018 of record CAVUKJ010000003.1, read on the forward strand.
GCCCCGATGACGCGTAGGAAGCCGCCGCCGCCGAAGCGCAGCCATTGCACCAGCGCCAGCTTCTTGCCGTCATAGCCCGTCGCCGTGGCGCGGGCTTCGAAGCCGGGGCGGCCGTCGATGCGGATCGGCTCGGCCATCGTGAGCGTCACGTCGCGCAGCGGCGCTGCGGCCAGCAGCTCACGCGCGAAGCGTGCACGGTCATCGGGATTATCCGGCGCGTTGCGGCCGATCGAGATGATGATGTAGGGGCTCTTGATCATATCCTGGCCAGGACCGTCGATCAGGATGGCGCCGTTGCCGGGCTGCACCCGCATCACCCGGAAGCCGGCAAGATCTTTCAGCTTGAACGGCAGCAGGCCAAGCGCCTCCTCGACCGGTGGCGTGCGGAAGGTCACGCTGGCGAGCGCTTTGCGGATCACGGTGTCGGAATAGATCGCGCTCGCGGTGTCCGGGACTTCGACCTTGATCAACATCGCGAGGTCGCCGAATTCCGGACCGAGCCCGGTCGAGGCGAGATACCAGCGATGGATTTTTGTGCCGTTTACATCTTCATCGCCGGTGACCAGAAAGCCGACGCCATTCTGGAATGGAAAGCTCTCCCGCTTCACATTGGTGAACGCCGCCTGGTTCTTGGCGAAGATCGAGCGCTCGATCTCCTCGTAAGCCATCGCCTGCAACTGGAGGATCGAGATACTGACCTTGCGGTCGGGGTCCTCGAAACCCGGGAAGCGCGTGCTCAGCTTCAGGTCGCCGGGCGGCTCGAGGCCGATCCGCATGCCCTTGGGAAAGACCGGCTCCGCGGCGAAGGCAGGACCGAGCGCGAACAGTGCGGTCCAGGCGGCAACCAGAAGGATCGGAAGGCGGCGGAGCATCGGGAAATTGCCTTTGGCTGCTAGGGCTACTTCGGCCAGTCGGCCGATGGATCGGGATGTGGGGCTTGGGCGGCTTGCCTAACCGGCTTCACCCGGCCGCCGCAATGAAAAGATTAACGCTCCCATTAACGCTTGGCCGATAAGGCTTGCCGCCACCTCGCGAATTCGTGAGGTCCCGCCTTGCAGGTGGGGGGGCCCCTCCTATATGAGCCATAAGCCGCGGAAAGCCGCGGTGAATCGCGTATCCAGGGGGCTGGATCAGGGGGTTGGCGGATGAGCCGCTACTCCATTCGGGCGCCACAGCGGCCCGGCCGGCCTGCCGCAATTTGAGAGGAAGAACCATGGGCAAGGTCATCGGCATCGACCTCGGCACCACCAATTCGTGCGTCGCCGTCATGGAAGGCAAGACTCCGCGAGTCATCGAGAACGCCGAAGGCATGCGCACCACGCCTTCGATCGTCGCCTTCACAGACGACGGCGAACGTCTCGTCGGCCAGCCGGCCAAGCGCCAGGCGGTCACCAATCCGGAAAAGACCATCTTCGCGGTGAAGCGCCTGATCGGGCGCCGCTACGACGACCCGATGGTCGAGAAAGACAAGAAACTCGTCCCGTACAAGATCGCCAAGGCGTCGAACGGCGATGCCTGGGTCGAGATCGACGGCAAGACCTATTCGCCCTCGCAGATCTCCGCCTTCATCCTGCAGAAGATGAAGGAAACGGCGGAAGCGCATCTCGGGCAGAAGGTCGACCAGGCGGTCATCACCGTTCCGGCCTACTTCAACGACGCGCAGCGCCAGGCCACCAAGGATGCCGGCAAGATCGCCGGCCTCGAAGTGCTGCGCATCATCAACGAGCCGACAGCGGCGGCGCTTGCCTACGGTCTCGACAAGCAGAAGACCGGCACCATCGCGGTCTATGACCTCGGCGGCGGCACCTTTGACGTGTCGATCCTCGAGATCGGTGACGGCGTGTTCGAGGTGAAGTCCACGAACGGCGACACGTTCCTGGGCGGCGAAGACTTCGACATGCGTCTCGTCAATTATCTTGCCGACGAATTCCAGAAGGAGCAGGGCATCGATCTGCGCCGCGACAAGCTCGCGCTGCAGCGCCTGAAGGAAGCGGCCGAGAAGGCCAAGATCGAGCTGTCGTCGACGACGCAGACCGAGATCAATCTGCCGTTCATCACGGCGGACGCCTCCGGTCCCAAGCATCTGACGATGAAGCTGACCCGCGCCAAGTTCGAGGCGCTGGTCGACGATCTCATCCAGAAGACCATCCAGCCCTGCAAGCAGGCGCTCAAGGACGCCGGCATCAGCGCGGCCGAGATCAACGAGGTTGTCCTGGTCGGCGGCATGACACGCATGCCGAAGGTGCAGGAGGTCGTGAAGCAGCTGTTCGGCAAGGAGCCGCACAAGGGCGTCAACCCGGATGAAGTCGTCGCCGTCGGCGCCGCCATTCAGGCCGGCGTGCTGCAAGGCGACGTCAAGGACGTGCTGCTGCTCGACGTGACCCCGCTGTCGCTCGGCATCGAGACGCTGGGCGGCGTGTTCACCCGCATCATCGACCGCAACACCACGATCCCGACCAAGAAGAGCCAGGTCTTCTCGACCGCCGAGGACAGTCAGAACGCGGTCACCATCCGCGTGTTCCAGGGCGAGCGCGAGATGGCGGCCGACAACAAGATTCTCGGCCAGTTCGACCTGGTCGGCATTCCGCCGGCCCCGCGCGGCATGCCGCAGATCGAGGTCACGTTCGATATCGACGCCAACGGCATCGTCAACGTGTCGGCCAAGGACAAGGCGACCGGCAAGGAGCAGCAGATCCGCATCCAGGCCTCGGGCGGTTTGTCGGAAGGCGACATCGACAAGATGATCAAGGACGCCGAGTCGCACGCCGAAGAGGACAAGAAGCGCAAGGCCGCCGTCGAGGCGAAGAACCACGCCGAGGCGCTGGTGCATTCGACCGAGAAGGCGCTCGCCGAGCATGGCTCCAAGGTCGGCGATGCCGAGCGTTCGGCGATCGAGAACGCCATGGCGGACCTGAAGGAAGCGCTGAAGGGCGACGACTCCAACGCGATCCAGCAGAAGACCAATACGCTGGCGCAGGCGTCGATGAAGCTCGGCGAAGCCATGTACAAGCAACAGGCTGAAGCGCAGAGCGCGCAGCCGGGCGGCGAGGCTCCTGCCGGCGAGCAAAAGAAAGAAGACGTTGTCGACGCGGAGTTCACCGAGGTCGACGACGACAAGAACAACAAGAAATCCGCCTAAGGCGGCGCGCTGCTCGTGCGCAGGTCGCTACAGGTCGTGTCACCCCCGGGCGGTACCCGGGGGTGCGCATTTCCGGATAACAAGCGCGGCCGAATCGCGTACCGCTGTGTCATGACGTTCTGAACTGAGGGCGGGAAGCGGAATGTCCAAGCGCGACTACTACGAGGTCCTGGGCGTTCAGCGCACCTGCACCGAGGTCGAGCTTAAGGCGGCGTTCCGCAAGCTCGCCATGCAGCATCATCCGGACCGCAATCCGGGCGACAGCGAGTGCGAGCACAAGTTCAAGGAAATCAACGAGGCCTACGACGTGCTCAAGGACGGCGATAAGCGCGCCGCCTATGACCGTTTCGGCCACGCCGCCTTCGAGCATGGCGGCCCCGGCGGCGCGCATGGCTTCGGCGCCGACTTCGGCTCGACCTTCGCCGACATCTTCGAAGGCATCTTCGGCATGGCCTCGGCGCGTGGCCGCGGCCAGGGCCGCGAGCGCGGCTCAGACCTGCGCTACAATATGGACATCGGCCTCGACGAGGCCTTCGTGGGCAAGACCGCGCAGATCCGCATTCCGACCTCGGTGACCTGCGAGATCTGCTCCGGCACCGGCGCCAAGGCCGGCACCAAGCCGAAGCAATGCGCCACCTGCGGCGGCGCCGGCAAAATCCGGCATGCCCAAGGCTTCTTCACGCTCGAGCGCACCTGCCCGGCCTGCCATGGCCGCGGCCAGGTGATCGACGATCCGTGCCCGACCTGTTCGGGCGCCGGCCGCGTCATGCGCGAGCGCACGCTGTCTGTGAATATCCCGGCGGGAGTCGAGGATGGTACCCGCATAAGGCTGGCCGGCGAGGGCGAGGCCGGGCTGCGCGGCGGGCCGGCTGGCGACCTTTATATTTTCCTGTCGATCGAGCCGCACGAGTTCTTCCAGCGCGACGGCGCCGATCTGCATTGCCGGGTGCCGATCTCGATGGTTTCCGCCGCGGTCGGCGGCGAATTCGAGGTGCCGGCGATCGACGGCAGCAAGGCGCGCGTCAAAGTCCCGGCCGGCACGCAGACCGGGCGGCGCTTCCGCCTGTCGGGCAAGGGCATGCCGGTGCTCCGGGCGAAACAAACCGGCGATATGTACGTTCAGGTAGTGGTCGAAACGCCACAAAACCTCACCAAACGCCAGCGCGAGCTGCTGGCGGAATTCGATAAACTCTCGTCCGACACGACCCAGCCGGAATCGGCTGGTTTCTTCAGTCGGGTCAAGGAGTTTCTGGATGGGTTGGGAAGTCGTGACAGCCATTCCAAAGGATCATCTTGACCCCCCGCCTGCCGCCCTTTACGGACCTTTAGCCGCTGTTTAAGTTTTAAGTCCTGTCGTTCCCGCACGCGTGACCCGCACCAATGCCTCCGCAATCCCTCGTCCGCGTCGCTAAAAAGCCGCTGCGTCTCGATGACGAGATGCAGTTCATCCGCACATGGATCGAGAAGCCGTTGTCGACCGGCGCCGTCATGCCGTCGAGCAAGGCGCTGGCGCGCACGATGGCGCGTTACGTCGATCCGAATGCGAGCGGCCCGGTGATCGAGCTCGGACCCGGCACCGGCCCGGTGACGGAAGCGATGGTCGAGCGCGGCGTCGATCCGTCGCGGCTCATCCTTGTCGAATTCGATCCCGATTTCTGCCGGCTGCTGCGCACGCGCTATCCGCGCGCGACCGTTGTGCAGGGCGACGCCTATCGGCTGCGCCGGCTGCTCGAGACCTATGTGCGCTCGCCAGCGTCGGCCGTCGTCTCGGGCCTGCCGCTGGTGACGAAGCCGGTGCTTGCCCGCGTGCGGCTAATCACCGACGCGATGGCGCTGCTCGCGCCGGGCGCGCCGTTCGTGCAGTTCACCTACGCGATGGTGACACCGATTCCGAAAGCGCTCAATGGCATCAAGGCTGAGGCCTCCGAGCTGATCTGGATGAACGTGCCGCCGGCGCGCGTATGGGTGTATCGCGGGGAATGAGCGATCCGCTTCGTTGCCAGCGCATCGTGTCGTGGCCGGGCCTGTCCCGGCCATTTTGTTTTTGTGGCGCGCGGCATGGTATGCAAAGCGGACGCGACTGGAGCCGCCGATGGCGAACCCGAAGATCCTGGTGATTCCCGGCTCGACCCGCACCGGTTCGCATAACGTCAAGCTGGCGGCGCTGGCGGTGAAGGAGCTGACGCTGATCGACGCCGACGTCACGCGCATCTCGCTCGCCGACTATCAGTTGCCGATCTACGACGCCGATGACGACGACCGCTCGGGCCAGCCGGCCAACGCGATCAAGCTCAAGCACATGATCATGGCGCATCACGGCGTCTTCATCGCCAGCCCGGAATACAGCGCTTCCGTGACGCCGCTCCTGAAGAATGCCATCGACTGGGTCTCGCGCGTGCGCGAGCGCGGCGATCCGACTTACGCCGCCTTCAAGAACCGCGTGTTCGCGGTCGCATCGGCCTCGCCCGGCCGCGCCGGCGGCTTGCGCTCGCTGATGGCCCTGCGGCAGATCCTTGAACTGGGCTGCGGCGCGCTGGTCCTGCCGGAGCAAGTGGCGATCCCGAACGCCGAGCAGGCATTCAACGACATGGATGACATTGTCGACATCGGCCTCGCCAACCTGTTCCGCGCCGAGCTTGCGCGGCTGGTCGATATGTCGCGGCTGATGATGTGAGGAGATGCGCTTGACCCGTTTGGCCCTCGACGCGCGCGAACGACTGATCGTCGCTCTGGATCTGCCCTCGGTGCAGGCGGCAGAGGGCATGGTGTCGCGCTTGGGTGAGTCCGTTCTGTTCTACAAGATCGGCTACCAACTCGCCTTTGCCGGCGGGCTGCCTTTCGCCGCCGGTCTGATCGCCGCCGGCAAACAGGTGTTTCTCGATCTCAAGCTGCACGACATCGGCAACACGGTGACCAAGGGCGTCGAGAGCGTGGCGCAGCTCGGCGCGACTTTTCTCACCGTGCATGCCTATCCGCAGACGATGAAGGCAGCGGTCGAGGGCAAGCGCGGCTCGGCTCTGCGCATCCTCGCCGTCACCGTGCTGACGTCGTACGACGACGCCGACCTCGCCGCGGCGGGCTACGACCTGACGGTGCAAGAGCTTGCGGCGGCGCGCGCGCAGCAGGCGCGCGACACCGGTATCGACGGCTTGGTGTGCTCGGCGGAGGAGGCGGCAAGCCTGCGCAGCATCGCCGGCCCCGGCATGGTGCTGGTGACGCCGGGTATTCGTCCGGCCGGCAGCGCGACAGGCGATCAGAAACGCATCATGACGCCTTCGCGCGCGATCGAAGCCGGCGCCGACTATCTGGTGGTCGGCCGGCCCGTTGTGGAGGCGGCTGATCCGAAACGCGCAGCCGACGCGATCGTCGCCGAGATCGAACAGGTCAAATAGGGAGAGCGTGAATGCCGAAGGGCTATTGGATCGGCCGCGTCGATGTGGAGAGCGACGAGGGTTACAAGCCCTATGCCATGGGCAACCAGCCGATCTTCAAGAAATACGGCGGCCGCTATGTCATCCGCGCCGGCAAGTATGAATGCGTCGAAGGCGAAGCCCGTTCGCGCAACGTGGTTATCGAATTTCCCGACTATGCGACCGCGCTCGCCTGCTATCGCTCGCCGGAATATCAGCAGAACATGAAGCTGCGGCTGCCGCATTCCATCGCCGATATCGTGGTGGTCGAGGGCTACGACGGCCCGCAGCCCTAGGCGTTTACCGCCCGCCGCGCTATATCCTCCCGCTGTTTCCGGGAGTTACCCATGGCCGACATGCGCTTGATCGTAGCGGGGGCCGGCGGGCGCATGGGGCGCACGCTGGTCAAGGCCATTACCGAGGCCAAGGGCTTTGCGCTCGCCGGCGCGCTGGAAGACGCGCGCTCGCCGCTGATGGGCTGGGACGCCGGCACGCTCGCCGGCATGCCCGAGAACGGCGTCAAGCTCACCGGCGACGCGGCCGCGCTGATGGACAAGGCGGACGGCATCATCGACTTCACGGCGCCGGTCGCAACCATCGCCTTCGCCGCGCTCGCGGCCAAGGGCGGCAAGGTGCATATCATCGGCACCACCGGCTTCAACGCCGCCGATGAATCCAAGATCAAGGACGCGGCCAAGACGGCGGTGATCGTCAAGTCCGGCAACATGAGCCTCGGCGTCAATCTGCTCGCGGCGCTGACGCGGCGCGTCGCCAAGACGCTCGACAAGTCCTTCGACATCGAAATCCTGGAGATGCATCACAACCAGAAGGTCGATGCGCCGTCCGGCACTGCGCTGATGCTCGGCCGCGCCGCAGCGGAAGGCCGCGGCATCGATCTCGACAAGAATTCGGTGCGCAGCCGCGACGGCAACACCGGCGCGCGCCATCCCGGCGATATTGGTTTTGCCAATTTGCGCGGCGGCAGCGTGGTCGGCGAGCACACGGTGATTTTCGCCGGCCCGGCCGAGCGGCTGGAACTGGCGCACAAGGCGGAGGATCGCATGATCTTCGCGCGCGGCGCCTTGCATGCGGCGCAATGGGCGACCGCGCAGAAGCCGGGACTTTATTCGATGATGGACGTTCTAGGACTGAAGGATTTCTGAGGACCGCAATGACCGATCGACTGCTTGTGCTCGTGCGCCACGGCGAAAGCGAGTGGAACAAGAAGAACCTGTTCACCGGCTGGCGCGACGTCGGCCTGACCGAGCAGGGCGTGAAAGAGGCGCGCGACGCCGGCCGCAAGCTCAAGGCGCAGGGGCTCAAGTTCGACGTCGCCTTCACCTCGGCGCTCGTGCGCGCCCAGCGCACGCTCGACCTGATGTTGGAGGAACTCGGCCAGACGAATATTCCGGTGTTCAAGGACCAGGCGCTCAACGAGCGCGATTACGGCGATCTGGCGGGATTGAACAAGGACGACGCCCGCAAGAAATGGGGCGAGGAGCAGGTGCACATCTGGCGCCGCTCCTACGACGTCGCGCCTCCGGGCGGCGAGAGTTTGCGCGACACCGCGGCTCGCGTGCTGCCCTATTACATCCAGGAAATCCTGCCGCGCGTCATGCGCGGCGAGCACGTGCTGGTGTCGGCGCACGGCAATTCACTGCGCGCGCTGGTGATGGTGCTCGACAAGCACACGACCGAGAGCATCACCAAGCTCAATCTGGCGACCGGCGTGCCGATGATCTACCGGCTCAACGCCGATTCGACCGTGGCCTCCAAGCTCGATCTGGCGGCGTAAGCTTTAAGCCGCGGCCATGCCGGCTTCCCAGCCAAGCATGGCGCGCTTGCGCGTGATGCCCCAGTGATAGCCGGTGAGCTCGCCGCTTTTTCCGATGACGCGATGGCAGGGAACGACGAAACAGATCGGGTTCTTGCCGACCGCCGCGCCGACCGCGCGTGCGGCCTTTGGGGCGCCGGCGTGTGCCGCGAGATCGGAGTAGGTGGTCAGCTTGCCCATCGGCACCGACAGCAGCCGCTCCCACACGCGCACCTCGAAATCCGTGCCGATCAGGATAACGCGCAACGGCTGATCCTTGCGCCACAGCGCCTGGTCGAAGATACGCCGTGCCGTCGGCGCGGTCGCAGCAAAGTCCTCGACGTATTTTGCCCGCGGCCAGCGCGAACGCATGTCGCGCAATGCAGCGCGCTCCTTTCCGGTGTCGGCCAGCGCAAGGCCGGCGAGGCCGCGCGGCGTCGTCATCACCAGCGCCATGCCGAACGGGCAGGGATGGAAACCATAGGTGATGGTGAGACCTTCGCCGCCCGCCTTCCATTCGCCCGGCGACATGGATTCATGCGTGACGAAGAGATCGTGCAGGCGGCCCGGGCCGGAGAGCCCGACTTCGTAGGCAGTGTCGAGCACGCTCGCCGACGAGCGCAGCAGGTCGCGCGCGTGGCTGAGCGTGATGGCCTGGAGGAACGCCTTCGGCGTCAGCCCGCACCAGCGCCGGAACAGGTGATGCAGGTCGGTCGGCGTGACGCCGGCGGCATGCGCGATGGTTTCGATCTCGGGCTGCGCCCGCCAGTTGCCGCGGATATGGGCGATGGCGCGGCGCACGATGTCGTAATCCGCCGCCGCGGTCGCAAGCGGCGAGATCGTGTGCAAACGGCTTCCGGTGGCCGTGGTTTCAAGAGTCATGTTCATGGCCAGTATCTAGGCCTGCGCGGCGGCCGCAACCACCCGATTTCTGGCTAGTCTAGCACCGTCCGGGTGACGCCGCGCTTGGCCTCGCCGATCGCCGCGCCGAGCGCCTTGGCGAAGCTCGCCTTCTCGCCGGGGCCAAGAAAATTGGCGATCGCCAGTTGCTTGCCGCGGGACACCAGGAACAGGCGTTCGATGCCGAATTCCTCGTGCACGACCTTCTCGAGCCGGACCCAGAGCGGATTGAGCACCCACTCACGCACGGCGCCGCGGTGGCTGACCTTGCGCACCGTCAGTTTCGCCGGCGTAACTTTCACCTCTTCGTAGGCTGCGGCGTGGCGGTAGTTGAGCCGGAACGCCCAGTACAGGAGCAACACGTCGAGACCGAAAAAGCCGAACACCGGCCATGCGCCCATCAGCAGGAAGGCGATGCCGGCGACAAAGCTGACGAAGCCGTAAGCGCCGATCAGGATCCAGAAGCCGACGCGGTTCAGCGAGCGGTGCGGCGTGATCACCGCAGAAAAGATCGTGGGCTCGAGTTCGGTGGCGTTGTCGGCAGTCATTGAGCTCAGTATACCCGAAATCATGGCGAAAAAGACGGTATCCAAGAAACGCGGGCCGGTCGCAAAAGCGCGCAAGGGCAAGGCGGCGAAGCTGAAAGGTCCGCGCCGGCGCGTGAAGGCCGACACCAAAGCCGCGCAGGGCGCGCTCCGCCAAATGACCAATGCGGAAATCGAAGAGGTGTTCCGCCGCTTCAAGGCCGCCAATCCGGAGCCGAAGACCGAACTGAACTACGTCAACCCGTTCACGCTTCTGGTCGCGGTAGTGCTGTCGGCACAGGCGACCGACGCTGGCGTCAACAAGGCGACGCCCGCGTTGTTTGCGCTCGCCGACACGCCGGAAAAAATGGCGGCGCTCGGCGAGACCGAGGTCCGCGACTTGATCAAGACGATCGGCCTCTATCGCACCAAGGCGAAGAACGTCGTCGAGCTGTCGCGGCGCCTGATGGCTGAGCACGGCGGCGAAGTGCCGCGGACCCGCGAGTCGCTCGAAGCGCTGCCCGGGGTCGGGCGCAAGACGGCGAACGTCGTCCTCAACATCGCCTTCGGCGAGCCGACGATCGCCGTCGATACGCATATCTTCCGCGTCGGCAACCGCACGGGCCTGGCGCCCGGCAAGACGCCGCTCGAGGTCGAGCAGAAGCTCGAAGCGGTGGTGCCGGCGAAATATAAATCGCACGCCCACCATTGGCTTATTCTGCACGGGCGCTACACTTGTATTGCGCGCAAGCCGCGGTGCGAGGCCTGCATTATCGCGGACTTGTGCCAATGGCCGGGAAAAACGGTCCTGCAAAAATAAACGCGTAGGGAGTGCGTCATGGAAGGGTCCGGCGCGAAAGCTGTCGATCGCAGCGATCCGAAAGTGATTTTCGGCCAGGCCGGGTTATCGTCGAAAGCCGGCGCCGCCTGGATGAAGCGGCGAGAGTTCACCGGCAATTACAAGCGCGACGCCGCGGCGGCGAGCAAGTTTTGGCGTGAAGGCGCAGCCTTCCTCGCCAAGCTGCCGAAGAAGCCGCAGCGTACCCCGGAGCAGAAGCTCGCCGCCGATATCATCCAGTGGCGAGTTCGCGATGCGCGCGAACGCTTTCTGGTGCATCACTCCGAGGCGATCTATCGCAAGCTGACTAAAAACCACGAACGCTTCCTGCGCGTGGACGAGCTTGCCTATGACGCCGCAAAACTCGTGCCCGGCCTGACCCCAACGCGCAAGCAGGTCGAGGCCGAAGGCACGTTGATGCAGTCCGAGAAGGACGGCGTCGAGGTCGACCAGGGCATCTTCCTCGCGCACGTCCTCGCTGACGCGAGCAACGGCATGCATCTCTGCCACGCCATGCTTCGCCCAAAGATGGAAGCGATCGAACGAATGCCCGAATTCATCCGGAAGGGCATGATCGATTTCGGCCCGGCGCGCGTCGAGCGCAAAGGCAAGACCGCGATCCTCACGATTCAGAATCCGCGTTTCCTCAACGCCGAGGACAACGATACGCTCGCAGACACCGAGACCGCCGCGGATATGGCGATTCACGACCCCACGAGCGAGATTTGCGTGCTGCGCGGCGGCCTGGTCGATCACCCGAAATACAAAGGCCGCCACGTGTTCTGCAGCGGCATCAATCTCACGCACCTTTATCGCGGCAAAATCCCGTTCCTTTGGTACATCCTGCGCGACATGGGCGTCGTGAATAAGATGCTGCGCGGCGTTGCTTTTGGCGGCCCGAGTCCCGATGAGATGGTCGGCGGCACGCACGAGAAACCCTGGGTGGCGCAGGTCGATGTCTTCGCCATCGGCGGCGGCTGCCAGTACCTGCTGGCCATGGATTACGTCGTGGCGGGCAGCGATGCTTACATGACGTTGCCGGCGCGCAAGGAAGGCATCATCCCCGGCGTCGCCAACCTGCGCTTCCCGCGCTTCGTCGGACCGCGCATCGCGCGCCAGGCGATCATGATGGGCAAGCGCATCGATTGCGACACGCCGGAGGGGCGCATGGTCTGCGACATCATCGCGCCGCCGGACCAGGTCGAGCAGGCGGTGATGAAGGTCTGCGACGATTTTACCTCGTCCGGCGTGGTCAGCGCCGCCAGCAACCGCCGCGCCTTCCGCGTCGGCGAGGAACCGCTCGATCTGTTCCGCCGCTACATGGCGGTTTATTGCCGCGAGCAGGCGTACTGCCACTTCAGTCCGGCGCTGATCGCAAACCTGGAAAAGCACTGGAACGCCGCGCAACGAAAGATCTGACCCGTGCCGGGGCTCTTCCTCAAAAATGCCGATCTGACGCCGCGGCGCGAAACCTTCGATCCGATCGAGATCGCCTCGCGCGACGAAATTTCAGCCCTTCAGCTCAAGCGGCTGAAATGGACGCTGGCGCACGTCTACAAGAACGTCGCCCACTACAAGCACACATTCGACAGGGCCGGCGTTCATCCCGACGATCTTATGACGCTCGCGGACCTGCGCAAGTTTCCGTTCACCACCAAGGCCGAGTTGCGCGACAACTATCCGTTCGGACTGATGGCGATGCCGCGCGAGCAATTGCTGCGCATCCACGCCTCGTCCGGCACGACCGGCAAGCCGACGGTGGTCGGCTATAGCCGGCACGACATCGAGACCTGGGCCGATATCATCGCGCGCTCAATGCGGGCCGCCGGCTGCCGCCCCGGCATGCTGGCTCAGAATTCCTACGGCTACGGGCTCTTCACCGGCGGCCTCGGCTTTCACCACGGTGCCGAGCGCCTGGGGCTGACCGTGGTGCCGGTGTCCGGCGGCATGACCGAGCGGCAGGTCAAGCTGATCGGCGACTTCAAACCGGACATCATCTTCGTCACGCCGAGTTATCTGCTCGCCATCCTCGACGAATTCCGCGCGCAGAAGGTCGATCCGCGCGGAAGCTCGCTCAAGATCGCGATGTGCGGCGCCGAGCCGTGGACCAACGCCATGCGCGAGGAGATCGAGGATGCCTTCGATCTCCACGCCATCGACAATTACGGCCTGTCGGAAGTGATCGGCCCCGGCGTGTCCTGCGAATGCATCGAGAGCAAGGACGGCCCGCACATCTGGGAGGATCACTTCTACCCGGAGGTGATCGATCCGGCGACCGGCGCCGTACTGCCGGACGGCGAGGTGGGTGAGCTGGTGTTCACCTCGCTGACCAAGGAGGCGATGCCGGTGATCCGCTATCGCACCCGCGACCTGTCGCGGCTCTTGCCGGGCACGGCGCGGTCGATGCGACGCATGGAAAAGGTGATCGGCCGTTCCGACGACATGATGATCATCCGCGGCGTCAACGTGTTCCCGAGCCAGATCGAGGAGATCATCCTTAAGGACGAGCGGTTGGCCCCGCATTTCGTCATCGAGCTGCGCCGCGTCGAGCGGCTCGACGCCATCAAGGTCATTGTCGAGGCGCGCCTGGACGTCGCCGACGCTGAATGGAAAAAGAGCGCGCACGACCTCGCGCATCACATCAAGAGCCAGATCGGGGTGACCGCCGAGGTGGAAACCGTCAAGCCCGGCGGCGTCGAGCGTTCGGCCGGCAAGGCCAAGCGCGTCATCGATCTGCGCCAGAAATCCTGAAAATCAGCGCGGCTTCTCGATCAATTCCGCGCGCTTGCCAGTCACGCGCTTGTGCACGTGCACCATGTAGGCCATGGCGAAGATCGGCGTTGCCAGATTGACGACCGGGATCGACACGAACACCGCGATCACCATGCCGGCGAGAAAGATGTATGGCGCATTGGCCTTGCGCATCGCCTTCGCCTCGTAAGGCGGCCGGAAGCGCATGGCGGCGAGATCGAAATATTCGCGGCCGAGCAGGTAGGAATTCGCCAGGAACAGGATGATGACGCCGAGCCCGGCGAAGAAGATGAACGGCAGCGCGCAGAAATAGACGATCAGCGACAGCACCGCGATGTTGATGCCTTCGATCAGAGCGCGGAAGAACGGCAGTGCATGGCCGGCGGGTTCGGCCGGATAATATTCGCGCTCGACGGCGTCGCCGACCTCGTCGACGAAGAAACTGCCGATAAACGCGGCGATCGTCGGCATCAGGAACAGCGCACCGGTGACGATGCCGAGGCCGGCCATAATCGACAGCACCCAGGCGAGCGTGCTCCACACGGCATGCGGCGCAAAGCCTGACGTCTGTTCGGCCCAGGTCGCGCCGTGTTCGGCGAGCGACGACAGCAGCCGCTGCAGGATAATACCGATGATAACGATGAGGATGAGCGCGAGGCCGACGGCTTTCAGCAGCACCGTGCGCAATGCGGGGGTGAACATCTGCGCAAGCGCTTTGACGACGGCGTCGATCATGGACAGCAGAGGTAAGCCCCCGGGCGGTCCGGGGCAAGGCCGCAGCTCTGGCCGCGGCTCAGGCCGCCGGCAGGCGCTCGCGATCGAGCACTTCTGTTTCGGCGGGTACGAGGCTCACCATGGCGTCGGCGTCGGGTGCCGGGACGTCGGCCCAGGCCATCGCCTTGTAGTCGAAGCCGCGCCGGATTGTCGGCTTCACCACCTCGAAATAGGGCGAAATGTCGAAGTCGCGCGGCGCATAGAGGGAGGAATGGCGGATCTCCAGAATTTCCTGCCGCGCCGCTTCGCTGTCGAGTCGCGTCACTTTCGGCAGGATCGGGTAGCGCACCTGCTCGAAGGCCTGCGCGATCAGGGCCGAGCAGATGATGCGCGTCGGATGTCCGGAGCCGAGCGCGATCATGCGGCGCCGCCAGCGCTGCGGCACCGGCAGCGGGAACAGGTAGCGCAGCAAGTCGAGGATGTTCTTCAGATCGTAGTCGAAGCCGATGCGTTCCGCGGCATAGCCGCAGACACGCGCGCGGTCGTCGTCGGTGAGACCGGTCGGCCGGCAGATGCGGGTATGGAAGCGCGCATATTTCGACAGTGGCACCGCGACGACGCCTTGGCCGATATTGGCTTCGACCAGCACCAGCGGTTCGCCGTCGGCGCTGACGCGGTCGCCGACCGAGCCGACATAAAGCGCGGCATGCGACCAGGTCGACTGCGTCAGATACTTGATGACGCCGGAAACGTGATTGCTGCCCTCGACCAGCAGCACGTCGCCGGGCATCAGCGTCGCGCGCAAGGCTTCGGGATCGGTCGGAGTGTATGGCTCATAGCCATGCTCCGGCTTTTCCAGATAGCGGGCGATGAAACGCCCGACGCGGTCGACCATAAAGCCCATGCGCGGCCCCCGGCGCCAGTTCTTGGCGCCCGCTCCCTGTCGCAAATTTAATGAGGACTCATTGCAATTTGGTTCATCCGTGACACATGCTTGTTACCGATCATTAGCCATGAAATTTGCGGGACCCCGCGCCATCGGGCAATCTGCCCGGCCGCGTCAATCTTTTGGATACCATGTCGACGCTTAGCCGCCGTTCGTTCCTTGCCGGGTCCGCCGCAACGCTGGCGGCGCCCGCGTTGCGTGCCTCGGCGCAGTCGGCCGACGTCGATCTCGCGATCGTTGGCGCTGGCGCCGCAAGCATCGCGGCCGCCCGCCGCGCCATTGCCGGGAAGGCGCGCGTCGCGGTGTTCGAAGCGGGCGCCCGCATCGGCGGCCGGTGCATCACCGACACCACGCTGTTCGGCGTGCCGTTCGATCTCGGCGCGCACTGGATGCATTATCCCGACGGCAACTCGCCGGTTGCGGGCGCGCCGCAAGCGGGCTTTGAAATCTACCCGGCGTCGCGCGGGCAGACGATCCGCGTCGGACCGCGCAATGCACGCGATGCCGAGATGGAAGGCTACATCGGCGCGCTGTTGCGGGCGCGCCGCGCCCTCGACGACGCCGGTCACGGCAAATCCGATGTTGCGGCGGGGCAGGCGCTGCCGGCCGATCTCGGCGCCTGGCAATCCACGCTCGCGTTCGGGCTTGGCCCCTTCGTTTGCGGCCAGGATCTTGATCATGTGTCGGTGCAGGATCTTGCCCGCGCCGGCGATCGCGAGCGCGCCTCGTTCTGCCGTCAGGGCTACGGCGCGTTGCTCGACAGGCTGGGCGCCGGATTGCCGGTGCGGCTGTCGACACCGGTCACGCGCGTCGACTGGTATCGCGACCGCGTCGAACTCTCGACCGGGAAGGGCCGCCTGACCGCGCGCACCGCGATCGTCACGGCGTCGACCAACGTGCTCGCCTCGGACAAGATCGAGTTCGAGCCGGATCTGCCGCGCGACGTTCTCGCGGCGGCCCACAATCTCGCGCTCGGCAGCTACGACCACATCGGGCTGCTGATGCCGCGCGATCCGCTGGGGCTGCAGCGCGACGAACTGGTGTTCGAGCAGTCGAGCGGCCCGCGCACGGCGGCGCTGCTCGGCCGCGTCGGCGGCACCGATCTGCATATGCTGGAGGTTGCCGGCAGTTTTGGCCGCGAGCTGTCGGCCAAGGGCGAGCCGGCCATGCTCGACTTCGCCCGTGAATGGATGGGTTCGCTGTTCGGCTCCGGCGCGCGCGGCGCGATCACGCGCGCGCGCGCAACGCGCTGGAATGCAGAGCCTTATGTGCTCGGCGCCATGTCGGCGGCTGCGCCCGGCCACGCCGAGGCGCGCAGCGCGCTGGTCGAACCGATCGGCGGCCGGCTCTGGCTCGCCGGCGAGGCCCTGCACGCGACCAAATGGGGCACGGTCGTTGGCGCCTGGGAGTCCGGCGAGCGTGCCGCGGACGCGGCGTTGCGGCAGATGGGAATGCTGAAAGCGCCGGGCGAGGCACGTCCGGCGCACCGGCAGGAGCGCAATGAGCACCATCGCAAGCGCCGCAGCCGCTACGAGGATGATTGATGGCGCGCCCACAAGCTTTGATCGCTTGGTCGAGCGGCAAGGACAGCGCCTGGGCGCTGCACGAGGTGCGCCGCGCCGGCGACTACGATGTGGTCGGCGCGCTCACCACGGTGACTGCTAATTTTTCGCGCGTCAGCATGCATGGCGTACGCGAGGAGCTGCTGCATGCGCAGCTCGCCGCCGCCGGTCTGCCGGCGGTCGTCGTGCGCATTCCGTTTCCGTGCCCGAACGAGATCTATGAGCGCAAGATGGCGGCGGCGATCGAGGACGCCAAGGCGCGTGGCATTACGCACATGATCTTCGGCGACCTGTTCCTCGAAGACGTGCGCGCCTATCGCGAGCGTCAGCTCGCCGGCACCGGCATCACGCCGGTGTTTCCGCTGTGGCAGAAGCCGACCGGCGCTTTGGCGCGCGAGATGATCGCGGCCGGCGTCGAGGCAAACCTAGCCGTCGTCGATCTGAAGAAGCTGCCGGCCTCGTTTGCCGGCCGGCGCTTTGACGCGGCGCTCCTCGAAGCGTTGCCGGCGAGTACCGATCCTTGCGGCGAGAACGGCGAATTCCATTCCTTCGTGTCGGCGGGGCCGATGCTGAAACGGAAAATCGCGATCAAGCCGGGCGAGACCGTCGAGCGTGAGGGATTCGCGTTTGCGGATCTGCTGCCGGTTTAGGCCCGCAGCACCCCGCCCGTGCGTTTGCTGACCTCGGCGACAATCTTCTGCCCGAGCGCGTCGATTTCCTGATCGGTCATGGTCTTGTCACGCGGCTGCATGGTGACCGCGATGGCGATCGACTTCTTGCCGGGTTCGATGCCCTTGCCTTCGTAGACGTCGAACACGGTCACGGCCGTGATCAGCTTCCTGTCGACGTTCTGCGCCGCGCGCACGATATCGGCGGCCCTGACGCTCCCTGCGACGATGAACGCGAAATCGCGCTCGACCGGCTGAAACGGCGACAATTCGAGCAGCGGCTTTGCCCGCGTCGGGCGGGCCTTCGGCTCGGGGATCTTCTCCAGCAGCACTTCGAAGCCCACCAGCGGGCCTTCGGCCTTGAGCGCGGTGAGCACGCGCGGATGCAATTCGCCGAAATAGCCGAGCACGTTCTGCGGCCCGATCTGGATGGTGCCGCTGCGGCCGGGATGGAACCAGGCCGGGCCGCCCGGCGCGATTTGCAGCGCCTGCATCGGCGCGCCTGCGGCCGCCAGCACCGCGAAGGCGTCGGCTTTGACGTCGAAGGCATCCACGGGCTTGGCTTCGCGCGACCAATGACGGCCGGTACCGTCGGGCCGCGCCAGCGCGCGCCGGACGCCCGTGGCTGCGGTGAGTTGGTCTTCCGGCTTGTCGCCCTTGAAGATCTGGCCGACCTCGAACAGCGCGACGTCAGGATAGCCGCGGTCGGCATTTTTCTGCGCCGCCATCGCTAGCCCAGGAATGAGGCTCGGCCGCATGTCGGACAGCTCGGCCGCGATCGGATTGGCGAGCGCGAGTGCTGCACTGCCGCCGCCGAACAATTCGGCCTCGCGCTTCGACACGAACGACCAGGTCACGGCTTCGGTCAGGCCGCGGGCGGCCAGCGCGCGCTTGGCCTTCCGGGTGCGGTTCTGGATTGGGGTCAGCACCGGCTTGCGCGCGTGCTCGCGGGCAAACGGTGTCGACGGCACGCGGTCGACGCCGACGATGCGGACGATTTCCTCGACGATATCGGCCTTGCCGTGGACATCCGGCCGCCATGACGGCACCGCGACCTTCACCTTCTCGCCCTGGCCGGCGGCGAAGAAGCCGAGCTTCTCCAGCACGCGCCGCACCTCGGGCAACGGCAGCTTCAGGCCAGCGAGCCGCGGCAATTCGCTCAGGGGGAAATCGACGATCTTCTCTTTCGGTGTCGAGTCGCCGACGACCACGATTTCGGACGCGTCGCCGCCGCACAGGTCGAGCACCATTTGCGTCGCGAGCTCGAGGCCCGGCAGCATGAAGGCCGGATCGACGCCGCGCTCGAAGCGATAACGCGCGTCCGAATTGATGCCGAACTTGCGGCCGGTCTGCGCGATGTTGAGTTCGTTCCACAGCGCCGATTCGACCAGCACGTCGGTGGTGCTGGCATCGCAGCCCAATTCCTCGCCGCCCATGATGCCGGCGAGCGATTCCACGCCCTTCTCGTCGGCGATGACGCAGGTCGCGGCATCGAGCGTGTAGGTCTTGCCGTCGAGCGCGAGCAGGGTCTCGCCGTTTTTGGCGCGCCTGACCGTGAGATTGCCGCGCACCTTTTTGGCGTCGAATACGTGCAGCGGCCGGGCGCGGTCGAAAGTGATGAAATTGGTGATGTCGACCAGCGCATTGATCGGCCGCAGGCCGATGGCCGTAAGCCGCTTTTGCAGCCAGTCGGGCGACGGTCCGTTCTTGACGCCGCGCACCAGCCGCAGGCCGAAGGCCGGACACAGTTCGGGCGCTGCGATGGTGACCTTCACCGGGCAGGGGAACCGCCCTTCGACCTGCTTTGGCGGCCGGTCCTTGAAGACACCAAGCGAAGCCGCGCCGAGGTCGCGCGCGATACCGTTGACGCCGGTGCAGTCGGGGCGGTTCGGCGTCAGGTTGATCTCGATGACCGGATCGGCAAGGCCCGCCCATTCCACATAAGGCTTGCCAACCGGCGCGTCGGCCGGCAGTTCGATGATGCCGTCGGCGTCGTCGGAGACCTCGATCTCGGCGCCGGAGATCAGCATGCCGCGGCTCTCGACGTCGCGAATCTTGCCAATGCCGAGGGTGATCTTCTTGCCGGGAATGTAGGTGCCCGGCGGCGCAAACACGGCCTTCATGCCGGCGCGCGCGTTCGGCGCGCCGCAGACGACTTGGACCGGCGCGCCAGCGCCGATGTCGACCATGCAGACGCGCAGCCGGTCGGCGTTGGGATGCTTCTCGGCCGAGAGAACGGACGCGACGACCAGCGGCTTGAGTTGCGCGGCCTTGTCCTCGACGTTCTCGACCTCGAGGCCGATCATGGTGAGCTTGTCGACGATCACCGGCAACGGTTCGTCCGTGTCGAGGTGCTCCTTCAGCCAGGGCAGCGTGAACTTCACGAGCTCAATCCCCCCGCAAGCGTGGGGAAATCCAAAGGCCGGAAGCCGTAGTGACTGAGCCAGCGCACGTCGGCCTCGAAGAAGGCACGCAGGTCGTGCATGCCGTATTTCAGCATGGCAATGCGGTCGATGCCCAAACCCCAGGCGAAGCCCTGGTACTCGTCCGGATCGAGGCCGCAATTGCGCAACACGTTCGGATGCACCATGCCGCAGCCGAGAATCTCCAGCCAATCCTCGCCCTCGCCGAACCGAATCTCACCCTTGTCGCGCTTGCACTGGATGTCGACTTCGAGCGACGGTTCGGTGAACGGGAAGAACGACGGGCGGAAGCGCATCTTCACGCTGTCGACTTCGAAGAACGCCTTGCAGAATTCCTCGAGAATCCATTTCAGATGGCCGAGGTGCGAGCCCTTGTCGATGACGAGGCCTTCGACCTGGTGGAACATCGGCGTGTGCGTCTGGTCCGAGTCGCTGCGGTAGGTGCGGCCGGGGCAGATGACGCGGATCGGCGGCTTCTGCGCGAGCATGGTGCGCACTTGCACCGGCGAGGTGTGCGTGCGCAACAAGAGCCGCGAGCCGTCGGGCTTCTGTGGGAAATAGAATGTGTCGTGCATCTCCCGTGCCGGGTGGCCTTCCGGGAAATTCAGCTTGGTGAAGTTGTAGTCGTCGGTCTCGATATCGGGGCCTTCGGCGACGGCGAAGCCCATGTCGGCGAAGATGGCGGTGAGCTCGTCGATCACCTGGGTGATCGGGTGGACGCGTCCGGTCTCGGCCGGGGCCTCGCGCACCGGCAACGTGACGTCGACGGTTTCGGTATTGAGCCGCGCGTCGAGCGCGGCCGCGCCGAGCGCATCCTTGCGCTGGGCGATCGCCGCGGTGATGCGGTCCTTCAGTCCGTTGATCGCCGGGCCTTGCACCTTGCGCTCGTCCGGCGTCATCGTGCCGAGCGTCTTCAGGAGGGCTGAAACCGAACCGCTCTTGCCCAGCGCCGCAACGCGCACCTGCTCCAGCGCCGCCTCGTCATTGGCTGACGCGACGGATGCGAGCAGGTCTTTCTCGAGTTGCGCGACGTCGGACATCGGCCGACCTCAATCAGGCCGGCAGTGCGGCCTTTGCCTTTTCCACGATCGCCTGGAACGCCGCCGGCTCGCGAATGGCGAGATCCGACAACACCTTGCGATCGACCACGACGCCGGCCTTCGCCAGTCCGTCGATGAAGCGGCTGTAGTTGAGGCCGAAGGGCCGCACCGCCGCATTGAGGCGCTGGATCCAGAGCGCGCGGAACGAGCGCTTGCGGCGCTTGCGGTCGCGGAAGGCGTATTGCCCCGCCTTCTCCACCGCCTGCTTGGCGATGCGGATCGTGTTTTTGCGCCGGCCGTAATAGCCCTTGGCGGCTTTGAGAACTTTCTTGTGCTTGGCGTGACCAGTGACGCCACGTTTAACGCGGGCCATGACAAATCTCCTGCAGTCTGACGATTAAGAGAAAGAAGACGACGCGAATACCGGTCAGCCGTTGGGCATCCAGTACTTCTTGATGTTGTCGCCGTCGGTCTTGAACAACACGGCTGTGCCGCGGTGCTCGCGGATCGTCTTGGTGGTCCGCTTGATCATGCCGTGGCGCTTGCCGGACTGCTGGTATTTGACCTTGCCGGTGGCGGTGATCTTGAAGCGCTTTTTAGCGCCCGATTTGGTCTTCATCTTGGGCATTTGGCTCTCCTGGTCGGCCATGGCGACGGGCAAGCCCGCGCGGCCGGAAATGCTCGAAATTGAGCGTAAAATCGCCGCCACGGCAGCCCTTTACTGGCCGGGCGGCGAATGGGCGGCGTTATGGCAGACGCCGCCGGGCCTTGCAACCTGCTCTTGGTAAACGGCCGTCAGCGCGGGGCGAGCAGCATCACCATCTGCCGGCCTTCGAACCGAGGCTCTGATTCGATCTTGGCGATCGGCGCGGTGTCTTCCTTGACGCGGTTGAGCAGCTTGTAGCCGAGCTCCTGGTGGGCCATTTCGCGGCCGCGGAAGCGCAAAGTGATCTTCACCTTGTCGCCTTCCTCGAAGAAGCGCTTCATCGAGCGCATCTTCACCTCGTAATCGTGGTTGTCGATCATCGGCCGGAGCTTGATCTCCTTGACCTCGACGACCTTCTGCTTTTTGCGGGCTTCCGCCGCCTTCTTCTGCGCCTGGAATTTGTATTTGCCGTAATCCAGGATCTTGACGACGGGCGGGGTGGAATTCGGGGCGATCTCGACCAGATCAAGCCCGGCGTTCTGCGCCATTTCTAGCGCGGTTTGTATCGGTGTGGGGCCGTGGTTGTGGCCGGTGGCATCGATCAGCTGAACCTCGCGGACGCGGATCTCCTCGTTTATGCGCGGGCCGTCTTTGGCGGCGGGCAGCGCGGACTTCATCGGACGACGAATGGCTTTCTTCTCCTTATGCCGTTGGAACATTGCCGCAGGCGTTTGCGCGCCTCCGGCTCGGGAAAGATTGGTAGAAACGACGAATAAGTCAACGCAGTTCCGGCCGTATCAACGGCGGAAACGCGAAAAACACGGTCAAACCGTTCAGATTCCACTAATTTTGTCGCGCTTGGGGCGCGAGCGCGGGCGCCTGCTCGCGCCGTCCGGCGATCTCTTCGTAAAGCGCAAGGGTGTGCTCGGCGATGCTGTCGGCGTTGAAATGGCCGAGCACCCAGTCGCGGCCGCGGGCGCCGATGGTGGCGCGCACTTGCTCGGGCATCGAGAACAGTCGCAACAGCGACGCCGCCAGCGCGGCGTCGTTGCCGGCCGGGAAGCGCAGGCCGGTGATGCGGTTTTCCGGAACGGCGGGCGGGGTCAGCACGACCTCGGGACCGGCGGCAAGGTCCGACACGATCACCGGCCTTGCCATGGCCTGCGCCTCGAGCATCGAGCGTTGCAGGCCTTCCGGTTGCACCGCCGCTGACACCACCACCGCGGCGCAGGCATAGGCGACCGGCATGTCGGCGACGGCCGCCGCCATGCGGATGACGTCCATGGTGCCTGTCGTCAGCACGAGGTCCCAGAGTTCGCCGGTGTATCGGGTGTGGCCGCGATCCTCGCCGACGAAGACGCAGAGAAAATCCTTCAGACCCATTTCCTTCAGCCGCTTCGCCGCCTTGACCACGACGTGGTGGCCCTTGCGGCGCAGAATGCGGCCGGTGATGAGGATGACTTTCGTCTCGGGACGCACGCCCCAGTCTGCGCGCATCGCCTCGATGCGATCGTGCGAGACATTGGCCGGGTCGAAGCGCACAAAATCGATGCTCGGCGGCAGCACCGCGATGCGGTCCCACGGCGTGCCGTAGCGGTCGTTGATCAACTGTGCGATCTGCTCGCTCAGCGCCACCACACGGTCGCCGCGCGCCATGATGCCGTTATAGGCATGCTTCAGGAAATTCTGTTCGCGGAAGCCCTTGTACCAGCTGGTGATGAGCGGGACGCCGCGCAATCTCGCGGCGAGCCAGGCGCTCCAGCCGGCGGCGCGGCCGAGCGCATGGATCACGTCGCAGTTGCGCTCACGGGCGATGCGCACCAGCGCTCTGGCATTGCTCAGCATCACCACTGGGTTGTGACTGCCGAGGTCGAGCGGCACAAATTCGCCGCCCGCCGCAGTGATGTCGGCGACCAGGCGGCCGGCGCGCGACGCGACGATGGCGTGATGTCCCGCCGCGGTCAGAACGCGCGTGAGGCCGACCGCGCCGGCATCGGCGGCGCCGGCATCGAGACTCGGCACAACGATGAGAACGGTGATGGCGTCGTGCGCTTTGCCGGATTGCGCTTGGACCGCGTGCGCAACGACGCGCGTCTTGGCGGCCGGTTTTTCCGACGCAGGCAAACTCGACATCAACTCAAGACCTCAATGCGTTACGCGATGTGCAAAAACTTGGCGCAAGATTTGGCACTGACCCGGCAAGGTCAAGTATCGCGTGCGAGAAGCGAGGTATAGACCCCGCGGATAGCTTCGGCAACGCTTTGCGGCGAAAACATGAATTCCGCGAACTGGCGGGCGCGCGCGCCCAAGGCCTCATAGGCCGTTACGTCGAGCGACAGCGCAGCGCCGATAGCGCGCGCCATTTCGCCGATATTGCCCGGCCGCACCAGCCAGCCGGTGCGCAATTCATCTTTCATGCGAGGCGGGGTGAGGACGTTTTCAGGCAGCATGCCGACGGTGGTTGTGACCAGCGGGCGGCCCATGGCCTGGGCTTCAGCCGCGGCGCGGCCGGAGAGCGGCGGCTCGAGCGCCGCCACCACGACCACGTCGGCTGCGCCGAACGCCGCCGGCATGTCCGGGCAATGGCCGACGAAGCGGCAGAGCGTGTCGATGCCGTGCATGCGCGCCTGCTTGCGCACCGCGTGCGCGTAACGCGGATGCCGCGTTTCCTCGCCGGCGAAGACGAAGGCGATGTTGCGATTGCCGTTGGCGACGAGGAGCCGTGCGGCGTCGACGACGCTCATTTGTCCGCTCCACGGCGCGATGCGGCCGGGGACCAGCACGACGCGCATCTCCGGCAACACCGCCCAGACGCGCTTCAACGCCGCGATGCGGTCGGCGCTGACGGCCGCCGGGCTGAACACGGCGGTGTCGACCGCGCGCGGAATGACGGTGATGCGTTCGGCCGGCAACTTGTAGCGCTCGATCATGGCGCGCGAAACGTAAGTCGACGGCGCAATGACGCGGTCACCGCGCGCCAGAGAACCGCGCAGCGCGTTGCCGATGTAGGAATAGCCCGGAAGGCGGTCGGGGAACGAGGTCACCAGAAACACCGGCTGCTTGTGGGTCGCGGCAAGCGCGCTCCAGGCGGCGCCGACGCTCTGCGCGTGCACGATGTCGATGCGCTCGCCGGCGATCAGGTTGGCGAGCGTGCGCGTGTTGCTTCGGATGCGAAGCGGATTGAGCGTGTCGTTGATCATCGGCAGCCACTCGCCGCCGAAGGCGCGCAATTCGCCGACCAGCGGGCCGCCGTCGCCGGCGATCATGGCGCGGGCACCGGCCTGCAGCAGCGTCAGCGCGATATCGACCGCGGCATGGCCGGCCGGATCGTCGCGCAGGCTCGGCACCAGCTGCAGGATCGTGGCGCCGGCGAGCGAGCGTGGATGCGCATTGCTCATCGCATCCCTCTTGCCTTGCAGGCCCGCTTGCGGCCAGAAGATGCCGCAAGCTTCTCCATGATGAGCCGGTCTCGCATGAGCGAATCCCGCCTGACCTCCCTGACGATAGAATCGCCGTCTCGGACCATCGCTGTGCGGGCGCGCGAGGGCAAGAGCCCGGGGTTATTCTGGCTCGGCGGCTTCAAGTCCGACATGAAAGGCACGAAGGCGGCAGCGCTCGATCAGTGGGCTGCTACACAAGGCCGCGCCTGCGTGCGGTTCGACTATTCCGGCCACGGCGAATCGGGCGGCCACTTCACCGAGGGCACCATCGGGCGGTGGCTCGAGGAAAGCCTCGCGGTCTACCGCCAGTTCGCGCAAGGCCCGCAGGTGGTGATCGGCTCCTCCATGGGCGGCTGGCTGGCCTTGCTTTTGGCGGCGCGATTGCGCGAGTCGAAAGAATCCACGACGCCGGTCGCCGGCATGGTGCTGATCGCGCCGGCCGTCGACTTCACCGAGGAACTGATGTGGAAGCAGTTCCCCGATGCGATCAAGCGCGAGATCGAGGAGAAGGGCGCCTGGATGCGTCCGTCGGAGTATTCGGAAGCCCCTTATCCGATCACCAAGGGCCTGATCGAGGAAGGCCGCAACCATCTGATGCTCGGCGGCATGATCGAAACCGGCTGTCCCGTCCATATCCTGCAGGGCGTCAAGGATCCCGACGTGCCGTGGCGGCACGCACAGGAACTTGTCGCCCGCTTTGCGCGCGACGATGTCGTGCTGACGCTGATCAAGGATGGCGATCACCGGCTGTCGCGGCCGGAAGACATCGAGCGGCTGATCGCGGCGGTGAAAGAGTTTTGATTTCTTGTCGTCACCGGGCTTGTCCCGGTGACTCCGCTTAGGAGGGCACGGTGCAGGCCCAAGCGGGATGGCCGGGACAAGCCCGGCCATGACAGTCACCGTAACGCCGCACGCCACTCTTCGTTCACCGCGGCATCGCTATCGGATGTTTTCAGCGTCACGAGCCTTTCGCGCGCGATGAGGCGCGACAGCGCCCACACCGCCGCGCCGCGCACGAGCGGTAAGTCATCATCGAGCAGCCGCTCGGCTTCGCCTACCAGCGAAGCGTCACCGGAGTTGCCGATCGCAATCAACACGTTGCGAACGAAACGGTCGCGGCCGGTGCGCTTGATCGACGTCTTGGCGAACAGCTTGCGGAATTGCGCGTCGTCGAGCCGCGCAAGTTCGGCAAGTTCAGGTGCGCGCAAGTCGTCGCGTGCCGCCAGCTTGGCCTCATTGCCTTGCACCGCGAACTTGTTCCAGGGGCAGACGGCGAGGCAGTCGTCGCAGCCGTAGATGCGGTTGCCGATCGCGGCGCGCAGCTCGCGCGGGATCGGGCCCTTGTGCTCGATGGTCAGATACGAAATGCAGCGCCGCGCATCGAGCCGGTACGGCTCGGGAAACGCCGCGGTCGGGCAGATGTCGAGACAGGCGCGGCATGTCCCGCAGCTGTCCTCGAGCGCGCCGTCCGCGGGCAGATCGAGTGTCGAGAAAATCGAGCCGAGAAAAAGCCACGAGCCAAAATCGCGCGACACCAAATTGGTATGCTTCCCCTGCCAGCCGAGGCCAGCGCTGGCGGCGAGCGGTTTTTCCATGACCGCGGCGGTATCGACGAATACTTTCACATCGCCGCCGGCATTGGCGACCAACCAGCGCGCCAGCTGCTTCAGTCGTGATTTGATCAGCTCGTGATAGTCCTCGCCTTGTGCATAGACCGAGATGGCGGCCAGCGATTTTTCTTTCAGGATTGCCAGCGGATTATGGTCGGGTCCGTAATTCATGCCCAGCATGATCACCGAACGCACATCCGCCCACAGCGCACTCGGCGAGCCGCGGCGCTCGGCGGTGGTCTCGAGCCAATCCATGTCGCCGTGCGCGCCCTCGGCAAGGAAGCGCTCGAGCCGCGCTTTGGCCTCCGGCACCGCATCCGGCTTGGTGACGCCAACGACATCGAAGCCGCAGGCGCGGG
Organism: uncultured Alphaproteobacteria bacterium; assembly: GCA_963742095.1. Taxonomy (GTDB): domain Bacteria; phylum Pseudomonadota; class Alphaproteobacteria; order Rhizobiales; family Xanthobacteraceae; genus Pseudolabrys. Next base: position 1,017,801 of record CAVUKJ010000003.1, read on the forward strand.
CCTGCTCGGCGAGCGCGGCCTTGATCTTTGCGGGATCGCTCAGAAGTCGAGGTCGGCGTAGCTCTTCGCCGGCGGCAGTCCCGCCAGCGCGTCGGCCAGCAGCGGACGGAACGCTGGGCGCGACTTGACGCGCGCGTACCAGCTCTTGACTGCCTCGTCGTCGGTCCACGGCACCTCGCCCAGATAATCGGCCACCGAGAGATGCGCGGCAGCCGCGAGATCGGCGAGGCTCAATCGCTCGCCGGCAAGCCAGTCGCGCGTGCGCACCAGCCATCCCAGATAGGCGAGATGATAGCGGATATTGTGGCGCGCCGCCCGCAGCGCCTCGGTATCGGGCGGACCGCCGCCTTGTTCCTTCGTCATGTGCCGCTTGAATACGCGCTCATTTGCGAGCGGCCCGCTGACCTCGGCATGAAACTTGTCGTTGAACCAGCTCGCCAACCGCCGCACTTCGACGCGGTCGATGGCGCTCGGCGGCAGCAGGCGGTCCGCCTCTTCCGAGGGTGGCTGCGTTTCCTCGATGTATTCGGCGATGATGGCGGCGCCTGGCACCGCCGGCTGGCCGTCGGCTACCAGCACGGGAAGCGTCCCGGCCGGATTGAGCAGCAGGAATTCCTCGCGCCGCTCCCAGAACCGTTCCTCGGCCATTCGCGCCTCGATGCCATATTCACCGAGGATCAGGCGGACGTAGCGTGAATGGGGACAGAGGGGATGTTGCAGAAGTGTCAGCATTTCGTCCGGAAGGGGGCGCGAGAATCGGCAAAGCGCACTATAGAAAGCCGTCGCGCCCGAGCAACCTGTTGAGTTCATCCGATTTTTATTTGCCCCCGCCGCGTCCTTGCGCGACAAGCGCGGGGCCAAAGCCCGCCCGGATTGAACCATGGAAACCGTGAAACACCTCTTTGCCGGCCTCAGCCCGGCTCATCTCGATCTGATCAAGGCTGCGGTGCTCGGCATCGTCGAGGGCCTGACCGAATATCTGCCGGTGTCGTCGACTGGCCACTTGCTGCTGATGGAGGACTTGCTCGGTTGGGGCGATGATGCCTTCGGCAAATCGTTCGCGATTCTGATCCAGCTCGGCGCGATCCTGGCGCTGCTCACCATCTACTTCGGACGGCTGTGGGTCCTGACAAAAGCCATGTTCACAGAATGGGCGGCGGCGCGCTTCATCATCGGCGTGCTAATCGCCTTTCTGCCGGCGGCCGTGATCGGTGCGCTCGCTTACCACATCATCAAATCGTATCTGTTCGATGTCCGCATCGTCTGCATCTCGCTGATCATCGGTGGCTTCGTCCTGCTCGGCATCGACCGGTTGAACCTGAAGGCGCGTTACCACGAGGCGACCGGCTTTCCGCTGCTGATGTATCTCGGCATCGGCGTCATCCAGTGCCTATCGATGATCCCCGGCGTATCGCGCGCAGGCGCAACCATCGTCGGCGCAATGCTGTTCGGCGCCGACCGGCGCTCGGCGGCGGAGTTTTCGTTCTGGCTGGCGATGCCGACCATGGTCGGCGCGTTTGCGTACGAAGCCTTCAAGAACCGGCAAGATCTGGCGCACGGCAACATCACCGCGATCGCGGTCGGCTTCATCTTCTCCTTCATCTTCGGCTGGATCGTGGTGAAGACGTTTCTGGGCTACGTGCAGCGTCACTCGTTCGCGTTGTTCGCGTGGTGGCGCATTCTTGTCGGCACGCTTGGCATCTACGCGATCTATTTCTGGAAGTGACTTACGCGGCGCGGCTGCGGAATTGTCCGGTCTTGCGGAAGCGCCACAGATAAGACGGCACAATCGCTTCGATCGGCTCGGGCTCGATGCCGAGGCCTTGCAGCGTGCGGCGTTCAGCCTGCGCAGCATGCGACACCACATTGTCGACGCGCAGCAGTTCGACCTGGTCGGGCGTCAGCAGCGGCTTCGGCATGAATTGCAGGAACGTCGCCTGCAGCTTGGCGAGGAAGAATGGCAGCGGCAGCAAGAGCCGCCTGCGTTCGGTGGTCGCCAGCACGAACTGCATCAGCTCTTTGAACGTGCGCACCTCCGGCCCGCCGAGCTCGTAAGTCGTGCCGCCATGCGCGTTGCCGGCAACGGCTTCGGCAATCGCGGCGGCGACATCGCCGACGAACACCGGCTGGAATTTTGTCGTCCCGCCGCCGATCAGCGGCAGCGCCGGTGACATGCGCGCCATCGCGGCGAAGCGGTTGAAGAAGTCGTCTTCCGGCCCGAACAAGATTGACGGCCGCATGATGACGGCATCGGGCTGCGCGGCAAGAACGAGCTGCTCGGCCTTGGCCTTGGTGCGCGCATAGGCGCTCGGCGAATGCTCGTCGGCGCCGATCGCCGAGACATGCACCAGCTTCGCGCCGTGGGCATGCGCGGCCAGCGCCACCTGCTCGGCGCCAACGGCGTGCACCGCGTCGAAGCGCTGGCGACCGCGCTCGAACAGGACGCCAACCAGGTTGATCAGGACGTCGGCGTCGCGCGCAGCCATATCGACGGACGCGGCGTTGCGGACATTGGCCTGCACGGCATGAATCTGGCCGACGCGGCCGAGCGGCTGGAGGAAATTTGCAAGCTCAGGCCGGCGCACGGCCACCCGGATGCGGTAGTCGCGGCGGGCGAGCGCGCGGACGACGTGGCGGCCAAGGAAGCCGGAGCCGCCATAGACGGTGATCAGGGTTTCGCTGTTGCTGCGGGCGGGCATGATGCGCCTGGATCGCGAGGGTTTCCGCCAATTACAGGATCGCTTGGCGGCTGTACAGGGGCGGTTTTGCTTCATTTGACAAGCGGAAAGCGGCTCAATACCTAGTCCCGACGAGCCCAGGTGGCGGAATTGGTAGACGCACTAGTTTCAGGTACTAGCGCCGCGAGGCGTGGAGGTTCGAGTCCTCTCCTGGGCACCAACGGCCCGAGCCGGAAAGCGAAATGACCATCCGCCTGCACCGTGGCGATCTGCCTGACCTGTCCGCCTACAAAGGCGCGGTGGCGATCGACACCGAGACGATGGGTCTCGATCCGAATCGAGACCGGCTCTGTGTCGTGCAATTGTCGCCCGGCGATGGCTCGGCCGACGTGGTGCAGATCGCCGCCGGACAGAAGAAGGCGCCGAACATCGAGCGCCTGCTCGCCGACAAGAACATCGTCAAGATCTTCCACTTCGCCCGCTTCGACGTCGGCATGCTGGCCAAGGCTTTCGGTGTGATGGCGGCGCCGGTCTATTGCACCAAGATCGCCTCGCGCCTTGCCCGCACCTACACCGACAAGCACGGCCTGAAGGACCTCGCGCGCGAGGTGCTCGGCATCGATCTCTCCAAGCAGCAGCAGCTGTCCGACTGGGGCGCCGATGCGCTGACCGATGCCCAGGTGTCGTACGCAGCGACCGATGTTCTTCATCTGCATGCGCTGAGGGAAAAACTCGACGCCATGCTGGCGCGCGAAGGCCGCAGCGAACTCGCCGCCGCCTGCTTTCGCTTCCTGCCCGACCGGGCGCGGCTAGACCTGGCCGGCTGGGCGGACGAGGATATCTTTTCGCACTCTCTGTAAGTCGTTGGTTTGTTGCTGTTATTGGTTAATGGCGAGGCCTTTCGGCTTCCGCCTTTGCCGCTTGTGGGCCATATTCGCGCGTCATGTTGCGTCACGGGGCGTGACGTGTTTTTCGCAAGTCGAATCCGACAACCGATCTGGGCATGAACCGGCTGATCACCGCCAAAGCCGATCCGCAGACCGCACGCGCCTATTGGACGATGGGCCGCGGTGAAAGCGCGCGCGCCTTCAACGCCGCGCGCCGCCACAGCCGCATCGTGCGGATTCTGCGCATCGCGGTGCCTGCCTTCGTCGGGGTGGTTGCGGTCGCGATGTTCCTGATCACGTATTTCAATCCGCTGCGCATGCTGACCAAGTTGCCGATCAATGTCGGCGATCTGGTCATCTCCGGCACCAAGATCACCATGGAGCATCCGCACCTGTCCGGCTTCACCAAGGATGCGCGCGCCTACGAGCTGTCCGCCGACGCCGCGGCGCAAGACATGGCCAGACCCGACATCGTCGAGCTGCACAACATCCACGCCACGTTGCAGATGCAGGACAAGAGCACGGTCGAGATGAAGGCGATCCTCGGTCTCTACAACAGCAAAGGCGAGACGCTGCAGCTCAACCGCAATATCGATCTGTCCTCCTCGACGGGCTATGCGGGCCACCTGATCGAGGCGACGGTCGACGTCCGCAACGGCAATGTCGTGTCGGAAAAACCGGTCGAGGTGAAGCTGTTGCAAGGCGTGCTGAATTCCAACGGCTTGCGGATCGAGAATTCCGGCGACGTGGTGCGCTTCGAAGGCGGCGTGACCATGACCTTGATGCTCAATCAGTCCGCCGAGCCGGCAGCGGCCGATACCCCCGTAGCGGCGCCGCAAAATCAAAATAAGGCGGGCGCGCAATGACGTGGTCGCGCACGCTGACCCTTTTGGTCGCGCTGGCGGCCACCTTGGCGAGCGGCCCATTGGGCGCGCAGCCGAAGGTCGCCTCGGCGCCGCCGGTCAACAAAGGCCCGCCGAATGCCTTGCAGGGCTTTTCGCAGAACCGCGACCAGCCGGTACATATCGAGGCGGCGACCCTCGAAGTGCATGACAAGGACAAGATCGCGACCTTCAGCGGCGACGTCCACGTCACGCAGGGCGACACCGAGATGCGGTGCAAGTCGCTGGTCGTGTTTTACGACCAGGATGGCACGCAAACCAGCACCCTGCCGGCGGCCGATGCTGGCCCCGGCGGTTCGCAACGCATCAAGCGCCTGGAAGCGCGCGGCGGCGTATCGGTGACGCAGAAGGACCAGACTGCCACCGGCCAACTCGGCGTTTTCGACATGAAGACCAACACCGTCACGCTGAGCGGCGGCGTGGTGATGACGCAGGGCAAGAACATGCTGCGCGGCGACCGCCTGATGGTCGACCTCACCAACGGCGTATCGAAGGTCGAGTTGGGCAAGAACGGTGGCGGCCGGGTCGAGGGCCTGTTCTCGGGTGGGGGCGGCGGAACGCCGGATTTATCCGGCGGAATCCAGATGCCGGCGCCGAATCGCCCTGATGCGCCGGGAATCAGATAGGCTCGCGCCCCGGGACATGGCGGATCATCCAAACCTGCGCCACGAGGTAGAACGGTGAATATTCTTTCGCTGTTTCGCCGCCGTCCGCCGCCGTCGCGCCGTCCGATGCAGCCCGGTCAGGCGCGCCAGCCGCAGCCGGCCCAGGTGCCGGGACAGGGCGCACGTCAGCCCGGCACGATGTCGCAGCCGCAGATCGTGCAGCGCCGCCGCGAGGGCGATCCCCGCCAGCAGCAGGCGCAGCGCGCCTATCTCGCCGCCCACGGCGTGGAAAAGAGCTTCGGCGGCCGCATGGTGGTCAAGGGCGTTACGCTTTATGTCCGGCGCGGTGAGGCGGTTGGCCTGCTCGGCCCCAACGGCGCCGGCAAGACGACGGTGTTCTACATGATCACCGGCCTGATCGCCGCCGACCGCGGACGCATCGAGCTCGATGGCTACGAAGTCACCGCACTGCCGATGTACCAGCGCGCCCGGCTCGGCATCGGCTATTTGCCGCAGGAGGCCTCGATCTTCCGCGGCCTTAATGTCGAGGAAAACATCCGTTCGGTGCTCGAGGTGGTCGAACCCGACCGCCGCCGGCGCGAGGCCGACCTCAATGCGCTGCTTGAGGAATTCAACATTGCGCGCCTGCGCAAGACGCCGACCATCGCGCTGTCGGGCGGCGAGCGCCGCCGCGTCGAGATCGCCCGGGCGCTGGCGACGCGGCCAAGCTACATGCTGCTCGACGAGCCATTTGCCGGCATCGACCCGATCGCCGTCGGCGACATCCAGCAGCTGGTGCGCCACCTGACCAACCGCGGCATCGGCGTCCTGATCACAGACCATAACGTTCGCGAGACGCTCGGGCTGACCGACCGGGCCTACATCATCTATTCGGGCGAGGTGCTGATGGAGGGCCGCGCCGACGACATCGTCAACAACCCCGATGTCCGGCGGCTCTATCTGGGCGAGGAATTCAGGCTTTAGCCTGGAATGATTAACGGCCCAAAGATTAGGCAAGCGTGCGACGCAAATACGCATGCCGACTCGCGGCGGACTTGCTATACGTAGAAGCAAGAATTGGACCAGTTTCCGCCGGGATTTCTTGATGGCTTTGTCGCAAAGACTGGAGTTTCGCCAGACCCAAGCGCTGGTGATGACGCCGCAGCTGATGCAGGCCATCAAGCTGCTGCAGCTCTCCAGCCTCGATCTGGCGGCCTATGTCGAGGGCGAGCTCGAGCGTAATCCGCTTCTGGAACGTAGCGACGACGAGGACGGCCCGCCAGCGGCCGCGGCCGAGGGCAACGAATCGGCGGGCGAGGGTGACGAGGACAGCGGCGGCCAGTCCGACTGGAATGACGAGGGTCTCGAGACCAGCCGCAGCGCAATGGAGCAGGGCCTCGGCACCGAGCTCGAAAACGTGTTCCCCGAAGACAGCGGCGCCAAGGCGGCAGCATCCGAAGCGCCGCAGCCGGCCTATCAGGATTGGTCGGGCGGCGGCAGCACGGGCGCCAGCGACGACTACAATCTGGAAGCTTTCGTTACGGCCGAAGCGACGCTCGCCGATCATCTCGCCGAGCAATTGGCGCTGGCCGTGCCCGATCCGGTCAACCGCATGATCGGCCGCTACCTGCTCGATATGGTGGACGAGGCCGGCTATCTCAGCGGCGATCTTGCGACCGTCGCGGAAAAACTGGGCGCGCCGCTATCCGCCGTCGAAGCCGTGCTCGTCGAACTGCAGACGTTCGATCCGCCCGGCGTCTGCGCCCGCAATCTCACCGAATGCCTCGCCATCCAGCTCAGGGATCGCGACCGTTTCGATCCGGCCATGCGTGCGCTGGTCGAGCATCTCGATCTTTTGGCCAAGCGCGACCTCGCCGGTTTGCGCCGCATCTGCGGCGTCAACGATGAGGATCTCGCCGACATGATCGCCGAGATCCGCAACCTCAATCCCAAGCCCGGCCTTGCTTTCGGCTCGACCACGGTGCAGCCGATCGTGCCGGACGTGCTGGTGCGCGCGGCGCCGGACGGCAGCTGGCGCGTCGAGCTCAACTCCGACACGCTGCCGAAAGTGCTCATCAATCAGCGCTACTACGCGGAAGTCTCGAAGGGTACGCGCAGCGACAAGGAAAAATCCTATCTCGCCGATTGCCTGCAGACCGCGACGTGGCTCGTGCGCGCGCTCGACCAGCGCGCCAAGACCATCCTGAAAGTGTCGAGCGAGATCGTGCGCCAGCAGGACGCCTTCTTCGAAAAAGGCGTGCAGCATTTGCGCCCGCTCAATCTCAAGACCGTTGCCGACGCGATCAGCATGCACGAGTCGACCGTCTCGCGCGTCACCGCCAACAAGTACATGGCGACGTCGCGCGGCATCTTCGAATTGAAATATTTCTTCACCTCGGCGATTGCGTCAGCGAGCGGCGGCGAAGCGCATTCCGCCGAGGCGGTCCGTCACCGCATCCGGCAGATGATCGACGGCGAAACCGCCGAGGACGTGCTCTCCGACGACACCATCGTCGACAGACTGCGCGAGGCCGGCGTCGATATTGCACGGCGCACCGTCGCGAAATACCGGGAAGCCATGCGCATCCCGTCCTCGGTGCAGCGGCGGCGCGACAAGCAGGCCGCAGGCTAGGCGCCCGCGGCGCATTGAACCGTCGCCGCAACGATCCTAAGTTTGGTGCGTTAGCCGGGGCGATCCATGGAGGCAAAAATGCCTTTACGCGTTTCGGGTAAAAACATCAGCGTGGGCCCCGCTCTGCGCGAGCAAATCAACGAGCGGGTCGAAGAAGCAACCTCGAAATACTTCCACGGCGGCTACTCCGGTCACGCCACCATCGGCAAGGACGGCTTCGGGTTCCGAACCGAATGTGTGCTGCATCTCGATTCCGGCGCGATGCTCGAAGCGGAAGGAATGGCGGCCGACGCATATGACAGCGCCGACCAAGCGGCGACCAACATCGAAAAAAGGCTACGTCGCTACAAGCGCCGCCGCAAAGGGCATCAGGCGCAACGCGGTCGTTGAAATTGCTGGATAAATCACCAATTCGGTTTCCGGCGCGGCCATTGACGCCGCCATGGACCGCTCCTATAACCCGCCGCCTCAAACACCCCATTCAATTCGGCGCCTGCATTTCCGATCATCGGACACGTCCATGACTCTCACCGATCTCGCCGCGCCGAATGCGATTCTGCCTGCCCTCAAGGTGAACAACAAGAAGCAGGTGCTGCAGGAGCTTGCCGCGCGCGCGGCTGAACTCACCGGCCAGAATGAGCGCGCGATTCTCGAGATTCTGCTGCAGCGCGAGAAGTTGGGATCGACCGCGGTGGGCAACGGCGTCGCGATTCCCCACGGCAAGATGCCGAAGCTTGGACGGCTGTTCGGATTGTTCGCGCGGCTGGTGCGGCCCGTCGACTTTGAAGCGCTCGACTCGCAGCCGGTCGATCTCGTGTTCCTGCTGTTGGCCCCGGAAGCAGCCGGCGCCGATCATCTCAAGGCGCTGGCGCGCGTTGCCCGTTTGCTGCGCGATCCCGAGATCGCCCGCCGCTTGCGCAACTCGCAGGATGCCGATGCGCTCTACGCCGTGTTGTCGATGCCGCCCGCGAGCACCGCGGCTTAGCATCGCTGTCGTCCCCGCGAAGGCGGGGACCCATAGTCCGCAGCTTCACGACAAAATAAAAGCGCAGCCAATGCGGCTGCGCTTCGTCGTATCGCGACTTTGGTGGCTATGGGTGCGTTCAGTGCACGCTGACGGCCTCGAGCTCCTGGCTCCAGGCGTTGGCGATCGCAGCCTCGCGCGTGTCGGTCAGCATGATCGGCGTGCCATCGGCGGCATGCAGCGCAAACAGCACGATGCCTGGCGCCATCTCCGGCGCCTGCGGAAATTGCTTGGCAACGTCCTCGGAACGGATCGGCTTCACGTAAGCCAACTCGCCGTCGCCGAGATGGGCGAGCGCTTCTTGCGTGATCGCCGGATGGGTCGTGTCCAGTTCGGTCATTTTGTCTTTCGTCATGGCCCTCGACTCCTAATGTTCTAACGCTTGACGCGGTCGAGTCCTGTTTTCACGAATCCGTCATTCTTGCTCGTTGATGGCGATCGTCTTCACGATCCGTTCCGCCTGCGGGCGAACGAGATCGATCGACAACAGTCCGTTCTTCAAGTCGGCACCCTGTACCTCCATACCGTCTGCCAGCACGAAGGTGCGCTGGAATTGACGCGCGGCAATGCCGCGATGGATGTACTGCCGGCTCTTGTCGTCCTGCTGGCGTCCGCGGATCACCAGTTGATTTTCCTCGATGCAGACATCGAGTTGATCGCGGGTGAAGCCGGCAACAGCCAGCGTGATGCGCAAGCGTTCCGGGTTCTCGGCGTCGCGCGCCAGCCGCTCGATGTTGTAGGGCGGATAGCCGTCGGCACCCTTCGCGACTCGGTCGAGCAACCGCTCGATCTCGTCGAAGCCCAGCAGGAACGGGCTGGAGAGGGACGGAACTCGTGACATGGTCCTCAAAGTCCTCGGGAAGCGACTTTGACTCGGGGTCCTTGAGAGGCACCCCCGCTGCCGAGCACCTGCCCGCCAGCCCTCCTAATATGGGCGGCGGGGGTTAAAGGTTCAAGAACATGGGGTTTTCGGCGCTTCGCGCCGCTATAGTGGCTGCCGGCCGGGGTATTCTGATGCCTAACGAACCTGCAATGCCGGTCCTCAAAGTGAGGGCAATTCGCGCCACCCCGGTCGAGGTCCCGCCCAACTTCATCCTCGGCACCACCATGGGCGCGTTTCGCCAAGTGCCGCTGCTGCTCATCGACCTCGAGACCGAGGAGGGCGTCACCGGCCGCTCCTACGTGTTCTGCTACCTGCGCGCGGCCGCCGCGGCGATCGCGAGCCTGGTCGGCGAAGTCGAGCGCGTGATCAAGGGCGACGCGATCGATGCCCCGGCGCTGTGGGCGAAGCTTGCCCGCCGGTTCACGCTGATCGGTGTGCAAGGGGTCGTGCGCATGGCGATGTCTGGCTTCGACGTCGCCTGCTGGGACGCGCTTGCGATTGCCGCCGGTCAACCGCTGTGCCGTCTGCTCGGCGCCGAGCCGCGGCCGATCCTCGCCTACAACAGTTGCGGCCTCGGCCTGATGGAGGATCTCGGCGCGCTCGCCGCCGAGGCCGAGCAGTTGCTCGCGGTCGGCAATTTCCGCGCGGTCAAGCTCCGTCTCGGCTATCCGACGCTGGCCGCCGATATCGCCGCGGTTCATGCCGTGCGCAAGCGCATCGGCGAGGATGTGGCGCTGATGGTCGACTACAATCAGGCGCTGTCGCTTGACGAGGCGCTCGAGCGCGGGCGCACCCTCGACCGGGAAAACATCTACTGGCTCGAGGAGCCGATCCGCCACGACGACTACGCGGGCAATGCGCGGCTCGCGCGCGAGCTCAAGACGCCCCTGCAAATCGGTGAGAACTTTTCGCTGCCTGCGGGCATGGCGGCCGCGCTCGAGCAAGCCAAGCCGACATACGTCATGCCTGATCTCGAGCGCATCGGCGGCGTCACCGGCTGGCGCGAGGCGGCCAAGCTCGCCGCCGTTAACCGTGCCCCGATGTCGTCACATCTCTTTCCGGAGGTGAGCGCGCATCTGCTCGCCGCCACGCCGACCCGTCATTACCTCGAATACGTCGACTGGGGTGACCCGCTGGTGCAGGAGCCGCTGGCGATTGTCGATGGCCAAGCCGTCGTTGCGGACCGCCCCGGCAACGGCATGACCTGGAATACGGATGCCGTCGCGCGCTATCGCATCGACGAGCCGCGTTAACGAATTTCTTCCCGACATTGCACGGCGCGCTTGGTTAAAATTAATCATGCGTGTTTGCCTTGTTTGGTCAAAAATTTCTTAACGTCCGCCGCATGCGTCAATTCGCCCGATAAGATCGCCGCGCGCTGAGAGAAAAAATTCACGCGGCGATATCGGGGGAGCTTCACGTGTTGACCCGCAGCATCGATTTCGACGATCCGTTCGATCTGTCGTTCGAGGAAAAGCTTTTCTTCAATGCCAAGCGTTTGTGCGTCTATTTTGCTCTTGCCGCATTGACGATCAGCGGTCTCGATCTGATGAATATTCGCCCGCTCGAAAACGCGGCTGAATTCATCCATGTCCATCGCGATGCGAACATCGCCGAGTGGCCCGCGCTCATTCGCTCCGGCATCCAGCAAATCTCGCTGTCACCGCCGCCGTCTGCGACTGTCGCGATCCCGAGCGACTTCGCCGCAGCCAAGCCGCCGGTGGTGGCCGCGGCCAAACCGCCGGTTACCGTGGCAGCCAAAGCACCGGAAACCGCTCCCGCCAAGTCTGCCGTGGCCAGCTCCATCCCGGCACCGATCATCGTAAGCGCGAAGCACGACACGCTGGTCGACGACCTTGCCTCGGCGCGTCATGAGGATGCCGTCGAAATGGCGATGAGTCAGCCGGGCGTTCTTGCCAAGGCGAGCGCTTCCGACATGGCGCGGCAGGCGCAGGACATGCTGCAGCAGTCGCGCGAAAACATCGCGAAAGAAGCGGCCGAAGCCAATGCCTCGGCGCCAGCAAACGAGCCGGGCCCCGGCTCGATGCAGCTCGCCAGCGTCAATGCCGACGTCCTGCCGCAGTCGGTCGCGCCGCAGCGCGACCTGATCCAGATCTCGCTGCCGGCGCATATCGGTGTGCTGCCACCGCCGGCGCCGGGCGTTCCGCCGCCGTCGCCGGCGCAGCGCCTGCATCTCGAAGGCAAGGACCGCGCGAAGGCCGAGCGCTGCCTCTCCGACGCCATCTATTTCGAAGCGCGTGACCAACCCTATCAGGGCCAGGTCGCGGTCGCACAGGTCGTCATCAACCGCGTGTTCTCCGGCGTCTATCCGCGCGACGTCTGTGGCGTGATCTACCAAAACGCCAGCCATCACCTGGCGTGCCAGTTCACGTTCGCCTGCGACGGCAAGCGCAAGACGATCAACGAGTTCGGCTCATGGGCCCGCGCCCGCCGCATCGCCCGCGAGACGCTCGACGGTCAGCTCTACGTGCAGGCGGTCGGCACCTCGACGCACTATCACGCAACCTACGTGCATCCGAACTGGGTGCATGAGATGCACCGCTTCGCGCGCGAGGGCATCCACCTGTTCTATCGCCCGATCGCTTGGGGCAACGGCTCCGATGAGCCGATCTGGTCGCGCGCGCAACTGGCGTCGAACAAGCAGGCGTCGAACGACAAGAAGCGCTAGCCGATCACAGCTTCAGCTTGAACAGCTTGATTGCGTTGTCGCGGCCGATCTTCAAACGATCGGCCGCGCCGATTTCGGTCTTGTCGAACCAGGCGCAGCCTTGATCGACCGCCTCGAACGGCCAGTCGACCGAGAACATCACGCGGTCGGCGCCGAGTTCGGCAATGCTGTTCGCCAGCGCCGGTGTGCTGAAATTGCCAGACGTCGTGATGTGAAAGTGCTTGCGGAAATAATGGCCGACGCCGTGTTTGGCCGGATATTTATGCGGCGCTTTCATCCAGCCGTTCCGGCCGTCGATGCGCCAGATGTAGACCGGAATGCCTTCGCCGAGGTGGCCGAGCACGACCTTCAATTTTGGGCATTCGTCGAATAGGCCGCTGCCGATCAGCCGCAGCGCGTGCACCGCGGTCTCCGCGGCGAAAGCCCAGTTCGGGCCGAGCAACCAATTGTGACCTTCGTAGAACTTCGTCCAACTCGGCAGCGGATTGCGCGGGTGCAGATAGAAGGGCACGTCAAGCGCTTCGACCGTGCGCCAGAACGCGCGGTATTGCGGCAGGTCGTAGTAGAGCACGCTATCGGGCGAACCGGCCTGCGAGAAGCCGTTCACCAGCGCGCCGACGAAGCCAAGCTCCTTGACGCAGCGCGTGAGCTCGGCGGCCGCCGCGTCAGGGTCCTGCATCGGCAGCGCGGCAAAACCCGCAAAGCGAGCTGGGCGCTTGCGCACCTCGGCGGCAAGATGATCGTTGGCTTGCCTCGCGACGTCGATCGCATGCTTGACGTCATGGATTGCCTGGATCGCCGGCGCGTTGAGCGACAGGATCATCATCTCGACGCCGTGCTTGTCCATTTCCTTCAGGCGCATGTCCTGGATGTCGAGCAGCCGCGGCCCGAGCTTGTCCCACACCTCGGCGCCGAACACCTTCGAGTCGCCGAGCGTCGCCTCGATGGCGAAGTGTTCTTCGAGCGCGATCTTGCCTTGCATTCCCGTTTCTCCCCGGCGTTTGCCGCATCATCCTATGCGGTGGCGGCGATCATCAAGCGTGCACAAAAAAGCCGCCCGACCAGGGCGGCGTTGTTTGAATTTGGTGGAGCCAGGCGGGATCGAACCGCCGACCTCCTGCATGCCATGCAGGCGCTCTCCCAGCTGAGCTATGGCCCCAATTCGGGAACGTGGACCGGCATGCGCCGATCCGCGAAATCAGGTCTCCTCTTCCTTCTCGACGCCTTCGCCGATGATGTCGCTGACGTCGGCGTCGCCTTCCTCTTCTTCCTCGATGAAAGCGGCATCGTCGAGGCTCTCGTCTCCGATCTCGACTTCTTCCTCTTCGCCTGCCGCAGCCGCGCCTTCCGCGCCAGCAGCCGCTGCCGCCGGCTTCTTGCCCTGCTGCTCGGCTTCGGCGTCGTCGAGCGACACGAGTTCAACGTCAGCCGTCTCCGGCACAACCGCTTCGGCTTCCACGACCGGCGCCGGCCGCGCCGGTGCAACCGGCTCTGGCCGCGAGCGCGTCGGCGCCACCGCGATCGGCACCACCTTGCCGGTATAAGGCGAGATCACCGGGGTCTTGTTGAGATCGTAGAACTTGCGCCCGGTGTCGGGGCAAACGCGTTTGGTGCCGAGATCTGCTTTCGCCATCGGTTCCTCGGAAAAGCCGCTAAATCGGAGCTTCACTTGGCGAGCCGCGCGGGCCCTGTCAATAGCGGAAAACGCCGCCAAGTCCCGGGATGACGGGCCGCGCGACCGCATGGTAGGACGCCCCGTATCGTTAAGGATTTAGGGCCGTGGACACCGCCGTTTCGACGCCGCTGACTGCCCGCCGCGGCGGGCCTTTGCAGGGCCGTGCTCGCGTGCCCGGCGACAAGTCGATCTCGCACCGGGCGCTCATCCTGGGGGCACTCGCGGTTGGCCAGACCACGATCTCGGGTCTCCTCGAAGGTGAGGATGTGCTGCATACGGCGGACGCCCTGCGCGCGCTGGGCGCCAAGGTCGAGCGCGGCAATGACGGTATCTGGCGTATTCACGGTGTCGGCGTCGGCGGATTTACCTCGCCTGCCGGGCCGCTCGATTTCGGCAATTCCGGCACCGGTGTGCGGCTGATGTTCGGCGCCGTGGCCGGCTGCCCGATCCGGGCGACGTTCGATGGCGATGCGTCACTGCGCAAGCGGCCGATGCGCCGCATCCTGGACCCGGTGGAAAAGATGGGTGCGCGCGTCGTCGAACAGGCCGAAGGCGGCCGACTGCCGCTGACCCTGCAAGGTGCGCGCGATCCAATCCCGATTACATATGAGTCGCCGGTGCCATCGGCGCAGCTCAAGTCGGCGGTGCTGCTGGCTGGACTCGCTGCGCCCGGTGAGACCACGGTGATCGAGGCGGAAGCGACCCGCGACCACACCGAGCGGATGCTCAAGCACTTCGGCGCCAAGGTCGTGAGCAAGCCACACGGCGAGCACGGCCGTCGTATCACGCTGACCGGGCAGTCTGAACTCAAGTTGGCCAGTGTCGTCGTGCCAGCAGATCCGTCGTCAGCCGCATTCCCGATGGTCGCCGCGCTGATTGTGCCAGGCTCCGATGTCACGCTCGAAGCGGTGATGACCAATCCACTGCGCACAGGCCTGTTCACCACGCTCAAGGAAATGGGCGCGAACATCGAATATCTGAACAAGCGCGACGAAGGCGAGGAAATCGCCGATTTGCACGTGACCAGGTCGCAATTGAAGGGCGTGGACGTGCCGCCCGAGCGGGCGCCCTCCATGATCGACGAATATCTCGTGCTCGGCGTCGCCGCAGCCTTTGCCGAAGGCACCACGCGCATGCGCGGCTTGAAGGAACTGCGCGTGAAGGAATCCGACCGCCTGGAGGCAACTGCTGACATGCTTCGCGTGAACGGCGTTTCGGTCGAGATCGAAGGCGACGATTTGATCGTGCACGGCAAAGGCGGCGTTGCCGGCGGTGGCGAGGTCAAGACGCACATGGATCACCGCATCGCCATGTCGGCACTGGTGATGGGACTGGCGAGCGAAAATCCCGTGCGCATCGACAACTCGGCCTTCATCGCTACCAGCTTCCCCGGCTTCGTCGAATTGATGCGCTCGCTTGGCGCCGACCTCTCATGATCATCGCGATCGACGGACCCGCCGCTTCGGGCAAGGGCACGCTTGGCAAAAAGCTTGCCGCGCACTACGGGCTGCGCCATCTCGACACCGGCCTCATCTATCGTGCCGTTGCCAAAGCGGTGCTCGACGCAAAAAAGCGGCCTGGCGATGCCGCCGCAGCCATCGCCGCCGCCAAGGCGCTCGATCCGGGCGGGTTCGACGAAATCGTGCTAAAAAGCCATGCGGTCGGCGAGGCGGCCTCGCTGGTCTCAGCCATCCCCGAAGTGCGCGCTGCGTTGCTCGCCTTTCAGCGCGATTTTGCTGCCAAGCCCCCCGGGGCCGTGCTGGATGGGCGCGATATCGGCACCGTTATCTGCCCGAACGCCGATGTTAAGATTTTCGTCACCGCGACGCCCGAGGTGCGTGCCCGCCGCCGCGCCCTCGAATACAAGGCCGCGGGCCGACCCATCGAGGAGGCCGCGGTGCTCGCCGACATCAAAAAGCGCGATGAACGCGACAGCCACCGCGCCGCGGCACCCCTAAAACAAGCGCAGGATGCGCACTTGCTCGATACCACCAATATGGATATATCCACCGCAATCCGGGCCGCCATCGACATCGTTGAGGCTACCCGAGCGGGCCGAGGGCGCGACTAACGCCCCTCGCTGTTGGAGGACAAAGCCCCGCTCGCGTCTCTGCGTAAGGCAGCCTGACCGAAACCATCGTTCCAAAAGCACGGTCATAGCGCCGGCCATCGGGGATTCCCCGGGGCCGCCGTAGCTCTTGCGGGAGCTTCGGCCCGCGCGTTTGGAACGCAACATTCAACCCGCCGGCGCACCGCTTACAGGAGACTCCATGGCCACCGCGGCAGCACCCTCGCGTGAAGACTTCGCCAAGATGCTCGAAGAGTCCTTTGCCCAGGGCGGCACGCCCTCGGAAGGCACCGTCGTCAAAGGCAAAATCGTCGGCATCGAAAAAGACATGGCCGTCATCGACGTCGGCGCCAAGACCGAAGGCCGCGTTGCATTGCGCGAATTTGCCGGTCCGGGCCGGCAGTCGACACTGAAGGTCGGCGATGAGGTCGAGGTCTATCTCGAGCGCGTGGAAAATGCGCTGGGTGAAGCCGTGCTGTCGCGCGACAAGGCGCGCCGCGAAGAGAGCTGGGGCAAGCTGGAGAAAGCATTCAACGCCCAGGAGAAAGTCCAGGGCGTCATCTTCAATCAGGTCAAGGGTGGCTTCACCGTCGATCTCGACGGCGCGGTGGCCTTCCTGCCGCGTTCGCAGGTCGATATCCGTCCGATCCGCGACGTCACCCCGCTGATGAACAATCCGCAGCAATTCCAGATCCTGAAGATGGATCGCCGCCGCGGCAACATCGTCGTCTCCCGCCGTACCGTGCTGGAAGAGACGCGCGCCGAGCAGCGCCAGGAACTGGTGCAGAACCTCGAAGAGGGTCAGGTCATCGACGGCGTGGTCAAGAACATCACCGACTACGGCGCCTTCGTCGACCTCGGCGGCATCGACGGCCTGCTGCATGTCACCGACATCGCGTGGCGTCGCGTCAACCACCCGACCGAGGTGCTCAATATCGGGCAGCAGGTGAAGGTGAAGATCATCAAGATCAACCACGAGACGCACCGCATCTCGCTTGGCATGAAGCAGCTGCTCGACGATCCGTGGCAGGGCATCGAGGCCAAGTATCCGGTCGGCGCCAAGTTCAAGGGCCGCGTCACCAACATCACCGACTATGGTGCGTTCGTCGAACTCGAACCCGGCATCGAGGGCTTGATCCACGTCTCCGAAATGTCGTGGACCAAGAAGAACGTCCATCCCGGCAAGATCGTCTCGACCTCGCAGGAAGTCGAAGTGCAGATCCTCGAAGTCGATCCGGTCAAACGCCGCATTTCGCTCGGCCTCAAGCAGACCATGCGCAATCCGTGGGAGGTCTTCGTCGAGAAGCACCCGCCGGGCTCGGTGGTCGAAGGCGAGGTCAAGAACAAGACCGAGTTCGGTCTGTTCCTCGGCCTCGATGGCGACGTCGACGGCATGGTCCACCTCTCCGACCTCGACTGGAAGCGTCCGGGCGAGCAGGTGATCGAGGAGTACAAGAAGGGTGACATGGTGAAGGCGCAGGTGCTCGACGTCGACGTCGAGAAGGAGCGCATTTCGCTTGGCATCAAGCAGCTGGCGGGCGATCCGATGGAGTCGGCCGGCGACCTGAAGAAGAACTCGGTCGTCACCTGCGAGGTCACCGAGGTCAAGGAGAGCGGCATCGACGTCAAGATCGTCGGCACCGACCTTATGGCCTTCATCAAGCGTGCCGATCTGGCGCGCGAGCGTGCCGAGCAACGGCCCGAGCGCTTCGCGGTCGGCCAGAAGGTCGACGCCCGCGTCACGCAGTTCGATCGCAAGACTCACAAGGTCGGCGTCTCCATCAAGGCGCTCGAAGTCGCCGAGGAGAAAGAGGCGATCGCGCAATACGGCACCGCCGATTCCGGCGCTTCACTGGGCGATATCCTGGGCGCGGCGCTCAAGCAGCGCGGCGACAAGGAAGAGACCGAGGAAGAAAAGGCCGGCGAATAGGGCCTGGAGTGCTGAAAACCCCCGGGTCGCCGCCCGGGGGTTTTTCTTTCGGACATGAACGTGCCAAAAAGTGCACGGATAAGCGCCTGACCTGATTGCGAAGGAGCGCTCTGCCCATGTCGCTCGATGCCGATGCCATCGTCGACCGCCGCCGCATGCGGCGCAAACTCACCTTCTGGCGCGTCAGCGCGATCGTGATCGCGCTGGTCGCGGTTGCCGGGGCGGCCTTTGTGCTGTCGTCACGGAACCGCCTGTTGCCGGCGGGCAATTACGTCGCCCGCATCAAGATCGAAGGACTGATCCGCGACAACCGCGATCGCGTCGAGGCGCTCGACCGCCTGTCGCGCTCCGGCGCGCGTGCCGTGATCGTCCATGTCGACAGCCCTGGCGGCACCACTACGGGTTCGCAGCAGTTGTTCGAGTCGCTGCGCGCGTTACAGGCCAAAAAGCCGATGGTAGTCGTGGTCGATGGTCTTGCCGCGTCGGGCGCCTATATCGCGGCGCTGTCGTCGGACCACATCATCGCGCACGACACTTCGCTGGTGGGTTCGATCGGCGTGCTGTTCCAGTTTCCTAATTTCACCGGTGTGCTGAAGACGATCGGTATCCAGGTTGAATCGATCAAGTCGTCGCCGCTCAAGGCTGCGCCGAACGGCTTCGAGCCGACCAGCCCCGAGGCGCGCGCCGCGATCGAGGCGATCGTGCTCGAACTCCTATGCCTGGTTCAAAGGTCTGGTGAAGGACCGACGTCACATGAGCGACGCGCAGCTCTCCGCGGTCGCCGATGGCCGCGTCTTCACCGGCCGGCAGGGTGTCGGCCTGAAGCTGATCGACGGCCTGGGCAACGAACAGACGGCGCTCGACTGGCTGGCGGCGGAAAAGCACGTGCCGGCCAACACGCCGGTGCGCGACTATTCATTGCAGCCGCGGTTCAGCGAGCTTTCCTTCCTGCACATGGCGGCCTGGACCTTCCAGGCGGTCGGTCTTTCGGCCTTTGCGCAGCACCTCGAGGAGTGGGGCGCGGTGCAGGCGGTGGAGCAACTCAACCTTGACGGTCTCTTGGCGCTTTGGCACCCTCCAAGTTCCAATTGATCGGGGTAGGGCGGCAACATGATCAAGTCTGAGCTTGTCCAGCGCATCGCCTCCCAGAATCCTCATCTTTACCAGCGCGACGTCGAGAACATCGTCAACGCCATCCTCGGCGAGATCACGGCCGCCATGGCCAAGGGCGACCGTGTCGAACTGCGCGGGTTCGGCGCCTTCTCGGTGAAGCATCGGCCGGCCCGCACCGGGCGCAATCCGCGCACGGGCGCCCACGTCTCGGTCGAGAAGAAGTCGGTGCCGTTCTTCAAGACCGGCAAGGAAATGCGCGAGCGGCTGAACAAGACCGACGCCGTGTAACGGAAAGCAAGACGGTGCTAATGTCGTGGCCGGGCCTTGCCCGGCCTTTGCCGTTTTGGAGGCAACGTGTTCCGCAAGATCGTGACTGGCATCATCGTCGTTCCGCTGGCAATCATCATCATCGCCTTCGCGGTGGCGAACCGGCAGATAGTGACGGTGTCGTTCGACCCCTTCTCCTCGACGGCGCCCGCCTATGCGGCGAACCTGCCGCTGTTCGTCCTGATCTTCATTGTCTTGATCCTCGGCGTGATCGTCGGTGGCGTCGGCTCGTGGATCGGACAGGCCAAATGGCGGCGCGGCCATCGCAGTCTCGACGCCGAGGTGCGCCAGCTCAGGAGCGAGGTCGACACCATCGAAGCGCGCATAATGATGCGGCAGGCCCCGACGGCGCCCGAGGCGCCGCCGCCACCCGTCATTCCGCCTCCGGCCGCTTGAGCCCCCGGTTCCGCTTTGCGGCGGCGGGAGAAGGCGCTAGAACGCGCCGTCATGGCTCTGGTCATCAAAATCTGCGGTCTGCGGACCCCGCAAGCGCTTGATGCAGCGCTTGAATTGGGGGCGGACCAGGTCGGCTTCGTGTTCTTCCCGCCGAGCCCGCGCAACCTCGGGCTGGAGGCGGCGCGCGTGCTCGGCGAGCGCGTGCAGGACCGCGCCGGCAAGGTCGCGCTCACGGTGGACGCGACCGACGATACGCTGCGCGACATCGTCGCCGCGCTGAAGCCCGACATGCTGCAATTGCACGGCAAGGAGACGCCCGACCGCGTCGTCGCGGTGCGCACGCGCTTCGGCCTGCCGGTGATGAAGGCGCTGCCGATCGCCGAGCGCGCCGACTTGTCGCCGATCCGCATGTACGCCCAGGTCGCCGACCGGCTGATCTTCGACGCGCGGCCGCCTAAAGAAGCGACGCGGCCGGGCGGCCTCGGCACGCCGTTCGACTGGACACTGCTCGCCGGCATCAATCCCGGCGTTCCCTACATGCTCTCGGGCGGGCTCGACGCCGGCAACGTGACGGAAGCGCTGCGCATCACGCGCGCGCCCGGTGTCGATGTGTCGTCAGGCGTCGAGCGTGCGCCCGGCGAGAAGGATCCGGCGAAGATCCGCGAATTCATTAGTGTCGCGCGCGGGGCCGAAGAGCCTCTCGACCTGTCGCAGGCGGCGCTCCGATGACCGTACAGCGCCCGAACTCCTTCCGCACCGGTCCCGACGAGCGCGGGCACTTCGGCATCTATGGCGGCCGCTTCGTCGCCGAGACGCTGATGCCGCTGATCCTCGATCTCGAGCGGGCTTATAACGAAGCCAAGGCCGATCCGAAATTCCAGAAGGAGATGGACGGCTATCTCGCGACCTATGTCGGCCGTCCATCGCCGCTCTATTTCGCCGAGCGGCTGACCGAGTACTGCAAGGGCGCCAAAATCTACTTCAAGCGCGAGGAGCTCAACCACACCGGCGCGCACAAGGTGAACAACGTGCTTGGCCAGATCATGCTGGCCAAACGCATGGGCAAGACCCGCATCATCGCCGAGACCGGCGCCGGCATGCACGGTGTCGCCACCGCGACGCTCTGCGCCAAGTTCGGACTGCCGTGCATCGTCTACATGGGCGCGGTCGACGTCGAGCGTCAGAAACCGAACGTACAGCGCATGAAGATTCTCGGCGCCGAGGTGCGCGCGGTCGAGTCTGGCTCGCGCACGCTGAAGGACGCGATGAACGAGGCGCTGCGCGACTGGGTCACCAATGTCAGCGACACGTTCTATTGCATCGGCACCGTCGCTGGCCCGCATCCTTATCCGGCGATGGTGCGCGACTTCCAATGCATCATCGGACGTGAGACGCGCGAGCAGATGCAGCAGGCCGAAGGCCGCCTGCCGGATTCGCTGATCGCCTGCATCGGCGGCGGCTCCAATGCGATGGGACTATTCCATCCGTTCCTCGACGAGCAGGGCATCGAGATCTACGGCGTCGAAGCGGCCGGTCACGGTCTGCCGAGCGGCCAGCATGCGGCGTCGATCGCCGGCGGCAAGCCCGGCGTGCTGCACGGCAACCGCACCTATCTCTTGATGGACGACGACGGCCAGATCACCGAAGCGCATTCGATTTCCGCCGGGCTCGACTATCCCGGGATCGGGCCCGAGCATGCCTGGCTCAGCGACATGGGCCGCGTGGAGTTTCTGTCGGCGACGGACGACGAAGCGGTGGCGGCCTTCCAGCTTGTCAGCAAACTCGAAGGCATCATTCCGGCGCTCGAGCCGGCGCATGCGCTCGCCAAGGTGCTCGACATCGCGCCGGGCAAGCCGAAGGATCATCTGATGGTCGTCAACGTCTCCGGCCGCGGCGACAAGGATCTGGCGAGCGTCGAAGCCTTCCTCGCGAGCAAGAAGTAATGACGACGCGCATCGAAAAACGCTTTGCAGTACTAAAGAACGAAGGCCGTGCTGCCCTGGTGACCTTCACCATGGCGGGCGATCCCGATTACGACACATCGCTCGCGATTGCCAAAGCGCTGCCGAAGGCCGGCGCCGACGTGATCGAGCTCGGCATGCCGTTCACCGATCCGATGGCGGACGGCCCGGCGATCCAGGCGGCCGGCGTGCGGGCGCTCAAAGCCGGCCAGCGCATGACCAAGACGCTCGCGCTGGTGCGCGAATTCCGCAAAAGCGACGATGCGACGCCGATCGTGCTGATGGGCTACTACAATCCGATCTACATCTACGGCGTCGACAAGTTCCTCGTCGATGCCAAGAGCGCGGGCGTCGACGGCTTGATCGTGGTGGACCTGCCGCCGGAAGAGGACGAGGAACTTTGCCTTCCGGCGTTGAAAGCCGGCCTGAACTTCATCCGTCTCGCCACGCCGACCACCGACGACAAGCGTCTGCCTGCGGTGCTCAACAACAACTCCGGCTTCGTCTACTACGTCTCGATCACCGGCATCACCGGCGCTGCCGCGCCCGACGCCGGCAAGGTCACGACCGCCGTTGCCCGCATCAAGCGTCACACCAAGCTGCCGGTCGCGGTCGGCTTCGGCGTGCGCAACGCCGAGAGCGCCCGCGCTATTGCGCAAGGCGCGGACGGCGTGGTGGTCGGTTCCGCGCTGGTCGACGCGCTGCGGCAAAGTCTCAACAAAGACGGCAAAGCGTCGTCCGGCACGGTCAAGGCTGTCACCGATCTCGTCGCCCAATTGGCGCAAGGCGTGCGCTCGGCGCGCCGGGTTGCCGCCGAGTAACCATCACCCGCGGCGGCGGTTATAATTCGGCCAAATGGGGCCTATATAGGCAAAGCATGAATTGGATCACCAACGTCGTCCGGCCGAAAATCCGCAGCCTGCTGCGGCGCGAGACGCCGGAAAATCTCTGGATCAAGTGCCCGGAGACCGGCCAACTCGTCTTCTACAAGGACGTGGAAGCGAACCAGTTCGTCATTCCCTCGTCGAACTATCACATGCGTATGGGCGCGACGGCGCGGCTGAAGTCGATGTTTGATGGCGGCACCTGGCTCGATATCGGCGTGCCGGAGGTGCAGGTAGATCCGCTCAAGTTCCGCGACGAGCGCCGCTACGCTGATCGCCTCAAGGACGCACGCACCAAGACCGGGCTGAACGACGCAGTGAAGCTCGGCCTCGGCAAGCTCGATGGCTTGCCGGTGACGATCGCCGTGCAGGATTTCGACTTCATGGGCGGCTCGCTCGGCATGGCGGCGGGCGAAGCCGTGATCAAGGGTCTGGAAACCGCCGTTGAGAAGGGCACACCTTTCATCATGTTTGCGGCCTCGGGCGGCGCGCGCATGCAGGAGGGCATCCTGTCGCTGATGCAGCTGCCGCGCACGACTGTCGCGGTCGAGATGCTGCGCGAGGCGAAGAAGCCTTACTTCGTCGTGCTGACCAATCCCACGACCGGCGGCGTCACGGCGTCCTATGCGATGCTCGGCGACGTGCAGATCGCGGAGCCGGGGGCGCTCGTCGGCTTTGCCGGACCGCGCGTGATCGAGCAGACGATCCGGGAAAAATTGCCGGAAGGCTTCCAGCGCGCCGAATATCTCGCCGAGCACGGCATGGTCGACATGGTCGTGCATCGCCACAAATTGCGCGCGACGCTGTCGGACCTCTGCCGGCTGCTGACCATGTCGCCATCTGCGCCAAGGGTTCCGGCGGCCCAGCCGCAATTGCCTGCTCCGGCCAGTGCGTGATGCCCCGCGCGCTGCGGGACATCACAGACTGACATAATGACCCCCATCGATTCCATCGTTGCCCGGCTGACGGCGCTGCATCCCAAGCGCATCGACCTGTCGCTTGGCCGGATCGAGCGGTTGCTCGCAGCGCTCAGTCATCCGGAACGGAGACTGCCGCCGGTGATCCACGTCGCCGGCACCAACGGCAAGGGTTCGGTCATCGCCTATCTGCGCGCCATGCTGGAAGCAGCGGGCAAGCGCGTGCACGTCTACACCTCGCCGCATCTGGTGCGTTACAACGAGCGCTACCGGCTCGGCGACAGTGGCGAGTTTGTCTCCGACGAGGAACTGGCTGCGACGCTGAGCGAATGCGAGCGCATCAATGGCGGCGAGCCGATCACGGTGTTCGAGATCACGACTGCCGTGGGACTGATGCTGTTTTCGCGGCATCCCGCCGACGTGCTGCTGATGGAAGTCGGTCTCGGCGGCAGGCTTGATGCTACCAACGTGATCGAACATCCGCTCGCCAGCATCATCACGCCGATCTCCATCGACCATACCGATTTCCTCGGCGACAGCATCGAGAAGATCGCCGCCGAGAAAGCCGGCATTCTCAAGCGCGATGCGCCGGCGATCGTTGCCGCGCAGCCGCGCGACGCGCTCGCCGTGATCGAGCGGCTGGCTGCGCGCCTGAACGCGCCGCTGAAAATCGCCGGCGAGGATTGGACGGCCACTGAAGAGCGAGGCCGGCTCGTTTTCCAGGACGAGGATGGCTTGCTCGACTTGCCACCGCCCAAGCTCTACGGCCGCCACCAGTTCGAGAACGCCGGGCTGGCGATCGCTGCACTGCGCGCGATCAAGCCACTGAAAATTCCGCCCACAGCCTTCGAAGCCGGCGTCGCTAAGGCCGATTGGCCGGCTCGGATGCAGCGCCTTGGGCAGGGTGCGCTGGCGGCGCTGGCGCCTCCCGGCAGCGAGCTATGGCTCGACGGCGGCCACAATCCGGACGGCGGCCGCGCCGTCGCCGCGGCGCTTGCCGATCTCGAGGAGCGCGTGTCGCGGCCGCTGGTGCTGATCGTCGGCATGATGGCGACCAAGGATACCGAAGGTTTCCTGCGCAATTTCACCGGGCTTGCGCGCCGGATGATCGCGGTGCCGGTGCCGAACGTGGAGAAGGGCCTGAGCGCGGAGGCGGTCGCCGATGCCGCGCGCGCCATCGGCTTGCCGGCGACCAGCCGCGACAATCTTGCCGAGGCGCTGGAAGCCGCGCGCAAGCTCGACCTCGATCCGCCGCCGCGCATTTTGATCACCGGCTCGCTCTATCTCGCCGGCGAAGTGCTGCGCGAGAACGGCACGCCGCCGAACTGAAACGAAAACGGCCGGCTCTGAGGCCGGCCGTTGAAAGCATTTTTTGTTCGAGGCGATCACACCGCGCTGCCGATCCACTGCGCCAGCTTCTGCTTGGGCGCGGCGCCGACCTGACGCGAGGCGATTTCGCCGTTCTTGAACATCATCAGCGTCGGGATCGACATGATGCCGTATTTGGCGGCGGTGTTCGGGTTCTCGTCGACGTTGAGCTTGACGATCTTGACCTTCTCGCCGAGCTGCTCGGCGATCTCCTCGAGCGCCGGCGCGATCATGCGGCAGGGACCGCACCATTCCGCCCAGAAATCGACCACCACCGGCGCGGACGATTTAAGAACATCGGATTCGAAGTTTGCGTCCGACACTTTGCCGACGGCCATGGGACTACCTCTTATTGTTGAATTTGCGCGTGGCGCGCTGATTGGAAGGCGCTGAACCTATGAACGCCATCCGGGACCGTCAAGGCGCTCTCACGCGGGGGTGATTTGTGCCAGGGCTTCGTCCAGCGCCTCGGCGGAAATCTCCATCAGATCAGGGACTTCGGTCCAGGCCAAAGCGCAACGGATGGTTTTTTCCGGGTACAGTTTTTGCAGCACCGCGCGGTAGAGAGCGAGTTGCGCGACGTAAGGCGGTGGCGCGTCCGCGAATCGCTGGCCGGTCTTGAAATCGGCAATCAACACAGCGTCTTGCGTCACGGCGAGGCGGTCGATTTGGCCGGAGACGCGATAGGTTTCGCCGCGAATCTCGACCCTGCCGACGATGGGCACTTCGGCCCTGCTGTGGGCTCCGTAAAGCTCGTAGAAGCGCCGATCCTCGAGCACGAGCATCACTTGCTCGGATAGTCGCGCGCGGTCCTCAGCGCTCAGCGCGGCGCCGGCGCGCGCTAGGAAATCCGCCGCGGCCTTGGCGCGCCGATCGGGTGGAATGTCGGGCAGCGATTGCAGCAGGCGGTGGGTCAGCGAGCCGCGCAGCAGTGCTGTCTTGACGCCCGCGGCGGCGCGCGGCCGCGCCGTCTCCTCGTCGATCGCGCTCGACGGCTTGACGGTCTTGAGCGCCGGCTTGTCCGGAGCGACCGGCTTTGCGAGCCAAGATGGCAATGAGATGTCCGCAACCGGCGGCACTTCGCTTTTCGATGTTGCGGCTTCCGCCTCGGCCTTGCGATAACGCAGCACCTCACCGCTGCCGTCGGCGGCCGGTTCGCGCACGCAGTCGGCCTCCAGCGCGTCGCGCACCAGCTGATGCCAGCAGCCCTCCGGGATTTTGTTGACGCCCTTGGTGCCGCACACGACGAGCCGCTCGGCCGCGCGCGTCATCGCCACATACAGAAGCCGCCGGTATTCGTCGCGCGCGGCATCGAGCGCCGCGTAGCGCGCCTCCGCCATCGGCCCGGCGTCTTTGTCCTTGGCGACGCCCCAGATCAGCGCCTTGGCATCCGGCGCCGCGCCGGGGATTGGCGC
This sequence comes from uncultured Alphaproteobacteria bacterium, assembly GCA_963742095.1. Taxonomy (GTDB): domain Bacteria; phylum Pseudomonadota; class Alphaproteobacteria; order Rhizobiales; family Xanthobacteraceae; genus Pseudolabrys. Next base: position 1,044,155 of record CAVUKJ010000003.1, read on the forward strand.
GGTCAGCAGCCGCGGCGGGTAGGCGCCCTCCGGCCGCGTCGTGGTCGAGTTCGGCGAGGATGACGTTCTTCGCCTCGAGGCCCTTGGCGCCGTGCACGGTCATCACCCGCACTTCGTCGCGCGCCATTTCCATGTCGCGCTTCACCTCGCTTTGCGCGGCGCGCACCCAATTGAGAAAGCCTTGCAGTGACGCCGCCTGCCGCCGCTCGTAATCGAGCGCGAGATTGAGGAATTCGTCGAGCGGATCGGCCGCCTCGACGCCGAGCCGTTCGAGAAACAGCCTGCGGCCACCGAGTGTACCGAGCACATGCGCGTAGAAGGCAAAGGGTTGCAGCGTGCGCGCCTTGCCCGCCAGCTCGTCGACCGTGCGGGCGGCGTCGGCGAACTTCACATCGTCGCCGGCCTTGGCGCGCAGCACCGTGCGTAGCGGCGCCTCGCGGCCATGCGCCAGCGTGAAGATCTGCTCGTCGTTGAGGCCGAACAGCGGGCTCTTCAGCACGGTCGCCAGCGCCAGATCGTCTTCCGGCAGCAGCAGCGCATCGCCGAGCACCAGCAAATCCATGACGGCGATGTGCTCGATCAACACCAGCCGGTCGGCGCCGGCCACCGCGATGCCCTCGCGCTTGAGCGCGCGGATCACCGCCTCGAACAACGCGCCGCGCTGGCGCACAAGGATGAGCACGTCGTAGGGCCGGATGCCGCTGGCGCACCATGCCTTCACGGTGGCGGCGATGCGCGCCGCGAGCTTGATCGCCGGGCTGGTCTCGGTCGTCTTGTCGAACGGCGCGTCCCAGCCTTCCTTGCCGGTATCCTTCTCGTTGGGCTCGACCAGATCCCAGATTTCCACCTCGCCGGGGGCGGCGTCGGGCAGTGCCTGGTGCACCGTCCACTCGGGGTCGGCCGTGAGCCCGCGGAATGCCTCCGGCCGCCGGAATACGGTATCGACCGCGAGCAGCACCTGCGTCGCCGAGCGGAACGAATAGTCGAGTTTCTCGACCGCGAACGGCGCGTCGCTCTTCTCGTGCAGGCGGCGGAAATGGTCGCGGTTCTCGGCGAACGCGCGCGGGGCCGCGCCCTGGAACGAGAAGATCGACTGCTTCTCGTCGCCGACGACGAACAGCGTGCGGCGCACGTTTTCGCGCGCGCCGCCGGGTAGGAACTCGGCGACGATGGCGCGGATGATCTCCCACTGCTTGGGGCTGGTGTCCTGCGCTTCGTCGACCAGGACGTGGTTGATGCCGAGGTCGAGCTTGTAGAGCACCCAGGCGGCGGACAGGTCGCGGAACAGCGCCAGCACCTTGTCGATGAGGTCTTCATAGTCGAGCAGGCCGCGGCGGTCCTTCTCGGCGCGATAGCGCTCGATCACGGCGGCGGCGACGGTGAGCAGCGCCGCGCTGCGGTCGCGGGCGCGCACGGCGAATTCCCTGGCGACCAGCGCGCAGACGCGGTCTTGCTCGGCCGCAAGCCGCTCCGCCCATTGCGGGCATTTCTTGGCGAAGGACTTGGTGACGACGCTGGCGCGGGGCTTGCGCGCCCCGGTGCAGAAGACATCGAGATAGGCCTCGACCCGCTCGCGGCCTGATGCCGTGCGTGCGGCGTTGAGCGCCGCCGCGCGCTCGCGGTCAGCGGCGCTGCCGTTTTCCGTGAGCTCGGCAATCAGGGCCGGCCACTCGGATTGCGGGATCGACGCGCCGGAAAAATACTCGGCTTCCAGGGCTTGCAGCGTGTCGCCTTTGGCGAGGCCGAGCGTGCGCGTCAGTTCCTCGATCGCCTGAGGCACGCCGCCGGCGCGCGTCACCCAGGCCGTCACCAGGTCGCGCTTGCCGATGGTTTCCGCGATGACGTCCTTGAACGTAGTGTCGGCCGCCGAGGTGATCGCGTTCGCCAGCGCCTGGCCGAGCGGGCCGTCGGGATCGGCGGCCGCTTCCAGCATGACGTCCAGCGTCAGATCATTGAGCATCTGCGACGTTGCGGCCTCGTCGAGCACCTCGAAGCTCGCCGCGACATCGGCCTCGAACGGAAACTGATGCAGCAGGCGCGTGCAGAAGGCGTGGATGGTCTGCACCTTCAAGCCGCCCGGCGTCTCCAGCGCGGTGGCGAACAGCCGCCGGGCCCGCGCGCGTTGCTTGGCGTCCGACGGCTGGCCGGTGCTGGCCGCGATCTTTGCGTCGAGCGCCTTGTCGTCGAGCGCGGTCCAGCCGGCGAGCGTGTCGAACACGCGCTTGGCCATGTTGGCGGCTGCTGCCTTAGTGAAGGTGATGCAGAGGATCTTCGCCGGGTCCTCGCCGCCCAGCAGCAGATTGATGACGCGCTGCGCCAGCACATGCGTCTTGCCGGAGCCGGCATTGGCGGACACGAACACCGAACGCTCGGGATTGGCCGCCGCGGTCTGCGGCTTGCGCGCGCCTTCCGGGACGATGCGTTCGCGCACCGGCGTACTCATGACGGCGGTCCCTCGTATTCGCTCTCGCCGCCGGAGGCCGCCCACTCCTTGACGCGGGCGAGATGATCGTAGTCGCCGTAATGCTTGGCCCACATCGGATGCACCAGCGAGCGATAGGCTTCGCCGTCGATCAGGAATTTGGCGGCCATGCCGGTGAGCTTCGCCAGCGCGCGGTCGGCCTGCGCGTCGGGCGTGCCCTCCTTGAACTTGATCTCTTTCGGCTCGCCCGGCGGCTCACCGCCCTTGAGCCGCACGTAGAGGAGTTCGGCGACCGAGCCGCGCGCGATGCCTTTGTCTTCGAAGCCGCCGCCGCGCAGCATGGCAGCTTCCAGCGTCAATTGCGGGGAGAGCCCCGTGCGCACCTGCGGCTCGGTCGGCGGCGCACCGGTCTTGTAGTCGACGATTGTATAGCTGCCGTCGGCGCGGCGCTCGATGCGGTCGGCGCGCCCCGACAGCGTGAAGATCTTCGGGCCGACCGGGATCGCCAGCGCGCCCTGGACCTCGCCGAAGATCGCGGCGAGCGCGGGTCGCCGCTCGCGCTCGAAGGCCGCAAACCACTGCGCGATGCGCAGGAAGCGCGGCCACCAGAAGGCGCGCGCCTCGGGAAAATCGTAAAGCGGGGCGAAAGCCGCTTCGCCGAGTGTGATCAGCTCCTTGACCGGATCGGCGGGCAGGGCGGAGGCGAAAGTCTTGGTGAAATTGCCGATGGCGTCGTGGATGGCGCTGCCGCGGTCGGCGACGCCGGGCGGCGTATCGATGGCATCGAACGGGTGCAGCCTGAGCACGTGCTTGGCGTAGATGGTGTAGGGATCGCGCAGCCAGTTTTCGATGTCGGTGACGGACAACCTGGCGGGCCGGACGTCGAGTGGCGGCGACGGCTCGGGGCGCTTTGCGGCCTTGACCTCGGCTGGGGCATCGAGCGCCCGCGCGTAGTCGAGATAGATGTTGCCGCGTGCGACGGTCTCTTTCCAGCGCTCGCCGGCGAGCGCGGCAATGCGCAGCACGAAGCGCGAGGTGACGGTCGGCGAGCCTGCGACCTTGGCGGCGCGCGACAGGATGACTTCGGAGGCGCCGAGCGCTTGCGCGAAGTCGTGCGCGGAGAGGCCGATGCGGCGCTCCGGCGGATCGAGGCCGAGCTTGCGGCGCATCGGGCGCGACAGCCAAGGATCGCTGCGCGTGTCGGGCGGCCAGGTGCCTTCGTTCATGCCGCCGAGCACGATGCGGTCGACGGTCTGCAGGCGCGCTTCCAGCGGGCCATAGATGCGGGTGCGCAGGTCGCGGCTTTCCGGGCGGCGCACCATGCGGTCGCCGATCGCTGCTTCGAACAGCTCGGCATAGTCGTGGCGGGCGACCTCGATTTCGCCGGCGGCCGGGCTGTCGATGAGTTCGTCGAAGGCGCGTTCGAGCGCAGTCCCGTCATGATTGGCGAAGGCGGTGAGACCACCGGTCTCGTCGGTCGCGAGCGCAACGACGACATCGCGATGGGCGGCGGCCAAAGCAGCGAGCCGATGACGGCCGCTGGACACGGTCTCGAGCGGCGCAAGCGCGGCGGCGAGCGTGCGGATCAGATCCTCCGCGGCGTCGAGGTCGCTGTCGCGCACCAGTTTGCGCGGATCGCTGTGATGCAGGCCGCCGCGAGTGGCACGGAACGTTGCGAGCGCGTGGGCCAGGCCCTCACTGCCCTTGCGCGGCCGCGGACCGTGCAGCACCGCTCGTTCGAGCGCGGAAATAGCGAAATCGTTCGCGTGGCGGCGCTGGCCGATCCGCAGCAACGGATGCTTGAGCAGCGCCAGCAGCGGCACCGGCGCCAGTCCGCCGAGCGCGGCTTGCGCGGCCAGCCGCGCGAACAGGCCGGCATTGGTATCGGCCAGGGCATCGCCGCCCGAGTCGTCGACCTTCACCTTCCAGCGCTCGAGCGCGGCGGCGACGCGGCGGGCGAGAGCGCGGTCGGGCGTCACCAGCGCGACGGTCTTGTCTTCCGTGTCCAGCGCTTCGCGCATGGCGACGGCGATGGCGAGCGCTTCCTCCTCGGCATTGGCCGCCTCGATCAGGGACAGCCTGTCGAGCGCGCGCGTCGCGGCGGCATCGAAATCTTTATCACGCGACCGCTTTTGCCAAAGCTCTGTAGTGGCGGCGGGACGCAGGGCCTCCGACGCCAGCGCCTCGCTGCCATCGGTCGGCGCGAGTGGCCGCACGTCGGCGCGCGTGATGCCAATGCGGTCGAGCAGCGCATGCATGGCGAACTGGGCATGGCCGGCGGCGGGCAGGCCGTCGTGGGTTTTGTCCTCGTCGTTGCCCGCGATCAACTTCCACGAATCATCATCAAGCGCCGTGTCGAGGCCGGGCAGCACCACGGCGCCGTGCGGCAGCTTGGCGATGGTCGCGAGCAATTTTGCCGTCGCCGGCATCGAGCCGGTCGAGCCGGCGGCGATGACCGGCGCGTCGGAGTTTTCGAGGCGCTTGGCCTCGGCCTCGATCAATTTGTCGCGGCGTTCGGCGGCTTCGATGGCCTTCTTCTCGGTCAGAATCTTCTGCCACGCCGGACGCACGAACTTCAGGAAGTCGAGCGTCTCCTGCCAATATTGGTCGAGGTCGTCCGGCACGAGCTTGTCGAGATTCTCCCACGGCACCTGGCGCGTGATCATGTCGTCCATCAGCCGCGCCAGCGCGTCGGCGAGCGCGATGGCGGCTTCCGGTGTATTGGCGATCAGCGGCGCGCCTTTGTCCGGCGTGATCTTGGCGGCCCACTGTGAAATGAGCTCGGCGAGGGTAAGGCGCCGCTCCAGCGCGGCAAAGGCCGGCGGCAGGGAAAGCGCGGCGTCCGCAAGCTCACCGGTCGCGGAATCGGCGAAGGCGATCTCGTCTTCGTCGAGGTCGCCGAGCGCGACGATGCGCGGCAGGAGAACGGCGTCGCGCCCGAGCACGTCGAGGAAGACGTCGCGCGCGAGCCGGCAGGCGCGCCGCGTCGGCAGATAGAGCGTGGCGCGCGACAATGCCAGCGGATCGCCGCCGGCCGGAAAACCCGGCACCAGCGTGCCGTCGCGCAGCGCCTCGATCAGCGTCGGCAGAAATGGCGCCGAGGCGGGGATATTGAAGACATTGGGTTTGGCGGGCGGCATGGATGCAAGCTAAGCGAGCATCGAGTCGTTTTCGAGTCGCAAATGCTAGCGTGCGGCCTTGAGCGCCGCTTCCGCCAAGGCGATCGCATCTGGCGAGCCGACATGCATCCAGCGGCCATCGATCGTGAGCCCGTGCAGCCGGCCTTTGGCGGCGGCGCGTTCGAACAAGGCCGTGAGCGAAAACGCGCCTTCCGGCGCGTGTTCAAACAGCGCGGGCGACAGAACCGCCGCGCCGGCATAGACCAAAGGCGCCTGCGTACCGGCGACGCGCGCGACCAGGCGGCCATCGGCATGAAGCGAGAAATCGCCGGACCCCGCATAGCCGATGCTGCCTTTGGCGGGCGCAAGCAGCAGCAACGCGTCCATGGTCTTGGCATCGAAGGCTTGGGCCAGGCGGGCGAGGTTCGGCGTTGAACCGTCGACCCACAGCGTGTCGGAATTGACGTGGAAGAACGGCGCGTCACCCAGGAGCGGCAGCGCCTTGACCACGCCGCCGCCGGTGTCGAGCAACAGACTGCGTTCATCGGAGATCGCGATGCGCGGCTTTTTGCGCTTGGCGAGGTGTTTTTCGATCTGCTCGGCGAGGTAATGCACATTGACCACCGTGGTCTTGACGCCGGCCGCGGCGAGCTTGTCGAGCACGTGGTCGATCAACGCTTTGCCGGCGACTTTGACCAGCGGCTTCGGCATGGTGTCGGTGAGCGGCCGCATGCGGACGCCGAGGCCGGCGGCCAGCACCATCGCCGTTTTCGGCATGTCCATCAGAGCGACCTCAGCGCCGGCACGTTGGCGCGGTACCAGGCGTTGAGCGGCGCCAGCGCCGGATGTGCCAGCGAGCGTTGCAGATAGCCCCAGACGCGCGGCAGGTGGCGCAGATATTGCGGCTTGCCGTCACGCCGCTCGAGGCGGGCGAAAATGCCGAGGATCTTGCTGGCGCGCTGCGCGGCGAGCGTCGCATAGGCGCGGGCAAAGCCCGCCGCGTCGAAATTCTTGTCGCCGGCAAAGCGGGCGCGCGTGTAGCGCGACAACAACGCGATCTCCAGCATCTCCGGGACGTCGACGCGGGCATCCTGCAGCAGCGACGCAACGTCGTAGGCGCCATTTCCCATGACCGCGTCCTGGAAATCGAGCAGGCCGATACGCGAGACGCCGTCGCGCTCGGGCAGCCACAGCAGGTTGGGCGAATGGTAGTCGCGCATGACCCAGGTGGCAGGCGCCTCGATCACCGGTACCAGCGCGTCGCGCCAGAGCGCCAGATAAAGGTCGCGCTTGGAGTCGGAAACTTTTGCCTGCAGTTTCGGCAGATACCAGTCGAGCAGCAATTCGGTCTCGATCAGCAGCGCCTCCATGTCGTAGCGCGGCAGTCTGTATTCGACGCCGTCTTCCACCGGCAGCGTGTCGGGCAGCTGCTCGCGATGCAGTTCGGCGAGCAGCTCGACCGCGACGGCGTAACGCGGCTCGATCGGCGCTGGCGGATCGCCCTCGACCACCAGGTCGTCGCCGAGGTCCTCGATCACCAGCAAGCCTGCCGCGCGGTCGGCGGCGAAGATCGCCGGCGCCGAGAAGCCTCGCGCGCGCAGGCCGAGCGCCATGGCGACGAACGGCGTCACGTCCTCGGCAAGATGTGCGATCTGGCTATACGGCTTGCCGTCGCGCACCACCGGCCCATCGGGACGCCGCGGCGAATTCATCAGGATGTAACTTGCGCCGTCGAGCACCAGCCGCTCGTAAGAGCGCGTCGAGGCGTCGCCCTGGATGCGCCGCCGGTCCGCGGTGCCAAAGCCATTGGCGTCGAGAAAACTGCGGATCGCCATGATGCGCTCGGCGCGCGGCGCGAAGGTGCCGTAGCCGGTGATGCGCGCATGGCGGAAATTGGGTCCCTGCGCGGGCGAGAGCGTCAGCGCGATGTCGAGGCGATTGGCCGGCAACGCGCCCGCGGCGCGGTCGGGCCATTCCAGCAGCGTCACGGCGCCTTCCGGCATGTCCTCGAAGCCGAGTTCGGCGAGCTCGCCAGGTCCCGACAGGCGGTAGAGGTCGGCATGCACCAGCGTGAAACGCGACAGCTCGTAGGCCTGCATCAGCGTGAAACTCGGGCTCGGCACCTCGATCGCAGCATCGCCGGCGAGATAGCGGATGAGCGCGCGGGCAAAAGTGGTCTTGCCGGCGCCGAGATCGCCGGACAGCGTGATCAGGTCGCCGGGCTCGATGACGGCGGCGACATCGACGACCAGCGCTCGCGTCGCCTGTTCATCGGCGAGCGCAACGGTGAAGCTGTGGGCGCCGGAGCTGCTGAAGAACATCGAATTGTCCGCCTCGAGGAACTAGCCGTTATAGACGGCGGCCGTGGGCTTGGGCCAGTTCCGAGTTCGGATGCCACCGGAATGACAAGGTTTCGCCGCGCATGGACAGGAACGCATACAAGTGGCCGACGTTGGCCCGCGGGCGGCACGAACTCGAAGGAGACCAAAATGCGGAAAACTCTTTGTGCAGTTTCCATCGCGGCGCTGGCCGCCGCGCTGACGGTGCCGGCGCTGGCGGATCCGCCGCGCAAGCCCGACCGTGTCGCGCCGGCAGCCGGCGTGGTCGGCGGCACCGTTGCCGGTGTCGGCCTCACTGAAGGCTGGTGGGGAGCTTCGCCGGCGATTGCCGGCGCGGCGCTTCCGACCACAGCTGTGGGCGCGGCCGCGATCGGCGGCGTGGCCGGCATCGGTAGCGTCGCGTTGGTGGATGCTGCGCTTCAGCCCTGCGCCGGCTTTCATGCCATGCTCGATCTGAACGAGCAGTATTGCGCCCAGCAAAACGCGCAGCAGATCGCCTATCAGGAGCGGGAAGCGTTTGGTACGCCGGCCTCATCGGCCCGGCGCGTGCGCCATCACTATCGCTGAGCGGCGTGCAATCAGATCACCGGGCCCCCCGCGTGGCGGCCCGGTGTTTTTTGCTTAGGCCGCGGTCTGCTTGAGCTGCTGGGCGGTCGGAAACAGGCAGGTCACTGTGGTGCCCTGGCCAGGTGTGGAATCGATCGCCACCGTGCCGCCGTGCAATTGCACGAACGAACGCACCAGCGACAGCCCGAGACCCGAACCGCGATGGCCCGATCCCATCGAGTCGGTCTCGAACAGTTCGAACACGCGGTCCTGCGATTCCGGCGGAATGCCCGGGCCATGATCGACGACGGAGAACACCACAGCGTCAGGGCGGCGTTCCGCGGTCAGCGTCACCGTTTCCCCTTGCGGCGAGAAGCCGACGGCGTTCGACAGGAGATTGAACAGGATCTGGCGCAGCCGCCGCTCGTCGGCGGTGAAGCTGCCGATGTTGGGTGAGGCCTTGATCTCGAGCGTTAGGTGATCCTTCGCCAGCCGGTCCTGCACGCCTTCCGCCGCCGCCTCCATGCTGGCGCGGATATCGACCTCGGTGAGGTTGAGCGCCATGGCGCCGGCGTCAATGGTGGCAAGATCGAGGATGTTGTTGATCAACGCCAACAGCGCGTTGGTCGAGGCCGTGATGTAGCCGAGATATTCGTGCTGCTTGTCGTTGAGCGGCCCAAAGCCCGGATCGCTCAGCAAATTGGCGAAGCCGATGATGTTGGTGAGCGGCGAGCGCAGCTCGTAGGAGACATGGTGTACGAATTCGAGCTTGATCTCGTCCGCTTCTTCCAGCGCCTCGTTCTTCTCGCGCAGCGCGCGCTCGACGTTCACGGTGTCGGAGACGTCCTGGAACGTGACCAGCGTCGCGCCATCGGGCAGCGGCATGGTCGTCATGTTGATGGTGGCGCCGTCGCGCCGCTCGAGGCTGGCGGCGATCGGCTCGCGGTCGTCGAGCGCCGTCACCGCGGCGCGCAGTGAGCGCCACACCGCGCCTTCGTCGTGCAGGGCCTGGCACCAGGCGGCAACCGCCTCGATGTGCGGATGCTGGTCGAGCGCCTCGGGCGTCAGCTTCCACATGCGCTGGAACGCCGGATTGTGCAGCCGCACGCGGCCGTCGCTGCCGAACACGGCGACCGCTTCGGCAAGATGATCGAGCGTCTCGCTTTGCACCTTGATGAGCGCGTCGTAGCGCCGGTGCATGTCGAGGCTCTCGGTGACGTCTTCATAGAGATACGTGACTCCGCCTTCCGGATTGGGCGTGGTGACGACGCGCAGGGTGCGGCCGTCGGGTAGGTGCCACATCTGCTCCTTCGGCTCGACCGCGCGATAAGCCTCATAGAGGTGCTGCTTCCACAGCCGGAAGTCCTGCTCTTCGGGCAGTTTGCGCGCGGCGCGCAGGCGATCGAGCACGGCGGAATCGGTCGGCGTCTGGTCGAGGAAACCGCCATCGAGTTCGAACAGCGAGCGGAAGGCGGCATTGTAGAAGGTGAGCTTGCGGTCGACGTTGAAGATGGCGACGCCGGTGGCGAGCTGGTCGAGCACGCGCCGGTTTGCCTCGATCATGCGATCGAGCTCGGCGCGCATCGCCGCCGCGTCGGTGCGGTCGATGGCGATGCCGGCGCTGCCGGTGCCGCACGGCGTGTCCAGGATGTCGAAGATGCGGCGCTGGCCGGCGACGATCGCGGCGAGACGGCCGGCATAGGATTGGCCCGCGGCGCGCACCTTGCCGAGTTCGTCGCGCGCCGAACGATCAAGCAGTTCGAGTTCGCGCGCCACGGCGTCGGTTGCGTCGGTGGCTTCGACGGCGCGCGCATAGGCGGAGTTGGCGAAGATCAGCCGGCCGTCGGCATCGCGCGCCCACACCGGCGCCGGCAGCGCATCGAGGACACCGCGCATGGTGGCGACGTCGTTGGCGAGCTTGTCATGGCGGACGGTGAGATCGATCAACTCGCGTTCGATGCCGCTGACGTCGCGCAGACGCAGCACGGCGCGGCCGGCGACGGCGCGGCCTTCGACTTCGACCGGGCGGCCACTCAACGTGGTGAGTGCGACCGCAAAGCCGCGGCCTTCCGCCCGCAGCAATTCGACCGCCTGCTCCATGCTTTGCGCGGCGGCGGGTTCGAGCCAGCTGCCGAAGGCGAGCACGCGCTCCGGCACGCCGCCCATCACCAGCAGTGTGGTATCGCCGATGATCTCGGGCTTGTCGCCGGCGGCCGGCCATTCCACCAGCACCTGCGGTTCGGCCAGCAGCAGCGCCTTGAGCCGGTCGATCTCGGCACGCAGCGCAACCGCGTCGTCACGCGCGGCACTCTCGATATGCCCGGCGTGGCGGCGGGTGCGCAGCAGCACCAGTACCGCGAGCGTCGCGAACACCAGCAATCCAATGATCAAGGCGAGGCTGGCGATATCGGCATGGCCCAAGGTCGTTGCGGCGCTCCGCAACGCGTCGGCGAAGACCGAGCCGGTCCCGGCGCGCGCCGGGCCGGGAAGGGCGGTGATGATCAGCGCGCTGACGCAGGCGGCGAGGAATCCGCCCCGCCTCGGACGAGAACGCAGCTTCTCGTTCGCCGCCCGGATTGTCTCCGGCATTCAGGCTTGCCCCAAGGATACGGGCGGCGTCCGCCGCGCCACCCGCGAATCGCGCGACTGTACCCCCGCGGGGAGTCGCGCCGAAAGAGTCCAGATCGTGAACGATGGCGGTAAGTGGCCGCCGCCTGAGGCTATTTTTGCTTTTCGGCGGCCCGGGCCAGATCATCGACGTTGATGCGGCGCAGCGCGGTGGCGAAGCTGCGTTCGGCGTTAGCCAGGGCGGTCCGCACGATATCGTTGATCAGGGCCGAGACCGGCAGGGGGATATCGCCGTCATCGTCGTTGCCGGCTGCACGCAGGATGTCTTCGGCGGTGATGCGCTTGTGGTCGCGTGCCAGCGAGTAGCCGCCATGCGGCCCACGGACGCCCCTGAGGATGCCTTCGCGCACCAGCGCTTGCAGCACCGGTTCAAGGTGGCGCGGCGGCAGCTTGTGGCGGGCGGCCAATGCCTTTGCCGATACCGGCCGGCTATGAGAATTGACGGCGATATCAACGACCGCGGCTATGGCAAGAACGTCCTTGCGAGACACCAGCGGCATAAAAGGGCACCAGTCCAAATTCCAGGTGCCGCTGGTATTAAAATAGGGGCGCGCAGGCGTCTACTCCTAAAAGAGAATTTCTTTATCAACTTCCGGTAGAACCGAAGCCCCCCCTCCCCCTCCCGGTTTCATTGAGTGATTGCATTTCGCGCAGGTTCGCGCGGGCGACGGGCGCGACGACCAGCTGGGCGATCCGCATGCCGCGCGGGATCTCGACTGCATCGCTGCCGTGATTGATCAGCAGCACCTGAACCTCGCCGCGGTAGTCGGCGTCGATGGTGCCGGGGGCATTCAAAACGGTCAGGCCGTGGCGCGCGGCGAGGCCCGAGCGCGGCCGCACCTGCGCTTCGAAGTTTTCCGGCAGCGCGATGGCGATTCCGGTCGGCACCAGCGCACGCGCGCCAGGCGCCAGCGTCAGCGGCGCATCCGCCGGAACGGCGGCGATCAGGTCGAGGCCGGCAGCATGCGCGCTCTGGTACGACGGCAGCGGCAGATCGGCGCCATGCGCGAGCCGTGTGATGCGAACCTCGGTCACGCTTTGCTGTCCTTCAACGTCTCGGCGATGCGTGTGACCAACATGGCGGCGACATCATCCTTCGTTTGCGGCGGCCAGGCTTCGACGCCTTTCGTGGTGACCAGCTGAATCGTGTTGCAGTCGCCGCCCATGATGCCGGTCTGCGGCGAGACGTCATTGGCGAGGATCCAATCGCAACCTTTGGAGACCAGCTTGGCCTTGGCGTTGGCGGCGACGTTCTCGGTCTCGGCGGCGAAGCCGATCACCAGTTTCGGACGCTGCGACTTGCGGTGCGCGATGGTGGACAGGATGTCGGGATTTTCGACCAGCGACAGTTCCGGCGTCGCCCGGCCCTTGCCTTTTTTGATCTTCTGGGCGCCCGCATTGGCGACGCGCCAGTCGGCGACGGCCGCCGCGAAGACCGCGACGTCAACGGGTAACGCGCGCTCGGCGGCTTGCAGCATGTCGCGCGCGCTTTCGACGTGAATCGTATTTAGCCCCGGTGGATCAGGCAGATTCACCGGCCCGCTGATCAGCGTCACGTCGGCGCCCGCCGCAGCGGCGGCCGTGGCAATGGCATGGCCTTGCTTGCCCGACGAGCGGTTGGCGATATAGCGCACCGGATCGATCGGCTCGTGTGTCGGGCCGGATGTCACCAGCACGCACTTGCCGGCAAGCGACTGGTCGCGTGCGAGGAGTTTCTCGACCGCGGTGGCGATCTCCAGTGGCTCTGACATACGGCCAGTGCCGCTTTCGCCGGCTTCCGCCATTTCGCCTTCGTTCGGACCGACGAAGGCATATCCATCGGCGGCGAGCTGCGCCACGTTGCGCTGCGTCGCCTTGTTCGCCCACATGCGCGAATTCATCGCCGGCGCCAGAAGAACCTTCGTGGTGGTCGCGAGCAGGACCGCGGTCGCGAGATCGCTGGCGTGGCCGCCAGCCAGCTTCGCCATCAGGTCGGCGGTCGCCGGCGCGACGACGATGAGGTCGGCCTCGCGCGCGAGGCGAATGTGGCCGACATCGAACTCGTTCGCCGGGTCGAACAGGTCGGTGAACACACGTTCGCCGGTGATCGCGCTGGCCGATAGTTGCGTGACGAAATGCTCGGCCGCCTTGGTGAGGATGCAGCGGACGTAGAGTCCACGCTCCTTCAGCCGGCGGATGAGATCGAGCGACTTGTAGGCGGCGATGCCGCCGCCGATGATCAGCAGTACGCGTTTTGTGTTGGCGGGCGCAGCGTCGCGGCGCGAGGCGCGGGCGCGCGGCGAAGGCGGCGTGAAAGCCTCGAGCCCCTCGCGGCCCGCATCGTCGGCGGCCTCGCGCAGGATGGTGCGCACCTCGTCCTCGACCGAGCGGCCGTTTCTGGCGGCGCGCAGCCGCAGCAGCTTTTTGAGGCGCTCATCGAGCTGGCGGACGGTGAGGGAGGCCATAAAATCCTCATTCAGTCCCAATATCTTAAGTTATAAATGATTGCGATGCAATCATTGCAATCACCAGCCCTCAAAAAAATTATTTTAGCGCGCCGTTGACGCCGGCAGGCAACCTGTGTATTTAACCGACTAGTTATTTAACCGAGTGGCTAACAACGACCATGACCACCGACCGCCTCTCCGCCACCTTTGCGGCTCTCTCGGATCCGACGCGCCGCGCGATCCTCGCCCGGCTCGCGCTCGGCGAGACCTCGGTGTCGAAACTGGCCGAGCCATTCGAGATGAGCCTGCCCGCGGTCTCCAAGCATCTCAAGGTGCTCGAGCGCGCCGGCCTGATCACGCGCGGCCGCAACGCGCAGATGCGGCCCTGCAAGATCGAGATCAACGCGCTGAAGGAGGCTGACGACTGGCTCGAGGAATATCGCCGGCTGTGGGAGCAGCGGCTCGATCGCCTCGAGGACTACCTGCACACGCTGCAGGCGGAAGAGGCTTCAAAAGAAGCGGGCAAAGCCAAGCCGAAGGAGAAGAAACGTGGCCGTAAAAAATAGCATCGATCTCGACTCCGACCCGCGCGCCATCGAGGGCAGGCGCCTGCTCGGCGCGCCGCGCAAGCTGGTGTTCGCGGCCTTCAGCGACCCCAAGCATCTGGCGCAATGGTGGGGACCGGACGGCTTCACCACGACGACGCATAGCTTCGACTTCCGCCCCGGCGGCGTCTGGCGCTTCGTCATGCATGGACCGGACGGCCGCGACTACCAGAACCGCGTCACCTTCATCGAGATCAAGGCGCCCGAGCGCCTCGTTTATCGCCACGGCGGCGGCGACGACGTCGAGCCGGTGCAGTTCACGCAGACCGTGACCTTCGAAGACGCCGGCGGCAAGACGCGGCTCGTCTGGCGCGGCGAATTCCCGACGGCGGCCGAACGCGCGCGCGTCATCAAGGACTACGGCGCCGACAAGGGTCTGGCGCAGACCATGGCGCGGCTCGCCGGCTACGTCGTGCAACTCAACGCCAACGAAACGGGAGCATAACAATGTCTTGCTGCTGTCACCCGTCAGGACAGGGCGTCCAAAGCCTGACGCAGTCGATCCGCGCTGAAGCCGGCAATTTCCTTCTCCGCCTGCGCATGCGTCTCTTTCCAGACCGGAAAGGCTTTATCGAGCAGGATACGGCCCGCCGAAGTAATGGCGAGGCGCCGGCTGCGGCGGTCCTCCTTGTCGACCGTGATTCGCACGAGATTCCGCCGCTCAAGGATTTTGAGCGCGGCCGTCAGCGTGGTGCGGTCCATCGCCAGCAGATCGGCGACGCTGCCGATCGTCGGCGGGGCCGGGCGGTTCAGCGACATCAGCAGCGAAAACTGCCCATTGGTGAGACCGAGCTCACGCAGCGCGTCATCGAAACGCCGCGCCAGCGCGCGCGCCGCGCGCTGGGCATGCAGGCACAGGCAGCAGTCGCGCACTACCTGCGTCGTCTCGAACGGCAATTCGCGGAACTTTGACATAGGCCACTATGTTGATATCAACGTAAAAGTCAATGACCCAAATCAGCCCAATCGGCGTTGTCCCCAAAAGCGGCGCCAAAGCCCGCAAGACCGAAGAGGAGGATGCAATGCAAGTACAGCCTTACCTATTTTTCGACGGCCGCTGCGACGAAGCGATCGAGTTCTACAAGAAGAACCTCGGTGCCGAAGTCGGGATGCTGATGCGCTGGAAGGACTGCCCCGACAAGTCGATGTGCACGGCCGCCAACGAGAACAAGGTGATGCATTCGAGCCTGAAGATCGGCGAGACCCGGGTCATGGCCTCGGACGGCCGCAATACCGGTAACCCGAAGTTCGAAGGCTTTGCGCTCTCGCTCAACGCCAAGGACGAGGCCGACGCCGACCGCATGTTCAACGCGCTGTCGACCGGCGGCAAGGTCACGATGCCGATGAGCAAGACGTTCTTCTCGCCGCGCTTCGGCATGTGCGCCGACAAGTTCGGCGTCAACTGGATGATCATCATCGAGCCGTGACCGGCACGCCGATCTATTTGCAAGAAGGGAGGACCATCCAATGACGACCGCCACCGCGAGCAAAAACTTCGTGATGTCGCGCGTATTCGACGCGCCGCGCGACGTGCTGTGGAAATGTTTCACCGAACCGGAGCGCATGAAACAGTGGTGGGGCCCGAAGGGCTTCACCGTGGTCGTCTCCGACATGGATCTGCGTGTCGGCGGAACCTACCACTACGGAATGAAAGCGCCGGACGGCTCACCGATGTGGGGTCTGTTCACTTATCGCGAGATCACGCCGCACGAGAAGCTCGTTTTCGTCAATTCGTTCTCGGACGAAAAGCGGAGCGTCACGCGCCATCCGATGGCGCCGACTTGGCCGCTGACGCTGCTGACGACCTTCACGTTCGAGGACGCGCCCGGCGGCAAGACCAAGTTCACGGTGCGCTGGCAGACCCTCGACGCAACCGAGGTGGAACAGGCCACGTTCGACTCAGCCCAATCGCGGCAGAGCATGAGCAATGGCTGGGGCGGCACCCTGGACCAGCTCTCGGCCTATCTGGCCAAGACGAAAGGATAGACCAATGGCCTCGGTCCAAGCCGCGACCTACGGCGAGGGCACAGTCGCGATCACGCGGATATTCGATGCGCCACGCCATCTCGTCTGGCGCGCCTGGACCGATCCGAAAATGATGGCGCAGTGGTTTGGCCCGCGTGGTTTCACCACGTCTGTGCCGGTCCTGGATCTCCGCGTCGGCGGCGCGTTGCGCATCGTCATGCACGGGCCGGACGGCAACGACTATCCGGCGGCGTGCGAATTCCGCGAGGTCGTTGCGCCGGAGCGGCTGGTATTTGTCAACAATGCTGTCGACAAGGATGGCAAGGTGCTGCTCGAAGGTCTGACCACCGTAGCGTTCGCCGAGCAGGGCGGCAAAACCACGATGACGCTGCATACGTACGCCGTTGGCCGCGTTCCGGTCGCCAAGCAGATGCTGGCCGGCATGGAAGCGGGCTGGACGCAGACCATCGACAAGCTGGGCGAACTGGTCGCTGGCTAGCGGATCAGCCAGACGATCCAGGCGAGCAGCGCCGCGATCAGCCATAGCGCGATGGCGCTGCCGCGGTTCCGGCGCGCCTCTGCCTTGCCGATGGCTTCGACCGTATCGGGCGACAGCGTCAGGCCGTCGCGCGTGATGTCGTCGAGTTGGTCGACCAGATAGCCCGCGCGGGTCAGCAGGCCGGGCACCTGGCCGAGGAAGCGGCCGATTTCGCCGGCGCCTTCCACCGCGTCCTCGAGCTTGCCGACCGGCCCGAGATTGCGCTCGATCCATTCGCGCACGACGGGATCAGCCGTGGTCCACATGTCGAGCTTGGGGTCGAGCGAGCGGGCGACGCCCTCGACCACCACCATTGTCTTTTGCAGCAGCAACAGTTCGGGGCGCGTGCGCATGTCGAACAGGCCGGTGACCTCGAACAGCAGCGTCAGCAGCTTCGCCATCGAGATGTCTTCGGCCTTGCGGTTATGGATCGGCTCGCCGATGGCGCGGATTGCCTGCGCGAAGCTCTCGACCGAGTGCTGGCGTGGCACGTAGCCGGCGTCGAAATGCACCTGCGCCGTGCGCATGTAGTCGCGAGTGATGAAGCCGAACAGAATCTCGGCGAGGAAGCGCCGTTCCTTCGGCCCGAGCCGGCCCATGATGCCGAAATCGACCGCGACCAGCCGGCCTTCGTCGTCGGCGAACAGGTTGCCCGGGTGCATGTCGGCGTGGAAGAAGCCGTCGCGCAGCGCGTGGCGTAGGAAGTTCTGGATCACGGCGCGGCCGAGCGCAGGCAGGTCGAAGCCTTTGGCGCGCAGCGCGTCGTGGTCATGCAGCGGCGTGCCGTCGATCCATTCCAGCGTCAGCACTTCGCGCGCGGTGCGGTCCCAGTCGACCGCGGGCACGCGAAAGCCTTTATCCTCGCGCGTGTTCTCGGCCATCTCGGACAGCGCGGCCGCCTCGAGGCGGAAATCCATTTCGATTGCGACCGAACGGGCCAGCGTCGAGACGACCTCGATCAGCCGCAGACGCTGGGCTTCAAGTGAGTATTCCTCCGCCTTGCGGGCGATGAAAAAGAAGGCGTCCAGATCGGCCTTGAAGCGGCGATCGACACCGGGACGTAGGATCTTGACCGCGACCGGCTTGCGCACGCCGTCGATCTCGACCTCGGCGCGATGCACCTGTGCGATCGAGGCGGCGGCAACCGCGGGGCCGAAGCTCGCGTAGACCGCGGACAGCGGCTTACCGAGCGCGGCGGCCGCAGCGGCTTCTGCCTCCGCTTGCGGAAACGCCGGCATCTTGTCCTGCAGGCTCTCGAGGTCCCGCGCGATGTCCTTGCCGACCACATCGGGCCGCGTCGCCAGGAACTGGCCGAGCTTGACGTAAGTCGGCCCAAGCCGGGTCAAAGCGGCCGCAAGCCGGCTCTGGCCGCTCTTGGCGCTCGGCCGCTCGATCAGGCGCGCCAGCGCGACGGCGGTCTTCGCCGGCAGCGGCAGCGGACGGGTGTCGACCAACGCGAACACGCCTTCGCGCGCGAACACGAAACCGGCGCGCGTCAGACGCGTGAGATGGGAGACGCCGAAAATCACAAGCGCCAGCCCGAGTGCAGCGCCACGACGCCGCCGGTCATCGGCGTGAATGCGACGCGGCGGAAGCCGGCTTGCTCGATCATCTGCGCGAACGCCTTAGGCTTGGGGAACTTGCGGATCGACTCGACCAGGTAGCGATAGGCCTCGCGATCGCCGGCCACCGCTTCGCCGATGCGCGGAATGACCTTGAACGAATAGAGCTCGTACAGCATGTCGAGTCCGGGCACGTCGACGCTGGAGAATTCGAGGCAGAGAAAGCGGCCGCCGTGCTTGAGCACGCGGAACGCTTCGGCCAGCGCGCGGTCGATGCGCGGCACGTTGCGGATGCCGAAGGCGATGGTGACGCAATCGAAGCTGCGGTCGGGGTAATGCAGTTCCTCGGCGTTGCCCTGCTCGAAGGTGACGCGGTCGTCGAGCCCTTGATTGATCGCGCGTTCTGCACCGACACTGAGCATTTCTTCGTTGATGTCGCAGACCGTGATGCGCGTTCCGGCGCCGCCGGCCTTGGCGACGCGCATGGCGACGTCGCCGGTGCCGCCGGCGAGATCGAGCAGATTGAACGGCCTGTCGCCCTTCGGCGGATTGACCGCGGTGACCAGCGCGTCCTTCCAAGCGCGATGCAGGCCTCCGGACATCAGGTCGTTCATCAGGTCATAGCGGCGGGCGACCGAATGGAACACGTCGTCGACGCGGCCCTGCTTGTCGCGCAGGGGCACCGTCTCGAAGCCGAAATGCGTGTCGTCCGTGGGGCCGGCCATTGGCCAATTTGTCCTTTGCGGGCAGGACCATAGCGCGCCGCTGCGGAGGGCGCTATGTGAGAAGGGAAAGAGCGTTAACCATGCCCGAGTTGCCTGAAGTCGAGACCGTGCGCCGGGGGCTCGCGCCCGCAATGGAGGGCGCGGCCATCAAAAAGGTGGACGTGCGCGACCGCCGCCTGCGCTGGCCGATCGTGAAGGACTTCGAGAAGCGCATCACCGGCAGCAAGGTCGAGGGCCTCGGCCGCCGCGCCAAATATCTGCTGGCCGACCTGTCGTCCGGCGACGTGCTGATCATGCATCTCGGCATGTCGGGCTCGTTCCGCGTCGGCAAAGACGCCAAGCCCGGCGTCTATTATCACGAACGCTCGAAGAGCACCGCGCACGACCACGTCGTCTTTCACATGTCGAACGGCGGGAGCGTGACCTTCAACGATCCGCGCCGCTTCGGCTCGATGAAGCTGGTGCCGCGCGCCAAGCTCGAGCACGAGCCATTACTGCGCGGTCTCGGGCCAGAACCATTGGGAAATGAATTCGACGCCGCGATGCTGGCGAAAGCCTGCGCCAGCAAGAAGACGTCGCTCAAGGCCGCGCTGCTCGACCAGCGCGTGGTCGCCGGCCTCGGCAACATTTACGTTTGCGAGGCGCTCTACCGCGCGCGGCTGTCGCCGAAGCGGCAGGCTTCGACCATTGCCGACCGCAGCGGCAAGCCGAACGATCGTGCCCGCGCGCTGGTCGACGCCATCAAGGCGGTGCTCAACGACGCCATCAAGGCCGGCGGCTCCTCGCTGCGCGACCATCGCCGCGCCGACGGCTCGCTCGGTGACTTCCAGCACAACTTCCAGGTCTATGACCGCGAAGGCCGGCCGTGCCCAGGTTGCAAGGGCAAGGTCAAACGCATCGTGCAGAACGGCCGCTCGACCTTCTATTGCCCATCGTGCCAGAAATAGGCCACGCTGGCGGCGCCGGGAGCGAACGACATGCGCAAGCTGGGCCTCATCCTCGTTGTCCTTGCGGGCACGCTGACCGCCGCGCGCGCGGAGTATCCCGATCATGCCATCCGGCTGATCGTGCCGCAGGCGGCCGGCAGCGCCACCGACAACGCCGCGCGCCTGCTTGGCGCCGTGCTCGCAGTCGAGCTCGGCCAGCAGGTCATCATCGACGACAGGCCGGGTGGCGCGCTGACGGTCGGGCTCGACCTCGTCGCCAAGTCGCCGCCGGACGGCTACACGCTCGGCATGGGGCCGATCGGCGCGCTCGCCATCACGCGTCACATGGTCGACAAGCTGCCCTACGACATCGAGCGAGACTTCCAGCCGATCGCGCTGGTCGCGCGGGGGCAGATGCTGCTTGCTGTGTCGCCGGAGCTGCCGGTGCATTCGGTCAAGGAGCTGATCGACTATGCCAAAGCCCATCCGGGCAAATTGTCGAACGCCTCCTCGAGCAACGGCTCACCGGGCCATGTCGGCGCCGAGCTGTTCAAGTCGATGACCGGCACGCAGATCGTTCACGTGCCCTATCGCGGCGGCGCGCTGGCGATCCAGGACCTGATGGCGGGCCGGGTCGACGTGATGTTCGAGAGCCTGCAATCGATCACGCCGTTCGCGAAGGCCGGCAAGGTGCGTGCGCTCGCCGTGACCGCCGATCATCGTTCGCCGGCATTCCCGGATCTGCCGACGGTCGCCGAGGCCGGCGTGCCCGGCTATGCCGCCGCGACCTGGACCGGCGTCATCGCGCCCGCCGGCGTGCCGCGCCCGATCGTGGACAAGCTCAATCTGGCGATCAACCGCGCGATGACCTCGGACGCCTTCAGGGAGAAATTCGCCAAGACCGGCGATGAGCCGGGCGGCGGCACGCCGGAGGATTTCGCGCTGGCGATCAAGACCGATTTCAGCGAAATGGGGCGACCTGATCAAACGCGCCGGCATCAAGATGCAATAAGGGCAGGCCATGAGCTTTCGGAACATCATCGTCGAGACCAAGGGCCGCGTCGGCGTCATCCGTCTCAACCGGCCGCAGCAGCTCAACGCGCTCAACATGGCGCTGAAGACCGAATTGGGGCAGGCGATCGATGCTTTCGGTGCCGATGATGCAGTTGGCTGCATGCTGATCACCGGCAACGAGAAGGCCTTTGCCGCCGGCGCCGATATCAAGGAAATGGCCGACAAGACCTTCATCGAGGCTTTTCTCGGCAATTTCACCGGCACTTGGGATCGCGCGGCGCGGGCGCGCAAGCCGATCGTTGCGGCGGTCGCAGGCTTCGCCCTCGGTGGCGGCTGCGAGCTCGCCATGCAGTGCGACATCGTCATTGCCGCGGATAATGCGAAGTTCGGCCAGCCCGAGATCAAGCTCGGCGTCATCCCCGGCATCGGCGGCACGCAACGGCTGACACGCGCCGTCGGCAAGGCCAAGGCGATGGAGATGATCCTCACCGGCCGCATGATGGACGCGGCGGAAGCGGAGCGCTCCGGTCTCGTCGCGCGCGTCGTGCCCGTTGCCAATCTGATGGAGGAAGCGATGAAGGTCGCCGATACCATCGCCACTATGTCGCTGCCATCGGTGCTGGCCGCCAAGGAAGCCGTCAACCGCGCCTTCGAGTCGGGGCTGTCCGAGGGCGTAATCTTCGAACGGCGCATCTTCCATTCGCTGTTCGCGACGGAAGATCAGAAGGAAGGCATGAAAGCCTTCATCGAGAAACGGCCGCCGAAGTGGACGAACAGATAGCCGCAGCTACTTGCGCACGCAGATAATGCGGATCAGCGAGGCACGGGTGTCGCCGCTCGACGCGGTCGCAGCAGGCACATGCTGCTTGTCGAGGAAATCGCGGATGGTCGCGGCGCTGATCAACCGCACCGGCGGCAGCGTCGGCTCGACACTGGCGAGGGTGAAAGTGCTCGTCGCCATGATGCCGGCAAACTGACCCTTGCCGTCGAGCGCGGCAGCACCGCCAAGGCCCGCCGTCGGCACCGACCGGACAAAAGCGATCGCCGCGCTGTCCGACAGCTTGCCCTTGATCTCGGTGAGATTTTTCGCGCCGTTCTGCTCCTGCGGATCGGGGATGCCGACCAGCGTGATGTCGCCCGCCTTGGCCGCTTCGCGCGCGAGCGGCAGCACCGACAGTTTGCGCGCGCCATAGACCCGCAGCAGCGCAAGCCCGGTCTCCCCGTCGACCGCGACGCGCTCGGCGTTGCCGAGACCATCGGCCACGATGACCTGACAGCCCTGCGCGACGCGCTGCGCCGTGACGATATGGCCTTGCGCGCTGACGATCAGCCCGGTGCCGTATTCGACCTTCTTCGCCAGCGCGGCGAACGGCACCTGGCGATCGGGGAAAGGCGAGAAGGCGCTCGCCATCGCCACCATCACCGGCGCGACGATGCCCTCCATCATCTGATCGTAGTAAAGCGTGAAGCCGCGCACCTCGCCGTCGCGCTGCTTGGCGCGGACAGTGTAGTACTTCAGCCCCTGCATGCCGCTGACGATGAAACCGTCGCCGTCGAGCGCGGCGTGCTCGATCGTGCGGTTCGGCTTCTTCTTCTCCTCGTCGAACAGCGCCGAGAGATTGGCGTTCTTGATTCGGAAAGTCTCGACCTGCACCTCGCCGTGCGGCGAGGACCAGCGCGTGCCATGGTCGGCGTTCTGCGCATTTGGCACCAGCTTGGTCGGCAGGCCAATGCGCACGCCGGTCGAGGGATCGACCACCACGTTCCAGCCGAATTCCTGCTCGTGACTGGCGGCAGCGGCGACGAGCTCGGCGCGCTGCTCGCTCGTCAGCACGCCGGTGATCCTTGATTTGTTGCGTTTCTGGAAATTGCGGATGGCGTCTTCCATCGCGCCGCCGTCCTTGGCCGCGGTGGCGTAATCGCCGGACCAGAACAGCGCCGACTGGATCTTCAGCCGGTCGGCGGGCGAAATGTTGGCGATCTCTGCGGGCGGAGCGGGGTCGGTCTTCGCCGTTTCTTTTGCCGGCGACTTCGGCTTGGCCGGTGCGACCTTCGCGGCCTCCGGCTTTGCTGCCGGTTCGGCAGGCTTCACATCGGCGGCCTTCGGGGCGGCAGGCTCCTTGGGTTTGGCTGCGTGCGCGACCGGCTTGCGCGCGGCATGCTTCTTCGCTGCCGGCGCCTGCTCGACCGGGTTCGGGTTGCCATTGGAATTCCACTGCGCCGACGCGGGAGCGACGGCGCAAAACAGCGCGAGCACGGCCAGTGAGCAACCCCAACGCATTTTATTAACGCCACCCACGTTTTGCGGCACCTTAGCCAATCGACGAGGTCAGGCAAGGTGACGTTGGGGCAGGTCGGGGCGCTGGCATAAAACCTCGCGCTGCCATAGGTTTAGCCACGATGCTCGATCCACAGGAACTGCAACGCTACGCCCGGCACATCGTGTTGCGCGAGATCGGCGGGCCGGGGCAGGCCAAGCTCAAGGCGGCGCGCGTGCTGGTCATCGGCGCCGGCGGGCTCGGCGCGCCGGTGCTGCTTTATCTTGCCGCCGCCGGCGTCGGCACGCTCGGCGTGATCGACGACGACGAGGTGTCGCTGTCGAACCTGCAGCGCCAGGTGATCTTCTCGACCGCCGATATCGGCAAGCGCAAGGTCGACGGCGCCGAAGAAGCCGTCACGCGCCTCAATCCGCATGTCGCGGTCGAAACGCATATGGCGCGGCTCACGCGCGAGAACGCGCTCGACGTCATCTCGAAATACGACATCGTTGCCGACGGCTCGGATAACTTCGCCACGCGTTATCTGGTGTCCGACGCCTGCTACTTCGCCAGGAAGCCGCTGGTCACGGCGGCGGTCGGCACGTTCGATGGCTCGCTCACCACCCTTCGACCGCACGAGACGCGCGCCGACGGCACGCCCAATCCGACCTACCGCTGCCTTTTTCCCGAGCCGCCGCCGGAAGGCACGGTGCCGGCCTGCGCGGAGGCCGGCATTTTGGGCGCGCTGCCGGGTGTGCTCGGGTCGCTGATGGCGCTCGAGGTGATCCGCGAGATCGTCGGTTTCGGCGAGGGCCTGGTCGGACGGCTGCTGATGGTCGATGCGCGCTCGATGCGGTTCGAGACGCTGATTTACACCTGGGACAAACACAATCCGCTGAGCGGCGAAAAGCCGGCGATCAAGGACCTGTCCACGCATCGATAGCGTTGCGATCGGCCGCGTTAACGACCTCCATTCATGATGAATGCCGGATTTTGCAAGCGCGCCGGCCGGTGCCGGTAGTTTCCGCGCATGGTCCGGGGAGTCCTCATTGTCTGCGCCGTTCTGGCGTTCGGCTGCGCCGACGCGCGGGCATCGTCGTGTCGCAATCCGAATGCGCTTGGCGTCAGCCGCGTCATCTCGGTCGACGCACGCACGACGCCAGTCGTCGGCGTGCAAGACTACGGCGTGCGGCTACCGCTCGCTCCCGGCGAGGTCGTTCTGACCTTCGACGACGGGCCGAACCCGGCCTCCACCTCTTCGATCCTCAGGACGCTCGCCGACGAGTGTCTGCATGCGACCTTCTTCATGGTCGGCAGGCAGGCGCGCGCGCATCCCGAGACGGCGAGGCAGGTGCTGGCCGCCGGCCACACCATCGGCACGCACACGCAGAACCACCCGCTGCGGCGTCTGCCGCTCAACGGCGAGGTCCGCGAGATCGAAACCGGCATCGCCTCGGTCAGCGCCGCACTTGGCCGGCAGCCGGCGCCGTTCTTCCGTTTTCCCGGCCTCTACCGGACGCGCGAGGCGGAGCAGTATCTGCACCAGCATGGCATCGTCGTGTGGAGCGTCGACGTCGATTCCTATGACTGGAAGCACAACGACACGACGGCGATGCTCAACAGCGCGGTGGCGCGGCTGCAAGCCCGTCACGGCGGCATCCTGCTGATGCACGACATCAAGCCGCGCACCGCGCGCGTCTTGCCGAAGCTGATTGCGATGCTGAAGGCGCGCGGCTTCCACATCGTGCACGTCGTGCCGGGCGGTCACATGCATCCAGACCTGGTCGCGGCCGCGCAGCGCGGCACGCCACAGATCGCGAGACCGCATCGCGTTCCAAGCGTCGTGCTCGACGATAGAGCGGCACGCGCGCCGTCCGCACTTCAGAAGCGCAGCCTGTTTGCGCGGAACAGTTTCGAGTCGATCTTCGTGTCGCGGCGCTGACCGCTAAAGCATGAGGGGAGCACGCGGTCCGGCGGCGAAAGGCCCGCGCCATCGCGGGCCGTCTTCATGCAAAACAGGCCGCCGGTTCCAAATCACAGCATTGATGGCAGCACGCGGTCCGGCGGCCGGTGGCCGTCCATGAAGGTCTTGATGTTGATGATGACCTTTTCGCCCATGTCGACGCGGCCCTCCATGGTCGCCGAGCCCATGTGCGGCAGCAGCACCACCTTGCCCTGGCGCGCGAGCTTGAGGAGCTTGGGATTGACCGCCGGCTCGTGCTCGAACACGTCGAGGCCGGCGCCGGCGATCTCGCCTGCCTCGAGCAGCCGCGCCAGCGCGTTCTCGTCGATCACCTCGCCGCGCGAGGTGTTGACGATGTAGGCCTCGGGCCGCAGCAGCTTGAGGCGGCGCGCCGACAACAGGTGATAGGTCGCCGGCGTGTGCGGGCAGTTCACCGACACGATGTCCATGCGGGCGAGCATCTGGTCGGGGCTCTCCCAATAGGTGGCGTCGAGTTCTTCCTCGATGCGCGGCGCCACCTTGCGGCGATTGTGGTAGTGAATCTGCAAGCCGAAGGCGCGGGCGCGGCGCGCCACCGCCTGGCCGATCCGTCCCATGCCGATGATGCCGAGACGCTTGCCCCAGATGCGGTGGCCGAGCATCCAGGTCGGCGTCCATCCGGCCCAGTCCTTGTCGGACGTGAGGACCCCGGAACCCTCGACCAGCCGGCGCGGCACCGCCAGGATCAGCGCCATGGTCATGTCGGCGGTGTCCTCGGTCAGCACGCCGGGCGTGTTGGTCACGGTGATGCCGCGCTGAACCGCGGTGGTGACGTCGATGTTGTCGACGCCGTTGCCGAAATTGGCGATGAGCTTGAGCTGCTCGCCGGCCCGGCTGAGCACGGAGGCGTTGATCTCGTCGGTAACGGTCGGCACCAGGACGTCGGCGGTTTTTACCGCCTCGGTCAATTGCGCCTGGCTCATGGGCGTGTCTTCGGGGTTGAGCCGGGTGTCGAAAAGTTCCCGCATGCGCAGCTCGACCTTGTCCGGGAGCTTGCGGGTTACAATGACCAGGGGCTTCTTGGTCTTGGTGGACTTGGGCATGCGCCGATTTAGCCCTCTTTAACCGTGCTCCCCCAAACTCCCCGGCGTCTGCGTCGAGGGGGCGTTAATCCGTTCATTTTCCTACCAGATGGCCGTGACAACACAAAGCAGGAGGCTGTTGCAGCGCCGATTCGCCGGCTTTGCGCTCGCCATTTGTCTGGCGGCGCTATTGCCCCTGGCGGCGCGAGCCGCCGGCGGCGAGGTGACCGGCTCGGTCAGCGGCTTGCCGGTCCCGCGCTTCGTCAGCCTCAAGTCCGACAAGGTCAATGTGCGCGGCGGCCCCAACCAGGACCAGGATGTCCGTTGGGTCTACACGCGCGCCGGCATGCCGGTTGAGATCACCGCCGAGTTCGAGAATTGGCGGCGCATTCGCGATTGGGAAGGCCAGGAGGGCTGGGTCTATCACTCGCTGTTGTCCGGTAAGCGCACCGCGGTGGTGGTGCCGGATCTGAAAGACGAGCTGGTGCCGCTCTACGCCAAGGCGGACATCAAATCGGCGGTGGTGGCGAAGCTGCAAGGCGGCGTGCAGGGCTCGCTGGAATCCTGCACCGGTTCGTGGTGCGAATTCCGCGGCAAGGGCTTCGAAGGCTGGATCCGCCAGGAGCGCCTGTGGGGCGCTTACCCGAACGAGAAAGTCGATTAGCGGCCGGCAATAAAAATGGCTGGGACGAGCCCGGCCACGAAACCCAAGTTGCGATCAGCGCCTAGCTTTTGCGCCGCAGCCGCACGATCACATCGACGCGCGCGACTTCATAGCCTTCGGGCGGCGTCGGGTTGTTGCCGACCAGGACGTCGGCGCCGGTGATGTCGAGGAGTTCGTCCTCACCTTCGACGAAGAAGTGATGATGCGTCGAGGTATTGGTGTCGAAGTAGGCCTTGGAGCCGTCGACCGCGACCTGGCGCAGCAGGCCGACTTCGGTGAACTGGTGCAGCGTGTTGTAGATGGTCGCCAGCGACACCGGCACCTTGGCGCGCGAGGCTTCCTCGTAAAGCATCTCGGCGGTGAGGTGGCGATCGCCTTTGCCGAACAGCAGCCAGCCGAGCGCCATACGCTGACGCGTCGGACGCAGGCCGACCTGACGCAGCATCGCTTTGACGTCGTGCCACGGGCAGCCGGTCAATTCGGCGCCGGGCTTGACGGCTGGCATTGTCACGTTACGCGAAAGGCTCATCGGCATGCCTCAAAGGCAGCGCGCGAAACAGCGCCTGCCCAAAACCGTTGCATTTGCAACATATACGCAATCGGGCACCGTGATGCAACTGGCTCGCAACAACCTCCGACACCTGCCCATCGATCCGCCGGCCAAATTGTCACGCTTTGTGATTGGAACTGTCACTGATACCTGCGGCGGGACGTCCCATCTTTCCCCTATCAACCTCGTTATGTTACGAGTTTCACATGAATATTCAGGCAAACCCGCCGGGCGGGACGACGGAGCGACGCAGCAGCTTCGGCTATGAAGACCTGCTGGCCTGCGGACGCGGCGAACTGTTCGGGGCGGGCAATGCGCAATTGCCGCTGCCGCCAATGCTGATGTTCGACCGCATTACCGAGATCTCCGAGCAAGGCGGCGCCCACGGCAAAGGTTTCGTGCGGGCCGAACTCGACGTGAAACCGGACCTCTGGTTCTTCCTCTGCCACTTCAAGGGCGATCCGGTGATGCCGGGCTGCCTCGGCCTCGACGCGTTGTGGCAGATGGTCGGCTTCTTCCTCGGCTGGTTGGGTTCGCCCGGCCGCGGGCGGGCGCTCGGTCTCGGCGAATTGAAATTCTCCGGCCAGGTGCTGCCGACCGTGAAGAAGGTCATCTACGGCATCGACTTCAAGCGCGTCATGCGCTCGAAGCTGGTGCTCGGTATCGCCGACGGCTGGTTGTCGGCGGACGGCAGCGTCATCTATCAAGCCTCCGATCTGAAGGTCGGCTTGTTCAAGCAGGAAGAAGCGTTGCAGCCGAGCGCGTAAGGGGCTTGCGGAATTGCCTCGGCCAGCCAATCTGTGGCCCAATCAGCAATAATCCGGACGGGTAAAGGGTAGTACGACGATGCGACGGGTCGTGGTCACCGGGATGGGCATCGTTTCGTCCATCGGCAATAACACGCAGGAAGTGCTGGCGAGCCTGCGCGAGGCCAAATCCGGCATCAGCCGCGCCGACGAATACGCCAAGCTCGGCTTCCGCTGTCAGGTGCAAGGCGCGCCTACGCTCAATCCTGCGGAGTCGGTCGATCGCCGCGCCATGCGCTTCCTTGGCGGCGGCGCGGCCTGGAATCACGTCGCCATGGAGCAGGCGATCCGCGACTCCGGCGTCGAGGAAAGCGATATCTCCAACGAGCGTACCGGCATCATCATGGGTTCGGGCGGACCATCCGCGCGCGCCATCGTCGATGCCGCCGATACGACACGCGAAAAAGGACCGAAGCGAGTCGGCCCATTTGCGGTGCCGAAGGCGATGTCGTCGACTGCATCGGCAACGCTCGCGACCTGGTTCAAGATCAAGGGCGTAAACTATTCGATCTCGTCGGCCTGCGCGACCTCCAACCACTGCATCGGTAACGCCACCGAAATCATCCAGTGGGGCAAGCAGGACATGATTTTTGCCGGCGGCTGTGAGGAGCTCGACTGGACGTTGTCGGTGCTGTTCGATGCGATGGGCGCGATGTCGTCGAAATATAATGCGACGCCCGAGAAAGCCTCGCGCGCCTACGATGTCGACCGGGACGGCTTCGTCATCGCCGGCGGCGCGGGCGTGCTGGTGCTGGAAGAGCTCGAGCATGCCAAGGCACGCGGCGCCAAGATCTACGCCGAGGTCGCCGGCTACGGCGCGACATCGGACGGCTATGACATGGTGGCGCCGTCGGGCGAGGGCGCGAAGCGCTGCATGAAGATGGCGCTCGAAACCTGCAAGGCGCCGATCGACTACATCAACCCGCACGCTACGTCGACGCCGATCGGCGACCTCAAGGAGATCGAGGCGGTCCGCGAGGTGTTCGGCGCCAAATGCCCGCCGATCTCGGCGACCAAGTCGCTCACCGGCCATTCGCTCGGCGCCGCCGGCGCGCAGGAAGCGATCTACTCGCTGCTGATGATGCAAAACGGCTT
Organism: uncultured Alphaproteobacteria bacterium; assembly: GCA_963742095.1. Lineage (GTDB taxonomy): Bacteria > Pseudomonadota > Alphaproteobacteria > Rhizobiales > Xanthobacteraceae > Pseudolabrys. Next base: position 1,073,367 of record CAVUKJ010000003.1, read on the forward strand.
CATCTGCGAGAGCGCCAATATCGAGAATCTCGACCCGGCTTTCGCCGACATGCCGATCGCGCGGAAGCGCGAGGATAACGTCAAGCTCGGCGCGGTGCTGTCGAACTCGTTCGGCTTCGGCGGCACCAATGCCTCCGTGATCTTCAAGCGGCTGGATGCGTGATCGCCGTGCCGGGACTCATGGAAGGCAAACGCGGGCTGGTGATGGGAGTGGCGAACGACCACTCCATCGCTTGGGGCATCGCAAAAACTCTCAGAGATCACGGCGCCGAGCTCGCCTTCACCTATCAGGGCGACGCGCTGGCGAAACGCGTCAAGCCGCTCGCCGAGCAGGTCGGCTCAAAGCTCGTCCTGCCATGCGACGTCGAGGACATTGCATCGGTTGACGCCGTGTTCGACGCGATCAAGAAACAGTGGGGCACCATGGATTTCCTAGTGCATGCCATCGCCTTCTCCAACAAGGAAGAGCTGAAGGGCCGCTACGCGGATTCCACGCGCGAGAATTTCATCAAGACGATGGTGATTTCCTGCTACGCCTTTACCGAGGCGGCCAAACGGGCGGCAGCGCTGATGCCGAACGGCGGCGCGATGGTGACGCTCACCTACAACGGCGGCGACCGCGCCATGCCGAACTATAACGTCATGGGCGTGGCGAAGGCGGCGCTGGAAGCCTCGGTGCGCTATCTCGCCGTCGATTTCGGCCACCAGAAGGTCCGCGTCAACGCCATCTCGGCGGGGCCGATCCGGACGCTCGCCGGCGCCGGCATCACCGACGCGCGTTACATGTTCGCGTTCCAGCAGAAATATTCGCCGCTCGGCCGCGGCGTGACGCTCGAGGAACTTGGCGGCGCCGGGCTCTATCTGCTGTCGGACCTTTCGGGCGGGGTGACCGGCGAAGTGCACTTCGTCGATTCCGGCTACAACGTCATCGCCATGCCGCAGCCGGATGCCATGAAGGCGGGTGGCGCGGAGAACGGTGGCGAAAAGTAATTCGTCCGCAGGTGCGCGAGGTAAAAACGGCCGGGAACCCCCGGCCGCTTTGTTTTTTGGGCCTTCGAACGTTCGCCGCCGTTTACAGCCGGTTAACGTTATCTGCCCCATTCTCCATTCCCGCCAATTGTAACGATCTTGTCCGGTTGCGTGCGTAATGACGTTCAGTGCTGCGGCGTTCGCCGATCCCACATTCGTTGACCGTCCCGCCGTTCCGGTTCGTCGAATTGGAGCGCTGCTCGCCCGCCATCTTTTCCTCGGCACCGCTGCCGTCGCGACCACAGGCTTTGCCCTCGTCAGCCTCGCGCTCGGAGTCGGCTGGCTCGTTTCGCCGACGCTGATGCCTCGGCACAACGGCAGAACCCCCGCGGATTTCAGGCTGCGCAGCATGGCTCTCGCGCCATCCTATCCGAGCGCAAACGCGCCCGCTCGTCTGGCGGACGTCATCGTCTTTCCGCCGACGGCCGCCGATATCGCAAAGCCGCTGCGTGTTGCCGAGCGGGCGCCGCCGCGCCACGAACCTGCGCCGGTCGTTAAGCGGCCGAGCGGCGTACCCATTCCGCGAGTCCTGCCGCCGGAGCTTGCCGGCCTGCGGAGCACGCAACGGCTCGCGTCTCTGCCACCCGCGCCAGCGCCTCGCACCACGCCGCAGCATACGGACAAGCCGGCGGCGCGCACGCCCGACGATCACACGGCCGTCTATGATATCAGCGCGCGTTCGGTCTACTTGCCGAACGGCGAGACGCTGGAAGCGCATTCCGGCCTGGGCGATTTGCGCGACGACCCGCATTCCATCCGCGTGAGGCGCCGTGGCGTGACGCCACCGAACACATACGACCTCAGCCTGCGCGAGCATCTGTTTCACGGTGTGCGGGCCATTCGCCTGACGCCAGTCGATGACGACAAGATGTTCGGCCGCGACGGCATGTTGGCACACACCTACATGCTCGGTCCGGACGGCGACTCGAACGGCTGCGTGTCGTTCAAGGACTACTCGGCCTTCTTGCAGGCCTACCTCAAGGGCGACATCGATCGTCTCGTCGTCGTGCCGGGGAATGGGGCCGCCTTGGCCGCGCGCGGCGGCGGGGGCCGTGATGCGCGTTATGCCAGCACCGAGCCCGGCCCATCGTCGGCGCTATTTTCAGCAGCGCAATAAAAAAACGGCCGGGGAAATCCCCGGCCGTTTTGTTTTGTGCGTGCGGCGTACTTACGCGGCGGCCTTCTTCTGCGAAGCGGCCATATCAAAGCGATCGGCGTTCATCACCTTGGTCCACGCCGCCACGAAGTCCTTCACGAACTTCTCCTTCGAGTCGGCGCAGGCATAGACCTCCGCGAAGGCACGAAGCTGGGAGTGCGAGCCGAAGATCAGGTCGACACGCGTCGCCGTCCATTTCGCCGCCTTGCTCTTACGATCGCGCCCCTCGTAAATACCCTCGGAGTTCGGCGCCGACCACACCGTGCCCATGTCGAGCAGGTTGACGAAGAAATCGTTCGTCAGCGTGCCCACCTTCTTGGTGAGGACGCCGTGCTTGGCGCCTTTCGCATTGGCGCCGAGCACGCGCAACCCGCCGACGAGCGCCGTCATTTCCGGGCCGGTCAGCCGCAGCAGGGCGGCGCGATCGATCAAGGCTTCCTCCGGCTGCATGAACTGACGCTTGCCGCCGATGTAGTTGCGGAAGCCGTCGGCTCGCGGCTCGAGTGGCGCGAAGGACTCGACGTCGGTTTGATCCTGTGACGCGTCCGCGCGGCCCGGGGCGAAGGGCACCTTGACGGTGACGCCGGCAGCCTTCGCGGCCTTCTCGACCGCCGCGGTGCCGCCGAGCACGATCAGGTCGGCCAGCGAAACTTTCTTGTTGCCCTTGTTGAACGCCGTCTGGATCGCCTCGAGCTTCTTCAGCACCTTGGCGAGTTCAGCCGGATCGTTGACGTCCCAATCCTTCTGGGGGCTAAGGCGAATGCGCGCGCCATTGGCGCCGCCGCGCTTGTCCGAGCCGCGGAATGTCGAGGCCGATGCCCAGGCGGTCGCGACCAGTTGCGACACCGACAGGCCGCTCGCCAAAATCTTCTTCTTGAGCGCGGCGACGTCCTTGTCGTTGATCACCTGGCGGCCGGTGGCCGGGACCGGGTCCTGCCAGATCAGCACTTCCTTCGGCACCAGCGCGCCGAGATAGCGCGCGCGCGGTCCCATGTCGCGGTGCGTGAGCTTGAACCAGGCGCGCGCGAAGGCGTCGGCAAACTCCTTCGGGTTCTCATAGAAGCGCCGCGAGATCTTCTCGTAGGCCGGGTCCATGCGCAGCGACAGATCGGTGGTGAGCATGGTCGGCCGGTGCTTCTTCGACGCGTCGAAGGCGTCCGGGATGTCGGCTTGCGCATTTTTGGCGACCCATTGCTTCGCGCCGGCCGGGCTCTTCGTCAGTTCCCATTCGTTTTCGAACAGGTTCTTGAAGAAGTGATTGCTCCACTTGGTCGGCGTTTGCGTCCAGGTGACTTCCGGGCCGCCGGTGATGGCGTCGGCGCCGATGCCGGTGCCGTGCTTGCTCTTCCAGCCGAGGCCCTGCTCCTCAAGTGCGCCCGCTTCGGGTTCGGGGCCGACCAGCGACGGATCGCCCGCGCCGTGCGTCTTGCCAAAGGTGTGGCCGCCGGCGATCAGCGCGACGGTCTCCTCGTCGTTCATCGCCATGCGGAAGAACGTCTCGCGGATGTCTTTCGCCGCCGCGACCGGGTCCGGATTGCCGTTCGGGCCTTCCGGGTTGACGTAGATGAGGCCCATTTGCACGGCGCCGAGCGGCTCCGCGAGTTGTCGCTCGCCACTGTAGCGCTCGTCACCAAGCCACGTGCCCTCGGGACCCCAGTACAGCTCTTCAGGTTCCCAGACATCGGCGCGGCCGCCCGCAAATCCAAATGTCTTGAAGCCCATCGACTCCAGCGCGACGTTGCCGGCCAGCACCATCAGGTCGGCCCAGGAGATTTTCTTGCCGTACTTCTGCTTGATCGGCCACAGCAGCCGGCGCGCCTTGTCGAGGTTGGCGTTGTCCGGCCACGAGTTGAGCGGCGCGAAGCGCTGCTGGCCGGCGCCGGCGCCGCCGCGGCCGTCGGTGATGCGGTATGTGCCCGCCGCGTGCCAGGCCATGCGGATCATCAGCCCGCCGTAGTGGCCGAAGTCGGCCGGCCACCAGTCCTGCGAATTCGTCATCAACGCGCGGAGGTCCCTGACCACGGCCTTGAGATCGAGGCTCTTGAACTCCTTGGCGTAGTCGAAGCCCTTGCCCATCGGGTCCGACAGGTCGGAATTCCGGTGCAGCATCTCGACGCTCAGCGCGTCCGGCCACCAGTCGCGGTTGGTGTGTCCTTGGAACGGGCACTGGCCCGCGGTCTTGTCGGTTTTTGCGTCCATCTGTTCCTCCGTCGCGGATTGCGCACAGGTAGCGCACGCGTGCGGCGTTTTTACGAACTGCGGCCCATCAGGTCTAATCGTATTGTATCCGACATCCGATAAGACTAGCTTATCGGCATGATCACGTTGCGTCAGTTGCGCTATTTGTCCTCGCTCGCGCGCTTGAAGCACTTCGGCAGGGCGGCGGAGGATTGCGCGGTGAGCCAGCCGGCGCTGTCGATGCAGATCCGTGAGCTCGAGCGCCAGATCGGCACTGAACTGGTCGAGCGGCGGCCGGGCGAGATTGCGCTCACCGACACCGGGCAGGAAGCGGCCGCGCGCGCCGAACATATTCTTGCCGCCACGCGCGACCTCGTCGATTTCGCGCGCCACCGCGATCTGCTCAGCGGGCGGCTCAAGCTCGGCATCATTCCGACGCTGGCGCCTTACGTGTTGCCGCGGGCCCTGCCGCGACTACAGAGAGATTATCCGCAGTTGCGGCTGGAGGTGCGCGAGACACAGACCAAGCAATTGCTCGAGGAACTGACACGCGGCGAACTCGACTGCGCGATGCTGGCCCTGCCGGCCGAAGGCGCCGACGTCGAGACGCTGACGCTGTTCGACGATCCCTTCGTGCTGGCGGTGCCTGCGGGCGACAAGCACCCGGTGCGCGGCCGCGTTGGCGTGCAGGATGTCGACCAAAGCCGCCTTATCCTGCTGGAGGAGGGACACTGCCTGCGCGATCAAGCGCTGGCGTTCTGCGCAACCAACCGCGGCGATAAGCCGGCTGGGCTGGGCGCGACCTCGCTTGCGACCGTGATGCAGATGGTCGCGAACGGTTACGGCGTGACGCTGCTGCCGCAGGTCGCGGTCGATGCCGAATTGCGCGATCCACGCGTCAAGCTGTTGCGCTTTGCCGAGCCGGAGCCAGTCCGCACGATCGGGCTCGCCTTTCGTCGCACCTCGCCGCGCCGCAAGGATTTCGAGGCGCTGGGCAAGATCGTGAGAACTGTTGCAAGCTCACCCGCGAGGAGCCAGCGCCACAAGGTCCAAGTCTGATGCCCCAATTTGCGACGACACCGACGCTGCGCATCGCCTATGAAACCGGAGGACCCGCCGGTGGGCGGCCGGTCTTGCTCTTGCACGGTTGGCCGGACGATGTGCGCACCTACGACAAGATCGCGCCCGTGCTGCAACAGAATGGCTTTCGCACCATCGTGCCGTGGCTCCGCGGCTTCGGCGAGACCTCCTTCTTGTCGAAGGCGACGATGCGCTCCGGCGAGATGGTCGCGATGGCGCAGGACGCCGTCGATCTTGCCGACGCGCTCTACGTCGAAAAGTTTGCGGTCGTGGGTCACGACTGGGGCGCGCGCATCGCCCATGCGCTGGCCGCCGCTTTTCCCGATCGCATCACGAAAATTGCCGCGATGTCGGTCGGCTGGCAGCCCGGCGATCTTCCGACGCCAGGCTTGGAACAGACGCGCCGGTATTGGTACCAGTGGTTCATGGCGACCGGCCGCGGCGCAGAGACCGTACGCTGCGACGGCAAGGCCTTCGCGCGCATCATGTGGGAGACCTGGGCACCCAAAGGTTGGTTCAAGGATGCCGAGTTTGAGGTAACCGCGAAGTCCTTCGAGAATCCCGACTGGGCCGATATCACCATCCATTCCTATCGCGTGCGCTGGGGCGAGGCGGACAAGGACGCCCGATACGCCGCGCTCGATAAGCGGACAAAAGCCGCGCAGACCATCGCGGTGCCGGCGCTGATGATCCAGGGCGGCGCCGATGGCGTGACGCTCGCAAGCTCGACCGACGGCAAGGACAGATATTTTACCGGCGGTTATGCGCGGCACGTGCTCGAGGGCGTCGGCCATTTCCCGACGCGCGAGGCGCCCGACGCCGTGAACAAGCTGCTGCTGGAGTTTCTGCGCTAGAGCTCGATCTCGTGCTCGAGCTTCTTCGGATCTTCCAGGCAATAATAGCCCGACAGCCGCGTGATGATCTTGGCGCGCATCCAGTCGTTGAGGATGCGGCTGACGTTTTCGCGCGCGATGCCGGCCATGGCCGCGACGTCGCCTTGGCTGACCTTCTGCCGGATGACGACGCGGCTGCCGCCGACGTTTTTGCCGAAGGCATGGGCGAGGTCGAGCAATGCGCGCGCAACGCGGCCCTTGAGCGGCAGAAAACTTCCCGCGGCGACGATCTGGTCGGTCACGCGTAGCCGCGTCGCCAGCACCTTGGCGAGGTAGAGATAGATCTCAGGCTGCTTGCCGGCGAAGGTCTCGAAGGCCTTGCGGCTGACGAAGCGCATCTTGCAGTCGCGCAGCGCCGAGACCGACGCGGAGCGCGGCAGTCCGTCGATGATGGCCAGGTCGCCGACGATCGCGCCGGGCCCGAGAATGGCCAGGATGCGTTCGGCGCCGGTCGCGGAAGCTATCGAGACTTTCAGCAGGCCTTCGTCCAGGCGGTAAAAGCCGTCGCCCGGATCGCCGGCGAGAAACAGCACCTCGTCGGACGTGAGATGCTTCGGGATGGCGTGATCGAGCAACGCGCTCGACAGCCGGTCCGGAAGGTCCGACAACAAATTGACTGAGGTCGGTGCTGCTGCCATTGCGTCGCCCACGCACAACAAAAGCGGCCGGCCTATGGTGGCCGACCGCTTGGCAATCTAGCAGAATGTGGCTCGCCTTATGTGATCTCGGTCGCACTCGACCGAAATCCTCGGTTCAAGGTCTACTTCCAATCAGCCTGGATGCTGACCGGGGTGGTCGGGTTCAGGCCGCCCTGGGTCGGGTGATAGACGACCAGGTTGGCGGCATAGACGCCGAAGACCACGAAGAAAACCGTGACCGCGGTGGTGATTGTGCTGGTCATGACTGGCTCCCGTAATCTCTTGTTTGACGCGGAGCTGTTCGCTCTCTCATGGTTAACGTACGAGTCCCGCTTTTGGACTGCTGTGACTCGGGTCACAAAACATCGCAATTTCGTGAAGTCGCTGATTCCAAAGAAAAAAGCGGCCCGGAAAGGGCCGCTTTAAGTTTGGAGGTTGGGGTAGGGGCCGCCGGCCCGCAGAAGGCCGGCGGGATGTCAGATGGCGTCGAAATTCGAGGCCTTCAGGGCGCCGGTGGTCCGCACATGCGAGACCGAATTCATCGACAGCTTGCCGGTCTGTGTGGCATCCGCGCGGATCAGGTCGGTGACGACCGTGACGACGGCGAGCGCCGCAGTGGCAATGGCGAGAATGGTGGTTTTACGCATGACCCGTCTCCCTGAAGGCGTGGGAGCGTCTCGCTCCCAACGCTTTGGACAGTAGGGGGAGGACCGCCGGGCGGCTGTGATATGAGTCACAAAAGCGCGGATTTAGCGCTTTAAACAAAAAGGGCGGCCACGAGGGCCGCCCTTTGTCTCTAGATTTCAATGGCTTATTCAGCCCCGCCGCCGGCGGCCTGCGCCGGCTGGCCCGAGTCCCGGCCCTTGTGCTCGATGTCCTCGCCGGTCGCCTGATCGACCGCCTTCATCGACAAGCGAACCTTGCCGCGCTCGTCGACGCCGAGGAGCTTCACCTTCACCTTGTCGCCTTCCTTGACGACGTCCGAAGTCTTGTTGACCCGGTGCGCGGCGAGCTGGCTGATGTGCACCAAGCCATCCTTGGCGCCGAAGAAGTTCACGAAGGCGCCGAAGTCCATGACCTTGACGACAGTGCCGTCGTAGATGTGGCCGACCTCGGGGTCCGAGGCGATCGACTTGATCCAGTTGATCGCCGCCTTGATCGATTCACCGTCGGCCGAAGCGACCTTCACGCTGCCGTCGTCCTCGATGTTGATCTTGGCGCCGGTCTTCTCGACGATCTCGCGGATCACTTTGCCGCCGGTACCGATCACTTCGCGGATCTTGTCGGTCGGGATCTTGAACATCTCGATACGCGGGGCGTGTTCGCCGAGTTCGGCGCGCGCCGCTGTCAGGGCCTTCGACATCTCGCCGAGGATATGCAGCCGTCCGTCCTTCGCCTGGGCGAGCGCGACCTTCATGATCTCTTCGGTGATGCCGGCGATCTTGATGTCCATCTGCAGCGACGTGACACCCTGCTCGGTGCCGGCCACCTTGAAGTCCATATCGCCGAGATGATCCTCGTCGCCGAGGATGTCGGACAGCACCGCGAAGCGCTTGTCCTCGAGGATCAGGCCCATGGCGATGCCCGCGGTCGGCCGCTTGAGCGGCACGCCGGCATCCATCAGCGCGAGCGAAGAGCCGCAGACGGAGGCCATCGACGAGGAGCCATTCGACTCGGTGATCTCCGAAACGACGCGGATGGTGTAGGGGAATTCCGCGGCGCCCGGCAGCATCGGATGGATCGCGCGCCAGGCGAGCTTGCCGTGGCCGATCTCGCGACGTCCGGGCGCGCCCATGCGGCCGGTTTCGCCGACCGAGTAGGGAGGGAAGTTGTAGTGCAGCAGGAACGTCTCTTTATACGTCCCCTGCAGTGCGTCGATGAACTGCTCGTCCTCGGCGGTGCCGAGCGTCGCCACGACGAGCGCCTGGGTCTCGCCGCGGGTGAACAGCGCCGAGCCGTGGGTGCGGGGCAGGACGCCGACTTCCGCCACGATCGGACGCACGGTCTTGAGGTCGCGGCCGTCGATGCGCTTGCTGGTGTCGAGGATGTTCCAGCGCACGATCTTGGCTTCGAGCTCCTTGAACACGCCGGCAACCGCCAGCTTGTCGTAGGTCGGCTCGGCGCCTTCCGGGAAGAAGTGCGCCATCACCTTTTCCTTCGCGGCGGCGACGGCGTCCTGGCGATCCTGCTTCTTCACGATCGAATAGGCGGTGCGCAGATCCTTTTCGGCGAGGCCGAGCATTTCCTTTTCCAGCGCCTTGTGGTCGGGAGCGACCAGTTCGCGCGGCTCTTTCGCGGCCTTCTCGGCGAGCTTGATGATCGCTTCGATGACCGGCTGGAAGTGCCGGTGGCCGAACATCACGGCGCCGAGCATGATCTCCTCGGTCAGCTCCTTGGCTTCCGATTCCACCATCATCACGGCGTCTTGCGTGCCGGCGATGACGAGATCGAGCTGGCTCTCCGGCATTTCGTCGATCGCCGGGTTGAGCACATATTCGTTGTTGATGAAGCCGACGCGGGCGCCGCCGATCGGGCCCATGAACGGCGCGCCGGAGAGCGTCAGTGCGGCCGAAGCCGCGACCATCGCCACGATGTCCGGATCGTTTTCCATGTCGTGCGACAGCACGGTGCAGGTCACCTGCGTGTCACAGCGCCAGCCGTCGGCGAACAGCGGACGGATCGGGCGGTCGATCAGGCGCGAGGTCAGCGTGTCCTTCTCGGTGGGCCCGCGCTCGCGCTTGAAGTAGCCACCCGGGATGCGGCCGGCCGCGTAGTATTTTTCGGTGTAGTTGACGGTAAGGGGAAGGAAATCGATGCCTTCCTTCGGTTGCTTGGCCGCCACCACGGCGGCGAGCACGGTGGTCTCGCCATAGGTGGCGAGCACTGCGCCGTCAGCCTGGCGCGCCATTCTGCCGGTCTCGAGGGTGAGCTTGCGCCCGCCCCAATCGAGCTCAACGCGATGCATATCGAACATTGTCATTTTCTCTCATGGTTTTCGGCAAGCCCCGGAAGCCATGAGCAAGACGGCGAGAGGCTGCGCTTGAAAAGCAACAGCGTCTGGCGATCCTGCCCATCGGCGATTCGAGCCTTGCTCTCATACACAAGAGTCGATCCTTATCGGCTCTTGCCTGTCGCGGCGGATTCCGCCGGACCAATCAGCGAACGCAATTTTCAGCATTCGCTTCGGGTGAAACGCGCCGGGCACCTCGCCCCGCGCGCAAAAAATCATCGGCGGATGCCGAGCTTCTCGATCAAATCCTTGTAGCTCGTCTCGTTCGAGCGCCGCAGGTAATCGAGTAGCTGACGGCGCTGGCTCACCATCTTGAGCAGGCCGCGCCGCGAATGGTTGTCCTTGACGTGATTCTTGAAATGCTCGGTGAGATTGTTGATCCGTTCGGACAGGATCGCCACCTGCACTTCGGGCGAACCGGTATCACCGGGCTTCTTGGCGTACGTCTTAATCACTTCGGCCTTGCGGCCGGTGGTCACCGACATCGGTCATCCTTTCGTTAGCGCCGGCTCTTCCTGTGAGGCCGGCGAGGTTGAATACGCGCTTGGGGACGATTTCACCGTGGTCCACTTCGGCGAGGGCCAGAAGCTGGCCCGCGACCGTGACATAGATTGGCCCACGAAAAATCGGAGCGTCCCGTCCGCGCACTATGACGGCTTGGCCTCTTTGAAGCCTCGCCGCGTCTGCCCGGCTGACGGCCAGCGCCGGGATGTCGTCCAGCGCGGTCTCAACGGGCAGCATTAAATCGGCGAGGCTGCCCTCACCGATGGCGGCTCTATGGCACAGAGCCTCCAATTCTTCCAGCGGAATCATGGTTTTTTCGCTGAACGGGCCGACCGCGACCCGGCGCAATTGGCTGACATGGCCGAAACAGCCGAGCGAACGGCCCATATCGCGCGCGATCGACCGAACATAGGTGCCCTTGCCGCATTCGGCCTCCAGCACCGCATGGTCGTTGTCGGGGGTATTAACCAACTCAAGCCGGGCGATTTCGACCGGCCGGGCGGAAAGCTCGACGGTAGCGCCGTCACGGGCGAGGTCGTAGGCGCGCTCGCCCTCGATCTTGATGGCCGAATAGCGCGGCGGCACCTGCTGGATGGAGCCGGTGAAGGCGGGCAGCAATGCGCGGACGGCGTCAGCGGTCGGGCGGTTGCCGCTGGTCTCGGTGACGCGGCCTTCGGCATCGTCGGTATCCCGTTCCTCGCCCCAGCGCACGGTGAAGCGGTAGAGCTTGCGGCCGTCCATGACGAACGGGACCGTCTTGGTGGCCTCGCCCAGAGCAATCGGCAGCGCGCCGGAGGCGAGCGGGTCGAGCGTGCCGGCATGGCCCGCGCGTTTGGCGCTGAACAGCCGCTTGATGACGCTCACCGCATGGGTCGAGGTCATGCCGACCGGCTTGTCGAGCACGATCCAGCCGTGCACGTCGCGTTTGTCGCGCTTGAACTGCTTGGACCGCTTTGGCTCGCCGCTTACGTGCTGCGGCGGACGCGGAACGTCCGGCGCAAGCGCCGGCGGCTCCTCGGTCTGCGGCCGGGCGAGGTTCTTGAGCGCCTCGTCACTCATCGTCTTCGCTCTCGTCTTCCAGGTCGCGTTTCACCGCCGGCGAACGCAGCAGCCTGTCGATGCGCTCGGCCTCGTCGAAGCGCTCGTCGACCCGGAAGCGAAGGTCGGGCGCGAATTTAAGGTTGATGCGGCGCGCGATTTCGGCGCGCAGGAATTTCTTTTGGCGGTCGAAGGCCGCCACAACTTCGTCGGCGTCACGCCCGCCCATCGGCATGACATAGATGGTGGCGAGCCGCAGGTCCGGACTCATGCGCACCTCGGGCACGGTGATGAGATGACCTTCGATGACCGGATCGTGCACATCGCCGCGCGTCAGCATCTCGGCCACTGCATGGCGTACCAGTTCGCCGACGCGCAGCTGGCGCTGCGAGCCGCCCGGGGCCTGGTCGCGATGGTGTTTGTGCCTTGCCATTTACTCACGTGTCATGCCCGGGGCTCGGCCCGGACAGCCATAAAGCGTTGCCGCGTGTTGCGATAAAGGGAGGAGCGTTCGGCGCTTGCCTGAGACTTGGACTCACAGCGAGCGTTGAATCGTCTCCACCCGGTAGCATTCGATCACATCGCCTTGCCGCATGTCTTGGTAGTTCTCGAAGGCCATGCCGCATTCCATGCCGGCGCCGACTTCGCGCACGTCATCCTTGAACCGTTTGAGTTGCGAGAGCTTGCCCTCGTGCACGACGACGTTGTCGCGGATCAGCCGCACATTGGCGCCGCGTTCGACCGTGCCGTCGGTGACGCGGCAGCCGGCGATGTTGCCGACCTTGGACACCTTGAAGACTTCGAGGATCTGCGCGTTGCCGAGCATGGTCTCGCGCAGCGTCGGCGCCAGCAGGCCGGACATCGCCTTCTTCACGTCGTCGACGAGGTCGTAAATGATGTTGTAGTAGCGGATCTCGATGCCGGCGCGTTCGGCCGCCTCGCGCGCTTCCTTGTTGGCGCGCACGTTGAAGGCGATGATCGGAACGCCCGACGCCTCGGCAAGAGTCACGTCCGACTCGGAGATGCCGCCGACGCCGGCGTGCAGAACGCGCGCCATGACTTCTTCGGTCGCCAGCTTTTCGAGCGAGCCGATGATCGCTTCGAGCGAGCCCTGGACGTCGGCCTTGATGACCAGCGGGAATTCCTTGCGGCCCGAGGTGCGGGCCTGCGCCATCATTTGCTCGAGCGAGCCGCGCATGCCGGTGGCGCGCGCGGCGGTCTTCTCGCGCTTCTGGCGGGCGCGGTAATCAGTGACTTCGCGGGCGCGGGCTTCGTTCTCGACCACCGCCATGCGATCACCCGCGTCCGGCGTGCCGGAGAAGCCGAGCACCTCGACCGGGGTCGACGGTCCAGCGGTTTCGATCGGCGCGCCGGTGTCGGAGACCAGCGCGCGGACGCGGCCCCATTCGGCGCCGGCCACCACCAGGTCGCCGACGTGCAAGGTGCCGCGCTGCACCAGCACGGTGGCAACGGGACCACGGCCGCGGTCGAGCTTAGCTTCGATTACGGTGCCTTCGGCCGCACGGTCCGGATTGGCCTTGAGGTCGAGAATTTCGGCCTGCAGGCCGATCATTTCCAGCAGGCGGTCGATGTTCTGCTTCTTGATGGCGGAGACTTCGACGTCCACCACCTCGCCGCCCATCGATTCCACTTGAATCTCGTGCTGCAACAGGTCCGTGCGCACGCGGTCGGGCTTGGCGTCCGGCTTGTCGATCTTGTTGATGGCGACGATGATCGGAACCTTGGCCGCCTTGGCGTGATGGATCGCTTCCACCGTCTGCGGCATGACGCCGTCGTCGGCGGCTACCACCAGCACGACGATATCGGTGACCTTGGCGCCGCGCGCGCGCATCGCCGTGAAGGCGGCGTGGCCGGGCGTATCGATGAAGGTGATGTGGGCGCCGGACGGCGCCGTCACCTGATAGGCGCCGATGTGCTGCGTGATGCCGCCGGCTTCACCAGACGCGACATTGGTCGAGCGGATGGCGTCGAGCAGCGAGGTCTTGCCGTGGTCGACGTGGCCCATGACGGTGACTACCGGCGCGCGCGGCGCAAGCTGTCCGGCTTCGTCGGCGGTGTCGAACAGGCCCTCCTCGACGTCGGCTTCCGACACGCGGCGCACCGTATGGCCCATTTCCTCGGCGATGAGCTGGGCGGTATCGGCGTCGATCACGTCGTTGATGGTCGCCATCTGGCCCTGCTTCATGAGCAGGCGGATGACATCCACCGCGCGTTCGGTCATGCGGTTGGCGAGGTCTTGGATGCTGATCGCATCAGGGATCGTGACTTCGCGCACCAGCTTTTCTTTCGGCTCGGCCGAAGCGTGGCCCTTGAGCCGCTGGGTGCGGCGGCGGAACGAGGCAACCGAGCGTTCGCGCACTTCGTCGGCGCGCAGTGCCGTAACCAATGTGAGACGGCCGCGCTGTTTCTCGACCCCGGCGCGGGGCGCCGGGCGCGGGGCTGCGGCTGGACGGCCGGCGCCGCGACGCGCGCGGGGGGCCTCTTCTTCATCGGCTTCAAGCGCGAGACGGGCGCCGGGCCCTGCGCGCTTGGCCTCTTCTTCGCCGAAACGCTTCTTGGCGAGATCGTCGGCCTTGCGTTTGGCTTCCTCGTCATGCTTGCGGCGGTCGTCTTCCTCGCGCTTGCGAGCATCGGCGGCTTCGCGCTCGGTCTTGTCGACAGACTCGCGGCTCTTGCGGCGGCGGGCCTCTTCTTCGGCGATCTTGCGTTCTTCAGCTTCGCGCAGGCGGCTATCGGCGAGCGCGTGAGCGCGGGCACTGCGTTCTTCCTCGGTGAGCGTGCGCAGCACGACGCCGGAGGGCTTGGGCGCCTCGGCGGCGGGGGCCGGAGCCGGCGCGGCGGCCTTGGCCGTCGCAGGTTTCTTCGGCGCTTCAACCGGCGCGGGTTCGGCTTTGCCCTCGGGCGCGCCGCCGACGCTGCGACGTTTAACCTTCTCGACGACGACCTGCTTGCTGCGGCCATGGCTGAAGCTCTGGCGCACGACGCCCGTTTCGGTGCGCGGCCGCAGCGTCAGCTTCGGTCCGGCAACGCCGAGTTTCTTTTCGCCAGGGTTCTTCGTTTCACTCATTCCGTAACAGGTCCTCGTACGCCGTGCGTGGGCGCAGTTTCAATCGCGGGCGAATTCCGAAAGCGCTTCAAGCGCACAACACGCGCGAGAAATGTCTCGCCTCCGGGCCCGGCAAGCAGCGCAGCATGTACCACATTTGGGCGGTTCAATGCCAAATCCAATTGCCGGCCCGAAAATAAGTCGATGATCGCGATTTCGCGCGGGTTTTCGGCCGTTTTGCGGTGCAGGGCGGCGTTGAGCTTGCGCGTTCCGTCACCCGCCGCATCGGTGGCATGGATCAGCGTCTCGACCTCGTCCCGCTCGATCGCCGCCTCGACCTTGGTGAAACCGGTCACCAGCCGGCCGGCCTTTCCGGCGATTGCCAGCGCGTCGAGCGCCGAGCGCTCCAGCATCTCGTCCGTGGTGCCGGCGATATCGGCGCTGACACGGACCTCCTGCTTGAAGCCGCGAGCGAACACGTTTCGCTTGAAGGCCTCGACGATCGCGTCGCGCGTCCCGGTCACCCAGAGGCCGCGGCCCGGCAGCTTGCGCTTGACGTCGGGCACGACGTGCCCGCCGGGGCCGATGACGAAACGGATCATGTCGTCGACCGGCATGAGTTCGCGCGTCAGCGCGCAGTGGCGCCGGACGCCGGCGGCGGTTTTGGCCACCCCGCGATCGAGCTCATTGTCCTGTGCGACTGCCAGCATGCCGGTTCGCGTTCTCCTTAGGCCTGCGGCGCTTCCGCCGTGGCTTCGGTGGCCTCGGCCGGCGGCGGCGCAAGCTCGGCTTCCGTCACCCAGCCGGCCTTCAACCGCGCCTGCATGATGAGACCTTCGGCGTCCTCGCGCGAAATGCCGAAGCCTTCGAGATAACCCGGCTCGTGCTTGGATTCGCCGTCCTTGCGCTCGGTCCAGCCGGTCAGGTCGTCGGTCGCGCAGCCGGCGAAATCTTCCACCGTCTTCACACCGTTTTCGCCCAAAGCCACCATCATCTTGGTGGTGATGCCGGGCACGTCCTTGAGCTCGTCGGCGACGCCCAGCTCCTTGCGCTTGGCGTCGAGCTCGGCCTCCTGCGCGGCGATATATTCCTTGGCCCGCTCCTGCAATTCGCGGGCGGTGTCCTCGTCGAAGCCCTCGATGCCGGCGATTTCCTTCTCGTCCACCAGCGCGAGCTCCTCGATCGAGCCGAAGCCTTCCGAGGCGAGCAGCTGGCCGACCACTTCGTCGAGATTGAGCGCCTCGACGAAAATCTTGGTGCGGCTCTCGAACTCGGCGTGACGGCGCTCGGACTCTTCCTGCTCGGTGAGGATGTCGATGTCCCAGCCGGTCAGCTGCGAGGCGAGCCGCACGTTCTGGCCGCGGCGGCCGATGGCGAGCGACAGCTGCTGATCCGGCACCACCACCTCGATGCGCTCCTTGTCTTCGTCGAGCACGACCTTGGCGACTTCCGCCGGTGCCAGCGCGTTCACCACGAAGGTGGCGATGTCGGGCGACCATGGGATGATGTCGATCTTCTCGCCCTGCAATTCGTTCACCACCGCCTGCACGCGCGAGCCGCGCATGCCGACGCAGGCGCCGACCGGGTCGACCGATGAATCGCGCGAGATCACCGCGATCTTGGCGCGCGAGCCGGGGTCGCGGGCGACCGCCTTCACCTCGACGATGCCGTCGTAGATTTCCGGCACTTCCTGCGCGAACAGCTTGGCGGTGAATTGCGGATGCGTGCGCGACAGGAAAATCTGCGGGCCGCGCGGCTCGCGGCGCACGTCGTAGATGTAGGCGCGGATGCGGTCGCCGTTGCGGAACACTTCTCGTGGCAGCAGTTCGTCGCGCCGCACGATCGCCTCGCCGCGGCCGAGATCGACCACCACGTTGCCGTATTCGACGCGCTTGACGATGCCGTTGACGATGTCGCCGATGCGATCCTTGTACTCGGCATATTGCCGGTCGCGCTCGGCCTCGCGCACCTTCTGCACGATAACCTGCTTGGCGGACTGCGCGGCGATACGGCCGTACTCGAGCGGCGGCAGTGGATCGGCGATGGTGTCGCCGACTTGCGCGGCCGGGTGGCGCTTGCGCGCATCTTCGAACGTGATCTGATTCGAGGAGTTCTCGACCGTCTCGACCACCAGCATGTGGCGCGTGAGGCGCAGCTCGCCGGTCTTCGGCTCGATCTCGGCGTGCACGTCGGTCTCGGCGCCGTAGCGCGAGCGCGCCGCTTTGGCGATCGCATCTTCCATCGCGGCGATGACGATGCCGCGGTCGATCGCCTTCTCGCGCGCTACCGCGTCGGCAATCTGCAACAATTCGAGCCTGTTGGCGCTGACAGCCATAGCTCACTCTCCTCCTTTGGCGGCAGGCCATTGCGGCCGGTGCCGTGAATGTCTCTCTTGTCGTCGTTCTTCGCGTCTCGCCTCGCGCGCTTCGCGCTTGGCGGATTTCTCACGCCGCAAAGCCTCTTTCACCAGATCGTCGGTGAGCACGAGCTTTGCTTCGCTCATTTCGGTCATCGGAAGCAGCACATCTGCTTCCTCGCCTTCGCCGGCATCGTCGCGATGCAGGCGCGCGGTTTCACCCTCGGTGCCGGCAAGCTTGCCGCGGAAGCGCTTGCGGCCGTTGACCGGAACGTCCATCTCGATGCGCACCAGGTGGCCGGCATAGCGGTCGAAGTCAGACTTGCGCACCAGCGGCCGGTCCATGCCGGGTGACGAAATCTCAAGCCGATAGGCGCGATCGATCGGATCGGCGACGTCGAGCACCGGCGACAGCGCGCGCGATACCGTCTCGCAATCCTCTACCGTCATCGAACCGTCCGGGCGCTCCGCCATGATCTGCACGGTGCAGCCTTCGGCGCCTGACACCTTCACCCGCACCAGGCGGTAGCCGAGCTGCTCGATCACCGGTTCGGCGACGTGAGCGACGCGCGCCGACAGGCCCGGCTCCGCAATCAGGCGTGGCTCGGTCTCGATGGCGGCTTCCGCCGCAGGCAACTCAAGGTTCTGGCTTCCGGCCATTTTGGTAACAAAAAAGAGCGGGCCCGGGAGGACCCACTCTCAAAACCCGTTCGGTTATGAGGGTGTCTTAATTACACGCTGGAATATAGCGATTTCCGGCCTTCGCGCAAGGCCGGAGGGCCTGTTTCGCGGGCTAACCCTTCGTTCAGAATCTGCCCTTAAGTTTGCGTAAAGCATCTCGAAATCGCGCATTCCACAGGTTGTTCATGGGTGTTCCCGCCTCGCTGCTTCCGGAGCTGGAAGACGTTGTGCAGCACGGTTCGGCGGAGAAGCGCGCCGAGACGTTGCGCCGCATCACCACATTGTTCCTCGACGGCTCTGCGGTGTTCAGCGACGACCACGTCGCGCTATTCGACGACGTCATCGGCTACCTGATCGAGGAGATCGAGACGAAGGCGTTGGCCGAGCTCGCGCGCCGCATGGCGCCGGTGGCCAATGCGCCGGAAGGCGTGATGTCCACGCTGGCGGAGAATGACGACATCGCGGTCGCCGGCCCGGTGCTCAGGCAGGCCAAGCTCGCCGATCCCGAACTCGTGCAGATCGCCGAGAGCAAGAGCCAGGCGCATCTGCTGGCTTTGTCCGAGCGCATGAACGTCAGCGAGGCGCTGGCCGATATTCTCGTTTCGCGTGGCGATCGCGAAGTCGCGCGCTCGATCGCCAACAACAACCGGGCGAAGCTTTCGGAGAATGCCTTCACGACACTGGTGAAACGGGCCGAAGATGATGGCGTGCTGGCCGAGAAGGTCGGCTTGCGAACCGACATTCCGCCGCGGCTGTTTCGCCAGCTGCTGCTGCAGGCGAGCGACGTGGTCCAGAAGCGCCTGCTGGCGCAGGCCAAGCCCGAGACGCAGGCCGAGATCCGCCGCGTGCTGGCGAAGGTGACCGACGAGGTCGGCGCCCGCGCCGCGCCGCGCAACTACGCCGCCGCGCTCGAGACGGTTCGCGCCCTGCACAAGGAGCGCAAGCTGACCGAGGCCGATATCGCGCAATATGCCAAGAACGGCCAGTACGAGGAGACCATCGCGGCACTGGCGACGCTCTGCGCGGTGCCGGTCGAAGTGGTCGATCGCCTGATGAACGGCGACCGCGCCGATCCGGTGCTGATCCTGGCGCGCGCGACGAACTTTGGCTGGCCGACGGTGCGCGAGATCATCAATGCGCGGCCCGGACCCAAGCCGTCGCCGCAGACCCTCGATGCCGCCTTCGAGAACTTCGAGCGGCTGACGTCGGCCACCGCCCAGCGCGTCGTGCGTTTCTGGCAGGTGCGGCAAGGCACCGGCGAATAATCATACTTTGCGGAAGATGAAGTAGGCCGGCGCGCGGCCTTCGCGCTTGGCTTTTGCTTCGTAACGCGTACCGGTGAAATCCGGCCAGGGCTTGCGCCAGTCATCGGCGCTCTCGGCAGTCCAGACGAAAACCTGCGAGCGCAGCACGCGCGCCAGTGCGTGGTCGGCATAGCTCGCAACGTCGGTTGCGAAGCGCAGTTCGCCGCCGGCTTTCAGGATGCGCGCCAACCGCTTCAAGCTGTCGTCCTGGATGAAGCGCCGTTTCCAGTGCCGCCGCTTCGGCCAGGGATCGGGATAAAGTAGATCGATGCGCGACAGCGCGGCATCGGGCAACCAGTTCAGCAGCTCGCTGGCGTCGCCATGATGCAGGCGGATGTTCGCCAGCTTGTCGGCGTCGATCGCGGTGAGCGCCTTGGCAATCGCGTTGATGAAGCCGTCCGAGCCGATGAAGCCGGTGCGCGAATTGGCTTTCGCCTGCGCGATGAGATGCTCAGCACCGCCAAAGCCGATTTCCAGGCGCACGCTGTCGATGTCGATGAACAGAGTCCGCAGGTCGGACGGCGCGGGCTTGGCGAGATCGAGTGCGATCGTCGGCAGCAGCGTGTCGAACAGCGCCGCCTGGCGTGGCTTGAGCGCGTGGCCCTTGCGCCGGCCAAAAAAAGCGCGCTGCGGCGCTGATGAATTCGGCTCCATGAGCCGACTATCAAAGACGCGAATGGTCGGCACAAGGCTTGTGCTCGGGCCGGCCATTGCATCTAGACGAATTGTATTTGCGCTTATCGCACCGCGCCCTTGATAGCGGCGGCGAGATCAGTCTTCTCCCACGAGAAGCCGCCGTCCTTGTCGGGCGCGCGGCCGAAATGGCCGTAAGCCGCGGTGCGACGGTAGATCGGGCGGTTGAGCTTGAGGCTGCGGCGGATGTTGGTCGGGGTGAGACGGAACAACTCGGGCAGCACTTTTTCGAGCTTCTTCTCTTCCACCTTGCCGGTGCCGTGGGTGTCGACCAGCACCGACATCGGGTCCGCTACGCCGATCGCATAGGCGACCTGGATGGTGCACTTGTCGGCGAGGCCAGCGGCGACGACGTTCTTGGCGAGGTAGCGCGCGGCGTAAGCCGCCGAGCGGTCGACCTTTGTCGGATCCTTGCCGGAGAAGGCGCCGCCGCCATGCGGGGCGTAACCGCCGTAGGTGTCGACGATGATCTTGCGGCCGGTGAGACCGCAGTCGCCGTCGGGGCCGCCGATGACGAAATTGCCGGTCGGGTTGACCAGGAAGTCGGACGGACGCTGCGGCATCCAGCCCTTCGGCAGTGCGCTCTCGACCGCGTCCGAGATCATCTCCTTGATCAGGCCGGGCGTGTACTTCTTGCCGTTGCGGCTCTGCGCGTTGTGCTGGGTGGAGACGACCACCTTGGTGCAGCCGACCGGCTTGCCGTTGACGTATTTGACGGTGACCTGGCTCTTGGCGTCGGGCTGCAGATCGAACAGCTGGCCAGAGCGGCGCTTGTCGGAGAGCACCTTCAGGATCTTGTGCGCGAAATAGATCGGCGCCGGCATGAACGAGTTCTTTTCGTAGACCTCGCTCTCGGTGCAGGCGAAGCCGAACATCATGCCCTGGTCGCCGGCGCCTTCTTCCTCGCCGCCCTTTTTCTTCTTGGCGTTGACGCCCATGGCGATGTCGGGCGACTGGCCGTGCAGCAGCACCTCGACGTCGGCGCCGTAGCTCGAGAAGCCGTCCTGGTCGTAGCCGATGTCCTTGACCACGCCGCGCGCGATCTCGGTGATCAGCTCGCGGTCGACGACCGCCTTGTTGCCGTGCTTGCGGAAGAACGGCGCCTGGCCGCGGCCCTCGCCGGCGATGACGATCTTGTTGGTGGTCGACAGCGTCTCGCAGCCGAGCCGCGTGTTCACCTGGCTGTCATCGGCGATGCCGAGCTTGATGTCGTTTTCGAGAAACGCATCGAGCACCGCGTCGGAAATCTGGTCACAGACCTTGTCGGGATGACCTTCGGAAACCAACTCGCTGGTGAACAGGAAATTGGTATGCGCCACTGAAACTCCTCCCGCGCGCGGTTCTTGTCGCGCACCCGTTTACAAGTCGGGGGTGGTTCTTGCAGCGGCAGCGAGCGAGGTCAAGATGCGGGCAGCGTGGGCAATAGCCTCACGATATGATGGGCTTAGTCTTCGCCGGCAATTTGTTCGACGAGGTCCACAATGCGCCGGCGCATTTTGTTGTTCTTGATGCGCATGAACGCCTTGGTCAGCGACAATCCGTCGGACGTTGCGAGGAAGTCGGACACATAGGCGGGCGAGGGCGCTTCATTCATGCCGGCGCCGTGCCGGCCATCGCCGACATGCGGCGCGCCTTCGAAGAAAAACGACACCGGAACTTGGAGGATCTGCGAGATCTGCTGGAGCCTGCTGGCGCCGATCCGGTTGGTGCCCTTCTCGTACTTCTGAACTTGCTGGAATGTCAGGCCAAGGGCATCGCCGAGCTTTTCTTAACTCATGCTCAGCATCATCCGCCGCATCCGCACGCGGGAACCGACGTGCTTGTCGATCGGATTGGGTGCCTTCTTAGCCATAAACAACTCCTATGCCCCTATTTGTTAGCGTAATGTCACACATAAAATCGGTTTTGCAATCGTTCATTTGCACGCAATCAATAGTTAGCCCCAAAGAAGAATGTAATTTACCTTTAGTTTTCAATCGCTTTTCGCGATGTCACAGCCGAGCTGCGCTAGAAAGTAGCAACAGGGCGGACCGGGTATCGCAAGTGGTCACAATCTAAGGATGCAGGCGGCGACGACCAACCACCATCAAACTCACCACCAGAAGTAGAATCAAGGTGTAGTTACCGAATTTCGCGTAGAGCGTCGGCGCGCCCGCATTCGGCAGCCGGGCGTCGAGCACGCCCTCCGTGCCGAGCGGCAACGAGGCGATGACGCGGCCGACCGGATCGATCACGCCGGAAATTCCGGTATTGGCGGATCGCACCAGCGGCAGGCCTTCGGCGATCGCGAGCGCGCGGGCCTGCTGGAAGTGCTGGTAGGGCCCGGAGCTGATGCCGAACCAGCCGTCATTGGTGACGTTGACCAGCCAGCCGGGACGCTCGCCACGCGGCACCGCCTCGCCGGGAAAGATCGCCTCGTAGCAGATCAGCGGCAACATTCGTGGCGCGCCGGGAACATCCATCGACCGCCTGCGATCGCCCGAGAGAAATCCACCGACAACTTTTGTGAGTTGCCGCAAGCCGAAGCTTTCGAGCAGGCGCTGGAACGGCAGGTACTCGCCGAACGGCACGAGGTGCACCTTGTCGTAGATGCCGCGGATCGAGCCGTCGGGGTCGATCACGTAGACGGAATTGTAGGCGCGCACGTGATCGGGGTTGACCGGCTCGGCCGCGCGCACGGCGCCGGTGATGAGTTCAGTGTGCGGCTTGAGCATATTGGTGATCTGCGCCAGCGCCTCAGGCTCGCGCGTCAGGAAAAACGGAAAGGCCGACTCCGGCCAAATGAGATGCGTGACGTCGCGAAGTCCGTTTGAGCCCGGCCCGGTGGCACGGTCGGACAGGCGCAGGTAACGGCCCAGCACCTGATTCCGCGTCGAGTAATTGAACTTCTCGTCCTGCTGAAGATTGGGCTGCATGATGCGCAGCTTGACGCCGCTGACGTAGGTGGTCGGATGCGTGCGCAGCCGCGCGACGCCGTAACCGGCGATCGCCGCCAGCACGATCAATGCGGCAACCGGCGCGCGGTAAGGATGCGGCGTATCCTTGTGGTCGTCGGCGAGCACGGCAGGCGTTGCAAAAATCGCGACGGCGATAAACGTGAGTCCCCAGACGCCGACGAGCGCCAGGCTTTGTGCCAGCGCCAGCGGCGTCGTCAGCGTGTAGCCGAACGCATTCCATGGAAATCCGGTGAACAGATGGCCGCGCATCCATTCGGTGATAGTGAGCGCGACGGCTAGCGCCAGCACGCGTTCCGGCCCACGCACCCACATCAGCCGCGCCAGCGCAAGACCGAGCGCTATGTAGATCCCAAGCACGGCAGGCAGGCCGCAGACCGCCAGCGGCAACAGCCAGCCGAATGTCTTGGCGTCGACCAGGAAGGCGTAGCCGGTCCAGTAAAGCCCGACGAAGAAGTAGCCGAAGCCGAAACACCAGCCGGCGCCGGCCGCGCGCCAAGCGCCGCTGAAACGCCCGGCCGCCGAGCCATCCACCAGCCAGATCAGTACGGGAAACGTCAGGAACAGGACCGGCCAAGCGTTGACCGGCGCCAGCGCCAGCGCGGATGCGGTACCCGCGACGAAAGCAATGATGGCGCGCCGCCAGCCGGAGGCGAGCACGATCGAATGAGCAAGGCGCGTGATGAGCGTCACGGGCGGCGGGCGCCTACGGGCGTGGCCGCGGCGCGGCCATCGTCTTTCGGCGTGTCGTCGGTCGCGAGCTGCGGCGGCGTAGTGCCGGCCAACACGGCATCGGGCTCCTGGCGCTTGCGCTGCTGCTCGCGCGGCCGGTCGCGGCGTTCCTTGAGCCGCACGATGCGGATGCGCTTGACGCGGCGCGGATCGGCATCGAGCACTTCGAATTCGAAAAGCCCGGGCCCTGGCACGATCTCGCCGCGTACCGGCAGGCGGCCTGCGCGCGTCACCAGATAACCGCCGATGGTGTCGACCTCCTCGGCGGCATCGCCGAGGTCGAAATCGCTGCCGATGATTGCCACGACATCCTCGAGCGGGGTGCGCGCGTCGGCGATGTAGGAATCATCCGGCTGGCGCACCACGCCCGGCAGTTCGTCCTCGTCGTGCTCATCGGCGATCTCGCCGACGATCTGCTCGACGATATCCTCGATCGAGATCAGGCCGTCGGTGCCGCCATATTCGTCGATCACCAGCGCAAGATGAATGCGCGTCGCCTGCATGCGCGCGAGCAGGTCGATGACGCGCATCGACGGCGGCACGAACAGGATTTCCCGGATGATCTTGGCCGCCGACAGCGGCATCGCCAAGTTGATCGCCTTGAGATCGAGCCCGGCGGCAAACGGCTTCTTGCGCTTCGCGTTCTTTTCCGGATCGACTGCGGCGTGCGCGGTCATGAATGCGATCAGGTCGCGAATGTGCACCATGCCGACGGGGTCGTCGAGCGTGTCGTCGTAGACGACGAGACGGGAATGTCCGGCGCGCTCGAACACGCGCACCAGTTCACCGAGCGTAATGTCCTGCTGCACGTCGATAATGTCGGCGCGGGGGATCATCACGTCGCCGACGCGGCGTTCGCGCAAGCCGAGGATGTTCTTGAGCATCCGACTCTCTTCCGGCGAGAAGCCGGATTCGCCGGGCGGCATCAGGTCGAGCACGTCCTTGAGGTCGGCCCGGATCGAGCCTTGTTTCCAGCCGAACAGCGCGCGCAGCACGCGACTGAACCAGCCTTCGCCATTTTCGCTTGTCTTCACAGGCACGGGAAGATTGCGCGGCTCGAACGAGGTCGATGACGGATCGTCAGGCATGGCGGTCAGGAGCGCTCAAGATCGCGCGCAAGGTAAGGGTCGGGCATGTTCATGGAACGCATGATGCGGCTCTCCAGCCCTTCCATCGATTCGGCCTGCGAGTCGGTCTGGTGATCGTAGCCCAGCAAATGGAGAAAGCCATGGACCGAAAGATGGGCGAGATGATGCAGGACATCGCGGCCTTCATCCTCACATTCGCGCGTGAGCGTCTCGTAGGCGATGACGATATCGCCGAGCAACGCGCTGCCGGCCTGCTTTGCCGCCGGAAACGACAGCACATTGGTCGGCTTGTCGAGTTTGCGCCAGTCGCGGTTCAGCGTGCGGATCGACGCGTCGTCGGTCAGCAGTACGCTCACCTCGCCGTCCGCCGCGAGCTCCATCGCGGCAGCCGCAATCGCCGTCCGCACGGTTTCCTCGGCGAGCGGTTGGACCTGCCACAGCGGCGAGGCCACCTGGATATCGATCTCCAGCGCGCGCTCGCGCCGGCCCGGCAACGGCGTCATCGACTGCTCTCGCGCTTGCTCGCGCTGCGGTCATAGGCTTCCACGATGCGCGCCACCAGTTCGTGGCGGATCACGTCTTCAGCGGTGAAGGCGACATGGCCGACGCCCTCAACTCCATCGAGCAGTTTGACGGCCTCGGCCAGCCCGGAGGTCTGGCCCGGCGGCAAATCGACCTGGCTCGGATCGCCGGTGACAATCATGCGGCTATTCTCGCCGAGGCGCGTCAGGAACATCTTCATCTGCATCGAGGTCGTGTTCTGCGCCTCGTCGAGGATGACGGCCGCGTTCGACAGCGTGCGGCCGCGCATGAAAGCGAGTGGCGCAATTTCGATTTCGCCGGCTTGCAACGCGCGCTCGACGATGCGTGCGTCCATCAGGTCGTAGAGCGCGTCG
Source organism: uncultured Alphaproteobacteria bacterium (assembly GCA_963742095.1). Classification (GTDB taxonomy): domain Bacteria; phylum Pseudomonadota; class Alphaproteobacteria; order Rhizobiales; family Xanthobacteraceae; genus Pseudolabrys. The sequence continues at coordinate 1,098,664 of CAVUKJ010000003.1, forward strand.
TAGATCGGACGTAGATAGGGATCGACCTTTTCGCGCATATCGCCGGGCAAGAAGCCGAGCCGTTCGCCGGCCTCCACCGCAGGCCGCGACAAGATGATGCGGTCGACTTCCTTGCGCTCGAACATCTGCACGGCCTGCGCGACCGCGAGCCAGGTCTTGCCGGTACCGGCCGGGCCGGTGCCGAAGACGAGATTGTGGCGCTTGAGCGCGCGGATATAGGCATCCTGCGCGGCGGTGCGTGCGCGCACCGGACGCTTGCGCAAATTGATTTCTTCGAAGGCCGGACGCGGGCTCGCCGGGTCGTAGTCGAACAGCGAACCTTGCGCGATCGCCTGGCGGATGGCGCCTTCGACGTCGCCCTGTGACAGATCGCGGCCGCGCTTGATCTGCTCGTAGAGGCCTTCGAGCACGCGGCGGGCTTGCTCGCAGGCGCCGCGCGAACCATCGAGCGTGACGTGATTGCCGCGCTGCTCGGCGACGACGCCGAGGCGGCGCTCGATCAGCGCGAGGTTTTGTCCGTATTGGCCGAACAGGATAGAGGCGTGACGGTTGTCCTCGAACGCCAGCACGGTCTGCGTGGTGGCGGTGTCCTCGGACGTCGCGGCGGGCGGGATCACGGGATCCTTTGTGCGCAAGGGTTGTTCAAGCTCCTGCTGCGGCCAGTTGCGGGACGTGTTCGTTTTCGGCGAGTGCGCCGAACAGGCTGTTGGTGCCGGCATGCGTGATGGTCACACGCGCCATCTCGCCGATCCGGCTCGCCGATGCCATGACCTGCACCGCCTGCAAATATGGGGAGCGCCCGACCAGTTGCCCAGGCAACTTGCCCGGCTTTTCCAGCAGCACGTCGAGCGTGCGGCCGGCAAAGGAGGCGTTGAAGTCGCGCCATTGCCGCGTAATCACGGCCTGCAGCCGATGCAGGCGATCGGACTTCTCGTCCTCCGCGACCTGATCGTCCATGTCCGCGGCCGGTGTTCCCGGGCGCGGCGAATAGGCGAAGGTGTAAGCGCTGGCAAAGCCGACGTGCTCGACCAGCGACAACGTTTCGCTGAAATCGTTTTCGGTCTCGCCGGGGAAGCCGACGATGAAGTCCGAGGTAAATGCGAGGTCGCCGCGCACGGCGCGCAGACGCTCGATAACGTTGAGGTAGTCATCGCGCGTGTGGCGGCGGTTCATCGCTTCGAGAATCTTGTCGGAGCCGGTTTGCACCGGGAGATGCACATACGGCATCAGGGCGTCGAGCTCGCCGTGGGCGGCGATGAGGTCGTCGTCCATGTCGCACGGATGGCTGGTGGTGTAGCGCAGGCGGCAGATGCCGGACACACGCGCCAAACGCTGCAGCAATTTGGCGAGCGAAGCGGGCGAGCCGTCTTCAGCTTCGCCGTGATAGGCGTTGACGTTCTGTCCGATCAGGGTGACTTCGCGCACGCCGGCGGCGGCGAGCCGCTCGACTTCGGCGACGATCTGCGCGACCGGCCGCGATACTTCGGCGCCGCGCGTATAGGGCACTACGCAGAAGGTGCAGAACTTGTCGCAGCCTTCCTGCACGGTGACGAAGGCGGAAATGCCGCGCGCGCGGATCGCGTCGCGTTGCGGCGCTGCCAGCTTCTCGAACTTGTCCTCAACCGGAAATTCGGTGTCGACGATCTTCTCGCCGCCTTGTGCACGCGCGACCAAGTCGGGCAGGCGGTGATAATTCTGCGAGCCGACCACGAGGTCGACCGTGCCGGCGCGACGCATGATCTCATGGCCTTCGGCCTGCGCGACGCAGCCCGCGACCGCGATCAGCATCTTGCGGCCTTGCGCGACGGCTTCCTCTTTCATCACGCGGATGCGGCCGATCTCGGAATAGACCTTCTCGGCCGCCTTCTCGCGAATGTGGCAGGTGTTGAGGATGACGAGATCGGCGTCTTCCGGTGCGGCGGTCTCGGCGAACCCAGCCGGCGCCAAGGTGTCCGCCATACGATTGGAATCGTAGACGTTCATCTGGCAGCCGAAGGATTTGACGTGGACTTTGCGGGGTCTGCTCATGCCGCTCAAAATTCGAACCGGTCGGGCCAATCTATCCGCCATGGCGGCTTTTGTCCTGCCAATCCATATAGTTGATTTTGTTGCGATTTTAAGACGGAGCGGACGGATTTTCCTGCAAATCCAAGGGGTGGTTGGTTGTCCCCAGCTCATTCCGCCGCACGGGCTGGTTGGGGCCGTCCGAGCAGCGCCGCCGTCGTCAGCTGGCGTACCGCGCCTTCCAGCGTCTTGGTCATCGCCTTGCGGTCGGCGCCGCCATCGGCCGGAACCGGTTCGCCATAGCTCACCGCGGCGTCCACCGCGCCGCGTTCGATGAAGGCCTTGATGTGCGGCATGAAGTCGAGGTCGCCGTACCAGGCGACCAGTGGCCGGTGTTGGCGGCCCATCGGAATGCCGTGCAGGCCGGTGTAGCAAATCGACATCGGCTGGATGAGGACGCCGGCCGTGCCGCCAATCGCGTCGCCTTGCACCGCCGCATGCCTGATGGCGCCGATCAGCGCCGAGCGGAATGGCAGCACGCGGTTGCCGTCGCTCGAAGTGCCTTCCGCGAACAGCACGACCGATGTGCCGGACGCCAGCCGCCGCACGATCTCGCCGATTGCATCGCTGGTCTGGTGCCGCCGCGTGCGGTCAACGAACACCGTGCGCTGGATCTCGGCGGTGATGCCGACCAGTGGCCACTTGCGCACTTCGCTCTTGGCGACGAAGGCGACTGGCGACAGCGAGCCGATCACTACGATATCCACCCACGACACATGGTTTGAAATGTAGAGCACGGCGCGGCCGCGGACTGGGTCTCCGGCAACGCGCACCTTGATGCGCAACAGCGCGCGCAGCACTTTGTAGTAGTTGCAGGAGATGAAGCCCCAGCCGGGCAGGCCGAGCTTGCCGAGCAGCCACTGAATGGAGATCAGCAGCGGCGTCATCGTGAAGAAAAACGCCCCGATCAAGAGCGCGCGCAGCATTATCGTCCGCTTTTCTCGTCCTTGAGCGGCACCGCGTAGAGCTCGAGCCGATGATCCACGAGCTTGTAGCCGAGCTTGCGCGCGATCTCAGCCTGCAGCCGTTCGATCTCCTCCGATTGGAATTCGATCACCTCGCCGCTGCGCAGATTGATGAGATGGTCGTGATGCGCCTCGGGGCTCGTTTCGTAGCGGGCGCGGCCTTCGCGGAAATCATGGCGCGCGATGATGCCGGCATCCTCGAACAGGCGCACGGTGCGGTAGACCGTCGAAATCGAGATGCGGTCGTCGACCTTGACGCAGCGCCGGTAGAGCTCCTCGACGTCGGGATGATCGTCGGAGGAAGCAAGCACGCGCGCAATGGTGCGGCGCTGCTCGGTCATGCGCATGCCCTTGGCGGCGCATAGCGCTTCGATCTGGCCTTTGTCGGCGGCTGGCGTGGTTGCCATCATGGGTCTCGTCGTGGCGCTGATATCATAGAGATCGTGTCGTCCCCGTGTCCATCGGACCAGCGGCTACAGATCGCGCCGCAGGATCAAGGCGGCGGCGGGCTCGGCCCCGGCGCTCTGGTAGTAGTTGGCGCGGCGCGAGACCTCGCGGAAACCGGCGCGGTCGTAAAGCTTTATGGCCGGCGCGTTGTGCTCGTCGACTTCCAGGAATACCGCGCGCGCGCCAAGACCGGCAAGCCGCCGCAGATGCAGCGTCAGCAGATTGCGCGCGAGGCCGCGCCCCTGCGCACGGGCGGCGACGGCGACCGACAAGATCTCCGCTTCGTCTTCCACCAGTCGCGACATGATGAAACCGGCGAGCTTGCCGCCCGATGTCGCGCAATGTGAGATCACATGGCGGTCTAGCAGGAGCCCATCCACTTCCTGCTCGCTCCAGCCGCGCCGGAACGAAACACCATGCAATGCCGCGATGGCCGCGGCGTCGCGGCTCGATGCTTCGGACAGCACGGGCTCGGCGCGCGCGAACAGGCTGGTGAAGAAACCGATCATCGCCGCGCCAACTGACTGGCATTCTGCGGCTGCGCATCGGGCGCGCGCAGGTAAAGCGGCTTGGGTGGCGTGCTGGTGTCGCTTGCGAGCGCGCCGAGTCGCGCCACCCAGTCGATGTCGGGCGCCGGGCGCTGCTCGACCGCGCGCGGCGCGCGCTCGCCATGCGGCCAGGCCGCAGCCATGATATTCGCGGCGGTGCCGGTAATGCGCGGCGAACCCGTCGCCGCCACCCGCAGCGCGTCGCGCAGCGACAGGAGCCGCGGCGATACCACCGTGCGGCCGCCCGCGCCGAACACCTGAATATAGACGTGGTCATGCCGCGCATCGATCGCCGCCACCACCGGCAACGAGTCATCGGCGGCAATGAAGGGAGCGGCGTAGGCCGCAAGCGTGGTGATGCCGACGGCGGGTTTTCCTGCGGCGAGCGCGATACCGCGCGCCGCCGCGATGCCGACACGCAAACCCGTGAAGCTGCCCGGACCCGTCGTCACGGCGACGCGGTCAAGTTGTTCGAAGGCGATGCCGGCGCGCTCCACCACGCGCTTGACCATCGGCATCAGCGCTTCGGCGTGACCGCGCTGCATCGGCACCGAGTCATGGGCGGCGACCGCGCCGGCGCCCGTATCGAGCACGGCGACGGAGCAGGCCTCTAGCGCTGTGTCGATGGCAAGGACGCGCATCAGCAAAGTCTAGCACGCCCCGGAATGGACTCGCGAAACTAGACCGGCCGCACCTCGACCACATCCGGCACGAAGTGGTGCAGCAGGTTCTGGATGCCGTGCTTGAGCGTCGCGGTCGAGGACGGGCAACCCGAGCAGGCGCCCTTCATGTGCAGGAAAACCACGCCTTCCTTGTAGCCCTTGAAAGTGATGTCGCCGCCGTCGCCGGCAACCGCCGGGCGCACGCGCGTCTCGATCAGGTCCTTGATGGTGGCGACCGTGTCGGCGTCCTTCTCGTCGAAGAATTCATCGGCCGCCGTCTGCTCGGTTCCGCTGGCCAGAAGCGGCTCGCCGGACATGTAGTGCTCCATGATGGCGCCGAGGATCGCCGGCTTCATCTGCTGCCATTCGCCGTCGGTCTTGGTGACCGAGATGAAATCGCTGCCGAAGAACACGCCGCCGATATTTGGAATGCCGAACAGCTTCTCGGCGAGCGGCGATTGCGCCGCGGCTTCGCGCGTCGCCATGTCGAGCGTGCCGGTTTCGAGCACGGCGCGCCCGGGCAGGAACTTCATGGTCGCCGGATTGGGCGTCGCTTCGGTCTGGATGAACATCTTGGCTCTCTCCTATCCTGGCGCACGATCTTGCCCGAAAACCGGTACCCACTTTTCGGGGTCATGCGCGTGCGGGTTCAAGGCCCGTGGATGGCATGGATACAGACGATAAATGGCGCTTGCGGCGCGTCAGGTCAACCCGCGCAAAAGCGCGCGGAATCTACGACCGAATCTACGACATCGTGTCGAGGTCGTCGTCGGTCAGGTGGCCCGGGATGACGGCGACGGGAATCGGGAACGTCCCGGCGCTCTTGCCGATGTGGGACACCAGCGGGCCCGGGCCTTCGCCGCCGGTGCCGGCGGCCAGCACCAGAATGCCGATGTCTTCGTCTTCGTCGATCAGTTTGACGATTTCATCGGACGTGACGCCTTCGCGGATGACGCGGTCGGGTGCGAGCTTGGTCAGCTTCTTGGCGCGCTCAGCGTATTTGTCGAGCGCCTTGTTGGCGGCTTCCATCGCCTCAGCGTGCATGATGTCGGCGACGCCGAGCCACTGCTGATTGCGCTCGCCGGGCTCGATCACGCGCAACATGACGATCTGCGACTTGGTGCGGCCGGCGCGCTTGGCCGCCCAGTGCAGCGCGCGGTCGCACTCCTCGGTGTCGTCGATCACCACAAGGTATTTGCGCTTGTGTCCTTTCTCGTAGCTCCGGCGCTTGGTGCTCATTAGCCCTCCCGCGTCGAACGATGGTTTGCGCAACAATAGGCGCACAAGCCGCTAATGGTTGCATGGCGGCGCCAGCAGCGACAAGCGGGAACTTGCCGATTATTGCGCGGTGCAAGATGTGGAGGAGAAGCTTACCGCCGTACGAAACCGACGATGTCCTTGACCGCCTTCATGGTCTCCGCAGCGATCACCTGCGCGCGTTGTGAGCCGTCGGCGAGAATCGAATCGATGTAGACCGGGTCCTGCACCAGCTTCTTCATCTCGGCGCCGATCGGACCGAGCTTGGCGACGGCGAGATCGACCAGCGCGGTCTTGAACGTGGAAAATTGCCCGCCGCCGAACTCGCCAAGCACCTGGGCTTTGCTCACGCCCTGCAACGCCGCGTAGATGCCGACGAGATTGTCGGCTTCGGGACGCGGCTCAAGCCCCTTGATCTCGCTTGGCAGCGGCTCCGGATCGGTTTTTGCCTTGCGGATCTTCTGTGCGATCGCGTCGGCGTCGTCGGTGAGGTTGATGCGTGAATAGTCCGACGGCTCCGACTTCGACATCTTCTTCGAGCCGTCGCGCAGGCTCATCACGCGTGTCGCCGGGCCCTGGATGATCGGCTCCGGCTGCGGGAAGAACGTGTCACCATACCCGTGCGCTTTGATCGACGCGGCAAAGTCGTTGTTGAACTTCATTGCGATGTCGCGCGACAGCTCGAGATGCTGCTTCTGGTCCTCGCCGACCGGCACGTGCGTTGCGCGATAGACGAGGATGTCGGCCGCCATCAGGTTCGGATAGGCGTAGAGGCCGACCGAGACGTTCTCGCGGTCCTTGCCGGCCTTCTCCTTGAACTGCGTCATGCGGTTGAGCCAGCCGAGGCGGGCGACGCAGTTGAACACCCAGGCGAGCTCGGCGTGCTCGGCGACCTGGCTCTGGTTGAAGACGATGTGCTTCTTCGGGTCGATGCCGCAGGCAAGGAACGCCGCTGTCACCTCGCGCGTCGCGTGCGACAGTTCCTGCGGCTCCTGCCAGACGGTGATGGCGTGCATGTCGACGACGCAATAGATGCAGTCGTAGCGCTCCTGCAGCGCCACGAACTTGGTGATGGCGCCGAGATAATTGCCGAGGTGCAGATTGCCGGTCGGCTGCACGCCGGAAAATACGCGTTCCTTGAACGCCATGGCCTTGTTCCCACGATTGTGGCGGGCCACATCGCACGATGACGTTTGCCGCGCAACCCCCGCTTATTGCGTCCAGCTACGGCCGTGCGCCGCCGCGGGATGACGATATTAAAGGCGGCGCCGTTCCGTTATAGATTAAGTCAGAACGGGCGAGCGAGCGGCGGATGGGCCTTCGATGAGCAAGGACGAACTGATCATCCAGTTGGTGAAGGTGGCGCTCGGCGTTCTGATCGGCGGATACTTTCTCTGGTGGAGCCTGGAAGTCCTGAATAGGCTTCCGCCCACTCACTAGCCCACATTAGCGGTCACGGCCGGCGTTGCCAGCGCGTCGCTCGCCGCTATAGTGCGCGCGCAAATTCACGAGGTTACTCATGGCTGCTCCCCGCTACGACGTGCTCGGAATCGGCAACGCCATCGTCGACGTCATTGCCCGCGCCGAGGACGATTTCCTGGTGGCGCAGGGCATGAACAAAGGCGGCATGGCGCTGATCGACGAGAAGCGCGCCGCATCGATCTACCAGGCCATGGGTCCGGCGACCGAAAGCTCGGGCGGTTCGGCGGCCAACACGATCGTCGGCGTAGCCTCATTCGGCGCGCGCGCCGCCTTCGTCGGCAAGGTCAGGGACGACGAGCTCGGCCGTGCCTTTGCGCATGACATCCGCGCCGCGCGCGTGACCTTCGATACCAAGCCTGCCGGCGCGGGGCCTTCGACCGCGCGCTGCTACATCATGGTGACGCCGGACGGCGAGCGCACGATGAACACCTATCTCGGCGCCGCGCAGGACCTGACGCCGGCGGACATCGACGAAAGCGCGATCGCCAGCGCCGCCGTCATCTACCTCGAGGGCTATTTGTGGGATCCGCCGAAGGCGAAGGAGGCTTTCGTCAAGGCCGCGACTATCGCCCACAAGCACGGGCGTCGCGTCGCGCTCACGCTGTCCGACGCGTTCTGTGTCGACCGTTACCGCGCTGAATTTCTCGGCCTGATCAAGAAGGGTACCGTCGACATCGTCTTCGCCAACGAGCACGAGCTGCGCAGCCTCTATGAGACCGCCGACTTCGATACCGGCGCCAAGGCGCTGCAGAAGGATGCCAAGCTCGCCGTCGTCACGCGCAGCGAGAAAGGCTGCATGGTCATTGCGCGCAACAGCCTCGAGCCGGTGCAGGCGATGCCGGTCGATCAGGTGGTCGACGTCACCGGCGCCGGCGATCTGTTCGCCGCCGGCTTTCTGGTCGGGCTGTCGCGCGGCAAGGATCACCGCACGTCGGCACGGCTCGGTGCGCTCGCCGCTGCCGAGGTGATCCAGCACGTCGGAGCGCGCCCGGCCGTTTCGCTCAAGGCGCTGGCGGCGGAAAACGGCCTGCCGCTCTAGGCGCGGCTGACCGGTAACCGATTGGTAACCGAACGTGGTTACCGCTTCGTGAACGACAAATTCGCGGAGCGAGCCATGGCCGAGAATATTGAGAACGGCGGCGAGGCGGCAAAGCTGCCCGAAGGCGCCGAAGCCAAAAGCGAAGCCAAAACTAGCAAGACTATAAAGAGCGAATTGCCGAAGGTGGATGCGCCGCCGCTGTCGCCCGCGGGCGAAGGCGAGCCTTCGACCGACCTCATCCTCGCTGCGGAGTCCGACGAACAAAGCTCGGCCAAGGCCGCGCCGTGGCGTCTGCGGCTGAGGGCGCGCCACCGGCGGCGGGCCGTCATGGCGGCGTCGGTCCTGTTTGCGGCGGCGATCGGCGCGATCATCGGTGCCCGCGCGATGGCCCCAAGCGCGCCGCCGGCCGACACGGCGGCCTTGCAGGAACGCGAGGCGATGCAGCAATCGATCGCCAGCCTCAACAAAGAGGTTGCCGGGCTGAAATCCGATCTCGATGCCGGCACCAAGTCTGCGCGCAGCCAGATCGCCAAGATCACCGAGCGCTTGCGCAGCGCGCCTGAAACCACCGGCTCGATCCCGGCGCCGCCCGCCGCGGTGCCGACGCCGACCCCGCGGCCCGCGCAGCAAGCCGACATCCGCATGACCGTCGTGCGCGACTGGTCGATCTACGACGTGCACAACGGCATCATCGCGGTGCGCGGCCACGGCGACATCTACGAGATCGGTCTCGGCGCGCCGCTGCCGGGACTTGGTCCGGTGGAGCAGATCAAGCGCGTCGACGGCCGCTGGGTGGTCGTGACGCCGAAGGGCATCATCGTCTCGCTGCGCGACCGGAGCTATTTCGAAACCAACTAGCCGGCGACGCAACGGCGAAGTTTTCAGCGGCGCCTCCGGGCGCCGCTTTTTTGTCAGCCGAGCCCAGCGCAGCGCCGGTGGCGGGCGGCGCCAAACCGTGTCAGATTCTTTTACTTGTTCTTTTACTTGGGGTGGCGTTGGGCTTTGTCATGCGCGTCTTGGGCGGCACGGCACTGAAGGTTGCTTTCGCGGCCGCGTTCGCGGTCGCTGCTGCTCACGCGCAGACCGTTTCGCCGCCGCCCGCCAAACCGGACATGGTGCAGAGCTGCCCCGGCCTCGTCGCTGAGCGGCCCTCCGCGATCCCCGCGGCGTTCCGCCTCGCCGCGCTGCAATCCGATCAGGCGCGGCTGACCTATATCGGCCACTCGACCTTCCTGATCGAGAGCCCGCAGCTGGTCCGTATCGCCACCGACTACAATGACTATGTCCGGCCACCGGTGTTGCCTGACATCGTCACCATGAATCACGCGCACACTTCGCATTACACCGATCATCCCGATCCGCACATTCCCTACGTGCTGCGCGGCTGGGCCGACGATCAGCAGCCGGCGCGCATCGACATGACCTACAAGGACGTGCGCGTGCGCAACGTGCCGACCAATATCCGCACCTTTGATGGCGGCACCGAGCGCCATGGCAATTCGATCTTCGTCTTCGAGATGGCCAACCTGTGCATCGCCCATCTGGGCCACCTGCACCACACGCTGACGCAGCAGCAGCTCAACGAGATCGGCCGCGTCGACGTCGTTCTGGCGCCGGTGGACGGCAACATGACGCTTGATCTTGAGGGCATGGTCGAGGTGCTGCACGCCCTGAAGGCGCCGCTGATCATCCCGATGCACTATTTCAGCGCCTATACGCTCGACCGTTTCCTGGCCCGGGTGCGGCAGGATTGGGAGGTCGAAGTCGCCGAAATACCCTCCGTAGTGGTCTCGAAGGCCACTTTGCCCAGCAAAACCAAGGTTCTGGTGCTCCCAGGCCATTGAACCTGCGGCGACTTTGTCGCAACCTAGGACTTGGGATCTGACTTGGGACCTTTATCAACACCTTGGATTGACGGGGCGGAACCGATAGGTAGTTGTCGCGTTTTCGGGAGCAGGTTTCGCGGGGATTACGGGTATTTCAATGGTACAGACTTGGAGCAGCTGGAAGCGCTTTCCGGATATCGAAAGCGGCGACAACGTCGAGGCCCCGATCGGGCCGGGCGTTTATGAGGTCCGCCACACGTTGACTGGGCGCGTCATTGCGTTTGGCCCGGCCGGCAACGTGGCGCAGGCGCTGTCCGAGCTGAAGCTCGACGGCGGCATGAGCACCTTCGCCAAGCTGTTCCGCAAGCAGCCGCTGGTGCCGCGCGTCTCCGATCTCGAATATCGCACCTGCGCCGCGGCGAGCCGCGCCGAGGCCAAGACTGCTGCGCATCGCCTGCTCGGCCTGCGGCAAACCGCATGGCGCCGCCGCATGGATGCCGGCTGGGCCGCGCGCCAGCCGAGCTGAGGCTTCCCGACGTCATGCATCGGCGGCTGGCATTGCCGGCCGTTTTGCTTTTCAGCACCTCCCGGCGTCCCTATGATCCCGCGCCTTCACGCTGGGGATCGTTTCAATGCCATATGCGACCACGCCGGATAACTTGCGGCTCTATTACGAAGAGGCCGGGCGGGGAGTGCCTATTCTGTTCGTGCATGAGTTCGCCTCCGACCACCGTGGTTGGGAGCCGCAGCTGCGTCAGTTCGGCAAGCGCTACCGCTGCATCGCCTATTCGGCGCGCGGCTACACACCGTCCGACGTGCCCGCCGACCCGAAGGCCTACAGCTACCAGCACGTGATGCGCGACGCGGTTGCCGTGCTCGACCATCTCGAGATCGAAAGCGCCCATTTCATCGGCCTGTCGATGGGCGGCTATACGTCGCTGCAAGTGGCGCTCAATCACCCAAAACGCGTGCGTTCATTGGTGCTGGCCGGCACCGGCTCGGGCTCGGAGCGCTGGTACACCGACGACTTTCACAAGCATTCGCGCGAGCTCGGCGATGTGTTCGAGTCGAAAGGCGCCGCTCAGGTCGCCGAGACCTACGGCATGGGGCCGAGCCGCGTGCCCTTCCTGCTCAAGGATCCGCGCGGCTTTGCCGAATTCACGACGCGGCTGGCCGAGCATGACGTGCGCGGCTCGGCCAATACCTCGCGCGGCTTTCAAGGCGGGCGGCCCTCGCTCTACGATTTCGCTGCCGAGATCAGGAAGTTATCGACGCCGGCGCTGATCGTGGTCGGCGATGAGGATGAGCGCTGCATCGAGCCGAGCCTGTTTCTGAAGGACGCCATCCCGGCGTCGGGCCTCGTCATGATGCCGAAGACAGGGCACGCGGTGAATCTGGAAGAACCGGACCTGTTCAACCTGATGGTCGACGATTTCCTTGCGCGGGTCGAGGCCGGACGATGGCCGGCCCGCGATCCGCGCACGCGTGCGCCAAAGCCCGGCCCTGCGCCCTGGAACTAGCCGGCGCCAAATCGATTATCGGAAGCTTTGCCAAGGAGCGATCCATGCTGAAATGGGCCGTCATCTTTCTGATCATCGCCATCGTCGCCGGGATTTTCGGCTTCACCGGAGTCGAACAGGCGTCCGCCACCATCGCGCAGTGGCTGTTCGGAATTATCCTGGTGCTGTTTCTCGGAGCATTGGTCATCGGATTGGCGCTTGGCCACCGGCTGATGTCATGAGGGGCGAGCAGCACAATCCTCAGATTGCCGAAAACTAGCGGCGCCACATGATACCGACGTCAAGACGAACCGCGAGCTTCTTTAAATCCGCGCAAGAATAATTGGCACGCAATATTTGGTCTCTGCTTCGAGTTACGTCGGCTGCGCTTGGTATATTGCTAGCGTCATAGACTAACGGGGCGTTTCACTGTCGGCGATACCGATTAACTTGTTCCATTAGCCTCTCCAAAAAACAGGTCATTTTTGATAAAAATCAACCCAAAAATGCAGCCAAGGGTGCAAAAGGCTGCTAAATTATGGTTAACGGCGGGCGTGCTCGCCCGCGCGCAATAGTCGAAGGAGTAGCGTCATGCGTCGCATCGTATTCGCGTTCTTCACTTCGTGCCTGTTCGTTGCGCTGGCACTCGGGATCGGCCCGGCCAAAGCCGGCGGCTGGGGTTATGGCGACGGCGACGGCTACGGCGATGGCTATTACGGCGGCGGCGGTTACTACCACGACGCCGGTTATTACGGCGGCGATGGCTACTATGGTGGTGGCGGCTATTACGGTGGTGGCTACTACCATCGCCACTATGGTGGGACCTGGTATTCGTCGAACTGCTGCTATCGCCGCGTCGTGCGCCACACCGCATGGTATGAGCCGACCTACCGCGGCTACTACGGTGACGGCTATTACGGCGGTGGCTACGGCGGCGGTTATTATCGCAGCGCCTACTATGGCGACGGCTACTATCGCCACGGCTACTACGGCGGCGGCTATTACGGTGGCGGTTACTATCGTCGTCCGTACTGGGGCGGCGGCTATTACCGGCCGTATTACTCCGGTTACTACGGCAATGGATATTACGACAGCTACTACCGTGGCGGTTACGGTGGCTACGGCTACGGCGGCGGCTACTACGTGAACGGCGCCAGCTATTACACCAGCGGCTATTACGGCAACGCCTACGCTGGCTGCGGCCGCGTCAGGATCGCGGACGGGCGCGGCGGCTGGGTGTGGGGCCACGGCGGCTGCTGATTGACCAGCAACGAACGAATGAAGAAGCCCGGGCCACGCGCCCGGGCTTCGTCGTTTTGCACACCGGCACTTGCCGGCTTGCGCGATTTTACATTCGCTATTCGTGATTCATAAACCAGTCGGACGGGACCCGTCGGCGCGGCTGGAACATCCCTCAGCAAACTTGATTGGCCTTCGTCCGATCATTCATCGAGCGGGGGTACGATCATGCGCGTCAGAATCTGTGCGGCGCTTTGTGCGGCCTCTCTTGCGCTTTGTGCATCACCAGGGACCGCGACCGCAGGCGGATGCTTTGCCGGCTTCGGCTATGGGCGTTCACCCTGCTATCCCGCGCCGATCGCCTACGGCCCGCCGGAATGGGCGCAGCGCCCCTACGATGTGTCGCCGTATCCCTACCCCTATTACCCGCTTCCGCCGCCGCGCCGGCAACTCGTGCAGCCCTACGAGTACAGTCACTCGGGCTGGGACATCTACTCGACCTACGGCTGGGACGCCTACGCGGCCGAAGGCCTTGCGGCCTACGCCGGCGCGGACGACGGCTGCTATTTCGTGAAAGTGCCGGTGCTCGACGGCCGCGGCGGCTGGGTCTGGGGCCTGCGCGCCGGCTGCTTCTGAGGCGCGGCGGGTCCGATCAGACGTCGACGCTGGCGGCCAGCGCGTTTTCCTGGATGAACTGCCGGCGCGGCTCGACCAGATCGCCCATCAGCTGGTCGAACAATACGTTCGCCTCGTCGACCTCCTTGACGCGGACCTGCAGCAGCGAGCGGACATTGGTGTCGAGCGTGGTCTCCCACAGTTGCCCTGGGTTCATCTCGCCGAGACCTTTATAACGCTGCATGGTGATGCCCTTGCGCCCGGCGGCGATGACCGCCTCGAACAGGCCAACCGGTCCGTAGATTGATGTTATTTCATCCTTGCGGCGCAGGGTTGCCGGCGGCGTCGGTCGCGGAAATACCGCTTGCAGGATCGGCGCATATTCGTCGAGCTTGCGGGCATCGGCAGAGCCGAGCAGCGCGGGGTCGATGGCTGCGGCTTCCTTTACGCCGCGCACCGTGCGCGAGAAGGCAAATCCGGTCTCCGCGCTGAACTCGCCCTTCCAGCCGCGCTCGGTCTCTTCGGCCAGCGCATCGAGGCGGGCGACAATGTACGGCACCGCCGCGTTCGCGGTCTTCGGATCGCCGGAAATCTTCTCGTTGAGCACGCCGAGAATGGCGGTCTGCTCGATCACCTGACGATTATATCGGCTATGCAAGCCGAGCAGGATGTTGCGGATCGAGCGCGAATCCTCGACCAGCTTGCGAAGGTCGGCGCCGGCGCGCTCCTCGCCATTGGTCAGACGCAGCACGGCGTCCTCCACCCCCGCGGTGATGAGGTAATCCTCGAGCGCGCGTTCGTCCTTGAGGTACTGCTCGGACTTGCCGCGCGCGACTTTGTACAGCGGCGGCTGAGCGATGAAGAGATTGCCGCGTTCGATCAGCGCCGGCATTTGCCGGTAGAAGAAGGTCAGCAGCAGCGTGCGGATATGGGCGCCGTCGACGTCGGCGTCCGTCATGATGATGATCTTGTGGTAGCGCAGTTTGTCGGGGTCGAACTCGTCGCGCCCGATGCCGGTGCCGAGCGCGGTGATCAGCGTGCCGATTTCCTGGCTGCCCAGCATCTTGTCGAAGCGGGCGCGTTCGACGTTCAAGATCTTGCCGCGCAGCGGCAGCACGGCCTGGAATTCGCGGTTGCGGCCTTGCTTGGCGGAGCCACCGGCCGAGTCGCCCTCGACGATGAACAGTTCGGACTTGGCCGGATCGCGCTCCTGGCAATCCGCGAGCTTGCCGGGCAGCGACGAGACGTCGAGTGCGCCCTTGCGGCGGGTCAATTCGCGCGCCTTGCGCGCCGCCTCGCGGGCGGCCGCGGCCTCGACCGCCTTGCCGACAATGACGCGGGCTTCCTGCGGATGGATCTCGAACCAGTCCTGCATGGCCTGGTTAATGACGTTCTCGACCACCGGGCGCACTTCCGACGACACCAGCTTGTCCTTGGTCTGCGACGAGAATTTTGGATCCGGCACCTTCACCGACAGCACGGCGGTCAGGCCTTCGCGCACGTCGTCGCCGGTCAACGCGACTTTTTCCTTCTTCGATGTGCCCTGGGTCTCGGCATATTGCGTGATCTGGCGCGTCAACGCGCCGCGGAATCCGGCCAGATGCGTGCCGCCGTCGCGCTGCGGGATGTTGTTGGTGAAGCAGAGCACGTTCTCGTGGTAGCCGTCGTTCCACCACAGTGCGCATTCGACGGTGATGCCTTCGCGCTCGGCCTTGATCATGATCGGGCTAGGCACAAGCGGCGTCTTGTTGCGGTCAAGGAATTTCACGAAAGCTTCGACGCCGCCCTCGTATTTCATCTCCTCGCGCTTTTCGACGGCGTGGCGCTTGTCGGACAGGATGATGGTCACGCCGGAATTCAAGAACGCCAGCTCGCGCAGGCGGTGCTCGAGCGTGGCGAAATCCCACTCCACCATCGTGAAGGTCTTGGTCGAAGGCAGGAAGGTGACTTCGGTGCCGCGCTTGCCGTTGGCGTCGCCGACTGCTTTCAGCGGCGCCACCGCGACGCCGTCGCCGAATTCCATGAAGTGCTCTTTGCCGTCGCGCCAGATCGTCAGCTTGAGCCAGCTCGACAGCGCGTTGACCACCGAGACGCCGACGCCGTGCAGGCCGCCGGACACCTTGTAGGAGTTCTGGTCGAATTTTCCGCCGGCGTGCAGCTGGGTCATGATGACCTCGGCCGCCGAGATGCCTTCGCCCTTGTGGATGTCGGTCGGGATGCCGCGGCCGTTGTCGACGACGGTACAGGAACCGTCCGGATTGAGCGTCACCGCGACTTCGGTGGCGTAACCGGCCAGGGCCTCGTCGATCGCGTTGTCCACCACCTCGTAGACCATGTGGTGGAGACCGGAACCGTCATCGGTGTCGCCGATATACATGCCCGGCCGCTTGCGCACGGCGTCGAGGCCTTTGAGGACCTTGATCGAACTCGGCGCCATATTCGGAATTGGACGGGATGTTGCGGGCCGGTTCAGCCATCGGCGGCACCCTCAAAACGGGCTGGAAAATGAGTCGGAATTGACGATTGGTCTGACACGAAAGCTGGGCGTCGTACAGAGCAAACTAACACGCACTAATATATTGATTTCAATGTCGATTTTAAGGGTGCCGCGGTGCAAAAATCACACCTTTTTTGCGCCCTGAGTCGGCTCGATTTTTCGAAGAATCGCGGGCCGCTCTTAGCGGTTGCGCGCGTCGCGTTCGCTGATTTCGTGACGCGTCAATCGCGCCGTCGGCAGATGCTGAAACGTCGGCTCGTACTCTGGAACCGGCGCGCTGAAGCCATAGAGCGCCGCCGCCAGAATCTCGATGCGCTCGAGTTCGCTGTGCATGTTCTGCACTGCACCGCGCAGATTATGTTTCAATCGTTCGGTCGCCGGTTTCATTGTCAAACTCGTATGCCACAGGGGAGTTAAAACATTTTTCCGGCGATGGTTCCTGGATACTAGCGCCTTTGTGAACCGCCATATTCGCCAACTCCTAGCGCCGTGCGCTCACGGTTCCATTGCGGACCTCGAATATTTGCGCGCGATCGACGATGTCGCCGAACGCCGCCGGATCTGCTCCGGTCATCCAGACCTGCGCGCCGAGATTGGCGAGCGCGTCGTAGAGCGCGGCGCGCCGCTTGGGATCGAGATGTGCGATGACTTCATCGAGCAGCAGCACGGGCGCATAGCCGGTCATGTCCTTGATCAGGCTCGAATGCGCGAGGACGAGACGGATGAGCAGCGCCTTCTGCTCGCCGGTCGAAGCGTCCGCCGCCGCGACGCCTTTCGCGGCATAGCGCACAGTCAAGTCCGAAAGATGAGGACCATCGAGGGTGCGGCCGGCAGCGGCGTCGCGCGCGCGATTGTCCTTCAGCAGTGTCCGGTAGCGGTCCTCGATTTCGGTGGCGCTGCGCCGCGGCAGCAGCTGCTCCATCCAGCCGTCGAGCGCGACCTCGGCGAGCGGGAATTCCGGCGCGGTGTCGCGCGCCGCCTCAAGCGCGCCCGACAGCCGCGTCACCGTTTCGGCCCGCGCGGCCGCGACCGCCACCGCAACCTCCGCGGTCTCGTGCTCGACCGCATCGAGCCAATGCGGGTCGCTTTGCGGGCCTTCGAGCAGGCGGTTGCGCGATCGCAAAGATCGCTCGAGCGCGGCGACGCGGCTCGAATGGCTCGCATCAACGGCGAGCACGAGCCGATCGAGAAAGCGCCGCCGCTCGGATGCCGGCCCGTTGAACAGCCTGTCCATGGCCGGCGTCAACCAGACGACGCGCAGATGATCCGCGAAGGCAGCGGCGGAGGACGCGGCTTCGCGGTCAATGCGGCATTGCCGCGACGATGTCGCACCTTCGCCGGCCGGCGGTTCGATGCCGGTGCCGAGGGTGGCGAGGCCGAGCATGCCTTCGATCTCGGCCGACGCCGCCCAGGAGCCGTCGCCTTCGGCAAAGGCCAACTCCTCGAACGTGGCGCGGCGCAGGCCCCGGCCCGGCGCCAGCAGCGAGATCGCCTCGATCAGGTTGGTCTTGCCGGCCCCGTTCGCGCCCGTCAGCACCACGGGGCCCGCGGCCGTGAGCTCGACCTGCGCGGCATGGTAGCTGCGGAAATTCGCGAGGCTCAGGCGGCGCAAAAAGGCGGCGGTCATGCCCGAGCCATACCACTCTCCCGTTCAGCGAGAGAAGGTCACACCCGCATCGGCATCAGCACGTAGAGCGCGCCTTTGGCGTCCTTGTCCTGGATCAGCGTCGGCGAGCCCGGATCGGCGAGCTTGAGCTGGGCAACCTCGCCCTCGATCTGCGCGGCGATGTCGAGCAGATAGCGCGAGTTGAAACCGATATCGAGCGGATCAGCCTCGTATTCGACCTCGATCTCTTCGGTGGCGCTGCCGGAATCGGGGTTGGTGACCGACAGCACCAGCCGCCCGCCGGTGATCGAGAGCTTTACGGCGCGGCCACGCTCGCTCGACACGGTGGAGACGCGGTCGACGGCCGCTTCGAAGTCCTTCTTGTCGACGGTCAGAAGCTTGTCGTTGTTGGCCGGGATGACACGGCCGTAGTCGGGGAAGGTGCCGTCGATCAGCTTCGACGTCAGCACCACATTGCCGATGGTGAAGCGGATCTTGCCGGCGGAGAGCTCGATGCCGACCTCGCCTTCGCCGGTCTCGATCAGCTTCTGCACCTCGCCGACCGTCTTGCGCGGCACGATGATGCCCGGCATGCCGGCGGCGCCTGCAGGCAACGGCAATTCGCATTGCGCCAGGCGATGACCGTCGGTCGCGACCGCGCGCAGCGTCGCGTTTTTGCCGGTGCCGGCGGCATGCAGATAGATGCCGTTGAGGTAGTAGCGCGTCTCTTCGGTCGAGATTGCGAACTGGGTCTTGTCGATCAGGCGCTTGAGATCGGCGGCCGCCAGCGAAAAGGTATGCGTCATGTCGCCGGCGGCGAGATCCGGGAAGTCGCTCTCCGGCAGCGTCTGCAGCGTAAAGCGCGAGCGCCCGGCGCGGATCGACAGCACGGCGCGGTCGCCGGAGCCCTCGATCACGATCTGCGCGCCCTCGGGTAGCTTGCGGACGATGTCGTAGAACATGTGCGCCGGCACGGTGGTCGAGCCTGCGGGCGACACTTCGGCGGCGATCGAGTCGATGACCTCGAGGTCGAGGTCGGTCGCCTTCATGCTGAGCTTGCCCTTTTCGGCCTTGACCAGCACGTTGGCGAGGATCGGGATGGTGTTGCGCCGCTCGACCACGCGGTGGACGTGGCCCAGCGATCTCAAAAGTTCTGCGCGTTCGACGGTAACTTTCATGGGGACCTGCTTCGGCGCCGTTGAAAAGGCCCGGAAAACCCGGGCGACGCCAAGCCGGCCGCACGCGGAATGCGTGGCCGGAGGGCAAAGGTACGCGGCGGGGCGAAAATCGCAAGGGTGGCGGGGCTTAGGGGGTGCCTATCCCCAGGCGGTCCACAGGCCCCGGAAAGGCGATGCCCGGCCTTTCGGACCGGGCATGACGCCGTCGCTTGAGACTTGGCCTACTCCTGCAGCTGGCGCTTGAGGATCTCGATCTCCTCGGCGAGCGCCATGTCGGCGCCGACCAGGCCTTCGATCTTGCGCACGGCGTGTAGCACCGTGGTGTGGTCACGACCGCCGAAACGTCGGCCGATCTCCGGCAGCGAGCGCAGCGTCAGCGTCTTGGCGAGATACATCGCCACCTGGCGCGGTCGCACGACATTGGCGGTGCGGCGCGAGGACAACAGGTCGGATCGGCTGACGTTATATTGCCGCGCCACCACCCGCTGGATGTCTTCGATCTTGACCCGCTTGGGCTCCTGCGGGCGGATCAGGTCGCGCACCTCGCGCTCGGCCATCTCCAGCGTCACGGCATGGCCGGTGAGCTTGTTGTGGGCGAGCAGGCGGTTGAGCGCGCCTTCGAGATCGCGGCCATTATGGGTCACGGTCTTGGCGATATAGCCGAGCACCGGCAGCGGCACGTCGAAGCTCGGATGATGCCCGCGAGCGGCCATGACGCGCGCCTTGAGGATCTCGAAACGCAGTTCTTCGCCGAGCGGCCCCATTTCCACGACCAGTCCGCCCGCCAGCCGCGAGCGAACGCGGTCGTCGAGGCTTTCCAGCTCCGAAGGCGGGCGATCTGACGCGATCACCACCTGCCGGCCGGCATCTATCAGGGCGTTGAGCGTGTGGCAGAACTCGGCTTGCGTGGATTTGCCCTGCAGGAACTGCAGGTCGTCGATCACCAGCACGCCGATGCCGCGCAGCGTCTCCTTGAAGGCGAGCGCCGTCTGCGTGCGTAGCGCCGAGACGAAGCCGTACATGAATTTCTCGGCGGTGAGATAGAGCAGCTTGCGCTCGCCCATCGCATTGCCCGCCCAGGTAATCGCCTGCAACAGGTGCGTCTTGCCCAGGCCGACCCCGGCATGGATGTAGAGCGGATTGAACATCACCGCGTCGGAGCGCTTGGCGGCCGCGACCTGCTTGGCGGCGGCATGGGCCAGCGTGTTGGAACGGCCGACGACGAAGCTTTCGAACGTCAGGCGCGCGTCGAGCGGTGAACCACCCAGCGCCTCGTGGCCGTTGCCGTCGCCGGCAAGCAGAGGGCGGCCATTGCCGTTGCCATTGACGCTCGGGAAGCGGCCGCCCATGGCGGGCTCCAGCTCCTTCGGCTTGTTGGCGATTGCCGAACGCAGCACGGCCGAGCGCACGATCAACTCGACGCGATTGATCTTGTCGTTGGTCGCCTGCCAGCAGGCCAGCACCCGCTCGGCATAATGCGACTGGATCCAGCTCTTGAGGAAGCGGGTCGGCACCGACAGCCGCACCGCGCCTTCTTCGATCGCCTCAAGGTCCATGCGCGCAAACCAGCTCGAATAAATGTCGTCGCCGACTTCTACGCGCAGGCGTTCCTTGACCTTCGACCAGTTCTCCTGATCCGCGTTGGACATTTTTTTCTTCTCTATCCGAAAAAGGTGGAAACGGACTCGGGTTGCCCGGCCTGACAGCGATACCGCCGCCGACGCGCCGGAACGGGACGCAACTCACTCAGCCGATGATGTCGTTGGCGGGTTCTACTTGGTCCGCGGCGGCTTCAACCGGCCTTCGCGGCACGACATCGTGGAACGAGGAAGTTGCGTCTCAGCCGACCGGCGGTGAAACGGAACCTCGAATCCAGGTCGTGAATGCGGACGAACGAATGTTTGGGGAGAGCGCCGTGCATGAAGAGCAATCGCCGGGAAAAGTGAGGGCGAGGCTTGTGCTCGCTTTCAGCCGTCCGTGCAGACGGAATCCGATGACCACCACGCTTCCATGCTCTGTCATAGTCGACCCCCTCATCGGGCTATTGCCCGTTGTGTTTGTCCCCGCTCCACGCCCGCCACCGGATTTCCTGTTCCTTTCGGAACCGCCGCTGAACCCGGTTTTCGGCTGTGTCAGTCTTGCGCTACTCAAGACAAGCAACAGCCGTTCTCATCCGCTGATGAGCGTGTGGTGAGACCTTTTCGCGCTGACGCCCGAGACATCGGGCCTGCGACAAAAAAACCATAAGGCCTGAATGTCGGCAACGACTATTACGCCAAACGCATCCACGCAGAGTGACGCGCGTCACACGCAGGCGTGCGCGAGACGGCAGAATTTTTTATCAACATGTTGATGAGTCGCAGTGAATCGTTTGCGCGGGTGATCGGCGCGCCGTTGCGCGGCATCGGATTATAATCGCATGCGCGCGCGCGAAAGCGACTGTCACATATGCGTTTTTGAGGTGGTCACCGGCGTTATACGGTTAAGTCATTATTCAGTCGTAAAAATTCCTGAGCGGTTGGCCAACGTAGCCGTGCGCGAAAATCGTTGTGCCATCGCACGCAAACGCTCGCGGCGTGCTCCGAGCGCAAATGTTGTCAAGCAAATTCGAGACGCGCAGAGTTATCTGTCAGCGCGATGACATTTTGGTAACAGCGCGTTACCGCGGCGGTCAATTTCGTTCGAATTAAAAGAAAATTTCCCCGCGCGCACAAGTTCGGCGCGCGTTGCGAGGCGAAATTTACTTGCCGAGCTTGGCGATGCGGTGCGCGAGACGGGAAACTTTACGGCTTGCATTATTCTTATGAACGACACCGCGCTGCGCGGCCCGCATGATCACCGGCTCGGCCGCCTTCAAGGCAGCGGCTGCTGCGGCGCGGTCGCCAGACGCGATCGCTTCCTCGACCTTGCGGACTGAACCGCGCAGGACGGCGCGACGCCCTTTGTTGACTTCGGTGCGGCGCGCGATGACGCGCGTAGCTTTGCGGGCGGACTTCGTGTTGGCCATCTGACTCTCGTTCGCAACTGACACCGGCGGTCAATTCGTCCGCGGGCGCCCGGATTCTTCAAAGAATAATGAGGCGGCAAGCAAGCTCGCCGCCAAGGGTGAGGCTTATAGTGAGGCCTCTGGCAGGCGTCAACGCCGTAAAACCGGCATTAAGCCACGCGTTTGGCCTTAACCGCGTCGTAGCCGGCGATGACGGCGGCGCGGTCGGCGGGCGAGAAGGGCGCCAGCGGCGGCTTGACCCGCGCCAGCGCCGGATCGCCATGGATATGAGCAAGCAGGGCCTTCACGCCGGAAACCAGCGGCTTGCCGTCAAACAGTTTGCGGATCGCGACGGCTTGGTCGAGGGCCGCCGTATCTCCCGACTGCCAGGCGCGCGCACACAGTTCGGCATTGCAATTGGCGGTCGCGGAGATGCAGCCGGCGAAGGCGCCGTTTTTGGCCTCGATCAGGCAGGCCTCGGTCGAGGGGAAGACGGCAAAGGCGGGCGAGATCGCCGCCGCGGCACGGGCATAGCCCATGTCGCCCGAGGAATTTTTCAAACCCACGATGCGAGCGGGGTGCGCATCGAGCAAGCGCTTGATCAGTGCGACGTGCCACGGCAAGCCGGACATTGCCGGGAAGTGATAAAGATAGATCGGAACTGGCTTGGCGGCCGTCGCTTGCACCAACGCGTTTATATATGCAGCTAGTCCGTCGTCGGGCACGCCCTTGTAGTAGAAGGGCGGCAACACCAGCGCGCCAGCAAAGCCGAGTTCCGCGGCGTGCCGGGTCAGCGCGATCGCATCAGCGACGGCGGCTGCGCCGGTACCGACCATCAGGCGGTTGAGCGGCAACCCGTCCGCCTTGTAGGCGCTCATCACCGCCATGCGCTCCTCGCGTGAGAACGAAGTCGCTTCGCCTGTGGTGCCGAGCACGTTGAGGCCGTCGCAGCCGTTGTCGAGCAGGAAGCGGGCGAGCTTGAGCGCGCGCTTGATATCGGGGGCGCCGCTCTCCTCGACCGGGGTGGCGACGGCGGCGATCACGCCGGAAAGGGTCTTGCTCAAGCGCGGTTCTCCATCTGTCTCGGTCTGGGGCTTCTAGCCGCTAATATTATACGCCGCCAGCGCGGCCATGTTGACCAGCTGATTGTCCTTGGCGCCGAGCTGTACGATCTGGACCGGCCGGTCGAGCCCCACCAGCAGTGGCCCGATCACGGTGGCGCCTCCCAATTCCTGAAGCATCTTGGTCGAGATCGACGCCGAGTGGAACGCCGGCATGATCAGCACATTGGCCGGACCGGACAGCCGGCAGAACGGGTAGGGCGCCGCCAGTTCCGGGTTGAGCGCGACGTCGGCAGCCATTTCGCCGTCGTATTCGAAATCGACCCGTCGTTGGTCGAGGATGCGTACCGCCTCGATGACCCGCGCCGAGCGTTCCCCTTGGGGGTGGCCGAAAGTCGAAAAGGCCAGGAGTGCGAGCCGCGGCTCATAACCAAGCCGGCGCGCGACGCCCGCCGCCTCGATGGCGATGTCGGCGATCTCCTGCGCCTCCGGCATCTCGGTCACCGCGGTGTCCGCGACCACGACGGTGCGGCCGCGCGTGACCACCAGAGAAACGCCGATGACGCGGTGGCCGGGCTTGGGGTCGATGACGTGGCGGACATCCTCGAGCGCGACCGAGAAATTGCGCGTGACCCCGGTGACCATGGCGTCGGCATCGCCGAGTGCCACCATGCAGGCTGCGAAGTGGTTGCGGTCGGTATTCACCAGTCGCTGGCAGTCGCGCAGCAGGTAGCCGCGCCGCTGCAGACGCTCGTAAAGGTGGTTGGTGTAGACCGTGTTGCGGGTCGACAGCCGCGCATTGTGGATCTCGATACCCTCGAGCGAGATGCCGGCCTCGCGCGCCGCCGCTTGCACGCGATCCTCGCGGCCGACCAGCAAGGCCGTGCCGAGCTCCTGGCCGACGAAGCTCGCCGCCGCGCGGATGACCTGCTCCTCTTCGCCCTCGGCGAAGACCACGCGCTTGGGTGAGCGGCGCAGCCGGTTGAGCACCTGCACCAAGGTGCCGGCGATCGGGTCGCGTCGCGCGGAGAGCTGCTGGCGATAGCCTTCCATGTCGACGATCGGCTTGCGCGCGACGCCGGTATCCATAGCGGCCTTTGCCACCGCCGGCGGCACGTAGGAGATGAGCCGCGGGTCGAACGGCACCGGGATGATGTAATCGGGACCGAATTTCGGCCGCATGCCGTAGGCCGCCGCCACTTCGTCCGGCACGTCCTCGCGCGCGAGCTCGGCAAGCGCGTGGGCCGCCGCGATCTTCATTTCCATGTTGATGGCGGAGGCGCGCACGTCGAGTGCGCCGCGGAAAATATAGGGGAAGCCGAGCACGTTGTTGATCTGGTTGGGATAGTCGGAGCGCCCGGTCGCCATGATGGCGTCGTCGCGCACGGCGGCGACTTCCTCGGGAGATATCTCGGCGTCGGGATTGGCCATGGCGAAGATGATCGGCTTGTCCGCCATCGACTTGACCATCTCGGCGGTGAAGGCGCCTTTGACTGAGAGGCCGAAGGCAACGTCCACGCCCTCGAAGGCTTCTTCGAGCGTCCGCTTCGAGGTTTTAATGGCGTAACCCGACTTCCACTGGTTCATGCCGTCCTTGCGGCCTTGGTAGATAACGCCCTTAGTGTCGCAGAGGATCAGGTTCTCCGGCCGGAAGCCGATGGCCTTGAGCAATTCGAGGCAGGCGATGCCGGCGGCTCCTGCGCCGTTGCAGACCAGCTTGGTGGTCGCGATGTCGCGGCCGGTCAGATGCATGGCGTTGATCAGGCCGGCGGCCGAAATGATGGCGGTGCCGTGCTGGTCGTCGTGGAAGACCGGAATGTCCATCAGTTCGCGCAGCCGCTGCTCGATCACGAAGCATTCCGGCGCCTTGATGTCCTCCAGATTGATGCCGCCCCAACCGGCGCCCAGGAGCTTCACGCAATTGATGATCTCGTCCGGGTCCTCGGACGAGACTTCGAGATCGATGGAATCGATGTCGGCGAAGCGCTTGAACAGCACCGCCTTGCCTTCCATTACGGGCTTGGCCGCCAGCGCGCCGCGGTTGCCCAGCCCGAGAATGGCGGTGCCGTTGGTGATGACGGCAACGAAATTGCCTTTCACCGTGTAGTCGTAGGCCTTGCTCGGATCCTCGGCGATGGCCAGCACCGGCACGGCGACGCCCGGCGAATAGGCCAGCGACAGGTCACGCTGCGTCGCCATCGGCTTGGTAGCGACGACTTCGAGCTTGCCGGGCCGCCCGCGGCTGTGGAATTGAAGGGCTTCCTGGTCGGTAAAGGTCGGCCGGGTCGGGCCGGGGGGCTTGGCGGGCATTGGTACTCCATAACACGACCGGTGTGCCCGGCTCGGGAACCCTAGCGGAATGGGCGTCGGATGCTCAAGTGAAGGTCATCCCGTCACCGAGGTTGAACCTGAGCGCGGCGCGCGGTAACGGTGCACCCGGGTTGGGCGTGATTTAAGAGACGTTCGAGGCCATGTTCCGTTTCTTATTTCGCTTTGTCGGGCTGATCTGCTTGGCGGCGGCATTTATCCTGGCGATCTATGACGGCACCAAGTCGATTGCCGCCAATAACCTATATCTGACCAGCGTGCGGACGCTGTGGGACCTCATCAATGCCGGCAGCCTGGCGCGGCTGCAGCCGGTGATCCAGCACTACGCCAATGGCTATCTCTGGGACCCGCTGATGCTCGGCTTCCTGTCGGCGCCGAGCTGGGTGGTGCTGGGCTTTCTTGGCATCGTGCTACTGCTGCTCGGCCGCAAGAAAAAGCCCCTCATCGGCTACGCACGGCCTTGAGACTCGCAACCGCGTGAAAGCGGCGCGCGCGGTCCCGTCCGAGACGTGATTTTCAGATAGACTTCGGCGTTCCTATATTCCTGCCATCAATTGCAGGAGACCAACACAATGTTCGGCTTCAAGAAAATTTCCATGCCCAACGCAAGCGAAGCGCTGCCCGGCCGCGACAAGCCCATTTCGACCGCGGCTGAGCACTTCGTCAATCACCACGCCCTCAAGGGGCCCTATCCGGCAGGCAGTGAGAAGGCGATGTTCGGCCTTGGCTGCTTCTGGGGCGCCGAGAAAGCATTCTGGCAGCTCGACGGCGTCTACGTCACCGCGGTCGGTTATGCCGGCGGCCTGACGCCCAATCCGACCTACGAGGAAGTCTGCTCCGGCCGCACCGGCCACAATGAAGTGGTGCTGGTGGTCTACGATCCGAAGAAGATCTCCTACGAGACGCTGCTCAAGACCTTCTGGGAAAGCCACGACCCGACGCAGGGTATGCGCCAGGGCAACGACGTCGGCACGCAGTATCGCTCCGGCATCTACACGTTCACGCCGGCGCAGCGTAAAGCCGCCGAAGCGTCGAAGGCGATGTACCAGACG
Organism: uncultured Alphaproteobacteria bacterium; assembly: GCA_963742095.1. Taxonomy (GTDB): domain Bacteria; phylum Pseudomonadota; class Alphaproteobacteria; order Rhizobiales; family Xanthobacteraceae; genus Pseudolabrys. The sequence goes on from CAVUKJ010000003.1 coordinate 1,125,015, forward strand.
GAGCTCGACAAGACGCGTTACGGCGCCATCACCACCGAGATCGTCGATGCGCCGCCGTTCTACTTCGCCGAGGATTATCACCAGCAGTATCTGGCCAAGAACCCGTTCGGCTACTGCGGCCTCGGCGGCACCGGCGTGTCGTGCCCGATCGGCACCGGCGCCAAGCTCGCGACCGCCTAGACGGCACTGCCATCAAAGAATGAAAAGGGCGCCCGCTCGGGGCGCCCTTTTGCCTTGGCGCGGTGCGAAAACACCACTCCGGCAATGACTTAATGCGCGCCGGCGCTGGTGAGGGTTTGTTAACCATATAAAGCGTTAATCGGGCTTAATTTCTCACCGGCCCGGATTCGCGCTTGATGCGAATAGCCAAATTCCTGTTGCCGCTGATCGGCGCGATTGCCGTTGCCGCCTGCGCACGGCAACAACCCACATACTATGTGCTCGATCCGCAGACCGGCCAGCAGGTGCCGGTCGTGCAGCAATACTCGGGTCCCGAACAATATCTTCAGGCGCAAGGCGCGCAGCCGCAATATTTGCCGCAGCCGCAAAATGCGCAGAGCGGCAACCGCGGCCTGTTCAACTCGTCGCCGCAGGCATACGCGCAGCCGCAATACGCGGCGCAGCCGCAGCCACAGTACGCGCAGAGCAGTGGCCGCGGCTTCTTCGGCTCGGCGCAGCAGCCAACTTACGCGCAGCCGCAATACGCGCCGCAACCGGAGCCGGCGCCGCAACCCGGCAACCGCGGCCTGTTCGGTCAGGGCAGCGCGCAGCCGCAATACGTGCAGCCCTACCCGGCGCAGTCCTACACGCTGCAATACCGTCCGCCGGCGCCGCAGGCGTCCGCCCAGCCCTATGCCGCGCCCGCGTCTCCTTATTACGGCTATGCCTATGCGGCGCCCGGCTATCAGGCCGCCTACACGCTTGACGCCGGCGACAAGCTGCGCGTCTCGGTCTTCGGCCAGGAAGGCATCAGCGGCTCCTACATGATCGACGCCGGCGGCAATTTGAATCTGCCGCTGATTGGTACTGTGCCGGCGCGTGGTTTCACCACCGAGCAGCTGTCGAAGATGATCGGCGAGCGGCTCAAGCAAGGCTATGTGCGCGAGCCGCACGTCACCGTGTCGGTCGAGAGCTATCGGCCGTTCTTCATCATGGGCGAGGTGACGACGCCGGGCCAATACGCCTACGTGCCGAACATGACGGCGGAGAACGCAGTCGCCATCGCTGGCGGCTTTGCGCCGCGCGCTAAGAAAGAGACGGTCGAGCTCACGCGCAACGGCGGCGGCCAGCGCTTCACCAGCCAGGTGCCGCTGAACTACCCGCTGCAGCCGGGCGACACCATCGTCGTGAAGGAGCGGTGGTTCTGAAATTCAGGCTGTCGTCCCGGCCGAGCGTAGCGAGGGCCGGGACCCATACTCCGCAGCTTCTCGATAGCGCACGGCATATGGGTCCCCGCCTTCGCGGGGACGACGCCGAAGATGTTGCTCACTACATATTATTGGCCAGGAACTCCTTGGTGCGGCCCCAGGCCTGATCGGCGGAGGTCTTGTTGTAGCTGCCGCGCTCGTCGCAATAGAAGCCGTGCGCCGCGCCCGGGTAAACATAAGTCTCCGCCTGCGGCTGCTTCTTCTTGATCTCCTCGACGGTCGCCATCGGGATGCTTTCGTCCTTCTCGCCGAAATGCATCTGTAGCGGGCACTTCGGCTTTTCATCGGCAAACTTGCCGATCATGCCGCCGTAATAGGCGACCGCCGCCTTGATCCCGGGGATGCGGCAGGCCGTCAGGAACGCGGCGGTGCCGCCCATGCAGAAGCCGATGATGCCGACCGGGCCGGCGCCCTTGAGGTCTTCTTTGGCGGCGGCGATGTCCGCCAGCATGTGATCCCAGTTGAGGTTGCCCAAATAGCTACGTGCATGCGCGATTTCGTCCGGCGTATAGCCCGACTCGAAATTGCGTACGAAGCGGTCGAACACGGCTGGCGCCACCGCGGCATAACCGAGTTCGGCGAGCCGGTCGCACACCGCGCGGATGTGATGGTTGACGCCGAAAATCTCCTGCACCACGACCATGCCGCCCTTCGCGGCGCCTTTAGGATCGGCGCGATAGGCTCCGAGCGAATGCTTGTCGCTGGTGGTGAGGATGAATTGCTTGCCCAAAGGAACCTCCCATTATTTTTTGCACGAAGACGAAACCCGGCGGGGTTTCTAGCATGGCCTCTACACCTCTCCCATAGGGAGAGGTCGGCACGCGAAGCGTGCCGGGTGAGGGGTTACGGACTATCGAGAGTCACTTGCCCGCTCACCCCAACCCTCTCCCCCAAGGGGAGAGGGAGCGCGCCGTCCTCGCTGCACGGCTTAAGAAAAGGCCTGCATCAGCAGCTCATACGACCGCTTGCGTGCCTGATGGTCGAACAGCATGGAGGTGATCATGAGTTCGTTCGCCTGCGTCGCCGCGATCAGCGGCTCGAGCCGCGCCTTGACCGTTGCCGGGCTGCCGACCGTCAGGCGGGTGCGGTTCTGCGCGATGCGCGCTTTGTCGACCGGCGAATAGTCGTATTTGGCCGCGTCTTCCGGCGACGACAGCGGCAGGTATTCGCCCTTGGCGCGGCGCACGAAATTGAGCTCAACCGTCGTGGCAAGACGCTCGGCTTCCGCGTCGGTATCCGCGCACACCACATGCGTCGCCAGGATCGCGTAGGGCTCTTTATGCGCGGCTGAAGGGCGGAAATTGTCGCGATAGAGCTTCATGGCCTCGACCGCGTCGAAGGTCGCAAAATGATGCGCGAAGGCAAACGCGGCGCCGATCTGGCCGGCAAGCTGGGCCGAATAATCCGACGAGCCGAGCAGATAGATCGGCGGCAATGTCACGTCGGCCGGCATCGCCCGCACCTTGGCGAACGGGTGCCCATCCGGAAAGCCATGCGTCTCCAGCAACATCAATTCCTGGAAGCGCTCGAGGAAATCGTCCTCCTCGCTGATGCCTTGGCGCCGCCGCAGCATGTAGGAGGTTGCGGGATCGGTGCCGGGCGCACGGCCAAGGCCGAGATCAATGCGGCCCGGATAAAGCGCCTCCAGTACCTTGAAGCGCTCGGCGACCATCAGCGGCGCATGGTTCGGCAGCATAACGCCGCCGGAGCCGACGCGGATACGCTCAGTTGCCGCGCAGATCTGCCCGATCATGATCTCGGGCGCGGAGCTGGCAATCGCCGGCAGATTGTGGTGCTCGGCCACCCAATAGCGCATGTAGCCGAGCACGTCGGCTAGCCGTGCGAGGTCGAGTGTGTTGCGCAGCGCCTGCGCGGCGGTCGAGCCTTCGGAGACTGGCGACAGGTCGAGGATCGAAAGCGGGATCATGCCATCATCCTAACACGAAGGGCCGCTTCTCTCGTCCAACGATCCGCGTATGATGCGGACGGGACTGGCAACTCGGAGCGGGATATGGCCTCGCTGCTCGAATGGAAGGTGCCGGCGGCTGCGCAGCCGCGCCCGGAGGATTATGGCTACGATCTCGAACGCTCTCTCTCGTCGGTGGTCGGCATCCATTCGTTGATCCCGTCCGATGGCTTCACCGCCGAGACGCTCGGCACCGAGCGCGCCGGCAATGGCGTGCTCATCGACGACGGCCTGGTGCTCACCATCGGCTATTTGATCACCGAGGCCGAGACGGTGTGGCTGCACTACGGCGACGGCCGCGTCGCCCCCGGCCACGCGCTCGGCTTCGATTCTGAAACCGGCTTCGGTCTGGTGCAGGTACTCGACAGGCTCGATTTGCCGAGTTTGCCGATCGGCTCATCGAGCGCGCTCGAGGTTGGCGAACGCGTGGTGATGGGCGGCGCGGGCGGACGCACCCGTTCCTTGGCCGCCCGTGTCGCGGCCAAGCAGGAATTCGCTGGCTACTGGGAATACGTGCTCGACCAGGCGATCTTCACCTACCCGGCGCATCCCAATTGGGGCGGCACCGGACTGATCTCGCCCAAGGGCGAACTTGTCGGCATCGGCTCGTTACAGGTCGAGCGCCAGCGCGAGGGCCGCGACGAGCACCTCAACATGGTGGTGCCGATCGATCTGGTGAAACCGATCCTCGACGATCTGCGCAAGTTCGGCCGCGTCAACAAGCCGGCCCGGCCGTGGCTCGGGCTTTATTCGACCGAGATCGAAGACAAGATCGTGATCGTCGGCATCGCGCCAAAGGGCCCGGCCGCGCGCGCCGAACTGAAAAACGGCGACGTGGTTGTCGCCGTCAAAGGCGAGCGCATCTCCACGCTCGCCGCCTTCTATCGCAAGGTGTGGTCGCTCGGCGACGCCGGGGTGTCGGTGCCGTTGACGCTCTATCGCGAGGGCGTCACCTTCGACGTGTCGGTGAATTCGTCCGACCGCACGAAATTCCTCAAGGCGCCGCGCGTGCACTGAGTGCGCGTGCGTCAGCTCTCTTCGATCTTGTCGACGCGGTTGGGATAGAACGCGACGTAGTCCTTGATCTGCGCCATGGCCGGGAAGGGCCGCTCGTAGGTCCACACCGCATTCTCGGCGCTGCGGCCGTTGACGGAAACCGTGAAATAGCTGGCGTCGCCCTTGTAGGGACAGTGGCTGGCGTGCGTCGTGCGCGTCAGCGCGGCCATGTCAACGTCGTCGCGCGGGATGTAATTGACGGCCGGATAGTCCGCCTCCTTCAATGCCAGCGCACGCGTAGTGTCGGCGATGGTCTTACCGGCGAAGCTCACGCGCACGCGCTTCTTATTGTTCGCAATCGTGATCGGGTGGTCTGGCCCCGGCAGTTTCATGGCAAATCTCCGTCTTAACGCCCGGTTAACCGCAAGATATGCCCGCATCAGCGGCTTTGGAGCCACCCCGTCGGTTATTTTTCAAAAAATTGAACAATAGGTCTTAGTAATATTGCAGAAGCTTTGACCTAGCGTTCGCGCCGGCAATAGGAAGGAATACGTCGTCCATGCCGGACTCGCGCGTCTCCGCCAACAAGTCGATCGAGAAGATGATTCAGGGTCTCAATATCCTGATTGTCGACGGCAACTCCTTCATGCGCAAGCTCACGCGCACCATGCTTATGAATCTCGGCGCCAAGTCGGTGGTCGAGGTCGCCGATGGGCTGGCGGCGCTCGAAGCGATCCGCACCTGGGATCCCGACATCATGTTCCTCGATTGGGATATGCCGGTGCTCGATGGCATGGAGGTGATGCGCATCGTGCGCTCGCCCGGCGTTTTTCCGCGGCCGAACCTGCCGATCATCATGCTGACCAGCCGCGCCCAGCGTTCCGCGGTCATGGAGGCGCTGCGCAATGGCGCGCACGAATTCCTGCTGAAGCCGACCTCGCCCAAGGCGCTGTGCGAGCGGCTCACCTCGATCGTGGCGAAGCCCCGGGCGATGGTGAAGCTCGGGAAATATTATGTGCCGGAGCCGCGCCGCATGCCGCCGCTGAACGAACTACCGAGCGCGAATGGACGCGCGCGCTCTATTTCGGCGTGATGCCGGCGAGCTTCGCCGCTTCGCCCATATGCTGGTAATCGGCGCGGATGAAGGCGGCAAAGCCGGCCGACGTCATCTGCTCGTTGGTTGCGATCTCCGAACCCATCGCACGCAGCCGCTCGGCCGCCGGCCCACTCGTCAAGCCGGTGGCGATGGCCTTCTGCAGCTGCGCGACGATCGCGGGTGGGGTCGCGGCCGGCGCTAGAATGCCGATATAGCTCTGCGCGGTGAAATCCTTGACACCGCCCTCGATGAAGGTCTGCACATCGGGTGCGAGCTGGGAGCGTTGCGCCGAGGCCACGGCGAGAATGCGCGCCTTGCCGCCCTTGTGCATCGGCAGCGCGGTCGAGAATTCCGTCATCGCGCCCTGAATGGCGCCGCCGAGCAGGTCCGGCATCAGCGCGCCGCCGCTCTTGTAGGGCACGTGCGTGATGTCGGCGCCGGTTGCCGCCTTGAAGCGCTCGAGCGTCATGTGCGTTGCGCTGCCGACGCCGCTGGTGGCGATGTTGACCGGCTGTTTCTTGGAGAGCGCGACCAGTTCGGGCACGGTTTTCGCCGCGACGTTGTTGTTGAGGATGATGACGTGCGGCACGTAGCTCGTCAGCGCGACCGCGACGAAATCCTTCTGCGGATCGTAGGGCAGGTGCGCCTGCACGAAGGGGTTGACGGTCAGCGGGCCGTTCGAGCCGACCAACAGCGTATAGCCGTCGGGCATGGCGCGCGCGACGTTTTCGGCGCCGATGCTGCCGCCGGCGCCGCCTTTGTTGTCGACCACCACCGGCTGGCCGAGCGCCTTCGACATCTGCTCGCCGACCAGACGGCCGACGATGTCGGCGTTGCCGCCCGGCGCGAACGGCACGACCAGGTGGATCGGCCGGTCCGGATATGCGGCGAAGGCTGCGCGCGGCAATAGCGTTGCGGCGGGCGCTGCGCCCAGCGCTGCGATCAAACTGCGGCGTGTGATGGTCATTAATTATCCTCCCCTTTGAGTTTCTTGCGCACCCGGCTTGTTTGGGCCGCCGGCGTTGTTCAGGCCGAGGCCGCCGCCCTTGCGGTCAGACTAGGGAAACCTTCCCTATTTTCAAAATGGATAATAACAATGTGCCTTATTCACCGCACGAATACCGATCCGGCAGCGCATGAACCTCGGCAATATCGATTTCAATCTGCTCAAGGTGCTCGATGCGCTGGTCGCCGAGCGCAGCGTTACCCGCGCCAGCAAGCGGCTTGGCCGCTCGCAGCCCGCGGTGAGCAACGCGTTAAAGCGGCTGCGCCAACTGCTTGGCGACGATCTGCTGGTGCGCGGCCCCAAAGGATTCGTGCTGACGCCGCGAGCCGAGGCGATCCGCGAGCCGCTGCGCGACGCGATCGCACTGATGGAAAGCTGTTTCGCCGAAGAGCCGCAATTCGATCCGGCGAAAGCCGCCGGCGTCTTCCGCCTGAGCACGCCGGATCGCTTGAGCATCGCGCTGCTGCCGCCGCTGCTTGGCCGCGTGCAGCGGCTGGCGCCGAGCATGGCGCTGCAGGTCCTGACGGCCGACCGCAACCAGGCGCTCGACCTGCTCGATGCGGACCGCACCGATCTCGCGCTCGGCTGGTTCGACCACAAGCCTGGTCATTTCCACGCCGAAGCGATGCTCGACGACAAGTTGTTCTGCGTATTCCGGCGCGACCATCCCATTCTTAAGCGCGGCGCGCGCTTCGACATCGCGGCGGTGCTGTCGTTCCCGCACCTCGTGGTGAGCGCAACCGGACAGCGCACCGCGATCTTCGACGATCTGCTGCTGCGCCACGGTCTGCGGCGTCACGCGCTGGTGACGGTGACGAACTTCACGGCGGTGCCGCAACTCCTGAGCCGCAGCGATATGATCGGGGTTTTCACCAAGCTGGCGGCGGACGTGTTCGAGAAATCGTCCAAGCTGGCGAAACGGCCGGTGCCGATCGACGTCGGCCCGATCGCCACCAATATGGTCTGGCATGTCCGCTACGACAGGGACCGCAAGCACGCCTGGTTGCGCGAGCAGATCAAGGCCGTCTATCGCGGCTTCTAACCGAGTTCAGCCGGCCGCCTTGTGATGCCGGGCCAGGAAATCCATCGTGCGGCTGCGCGCGAGCGTCGCCGCCGGCTCGACATAGGCCGGACGCACATCGTTGGCGAAAGCGTGGCCGGCGTCGTAGATGTGGGTCTCCGCCGACGGAAAGGCCTTGCGGACCTGCTCGATGGTCTCAGGCGTCGAATTCGGATCGGTCTTGCCGAAGTGGAACAGCAGCGCGCATTTCGGTTTCTGATCGAGATAGGTCGGCAGGCGCGTGCCGTAGAAAGCGATCGCGCCGCGCAAGTTCAGTTCCGCCGCGGCGCGGACGATCACGCCGCCGCCCCAGCAAAAGCCGAGGATCGACACGCCGTGCGTATTTTGTACGCGCGCAACGGCGGCCGCGATGTCGAGCATGACCTTGTCGAGCGGCAGGCCGTAGGCGAGGTCGCGCCCGCGATCCGGCTCGTTGAAGGGGACCACCGTGCCCGGCGCGACGCGGTCGTAGAGGGCGGGAATGATGGTGTCGTAGCCGTCGCGCGTGTAAGAGCGCACGACGCCCTTGAGTTGGTCGGTGATGCCGAAGATCTCCTGCAGGATGACGAGGCCGCCTTTGCTGCCCTGCTCCGGCGAGGCTTGAAACGCCTCGAAGGTGAAGCCGTCGGCGGCAGTCAGCTTGACGGTCGTCTCGGCGATGTCGGCAGGTCCGCTTGGCATGATTTTGTGCTCACACGTTGATCGGGTTGGCGCGGACCATAGGAAGCCTCCGACCATCGACCAAATCGATAATCGATATGCCCCTTATTGGCCGGATGAATGCCACCGCGCGCGAGGCCTCGGCCGTGGCATTTTGATGAGAGAGAACTGGCGCGCCCGAGACGATTCGAACGTCCGACCTTTGCCTTCGGAGGGCAACGCTCTATCCAGCTGAGCTACGGGCGCCTGCCGCCTGAAATAGACGAATCAGGGCCGAGCGGCAACGGCAGCGGTGCCCTGAAACCCCTCAAAATCAAGCTTTCTGTGACTTAAAGCGGCTTGGCGCGCGAATAGCTGTTTGCGGTCTGCCGCGAATCTCATAGTGCTTTAGGTCCGCGCATTCTGCGCGCCAAGGAGCGATTCCAATGGCAGCCATGGTAGCCGCCCCCACCAAGTCCAAACCGGTCACCACCCGGCATCTGGCCGCGGCGCTGTCCGAGCAGCATCAGCTGACCAAGAAGCAGGGCCTCGAAATGATGGAGGACCTGATCGGCATGATCACCAAGCACCTGAAGAAGGGTGAGCGGGTGAAGATCGCCGGTCTCGGCATCTTGGTGGTGCGCAAGCGCGCTGCTCGCATGGGCCGCAATCCGGCGACCGGCGAGCCAATTCAAATCAAGGCATCGAAGAAGGTCGCGTTCCGCGCCGCCAAAGATTTAAAGATGGCGATCTAACGCCACGCTACGCGGTAGCCTTAAAACCCCGCCGGAATCGGCGGGGTTTTTCTTTTTGAGTCCGCGTTTTGCTTACCGGAAATACAGCTGGCGCCAGATCGTCTCGATGCCGGTGCCGGCCTTGACCGGAAACAGCCGGGCCTTGGGCGAACGCATACGCGAACAATAGTCGGGTTGCTCGTGTTTCGCCTTGCCGTCCTTGTCGAAAAAATCGTCGTCCTTGCCAGGATCTTCGGCGGCCACGACCAGCGTGCCGCCGTCGCGGCTCAGCGTCGGCACGCCGCTGCCGGCGTTGAACTTGCCGGCTTCGATCTTTCCGTCGCCTGAATATTCGCAGTGCGACTTGTAATCGCTGACGTCCCATTTGGTGCCTTCGGCATGCAGCGTGCCGTCGCTCTTGCCCTTGGCCGCCAGCAGCGTGAACGATGAGTTGTGGCTGACCCACACGCCCTCGATGCCTTTGCGCTTGTCGTCGAGATTGCCGAGCAGCAACAGGCGCTCCTTCTGCCGCAGGTAAAGCTGCCGCCGTGCGCTGCCGGTGTGATGCACGGAGCCCTGCATCTTGTCGGAGCCGGGCTGCAGATTGTTGACGAAGTCGGTGGAATTGTCGGACGCCCAGGCGCGTTGGTCGGCGCGCAGGTGTGCGGCGAGCTTCGGCTCGAGCCGGCGCAGCGCGTCGCGATAAAGTTTTGCGATGTCGAGGTCGGCTGCGGCGAGCTCCGGATCGGCGCAGATCTCTTCCTCGTCGGCATTCTCCGCCTTGCCGCAATCGAACGAGGGCGACACTGCGCGCGCCGCGCTGCCGGTGCTGGCGGCGGCCTGCCCGACGGGAAAATAACTGCCGGTGAGGATGTCGACGTGCGGCTTGGCCTCGCTTTCGGCTTCGTCCGCCTCACGGCCGGTGCAGGCGTCGCTGGCCGTGCTGGTGTCACGGACGATGCGCAAGGTGCTGCCCTGCAGCCGGAACTGGATGGCGTCGACCTGGCCATCTTCATCCTTGTCGTGCAGCGTCGTGATGTACCAGCCGTCCTTGCCCGGCTTCGCCGTCGCGGTCAGCGCGCAGGCGACCTCGCCGATATTGGCATCCACGTAGCTCACACGGGCCTTCAGATTGATGCTGAGCGCGCTGCCGTCTTTGGCGACGGTGACGCTCGCGAGCGCGTTCGCCCAGTTGCCCTCAGGCGTCGTGGCGGGCCCGGTGTGCATGCGTGCAAGGGCGCGGCGGCGCTGCTTCAGCACGTCCAAGATGCGCTTGTAGTTCTGGTCGTCCTGGCCGCGGAATTCGGAAATGTTTGCTGCATAGAGGATGTCGGTGAAATAGACCTGATCGCGCTTGAGCAGCATTGCCGTCAGCGGATCGGCGCCGCGCAAGAGCCGCGCCAATTCCTGATCGATCTCGCCGCCGAGCGCGCGCAGTTCCTGCTCGTTGCAGACCGTGCGGTAAGCGGAATCGCTGCCGCCGCAATCGAGCAGCGACGCCGCATTTGCCGGTACGGCAAAAAGCGCTACTCCAGCCGCAATACCAGCAAAAAGCCTGCGCATCGATCCCTCAACAATCGCGACGTTGCCGTGCGCCGCTGGTTGCCGCAAGCCCGCTTGAGCTATAGTGAAGCCAACCAATTTGCCTGGAGTTCGTGATGTCGCAGCTTGCCGAAAAGACCGCGGGAAAGCCAGCGCTCTCCCTGAAGGACTCCGATTTCGTCTGGGAAGATCCGCTCGATATCGAAAGCGACCTCACCGAAGACGAACGCATGGTGCGCGACAGCGCCCGCGGCTTCGCGCAGGACACGCTGATGCCGCGCGTCATCGAAGCCTGGCGCGAGGAGAAATACGATCCGACGTTGATCCCCGCGATGGGCAAGCTCGGGCTGCTCGGGCCGACGATCCCGGAGGACTATGGCGGCGCGGGCCTCGGTTATGTCTCCTACGGGCTGATCGCGCGCGAGCTCGAGCGCGTCGACTCCGGCTACCGCTCCACGATGTCGGTGCAGTCGTCGCTGGTGATGTATCCTATCTACGCCTATGGCTCGGAAGCACAGCGTCGCAAGTACCTGCCGAAGCTCGCGAGCGGCGAGATGGTCGGCTGCTTCGGATTGACCGAGCCCGATCATGGTTCCGATCCCGGTTCGATGGTCACGCGCGCCGAGAAAGTCTCAGGCGGCTATAAGCTCAATGGCGCCAAGACCTGGATTTCCAACGCGCCGGTCGCCGATATCGCAGTGGTGTGGGCGAAGCTCGACAACAAGATCCGCGGCTTCATTGTCGAACGCGGCACCAAAGGTTTCTCCACGCCCAAGATCGAAGGCAAGCTGTCCCTGCGCGCCTCGGTCACCGGCGAGATCGTGCTCGAAGATTGCGTCGTGCCCGAAGACAATCTGCTGCCGAATGTTCAGGGCCTCGCCGGCCCCTTTGGTTGCCTCAACAACGCGCGCTTCGGTATCTCATGGGGCGCCATGGGCGCCGCGGAGTTCTGCTGGCACGCGGCGCGGCAATACGTTCTTGATCGCAAACAGTTCAATCGCCCGCTCGCCGCCAATCAGCTTATCCAGAAGAAGCTCGCCGACATGCAGACCGAGATCGCGTTGGGTCTCGCCGGCGCACTGCGCTTGGGTCGCATGCTGGAGAAAGGCCGCGCGGCGCCGCCGTCGATCTCGCTGATGAAACGCAACAATTGCGGCAAGGCGCTCGACATCGCCCGGGTCGCCCGCGACATGCACGGCGGCAATGGCATTTCCGAGGAATACCACGTGATGCGCGTGCTCTCGAACCTCGAGACGGTCAATACCTACGAGGGCACCCACGACATCCATGCGCTCATCCTCGGCCGCGCACAGACGGGCATCCAGGCGTTCTTCTAGTGGACATTCTCACCGCGGCGTTTTTGGTCGGCACCGGCGTCGTTGCCGGCATCACGGCCTCGATCGTCGGCGGCGCGGCGGTCGTGCTCTATCCGGCGGCGATAGCGGTCGGGGTGCCGCCACAGGCCGCGGCGGTCACCGTGCTGGTGTCGCTGATGCCCGGCATTTTCCTCGCCGCCGTCGCCGACCGCTCGCAATTGCCGCCATTCAACCGCGACTTCATCAGCCTCATCGTCATCTCGATCACCGGCGCGGCGCTCGGCGGCGCCTGCCTGCTGCTGACGCCGGCCCGGGTCTTCACCGCGATCGTGCCGCTGCTGCTCGGCTTTGCCACCGTCATCTTCGCCTATTCCGGAAAGATTAGCGCCTATATTCACAGACGCGCCGCGCATCGCGGCCACACTATCAAATTCAACCTGTCGAGCCTGAAGGTGCTGCTGCCGGTGTCGTTTTATGGCGGCTACTTCAACGCCGGCGTCGGTATTCTCCTGCTCGGCATCTTCAGTGTAGCGACCGGCGGCGATTATCGCTCGGCCAACGTCGCCAAGAATCTGGTCTCGAGCCTCAACGGGCTCGCCGCCGGTCTCGTCTTCATCGCGCAAGGCGCTGTGCATTGGCCGCCAACGCTGGCGCTGATGGCTGGCACGATCGTCGGCGGGCTCGCCGGCTCTTATCTTGCGCGCGTCATCCCGCAGGCGATCGTGCGCGTGCTGGTGGTCGCGGTCGGCGCGGTGCTTAGCGTCGCGTTCGCGCGGCAGTACTGGTTTTAGAGCTTCATCGCGGCGACATTCTTCGCCATTTCGACGACGCGCCTGGTCATCGCGCTATTGGCATCTGCAAGCGGCTCGATGATGGTGAAATGGTTGGCACCGGGGACCGCCTCGTAGCGCGTCTGCGCGCCGCTTTTGCGCCAGGTCTCCGTGACGATGCTGCTCTGCCGCAGGAACTCGCTCGATTCGAGCGCGCCGACCACCGCATCGAGCGAGCGGCCGGCCGGCACGCGCAAGTAAATCGGAGAGCAAGCGCGCGCACTATTGTCGTCGAGCTTGAGGTCGGCGTTGACCGAAATCTGCGTCAGAGGCGCCAAGTCGAACACGCCGGAGATCGCGTAGGCGGCAGGCACCAGATCGGACGGCGCATGGGGCGCAATCGTCTTCCAGTCCGTCGCTGCCATGCAGGCAGCAAGATGTCCGCCGGCCGAATGGCCGATCGCCAGCATGCACTGGTGTTTCTTGCGCCACAGGAAGAGGCAGGCCGCGCGCATCTGCTCGATGATGGTCGCGATCGACACTTGCGGACAGAGATCGTAGCCGAGCATCGCGACGCTGACGCCGTGCGCATTGGGCCCGCCGGCAAGATGGCTGTACGCCGACGGATCGCGCGTGCGCCACCAGCCGCCATGGATGAAGATCGCGAGCGGGCCGCCGTCCTTGCCCGGAAAGAAATCGATGTATTGCCGCGGCGAGCGGCCGTACTTGATGCCGAGCTCGGCGCCTTTGGCGGCGTCGCGGTAGGCCGCGGCATCGCGCTCGTTCCTGGCAAAAATCTCCGGGTGCTCTTTAACGCGGCCGCGGTTGTCGTATTCTTTTTCGTAGTCGATAGCCACACGTCCCTCCGTCGGGCGTCAAAGGTGGCGCATCCTCGCAAACCTCGCTATCTCTTGCACCATGAAAATCGACGGCCAAGCCACGCGCAGCATCTGGCTGGAGAACGATGGGCAGAGCGTGGGCATCATCGACCAGACGCTGTTGCCGCACCGCTTCGCCACTGTGCGGCTTGTCAGTCTTGCCGATGCGGCGCACGCGATCAGGTCTATGCAGGTGCGCGGCGCGCCGCTGATCGGCGCCATGGCGGCCTATGGCGTGTGGCTGGCGCTGCGCGAGGACGCCTCCGACGAAAACCTCGAGCGGGCTTGCGCCGCGCTGCTCAAGACGCGCCCGACCGCGATCAATCTCAAATGGGCGCTCGACGAGATGCTGGCCGCGGTGCGCAATCAGCCGCGCAACGCGCGGGCCGAGGCCGCGCTGCGCCGCGCCAACGAGATCGCCGAAGAAGACGTCGCCATTAATCAGGCGATCGGTCGCCACGGGCTCACGCTGATCGAGGCCATTGCGGCGAAGAAAAAAGGCGAGCGCGTCAACGTGCTTACTCATTGCAATGCCGGCTGGCTGGCGACGGTCGATTGGGGCACCGCGACAGCGCCCATCTACATGGCGCATGACAGGGGCATCCCCGTGCATGTGTTCGCCGACGAAACCCGGCCGCGCAACCAGGGCGCCTCGCTCACGGCCTGGGAACTGGGCCATCATGGCGTCGCGCACACGGTTATCCCCGACAATACCGGCGGGCATCTGATGCAACATGGCATGGTCGACATTGTCATTGTGGGCACCGACCGCGTCACCGCGCAGGGCGATGTCTGCAACAAGATCGGTACCTACCTGAAGGCGCTTGCCGCGCATGACAACAATGTACCGTTCTATGTGGCGCTGCCGTCGCCGACCATTGACTTTGCGGTGAACGACGGCGTTGCCGAAATTCCGATCGAGCAGCGCTCCGCCGATGAAGTTGCGACCATGACCGGAAAAACCAAGGACGGCCGCATCGAGACCGTGCAGGTCATTCCGGATGGTTCCCCGGTCGCCAATTATGGCTTCGACGTCACGCCGGCGCGGCTCGTCACCGGGCTGATCACCGAACGCGGTGTACTCAAGGCAGACCGGGCGGCGCTCGCCAAGGCCTTTCCCGAGCGCGCCGGAAATTCGCTACAATCGCGCGCGAAGGTCAGCTGATGTCGCTCGCGTCGCCGCAGCCGCTGCAAGTCCCCATCGACGGCCGCCAGTCGGAAACCGCGCTGGCGGTGGCGCGCGGCGCTGCGCGCTTGCTGCATGCGCATGGCTTCTGCGTGGTGAGCGAACTGCCGCTGCCCTCCGGCCGCCGCGCCGATTTGGTCGCACTCGACTTCCGTCCGGCGAACTCTGGATCGTCGAGATCAAATCGTCGATCGCCGACTTTCGCGCCGACCAGAAATGGCAGGACTACCGGCTGCACTGCGACCGGCTGTTCTTCGCCACGACGGTTGAGGTGCCGTGCGAGATCTTCCCACCCGACACCGGCCTGATCGTAGCGGACGCCTATGGCGCACATTTCCATTGCAAGGCGCCGGAGCATCGCCTGCCGGCGGCCACGCGCAAATCAATGATGTTGCTGTTTGCCCGCGCCGCCGCATTGCGATTGCAGTCGCTCGCCGACCCGAGCGGGCCGTACGGGGATGTCAGTTAGCGCGGCGCCCGCTTGGCGAGAATGCGCTGCAATGTGCGGCGGTGCATGTTGAGCCGGCGCGCCGTTTCCGAAACGTTGCGACCGCACAACTCGTAAATGCGCTGGATATGCTCCCATCGCACGCGGTCCGCCGACATCGGATTCTCCGGGGGCGCGATCTTCGTCGTATCCTGCGCCAGCAATGCTGCGACCACGTCGTCGGCGTCGGCGGGCTTGGCGAGATAATCGACCGCGCCGAGCTTCACCGCCGTCACGGCGGTTGCGATATTGCCGTAGCCGGTCAGGATGATGGCACGCGCCTCGGGGCGGCGGCGCTTGAGCGCGGAGATCACGTCGAGGCCATTGCCGTCGCCCAACCGCATGTCGACGACCGCGAAGGCGGGCGTTGCGGTCTCCACCTGCAGTAATCCGGCCGCGACCGAGTCGGCGGTGGTCACGATAAAGCCGCGCTGTTCCAGCGCCTTGGCAAGGCGCTGCTGAAATGACTGGTCATCTTCCACGATCAGGAGCGTTCGCTCGCTTGGGACCGTGTCTTTCGCCGCGCGTTCCGCGACGTCCATGGCAATATCCACTATCTCACCCCGTCTCAGCTCGTTAGGGCATTACATGGGGATGACACCCTGCGACCTCAAGCCGCGGCGAGGGTTAATGGCCGCTCGAAATCCTCGCGCCGCCAGCGCACGCGCACCATGGCGCCGCGCTCGGGAAGCGAGCGGTTTTCGAAGGTTAGCGTCGCGCCGGAGCGCTCAAGCAGCGTTTTAGCGATGAAAAAGCCGAGTCCCAGGCCGGCGGGGCTTTCGGCGTCGTGAGGATTGCGGCGTCGGGTGGTAACATATGGTTCGCCGATGCGGCCGAGGACTTCCGGCGCAAAGCCTGCGCCATCATCGGCAATGCTGACCTCGACAGCATCTTCGCTCCACTGCGCGCCGACCACTACGCGTTCCTTGGCAAAATCGACGGCGTTTTCAACGAGATTCCCGAGCCCATAAAGGATCGCCGGATTCCGCGCGCCGGCCGGCTCGGCGCGCCGCTCGCCCGGTAGACTGACCTCGATCGCGACTCCGAAATTGCGATGCGGCGCGACGACTTCTTCCAGCAACGCGGTCAGGGGCACGCGCGCGAACGGCTCACCTTCCGAGGACAACTCGGTGAGTTTGGCGAGGATATCGCGGCAGCGGTTGGCCTGCTCGCGCAGCAAGCGGACATCCTCGCCCTGCGGACTTTCGGCGCGGATCGCGTTTTCCAGTTCCTTGGCAATCACCGCAATCGTGGAGAGCGGAGTACCGAGCTCGTGCGCGGCCGCGGCCGCGAGTCCGTCGAGCTGCGAGAGGTGCTGCTCGCGCGCCAGCACCAGTTCGGTGGCGGCGAGCGCGTCGGCGAGCTGCCGCGATTCCTCGGTGATCTGCCATGCGTAGACGCCGATGAATCCGATGGCCAGCACGATCGAGAGCCATACGCCGACCATGTAGATCGGGGGCAATTGCAGCGGGTCCTCGACGTCCCAAGGCAGCGGGTAGTGCACAAACACCAGCACAGTGGCGCAGGCGGCGGCAAAGCCGCCCAGCATCAGCGTGAGACGCGGCGGCAGGGCGGTCGCTGAAAACAACACCGGGCCGAGAAACATGAAGGCGAATGGATTTTGCAGCCCGCCGGTGAGGAACAGCAGCACCGCCAGCTCGGCGATGTCGAAGGCGAGCAGCCATGCGGCCCGGTCTGGATCGAGCCGCCGTGTCATCTGGAAGCGCAAGCGCAGCGCCACGTTGAGCCACGCCGCCAGCGCGATTACCCCGAGGCAGGCCCAGATCGGCAACGGAAAATCCAGTCCGAAGTAGACGCCCAGTACGGCGAGGGTCTGGCCGATGAGGGCTAGCCAACGCAGCCGCACCAAGGTGTCGAGCCGCACATTGCGGCGCGGATGGTTTTGCGCGAGTTCGAGCGCGGGCATGCGCGCAGTGTAATCGCTTGCGTGACGGGCATAAATGCCGGGAAGGGCTTGCGCCGGCTGCGGCCTGGCGTCACATCAGTCGCCATGGGCGCCGGAAATACCGCAGCCATCAGCGTCGATCGCCTGATCAAGCTCTACAAGGGCGTGGCAGCGGTCGACGGCATTTCGTTTCAGCTGACGCCCGGGTCAATGACCGGGCTGCTCGGCGGCAACGGCGCCGGCAAGTCGACCACCATCGCCATGATCATGGGGCTGGTGACACCCACGGCTGGGACGGTCACCGTGCTCGGCGCGGCGATGCCGAAAGAGCGCTACCGCGTGCTGCATCGGATGAACTTCGAAAGTCCTTACGTCGATATGCCAACGCGGCTGACGGTGCGGCAAAACCTGTCCGTGTTTGCGCAGCTCTATGGCGTCGACGATATCGATGCGCGCATCGGAGAGCTCGCCGCCGCTCTCGACCTGAGCGAGTTTCTCGACCGGCCGAACGGCAAACTCTCGGCCGGACAGAAGACACGCGTCTCGCTCGCCAAGGCGCTGCTCAACAAACCGGAAGTTCTTCTGCTCGACGAGCCGACCGCCTCGCTCGATCCGGACACCGCCGACTGGGTACGGACTCGTCTTGAAGCCTACCGGCGCGACAACCAGGCCTCCGTTCTGCTCGCCTCGCACAACATGAACGAGGTCGAACGTCTGTGTGACCGCGTCATCATCATGAAACGCGGCCGGATCGAGGATGACGATACGCCGGTGCATCTGCTGGCGCGCTACGGCCGCGAGACTCTGGAAGACGTGTTCCTCGATGTCGCGCGCGGGCGGCGCAATGCCCGCGAGGCCGCGCAATGATCGGGAGCGACACCGGTGTGAACTTCTCCGTCCGGCGGGTCAGCGCCATGGTGCGGCGCTATTGGTATCTGTTGCGCTCGTCATGGCCGCGCATCCTCGACCTGATTTATTGGCCGACCGTGCAGATGCTGATGTGGGGCTTCCTGCAGGTATATGTGTCGCAGAACGCCGGTGGCGGCCTGTTCGCCCGCGCCGCCGGCGTGTTCATCGGCTCGGTGCTGCTGTGGGACATTCTGTTCCGCGGTCAGCTCGGCTTCTCGATCTCGTTTCTGGAGGAAATGTATTCGCACAACCTCGCGAACATCATGATGTCGCCGCTGCGTCCGGTCGAGTTCATCGGCGCGCTGATGATCATGAGCGTCGTGCGTCTGTCGATCGGCATGATCCCGGTGTCGCTGCTGGCGATCGCCTTCTTCGGCTTCAATCTCTGGTCGATGGGCCTCGCGTTGACGGGCTTCTTTGCCAACCTGCTGCTGACCAGCTGGGCGGTCGGGACTTTCGTCGCCGGTTTGCTGCTGCGGAATGGCCTCGGCGCCGAAAGCATGGCCTGGACCATCATGTTCCTCTTCCTGCCGCTCACGTGCGTCTATTACCCGGTGGCGGTGCTGCCGTATTGGCTGCAATACGTCGCCTGGGCGCTGCCGCCGACCTATGTGTTCGAGGGCATGCGCGCACTGCTGATCGACCATGTCTTCCGCGCCGATCTGATGGCGGAGGCTTTGGCGTTTAACGTCGTGCTGTTCGCGGGTGCGTCATACGCCTTCCTGAAGCTTCTACAGAGCGCCCGTGTCCAAGGCACGTTGTTGCAAACCGGCGAATAGGCTGGAAACGTCTATATCTATCAATCAGTTATGACGGCACCCGGCGTTGTAAACCGGGTGCGAACAACTTATCTGTAATGTTGACGCTATGACAGAAAAACGACAGTCTGCTGCGACGCACAAAGGGCCGGGGACTAACTCGATGGCGATCGGTGAATTCGACGGCGCGGCAACGCTGCCGGGCGATAGCGGCGCGTTGCTGGCGACGCCGATGTACTGGTTCTACGAAATGGGTCACGCCGCGCTTAATCCGTCGCGCGCCTTTGCCGACGCGACGCGGCTCTTCTTCAAGAACCCGGCCAATCCGCTCACGCATACGTCTTACGGCAAGTCGGTTGCCGCCGCGGCGGAATTGTTCGAGCGCTCGACGCGGCGCTATCAAAAACCGGATTGGCACATTCACGAGACGGTCGTCGGTGCCGAGCACGTGCCGGTGCAGATCAAGTGCGTTTGGCATCGTCCGTTCTGCCGGCTCCTGCATTTCGAGCGCGCCTTTGCGCGCGCCCCGCGCCGGCCGCAGCCGAAGCTGCTGATCGTTGCGCCGATGTCCGGCCACTACGCCACGCTGCTGCGCGGCACGGTCGAAACCTTCCTGCCCAACCACGACGTCTACATCACGGAATGGGCCGATGCGCGCATGGTGCCGATGGGCGAGGGCCGCTTCGACCTCGATGACTACATCGATTATGTGATCTCTATCCTGCACGTGCTCGGCGGCGATTGCCACGTGATCGCGGTGTGCCAGCCGTCGGTGCCGGTGATGGCGGCGGTTGCTCTGATGGAAGCCGACAAGGATCCTTACGTTCCGCACTCCATGACGCTGATGGGCGGGCCGATCGACACACGCGTCAATCCCAATGGCGTCAATAAGCTGGCGGCTGAGCGCGGGCTCAACTGGTTCCGCCGCAACGTCATCACCAAGGTGCCGTTCCCGCATCCGGGCGTGATGCGCGACGTTTATCCGGGATTCCTGCAGCTGCACGGGTTTGTCAGCATGAATCTGGATCGCCATATCGAGGCGCACCGCAACCTGTTCCTCAACCTGGTCAAGGGCGATGGCAACTCGGCGCAGAAGCATCGCGAATTCTACGACGAATATCTGGCGGTCATGGACCTGTCCGCCGAATTCTATTTGCAGACGGTCGACACCGTCTTCATCCGTCACTCTTTGCCCAAAGGCGAGATGACGCATCGCGGCCGCCCGGTCGATCCGTCCGCCATCAAACGCGTTGCGCTGATGACGGTCGAAGGCGAGAATGACGACATCTCGAGCGTTGGCCAAACCGAACCGGCGCACAGGCTCTGCGCCAACATTCCGGACGAGCACAAGGTGCATTACGTACAGCCCGGCGTCGGCCATTACGGCGTGTTCAACGGTTCGCGCTTCCGCGCCGAGATCGCACCGCGCATCTCGGATTTTGTGCTGTCCCGGAATGGCGGACGCCGCGCGCCGACCTTGAAGGTGGTTGCCGCCGAGTAGGCGTTGCGTCGCGTAGCACGCCGGCGGCCAGCCGCCGGAACCGCAACCGCTCTCACAAAGGCCCAATATCTCGTGGCTCGGTTTAGGCTATTCCCCCGGCTTTTGGGGCGAACCGGCAATACCAAAGGGGCTGCTCCCTCGGGGGCCAGTTATGGCATTATTTCCTCCCGGCTCGAGTCGGGATGGATTGAGCCCATGCAGCGCTCCTTGCTCTATCGGCGGCCGAGCGAACCGTCGGCCATCAACATCGTCTTTGACCGCGAGGTCTATCTGGTGCGCGTACGCCGCCACCGCCAGGCGCGCCGTTACACGTTGCGCATCCATTCCGGCACGCGTGAGGTGCTACTGACCATGCCGCCGCGCGGCAGCCTCAAGCAGGCGCGCGAATTCGCCGAGAAACATGGCGGCTGGATCGCAGCGCGTCTCGACCGGTTGCCGAAGCCGACGCCCTTTGCGCATGGCGTCACGTTGCCGTTGCGCGGGATCGATCACCGCATCGCCCATCGCACCGGTATTCGTGGCACGGTCTGGGTCGAAGAAACCGCCGTGGAGCGCTTGTTGTGCGTCGCCGGCGAGGAACCGCACGTGCCGCGCCGAATTCGCGACTTCCTCAAGCGCGAGGCAAAAAGCGATCTGGAAGCGGCAAGCCGGGCTGCCGCTGACAAGCTCGGCGTCCCGATCCGGCGCGTGTCGATCCGGGACCAGTCGAGCCGCTGGGGCTCCTGCTCGACCACGGGTGTGTTGTCCTACTCCTGGCGGCTCATTCTGGCGCCGCCCTTCGTGCTCGAGTACCTGGCTGCGCACGAGGTCGCGCATCTCGTCGAGATGAACCATTCGCGCCGCTTCTGGCGGCTGGTCGAGCGCATCTGCCCGCACGTGACCCGCGCCAAGACCTGGCTCGACGTGCACGGCACCAATCTGCACCGCTACGGCCAGCAACCCGGCGCCTGACCACGGTGCTGGCATTCGTGACGGCGGCGCGCTAATCACTCGCCTGCATGTTCCGTCCCGGCACTTTCGCGCTCACCGCACTGCTTGCCGGCCTCAGCGCCTTCGGCCCCCTCACCACCGATATGTATCTGCCGTCGCTGCCGGAGATCGCGCGGCAGCTGCATGCGTCGGCGCCGCAGGTGCAGCTGACGATTTCGTCTTACCTGATCGGTTTTGCGTTGGGGCAAATCATCTATGGCCCTATTTCCGACCGCCACGGCCGCAAACCGGTGCTGCTGGGCGCCATCGCGCTGTATTGCGCGGCGAGTCTCGCCTGCGCGATGTCGCGTTCGATCGAGATGCTGATCGCGGCGCGTTTCGTCCAGGCGCTCGGCGGCTCCGGCGGCATCGTGCTGGCGCGCGCCATGGTGCGCGACCTTTATTCCGGCGCGCGGGCCGGACGCGAATTGTCGGTGATCGGCGCGGTGATGGCGCTCGCACCGGTGTTGGCGCCGGTTGCCGGCGGCGCCTTGCAGACTGGTTTCGGCTGGCGCTCGGTGTTCTTCGCGCTCGTCGCCGCCGGCGTCGCGGGCGTCGGGGTCGTCGTCGCTTTGCTCCCGGAGACCTTGGCGCAACGCGCGGCTGACCCGGTCTCGGTCACCTCGATGGCGAGGTCCTATCGCACCATCGTTCGCAATCCGGCCTATCTCGCTTATCTCGGGCTCGCCGCCTCCAGCTATGCCGGGCTGTTCGCCTGGATATCCGGTGCGTCATTCGTCTTGCAGGATCTCTATGGGCTGTCGGCGTTCGCCTTCGGTGTCGCCTTTGCGGTCGGTTCGGTCGGCTACATGACAGGCTCGACGCTGTCGGCGCGTTTGTCGCATCGCTTCGGGCTCGACGGCATTCTTGGGCTTGGCGGTTGCGCTGTTGCCGCCGGTGGATTGGCGATGGTCGTGGCGGTCGGGCTCGGCTTGACCTCGGCCGCGTCGCTCGTTTTGCCGGTTGCGGTCTATCTTGCCGGCCTCGGCATGGTGCTGCCGCAGTCGATTGCAGGCGCTATGACGCCATTTCCAGACCGCGCTGGCGCAGCCTCATCCCTGCTCGGTTTCGTGCAGCAAAGCGTCGCTGCGATATTCGGTGCGATCGTCGGGCTGATGCTCGGGACAAGCGCGTGGCCGCTGGCCGCGGGCGTCGCAGTCGCAGGCTGCGTCAATCTCATGTTGTGGATTGCGACGCGGGCCGTGCGCGCCCGCGTCGCCAAGCACTAACGGCGGCCAAACAGATTGTTGAGCAGCCAGCCATCGAGACTGGCGCTGTCTCCGCGTGTGGCGGTCGAAGCCGCAGGAATGGAGGCCGGGCGGATCGGGGCTGCGCCGACGGTCGACGCCGCAGCAGGCGTTCGTGTGTCGCCACCGCCGAAAAGATTCGCGAAGAATCCGCCGCCGCCGGAGCCGGGAAGCGCGGCGACCGGCACGCCCTGGTGTGCGTCGCGCATGAAGCGGCTCCAGATTTCCGCCGGCAGGCTACCGCCGGTGACATGCTTGGTCGGCGTGCCATCATCGTTGCCGAGCCAGACCCCGGTGACGAGATGCGCGGTGTAACCGATGAACCAGGCGTCCCGGAAGTCCTGCGACGTGCCGGTCTTGCCGGCCGCCGGCCAGCCGGGGATGCCGGCGTGCTTGGCGGTGCCGATCAGCAGCGTCTGCTGCATCATCGCGTTCATCTCCGCCACATAGTTGACGTCGACGATGCGGCCGAGCGGCTGGTCGCTGTGCGCATAAAGCAGTTTGCCCTTGGCGTCGTTGATGCGTTCGATGACGTGCGGTGCGACCGCGTTGCCGCCATTGGCAAAGGTTGCGTAAGCGCCCACCAGTTCGAGCACCGAGACTTCCGATGTGCCGAGCGCGATCGATGCGTTCGGCTCGAGCGGAGACACAATGCCGAGTCGATGCGCGGTACGGATCACCGCCGGCGGCCCTACTTCCATGGTTAGTCGCACGGATACGGTATTGAGCGACAACGCCAGCGCCTGCGTCAGCGTCACCGGGCCGTAGTACTCGTGCTTGTAGTTCTCGGGGTGCCAGCCTTTGATCGCAATCGGCTTGTCCTCGCGCACCGTGTCGGGCGTCAGCCCGCTTTCGAGCGCGGTGAGATAGACGAACGGCTTGAACGCCGAACCCGGCTGGCGCTTGGCGGCGACTGCGCGGTTGAACTGGCTTTCGGCGTAGCTGCGGCCGCCGATCATGGCGCGCACGGCGCCGTCCGGCGTCATCGTTACCAGCGCGCCTTGCGCCACGCCGGCCTTGCCACCCTTTTGCGCGAGTTCGTCGGTGAGCGCTTGCTCGGCGCTGCCCTGCAAACCGCTGTCGATGGTGGTGTGCACCACGATGTCTTCATCGACGTGGCCGAGCACGTCATTGACCGCATCCATCACCCAGTCGGCAACATAGTTGACGGAGCCGTTGCCGGCCTGCGCCACGATGCGCGGCGGATGCGTGACCGCGGCGTGCTCATTGGCGCTGCTGATGAGGCCGAGCTCGGCCATGCTCTTCAGCACGATCTGCGCGCGGTGCTCGGCGCCGTTGAAATTGCGTGTTGGCGCAAGCCGCGACGGTGAGCGCACCAGACCCGCGAGCAGCGCCGCTTCGGGCAGCGTCATCTGGTTCGCGGACTTGCCGAAATAGCGTTGCGAGGCCTGCTCGATGCCGTAAGCGCCGGCGCCGAAGTAGACGCGATTCAAATAGAGCTCGAGAATCTGAGTCTTGGAGAATTTGCGTTCGAGCCACAGCGCGAGCAGCACCTCCTGCAGCTTGCGATGGACCGTGCGTTCTTGAGTTAAAAAGAGATTCTTCGCCAGCTGCTGCGTGATGGTGGAGCCGCCTTGGCTGACGCCGCGGTGCAAAATGTTGGCCAGCGCGGCGCGCGCAATGCCGAAGGGATCGACGCCGTAATGGTCGTAGAAGCGCCGATCCTCGATCGCGACGAAGGCCTCCGGCACGTAGCTCGGCATGTCTTTCAGCGGGATGATTTCGCCGCCCATGTCGCCGCGCGTCGCCAGCACGTGTCCGCTGACGTCGACGATCTGGATCGACGGCGGGCGCTTGGGGATCTCCAACGACTGGATCGGCGGCAGATGCGCGCCGGTCCAGGCGATGACGCCGGCGGCGCCGATGCCGAGCCACAGCCCGAGCACCAGGCTCCAATAGATGAGACGGCCGAAGATCGAGCGGCGGGGTCGCTTGGGCTTGCGCGACGCCTTGCGCTTGCGCCGCCGTTGCGGCGGTTTGGCGCCGGTCGGCCGGTCGTCCGCGCTCAGCTGCACGGGCGGACTGACATCGAACACCGGCTCGCGGCGCCCGCCCGCTTGTCCCTTGCCCTGCGCCATCAACGCGGCCCTTGAACCACATGGCGGTTCGCCCGCCATCCCCGAAAAGGACGCTAAGCAAGCCGGTTTAAGGCGTCGTTAAGCGGGGAGCGGACCAAAGTCATGATTTAGATCAATGGGTTCCGGTGACCCGTTGATAAGGTCCGCGACATGCGCATCTGGGACCTCGAATGACCCAAAACCCGCCGTCACCGCCGCGTCCGCAACTCAAGATCAGGCGGGTCAATCTCGATACCGGCCGCGAGAACGTCGTAGTGATCTCGCGGCGCTCGAAAGCGTTGCGGCCGGATGTTTTCCGCGGCTTCTCGCGCGTCGAGTTGCGGGCCAATTCCAAGGTCCTGCTCGCCACGCTGCTGCTGACCGACGACGGCATGGTCGCGCCCGACGAACTCGGTCTGTCCGAGCCCGCCTTTCGCCGCTTTGGCGAGGCGGCCGGCAGTCCGGTCACGGTCACGCCGGCGCCGCCGCCGGAAAGCCTCGACGCCGTGCGCGCCAAGATTCAAGGCCGCGCGCTGAGCGCTGCCGAGATCAACGCGATCATCGCGGACATCGCGCACTATCGCTATTCCGACATGGAGATCGCCGCCTTCCTGATCGGCTCGGCAAGCTTCATGACGTCCGGCGAACTCATCGCCCTGTCGCGCGCCATGGCGGATGCCGGCACGCAGCTCAAATGGGATCGAAAGATCGTCGTCGACAAGCACTGCATTGGCGGCATTCCCGGCAACCGCACCTCGATGGTCGTGGTGCCGATCGTCGCCGCGCACGGGCTGACGATCCCGAAAACATCCTCGCGCGCGATCACTTCGCCCGCCGGCACGGCCGATACAATGGAGGTGTTGGCACGCGTTGACCTCGGGGTCGATGCGATGAAGGACGTGGTGAATGCCTGCCACGGCTGCCTGGTGTGGGGCGGCCACGTCAACCTGTCGCCGGCCGACGATATCCTGATCTCGGTCGAGCGGCCGCTCGCCATCGATACGCGCGAGCAGATGGTGGCCTCCATCATGTCGAAGAAGCTCGCGGCCGGTGTCAGCCATCTCGTGGTCGATTTGCCGGTCGGCCCCGCGGCCAAGCTCACCAGCACCGCTGAGGCCATGCGCCTGCGCAAACTGTTCGAATTCGTTGGCGACCACTTCGGCATCGCGGTCGAGGTCGTGATCACCGACGGCCGCCAGCCGATCGGCAATGGCATCGGCCCGGTGCTGGAATCGCAGGACGTGATGGCGGTGCTGGCGAACGATCCGGCCGCGCCGCGCGATTTGCGCGAGAAGTCGCTACGGCTCGCGGCGCACGTGCTCGAGTACGACCCCGACCTGCGTGGCGGCACTGGCTATACCCGCGCGCGGGAGCTGCTCGACAGCGGGGCGGCGCTCAAGCAGATGCACAAGATCATCGAGGCGCAAGGTCCGTCCGGCTGCAATATTAGTATCGGGGATCTTTCGGCGGACGTCGTGGCGCCACACGACGGCATCGTCGGGGAAATCGATTGTCTGCGGCTGAACCGGCTGGCGCGTACAGCCGGTGCGCCGATCGACAAGGGCGCCGGCATCAAGGTGTTCAAGAAGATCGGCGACCATGTCGAGCAGGGGGAACCGCTCTATCGCATCCATGCTTTCGACGACTCGCAGTTCGAGTTGGCGCGCGTGGGCGCCAAGGCAGGCAGCGGCTACGTGGTCGGTGCGCATCCGTCCGCCGACGAGAGAAAACCGTGACCGGCGTCGCGCTGCAGTGCCTGCCGTCCGCGGCGGAGGCGACGAAGCGCCTCGGCGCGCGACTCGGGTTATCCATTCACGAAATCGAGGTGCACCGCTTTCCCGATGAGGAGTTACGCGTGACGGTCGGCGCGGCCGCAAAAACGACCATCATATTTGCGTCATTGCATCAGCCGAATGACAAGTTGTTGGCGCTATTGTTTTCCTGCGAGGCTTTGCGCGGCGGCGGTGCAAAACGCTTGGTGCTCGTCGCTCCCTACCTCTGCTACATGCGGCAGGACGCTGCGTTCCATGAAGGCGAGGCGATCAGTCAGAATGTGATCGGCCCCTTGCTTGCGCAGGTTTTCGACCGTGTCGTGACGATCGATGCGCACCTGCACCGAACCCGGAAGATTAGCGATGTCTTTCCGGGTATCGAGGCCGACGACCTTTCGGCCATGCCGGCGGTCGCTGAGGCGCTGCACGCGGGCCTCGACCGTCGAACGATCATTGTGGGACCTGACGAGGAATCCCGCGCCTGGGCGAGCGATCTTGCCGGGAGGCTCGGGCTCGATTTCGCCGTCGCGCGCAAGAGCCGCCGCGGAGACCGCGCGGTCGATGTAACTTTTGCCGATCCGGCACGCCTTGCCAATCGGCCGGCGCTTCTGGTCGATGACATCGTATCGACTGGCACGACACTTGCCGCCTGCACGAAAGCGCTGCGCTCCGCTGGCGCCACGGCTATCGACGCCGTCGTCACCCACGCTCTGTTTCCGCCGGAACTGGTCAACGCGCTGTTCGTAGCCGGCATCCGGTCGGTCAGATCGACCGATAGCGTGCCGCACCCGACCAATGCGATCGCGCTCGATGGCTTGCTGGCCGAAGCGTTGCGCAAGGAGTGCGGCACATGAGCTTGGCATTGAGCTTTTGCGGCGCGGCCCGCACAGTCACCGGTTCCTGTTATTTGTTCGCAACGCCTGCTGGCCGCCTGCTCGTCGACTGCGGCCTGTTCCAGGGACCGAAGACGCTGAAGGAGCTCAACTACGGTGCCTTTCCGTTTTTGCCCGCCGACATCGATGCAGTGCTCCTGACGCATGCCCATATCGACCATAGCGGGCTTATTCCGAAGCTTGTGTGCGGCGGCTTTCGCGGCCGCATCTTCGCGACGCAGGGGACCATCGACCTCTGCTCGTTCATGCTGCCGGATTCCGGCAGCATCCAGGAATCGGAGGTGGCGGCATTGAACCGCCGAAATGCCGCGCGCGGGCGGGCGGGCGTGACGCCGATCTACAGTCAGGCCGACGCCGTCGCTTCGCTCAATTCCTTTCAGGCCGTGGACTATGAGAGCTGGTTCGAGCCGATGGCGGGCGTGCGCGCGCGCTACTGGAATGCCGGGCACCTGCTCGGCTCGGCCTCGATCGAAATCGAATTTGGCGGCGCCGGCAAAGATGGCAAGCCGCTGCGTGTGCTGGCCTCGGGCGACATCGGCCCTGACGCCAAGTTGCTTGAACCCGATCCGGAGGCGCCGACAGGGCTCGATTACGTGATCTGCGAATCGACCTATGGCGATGAGGACCGACCGCCGGTGACGCGCGAGTCCCGCCGCCGTCGGCTCGCCGCCGAAGTGCGCGAGGCCAAGGCCCGCGGCGGCGCGTTGCTGATTCCGGCCTTCGCGGTCGAGCGGACGCAGGAGCTTATCGTCGACCTCTTCGACCTGATGGAGCGCGGCGAGGTGCCGAGCGCGCCGATCTTCCTCGATTCGCCGCTTGCCATCCGCGCGACCGAAGTTTTTCGCCGGCACAGCGACAGCCTGCAATCGGATATCGACGTTGACCGACTGCTGCGTTCGCCGCATCTGCATTGCACCGAGAGCGTCGACGAGAGCAAGGCCATCGCCCGGCTGATCGGCTTCCACATCATCATCGCCGCCAGCGGCATGTGCGACGCTGGCCGCATCCGCCATCATCTCAAGCGCTGGCTCTGGCAAAGCAAGGCGACGGTGCTGCTGGTCGGTTTCCAGGCGCGTGGAACGCTTGGCCGCTTCCTCAGCGATGGCGTGAAATCGGTGCGCATCCAGGGCGAGCAGATCAACGTGGCGGCGCGCATCCGCAGGCTCGATGAATATTCCGGCCACGCCGACGGTCCTGAGCTCGCGCGCTGGATCGCGTCGCGGCGGCCGATCGAACGCGGCGTATTCCTGGTGCACGGCGAAGAGCCCGCATTGAACGGACTTGCCGAGCGGATCGCCGAGCGCACGGTGCCGGCGGCCAAGGTGTTCACGCCTCTGCTGGACGATATTTACGAGCTGGCCACAATAGCGCCGACACCGATCGACATCTCGCATCGACGCCGGCTCGCGCCCGAGGCCGTGACCAATCTCGACTGGCATAACGACATGTCGAAGCTGATCCTCGATATCAATGATGCGGTCTATGCGGCCGCCGACGATCGCGCGCGGGGAGTCATTATCCGGCGATTGAAACGGGCGCTTGAAGCCGAGAGTTAATCGCCGCGGCGGCGCACTTCCTTGATGATGACGCTGTTGTCGAGGTCGGCGTCGCCGGCGCGTACGCAGGCCTCCAAGACGTCGGCATGGACTTCGAGCATCTTGAGCGGCTGGCCGAGCGCCGCGGCCTGATCGAGCATCAGGCGGCAGTCCTTGAGCGTCTGCCGGGCGCGGCCCTCGGCCGAGAAATCGCCGCGCACCATCTTCGGGCCCTTGGTGTCCATGACCTGCGAGTAGGAGGCTGAGCCGCGCGCGACATCGAGGAACGCCGCCGGATCGAGGCCGAGCCGTTCGGCGAAGACAAGGCCCTCGGCCAGCGCCAGCCGGTTGAGACCGAGGATCAGATTGACGGCAAGTTTGGCGCGGCCGCCGTCACCGACCTTGCCGACATGAAGGCGGCGCGCAAACAGGGCATCGAACACCGGCGCCACCTCATCGGCGATCGCCTTGTCGCCGCCGATCAGCGCCACGCCGTCGCCGCGCCGCACCTGATCGGACGTGCCGGACACCGGCACGTCGAGATAGCGGATGCCGCGCGGGATGACGCGTGCGGCAAGCGCGGCGACCTGGTCCGGATCGCAGGTGCTCATGCACAGCACGATCTTGTTCGAACGCTCACCAAGCGCCGGCAGCAGATTGTTCTCGATCACGTCCTCGACCTGATCGGTCGAAAAGACAGCAATGATAATGCAGCGCGCAGGCTCGGCGAGTTCGGCGATCGAGCCGACGGCGCGCCCACCGATGTCGTTCAATCGGGCGCGCTTCGCGGGGTCGATGTCGAAGCCGATGACGGCAATGCCGGCATCGATCAGCCGCTTGGCATAGACTTCGCCCATCAGGCCGAGGCCGATGACCGCAACCGGGGAGGAATTCGTTGTCATCAAGGCAGGGTATAAAGACGCCGATGGCCGGGACAAGCCCGGCCATAGCGACAGACGAAATAGTGCGATCAGGCGGCTTTGGTGACCTTCTGGCGGGTCAGCCAGAAACGCAGCAGGCGCTGCGCGGAAGCCGGCGACAGCGCGTTGTATTGTTCGGCCAGTTGTTCAACACCGAGCGATTCCGACGCGTCGCTCGCCGCGCTGATCCGCACAATCGGGCGCACATTGTCCCAATCCAGCAGCACCGAACGGCACACGGCAAGAAGGCCGACAGCGTTGGGTACCACGAACAGTCGGTCGAGCTGATCGACCGGGACGCCGCTGAGAATGCTGAGGCCGACGATGACCTCGGGCACTTTCCGTTTCATCGCGAATTCGAAGATTTTCGCCTTGAGCAGCTCGGTATCCTGGCTGAACGCATTGATGAGACGATGGGCGTCCCGATATTGCTCGGGCGACACCGTGCGCGGCGCGATCTGCGTTGCGATGCGCGACATTACGGTTTTGATTGCCTGCTGCCGCTCCGGCGCCGCCGCCTGCAGGAGCTTTTCGCGCACGGCGTCGGTCGCCTGCGACAGCAGGTTCTGATAGTGGTGCGGCGGGATGTCGGCACGGTTTGCGAGCGACTCGGTCAGGCGGTCGTCACCATCGGACCGCATCACCAGCTTCGCCATGCCGATATTCGAAATACTGGCGCCGGAATTCCCGGCAAGCCGGTTGGCGACGTTGGCGTCGCCGCGGTCGACGAGAACGTCGGTGACCGTCACGTTCAGGCGGGTGCGCCCGGCGATGCTGGCCAGATGCGCCTGGCCCTTGGACTTGGCGATCTCAACGAGGTCGCCGTCGGTCAGCCGTTCCGAATAGGCGAGGACGGGCCCGGAGATGTCGATGTTGTCGTGGCGCGCCAGCGCGCGCACGGTTCCGACCGGTGCGTTGGCGAGCGGCGCCATGCGCGCGCTTAGTTCGGCAATGGCGCGATCCTCGATGTCCTTGATCAGGCGATTGAGGACGCCGTCGAACAGCTCGCTCTGCTCTTCGGTGCACTGCGCGGATTGGCTGACGAATAGATCGGTGACGCGGCGCAGGACTTCGACCCGGCGTTCGCCGGAAGCCTCGCGCAAAGCGGATTTTACTTCGCCAAAAATCGACGCTGGCCGCGACATTCGACAATTCTTGTCATTGGCGGCCCGATACTCGAGCCGCATTCTATCGGTAAGGTTGTACTGGCGATCCCTTAAGAAATTCGGAATCGGGAATGCGTTTCGGCAGGCCGGCGTAGTCTCAAACGTCTGAAATAATTTACTAAACCGCTACCGGCGGGCCGGTGAAATTCGGCCATATAGCTTAAGAAACCAGTTTATGAGTACCGCCAGCCGTTATTTCCCCGCCGCCTTGCTGTCCGCCTCCGCCGCGAACAGCCCGACCAGGGCGCGCTTGATGGCCGCCTGCCGGGTCGGCGAGGTGATCTGGGCACCCATCAGATCGGTCACATAAAAGACGTCGACCACGCGCTCGCCGAAGGTCGCGACGTGAGCGGAGGCGATGTTGAGGTTGAGCTTGGATAACGTAGCAGTCATCTCGTAGAGCAGGCCGGTGCGATCGAGCCCGGTGACCTCCACCATGGTGTAGCGGTGGGACCACTGGTTATTGATGGTGACCGTCGGCTCGACCGCGAAGGCCCTGATGCGGCCTTTGGCCGGCGTACGCTTGGTCACCAGGTCGGGCAGCCGCAATTCGCCGCGCAGCGCCTTTTCGATCGAGTCTGCAATGCGCTTGGCGCGGCGCTCCTCGTCCTCATCGCGCTCGAATTCGCGCGACAGCGAGATGGTGTCGAGCGCGCGGCCGTCGGTGGTGGTGTAGATCTGCGCGTCCACGATATTGGCGCCAGCCATGGCGCAGGCCCCGGCGATGATCGACAGCAGCCAGGGATGGTCGGGCGCCATCACGGTGAGCTCGGTGACGTTGCCGCTGTCGACCCCGATCGTGGTGGCGAGGTTCTTGCCGGCCTGGTCGGCGGCGCGCAGGAAGTTGGCGTGCTTGATCTTGTTCGGCAGGTCGACCTTGAGCCAGTAAGCCGGGTAGTGCTTGGCGATATAGGTCTCGCGTTCCGCCTCGGGCCAATCCTTCAGCGCGTCGCGGAATTCACGCTGCGCCAGTGCGACGCGCTGCGCGCGATTGACCTCGGAGAAGCCGCCGGTCAGCACCGGCTCGGTCTCGAAGTAGAGCGTGCGGATCAGCTGCGCCTTCCAGCCGTTCCATACGCCGGGGCCGACCGCCTTGATGTCGGCGGCGGTCAGGATGGTGAGCAGCTTCATCTGCTCGGCAGATTGCACGACGGCGGCAAAATTCTCGATGGTCTTGCGGTCGGACAGGTCGCGCGACTGCGCGACGCTCGACATCACGAGGTGGTTGGCGACCAGCCATGCGGTGAGCTCGGTCTCGGCCGCAGAAAAGCCGAGCCGCGGGCAGAAGCGCTTGGCCACGCGGGCGCCGGCGGTCGAATGATCCTCTGGCCGGCCCTTGGCGATGTCGTGCAGGAACACCGCGACGTAGAGCACCTTGCGGTTTTCCGGCAGGATCTTGTGGGTCAACTCCTCGGCGAGCGGCGCATCGCCGCCGCCGCCGCGCTCGAATTCCGCCAGCATGCCGATGCAGCGCACCAGATGCTCGTCCACGGTATAGTGGTGGTACATGTTGAATTGCATCATCGACACGATCTTGCCGAAGGCCGGCACGAAGCGGCCGAGCACGCCGGCTTCGTTCATCCGCCGCAGCACCGTCTCCGGATCGTTCTTCGAGGTGAGGATCTCGAGGAAGAGCTCATTGGCTTCCTTGTTGTCCCGCAACTTCGCGTCGATCAATTTCAACGAACGGGTGATCGAGCGCATCGCGTCGGGGTGGAAGGCGAGGTTGTTCTTCTGCGCCAGCTGGAAAATGCGGATCAGATTGACCGGATCGCGCTTGAATACGTTGGCGGCCGCGACATTGATGCGGTTCTTGTCGACGATGAAATCGTCGCTGCCGGCAAGCCGCACGCGTTTGACCGGGCGCAGGCGCGCCATCAGGCGGCTGAGCACCGGCACGCTCTTGGCGTGGCTGTCTTCGAGATCGGCGCACAGGATCGCGGTCAGGTCGCCGACGTCCTTGGCGATCAGGAAGTAGTGCTTCATGAAGCGCTCGACGTCCTTCAGGCCGGGATGCTCGGTGTAGCCGAGCCGCACCGCGATCTCGCGCTGGATGTCGAAGGACAGGCGCTCCTCGGCGCGGTGCGTGACGAAATGCATGTGGCAACGCACCGACCAGAGGAAATCCTCGCAGCGGCGGAACAGCTGGTATTCCTGCTTGTCGAACACGCCGCGCTTGATCAGCTCGTCCGGCTCGCGCACGCGATAGACATATTTCGCGATCCAGAACAGCGTGTGCAGATCGCGCAGGCCGCCTTTGCCGTCCTTGACGTTGGGCTCGACCAGATAGCGCGACTGGCCGGCGCGGCGGTGGCGCTCCTCGCGCTCGGCGAGCTTGGCGGCGACGAATTCCTGGGCCGTGTTGCGCACCACTTCCTTGTCGAAGCGTTCGACCAGCTCGTCGAACAGCTTGCGGTCGCCGAGCAGAAAGCGCGCCTCGAGGATGGCGGTGCGGATCGTCATGTCCGCCTTGGCCTGGCGAATGCACTCGTCGACGGAGCGCGTGGCGTGGCCGACCTTCAGGCCGGTGTCCCACAGGCAATAGAGGATGCTTTCGGCGACCTGCTCGCCCCACGCGGTCTGCTTGTAGGGCAGCACGAACAAGAGATCGATGTCGGAGCCCGGCGCCTGCAGGCCGCGGCCGTAGCCGCCGGTGGCGACCACCGCCATGCGCTCGGCCTCGGACGGATTCTCCGATGGGTAGAGATGCTTGCGCACGAAGTCGAACAGGATACGGATGATCTCGTCTTCCATCCGGCACAGCCGCTCGGCGCAGCGGCGGCCGTGGCGATCCTTGAGCAGCAGCTGTTCGGCCTTGGCGCGGCCCTCGTTCAATGCGGCCTTGAGGCGCTGCGCGACGGCTGAGCGCAATTCGCGCTCGTTGCCACCCTTTGCCGCGCTGAGCGTCTCGAGCTCGGCCACGATGGCGCGGGTGTCGATCAGGTCGGCCGCTGCGCGGCCCGATGGCTCGGTCACGCGCGTGGTGGTGTCGAGGGCAAGCGAATTCATGGGGCCATCGGGATAGCGGAGGCGGTGCCGCAAGTCACCGCATCAAACAGGACAATGCGTGAGGAATACCGCTCGTCGTCTTTCCGCCGATTTTGGAATATAATACTCTGTTGCCATCAATAAAGAATAATATCATTCGTTTGACCCCTATTTTCCGGGGCCTTATAGAATATTCCTAGCGCCGATTTGAGCAACGCAGCTTGCGGGCGCTTAACAAATGCAGCTAAAGCGCGGGGTCACGACATCCCCTCGCCAGCTGATCCAACCCGCGGCCGCGGCAACGCGTCCGCCAATGCGAGGAGAGACGATATGAAGTTCCTGTCGCGCCGCGCCATCCTGGCGGCGGCTTTGCTGGCCGGCCTGCTGCCGACCAACACTTTGTTCGCCGCCGACAAGCCGGCCTCCATCAACATCGACTGGGCGACCTACAACCCGGTGTCGATGGTGCTGAAGGAAAAAGGGCTGCTCGAGAAAGAGTTCGCCAAAGACGGCATCGCCATCCACTGGGTGCAAACGCTCGGCTCCAACAAGGCGCTCGAGTTCCTCAACGCCGGTTCGATCGACTTCGGCTCGACCGCGGGCTCGGCCGCGCTCGTCGCCAAGATCAACGGCAATCCGATCAAGTCGGTCTACGTCTATTCGCAGCCGGAATGGACGGCGCTGGTCACGCGCAAGGACACCAACATCAACAAGATCGCGGATCTCAAGGGCAAGCGCGTCGCCGTGACCCGGGGCACCGATCCGCACATCTTCCTGGTGCGCGCCCTTCTGAGCGTCGGCTTGACCGAGAAGGACATCACGCCGGTGCTGTTGCAGCACCCCGACGGCAAGACTGCACTGATCCGCGGCGACGTCGACGCCTGGGCCGGCCTCGATCCGATGATGGCGCAGGCCGAACTCGAGGACGGCGCGCGGCTGTTCTACCGCAACAAGGCCGCCAACACCTGGGGCATCCTCAACGTGCGCGAGGAGTTCCTCAAGGAGCATCCGGATCTCGTGAAGCGCGTGCTCGCGGTTTACGAGGAGGCGCGCAAGTATTCGCTCGCCAATTATGCCGAGGAGAAGCACGCGTTCCAGGCCGCCACCAAATTGTCCGATGCGGTCGCCGACAAGCAGCTCAAGGAGCGCACCACGCTGACCTACAACAAGATCGGGCCCGAGCAGCGCGACTCGATCCTGCAGGCCGGCATCGCCTTGCAGAAGGCGGGCGTGATCAAGCCCGATGTCGACGTCAAGAAAGCGCTCGACGATCTGATCGACGACAAATACGTCGCCGTGACCAACTGAGCCGGCCGCGCGTCATGGCCGGGCGGGCCCGGCCGTGACGATTAGCCGTTGCGCGTCGCGAGCGATTTGATGTCTGTTGTACGAATGAGCGAAGCGGTCGAGCCGGCGGCGGTCGAGCAGAAGGAGCGCAAGTCCCTTCTGCTGCGCTTCGCGCGCCCGGCCTTCGGCGTGTTCCTGCCGCTGCTGCTCGCGCTCGGCTGGGAATTCGCCGTCCGCGCCGGATGGTCGACGGGACGGCTGGTGCCGCCGCCGTCGGTGATCTTCGCGACTTTCAAGGAGCTCGCGGCGTCGGGCGAATTGCAGCGTCACACGCTGGCGACGCTCGCCCGTGTCGCAGCCGGATTCGGCTTCGGCGTCGCCGCCGGCACGATCGCCGGCGCCATCACCGGCTATTCGACGCTGATGCGGCGGCTGCTCGACCCGACCTTGCAGGGCCTGCGCGCCATTCCCTCGATCGCCTGGGTGCCGCTGTTCATTCTCTGGCTCGGCATCTTCGAAGCCTCGAAAGTGACGCTGATCGCGGTCGGCGTGTTCTTCCCGGTCTATCTCGGTGTCATGGGCGCGGTGATGTCGGTCGACCGCAAGATCGTCGAGGTCGGCCGCGCCTTTCGCCTCACCGGGCCGCAGATGGTGCGGTGCGTCCTGCTGCCCGCGGTGCTGCCGTCCTATATTATCGCGCTGCGCTCCGGCCTCGGCCTTGGCTGGATGTTCGTGGTCGCCGCCGAATTCATGGGCGCGTCCGAGGGCCTCGGCTATCTGCTGATCGACGGCCAGCAACTCGGCAAGCCGGCCGAGATCGTGACCGCCATCGTCGCCTTCGCGGTGATCGGCAAAGTGACCGACTGGCTCATCGTCGGCATCAGCGCGCCCTTCCTGCGCTGGGAAGACCGCGTGCAAGCCGCGGGCGGGGACCGCTGACATGCTGGTGCTCGAAGGCGTCGGCAAGACCTACCGCAACGGCGTGCGCGCGCTCGATGGCGTGAGCTTCTCCGTCAAGCCGGGTGAGATCGTTGCCGTGGTCGGCGGCTCCGGCTGTGGCAAGTCGACCTTGCTGCGCGCCATCGCAGGGCTTGACCCGCCGACGCGCGGCCGCGTGATGCTCGACGGCGAGCAAGTCACCAAGCCGCACGAGCGCATCGGCATCGTGTTCCAGGAGCCGCGGCTGCTGCCATGGCTCAAGGTCGCCGACAATGTCGGCTTCGGCCTCGCGGATCGGCCACGCGCCGAGCGCAAAGAGCGCGTGGCGCAAGCGTTGATCCGCGTCGGCCTGCCCGACAAGGCCGGCGTCTGGCCGCGCGAACTCTCCGGCGGTCAGGCGCAGCGCGTCGCGCTGGCGCGTGCACTGGTGCCGCGCCCGGAAGTGCTGCTGCTCGACGAGCCGTTCTCGGCGCTCGACGCCTTTACGCGCGTCGATCTGCAGGATCATCTGCTCGATCTGTGGGCCGACGCCCGCCCGACTCTGATCCTGGTGACGCACGATGTCGACGAGGCGATCGTGCTCGCCGACCGCATCCTGGTGATGCGTCCGCATCCCGGGCATATCAGCGATGAAATTTCAGCCGACCTGCCGCGGCCGCGCGACCGTCAGTCGGCGGCATTTGATGCGGTGAAACGCCGCGTGCTGACGGCGCTCGACCGGTCGTTGACGCCGGCGTCGCGCGAGCACGAACCGTCGGGCGCCGCGCTCTGGTGGTGATTGGCGGTCTGTGCTTATTTGCGCGGCGATAAAACGGCGCCGGAAGGATCCCTGTCATGCGTATGTTCCAGGTCTGCGTTTGCGGCCAGCCGCTCAAGTTGAACGAGGCGCCGACGCCCGAGCCCAAGGGCAGCGAGATCCTGCTCAAGGTGCTGGCGGCGGGCGTCTGCCACAGCGACCTGCATCTTGCCGACGGCTGGTTCGACCTTGGCGGCGGCAAGAAGATGAGCCTTGCCGACCGCGGCATGAAACTGCCGGTGACGCTCGGCCACGAGAATGTCGGAAAGGTGGTGGCGGTCGGGCCTGATGCCAAGGTCATCAAAGTCGGCAGCGTCCTGCTCGCCGACCCGTGGATCGGCTGCGGTCAATGCGCCGTCTGCAAGCGCGGCGAGGAAAATCTCTGCCGCGCCATGAAGAGCCTCGGCGTGTTCTCCAATGGCGGCTATGCCGATTATCTTCTGGTGCCGCACCCGCGCTACCTCTTCGAGATTGGCGACCTCGCGCCCGAACGCGCGGCGCCGCTCGCCTGCTCCGGCATCACCACGTTCAGCGCGCTGAAGAAGGTGCCGACCATCAAGGACGAGCCGACGGTGATCATCGGCGCCGGCGGGCTTGGCCTGATGTGCCTCGGGCTGCACCAGAAGATGGGCGGCCACTCATCGATCGTCGTCGACATCGACCCGGTCAAGCGCGACGCCGCCAAGAAGGCGGGCGCCACCCATGTCGTCGATGGCGGCGCGGCGGACGCGACGCAGCAGATCATGAAGCTGACCAAGGAAGGCGCCGGCGCCTGGGCGGTGGTCGACCTTGTCGGCTCGGCGCAGAGCGCGCGGGTCGGCTATGACAGCCTGATCAAGGGCGGCAAGTACATCATCGTCGGCCTCTACGGCGGCGAACTCGCGGTGGCGCTGCCGCCGGTGCCGATGCGGGCGCTGACTATCCAGGGCTCGTACCTCGGCAGCATTCCGGAGATGGGCGAACTGATGGACCTCGTGCGGCGCAAGGGCCTGCCGGACGTGCCGGTGACGACGCGGCCGCTCGAAGACGTCAATGCCGCGCACGCCGATTTGCGCGCCGGCAAGATCGTCGGCCGGGTCGTGCTGACGCCGGCATGAGAACCATACGGCGAAGAATAGAGCAGGGCCGGCGGTGTTAGCCGGACCGACGTCAATTGACATGGAGTGACATGATGGATGCCGCCGGACTGCGCGCGATGCAGGCGCCGATCAAGGAAAAATACAAGGCCGACCCGAAGGCCGGAATGATCACGCTCAAGGCCAAGGGCACGCTCGACGACACCAACATCGCCTGCAAGGTCGAGACCGGCCGCGCGCTTGCGACCGCCGGACTCCATCCAGCGACCGGTGGCTCCGGCATGGAATTGTGCTCGGGCGACATGCTGCTCGAGGCGCTTGTCGCCTGCGCCGGCGTCACGGTGAAGGCCGTGTCGACTGCGCTCGATATTCCGATCAAATCGGGCAAGGTGTCGGCGGAGGGCGATCTCGATTTCCGCGGCACGCTCGGCGTTGCCAAAGACGCGCCGGTCGGCTTCGCGCAGATTCGGCTTCGCTTCGATCTCGACACCGATGCGCCGCAGGACAAGCTCGACCAGTTGCTCAAGCTCACCGAACGCTACTGCGTGGTGTATCAGACCATCAAGGCCGGGCCGCCGGTCGAGGTGAAGCTGGCGCGGGCGTGATTACTGTCGTCCCCGCGAAGGCGGGGACCCATAGCCCCTGGACGATCGAGGGACTGCGGAGTATGGGTCCCGGCCCTCGCTGACGCTCGGCCGGGACGACAGCGACAAGCTGGTGCATAGTTAGTAATACATGCCTCCTGAGCTTTATTTCACACTCACCCTGATCGTGAAAATGGCCGTCACCGCCGGCTTCGTGGTGGCGGCGACGGTGACCGCCGAACGCGCCGGTCCCGTGGTCGGCGGCCTTGTGGCGACGCTGCCGATCGGCGCCGGCCCGGTCTACGTCTTCCTCGCCATGGATCACGGCCCGCATTTCATAGCGCAGAGCGCGATCGCGAGCCTGGCGATCAACGCCGCCAACGCGAGCCTGGCCATCGTCTATAGCCTGCTGGCGCAGAAGCGGTCGCTCGCCGTCAGTCTGTGCGGCGCCTTCGCGGTCTGGATCGCGTTCGCGCTCGTCATCCGCGCGGTCGACTGGACCTTCCTGACCGCCGCCGCGATGAACGGCGTCGTGCTCGCGCTCTGCATCTGGGCGGTGAGCTCGCTGCGCCATGTGCGCATGCCGGCGTTTCATGCGCGCTGGCCCGATTTCCTGTTGCGTGCGGCGATGGTCGCCATCCTCGTCGGCATCGTCGTGACGTTCAGCTTTCAACTCGGCCCCGGCGGCAGCGGGCTGCTCGCGGTGTTTCCGGTGGTGCTGACCAGCATTGCGCTGGTGATGCATCCGCGCATGGGCGGCAAGGCGGCCGCCGCCGTGCTTGCCAACGCGCCGATTGGTCTCATCGGTTTTGCGTTCGCTTGCGCCATGCTGCATTTCACCGCCGAGCCGCTCGGCAATGCTGTCGGCCTTGCGCTCGCGCTCGCAACATCGCTGGGCTGGAGCGTGCTGATGATGCTGTTGCACCGGCCGCCGGCGCCGGAACTGACATAACGCGCTATTCCGTCGTATCCGGGTTCATCGCCTTGAGCAGAGCGGCGATCGGCTGCCACACCTGATTCTTGATCGTGACCAGTGGCGGGTTGTCGAGCACAACCGCCGTTTCGGACGTGTTGTTGCAGCCGGCGACGAGGCGCGCGATCTTGACCTCGCCGTCGGTGTAATAGAGATCGCCTTCGCCGTTGTGCCCTGCGATGGTCGGGCCGACGCCGGTCACCTCGTAGATGGCCAAGACGACTTTCGCAGCGGTGAGATCGGCGATCAGACCGTCGCGCTCGGCGTCGATGTCGGGCGCGATGTGGTGCGTGACCTGCCCGGTGTAGCGGCTCAAGCCGACGCCGCGGTCGAACGTCACCGAGCCAAGCCAGACCGGCCGGCCTTCGGCGCCGCGTTCGAGCGCCTGCCAGAAGCGGACGTGGTGGCGGCGGTCGGCGCTTTTGCCCGCGGGCTTTTCAAACGCCAGGTCCTCGCGGCGGCCGAGATAGAACAGGTTGCTGACCGGCGCATCGTGGTAGGGCCGGTCGAGCATGACGCTGCCGACGATCTTCAACGACGAGCGCAGCGTGATCGGATCGGCCGGATACCAGCCGGCCGCGTGGATCGCACACAACAGGTCGTCCTTGTCGCCGATCGCGCCGACATTGATCGCATCGCCGGGAATGCCTTGCGCGGTGTGCGTCACCATCGACAGGCCGGCGAGCTGCTTCTGGTGCTCGTAATGGGTCCAGCTCAACGGCAGCACGATGTAGGCGAGCAAGCCGTAACAGGCGAGGACGATCGCCAGACCGATGACGAGCTTCTGTCGCTTCGAGCGCGCGCGCATCTCGGGCTGCGCTACTGCAGCAATCCTTGTTCCAGTGCCTTGATCTGCAGCGCCAGGTAACGCGAAAAGATGCGGCACTGCGCCAGCGAGCCGGCGGTGAACCACAGCCCGGGCTGCGCCGTGCGCCGCCACATGTTGCGCAGTTCACCGCCTTCATCGAAGCCCCAGACCGGGCCGATCCGGTCGGCGATTCGATCGCCGAGATAGAGCCGCACGGTGTCCTGCTGGTTCTTGTAGCCGGTCGCGAGCACCAGGAGTTCGGCCGGCACTGTGCTGCCGTCCTTGAGCCGCGCGCCGTTGGCGACGAACCTGTCGACGTCGGCGAATTGCAGCAATTTCACCTTGCCGGCGACGATCAGCTCCGAGCAGCCGACATTGAAGTAGTAGCCGCCGCCGCGGCGCAGATACATCATCTGGAAGCCGGTCTCGTCCTCGCCGTTCCACAACCTAAAGCCCTTGGCGGCGAGCGCGTCGAGCAGCGGCTTGTCGATCGCGCAGCTTTTTTCGGTCGCGACCTGATAGGATCGCTGCAGCACCGGGTAGGGCATCGAGGTCGCGAGCAGGTCGCAGTCCTCGATCGGGATGCCCTCGGAATAGATGGCGTAGACGCGCTGCGCCTCGGCGAGGCTGACGACGTAGGTCTTGCTGCGCTGGATGATGGTGACGTCGGCGCCGTGCGCCTGCAATTCCTGCGCGACGTCATGGCCGCTGGTGCCGGTGCCGAGCACCAGCGCCTTGCGGCCGCGCCACGCTTCGGCATTTTCAAACGCGCCGGAATGCACCACGGTGCCGGCGAAATCCGTGAGGCCGGGCACGTCCGGGTAGGAGGGGATGCTGCTGACGCCGGTGGCGAAGATGAGATGGCGCGGATGCATGATGCGCGTTTCGCCGGCGCGCTTGAGCGTCACGTTCCACCTTTTGAGCTTGTCGTCGTAGCCGCCGGAAACGAGTTCGGTGCCGGTCCAGTAA
Organism: uncultured Alphaproteobacteria bacterium; assembly: GCA_963742095.1. Lineage (GTDB taxonomy): Bacteria > Pseudomonadota > Alphaproteobacteria > Rhizobiales > Xanthobacteraceae > Pseudolabrys. The sequence goes on from CAVUKJ010000003.1 coordinate 1,166,192, forward strand.
TTCAGCTCCATCGCCTCGACGTAGAACTCGAACCAGTTCGCCAGCTTGTCCTTCGGGATGTAGACCGGGAAATTCGGCGGGAACGGCAAATAGGGCAGGTGATTGACGAACACCTCGTTGTGCAGGGTCAGCGAGTGATAACGGGTGCGCCAGTTGTCGCCGATGCGCTTGTGGCGGTCGACGATCAGCGTATCAACGCCGAGTTGCTGCAATCGCGCGGCAATGGACAAGCCCGCCTGGCCTCCGCCGACCACCAGCACCGCAGGATCGCGATCGGCGAAGGCGCGCTGACTGGCGAGGCGGTCCGACCAGTTCTCGGCACCGAAATCGCGCGTCGAGTCCGGCGGCGGCCGGCGCTTGAACTCTTCTTCGTATCCGCGCAGCTCGTTGAGGTTCGTGTTCATCGTCCAGGCGCGCAGTTTCGCGGATTTCGGATCGGGCACCAGCCGCACCGCGCCCTCGCAGGGGCCGAGCGCCGTGTCGAACTCGAAGATGATCTCGATCGCGTCCGTGCCGGCGCGGCTGACCCAGCGCGGCGGCGTGCGCTGCGCGGGGAGGCGGACGATCATCGGCTTCACGCGTGCGAGAGTCTCGGCAAGCGTCTTCTTGATGGCCGCGCGGCCCGCCATGGTCTGGATGGTCCAGGTGAAGGCGAGCAGGTCGCGCCACAGCCCGTCCTCCAGAAATAACGCGGCCGCCGCATCCGCGTCCCGTGCCTGCAAGGCGGCGGCGAACTTGTCGAGCCAGCCTTGCGCCTCGGCGGACGCGGTCGCTTGCTTGCGGTCGGCGACGTTCATCATGAGTTTTTGGGCGTTTTCGCCAGCTGCTCTTTCAGCCGGTAAAGCGCGTCCATCGCCTCGCGCGGCGACATGTCGTCGGGATTGAGCGCGGCAATCGCCGCGGCGAGCAGCTCGTGCGCGGCCTGCTGCGTTTCGGCCGCCGGCTTGTAAGGCGCGGCGAACAGCGGCAGATCCTCGAAGCCTTTGGGCGCGGCGCGGTCCTCTTGCTCGAGCTTGGCGAGCACGAGCTTGGCGCGGTCGATGACGCTCGCCGGCAAGCCGGCGAGCTTGGCCACCTGGATGCCATAGGAACGGTCGGCGGCGCCGGCGGTGACCTCGTGCAGGAAGACGACCTCGCCTTGCCACTCCTTCACCCGCACCGTTGCATTGTGCAGCCGCGCAAGCCGTGCCGACAGTGCGGTCAATTCGTGGAAATGCGTCGCGAACAGCGCACGGCAGGCGTTGACGTCGTGCAGATGTTCAACGGTCGCCCAGGCAATCGACAGGCCGTCGAAGGTTGCGGTGCCGCGGCCGATCTCGTCGAGGATGACGAGCGCGTGGGGGCCGGCCTGATTGAGGATCGCGGCGGTTTCGACCATCTCGACCATGAAGGTCGAGCGGCCGCGCGCGAGATCGTCGGCCGCGCCGACGCGCGAGAACAACCGGTCGACGACGCCGATATGCGCGTGCTTGGCCGGCACGAAGCAACCCATCTGCGCGAGGATCGCGATCAGGGCGTTCTGCCGCAGGAAGGTCGACTTGCCGGCCATGTTCGGGCCGGTGATCAGCCAGATGCGTCCGGCTCCCTCCTTTTCCTCCCCCGCTTGCGGGGGAGGGTAGGGAGGGGGCGGCGGCGACAGGTCGCAATCATTGGCGACGAAAAGCGTGCCGTCTTTGGCCAGCGCCTGTTCGACCACGGCATGGCGGCCGCCCTCGATGACGAAAGAGAGCGAGGCGTCGACCAGCGGGCGCGCATAGTCGCGCTCGGTGGCGAGAGCGCTCAGCGCGGCGGCAACGTCGAGCCGGGCGAGCGCCTCGGCGCATTCCTTGATCGCGGCGGTCTCGGCGACCACCGCATTCGCCAGGCGCTCGAAGATGTCGAGTTCGAGCCCGAGCGCGCGCTCGGCGGCGCTGGCGATCTTGGATTCCAGCTCGCCCAGTTCCGTGGTGGTGAAGCGCACCTGACCGGCGAGCGTCTGGCGGTGGATGAAGGTGGCGTTGAGTGGCGCGGCCATCAGTTTATCGCCGTGCTGCGCGGTCACCTCGACGAAATAGCCGAGCACGTTGTTGTGGCGGATCTTGAGGATGCGGACGCCGGTGTCCTCGGCGTAACGCGCCTGCAGCGCGGCGATGACACGGCGGGATTCGTCGCGCAGCGCGCGCAGCTCATCGAGCGCCTGGTCGTAGCCTTCGCGGACGAAGCCGCCGTCGCGCTTGAAGGCGGGGAGTTCGGCGGCGAGCGCCGCGGACAATTCGGCCGCCAGCATGCCGTCAGGGCGGCGGCACGACTGCATGGCCTCGGCGATTTCGGCCGGCGGCTCCTTCAGCGCGCCGAGTGCGCGGGCGAGATCGGCGGCAGCGAGGATGCCGCCGCGGATGGCGGCGAGATCGCGCGGCCCGCCGCGCCCGACCGCGATGCGGGCGAGCGCGCGGGCCAAATCGGGCGCCGCGGCAAGGCGCGAACGGGTTTCGGCGCGCAAGGCGACATCGCCAACGAAGGTTTCGACCGCGTCGAGCCGCTTGGCGATTGCCGTGGGATCGGTGAGCGGCGCCGACAGCCGCTGCGCCAGCAGACGCGAGCCGGCCGCGGTCACCGTCCGGTCGATCGCATCGAGGAGAGAGCCTCGCCGCTCGCCGGCGAGCGTACGCATCAGTTCGAGGTTGCCGCGCGTCGCCTGGTCGATGGCCATGGTGGCGCCGGCGCTTTCACGCAGCGGCGGCGACAGCGGCGGGCGCTTGCCGATCTGCGTGCGCTCGACATAGGTGACGCAGGCGGCCGCCGCGGTCAGTTCGAGCCGGGACAGCGCGCCGAAGGCTTCGCTGGTCGCGACGGCGAAGAACGACGTCAGCCGCCGCTCGGCGGTGGCCGAATCGAAAACGTCGCGCGTCAGCGGCGTCACCGCCGGCAGCGAGCGCCAGTAGGCCGCAAGATCGGCCTCGCTGTAGAGCGCGTCGGAGACGACGATCTCGCTCGGCTCGAGGCGCGCGATCTCGGCGGAGAGCGAGCCGCGGTCGCACTCGGTAATGCGGAATTCGCCGGTCGAAATGTCGATCCAGGCGAGCGCGAAGCGCGTTTCTTCGCCGACCGACGACAGCCGGGCACGCGCGACCGCCAGCAGGTAATTGTTGCGCTTGGCATCGAGCAGCGTGTCTTCGGTGAGCGTGCCGGGCGTCACGAGCCGCACCACGTCGCGCCGAACGACGCTCTTCGAGCCGCGCTTGCGTGCCTCCGCCGGGTCTTCGAGTTGCTCGCAGACCGCGACGCGGTGGCCGAGCGCGATCAGGCGGTGCAGGTATTCGTCGGCGCGCACGACCGGCACGCCGCACATCGGAATGTCGCGGCCGTGATGCTTGCCGCGCTTGGTCAGGACGATGCCGAGGGCGCGCGAGGCAACCTCGGCGTCCTCGAAGAACAGCTCGTAGAAGTCGCCCATCCGATAGAACAGCAGGCAGTCCGGATTGGCGGCCTTGATCTCGACGTACTGCTCCATCACCGGCGTGACGCGCCCGTCGCCCTGCGGCGGTGCACCGTCTTTCGGCGGCTCGGGCTCGGACAGGCCGATGGGTTGCGTCAGCGCCATGGGCGCGGAGGTTAGCCAGAAGTAGCGGGGGCTTCTAGAGCGAATGCCCGGCGGCGCACACCAAGCGTCATCATCCGCGAAAGCGGACGATCCAGTATTCCCGGCCCTTATCGGGACCGAAGCGCCTGCGTTTACTGGATGCCCGCTTTCGCGGGCATGACAGCAGAGGGGCGCGCTAGCTCTTGAACTTCACCCCGCACAGCGCTTCGAGATTGCCGTGGAAGATTTTTTCCTTGTCGGCCTTCGGCATGTCGATGCCGTCGAGGATGCGCAGCGTCTCGCGCGTGTACATCGTGCCCTTCTCAGGATCGAACGGGCAGTCAGAGGCGAACACGATGTGGTCGAGATCGTAGAAGGCAAAGCCACAATGCGTCGCCGGCTCGCCGCCGAACACGGCGGTGTCGGCATAGAAGTCGTGCTTGAAGTAATCGAGCGGGCGCTTCTTGAGCTGCTTGAGGATGACGCTCAAATCCTCGTCCGAGGTGCGCGCGCCGAGCTGATCCCAGCCCGGACCGATACGGCCTTCGAGCATCGGCACGATGCCGCCGAAGTGGTGGGTGATGATCTTGACGTTCGGATACTTGTCGAGCGTCTTGGAGAAGACGAGCCGCGCCATCGCCGCCGCGGTCTCGTAGGACCAGCCGAACGTCCACCAGATTTCGTATTTGGATTTCTTCTCGGACAGATAATCCGGGAAGTTTGCGGCGCGCGCCGGGTGCATCCAGATCGGCTTCTTCAGCCGGTTCATGGTCTCGAAGAACGGCTCGAACGCCGGATCGTCGAGCGGCTTGCCGGCGATGTTGGTGTATATCTGCACGCCGAGCGCGCCCATCTTGATGGCGCGTTCCGCCTCGCGCACGCCGCCGTCCGGCGCCATCAGCGCGGCCTGCGCCACCCAGCCGGGGAAGCGGTCGGGATCCTTCTTGCAGATGTCGGCGAAACCGTCGTTCACCAGCTTGGTGAATTCTTCGATCTTCGGTCCGTCACCCTTCAGCATCACCTCGAGCGGCGGCATCGGGTAGGACAGGATCTGTGCGTAGTCCTTGAACGTATCGACCACCTTTTTGCGCACATCGAGATCGTGGATGCAGGGGATTTCCCGCACGCGCTTGCCGATGTCGGTGTGACCGCTCTCCACGAGCTTGGCGAAGAACTTCTCGGGGATGAAATGGGTGTAGGCGTCGATACGCATGTACGCTTCTCCTTGGCGTTTCCGTGAGAGTCAGTAAGGCGTGATGACGTTGAGCAGCGCCTGGCGCTTGTCGTTGACGACGGCGTCGCGGGCGCGCGCCAGCGCGTCGGGCAGGTCCACGGGCTTTTCCACGCGCTCGGCATGGGCGCCTTGGGCGCGGGCGAGTTCCTCGTAGGGCGGGGCCGGATCGAGATCGGCGAGGAAGCGGCCGTCGGCTTCGCCCGCGGCGCCGTCCTTGAACATCGACAGTGTCGCGTTGCGCACGGCGCCGTAGCGGCTGTTGTTGAAGAGAATGGTGAGGATCGGCAGGTTGTGCGCGCCCGACACCCAATGCCCGACCGTCGGATTGGAGAACATGTAGGCGCCGTCGCCGAGCGTTGCGACCACGAACTTGTCGGGCGCCGCAAGCTTGGCGCCAAGCGCCGCGCCGAATCCCCAGCCGAGGCCGCCCGCGGGTCCGAGCGCATAAAACGTGCCGGGATGTTCGCGCTCGACTTGCGCGGCGCGCAGCGAATATTCGTTGAAGATCACCGCGTCGTGGCCAACGGCCTCGCCGATACAGCGAGAGAGATACTCCGGCGAGATCTTGTCGCCGGGAGTTGAATCCTTGGCGAGTTGCGCGCGGCGCATGCGCATCCGTTCGGTTAGCCGCGTTTTCCGGGCGGCGATCCGCGCCTCCGCCATCTGCAACCGCCGTTCGATTGCCTCGCTGAGTGCGACGAGCGTGTTGACGGTGCCGGCCTGGATGGCGAGATCGCTCGGGAAGGTGCGCATCGGATAGCGCACAAAGAACGGCTCCTCGCCGATATGCACGACATGGCATCCGGCCGGCGGAATTCTGCAGGCTCGGAATCCAAGGCGCGTCGGCGTCGATCGCAATGACGAGATCGGCGTCGGCGAGCAGCGCGCCCGGCTCGAAGCCGAAATGCATCGGATGGCTCGAGGGCAGGCACACCGAGCGCGGATTCTGCACGACGACCGGAATGGCCGCGCGCTCGGCGAGGTGCGCCAGCGCCGCCGGCGCATCGTTCGGCAAAGTGGAGGCGATGATCAGCGGCCGTTCGGCGCCCGCGATCCATTCAGCGAGTTGGGCGATCGACCGTGGATCGGGATGTGCCGCCGCCGCCTGTGGCCGCGGCTTGATCGGGCCGATCGGTTCTGCGACAGGAGCGGCCAGCGGCTCGCGCGGCAGCACGAGGTAGACCGGCCCACGCGGGCTCGCCATCGCGACTTCGACCGCGCGCGACACGACGTCGCCGACCTGGTTCGGCATGCGCAGTTCGTAATCCCATTTCACCACTTCGCGCAGCATGCCGGCCTGGTCGAACATTTCCTGCGCCCAGTGAATCGGGCGCGAGCGCGAGCCGAACGAACCCTTTTCGGTGATCGGGGTACGGCCGGCGGCGAGGATGAGCGGCACGCGGTCGCGCGACAGGTTGGTGAGATTGTTGATGGTGTTCGCGGTGCCAACGTTGACGTGCACCATCACCGCCTGCGGATGCCCGTTCATCAAGTAGGCGCCGTGCGCCATGGCGACCGCGAGGTTTTCGTGCGGCACCAGAATCGGCTTCGGCACCTTGGCGTTGGTCTTCTTGGCGCGGCTGAAGGCTTCGACAATCGGCGGAAAATCCGTGCCGGGATTGCAGAAGAAGTAGTCAATGCCGTGATCGGCGAGCGCGCGCAGGAAGGCCTCGGCGGCAATCGTCGGCCGTTGTCCGGTCGGTGCGGCCATTGTGCGTTTCGCCCCTAATTCCGCGTGCGGCGGGTGATCTCGTTATTGGCGGGCGGAGTCTTACTCGACGAGGGGTGGGGCTGACAACGCAGCTACTCTGCGGCCATCGGGAGGCTGCCATGCCCTTCGATATCGGCGAGGCATTTGGCGAGACTTTCGCCCTCCGGATCGACCAGGGCCGCTGTGCGGGCGCTGGCAACCGCGTCGGCGGCGCGCGCGATTGGGATGTGGCCCGCCAGTGCCGGGCGGATGACGCGCGCCTCGATCACCGCGTAATTTGCGGTTCCGCGGGCGTGGGTATCGCCATAGCCCTTGATCAGCCGCGCGCATTCCACGACCTCGAGCGCAAGGTCCGTCGACTGCTTCGCCGCCTCGACGATCAGCGCGAGCCAGGCATCGATCTGCTTCTGCTCCTGCTGGTAGCGGTGGCCGAAGGGCCGCAGCCACCGCAGCTTGGCCAGCATCAGGAAGCGCAGGTAGCCGGAGATCGAGGTCGAATTGATTTCCATGCCGAAATAGACACGGCCGAGCCAGCCGCGGCGCGCGGCGACGTGCAGGATCGGGCGCGCCAGGAACGGCGGCAGCAGCTGGCACATCTCCTCGATGCCGGGCTTGAGGAAATCGTGCACCGAGAACGGCTCGTTCTTCACGCGCAGTTCATCGCGTGCGATGCGCTGCATGCGCGCCGGCGCAATCTTGGCCTGCGCGACGCGCACCACGTCTTCGTAGGACATCCGCACGGCGAGATGCCGCGCGACTTCTTTGAGAAGCTTGCCGTGCGCGCCGGCCGCCTCGTCGGCCTCCATGACGGGCTTGAGCCGGCTGAGATAGAGCCGCGCGTAATTTGCGCTCTGGTACGGCACCAGACGGCGCACCCCTTCGTGGGCGGTCGCCTGCGCCAGCGCCGGGAAGGTCCAGGCCACCGCCTGCTCGAGCGACTGGCGCGTCGCCGCCGCCGTCTTCTTCCTCTCCGGCATCTTTGCCGGCTGTACCTTGGTCCGCGCCACGTCGAGGCCGGCGCGGAAGCCGCGCAGGTTGGCGTCGACCTGCTTGCCATCGGCGCGAATTGCGGCCTCGAGTTGCTCGGCGGTGACCGGCAGGCGGCCGGCGCCCGCGATGGCGCCGAGCATCACCGCGCTGATGATCGAGCCGCTCTGCTCGGCCAGGCGGGCCATGTCGATGAGCACGGTTTCGCGCGCGTGCTCCTTGATGACTTTCGTCAGTCTGTCCTGATCGAAGCGGCCGTCGCCCATCGCGATCTTCTCGTCCATCGCATAGAAGCGGCTGGTCGAGGCGATGACGAGGGTGCGGCCGGGCGTGACGAAACCGTTCGCCACGGTGCGGCCGGCTTCCAGCAGCTCACTGGTCACGGCGACATCGATGTCGCCGACGCCGGGCGTCAGCGCCAGCACCGGGCGCTTGCCGTCCAACTCGCTCACCGGGACGGGATAGATCTCGACATAATATGTGGTGGCGCCGGTGCGCTGCGCGACGCCCGGGATCGAGGTCGATTGCACCGGGAAGCCGGCTTGCGCCGCCGCGTCGACGATCCACTGCGTCAGCACGCCGCCGCCTTCGCCGCCGAGCGCGGCGATCAGCATGGTGATCGGGCGGGCGCTCATGCCGCCACCTCGCCGCCATAGCCGCCGAGCTTGCCGATGATTTTCAGTCGGATGCGGTGCACCAGGCGGTCGCGCCAGGTCGGATTGCGCACGATCTCGGCGCGGTAGAACGACGGGCAGAGCACCGCCGCATGCGCAACCTCGCCGCACAGGCCGCAACCGACGCAGGATTCGACCACCGTCGCGACCGGGTCGGTGCGCAGCGGATCGGGCGAGGGCTTCACCGTCAGCGACGGGCAGCCGGACAGGCGGATGCAGGAATGGTCGCCGGTGCAGATCTCATCGTCGACGCCGTAGCGGGCGCGGGTGACGCGCTCGCCGCGCTTGAGCTTCTCGGCATCCTCGGCGCGCACGCGACGCTGCCGCGCCAGCTGGCACTCGCCGTCGGCGATGATAACCTTGAGGCCTTTCTCGGCGGTCCGCATCGCCTCCTTCAGCGTCTTGACCATGGTCGAGACGCCGTAAGTGCGCACGGTGCGAAGCCATTTCACGCCCATCGCACGCAGCGTCTGCTCGATGCCGACGCCGGGCGTCGGGCCGTCGCGGTTGGTCGTGCTCGACGGGATGTATTGCTGGCCGGTGGCGGAGGCGTAGCCGTTCTGCATCACGATCAGCACGCCATCGCCTTTATTGAACAGGTTGGAGGCGACGCCGGTGATCAGGCCGTTATGCCAGAAGCCGCCGTCGCCCATGATCGCGATCGGCCGCTTCTCCATATTGGGCGTCACCGCGGCGGCGCTGGCGAGCGACATGCCGTAGCCGAGGATGGAGTTACCGAGCGAGAACGGCGCGAAGGTCGCGAACGAATGGCAGCCGATGTCGGCCGAGATGTGCGTTGGGCCGAGCTCGCGCTGCATCAGCTTGATCGCGGAGAACACCGGCCGCTCCGGACAGCCGGTGCAGAATGCGGGCGGCCGCGGCGGCAGCGGGCCAAGCGCCGCGGCAGCTTTCGGCTTGTGCGCGATCAGGCCGCGCGCCTTTTCGGCGAGCGTGTCAGCATCAAGCCCGGACGGCTTTGTCGCCTGCAGGAAGGCCGCCAAGCCTTCCAGCAGCGCGTCGGATGAATACTCGCCGGCCATGGGCAGCGGGCCCTTGCCGAGCACCTTGGTTTGAATGTCGGCACGGCGCAGTTCAACGTTGATCGCCTGCTCGATGTAGTCGGGATTGCCTTCTTCCACCACCAGCACCGCGCGCTTCGACGCGCAGAATTCGCGGACTTCCTCCGGCACCAGCGGATAGACGACATTGAGCACCAGCATCGGGATGCGTGAGGCGCCGAACACGTCGGCCAGGCCGATGCGTTCGAGCGCGCGCAGCACGCTGTTGGTCAAGCCGCCCATGACGATGATGCCGACATCGTTGACATCGCGGTCGATGATCTCGTTGAGCTTGTGCTCGCGGATGAACTTGCGGGCCGCCGGCAGCCGCTGCTCGACCTTTAGCTTCTCCTGCGTGAAGATTACCGGCGGGTGCGCGAGGCGGCCGTATTCGAAGCGCGGCGGACCGGCGAGCTTGTCGAGGCCGGAGACGACGCCTTTGCGGTTGGTTTTGGCGGGGAATTCGCCCGTCGCATGGCAGGCGCGGATGCGTAGCTCCAGCATCACCGGGGCGTGGCTTGCCTCCGACAGTTCGAATCCCTTCTCCACCGTGCGCACGATCGAGGGTAGGTCGGGGCGCGGGTCGAGCAGCCACATCGAGGATTTCAGCGCATAGGCATAGGAGCGCTCCTGAATGACGCTTGCGCCTTCACCGTAATCCTCGCCAAGAATGATCATGGCGCCGCCGACGACGCCGGGCGAGGCGAGGTTCGACAGCGCATCCGCCGCCACGTTGGTGCCGACGATCGACTTCCAGGTCACCGCGCCGCGCAAGGGGTAGTTGATCGAAGCCCCGAGCATGGCGGCGGCGCTGGCTTCGTTCGAGCAGGTTTCCAGATGCACGCCGAGCTCGGACATGATGTCCTCGGCGTCGACCAGCACGTCGAGCAGGTGCGACACCGGCGCACCCTGGTAGCCGCCGACGTAAGACACGCCGGATTGCAGCAGCGCCTTGGTGACCGCGAGGATGCCTTCGCCGCGGAAGGTCTCGCCGTCACCGAGCCGCAGCGCCTGCACTTCCTTCTTGAACGAGCGTTCCATGAGTTGAGCCGATTAGTTTGGGTCCAAACGATTATAGCCGCAGCTGCCTACATATGCGAGGGCAGCCACAGCGCGATCATAGGGAAGGCGATGAGGATCACCAGCCGGATCAGGTCGGTCAAGATGAAAGGCACGACGCCCCTGAAAATCGTCGAGAAACTCACGTCTTTCACGACGCTCTTGATGACGAAAACGTTCATGCCGACCGGCGGGTGGATCAGGCCCAGTTCCACCGTCATCACGATGATGATGCCGAACCAGATCGGGTTGAACCCGAGATGGGTGACAACGGGGAAGATGATCGGCACCGTCAGGATGATCATCGCCATGGCGTCCATCAGGCAGCCGAGCACCAGATACATCAGCATGATCAGCGCCAGGACGCCGTAGCTGCCAAGCCCGAGGCTGGTGAGGAATTCGGTGACCTTCTGCGGCGTCTGCGTGATGGTGAGGAAATAGCCGAAGATCAGCGCGCCGATCAGCACAGTGAACACGGCGGCCGCGGTGCGCGTTGCCTGCAAGAGCGACGCCAGGATCTTGTCCCTGTTGAGCCGTCCGGTGAATACGCCAATGAGGAAGGCGCCGGTCGCGCCGACGCCGCCGGCTTCCGTCGGCGTGAAGCGCGGCAGATAGGGCAGGCCGTAGAGGCCGCCGATGACGAAGACGAACAGCAGCAGCGGCGCCCAGATGTCCTTCAGTCCGGCGAAGCGCTCATGCCACGGCTGGCGCGGGCCGCGCGGCAGGAAGTCGGGGCGCAGGTAGCCGATGACGAAGATGGTCGTGAGGTACATCGTCATGGCGAGAATGCCGGGCAGGATTCCGGCGATGAACAGCTTGCCGATGTCCTGCTCGGTGATGATGCCGTAGACCGCGAGCACGGTTGACGGCGGCAGCATGGCGCCGAGCGTCCCGCCGGCGGCGATCACGCCGGTGGCGAAGCTTTGCGGATAGCCGAAGCGGCGCATTTCCGGATAGGCGACGGCGGAAAACGTCGCCGCGGTCGCGACCGACGAGCCGCAGATCGCCGCAAAGCCGCCGCAGGCCGCGACCGTCGCGAAACCAAGGCCGCCGCGAAGATGACCGACGAAGCCGTTCGCCGCCTTGAACAGCTCGCGGCTCATGCCCGAATTGGAGACGAAGGTTCCCATCAGCAGGAACATCGGGATGACGCCGAAAGTGTAGTCGGTCACCGTGCGCATCGAGGTCGTGCCGACAAGCTTCAGCGCGGCGTTGCCGTCGACCAGGTAGGCAAAGCCCGACACGCCGACCAAGCCCATCGCCATGCCGACCGGCACGCGCAGCAGCATCAGCGCGAACAGTGCGACGAAACCGAGTATGGCGACGGCGTCGGTGCTCATCGCCTATTCGACCGGTTTGACTTTGGGATCGTGCATCTCGTCCGGGTGGAAGATCAGCCGGTAGGTGCGCACGGCGATCAGCAGCACGGCCGACACATCGCCGGCCCAGGCGACGGCGAAGAACGGCCAGGTCGGCAGGCGCAGATCGAAGGTGAGGACGTTGTCGTAGTAAGTGCCACGCACCTTGTCGAACAACGTGTAGGTCTGCACCGTCACCACGAACAGCAGCACCAGCGTGGCGAAGATGTCGATGATGCGCTGATATTTCGGCCCGACATTGGCCCAGATCAGGTCGACGGTGATGTGGCCGCCGCGATAGGACGTCGCGGCGATACCCCAGAAGATCAGGATGCCGAGCAGCAGCCGGCCGAAATCGAACGCGTCGGGGATCGAATAGCTGAACACATTGCGCAGCAGCACGGAGACGAACACGTCGGCGGCGACGATGCCGACGAAACCGGCCGCGATCCATTCGATGGTGTCGATGAAACGATCCATATAGACGCGTTTCATGTCGGCTCCGCAAAACGCTCTTGAAGTTCGGGCGGAGGGGATATCCCCTCCGCCCGCGATGCTAGCAGGCTTCGGCCGTAGCCGGCTTACTGCGCGAGCGCGTGGTACTTAGCGAGATCGGCGCGCAGGTCCTTCATCGCCTGATCCGGATCGACGCCGGCCTCCTTGACGCCGTCGGCCCAGCTCTTCACCAGCGGCTCGGCCGCCTTCTTCCATTGCGCTGTCTGCTCGGCCGTCAGCTTGTAGACCTCTTGCCCCGGCTCGGCCTTGACCTTGTCGATGCCGGCGTCCTCGAACTTGCCCCACGGCCCGCCGACGCGGGCGGCCGCGTCATTATTGCAGTTGTCGTCGATCGCCTTCTTCTGACGCGGCGACATCTGGTCGTACTTCGCCTTGTTGAAGACGAAGGCGAAGGTGGTGACGTAGAGCGGCGCGTCCATATGGTACTTGGTGACCTTGTCGATGCCGAACAGCACTAGCGAGCCCCACGGGAACGTCACGGCGTCGGCGACGTGGCGCTCCATGATGTCGCGCACTTCCGGCGCCGACGAGTTGACGTTGGTGCCGCCGAGCTGCGTCACGAAGGTCGCGATGGTGGCGTCCGCCGGGCGCACCTTCATGCCCTTGATATCCCCCGGCACAACGATCTTCTTTTCGCTCGAGTGGAACGAGCTCGGCGCGTGGATGAAGGCGAGACAGAACTTGACGTCCTTCATCTCCTTGGTCGCGTATTTGCGGTACCACTCGTCGAGGCCGCGCGTGCCGCCCTCGGTCGCCGAAATCAGGAACGGCAATTCGCCGGCGGCGATGATCGGGAAGCGGCCGGGCTGATAGCCGGGATTGATGTAGGTGAGGTCGGCGATGCCGTCTCGCGCCATGTCGTAATGGTCGAACGCCTTGCCGAGCTGCTGCGCCGGAAAGACCTTGTAGTGCAGCGTGCCGCCCGACGCCTTCTCGACATTGGCGCCCCATTCTTCCAGCGCCTTCTGCAACGGATGCGACGCCGGCACCCAGTGCGACAGCTTGAGCTCGAACGTCTTCTCTTCTTGCGCGGTAGCAGTGCCGGCGACCAAAGCCGTAGCCAGCGCCGCCGCACACAGATGTGCGATGTGGCGGGACTTCATCAGCTTCCTCCCTCGATTGGCGTGTTAGCTCGTTATGCGGTCTGCATTTTTGCAGGACGTCGCAATATTCAGCCGTAGGCGCAAAGTGTTGTAAAGGATATAGTTGGAGGCCGAACTATATTTCTGCTTTCCTGGCCCGGCGTGCGGCGCGTTGGAGTTGAGCATGGCGAAGAACGGTCTGGCGGCTCGTGTGCGGCGCGGCAAAAACGGCGAAGCCGCTGGTGGGCCGATCAATTTCGGTCCGCTGGCGCACTGGATCGGCTTCAATCTGCGCATGGCGCAGGAGGCGACGTTCGAGGCTTTCTCGCGGCGCTCGCTGGAAATCGGCGAGAGTCCGGGGCGCTTCGCGACGCTGACGCTGATCGCGCGCAATCCCGGCATCAGCCAGACCGAACTGTCGCACGCCAGCGGCCGCGACAAGTCGAGCGTGACGCCGGTGGTCGAGGATCTGGTGCGGCGCGGATTGGTCGAGCGCAAGCGCGTCAACAGCGACCGCCGCGCCTACCGGCTCAATCTGACCGCGGCCGGCAGGAAGACATTGGTCGATCTGACGCGCTGCGCCCGCCGGCACGAGCGCAGTCTCGACGCCATCATCGGCCGCGGCGAGCGCAAGCGCTTTCTGGCGACGCTGAAGAAGATCGCGGCGCAGATCGGCTAGCGGAACTTCGCCAGTACCTCTTCCGGCACCGGATGCGACTTGAGCGCGCCGGTTTCGTCGCGCACCACCCAGACCCGGGTTTCCGAGCACTCGACGCAGACCGCGCCGTCGAGGCTCAGTTTGTGCTCGATCTCAAAGCTGGAGCGGTTGAACGCGACGCTGGTGTCGACCGTCACGTCGTCGCCGAACCGCGTCGGCCGCATGAACTTCGCGCGCGTGCGCACCAGCGGAAACCCCGCGAAAGGCAGCGCCTTGAACATCGCGAACTTGGTCATGCCGAGCGCGCGCTCGAACAAAGCGGCCGTCGAGGCGTCGAAGATCTCGAAATAGCGCGGATAGAAGATGATGCCGGCGGGATCGCAATCGCCCCACTCGATGCGGACCTTGCGGGAATTCGTCAGCATGTTTACCGCGGCGCCATGCGCAGTGCGCCGTCGAGGCGGATGACCTCGCCGTTGAGGTAGCCGTTGTGGATGCAATGCATCACCAGCACCGCGAACTCGCGCGGCTCGCCGAGCCGCTTCGGGAACGGCACCGAGGCGCCAAGCAAATCCTGGGCTTCCTGCGGCAGCGCGCGCAGCATCGGCGTGCCGAAGATGCCGGGCGCGATGGCGAGCACGCGGATGCCGAACTGGGCGAATTCCCGCGCCGCCGGCAGCGTCAGCGCGGTGACGCCGCCTTTCGACGACGAATAGGCCGCCTGGCCGATCTGGCCGTCGAACGCGGCGATCGACGCCGTCGAGACGATGATGCCGCGCTCGCCGTCGGCGAATGCCGGCAGCGCCTGCATCCCCGCGGCCACGAGCCGCATCATGTTGAAGGTGCCGATCAGGTTGATGCGGATGACGCGCTCATAGTCGGCGAGCGGCATTGGGCCGTCCTTGCCGACGATGCGCTTGGCCGGCCCGACCCCGGCGCAATTGACGAGAATGCGGGCAGGGCCGTGATCTGCGGCGGCCTTCTTGACGGCGGCTTCGGCGCTCGCGCTATCGGCGACATCGCAGGCGACGGCAATGCCGTTGATGTCGATCGCGACCTCGGCGGCCGCCTTCTCGTTGACATCGACGATGGCAACCTTGGCGCCAGCGGCTGCGAGCGTCCGCGCGGTGGCGGCGCCGAGGCCGGAGGCGCCGCCGGTGACGATTGCCGCCTGTCCCTTGACGTCCATCAAGCTCGCCTTCTTTCCTTGCGGGTTCCACTTTTCGGGTTCATGCGCTCGCCACGAGCACGCGCGACGATAGCGGTGTTGCGTAGAGCTCGTCCACCAGCGCGGCGCGGTTCTTCAGCACGGCGCGCTGATTGATCGAACCCTTGTCGGTCGCCTCGCTCTTGTCCATCGACGGTGGCTCGGCCATCAGCATCGCGCGGGCGACGCGCATCGAGGAGCCGGCACCCGAAGTTGCGAACGAGTCCAGCAGGTCGCTGAAGATGGCGCGGACTCTGGGGTGCTGCACGATCGCGTCTGGTTTCGCGTCCCCGCCGAGCCCGGCGAGCTTGCGGCAGGCCTCGACGTCGGGAAACACCAGCGCGGCGATGAAATCGCGGTCGGGGCCGGCCAGCACGACGTCGCGCACATAGGGTGCGAAATGATCGATGAAGCGTGCGCGCAACGGGCCGACGCTCGCCCAGGTGCCGGTCGCCAGTTTGAAGTCTTCGGCGATGCGGCCGTCGAACAGCAGGCCCTTCAGCGGATCGGCGGGGTCGGCGAATTTGAGGGCGTCGCCGATCTTGTAGAAGCCCTCCTCGTCGAACGCCTCGCGCGTCAGATGCGCCTGCCGCCAATAGCCCGGCGTGATGTGGGGACCGCGCAACCGCGCTTCCAGCTTGCCTTCGTTCGGCACCAGCTTGAGTTCGACGCCCGGCGCCGGCAGCCCGATATTGCCGGCACGGTCGAAATCCCAGGTGCAGGCGAGCGCGAGCGGCGAGGTTTCGGTCGAGCCGAGCGATGACAGGAAGATGATGCGCTCGCCGGTCGTCTCGGTCGCGAGCCGGGTGAGATCGTCCCAGGTGGACTGGTTCAGGCCGGCGCCGGCGTAGAACAGCACCTTCAGCCGGCTGAAGAAGGTCTTGCGCAGCGTCTCGTCGGCGCGGAAATGCGCGACCAGCGCTTCGTAGCCCTTCGGCACGTTAAAATAGATGGTGGGCGCGATCTCGCGCAGGTTTCGCGCCGTCTTCGGCACGCCCGGCGGCGTCGGATTGCCGTCGTCGATATAGAGCGAGCCGCCGTTCACCAGCACCATGTTGAAGTTGTGGTTGCTGCCGAAGGTATGGCTCCACGGCAGCCAGTCGACGACGACCGGCGGCTCGTCGGCGACGAAGGCAAAGCCTGCGGCGAGCATGGCCTGGTTCGAGCACAGCATGCGCTGCGTGTTGATCACGGCTTTCGGCGTGCCGGTCGAGCCCGAGGTGAAGAGGAATTTGGCGATGGTATCGGGCGACACTTTGGCGTGGGCTGCGGCGACGCCGCCTGCGTCCTCGGGCCCGAGCAGGTCCGCGAACATGGTCGTCTTGCGGTCGCCGAGCGGATTGCGCGCGACAGCCAGCTCGATGTCGTCAGGGACGGTGGCGTAGATCGCGCGGCCGAACGGCAGGCCGTCGCTTGCGAAGACCACGCCTGGAGTCAGCAATTGGAGAATGGCGCGCAATTTGCCGAAGTCGCTCGACAGCAGCGAATAGGCGGCGGATACCGGCGCATAAGGGATGCCGACATACATCGCGGCCAGCGCGAGCAGCGCGTGCTCGATGTCGTTGCCTGACAGGATGACGATCGGCCGTTCCGCCGATAGCCCGCGCCGCAGCAGCGCTGCGCCGATGCGCTGCGCTTTGTCGAGCACCTCGGCATAGCTGAGTTTGCGCCATTGATCGTGGGCGTCGCGCTGCGCGAGGAACACGCGATCCGGCGCTTCCTGCGCCCACTTCTCCAGCGCTTCGCTGAGCTTGCCGTGGTAGCCGGCAAGCGGTTGCGCCGCGCGAATGAGAATCGAGCCATCAGGCTTTTGCTCGATCACGGCGTCGGCCGCGCCGAGACGCACCGCGCGCAAGGGCGCTACGTCGGGCTTGGCTGTCAGCGTCGCGGTCACCATGGCGTTCAGCGCGTCACTTTCGGTCCGCGTTTCTCCAGGAATTCGCGCAGGCGGGCTTTCGCTTCGGGATCGGCCTGCGCGATGGCCGACATCAGCGCTTCCATCGCATAGCCGCTTGCGGGGTCGCTCTCGGCGATGCGGGGCAGCGCCTGCATCACGGCGAAATTGGTGAGTGGCGCGTTCGACGCGATGCGCTGCGCAAGCTCGAGCCCCTTGGCGAAGCCCTTGCCCGGCTCGACGAGGTAGGTCGTCAGCCCCATGGCCTGGCCCTCTTCCGCCGAATAGGTGCGGCCGGTGAGCATCATGTCCATCATGCGCGCGACGCCGATCAGCCGCGGCAGGCGCACCGAGCCGCCGCCACCGACATAGATGCCGCGGCTGCCCTCCGGCAATGCGTAATACGCCGAGCGCTCGGCGACGCGCACATGCGCGGCGGCGGCAAGCTCGAGGCCGCCGCCGACGACCGCGCCATGCAAGACCGCCACCACCGGCACCTTGCCGAACTGGATCTTCTCGAAGGCGCGGTGCCAGAGCGAGGAATGGGCGATGCCATCCGTGACGTCGCGTTCCTTCAGTTCGGCCAAGTCGAGGCCGCTGGAGAAAGTCTCGCCTTCGCCCACCAGCAGCGTCGCGCCGACGTCCTCCGGTGGCGCGCTGAAGAATTTGTCGATGCCGACAATGGTGTCGTCATCCAGCGCGTTGCGCTTCTCCGGCCGGTTGAGCCGCAGGATCGCGACATTGCCCTGCTGCTCGGCGGCGAGCGAAGGCGGCAGCGAAGCGGCGAGGACTTCGAGGGTATTGCGCGAACTCACGCGGGCGCTCCTGTCATGGCGCGATATTGTCGCCGCTGGCGTTCCGGCGCAACGCCGCTCAATTGGCCTTGACCAGCGGGCAGCCGCCTTCGTTCAGCGGCCGGAACGCCTTGCCGGCCGGGATCGTGCCGACGATCTTGAAGACGTCCCATTCGCCCTTCGATTCCGCCGGTGATTTCACCTGCAGCAGATAGAGCGGGTGGATCTTGCGGCCGTCGGCGCGGATCGTACCTTTGCCGTAGAGGATGTCGTCGGTCGGCATCGCCTTCATCGCCGCAACGACGGCTGCGCCGTCCGCAGGCGAGCCGACCTTGTCGACCGCCTTGAGATAATGCAGCACCGCGGAATAGACGCCGGCCTGCATGTGGTTGGGCATTTGTTTCTTGGGGTGGCGCTCCTGGTAGCGTTTCGACCAGGCGCGCGTCTGGTCGTTCAGGTCCCAGTACCAGGCGTTGATGGCATGCAGGCCCTGCGCGGTCTTCAAGCCGAGCGCAGGCACCGCTTGCAGGTCGAAGATCAGCGCGACGATCTTCTGCTTGTCGCCGATCTTGAAGTCCGCCGCCTGCTTGATGGTGTTGACGGTGTCGCCGCCGGCGTTGGCGAGCGCGATCACGTCGGCTTTCGAGGCCTGCGCCTGCAGCAGGAACGACGAGAAGTCGTTGTTGCCGATCGGGTGGCGAACGCTGCTGAGCACCTTGCCGCCGCTCGCAACGATTTCATCGGTCGCCTGTTTTTCCAGGTCATGGCCGAAGGCGTAATCGGCGGTGATGAAGAACCAGGTCTTGCCGCCGCCCTGCGCCATCGCGCCGCGCACGGTGCCATGGCCGAAGGCCCAGGTGTCGTAGGTCCAGTGCACGAAATTCGGCGAGCACTTCGCGCCGGTCAGCGCCGCGGTGCCGGCGCCCGAACCGATCGCGACCTTGTTCTTTTCGCGCACGATATCGCTGACCGCGA
The DNA here is from genome assembly GCA_963742095.1 of uncultured Alphaproteobacteria bacterium. Classification (GTDB taxonomy): domain Bacteria; phylum Pseudomonadota; class Alphaproteobacteria; order Rhizobiales; family Xanthobacteraceae; genus Pseudolabrys. The sequence continues at coordinate 1,184,958 of CAVUKJ010000003.1, forward strand.
GCGCGACCGCCGAGTTCGGCAGGTCGACGATCATGTCGACGCCTTCGGTGTCGATCCAGCGCCGCGCGATGCCGGCGCCGACGTCCGGCTTGTTCTGGTGATCGCCCGAGAGGACTTCGACCTTGCGCTTCGATTGCTTGGCATAGTCCTCGACCGCCATCTGCGCGGCGACGACCGAGCCCGGCCCCTGGAAGTCGGCATAGACGCTCGACATGTCGTTGAGCACGCCGATGCGGAGGGTGCCGTTCATCTCGGCGATGGCCGGTGTTGCCAACAATGCGATAAAGATCGCAGCGAGTCCTTTGAAGCGCAGCATGGCAGCCTCCCTAGAGTGTCGCGTTGTTATGTATGGCCGGAATTGGCAGAATGTTGTCATTGACAACAATTAGCGTCAAGCTTGGCCGAGGCCGTCTGCAATGACCAGCCGATCAATTCGCAGCGCAGCAAAGGCGAAAGGCGGCCGGACGACGCGGCGCGACAAGCTCGCGCTCGGCCAACTCGACCGGCACCTCGGCTATTTCCTGCGCCGGCTGCAGCTCTGGGTGTTTCAAGACTTCATCGCGACGCTCAAGCCGATGAAGGTCCGCCCCGCGCAATATTCCGTGCTGCTGGTCATAGAGGCCAATCCGGACCGCTCGCAGCAGGCTGTTGGCGATGTGCTCGGCATCGAGCGGGCGCGGCTTGCCCGCATGCTGCACGAGCTCGAGCGCCGCCAATGGATCGCGCGCCATGCGAACGGCAATGACGCGCGATCACATTCGCTTCGGCTGACGACGAACGGTGAAAAAGCGCTGGCCAAGATCAAGCGCCTGGCCGGCCGGCACGAAGAGAAGCTGCGCAAGCATGTCGGCGCCGGACGCCACAAGCAGTTGTTGGATTGGCTGCGCCGCTCCGGCTGAGCCCGCTCAGAGGACTTCGTAGACCTCGAGCCGCACCGCCCGCGCCCGCCGCTCACCTTTGGCGATCGCCAGCACGCGGTTGAGCCAGTCGAGCGGCGGGTCCGCCGTCTCAAAGCGCATCGCGGTGCGGAAGTAATAACGCGCGGGATTGACCCACTCGCCGCGCGCCAGCTTGTCCAGCACCTCCGGCGGCCCGTGCCGCAGGCCCTGGCTATCGACGAGGACGCGTCCGCCGTCATCGGCCTCTATGATGTAGCGCGCCTGAATGTCGGCGGCGCCGTCGCTGCGGATGATCTGCCAGTCGGCGCCGCCGGGCAGGATGCGGCCGCTGAGCTTCGGCCCCGTCACCCGCCCGCCGGTAATGGCGACGAGGCGCCGCTCGCCATAGGGCGTGCGGCCAACCGTCACGACGGCCTCGAGCTCGGCCTCGACGGTGAAGATCGGCTGAGGTCCGAGCAGCGCCGGCATGGTTGGGGCTCCAACTTCCCGATATATGGCCATTTGACCCTGCCTAAACGCAGCCGTAAATACGGGGCCGAAAACCGGGAAATCTCCGTATGGCGCGTATTTCGTCTCTTGCCGAGGCCATCGAAGCAAACGTCCGCGATGGCGACACGCTGGCCGTGGAAGGCTTCACCCACCTGATCCCGCATGCCGCCGGCCACGAAATCATCCGTCAGAAGCGCAAGAACCTGACACTGATCCGCATGACGCCGGACCTCATCTACGACCAGTTCATCGGCATGGGCTGCGTCAGCAAGCTCGTGTTCTCGTGGGGCGGCAATCCGGGTGTCGGCTCGCTGCATCGCTTTCGCGACGCGGTCGAAAACGGCTGGCCGCACAAGCTCGAGATCGAAGAACACTCGCACGCCGCGATGGCGAACGCCTACGAGGCGGGCGCCGCCGGGCTACCCTGCGCGGTGTTCCGCGGCTACATCGGCGGCGACCTGCCCAAAGTGAATGCCAAGATCAAATACATCACCTGCCCCTTCACCGGCGAGAAGCTCGCCGCCATTCCGGCGCACCGGCCGGACGTCGCCGTGATCCATGCCCAGCGCGCCGACCGTGCCGGCAACGTGATGATCGAAGGAGTGCTTGGCGTGCAGAAAGAGGCAGTGCTCGCGTCCAAGCGCTCGGTGGTCACGGTGGAAGAGATCGTCGATGAGCTGCCGCCGGATCGCAGCCTCAACGCGGTGGTGCTGCCGCACTGGACCGTGGGTCACGTCGTCGAAGTGCCGGGCGGCGCCTTTCCGTCCTATGCGCAAGGCTATTACCCGCGCAACAACGCCTACTATAAGGCATGGGAAGACATCTCGCGCGAGCGCGACAGCTTCCTCGCCTGGATGAAAGAGAACGTGTTGCAGAGAGGGCCGCAGGCTTTCGCGCAATATGCGCGCAAGCATCGCGCGGCGGCGGAGTGACGACGATGGCCGATTACAAGCCCAACGAGATGATGACCATTGCGGCGGCGCGCGCGCTCAAGAACGACGACGTCTGCTTTGTCGGCATCGGACAGCCGTCGGCGGCCTGCAATCTGGCGCGCCTGACGCACGCGCCGGGCATCACGCTCATTTACGAGTCGGGCACGCTCGCCACCAAGCCGAACATTCTGCCGCTGTCGATCGGCGACGGTGAACTGTGCGAGACCGCGATCACGACGGTGTCGGTGCCGGAGATGTTCCGCTACTGGCTGCAAGGCGGCCGCATCAAGGTCGGCTTCCTCGGCGGCGCGCAGATCGACAAGTACGCCAACCTCAACACCACGGTGGTCGGCCCCTACGACAAGCCGAAGGTGCGGCTGCCGGGCGGCGGCGGCGCGCCGGAGATCGCGACCTCCTGCGGCGAGATCTTCATCATCATGGCGCAGGGCAAGCGCGGCTTCGTCGAGAAACTCGATTTCGTTACCTCGATCGGCCACGTCACCGGCGGCGACAGCCGCGCCAAGCTGGGCGTGAAAACCAAAGGCCCGACCAAGCTCATTACCGATTTGTGCCTGTTCGAGCCCGATCCCGACACCAAGGAAATGACGGTGACATCCATTCATCCCGGCGTCACGCGCGAGCAGATCCAGGAGAATACCGGCTGGCAGGTCAAGTTCGCGGCCAAGGTCGCCGAAACGTCGCCGCCGGCTGCGAAAGAATTGGAAGTGCTGCGCGAGCTGCACGCGCGCACCAACCGCGCGCACGCGGAGGCGGCGTGATGGCGACGCGCGAGGTCTTCATCTGCGACGCCGCGCGCACGCCGATCGGCCGCTACGGCGGCGCGCTCGCCAAGGTGCGCGCCGACGACCTCGCTGCCGTGCCGATCAAGGCGCTGATGAAGCGCAACACGCACGTCGACTGGGAAAAGCTCGACGACGTGTTCTACGGCTGCGCCAACCAGGCCGGCGAAGACAACCGCAATGTCGCGCGCATGGCGCTGCTGCTCGCGGGCCTTCCCGTCAGCGTGCCGGGCGCGACGCTCAATCGGCTGTGCGCTTCGGGCATGGAGGCGGTCGGCACCGCCGCGCGCGCCATCAAAGCCGGCGAGATGGAGTTTGCCATCGCCGGTGGCGTTGAATCGATGACGCGCGCGCCCTTCGTGCAGGGCAAGGCGCAGGAGGCGTTTTCCCGCTCGCACGAGATGTACGACACCACGATCGGCTGGCGTTTCATCAACCCGCTGATGAAGGCCCAATACGGCGTCGATTCCATGCCGGAGACGGGCGAGAACGTCGCCGAGGAATTCCAGATCAGCCGCGCCGATCAGGACCAGTTCGCGCTGCGCTCGCAGCAGCGCGCCGGCGAAGCCGAAGGCCGCGGCTATTTCACAACCGAGATCGTCCCGGTCGAAGCGCCGGGCGGCAAAGCCGGCTCGGTGCTGGTCGATCGCGACGAGCATCCGCGCCCGGATACATCGATCGAGCAACTCACCAAGCTCAAGGCGCCGTTCCGCAAGGACGGCACGGTGACGGCGGGCAACGCCTCGGGTGTCAATGACGGCGCAGCGGCGCTCATTCTTGCGTCCGAAGCCGCGGTGAAGGAGCACAAGTTGACGCCGCGGGCCCGCGTGCTCGGCATGGCGTCGGCTGCGGTGCCGCCGCGCATCATGGGCATCGGCCCGGTGCCGGCGACGCGCAAGCTGATGGCGCGCCTTGGGCACAAGATCGGCAGCTATGATTTGATCGAGATCAATGAGGCCTTTGCCTCGCAGTCACTAGCGTGCCTGCGGCAGCTCGGCCTCGCCGACGATGCCGCGCACGTCAATCCGCACGGCGGGGCGATTGCGCTCGGTCATCCGCTCGGCATGTCGGGCGCGCGGCTGGTGCTGACGGCGGCGCACGGGTTGCACGAGCGCGACGGCAAACTGGCGCTTGCGACGATGTGCGTCGGCGTCGGGCAGGGTGTCTCGCTCGCGATCGAGAAGGTCGTATAGCGCATGATCCCGAAAAGTGGGACCCGATTTTCGGATAAGATCATGCGCAAAAGGATACAGTAAGGAAGAACAATGTCGCTGATCTACCCCAAGGAAAGCCTCAGCGTTTATCCCAAGCACCTGACGCCGGAATACCGCTCGACGGTGAAGCGTTCGCCCTCGCAGCCGCTGATCGTCGTGCCGCACACGCTGTCGGAACTCACCGGTCCGGTCTACGGCCACAACGCGATCCAGGAACACGACAACGATCTCACCAAGCAACACAAAAGCGAGCCGCTCGGCGAGCGCATCATCGTGCACGGCCATGTGCTCGACGAAGACAAGCGCCCGGTGCCGGATACGCTGGTGGAGATCTGGCAGGCCAATGCCTGCGGCCGCTACGTGCACATCGTCGACCAGCACCCGGCGCCGCTCGATCCGAACTTCACCGGCGCGGGCCGCACCGTCACCGACAAGAAGGGCTACTACAAGTTCATCACCGTAAAGCCGGGCGCCTATCCGTGGGGCAATCACCACAATGCCTGGCGGCCGAACCACATCCACTTCTCGGTATTCGGACACTCGTTCCTGTCGCGTCTGGTGACGCAGATGTATTTCCCCGGCGACTACCTGTTCCCGTTCGACCCGATCTTCAATTCGGTCACCGACGAGAAGGCGCGGTACCGAATGGTGTCGAGCTTCGACCTCGACAACACGATTCCGGACTGGGCGCTCTGCTTCCGCTTCGATATCGTGCTGCGCGGGCGCGAGGCGACGCCGCTCGACGAGGACAAGCACTAATGTCGGAAATCATCACGCCATCGCAGACCGTCGGCCCGTTCTTCGCCTATGGCCTCGCGCCGAAAGGCCGCGCGCATTGGGACCCGAACGGCACCTACAGCTGGAAGGAAACGGTCGGCGACAACCTCGTCACGCCTGACGCCAGCGGCGAGAAGATCCACATCGAGGGCCGCATCACCGACGGCGACGGCCAGCCGATCAACGACGCCATGATCGAAATCTGGCAGGCGGACGCGCAAGGCCGCTACGCCAATCCGCGCGACAACCGCGCGCTGCCGAACACGCAGTTCAAGGGCTTCGGCCGCTCGGCGACCAACAAGGACGGCATGTTCGGCTTCGACACCATCAAGCCAGGCGCGGTGCCGGGGCCGAACGGCAAGGCCCAGGCGCCGCATATCGTCGTCTGCATCTTCTCGCGCGGCATGCTGCGGCAGATCTACACGCGGCTCTATTTCTCCGACGAGAAGGCGAACGAGGCCGATCCGATCCTGGCGCTGGTGCCGGCGGCGCGCCGCGGCACCCTCATTGCCCACAAGGAGTCTCGGGGCGGAGCGACCATCTACCGCTTCGACATCCGCGTGCAGGGCAAGGACGAGACGGTTTTCTTCGACATCTGAAGAGCTTGCGGCGGGGCCAATGTCCCACTCCTGCCCACGTTTCAGCGCAGGAAGGTGGGAAATAACCCACTTGTCTCGCCGACGCGACCAGTCCTACCATTGAAAAATCTATATATCTTCATATTTGATTTGCCCACCCATCTTGCCCATCTTTCCCAAGTCTTGACGAGGTAGGCCAGACTTGGTTCGCTATCCGATACACGGCCACCAGAGCCGTGACGGGGAAGCGCCGATGAACGAACAAATCCTGCAAGAGATCAGCGAATTCTGCCGCGCCCGCGGCCTGGCTGAATCCACCTTCGGCCGCCGCGCCGTCAACGACGGCAAGCTCGCCAACCGGCTGCGCAACGGCGGCCGCATCACCACCGACACATTGGAGCGCATCCGTGCCTTCATGGCTCGCAACGCCGATGGCGCGCCGCCGCGCCGCCGCGTCCTGTTCGACGCCCCAGCCGCGGGGCTTCCCATGGTGACGCCGCCGGCGCCGCCGGTCGCCTCCGGCCAGGCGAGTGACGACCCGCAACGCAATTTCCGCTTCTTCGACAACCGGCAGAAATATCTGCTGTTCGTGAACACCTGCTCGGAGAAATGGGAGGTCGCCAACCGCGTCGGCCTCGAACTCGCCAACATCCATCCGCGTCCGCCGGCAGTGCGCCTGTTCGATGCCGGCGTCGGCGACGGCACCGTGCTCTCGCGCGTCATGCGCAACATGCACGACCGCTACCCGACCATGCCGTTCTACATCGTCGGCAAGGAGATCAGCCTCGAGGACATCCGCCTGACGCTGCAGAAAATGGCGGACCGCTTCATCGAGCATCCCTCGACCGTGGTCGTGCTCACCAATCTTGCCTACGCCGAGGCGCCGTGGCTGACGGTGAAGTCGGTGAGCGCCGCCTCCAGCATGGTCTGGAAGGAAGTGCCGCTCGAAGGCAATACCGGCTACTCGTTCGAGCAGCAGATCACGGCGCTCGAGCCATTCCTCGGCGAGAACTGGAAGGCGCGCGTGTCGCCGAAGAGCGGCAACCCGGTCTACGAGCGGCCGGTGGTGCTGGTGCTCTATCGCGCCGACCACAAATTCCTGCTCGACCAGGTGATCCCGAAACCCGGCGGCACCGTTGCCGACTACGATCTGGTCATCGCGTCGCAGCCCTATCGCGCCCGCGCCTCGCTCGAGTTCAAGGCCAAGCGCGTGCTCGCGCCGCTTGCCCGCGCGCTCGGTCCCGGCGGCCGCATGATCGCGATCCATTCCTATGGCCATGATCCGGGGATGGAGGTCATCCACAAAGTGTGGCCGAACGACAATCCGTTCTCGCATAACCGGCACGATCTGCTCAAAGCGATCAAGCACGAACTCGGCGCCACCGGCCGCGATCTCAACTTCAACGCCTATTCCGATCAGCGTTCGCTGTTCCGCTACGACATGCACACGCTGCCGTCGGAGATCTCCTCATCGATCGGCACGTCGACATTGCTTGCCGCATGGAACGCCGCGATCTACGTCGCCCAGATCGAGGACGACCGCCTGTCCGACGTCAACAGCGACCGCCGCTATATCGAGGCGACCCGCGAGGTGCTGCAGAAGAACGGCGGACTCTGGTTCTACGACGAAAGCTTCGTGATCTCGCGCAGGCGTGAGTGAGCGTAGCGGCGTCATGCCCGCTTTCGCCGCTAATTTTTCCATCGAGGCGACGCGGCCGAATGCGGCCGAGATCGCGGCGCTAGCCGGCATTCTGCCGCCGGCGACGCCGGTCTATTTCTCGGCAGTGCCGACCGTCACGCGCGACGAGCTGGTCAGCGCGGCGGCACTGCTGCGCAAGGCCGGGCTCGAACCGGTCATTCATATCGCTGCGCGGCGCACGGCCGCGGCGTCCGATCTGCAGGAGCTGCTTGTTACATTGCGCGGCGAGGCCGATATCAAGCGGCTGCTGGTGATCGGCGGCGATGCCGATCAGCTCGGACCGTTCCCCGATGCGCTGTCGGTGATCCAGAAGGGCCGCCTGCGCGAAGCCGGCATCGAGGAGATCGGTATCGGCGCCTATCCCGAAGGCCACCCGCGCATTCCGCCCGGCCGGCTCGAAGCCGCGCTCGACGAGAAGATCGCGGCGGCCGCCGCGCAGAACCTTCGCGTCCACATCGTCAGCCAGTTTTCGTTCTCGCCGGAACGCATCCTCGATTGGCTGAAGCAGTTGCGTGCCTGCGGCATCACGCGTCCGATCAAGGTCGGCATGGCCGGCCCGACCAGCGTGCCGGCGCTGTTTCGCTATGCGAAACGTTGCGGCGTCGCCGCCTCCCTGCGCGGCCTCGTTTCGGGCGCGGCGGCGTCGCTGATCGGCCATGTCGGGCCCGATCGCATCATTGAGACACTCGCCGCCGCCGATGGTTTGGGCGACATCGCCGCACACTATTTTTCGTTCGGTGGGGCCGTCGAAACCGCACGCTACGCATGCGAAGTCGCGCATGGAAAACACGGCGCCGGCCGTGCTATGGCTCATCCCAACTAAGTCCGCGCCTCAAGGCGTGGAAAAATAATCGCGGAGGAAACAATGTCGCAACGAACCAAGCCGCCATTTCGCGCCGACCAGGTCGGCTCCATCCTGCGCACCGCGCCGGTCAAGGAAGCGCGTGCCAAGCGGGAGAAGGGCGAAATCAGCCACGCCGACCTGGCCAAGGTCGAAGACGCCGAGATCATCAAGATCATCAAGAAGCAGGAAGAGATCGGCCTGCACGTCGCGACCGACGGCGAGTTCCGCCGTTCGTGGTGGCACTTCGATTTCTACGGCATGCTCGACAACGTCGAAATCTACGAGCTCGACCATGGCATCCAGTTCCAGGGCGTGCAGACCAAGCCGCGCTCGATCCGCGTCACCGGCAAGATCGGTTTCTCCGATCATCCGATGATCGAGCACTTCAAGTTCCTGAAGGCCCACACCAAGGTGACGCCGAAAATGTGCATTCCGGCGCCCTCGACCTTCCATTTCCGGCTCGAGCCCAACGCCGTGAGCAAGGCGGCCTATGCCAGCCGCGATGCGATCTTTGACGATCTCGCGGTCGCCTATCAGGACGCCATCAAGGCGTTCTACGCCGCCGGCTGCCGCTACCTGCAATTCGACGATACCGCCTGGGCCTATCTGTGCTCGCAGGACGAGTTGAAAAAGGCTCGCGATCGCGGCCTCGATGTCGATCATCTGCAGGACAGCTACACCAAGTGCATCAACAAGGCACTGCAGGCCAAGCCCGCCGACATGGTGATCAGTACGCATGTCTGCCGCGGCAATTTCCGCTCGACCTTCATATCGTCCGGCGGCTACGAGCCGGTGGCCGAGAGCCTGCTCGCCAAGTGCAATTACGACGGTTACTTCCTCGAGTACGACACCGATCGCGCCGGCGGTTTCGAGCCGCTGCGTTTCCTGCCGAAGGGCAACAAGATCGTCGTGCTCGGCCTGATCACCACGAAGTCGGGACGGCTCGAGCCGCGCGACGACGTCAAGAAGCGCATCCACGAGGCGACCAAGTTCGTCGCGCTCGACCAGCTGTGCCTGTCGCCGCAGTGCGGCTTCGCCTCGACCGAGGAAGGCAACGTGCTGGCCGAAGCCGAGCAGTGGGCGAAGCTGCGCATGGTGGTGGAGGTCGCGAACGAAGTGTGGGGCCGGTGAGTTCCCGCACTTCGCCGCCCTTCCGCGCCGACCATGTCGGCAGCCTACTGCGCACCGCGCCGCTCAAGGACGCGCGGGCCAAGCATGCCAAGGGCGAGATCGACGCCGCCGCACTGAAGGCGGTCGAAGACCGCGAAATCGAGAAGGTCGTCAGGAAGCAGGAAGAGGTCGGTCTCAAGCTTGCGACCGACGGTGAGTTCCGCCGTTCGTGGTGGCACTTCGATTTCTTCAAGGGACTACGAGGCGTCGAATCGTTCACCGCCGCGACAGGCATCCAGTTCAAGGGTGTCGAGACCAAGCACGAGGCGATCAGGATCACCGGCAAGATCGATTTTTCCGGCCATCCGCATCTTGAGCATTTCAAATTCCTCAAGGCGCACTGCAAGGTGACGCCGAAGATGACGATCCCGGCGCCATCGACGTTCCATTTCCGTCAGGGCCGCGCGATGATCAGCAAGCAGGCCTATCCCGGCTACGACGAATTCTTTGCCGATGTCGGCACCGCCTGGAAAAAGGCGATCCGCAACTTCTACGACGCCGGCTGCCGTTACCTGCAGCTCGATGACACCGCATGGGCGATGATCTGCGATCCGAAGGAGCGCGAGGGCTCGAAGGCCCGCGGCGACGACCCCGACAGCCTGCCGGCGATCTACGCGCGCATCACCAACGAGGCGCTTAAAGACAAGCCGGCCGACATGGCGATCACCATGCATTCCTGCCGCGGCAATTTCCGTTCGACCTTCATCGCCTCGGGCGGCTACGAGTTCGTCGCCGAGCATCTGCTCGCGCACACCAACCTTGACGGCTACTTCCTCGAATACGACAGCGATCGCGCCGGCGGCTTCGAACCGTTGCGCTATTTCCCCAAGGGCAAGAAGCAGCTCGTGCTCGGCCTGGTGACGTCGAAAAGCGGGCGCCTCGAGCACAAAGACGACATCAAGCGCCGCATCGACGAGGCGACCAAATATGTCGCGCTCGACCAGCTCTGCCTGTCGCCGCAATGCGGCTTCGCCTCGACCGAGGAGGGCAATGTGCTGGCCGAGGACGAGCAGTGGGCGAAGCTGCGCATGATCGTCGAACTGGCGGAAGAGGTGTGGGGGAAATGAGCGCCAGGACGGCGCCCCCGTTCCGGGCCGATCATGTCGGCAGCCTGCTGCGGACCAAACCGCTCAAGGAGGCGCGCGCGCAGCGCGAGCGCGGCGAGATCGACGCCGGCACACTTAAGGCTGTCGAAGACCGCGAGATCGAAAAGATCATCAAGCGGCAAGAAGCGATCGGTCTGCAGGCCGTGACCGACGGCGAATTCCGCCGCGCCTTCTGGAACTACGATTTCCTAGGGAGCCTGCCCGGCGTCGAAGCCTATCTCGGCGAGCGCAAGATCAAGTTCGAGGGCGCCAACCCAAAACCGATGATGCTGCGCGTGACAGGCAAGCTCGGCACGTTCACGACGCACCCGATGCTCGAGCACTTCAAGTTCGTCAAGGATCACACCCGCGTCGTGCCGAAGATGACGATCCCCTCGCCGTCGTCACTGCATTTCCGCTACGGCCGCGACGCGATACCGGGCAGCATCTACCCCGACATGGCCGAGTTCTACCGCGACCTCGGCCAGACCTACCGCAAGGCCGTGCGCGCCTTTGCCGACGCCGGCTGCCGCTATCTCCAGCTCGACGAGGTCAATCTCGCCTATCTGTGCGACGCGAAGCTGCGCCAGCAGGTAAGCGAACGCGGGGAAAATCCCGAGGAACTGCCCGCGATCTACGCGCGGCTCATCAACGCCGCAATCTCCGATATCCCGCCCGACATGGCGATCACGATGCATCTGTGCCGCGGCAATTTTCAATCGACCTTCGTCGCCTCGGGCGGCTACGAGCCGGTTGCCGAGGTGCTGTTCAATTCCATCAATGTCCACGGCTATTTCATGGAATACGACACCGACCGCGCCGGCGGCTTCGAGCCGCTGCGCTTCGTGCCGAAGGGCAAGACGGTGGTGCTCGGGCTCGTCACGTCGAAGTCCGGCCGGTTGGAGCCGAAGGACGAAATCAAGCGCCGCATCGATCAGGCGGCGAAGTTCATCGATCTCGACCAGCTTTGCCTGTCGCCGCAATGCGGCTTCGCCTCGACCGAGGAGGGCAATATCGTGGCCGAGGACGAGCAATGGGCGAAGCTCAAGATGATCGTTGAAGTCGCCGAAGAGGTCTGGGGCAAATGAAGCGTACCAAACCGCCGTTCCGCGCCGACCACGTCGGCAGTCTGCTGCGTCCTGCGGCGCTGAAAAAGGCGCGCGAGCAGCGCATCAAGGGCGACATCACCCCCATCGACCTCAAATTGATCGAAGACCGCGAGATCGAGCGTGTCATCAAGAAGCAGGAAGAGGTCGGCCTTCAATCGATCACCGACGGCGAATTCCGCCGCTCGTGGTGGCACCTCGATTTTCTCTGGGGCCTCGATGGCATCGACAAGCATGTCATGGACACGGGCATTGCCTTCGCCGGCGTGAATACGCGCAACGAGGGCCTCAAGATCAGCGGCAAAGTCGGATTCTCCGGCCATCCGATGATCGACCATTTCAAGTTCGTCGCCGCGCACACCAAGCGCACGCCCAAGATCACCATTCCGTCGCCGTCGGCGGCTTACGGCCGGCCGCTGCCGACGCCGATCGACCGCAACACCTATCCGAACAACGACAAATTCTTCGCCGATCTCGGCCAGGCCTACAGAAAAGCGGTGCGTGCCTTCGCCGATGCCGGCTGCCGTTATCTGCAGCTCGACGAGGTGTTCATCGCCATGCTGTGTGATCCGGCCTACCGGCAGAAGATGAAGGACCGCGGCGACGATCCGGACGCCCTCGGCAAGCTCTACGGCGACCTCATCAACACGGCGATGTCGGACATTCCGCGCGACATGACCATCACCATGCACATGTGCCGCGGGAACTATAAATCGACCTATATGGGCTCCGGCGGCTACGAGGCGGTGCAGGAGGTGCTGTTCAACAAGATCAAGGTGCACGGCTTCTTCATGGAGTACGACAGCGACCGCGCCGGAGGCTTCGAGCCGCTGAAACTGGTGCCGAAGGACCGCCTTGTCGTGCTTGGCCTCGTCACCACCAAGACCGGCCGGCTGGAAACGAAAGACGAGATCAGGCGGCGTATCGACGAAGCCGCAAAATATATCTCGCTCGATAAACTCTGTCTGTCGCCGCAATGCGGCTTCGCCTCGACCGAGGAGGGCAATAGCCTGGCCGAGGACGAGCAATGGGCGAAGCTGCGCATGATCGTCGAGCTCGCCGACGAGATCTGGCGCTAGCGCGGGTCGAAGCTCGCGACGCTGACCGGCTGCTGAATGACGGGACCGACGGCCCAGACCTGTCCGCTCAACGGCACGACGCTGACATCGTCGAGCAGTCCGCGTTGCAGCGTCGGGTCGAAATAACGCATCGCCCGCTCATTGAGGTCGATGATGCGGCCGGGCTTGAGTGGGCCGACATCGTTGATCCTGACGATTGCCTGCTTGTCGCTGATCTGCACCAGCGCGAAGGCCGGCTGATAGTTCTTGCCGAAACGCACGCCGCCGAATTGGCTGCGCAGGTCGGTGCGGATCGCGGCGGTCCAGTCGTCGGCGTTGTAGAGCTCGCCCGAAGCGGTTTCGTTATTGCCGGAGTCGGCGTCGCTGGCGTCGTTAGGATTGTACATGGACGCTGTGCCCAGGATCGGCGCGGCTCCGGGGATGAGATCCAGCTTGCGCGGCAGGCTCGCCATCACCGGCGCCGTTACCGGCATCATCGGCGGCGGATAGGCCGAACGGTCGATGATCTCCTGCATCATCGATGTCTGCGGCTGCGCGAAGCGGTGGGCAAAGGTGTCCGATGACGGATCATCGGTCCAGTCCGGCAACACCAGCGCGAGGTATCGCAACGTCGCAAAGTCTGGACTGCTCGTGGCGGCGCGGCTTTCGCCGGCGACACACACGACCGTCATTGCAAGCGTTGCGACGGCGATGAAGCGCGGCAAGCGGACACGGATCGCTGTTTTTGAAAACAGCGCAGACGAATCGCTGAACGACATTGAGCCCCCCGGCTGCTGTTCAACGATACGGATTAAACAGACATCGCAATAAGCTCGCGTAAAATGCCCTGGTGAAAAGCGAGTAAAAATTTCGCTAGCCGGAACACGGACCGACCGTTACCAAGACAACAATGCGGAGCCTCGACATGCGATTTTGCCCGTGCAACATTGACGAAATCGTAGTTAAGCAATTTCGGCGGCCGCGCTTTCAAACGTGCTGCTGATACGGGGTCGCGTTCTTGCCGGGAATCGTTGACGGAAAAGTTGCCATCGTCACAGGTGGCGGGCGCGGCATCGGCCGCGCCATTGCCGAACTGATGGCGAAGGAAGGTGCCGGCGTCGTCGTCTGCGACATCGGCGCGAGCCTGACCGGCGCCGGCAACGATGCCGGACCGGCGCAGGAAGCGGTGGCCGCGATCAAGAAGGCCGGCGGCGAAGCGATCGCCTCGACGCTGTCGATTACCGAGCCGAAAAATGCCGAAGTGATCGTCAAATCCGCGATCGACGTCTTCGGCCGCGTCGACATTCTCGTCAACAACGCCGGCATCCTGCGCGACGTCATCTTCCACAAGATGAGTTATTCCGACTGGTCCGACGTCCTCGCCGTACATCTGAACGGCTCGTTCAACATGAGCCGTGCTTGCGCCGCGCATTTCCGCGAGCAGGGCTCGGGCGCCTACGTGCATATGACGTCGACATCGGGCCTGATCGGCAATTTCGGCCAGGCCAACTACATGGCGGCGAAGCTCGGCATCATGGGCCTGTCGCGCGGCATCGCGCTCGATATGGCCCGCTTCGGCGTGCGCTCGAACTGCATTGCGCCGTTTGCCTTCACGCGCATGATCGAGTTGATCCCGGCGCAAACCGACGAGGAAAAACGCCGCGTCGAGCGCTTCCAGCAGATGACACCGGAGAAGATCGCGCCGCTTGCCGTCTATCTCGGCTCCGGGCAGGCCGACGGCATCTCCGGGCAAGTCTTTGCCGTGCGCAACAACGAGATTTTTCTGTTCAACCAGCCGCGCCCGATCCGCGTCATGCACCGTTCCGATGGCTGGACGCCGGAGCGGATCGCCGAGCAGCTCAAGGGCGCGTTCGGCCCGTCGCTGACGCCGCTCGACCGCTCGAGCGACGTGTTCTCATGGGATCCGATCTGAGCGATGGCGATCGTCTACGACAAGCTGCTGGCGCTGAAAATTCCGGAGATCGAGCACAGCTACGGCCCCAAGGATTGCGTGCTGTACGCGCTCGGCCTCGGCCTCGGCCAGGACCCGATGAACGAGGACGAGCTCGCCTTCGTCTACGAGAAAAATCTCAAAGTCCTGCCGACCTTCGCGCTGGTGCAAGGCTATACGCCATACTGGCTGCGCAATCCGGAAAGCGGCGTCACCTGGACCAAGGTGGTGCACGGCGAGCAGGCCTTCGTCCTGCATAAGCCCGTAAAGCCGCAGGGCGCCGTGATCGGCAAGACGCGCGTCGTCGAGGTGATCGACAAAGGCGAGGGCAAGGGCGCGCTGGTCTTCTCCGAGCGCAGAGTGACCGACAAGGTGACCGGCGAATTGCTCGCCACCCTGAAGCAGACGACGTTCTGCCGCGCCGATGGCGGCTTCGGCGGCCCGCCTCGAGAGGCGCCCGCGCCGCATGCGCTCCCTGAGCGCGCGCCGGACATCGTCTGCGACCTGCCGACGCGGCCGGAAATGGCACTGATTTACCGGTTGTCCGGTGACATCAACCCGCTGCACGCCGAGCCGGACTTCGCCAAGGCGGCCGGCTTTCCGCGGCCGATCCTGCACGGGCTTGCCACCTTCGGCGTCGCCGGTCACGCTCTGCTCAAGTCGGTTTGCGGCTACGATCCGGCGCGGCTTACCGGCATGGCCGGGCGCTTCTCGGCGCCGGTCTATCCGGGCGAGACCATCCGCACCGAGATCTGGCGCGACGGCAATGTCGCGAGCTTCCGCTCGCGCATGGTCGAGCGCGACGTGGTCGCGATCAATAACGGGCGCGCGGAGATCGTCGGGTAAGGCATGAGCAAGCAAGAGATCGACCACGCCGAGATTCGCGACGGCGTGCGCGCGCTGTGCGCCAAGTTTCCCGGCGAATACTGGCGCGCGCTCGACCGCGAGCGCGCCTATCCGAAGGACTTCGTCGCCGCGCTGACGGAGGCCGGCTATCTCGCCGCGCTCATCCCTGAAGAATACGGCGGCAGCGGCCTCGGCATCGGCGCTGCCGCTGCGATCGTCGAAGAGGTTCACGCGTCCGGGTGCAACGGCGCCGCCTGCCACGCCCAGATGTACACCATGGGCACGATCCTGCGGCACGGCAGCAAGGCGCAGAAGGAGCGTTATCTGCCGAAGATCGCCAGCGGCGAATTGCGGCTGCAGGCTTTTGGCGTGACGGAACCGACCTCAGGCACCGACACATTAGCCCTGCGCACCACCGCGAAGCGCGAGGGCAACGACCACTACGTCATCAACGGCCAGAAGATCTGGACGTCTCGTGCCGAGCATTCGGATCTGATGCTGCTGCTGGCGCGCACGACGCCGCGCGAGCAGGTCAAGAAGCGCACCGATGGGCTGTCGGTGTTCATCGTCGACATGCATCTTGCCGACGCCACGAACATGACCATCACGCCAATCCGCACGATGATGAACCACGCCACCACGCAGATCTTCTTCGATGACCTGCATGTGCCGGCGGACAATCTCATCGGCGAGGAGGGGCAGGGCTTCCGTTACATCCTCTCCGGCATGAATGCCGAACGCATCCTGATTGCGGCGGAATGCATCGGCGACGCCAAGTGGTTCATCGACAAGGCGACCCGTTACGCCAAGGAGCGTGTGCTGTTCGAGCGGCCGATCGGCCAGAACCAGGGTGTGCAGTTTCCGATCGCGCGCGCCTATGCGCAGATGCGCGGCGCCGAGCTGATGGTGCACGACGCGGCGCGCAAATATGAAGCCGGCGGCGACATCGGCCCCGAGGCCAATATGGCGAAGCTCCTGGCGGCCGACGCCTCCTGGTTTGCCGCCGACATGTGCGTGCAGACGCATGGCGGCTTTGGCTTTGCCGAGGAATATGACATCGAGCGCAAGTTCCGCGAGACGCGGCTCTACCAGGTGGCGCCGATTTCGACCAACATGATCCTGTCGTATCTGGCCGAGCACGTGCTCGGCCTGCCGCGCTCGTATTGATATGCCGCTGCCGCTCGAAGGCCTCCTTGTCGTCTCGATCGAGCAGGCGGTTGCCGCGCCGCAGTGCACCTGCCGGCTCGCCGATGCCGGCGCGCGCGTCATCAAGGTCGAGCGACCGGAAGGCGATTTCGCGCGCCATTACGATTACATCGTCCACGGCGAGAGCGCGCATTTCGTCTGGCTGAACCGCGGCAAGCAGTCGGTGGTGCTCGACCTCACGAAGGAGGCCGACAAGGCGCTGCTTGAGCGCATGCTCGGCGAAGGCCGACGTGTTCGTGCAGAACCTGAAACCCGGCGCGCTCGGCAAGCTCGGCTTTTCGTTCAAACGCCTGCGCAAGGACTACCCACGGCTGATCTGCTGCGCGATTTCCGGCTACGGCGAGAGCGGGCCGTATGCGCAACGCAAGGCCTATGATCTGTTGATCCAGGCTGAATCCGGCGTGTCGTCGGTGACCGGCGGGCCAGAAGCGCCGGCGCGGGTCGGCGTCTCCATCGTCGACATCGCGGCTGGGCTAGAGGCTTACGAATCCATCCTCGAAGCACTGATCGCGCGCGGCCGCACCGGCCAGGGCGCCGAGATTTCCATCTCGATGTTCGACGCCATGGCCGAATGGATGACCATCCCGCTGCTGAACCAGGAGTGGGGCCGGCCGTTTCAGCGCATCGGCCTCGCGCATCCGACCATCGTGCCTTATGGCGTGTTCAAGACGCGCGACGGCGCCGACATCCTGATCGCCATCCAGAACGACCGCGAATGGCGGGTCCTCGCCGAAAAAGTGCTGGGCGATCCTTCGCTGGGCACGAACGAGAAGTTCGCAACCGTGCCGAGCCGCCTCGCGCATCGCGACGAGACGAATGCCAAGGTCGCCACCGTGTTCTCGTCGCAAGACGTCGAGCCCTTGATGAAGACGTTGGCCGCCGCAGACATCGCCTTTGCCCGCGTCAACGATTCGGAATTGCTCGGCAAACACCCGCATCTGCGACGGATTGCGGTCGGCACCCCGAGCGGGCCGGCGAGCGTCCCGGCGCCGGCGCCGCAACGCGCGGGCGAGGAGCACACCTACGGCCCGATCCCGGCGCTCGGCGAGCACACCGCGATGATCCGCAAGGAATTCGGCGCCTAGTCGACGACGACCGAGTCTTCGAGATCCTGTTCGCTGAGCTTGCGCTTGGTGGTGCCGATGATCAGCACGAGCGGCACCATGGCGAGCGTCAGCGCCATCAGCACCTTGTAGTCGTTGATGTAGGCGATCATCGCCGCCTGCTGGGTGACGATGACGTCGAGCAGCGCGCGGCCCATGTCGCTCTGCATGTTGAGGTGCGAGGCGACGTCGGGCATCTGCAAGGCGTTGTTGAAAGGCGTGACGGATTCGGTCAGCCGCGCGTGCATCTCGGTGGTCTTGTCGGTCAGATTGGCGATCACCATGGAAATGCCGACCGAAGAGCCGATGTTGCGCAACAGCGTCGTCATCGCCGCGCCGCCATTGCGCATGTTGCCGGGCAGCGTCGAGAATGCGACCGACGTGATCGGCACGAACAGCAGGCCAAGCCCGACGCCCTGCACGATACTTGTGGTGACGATGGTGTATTGCGTGGTGTCGAGCGACCAGCCGGTCATCATGTAAAGCGTGCCGCCTGACAGCAGCAGCCCGCACAAAATCAGGTAACGCGACTCCACCATGCGCATCAGCCGCGGCGCCGCCATCATGGTGAGCAGCGTGCCGACGCCGCGCGAGCCGAGCAAAAAGCCGGCGGTCTGGATCGGATAGCCGAGCAGCGTCTGCATGAACGGCGTGATCAGCGCCATGGTACCGAACAGCACCACGCCGATCACCAGCATGAAGACGCAGCCGCTGACGAAATTGCGGTCCTTGAACATCTCGAAGCGGACGAACGGCTCCGGCGTCGTGAACGAATGGGCGAAGAAGTAGTAGAAGCCCGCGACCGAGATGATGGTCTCGACCCAGATCTCGCGCGCGTCGAACCAGCCGACCTGCTCGCCGCGGTCGAGCATCAGTTGCAGCGAGCCGATGCCGATGGCGAGCGCGATGAAGCCGTACCAGTCGAAGCGCAGGTGCTCGTGTTTGTGGGTCTCCTGCATGAACAGCATCATGCCGATCACGGTCAGCACGCCGATCGGCAGGTTGATCAGGAACACCCAGTGCCAGGAGTAATTGTCGGTGAGCCATGCGCCCAGCGTCGGGCCCATGATCGGGCCCCAGCATCACGCCGACGCCCCAGATCGCCATGGCGCGAGCCGCGCTCCTCGAGCGAATAGGAATCGAGCAGCACGGCCTGCGACAGCGGCACGAGCGCGGCGCCGGCCATGCCCTGCAACAGGCGGAACAGCACCATCTGCTCGATGTTCTGCGCCAGCGCGCACAGCAGCGACGCGACGGTGAAGCCGGCGACGCAGATGATGAACAGCGTCTTGCGGCCGAAACGGTCGGCCAGCCAGCCGATCGGCGCCGTCATGATGGCGGCGGCGACGATGTAGGAGGTCAGCACCCAGTTGATCTGGTCGAGCGAGGCCGACAGCGAGCCCTGCATGTAGGGCAGGGCCACGTTGGCGATGGTGGTGTCCAGCGCCTGCATGATGGTCGCCGTCATCGCGCACACCGTCACCAGCATGCGCAGGACTTTCGGAGACAGCGACGCGAAACGCGGGTTCATTTTGCGGCGGCTTTGGCCGGCTTGTCGGTCGTCGACATGAACGGGATGCGGCTGTGGCCGGTGTCGATCTCGACATTGACGCTCATGCCGGAGCGCAAGAGGTGCGTATCTTCATCCTTGTCGAAGGCGATGCGCACGGGCACGCGCTGCACGACCTTGACCCAGTTTCCGGTCGCGTTCTGCGGCGGCAGGATCGAAAATTGCGCGCCGGTGCCGGGGCTGACGGCGACCACGGTGCCCTTGAAGGTGTGATCGGGGAAGCTGTCGATGTCGAGCGTCACCTTCTGGCCGATGCGCAGATAGGTGATGTCGGTTTCCTTCGGATTGGCGTCGACCCATGGCGCCTGGTCGTCGACCACGCTTAGCACTGGCGAGCCGGCTGGGACGAAGCGGCCGAGCTGGATGTTGTCGACCTGCGTCGCGGTGCCCGACATCGGCGCGCGGATGGTGGTGTGTTCGAGATTGCGCTGCGCATCCTCGAGCGCGGCCTTGGCCTGCGCATATTCGGGGAATTTCTCGAGCGGCAGCTCTGGATCGCCGAGCAACTGATTGAGCGTCGTAGTCGCGCTGCTGCGTGGTGAATTGCGCCTGCAGTTCCGCGGTGACCATCACCGACAGCGAATTGTCGACGTCCGCCTTCGAGCCGGCCTGCGAATTCACCAGCTAGGTCTTGCGGTCGACGTCGCGCTTCTTGAGCTCGACGTTCTTCTGTGCAAGGTCGGCCAGGGTGACGAGCGACTTGAGGTTGGTCTTCAGCTTGTCGTAGTCGCTGCGCGCCAGGTCGAGCTTGCCTTGGCCTGGTCGAGCGCCATGCGATAGGGATCGGCGTCGAGCGTGAACAGTACGTCGCCAGGCGTGACGTGCTGGCCCTCGACGATGGCGACGTGGACGATCTTGCCGGAAATGTCCGGCGTGATGAGGACCTTCTGCGCGCCGACATAGGCGTTGTCGGTCGAGATGTAGCGCCCGCCCAGCACCCAGAACAGCCCACCGAACACGACGGCGAGCGTCGGAATGACGATCAGCAGCATGGTGCGCAATTGCTTCTTGCTGACGCGCTTGCGTTTCGGCCGGTGCGGCGCCTCGCCGGCCTTGTGCTCATCCGGCCGCGATTTCGTCTCCGGGGCCTTGGCCTCGGACTTGATCTCGGGCGCTGGAACGATTTTCAGGTTCTTTTCACTCATGATGCTTTGACGGTTTGCTGTTCGGTGGAGTTGCGGGCAATCGCGCCGCGCAGGTTGTCTTTCATTAACGTGAGATCGCGCAGCAGCCGTTCGTTGGCTTTGCCGTCGAGGCCGTCAAGCACGACGTCCATGATCTCGTTGCCGAGCTTGGCGAGCTGGTCGATCAGCGGGCGCGCCGCCGGCATCAGGTAGAGCCGGTTGGCGCGGCGGTCGTTGGGATCGGCGCGGCGCTCGATCAGGCCGGCATCGGCGAGCCGGTCGAGCAGGCGGGTCAGCGAAATCGGCGTGAGGTCGAGGATTTCGGCGAACTCGGACTGATTGAGACCCTCCGAGCGGTCGAGCCGCATCAGCACGACCCACTGCGCGCGCGAGATGCCGAACTGGCGGGCACGCTGGTCGGCATAGGTCCGCAGCATGCGGGCGACATCCATGAGGTTGACCGCGATTTCACGGGTAGTCGGTGCTTGCGGCATCGGGGCTCCTATCCTTAGGACCTATATAATAAGCACCCTTATTATAACGTCAATAAGTATTGGAAAGCTGTCGCGGTGTCGGCAAAGTCCAGCCAACACGGACAAAAAGGGACGAAAACAGCAATGGAAATCGGCTTTATCGGGCTGGGCAATATGGGCGCGCCAATGGCGAAACGCCTGATTGAGGCCGGCCACACCCTCGTCGTCTACGACACCCGCAACGACGCGGTCGCGCCCTTCGTCGCGCTCGGCGCCAAGCTCGCCTCGTCGCCACAGGACGTGGCCGACCGGGTCGAGACGGTGATGGCGAGCCTGCCGTCGCTGCCGATCTCGCAGAAAGTCGCGCTCGGCGAGGGCGGCGTCATCCACGGCAAGCGCATCAAGCGCTTCATCGACCTGTCCACGACCGGCTCGCGCGTCGCCGCCGAGATCTTCGCCGAGCTCGCCAAGAAGAAGATCGTGCAGATCGACAGTCCGGTCAGCGGCGGTGTCGGCGGGGCGACCAAAGGCACGCTCGCCGTCATGGTGTCGGGGCCGAAGACCGAGATCGAGGTGGTGAAGGACGCGCTCGCGGTGTTCGGCCGCGTCTTCATCATCGGCGACAAGCCGGGCATGGCGCAGACCATGAAGCTCGCCAATAACTTCCTGTCCGCGACGGCGATGGCCGCGACCTCCGAAGCAGTGGCGATGGGAGTCAAGGCCGGGCTCGATCCGAAAGTGATGATCGACGTCATCAATGCCGGTTCCGGCCGCACCACGGCGTCGGACGGCAAATTCCCGCAGGCGATCCTGCCGCGCACCTTCAACTACGGCTTCGCCACCGCGCTGATGCTCAAGGATGTGCGGCTCTGCGTCGAGGAGGCGAGATCGCTCGGCGTACCGGACGAAGTCATGAGCGCCGTGCTCGATCAGTGGGAGATCACCAATTCCGAGTTCGGCGGCGAATCCGACTTCACCGCCATCGTCAAGATGATCGAGGGCCGCGCCGGCGTCACCATCGGGAAAGCGTCATGAGCGACGACATCCACGAGGTCTATGCCGTCGCATACGCCTCGCACGCGCGCAAGCGCGCCGAGAACTACATCTTCGGCGACCCGCACGACGAGATGACGTCGATCGCTTACTACGTCTGGGTCATCAAGGGTCCGCACGGCACCTTCGTCTGCGATACCGGCTTCGACCAGGCCGCGGCGAAAGAACGCGCGCGCAAGATCATCCACCCGGTCGACGAGGGGCTCAAAGCCCTCGGCGTGCAGCCGGACAAGGTCGACCACGTTATCGCGACGCACATGCATTGGGACCACGCCGGCAACTACGACATGTTCCCCAATGCGCGTTATCACGTCCAGGACACCGAGATGGCGTACTGCACGGGCCGCTGCATGTGCCACCAGACGCTGCGCATCCCGTTCAGCGAGGGCGACGTGCATGCGATGGTGAAGAAGATCTTCGCCTACCGCGTCGAATTCCACGACGGCGTCGACGAGCTCGTGCCCGGCATCACCGTGCACAAGATCGGTGGCCACTCGAAAGGTCTGCAATGCGTGCGGGTGAAGACCAAGCGCGGCTATGTCGTCGTTTCGTCCGACGCCTGCCACCTGTATTCGCACATCGACGAGGGCCGCGTGTTTCCGATCACCTACAGCGTCGGGGATACGCTCGAGGGCTACAAGACGCTGCTCAAGCTGTCGTCGTCGCGCCATCACATGGTGCCGGGACACGATCCGGACGTGCTGAAGATCTATCCGGCCGCGAAGGCGGGATTGGAAAATTGGGTGGTGCGGCTGGACGTGGAGCCGAGGGTTTAACTCTTGATGTCGTCCCCGCGAAAGCGGGGACCCATACGCCGCAGCAAATCGATAGGGCACGGCGTATGGGTCCCGGGCCTCGCGTCGCTCGCCCGGGACGACAGAAATTAAACTAACCCAAGCTCTGCGAAGGCTGTCTTGTGGTGTTCGGCGCTGTCGGGCGCGAAGCAGCAGAACACGACGCGCGCAATGCCGCGCGGCCGCGCCGCGATCTCGGAGGCCACGGTGCCGACCGCGATGCGCGCGGCAAGATCGGCGGGAAAGCGGTAGATGCCGGTGGATATCGCCGGATAGGCGAGGGACGCCAGGCGATGTTCGGCGGCGAGATCGAGCGCCGTGCGGTAGCAGGAGGCGAGCAGCAACTCCTCGTTCTTGCCACCGCCGCTCCAGACCGGCCCGACCGCGTGGATGACGTGGCGCGCCTGTAGCCGGTAGCCGCGCGTGATCTTAGCCGAGCCGGTGTCGCAGCCGCCCAGCGCCTCGCATTCTGCCAGCAATTCTGGCCCCGCGGCGCGATGAATGGCGCCGTCCACGCCGCCGCCGCCGAGCAGCGAGCGGTTGGCCGCGTTGACGATTGCGCCGACGTCGAGGGTGGTGATGTCGGCCACCACGATGTCGAGTTGCGTGTGGCCGATTTCGGCCGTGAGCTCCGTCATCGCAGAACCATAACAAAAAGCTGTCGTCACCGGGATGTCCCGGTGACCCCGTTCAGGCTGGCGAGGGTGTTGCCTTCCCAAACGAGATGGCCGGCTTGCTGCCGGCCACGACAATCGGAAACGCGCAACGGTCATCCGCGTTCCGCGTAGACCTCGGCGTCGAGATCGATGCTGCTTTTGACGCCGATGTCGGCGTAATGCGCGTCGAGGAAGCGCCGCGCCGCGCGCTGGCCGAGCTTTCGCAGCAGGTCGAAAGATTTATAGTCGTTGCGCAGCTTGGTGGCCGACGAGAACCGCTCGCCGAGACCTTCGAGCACGATGCGGTGCACGTTGATGCGCCGGTATTCGTTCTTGCCGGTGCCGCGCGGAATGTGGCCGGCATCGATCTGCCGGTTGACGAATTCGACCGCGCGCAGTTCCGCCATCAGCGGCGCGTTGAAGGTGATCTCGTTAACGCGAGCCATGATCTCGCGCGTCGATGTCGGCACTTTCTTGCGCACCAGCGGATTGATCTGCACGATCAGCACATCCTCGGCCGGCGTCGCGCGGAAGAACGGATAGATCACCGGATTGCCGAGATAGCCGCCGTCCCAGTAATGCACGCCGTCGATTTCGACGGCGCGGAAGACCGCCGGCAGGCAGGCCGACGCCATCACCGCTTCGGCGCTGATCTTGTCGTGGCCGAAGATATGCAGTTGCCCGGTCTGCACGTTGGTGGCGGCGATGAAGATCGGGCGCGGATCGGCGCGAAGGCCGTCGAAATCGACGAAGCGCTCGATCAGGTCCTTGAGCGGGTTGATGTTGAGCGGATTGACGTCGTAGGGCGACAAATATTGCGACCAGGCGGTCAGCCAGTCGAGCGTCGGCGAGCCTTCGGCCGGCAGCAGCGAGAACA
Organism: uncultured Alphaproteobacteria bacterium; assembly: GCA_963742095.1. Classification (GTDB taxonomy): domain Bacteria; phylum Pseudomonadota; class Alphaproteobacteria; order Rhizobiales; family Xanthobacteraceae; genus Pseudolabrys. Next base: position 1,209,262 of record CAVUKJ010000003.1, read on the forward strand.
GCCGGCCAACCACGGCGCGCTGCAACGGCGGCAGGTCGCCGCCGACGCTCGCGGCCCGCCAGAAATCGGCGAGCCGCTTGCGCGCTTCGTCGGGGCCGCCGCGCCGCAGACCGTCGGCCAGCATCACCGCGTTGACGGCGCCGGCCGAGGTGCCGGAAATGCCCTCGATGCCGAGCCGGCCGTCTTCCAGCAGATGATCGAGCACGCCCCAGGTGAAAGCGCCGTGCGCGCCGCCGCCCTGCAGCGCCAGATTGATGCGCTTCTGCGGACGCGGCTTGTTCGGCCCGTCGCTCTTGCCCCCGCCAAACGCGCGCGACAGAAGAACTCACTGCGCGGTCCAGCCGCCGTCGATGGAGTAGGCCGAGCCGGTGATGGTGGCGGCCGCGTCGCTCGACAGGAACACGGCGAGCGCGCCGATGCTCTCCGGCTTGGTGAACTGATGCATCGGCTGCTTCTCGGACAGTAGCGCGATTTCTTCCTCGCGCACCGACTTGCCGGACGCCTTTGAGCGGTCGTCGATCTGCTTCTGCACCAGCGGCGTCAGCACCCAACCGGGACAGATGGCGTTGCAGGTGATGCCGTCATTGGCGGTTTCCATCGCCACCACTTTGGTCATTCCGACCAAGCCGTGCTTGGCCGAGACGTAGGCGACCTTCTGCACGCTGGCGACCAGGCCGTGTGCGGACGCAATGTTGATGATGCGGCCCCATTTGCGCTTCTTCATGCCGCGCACCGCGGCACGGATGGTGTGGAACGACGACGACAGATTGATCGCGATAACGGCGTCCCACTTCTCGATCGGAAAGTCCTCGATGTTGGCGACGAACTGGATGCCGGCATTGTTGACCAGCACGTCGAGCGAGCCGAACTCCTTCTCGGTGGTGCGGATCATGTCGGCGATTTCGGCGGGCTTGCTCATGTCCGCGCCCGAATAGAGCACCTTGATGCCGAACTCCTTCTCGAGCCCGGCACGTTCCGTCTCGATCGCCGTCTTGTCGCCGAAGCCGTTGAGCATCACGTTCGCGCCGTCCGCGGCGAGCGCGCGGGCGGTGGCAAGCCCGATGCCCGAGGTGGAGCCGGTGACCAGCGCGGTCTTGCCTTTCAACATGACGATCCTCGTTTCCAGCTGAAATGGGGCGGGGAATTAGGGCCGGGAACCTGCTCCACTTTTTGCTGCAATGCAATATATAGGGTGGAGCGGGGCCGTTTTCACGCTTCGACCTTGGTCGGGGTACAGTGCGAATTCGAAAGGCAAAGTCGTTGACCCGAAAGTCCAACCTCAGCACGGCATTTCCGGCGCCCGGCCACGACCATGAGCGTTGCGCCACCGACGGCATCGCGCATGCCGAGGCGATCTGCGCCGAGCGCCACGAGCGGCTCACGCCCATGAGGCGGCGCGTGCTGGAGGCGCTGCTGGCAAGCCACGCGCCGCTCGGCGCCTACGAGCTGATCGATCGGATGTCTGGGCGCGGCGCGCGCGTGGCGCCGATTACCGTCTATCGCGCGCTCGACTTCCTGCGCGAGCAGGGCCTCGTCCACCGCATCGAGAGCCGCAATGCCTTCATCGCCTGCGTGCGCAATCACGCGACCGGCGACCCGGTCGTGTTCCTGATCTGCGAGAAATGTGGCGCCGTGGGCGAAGCCGCCAGCGCCGCGGTCGCCGACACCATCAAGTCGGCTTCTCGCGCCGCCGGCTTCACGCCGAAGACGCCGGTGATCGAAATCTCCGGCATCTGCGCGCATTGCCAGGCGGCGTGACGGGCCAACCATGCGTAAACGCGCGGTATTTCGGGCCGGGAACGCCGGGCTGGCGGGCGTGTTGACCGTGTCATATTTGTTTGGCACTCCAATCCCTTGGATTAGGTCATGAGCACCGGCGCACAAGAACGGCATAAAACGACATCGGTCGATGTCGGCGGCGTCAAGGTCGGCGGCGGCGCGCCGATCGTCGTGCAGTCGATGACCAACACCGACACCGCCGACGTGGAAGCGACCGCGCGGCAGGTGGCGGCGCTGGCGCGCGCCGGCTCGGAGCTGGTGCGCATCACCGTCGACCGCGACGAGGCGGCGGCGGCCGTGCCGAAGATCAAGGAGCGGCTGGCGCAGATGAACGTCGCCGTGCCGATCGTCGGCGACTTCCACTACATCGGCCACAAGCTGCTGCACGATTTCCCCGGATGCGCCGAGGCGCTCGACAAATATCGCATCAATCCCGGCAATGTCGGCTTCAAGAACAAGCGCGACCCGCAGTTCACGCAGATCGTCGAGTTCGCCATCAAGTACGGCAAGCCGGTGCGTATCGGCGTCAACTGGGGCTCGCTCGACCAGGAACTGCTCACCAGACTGATGGACGAAAATTCCGAATCGGCAAACCCGTTGGACGCGCGCCAAGTGATGCACGAAGCGATGGTGCAGTCGGCGCTGTTGTCGGCGGCGCGCGCCGAAGACATCGGCCTGCCGAAGAACCGCATCATCCTCTCCGCCAAAGTCTCCGCCGTGCAGGATTTGATCGCGGTCTATGCCGAGCTCGCGCGCCGCTGCGACTATGCGCTGCATCTCGGCCTCACCGAAGCCGGCATGGGCACCAAGGGCGTCGTCGCGTCGTCGGCGGCGATGGGCGTGCTGCTGCAACAGGGCATCGGCGACACCATCCGTATTTCGCTCACCCCCGAGCCCGGCGGCGACCGTACGCGCGAAGTCCAGGTGGCGCAGGAGCTGCTGCAGACCATGGGCCTGCGCACCTTCGTGCCGCTGGTCGCCGCCTGCCCCGGCTGCGGCCGCACCACCTCGACCACGTTCCAGGAACTGGCCCAGGATATTCAGGGCTTCATCCGCGACTCGATGCCGGCCTGGAAGACGCGCTATCCGGGCGTCGAGACGCTGAACGTCGCGGTGATGGGCTGCATCGTCAACGGCCCAGGCGAGAGCAAGCACGCCGACATCGGCATCTCGCTGCCCGGCACCGGCGAGCAGCCGACCGCTCCGGTGTTCATCGACGGCAAGAAGGCCGCCACGCTACGCGGGCCGACCTTGAGCGCCGATTTCAAGCAAATGGTGATCGATTACATCGAGCGCCGGTTTGGAACGGGCAGCGCGCGCACCGCGGCGGAGTAGACCGCTGGCGTCGTCCCCCGCGCAGGCGGGGACCCAGTAAACACAGACAGCGCAGTGATTACTGGATGCCCGCCTTCGCGGGCATGACGGCTTAACTTGCCTTCATCACCCTCGCCGCGGTCGCATAGCCGCCATCGGCGCCGTCGATAAAATGCACATGGTTTGCGCTGGTCGGCGAGGGCGTGAAGCAGGTCATCATGGCCGCAGTCTGCCGATGCGTGCCGAATTTCACGACGCCGTCGGCCTGTGCGCGCTTCAGATAGTCAACTCGATCTCGTCCGCTAGCGCTGGCGTGCAGTCGAGCACCATGCGCAGACGAGTCGTCGAACTTGCGGAAGTCGGAGTTGGCGATCAGTTCGCCCGTGTATTTTTCCGGGATGAACCTGCCAACGCGCAGCCTGAAATGCATGATCAGGAAAAAGAAGAAGGTTTTGGCCAGCACCTTGGCCTTGCGCACGCCGATCGATTCACCGGCTTTGCGCGCCGCCCGCGCTTCGAGGTCGACGCCCTGCGGCGGCCACTTCATCTTCAGCCCCTGGCCGGGCAGCGGGCGCGAGGCATCCGGCGTCTGTTCGACGATGCGAGTCACCGCCTCGACCGCGGCGCGGAAAGTCTGCGGCGTCGCATTTGGTCCCCGCGCCACCACCAGCGACAAAACCAGTCCGCGTTGCGCCGGGATCAGCTCGTAGCGGCAGGACAGGCCCGAGAGATCGGGATGCGCGTCGGGTGGCGCCGGCGTAACCGCGATCTCGCCGCGCTTCATCGCGGCGTCGGCAAAGGCGAGGCCGCCGCCGGAAAACATCGCGATCGAGATGTTGGGCGAGGGCGCATAGCGCGCGACGCGCACGTCGTGGCCCTGCTTGCGGATGTCGGCGACCGGAACCATGCCGATGCGCATTTGGAGATCGAGGTCTTCATTCACCCACCGCGCCGTCTCCGCCAGCGCGCGCCGCGCGGCGTCTGCGTCCGCCGCCGACACGGCAAAACTCGCGCCGTCGCCGCCGAAGACGAAGGGAAAATCGCGCCCGGCGAGCGCATTGGTGATAGCGACGATCACCGCGGCGCCCGCCATGTTCACCGCCTTGTAGCGGTTCTCGGCAATGGCCTTGGTCGACCCGACGATGTCGGCGGTGCCGACCACCCAGTCATCGGGCAGCGGACGGAAGCAGCTCTCGTCCGTCACCTGCGTGAAATCGGAAAACACCGGCAGGGCGGCATAGAAACCGTCGTTCGCAGGCTTTGCGTCCATGCTACGATCCTAGCCAACGGCGGTGATGGGGGCGATCATGCTGAAACGGCTTTGCTGCGGACTGCTTCTTCTATGGTACGCGTCTGCGGCCCACGCGGATGCGCTGCTGTCGCAAAAGATGCTCTACGGCAAATGGTGCTCGGATGGCGGCAGCGAGAAATTCACCGCGAAGACCCTGACTGTGCTGCGGGCCGGGGAACGCAAGGCGATCGCCTTCAAGATCGATCGCTACGATACCAACGACGACACCGTGACGCTCTACTGGACCTACACCGACGGCACCAAGATGGTGACCGAGTTCAGCGAGTTCAGCCCTGACGGCAGGCGCATGGTGCAGATCAAGAACGACGCCGGCCCGCGCCGCGAATTCCACCGTTGCTGAGCTAGAACCAACCGCCGCCGTCCTTGGCGCGGTTGGCGACGCTCGCCTCCTCGAGGTCGAGCTCATATTCGATGCGCCGCCGCGCCTCGTCGCTGATCTTGCCGTCGCGCAACAGAGTCGTAGATGAACTGGCGCTCGGTATCGATCAACTCCTGTTTTACTTTCGCGATCGCGCGCGTGGCTTCGAGCCCGTCATCGAGATTGTCCGGCAGAACCTGTTCACGCGCCGCGTTGCGCGTGCGCAGATGGCGCGCCATGTCCGCCGGCAGCTCGCGGTCCTTGATCGCCTTGTCCAGCCGCTTGCTGACGCGCGCCAGCGCCGCCTTGCGTGCCTTCAGCTCGTTTCTGATCTCGCGCTCCCGCTCCCTCTCGCTTTCGCGTGTCAGGCCGAGCCATTGCGTCAGCGTCGGCAGCATCAGGCCCTGGCCGATCAGCGTCGCGACGATGACGCCGAAAGTGACGAACAATATGAGGTCGCGGTGCGGGAATGGCGCTCCGCTCAGCACCGCATAGGGGATGGCGAGCGCGACCGCGAGCAAGTCGACGCCGCGTACGCCGGTGAACGCGAGCAGGAACACGTATTGCCACGGCGGCGAAGGATCGCGCCTGGCGAGCGACCGGCTCACCCAGCGCGGCAGATAGGTCGCCGGGAACACCCAGACGAAGCGCGCGATCATGGCGATCGCCGTCACCCACAGCGTGGCGGCGATCAATTCGGGAATTGAGAAGGCGTGGCCATTGTCGATGAGCGTGCGCATCTGCAGGCCGGTGACGAGGAAGATCAGGCCCTCGATCAGATAGACGATCAGGTCCCAGAAGAAGATACCCTGCAGCCGCGTCGCCGACGGAATGAGCAGCGGCCCCTTCCAGCTCACGTAAAGCCCGCAGGCGACCGTTGCCAGAACGCCCGAGCCGCCGAGGTGCGACGGCACCCAGAAGGCGAGATAGGGCGTCATCAGCGACAACGTGACCTCGACGCGTGGATCATGCGACCATTGGCGCAGCCTCAGGCTGAGCCAGCCAACCGCGAGGCCGTAGATCAATTCGCCGACGACGATCAGCGCGAATTCGCCGGCGGCGGTCGGCAGCGAGAACGTGCCGGCGACCACGGCGGCGACGGCAAAGCGGTAGAGCACCAGGGCGGTTGCGTCATTGGCGAGCCCTTCGCCTTCCAGCACCACGACGATGCGGCGCGGAATGCCGAGGTTGCGCGCGATCGCGAGCGGCGCGACCACGTCGGTTGGCGAGATGATGGCGCCAAGCAGGAAGCCGACCGACCAGTCGAATTTGAGCAGATAGTGCGCGGCGGCTGCGATGGCGCAGGTGGTGAACACCACGCAGCCGAAGGCGAGCAGGCCGATCGGGCGCAGGTTGAAGCGAAACTCGCGCCAGCTCATGGCGACGCCGGCCGAGTAGATCAGCGGCGGCAACAACACCAGCAACACGACTTCAGGAGCAAGTTCAACTTTCGGCAAGCCGGGAATCAAGGCCATGCCGATGCCGGCCACGACCAGCAGGATCGACGGCGACAAGTCGAGCCGCTTGGCGGCGACCGCGACGGCGGCAAGCACCGCCATCATGAACAGCAGTGTCTCCATCGTCTCGGTCATGGCGTCACCCCGGCCGCACCAGGTTCGAGATCAGGTTGATGGTCAACGCCAGGATGGCGAGGTTGAAGAAGAACGAGATGACGCCCTGGATAGTGACCACGCGACGGATGACCTTGCTGGTGATGGCGACGTCCGAGACCTGACAGGTCATGGCGACGACCAGCGAGAAGTACATGAAATCCCAATAGTCCGGAGGCTGCCTGCCGGGGAATTTCACGCCGCCGATACGGTCGTCGCTGCGCGTGCCGTAATATTCGTGCGTGTAGTGGGTGGCGAAGATGGTGTGCATGAACAGCCAGGACAGCACGATCGTGCCCATGCCAACCGCGAGTTTGAACCATTCCTCGCCGCTCGGTGTCTTGGCGACCTCGGCGACGATGGCGACAAGGCTGGCAATCGCGGCGGCCGCGACCAGGATCAGCAGCGCGAAGGCGCCTTCGTCCTGAATGGCGGCCCGGCGGCGAACCTCGTCGAGCGTGGTGTGGCTGATCATCCAGTAGACGAGCACAAGATAGAGCGCGACGCCGGCGTCCCAGCCCGCCAGCAGCTTAGTAGGAAGACGCCAGTCCGCCGGCACCAGCGCGAGCAGGACGATGAGGCCGACGGCGCCCGAGATGAGCAGGCGCGTATGCAGTTCAACGAACCGCGCCACCATTCTCGGCTGGCGTCGTCTGCGCACCATGTCAGGCTCGACGTTCGGCGATGAAATGCGCGGTCGCCCGCAGGATGTCGCCCTTGGCGCCGAACGGGGCGAGCTGTGCTTCCGCCTCGCCGACGAGTTCTGCGAGGCGCTTGCGCGCGCCGGCGGCTCCGAGTGTTGCGACCAGCGTCGCCTTGCCGGCGGCGGCATCCTTGCCGGCGGCCTTGCCGAGCGTTGCGGCGTCGCTCTCGAGGTCGAGCAGGTCGTCGGCGATCTGGAACGCCTGGCCGATTGCGACACCGTATGCGTCGAGCCGCGCCAGCGTCGCGGTGTCGGCCTTGCCCATGATGGCGCCGGCGCGGCAGGCGAAACGGATGAGCGCGCCGGTCTTCATCGCCTGCATGGTGGCGATTTCCTTGTTGTCGAGGCGGCGCTTGTCGAAGCGGCCTTCGGCCGCGAGGTCGATCATCTGTCCACCCGCCATGCCGCCAATGCCGGCGGCGCGCGCAAGTTCCAGCACCAGCGCGCTGCGCACCGCCGGGTCGGGATGCACGTCGGTCCGCGCCATGGCGTCGAAGGCGAGCGTCAGCAGCGCGTCGCCGGCGAGGATCGCAGTCGCCTCGTCGTAGGCCTTGTGCACGGTCGGCCGCCCGCGGCGCAGGTCGTCATTGTCCATGGCCGGCAGGTCGTCATGCACCAGCGAATAGCAATGGATGAGTTCGAGCGCGCAGCCGGCGTACAGGGCGCCGGGCTGCGCCACGCCGAACAGGGCCGCGGATTCGACCACCAAAAACGGGCGCAGCCGCTTGCCGCCGCCGAGGGTGCCGTGGCGCATGGCGGCGAGCAGGCGCTCCGGGCGTACGATTTCGCCGGAGAGCGGGGTGTCGTCGAGCAGGTGCTTGAGCACGGCTTCCGCCTCGTCGGCGACCGTGCCGAGCCTGCTGGCAAAGTCCTTGGGGGAACTGGCGTCCATGGGGCCATTTACCTCCCCGCCGCAGCGACCGCAAATGGCTCCCGGCATACGCTAAGGTTCGCCCATGTATCGCCCGGGCAAGCGGATGACGGTCGCCCACGACATATTGCGGTTGCCGCATATGCCGCGGCCGCTGCGCGTGGTCCTGCTGCTGGTCCTGCTTCTGCTTCTGCTGCCTTACCTGCTCACGCCCCTCTACCGGTTCGGCGAGCCGGTCTCCACGCAGATGTTGTGGCGGCGCATGACCGGCGAAAGGGTCGAGCGCATCTATGTGCCGCTGTCTTATGTATCGCCCAACCTGCCGCTGGCCGTGATCGTCGCGGAGGACGGCCGCTTCTGCAGCCATCATGGCGTCGATCTCGCCGGCATCCGCGATGCCATTAATGATGCCGACGATCTCGGCGACGTCCGCGGCGGCTCGACCCTCACCCAGCAGGTCGCCAAGAACCTGTTCCTCTGGGGCGGCCGCAGTTTCGTGCGTAAGGTGCTGGAATTCCCGCTGGCGCTCTGGATCGATTTCGTTCTGCCCAAGCGCCGCATCCTGGAAATCTACCTGAACATCGCTGAATGGGGCCCGAACGGCGAGTTCGGGGTCGAGGCTGGCGCCCGCCGTGCTTTTGGTAAACAGTCCCACGAGTTGTCGGCCTATCAGGCGGCGCTCCTCGCCGCGATGCTGCCCAACCCCCATGATCGCGATGCCCGCAGGCCGGGCCCGGCCCTGCGACGGCTCGCCGGGCTTTATGTCGGGCGCTCCGAGCAGGGTCGTGGCGAGGCCTCCTGCATCCGCCGAACCCACTAGATTTGGCTTGAACCATCCTCTATAAGCCCCCGCAATCAACCGACATCGTTGGATTTTCAGGAGTTTCCGTCCATGGCTGTGCCGAAAAGAAAAACCTCGCCGTCGCGCCGTGGCATGCGCCGCTCCGCCGACGCGCTCAAGCAGCCGACCTACGTCGAGGACAAGGATTCCGGCGAATTGCGCCGGCCACATCACGTCGACCTGAAGACCGGCATGTACAAAGGCCGCCAGGTGCTGAAGGTGAAGACCGAGGCGTAAGGCGTCAGCAAACCGGGAAGCTTCGTGATGTTCATGCTTGGCTTCCCGCTGCTTCTGATCCCGTTCGCGATCTACAATATCATCGCCTTCCTGATGCCCGGCGTGAGTTGGACCGGCACCGTCATCACCGTGCACATGATGTCCGGCGCGGATTGGACGATGTCGGCCGGCGACATGCTCGTGGCGCTCGGCATTGTGGTGCTGTTCGGCGAGGTCATGAAGTCGACCCGCATCGGCATCCGCACCGTGGTCGATCACGCGCTGTCGCTTATCCTCTTCCTCGGCATGCTGGTCGAATTCCTGCTGGTGAAGCAGGCGGCGAGCGCAACCTTCTTCCTGCTGCTGGTCATCAGCTTCATCGACGTGCTCGGTGGCTTCGCCGTGTCGCTGCGTTCGGCGCAGCGCGATCTCACGGTCGAAGGCACTCTCCCCCGCGTCTCCTGACCCGCCCGATGTTTCCATGAGCCGCGATTTCCAGTTCCCCGGCCGCTCGCCCGTTATCGCCTGCGAGGGCATGGCGGCAACGTCGCATCCGCTGGCGACGATGGCGGCGATCGACACGCTGCGTGCTGGTGGTACCGCCGCCGACGCCGCCGTCGCCGCCAGCGCCGCGCTGTGCGTCATCGAGCCGGAATCAACCGGCATCGGCGGCGATTGCTATTGCTTGATCTCGCAGCCGGGCAAGCCGGACTGGGGCTACAACGGCTCCGGCCGGTCGGGCGCCACGGCGTCCGGTCAGGCGCTGCGCGCCAAGGGTATGGAAGCGATCGGCATGACCTCGGTGCATGCGGTCACCGTGCCCGGCGCGCTCGATGCCTGGGAGGCGATCCTCAAGACCCACGGCCGTTTCGATCTTGCGCGCGCCCTGCAGCCGGCGATCAAATATGCCGAGCACGGCTGGCCGATCACGCAGCGCGTCGCCTGGGACTGGAACCGCCACGTCGCCAAGCTCAAGGCCGATCCCGGCGCCACCATGCATTATCTCTTCGACGGCAAGGCGCCGAAGGAAGGCGACATCATACGCCTGCCGGCTTTGGCGAAGACGCTGAAAATGATTGCCGCCAAAGGCGCGCGCGCCTTCTACGAAGGCGAGATCGCCGACGACATGGCGGCGACGGTCGCCGCGCGCGGCTCGTTCCTGACCGCGGAGGACTTCGCCAAGCACCGCGGCGACGTGGTACCGCCGATCTCGACCAACTACCGCGGCATCGATCTGCTCGAGATCCCGCCCAATGGCCAAGGGCTCACCGCGCTGGTGCTGCTCAACATCCTGGAAAATTTCGATCTCGCCGCGCTCGATCCCGTCGGCCCTGAGCGCTTTCATCTGGTGCTGGAGGCGGCGCGGTTGGCTTACGCGGTGCGCGACACGCACGTCGCCGATGCCGACCATATGCGCGTGCCGGTGGCCGACCTGATCGACAAGGGCTTTGCCAAGAAGCTCGCGGGCAAGATCAATGTGAAGCGGCGCGCCGACCTGCCGGCGGCGCCGGCGCCGGGCAATGACACGATCTATCTCAGCGTCGTCGACCGCGACCGCATGGCGGTATCATTCATCAATTCGCTCTATTCGAATTTCGGCACCGGCATCTGCACCGAGAAGACCGGCATCCTGCTGACCAACCGCGGCGCCTGCTTCACGCTGCAGCCCGATCACCCCAACACGTTCGGCCCGAGCAAGCGTCCGCTGCACACGATCATCCCGGCTTTGGCGATGCGCGACGGCCGCTGTGAGATGAGCTTCGGCGTCATGGGCGCGCACTATCAGCCGATGGGCCATGTGCAGATCATGCTCAACATGCTCGACTACGGCATGGACGTGCAGCAGGCGATCGACTTCCCGCGTTTCTTCTTCGAGAACGAGCAGGTCGAAGTCGAGCGCGGCACGCCGCAGGCGACCATCGAAGGCCTCAAGCAGCGTGGGCACAACGTGACATATACGGCGTCGCCGTGGGGCGGTGCGCAGACCATTAAGATCGATTGGGACCGCGGCGTGCTGATCGGCGGCTCGGAATCGCGCAAGGACGGTTGCGCGATCGGCTACTAGCGGACCAGCGACGCGGCCGTGCGGTAGGCCGCGATCGCTTCACCGGGCTCGGCGCGGCGGCGCTCGCGGGTCTGGGCATGCTGACCTTTCACAGCCAGCAGGTGAGCAAGGAAAGGCGCCTGCCGGTAGTTGGTTGAAACGGTGCTCGCCTCCCTCGGCGGCGTAACCGTCACCAGCGCACGGCTTTCGGCCTTCGACGACGCGTCATCGCCGCTGCCGGCCAGCCGCGAAGACACCTGATTGATCGCATCGATGCGCATTGCGCTGCCTGTCTCAATTCGGGACAAGGGGTCCCTGCCTATCACCTGCTTCGCAATTGCTGTGCCGTCCGTTCGGGCGGTCTTCGAATTCGGGCATTTTCTCGAATTGTTTAAGGATTGCCCGTAGCTTGGGCGCTGCCTTCATTCCGCTAAGAAACGCCTAGCCGGGCAGGGCGTTCCCAAAAAGGGGCGAGCGTGACCCAATTCAATTCGCCGGCCGGCGCACCCGACGCGGCGGTAATTCTTAATTCGATCGGCGAGGCGGCCTATGAATGGCGGCTCGATACCGACGCGCTGACTTGGAGCGGAAACGTCGCCGCTGTGCTCGGTGTTGCCGATGCGACCGAGGTCGCCAGCGGACACTCCTTTGCCGCGCGGGTCGAGGCGCAAGACGGCCACAGCCGGCGCGATGCGGTGTTGCAGTCCGGGCAGAAGGACGAGGGCACGGGCGTCGCCTACCAAGTGCAGTACGCGGTCAAGCGTGGCGATGGCGGTTCGACTTGGGTGGAAGACACCGGGCGCTGGTTTGCCGGTCCCGACGGCAAGCCGCTCCACGCGCATGGCGTGGTGCGCGCCATCGACGCGCGGCACGAGCGCGAGGAGCGCCTCCTCAAGCTCGCCAAATTCGATCCGCTCACCGGCGAGATGAACCGCGCGCAGCTGTCCGAGGCGCTCACCGGCGTTCTCGAAGCGGCGCAACGCTTCCGCGGCTCCTGCGGTTTCCTGCTGGTGTCGATCGATCATCTCGGCCGCCTCAACGAAGCTTATGGTTTCGACGCCGCCGAGGAAGTGATCGCCAAGGTCGCAAAACGCATTCGCGCACGGCTGCGCGGCAAGGATCATCTCGGCCGCTTTTCCGGCAACAAGTTCGGCGTGATCCTGACGAGCTGCACGGCCGACGAATTGAATGTCGCGGCCGAGCGGCTACTGACCGGCGTGCGCGATGAGACGATCCAGACCAGCGCCGGCCCGATGGCCGTGACCATCACCATTGGCGGCGTGACTGCGCCACGTCACGCCCGCACCGTACCCGAGATTTTCTCGCGCGCGCTCGATGCGCTGCATACCGCACGCGAGCGGCGCCATGGCTCCTTCATCGCCTACCGGCCGAGCGTGGAACGTGACGCCATGCGGCGCGATGCCATGCGGGCAACCGACGAGATCGTCTCAGCGCTCAATGAGCGCCGTGTCGCGCTAGCCTACGAGCCGGTGGTCGAGGCCAAAAGCCGCAACGTCGCCTTCTACGAATGTCTGATGCGAGTCCAGCGGGCCGACGGCGGTATCGCGCATGCGAACGAGATCATCCCCGTCGCCGAACGCGTCGGCCTGATCCGGATGCTTGATCACCGCATGCTGGAGTTGGTGGTCACCGAGCTTGCGGCGGCGCCGCATCTGCACGCCAGCGTCAACGTCTCGCCGGCGTCCGCCGTCGATCCGGACTGGTGGCTCGGCCTCGGCGCCTTGCTGCGCGCCAACCGGGGCGCCGCGGAGCGGCTGATCGTCGAGATCACCGAGACTGCGGCGATCCAGGACGTCGACGACGCGCGGGGCTTTGTCTCCCGCGTCAAGGACCTCGGCTGCCGCATCGCCATCGACGATTTCGGCGCCGGCCACACTTCGTTCCGCAACTTGCGCAAGCTCGGCGTCGATATCGTCAAGATCGACGGCGCCTTCGTGCAGAATTTGACGAAGTCGGACGACGACCGCGCTTTCGTGCATACGATGGTCGACTTGTCGCGCCGGCTCGGTCTCAAGACCGTGGCAGAGTGGGTGCAGGACGAGGAAGCCGCGAAGGCGCTATCGGAATGCGGCTGTGATTATTTGCAGGGCGCGTTGATCGGGCTCGCTACCAGCGAGCAACCCTGGAACGGCGGCAACGGCCACGCTGTGAGCGCGTAGGCGCTATTCCTTACCGAGCTTGTCCAGCCGCTTCTGCATCTCGTCGATCTGGCGCTTGAGCTCGTCCATCTCGCCCGAGCCGCCGCCGGCCGGCTTATCCGCGGTCTTGCCCTGGCCGCCACCCTGGCCGCGCGCGAACGGCGCGAACATGGCGAAGGTCTTCTCGAACATTTCCATGTTCCGCCGCACCTGATCCTCGAGTGGCCCGAAGCCGCCGACGCCGAAGGCCTGCGCCATTTGCTCGCGGAATTTGCCCTGCTCGCGGGTGAAGGTGTCGATCGACTGCTCGAGATAGCGCGGCACCAGCATCTGCATGCTGTCGCCGTAGAAGCGGATCAGTTGGCGCAGGAATGTGATCGGCAGCAGGCTTTGGCCTTCCTTGTTTTCCTGCTCGAAGATGATCTGCGCCAGCACCGAGCGCGTGATGTCCTCGCCGGTCTTGGCGTCGTAGACGACGAAGTCCTCGCCGCTTTTGACCATCGCGGCGAGATCCTCAAGCGTCACGTAGGTCGATGTTCCGGTGTTGTAGAGCCGCCGGTTGGCGTATTTCTTGATTGTGACCGGCTCTTTTTCCTCTGCCATGGCGCTCACGCATCTCTCCCTGCTCGATGATTGAGCATAACCGCAATACCGCTCGGCGGGCGAGTCGTTTGTGGCAGCGCGGCAGGCGTTTCCGTCGCACTGCGGCACCCTTGCGGAACGGACGAAAAAGGGCCAATTCTCGGGCGTAATCGCTTCTTGTCCCATGTTGACACGGCCACCGAAGCGGCCTGAGGATGCGGCAGCGCCAAATAACCGCACGCCCGCGCAACAGATCGCAAAAGGAGTTCTTCGATGGCCGACGACATCGTCATTGTGAGCGCCGCCCGCACGCCCGTGGGCTCTTTCAACGGAGCCTTTGCCAATTTGCCGGCGCATGAGCTCGGCAAGACAGCCATCCAGGCGGCGATGACGCGGGCCGGTGTCGAACCAGGACGGGTCAACGAAGTCATCATGGGCCAGATCCTGACCGCGGGGCAGGGCCAGAACCCGGCGCGTCAGGCGTCCATCGCGGCCGGCATCCCGGTCGAAAGCCCCGCCTGGGGCGTGAACCAGCTATGCGGTTCCGGGCTGCGCTCGGTCGCGCTCGGCTTCCAGCAGATCGCCAACGGCGATGCCGACATCGTCGTCGCCGGCGGTCAGGAGTCGATGAGCATGGCGCCGCACTGCCAGCACCTGCGCAACGGCGTGAAGATGGGCTCGTTCGAGATGATCGACACCATGATCAAGGATGGCCTGTGGGACGCCTTCAACGGCTATCACATGGGCAATACCGCGGAGAACGTCGCCAAGCAGTGGCAGATCACGCGGCAGATGCAGGATGAATTCGCGGTCAAATCGCAGAACAAGGCCGAGGCCGCGATGAAGGGCGGCAAGTTCAAGGATGAAATTGCGCCGGTCACGATCAAGTCGCGCAAGGGCGATATCGTCGTCGATACCGATGAATATCCGAAGGCGGGCGTCACGCTCAACTCCATCGCCAAGCTGCGCCCCGCCTTCGACAAAGAAGGAACCGTGACGGCGGCAAGCGCGTCGGGCATCAATGACGGCGCGGCCGCCGTTGTGCTGATGAAGGCAAGCGAAGCGGCGAAACTCGGCAAGACGCCGCTCGCGCGCATCGTGTCGTGGGCGCAGGCGGGCGTCGATCCGTCGATCATGGGCACCGGGCCTATTCCGGCCTCGCGCGCGGCGCTGAAGAAAGCCGGCTGGAAGAAGGAGGATCTCGACCTGATCGAGGCCAACGAGGCGTTCGCGGCGCAGGCCTGCGCCGTCAACAAGGATCTCGGCTGGGATACTTCGAAGGTGAACGTCAATGGCGGCGCCATCGCCATCGGCCATCCGATCGGTGCCTCCGGCACACGCGTTCTGACGACGCTGCTTTATGAAATGCAGAAGCGTAACGCCAAGAAGGGGCTTGCGACCTTGTGCATCGGCGGCGGCATGGGCATCGCCATGTGCGTCGAGCGATAAAGTTCTCGGCGTCGTCTCCGGGCGAAGCGGAGGACGTTAGTGGTGCGCTGCAGACCCGGGACCCCGGTTCATAAGAAAGCTGGGTCCCGGATCAGCGGTGCACCGCTTCGCGCTGCACCGCGTCCGGGACACGAGAGGGAAGCGTTGGGAGGGGACGGCATTATGGCTCGCGTTGCGTTGGTCACGGGCGGAACCCGTGGCATTGGAGCTGCCATCAGCAAGGCGCTGAAGGCCGCCGGCTACAAGGTCGCCGCCAATTACGCCGGCAACGACGAGGCCGCGCAGAAATTCAAGGCCGAGACCGGCATTGCGGTGTTCAAGTGGGACGTGTCGTCGTTCGACGCCTGCGCTGAGGGCATCAAAGAAAGTCGAAGCCGAGATCGGCCCGATCGAGGTGCTGATCAACAATGCCGGCATCACCCGCGACGCCACGCTGCACCGCATGACGCCGGAGCAGTGGAGCCAGGTGATCAACACCAATCTCGGCTCGCTGTTCAACATGTGCCGCAACGTCATCGAGGGCATGCGCGCGCGCAAGTTCGGCCGCATCGTCAACATCTCGTCGATCAACGGCCAGAAGGGCCAGATGGGCCAGTGCAACTACTCCGCCGCCAAGGCCGGCGAACTCGGCTTCACCAAGGCGCTGGCGCAGGAGAGCGCGCGCTCCGGCATCACCGTCAACGCGATCGCGCCCGGCTACATCAACACCGAGATGGTGCAGGCGGTGCCGAAGGACGTGCTGGAGAAGAATATCCTGCCGCAGATTCCGATCGGCCGGCTGGGCGAACCGGAAGAAATCGCGCGCTGCGTGGTGTTCCTCGCCTCCGACGACGCCGGGCTGATCACCGGCTCGACCCTCACCGCCAATGGCGGGCAGTACTTTATCTGAGCCTCACCAGACGTAACGCACCGTGCCGGTGCCGGCATAGGTCTGCGAGACGTCGGCGAATTCGCCGTCGAACTTGAGGCCGAACGATACGTTGTTGGCAAGCTGCAGCTCGGCGCCGGTGGTCACCAGCGCCAGGTTGGTCGCGGGCGCGGCGCCATTCACCGTGAATGCAGCGTCCGGCAGCGTCTGGAACGCGGCGTTGATGCCCTGATCGCTCGAATGATCGTTCGCCCAGGCGGCGCGCAAGCGCAGCGACAGCGTCCTTCCTTGCTCGGACGTGAGCGCCTTGTCGAACCAGGCGCCGAGCTCGGTGCGCGTCGTCACCGAGGAGCGCGAATTGTACGACAGCGCGAAGACATTCGAGCCCGACACCGCGTTCTCGCTGTAGTTCGGCATGAAGAAATCCTGCACCTGCGCCGCCGCATAGGGCGTCACGCCAACGTAGGGCGTGAGGAAGCGGTAGCCGGTCTCGATGCGGCCGCCGACGCTCTGCGCGGTGAAGTTGGCGGTGAGGTGGTCGGCCCCCGCAACGGTCTCCGTGCGGTCGGTGGTGATACTGTGCACCGCATAGGAGAGGGCGCCGGACAGGTAGGCCGCGCCGTACTGCTTCGAGCCGTAGGCGCCGAGCTGGAACGCGTCGCCGCGGCCGCTGCCGAGTCCGTCCGACGACGCCCCAATTCTCGCCCGCGCCGGCGAGCGCGAAGCCGACCATGGTGTCGGGAGAGGCACGGTAATCGAAGCCGGTGGCGAGGCCGTAAGTGCGGGCTGCGGAATCATGGGACACCGTCGTCGCATCGCCATTGATCTTGTTGTAGCCGCCGTAAGCCTGGCCCCACACGCTCCAGCGTCCGGTGGAGTTGTCGGCGCGCTTGTCCTTCGGCGTCACCGCCGCATAGGCCGCCGCCGCTTCGGGCGAGATCTTGTCGCCGGGACCGAATTCGCGGGCAAAGCCGATGGCGCCGGGATTGCCGCTCGGCGCGCCACCGAACGGGTTGAGCATCAGCGACAGGAACGAGTTCATCAGCTGGATGTTCGACTGCTGCGCGCCGGCCGCGGTCTCGCCCGAGAGCTGCGACAGCGCGTTGACGAGGCTGTCGCCGCTGAGCGCGAACACGTTGAAGAACGCATCGGGGATGGTGATGCCGCTGGCGATCGCCTTGTCGAGCGCGTCGGCGACATGCTTTGGATTGCCGGAGAGGCCGGAGGGCAGGTTGTTGGCGACCGAGAAGGTGTCGACCGTCAGCACGACCGATGTCGGATTGTAGATCACCTGCAGATTGTTGGCGTTGCCGACGATGTTGACGCTGCCGAACGTGCCGGTCACCGCGCCGTTCGTCGTCATGATCGTGTAGGTTTTGGCCACTGTCGTTTTGGCGCTCACAACGAGCGAGCCGTCCATTAGATCGATATCGCCGCCGGTGACGGTGAGCTTGCCGTTGCCGGTCGGCGAGATGCCCACAGCGAAGGTGCCGACCGAGCCTTGCGTGTAGCTCGTGCCGGTGGCTTGGCTGGTGGCATCGATCTTTAATGTGCCGTTGCCGAAACTGGTCCCTACGAAGATATCGCCAAGGCTTGCGCTTGCGCCGTTGAGCACGTTGAACTGGCCGGTGCCGAGACCGCCGATGGTCGCGCCCGCGCTGGCCCATGTAGAGCCCGCGCCGCTCACGGTGACGGTGCCAAGCGCACAAAAGCAATCCGCCGAGAAATGCGCCGCCGGTAGTAGTGGCCGACCGCCGTTGGTAACATTCACTGTGCCGGTGCCGTCCTTCCCGATGAAAATGCCGCCGTCAACATTGAGTTGCGAGCCGCCTCCCGTCACGTTCACGGCCCCGGTGCCGTTGAGGCCGACGATCAGGCTGCCTGTCGTGGTGAAATGGCCGCCGCTCTGCACGTTCACTGTGCCCGATCCGTTGTCGAAGCCCAGGAAGAGTCGGTGGCGAAGCTGGCCGTGGCTCCATTGAGAACGTTGAACACGCCGATGCCATCGACCGCCGATCGCGATGTCGCCTGAATTGCCGTCGGTACTGTTGAATTGGGAGCCGCCGCCGGACACGGTGACGGTGCCGGAGGCGTCCGAGTGGTTGTTGCCCAGGCCGATGATGCCGCTCGCGTTGACTATGCCGCCGTTGGTGATGTTGACGATACCGGTGCCGTGATTGTCGCCGACGAAAAGGCCACGTGTGGTCAGGGTCGAACCGAGACCCGAGACATTCACTACGCCCGTGCCGTCGGAGCCGACGGTGAGATCTTTGGTGGTCGTAAACTTGCCGCCGTTCTGCAAATTCAGCGTGCCCGACCCGGTGGAGTTGATGCCGAGCCTGACGTCGGCGACAAAAGTCGCGGTGGCGTTGTCCAGAACGTTGAATGTGCCGGTGCCGCCGACGCCGATGGTGACGAAGGTGGGATTGCCGGTGGTGCTGATAAACTTCGAGTTCGTGCCCGACACCGTGACGGTGCCGGAGCTGCAGTTGCAGTCGCCCAGGTCGACCTGGCCGAGACTAATCGTCGCGACCGAGCCGCCGGTGACGTTGAAAGTGCCAGTGCCGCCATTGCCGACAAACAAGTTGCCCGTGTTGAGCGTGGAGGCATCGACGTTCATCGTGCCGGTGCCGCCGCTGCTGCCGATAACGGTACTGGACGGAGCGAGCGTGGCGCCGTTCGTGACGTTGGCGATGCCGGTGCCCGCTGTGGCGGGGAGGAAGCCGTTGCCGCCGACGTACAGGACGCCGTCCGGCAAGGACCACGTCGATCCACCGTCGACGTTGAGCGTGCCGGTCGCGCCCGCGGCTGTAGCCGACAAAGGCATCGGCGCTGGGGCCCGTGCCCTTTATGGCCGTGAAGCTGCTGCCGCCGAGCACATTCATCGTGCCCGTGCCTTTTTGGCCGATGGTGACGTTGCCCCGGTCTGTCGTGACCGTGCTGCCGTTTGCACGGTAACAGTGCCCACCGACGTCCGGATCCGCACCAATGACCAGACCGCTAGGAAGCCTCGCCGTCGCTCCGTTCTGGACAGTGAATTGGCCGGTGCCACCCTGGCCGATCACGACGATCGACAAGAGCGATACTCGTTGAATTGCGAACCGGCACCCGACACCGTGACGGTGCCGTGCGAGCCTGCGCTATCGCCGACAGATAATTTGAGCCATTGAGTTGAACAGTTCGGAGCCATTGGACAATATTGACGATGCCGGTGCCGGAAAAGCCTACCGCGACGGCTGAGCCGGGATTCCAGTTGGCATCATCGAAGTTCATCGTGCCCGTACCGCCGGACACGCCGAGGAAGGTGACGGAGCCGTTCATATCGAGCTCGCCACCATTGGTGACGTTGACGATGCCGGTTCCGGATGGGGCGCCGCTCAGGCCGCTGCCGCCGACGAAAAGGGATTTGTTGTTCGTCAAAAAGAACTTCGAGCCCGCGCCGTCGACGTTCAGCGTTCCCGTAGAGCCGGCGGAATACCCGATGAAACTGTCGGCGTTTGCAGTCAGCGTGCCGCCGCTCAGCACGTTGAAGGTGCCGTTGCCGCCGTTGCCGATGAAGGCGGGGCTGTTGGCGCCGTCCAAGACGAGCCGGCGCCGGTCACCGTCGACTGTGCCGTTGCGATCCAAAGCGGCGATTATTGCCGAGTGAAGGTATTGTCGAGCGCGTTGAGTCCGTGCCGTAAGCCGACGATGGTGCCGTTCGATAAATCGGTGCTGTTCCATTGGAGCCCGCAGTCGGTCATGGTACCGTGCCGATCGACGGCATTGTTGCTGATGAAGCGTTTTGCAGGCTACGGCCGGCGTCTGAAGGTACGCGCTGGCGCGTGTTGCCGATAAGATTTCCGGCGTCGGCGCTGGTGGTCGCCGATGATCGGCGATCGGTGCCGTCTACGATGGTCGGTGACGGCGTTGACCGGACGTGCGTGGACCAGTTCGTCGCAGTGAACCAGTCGGTATTGGTGTTCCCGGTCCAGCTCTGCGCCGCCGCCGGAACCGCGTTGGCGATCAGCGCGGTCGAGACCAGCAGCGCGGTGCGCAGTACGCGCGGACGCGGACGCAACAACACAATGGCGGGCGACGCTGCGTGACGCTTGCGCCGCCGCCGGTGTCCCCCGAGCACTTTCAACTCCACCCACTCACACTACGAAGTGGCAATATTATACCTGCCCAATCGGGTGGGATTGTCTGGCGCGCAAATGGAATGTCGGCGTGGCATTGCGGCCACGCACATATTCAACAATTCAGATAAGACCGCAGGCCGCTGTAACCGCTAGAAGAATCCGACCAACTCGCAGCCGGTCCCGGCCTTGAAGCTCCGCTTGTGGCGGCGGCCCGCGACGTCGATTACATGCATCGAGCCGTCGCCCTGGCAGCCGACGAAGATTTCGCCGTTGCGAAACGCGAAATCCATCGGCTGATCGCCGACCGGCACGGCGGTCTGCGCGCCGGATGACGTGTCGATCAGGCTCACCATGTTGCTGTTCAGGCTCGACACAACGAGCAGCTTGTCGTCCGGCGAATAGCGCGCGATTTGCGCCGCCTTGGGCACGCCCTCGAGCGGCAGCGTGCGGGCGACGCTGCCCTTGGCCGTGTCGATCATGAACAGCACCGGGCTTTCGTCGCTCACCGCAACCACGGTCTTGCCGTCACCGGACACGGCAATGCCGGCGATCGGCTGCGGCGTTGCGATCTTGCCGAGGAGTTTGCGGTTCGGCACGTCGATAACGGAGACCGTCGCGTCTTCCTCGTTGTCGGTGTAGAGGCGCTTGCCATCATCCGTAATGCAAAGCCGGTGACCGTTGGTCGAACCGGAGTCGATGGCGCCGATCATCGTATTGGTCTTCGGATCGATGACCGCGACCTTCGCGCTGTTCTCGCAGGTGATGTAGATGAGCCCGTCGGCAGCGCGCCGCACCGTGTGCGGCGCGCTGTACGGCGACAGATCGATGTCGTCGAGCCGCTTGCGGTTGATGAGGTCGATGACGCAGAGCACGTGGCCGGGGTTGGGGTTACGCCCATGGATGCCGTCGCCGAAGATCGGCACATAGGCGCGGCCGGTCTCCGGGGTGACCAGCAGTTCGTGCACCGTGCGCTGGAAGCCTTCGATGACGGTTTCGGTCTCGTAGGTCTTCGGATTGATGAACAGGATCTTGCAGCCGATCTTGTCGACCGCGATCATGCCGCGAACGTTACCGGAGGTGGACATAGGCTCGTCCTTCAGCGCCTGCGCGCGGATTTTTTCTTTTTTGCGGCGGGTTTAGGCGCCGCATTCGCCTTGGCCGGCGCCTTGCCACCTTCCGCCTTGTCGAGCCGCACCGACCAATATTCCCACGCGCGGCCGACGGGGCCGGGCCGCAGATTGTATTCGCTCGCCAGCTCGATTTCCTCGCTGTTGAGCGGCTCGAGGCCGGCGTCGAGCAGTTCGGCCTGGATCTGCGCGGCGGCGTTGCGCGCGGTGTAGATGGTGCGGAACACGAGCTCTTCCAGCGTCCGCCCGGCGACCGTCGCGCCATGCCGGCGCATCAGCACGGTCCAATACGGGCCGAGCGCGCGCGCGAGCGAAGCGCCTTCCTCCGGTTTGATCACCAGCAGGTTGGTGTTGCCGAAGTCCTCGCGGCTGTCCCAGATCGGCACCTTGGGACCCATGGTGGCGCCGAGATGGTTCAGCGGCTTCATCGTCATGTTCGTCACACAGAACGGCAGCATCGAGGAGGCGTGGTGGTGGCAGACCGCCAGCACATCGGGCCGCGCCTTGTAGATTTCGCCGTGGATGACGCGCTCGCCGTAGAGCCGCTCCTTGATCGGCTTGATGATCTCGGACTCGAGCGTGAATTCGTGGATATCGTCCGGCTGAACCAGCTCGGGCGCGCGCGAGCGCGACATCAGGTAACGGTTCGGATCGGTCGGATGCCGCATGGTGACGTGGCCGAAGGCGTCGAGCACGCCTTCGTGGGCGATCATGCGGTTGGCGCGCGCGACCAGGACACGCGCTTCGGCTAGCGACATTGGCACGGCGTTACTCCCGAAGTTTTCTTGTTGGCGCTCTTATCCCTTATCTCGGTGCGGCTGCCAACCCGGAGGCGCCAGCTCGAAGCCGTTGAAGTCAAAGCCCGGCGCAACCGTGCAGCCGACCAGCGTCCAATCCCCCAAAAACTCCGCCGCCTGCCAGGCGCGCGCCGGAACGGTAAATTGCGGCAGTTGATCGGCGTGAATATCGGCGCCGAGCGTGATGATTTCCTCCTTGGCGCCGTCCACCACCTCGAGCTTCAGCGCGGCCCCGGCGTGGTAGTGCCAGATCTCGACGGCATCGACGCGGTGCCAATGCGAGCGCTCGCCGCGCGCCAGCAGGAACAAAATCGCGGTCGAGGCGGCGCGGCCGTCGTGGATGCGCGTGTCGCGGAACGTCTCGCGATAGTGCCCGCCTTCCGGATGCGGCTTCAGCTCGAGCTTGCGGATGATGTCGGCGGCGGAAGGCGAGGGCATCACTTGAAGGTGTTCTTGCGCGCGCGGATTTCCGCGAACACCTGTCCAGCCGGCTTGCCGGCCATGCCGATGCCGGCGGCGACCTCCGGCACATCGGCGCGCAGGAAGGGGTTGGCCTCTTTCTCCTCGCCGATCGTTACGGGGATGGTCGGCCGGTTCTTGGCGATCTCCTGTTTCGCTTCCGCCTCGCGGGCCTGCAGGACCGCGTTGTCCGGCTCGACGGTGCGGGCGAACTTGATGTTGGCGAGCGTGTACTCATGCCCGCAGAAGATCTCGGTGTCGTTCGGCAGATCGCGCAGCTTTTTCAGCGACGCCCACATCATCTCCGGATCGCCTTCGATCACGCGCCCGCAACCGATCGAGAACAGCGTGTCGCCGACGAAAGCGATCTTGTCCTGGTGAAACCAGTAGGCGATGTGGTCGAGCGTGTGGCCCGGCGTCTCGATCACGTTGCCGATCAGATTGCCGACCTTGACCTTGTCGCCCTCGCGCACGGTTTCGTCCACGCCCGGAATATCGGCACCTTTGGCAGGCGCGACCACGCGGCATTTGTATTTCGCCTTGAGCGCTTCGATGCCGCCGGTGTGATCGCCATGATGATGGGTGACCAGAATGTCCGTCAGCTTCCAGCCGGTCGCCTTCAGCGCGGCTTCGACTGGTGCCGCTTCCGGGGCGTCGATTGAGGCGGTGGCGCCGCTGTCGGGATCGTGCAGCAGCACGCCGTAATTGTCGCTCAGGCACTTAAATAGATGGGTTTCAGCGGGCATGGCTCAGTCCTTGTGGGCGTTAACCGTAGCACGCGGACGAATTGTCCGGCACCGGGCAGGGTTCCCGGCATTACACGATTTGCAGGGTTTTCGTGATAATTTCCCGATCGCGTGATCCCGAAAAGTGGGCACCGGTTTTCGGTCAAGATCACGCGCCAAGGACTATCTATGTCGATCGACGTCGTTGACCTGCGCAATTTCTACGGCCAGCACCTGGGTGTGGTGGCCCGCCGCTTCATCGGCCGCGCCATCCGCGAGCAGTGGCGAGAGGCCGCCGGTCAGCGCGTGTTGGGCGTCGGCTATGCGACACCCTATCTCGGCCTGTTTCGCGAGGAGGCGGAGCGCTGCCTCGCCTTCATGCCCGCCGCGCAAGGCGTGGTGAAATGGCCGACCACGCGGCCGGCGCTATCCGCGCTGGTTGACGAGAACGAATTGCCGCTGCCCGACAATGCCGTTGACCGGATTCTACTGGTGCACGCCCTCGAGATGACCAACGATCCCGGCGCGCTGCTGCGCGAGGTGTGGCGCGTGCTGGCGTCGGGCGGGCGCCTGCTTGCCGTCGTGCCGAACCGGCGCGGCCTGTGGGCGCGCATGGACACGACGCCGTTCGGTCACGGCCGGCCGTACTCGCGCTCGCAGATCAATCAGCTGTTGCGCGAGACGTGGTTCACGCCGACCGGCTGGAGCGAAGCGCTCTACGTGCCGCCGGTGGCGCGCGGCTGGTTCCTGCGCTCGGCGATCGCGTGGGAGCGCACGGGCTCGACGCTGTCGGCGCCGTTCGCCGGCGTGCATCTGGTGGAAGCGACCAAGCAGGTCTATCGCCCGATCCCCGCGCGCCGAGTCAAACGGCGGCTGGTGCCCGCGCTCGAGCCGGCGCTCGCGCCGTCGCCCGGCCGATAAATGAAATGCCCGGCATCGAGCCGGGCATCACATCAGACACTGAAGAAGAATTACTCGCCCGGCTGATGCGGCTCGTCGCCGCCGCCACCCTCACCTTGCGGCGCCGCGCCCTGCGGGTTGCCGCTGAAGTCCGGACGGTCGGGACGGTAACCGCCGCCACCGCCGCGATGCCGCCGCCGCCGGCGATAATTGTTGCCGTAGCGATCCTGGTTGCGGTCGCCGCCGCCCTGGTCGTGACCGTTGCCGCCGCCGGGGTTTTGTTGTGGCTGCTGCTGATTGCCGCCGGTGATGAAAGCGGGCAGGCCGCCCATATCCTGGCCGGCTTCCGGTTGCTGCTGCGGCTGGTTCGGCGGACGATGCTGCGCCTGATCGCGCGGCGGAAATGGCTGGGCGTCGCGCGGCAAATAAGGCTGCGCTTGCTGCTGCGGAGGTTGCGGCTGAAAGCTCGGCTCGTTCTGGCCCATGAAGGGCTGGCCGTCGTCTTCGCCGTCGTCGTAGTTGTCGTCGGCGGCGCCTTGCGGCGCGTTCTGGCCCTGCTGCGGCTGTTGCTGCTGGTAATACGGATTCTGCTGGCGGAACTGTTCCTGCGCGGCAGCGATCAGGCGGAAATAATGCTCGGCGTGTTGGTAATAGTTTTCCGCTGCCACCGGGTCGCCCGAGCTCTGCGCGTCGCGCGCGAGCTGGATGTATTTTTCCGCGATATGCGATGCGGTGCCGCGGATCTTCACATCGGGTCCGTTCAACTCGTAGACCCGCGTCAGCGGATTCTGGCTTTTGCGGTGACCGCCGCCGCCGTGACCGCCGCGTCCGCGCATGCGCTTTTGACCATTTCTCATGTTTTGCCTGTTCGCTGACCTTTTGCTTTCTCTGCTTCAACGCACTCCAAGCCACACAAAATTTCGCCGCGCGGTTTATGCCCCGCGTCGAAACTTCGCGCGAATGCCGAACGTTTTTGCGATCCGTTATCGCGATTGCAATAGCAACCCCAAAATCGCCAATTTGGCCGCGGTCTTGTCGCGGCGTTGCCAACCTCTCGTTACGCGCATCCCATATGTTTCGAAATTCGATGCGCCCAATCGGTGAAGCATCCGACCCCATATCCGGCTTTTTTGCCCTTGCGCCGCAGCCACACAGAGCCTCAAGGCTCCGGGGTTCTCAAAGCGGTGCAAACGTTACGGGTCAATTCCGTGACAGGAAGCTAGTCGTTTCCGCGGCACATTCCAAGGGGTTTTTTGAGGGTGATCGGGGCCTGCATTTTCACCCAGTGGGAATGCGAATAACTCATGGCATGGCCGTGACGCCGAGTGCGCGCGGGATTCCGGCCAAATCTTTGCGCGCCGCCGTCACGCGCAAGCCGGCCTTGGTGAACAAAGCGCTGACGGAGGCTTCCTGACCGGCGCCGAGTTCCACGAACAGTCGGCCTCCCGGCGCGAGCAGGCGAGGCGCCTCCGCCGCGATCGCGCGATAGGCATCGAGGCCATCGTTACCGCCGTCGAGCGCCGCTGGCGGATCATAAGAGCGCACCTCGGGCGCAAGCGCCTCGATGTCGGCGCGCGCAATGTAAGGCGGATTGGAAACGACCAGATCGAATTCGCCTTGCACGCCGGCGGCGATGTCGCAGACGATGAAATTGCAGCGCGCGGCAAGCTTGTTGCGCTCGGCGTTCTCGCGCGCGATGTCGATCGCTGCCGCGCTGATGTCTGTCGCTATTCCTTCGGCGGCGGTCAGTTCCCTCAGCAGCGCGAGCAGCAAGGCACCGCTGCCGGTGCCGATGTCGAGGATGCGCAGCTTCTCCATCTTGGTGCCGTCGCGTCCGACGGCGTCGAGCACGGCTTCCACAATCGTTTCCGTTTCCGGGCGTGGCACCAGCACGTCCGGCGTCACGATGATGGGAAGGCTCCAAAACTCCTTGGTGCCGAGGATGCGCGACACCGGTTCGCGCCTGAGGCGGCGCGCCGCCAGCGCCGATGCCGCGTCGATCTCGCGCGCCTCCAGGAGACGGTCATTCTGCGCGACGAGCTGCGCGCGATCGAGCCGCAGCGCGTGGCCGAGCAAGAGCCGTGCGTCCACCTCGGGCAACTCGATGCCGGCCATCTTGAACGTCTGGCCGATGAGCCGCGCCGCTTCCTCGATCGAGGCGCCGGCTTTCAGGCCGGGGATCACCCTCACGTCGCGCCTTCGGCGGCCAGCAGCTCGGCTTGATGCTGCGTGACCAACGCGTCGATGACGTCGTCGAGCGCCTCGCCTTCGATGATCTGTGGCAGCTTGTGGAGGGTGAGATTGATGCGGTGGTCGGTGACGCGGCCCTGCGGGAAATTATAGGTGCGGATGCGTTCGGAGCGGTCGCCCGAGCCGATCTGGCCGCGCCGCTCGGCGGCGCGTGCGCTGTCGCGCTTGGTCTTCTCGGCGTCGTAGAGCTTGGCGCGTAGCATGCGCATCGCCTTGGAGCGGTTTTTGTGCTGCGAGCGCTCCTCCTGCACCATCACCACGATGCCGCTCGGGAGGTGGGTGATGCGGATCGCCAACTCGGTCTTGTTGACGTGCTGGCCGCCGGCGCCCTGCGCGCGCATGGTGTCGATCTTGAGATCCGCCTCGTTGATGTCGACGTCGACGTCCTCGACCTCGGGCAGCACCGCGACGGTCGCCGCGGATGTATGAATGCGGCCGGAGGCTTCGGTGTCGGGCACGCGCTGCACGCGGTGCACGCCGGATTCGAACTTCAGCTTGGCGAAAACACCGCGGCCGTGAATCTCGGCGATGATTTCCTTGAAGCCGCCTTTGCTGCCTTCGCTCAGCGACACGATTTCGATCTTCCAGCCCTGCTTGGCGGCATAGCGCTCGTACATGCGGAACAGGTCGCCGGCGAACAGGGCGGCCTCGTCGCCGCCGGTGCCGGCGCGGATTTCGAGGATGGCGTCATGATCGTCCATTGCATCTTTTGGAATGAGGGCCAGCTGGATCTGATGTTCGAGCCTGTCGCGGCGCGCGTTGAGCGTGGGCTTCTCGGCCTCCGCCATGCGTTTCATCTCGCCATCGGTCTTGGCGTCGGCAATCAGTGCGTCGAGGTCGGCGATCTCGGCAACGACCGCACGATAGGCCTTGATGGCCTCGATCACCGGCCCAAGCTCGGCAAACTCGCGCGACAGCTTGACGTAGGTCTCAGGCGTCAAATTCGTCGCCAACTCGCTTTCCACCAGTGAATGGCGGGCAAGCAGGGCGTCGAGCTTCTGCTGCGGCAACGCGATCAAAGCTGTAACCCTTCGGCCGCAGCAAAGCTCTCGAGCTTGTGGCGGATCGACACGCTGCCAACGGGCTGTGCGAGGTACGGCAGGATCGCCTGCTCGCCCTTGCGGCAATCGAGATCGAGCAGCAGCGCCTTCACCGGGCCGACCGCGGAGGGCGACAGCGACAGCGAGCGGTAGCCGAGAATCGCCAGCGCCAGCGCGCCGATCGGCTGCGAAGCAAGCTCGCCGCACAGCGCGACCGGCTTGCCGTGCTTCCGGGCGCGGTCGGCGATGTCCTTGAGCGCACGCAGCACCGGGGCCGAGAGTGGATCGAAGCGATCCGACACGCGCGTATTGCCGCGATCGGCGGCATAGAGGAATTGCATGAGATCGTTGGAGCCGACGGAGAGGAAATCGACCCGCTCCAGGAGTTCGTCGAGCTGGAACAGCAGCGCGGGCACTTCCACCATGGTGCCGATCTCGACCCGCTCCGGCAGCGGATGGCCGTGGCGGCGCAAATGCGTGAGCTCGATCTCGACCAGCGCCTTGGCCTTGTCGAACTCCTCGACCATCGCGATCATCGGAAACATCAGGCGCAGTTCGCGGCCGCCCGAGGCGCGCAGCAGCGCGCGCAATTGACTGCGCAGCAATCCGGGACGATCGAGGCCGAGCCGGATGGCGCGCCAGCCGAGCGCGGGATTTTCCTCTTCGACGTTGCGCATATAGGGCAGCACCTTGTCGCCGCCGATATCGAGCGTGCGGAAGGTTACCGGCTTCTTGCCGGCGGCATCGAGCACCGAGCGGTAGAGCGTGAGCTGCTCCTGCGTGCGCGGAAATAAGTCCGCCACCATGAACTGCAACTCAGTCCGGAACAGGCCGATGCCGGCGGCGCCGGTTTCCTCGACGTGCGGAAGATCGATGGCGAGGCCGGCATTGATCATCAGCGTGAACTTGTGGCCGTCCTTGGTGATGGAAGGCTTGTCGCGCAATGCATGATATTGCGCCTGGCGCCGCGCGCGCAGCTTCACGCGCTCGCCATAGGCGGTTTCAATGTCGGCGGGCGGCCGCATATGCACGTGGCCGGTGGCGCCGTCGACGATCACGGCGTCGCCGGACTCGACCAGTCCGGTGGCGTTCTCGATTTCGCCAACGACGGGGATGCCGAGCGCGCGCGCAACGATGGCGACATGCGAGGTCGGCCCGCCTTCTTCGAGGATCAGGCCGCGCAGTCGTTTGCGGTCGTAGTCGAGGAGGGCCGCCGGTCCCATGGAGCGCGCGACCACGATGGCGTTGGTCGGTAGCTGCTCGCGGCCCGGCGCATGGTCCTGGCCCATCAGCACGCGCATCAGCCGGTTGGCGAGGTCATCGAGATCGTGCAGCCGGTCGCGCAAATAGGGATCGGAAGCGCGCAGCATGCGCGCACGCGTATCGGACTGCACGCGCTCGACGCCGGCCTCGGCGGTAAGGCCGGTCATCACCGCCTCGCGCATCTTGTGCAGCCAGCCCTGGTCGTAGCCGAACATGCGGTAGGCCTCGAGCACGTCGCGGTGCTCGCCGCCATCGGCGACGTCGCGGTGCTCCATCAGGCGGTCGAGGTCGGCGCGCAGTGTGCCTATGGCTGCGTCGAGGCGCTTCAATTCACTTGGCACGTCATCGGCGATGACGTCGGTGACGACGACGCGCGGCTCGTGCAGCACGACATGGCCGAGCGCGATGCCATCGGAGAGAGATGTACCGACAAGGTGCAATGCATGGCGCGCGGCCGGCTCGGCGCCGGGACGGGCGAGCGACGACAGTTCACCCGACGCGATCATCTCGGCGAGGACCATGGCGGTGGTCTGCAGCGCTTCTTCTTCTTCTTCCGTGTAGGTGCGGCGGGCGCGGTTCTGGACGACCAGCACGCCCAGCGTATTGCCGGCGCGCAGGACCGGCACGCCGAGGAACGAGTGGTAGATTTCTTCGCCGGTTTCCGGACGGAACGAGAAGGCCGGATGGGTCTGCGC
Organism: uncultured Alphaproteobacteria bacterium; assembly: GCA_963742095.1. Lineage (GTDB taxonomy): Bacteria > Pseudomonadota > Alphaproteobacteria > Rhizobiales > Xanthobacteraceae > Pseudolabrys. The sequence continues at coordinate 1,238,745 of CAVUKJ010000003.1, forward strand.
GTCAGACAGGTTGATCGGGTTGGCCTCGCTCGCCACCAGGCCGACCAGACCTTCGTCCGCCTTCATCACGGTGTTGTGGACGGCTTCGCGCTTCAAGCCTTCGGTGGCGTATAGCTCGAGAGTTCCGTCCACGCGCAAGACGTAGACAGAGCACACCTCCGCCACCATGTTGGCGGCGATCAGGACGACCACCTTGTCGAGACGATCCTGCGCGCTGACCGGCTCCGCCATCACCTCGCGAAGCCGGCGCAACAGCACGCGCGGACCGCCGAGCGCGCCACGCATTAGTCCAGGTCCTTATCCAGCCGGGGAATCAGCCCCCGGCGTCGTCTAGGGCCCAATCATGTACGAATAGCGACCGCGGGGCGCCACAAAAACCCGCAGCTGCATACGGCTCAGGCTATAGCCAGCGTCCCTGCAAGGGGCAAGCCAAAGGTCGATTTAACGCCGCGCCCGCGCGCCCCACAGCCGCCCCCGCCATCCATAGATGGCCGAGCCGATGCTGACGCCGAACCAGCCGATCCAAAGGATGCTCATGATGCCGATCTCGCGCCCCGAGCAGGGCGCGCCGTCGATGCAACTCTCCGAGACGAGGCCGATCGCGGCCGTGGCGGCCAGCATCACGGTGAACGCCACGAAAATCGCGACCAGGTAGACCACGATCGCGATGGTGCGCCGCACCTTCGACGGCATGCCGGGCGCGCGAAGTTCCTGGCGGCTGGCGACGAAGTGGTGCGCCTGCGCCTTGGCGACGTCGCGGATCTGGACGGTCGAGTGGGTGAGCAGGTCGTGGACCGCCTGATGGCGGGACGTCGTCGCCATGGTGATGAACGAGTACCAGCTCAACAGCGTCTTGATGATGACCCGCAGCACGGCCTTGCCGAAACTGATATTGCCGCCGCGATCGTCGACGACGCGGATGTTGTACAGATGATGGCCGATCGTGCCGCCGGTCATCGACACCAGAACCGGCTCGTACAGCAGCCAGGTGAGGACCACCGTGAAGCCGAGGATGCGGGCGACGTTATCGGACTTGAACGAGACGCCGAGCGTCAGCGCGGCGACGAAAATGAGCATGAAGACGATCGTGTCGATCAAGACGGCCTGCAGCCGGCGCGTAAAGCGCGCATAGGCGTGCGTATCCGGCGGCGCGGCCGTTGCAATATCCATGATCGTCACCCCCGAGGCGAAGATACCACCCCGGTTGGTCGCGACCCAGAGCGCGGCGGTTCAATTCTATTTGTCCAGCCCGTACAGCGTGTGCAGCGTGCGCACCGCTTGATCCGTCTGGGCGGCCTTGATCAGCACCGAGAATTTTATTTCGGAGGTGGTGATGGCGAGGATGTTGATCTTCTGCTCGGACAACGCCTTGAAGGCCTGGGCGGCGACGCCGGCGTGGCTGCGCATGCCGATGCCGATGACCGAGACCTTGGCGACGTCGGTCGCACCGTCGAGACGTTCGAAGCCGATGGCGGCCTGGGACTTGTCGAGGGTGACGCGCGCGCGCTCGTAATCGGCGGACGGCACCGTGAAGGTCAGGTCGGTGGTGGCGCCATCGGCCGAGACGTTCTGCACGATCATGTCGACGTTGATGTTGGCGTCGGCCAGCGGGCCGAAGATCGCGGCGGCGACACCCGGCTTGTCCTGCACGCGGCGGATCGAGATCTGCGCCTCGTCCTTGGAGAAGGCGATGCCGGTGACGGTTTGCTGTTCCATGATTTCACTCTCGTCGCAGATGAGCGTGCCGGATGGCGGCTTCTTCGGGTCGATGTCTTCTGGCTTCACGAAACTGGAGCGCACCAGGATCGGCACATTGTGCGCCATGCCGAGCTCGACGGAACGAACCTGCATGACCTTGGCGCCGAGCGAGGCGAGCTCCATCATTTCCTCGTAGGCGATCTTGTCCATGCGGCGGGCCTGCGGCACCACGCGCGGATCGGTCGAGTAAACGCCGTCGACGTCGGTGTAGATGTCGCAACGCTCCGCCTTGATGGCTGCGGCGATCGCCACGGCCGACGTGTCCGAGCCGCCGCGGCCGAGCGTTGTGATGCGCCCGGTGTCCTTGTGCAGGCCCTGGAAGCCGGCGATGACGGCGACCTGCTTGCGTTCATTGAAGCGCTTGATCAGTTCCGCGCCGTTGACGTCGACGATGCGGGCCGAGCCGTGCGCGTTGTCGGTCAGGATCGGCAATTGCCAGCCCTGCCAGGAGCGTGCTTCGACGCCCATCCCTTCGAGTACCATCGCGAGAAGGCCGGCGGTGACTTGCTCGCCGGTGGCGACCACCGCGTCGTATTCGCGCGTGTCGTGCAGCACGGCGGCCTGACGGCACCACTCCACCAATTGGTTGGTGACGCCGGCCATGGCGGAGACCACGACGGCAACGTCATTGCCGGCGTCCCATTCGCGCTTGACGTGGCGCGCCACGTTGCGGATGCGGTCGAGATCGGCGACCGACGTTCCACCGAATTTCATCACCAGCCGTGCCATCGCTATCCCAGACGCCAAAACCCTTTTAACAAGCAGCCGGCGCGAGCCATTATGGCCCAAGCGCCGGCCGCAAAAGCGGCGTATACATACCGGCGGGGTGCAGCGACCGCAACTTTCGCGCCCCGTCTGCGCAATCGGCGCGAGGAAACAGGGTTCAGACGTGCGTTATATCGATCACATCCTTCAGCCCGGCGAAACGGTGGCCTATACGACGACCCTGCATTGGATCGTTTACCTTCCGGCCTTCGGCCTCTGGCTGCTCGGCGCGCTTGCGCTCGTGTTCGGCGCCCTCGCCGGGCCGGTCGCGCTGCTCGCCGCCTCCGTTTGCGCGGTGGTCGGACTGGCGCTCGCCCTGCGCGCCTGGTTCAGGCGCTGGACGACAGAAATCGACGTGACCGACCGGCGCATTGTCTACAAGCGCGGCTTCATCCGGCGGCACACGGTCGAGATGAACATGGACAAGGTCGAGAGCGTTGACGTCGACCAGTCCATTCTCGGGCGTCTGTTCAACTACGGCGACATCACCATTCGCGGCACCGGCGTCGGGTTGGAGCCTTTGGTCAACATCAACTCGCCGCTCGAATTCCGCAACCGCGTGACCGCTCGGTAGCCGGAGACAGCATGGCGACAAAACCGCACGCGACGTCGGTCGATCAGCGCGAAGTCGAGCGCTTCTCGCGCCACGCCGCCGACTGGTGGGCGCCGCGCGGGCCGATGGCGGCCTTGCACAAGTTCAATCCGGTGCGGCTCGCCTACATCCGGGACCACGCGGCCGAACGCTTCGGCCGCGATCCGAAGACGCTCGACTGCCTCAAGGGCCTGCGCATGCTCGACATCGGCTGTGGCGGCGGCATCCTGTCGGAGCCGCTGGCGCGGCTCGGCGCCGGCATCGTCGGCGTCGATCCGGCCGAGGAGAACATCGACGCCGCGCGCGCCCACGCGGAAGAGCAGGAGCTGACGATCGACTATCGCGCTGGCACGGCGGAGGAGCTTGCGGCAGCCGGCGAACGTTTCGACGTGGTGCTGGCGATGGAGGTGGTCGAGCACGTCGCCGATATTGCGGCGTTCGTTGCCGCCTGCGCGTCCATGGTCAAGCCGAACGGGCTGATGGTCGCCGCCACGCTCAACCGAACGCTCAAGAGCTTCGCGCTAGCGATCGTCGGCGCCGAATACGTGCTGCGCTGGGTGCCGCGCGGCACCCATCAATGGGACAAGTTCGTCACGCCGCAGGAGCTCGAAACCGCGATCGAGAGCACCGGACTGCGGGTGACCGGCGAGCGCGGCGTCATCTACAATCCGTTCGCCGACCGCTGGCAGCTGTCGTCCGACATGGATGTCAATTACATGCTGGTCGCCGCGCGCGACAAATAGGAGAAGGCGCATGATCCCGAAAAGTGGAAACCGGTTTTCGGACAAGATCATGCGCCAGGGAGAAATGTCATGATCCTCGAACTGGTCGAATTCAATTCGCCGAAGGGCTGGAGCCGCCGGCAGGTCGCCGAAGAGGCGCGGCACGTCATTCCCAAGTGGCAGGCGAACAAGGAGTTGCTGCGCAAGCATTTCCTGCTCGAGCTCAACGGCAAGACCGGCGCCGGCGTCTATGTCTGGCCGTCGGTGGAGGCGGCGCAGCGCGCCCATAACGAGGAATGGCGGCAGTCGGTCATCAAGCGTACCGGCGGCGCACCGACCATCCGCTACTTCGACCTCTTCCTGCTGATCGACAACGAGAACGGCAAGGTCACCGAGTTTCCGGAGGCCGCCGAGATTCTCAACCACGCCGCCTGAGCACGCCGCCCGCACGACGCAATGCTCTGGGCCGTCTTCACGCTGATCGCCGCGGCGGCGCAGACCGCGCGCAACGCCATGCAGCGCGAGCTGACGACGACGCTCGGCACGGTCGGCGCGACGCATGTGCGCTTCCTGTTCGGTTTTCCGTTCGCAATCGTTTTCCTCGCGGCGGTGATGATCGCCCTCGGTGAGGGATTTCCACATCCACCGGGCCTATTCTGGCCGTGGGTGCTCGCCGGCGCCTTCACGCAGATCGCCGCCACCGCGACCATGCTGTCGGTGATGGGTCAGCGCTCCTTCGTCGTCGCCTACGCCTACATCAAGACCGAGCCGGTGCAGGTCGCGCTGTTCGGACTCATCTTCCTCGGCGACAAGGTGACGCCGCTGTCGGCCGCCGCGATTTTGATCGCGACCGCCGGCGTCATCGTCATCTCGCTCAAGCCCGGCGCGGGCGAAGCCGGCACGAGGCGCTCGACCATCATCGGCCTTTTGTCGGGTGGCTTGTTCGCGCTCTCCGCCATCGGTTATCGCGGCGCGATCCTGACTCTGCACCTGAAAGACTTCGTGCTGGCCGCGATCTTCACGGTGACCGTCGGCCTCGTCATCCAGGCCGCCGTGCTGTCGCTCTATCTCTGGCTGCGCGATCCGAAGGTGCTGACCGACATCATGCGCACGTGGCGGCCGTCATTGTTTGCCGGGTTCATGGGCGCCTTCGCCTCGGAATTCTGGTTCCTCGGATTCGCCATCACCAGCGCCGCCAATGTGCGCACGCTGGCGCTGGTCGAAGTGCTGTTCGCGCAAGGCGTCACGCACTTCGTCTTCAGGCAGCCGACCACGGGGCGCGAGCGCGCCGGCATCGTGCTGGTGGTGATCGGCGTCTTGCTGCTGGTCTGGGCTTACTAGCCGGCCGCCGCTCGACTAACATGTCGGCCATCCCGCGGCACGGAGGGGCGTTCCATGCTTTTCGATTACAACGGCATTATCGGTCTGATCATTCTCGCTCTCGATATCTGGGCGATCGTGCAGATCGTCCAGGGCCGCGGCCCGACCGACAAGAAAATCCTCTGGGTGCTGATCATTCTGCTGCTGCCGGTGATCGGCCTTATTCTCTGGCTGGTGATCGCGCGGCGCGCGCGGCTTTGAGGCCCAGGCCCGCTAACCGTCCGACAGTTCGAAGATCGTGCCCGAGGCGCGGCCGACCATCGCGCGCACGCGGCTCTGCGGATCGATCTGCTCGAAGACGTCCGCCGTTGCCGCGAAGCTGTGACCATTGATGTCGACGTAGTACTTCGCCGCGCGGCGGAAGCCGTGCGCAACATGCTTGCCGGTGACCACGCCGCTGACCTCGACGCGGTCGCGCACGAAATCGCCGAGCGTGTTGAACGTGCCGATGAAGATGGCGACGATGCCGAACACAACGCAGGCGCCGGCGGCGATGCGCTTCTGCGCCGGCGACGAGCTTGTATAGGCCGCGAGTGTCGAGGCGCGCCGCCAGACGTAGGGCGCGAACAGCAGGAGCGCGAAGCCGCCGGGAATGTAGGTCACGTCCTCGACGAACAGGTTCTCTCGCGTCGACTCGCCATAGGCGAGAATGGCGAGAATCGGGACGACGGTGGCCGCGATGGCGAAGATCGCGAGCGCGGTCGACGGCGGATAGCCGCGGTCGTTGCGCCAGCGCAAAGCGACGAAGCCGGCAACGCCGAGCGCGAACAGCGGCCAGGAGAAAAAGGCGACGACGTGCGCAAGCGACATAGGCATCCCTCGACGGGGACTGTGCCTGCGCCCGGTTAATTTTTTGGGAACCAGCCGGCGAGGGGAGCCGCCGAGGAAGCGCTCAATTGCGCTCGTCGGGCAGCACCGGCAGCGGATGGAATTCGATGCCTTCTTCGGCCAGTTCCTTGGCCTCATCGGGCGTCGCTTCGCCGTAGATCGAGCGATGCTCGACCTCGCCGTAATGCATCTTGCGCGCCTGCTCGGGGAATTTGCCGCCGACGTCCTCGGCATTCTTGGTGAGGTGCTCGCGCAGCTCCTTGAGCTTGGCGCGCAGCTCGCGCTCCTGCGGCGAGATCATCGCAACCGGAGCCGGCGTTGCCGGCGGCGGTGCGGCGGCCGGCGCCGGGGTTTCGGCCGCGGCCGCTTCGATCGGCGCGCGGCGCTTCTTCGAGCTGGCGAGCCGCGGCGCCATGATCGCCTTGTCGACCTTGGCGGAGCCGCAATGCGGGCAGGCGACCAGCTTGCGCTTGACCTGCTTGTCGTAGGCGGCCGAGTTGGCGAACCAGCTTTCGAACGTATGGCCTTTGTCGCAGGCGAGCGCGTAGCGGATCATTCGCCCGCTCCGGGCAGCACATGAAGATGCGCCGGCTCGGCCAGCGGCTCGACGATCTCGAAACGGCGGCCGTGCTCGAGCGACGGGATGCGTGCCCGCGCCTTCGCCACTTCGCTGATGTCGATCTCGGCCATCACCACCCCTGGTTCGGTGCCGCCTTCTGCCAGAATGCGCCCCCAGGGGTCAACGATCAGTGAATGGCCGTAGGTCTCGCGGCCGCTCTCGTGTTTTCCGGCCTGCGCTGCGGCAAAGACGAAGCTGCCGTTCTCGATGGCGCGGGCGCGCATGAGCACGTGCCAGTGCGCCTCGCCGGTCTGCACAGTGAAGGCGGACGGAATCGCCAGCATCGTCGCGCCGGCCTCAGCCAGCGCGCGGTAGAGCGCGGGAAAGCGCAGGTCGTAGCAGATGGTGACGCCGAGCCGGCCCCACGGCAGATCGGCCAGCACTGCCATCTCGCCCGGACGATAGGTGCGCGACTCGCGATAGCTTTCGCCACCGGCGAGGTCGACGTCGAACATATGGATCTTGTCATAGCGCGCGGCGATCCCGCCGTGCGGATCGATCAGGAATCCGCGATTGGCGGCGCGGTCGGGGCCGACCTTGATCGCCAGCGAGCCGATGTGAACGAAGAGGCCGAGCTTGCGCGCGAGCTCGCGGAAGGCGGCGAGCGACGGGTCCTTGTCCTCCTCGACGATGACTGCAAGCAGGCGCTCGCGCTTCGATTCGAGGACGTTGGTCATCTCCGGCGTCTGCACGTAGTCGGCGCCGGCGGACTTTGCCTCACCGATCAGGCGCGCGGCGGCGTCAACGTTTGCGGCCGGCTGCATGCCCGAGCGCATCTGGATCATCGCCGCCTTGAAGGTGCCATTGCTCATGCCGCGCCTCCGCCCGACAGCAGCGCATCGAGCTTGCCGGCGCGCTCGAGCTCATGCAGGTCGTCGCTGCCGCCGACATGGACCGGCCCGATGAAGATCTGCGGCACCGTCATGCGGCCGTTCGCACGCTCGATCATCTCGTCGCGGCGCTCGCGCTCCTTCGTCAAATCGATCTCGGTGAAATCGACGCCTTTGCGTTTCAGCAGCGCCTTGGCCATGTGGCAGTAGGGGCACCAGCGCGTGGTATAGATGTCGACGGGCGGCATAGTCCTGGCGCGTTGGCCTTCGGGCGTTGCGGTTGCTCTCGATTATATGGGGGTGCGCACCGGCGCCACAACCCGCGCAAACACCAGCACGTCGACGTGCGCGGCGCCGGCGCGCAGCAGGGCACGGGCGCAGGTTCGACCGTCGCGCCGGTCGTCGATCAGCACCAGCCGCCGTCCGGCGACATCGGCCTTGCGCTCGGGCGGCACCCTGAAGGCGCCCTGGACGTTGTCGGCGCGTTGCGGCTTGGTCAGCCCGACCTGCTGCACGGTCGCGCGCACGCGCCTGAGCGCATCGTGCAGCACCGGCACGCCGGATGCCTGCGAGATGCTGCCCGCGAGTGCCGCCGACTGGTTGAAGCGCCGCGACCACAGCCTGCGCCAATGCAGCGGCACCGGGAGCAGCGCATCGGCCTCGCCAAGCAGCTCGCGGCCGGCGCGGACCATCCAGCGGCCCATCATCGGCGCGAGATCGAGCCGGTCGCTGTACTTGAACGCATGCACCAGAGCGCGTGCGATGTCGTCGTAGCGCACCGCGGCGCGCGCCCGGTCGTAGGCCGGCGGCGCAGCGATTGCCTCCATCGACAGCAGGCCGGGACCGGGATCGTAGGTGAAGGGAATGCCGAGCCGCGCGCAGTAGGGCGGTTCGATGAACGATAGCTTCGACCAGCAGGCCGCGCATAGCCCGGCGCCGTCGCCGTGCGGCTCGCGGCAGGAGGGGCAGAGCGGCGGCAGGGCGGCGTCGAGAACGTGACGAAACGCGGCGCGGAAACTGCCGCGCAGGCGCGCCAGGTGCGATGGCGCGGCGTGCTGGCTTGCCGAGGCGAGTTCGTTCATGCTGCAAGGGTAACACAACGGGCAGTGGGGCGTGACAGGGTCGAGATATGCCGTCGAGCCCGGCCATTTTTGATCGCCAGCTTCTGCGAGCACGCCGGCAGCGTGCCCGTGCGCGCGGTCCGGCGACCTTCCTGCTCGACCGGGTCGCGCAGGAGCTCGGCGAGCGCCTGAACGTCGTGCTGCGTCAATTCGGCCGCGCCGCCGATCTCGGCACGCCGGGCGATGCAGTCGCGCGCGTGCTGGCGGAAAGCGGAAAAGTCGGCACGGTTATTTCCGCCGATAGTGTCGCCGCCGACGAAGAAGCCCTGCCGTTTGCCGAAGCCTCGCTCGATCTGGTCGTCTCGGCGCTATCGCTGCAGTTTGTCAATGATCTGCCGGGTACGCTCATTCAGATTCGCCGCGCGCTCAAGCCGGACGGCCTGTTCCTCGCGGCGCTTGCCGGCGGCGACTCGCTGAACGAGCTGCGCGAAGCCTTCGCGCAGGCCGAGAGCGAGATCGAAGGTGGCCTCTCGCCGCGCGTTGCGCCCTTCGCCGATTTGCGCGAACTCGGCGCGTTGTTGCAGCGCGCCGGCTTTGCGCTGCCAGTGGCCGATTCCGACAAGCTCACGGTGCGCTACCAGAATGTGTTTGCGCTGATGCACGATCTGCGCGCCATGGGCGCAACGAACGTTCTGCATGAACGGCGCCGCAAGCCGCTCCGCCGCGCCACGCTGAAACGGCTGTCGGAAATTTATGCCGAGCGTTTCGCCGATGGCGATGGCCGCTTGCGCGCGACGTTCGAGATCGTCTGGCTGTCCGGCTGGGCGCCGCATGACAGCCAACAGAAGCCGCTCAAGCCCGGCTCGGCCACGCAGCGCCTTGCGAATGCGCTCGGCTCGCAGGAAATCTCGGCGGGGGAAAAGGCTGGCCGCTAGCTGAAGATGCCGGCGATGGCGGTCCACATCGCCGTGACCGAGCCGCCGAGCGCCGAGACCGCCGTGATGATCACGCCGGCGATGCCGGCTGCGATGATGGCATATTCGATCGCGGTCGTCCCCTCGCGGGCGGACCGGAAGCGGCGGAGTGCGGCGGCGAGTTGGCGCATCGCGTTGACTCGGAATTCCTGGTTCAGAGCAGCGTCATCAGGTGCGATACCAGCGGCACGTCGGCCGGCGGCATCTCGTAGTCCCGCAACCGGTTCGGTCTCACCCAGGCAAGCTGCTGTCCTTCCTTGGCGGTGACCGTTCCCTCCCAGCGCCGGCAGACGTAGAGCGGCATCAGGAGATGAAAGTCCGGATAGACATGGCTTGCGAACGTGAGCGGCGCGAGACAGTCCTCTTTGACGCTGATGCCCAGTTCCTCCTTGAGCTCCCTGATCAGACTTTCCTCGGGCCGCTCGCCCTTCTCGACCTTGCCGCCGGGAAACTCCCACAAGCCCGCCATCGGTTTGCCTTGCGGCCGTTGTGCGATCAGCACGCGGCCATCGGCATCGACGAGGGCGCAGGCGGCGACAAGAACGGTTTGCGTGCTCACGGCCCTTCAACCACCACGATAGGTGCCCTTGGTTAATGGGATTTGACGCCGATATTACACACGCGGGCGCGGTCGCCGCGGGGTTAACGCATCGTTACGAGCGATAGTCGCCGTTGATGGCGACGTATTCCTTCGTGAGATCGCAGGTCAGCACGCGGTCGCGGCCTTTGCCGAGGCCGAGCGCCACCTTCAGGTAAATCTCCGGCTTTTTCATTTCGGCGCTCACCGCGGCCTCGTCATAGGAGGGATCGCGCGCGCCCTTGTACGCGACGCGAATGCCGCCGAACCAGATCGCGAGCTTGTCGCGGTCGGCCGGTTCCCCGGCCTTGCCGACCGCCATAACTACGCGGCCCCAGTTAGCGTCTTCGCCGGCGATCGCGGTCTTCACCAGCGGCGAATTGGCGATCGCCATGGCGATGCGTCGCGCCGAGGTGTTCGACACTGCGCCTTCCACGATGATCTCGACCAGCTTGCGCGCGCCTTCGCCGTCGCGCGCGACTTGCTCCGATAAATTGGCGAGCACCTTATGCAACGCCGTCCTGAAATCGCGCAGTTTCGGGTCGCCCGCGCGCGCGATGCGCGGATTGCCGGCCTTGCCGGTCGCGAACATCAGCAGCGTGTCGGAGGTCGACGTGTCGCCGTCGATAGTGACGGCGTTGAAGGTGTTGCCAACGCCGTCCTTGAGCAGCGCCTGCAATGCCGGCGCGGCAATCGCCGCATCGGTGAAGATGAACGACAGCATCGTCGCCATGTCCGGCGCGATCATGCCGGCGCCCTTGGCCATGCCGTTGATCGTGACGGTGGTCTTGCCGATCTTGGCGCGCGCGGTCGCGACCTTGGGGAAGGTGTCGGTCGTCATGATTGCCTTAGCGGCAGACAGGAAATCGCCGGGCCTCGCGCTTGCGACCATGCCTTCCATGACGCCGTCGAACGCTTTCGCGTTGAGCGGCTCGCCGATCACGCCAGTCGAGGCAAGGAAGACGTCGGCAGGCTTGACGCCCGCCGCCTTCGCCGCGATCTGCGCGGTGAACTTGCATGCCTCGCGCCCGGTCTTGCCGGTGAAGGCGTTGGCGTTGCCGGAATTGACCACCAGCGCGCGCGCCTTTCCGGATTTGATATGCGCGCGGCACCATTCGACCGGCGCCGACGGACATTTTGAGCGCGTGAACACGCCGGCCACCGCCGTGGCGGGATCGAACAAGGCCAGCAGCACGTCGGTGCGCCCGGCGTAGCGGATTCCGGCCGCGGCGGTCGCGAGCCGCACGCCGGCGATCGCCGGCATGTCCGGCACATGTTTTGGGGCGAGGGGAGAAACGGCGGTACTCATCGCAATATCCTGTCATCGCCGGGCATAGCCGTCCGAAGGACGGCGTTCTTTCGAACGCCTTTGTCCCAGCGATCCCGATCAAGTTGGCTCTGACGTGCCTACCTAAGCGAAATGGCCGGGACAAGCCCGGCCATCACGAATTCGATTGATGGGTTGATCGCTTTTATTTCTTCGCCGGCGCAGCGGCCTTCGGAGCGTCGGCCTTCGGCGCATCGGCCTTGGGCTCTTCGGCCGGCTTGTAGAACTTCTCGACCTTGCCGTCGGCGCGCAGCTTGGTGACCAAGTCGGCCTGCGCCTTGCGCACCACGAATTGCTCGATCTGCGGCTTGACCTCGTCGAAGGACGGCGGCGGCTTGATGCGCTTGTCCTCGACCTTGATGACGTGCCAGCCGAACTGGGTCTTCACCGGGCCGGAGATCTGGCCCTTGTCGAGCTTGAAGGCGACGTCGGCGAAGTCCGGCACCATCTGCTCCTTGGTGAAATAGCCGAGATCGCCGCCATTGGCCTTGCCGGACGGATCTTCGGTGACTTCGCCCGCGACCTTGGCGAAGTCCTCGCCCTTGTTGAGGCGCACGATCACCGCCTTGATCTTGTCCTCGGCGTCCTTGTTGGCCTTGTCGTCGCCGGCGGCCGCGCGGATGAGAATATGACGGGCGTGCACTTCTTCCTGCTTGCCCATGTCCTTGATGGCATCGTCATAAACCTTGTGCATGGCCTCGTCGGTCAGCGCGGTCTTGCCGACGCTCTGCAGCAGGTTCGACATCAGGAGCTTGCGGCGCTCGAATTCGAGCTTGTGCTTGAAGTCGTTGCCGTCGCCGACTTTCTTCGCCTCGGCGTCCTTCGACACCAGGATCAGGTCGGCCATGAACTGCACCAGGTAGTCGCGCTTCTGGTCCGGCGACATCGGCGGGATCTGTCCCGCTTCCTCCTCGGCGATGGCGAGGTCGCTCTGATGGACCTCGGCACCGTTGACCTTGGCGATCAGCGGGTCGTCTTGCGCGGCGGCCGGTGCGGCCGGCGCGAGCAGCAGCGCCAGCGCGGCGAGCAGGCCGACGCGGCGCAGGAGGGCCGGACGCCCGGCGGAATGGAAAATCGTCATGGCGCTGTCCTTGGGAACGGGGTGGTCCGCCGTCAGGCGGACGCGGCGGGCGACTTGTCACCCAACAAGGATGGCTTTGCAATGGCGAAGCGCCGGCCGTGCGTTAACCTCTGCGTGAGCGAATTTGCCGGTTAAGGCCGTCGCAAGCCGCCAATTGACAACAATCCGACCCCCTCCTATCTCTCGCACAAGCGCGGCCGGTCGCCCGTTTCGCGTCGAATTAGCCCGAAAAGTGCCGCATTTCCGGAGCGCCGGAAGCAGTATCCGGCCGCATCGGCGTGGTAAAAGCGCCCGGCCAAAATGAGGAGCCTCCCTGAATGATCGGCGCGGTCGCCCGCAAGCTGTTCGGTTCCGCCAACGACCGGCGGATTCGCAGCTATCTGCCGCGGGTCGAAGCGATCAACGCGCTCGAGCAGGAAATCGCCGCGCTCACCGATGAGGCGCTGCGCGCCCGCACCGACGAGTTCAAGAAGCAGATCGCGGCAGGCACCGAGCTCGACGACATTCTCATTCCGGCCTTCGCCACCGTGCGCGAGGCCGCCAAGCGCACGCTCGGCCAGCGCCACTTCGACGTCCAGCTCATCGGCGGCATGATCCTGCATGAGGGCAAGATCTCGGAGATGAAGACCGGCGAAGGCAAGACGCTGGTCGCGACGCTTCCCGTCTATCTCAACGCGCTTACCGGACGCGGCGTCCACGTCGTCACCGTCAACGACTATCTCGCCAAGCGCGACGCCGAATGGATGGGGCAGGTCTACGGCTTCCTCGGTCTTTCGACCGGCGTCATCGTCCACGGTCTCGACGACGAGCAGCGCAAGAAGGCTTACGACTGCGACATCACCTATGGCACCAACAACGAGCTGGGCTTCGATTATCTGCGCGACAACATGAAGTACCGCATGGAGGACATGGTCCAGCGCGGCCACGTCTTTGCCATCGTCGACGAAGTCGACTCCATCCTGGTCGACGAGGCGCGCACGCCGCTGATCATTTCGGGTCCGCTCGACGACCGCTCGGATTTCTACAACACCATCGACAAATTCATCCCCAATCTCGACAAGACCGACTTCGAGGTCGACGAGAAGCAGCGCACCGTCACCATGACCGAAGCCGGCATGGAGAAGATGGAGACGCGGCTGCGTGACGCCGGTCTGCTCAAGGGCGACAAGCTCTACGACGTCGAGAACGTCTCGGTGGTGCACCACGTCAATCAGGCGCTGCGCGCCCACAAGCTGTTCCAGCGCGACAAGGACTACATCGTGCGCAACGGCGAGGTCGTCATCATCGACGAGTTCACCGGCCGCATGATGCCGGGCCGGCGCTATTCGGAAGGGCTGCACCAGGCACTGGAAGCCAAAGAGCACCAGCCGATCCAGCCCGAGAACCAGACGCTCGCCTCGATCACCTTCCAGAACCTGTTCCGCATGTACGGGAAGCTTGCCGGCATGACCGGCACCGCGCTGACGGAAGCCGACGAGTTCATGGACATCTACGGCCTCGAGGTTCTCGAGGTGCCGACCAACATGCCGCTCGCGCGTGCCGACGATCACGACGAGGTCTACCGCACCGCGGCCGAGAAATATCGCGCCATCATCACGCTGATCGAGGACTGCAAGGTGCGCGGCCAGCCGGTGCTGGTCGGCACCACCTCGATCGAGAAGTCCGAGCAACTCGCCGACATGCTGCGCAAGCAGGGCTGGGAAGCGCACGACTTCTCCGACCCGAACGCGTTTGCCGCGCTCTACTCCGGCGATGAGGGCGCCACCAAGACCAAGGTGTTCGCCATCCTCAACGCCCGTTACCACGAGCAGGAAGCCTACATCGTGTCGCAAGCCGGCGTGCCCGGCGCCATCACCATCGCCACCAACATGGCCGGCCGCGGCACCGACATTCAGCTTGGCGGCAACGCCGACATGCGCATCCGCCAGGAGATCACCGAGATCGAGGATCCGCGCGAGCGCGAGAAGAGCCCGCGCGCCGCGGAAATCCGCGCGCAAGTGGCCCGGCTGAAGGAAAAGGCGCTGGCCGCCGGCGGACTCTACGTGCTCGGCACTGAGCGTCACGAGAGCCGGCGCATCGACAATCAGCTGCGCGGCCGTTCAGGCCGTCAGGGCGACCCGGGCCATTCCAAGTTCTTCCTGTCGCTCGAAGACGACCTCATGCGCATCTTCGGCTCCGACAAGCTCGACGGCATGCTGCAGAAGCTCGGTCTCAAGGAAGACGAGGCCATCGTTCATCCCTGGATCAACAAGGCGCTGGAGAAGGCGCAGCAGAAGGTCGAAGCCCGCAACTTCGACATCCGCAAGAACCTGTTGAAATACGACGACGTCATGAACGATCAGCGCAAGGTCATCTTCGAGCAGCGGCTCGAGCTGATGAGCGATGAGTTGGTCGACGAAACCGTCGGCGACATGCGTCATTCGGTGATCGAAGAGCTGGTCGCCAAGTTCATCCCGGAAAAGGCCTACCCTGAGCAGTGGGACACCGCGACCCTCGATCAGGCGCTGCGTGAAGTGCTCACGCTCGAGCTGCCGGTGAAGGATTGGGCCAAGGAGGAAGGCATCGCCGACGAGGAGGTGCGCGAGCGCATCACTCAGCGTGCCGACGAGCACATGGCGGGCAAGGTGGCCAAATGGGGCCCCGACGTCATGCGTTACGTCGAGAAGTCGATCCTGTTGCAGACGCTCGACCATCTCTGGCGCGAGCACCTGGTGATGCTGGAACACCTGCGTCAGGTCGTCGGTCTGCGCGGCTACGGCCAGCGCGATCCGCTCAACGAGTACAAGGCGGAAGCCTTCGCGCTGTTCGAGAGCATGGTCGCGCATCTGCGCGAGGCGGTCACCGCGCAGCTGATGCGCGTCGAAATTGTGCAGCAGCCGCCGGCCGAACAAGCGCCGGAGCAGCTTCCCTACATGGAAGCGCACAAGGTCGACCCGACGACCGGCGAGGACGAGATGGCGCCGGCGCTTGCTCCGGCGCTGGTCGGCGCCGGTAACGGCAACACCGAAGCCGCGCGCAATGCGAAGGATCCGCAGAGCTGGGGCAAGGTCGGCCGCAACGAGCCGTGCCCGTGCGGTTCAGGCAAGAAGTTCAAGCACTGCCACGGCAAGTTCGGCTGAGGCTGACGGCTTTGTCGTTATGAAACGCCGGGCTTGCCCGGCGTTTTGCTTTTTAGAATCCCAGCAGCCGGCGCGGCGTGTCCCAGAACAATTTGCGCCTGTCGGCTTCGTCCGGAAAAAGCGTTTCGGCGAGCTCGACCAGCGGTCCGTAGTCCTGCCGCTCCGGCGCGCGCAAAAACGGCCAGTCCGACGACCACAGGCAATGATCGAGCGTGAACGCCTCGACGATTGCGCGGATAAACCGCCGGCAGTCGTCGAACGGATAGCCGGTGCGGGAGAATTTGGAATAGCCGGAGAGCTTGACGCTGACGCGGCCGGTTTGCGCGAGCCGCAACAGCGCGGCAAATCCCGCCTGCTGCAATCCGTCTTCCGGCGTCGGCCGTCCGCAATGATCGATCAACACGCGGATCGGCATGGCCTCGATCCACGGCACGAACATAGACAACTGGTCGTGCTCGCATTGCAGATTGAGAAACATGTCGAGCTCGGCGAGCTTTCCGATCAGCGCGGCGGAATTCTTGTAGTAGTCGTTGCCGTGAAACGTCGGATTGAATGCCGCGCCGACGATGCCGTGGCGCGTGAGATCGCGCAGCGTCGCAGGGTCGGCATCGAAATCGATGATGGCGATGCCTTTGAAGCGGCCTTCGCCGTGCGCAATGGTATCCAGCAGGCACGAATTGTCGCTGCCGTAGCCGGAATTCGGCTGCACCAGCAGGCAGTGGCGCACGCCGTACGTCTTCATCACCTGGTGTAGCTGCTGCGGCGTGCCGATTTCCTGGCCGCTCGGCCTGTACGCGATGTCCTTGCCGTAGGGAAAGCGCGCCGGGTCGAGGACGTGGGTGTGGCAGTCGATCTTCGGCTCGTCGCGCGCGCTCATCGGGCGCGCTTGGCCGGCAGGCGCTGCGCCAGTTGTTTGCGGAACTTGCGGTCGCGCTTGAGGTGCCATTCGCGGCTCATCGCTTCGCGCCGGGTCGGAAACCATTCCGAATGCAACAGCACCCAAATGCGCCCGCGCGTCGTGCGCGCGCCCTTGCCGGCATTGTGGCGCTGCAGCCGCCGCTCGATGTTGTCGGTCCAGCCGACGTAAGTCAGGTGGCGATTTTTCGTGCGGGTGCCGAGCACGTAAACGAAGCAATCCATGCGCGCGATAAGATCACGCGCCGGCTAAAAAATGCAAATGTCCGGTATTTAGCGGAAGCTGCTGAAGGAGCCGGCCGGTACCACCGGTTGCGCGCCGGAGAGCAGACCGCCGCTGCCGTTCGTCGTGCCGGAATAGGCGGTGCGGATTTCACGCTGTTCGGGCGCCGGCGGTGTCTTGGCGGCTGTCGCCACCTGCACACGCGGCTTGGCAACCGGCTCGGCCTTCGCGACAGCTGCCGGCTTTGCCGGTTCCGCTTTGGGCTGCGGCTTCGGCTGACCCCAAACCGAATCCTGTTTCGATTGCGCCGCGACGCGCTCGGGCTTGGACTCAGCCTTGGGATGCAACGCAACGGGCGCCGCGGCGATGCGGGTCTTCTCGGCCTGCTTCGGCTTTGCCGCCATCTCGGTGTTCGCGACCTTGCTGGCGCCGCGCAATGCGACGGGCTCGCTCGGCGCGCTGGCCTCGACCGGCGGCGGCGCGGCGGCGACCTGCGTCGGCTGCTGCGGCTGCGGGCTCTGCTTGAAGAAATTGCCAAACATGCTGGCGAAGTCGTTTGGCTTGGCCTGCTGCTGCGGCGCCTGGCCTTCCTTCGGCAGCGGCGCGGGCGTCGGCAGCCGCACGCTCGCCACTTGCACCGGCTGCTGGCTCATAGGCGACGGCTCGCTTGCCGGCTCAGGCTGCGCGGCGGCAACGACGGTCGGCGTCGGCTGTGGCTTGCCGACCTTCGGGATGGTCGTGCCGGGCGGATTGGGCACGTGCGGCAGCGCGCCGGGCATCTGCGCTGAATCGAGTAAGCCACCGGCGCTCGCCACCGCGTAGCGGCCGCTGTTGTCGACGCTCGGATGCGACAGCTGCGTCATGAACACCGGGTTCATGCCGCCGTCGCCCTCGTGCGGCGCAGCGGTTGCGACATGGCTGGAGATGTAGCTCGCCATCTTGACCTGCTCTTGATGGCGATACTCGATCACGGTCGAGGCGATCGCCGGGTCGAGTTGGTGCGGCGAGCAGGCGCCGCTCGGGTTGGAGTGGAGCGGCTTGCCGTCGCCCGTCGCCGCGTCGATCACGTAGCGCTTCTCGCAGACCGCGACCTTTGGCTCCTGATGCGTGGCTTCGAAGTCGTCGTAGCCATCCTTCAGCATCTTCCAGAACGCGAAGTTCGGGTTGTTGCGATGCTTGGCCATGTTCAGCGCGGTCATGCGGAACGGGAAGGCCTCGAACTGGAACGAGCTCTGGCCGCCGAAGAACGACTCGCGCGCCAGCGCGTAGATTTCCAGGATCTGCTCGTCGGTCATCGCGTAGCAGCCGCGCGAGGAGCAGTCGCCGTGCACCATCAGCTCGGAGCCGCTGTAGCCGTGCGCGCGGTCGTAGGCGTTGGGGAAGCCGGTGTTGAAGGCGAGGTAATAGTTGGAATTCGGATTCATCTGCGCCGGGGTGATCGTGTAGAAGCCCTCGGGCGCCTGGCGGTCGCCTTCCTTCTTCTTCGGGCCGAGATCGCCGGACCATTTGCAGATCGGATAGGTCTTGAGCAGCGCGTACTGCCCGTCGCGCGTCTGCTTCCACACCTCCATCTCCGACTCTTCCTTGAAGATGCGGACGAGGATGGGGGACTGCGTGTCCATGTTCTTTTCGGAAATCAGCGCAACGGTCTTCGGCGACAGCGGCGCCATGGCGCGGCCGTCCGGGACGACGTCATTGGTGTTGCAGCCGGCAAGGGCAACGGCCGTCACCAGTGCCGCTGATGTCAGCAGCGCGCGAACCGCGGGTTTGGTCAAACGCCGTACTCCCCGAAGAGGCGGGCCCTCATTCAATAATCGTTATCCATAAAAGATGTGGCATGCGCAAGGCAAACCGCACGGCCCCCGGCTACCGCTAAGTCTATGGTAAAGCGGGCGTAAATGCTTTCCCGGACCCCCCGGATCAGGCCGGCGGCAGGGCGCTTGTGCGCCCCATGGCGAGGAATTTGTCGCGCCGCTGCTTGCGGACGGCCTCGCGGGACAGCGTTTTGAGGTCCGAAAGTGCCTTGCCAATGGCCTCGCCGGCCGCGGCGATGGCCGCCTGGGGGTCGCGGTGCGCGCCCCCCGTCGGCTCCGGAACGATGCCGTCGATGACGCCGAACCGGACCATGTCGTGGGCCGTGATCTTCATGCTGGTCGCCGCTTCCTGCGCCTTGGCGGTGTCGCGCCACAGGATCGAGGCCGCGCCTTCCGGCGAAATCACGCTGTAGATGGCGTGCTCCAGCATCAGCACCCGGTTGGCGGTGGCGATGGCGATGGCGCCGCCCGAGCCGCCTTCGCCGAGGATGATCGCGACGTTCGGAACCGTCAGGCCGAGGCAGGCCTCGGTCGAGCGCGCGATCGCTTCGGCCTGGCCGCGCTCTTCGGCGCCGATGCCCGGATAGGCGCCGGCGGTGTCCACGAGCGAGATGACCGGGATGCCGAACCGGTCGGCCATTTCCATCAGCCGCACCGCCTTGCGGTAGCCCTCCGGGCGCGCCATGCCAAAATTGTGCTTGAGGCGGCTCTCGGTGTCGGAACCCTTCTCGTGGCCGAGCACGCAGACGCTCTCGCCGCGGAAGCGGCCGAAGCCGCCGACGATCGCCTCGTCGTCGCCGAACTTGCGGTCGCCGGCGAGCGGGACAAAATCGGTGATCAGGCCGGCAATGTAATCGAGCGCGTGCGGCCGCTGCGGGTGACGCGCGACTTGCGTCTTCTGCCAAGGCGTCAGCTCGGCATAGAGCTCCTTGAGCGCCTCGGCGGCCTTGGCCTCGAGCCGGTCGATCTCTTCGCTGATGGCGGCCGAGTCGCCGGTTGTACCAACCGCACGCAGTTCCTCGACCTTGGCCTCCAGTTCGGCCACCGCCTTTTCGAAGTCGAGATAGGTGCGCATGAGGTCCCGGGCAGTGATGACGGCGGCAAGTGACGCAGGGTCAGGCTTTAAGTCAAGCAATCGGGTTAATACAGCTTTTACGGCGGTTTTTGCGCTCAGGTCTCGGCCAGCGGATGCAGGTCGCGCACCAGCGTCTTCAGGCGCTCTTCGAGCACGTGGGTATAGATCTGCGTGGTCGAAATGTCGGCGTGGCCGAGCAGCGTCTGCACCACCCGCAGGTCGGCGCCGTTGTGCAGCAGGTGGCTGGCGAAGGCGTGGCGCAAGACGTGCGGCGAGAGCCGCTCGGCCGCGATGTTGCAGCGAGCGCCGAGCGCCTTGAGCTCGCGGGCGAAATGCTGGCGGGTAAGATGTCCGGCTTCGCCGAAAGACGGGAATAGCCATTTCGATTGCGTCTTGCCTTCGCCGTCCTTGCGCATCGCAAGGTATTCGCTCATCGCGCGCTTGGCCGACTGGTTGAGCGGCACCAGCCGTTCCTTGCCGCCCTTGCCGCGCACGACCAGCATGCGCTGATCGCGCTTGGCGGCTGAGGCGGGCAAAGCCACCAGCTCAGAGACGCGCAGGCCGGTGGCGTAGACGGTCTCCAACAGACATAGCAGCCGCGCCGCGCGCAGACGGACAGCTGTCGTCGCCTTGGCATCCTCGGCGTCGGCGCGCGCCTGTTTCATCAGCCGGTCGACTTCGGCGATGGAGAGCACCTTGGGCAGCGCGCGTCCGCGCTTCGGCCCCTCCAGCACGGCGGCGGGATCGTCGCCGCGTTTTCCTTCGGCGTAGAGAAACCGGAACAGCTGGCGCAACGCCGAGAGCCGCCGCGCCACCGACGACGGCTTGAAGCCGCGCTCGGCGAGGGCAACGAGAAAGCCGCGCAGGTCGTCGGTGGAGGCATCGGCGATGCTGTGGCCGGCCGCGCGCAAATGTGCCGTCAGGTCGGCGAGGTCGTTGCGATAGGCGGTCAGCGTGTTCTCGCCGGCGCCGCGCTCGGCCGCCTGCATGTCGAGGAACAGTTCGACCAGGCGATCGTCGCTTGCTGTTGCCCGGCGGGCCATTACTGCCTTCGGCGCGTGCTAGCGCTGCTGCTTGATGAACTTGTCTTGCGGCACGGTCACGATGATCTCGCGCGGCTTGTATTTGACGAAGTTGGCGAGCGCGAAGACGGTGACATAGGCCGCCCCGCAGATCAGGCCGAGAACGACAAGAAATCTGAATAGACTCGGCATCTTCGAATCCCGGCAACCGGCGGCGCGCCCGAATCGGGCTGCTTTTGCGGGTGAACCATCATGTTCCTTAACCGATGACAAGGGGCGGCTTGGCCTGCCTTCGCGGCCACCCCGATTCTGGTGTATGGAACTGGCGTTATTAGGGAATCTAGCATGGCTCATATCGCCATTCAAAAACCGGCCGAGAACGGCTCCGAGCGCGCCATCGTCGATGCGCTCGGCCGCCGCTCCGTCGTGCTGGTTGGCATGATGGGCGCCGGCAAGTCGTCAGTCGGGCGGCGGCTGGCCGGACGGCTGGGGATTCCCTTCGTCGACGCCGATACCGAGATCGAGAGCGCCGCCGGCATGACCATTCCGGAGATTTTCGAGAAACACGGCGAGTCTTATTTTCGTGCCGGCGAGGCGCGCGTCATCGCGCGGCTGCTCGACAGCGGCCCACAGGTGCTGGCGACCGGCGGCGGCGCCGTGATGGATCAGCAGACCCGCGACCTCATCCACATCAAGGGCATTTCGGTCTGGCTCAAGGCCGATCTGGACGTGCTGATGAAGCGCACCAAGCGTCGCAACGACCGCCCGCTGGCCGAAAAGATGCAAGAGCTCCTGCCGGCGCGCGAACCGGTCTACGCGCTGGCCGACATCACCGTGCAGTCGCGCGACGAGCCGCACGACACCATCGTCGACGAGATCATCGCCGGGATAGCCAAGCACCTCGATCGCGAAGCCGGCACGGAGAAAACGCCATGACCGCGCCGCTGCGTCAAGGTAACGAGATTGGCGAACCGACGGTGGTGCAGGTCGCGCTCAATGAGCGCGCCTACGACATCGTCATCGGCCGCGGCCTGCTGGCGAGCCTCGGTACGCGCATCAAGGCGTTGCGCGCCGGCGCGCGCGTCGCGCTCGTCACCGACGAGAGCGTTGCCCGTCATCATCTCGCCGCCGCCGAAGCCGCGCTGAAGAGCGCCGGCATCGACGCCGCGCGCATCACCGTGCCGGACGGCGAGGGCTCCAAGAGCTACGCGACGTTCGAGAAAGTCTGCGAGGCGATCGTCGCGGCGCGTATCGAGCGCGGCGATCTCATTGTCGCGCTCGGCGGCGGCGTCATCGGCGATCTCGCCGGCTTTGCTGCGGCCAGCGTGCGGCGCGGCCTCGATTACGTGCAGGTGCCGACGACGCTGCTGGCGCAGGTCGACTCTTCGGTCGGCGGCAAGACCGGCATCAATTCGCGCCACGGCAAGAATCTCGTCGGCGCCTTCCATCAGCCGGTGATGGTGATCGCCGACACCGCGCTGCTCGACACGCTGCCGAAGCGGCAATTCCGCGCCGGCTACGCCGAGGTGGCGAAATACGGCTTGCTCGGTGACGCCGCCTTCTTCGCCTGGCTCGAGAAGAACTGGCAAGACGTTTTCTCGGGTGGCCCGGCCCGCGAGCACGCGATCGCCGTTTGCTGTCGCGCCAAGGCGGGCATCGTCGCGCGCGACGAGCGCGAGACCGGCGAACGCGCGCTGCTCAATCTCGGCCACACCTTCGGCCATGCGCTGGAAGCCGGCTGCGGCTTCTCCGATCGCCTGCTGCACGGCGAGGCCGTGGCGCTCGGCATGGTGCTGGCGTTCGACTTTTCCGCGCACAAGGGCCTGATCGCCGCCGCCGAAGCGGAACGCGCCCGCGCTCATCTTGCGGCGGTCGGGCTGCCGACACATATCAGGGACATTGCCGGCGGCGTGCCGGGCATCGATGAATTGATGGACCTGATCGCCCAGGACAAGAAGGTGAAGCGCGGCAAGCTCACCTTCATTCTGGTCCGCGGCATCGGCCAGGCGTTCGTCGCCAATGATGTCGATGGGTCCGAGGTGCGCGCTTTCCTTGCCCAGCAGGTTAAATGACCGCGAACGACTGGCTCTCTCTTGTTGTCGTCCTGATCTGCATGCTGCTGTCGGCGTTCTTCGCCGGCAGCGAGACCGCGCTGACGGCGTCGTCGCGCGCCAGCATGACGCGGCTGGAAAAGCACGGCAACAAGCGCGCCGCCATCGTCAATCGGCTGTTGGCAAACCGCGAGCGCCTGATCGGCGCGGTGCTGCTCGGCAACAACGCCGTCAACATCGCGGCCTCGGCGCTGGCGACCGGCATCCTGCTTGTCTGGTTCGGCTCGGCCGGCGTGCTCTACGCTACCATTGTGATGACGCTGCTCATCGTCGTCTTTTCCGAGGTGCTGCCGAAGACCGCCGCCTTCAACGCACCTGACCGCGTCGCGCTGCTGGTGGCGCGGCCGATGGGCGTCATCGTCAAGCTGCTCGGACCGGTGCTGATGGGCATCGAGGCGCTGGTGCGCTGGATCCTCAAGTTGTTCGGCGTGACGCTCGGCGAGGATCAGGACGTGCTGTCGGCGCACGAGGAGCTGCGCGGCGCCATCGACCTGTTCCATCGCGAAGGCGATGTCGAAAAGCACGACCGCGACATGTTCGGCGGCGTGCTCGACTTGCGCGACCTGGTGGTGTCCGACGTGATGATCCACCGCACCAACATGATCACGTTGAACGCCGACGATTCACCCGAGGCGATCGTCAACGCCGTGATCGCCTCGCCGGTGACGCGCATTCCGCTTTGGCGCGGCAATCCGGAGAACATCGTCGGCATTCTGCACGTCAAGGATTTGCTGCGCGCCCTGCACGCGGTCGACGGCAACGCCGCCAAGGTCGATGTCGCCGCGCTGTTGATGGCACCCTGGTTCGTGCCGGACACGCGTCCGGTGTCCGAGCAGATGAAGGCTTTCCGCCGCCGCAAGACGCCGTTCGCGCTGGTGGTCGACGAGTATGGCGAGGTCGAAGGCCTGGTCACGCTCGAGGACATCCTCGAGGAGATTGTCGGCGACATGGCCGACGAGCACGACGTCGCCATGCCGGGCGTGCGGCGCCAGCCGGACGGCTCGGTCAACGTCGACGGCGCGGTGTCGATCCGCGATCTCAATCGCGTCATGGATTGGAACCTGCCCGACGAAGAGGCGACCACCATCGCCGGCCTCGTCATTCATGAAGCGCGCTCGATCCCCGAGATCGGCCAGAGCTTCACCTTCCACGGCTTCCGCTTCCGGGTGCTGCGCAAGGCGCGCAATCGCATCACCGCGCTGCGCATCCAGCCGCTGCCCAAGCCGGCCAAGGCGAAGGCCAAAGTTTAGACGCCGCCTTCGCCCGGCGCCGTAGCGTGGATGGCGAGTGCGTGCACGCCGCCCGCCAGCTCGCTCGACAGCGCGCCGTTGACCAGGCGATGGCGTTCCAGCCGGGTCTTCCCTTTGAACGAGTCCGACACGATATAGACGCGGAAGTGAGTTTGCCCGCCCGGCCGGTGCCCGGCATGGCCTTCATGCTGGTGCGATTCATCGACCACTTTGAGGCTTTGCGGCGTGAAAGCCTCGGTCAACTTCTTTGTGATGAGATCGGCGGTCCGCATGCTGCGCACTTAAGGCGTGCAGGTGCGGCGGTCAATGACCGCTTCGCGGCGGAATTAAGTACGAAGGTCGACTGTCAAGTCTTGAACGCGTCATCGGCAAAAGCGCATACTGAACGGTCATGAAATTCGACTCGCCCCTGTTCGACAAGATCCGCGTCAAGCCGGCGAAGGATCGCCGGCCCAAGACCGCCGGTCCGAAATGCCAGTGGGCGGGTTGCCAGGAGAAGGCGGGCCACCGCGCGCCGAAGGGTCGCGGGCAGGAGAAGGATTACTGGAGCTTCTGTCTCGAGCACGTGCGCCAGTACAATCAGAATTATAATTTCTTTAAGGGCATGAGCGACGCCGCGGTCATGGCCTATCAGAAGGACGCGCTCACCGGCCATCGTCCGACGTGGAAAATGGGCACCGGCAAGGGCACGGTGCGGCCGGATTTCTCCGTCTTCGGCGATCGCGCCGATCCGTTCGAGATCTTCGGCGAAGGCTTGCGTGCCGAGCAGCAGGCGAAAGCGGAGACGCGGCAGATCCGCAATGCCGAGCGCAAGGCGCTCGACACGCTCGGCCTCGACGTCGGCGCCAGTCGCCACGAGGTGAAGATGCGCTTCAAGGAACTGGTAAAGCGCCATCATCCCGACGCCAATGGCGGTGACCGCTCGACCGAGGACCGCCTCGTCGAGATTATTCAGTCGTACAATTATCTGAAATCGGTCGGTTTCGCCTGAACTTGCGTCGTTGTTCCGCGCGGCCGGAACGACGAGAAAATCATTCCAGCCCCGCCTTTCGCGCAGACACCCGCCTTCCTATCTTATTGAAAACATTGATGGGGCTATTCGCGACCCACGGGTTTTTTGCCCCCATCCCGTCTGCTAAGTTGGCCCCATCAGCCGGACCGTGACGCGTCGGGTGCGTATGTGAGGCTTCGGGCGTCTCTGAAGCCACGGAGGATCAATGACTGCCGCAGTTCAAGAAACCGCCGCCCTGCCGGACATGAAGGTGTCGGTCCGCCAGGTGTTCGGCATCGATAGCGACATGGAAGTGCCGGCTTACTCCAAGGCCGACGAGCATGTTCCCGACGTCGATTCCGACTACCGCTTCGACCGCCCGACCACGCTCGCCATTCTCGCCGGCTTCGCCAAGAACCGCCGCGTCATGGTCACCGGCTATCACGGCACCGGCAAGTCCACGCACATCGAGCAGGTCGCGGCGCGGCTCAATTGGCCCTGCGTGCGCGTCAACCTCGACAGCCACATCAGCCGTATCGACCTGATCGGCAAGGACGCGATCGTCATCAAGGAAGGCCAGCAGGTCACCGAATTCCGCCAGGGCATTCTGCCGTGGGCGCTGCAGAACAACGTCGCGCTCTGCTTCGACGAATACGACGCCGGCCGTCCGGACGTGATGTTCGTGATCCAGCGCGTGCTGGAAGCCTCCGGCCGCCTGACGCTGCTCGACCAAAGCAAAGTCATCAAGCCGCATCCGGCGTTCCGGCTGTTCGCCACCGCCAACACCGTCGGCCTCGGCGACACGTCGGGCCTCTATCACGGCACGCAGCAGATCAACCAGGGCCAGATGGACCGCTGGTCGATCGTCACCACGCTCAATTATCTGCCGCACGACAATGAGGTCGAGATCGTGCTGGCCAAGGCCAAGCACTATCGCAACGAGCAAGGCCGCGACATCGTCAACAAGATGGTGCGCGTCGCCGACTTGACGCGCAACGCCTTCATGAACGGCGACATCTCGACGGTGATGAGCCCGCGCACGGTGATCACCTGGGCGGAGAATTCCGAGATCTTCAATGATGTCGGCTTCGCCTTCCGGCTCACCTTCTTGAACAAGTGCGATGAGCTCGAACGGCCGATCGTCGCCGAGTTCTATCAGCGCTGCTTCGGCGTCGAGCTGCCGGAGAGTTCGGTGAACGTCGCGCTGAGCTGATTTCCGCGAAGGCGGGCCAATGGCCTCGAACATCAAAGCCAAACCCTCGGCGAAGGAATCCCCGACCGAACCGTTCAAGCGGGCGGTCACCGGCTGCCTGCGCGCGCTGGCGCGCAAGCCGGACCTCGAAGTGTCTTTCGCTGCCGAGCGCCCCGGCCTGATGGGCGGCAAGGTGCGGCTGCCCGAGCCGCCGCGCAAGCTCGGCAAGGCGGAAGCGGCGATCGTGCGCGGCAATGCCGATTCGATCGCGCTGCGGCTTGCCTGCCATGACGCTTCGATCCATCGCCGCCTGCAGCCGGCCGGCCAGCAGGCGCGCGCCGTGTTCGAAGCGGTCGAGCAGGCCCGTGTCGAGGCGATCGGCGCCCGCCGCATGGACGGCGTCGCGCAGAACCTCACCGCCATGCTCGATGACCGGTTCCATCGCGGCAAGTTCGACCAGATCACCGACCGCACCGATGCGCCGATCGAAGAGGCGCTGTCGCTGATGGTGCGTGAGCGCTTGACCGGCATGGCGCCACCGGCGGCGGCCAAGAAGCTGGTCGATCTGTGGCGGCCGTTGATCGAGGACCGCGCCGGCAAGGATCTCGATCGTCTCGAAGACCTGGTCGAGGACCAGCGCCAGTTTGGCGACGTCGTCCACGATCTGCTCGATGCGCTCGAGATGGGCGACGACCGCAGCCAGGATTCCGACGACGAGGAAGACGAAGGCGATGAGGACCGCCGCAAGCAGGAGCAGGGCGAGGACGGCGAGGCGGCCGATTCCGACGACATGCAGCGCATGAGCGTCGAGGATACGCAGGTATCCTCCGAAGACATGCCCGACGCCGCCGCCGAGGCGGTTGATGCGCCGACCGCCGACATGGCCGACGATACCGACATGGGCGACGCCGAGACGCCGGGCGAGCCGCAGCGGCCGCGCCAGTTCGGCGCCAATGAGCCGCGCGGCCCCGACTATCGCGCCTTCACGACCAAGTTCGACGAGACCATCGCGGCCGAGGAATTGTGCGAGGCGGAAGAACTCGACCGGCTGCGCGGCTATCTCGACAAGCAGCTGTCGCACCTTCAGGGCGTGGTGGCGCGGCTCGCCAATCGCCTGCAACGCCGCTTGATGGCGCAGCAGAATCGCTCCTGGGAGTTCGACCTTGAGGAAGGCCAGCTCGATCCGGCGCGGCTGTCGCGCATCGTCATCGACCCGCTGCATCCGCTGTCGTTCAAGGCCGAGAAGGACACCCAATTCCGCGACACGGTGGTGACGCTGCTGCTCGACAATTCCGGCTCGATGCGCGGGCGCCCGATCACGGTCGCCGCGACCTGCGCCGACATCCTCGCGCGCACGCTCGAGCGCTGCGGCGTCAAGGTCGAGATCCTCGGCTTTACGACGCGCGCGTGGAAGGGCGGGCAATCGCGCGAGCAATGGCTCACCGCCGGCAAGCCGGCCAACCCCGGCCGCCTCAACGACTTGCGTCACATCATCTACAAGGCGGCCGACGCACCGTGGCGGCGCGCGCGCAAGAACCTCGGCTTGATGATGCGCGAGGGCCTGCTCAAGGAGAACATCGACGGCGAAGCGCTCGACTGGGCGCACAAGCGTTTATTGGGCCGCCCCGAGCAGCGCAAGATCCTGATGATGATCTCCGACGGCGCGCCGGTCGATGACTCGAACTCTGTCGGTCAATCCCGGCAATTATCTCGAGCGTCATTTGCGCTGGGTGATCGAGGAGATCGAGACCCGCTCCCCGGTCGAGCTGATCGCCATCGGCATCGGCCACGACGTGACGCGCTATTACCGCCGTGCCGTCACCATTGTCGACGCAGAGGAACTCGGCGGCGCCATGACCGAGAAGCTTGCCGAGCTGTTCGAGGAGCACGCCGCGGCCGATGCGCGCCCCGCGCGTCCGCCGCGCAAGCGCGTGACCTGACGTCCTTCGGTCCCGCGCCAGCGGGACACCTTGTTCCTGTTGTGTAGAGTCCGCGCCTTCACCACGACGAACGGGACACCGCATTGACGCACGCCGGGCACTTCACGCGCCGCCGCTGGCTTGCCGCCGGCGCGCTGTTTGCCGGCCTGGCGCTTGGCTCCTACGCGCTGGCGCAGGCGATCCGCTACAGCCACGAGCCGACGAAGATCACGGTCGAGGCCGCGCCGATTGCCGCGTTCAACCCGCGCGACGAATCCAAGACCCGCTTCGGTCAGCTCGAATTCCGCGGCGGCCTCGTGCTGACGTCGAGATATCCGGCCTTCGGCGGCATTTCGGCGCTTTATATGGAGCCGGATGGCACGCATTTCCTGTCCCTGACCGACAACGGCTCCTGGCTGCGCGGCCGCATCACCTACAGCGACGGCCGTCCCTCCGGCATCGCCGACGCCGAAATGGCGCCGATGCTCGGTCCCGATGGCAAGCCGCTCGCCGTGCGGCACTGGTTCGACGCGGAGTTGCTCGCGGAGGGCACCGACGGCATGTTCTATGTCGGCATCGAACGCGTCGAGAAGATCGTCCGCTTCGACTATCGCCGCGATGGCCTGCTGGCGCGCGGCGAGCCGATCCCGGTGCCGGACGACTTCAAGACCTTCAAGTTCAACAAGAGCCTGGAATGCCTCACCGTGCCGCCGAAAGGCGCGCCGCTCGCCGGCTCGCTGATCGCGATCACCGAGCGCAGCCTCGACGCCGCCGGCAATCATCGCTCCTATGTTCTCGACGGCAAGCGGGTCGAACGCTTCACCGTCAAGCGCAGCGACGAGTTCGACGTCAGCGACTGCGCCTTTCTGCCGCCGGTCAATATTCTGGTGCTCGAGCGGCGCTATTCGCCGCTGCGCGGCGTTGCCATCCGCATCCGCAAGCTTGCGCTCGCCGATATCAGGGAGGGCGCGGTGCTCGACGGCCCGGAGCTGTTCCTTGCCGACCTCGGCTACCAGATCGACAACATGGAAGGCCTCGGCGTGCACAAGAATGCGCAGGGCGAAACCATCCTGACGTTGGTGTCGGACGATAATTTTTCTGCGATCCAGCGCAACCTGCTGCTGCAATTCGCGCTGGTCGGCGAATAGCAAAATGCCCGGCGCGAGGCCGGGCATTCAAAACCGTCGCGATGAAAACCGAGCTTAGCTCGCCTTCGCTTCTTTCTTCTTGACGATCTGGCGCTTGAGTTCGCGCATCTTCGGCGCGAGATCCTCGTCGCTCGCCTTGAGAAGGAAGGCGTCGAGGCCGCCGCGGTGGTCCACCGACTTCAGCGCGTTGGCCGACACGCGCACCCGCACCTTGCGGTTCAAAGCGTCGGACATTAGCGTGACATTGCGCAGGTTCGGCATGAACCGCCGCAGGGTCTTAATGTTCGAATGGCTCACTTTGTGGCCGACCAGCGGCCTCTTGCCGGTCAGATCGCAACGCCAGGACATGGCAAATCCCTCAAAAATGCGCGCGCAGGGCGGCGCCGGTCGGTCAATCGTCTTGGATGACGGCGGGACGTATAGAGAGCGGCCCCGTGGGCGTCAAGCCAACGCCAAATGCATGGCCGCGAACACAGAATCGGCGCATTCGGCGCCACCAGATGAGGCTGCGGACGGCTGAATGTCTTTACTTGTGGGCCAGTTGACCACGTCAGGGACTGGTCCTTGCCGGACCGGCCGCGCTTACAGTTAATACCGCGCCCGACCGCGGATATCGCGCTGCGCCGGCGCGCGGGGGGATGGAGTTTCGTGCTGGCCTTGCGGCAAATTCTTCCACCGATGCGGATTGTGCTGGCGGCAGCCGCCGTCTGTGCCGCTGTCTGCGTCCCTGTGCCCGCCTTCGCGCAAGGCAAGCTGGACGCGCAGTACGTCGTGACGCTCGCCGGCATTCCGATCGGCAAAGGCAGCTGGTCGATCGACGTCGGCGACACGCACTACAGCGCCTCGGCCACCGGCGCCACCACCGGCCTGATGCGCGTGCTGACCGAAGGCGAGGGCTCGACCACCGCGCAAGCCACGCTCGGCGGCGGCAAGGTCCTGAGCGCGACCTATGTCTCGACGATCAAGAGCCGTAAGCAGAAGGACGAAGTTCACGTCACCCTCGAAAAAGGCGACGTCAAGGACACGCGGTCAGATCCGCCGGCTGACCACGAGCGCGAGCGCATTCCGGTCAGCGAATCCGACCTCCATAACGTGCTCGACCCGATGACGGCGTCCATCCTGGCGGCGCCCGGCACCGGCAATCCGGTGTCGGCGGAAGTCTGCGAGCGCACGATGGCGGTTTTCGACGGCCGCCTGCGCTACGACCTCAAGCTCGCTTTCAAGCGCATGGAGACGGTCAAGGCGGAGAAGGGCTACAGCGGACCGGCCGTGGTCTGTGCGGTCTATTTCACGCCAATCAGCGGCTATATCCCGTCGCGCGCGACCATCCGCTATCTTGCCAAACAGCGCGATATGGAGATCTGGCTGGCGCCGATCGAGGGCACGCGCATGCTGGCGCCGTTCCGGGCGCAGGGTCCGACGCCGATCGGCGAGGCGGTCATGACCGCGAGTCAGTTCTTGAGCGTCGCCACCCCGGCCCGCGCCTCGGCCAACGGCCACAAGGGTCCTTGACTCTTCACTGCAACCGAGTCCGTCGCGCTGTTAACGTTTGGAGGCGTCGAAAAGCCCTTAAATCGTCGGCCCGCTACCCGATCTTGTAGTGATGCCGGGAGGGCTCGCCAGATATCGCCGTGAACGAATCCATACAGCGCCGGAGTCAGTGATTCGGGCGCGGTTCGTTCCAGAGTCGTTCTAAAGCTTAACTGCGAGGCCGATTCGGCGTGTTCGTCGTCGCATTGTGATACAGAAAGGCCGCGGCGGGGCTCTCCTGCCGCCAGTTCGGAAGCGTAATGGCTATCAGTTTCTCCCCGCAGGCGACCCGTGCCTCGCGTACCCGCGGCGCTGGCGTCACCGCCGTGCTCGGCCCCACCAATACCGGCAAGACCCATCTCGCCATCGAGCGCATGCTGGCGCATTCGTCCGGCATGATCGGGCTGCCCCTGCGGCTCCTCGCCCGCGAGGTCTACAACAAGGTCGTGGACCGGGCTGGCGTCGACAGCGTCGCCCTGATCACCGGCGAGGAGAAGATCAAGCCGGCCCATCCGCGCTTCTGGGTTTCGACCGTCGAGGCCATGCCGCGCGACCTCGACGTGGCGTTCCTGGCGATCGACGAGGTCCAGCTCGGCTCTGACCTCGACCGCGGCCATGTCTTCACCGACCGTATGCTCAACGCCCGCGCCCGCGAGGAGACCCTGGTGCTGGGCGCCGCGACCATGCGGCCGATGGTGGAGCGACTGCTGCCCGGTGCCCACATCGTCAGCCGGCCGCGACTATCGATGCTCACCTTCGCCGGCGACAAGAAGATCACCCGCCTGCCGCCGCGCTCGGCCATCGTCGCCTTCTCGGCAGAGGAAGTTTACGCCATCGCCGAATTGGTCCGCCGCCAGCGCGGCGGCGCGGCGGTCGTGCTGGGCGCACTGTCGCCCCGCACCCGCAATGCCCAGGTTGCGCTCTATCAGTCGGGCGATGTCGATTATCTTGTCGCCACCGACGCGATCGGCATGGGGCTCAATCTCGATGTCGATCACGTCGCCTTCGCCAGCGACCGCAAGTTCGACGGCTACCAGTTCCGCAAGCTCAATCCGGCCGAGCTGGCGCAAATTGCTGGCCGCGCCGGCCGCGCCACGCGCGACGGCACCTTCGGCACCACGGGCCGCTGTGATCCGTTCGAGCCAGAATTGGTGCAGGCGCTCGAGAGCCACAACTTTGAGCCGGTGCGCATGCTGCAATGGCGCAACGCGGCGTTGAATTTTTCATCGCTCGGCGCGCTGCAGGCGTCGCTGGCGATGACGCCGTCCGAGCAGGGGCTGACGCGCGCGCCGATCGGCGAGGACATTCTCGTTTTGGAACACGCCTCGCGTGACGAAGATGTGAAAGCGCTGGCGCAGAAGCCTTCGGCAATCGAACGGCTATGGGATGTGTGTCAGGTTCCCGATTACCGCAAGATCGCGCCCGCCACCCATGCCGAGCTGGCGGTGACCCTCTATGGATTCCTGATGCGAGAGGGTAATATCCCGGTCGATTGGTTCGCTCGTCAGGTGGCTCAAGCTGATCGAACCGACGGCGACATCGACACCCTCTCCAACCGGATCGCGCATGTCAGGACGTGGACTTTCGTTGCCAATCGCCCGGATTGGCTCGCCGATCCGGAGCACTGGCAGGGGGTCACCCGATCGGTGGAAGACAAGCTGTCCGATGCGCTGCATGAACGGCTGGCCGAGCGCTTCGTCGACCGCCGCACCAGCGTCTTGATGCGGCGGCTGCGAGAGAACACGACGTTGGAAACCGAAATCGGAAAGACTGGCGAGGTGACCGTCGAGGGCCATGTGATCGGCCGCCTCGACGGCTTCATGTTCGCGCCCGATGCGGCCGCCGCAGGCTCCGAGGCCAAGACCCTCAACGCCGCCGCGCAGAAGGTCCTGGCGAGCGAGATCGAAGCCCGCGCCACCAAGCTGTCGCAGGCCGCGAACGACCAGCTCGTGCTCGCCGCCGACGGCGCTCTGCGCTGGCAGGGCGATCTGGTCGGCAAGCTCATCGCCGGCGACGACACGTTGCGCCCGCGCCTGCGCATCATCGCCGACGAGCATCTCAACGGCCCGGCGCGCGACATCGTGCAGACGCGGCTCGATCTCTGGCTCAAGACGCATATCGAGAAGCAGCTGGCGCCGCTGTTTTCGCTGTCGGCGGCCGACGACATCACCGGCATGGCGCGAGGCGTCGCGTTCCAGTTGGTCGAGGCGCTCGGCGTGCTGGAGCGGCAGAAGGTCTCGGAAGAGGTCAAAGGTCTCGATCAGCCGGCGCGCGCCACGTTGCGCAAATACGGCGTGCGTTTCGGCGCCTATCACATTTACCTGCCCAACCTGCTCAAGCCTGCGCCGCGTTCGCTGGCGACGCAGCTCTGGGCGCTCAAGCACGAGAGCCCGGACGCCGTCGGCGTCGGCGATCTCTTGCATCTCGCGGCGTCCGGCCGCACCTCGATCCCGGTCAACAAGGATACGCCGAAGCCGCTCTACCGCACCGCCGGCTATCGCATCTGCGGCGATCGCGCCGTGCGCGTGGACATTCTGGAGCGGCTCGCCGATCTGATCCGGCCGGCGCTGTCGTGGCGCGAAGGCGCGACGACGCCGAAGCCGGCTGGCGCGTTCGACGGCCGCTCGTTCACCGTCACCGGCGCCATGACGTCGCTGACTGGCGCGTCGGGCGAGGACTTCGCCTCGATCCTGCGCTCGCTCGGCTATCGCATGGACCGCAAGCCAAAACCGGCGGAGGTCGTTGCGGCCGCAGCGCCGGCGGAGGCGCAGCCTGCTGCGGCGGAGTCTTCAGCGCCGGCCGAAACCACGTCGCCCGAAACCACGTCGCCCGAGTCATCCGTGTCGCTATTGCCGGATGCCGAATTGATGCCGCAAGTTGGCGAACCTGCCGGCGAGCCGCCGGTCGGAGCAGCGCCGGCCGAAGCGACGCCGGCGGAGATGACGCCCGCTGTTGCCACCGACGCGGCGCCAACCGCAGCCGCGCCGTCCGCGGAAGAATCCGCTTTCATAGAAGTTTGGCGTCCGGCCGGCCGCGCCGAGCGCCGCCCACACAAACCGCGCCGTCCGCGGCGGCCCGAACACAAGCAAGCCGCGGCGCCTGCCGTCACGCCGGAAGCCACACCCGAAGCCGCGCCGGCGCTGTCGGAAGCGGCCGTTGCCGCGCCGGAAAGCTCGGCCGAGCCGACGCAGCAGGATCGCATCAAGGATCGTAGCCGCCGCGACCGCGCCTTCCGGCAGGAGCGCCGCGAGCGCAAGGAAAAGGCCGAGCGCCGCGACCAGCGCGTCGACGCCATGGCCCGTCCGGGCGGCGGGCGTGGCCGGCGCGACAAGGGCGCCCAAGTCGATCGCGCCGAACGCGCCCAGTACTACGCCAAGCCGTTCGGCTCCGGCGGCAGCCGCAACAAGGAGCCGGATCCCAATTCGCCCTTCGCGAAGCTCGCCGCCCTGAAGCAGCAGCTCGAGCAGAAAGAGCCGGGCTAGGCCGTGAGGCCATGACGGGCGAATGGATCGCCAGCGGATCGACAAATGGCTCTGGCATGCACGGGTCGTGCGCACCCGGAGCGATGCCGCGGCGCTTGCCGATGCCGGCTACGTCCGCATCAACGGCAAGCGCATCGCCGGCAACAGCCAGGTGGTACGGGCAGGCGACGTGGTGACGCTGGCGCTCGACCGTTCGGTGCGGGTGCTCCGCGTCGAGGGCTTTTGCGAGCGCCGGGGAACAGCCGCCGCCGCCCGGGCGCTTTACCGCGACGCCTCCGCCGAATCGGGCCCTGCGGCGCGCAAAAACGACGCGGATTAGTGGCCGTTCAGCCGCTTGCACCTTATTTATCGATACGTTAGGCAGCGTGCGTCCGGCCGGAGTGTGGGATGACCTACGTCGTCGTCGAAAACTGCATCAAGTGCAAATACTTGGACTGCGTGGAGGTGTGTCCGGTGGACTGCTTCTACGAGGGCGAGAACATGCTCGTCATCCACCCGGACGAGTGCATCGACTGCGGCGTCTGCGAGCCGGAATGCCCCGCCGAGGCGATCAAGCCGGATACCGAGCCGGGCCTCGAGAAGTGGCTGGAATTGAACGCCGAATACGCCAAGTCCTGGCCGAACATTACGACCAAGAAAGACGCGCCGGCGGACGGCAAGGAGTTCGACGGGGTTGCCGGCAAGTTCGACAAGTTCTTCTCACCCAATCCGGGAACCGGGGATTGAGCCCCGGCGTTCCCAGGCAGCGGATTACCGCGGCAATGGCTGAGAATTAACCGATCCGCCAAAATTGCAGGGCGAACGTCGCCGAAATTCGCGATTGCGTCGCCATAAGGCATTGATTTTGGCCAAAAATGTGCTATATTGCTCAAATCATGGATGAAAACGCCGCTAAAGCGCTCCCCCTCTCGGGAGCCTTATTTTTCGCGGCAACACCCAAGGGCACCGGATAAGAGGGCGTGCGATCCACGCGTCAGCAGTGGCAGGAAAAACGCGTCATAAATCAAAGAAAGGTTCCACCGGTATGGGCCGGGGTTCCAAAAAGTCCGCCGAAACCCGGCGGACCTCGCATGCCCCCCGCGGCGCCGTCCGCCATGGGGCTCCCGCAGCCAAATTGGCCGGCGCCCGCAAAGGGGCGGCCGGTGAAGGAGTTCAGCCCGGAATGGCTACCAATAAGAAGACGACCCAGCGCCAAGGCTTCAAGACCAACGAGTTCATCGTCTATCCAGCTCACGGCGTAGGCCAGATTCTGGCCATCGAGGAGCAGGAGATCGCCGGCGCCAAGCTCGAGCTGTTCGTCATCAACTTCATCAAGGACAAGATGACGCTGCGGGTTCCGACCGCCAAGATCGTGTCGGTCGGCATGCGCAAGCTGGCCGAGCCGCCGCTGGTCAAGCGCGCGCTCGAGACGCTCAAGGGCCGCGCGCGCATCAAGCGCACGATGTGGTCGCGCCGGGCGCAGGAATACGAAGCCAAGATCAACTCGGGCGACATCGTCGCCATCGCCGAGGTGGTTCGCGACCTCTACCGCTCCGACACCCAGCCGGAACAGTCCTACTCCGAGCGGCAGCTTTACGAAGCCGCGCTCGACCGGCTGTCGCGCGAGATCTCGGCGGTGCAGCGCATCACCGAGACCGAGGCGATCAAGGAGATCGAGGCGGCGCTCGCCAAGGGCCCGCGCCGCGGTCCCAAGCCCGCCGAGGAAGCCGGCGCCGGCGAAGAGCCGGTCGAG
This sequence comes from uncultured Alphaproteobacteria bacterium, assembly GCA_963742095.1. GTDB lineage: Bacteria > Pseudomonadota > Alphaproteobacteria > Rhizobiales > Xanthobacteraceae > Pseudolabrys. The sequence goes on from CAVUKJ010000003.1 coordinate 1,274,782, forward strand.
GAAGAAGCGGCCTAAGCCTCGCGGCACAAACGAATATGAAAAGCCCGGCAGCGATGCCGGGCTTTTTGTTTTCGACTTGGGCAACTTGGGCACGCAAAATATCCTCGAGGTTATTTCTTCGTCTTCATTTCCTTCAGCATGTCCGCCGCCTGCTCGAAGTCCGGGTTGATCCCGAGCGCCGCGCTGAAGTCGGCCGCGGCTTGCGCGCGGTCGCCGCTTTCGGCGCGTTCCAGGCCGCGATTGTAGAATGCGACTGCATATTTCGGATTGAGCTTGATGGCCTCTGTGAAATCGGCGATGGCGCCGGCCTTGTCGCCGAGATGCGATTTCGACAGGCCGCGATTGTTGAAGGCGCCGGCGTAGTGCGGATCGAGGCTGATGGCCTTGTCGAAATCCTCGACCGCGCCTTTGTAGTCCTTGTTGTCGTCGCGGGCATTGCCGCGGTTGTTGTAGGCGTCGGCGTATTTCGGGTCGAGCTCGATGGCCTTGGTGTGATCGGCGATCGCCTCGTCGACCTGCTTCAGCCCGCGATGCGCGTTGCCGCGGCCGGTATAGGCATAGGCCGAGTTCGGGTCGTAGTGGATCGACATGGTGAAGTCGGCGAGCGCGAGCTCGAATTTGCCGAGGCGGCGGTACATCGCGCCGCGTTGCAGATGCACCAGCGAGCGGTTCTCGGCGCTGCCGCCCGACGAGTTGATCAGCACGGTGCAGGCGGCGATGACGTCGTTGACGTGCTTGACGGAGAAGCTGCTGTTCGAAACAGGGAATGTGCAGAAATGGTACTTCTCATTGAGGTCTTCTGGCGACGGCGTCTTGCCGCCGCTCTGCGCCAAGGCCGGCGCGGACATGACAAATCCCGCCCAGAGGGCGGCAAGACAGATCGCAAGGCGTTTGGTGTTCATCGTCCGATCCCCCACAAGAGCCTGCCTTACTCCGGTCCCGAGCGGCAAGGTCCTGTTCGCCTTGAACCGGCGGCCGTGTCCCGGCGACTAAACGAGGCGGCCGGACCATTGGTCGTGTCATTGCGGCGAACGGTTCACCTGGGACCGCGAAAAAGGGGAATGCTCATGCGGTGGAATTCAATCGCGGCCGTCGCGGCGCTCGCGCTCCTGGCGCTGGGCGCCAATGCCCGCGCCGACGACACGACGAAATCTGATCAATTCGCGCAACGTCTTTTGGCCGGCAAGATCGCCGCCAAGGGCAAGACCTACGCCTGCTTCACGCGGCGCTACGACGCGGCGCATCTCGCCAAGCACCCGGAGCAGAAGGTCACGGCCATGCGTCTTCTGGTCAGCGCGGAAATCCTGCCGGAGGACAAGGAGCTCAACTACGGCTTCCAGCTCGCCATCGAATACCGCGACCGCAAGGGCAAGTTCGAAACCAGCGGCAGCTGCGGCCACCCGTCGGCCAAGGACGAGTCAGCCGACCGACTGCAGCTCGGCTGCGGTGTCGATTGCGACGGCGGCGGTCTTTCCGTGGAGTTGACCAACGGCGATAAATCGACGTTGATCGGCATCGACCGCGTTGCGGTGTGGGACAACAGCAAGCCCGATTCCGAACGTACCGGCTTCGACGGCGGCGCCGACGATCACCTGTTCCGGCTCGACCGCACGGTACTGGACGCCTGCCGCTCGCTGATCCAAGAGAACGAAGAGCCAAATGAAGATCCGAAGGATTCGAATTCGTGATGGAGGGACCGATGCACCGACGCAATATCCTCGCCGCGGCGCTTGCTGGCGCCGGCGGTCTGTTCGCCGCCGCCACGTCGACGCGCCGCGCCAATGCCGCGCCGGACAAGGCCAAGGTCGTCTATCACCTGTCCGACCTCGACAAGGTCGCCTTCGTGCTCGGCAATATCCGCAATCACTATGATGGCGTCGGCGGGCCGGACAAGGTGACGATCGCGCTCGTCGTGCACGGTCCGGCGCTCAAGGCGTTCCAGGCATCGTCGGCCTCGCCCGACCTCGCGCACCGCGTGCAGGAGTTCAGCAAGACCGGCCTTGCGCTCACCGCCTGCGGCAACACCATGAAGGCGCAAAAGATCACGCTCGCCGACCTGCTGCCCGGCTTCATCAAGGCCGACGAGGGCGGCGTGGTGCGGATCGCGGAACTACAGGCGCAGGGCTACGTCTATCTGCGGCCGTAAAGCTGCCGTTTCCTTGGGCATCGGCCCGCTCAAGCCCACGGTTGCCCGTTGCCTCGGCGGGGTCTATATCCCGGCTCAATCACCGCAATTGAGCTTGAGGAATTACGATGACCGCCATTCGCGGCTATGTCGCGCCGACCAAGGAGACCGATGCGCTCGGCGTGCACTCGCTTGACCAGTTCGTGCTCGCCGTGCCCGACGCCTCCGTGGCGCAGGAGTTCTACGGCACTTTCGGCCTCGACGTCCGCCGCGACGGCAACGCGCTCGCCATCAAGACCTTCGGCCATCATCACCGCTGGGGCTCGGTGGTCGAAGGCGTCAAAAACAAGTCGCTGCATCACCTGTCGTTCGGCTGCTACGCCGAGGATTTGCCGCGGCTGAAGGCGCGCATCGAGAACGAGGGCATCAAGCTGATCGATCCGCCGCCGGGCTTCGAGAGCAACGGCTTCTGGTTCCGCAATCCCGAGGGCGTGCTGATCGAGGTCAAGGTCGCGGCCAAGGTGTCGCCCGACGAGAAGGCGAAAAGCGACTGGATCACCGTCGGTCCCGGCGTTGCCGCGGCGACGACGCGCGACAAGGCGCCCGCCGTGCGACCGCGCCGGCTGTCGCATGTCTTGATCTTCACCAAGGACATCGACGCTTCGATCAAGTTCTATGAGCGCACCATCGGCCTGCGCTTGTCGGACCGCGCCTCCGACCTTGTCGCCTTCATGCATGGCATCCACGGCAGCGATCACCATCTGCTGGCGCTGGTGAAGTCGAGCGGCTCGGGCTTCCATCACTGCTCGTGGGACACCGCCAGCATCCAGGACATCGGCCTTGGCGCCATGCGCATGCACGACAAGGGCTGGAAGAAAGGTTGGGGCATGGGCCGTCACGTGCTCGGCTCCAACTACTTCCACTACGTCATGGATCCGTGGGGCAGCTTCTCGGAATATTCCTGCGATATCGACTACATCCCGAAGGAAGAGCGTTGGCCGGCGGGCGACCACAAGCCCGAGGAACTCGTTCTATCTGTGGGGTCCGGACGTGCCGCGCGAATTCACGCTCAACCCGGAAGCCGGCGAGAGCTGATTACAAATCATTCGACGAGCTTCACCAGCTCGCCCGGCTTGACGTTGTCGTGCGGGCCGAGGCCGTTGAGTGCGCGGAAACGCTCCGCCGGGTGATCGACCGCCATGCGGTGCGCGAGGCTCGCCACCGTGTCGTTCTTGCCGACCGTCACCGCTTTCAGGCGCAGCGGCCTGACCTGCTGGCTTTCCTTCAGGCTCATGCGGCGGAAGGTCATGATCGCGTCGCGGAACGAATGGTCGGCCTGCGGCGTCATGGTCTTGGCCGCGAAGATGAAGCGGTAGACGTCGCTGCCGAAGCGCACCGCGAACAGCCGGAACGACCATTGCTCGCCCTTGGCCGTCGTGGTCGCCGCTGGGAAGCCGTTGATGGTGAACTCCTCGACGCTTTGCGGATCGACTTTGTCCATCCAACCCGACTTTAGATAATCGGGCAGCGTCTGCTCGGCCGGCACGCTGACCACGTCGAGGCGCATCGCCTCGCCGCCGCCATCCTTGAGACCGAGCACGGCCTGCGCGGTATTGTCGAGGGTGAAGCCCGGCGGCGCCGTGAATGTGAAGCCGAGCTTTGGATGCAGGAAGCGCCGGCCGCGCACGAAGCCTTCGCTCGGGTCTTCGCCGTAGACCAGCCCATCGAGATCGCGGAGATACTCGTTGCGGTCGCGCTCGCCCGGGCCGGGGCCGCTGAATTGGCGGGCATTGGCGAGCGCATTGCGCACGCGGTCCGGCGTCGCCGGATGGTTGGACAGGAAGTCCGCCGACTCGTGAATGTCGTTGCTGGACTGCTTGAGGTCGGCATTGCGCTGCATGTCGGTCAGGAAGCGCGAGGCGCCGTAAGGATCGAAGCCCGCACGCGCGGAGATGCCGACGCCGATCCCGTCGGCCTCGAACTCCTGCGCGCGCGAGAAGCTGGCGAGCGCCAATTTCGACTTCGCCAGCGCCAGCGCACCCATCTGCGGGTCGCTGACGACGTCGCTGACCACGTGACTGACGAGGGCTGCCTGCCGCGCCTGGTCCTCGCGAATCTCGGCATGCCGCGCGATGACGTGCCCCATTTCGTGCGCCATCACCGACGCGAGCTCGGCCTTGTCGTTCGCCAGCGCGATCAGCCCGCGCGTGATGTAGAGCTGGCCGTTCGGCAGCGCGAAGGCGTTGACCGCGGGCGAGTTGAGGATCGTCACATCGTATTTCTGTTCCGGCTTCTCCGATGCGGCGACCAGCCGGTCGACCAGCTGGCCGACCATGACGTGCAGCTTGGCGTCGTTATAGACGCCGCCATAGGACGCCAGGATGCGAGCGTTCTCGCGCTGCTCCGCGGTCGGCTTTTCGGCCTGCGCGGCCGGGTTCGGCAATGTCAGTTGCGGCAGCTGCAACGACACCTGTTTGTCGTCCACGCCGCCGGTGCACGCGCCGAGCAAAGCGGCGAGTGCGAACGCCGCGCCCGCCATCAACGCTGCCCGTCGTCTGCTTGCGCTCATTGCCGCGTCCCGCTCGCGTTCGTCATGGTGTCGTCCGCGAATTCGATCTGCTCAGGCGCACTGGCCTCGATGACCGGGCCGCGCCGCTGTTCGAGCCAGCCGCGTACCCTGATACGGCGGCCTTCCAGCTGCTTCAGGTCTAGGCCCGCCGCGTTAAAGATGCGCTGATTTCGGCGCAGGACGATGACGCTGAAATCCCGCGTCCATCGCCGCCCGAAATTCAAATATATAGTGCTGCCGCTCCCCCGCACCGACAAGACCTTGCCTTCGACTATCGTAAAGAGACCCCGATCCGCCCGCAGACGCGCATAATTGTCCGGCCGCAAAGGGGCGAAATTGGGATTGGCCCAAAGCCCGCGGTTGGCCGCGCGTGCCGAGCGCTCCACAGCCAGGAGAGCCTCCGCGCAGGCCTTGTTGCCGACCCGCGCCGCGACCCGCGCTTGGCCTTGTTCGACCAGCGCCTGCTGGACGGACCTGCGGTCGTCGCCGGCATAGGCGAACGCAACAAGCCGGCCGTAACGGTCAGGCTCCGTACTCACGCCTTCGAGCCGAAGCGAGCGGCCGCGAACGAGATCCTGCAACGCTTCCCGGCTCTCGTCGGCGGCCTCGATCCCGGCAAGGCGCACGTCGCGTCCGTCCGCGAGCGCCAGCGTGCGCCCGTCGCGCACTGTCGCGACCTGGACCGTGCCCAGTTCCGTGAGCTTGCACGTCTCCTGTGCTATCGCCTGCGATGCGGCGAGCGGCAACAGGGCGGCGGCGATGATCGCGAGCAGCCTCATGGGCCGATTGTCGGGACCTTGGGCCGCCGCCGTCAACAGGCCGTGCGCGAAGCGGCTGCCTGTGATAAATCGGCGGCCACGCGGTCCCGTAGCTCAGCTGGATAGAGCAGCGGTTTCCTAAACCGAAGGTCGGAGGTTCGACTCCTCTCGGGACCGCCATGATTTCAAATGGAAATTTTCGATTTGTAGCCCCGGCGGTTCTCAGCTTTTTCTCAAAAGCAACCTCTGGGGCTACACAGGGCTACAAGCGCTGACGCGCGGCGCGAACGAGACCGTACACTTGGTTCGAAATGCACTCGCTCCGCCACCTTTCCGAGGGCCCGATTCTCTCGACGCCAAAGCCGGTTCTAAATGCGCTGAATTTGCGGGCGCGAGGCGACAGATCTCAGTACGTCGCGGTCGGCGTGACCAGGTAGGGTTGCTTTCTGAGGCCGATTTTTCTCTAAGGCTCTGAACTTCGGTCGACGAGTACGGATTTTGGAAAGCCAGTATTTTCAGTCAGTTCTGCGAGCGGCGGCGCTCAATAAGTTTGAATTGCTCTCGGTTGACCAATCCGATCTGAAATCTGTACGCAAGCAAGCCTTGATCGGCGATATAGAGCGGAGTACTTGGCTCCCGTAGTGGTTGTGAGCGGTGGAAGAGGGGTCGGCTGCTGGCACGTAACGGACATTGATTTTTAAAGAAGCGACTAGCTGAGACGACGGACGAACCACGTCGGCTGGAGCTTATAAAGCTGCTCGCGGAGGAAGAGGAAAAGAACTACACGCGACCTAAGGAAAAGTAAGCCGCGTCGATTTGCCGAATGTGGTCCATTTTGAACAGACCTGGATGCGAGATGGGCTCAAGCTTATTGCATTGGGTGCTTCTCCTCCCCCCAGCGTAGAGCGCCCAAAGACCCCGGCCGATCTCCGTTGGTTGGCGTCGCCCTAATGTACTGTATGCGTATGCGTACTCAGCCCCGCCCATATTGCGGGGTTTTTTTGGCAGATGGGCGTAAGACCAGCGCTCGCGGCCCGCCTCAGTTGGCGGCTTTTTCATTTCTATTTCGGATTACGCGCGATGCCCGGCCTTTGTCCGGCGGTTAAACGCAATGCCGCCATGGCCACGGGCCTAGTCGCCATGAGCAAGCTGTCTCCGACCACGCCCCCAAAACCGTGCCCCATCTGTAAAGTGGCAATGCAGGCCCTAGAAGCCGATAATGGCACGACGTTTCGGTGCGAACCTTGCGGCACGGCTATAGTCATCGCTCGGTCACCGAAACAGACCAATCTTAGTTAGAGGGCCTAGGGCGCGCCTAGGCCGCGACCCCTCTTTTGAGACCGATTAGTGGTCTGTTTTGGACAGACGGCTGCACGCGATCCGATTGAGAATATATTATGGATAAAATCGCGCAGGCCAACATCGATAGATTTAGACTACTGCTTGAAACCGAAACCGATGCGACAAAGCGGTTTATGATTTTTCGAACTCATGGCCGAAGAGAAGGCGAAGCAAGCGCCGGAGCCCAGAGCGAAAGAGGCTTGAGGCTTGCTTTTAAACTAGCTAGTGATCGTCGCTCCAAATTCGCCAATGCGTCGGCTGAATATCGACCGGTTTCTTTGGTGATGCATCGACCCAATTAACTCCATTCTTTCGGCACGGGAACACCAGTGCGTGGACTCCGCCTTTGTCGATAACGCAGAGTTCAAGATCAACGTTCGATGGCGCAATTGAAATTGGCAGCCATTTATTCGGCAGTCGGTGAACCCTACTAGGCAGCCGGCTAAGATGGGACATGTTTTCGTATATGTCCGCAGCGGCCGCTCCGTCTTGACCTGCATCAATCGCGAATGTCTGCTTTCAGGACTAAAGCGGACATGGGGCCGACAGTCATGGGCGGATTATTTATGAAAATCGGTGACTCGCAATAAAACGGGCTGGCTGGACTGGGTTTGCTCTTCGAAAAACTTACGCGATGCGCGCCCTTCAATCACTTCGCGCAGCCGCATAAATTGATCTACGCGCTGATCTGGCCTCACGTTGCGCCTGCCTTCAAGATCGTCCATCGCTGCGGTGCTGATCGCGCACAGAATTACATTGCCCTGATTGAGCATCGTGAACTCGACGACCGACCGATTGAAGTCGTAACCCTTGACCTCGCCTTGTTGCAGCGGCATTGCGAATGCTCCATTTCGGGGAGGCTCATATATATTTATAACCCGATTGGTGCCGCATGATCATGTCCGCTATTGGCACGAAGCGGACATTCCGACCGCCGCAATGAATGTCTGTTTTCAGGGATAAAGCCGACATCGGAAATTGCCGACTTCATGTCTGCTTTTGACCCAAAGCGGACATTGGGGTTAGTCAGCATATGAGGCCAGATTAATCCAAGCCGGCGCGGCGGAAGCCTTCCAAATAGTGTTCCCGGTCGGCCTCCAGCCTTATTGGCATTTGGTTTGCGATCCAGGCGAGTGAAATATTAGGCTGCGCGCGGCGAAGCTCCTGCAATGCGGCCTTGGCGACGTCGGCCTCGCCGGCCATGCCCGCGGCAGCGGTCAGCACCCTATGGGCGCCGACGAAATCGACGCGTTGCCGAATGCCCTCGCGCGCAAGACGCGTCGCCTCATCGTAGTTGCGCCCGATGAACTGGGCGTAGGCGGCGATGCCATAATAGACCGCAGAGAACGGATCGCGCGGGCTTAGCCGCAGCGCACGTTGCGCGGCCGCGTTAGCTTCTTCCCAGCGCCCGCAATAGGACAGCGCCAGGCCGTAATAACCCTGGGCCAGCGAGAAATTCGGATTGAGCCGCAGCGCCAGCTCGAACTCGGCCAGCGAGTTGTCCAAGCGTTGCGTGAACATATAAACGCAGCCCAAAGCGTAGTGCGCCCAGGGGTCCTCGCTGTCGGCCAGGGTCGCTGCCAGCGCCGCGCGCTCGGCGATCGGGGCCGCCGTCGCCATGTCCGCCCAGCCCATGTGGGCGCTGAACGTATGGCTGGCGGCGAGCACGCCGAGTGCCTGGCCGTAGTTCGGATCGATGGTGGTTGCCTTCTCGAGCAGGGCTTGCGCGACCACGTTGTCCTGTCGCGTCACCCGCCAGTAATGCGACAGCGCCCGCATAACCAGATCCCATGCGTCCATGCTATCCGGCGGCTTGCGCTTGGCGTGAAAATTTTCTGCGGCATAGAGCTGCGGCTCGATCGCGGCGACGATGGCTTCGGTGATCTCGTCCTGCACCGCGAAAACGTCGGCGATATTGCGGTCGTAGCGCTCTGCCCAAATATGGCTGCCGGTGGCGACGTCGTTAAGCTGCGCCGTGATGCGCACTCGATCGCCGCTCTTGCGCACGCTGCCCTCGACCACATAGCCGACGCCGAGCTCCTCGGCGACCTGCTTCATGTGGATGGCCTTGCCCTTGTAGATGAACGAGGAGTTGCGCGCGATCACGAAGAACCAGCGCAGTTTCGATAGTGCAGTGATGATGTCCTCGCTAATGCCGTCGGAAAAATACTCCTGCTCCGGATCGCCGCTCATGTTGACGAAGGGAAGCACGGCGATGGCGGGCCGATCGGGTAGCGGCAGGGCCGAGCGCGATAGCTCGAGGACTTCATCCGGCAGCGAACCGGCGACATGGGCCAGTTCGGCGCCGTTTGGTTGCGTGCGCACGGCGCCAACGAAGCGCAGCCCCTTGCGCGCGATCGTGCGGATCAGCTTCTGGTCCGCGCCGCTGTCGCCGACCGCCTTGCGCGCGGCGTTGATGCGGCTGGTGAGCGTCGAATCCGACACGATGCGGCCGCCCCAGACTGAAGCGGTGAGATCATCCTTGCTCACGACCCGGTCGCGGTTCTGCACCAGGTAAACCAGCAGGTCGAACACCTGCGGCTCAACGGCAATAGGCTTGGAACCGCAGCGTAGCTCGCGCCGGTCGATATCAAGTACATGATTGGCAAAGAGAAATTGCACGGGGGGTTCACCCAAAAAATAGACTACGACGCCGAGCTCAAGGAATAATCAAGCCCATATCAAGGACAAATCAAGCGCGAGGCAAAGCCATTTGACCGCGAGTCCGGCAACGTCCGCGCATCACGATCCAGATCCCCGTGATCGCAATCGACCGGAGGAGATGATGACCCATACTCAAGCAATCGGCCATGACACACGGCGAAGTCCCGTCGGCAAGTTCGTCGCATTTTTATACGGGCTGGCGGCCTATGCCGTATTCTTCGCCAGCTTCCTCTACGCTATCGGCTTCGTCAGCGGCCTAGTGGTACCCAAGACGATCGACGCTGGACCGGTCGTGCCGATCACGGAAGCGCTAATCGTCAACATCCTGCTAATGTCGCTGTTCGCTGTTCAGCACAGCGTGATGGCGCGCAAGCAGTTCAAGGAATGGTGGACGCAATACGTGCCGAAATCGGTCGAGCGTAGCACCTATGTGCTGTTCGCTAGCCTGGCACTTGTCCTCTTGTTCTGGCAGTGGCGGCCAATTCCAACCGTGGTTTGGCAGGTCGCTGAGCCGCAGATCGCCATGGTGATCATTAGCTTCTCGTTCGTCGGCTGGTTGATCGTGCTGACAAGCACATTCCTGATCAATCATTTCGAGCTGTTCGGGCTGCACCAGGTCGCCAATAATCTCACGGGTCGCCCGATGCCGGTGCCGCGTTTCCGGACGCCCCTGTTCTACAAGCTGGTGCGGCACCCGATTTATCTCGGCTTCATCGTTGCGTTTTGGGCAGCACCCACCATGACTGTCGGGCATCTGCTGTTCGCGGCCGTGACCACAGCGTACATCGTCGTCGGCGCTCTGTTAGAAGAGCACGACCTGATCGAGATGTTCGGTGACGATTATCGGCGTTACCGCCAGCGGGTGTCGATGCTCGTTCCCTGGCGAAAGTCGGCTTGATTGGCGAATCTAGATTTTGCGGCGCCGGCGCTTTGCCGGCGCCTGCACGTCCGCTTTTGGCACTAAGCGGATATTCAGCTAGCGCGGCCCAATGTCCGCTGTCGGGGGGCAAAGCGGACATGCCTCAGGCCTCACTGGATGTCCGCTAATGACCCAAAGCGGATATTGGCTGTGGCACTAACGGCAATGGATTGATGCGGGCTTCAGAGCCCCTATCAAAGTACTCGCCTGAGCCGATAGGATGCCGTGTCCTGAGCCTGAGGTCGGATATGCAGCGGCGCGAGTTCATCACGCTTCTCAGCGGCGCCGTGGCAGCGTGGCCGCTTGCGGCGCGTGCCCAGCAGGGTGAGCGCGTGCGCCGTATCGGCGTGCTGAACCCCGCATCAGCGGACGACCCGGTATGGCAGACCCGTATCGGGGCCTTCCAACAGGAGCTGGCGCTGTTGGGTTGGAACATCGGCCACAACGTGCGCATCGACATCCGCTGGGCAACGACCAATGCTGCCGAAATTAGCAGACAAGCGGCGGAATTGGTCGCGCTCGGGCCCGACGTCATCCTGGCTGCAGGCGACTCGACAATGCCGCCGTTGCTTCAGGCTACCCGAACCGTACCGATTGTGTTTCCAGTCTCCACCGATCCGGTCGGCGCTGGATACGTCGACAGCCTGGCGCGGCCGGGCGGTAACGCCACCGGGTTCATGGTTTTTGAATTCGGCGTGAGCGGGAAGTTTCTAGAGCTGCTCAAAGAAATAGCGCCAAACGTCACGAGAGCGGCGGTCCTACGGGACACTACCATCCCCTCTGGAGCTGCCCAGTTCGGCGTTATTCAGGCTGCGGCGCCATCGCTCAGGATGGATGTGAGTCCGGTCAACATGCCCAACGCTGGCGAGATCGAGCAGTCCGTCAAGACTTTCGCGCGCGCTCCGAATGGCGGTTTGGTCGTGACGGCGAGCGCTGCGACCATACGTTATCGCGATCTGATCATCTCGCTAGCGGCTCGGCACAAACTGCCGGCGGTCTACTGGGAACGATTCTTCGTCGCTGCCGGCGGTCTAATTTCCTTTGGGCCTGATCTGATTGACAACTACCGGCATGCGGCCGGCTATGTTGACCGCATCCTCAAGGGTGCGAAGGCGGCCGACCTGCCGGTGCAGGCACCGACAAAGTACGAGCTGGTGATCAATCTTAAAACCGCGAAGACGCTCGGCCTTACGTTCCCGCCGGCGGTGCTTGCCCGTGCCGACGATGTCATTGGATGACGGCTGAATGTCCGCTTTTGACCCAAAGCGGACATCGCGATTGCCCATTCCCAGTCTTTGTTTGAGCCGGTACGATGCGTTGGCGCGAGGGGAACGCAACGCAATGAGGCGACGCGACTTCATCAAAATTATTGGCGGCGCAGCGGTTGTATGGCCGCTTTCCGCTCGGGCGCAACAGCCGGCTATGCCTGTTGTTGGATATCTCTCTGCCGGCACTTCCAGCGGTGATGCGCGACCGATTGCGGATTTTGTCAAAGGTCTAAGCGAAACCGGTTACCAAGATGGCAAGAACGTAAAGGTCGAATACCGGTGGGCGGAGAATCACTATGATCGACTGCCGGCGATGGCGGCCGAGCTAGCCCGCCAAAAGGTGGGCGTTATCTCAGCGATGACTACGCCGGCCGCACTTGCGGCAAAAGCCGCGACGGCGACGATCCCCGTTGTATTCACTACTATCGCCGATCCGGTGCAGATCGGGCTTGTCTCCAGGCTGAACCGCCCGGGTGGCAACGTGACAGGTGTGACTCTATTGAGCGTGGAGGTTGGACCGAAGCTATTGGAGTTGCTGCATGGGGCCGTGCCTTCGGCGTCGATCATCGCTCTTCTTCTAAACCCGACTAACCCAAATGCCGAGAGCCAGTCGAAAAACACTCAGGAGGCGGCTCGCAAACTCGGTGTAGCAATTCACGTTCTGAATGCGAGCACCGAACACGATTTCGATGCTGCCTTTGCAAAATTGCGTGAACTGCGAGCAGGCGCGCTGATTATTGGCCAAGATGTGCTTTTCAATGCCCGAAGCAAACAACTCGCCACACTGACGCTCCGCGACGCGGTCCCTGCAATCTACGCGCAGCCAGAGTTCGCAGCGGCTGGAGGTCTGATCAGCTATGGTGCCGACCGGGGTGATGCTTGGCGTCAAGCGGGCATCTATGTCGGACGAATTCTAAAAGGCGAGAAACCTGCCGAGTTACCGGTCGTGCAGTCGGCTAAGTTCGAGTTCGTCATCAACCTCAAGACGGCTAAGTCGCTCAATCTCGCAGTGCCGCAGGGTTTGCTGAATGCCGCCGACGAGGTGATCGAATAGGGGAGGCAATGTCCGCTTTTGGCACTTAGCGGACATTCCGGCTGCCGCAATAAATGTCCGCTGTTTGGGGGTAGAGCGGACATTGGTTGGACTTGCCCGGATGTCCGCTAATGACCCAAAGCGGACATGAGCATGAACTCGGGACTAGTGAGGGGGAGGCCCGGGGTTCGCCGAGCCATCAAGTCCTGGCGGAGGTCCCAGGTCCAAGGGCGAACCTGAGCCAGCATTTGGAAAGGGTGCGGTTGGTGCCACAGCCGGAGCGGGAGGGCTCGGATTTTGAACGCATCGTCCACCGATGCCACTCAGCGTCGTTAGGCATTGCTGTTCATTAGAGTAGGCGCAGTTGAGGTTGCCAGTTTCGTCCGAAATTCCGCACCAGGGAAGATTGCCATTCTGCGCATAGGCAGGACTACCAACGAGAAAAGTTGCCAGCACGAAAAAACGCAATTGTGCGAGTGTGGGTCGCATGGCGATGTCGCACCTAGAGGTTTCAGGTGTAGCCTCAGGGCACCGGCCGCAACTTAAGTCCGGAGACACCGAGGGCGGCGTTGACGGCAACGGACCCCTCTAATGAGACCGGCTGCAACGAGAAGGTGCGTGTCGAACCGCCGATCAGGACGTTGGTTCCAGCGCCGGCGATGAAACCGGCGTCAGCCGAGACGCCCACATATTCGCCTGCCAGTGCGCCAGCGGGTATGCCTGTTGTCGGCGCGAACACGGCCCAGCCAAGCACACCACCGGCGGTGATGCCGATGTCGAGCCCCACCATATTGAGCGCGCCTTGGTAATCCTGCGGCGGGTTCGGCGTGCTCTGGGTGAAGCGACACTCCATCGACTGGTGGCCAGCAATGATGAAGCCGATGCTTGGATTCAGTTTGCAACTGAGCATGCCCACCTGCGTCCAGTTTCCCGGAGCCTGGGCGCCGGCAGGCGCAACCAGCATCGCGACCAGTGCGAGTGCCGCCAAAGTCGAATACGTCCTCGACATAAAATAACTCCTTCCAATGAATGGTGGTGGCGCTAGCGGGCGACCCTTTCGGGCCGCCCGCTGTAACGTTTTTCCAGCAAAGGGACGGGCTACTCGCCTGCGTGGCTCACGGTTTTTGCTTCCTGCATGGCTTGGATGATTTGGTCGAGGTTGTAGCTCGCCGGGGCTTGTAGCGCCGGGAACGTGCGGAAGGTCTCAAGTTCCTTCAGCCACAGGAGTTGTCCGATCGGCAGGAGATTCCAGTCGTAGATATAGGCCGTGCTCGGTGCAGCGAGTGCGCCGCCGTACCCGAGGAGCGTTTTTTGGTCTTCGGCGACGGCTTGCTCGAACGGGTCGCGTTTGATGTTGTCGACCTGGGTCCAGTGATAGGTTTCCACTCCCGTCAATCCACCCGTCGCTGAGGATGGCGCCATCGTGTAGTAGAACTTCCAGTTCTTGTATCGGACGGCCGACGGGTGTGTGCCGGTCCAATAGTACAGATAATCGCGCGCCGACGGGGACTGGCCTTCGAGGAAAGCGCGTTGATCCACGCCATCGAGCGTCGTCTTGACGATGCCCGGGTACTGTCCGGCCTCAATCTGCTTCTTTAAGCCGTCGCCTTTCGGACCACCGGCAATGTCGACCAGTGTAGGCATCCAGTCGAGTGCCGACATGATCTCGGTTTTCACCGTGCCCGGCTTAATATGGCCCGGCCACCGTACGACGAGCGGAGCTCGCATCCCGCCTTCCCAGGTTGTGAGCTTGCCGCCGCGGAACGGAGTGACGCCACCGTCTGGATAGGTGATGGCCTCGGCCCCGTTGTCAGTGGTGAAGACAACGATCGTGTTGTCGAGCTGCCCCATGTCTTGAAGCTTCTTGAGCACGACGCCGATGTTGTCGTCGAGCTGTTTCATGCCGGCTTCGTTGATACCCCAGTCTTTGCCGCCCTTCTCGCCCAGCATCGCTTCGTACTTGGGCGACAGCATTGTCGTAATATGCATCCGCGCCGGGTTGTACCAGACGAAGAACGGCTTGTTTGTCTTCTTCGGATCGTTGCGATCCAGGTAATCAACGACCTTGGCCGATATTTCTTCGTCCACGGTCTTCGAACGTTCCAACGTTAGAGGGCCTTCGTCCTTGCAGGTCTGGTTCTTCTCTGTGCCATCGGAAGATGTGCATGCGATAACCGGCCGTGGCGGCATCATGCACAGTGCGGTCCTCGGATCGACCGCGCCCGGCGGATCGGAAAGCCCGCGGACAGGCGTGTTCTTGCATACCGGTACGACAGTCTGCTCGGTCGGCGACTTGTTGATGTCCGGGAAGCTTACGCCTTGCATCGCGTCGAGGTGGTACAGATAGCCCCAGAATTCCTGGACGCCGTGGGCGGTCGGAAGTGAGTTCGCCTTATCGCCCAAGTGGTTCTTGCCGAACTCGCCCGTGTTGTACCCGAGGTCGAGCAGCATCTTCGCTAGCGCTGGCGTGCCCGGCAACAAGGAACTTGTCGCGCCTGGCAGCTGAGGCATGACCATGCCAGCGCGTACCGGGTGCATGCCGGTAAAGAATGCGGTGCGTCCTGCCGTGCAGCTCTGCTCGGCGTAATACGTCATGAAGAGCGCGCCCTCTTGCCCGATGCGGTCGATGTTGGGGGTTTCCCCGACCATGAGGCCACGATGATAGATGGACGGCTGCATGATGCCGATGTCATCGCCCATGATGAATAGGATGTTGGGCTTCTGCTGTGCAAAGGCTGGGTTTGCGCCACCCATGGTGGCGACGCACAGGGCCAACACGACGGCTCTTATGAAATGCTGCGAGGACATGGATTTTAAGTTTCCCGTGTGAGGATGAGTGACGCGTCGCTGAGAGGAAAATCGTCCAACTGAAAAAGCTTGAATCGCCCCCGATGGTCTTGATCTGCGTCAAATTGTCGATCGACGCGAAGCGGACATCGCGCTCCCAATTTCAGAACGTGTTTCTCTGGCGTTGATGTGGATCAATGCGCGAAGCTTTTGCGCACCGCGTTACCGTTACAATGATTAGTGACAAATATATCGCGCTAATCTGAATAGCACGGAGCTTGGCACAACAATTTGGATTGGTTCGCGCATAAATTGCTACCGTTCCTGCGAGACGGGCATTTGATTGAGGAGGCGGCTCATCTTTAGTTTGGGGGCGTCAGTGAAATCAGTTTTGCTTGCGAGCGTTGCTATTGTCGGATTATTCGGCGCGTCTGCACTTGCATCTGACTTACCTACCAAGGCCCCGCTCTCCAAAACTTCGATTGCTGCGCCGCCTTACGATTGGTCTGGACTTTATATCGGCGCCAACTTCGGCGCGGGGTGGACCAACAGCAGCCTGAACATTCCCCGCAACAATTTATATGGCGGCATCACCGAATTCATCGGCGGCGTTCAGGCCGGTTACAATTTCCAGGCCGATCACCTGCTATTCGGCGTCGAAGGTGATTTCGACTGGGCAAGTTTCAATCATCCGGCCCTTCCGTTTCCGACGCTGGGATCTGTCAATCATCGTTGGATTGGCACCGCGGCGGGCCGCATCGGTCTGGTAGACGATCGTTGGCTTGTCTTCGCCAAGCTAGGCGGGGGTTGGGTGCAAAGCGACGCCACGGTGAATATTCCCGGGTCGCCCAGTTGGAATGGCTCCAACACCAGCAGCGGCTGGCTGGCTGGCGGCGGCATCGAATACGGCTTCAAATCGCATTGGACCGTCAAACTCGAATACGACTATCTCGCACTATCAAACTGGACTTCACCGACGTCCCCAGCGGTCGGGCTGAACCATGACGTCCAAATGATCAAGGCGGGCATCAACTATAAATTCAAGGCTGGCGTTTCCGACGCGGCGGGACCATCGGGAGCTGGTCATTCCGTTGAGCCTGACGAAAACCTGCAAAAGCAATCACAAAATCCGATTGCGGATCTCGTCAGCGTGCCGTTCCAGAGCAACACTAATTTCAATTCGGGGCCGTTCAATCGCACACAGGAAATACTCAACATTCAGCCAGTCGTGCCGATGCACTTAAATGAGGACTGGAACGTAATCTCGCGCACCATCATTCCGTTGGTGAGCCAGCCCGACCCGCTGAAAAACACCAGCACCAATGGCATTGGCGACATTACCCAATCGTTGTTTCTGTCGCCTTCGCACCCGGGTGCTCTGATCTGGGGCGTTGGTCCGGTCGTTACCGCTCCGTCTGCGAGCGATCCTGTTCTGGGGACCGGCAAAGTACTGTTTGGTCCCACGGCTGTGTTTCTGACCACGCCGGGACATTGGGTGCTCGGCGTGCTGGTCAACAACCAATGGTCGGTCGACGGCAATCCACAACGGCCGGCCGTGAACACTTTCCTCGGCCAGCCCTTCATCAACTACAACATGGCACGCGGCTGGTACTTGACCACATCACCCATCATGACCGCGAACTGGCTCGCGGCACCGGGTCAGCAATGGACCGTACCGATCGGTGGTGGCTTTGGTCGTGTATTCAAAGTAGGTGATCAGCCGGTGAACGCACAGATTGCGGGCTATTACAACGCGATCCATCCGACCGGCACATCAGACTGGCAAATGCGAGCCACGGTCGCGCTTCTGTTCCCAGTTCGTTGATCTGCGTCAAGACGGTTTCTCCCGGTCACTACGATAGATGCCACCGGGCAACACATGGACTAAATCGCAGGCATCTCATGTGAAAATGATGGTCACCTACGGAGCGGAGGCCCACATTTTCAAATTCGGTAGCGTCGCAGGTACGGGGCAAATGATGCTTAGTCGATGTTCGTTCGCGACAGTTAAATCCATTACCGCGTTGGTTGTCGGGCTGGTCGTAACGAGCGGCGCAATGGCCGCCGACCTTGCGCAGATGCCTACAAAGGCGATCATCGCACCGACACCAGTTCTCAATCCATGGACATATAGCGCGACGGCCTATGGTTGGGTTCCGTTGATGAACGGCTCGGTCACCGTCAAAGGGCGCACCGCTGACGTCAATGTCGACTATTCCGACATCTGGAAGGTCGTGAAAGAGTCAGAAATACCGAAAGATCTCGCGGCCTTCATGGGGTCGTTCGAGGCACGCAATGACCGGTTTTCTATTTTCGCCGACATCGTCTATCTGAAGATCGCACTGGACGCGGACATGGTGCGGACGCGTAGCGTCGACGACTTAAACCTCGCCGTCAGCGCGTCGGCAGGCTTTCAGGAGCAGCTGCTCATCGCGGAATTGGCGGCAGCGTATCAAGTCGCGCACTGGGGATCGAATGCAACTGCAGATTCCGGCACCGCCCTCGACGTGTTTGGCGGCGGCCGTCTGTGGTGGATGCAAGCTGATGCCAGTTTGGCGGTAACAGCAACCCTCAGTACTGCCGATCTCTCGGTGAGCGGAGGGAAGGCGATCGCGAAATCCGGCAATGTCGACTGGGTCGACCCGCTTGTGGGTGTCCGCCTGCGTCACCAATTTGCACCCGGCGTAAATCTAACGGTGAGCGGCGATGTCGGCGGCTTCGACGTCGGCAGTAAGCTTTCCTGGCAAGCGCTGGCCGCGCTCAATTACGATTTCTACAAGTCGAAAAGCGTCATCTGGAGTGGGATGCTTGGCTATCGGGCGTTGTATGTCGATTACACGCAGGGCTCCGGGCGCACACACTTCGAATACAACATGACCATGCACGGCCCGATCCTGGGTATTACGGCGCGCTTCTAACGCAAACAGCAGCCAAGACCCCCACGGTCCATCACTGCGCCGTCGGCTTGTCGACCTGGCGCCTGAGCTCTTTGATGAGTTCATTCAATCCTGGATCATCAGGCGTAAGCGCCGAAAGCTTATCGGCGTACTCAAGTGCTGCGGCAGTGTCGCCGGACTCGCGCGCAAAGGCGACCAGCGCCGACAATGTATCTCGGTCGTGAGGATGTTGCGCGAGGTTCTGTTTGAGAACCGCCATAGCATCAGTGATGCGTCCGGCGGAATGCAGCGCAACGGCATACACATAGGCATAACGTGCGCGGTTCGGCTCAAGGTCTGTCGCGCGATGCAGTTCCTCCGTTGCCTCATCGGACTTCTTGAGACGGACAAGTGTGAGTCCTAGCGAATAGTGCAGGCCGGCATCTCGCGGGGACGCGGCGAGTGCCAGGCGTAATACACGTACGCTGTCGGTTTCTCGGCCTAACTGCCGGTATAAGTCGGCAAGATTGACTGCGGCGGGTACGTACTGGTCGCTGAGGTGCAGCGCAGCTTTGAATTCCGCCTCAGCTTCTTTGGGCTGCCCGCGCCTGGCGAGGAAGTTGCCGAGTGCGGACCGGGCTTCAGGTCTATCAGCGTTAAGCTGCTGCGCATTAATGTACTCAGACGCGGCCTTTTCAAATCGTTCGCGGTCTGCGGGAGGCTGGCTGGCGGTCGGAACCGCGGCAAGCAACGATGCGGCCATGATGCGCACGCCACGAACGGGATCGGCCAAAAGCGGCGCAACAAGCGACCAAAGCTGAGCACCTGG
Organism: uncultured Alphaproteobacteria bacterium; assembly: GCA_963742095.1. GTDB lineage: Bacteria > Pseudomonadota > Alphaproteobacteria > Rhizobiales > Xanthobacteraceae > Pseudolabrys. The sequence goes on from CAVUKJ010000003.1 coordinate 1,293,951, forward strand.
AACGCCTTCGAGCATATCGAGGGCGCCAACCCGTACCATAGGATCCGGATCAGCGAGGCTGGCCCTAGCTAGAGTGCTCGTCGAAGGTGACAGATATTCATTAAGTTGGGCAAGCGCGCTGGCACGCGCAAAGGCCGGCGCATCCTTGTCACCGGCTACGGTGGCGAGAAGTTGTGCTGCGTCAGGCTGGTCATTCCATGCCGCGTGGAAAGCCGCCGCGTAATGTTGGAAACCTTTCCGGTCTGGCCCATGCCAGCGCTCGATCGCAGTTGCAGCCCATTGCGCGGACTTATCCTTGTGGCAGTCATTGCAGGCGTTCGGCGTGCCAAGCTTTTCCGACAGGTCCGGCCTTGGAATGCGGAAGCTATGATCGTGCCGTTGGTCGATGACCATATAGGTGCGCATCGGCATATGGCACGACGCGCAAGCAAGGGTCGGACCCGTCGCCGTGTGTCCATTGTGCGCAACGGTCGCATACTTGTCGGGCGCATGACATTGCAGGCACACGCCGTCGCCGGGCGCACGCAATTTGGCGCTGTGCGGATCGTGGCAATCGCTGCAGGTCACGCCTTTGGCGAACATCTTGCTCTGTTTGAATGACCCGTAATTATAGGCCTCGTCCTCATCGACCATTTGTCCGTCGGCGCTATAGAGTCCGCGAGCAATCGGCGAGACAACATGAGTGTCTGAAAGCCACCGGCCCGGCACCCACTGTTCAGAAAACTCCGAACGGCGGGCATGGCAAAGTCCGCAGGTCTCGACCTCCTTGCGCAGCGTAGCGGGCGCTACGCTTCGAGCAGCGTTGCCCATCGCCGGATTGATTGACCAGGTAACGTCCCGCCGCTCGTCAAAATTGACCAGCAGTCCCTTCGTCGGGTCGTCGCTCTTTCCGAAGGGCAACCAGCTTTCTTTCGTGCGTGCCCAGGCCAGATGACGCGAGCCCTGGCCATGACAGGACTCGCAACCAACGTTGATGTCTGACCAGGTCGTGGCAAACCGATCATGCGCTGCGTCATAGTTCTTGCGTACGCCAGTCGAATGACACTCGGCGCACATGAAGTTCCAGTTCTGGTTTAACTTGGTCCAATGCAGGACGTCGTCGTGGCGAATATTTTCGTTGGGGTAGAGGTGAAACCAGTGTTGGCCTTCCTTGTCCTTTGGCCTTGTGTCCCAGGCAATCGACAGCGCCTGAATGCGACCGTCGGGAAACTCGATGAGGTATTGCTGCAAAGGGTCGACACCGAAGGTGTATTTGACCTGGAACGTCGTAAGCTTTCCGTCCGGACCGTCGGTTTCGACGAAGAACTTCCCATCCTTGCGGAAAAATCGTGACCTCACGCCAAAATAGTCAAAACTCGTATCGTTGAAATCGCCGAGAACTGATTTCTCGGTAGCGTGAGCCATCGCACGCTCGTGCTGCGACGGGAGCCAGAGCTTTGCTTCGTCCTGGTGGCAGCCGGCGCAAGTCTTGCTGCCGATGAAGGTCGCGGCTGCAGTCGGCCCGCCAGAGTCTCGCGCGACGAGCGTCGACCAGCCACCGCCAGCAATCAGCCAAGCTGCGCCGATGACAATGATCGCCGACGCGATCGCAGCCGCAATCCAGACGACGCGCCTTGGCGGGCGCTCGGTCGGTCCGTTGCCTGATGGACTGCTACCGAAGGGCTCATCTTGATTTTTGACCGGCTTGAATCTTGGTCGCTGCGCGCGGTTCGACCTGGCCATCGATAAGCTTGCCTCCCGCGCGCATCGTGACACACAAGCTCAAAGCGCGCGAGGCGCGTGTGTACGGCAGGGTTTGGCAAGTCCTAGGGGCCTACCCTTCGAGCGGAAAGATGGTCTTCCAGTCGGCCTTCATGTCTACCACGGTCCATCTGTTCGCGACCGCGGCATCCCAAGCCTTGTCCAGTTTTCCAAACTCGGCCTTACGATCATAGGCGTATTCGCGCGCTGCATCGGTGTGGTGAACGAGCAAGCCTAGGCGCGCGCCGCCGCTCATCGTCGTCCACTGCAGCATCTCAAGATCACCGTCGGAATTGCCGAACGCGGCGATTGGCCGGCGGCCGATGTATTCGTTGATGCCGACCGGTTTGCCTGCCTTGTCGTCGACGAAATTGACCTCCGGCAGTCGGAACAGAGTGGGTCTGCCGTCGCGCATCTCGAATTGTGTCTTGATCGACGAGCCCACCACCTGCCCGGGCGGTACGCCGTAAACCCGCTCGCTCCATGGCCGAATGAACTCGACGCCGCCGCCGGAGACGATGTAAGTCTTGAAGCTGTTAGCGCGCAGATACGCGAGCAATTCGAGCATCGGCTGATAGACGAGCTCGGTATATGGCCGATTGAAACGCGGATGGCGCGCGGCGGCGAGCCAATCGGTAACAATCTTCGAGAATTCGTCGGTGGTCATGCCGGCATGCGTCGCTAAAATCATTTCCACCAAGCCGCGCTCGCCGGATTCGGCTACCGTCTTCATGTCGCCTTCCAGCACGGCCTTGAAAGGTTGTTTGCTCTTCCATTCCGGATGCAGCGGCGCCATGGCTTTTACGCGATCGAGCGCGAAGGCGAGTTGGACATACATGGGGTGCTCGCACCACAACGTCCCATCATTGTCGAATGTGGCAATACGGTCCTCGGGCGAAATATAGTCGCCGCTAGCCCGATCGGTGGTGACGCGCACGAAGTCAAGAATCGCGCGCTTTGCCGCACCGTCATTCCAGGAGGGGAGGGGACCGGTCGATACTGCCGATTGCGCAGTCGCCGAAACAGTGACGAGCGCTCCAGAAAACGTCGACAGCATTGCCAATGCCGAGAGCATCGTGCGGCGACTGAGCGCCGAGGAAAGTAAACTCCGGGACATGGTCAGGGCCTTTTGAGTATTCGGGTGTCAAAGTCTGGCTTTTGAGATCGGAGCCATTGCCAGCTGCGGAATTCGCTAACGAAGGACGGGCGACCCTACACAGGCCGCCCGCCCTTTAGATCGTTCCAGTTACTGGCCAGTGCCTTTGCTGGCCGCTTCCGCTTCGGCGATCCTTTTCGTCATCTCTGCTTTGACGGCATCCAGGTTGAAGCTCGCACCCCGCTGCATCGGTGGATAATCGATGAAGGTCTGCAGCTCCTTGCCAATGACCTGCTGCACGAACACGAAGCGCCAGAATTGGTACTTGAACCAATCGAAGTATTGCTGGCCGCCTTCTTTCGTGCCGGCGTTCGGCCAGCCCGTGCGCTCGAACGGATCGAGGCGCAAGTTGGTGATGTAAGGCACGTCGGGATGTGTCTTTTCACCCAGCCAACCGGCGGGCTGATCGATGAAGCGGAACTTGTAGTCGTCGATGCGCACTGCGCCGACCGTGCTTTCACCGAGGTAGAAGATTTCATGGCGCGTTGACGGCCCCTTGCCGGTAATGGCGGCCATCTGGTTGTAGCCATCCAGATGGTTCTTGTAGGTGCGGTCGCCGATCGTTTTGCCCTTCAGCAATTCTTCGGTGATGTTCGGATTGCCGGCTGCAGCGACGAAGGTCGGCAGCCAGTCCAGGCCCGAGAAGATTCCGTTCTGCACAGAATCCGCCGGAGTATGGCCTGGCCAGCGCAGAATCGCCGGCACGCGGAAGCCGCCTTCGAGGACTGTTCCCTTGGACTGCGCGAACGGCGTCTGACCGCCGTCGGGCCAGGTGAAGAGTTCGGTGCCGTTGTCGGTTGTGAAGACGACGATGGTGTTGTTGTCCACACCCATGTCCTTGATCTTCTTCATCACCAGTCCGACGTCATCGTCGAGTTGGGCCATGCCGGCCTCTTCTTCCGACCAGCCATTCTCCGAGTTACGCATCGCTTCGTATTTCGGGGAGAGATGCGTGACGATGTGCATGCGCGTAGGATTGAGCCAGACAAAGAACGGCTTGCCGTCGGTCTTCGCCTTGTCCATAAACTTGAGCGCCAGATCGCGGATCTCGTCGTCTACCGTTTCCATGCGCTTGGGATAAAGCGTGCCGGCGTCTTCGATCCTTTGCTTGCCGATTTTGCCCCAGCGCGGCATCTCGGTGGGATCGTCCCTATCGGTGGCCCAGCTGTGCACCATGTTGCGCGGGCCGACCACGTTCAGCAGGTTCTGCGGATAGTTGGGATGCGCGGGGTCTTCCATCGCGTCGAGGTGATACAGATAGCCGAAGTATTCGTCGAAGCCATGGACCGTCGGCAGGAACTCGTTTTTGTCGCCGAGGTGGTTCTTGCCGAACTGGCCCGTGGCGTAGCCCATCGACTTCAACACTGTTGCAATCGTCACCGCTTCGGCCGGCAGGCCGACCGACGCGCCGGCCTGGCCGACGGTGGTCATCCCAGTGCGGATCGGCAGCTCTCCGGTGATGAAGTTCGCGCGACCTGCTGTGCAGCTTGCCTCGGCATAGTAGTCCGTAAACAGCATTCCCTCTTTGGCGATCTTGTCGAGGTTGGGTGTCCGGCCCGCCATCATGCCGCGATGGTAGGCGCCGATATTCCACATGCCGATGTCGTCGCCCATGATGACGACGATGTTCGGCTTTTGTTGTTGCTGGGCAGCCGCCGGAGTGGTTGCAACTATCGCACTAGCGACGAGCGCAAGCAGACCGAGACCTAACTTTTGCATAATCTGAACCTCCATTTCATCACGACGGTGTCGACCGTCTCAACTCACTTCGTATTTTGGCTCACAGGCCAAGCTATATTCTTGATCGCAGCTCCATATTCGAAAGACCGGCAGACGCATTGACGCCCGTCGTTCCCTCGACCGACCACGGTTGCAGAGCCACCGTATTGTCCGAGCCGCCAAGCAGAAAATTACCGCCGACACCGACGACGAAGCCGGCATTGGCGCTTGCACCCGTGTAGGACCCGGAGAGACTTCCAGGCGTCATATTGTTGGTCGGCGCAAACACGCCCCACGTCAAAGCTCCACCAGCCGTGAATCCTAGAGCGCCACCTAAGGTCGACATGGTCCCCTCGTAGGCCTCGGAGCGTCCTCCACTGTCCGGAGTGAAGAGGCAGTCAATTTTTTGAAATTCGACGACGATAAGGCCAACGGAAGGAGCGAGCCTGCAGTTGAGAGCGCCAACTTTCGTTCCCGGGCCTCCGTTGATGACAGGCGGGCGCGCATTACGCGACGGAAGATCGCCACCGAGCGAACTCGTCGTGCCCAAAGCAAGTAGACTGATTGATGTGAGAACTATTCGATGCATTGTCGTCGCCCTTTCGCTTGCGAATTAACGGCTGAAACGACCGTTCGCGCCAACGAACCGTTTTGAGTGAGACGCGGAATGACGTTGGAAAATATGTCGACGTCTGTGTTTGGAGCGGTCGCTTCGCATTTAAGCTTGGCTGAGTAGCAGACGCTATTTTCTGCTATTTGATATGGATCAATAGCCTCAACTTGATATGGGCCAGCTTACTATCGAATGTTCGGAGTAGCGCTGCCGATCGCTCACAATGGGGATGGTCTTTCGGCACGCCGCGGCGATTTCTAAGCAACCGGTAGCACGATGAGGCGGGCATCCGAAAAATTTAGAGTTTCTCTGCTGGCAATTTTTATTACAGGCGGCCCGGCCTATGCACAGAACTTTAATCTGCCTTGGTGCGCGATTGCGGACAATGACGGCAACCTCAATTGCGTTTACTCCAACGAACAGCAATGCCTAACGACACTGAGCGGCATCGGTGGGCGATGCGTTCAAAATCCGAGCCCTGCCGCGCCTGCATTGTCGCCAACCGTACCATTTCCGAATGCTGGCTCGGGTTCGCCCCCGCCGCTTGAACTGGGACCCCCGCCAGGACTTGACGGCTCCGCAACCCCGAGTCCTCCCCGCTAACAAGTCGCGAGCGAGGCTCATGTCCGCTATGGGTCAATTAGCAGACATTCGGCGATGCCCAGGCCGTGTCCGCTTTACCCCAGAAAGCCGACATTGATCGCGTCAAATTGGATGTCCGCTAAGTGCCAATAACGGACCTCGTTAAGAAGAGCGCAAACGTCCGCTAGGCGTTCATCGAGCAGCGAAAGAATGACCTACCGGGCCAGCAAAGCGTACAGCTCGGGCGCACTTTTTGCACGACGCAGCCGCACGAGATCGTCAGACGCTCTCAGCTTGCGCGCGACGCAAGCAAGCGCGCCGAGCTGCTCGCCTTCAGAACCGATCGGCAATAAAAGCATAAAGACGATGTCGACGGGCTGGCCATCGATCGCATCAAAGTCGATCGGCGGCTTAAGCTTGGCAATGATACCAAAGGGTTTTTCGATATTCTGAAACCGCGCATGCGGAATGGCGACCCCGTTCCCCATACCCGTCGATCCAAGACTTTCGCGCTTGAGAAGCTCGGATACGATGTCGTCTTCCGGTAGGTTGAGCTTGGTGGCCGCTTTACGCGCCAGTTCCTGCAGCAGCTTTTCTTTGTCCGAGGCGCGAACATTGAGCAGCGCCTCGGTGGGCGAGAGAAAGTCGGAAATCTTCATAAGCACTCCAAGACCATTCTAAGTCGATGCGTGCCGCGGGCGTCTGTTTGCATGACTGACTTTTAATCGGGAGCACGCAGCCGATAACCAATTCCGGTCTCGGTAAGAACGTATTGCGGGCGTTCTGGATCGACTTCGATCTTCTGCCTGAGTTGGCGCACGTAGACGCGCAGGTATTGCGCATCGGTAAGGTTGCCCCACAGCTCGCCCAGCAGAAACTTGTGCGTGAGCACCTTGCCGGCGTGCTGAACCAAGACCCGCAATAGATCGTATTCCTTGGGGGACAGCTTAACGTCTTGATCCCGGACCTTCACAATGCGCCGCACCAGATCGACCGATAGATCGCCGACGCGAAACACCGGCCGCTCGCCATGAATTTGCAACTGATGCCGCAGCGCGGCACGCATGCGCGCCAACAGCTCATCCATACCGAACGGCTTTGTGACGTAGTCATCGGCGCCGAAGTCGAGTGCCTGAACCTTGCCCGCCTCGTCGCCACGGCTCGACAACACGACAATCGGGACGCCTTCCTTGCGACCCCGGATCGTCCGCAACAATTCCAGGCCGTCGACGTCCGGAAGACCGAGATCGAGGATGATCAAATCCGGATTCTGGGCCAGGAGTTCGAGGCCGGTCTTTCCGCTGGGCGCCTCTAACACGTCATAGCCTTGCGTGTTCAGGCCCATCCGCAGCAACTTTCGGATCGGCGGCTCGTCGTCAATGACCAGGATTTTGAGGCGCGCGGCGCTCATGCGGCAGTGTCCAGCTGTTTCGCTTCCGCCGGGATCGGCATCCGGATCGTGAACACAGCCCCGCGGCGGTCGCGACGATTGCCGGCAACGATGGTGCCGCTCATCGCCTCGATAAACCCGCGCGAAATCGCCAGTCCGAGGCCGGTGCCGGCACGCACGTGATCGCCCTTCTGCACCCGGTAGAACTTGTCGAAGATGCGCTCCAATTCTTCCGGCGGAATTCCGTCGCCCTCATCCATTATTTCCAACGTGACTGAATCCTGGTCGCGCCAAGCTTCGACGCGAATTGTCGATCCCGCGGGCGAATATTTGGCTGCATTGTCCAGTACGTTGAAGAGCGCCTGTTCGAACAGCACTGCATCCAACGCAAGCATCGGCAGGTTACCCGCAAGCTCTAGCTCAACATGATGGCCGGAGAGAATCTTGTCGGCGCGCCGCAGCGCGCTGCCGACGATTTCACGCAGATCGTGCGGGGCAGCGTTAGGCGCAATCGCGCCCAATTCAAGCTTCGTCATGTCGAGCAGATTGGCGATGAAGCGGTTCAGCCGCTCCGATTCATCGACGATGGTCTGCAGAAGATCGGCCTTTTCGGCATCGCTGAGCTTGGTCGACAGGCCGCGCAGCGTGCCGGCTGCGCCCAACACGGCCGCGAGCGGCGTCTTGAGATCGTGCGAGATCGAAGTCAGCAGCGCGGACCGCAAGCGTTCGGTTTCGACCGTGCGTTTAACCCGGTCCATGTCCTCGACCAGGTGGACGCGCTCAATAGCCAACGCGCTCTGGTCGATCAGCGCGTCGAGCAGCCGGCGCTCATCGGGCGTCAACAGGGGCCCCGGCTTGTCGCCGTCGATGCCGATCACGCCGACTGGCGCTCGCCCGGTGCGCATCGGTAGGAAAAGCCGCTTGGCGCCCGGCAGAGTATCGGCGCCGCGCCCGGCCGGACGGTTGTTCTGCCATGCCCACTTGGCAGCCGCGAGGTCGGCGTCGTCGAGAACATCCTCGGGCGGATAACCCGCGGCGACGGCAATCGTGTCCTCGCGTGGCAACAGCAGAACGACGCGCACTTTCAGCATCAGCGCGGCCTGGTAGGCAGTGGCCCAGAGCACATCGTCGAGCGTACCGACGCCGGCAAGCTTGCGGCTGAAGGCATAGAGCGACTCCGTCGTCTTCGCCCGCGCCATAGCGGTGACGGCCTGCGTGCGCACGCGCGCGGCGACATTGGAGACGATGAATGCCATGACGGTGAAGAAGAAGAACGCCAGAACGTTGGTCGGATCGGCGATCGTGAAGGTGTAGATCGGCGGCAAAAAGAAAAAATTGTAGCACAGCGAAGCGACCACGCTGGCGAGAAGCGAGGGCCACAACCCGTAGCGCGCCGCCACGGCAACGATGCCGGTCATGAAGACGAGATCGACGTTTTCAATGCCGAACCGCGGTTCGACCAGTTCGCCAACGGCAAGAGAAATCGCGACAGCGACGATTGCGAGACCATAGGGCTGGGCATCGAACGGCTCCTGCGCCTCGGCCGGGCGGACGGTCTTTGCACCAGTGGGCGCGCCTGTCGCCTCTTCGCCGGCGATGACGTGGACGCTGATCGTACCGGCTCGCCGCACCAGATCGTGCACGACCGAGCCATGGATGATCTCGAAGAACCGCGAGCGCGTCGATTTGCCGATAACGATCTGCGTGATGTTGTTGGCGCGCGCATAGGCAATCACGTCGTCAGCAACGCGCCGGGCGCCGCCGGGCACGGTGATCGTCTCGCCGCCCAGATTCATGGCAAGCCGTAAGGTGTCGGCAATCCGGTCGCGTTGCTCATTGCTCAGTTGCGCGCTGCGAGCGGTCTCGACATAGAGCGCCGTCCATGGCGCATGGATGCGGTCGGCAAGCCGCCTCGTGGCGCGCACGAGACCCGCGGCGCGCGGGTCCTCGCTGATACAGACCAGCACCCGCTCCCCCGCCGCCCAGGGCCCCTGGATGGCCCTCGCCTGCATTTCGCTGAGCAGTTGCTCATCGACGCGCTCGGCGGTCCGGCGCAGCGCCAGCTCGCGCAGCGCAATCAGATTGGCGGGTGAGAAGAAGTGGACAAGCGCGCGTTCTGCCTGCAGCGGAACGTAGACTTTGCCCTCTTTGAGACGCTGGATCAGATCGTCAGGCGTGAGGTCGACCAGCTCGACCGCGTCGGCCCGATCGAACACCGCGTCCGGGACAGTCTCGCGCACGCGAACATGGGTGATCTGGGCGACGACGTCGTTCAGACTTTCGATGTGCTGAATATTGACGGTCGTGTAGACATCGATGCCACGTTGCAGGATTTCCTCGACGTCGAGATAGCGCTTGGGATGCCGGCTGCCTTCCGCGTTGGTGTGGGCAAGCTCGTCGACGAGCACGATCTGCGGCCGGCGCGCAATGATCGCGTCGAGATCCATTTCCGCCAGCGACCGGCCCTTGTATTCGACCTGACGGCGCGGAATGACCTCGAGGCCTTCCACCAACGCCTCGGTTTCCTTGCGGCCGTGGGTCTCGACCACGCCGACGACAACGTCGTAGCCGTCTTTTTTCCGCGCGCGCGCGGTCTCCAGCATCGTGTAGGTCTTGCCGACGCCGGGGGCGGCGCCGACGAAGATCCGCAACTTGCCGATGCGGCTTTCCTCGCGCCGGGCGGCCTCCAGCAAGGCTTCCGGCGATGGCCGATGGTCAGGATCGCGCCGCTGGTCTGCCATTAGTGATCAGATGCCTCAGGCCACATCCTGAGTTCTGCCACTTTATTTGGCCGCGACTTGATCCAGGGCCAGATTGAGCAGCAGAACGTTGACGTGCGGCTCGCCGAGCAGGCCGAGGAAACGGCCGTCCGTATGCTCCTGTACGAGCTGGCGAACTCGCTCTTCTGGCATATTACGCGCCTTGGCGACACGGGGCACCTGGAATAGCGCCGCCTCCGGGGAAATGTCCGGATCGAGGCCGCTGCCCGAGGTGGTGACCAGGTCTTGCGGCACTGGCGCCGACGGATTTTCCTTCTTGAGCTCGTCCATACTGGCTTTGACGCGGTCGATCAGCGCCTTGCTGGTCGGCCCATAGTTCGAGCCCATGGAATTGACGGCATTGTAAGGCGCGTCGACCGTCTTGGTCGCATCCTTCGGGTCGGGAGCGTTGGTCGCGGATGGACGGCCGTGGAAATATTTGTCGGTGGCGAAGACCTGCCCGATCAACGCCGAGCCGACCACCTTGCCGTCCTTTTCAACCAGGCTGCCCTGCGCCTGATACGGGAAGATGACTCCGGCAATGCCCGTCATGACCAGCGGATAGACCAAGCCGGTGATGAGGGTCAGGACGATGACCAGAATGATGGCCGGGCGGATTTCTTTCAACATGACGCTTCTCCTCAAGCGAGGTGCAGGGCCGTGACGATGACGTCGATGGCCTTGATGCCGACAAACGGGATGACGATGCCGCCGACGCCGTAGACCCAAAGATTGCGGACCAGCAGCGGACCGGCGCCGATCGGCCGGTACTTGACGCCCTTCAGGGCGAGCGGAATCAGCGCGATGATGATCAACGCGTTGAAGATGATCGCGGACAGGATGGCGCTCGTCGGCGTCGACAGACCCATGATGTTGAACGCCTGGAGTTGCGGGTAGAAGGCGACGAACATTGCCGGGATGATGGCGAAATACTTCGCCACGTCGTTGGCGATCGAGAACGTCGTCAGCGCGCCGCGCGTCATCAGCAGCTGTTTGCCGATCTCGACGACCTCGATCAGCTTGGTCGGATTGGAGTTGAGATCGACCATATTGCCGGCCTCGCGCGCCGCCTGCGTGCCGGTGTTCATGGCAACGCCGACGTCGGCTTGCGCCAGCGCCGGCGCGTCGTTGGTGCCGTCGCCGCACATGGCGACGAGCTTGCCCTTGGCCTGCTCGTCACGGATCAGGCGCAGCTTGTCCTCAGGCGTGGCTTGCGCGAGGAAATCGTCGACGCCTGCTTCGGCCGCGATCGCCGCCGCGGTCACCGCATTATCGCCGGTGATCATGACGGTGCGGATGCCCATGCGGCGCAGCTCGGCGAACCGCTCGCGGATGCCGCCCTTGACGATGTCCTTGAGGTGAATGATGCCGAGCAGCTTGCCGTCCTTGGCAACGGCCAACGGAGTGCCGCCGGTCTTGGCGATCGACTCGGCGATGGTATTGAGCTCGCGGGCGCTTTCCGCGTTGGCTGCGCCGGATTTGCCCGTGCTCAGGAAGGCGACGATCGCGTCAACCGCGCCCTTGCGAATCCACGAACTGCCGACCTCGACGCCGCTCATGCGGCTCTGCGCAGTGAACGGAATGAACCTGGCGCCGATCTCGGCGATGTCGCGGCCGCGGATGCCGTATTTTTCTTTCGCAAGCACGACGATCGAGCGGCCTTCCGGTGTTTCGTCGGCGAGCGACGCAAGTTGCGCCGCGTCGGCCAGTTCCTGCTCCGTCACACCCTTGACCGGCTTGAACTCGGTCGCCTGGCGATTGCCGAGGGTGATGGTGCCGGTCTTGTCGAGCAGCAGCGTGTCGACGTCGCCGGCCGCTTCGACTGCACGGCCGGACATGGCCAGCACGTTGAAGCGAACCAGGCGGTCCATGCCGGCGATGCCGATTGCCGACAAAAGCGCGCCGATAGTGGTCGGGATCAGCGTCACGAACAAAGCGACCAAGATGACCACCGAAATCGCGCCGCCCGCATAGGCGGCGTAGCTCGGGATCGTCACCGTCGCGAACACGAAGATGATCGTGAGGCCGGCGAGCAGAATATTGAGCGCGATCTCGTTCGGCGTCTTTTGCCGTTCGGCGCCCTCGACCAGCTTGATCATGCGATCGAGGAATGTGGAGCCTGGCGCCGCAGTGATCTTCACGCGGATCCAGTCGGACAGCACCTGCGTGCCGCCGGTGACGGCGGAGCGGTCGCCACCCGACTCGCGGATAACCGGCGCAGACTGACCGGTGATCGCCGCCTCGTTGACCGAGGCGACGCCCTCGATGATTTCGCCGTCGGACGGAATGAGGTCGCCGGCTTCAACCAGCACAATGTCGCCGACCTTCAGCGTGGTGCTTGGAATTTCCTTGAACGTCTTGGCCTTCGGATTGGCCAGTAGCTTCGCCTTTGTCTCCGTGCGCGTGCGGCGCAACGCATCGGCCTGGGCCTTGCCGCGTCCTTCGGCGATCGCCTCCGCGAAATTGGCGAACAGGACCGTGAACCACAGCCACACGATGATCTGGAACTCGAAGAGGATATTCGCGCCCCCGGTCACGAGATCGCGTAACAGAATGACCGTGGTCAAGGCGGTGACGACCTCGAGCACGAACATCACCGGGTTCTTCGCCAGCGTGCGCGGATCGAGCTTCACGAACGCCTGGCCGATGGCCGGGACCACAATCTTGGGGTCCATCAGGGCCGTGACCGGCATGCGCTTGCGGATTTGAGAGGTTTCCATAGCAATAACTCCGAAGAGAATTCGATCAGAAAACGGTGCCGGCGCGCATCATCAGCTGCTCGACGAGCGGACCGAGTGCGAGCGCCGGGAAGAATGTAAGACCGCCGACGATGGCGATGACGCCCACCACCAGGCCGACGAACAGGCCGCCGGTGGTCGGGAACGTGCCGGCCGATGCCGGAACCGTCTTCTTGGCCGCGAGCGAGCCGGCAATGGCCATGGCCGGGACGATCATCCAGAAGCGGCCGACGAACATCGCGACCGCGCCGGTGATGTTGTAGAATAGTGTGTTGGCGGAGATACCGGCGAAGGCCGAGCCGTTATTGCCGGTACTCGAGGTGTAGAGATAGAGCATCTCCGAGAATCCGTGCGGCCCGGTATTGTTGACCTGCGATACCGCTTGCGGGTTGACCGCGGCGATTGCCGTCCAGCCGAGAAACATCAGCGGCAGCACCAGGATGGCGAGCATGGCCATCTTCACTTCCTTGGCCTCGATCTTCTTGCCGACATATTCCGGCGTGCGCCCGACCATCAGGCCGGCGACAAAGATCGCGATGACGACGAACAGCAGCATGCCGTACATGCCGGCGCCGACGCCGCCGACGATGATCTCGCCGAGCTCGATGTTGATCAGCGGCACCATGCCGCCGATCGCGGTGAAGGAATCGTGCATGGCGTTGACGGCGCCGCAGGAGGCCGCGGTGGTGATGACCGCGAACAGCGCCGAGGCCACGATGCCGAACCGGACTTCCTTGCCTTCCATATTGCCGCCGGTGAGGCCCATCGCGTTGAGGATGTCGTTGCCGTGGGCTTCCGCCCAGTAGCAAACAGCGACACCGGCGATGAACAGCACGCCCATCACAGCGAGGACCGCCCAGCCCTGGCGCTGGTTGCCGACCATGCGGCCGAACACGTTGGTGAGCGAGGCGCCGATGGCGAAGATCGAGATGATCTGTATGTAGTTCGAGAACGCCGTCGGGTTCTCAAACGGATGCGAAGCATTGGCGTTGAAGAAGCCGCCGCCATTGGTGCCGAGCATCTTCATGGCGACTTGCGAGGCGACCGGGCCGACGGCGATGGACTGCTTGGCGCCTTCCAGCGTCGTGGCATCGACATAGGGGCCGAGCGTCTGCGGCATGCCCTGCCACACCAGGAACAACGCATAGGGCACGCAGATCGGGATGAGGATGTAGAGCGTGCAGCGGGTGATATCGACCCAGAAATTACCGACCGTCTTGGCCGACGCGCGCGCAAAGCCGCGGATCAACGCCACCGCCAGCACGATGCCGGTCGCAGCCGACAGGAAGTTCTGGTGCGTCAGGCCGAGCATCTGCGTGAGGTAGGACATCGTCCCCTCGCCGCCGTAGTTCTGCCAGTTGGTGTTGGTGATGAAGCTGATCGCCGTGTTGAACGACAGATCGGGCGCGACCGCCGACTGCCCGGCCGGATTGAAGGGCAGCAGGTCCTGGAAACGCATCAGCGCATAAAGGATCGCGAAGCCGCCGACATGGAACAGCAGCATGGCGACCGTGTAGGTCACCCAATGCTGCTCGCGCTTCTCGTCGACGCCGCCCGCCCAATAGATCGCAGCCTCGACAGGGCGGAAGATCGGCGACAGGAAGGTGCGCTCACCGTTGAACACCCGCGTCATGTAGCCGCCGAGCACCGGCGTGATCGCTACGATGATCGCACAATAAAGAAGAATTTGAATCCAGCCGATGACAGTCATGGCACTGAGCCTTGTGGTTTGCGTATCTTTTCCGAAAGCCGCTTCCGGTCTTTCGGGATCGTGCGCGTCAGAACCGCTCTGGCTTCAGCAGAGCGAAAATCAGGTAGATCATGAGTCCGACGGTCACGACGCCGGCGAGCGAGTAGTCGAAATACATTGCCGTCTCCTCAGAGCTGGTCGCAGGCGTAGGCGTAGCCGATCGTCACCGCGAACGCGGCGAGAGCGCCGGCCACCAGGATCAGGTCCAACATTGGTTTGCTCCTTGCGAGGACTATCGCCGCGCGCAGTCGATACGCTTTTCGCGGCGTGGTGTTGACATACCTCAACGTTTCGGAGAGTTGTCCGCCGCGTCCCTTGCGCCGTCAGTTGCCACGCACGGCATATGTTTTCGAGACGGAGCGCGCTGCGACGTTATAGGAATCTCATATAGATGCAGCGCAACACGGAAATCCGCGGCGTCTCGAAAGGCTTAGGTAGCTGCGTGAGAACAGCCTTTATGAAATGACCGGCAAATTCCTATAGGATTCGGATATGCCGCTGCCCGCCGCATGGTAGGTTGCCGTTGTAACTGTCGGGGCAGCATCCGCTGACAAATCGAACAAGATGAGCGGTTGGAAAGAGATTTTGGCCGCGGCGTCGCTGGGATTGGCGACGACATCCTCGTCGTTTCTCGGCGCCGTGCTGGGACTCTACGTTCCGATTTCCAAGCGGGCGCTTGCCTGTACTCTCGCCTTCGCCGCCGGCTCGCTGATCAGCGCGCTCGCCATCGAGCTCGCCTTCGAGGGCGCACAGGACCTGCATCGCCACGGCTTCCCGGCCGGCTCGGCTTGGGGCTTTATCGGCGGCGGCTTCGCGCTCGGCGCGACGATGTATTACGCGGCAACGATCTATCTCGAGCGGCGCGGCGCTGCGGTCCGCTACGCCACGCATTTCCAGGAATACGCGATCGAGCGCAAGCAGCAGGAGACACGCTCACTGATCGAACTGCTGTCCAAATGCGATCTGCTGCGCCATCTGCCGCCCGAAGGCATCGAAAGCATCCTGCCCTACATCCGCAGGCGCCACCTCAAGGCCGGAGAAACCTTGTTTCACGTCGGCGATCCGGGCGATGCGCTTTATATCGTCGCCAAGGGGCAAGTGGAGGTGCTTGCCGATTCCGGCGCAAAAGCACACTCGATCGCGCATCTCGGCGAAGGCCACGCTTTCGGCGAAATGGCGCTCATCGGCGGCGGCAAACGCACGGCGACCATCCGCGCCAGCAGCGCCACCGACCTGGTCGAGATCGCGAAGGCCGATTTCGAGCATCTGATTGCGCACGACGCGCAGCTCGCCCACGCGGTGCGCCGGCTGAGCCACGAGCGCGCCATCACCAACCTCAGCGCCGGCGGGCCCAACCCGTCGACATGGGCGAATGTCGCAAGCGAAAGCCTTGCGCACCTGAGTCGTAGCGAAGCGAATAAATTGCTGCATGAGGCCGGCAAAGGCGCCGGGCTCGCGATCGTCTTCGGCAACATCCTGGACACCATCCCGGGCTGCCTGGTGATCGGCTCCAAGTTCACCGGCTTCGAGAGCCTGTCGCTCACGCTGATGCTCGGCATGTTCATTGGCGGCATCCCGGAAGCGGCCGCCAGCGGCGCGATGATGACGCGGGCGGGCTACAAGCCGAAGACGATCTTCGGCATGTGGTCGACCGTCGTGATCGCGGGCATCATTGCCGCGGCTGCCGGCAAGGCCTTCATCGGCGGATCCGATTCGCTGGCGGCGATCTTTGCCGAGGCGGTCGCCGGCGGCGCAGTGCTCGCGCTTGTGTCGCACGCGATGATTCCCGAGGCGATCCACGCCGGCGGGTCATTGACCGTGCTGCCGATCGTAGGCGGGTTTCTGTTTGCCCTGTATCTCGCTCTGTCGGCGAGCCTTATCTAGGTGGCACCGCCGCTGTTTCGGCGGTCCGCCCCTATGACATTCCTATACCGGGGCGCACGCAGCCCTCTCGTTTCTTTATGGGTATTTGCCCCATCTTAGCGGTACCGACTCCCTTGGTTCGGTACACGGCAATGCCACGTAATATTCCCTCGCTTGGACTTCTCGCGGATCGGCTCCGGAACGCACCGGCGGCCGATCCCGAGATTTTTTTCGCCGTCATCGCAGCGTGCGAGCGTCTTCAAACGCTGCGGACGAGCCGAAAGACTGACAAATTCGACGAGCTGGTCGCGAACGGCGCCTGGATCGAAGCGGCTTTCGCTCTTATCGCGCTTGAATCGCCAGGGTGGTCGATACGGCGCCTTGTCTACGAGGACGGCGAGTGGATTTGCTCCCTCACGCAGCAGCTAAACCTGCCGTTTGAAATCGATGACTCCGCGGATGCACACCATTCGGCCTTGCCGCTCGCGATCCTCAGCGCACTGGTCGAGGCCAAAAGCGGAAAAATACCGGCTCAGCAACCCAGCACCGCCCGCGTGCCGCAGGCCGGCAGCGACACTGTCTATGTGAACTGCTGCGACAACTTTGCCTGACGCCCCGCAATTCGAAGGCGCGGAGCATGCCGAAGCCATATCAGATGCCAGATCCCGCCGTGCCGAGCGAGCGTTTCGCCTCGCTCTATGTGCTTCTTCGCTTTTCGATGCGCGCGCTAATTCTCGCGCTGTTTGCCTCGGTCAGCAAACAAGGTTTCGCCAGTGCTCTTTCCGGCATGCTGGGCCTTGCGACGTTCTATTGCCTGTTTGCCGCGACCTTCCGGCGCGAAGCGATCTTGAGCCCCGTGCTGACGCATTTCGACGAGGCGGCCGGCTATGCACTCATTGCGAGCCTCGCGGTGCGGATCGCGCAATAAACCGAAAAACCCAGCGAAATCAACACAGCTACCTTATATGCCGCGCCTATAACGTCGCCATCCGGCCCGTCTCGAATTCATATGCCCCGGTGAGCAGATTCACGACACGCAACGCAAATCATTCGTTCGAAAGCGTGCACCGATGCTGCTTCGCCTCCCATATTCGCCAAGCCAGCGATCGCAAGCGTCTTCCGGCCCAGCCTTGAGGCTGGTCGCTGCACCGCAAGCTGCCACAGCCAACGGAACCACAGCGCCCTGGCCCGAGCGACCTGCAGCGAGCGTGCTGAGCAAATCCATTCCGCTGTTTTTCATCAGCCGCGACACCGATGGATTCTGGATTGCATGCGAGGCCGATTTCCGTATCGGCGGCATCTTCCTGAGCCGGCGCTCGGCGCTCCGCTTCGCCGAGCGCTGCAGCGGACCGACACGGTGCGCCACCATGACCCTGTCAGGTCCCCACAGTCTCGATATCGAAAACCGCGGCAACCCATTGGTCGCCCGGCTCCGTCCGCGCAGGCGCTCGGTCAGGCGCCTCGGATCGCGCTTCCGCATCTTGGCCGGCGCGGTATATGCCGCGGCGCGCCGCATCGGTGCGCGCTGGTCGCGCGCTTACATGGAAGATCGCATGCTACGCGCGGCTATGGAGGTCGAGCTCTATCGCAGTCGATACAAGCATTCGAACAAGAATGACGATGACCTGCCGATCGTCACCGACATTCGCACGCTCAAGCGCATCAAACGGGGGCAACCGACGACTACTCCTGGTGAAGATGTCTGGCCGATGATCGTCGGCTTTGTGATCTTCAGCTTCCTCCTGGCGGGAGTTATCGCGCTGACCGCGATGATTTGGCTGCCTGCAAATACACCCACTTAACCTAAAGGAGAAAGTGTCATGCGAAACGCCGAACCTCCCTCGAGTCCGAGATCGTCGATCTTCATGATCGGAAAAAACAGCCGTGGCAATTGGGTCGTCCAGGACCAGCTCGGCAAATGTGGTGGTCTCTTTATCGATCGCGTCAAAGCGCTTCGTTTTGCACTTTTCGAGAATGGCAATAATCCGCAGGCCGTAGTCATGGTGCCCGGCGTGCTCGAGCTCAATACCAGCGGCCGGCCCTGGATGCCGTCGAACGACGACATGCCCCACAAATTGCAGATTGCTTAACCGGCTCGTCCCGCAGGTCTGACCATGTCCACCATTGGCCGGCACGTTTCCAGGCTATCCGGCTATGCCCCGGCGCTACCGACGCCGTTCGACGCCGAAGACGCCATCGACACGGCCGCATTCGAGCGGCTGTGCGATCGCCAGGTGCAAATGGGCGCCACCGCTCTCGTGGTCGGTGGAACGACCGGCGAAGCTCCGACGCTGCGGCCGGCCGAACACCACATCCTTGTGCGGATTGCTGTCGACGTCGCGCATGGCCGCGTCCCGGTGATCGCGGGAGCTGGCTGCAACGCCACTGCACACGCCATCGAGCTAACCAAAGACGCGGAAGCAGGCGGTGCGGACGCCATTCTGTCGGTCGTCCCCTATTACAATAAGCCTGGCCAGAGCGGCCTCTTCGCACACTTCCGCGCTATCGCTCAATCGACCGGCTTGCCGATTATTCTTTACGACGTGCCGTCGCGAACCGCTTGTGCACTCGCCGACGACACCGTGGCTCGGCTTGCTGAAACCCCCAACATTATCGGCCTGAAGGACGCGACGGCCGACATTTCACGGCCGGCACGATTGAAGCAGCTGGTAGGTCCCGACTTCAGGCTGCTCTCGGGTGACGACGCCACGGCGTTGGGCTTTATCGCGCAAGGCGGCCATGGCTGCGTTTCGGTGACGTCCAACCTGGCGCCCGGCCTTTGCCGAAGCATGTTTCTGGCGCACAGGCAGGGGCAGATTGCGCAGGCTCAGCGCCTGGCGGATGTCGTCGGACAATTGACCACTGCCCTGTTTCGCGAGACGAGTCCCTCGCCGCTGAAATATGCGCTCGGTCTCTTGGGAGTGATGTCGCCAACGGTTCGCTTGCCGCTCGTTGAGCCGAGCCAGCAAACGAGGAATGAAGTTGCGGCCATTTTGAAAAAGATGCGCGATGTCCACCCGGACGACATGATCGGCAAGGCTATGCGGCCTCGCGACGTCGCGCGCGAAACAGCGGTCGCCGAATTGCAGTCTTTATGACGCGCTTATAGCGCGCCGTCCGCTTCCCAATTGAATTCCTATGGCGTGGCGCACAATTTCCAGCCACGCAAGCGAGATGCTTCGCGCAAAGAAGGCGAACGTCGATGACTGCCCTGTTGATCGAAAACTTCAAGCTGATCCTGCTGGTCTTGCTGATCGGATTGATCATCGGCCTTTCACACAGCAGCGCGAAGCCGATGACCCTGTCTCGGCTGCGCAAGGCGCGCAGGACTGCGCCGGTTCGTTCTTAGAGGAGCGACAGATGTCAATTCTCGTCCATCGCAATCAAGATAATCCGCGCTTTGGCGCGCAGGAAAACTGATCGTCCTGGCCGCGGAGGTCATTGCCGAGGCGCATATGCAGCGAGCGACGCTACAGGCTGAGCTCTATCTTCGCAGGCACAGTGCAGAGATAAGTCAAAAGGATTCCTAAAACAAAATCTATTTTCAATTTGTCTGTGGATGCAGACATCTGGAACTACCGGTAACGCTTGGGCGTCCCCGATCGTGCCGCCGCTCCGCGCAGAAACAAGGACACTGCTGCACGCACCGTCTTGTCGATCGCTTTTGGTGACGACTGCCGCGGCGACGTGAGCAAAGCAAGCTGATGTTCCCCGATCAGCATGTCAAGAAACAGCGCTGCAAGCTGGCGGGGGTTTCCGCCCGCGAGCTTACCGGCGGCTTGCTGCTTCGCCATCCATTTTGCGACGATTGCGTAGGCCGTGTTCGGACCCGATTCATAAAAGAATGAGCCAACCGCCGGAAACGTCTTGCCGATCGACACCATCAGGCGATGCAGTTCGACAATCTTCGGATTGAGAACGGATTTTAGGAACTTGCGCGCGATCTGCGCGAGCTGTGTCTCAATGTCGCCGTCCGGCTCGATATCGATTGAATGGGTCACGTCCATGCAAGGCTGCCGGATGACGGCGTCGAACAGGCCCTCCTTGCCGCCAAAGCGCGCGTAAAGTGTCGCTTTCGAGCCGCCGACAAGCCTTATGATCTCGTCGATCGTGACGTTGGCATATCCCTTCTCGATGAAGAGGGCGGCGGCCTTGCGGACGATTTCCTCACGCCGGTGCTCCGTCATGCGGCTGCCGGGGCGCTCCTTCGGCGTGTGGCGCGCTGGAGGTGGCGCGAGAATCCTTCGCTTCGGAGCGTGGCGGGGATCGGGTCTATCGCGGCGCATATATTTTTCAAATTGCAATCGTGTGCAATCGTACGGTACGGTACGTTACAGTCAACCCGGTGATTAACGAGAGTTGACCCGCTGCCGTATGGCCGTGCGTCGGGGAGTGAAATGCCGGACGAATATCGTCTGCTGAGCTATCGCGACAAGAGCGGAAGCGTGCAGGCCGGGATGCTATCCGGGGATCTCGTTTATCCCGTCGCGGCGCTGCTCGCTGGCATCCCTGAAGCCTCATCCGTCATCGGGCTGCTGAAATCCTGGGACAAGGTTCAGCCGCGCTTGCAAGCGGCCACGGCAAGTGCCGGCGGCGGCCAGCCGCTCAATGACGTTCAGTTGCTCGCGCCCATTCTTTATCCTGGCGCGCTCTATTGCGCGGGCGCCAACTATTGGGATCACCTTGAGGAAATGGCGGAGATCGCCAAGAAGGTGACGGGCAAAGCACCGTCACTGCAGAAGGCGGCCGATCCGTATTTCTTCATGAAAAATACGGCCGGCGCCATTATCGGTCCCGACGCGCCGGCGCGGTTGCCGTCATTCTCCAAGCAGGTCGATTGGGAGGCGGAGCTCGGCGTCGTCATCGGCAGGCAATGCCGTCATGTCCGCGAAGCCGACGCCTTCGGCGTCGTTGCCGGCTATCTGATCGTCAACGATCTCTCGGCGCGCGATCTAATGAAGCGCGAAGGCTCGCCCTTCGGCATGGATTGGGTCGGGCAGAAATGCTTCGAGGACGCGGCGCCGATGGGCCCATGGCTGACGCCGGCATCCTGCGTGAAGGACGCCAACAACCTGTCGATCAAGCTGTGGGTCAACGGCGTTCTCAAGCAGAATTCCAACACCTCCAAGCTCGTGCACGGCATCGCCGAGCAGATCGCTTATCTGAGCAAGCATTTCACGCTGTTTCCCGGAGACGTCATTGCCACCGGCACGCCGGCGGGCGTCGGCATGCCGCGGGGCGAGTACCTGAAAGTTGGCGATGAGGTGAAGATCGAGATTGAAGGCTGCGGCACGCTCAGCAACCGCATGGCCGCGGATAACGGGTGAGGGCGGAGCGATGAACCAGCCGTCCGAACGCGTACGAGAACTCACGCGCAACATGTGGAAGCAGAAATTCTACGCCGTATTCTGGGAGGGCAAGGGCGCCGATCTTGCGCCGCTATTGGCGCAACATCTGGAATACATGATCGCCGTTGAGAAGGCCGGAAAAATGCTGGCCTCGGGGCCGCTCGATTTCGGTAAAAGCAGCGACGGCATGACCATCCTGCGGGTCGACAGCGAAGCCGAGGCACGCGAGATCGCCGGCAACGATCCCTTCGTCAAGAATGGCGTGCGGACGTTCACGATGCGCGAATGGCTGGTGATGGAAGGCTCCTTCAGCGTGCGGGTAAACTTCTCCGACCGCTCGATCGAAATTGCGTAGGGACAGGGCATGGAAACCATCGGGTTCATCGGCGTCGGCAAGATCGGGCTCCCGATCTGCAAGCACCTCATCAAGGCTGGCCACAAGGTGCTCGGCTATCGCCGCCATTCCGATCTGCTTGCTGATTTCGTGGCGGCGGGCGGCACGCCAGCGAAATCGCCGGCGGAAGCCACGGCGAATTCGGACGTTGTCTTCACCTGCCTGCCGTCCGACGAGGCGCTCGACGAGGTCGTGAACGGCCCGGACGGCATCGCCAAGATGGCAAAGAAGGGACAGATCGTCGTCGAATTCGGCTCGCATGCGGTGCCGGTGAAAAAGGCGTACATTGCGCCGCTTGCGGACAAGGGCGCGATTTTCATCGACGGCGAGGTCGGCGGCACGCCCGGCATGGTCGAGGCAAAAAAAGGCGTCATCTATCTCAGCGGCGACAAGGATGCCTGCGATAGGCTAATGCCTGTCTGCAAGGCTTTCGCCGACGTCACGATCTTTCTCGGGCCATTCGGCTCTTCGACCACGGTCAAGACCATCAACAACATCATGGTTGGCCTGCACATCGCCGGCACGGCGCAGGCGATGGCGATCGGCTTGCGCGCCGGCGTCGACGTCGATCTCATGATCAAGGCGATCGCCAATGGCAGCGGCGGTTCGACCCAGTTCGGCATCCGTGCCCCCTGGATGGCGGCGCGCAAATTCATGCCGCAGCAAGGCTCGTCCGGCGGCCTCATGCACTATATCGAGCGCGGCAAGGAACTCGGCGAGGAAGTCGGCGTCGAAACGCCACTCATCGACTGCCTGCTCGACATCTTCAAGCGCGCCGTGCCCAATATCGGCGAGCGCGACGTCGCCGCGATCATCGAAACCTTTGAACCGAAAGAACGAAAAGCGGCCTCAGGCCAGTAAAGACGGAGTGATGAAATGATCGGCGTCCGCAAGATTGCCCATGCCTGCTACGAAGTCCCCGATCTCGACAAGCAGGTCGAGTATTACACCAACATCATCGGGCTGACGTTGTCCGACAAGGACAAGGACGCCACGTATCTGTCGAGCACGATCGACCACCATTCGGTGATCCTCAAGCGCGGCTCACAGCCCAAGTGCACACATATCGGGTTCCAGATCGGGCCCGATGACGATCTCGGTGAGTTCGAAAAGCAGACGGTGGCGAAGAACATCAAGACTGCGCGCAAAAAGGACCCGGAGCCGACGATCGCCGACATGGTCACTTTCCAGGACCCTAAGGGCACCACCATGGAGGTGTTCAAGCGTCCGGACCCGCAGAAGCAGAAATTCCAAAGCAAGGGCATCGTTCCGCACAAGCTCGGTCACGTTGCCTTTCACTGCGAAGATGCCCAGACGGTGACAAAATTCTATTGCGACGTGCTCGGTTTCCGCGTCTCCGACTGGATGGGCGACTTCTTCTCGTTCCTGCGCTGCGGCGTCGATCATCACACCATCAACTTGATTGGCACCGGCTCGAACCGCCATTTCCACACTGCCTTCGAGCTGCGCGACTGGGGGCATCTACAGACGGCGTGCGATTTTCTCAGCCTCAATGGCTACAAGATGCTGTGGGGGCCGGGACGCCACGGCATCGGCCACAATCTCTTCGCCTATCATCTGAGTCCGGGCGGCCTCATCACCGAGCTGTTCGCCGAGCTTGATCAAATGAAGGATGAATCGCTCGGCTATTTCGAGCCGCGGCCCTGGCATCGCGACAATCCGCAGAAGCCGAAGGTGTGGGCGAAGGATCCGAGCGCGGCCAATTTGTGGGGTCCGATGCCGCCCGATGAGATGATGAAGCTCTAGAAAAAGGCTGCCTTTGTTGGACGCAAGCAGCAAGGTTGGCGCAACCGAACTTGCCGCCCGGGCGGCCGCGATTGGCGAGCTCGCGCGCGTGGCCGCGCTCGAAACCGAAGCGCGGCGTCATGTCTCGGCGGAGCTGATTGGCCGGATGCGCGAGGCGGAACTGTTTCGCGTGATGCAGCCGGCACGCTTCGGCGGCTTCGAGTACGGCTATGACGTCTTTGTCGAGCTCGTCGCGGCCATCGCCGCAGGCGACGGCTCGACGGGATGGGTCTACAGCCTCGGCGCGGTCCATCCCTGGCTCATCGCCTGCTATCCCGAAGAGGCGCAGCAGGAGGTGTGGACCGACGATCGCGATGCCATCGCCGCGGTGTCGTATGCCCCGGTCGGCAAGGCCGTTCCCGACAAAGGCGGCTACCGGCTAAGTGGCCGCTTCAGCTTCGCCAGCGGCTGCGACAACGCCAATTGGGCGATCCTTGGCGGCATGCTTCCGCGGGATGACGGATCGAAAGCCGGCTTTTTCCTGATCCCGAAGAAGCAATACACGATCCATGATGACTGGTTCACGGTTGGCCTCGCCGGCACGGGTAGCAAGACGATCGTCGTCGATAATCAGTATGTGCCGGCCTATCGCACCGTGACCTTTGCCGACATGCTGACCGGGAGCGGCCCAGGCACGGCTGTCAATCAAAACCCGCTCTATCGTCAGGCGATGCTCGCGGTCGTGCCGTATTGCCTGGTCGCGCCGGCGCTTGGCATGGCGCGCGGCGCGCTGGCGGCCTTCATGGATCAGGCTGCTGGCCGCACCACGCGCGGCGCCGTCGCCGGTGGTAACAACAAGATGACCGAATTTGCGACCGTGCAGATGCGCGTGGCCGAAGCGACGGCCTCGACCGACGCGGCGTCCCTCATGATCCATCGCGATATTGCCGATACGTTGGCGGCTACGGCCGCCGGCAAAGCCGATGTGAAATTGCGCATGCGCAACAGGCTGACTCATTCATTCGCGACCAAGCTTCTGACCCAGACTGTCGATCTACTATTCGCAGCGGGCGGCGGCGGCGCGCTCGGGCTGCATCATCCGGTGCAGCGTTTCTGGCGCGATATCCACGCGGTGAGTTCGCACATCAGCCTGAACTGGGATTCGGTTGCCGCGATGTACGGCCAGCACGTTTTCGGCCTCGAGCCGAGGGGACAGTACTGACCGGTTGAATTGTGCCTTAGGCAAAACGGGCGCGCCGCGGCGCGCCCGTTTCGTTTTTGCCTGCCCGTGCTGTTTACTTGCGGGCGTCGGCGAACGGGAAGATCAGGTTTCCCGTCTTATGCTCGGGCGGCCAGACCACGACCCAATGTTTCGGATCGGTGATTTCCGACAATTCGCGCTCTTTGAGACCCTGCCACTGCGTGAGCAGCATCCGCGGCTTGGTCCATTCGCCGTCTTTGCCGAAGCGGATTTTCCCCACCACGGTGTCGAACTCGTGGCTGCGCATGTACTCCGCGATTTTGCCGTGATCGAGGCTTTTCGTGCCCTCGACCGCCGCCGCCAGGACCTGACCAGCGCCATAGCCATAGGGTGCGAAGTTGTAGCCGAACGGGTCGATGCCCTTGCCCTTGGCGCGCTCACGATACTTGCCAAGGAGGTCCTTGACGCCGGGGAAATCGAAGGTCGGGATTGGCACGAACACTTCCGCGTTGTTGATGTAGCCATTCATCAACGGACCCATTTTGATCTTCAGCGGTGTCGCCAATAGACCGATCATGTCGCCGCCCATGATCTTGGGCACCAGCCCTTTTTCCTGAGCCGAGTTGACGAACTTCACGGTGTCGGGCGGATAGGCGCCGACGAACACCACGTCGGGATTGGTCGCCTTCACGGCCAACACAACGGGTCCGAGGTCGGCAAGGTCTGGCGGGTAGAGCTTGTCGTAGACGATCTCCAGGCCGGCTGCCTTGGCGTTTTCGCGCGCGCCCTCGACAGCATTCTTGCCGAATTCGGCATCGGCGCCGAGCAGCGCCACGGTTTTCGGCTTTGGCTTTTGCGCGGCGACAACTTCGAAGAAGCCGCGAGAGAACTCGCGTTTCGGAGTCGGCCCGAGCGGGATCATCGCGAAGTAGTTCTTGTAGTGGATCTCGCTGTTGGCGGCGGTGCCGAGAATGCCGATGGTCGTGAGCTTGTGCGGCGCAATGGCTGCGAGCGCCGCTGCGATTTGATTCGTTCCGTAGGGACCGAGGAGAAGGTCGACTTTGTCGACCGAGATCATTTTCGTGTAAAGATTTGCTTCGTTCGAAGGATTCGTCTGGTCGTCGTAATAGACGAGTTCGACCGGCCGGCCGAGCAGGCCGCCCTTCGCATTGACGTCATCACGCCAGATTTCCAGTGCGAGCAGAAGCTGCCCGCCATTCGGCGCATTGGCGCCGGTCAGGCCCAGACTGAAGCCGACCTTGATGGGATCGGCGGCCTGTGCCGTAAGCGCGGAAAGTCCGAGACACAGAACGATTGTTGTGACGCCCGAAAAGAGCGCGCCGATCACACGACGCAAAAGTTGCGTTGCACGCATATTGCCTCCCCTTGGCTTTTTCCGCCCTTTATTCTCGTGGCGTTGGCCCTAGCCTAGCCAACCTTGTTCAAGGGCGAAAGCGGTCGTTGGCGCGATCAAAGTCCAAACAGCCGCTGTGCGTTGCCGCTCGCAATCCGTTCCCGGTCCGTCTCGCTGACCGGCAGGTGCTGCAAAAAGCTCACTGCCTCCTCCATAGAGCCGTAGGGGTAGTCCACCGAGAACATGATCCGGTCGACACCGACTTCGAGCAGCAGATTGAGGAAGGTCGGCGCAAAATTGAAGCCGCCGAAGGTGTAGTGAACGTTCTGCCGTAGATAGTCGGCGAACGGTCGGGTGAGCTTCGTCACCTGTGGCGGCAGATTCCTGTTCATTCTGGGCAGCATGAAGGGAATGGCTTCACCCATATGGCCGATGACCACCTGGAGCTTGGGGTGCCGGTCGAACACACCGCCGAGAATCATCCGCAGAAGGTGCACTGCCGTTTCGATGTGCCAGCCCCAACCGAAACCGGCGAGGATGCCGCTGACGGCCGGCGAGAAGCCGCCATAGAGCGCATCGGCCACGGGTTTGTGGGGCATCGTCGGGTGCAGATAAATCGGAGCCTTGAGCGCATCCGCGCATGCCAGGATTGGTGAGAAGAACGGATCGTCGAGATAACGGCCGCGCGTGTGCCCGTTGATGTTCGTGCCCTTGAAGCCGAATTGACGCACGCAGCGCTCGAATTCTTTCGCGGCCGCGTCCGGCGCCTGGATCGGCAGTGAGGCGAACGCGGCGAAGCGAGTAGGGTGCCGTTTGATCGCTTCGGCCAGGAAATCATTTGCGTCGCGGGCACAGGCAATGGCCTCGGCCGGCTCCAGTTGTTCCACGCCCGGAGAGTTGAGGGAGAGCACCTGCATGTCGATGCGGGCCGCATCCATTTCGGCGATGCGCTTGTCACCCAGTTCGAGAAGCCGATCGGCGGTCACGGCGCCGCGCGGGCCAGAATTGCGGATGCGGTCCAGAAAACCCTTGCCGGGACCGTCGACGAAGGCCGGCGTAACGAAGTGCTCTTCAACGGCGATGGTCCGCATGGTCGCTCCTGTCCGCTCGCGTGACCTTACCACGGCGTCACCGGGCGGGTCGGACCGCGCTCAATGCGCGTCGCGTTTGTCCGTATACCAATCCAGTTTGTGTGTGGGTAGGGCGGTCCTCCATAGGGTTTCAATGATAACTGCTTCTGAAAGTCGTCGTATCAGGTGTCCAGATTCCCATTTGCCGTTTCTCTCTTCAATCTCGCTTCGGTAACCGCCCGAGTATCATGGAGGCCCTCGTGCCGCAGATCTTTCGCGTAGCGTGCCCGCGCCGACTTCCGGCGCATCACCGACCAGCCGCCAAGTATCTCACCGCGATCGCATCGATCACGGCCGAACGTGCCGATCTCGCCGGCAAGATCAAGACTGCGCTTGACGGCGCGGCCTTTGGCAACGCGCCGGTCAGCGAGGGCAGCGAGGACGGTCTCGGGCGTCGCGCGCGTTCTCTGATCGATCGCGTCGAGGATCTCGCCGACCGCAGCCTCGATGACGACCATCGCCACGAACACTTTGGCGAGTAAGCGCGTCGCCTAAGTTCATGAAGTCGCCTAAGTTCATGAAGATGACCCGCCGGTCTTGTGCCGGCGGGTCTATCGTTGCCCCTGTGAGTTGAATTTGCGCTCACATAGGCTAGGTAGCGAGCTACTACCTGTACGCTCGCGCTGGCTGTCGCCGAAAAGCCCCGTGCATGCAAATTTCGTCAGGAGTTGCGGAACGATCCTTCCGCCACTGAATTAGGCGGTTGGGGCTTTGTGTCATTTTACATAGGTCAAGGTGTGACCGCCGGCGACGAGTATCGCGCGAAAGCTGCAGAATTGCGCGCGCGAGCGCGAAGGGAAAGTGACGCCAATCTTCGGGCCGAGCTGGATAACCTGGCTCTGGCGTTCTTGCGTCTTGCCGCCCAAGCCGAGCGGAACAACCAGGCAGACATTGTTTATGAGACGCCGCCGCCGAAGGCGGAGTTCGGTTCCGACGAGTTTGAAAAATAATTTGCCCAGTGTGGAACGAATCCGCCCCCAGGACGATTGGTAGGCCGGGCCAGAATACCACCAGGGGTAAGGCGCAGCTTGAAACTGCCGGAATTTCACACGAAACCAATAATTTGAGCCACTTGCGCGGAATTTGCCGCGCCAGGAGGCACAAAAGGTCCGTGGGGCCTTTCCGAGCGCTGTAGCCTTTTCCGGACGTGGACGCCCACTTGCGCCGCTAACGGCGTCTATTCCGGGAGAGGATTAGGGCTATGAAAGGCAGAAGCGAAGGCCGGACTACGGAAAAAGTAGCCGCCCCTGTCGTCGCGTCGGCTATTGCGACCGGCGAGAAAGCCCATAGCAACGGCAAACATCCATCGGACCTGCACGAGTTCCTCTTTGCCCTCCAGGCCATGCGCGCCGGCGACTTTTCGGTCCGCATGTCCGGCGATTACGAAGGCATCGCCGGCAAGATCGCCGACACTTTTAATGAAATTGTCGCCGCCAACCAGCGCATGTCGCGCGAGCTCGAACGCGTCGGCGAGGTGGTCGGCCGTGAAGGCAAGACGCGCAACCGCGCGAAGTTCGGCGTTGCCAGCGGCGCCTGGGGCGAAATGGAGTCGTCGGTCAACAATCTGATCGACGACCTGCTGTGGCCCACCAAGGAAGTCACGCGCGCGATCGCGGCGGTCGCGCAAGGCGATCTGCTCAAGACCGTGCGCACTGAGGTCGACGGCCGTCCACTCAAGGGCGAGTTTTTCGAGTCGGCCACCATCGTCAACACGATGATCAAGCAGCTCAACGTGTTCACCTCGGAAGTGACGCGCGTCGCGCGCGAAGTTGGCACCGAAGGCAAGCTCGGCGGCCAGGCGCAAGTACGCGAAGTGACGGGTGTGTGGAAGGACCTGACGGAGAGCGTCAACTCCATGGCCTCCAACCTGACCGCGCAAGTCCGTAACATCGCGGAAGTGACGATCGCGGTGGCGAGCGGCGACCTGTCGAAGAAGATCACCGTCGACGTGCGCGGCGAAATCCTTCAGCTCAAGGAAGCCATCAATACGATGGTGGATCAGCTGCGTTCGTTCGCTTCGGAAGTGACGCGCGTGGCGCGCGAGGTCGGCACCGACGGCAAGCTCGGCGGCCAGGCCATCGTGCCGGGCGTCGCCGGCACCTGGAAGGATTTGACCGACTCGGTCAATGCCATGTGCGGCAACCTGACCGACCAGGTGCGTAACATCGCGCAGGTGACCACCGCTGTGGCGCGCGGCGACTTGTCGCGCAAGATCACCGTCGACGTGCGCGGCGAAATTCTCGAACTCAAAGACACCATCAACACGATGGTGGACCAGCTCAACGGCTTCGCCTCGGAAGTGACGCGCGTCGCTCGCGAAGTCGGCACGGAAGGCAAACTCGGCGGCCAGGCGCAGGTGCCGGGCGTCGCGGGCACCTGGAAGGACCTCACCGACAGCGTCAACTTCATGGCGGGCAACCTGACCGCCCAGGTGCGTAACATCGCCGAAGTCGCGACCGCCATCGCCGGCGGCGACCTGTCGAAAAAGATCACGGTGAACGTGTCGGGCGAAATCCTGCAGCTGAAGGAAACCATCAACACGATGGTGGACCAGCTCAACGCCTTCGCCGGTGAAGTGACGCGCGTGGCGCGCGAGGTCGGCACGGAAGGCCGGCTCGGCGGCCAAGCCAATGTGCAAGGCGTTGCCGGCACCTGGAAGGACTTGACCGACTCGGTCAACTCGATGGCGTCCAACCTGACGGCACAAGTCCGCAACATCGCCGAGGTGACCACCGCGGTTGCCGGTGGCGACCTGTCAAAGAAAATCACCGTGGACGTGCGCGGCGAAATCCTCGAGCTCAAAGACACCATCAACACCATGGTGGACCAGCTCAACGCATTCGCCGGCGAAGTGACGCGCGTGGCGCGCGAGGTCGGCACCGAAGGCAAGCTCGGCGGTCAGGCACTGGTGCGCGGCGTCGCCGGCACCTGGAAAGACTTGACCGACAGCGTGAACTCGATGGCCTCCAACTTGACCGGCCAGGTCCGCAACATCGCCGAGGTGGCGACCGCGGTCGCGCAAGGCGACTTGTCGAAAAAGATCACGGTGAACGTGTCGGGCGAAATCCTGCGGCTGAAGGAAACGCTCAACACGATGGTTGACCAGCTCAACGCCTTCGCCTCGGAAGTGACGCGCGTGGCGCGCGAGGTCGGCACCGAGGGCAAGCTCGGCGGCCAGGCCGCGGTGCCGGGCGTTGCCGGAACCTGGAAGGATTTGACCGATAGCGTGAACTCGATGGCAGGCAACCTGACCGGCCAGGTGCGCAACATCGCCGAGGTGGCAACGGCAATTGCCGGCGGCGACCTGTCGCGCAAGATCACCGTCGACGTCCGCGGCGAAATCCTTCAGCTGAAGGAAACGCTCAACACCATGGTCGACCAGCTCAACCGCTTCGCCGGCGAGGTGACGCGCGTCGCGCGCGAGGTCGGCACCGAAGGCCGCCTGGGCGGCCAAGCCAACGTGCCCGGGGTCGCCGGTACCTGGAAGGATTTGACCGAACTCGGTGAACTCAATGGCGGGCAATTTGACTGCCCAGGTCCGCAACATCGCCGAAGTGACCACCGCTGTGGCGCGCGGTGACCTGTCGCGCAAGATCACGGTGGACGTGAAGGGCGAGATCCTCGAGCTCAAGAACACCATCAACACCATGGTGGACCAGCTCAACTCGTTCGCCTCGGAAGTGACGCGCGTTGCGCGCGAGGTCGGCACCGAAGGCAAGCTCGGCGGTCAGGCGCAAGTGCCGGAAGTCGCCGGCACCTGGAAGGACTTGACCGACAACGTCAATTTTATGGCGTCGAACCTGACCGCGCAGGTCCGCAACATCGCCGAGGTCGCGACCGCAATCGCCGGCGGCGACCTGTCGAAGAAGATCACCGTCGACGTACGCGGTGAACTGCTGCTGCTGAAGGAAACGCTCAATACCACGACCGAGCAGCTGCGCTCCTTCGCCGCCGAGGTGACGCGCGTGGCGCGCGAGGTCGGCACCGAAGGCCGCCTCGGCGGTCAAGCGGTCGTGCCCGGCGCCGCCGGCACCTGGAAAGACTTGACCGACAACGTCAACCTGCTTGCCGCCAACCTCACCACCCAGGTCCGCAACATCGCCGAAGTGACTACCGCGGTGGCGCGCGGTGACCTGTCGCGCAAGATCACGGTGGACGTGAAGGGCGAAATTCTCGAGCTGAAAAACACCATCAATACCATGGTGGACCAGCTCAACGGCTTCGCTTCGGAAGTGACGCGCGTCGCGCGCGAAGTCGGCACCGAAGGAAAGCTGGGCGGCCAAGCCGAGGTGCCGGGCGTCGCCGGCACCTGGAAGGACTTGACCGATACCGTGAACGTCATGGCGGCGAACCTGACCGAGCAGGTGCGCGGCATCGTGAAGGTGGTGACCGCGGTCGCCGACGGCGACCTCAAGCAGAACCTCACCGTGAAGTCGAAGGGCGAGGTCGCGGCGCTCGCCGAAACCATCAACAACATGACCGACACGCTGGCGATCTTCGCCGATCAGGTCACCTCCGTCGCTCGCGAAGTGGGCGTCGAGGGTCGTCTCGGCGGCCAGGCCAACGTGCCCGGCGCCGCCGGTACCTGGAAAGACTTGACCGGCAACGTCAATCTGCTCGCGGCGAACTTGACCACACAAGTGCGTGCCATCGCCGAGGT
Organism: uncultured Alphaproteobacteria bacterium; assembly: GCA_963742095.1. Lineage (GTDB taxonomy): Bacteria > Pseudomonadota > Alphaproteobacteria > Rhizobiales > Xanthobacteraceae > Pseudolabrys. The sequence continues at coordinate 1,326,094 of CAVUKJ010000003.1, forward strand.
CGCCACCGCCGTGACCAAAGGCGACCTGACACGGTCGGTGCAGGTCGACGCGCGCGGCGAAGTCGCCGAGCTCAAAGACAACATCAATACGATGATCGGCAACCTTCGCCTCACGACCGAGCGCAACATGGAGCAGGATTGGCTCAAGACCAATCTCGCGAAATTCACCAACATGCTGCAGGGCCAGCGCGATCTCGGCACGGTCGGCCGGCTGCTGCTGAGCGAACTCACGCCGCTTGTGAATGCGCAACAAAGCGTCATCTACCGGATGGAAGGCGACGACGCGACGCGTCTGCAGTTGCTGTCGTCTTATGCCGGCACCGAGAAGAACGAGTTTCCGGCGACGCTGCGGCTGGGCGAAGGCCTGGTCGGTCAATGTGCGTCCGACAAACGCCGCGTGCTGATCACCGATATTCCAGATCACGTCGTGCCGATTTCATCGGCGCTCATCGAGGTCGCGCCACGCAATATCGTCGTGCTGCCGATCTTGTTCGAGAATCAGGTCAAGGCCGTCATCGAGCTGGCGTCGATCGACGCGTTCACGCCCTTGCAAGTCGCCTTCCTCGAACAGCTCACGGCCTCAATCGGCATCGTGCTCAACTCGATTGAAGCGACGATGCAGACCGAAGGCTTCCTGAAACAGTCGCAGCAGCTTGCCGTCGAGTTGCAAACGCAGCAGCGCGAACTGCAGCAGACCAACGAACAGCTGGAGCAGAAGGCCCAGCAGCTCGCCGACCGTAACGTCGAAGTCGAGCGCAAAAACCAGGAAATCGAGCAGGCGCGCCGCGCGCTGGAGGAAAAGGCCGCGGAGCTGGCGCTCACCTCGAAATACAAGTCGGAATTCCTGGCCAACATGTCGCACGAGCTGCGCACGCCGCTCAATTCGATCCTGATCCTCGGCCAGCAGCTCGGCGACAATCCCGACCGCAATCTGACGGCGAAACAGGTCGAATTCGCCCGCACCATTCACGGCGCCGGCACGGACCTGCTGAACCTGATCAGCGACATCCTCGACCTGTCGAAGATCGAATCCGGCACGGTGACCGTGGATGCCGAGGAGATATTCTTCAACAACCTGCTCGACGCCGTGGCGCGGCCGTTCCGCCACGAAGCCGACTCGAAGCAGCTGTCCTTCAATGTCAGCCTCGATCCGGATCTGTCGCGCAGCATCGTCACCGACTCGAAGCGTCTGCAGCAGGTATTGAAGAACCTCCTGTCCAACGCGTTCAAGTTCACCGCCAGTGGCGGCGTTCAGCTCAAGGTGGCGCCGGCCAGCACAGGCTGGACGTCGAAGCACCCCGTTCTCAACCAGGCCCACACCGTTGTGGCCTTCGAAGTGTCCGACACCGGCGTCGGCATTCCGGCTGAGAAGCAGAAGATCATCTTCGAGGCGTTCCAGCAGGCCGACGCGTCGACGAGCCGCAAATATGGCGGAACCGGCCTCGGCCTCGCCATCAGCCGCGAGCTGGCGACGTTGCTGGGCGGCGAAATCCAGCTGCGCAGCGCGCCGGGCATCGGCAGCACGTTCACGCTCTATCTGCCGATCCAGTACGTTGGATCGGCAATGGCGCCGCGCGCAACGCCGCAGCTATCGTCGAGTTCCGCCGATTGTTCTGCCGGAAAGGCCGATCGAAACGATCCCCGATGACCGGCGTGAATTGCAGCCGGGCGAACTCGATCCTGCTCATTGTCGAGGACGACCCCCATTACGGCCGCGTGCTGGTCGATCTGGCGCGCGACAAGGGTTTCAAGGTGCTGGTCGCGAACACCGGCGGTCAGGCGCTCGAGCTGGCGAAGCAATACCAGCCGACGGCGGTGTCGCTCGATGTGTTCCTGCCCGACATGCTCGGCTGGAGCGTCCTCAGCCAGCTCAAGCAAAACCCGCTGACCCGCCACATTCCCGTTCAGATCGTGACGCTCGACGAGGATCGCCAGCATGGCTTGGCGCGCGGCGCCTTCTCGTTCGTCAGCAAGCCGACGACGCGCGAAGGCGTTGATGCTGCACTCGGCCGCATCAAGGAATACTCGGCGCGGCGACGTAAGCGCCTCCTGGTGGTCGAAGACAATCCCGCCGAACAGCTCAGCATCACCGAACTGCTGGGGCACGACGACATCGAAATCGAGGCGGCCGGAAGCGGCCAGGACGCGCTGGCGGCGATGCGGAAAGAGCCGTTCGACTGCGTTGTTCTCGATCTGCGGCTACCCGATATGTCGGGATTCGAGGTGCTGCAGGAACTGCGCCAGGAAAGCGCCTTGTCCGAAGTTCCGGTGATCGTGTTCACCGGCCGGGAACTGACCCCCGAGGAGGATGCGCAACTCCACACCATGGCGCGCAGCATCGTGGTCAAGGGCGTGGAATTGCCCGAGCGCCTGCTCGATGAAACGGCACTGTTCCTGCATCGCGTGGTGACGGAACTGCCGGCTGAAAAGCAGCGCATGCTCGAGCGGCTCATCAGTTCCGACGAGGATCTCGTCGGGCAGACCGTGCTGATCGTCGACGACGATGCACGAAACATCTTTGCGCTGAGCAGTGTGCTGGAGCGACACGGCATGCACGTTCTCACCGCAACCACCGGCCGAGAGGCGATCGAATTGATCTCGTCAACGCCAAACGTGGCGCTCGTCCTGATGGACATCATGATGCCCGAGATGGACGGCTATGAGACGATGGAGCACATCCGCAATAAGGGCCAGAGCCAGCGCCTCCCCATCATCGCCTTGACCGCGAAAGCCATGAAGGGCGACCGCGAGAAGTGTCTCGAGGCCGGCGCCTCCGACTATTTGGCCAAGCCCGTCAACACTGAGCAGCTCCTGAGCGTGCTGCGCATGTGGCTGCATCGCTGAGGCGGGCGATGGAAGAAACAAAGGACAAGGTCAACATTCTGCTGGTCGACGATCAGCCGGCCAAGTTATTGAGCTATGAGGTCGTCTTGCGCGACCTCGATGAAAACCTGTTGAAAGCGCAATCGGCGACCGAGGCCCTCGAAATCTTGCTCAAGACCGAGGTTGCAGTCGTGCTGGTCGACGTCTGCATGCCGGATCTCGACGGCTTCGAACTGGCGGCGATGATCCGCGACCATCCGCGGTTCAAACGCACCGCAATTCTTTTCATTTCGGCGATCCATCTGACGGACACCGACTATCTGCGCGGCTATGAAATGGGCGGCGTCGACTATGTGCCGGTGCCTGTCGTGCCGGAACTGCTGCGCGCGAAGGTCAAGGTGTTTGCCGAGCTTTACCGGAAGACGCGGCAGCTCGAGAGCCTCAACCAGGAGCTCGAGCGCAGGGTTGCGGAGCGTACCGCCGAAGTGCGGGCATCGGCGGAGCGCCTGCGTGAAAGCGAGCGCAACCGCAGCGTCGCTCTCGCGGCGGGCCAGATGGGCTCGCTGGAATGGGAAGTGACAACCGGCGTGTGCACCTGCGACGCCGGCTTGTATCGGATTTTCGGCATCGAGCCGTCGCCCAAGACGTTGTCGATCGTCGACATCCGCCGCTTCTTCAAGGACGACGACTTCGTCCGCGTTGAAAAGCTCGTTTCCGAGCAGCCCGATGCGCAGACGTTCCAAACCGATGTTCGGGTGGCGCGGCCCAATGGCGACCTTCGCTTCTGCATCAGCGCCGCGGCAATGACGGCGAGCCCCGAAGGAGGCGTCAGCCGCGTCAATATCGTCATGATCGACATCACCGACCGCAAGCAGGCCGAAGAACGGCAGTACATGCTGGCGCGCGAGGTCGACCATCGCGCCCGCAATGCGCTGGCTGTCGTGCAGGCGATCGTTCGCCTGACGCGCGCCAGTTCACAGCCCGACTACATTGCCGCCGTCGAAGGCCGCATTCACGCCCTTGCGCAAGCTCACACGCTGCTCTCAGAAACTCGTTGGCAAGGCGCTCATGTCGAGCGGCTCGTGAGCGAGGAACTTGCGCCATATCGCGGCGGTGACAACTCGCGCGTCATTATTCAGGGGCCGCCGGTATTTCTCACGCCTGAAAAGGCCCAGAACGTCGCCTTGGCAATCCACGAACTGGCAACGAACTCCGCCAAGTATGGCGCGCTGTCGGCGTCGAAGGGCACGGTCAACGTCAAATGGGATGTGGAGAACGGAGTCGTGACCATCGATTGGGACGAAGCCGATGGTCCGCCGGTTCGGGCGCCTTCGTCACAGGGTTTCGGCACCAAAATCATGAATGCCAGTATCAGGCACCAGATCGGCGGAAATGTCGCGTGGGATTGGCGGCCGTCGGGCTTGCGCTGCACGCTGCAGATTCCGACAGGCACCGATGGCAGCGCGGGGCCGATCAGCGTCCCGCAAGGGCAGAACCTGGTACAGCTTGCCGCTGGCGCCATGAAGCGTGTCCTGCTCGCCGAAGACGAAGCGATCATCGGCATGATGATGCGGGAATTTCTCCTGGAATTTGGATTATTTGTCGTTGGTCCCTGCTGCACGGTGCGTGAAGCCCTGGCGGCCGCGGCGGGCGAATTCGACTGCGCTATCCTTGATCTCAACCTGGGTGGCGAGGCGATCTATCCGGTGGCATCGATGCTGGTCGAGAGGAATATTCCGTTTGCCTTTGTCAGCGGCTACGGTCGCGAAAGCATCGACCGCCAGTTTGCCGACGTGCCGATCCTGCAAAAGCCGATCACGCGCGAGAGCCTGATGAGCTATCTCGGCGAGATACTCGGTGGACCGGGTGCGGTGGGTTCGATCCCGTCCAAGGAAAAAGGACTTGGTGCGCGGCCGTCGCTCAGCGCCTAAGCAGAAAGGTCGCTGCACGCTACTTGCGCATCTGCCCAAACTCTGCGCGCCCTGGTTGGCCTCGGCCCAGGCCTGGGCGTGGTTAATGCTGCGCCGAAACGCCGCAGCAGCCTGATTTTCCTGAAGTTTCGACTGGAATGGGTCTTGCATAACCAAGGCCTAGGAAAGGCTTTCCGATCGGGATGACAGTGGCAAAGGCATCAGATTTGGCTGAAACGCGTAAAGGTTCGGATCCGTCAAACCACGGTGCTGCGTCGCCCGGAGGCCAGCGGGACTCGACCCTCAAGATCGCCATTGTTGACGAAAGCGCGATCCGCGCAGCGATCCTCGAGGACGGCCTGCGTGAGGCCGGGTTTACCTTGGTCGAGCGCATCGCCGAAACGCACAACCTGCTGACGCGCGTCTACGCGCTCGATCCGGACGTAATCCTCATCGATCTCGAAAGCCCGAGCCGCGACGTGCTGGAGCAGATGTTCCAGATGAGTTGCGCGGTCAAGCGTCCGATCGCAATGTTCGTCGATCAAAGCGACAGCGCGTCGATCCAGGCCGCCGTCGATGCCGGGGTTTCCGCTTACATCGTCGGTGGCCTGCGCAAGGAACGCATCACCAGCATTCTCGACCTCTGCATTTCGCGCTTCAACGCCTTCGCGCGGCTGCAGTCGGAACTCGACAGCGCCAAAGGCGCGCTCGAGGATCGCAAGGTCATCGATCGCGCCAAAGGCGTTCTGATGAAAGCGAAAAAGCTTACCGAGGAAGAGGCCTATGGCCTGCTGCGAAAAACGGCCATGAACGAGAACAAGAAGATCGTCGAGATCGCGCAATCGGTGGTGACGGCCGCGGAGCTGCTCAAATGAACTCGCCCCTGCGCATCGGTTATATCCCGCTCATCGACGCGACGGCGTTGATTGTCGCGGTGGATTGCGGATTTACCGCCGCCGAGGGGCTGGCTATCGATCTGGTCCGCGAAGTATCGTGGTCGAACGTGCGAGACAAGCTCAATCTCGGCCTGTTCGACGCCGCGCATCTCTTGTCACCGGTGGCGATCGCATCGAGCCTCGGCATCGGCCACGTGCGGGTGCCGATCATTGCGGCCTTCAATTTAGGCCTGAACGGCAACGCGATTACGGTGTCGCCGCGTCTCTACGCCGACTTGTCCGCGCTTGCCGCCGGCGACCTCTCCGATCCGAAGGTTTCAGCGCGCTCGCTCGCGCGCCTTGTGGCTGAGCGCAAGAGCCGGGGCGCCGATCCGCTCACCTTCGGCATGACCTTTCCATTCTCGCATCACAATTACCAACTGCGGTTTTGGATGGCGGCGGGCGGCGTCGACCCGGACGAGGATGTGCGGCTGGTGGTGTTGCCGCCCCCGTACATGGTCGAGAGCCTCACCAGCGGGCATGTCGACGGCTTTTGTGTCGGTGCGCCGTGGAACTCTCTCGCCGTCGATCTCGGCGTTGGGCACATCTTGCATTTCGGTTGCGAAATCCAGTCACGCGTTACCGAAAAAGTTTTCGCCGTCCGGGAGCAATGGGCGAACGAGCATCCGGACACGCTGGCCGCGCTGGTCCGCGCGCTGTCGGCTGCCGCCGAGTTTTCCGAAAATCAGGACAATCTCGACACGGTTTCGAAGGCGGTCGTGCGTCGCGTCGGCGTCGAACCTGAATTGGTCGTGCGCGCTCTCACCGGCCATTTGAAGGTCGCACCGGAAGGGCTGGTTCGGACCGATCCGCGCTACATGATGATCAGCCAAAACGGAGCCGACCGCCCGAATCCGACGCAAGCCGCCTGGGTCTACGCGCAGATCGTGCGCTGGGGCCAAGCGCCGATGTCCGAAGAATCGCTCATCACCGCGCAGGCGGTTTTCCGGCCCGACCTTTATGATGCCGCCGTCGGCAAGGCGCCTGCGGCGGGGCCGAGCGAGCCGAGTGACGGCATTGGTGCATTCGCCGGTCCCGCATTTGATCCTGCCAATATCGCGGGATACCTGACTGCTTGGCGCATCAGGAATCCCGGACGACCGCGGTTGTCGCTGGTCCGCTGACTTTTTCGCGATGCACAATTATTCCTCATGATGCGCCCGCACTGGGCATTGCGCCGAATTCTCTAACTAACGAACTGACCCGCTGTTTCTCTTTAAGTCACTGAAAAGTAGATAGTTTTTAGTCACCGGCCGATCTGGCACGACACTTGTATTGGAGAGGTCGAAGAATAGCGCCGCGGTGGCGGCGCATGGTCCAACGACGGGCCGACAAGCAACGCCGCTGTCCTGGGATGCGCATCCGCGCGCTTTCGGGCTGCGGCTTTTTTGTTGGCGCCAGGCAAGCGACAGGACCGCGGAGCAAGCGAACGGCAAGCGACGAAATCGATCGGGACCACAAAAGGGAAAAGGAAAATATCGATGAGCAAGCTAGGCAAAGCATGGATCTCAGACTGGGAGCCGGAGGACGAGAAATTCTGGAATTCGACGGGCAAATTCGTCGCTCGCCGTAATCTCATCTGGTCGATCACTGCCGAACACATCGCCTTTTCGGTCTGGCTGATCTGGAGCATCGTCGCGACCAAGCTGCCGCAGGCCGGCTTCCACTTCACCACCGATCAGCTCTTTCAGCTCGTCGCGCTGCCCGGCCTTGTCGGCTCGCTCATGCGATTTCCGTACACGTTTGCGGTGACGATGTTTGGCGGCCGCAACTGGACGATCTTCAGCACCTTGGTGCTGTTCATTCCGACGATCGCGCTCGCCTATTTCGTCGGCCGTCCTGAGACGCCGTTCTGGCTGATGCTGTGCGTGGCCGCGACCGCCGGACTCGGCGGCGGCAACTTCGCCTCCAGCATGACCAACATCTCTTTCTTCTACCCGGACCGCATGAAAGGCTGGGCGCTCGGCCTGAATGCCGCTGGCGGAAACATCGGCGTCAGCAGCGTGCAGTTGCTGACCCCGATCCTGATGGGCGCCGGCATTATCAATCTCTACCAGGCAACGCCGGTCGGCGGCGTCTATCTCCAGAACGCCGGACTGATGTGGCTTCTGCCGCTCGCCGTCGCGTTGTTTGGCGCGGTGTTCTTCATGAACAACCTCACCTCGGCGCGGTCGTCATTCTCGGAAGCGGTCGCGATCGTCAAGCGCAAGCACACCTGGATCATGTCCTTCATCTACATCGGAACGTTCGGTTCCTTCATCGGCTATTCGGCGGCGTTTCCGCTGCTGATCAAGACGCAATTTCCGTCGATCACGGTGGCGATCGCGTTCCTCGGCCCGCTGGTTGGATCGCTGTCGCGCCCGCTCGGCGGCTTGCTGGCTGACAAGGTCGGCGGCGCCATCGTCACGTTCTGGAATTTCATTGCGATGGGGGCAGCAACCATCGGCGTGATGTATTTCGTCGAGGTCAAGGAATTCGCCGGCTTCTTGGCGATGTTCCTCGTGCTCTTCGTCACCACCGGCATCGGCAACGGCTCGACCTACCGGATGATTCCGTCGATCTTCCGTGAGGAGAAGCTTCGGGAAATGAAGGCCACGGGTGAGGCCGCCAAAGCCGCCGCCGTGAGTGCCGCGCGAATCGAGAGCGGCGCGGCACTCGGTTTCATTGGCGCGATCGGTGCCTGTGGCGGCTACTTCATCCCGCGCGGGTTCGGAGCGTCGATTGCCGCGACCGGCGGGCCGCAAATGGCACTCGCGATTTACCTGGCGTTCTACGCGACCTGCCTGGCGCTGACGTGGTGGTTCTACCTGCACAAGGGCTTCCGCACCTCGCGCACGACAAGTCTCGCGCACGCGCGGGTGTAGTCGCATCGCGATGAGCAAAAAGACCGGCGGCGCGGATCGGCGAAGTCCGATCGGCGCCGCCGGGAGATTCTCAAGGAGCATGGCCGGCATGAAGCTGAAAATTGTCGTCGTCGGCGCCGGCATGGCGTCCGGCCGCCTGCTCGAAGAATTGTTCAAGCTGGCGCCGCGGGCTTACGACGTCACGCTGTTCGGCGCCGAGCCGCGCGGCAACTATAACCGCATCATGCTGTCGCAGGTCCTCGCCGGCGAAGTGGCGCCTGAGGCGATCGTGACGCATGACGAGGCCTGGTACGCGGCGCATGGCGTGGCCTGCCGGTTCGGCGAGACCGTCACGAAGATCAATCGCGCGGCAAAGACGGTCCATTCGCGCACCGGCGAAACGCCTTACGACCGGCTCGTCATTGCAACCGGTTCGGCGCCTTTTGTCATTCCGGTGGCAGGCAAGGAGTTGCAGGGCGTGCTGTCGTTTCGCGATCTCGACGACGTCGATGCGATGCTTGCAGTCGCGGATAAGCCCGGTGCTAACGCCGTAGTGCTCGGTGGCGGCCTGCTTGGGCTCGAGGCGGCTGCCGGACTGAAGGCGCGCGGGATGGGCGTGTCGGTGCTGCACCTGATGGGCCATCTGATGGAGCGCCAGCTCGATCCGGCCGCGGGCCTGCTGCTGCAAAAGGAATTGGAAAGCCGGGGCATAAAAGTTCATTGCCACGCCCAGACCACGGCCATTCTCGGGCACAAGCGCGCCGAGGCCGTTCTGCTCGATGACGGCATGGTCTATCCGGCCGACCTTGTCGTGATGGCAACGGGAATCCGACCGGAGACGCGTGTTGCCGTCGATACCGGGCTGCAGGTCGAGCGCGGCGTCGTCGCCGACGATCAAATGCGGACAAGCGATCGCGACATTCTTGCGGTCGGCGAATGCGTGGAGCATGGCGGCATCTGCTATGGCTTGGTCGAGCCGATCTACGACATGGCGGCCGTCGCTGCGAAAACTTTGGTCGGTCAGCCGGCGGCCTTCCGTCCATCCGAACTCAGCACACATCTTAAAGTGACGGGCGTCAGCGTCTTTTCGGCCGGCGATTTTATCGGCGGGCAAGGCACCGAAACTATCACGCTCAGCGACGCCGGACTGAAGAGCTACAAGAAACTGGTGATCGCGGACGGCCGTCTCGTCGGCGCTGTGTCGTTTGGCGATACCGCCGACGGCCTCTGGTACCTCGACCTCATCCGCACCGGGGCGTCGATCGAAAAAATCCGCGACGACATCATCTTCGGCCGCGCTCTCGTCGAGCAATCCGCGACCAAGAAATTGGCGGCGTGAGGGCGCGATGTCGAGCGACTTCACCCCCGACCAGAAACGCTACCTCGAAGGTTTTGCCTCAGGCCTGACGGCGGCGCGCGCCGCGCGCGGCAAGCTGCCCGGAAGCGGTGGTGCCGAGCCGACCGGTCCCGATGCCATTCACATCACAGCGCAGGATCGCGTGCTGGCCGAAGGCGGCAAGCTCGCCGACCAGGAGAAATTCAAGCGCGAACTGCATCCCTTCGACGGCTACGAACGGCTGAAGGAGCAGGCGCGCAAGAACGAAGCGCCGAAGCCGCCGAACAATTTCCGCTGGCGCTACTATGGCCTGTTCTACGTTGCGCCGTCGCAGACCTCGTATATGTGCCGGTTGCGCATTCCCAACGGCATCCTCAAGCACTGGCAGATGACTGGTCTCGCTGATCTCGCCGAGCGCTACGGTGGTGGCTACTCGCACATCACCACCCGCGCCAACGTGCAGATCCGCGAGATAGAACCGAAGAACGCCGTCGCCATGGTCGAGGCGATCACGGATCTCGGCCTGTGCTCGCGTGGCTCCGGCGCCGACAACATCCGCAACGTCACCGGCACGCCGACCGCCGGCATCGATCCGCAGGAGCTGCTCGACACGCGGCCTTACGCGCGCGAGTGGCACTTCCACATCTTGAACGAGCGCGCGCTTTACGGGCTGCCGCGCAAGTTCAATGTCGGCTTCGACGGTGGCGGGTTGATACCGGTGCTGGAGGACACCAACGACATCGGCTTCCAGGCGGTCGCCGTGAAGGACGGTTTCGGCGTGGAGCCGGGCGTCTGGTTCAGGCTCGCGCTCGGCGGCATCACAGGCCACAAGGATTTCGCCAAGGACACCGGCGTCATCGTCAAACCTGAGGAGGCAACGCAGGTCGCCGATGCCATCGTGCGCGTTTACATTGAGCACGGCGACCGCACGGACCGCGCCAAGGCGCGCCTCAAATACGTGCTCGACGCTTGGGGCCTGGAGAAATTCATCGCTCATGTCGAGAAGAAGCTCGGTCGCGCGCTCACCAAAGTGCCGCGCGAAGCGATTGCGCCGCGCCCGGCTTTCGATCGCTCCGCTCACATTGGCGCGCACAAGCAGAAGCAGGACAAGCACAACTGGATCGGCGTTGTCTTCCCGGTCGGCAAGGTCACCGTTGCACAGATGCGCGGATTGGCCCGGGTTGCACAGGAATTCGGCGACGGCGATATCCGCCTGACGGTGTGGCAGAATCTGCTGATTTCCGGCGTGCCCGACGACAAGGTCGCCGCCGCGGAAGCGGCGATTGTGGCTTTGGGTCTTGCCACCGAGGCCAGCGCGATCCGCGCCGGCCTGGTCGCCTGCACCGGGAATGTCGGATGCCGCTTCGCCGCGTCCGACACCAAGCGCCATGCCGAGGACATCGCGCAATGGTGCGAAACGCGCGTCGTCCTCGATACGCCGGTCAATATCCATCTCACCGGCTGCCACCATTCGTGCGCGCAACATTTCATTAGCGAGATCGGCCTGCTCGCCTGCAAAGTGGAGGAGGGTGAGGAGCAGATCGAGGGCTACCACGTTTACATCGGCGGCGGCTTCGGCCCGAACGCTACGCTCGGCCGCGAGATCTATCGCGACGTCAAAGCGCAAGACGCGCCCCGCACAATCGAGCGCATGCTGAAAGGCTATCTCGCGTATCGCGTATCGCCCGCGGAAACTTTCCTCACCTTTTCGCGCCGGTACGAGGTCGATGCGCTCAAGACCCTGTTCGAAGGGGAGGCGGAATGACGCAGAACCTGCCGCCGCCGATCCCGTCGCTGGTGCCCGAAACCGCGCCGTTCTCGGACGAGCAGCGTGCCTGGCTCAACGGGTTCTTCGCCGGCCTGGTGTCGCTGGACGTCTCTGGCGTCACGCCGCTGTCGGGCGAGCAGGCGGCGGCGTTGATGTCAGGTGCCGACCCTGCGATTGCCGCCGAGGATGCCGACGGTGACGCACCTTGGCACGACCAGACGCTGCCGCTCGCCGAACGCATGAGCTTGGCCTCCGGCAAGCCGCTGCGCTGGAAGCTGATGGCGGCGATGGCGCAGCAGGACTGCGGCCAATGCGGCTACGACTGCAAGAAATATTCCGGCGCGATCTTCGAAGGCACCGAAACGCGGCTGAACTTGTGCGTGCCCGGCGGCAAGGAAACCGCGCGTGTGGTCAAAGCGTTGCACGGCGAACTGGGCAATGCGTCGACGAAGCCCGCAGCCGCGCCGGCCGCGCAAGCATCGCAGCTTGCGCCGCAACTCGCGTCGGCGCACGCCGCCGCCGGTTATTCGCGCGACAATCCGGTCGAAGCCACGCTGGTCTCGCGCCGGTTGCTCAACAAGCCTGGATCGCAGAAGGAGACATGGCACTTCGAATTCGACCTGTCGTCGTCCGGTCTTGCATACACCGTGGGCGATGCCTTCGGGCTTTACCCGAGCAACGATCCGGCGCTCGTCGACGCCATCGTTCAGGCGCTCGGCGCACCACCCGAATTCCCGATCGGCGGCAAGCCGCTGCGCGATGTGCTGCTGCGCGACGTTTCGCTGGCGCCCGCGCCCGACATGCTGTTCCAGCTCTATTCGTATATCGCCGGCGGCGACCGTCGGAAGAAGGCCCGTGCGCTCTCGACTGGAGAGGACCCGGACGGAGACGCCAAGACGCTCGACGTGCTGGCCGCGATCGAGAAATTTCCCGGCGTGCGGCCCGATCCCGAGGCGTTCATCGAATCGCTCGACCCGCTGCAGCCGCGGCTTTATTCGATCTCGTCATCGCCGAGGGCAAATCCCGGCCGCGTCGCGCTGACCGTCGATGCCGTGCGTTACGACATCGGCCCACGGCGCAGGCTTGGCGTTTGCTCGACATGCCTGGCCGAGCGCATCCCGCTCGGCAGCGTCATGAAAGTTTACGTGCAGAGGGCGACGGCCTTTGGCCTGCCCGCCGATCCCAATGTGCCGATCATCATGATCGGGCCCGGCACCGGCATTGCGCCATTCCGCGCCTTCCTGCAGGAGCGCATCGCGACCGGGGCGCCGGGTCACAATTGGCTTTACTTCGGCCATCAGCGCAGCGATTTCGATTTCTTCTATGAGGACGAACTCAGGGCCATGCGCAAAGCGGGCCACCTGCATCGCCTGACGCTGGCGTGGTCGCGTGACGCCGAGGAAAAAATCTACGTGCAACACCGCATGCGCGACGATGGCCGCGACCTCTGGGATTGGCTCGAACGCGGTGCGCACATCTACGTCTGCGGCGACGCGACGCGCATGGCCAAGGATGTCGAGACGGCGCTGGTTGATATCGTCGCGCAGCACGGCAAGCGCAGTGCCGGCGAGGCGGCGACCTTCGTTGCCGCGCTGAAGAAGCAGGGCCGCTATCAGCAGGACGTTTATTGAGCCATGGCCGCCAGTTCCGCACGAAACTTGGCAGAACGGCTCGGTGGCCGGGCTATCGGAAATTGGCATATTTCCCGCCCTGGAGGACCGGAGAAGGAAATTTCTTCTTATTTTCCGCAGTTTATTGCGGCTAAACAGAATGACCTTCTATCTAAGGGGTACCGACCGCAAATACGGACCCCTTGGAATGCAAGCCCTGAACACGACCGCCACCGCCGTCTCCGCAATTGGAGGCCGAGCATGAGCGGCGGTCTCTCGACCATCCCGAAATCGGCGCCGTTCACCGAAGCCGATATCGAATTGCTGAACCGCGTCGTTGGTCCTGCCAGCAACACGCAGCGGGCGTGGCTTGCCGGCTACCTGGCAGGGCTTGAGGCGTCCGCAGCGCCGCAGCCGGTAGCGCCGGCGCGTCCGGCCGAGCCGATCACGATTGTGTTCGCGAGCGAGTTCTGGCAACAGCGAACGCCTCGCTGGCGATCTCGCGAAACTGGCGCGCAAGAACGGGCTCAAGCCGGCGATCGTCGACATGGCCGATCTCGATGTCGTGAGCCTCGCGTCGGTGAAGCGGCTGGTGGTGATCGCGGCGACCTGGGGCGAGGGCGATCCGCCGGCACGCGCTGTCCGCGCCTATGGCGAACTGATGGGTGAAACCGCGCCGCGCCTTGACGGGGTCGAGTTCGGCGTCATAGCGCTCGGCGATACCGCCTATGTGGAATTCTGCGCGATCGGCAAGGCGATTGACGCGCGCCTTGAGGCGCTCGGCGGCAAGCGTGTGGCCGAGCGGGTCGATTGCGATCTCGACTTCGCCGAGCCGGCAGGCCGCTGGATCGACGAGGCCGTGAAGATTTTCGCGCCGAAGGGCGCCGAGCCGAGCCGCGTCATCGAAGTCGATTTCGGCAAGCCCGCGGCGGCGCCGAGCACCGACGTGGTCGAGGCGGAAGTTACCGAGCACATCAATCTCAATTCGTCGCGCTCGGCCAAGGAAACCATTCACCTCGAGCTGGGCTTCGACGGTGCGGTGCCGGCCTACGAGCCTGGCGACTCGCTCGATCTCTACGCCGAGAATGATCCGCCTTATGTCGATGCGCTGCTGAAGGCTGCGGGGCTTGCGGCCGACCAGGCGGTGCGCGGTGATCTGCTGACGTCGCGCGACGTGACGACGCTGTCGCTCAAGACACTGGAGAATTTTGCCACCGCCACCGGGCACGACGGCGTCAAGAAGCTCATCGCCGATGGCCACGCCCGCGAGTGGATCGCCGGCCGCCAATTGATCGAGCTCGTCGAGGCCTTTCCGGCGTCACTGACCCCCGAGCAGCTGCGTGCCATCACGCGGCCGCTGGCGCCGCGCGCCTACTCGATCGCCTCCTCCCGCCGCGAGGTCGACGCGGAAGCGCACCTGCTGGTCTCCGCCGTGCGCTATCGCAGCCACGAGCGCGACCGCAAGGGCGTCGCGTCCGGTTTCGTCGCCGAGCGGCTCGAGCGCGGCTCCCGCGTCCGGGTCAAGCTGCGCCCGAACAAGCACTTCGCGCTGCCCAAGCCCGACCGTGACATCATCATGGTCGGTCCGGGCACCGGCGTTGCGCCGTTCCGCGCCTTCGTGCAGGAGCGCCGCGCGACCGGGGGAAGCGGCCGCAGCTGGCTGTTCTTCGGCGACCGCAATTTCACGCACGACTTCCTCTATCAGACCGAATGGCAGGAGGCGCTCAAGGACGGCGCGCTCACCCGCATGGATGTCGCGTTCTCGCGCGACCGGCCCGAGAAGGTCTATGTGCAGGACCGGATCTGGGACCGCCGCCGCGAACTCATCGAGTGGCTCGATAACGGCGCGCAATTCTACGTCTGCGGCGATGCCAAGGCGATGGCCAAGGATGTGCGGTCTGCGCTGACGCGCGCCTATGCGGACGTGAAATCGCTCTCCGCCGAAGCCGCTTCGCAGGCGGTGGCGACGCTCGACCGCGAACGCCGCTATTTGCAGGACACGTATTGAATGAGCGAGCTGTCGCGCAACGAACACATCAAGGAAGCGAGCGACTATCTCCGCGGTACCCTGGCCGAAGGCCTGCAGGAAGACATCACCGGCGCGATCGTCGAGGACGACGCGCAACTTGTGAAGTTCCACGGCATGTACCTGCAGGACGACCGCGACCTGCGCGCCGAGCGCACGCGCAAGAAGATGGAGAAGGCCTTCGCCTTCATGATTCGCATGCGCATTCCCGGCGGCGTGCTGACGCCGGCGCAATGGTTGGCCATCGACCACGTCGCGCGGACCTACGGCAATGGCACGATGCGGCTGACGACGCGCCAGTCGGTCCAGCTCCACGGCATCATCAAATTCAATCTCAAGGAAACGCTGAAGGAGATCGACGCGCAGTTGCTCAGCACGATCGCCGCCTGCGGCGACGTCAACCGCAACGTGATGTGCAATCCCAATTCGGGCCTGTCCGGCGCGCACGACGCGGCGCTCGATCTCGCGCGCGCCATCGCCGATCACCTGACGCCGCGCACGCCGGCCTACCGCGAGATCTGGCTCGACGGCGAGCGCATCGCCGGCGGCGAGGAGGAGGCCGTCGAGCCCATCTACGGCAAGACCTACCTGCCGCGAAAATTCAAGATCGTGGTGGCGGTGCCGCCGAGCAATGACGTCGACGTGTTCGCCCATGATCTCGGTTTCATCGCCATCGTCGACGGCAAGGGCGAGGTGACGGGCTGGAATGTCACGGTCGGCGGCGGCATGGGCATGACGCACGGCGAGCCGGCGACCTATCCGCGCACCGCCGATGTCATGGGCTTCTGCGCGACCAAGGATGCGGTCGCCATCGCCGAGGCCGTGATCACCGTGCAGCGCGACTGGGGCGACCGCAGCGACCGCAAGCACGCCCGCCTCAAATACACCATCGAAGATCGCGGGCTCGACGCCTTCCGCGCCGAAGTCGAGCGCCGTGCCGGCGTCGCCTTGCAGCCGGCGAGGCCATTCGCCTTCACCTCGACCGGTGATCGCTACGGCTGGAGCCAGGGCCGCGATGGCCGCGCTCATCTCACCTTGTACGTTCTCGACGGCCGCCTGGGCGACGGTACCCACGCCAGGCAGTTGTCGGCGCTGCGCCAGATTGCGCAACTCCACGACGGCGACTTCCGCATCACGCCGAACCAGAACCTGATCGTCGCCAACGTCGCGACCGCGCGCCAATCCGAGATCGAAGGCATCGCGCGCGAGGCCGGACTGCTGCCGCCGTGGTCGGGCCTGCGCCGCAACGCCATGGCCTGCGTCGCGCTGCCGACCTGCGGCCTGGCGCTCGCCGAAAGCGAGCGCTACATGCCCGACCTGCTCACCGCGCTCGATGAGCGTCTCGAATCCAATGGGTTGTCCGGCGACGACATCGTCATCCGCATGACCGGCTGCCCCAACGGCTGCGCGCGGCCTTATCTCGCGGAGATCGGCTTGGTCGGCAAGGGACCGGGGCGTTACAATCTTTATCTCGGCGCGGCGTTCGACGGCTCGCGGCTGTCGAAGCTCTATGCCGAGGACCTCGATCATGCCGGCATCGTCGCCGCGCTCGATCTGCTGTTTGCCGCCTATGCCAAGGAGCGCACGAGCGGCGAACGGTTCGGCGACTATACGATCCGCGCTGGCTTCGTCGCGCGAACCGGCAACGGCCGCGATTTCCATGCCAATACCGGCAAGGGCCGCGCCGCATGAACGCGCCGGCCCACCATCTGCCGGCGGTGCGCACCACGTGCCCTTACTGTGGTGTCGGCTGCGGCGTGCTGGCGAAGCCCGATGGACGAGGCGGTGCCGTCATCGCGGGCGATCCCGAGCATCCTGCGAATTTTGGCCGGCTGTGCTCCAAGGGCTCGGCGCTTGGCGAAACGCTCGGCCTTGAAACGCGCCTACTGCATCCGATGCGGCGGCAGGGCGACGGCACGCTCTCGCGCATCGCCTGGGACGACGCGCTCGACCAGGTGGCGGACGGCTTCATGCGCACGATCGCGCGGCATGGGCCTCAGGCGGTCGCGTTCTATCTGTCGGGCCAGCTGCTCACCGAGGACTACTACGTCGCCAACAAGCTGATGAAGGGCTTCCTCGGCTCGGCCAATGTCGACACCAATTCGCGGCTGTGCATGGCGTCGACAGTTGCCGGGCATCGCCGCGCCTTCGGCACCGACACCGTGCCAGGCACTTATCGCGATCTCGACGAGGCCGATCTCATCATCCTCGTCGGCTCGAATGCGGCCTGGTGCCATCCGGTACTCTACCAGCGCATGGTCGCCAACAAGCACGCGCGGCGCGCCAGAATTGTCGTCATTGATCCGCGCCGCACCGCGACCGCAGAGGATGCCGACCTGTTCCTGCCGGTCGCGCCGGGCATGGACACGGCGCTGTTTTGCGGACTGCTGGTGCATCTCGCCGATACTCACGCGCTCGATTACGCCTATGTTGATGCGCACACGACGGGTATCGGCGAAGCGCTCGCCCGCGCCCGCGAGATCGCGCCGGACGTCGTGGCGACCGCGGCGGCGACGGGCCTCGCGCCGGCCGACGTCGTGCGCTTCTTCGCGCTCTTCCGCACGACCGAGAATATCGTCACCTGCTTCTCGCAAGGCGTGAACCAGTCGGCGCAGGGCACCGACAAGGTCAACGCCATCCTCAATTGCCACCTCGCCACCGGCCGCATCGGCAGACCGGGTTGCGGCCCGTTCTCGCTCACCGGTCAGCCCAACGCGATGGGCGGCCGCGAAGTCGGCGGCCTTGCCAATCAGCTCGCCGCGCATATGGGCTTTTCGCCGGAGGAGACCGACCGCGTCGCGCGCTTCTGGAACGCGCCGAACATCGCCACCCGCGAGGGCCTCAAGGCCGTGCAGATGTTCGAGGCGATCGAGCGCGGCGAGATCAAGGCGCTGTGGGTGATGGCGACCAACCCGGCGGTGTCGCTGCCGCGCGCCGGCCGCGTGCGCGACGCGCTCGCCAAGCTCGACCTGTTCGTCGTGTCCGAGAACGTGCTGTCCAACGACACCGTGAACGCCGGCGCGCATCTGCTGCTGCCGGCCGCGGCCTGGGGCGAGAAGGACGGCACCGTCACCAATTCCGAGCGGCGCATTTCGCGGCAGCGGCCGTTCCTGCCAATGCCCGGCGAGGCGAGGCCCGACTGGTGGATGGTGGCGCAGGTTGCGCGGCGACTGGGCTTCGGCGAGGCGTTCGATTATGCAACGGCCGCCGACGTCTTCCGCGAGCACGCGGCGTTGTCGGCATTCGAGAACGGCGGCACGCGCGATTTCGATATCGGCGCGCTCGCGACGTTGAGTAATGACGAGTTCGGCGCGCTCGGCCCCCTGCAGTGGCCCGCGGCGCGCGGCAAGCCGCAGGGCGAAACCCGTTTCTTCGGCTCTGGCGGCTTCTTCACGCCCGACCGCAAGGCGCGGCTGGTCGCGCCGGAACGGCCGGCGCCGCAGGCGGCGCTATCCGAGCGTTTCCCATTCCGTCTGAACACCGGCCGCGTCCGCGACCAGTGGCACACCATGACGCGCAGCGGCCTGAGCGCGCGGCTTGCCAACCACGTGCCGGAGCCGTTCGTCGAGGTACATCCGAGCGACGCGGCGGCGGCGAATTTGACGCATGGTGGCTTCGCGCGCATTGCGACGTCCCACGGGTCCTGCGTGCTCAAGGTCGTCGTCACCGAAACGCAGCAGCGCGGTTCGCTGTTCGTGCCGATCCACTGGAGCGACGAGACCGCCTCGTCGGCGCGCATCGGCGAGCTGGTAACGCCGGCGACCGATCCGTTTTCCGGCCAGCCCGAAGCGAAATCAACGCCCGCGTCGATCGAGTCCATCGCCTTCAAGTTCCGCGGCTTTGCCTTGGTGCGCGAGCCTTTGGCGCTGCCGCGCGAAACCTGGTGGACGCGCGTGAGCGTCACAAACGGCGCCGGCTATCTGCTGGCGAGCAACGACACGCCGCCGGCTTGGCGGGAATGGGCGCAAGGCCTGTTCGGCGCGGCCGAGATCGCCGAATTCGTCGATGAGCCGCGCGGCATCTATCGCATCGCGGCCTTCGTCGATGGCCGGCTCGCCGGCTGCCTGTTCATCGGTCCGGCGGCCGCGGCGCCGCACTGGGACGCGGTCAAGGCGCTGTTCGAAGCCGAGCGTTTGGAGAACGCCGAGCGCCGGGCGGTGCTCTCGGGAAAATCGACGGCCGGTCTCGTCGATTCAGGCCCGATCATCTGCGCCTGCTTCGGCGTCGGGCTCAATGTCATCCGCGATGCGGTCGCCGGCGGTTCGGCGAGCGTCGAGGCCATCGGCGCGGCCTTGCGCGCCGGCACCAATTGCGGCTCCTGCCTGCCGGAACTGAAGAGGATTGTGAGCGATGAACGAGTCACGCAAGCCGCTTGAAATGACACCAACGCGCCTCGGCACGTTGGCGCGCCTGCCGGTGTTCTTCGCGCTCGCCGGAAAACGCGCCGTGCTCGCGGGTGGTAGCGCCGCCGCGGCCTGGAAGGCGGAGCTGCTGTCGTCGGCCGGCGCGCATGTCGACGTCTACAGCGCGGACATCTCCGCGGAGATGCAGCAGACGGCGGCTGAGCCGCCCGGCGGCGAGATCGTTCTCTATCGTCGCGCCTGGAGCGAGACCGATTTCAAGGGCGCGGCGATCGCGGTCGGTGCCTTCGACGATGACACTTCTGCCGCCGCCTTTGCGCAGGCGGCCCGCGCCGCCGGTGTCCCGGTCAATGTGATCGACAAGCCCGCGTTCTGCGATTTCTCCTTCGGCGCCATCGTCAATCGCTCGCCGCTGGTGATCGGCATTTCGACCGACGGCGCCGCGCCGGTGTTTGCGCAGGCGATCCGTGCCAAGCTCGAAGGCCTGCTGCCGAAGGGCTTCGCCGCCTGGGCGTCAGCCGCCGCGCGCTGGCGCGATGCGGTGAAGGCCTCGGGTCTGCCGTTCGCCGGACGCCGCAAGTTCTGGCAGTTGTTCACCGCGCACGCGGTGACGCATCCGGAGGTCGAGCCGACCCAGACCGATTTCGACAACTTCATTGCCGAAGTGAAGGGGCTGGGCGGCGCCGTGGAGAACGGTTCCGTCACGCTGGTGGGCGCCGGTCCCGGCGATCCCGAATTGCTCACGCTGCGGGCCGTGCGGGCGCTGCAATCCGCCGACATCATCCTGTTCGACGATCTGGTGTCGCGCGACGTGCTCGACTTCGCCCGCCGCGAGGCACGCAAGATGCTGGTCGGCAAGACCGGCTACGGGCCATCGTGCAAGCAGGACGAGATCAACGCGCTGATGGTCAGCCTCGCCAGGCAGGGCAAGCGGGTGGTGCGGCTCAAGGGCGGCGACCCGCTGATCTTCGCGCGCGCCGGCGAGGAGATCGCGGCCTGCAAGGCGGCGAACATCGCCGTCGAGGTCGTCCCCGGCATCACCGCCGCGCAGGGCGCGGCGAGCCGGCTGGCGCTGCCGCTGACCGACCGCGGCCATGCGCGCCGGCTGCAGTTCGTCACGGCGCACGCCAAGGACGGCGCCCTGCCGGAGGACATCGAGTGGCGCAGCCTCGCCGATCCCGCGACCACAACGGCGATCTACATGCCGGTGCGAACGCTCGCGGCGCTGGTCGACAAAGCCGTCGCCGAAGGTCTCGACCCTGCGACGCCCGCGGTGGCGATCGCCCGCGCCACGCGCCCCGATCAGGCGACCGTTGCCGCGCCGATCCGTGAATTGCCCGCGCGGCTTGCGCAGGCAAAGCTGCCCGGGCCGGTGCTGGTCATGATTGGACAGGTATTGGCCGAGGCGGAGAGCGCTGGTCGCGAACCGGCGCGCATTGAGGTTGCCCGATAACGTCCGGAACATTTAAGACTTTAAGCACTCCATTAGGCGGTTCTGAAAGAAGCGACTTTATTGGTCTTGGCACTCGAAACGTCAGGGCCAAAGAGCTGTGCTCAAAGAACGCCGAAAAGTAGCGCGCCAAATGATCAATCGCGTGGCGCAATTCCACAGCGAGGCCGGCGTCATGCCCCGGACCTGCATGGTGACGGACATTTCCGAAAATGGCGCCAGGCTCTTTTCCGAGCTGCAGATGCCGCCGACATTCACGCTGTCGGTCTCCGGCGAGGGCGGCAACATGATGCGCGAATGCCGCGTGGTCTGGCGTCTCGGCGGCGAACTCGGCGTCGAATTCATCGACCGAAACCGCGTCTAGCGTCCCAGCGAGTCAAAGCTCGCCTTTTGCTCGTCGCTCAAGCCGGCATAGAAACTGTTGAGCGCGATTTCCAAACTCGATGTCGCGTAGTTGAGGGCGACCAGCTGGTCGTCGGCCGCGTCGAGCCGCGCCAACGGACTTTGCGGCGTTGCTTGCGCGTACTGCGCCAACAGCAATTTTTCCATTTGCGCCGATACTTTCTGCAGATTGTCCAGGGCCGCTTGCTGATCGTGCGTCGGCCGGACCTTTTGCTCGATCTGTCCGATCAAAGCTTGCGTGCCGCCGTCGAGTGCCGCGGAGGCTTGGTTTCGCTGCCCCATCGGTGCGGCGGCGGCATTGCCTTTCGGCGGTGACGGCGCCGTTCCCTTGAATTCCGCCTTCTGCCGGTCGCTCAGCGTGTCGTAGAACGCCGCGACTGCGGGTCGCGCCGTGATATCGGCGTCGTGCACGGCCCAGATGCGTTGCTTGAGCTCGGCCAGCCGC
Organism: uncultured Alphaproteobacteria bacterium; assembly: GCA_963742095.1. Taxonomy (GTDB): domain Bacteria; phylum Pseudomonadota; class Alphaproteobacteria; order Rhizobiales; family Xanthobacteraceae; genus Pseudolabrys. The sequence goes on from CAVUKJ010000003.1 coordinate 1,348,003, forward strand.
TCCAGCGGCGTATCGGTGCTGATCGTTCGGCATCGAGACCGGATGGCCTTGCCGCCATCGATCAACTGGCTGCGCACCTGGTCGAAGGCGCGAAGCTGCGTGGCGTCGGCGCGCAATCCCCGTTTCATTCGTCCGGCCACCCAGTCACTGGTCGCGGTGTCGGCAATGTCGCAGGACGGCAGGATATCCGCATGCTGGATCGCGCCGGTGCTTTGGCCGGTGGTGGCGACTTCACGCGGCCGCCCGGCCGCCGCCGGACCCGCAATCGCTGCCGCGATGGTGCCAAAGCCGTATTGACCGAAGTACCGGCCGTAGTCGTCGGGCCAGAAGGCATAGCCCAGCGCGACCTCATACGGATTTCGCGGGTCTATGGCCGTCTCCCGCACATTCAGGCCCGGCGTCTCGGCGGGTTTGGCCGCGGCCTGCTCGGACGCCTTCGGCTGCGCCTCGTGGGCGGCCTCGTGGTGGCGCGAGGGGTGGTGATGATACCCGCCGCCGAACAGGCCTCTGATCGGACGGGTGACAGCGCCCAGCAGGCCCCGCAATTGTGCGTGTGCCGGCTCCGCTAACGGCGCCACCGCGGTCAGTGTGACGACCAGGATAACCAAAAAACGCCGGCGCATCGGTGCGCTCCGCTCCCCCAGGGCTTCATTTGATCCAACGGACCGGCGTCGCGCCGGTTCCCTTGTCCGCAGCGGTAACAGAGTGAGGCTATCTGCCGACGCGAACAAAAGGTTCCCGTTGGCGTTAACGACGCAACATCCGCAAAGGCGCCCTCATCGATGCTCGGCTCGACGATCAACGCCATTGTGCGCCTGTGTACGCGCTTTCCCTGGCCCGTTGTGGTCTTCGGCGTGGCCGGGGCGGCGCTGTCCGTCGTCTATCTGGCAGGACATTTCGCGATCAATACCGACGTCAACAAGCTGATCTCGCCGGCGCTCGATTGGCGCCAGCGCGAACTGGCCTTCGAGAAGGAATTCCCGGGCCATTTCAACTCGACGCTGGTCGTTGTCGATGCGCCGTCGGCGGAGCTCGCCACGGCGGCAACGAGCCAACTGGCCCGCCGCCTCTCGGACAACAAGACGCTCTTTCATTCGGTCGACAATCTCGGCGGCAGCAGCTTCTTTGCCCGCAACGCGCTCCTGTTTCGTCCGACGGAGGACGTCGCCCGCTTGACGACGGGCATCGGCCAGGCCGGACCGATCATCGACACGCTGGTGAGCGACCCGAGCCTGCGCGGCCTGACCCGCGCGCTGTCGATCAGCCTGGTCGGCGTCAAATACGGTCAGTCCAAGCTCGACGATTTCACGCGGCCGCTGTCGATGGCGGCGGACACGCTGGATCAGGTGCTGGCCAACCGGCCCGCCGTCTTCTCATGGCAGGAAATGCTGAACGGCAAGCCATCGGCGCCGACGGACAAGCGGCAGTTCATCGAAGTCCACCCGGCGCTCGACTATTCCGCGCTCGAGCCGGGCCGCGCGTCGAGCGAGGCGATCAAGAAGGCGGCGGCCGATCTCGATCTTGCCGACCGCTATCAGGCCCGCGTGCGGCTCACCGGCACGATCCCGATGGGGGATGAGGAATTCGCCACCGTGCAGCAGGGCGCGCTGGTCAACGGCATCGGCACGGTCGTCGTCGTCCTCGTCATTCTATGGCTGGCGCTGAAGTCGGCGCGCATCATTGGCGCGGTCGTCATCAATCTGTTCGTCGGCCTCATCGTCACGGCGGCGCTCGGTCTGCTGATGGTGCATGCGCTCAACATGATCTCGGTGGCGTTTGCCGCGCTCTTCGTCGGGCTCGGCGTCGATTTCGCCATCCAGTTCTCGGTGCGCTATCGCGCCGAACGGCACGACATCCGCGAATTGCGTCCGGCGCTCGCCAGTGCCGCGGAAAAGGTCGGCGTTCCGCTCACGCTCGCGGGTGCGGCGGTGGCCGCGGGCTTCTTGTCGTTCCTGCCGACCGACTATCGCGGCGTCTCCGAACTCGGCCAAATTGCCGGTGTCGGCATGCTGGTTGCCTACGGCACCAGCATCACGTTGTTGCCGGCTTTGCTGGCGATTCTCAATCCGCCCGGGGAGCCCGAGCCGGTTGGCTACAGCTTCCTCGCGCCGCTCGACCGAGCCTTGCAGAAATACCGCATTCCAATCGTCGCCGGGACGGCTGCGGTCGCGGTGCTCGGCCTGCCGCTTTTGTATTTCCTCACCTTCGACTTCAACCCGATCCATCTGCGCAGTCCGGCCGCCGAGTTGGTGGCAACTTACCTCGATCTGCAGGACGATCCGCGCGCCGGCGTGAACTCGGTCAACATAGTTGCGGCGACGCCCGACCAGGCCGAGGCCGACGCCGACCGCCTGGCCAAGCTGCCGCAGGTCGCGCAGGTCACGACGCTCAACAGCTTCGTTCCGGATGAGCAGCCCAAGAAGCTCGCCATGATCCAGTCCCTCGATCGTCAGATCGGTCCGATCTTCAACCGCGAGCCGTCCGGTGGTCCGAGCGATACCGAGAACGTCGCGGTGCTGCGCGCCAGCGCCGATCAGTTGAAGCAGCTGGCAGGAAACGACAAAGGCGGGGGCGCCAAGGCGGCGCGCCGCCTGTCTGCCGACATGCTCCGGCTCGCGGATGCTGGCAAGGGTATGCGCGACAAGGCGCAGGTCGCGTTCATCACGCCGCTGCTGATCGATCTGTCGGCGCTGCACGCGGCGTTGCAGGCGCAGACGGTGACGACGGCCAATCTGCCGGTCACTCTCAAGAGCCAGTGGATTGCCGCCGACGGCAAGGCCCGCGCCGAGGCGGCGCCCAAGGGCGACACCAACAACACCGAGGTGCTGCGGAGCTTTGCGCGCGGGGTGCTCGCCGCCCAGCCGGACGCCGTCGGCGGCCCGATCTCGATCCTCAAGTCCGGCGATACCGTGGTCATCGCCTTCTTCGAAGCCGGGGCCTACGCGCTCTTGTCGATCGCCGTCATCCTCTGGATCGTGCTGCGCCGCTTCGGCGACGTCCTGCTGACGCTGATCCCGCTGCTGGTCGCCGGCGTCGTCACGCTGGAAATCTGCGTCCTGATCGGCATGCCGCTCAATTTCGCCAACATCATCGCGCTGCCGCTGCTGCTGGGCGTCGGCGTCGCCTTCAAGATCTATTACATCATGGCGTGGCGCTCCGGCCGCACCGATCTCCTGCAGTCGAGCCTGACGCGCGCCGTGATCTGGAGCGCGCTGACAACGGCCACTGCATTCGGCAGCCTTTGGCTGTCGAAGCATCCGGGTACGTCCAGCATGGGCAAGCTGATGGCGCTGTCGCTGATCTGCACGCTGGCAGCGGCGGTGCTATTTCAGCCGGCCCTGATGGGCGCTCCCCGTCGTGCCGACGAGGCCTGAACAGATCTTCTGGGATTCGGCCACAGTCGGGCCGCTGAAATTTGCCGGGACGCCCTTGGGCAAGAGGGAGTTCTGCGCGGTCACGCGCGTCCAGTCCTCGCCACCGCACAAGATGCCGAGCACGCAGCCCTCGACGCGCAGCACGTCGGGAGCGGACAGGCTGATATTGGAGTCGTAGGTCTTGCCGTTCTGCGAATTGTAGATTTCGCCTTCCCACTTGTTCGGCTCATCGCCCGGTTTCATGCCGAGCAGCACCGGCATGCCGAGCGTCGGGCGGCTGCGCTTGGCCGGGTCGGGATTATGCGAGTCGACATTCGGACGCGCTTGCCAGGTCACGACGCCCCACAGCTGCCCCCCGCAGTCCACGATCCGGATGATGGCGTATCGCTTCTCGACCAGCCAATCGCCGGTCGGGACGGGGGACGGCGGGGCGGCCTCTGCAGCATTTTTAGGCAGCGTCGAAAGCACAGCGGACGCGAGCAGCAGGCCGCCGAGGGCAACCCTGGACAGTCTTTGCCTGATCGACATTTGCGGTCGGCGATACACGCACTTGCTCTCCGTCATCAGATGCGGCCGCGCCCAGTAATTGGGTGTGGCAACGCATTTGGCAAGAACTGCGCCATGTATGGCCATGTATGTTTGGCGAATAAGTGACCCAAACCGTCGAATTTCAGGGCGGAACCCCTGTCACGAAACGCAGTTATCTTTTGTTGATTTCTCGATATTGCTCATTTGACGAGAGCCCGGCGTGCTTGACCGCACAGCGAAATTGCTTCCGCCCGCGCCGGTGCCGAGGGCCAAGCCGCTTGGCCCGCTCGGCTTGGCCCGCGCGCTGATCGACAACCCGCTCGAAGCCTGGACCGAGGCGCATTTCAACGAGCCCGTTGTCATGGGCGGGTTGCCCTTGGTGCGCGTAGCGGTGATCAGCGATCCGGCCGCGATCAAGCGCGTGCTGCTCGACAATTGCGACAACTACAAGAAGGACTGGGTGCAGCGCCGCATCCTGTCGGCCGGCCTGAGCGACGGATTATTGACGGCCGAAACGACGAAATGGCGCATGCAGCGCCGCGCCCTGGCGCCGCTGTTCTCCCCCAAGGCAGTCGCCCGGTTTTCCGGCGCCATGATCGAGGCTGCGGCCTCGTTGGTCGAGCGCCTCAGGCGGCAGCGCGGGGAGGTCCTCGACATCGCGGTGGAGATCACGCGGCTGAGCCTCGACGTGCTGGAGCGCACCATCTTTTCCGAGGGGCTCGGCGACGACCCGGAAGAAATCCGAAAGGGCATGAAGAGCTATTTCGACGCCATCGGGCAGATCGATCCGTTCGATCTGCTTGGCCTGCGGGCGTCGATGCCGCGGCTTGGACGGCTCAAGGCACGACCGGCCTTGCGCCTTTTCAACACTGCAATCGATGCCATCATCGCCAGGCGCCGCCAGAGCCTGGCAAGATCCCCCGACAGTGTGCCGCACGATCTGCTCACTCTGCTGCTGCGGGCGCGGGATCCGGAAACCGGCGCGAAGCTCGGCGAAGAAGACGTGCGCTCCAACATCCTGACGTTCATCGCGGCGGGGCACGAGACGACCGCGAACTGTCTGACCTGGTCGGTCTTCCTGCTGTCGCAAAGCTCGGAATGGCGTGAGCGCGTTCGCCTGGAGGCCGAGCGCGAGCTTGATGGTCCGACGGATGGCCTTGCCGACCGTCTGGTGGAAACGCGCGCCGTGCTCGACGAGGCCAACCGGCTCTATCCGCCGATCACCGCGATCAGCCGCGCGGCCGGCGCCCCGGACGAACTCGCCGGGCATGCGATCAAGGCCGGCACGATGATCGTGATTGCGCCCTATGTCCTGCAGCGGCACCGCCGTCTTTGGGACGATCCCGACCGGTTCGAGCCGGCGCGCTTCCTCAACGGAGCGCGCGATACGATTGCGCGTTTTGCCTATCTGCCGTTCGGCGCCGGTCCCCGCACTTGCATCGGCGCGAGCTTCGCCATGCAGGAAGCCTCGATCGTGCTTGCGACGTTGATGCGAAACCTTCGATTGGATCTGCTGCGCGGCCACGAGGTCTGGCCGGTGCAACGCGTCAGCCTGCGGCCGAAGGGCGGGCTACCGATGATCGTGAATGAGGCCCGACGCCCGCGGCGAAACTAACCGACGGCGCTGCGAAGGCCGGTCTCGAGCACGGGCTGCTGCGTTGCGCCAATATGATGGGGTGCGAGGGCCTGCCCGCATTGCAGGAGCGTGGCGCGGGCCGAGCGCGCGTCGAGCGCGACGCGGATCAGCGCGGGAACGTGGCGGGGCTGCCGCGCCAGCGATCGCAACAACCCCATGACGTCGGTCGTTCCGTCGGCGCGCACCGAACGGAAAGCCACGTCGGGCAAGGCGCGCGCCGCCGGATCGCAGACGACGCGCAGCACGGCGAGCGGCAGCCTGCGCTCGGCCGCGACCTTTGCGACAATATGCGATTCCATATCGACGGCGACCGCGCCGGTCGCGCGGTGCAACGCGGATTTGGCCGCGGACGTCGCAACCGGTCCAGCCGCGCCGGCGACGACGCCGGATTGCGATTTCGGGATGCTTTGCAGCAGCCGTTGCGACCAGCCGGCGTCGGTCGAATAGCGGCGCTCGCCGTCGATGACATCCGACGCGACAATGCAGGTGCCAGGCGTCAGATCGGGCTGCAGGCCGCCGGCGACGCCGAAGCTCATCAACCCGCGGCAGTCGGCATCGATGGAGTCGTGCACCACTAGCGCGAGATCGCGTCCCGCGCCTGCGCATACGACTTTTCTTGCGGAACGAGCGGCAATCCGCGCCTCGAACGCCAAGCCGACAACGACGATCATCAAGTCGCCCGATTTATTGTGCCTCGCAATAAGTCATTCCAAATCCTGAAATGATTCACAAGGCAAAACCCTCGTTTTGGCCCAAAGTTTACGCCTGGGCGGCTTCATCGGCCGGGCCGTGTGGCCTCGCGGCGACGCTATGGAACTCATCGGGGGCCGATTTGTTGAGGTGCAACGCCTGCAAAAAACCTGAAGAAACGGAGCGAAATCATGACCGCCAGTTCTTCCGCAGAGATCATCGGGCGAGCGACCGTGCTGGGCTGCCCGGAATGCATGGGTGCCCTCTACGAAGTGCAGGCGGGGGACGATTGGCGGTTTTGCTGTGACGCCGGCCACAGCTACTCGCTGGACGAGATATGTCCCGGCGTTGAAGAAAGCCTCGGCGGCCTGCTCGGCCACGCGATCGGGGCATTGATGAAGTAGGGTGCGGCCCTCGCCCTCGCCTCAGAATTCGACGCTAGAGCACCGCGCCGCTGGCCGGATCGATGATGTGCATCTGATCCATGTTCGCGTGCAGCTTCATGGTGGCGCCGGCGTCACCGGCGCTGTTGGGCTCGACGCGGCCGCAGTACTCGGCGCCGTTGATGGTGAAGAACACCATTGTTTCCATGCCCATCGGTTCGACCACGTCGAGCGTCACCGAGAAATTGCGGCTGCCGTCGCTGCCGCCGTTCTGGCGCACCTCGGTGATGTGTTCGGGCCGCAGGCCGAGAAGGACTTCCTTGCCCGCCACGGACTGGTAGCGCGCTGTGCGGCTTGCCGGCACCGGCAGCGCGATCGTGTCGGACACGCGCGCACTCAAGCCGGCGCCACTTTGCTCCAGCCGGCACGGCATGAAATTCATCGCCGGCGAGCCGATGAAGCCGGCGACGAAACGCGTCGCCGGCTTGTGGTAAAGGTCCTGCGGCGCTCCGATCTGCTCGATGCGCCCGCCGTTCATCACCACCACGCGGTCGGCGAGCGTCATCGCCTCAACCTGGTCGTGCGTGACGTAAACGGTGGTGGTCTTCACCTTCTGGTGGACGCGCTTGATCTCGGTGCGCATTTGCACTCTGAGCTTGGCGTCGAGGTTCGACAGCGGCTCGTCGAACAGGAACACCTTCGGGTTGCGCACGATGGCGCGGCCCATGGCGACCCGCTGGCGCTGGCCGCCGGACAGCGCCTTGGGGCGGCGCTCGAGCAACTCGGTGATGTCGAGGATGCGGGCGGCATGCTCGACCCGCTTGCGGATCTCGTCCTTGGGAAACTTGCGCAGTTTCAACCCGAACGACATGTTCTCGAACGCCGTCATGTGCGGATAGAGCGCGTAGTTCTGGAACACCATTGCGATGTCGCGATCCTTCGGCGGCAGGTCGTTGACCACTTCGCCGTCGATCAGGATGTTCCCGGCGCTGACTTCCTCGAGGCCGGCGATCATGCGCAGCGTGGTGCTCTTGCCGCAGCCGGAGGGACCGACCAGCACGACGAATTCGTTGTTCGGGATGTCCAGGTCGATGGCGCGGACGGCTTCGACCTCGCCGAATTTCTTGACGACTTTATGCAAGACGACTTCGGCCATGATGGTCAGCCCTTGGTGGCGCCGGCGGTCAAGCCTGCGATGTAGTAGTCCATGAGGAAGGCGTAGATGACGAGCGGCGGGGCGGCGGCAATCAACGCGCCCGCCATCAGCATGCCCCACTTGTAGACGTCGCCGCGGATCAGGCTGGTCACCGTGCCGACGGTGAGCACTTGCTGGTCCGACGAATAGAGGAAGGCCATCGGGTAGACGAAGGCCGCCCACGACACCGTAAAGGCGAAGATCATGGCGGCGATGATGCCGGGCAGCGCCACCGGAATGAAGATCTTGAACAGCATCTGCATGTGGCCGGCGCCGTCGATCAGCGCGGCCTCGTCGAGTTCCTTGGGGATCGACTGGAAGTAGCCGATCATGATCCAGGTGCAGAACGGCACCGTCAGCGTCGGGTAGACCAGCACCATGCCCCAGTACGAATTGAGCAGGCCGATCGATTTGACGATCTGGAACATCGGAATGAACAGCAGCGTATCCGGCACCAGATAGGTCAGAAAAATGCCGGTGGCGAGAACGCTGGAGCCCCAGAATCTCATGCGGCCAAGCGAGAAGGCGGCTAGCACGCTCACCACCATGGTGATCGCCACCACGCAGACCGTCACGATCACGGTGTTCTTGAAGAAGATCAGGAAGTCGGTCTGTCCGAGCAGGATCCTGAACTGGTCGAGCGTGACGCCGTCGAAGATGAACCATGGATTGGTCGCCAGCCGCGCCATCTCGGCGTCGCTCTTGAGCGCGGTCACCACCATGTAATAAGGCGGCATCAAGAAAAAGATCGCGAACATAATCAGGAAGACGTATGACGCGATCAGCGCCCAGCGGCGGCTGCGGTGCAGGCTGGTGCGGGAGCCGGCGCGCCTGACGGTGGGCGCGGTAGCAGCGAGGGTGCTCATCCGATCTCCCTGCCGCGCTTGCGAACGCCCCGCAGAATGAAGATCGCGGCGATGGCCAAAATCGGGAACATGAACAACGACGTCGCCGCGCCAAGCGGCAGATCGCCGGAGCGAATGCCGAGCAGGAAGGCGTAGGTCGCGAACATGTGCGTCATGTTGCGCGGGCCGCCCGCGGTCATGATCTGGACGATGTCAAAGTTGGCGAACGTGACGATCAATGAGAACAGCACGGTGATGGCGATGATGTTGCGCATCATCGGCAGCGTGATGTGGACGAATTTCTGCCAGGCGGTGGCGCCGTCGATGGCGGCGGCCTCGTAGAGTTGCTCGGGCACCGATTTGAGCGCGGCCAGATACATGATCAGGAAGAACGGCGCGCCGTACCAGACGTTGACCAGGATCACCGAGAAGCGCGCCCAATAGGGATCGCTCAGCCAGGGAATCCAGTTAAAGCCCATGCTTTTGAGGGTGTAATTGAACGCCGAATTGGTGGGGTCGAACATCCACCACCAGCCGAGGGTGGAGAGGGCGAGCGGGATTACCCACGGCACCAGCAGCATGCCGCGCCATTTGCGCTGGCCCTTGACCGGCAGGTTGTTGACGAGATGCGCGGTGATCAGCCCGATCAGCGCTTTGAAGAACACGGCCGACAGCGCGAAGATCGTCGATTGCTCGACCACCATCCAGAAGGTGTCGCGCGACATCAGGAAAGTGAAGTTCGACAGACCGATGAATCGGGTCTGCGCTTTGTTCAGCATCGACAGATAAATCGAATAGAACGCCGGATAAATGATGAGGCAGGCGACGATGAGGATCAATGGCATGCACATCAGCAGCGCGATGGTCGAGCGTCGCCGCACGAAGCGACGCAAGCCGACGCGTCTGACGGGTGCGTCAGCCGTGCTATCGACGGCGGCGCCCCATGATTGGGCGGTGTCTACCATGCCGCGATGCCAACCTCTGGTCGGCCCCTTGGTTTTGCAGGTCGAGCATGCCGGCCAACCAGGGCCGGCATGCCATTAGCTGCGGAGCTCGCTCAGGCGCGCAACGTGCCTTCCAGCTCCTTCTCGGCCCACTTGATGACGTCGTCGAGCTTCTCTTTGCCCTGCGTGAACTTCGAGACCATCACCGTATTGATCGCCTGGTTGTACATCTGGGCGCCGACTTCGGAGCGCGCAGGCGCGCCGAACATCGACGTCTGCTCGTCGCCGCGCGGCGGATAGCCGTACACGGTGCCGACGGGCGGCTCGACTTTCTTCCAGGTATCGAGGTCGTACATCGTCTTGAACGACGGCAGATCGTAGCCGACCGAGGCCTCGACGAGCTGGGCGATCGACTCTTTCTGCGAGATATAGAGCAGCAGGTCTTTCGCCGCGGCCTTGTTCTTGGAGAACTTCCACAGTCCGTAGAACTGCGGCAGTTGGCCCACGAAGCGGCCGTTCGGCCCCTTCGGCACCGGATGCGTCCAGCAGTTCGCCGCGACGTTTGGATTGTCGCGCTTGGCGACCGCCCAGGCGCTCGGCGGATTCATGATGCCGGATCCCTTGCCGGAGATCAGCCAGCGGTTGTTGCCGGCGTCGTCCCAGGCGAACACTTCGGGCGGGCTGACTTCCATGATCTTGCGGGCCATCTCCATGGCCTGACGGGTCTGGTCGGAATTGACCTTGATGTTGTCTTTGCCGTCGATGAACACCGCGCCATAGGCGTTGAACAGGCCGCCGACCCAGTCCACCGCATCGGAGGTTTGCCCCATCGGCAGACCGACCGGGAAGCCCGCCTTGTGCAGCTTCTGCGCCGAGTCGAGATAGAGATCCCAGGTCCACTTGTCGGTCTCGGCCTTATTCCATTTGGATTCATCGGCCGGGAACATGGCCTGCAAATCGATGCCGGCATGCTGCTTGTAGAGATCGAAGCGCGAGCAGCACGGCTTGACCTGGCTCCCGACTGCGGTCGGCACGCCGAGCCACACGCCTTTGCTCTTGGCGAGATATTCGGCGACGGGGCTGATCGGGCCGTATTTCTTGATGAGCGCGGCGATAACGTCGTCGAGCGGCTCGAGTTGCGCCTGATGGATGCGGATGTTCCAGTCGCGATGCGACATGATGTCGTGACCGGTGCCGGCCTGCGCTTCGGCGGCGGCCGTCAACTTGTCCTTCTCGCCTTGGGAGGTGATGTAGTCGATCTTCACTTCAACTTTGTTCTTCTCGCCCCACTCGTTGCAGAGTTTGGTGAGCGCCTTGTTGGCGCCGGGGACCCAGTGATCCCAGCAGCCGAGCGACAGAGTACCGGCGGCATAGCTGCCGCTGACGTAAGGCGATGTAATCACCGCCGCGGAACCGAGGGCGGCGGTCTTGAGAACTTCACGACGTGAAAGACGCGAATTTGCCATTGTGTCTCCTCCCGGGATGATCGTGTTTTTTCTTATCGTTAAAAGAAACGATACTCTGGTCTCCATCGGTCGGCTAGTTACAAAGACGCGTCCGGCGTAAAATTCGATCTTATTCCGCGCTGCAACAAGCCGATCAACGAAGCAAAGCCGTCCTTGCCCAACGACGTCAGGGCCTCGCCGGTTGCGTCACAAGGGAGGTTCCGTTTGGCCGAGCCACGCTTTGTCCGTCTCGCCGCCGACGACAATGTCGTCGTCGCCATGGACCAGATCGCACCCGGAGCGGGCATTGCCGGCGTCACCGCGCGCGAACGCGTGCCGCGCGGGCACAAGATGGCGGTCGTTGCAATCGAAACGAATGCGCCGGTCCGTAAATACGGCCAGATCATCGGCTTCGCATCGAAGCCGATCGCGCCCGGCGATTGGGTCCACGAGCACAATGTCGGCCTGCATGATTTCGCGCGCGACTATCGCTTTGCCGAAGGCGCCAAGAACGACGAGATGCTGCCGCCCGAGCTGCGCGCCACCTTCCAGGGCTATGTCCGGCTAAACGGCAGGACCGGCACGCGCAATTACATCGGCGTCCTGACATCGGTGAATTGCTCGGCCAGCGTCGCCAAGTTTATCGCCGAGGAGGTAAATCGCTCCGGCCTGCTGGACGACTATCCCGGCATCGACGGCGTCGTGCCTTTTGTGCATGGCACCGGCTGCGGCATGGCCGCGCGCGGCGAGGGCTGGGATGTGCTCGAGCGCACCCAATGGGGCTACGCTACCCATCCCAACTTGGGCGCGGCTTTGATGGTTGGGCTTGGCTGCGAGGTGTTCCAGATCGACCGCATGAAGAAAGAGGCGGGGCTCGTCGAGGGCGACCACTTCCAGACCATGACCATCCAGGCGACAGGGGGCACCCGGAAGACGGTCGCCGAGGGCATCGAGCGCATCAAGGCCATGCTGCCGATCGCGGCCAAGGCGAAGCGCGAGACGCGGCCGGCGAGCGAGATCGTGCTGGCGCTGCAATGTGGCGGCTCGGACGGCTATTCCGGCATCACGGCAAACCCCGCGCTCGGCGCGGCGGTCGACCTGCTCGTCAAGCACGGCGGCACCGGAGTGCTCGCCGAAACGCCGGAAATCTACGGCGCCGAGCACCTGCTGACGCGCCGCGCGGTCAATAAAAGCGTCGGCGAGAAACTGGTGGAGCGCATTCGCTGGTGGGAGGACTACACGCAGCGCAATCGCGGCGAGATGAACAACAATCCCTCACCCGGCAACAAGGCCGGCGGCCTCACCACCATCCTCGAGAAATCGCTCGGCGCCGCCGCCAAGGGCGGCTCGACCACGATGCGGGCGGTCTATGAATATGCCGAGCCGGTTACCGAGAAGGGTTTCGTCTTCATGGACACGCCCGGTTACGACCCGGTCGGCGCGACCGGGCAGGTGGCCGGCGGCTGCAACGTGATGTGCTTCACCACCGGCCGCGGCTCCGCCTTCGGCTGCAAGCCGACGCCCTCGATCAAGCTCGCCACCAACAATCACGTCTACGCCAGCATGATCGACGACATGGACATCAACTGCGGCGACATTCTCGACGGTGTCGGCGTCGCGCAGAAGGGCGAGGAGATCTTCAAGAAGGTCGTTGCGGTCGCGTCCGGCGAACACACCAAGTCCGAGGACCTCGGCTATGGCGACCTCGAATTCGTGCCGTGGCAAATCGGCGCGGTGATGTAACGCCTGGGGTCGCAGGGAGTTAGAAGAGTATGGCGCGCAGTCCATCGAAATCGTCTCGCCGCTTCCGCTCGCAGCTGTGGTTCGACAATCCCGACAATCCGGGCATGACCGCGCTCTATCTCGAGCGCTATCTCAACTACGGGCTGACGCGCGAGGAACTCACCTCGGGCAAGCCGATCATCGGCATTGCGCAGACCGGTTCCGATCTGTCGCCGTGCAATCGGCATCATCTGCAGCTTGCCGAGCGCGTGCGCGCCGGCATCGAAGTCGCGGGCGGCGTGGCGTTCGAGTTTCCGTGCCATCCGATTCAGGAAACTGGCAAACGGCCGACCGCCTGCCTCGACCGCAATCTCTCCTATCTCAGCCTCGTTGAGGTATTGTTCGGCTATCCGCTCGACGGCGTCGTGCTCACCACCGGCTGCGACAAGACCACGCCGGCCTGCCTGATGGCTGCGGCGAGCGTCAATACGCCGGCGATCGTTCTCTCCGGCGGGCCGATGCTGAACGGCTGGTGGAAGGGCGAACGGGCCGGGTCCGGCACCGTGGTGTGGCAGGCGCGCGCCGATCACGCCGCAGGCAAGATCGATTACGACGAGTTTCTCGAGATCGTGACGTCGTCGGCGCCGTCGATCGGCCACTGCAACACCATGGGCACGGCCTCGACCATGAACGCGCTGGCCGAGGCGCTCGGCATGTCGCTGCCGGGCTGCGCCGCCATTCCCGCGCCTTACCGCGAACGCGCGCAGATCGCCTACGAAACCGGCATTCGCGCCGTCGAGATCGTGCGCGAAGACTTGAAGCCATCCGACATTCTCACCCGCAAGGCCTTCGAGAACGCCATCATCGCCTGCTCGGCGATCGGCGGCTCGACCAACGCGCCGATCCACATCAACGCCATCGCCCGCCACGTCGGCGTCAAGCTCACGATCGAGGACTGGGAGAAGATCGGTTACGACGTGCCACTGCTGGTCAACATGCAGCCGGCCGGAAAATATCTCGGCGAAGAATATTACCGCGCCGGCGGCCTGCCGGCTGTGATGCGCGAATTGTTCGCGGCGGGGCTAGGCCACCCGGATGTTCCGACCATTAACGGCAAGACGTTCCGCGACAACGTCCGCCACGCCGAGGTTGCGGATGCCGACGTCATCAAGCCGGTTGCCCGGCCGATGAAGAAGCGCGCCGGCTTCAAGGTACTGAGCGGCAACCTGTTCGACTCGGCGATCATGAAGACCAGCGTGATCTCGGAGGAATTCCGCCGGCGCTATTTGTCCAATCCGGACGACCCCGAAGCCTTCGAAGGGCGTGCCGTCGTGTTCGAGGGCCCGGAGGATTATCATGCCCGGATCGACGATCCGAAGCTCAAGATCGACGAGCACACCATCCTGTTCATCCGCGGCGTTGGGCCGATCGGCTACCCGGGCTCGGCCGAGGTCGTGAACATGCAGCCGCCGGCCGCGTTGATCAAACAGGGCATCACGGCGCTGCCCTGCGTCGGGGATGGCCGCCAGTCCGGCACGTCAGGTTCGCCGTCGATCCTCAACGCGTCGCCGGAAGCCGCGGCGCTGGGCGGTCTCGCGATGCTCAAGACCGGCGACCGCGTGCGCATCGATCTGCGCAAGGGCACGGCGAACATGCTGATCTCGCGTGCCGAGCTTGCGAAGCGCCGCAGGAAACTTGAGAAGCAGGGCTTTCCCTATCCGGCGAGCCAGACGCCATGGCAGGAAATCCAGCGCGCGATGGTCGATCAACTCGCCGACGGCATGGTGCTCAAGCCGGCGGTGAAATACCAGAAGATCGCGCAGAAGAGCATTCCGCGCGACAACCATTAGGGAGTTCGCCGTGACCGACCGCCTGAAGAACAAAGTCGCGCTGGTGACGGCGGCCGGCCAGGGTATCGGCCGCGCCATTGCCGAGGCGTTTGCCGCCGAAGGCGCCAAGGTGATCGCCACCGATGTCGCAACCGACAAGCTTGCGGGATTAAAGGCCGCGAAGCTCGCCAAGCTCGATGTGCTGTCGACCGACGCGGTCAACGCCTTTGCGCAATCGGTCGAGAAGGAATTCGGCGCGATCGACGTGCTCGCCAATGTCGCCGGCTACGTGCACCAGGGCACGGTGCTCGAATGCGACGATAAGCATTGGGACTTCTCGTTCGATCTCAACGTCAAGTCGATGCATCGCACCATCAAAGCCTTCCTGCCCGGCATGCTGAAGAAGGGAAGTGGCTCGATCATCAACATGTCGTCCGGCGTCTCCTCCATCAAAGGCCTGCCGAACCGCTACGCCTACGGCACCACCAAGGCGGCGGTGATCGGGCTGACCAAGGCGGTGGCGATCGACTTCATCGGCAAGGGCATCCGCTGCAACGCCATCTGCCCCGGCACCATCGTCTCGCCCTCGTTCGAAGAGCGCGTGCAGGCGGTGGCAAAGGAGACCGGCAAGCCGCTCGCCGAGGTGCGCGCAAACTTCGTCGCGCGCCAGCCGATGGGCCGCCTCGGCACCGCGGAAGAAGTTGCCAATCTCGCGGTGTTCCTCGCCTCCGACGAGTTCGAGCTACATCACCGGCCAGCCGCACCTGGTCGATGGCGGCATGGCGATCTGACTATTTGCCCGCCTGCTTGGCGGCGTCGTCGCGCACACTGGTGTCGATGAGCGAGGCGACCGGCACGGTCTCCTTGATGACGCCGGCTTTAACGAACAACTGCTGCATCCATTCGATTCGGTCAGCCGGGATCGCCAGCGTCGCATCGACCTGCTTGTCCTTGATCGCCTGGTCGACGATGAACTCTGCGCGCTTGTCATCGGGCTTGGCGTGCGTCATCTCGTGCGCGAGCTTCACCGCTTCCTCGGGATGCGCGATGGCGTACTTGTAGGCGTCCATCTCGGCGGCGACGAATTTGACGAGGTCGTCGCGCTTGCCGGCGAGCACGTTCTTGTTGGTGGCGACGCAAAGGCGGATGAACTTCGGCACCGCCGTGCTGCCCTTCATCAGCACCTTGATGGTCGGCGGCATGATCATCTCGAATTCGTTCGAGACGACGGCGGCATCGGTGATGCCGGCGGCGAGCGACTTGTAGCGGTCGAGGTCGGCGCCTTGCGTCACCAGCTTGACGTCGGCGGCGGGAACGCCGGCAGCGTCGAGCATGCCGCGGAACAGCAAATCCGGCAGTGAGCCCGGCGAGGAGATGGCGACGTTCTTGCCCTTGAGGTCGGCCGGCGTCTTGAGTGTATCCTTGGCGAGCACGACCTGCGGCACGCCGGGCCAGGTGCAGCCGACGATCTTGACGCCGGTGCCGCGCGTTCCGGCGACGATCGATTCCGCAGCGCCCATGTCGACGCTGTCGATTTCGCCTGAGATCAGCGCCTTCATCAGCGTGGCGCCGGCCTTGATCTGCACGATCTCGATCTTGAGGCCGTGCTTGGCGGCAAAGCCGCCTTTGTCGACCATGGCGATGAAGCCGGCGTCGCTCTTGGCTTCGAGGATGCCGTGCTTCCAGACTTTGTCCTGCGCGTTCGCGGCGGTGATGCCGGCGAGCATCGCGGCAGCGATGAGCAATTTTGTTTTGATCATTGTTTGTGTCCTCCCTCGAATCGATTGTAGCGGCGTGGGACCGATTGCCTAGATGCGGTACTCGCCGCCGCGCTTGAAGCCCTGATCGACGCTGAGAAACAGTTGCTCCAGCGCCGGCTTCTTCTTGATCAGGCCCTGCTCGTGCGAGTAGCCGATGAGAGCGTCGAGATTCTTGCGGTTCTTCTCGGTTAGCCCGTATTCCCACGGATCGGGACCGAGGATGCGCTCCTGCTCCTCCCAGGCGGCGCGATACCAGGCAAGCGGCACGATGCGCGGGTTCACCATCCGCTTCATAGCGATCGCCTTCGCCTCGTTGAAGGCGCGGAACAGGTTGACCGCAAGCCACGGATGCTCGTCGGCAAGTTCCTTGCGGATGCCGGTAACGTGCATGATCGCGAAGATGCCGGTCTTCTGGAAATAGGCCATTTCCTCGGCCTTGTGGTCGGGGAAGAGGCGCGCGACGCGCTTGTCCCTGGCGACGAACGGCTTGATGAAATCGGAGTGGAACACCGCGTCGAGCTCGCCTTCGGCCAGCATGGTCTCGACCGATTTCTCCTTCGGCAGCAGCGTCAGTTTGATGTCGGCCGGCATCTTCACGTCGACATCGTTGTTGAGCTCGGCCACCCATTCGATGCTGTTGAGCGGCACGCCGTATTCGCTCTGCAAAATGCCGCGCATCCACAGCACAGCGGTCGTCATCATCGTCTTGACGCCGATGCGGCGGCCTTTGAGGTCGGCGGGCTTGCTGATGCCCTTGCCGGTGTTGATGAACATGAAGCCGTGGCGGAAGCGGCGATGCAGGAACACGGGGATGGCGCGGAACGGCCAGTCATTGTCGCGCGCGGCGAGATAGGACGAACCCGAGACCTCGGCGATATCGAATTCGCGGTTATTGAGGAAGCGCCAATGCCGCGTCGCCGAATCCATGTCGGTGAGGATGGTGAGATCGACACCGTCGACCGCGACCTTGCCGTTGATCAGCGGGCGCACGATCTCGTAGTCGCCGCAGGCCAACGTCAGGCTCAGTTTCTTCGCCATGCAATTTCCCTAGTGTCCTGTGGCAAGCGCCGCCAGTTTGGCAGGTTCGTCCGGCAGCCGGTTGCCGCGCCAGACCACGTGCAGGTCCGGCCGCAGCAGCAGCAGATCATAGCCGTAAACCTCGCGCGCGTGGCCGTCGTTTAACGTTAGCGTGCTGAAAGGCGCGTTGTACGCGGCAAAGCCGCGCGTCAGTGCCTCCACGCCCGCTGTGTTGCCGCCGAAGCAAAGCAGCGTGTAGCCGTCGCCGATCTTGTCGTGCAGCGCCGCGCCGCCGGCGAGCCAGATATGCGGCAGCCGCGCGCCGGGAAAGGTCGTCGGCACATATGTCAGCGGATCGTCCGCCGGCGGCTGGCCCGCTTCCGCCGCGATGATCGGCGAATTGGCGTAGCGGTAGCCGAGCTCGGCGCCGATCATCTCGTTGCTCTTGCGCTGCTCGACATCGGCGATCGCTGCGAGATTGGCGCGCGTTTCGGCGCCCTCGGCCGTTTTGTCGCGGATGTTCGGCTTGTAGGCCGCGCGCCAGGCGCGCCGGCCGCGCGAGGCAAAGCGCGAGGCCTCGACGTTGCGCGCGCCGACCGGGCGGCGCTCGGCTTCATATGATGCGAGCAGGCCCGGCCCGCCCCAGCCTTGCAGCGTGGCGGCGAGCTTCCACGACAGGTCGATGGCGTCGCCGACGCCGCTGTTCATGCCGAGCCCGCCGGTCGGGATCACGAGATGCACGGCATCGCCCGCGAGGAACACGCGGTCTTTGCCGTAGCTGTCGGCCAGCAGCAGGTTCTGCCGCCACGGCGCGCAGGACAGTATCTCATATTGCACCGGCATGGCGACGACCTCTTCGAACTGCGTCTTCATCGCCTCGTCGCTGTCGACGGTCGCATGCAATGTGAAATGCCTGGTCGAGTCCTGGACGATCAGGAACGAGTTATGCGCATCGGCGACGTGATAGTGCCGGCCTTTGCCGATCGGGATGCGGTCGAACAGGTTATCGCAGCGATAGAGCGCCTGGCGCAGCTGCAGCAGATTGGCTTCGCCCTCGAGCTTGATGCCGAGCTGGCGCCGCACATTGCTCGCGCCGCCGTCGCAGCCGACCATGTAATCGCAGCGGATCTCTTCATCCTTGCCGTTCGTCCTCACCTCGGCGCGGACCCCGCCGGCGTCCTGCTCGAACGACAGGAATTCACAGCCGTAGCGCACCGTCACGCTCGGCAGCGTCTCGGCGACCGCCTTCAGCAGCGGCTCGAGCGTGTATTGCGAGATCAATTGATAGGGCTCGAGCGGCATCGAGCCATCGTTGCAAGCCTTGATCTCGGCCTGCGCCTGCGCGACCGACGGGTAGGGCAGGTGCAACAGCGGCGGCTCGACCAGCGACGTGACGATGAACACGTCCATCGGCACGTCACGCGGGAAGCCGGCGTCGCGGATCTTCTGCGCCAGCCCCATGCGCCGGTAGATTTCCATGGTGCGCGCGTTGCAGCGCTCCATCTTGGGCAGGAATTGCGGCGCGTCCTTTTGCTCGATGAGCGTGCAGCGGACGCCGCGCCGGCCCAGGTCGATGGCCAGAGTGAGGCCGACAGGGCCTGCGCCGACAATGAGAACCTGTGGACCCAACGAACTTGTCTCCGCCGGTTCCCGCAATCGCAGCCGGGAACCGTTAACGACTTGACCGCGTCGCGCGCCGGTCTAGCATAAATTATCTGCCGGGGAGCGTTGCCGTGAAGACTTACGAGGGCAGGCGCGAAATCGACGGCCTCAAGGTGACGGTCGACGGCCGTCCGCTTCCCGAGCATTACGACGTCAAGCAATTCACGAGCTGGGGCTTCGAGTGGACCTATGAGGGCCCGAGCCCGCAGCAGCTTGCGCTTGCCATCCTCTACGATCACCTCGGCGACAAGGACCGCGCCATCCGCCTGTCGGAGCCGTTCATGAAGCGTGTGATTGCCGATCTCGACAACGACTGGATGTTGACGAGCGATGAGGTGGCGCGGGCTATTCAAGCAATCGAAGCCGACCAGCCAAAGGCTGCCTGAGGGAGACGTCCATGATCAGCGAACGGCAGAAAGCATTCCGGCAGGAATATCGCTCGCGCATCATCGGCTGGTACGACGGCTACGTGCACATCCTCATCATCTACGCCATGGGCGCGGCGGCGTTCTACATTTATGTCGAGCACATCCACGACGTGACGCTTGCCGAATGGCTGACGGTGCCGCTGACGTTCCTGTTCACCAATATCTTCGAATGGGCGGTGCATCGCTTCGTCATGCACCGGCCGGTCAACATCAAGGGCCTGCGCTCGGTCTATGAGCGGCATACGCTCAATCATCACCAGTTTTTCACCGACGAGGAGATGCGCTTCCGCGATGACAAGGATTGGCGCGTGACGGTGTTCCCGCCTTATGCGCTGGTGGTGTTCATCCTGATGTCGATCCCGATGGCCGTCATCCTCGGCCTGTTGCTGTCGCCGAATGTCGGCTGGTTGTTCATGTGCGTCACCACCGGCATGTATCTGATCTACGAGTTCATGCACTTCTGCTGCCACGTCGACGAAAACTGGCTGGTGCGCAACATGCCTTTCGTCAACACGCTGCGCCGTCATCACACCGCGCATCACAACGGCCGGCTGATGATGGAGGTCAACATGAACCTGACCTTCCCGATCGCGGACTGGCTGTTCGGCACGTCCGATCTCGACCGCGGCCTGTTCGGTCACCTGTTCAACGGCTACGACACCAGCCATCTGAAGACGAAGCTGCGCGGCCGGCCGAAGCGCCCGGACGAGGCCGCCGCGGCGCCGGTCGGGAATTCCTGAGCGCCATGCCAAACGACGTCAAGGCGATTGTCTCGGCGCTCGCGATCATTGTCGCGGCCATTCTCGCCTATTGGCACGGTTCGCCGATCCGGCCGGAGTACGGCAGCTTTGTGATCGGCACGGCGCTGTTCATGGTCGCCGCCATGTGGATTTTCCCGGAGGCCGGCGGCAAAAAACGCGCGCCGAAATAGCTTCAGCCATTCAAAAAATGAAAAGCCCCGGGACACTGCCCGGGGCAAGTCGAAAATCGTATCCCCAAGGGGGAGGGAGTCGGGGATCGATTACCAATTCAATGCACGCCGGATGCGAAAAGTTCCAGCGCGATAACGCCTGCAAAATAAGGGCTTACGCGACGTTCCGCTCGGCGAGCCCGACGCGGTGACGTTGCACGCGGGCCTCGTCGACGTCGACGCCGAGGCCGGGGCGGTCGAGGCTGTCGGCGTGGCTTGCGCTCGCCGGCAGCGGCTGCACCGTGACGTCCTGCGAAAGCTGTCCGTGGGTCAGCGTCAGCGCCCAGGCGATATTCGGAATGACGCTTGCCGCATGCAGCGCCGCCGCGCAGGCGACGCTCGAACTCGCCGGTCTTGCACGAGATGTTCACGCTCATGCCGAGGCTGTCGCATAACCGGCCTGCCGCCACGACGCCGCGCAGGCCGCCGAGCTTGATGGCCTTGAGGCTGACGCCGAGCGCGGCTTTGCTCTCGTGGTGGCGGCGGATGTCGTCCAGCGAATGGATGCCTTCATCGGCGCCGATCGCGATCTTGGTCGCGGCCGCGACTTCCGCCATGCCGGCAAGATCGTCCGCCATCACCGGCTGCTCGAAGAAATCGAGACCGCAGCCCTCGACCGCGCGCACGTAGCGCAGGGCTTCGTCGGTGCTGTAACCCTGGTTGGCGTCCGCGGAAATCAGCATGCCCTTGCCCAGCACCTCGCAGATCGCGCGCGTGCGCGCCGCGTCGTTCTCCGGCGCATCGATGCCGACCTTGATCTTGTAGGCGGTGACGCCGGCCGCCTTCTTCTTCGCGGCGTCGCGCAGGTCGCCATCGAGATCGCCGCCGCCGATGACGCCGAGCAGGGCAATCCGGCTGCGCTTCTTCTCGCCGAGCAGCACATGCACAGGCTTGCCGGCGCTCTTGCCGGCGAGGTCGTGCAGCGCGATCTCGATCGCGGCCTTGGCGCCGTGATTGCCGTACATGCGCTCATCCATGGCGGCGAGCGCGCCCTCGATATCGGCGGCAGCGCGGCCTAGCAACGCCAAGGTGAGATGCTGGACAGCGGCCGCCATGCCCGGAACCGTCTCGCCGGTGTGCATCGGAGCGGCGCCCGCCTCGCCCCAGCCGACCAATCCGTTGTCGGCTGCGATCCGCACCAGCACATTGTCGGCGCGGCGGATTTCCTCGCCCGCCATGATCACCGGCTTGAGCATCGGCAGGCTGACGGCGATCGGCTCGATCGTCTTGATATGCACCGCGCGGGACCTCTCAAAGATGCGCCCGCCGACCTGACGGCGCGGCGGGCGCGATTGCAGGAGCGGCCGTCAGAGCTTCTTGATCTGGGCCTTGTCGATGATGTCCTTGAACATCGTGATTTCCTTGGTCACGCGCGTCCAGGCGGCATCGGCGCCTTTCGGACGGACCTGGAAGCCGGATTTGTAAAGTTTGTCTTTCATCGCTTGCGTGCCGAGCACCTTGAGCGTCTCGGCCTCGAGCCATTTGACGATCTCGGGCGGCGTCTTCGCCGGTGCGAGCAGCGTCGTGTCGGTCGCGAACACGAAGTCCTTGTAGCCGGCCTCCGCCATCGTCGGCACGTCCGGCATATCGGGCCAGCGCGTTTCGCCGGTGACCGCGAGGCAACGCAGCGTGCCGGCCTTGATGTGCTGGGCGGCCGGCGGCAGCGAGCCGGAGCTCAATTGCACATTGCCGCCGAGCAGGGCCGCGATGGCATCGCCGCCGCCCTTGAACACGACGTCGGTCAGGTGCGGCAGGCTCTCGCGCAGTTTCAGCACTTCGAGCTGGATTTGCGGCGTGGTGCCGATCGGCGGCGTCGCGCAATTGAACTTGTCGGGCTCGGCCTTGGCGAGCGCGACGAACTCCTTCATCGTTTTCGCCGGCAGCGACGACTTGACCACGAAGGTGTTGGGCGAGGTGGCCAGCTCGCAGACGCCGACGAAATCCTTCGCCGTATAGGGCACGCTGTTGAACAGGCTGATATTGACCGACCAGGCATTGGTCGCGAGCAGAATGGTGTAGCCATCGGGCGTCGAGCGCGCGACGTTGCCGAAACCGATATTGCCGCCGGCGCCGCCGATATTTTCCACAATGAAAGTCTTGCCGGTCGATTCCTGCAAAGCCGCGGACACGATGCGGCCGACGATGTCGGACGGCCCGCCGGGCGTATTGGCGACCACGATCTTGACCGGGCGATCCGGATAGGCCGCGTAGGCCGAGCGGTTGCGCAACAAAACGGGTGCGGCAACGCCTGTCGCCAGCGCTCCCTTGATCAGGCGGCGCCGCGAAAATGCCGGACCATTGTGGAATTTCGTCATCGTTCCTCCCCTCGTACGTTTTTGGCACGTTTTTGGAAATTATTTTGCGATTAGGGTAAGGTATTGCGAACGTTGGAGCAATGGCCTTTCCTCCATGACCAGTCAGCCGCGCATTGCAACCTGGCACGAGACCGTGCTGGCAAGCCTTAAGGCCAACGACGTCAAGCTGACGGTCTATGTCCCGGACCGCGTGCTGACGCCGCTGATCAAGAGCCTGCACGACAATTCATTCTTCACCTGCTTCACCTGTACGCGCGAGGAAGAAGCCCTCGGCATCGTCTCTGGCGCCTGGATGGGCGGCATGCGCGGTGCGGTGCTGATGCAGACTTCGGGCTTTGCCACCATCGCCAATGCGCTCGCCTCGCTGGTGGTGCCGAGCCAGATCCCGGCGCTGCTGTTCGTCTCCGAGCGCGGCACGCTCGGCGAATTCAATCTCGGCCAGGCCATGGTGCTCAAGACGATGCGGCCGGTGCTCGACTCGCTCGCCATCGATCACCACACCATCACGCGGCAGGACGAGCTCGCCTTCATCCTCGACCGCTCGATCAAGCAGGCCGTGGCGATCCAGGCGCCGGTCGCCTTCATCCTGTCGCCGCTGCTGACCGGCGGCAAAGTGTTCGGGGCCTGATCGCCATGACGCAGGGACCCGCCCACAACGCCAAGATCATGAACCGCTTCGAGCTGACCAAGCGGCTGGTCGGCCAGCTCAAGCATGAGGAAGCGGTGATCGGCGGCATCGGCAACACAAATTTCGATCTGTGGGCAAGCGGCCAGCGTCCGCAGAATTTCTACATGCTGGGCAGCATGGGGCTTGCGGTCCCGATCGCGCTCGGCGTCGCCATCGCGCAGCCCAAGCGCCACGTGGTCGCCCTCGAAGGCGACGGCTCGTTGCTGATGATGCTCGGTTGCCTGTCGACGGTTGCCGCCCGCGCGCCGAAGAACCTCACCATCGTGCTGTGGGACAACGGCATCTACCAGATCACCGGCGGCCAGAAGACCGCGAGTGCTTCGACCGCTGATCTCGTCGCCATCGCGCAGGCGTCCGGCATCGGCAAAAGCGCATGGGCCGCGGACGAGGGCGAATTCGACCGGCTGTTCGCGGCGGCACTGAAGGAGGGCGGGCCGACTCTCATTGCCGCACGCATCGACGACAAGCCCGGCGTCGGCACCACCGATCGCGATCCGGTGCAGATCCGCGAGCGCTTCATGCGCGGGCTGGGCGTACGGCGCGCGTCCTAGCCGTCTTTTTCCGAAGACTCCAAAATACCCGCAGTCATCGCCATGCGGACGAGGTCGGACAGGCTATTGGCCACCATCTTGGTCATCAGGTTGGCGCGGTAGATTTCGACGGTGCGCGGGCTGATGCTGAGGTCGAAGGCGATGACCTTGTTGGCCTTGCCCGCGACCAGTCCCTCCAGCACCTGCCGCTCGCGGTTCGACAGCGCCGCCAGGCGGTCGTTGATCTGCGACAGCTCGGCATTGCGCTGGGCGTTGCCGGCGTAGTTCGACAGCGAGCCTTTCACGGCGGCCAGCAGCGCCTCGTCATCGAACGGTTTCTCGAGGAAATCGACCGCTCCGATCTTCATTGCCTCGACCGCCAGCGAAATGTCGCCGTGGCCCGTGATGACGATCACCGGAATATCGATGCCCATGTCCTTGATCTTGCGCAGCAGGTCGATGCCGGTGATATCCGGCATGCGCACGTCGGTGATGACGCAGCCGGAGCGAATTTCCGGCAGCACGTCGAGGAAGGCTTTGGCGCCGTCGAACCCGCGCACCTTCAGCCCCGCCGTCTTCAGCAGGAACTCGAGCGATTGGCGCACTGCCTCGTCGTCGTCGATCACGTAGATGACGGTGTCAGGCTGCATCGTCGACATCCCCCTCGTTTACCGCGGCCAGCGTGAAGTAGAAGACGGTCCCGCCGCCGGGGTTCGGCTCGACCCAGATGCGTCCGCCGTGCGCCTCGATGATCGTGCGCGAGATCGACAGGCCGACACCCATGCCGTGCCGCTTGGTGGTGATGAACGGCTGAAACAGCTGCTCGGCGACCTCCGGCTCGATGCCGGAGCCGCTGTCGGCGACGCTCACTTGCACCAGGTTATTGTCGACGGGCTTCACCGAAATCATGAGATCGCGCGCGTGCGTTGCCTCCATCGCGTCCATGGCGTTGCGGATCAGGTTGAGCAGCACCTGCTGGATCTGCACGCGGTCGGCCAGCACCAGCTCGACCGATGGATCGAAGTGGAACGTCACGCGAATGCCGCGGTCCTTCACGCCGACCAGCGCCAGCGCGCTCGCTTCCTCCACCAGCTTGGTGACGTTTTCGACGCGTCGCTCGCTTTCGCCGCGCGAGACGAAGTCGCGCAGGCGGCGGATGATCTGTCCGGCGCGCATCGCCTGATCGGCCGCCTTTTCCAACGCGTCACGCATCATCACCGAGCGTTCGTCGGCTTGGTTCTCGAGCAGCCGGCGCGAGCCCTTCAGGTAATTGGTGATCGCCGATAGCGGCTGGTTGAGCTCGTGCGCAAGTGTCGAGGCCATCTCGCCCATCGCTGTCAGGCGCGAAATGTGCACCAGCTCGGACTGCAGTTCCTGCAAACGCGCATCGGTCTGTTGCCGCTCGGTCAGGTCGCGGATGAACCCGGTGAAGAAGCGCTGCGCACCGGATTTCATCTCGCCGACCGCGAGCTCCATCGGAAAGGTCGAGCCGTCCTTGCGCTGGCCGACGACGACGCGGCCGATGCCGATGATGCGGCGCTCGCCGGTGTCCCTGTAGCGTTGCAGGTAGCCATCATGGTTTTCGCGGTAGGGCGCCGGCATGAGAACCTTGACATTCTGGCCGATGGCATCGGCGGTGCGGTAGCCGAACAGCCGCTCGGCCGCGCTGGAGAACGACTGCATAATGCCGCGCTCGTCGATGACGATCATCGCTTCCGGCACGGTGTCGAGAATCGATTGCAGATGAGCCTCGCGCGCCAGCGTGTCGCGCGCCATCATCTTCGTGCCGCGCTGGCTGCGGTGCAGAAGCTCGCCGCCCCACGACACCCCGACGCCGATGATGGCGAAGGCGGCAAAGTTGATGAACGTCGCCGATGTCACGGGCGGCGCGTCGGCGATCATGAACGAACTCGCGATACTCAGCACGGTAGCAAACAAGCCGGGGCCGAGACCGCCGAGCCACGCGGATATCAGCACCGCCGGAACGAAATAGAGGAATCGGGTCTCGCTCGGCAGCACCGGCGACAGCACTTCGCGCAACGACCAGGAAACCAGCACCAGCAGGATGGCATAACCGTACCGCGCCGCGAGGCTACGCTCGCCCTCCTTAAAAACCGCTGATTTATCAGTAGTTTCCGACATATCCCGTGCGCCTGCCGTACTCGCCCGCCGCCTCCGGGAAAACCCCTAGGGTGATTATCTGAATTTCGGCGCCGTGTATCCAGCAGTATCGATGACCATCGAATTTTGAAGACGGAGACACGGTCATGCTCAGCCAGACGATGGTCACCCGGAACACCTCACGCCAGCCCGCCGAGCGTACTGCTTCGGCAGCAGCGTCGGTGTCCTTCGGTAGCGCAATCGAGATGATGGGCGCGCCGATGCCGTTCGCCCGCAACGCGGAAATCTACGGCGAGAACGAACCGGCCGATTACCTCTACAAGGTCGTCAGCGGCGCGGTGCGCACCTACAAGGTGCTCAACGACGGCCGCCGCCAGATCGGCTCCTTCTACCTGCCCGGCGACATCTTCGGTCTCGAAGTCGGCGACGAGCACACTTTCTCCTCCGAAGCGGTTGTCGACTGCAAGGTTCTGGTGATCAAGCGCAGCGCGCTTGTGTCGCTCGCCGGCCGCGACAACAGCGTCGCTCGCCAGCTCTGGACCATGGCCGCCGCCGAACTGCAGCTGGCGCAAGACCACATCATGCTGTTGATCAAGACCGCGCAGGAGCGCGTCGCCGGCTTCCTGATGGAAATGTCGGCGCGTAATTCGGGCGCCAGCGAAGTCGATCTGCCGATGTCGCGTCAGGACATTGCGGACTATCTCGGCCTGACGATCGAAACCGTCTCGCGCACGCTCACGCAACTTGAGAATTCCGGCACCATCGCCGTCCCGACCTCGCGGCGTATTGTTCTGCGTAGCCGCGGCACGCTCAGCCGTCTCAACGCTTGAGGTTCACCCGACTGACCTGCCGAACGATTGGTCCTCCCTGACTTTGTTCGGCAACTCCGCCCCGGCCGTTCCCCCAACGACCGGGGCTTCTTTTTCCGCTTCGGAGAACTGCCATGAAAGCCAAAGACATCATGACCCGCACCGTCGTTTCGGTGGATCCGAACACGACCGTGCTGCAAGCCGCGCGCCTGATGCTCCAGCATCACATCAGCGGGCTTCCGGTCGTCGACAAGGCGGGCCAACTCGTCGGCGTGCTGTCGGAAGGTGATTTCCTCCGCCGCCGCGAAACGCAGACGGAGCGCCGCCGCTCGCGCTGGCTCGAATTCGTCATGGGCCCGGGCCGCATCGCCGGCGACTATGTGCACTCACACGGCAACAAAGTCTCCGAGGTCATGACGACGCAGGTCAAGACCGTCGATGAGGACGCCTCGCTCGAGGACATCGTGGAGCTGATGGAAAAGCATCGCATCAAACGCGTCCCGGTGATGAGCGGCGGCAAGATGGCCGGCATCGTCACGCGCTCGAACCTTATGCATGCCATGGTCAGCCTGGCGCGCGTCGCCTCGCCGGCAGCGCAGAGCGATGCCGCGATCCGCGAGCAACTGCTGACGGAAATGCGCAAGCAACAGTGGGCACCGGCTGCCACGGCGAACGTGGTCGTGCATGACGGCGTCGTCGAGTTGTGGGGCATGATCGTCGACGAACGTCAGCGCGAAGGATTAAAGGTTGCCGCCGAAAATACTCCGGGCGTTACCGAGGTGAAGGATCATCTCGTCTGGATCGAGCCGACCTCCGGCATCGTCATCGAGCCGCCGGAGGAGCCGGCGACCCAGCAGCGGCGGCCGCCGGTCGTTGCCGCCTGGCCGCGCGCGTCACGTCAAACCTGATGTCGAGTAAGTCTGCTGCCTGATTCGTTCGGGAGCGACGGAAGGCGCGCTCCGCGAGCCCATGACGGGCGCGGGGCGCGCGCTTTTTTTGCCGACGCGAAGCGCCGTCGTCCGAGGCATCTTGTTAACGAAAGGCGAGCGGGCATGGCATTCATGCCGCAAACGCTGTGCTTTTGACCTGCATCAAGGCAGCGGCCGGCTCCGGCCGCGATAGTGCGCGCCGACGAAGGCCTTGCACGGCCTGCCGAAAAACGGGGATATCAGAATGGCGAACGCGCTCGCTCCGCAAAAAACCATGACTCTCGGCGAAGGCGGAGCGGCGCTTGCCTTTGTCGCGCTCGCCTTCTTGTCGATCGTCGTCGCCGCCAAGGCTTACACGCCGGCCTACGCGTTCCACGCCTATCTGTTCGCCGCCGGCAGCGTCGCCGCGGTGTTTGCCATCATCAACCGCTTTTACGAACGCCCAGCGTCCGTGCCGCTGACGATCGCCGGTAAGCCCAATTACAACATGGGGCCGGTCAAGTTCGCGACCGTCGCCGGCATGTTCTGGGCCATCGCCGCCTTCACCGTCGGTGTCTATATCGCGCTCGAACTGTCGTTCCCGGTGCTCAATTTTGATCTGCAATGGATCAGCTTTGGCCGTCTGCGCCCGCTGCACACCTCGGCTGCGATCTTCGCCTTCGGTGGCAACATCCTGCTCGCGACCTCGTTCTATGTCGTGCAGCGCACTTGCCGCGCGCGGCTGGCCGGCGATCTGGCGCCATGGTTCGTCGTCATCGGCTACAACTTCTTCATCGTCATTGCCGGCACCGGCTATCTGCTCGGCATCACCCAATCGAAAGAATATGCCGAGCCCGAGTGGTACGCCGATCTGTGGCTGACCATCGTCTGGGTCACGTATTTCCTCGTTTATCTCGGCACCATCATGCGGCGTACCGAGCCGCACATCTACGTCGCCAACTGGTTCTATCTCGCCTTCATATTGACCATCGCCGTGCTGCATCTCGGCAACAACGCCGCGATCCCGGTGTCGCTGTTCTCGTCGAAATCCTACATCGTCTGGTCGGGCGTGCAGGATGCCATGGTGCAGTGGTGGTACGGCCACAACGCGGTCGGCTTCTTCCTCACCGCCGGCTTCCTGGCGATGATGTACTACTTCATCCCCAAGCGCGCCGATCGCCCCGTCTATAGCTACAGGCTGTCGATCATCCACTTCTGGGCGCTGATCTTCCTCTACATCTGGGCCGGCCCGCACCACCTGCATTACACCGCGTTGCCCGACTGGGCGCAGACGCTGGGCATGACCTTCTCCATCATGCTGTGGATGCCGTCATGGGGCGGCATGATCAACGGAATCATGACGCTGTCCGGCGCTTGGGACAAGCTGCGCACCGATCCGGTGCTGCGCATGATGGTGGTGTCGGTCGCCTTCTACGGCATGTCGACCTTCGAAGGTCCGATGATGTCGGTGAAGATCGTCAACTCGCTGTCGCACTACACCAACTGGACCATCGGCCACGTGCATTCCGGCGCGCTCGGCTGGGTCGCCTACATCTCCTTCGGCGCGATCTATTGCCTCGTGCCGTGGCTGTGGAACCGGTCGCTCTACTCGCTCAAGCTCGTCAATTGGCACTTCTGGATTTCGACCATCGGCATCGTGCTCTACATCACTTCGATGTGGGTGGCGGGCATCCTGCAAGGCCTGATGTGGCGCGCCTACACCGGCCTCGGCTTCCTCGAATATTCCTTCGTCGAGACGGTCGAGGCGATGCATCCCTTCTACGTCATCCGTGCGCTCGGCGGCATCCTGTTCCTCGCCGGCGCGCTGATCATGGTGTGGAATCTCTGGAAGACCGTGAATTCGGCGGAAGCCGCGGAACCGGCCGGCGTCGCGCTGGCGCCGGCCGAATAAACGAGGACGACCATGTCGCTTTGGCAAAAACACGCGATCCTCGAGAAGAACTCGATCGTTCTCGTCATCGGCATCCTGATCGTTATTGCGATTGGCGGCCTCGTCGAGGTCGTGCCGCTGTTCTACCTCAAGAATACGATCGAAAAGGTCGACGGCGTGCGTCCCTATACGCCGCTCGAACTCGCCGGCCGCAACATCTATGTGCGCGAAGGCTGCTATCTCTGCCACTCGCAGATGATCCGGCCGCTGCGAGACGAGGTCGAGCGCTACGGGCATTACTCGCTCGCGGTCGAGAGCATGTACGACCACCCGTTCCAGTGGGGCTCGGAGCGCACCGGTCCCGATCTCGCGCGCATCGGCGGCAAGTATTCGGATGACTGGCATCGCGATCATCTGCGCGATCCGCGCTCGGTGGTGCCGGGCTCGGTGATGCCGGACTACAGCTTCCTCGAGCGCACCGATCTCGACTACGGCCACATCGACCGCGACCTCGCGGCGCTCTCGGTGGTTGGCGTGCCCTACACCAACGACATGATCGCCAATGCGCAGGCCGACGTGGTCGCACAGGCCACCAACGACAACCCGGCCGCCGCCGATCTCGCCAAGCGCTACCCGAAGGTGAACGCCCGCGACTTTGCCGGCGTATCAGGCCATGTGACCGAGGCCGACGCGCTGATCGCCTATCTGCAGCTGCTCGGCACCGAAGTGAACTTCAAGCTCTACGACGACAAAGCCAACATCCGGTGAACTCCATGGATCCGACCTACCAAGCCGTCGCCGAATTCTCCCAGCGCTGGGGCCTGATTTACTTCGCCGCGATTTTCGCGGTCGTCCTGGTCTACGCGCTGTGGCCGTCGCGCCAGAAGCAGTTCGACGAAGCGGCGCGCATTCCGCTGCGGGAGGATTGAGACGTGGCCGACGAACCGAAACACATCGATGCCATAACCGGCACCGCGACCACGGGCCACGAGTGGGACGGCCTGCGCGAACTCAACACGCCGCTGCCGCGCTGGTGGCTGTGGCTGTTCTACGCCACCATCGTCTGGGCGGTCGGCTACTGGGTCGTCTATCCGGCTTGGCCGTTGATCACCAATTCGACGCAAGGCGTGCTCGGTTGGCATTCGCGCGCCGCCATCCAGGGCGACCTCGACGCGCTCAAGGCGACGCGGGGGCCGATGGTCGGCAAGCTCGCCGCCGCGTCGGTTGCCGAGATCATCGCCGATCCGCAGCTCCTCGATTTCGCCCGCGCGCAAGGCCGCGTCGCGTTCGCCGACAATTGCGCGCCGTGCCACGGCGCCGGCGGCGGCGGCGCCAAGGGCTATCCGAATCTCAATGACGACGACTGGCTGTGGGGCGGCAAACTCGCCGACATCGAAAACACCGTGCGGCACGGCGCCCGTTCCGGCGACGACAAGGGCCACCAAGGCAGCATGCCGCCGTTCGCCGGCGTCCTGAAGCCGAACGAGGTATCGGCAGTCGCCGACTACGCGCGCTCGCTCTCCGGTCTGCCGGCGGAGCAGGGCGCCGACCTCGCGCTCGGCAAGAAGGTGTTCGCCGACAATTGCGCCGCCTGCCACGGGCCGGAAGGCAAGGGCAACCGCGAACTGGGCGCGCCCAACCTGACCGACAAGATCTGGCTCTACGCCCCGTCCAAGGAAACCATCATGCAGGGCATCCTCAACGGCCGCGGCGGTGTGATGCCGGCCTGGCAGGGCCGGCTCGAGGAATCGACCATCAAGGCGCTCGTCGTCTACGTCTGGACCTTCGGCGGCGGAGAAAAATGAACACACCGGCCGCATCCACTACGCTTGACCGGGTCGCGTCCGACGCGCCCGGTCTTGCGCATCTGGTGGCGGGGGCCGAAGTCGGCGGTCCCGAGCTGGACGACGAGATTCCGCTCTACGCGCCGCGACGCAAGATCTACCCGCAGAGCACGCACGGCCTGTTCCGCCGCATCAAATGGGCGGTGCTCGTCGTCACCCTCGGCATCTATTACCTCTTGCCGTTCGTGCGCTGGGATCGCGGCCCGAACGCGCCGTCGCAGGCGGTGCTGATCGATTTTCCGAGCCGGCGGTTCTATTTCTTCTTCATCGAGATCTGGCCGCAGGAGGTCTATTACCTCACCGGCCTGCTGATCCTGGCCGCGATCGGCCTGTTCCTGATGAACGCCATCGCCGGCCGCATCTGGTGCGGCTATCTCTGCCCGCAGACCGTGTGGACCGACCTGTTTTTCGCCGTCGAGCGCTTCGTCGAAGGCGACCGCCGCGAGCACATGCTGCGCGATGCCCGCAAATGGACGGTCGAGACCTGGGCGCGCAAGGGCGTCAAGCATTTCATCTGGCTGATGATCGCGTGGTGGACCGGCGGCGCCTGGGTGCTCTATTTCGCCGACGCGCCGACGCTGGTGAAGGACCTCGCCACGGGGCAGGCCTCGATCGTGGCCTACGCCTGGATCGGCATTCTCACCTTCACGACCTACACGCTCGCCGGCCACATGCGCGAGCAGGTCTGCCTCTATATGTGCCCGTGGCCGCGCATCCAGGCGGCGCTGACCGATGAATACGCACTCAACGTCACCTACCGCTACGACCGCGGTGAGCCGCGCTGCTCGGTGAAGACGGCCGAGCAATTGCGCGCGCACGGTGAGCCCGCCGGCGACTGCGTCGATTGCCTGCAATGCGTGCACGTCTGCCCGACCGGCGTCGATATCCGGCAGGGGGCCAGCCTCGGCTGCATTCAGTGCGGGCTGTGCATCGACGCCTGCGACAACATCATGGCGAAGCTCGGCCGGCCGACGCGGCTGATCGCCTACGACACCGACATCAACGTCAAACGCCGCATCGAGGGCAAGCCGTCGATCTACCGGCTCGTGCGCATGCGCACGATTCTCTACGCCGCGATCATCGCGCTCGCCGGCGGCGTCATGATCTACACCCTGGCGACGCGCGGCAGCGAGGGCATCAGCGTCATCCACGACCGCAACCCGATGTACGTCCAACTCAAGGACGGCACGCTGCGTAACGGCTACACCATCCGCATCGTCAACAAGCAGCTCAAGTACCGTGACTTCCTCATCAACGTCGACGGCCTGCCGTCGACGCTGGTCGAGTTCGTCGGCCTGCCGCCGCGCGCCGACGGCAGCCAGCAGCTTGTCTCGGTCGGCCCCGACCAGACCAAGGAAGTGCGCGTCGTCGTCACCGACTACAGCACGACGCCGCCGGCGCCGTCGGCCTCGATCCTGTTCCGGCTGACCGACATCAATTCGGGCGATGTCGCCGAAATGCGCGACCACTTCTTCGGTCCGGGAGGAGAATAGCGATGAAAACGCAACGCGAATTGACGGGCCGTGCCGTGCTGCTGTGGCTGGTCGGCTTCTTCGCCGTGATCTTCGCTGTCAACGGCTGGCTGGTGCAGGCCGCGACCTCGACCTTCGGCGGGCTGGAGACGGACAGCTCCTACAAGGCCGGCCTGATGTTCGAGCAGGAAGTGGCCAAGGCCGAGCGCCAACAGGAGTTGAAGTGGCAGGTTGATGGTGCACTGGTGCGCGGCCGCGGCGGCGCGGCCGTGCTCGACATCAGCGTGCGTGACGCGCAAGGCCAGCCGGTCGACGGCCTCACCGCCGACGCCACGCTGGCGCACCCGGCTAACAGCCGGCTCGACCATGTCATCCATCTCGGCGCCGCCGGCGCCGGACGTTTCCACGGCGAAGACACTGCGCAGCCCGGGCAATGGGAATTGGTCGTCGATTTCTACCGCGCGAAGGACCGCGTCTTCCGCTCGCGCAGCCGCGTCACGCTGCGATAGCCAGGCGCAATCATGACCGAGGCGCTCGACCTCTCGCTCTATGCCAAGCCGGCCGGCGACGGCACGCTCGGCATGGATCTGGCGGTCGAGGGCGTCGCCTGCGGCGCCTGCATCAATCGCATCGAAAGCGCCGTGCGCAACCTGCCCGGCATCACCGACGCGCGGCTCAACTTCACCAATCGCCGCCTGCACGTGGCCTGGGCCGACGGCGCCCTGAAGCCGGCGCAGATCATCACCGCGCTGGAGAAGATCGGCTATCGCGGCCATCCGTTCGTGCCGCTGCGCGCCGAAGAGGAGGAGGCAGCCGAAGCGCGGCGCCTCACGCGCTATCTCGCCGTCGCCGGTTTCGCGGCCATGAACATCATGCTGCTGTCGGTGGCGGTGTGGTCGGGCAACGTCACCGACATTACGCCGGAGACGCGCGATTTCTTCCATTGGGCCTCGGCGCTGATCGCATTGCCGGCCGCCGCCTATGCCGGCCAGCCGTTCTTCAAGAGCGTGTGGCGGGCGCTGAAGGCGCGGACCACCAACATGGACGTGCCGATCACGATCGGTGTCACGCTCGCGCTCGCGATGTCGCTCGTCGAGACCGCCCATCACGCCGAGCAAGCCTATTTCGATTCCGCGATCATGCTGCTGTTCTTCCTGCTGATCGGGCGCACGCTCGACCACGCCATGCGCCGCAAGACACGGGCGGTCGCCGGAAATCTGGCGGCGCTCAAGGCCGATACCGCGCACCGCTTCGCCGGCGACGAACTGGTGACCGTGCCGGTCGGCGCCCTTAATCCCGGCGACCGTGTGCTAGTCAAGCCGGGCGAGCGCATCCCGGCGGACGGCAAGGTGGTCGGCGGCACGTCCGAGATCGACGAGAGCGTTATCACCGGCGAGACGGCGCGCCGCGCGGTCGAGGCCGGTGCGCAGGTCTATGCCGGCAGTCTGAATTTCCACGGCGCGCTGACCGTGAACATCTCGGCCGCGGGCCAAGGCACGCTGATCGACGAGATCGAGCGGCTGCTCGACAAGGCCGCGGGCGCCAAATCGCGCGCCATGCGCCTTGCCGACCGCGCCTCCCGCGTCTACGCGCCGGTCGTGCACGCCACCGCGGCGCTCACCGCCATCGGCTGGCTCATCGCCGGCGCCAACCTGCACGACGCGCTGGTGACGGCGATTGCCGTTCTCATCATCACCTGCCCCTGCGCGCTGGCGCTTGCAATTCCCGCGGTGCAGGTCGTGGCCTCGGGCGCACTGTTCCGCGCCGGTGTCATCCTCAATGCTGGCGACGCCATCGAGCGGCTGGCCGAGGCCGACACCGTCGTCTTCGACAAGACCGGGACGCTGACGCTGCCCGAGCCGCGCGTCGTCAACGCCGCGGCAATCGATCCGCAATTGCTGCAAATGGCGGCGCGGCTGGCGCTGTCGAGCCGTCACCCGCTGGCGGTGGCCTTGGCGCGCGAAGCGTCAGGCGCCGCGCCTTTCGAGGGCGCGATCGAGGAGCCCGGGCAGGGCGTGCGTGCCATGATCGGTGGGACCGAAGCCCGGCTCGGCAGCCCGGTGTTCTGCGGCGTCGATGACGTGACGCCGCTGGCCGACGCCTCGCAGATCATTTTCAGCCATGCCGACCGCGTCGCCGAGATTGCCATCGCGCAGACCTTGCGCCCCGACGCGGTCGAGGTCGTCAACGCGCTGCGCGCTCTCGGTCTGCATCTCGGCATCCTGTCAGGCGACCGCTGCGCCGTGGTCGAGCCGGTCGCCGATGCGCTCGGTATCACCTATTGGCAGGGCAAGGTGACGCCCGCAGACAAGATCGCCTTCATCGATGCGCTGAAGGCGCAAGGCCGCCGCGTGCTCATGGTCGGCGACGGGCTCAACGACGCACCCGCGCTCGCCGCCGCCCACGTCTCGCTGTCGCCGATTTCCGCCGCCGATCTGACGCAGGCGCAAGCCGATGCCGTGTTCCTCGGCGACCGTCTCCGGCCGGTGCTGGATGCCGTCGTCACCGCCCGCCGGGCGCGCCGCCTGATGACGGAAAACCTCTGGTTCGCCGCGCTCTACAATGCCGTCGCGGTGCCGGTCGCGATCCTAGGCCTGGTCACGCCGCTGATCGCCGCGCTCGCTATGTCGGGCTCGTCGATCTCGGTGACGCTCAATGCATTACGTGCGAGGATGCGCTCATGAACGTCCTCGTCTATCTCGTGCCGACGGCGTTGGGGCTCGGACTTGCCGGCCTGTTCGCATTCCTGTGGGCGTTGCGCAGCGGCCAGTACAGCGACGTCGATGGCGCCGCGCTGCGCGTTCTCTCCGACGACGACATTGAACGCGAGCGCTAGTCGGGGAGCGTCACCGTCTCGAAATCGGCCGGCAGCACGATCTCCAGCAATTCGCAATCGTCGGAATAGCCGAGCACGGTGTGCTTGATCTTCGGCGGCTGGAGCCAGGCGCTGCCGGCGTGGAAGGTGTGCACGCCTTCGCCTTCGAACTCGGTTTTGTACCAGCCCTTCAGCACGTAGACCATTTGGAAGTCGACGTCGTGATAATGCGGCGTCGCCACCTCTTCGGGCCGGTAGGGCGGGACCATGCGGATAACGTGCGCCTGCACCATGCCGCCGGTCGCCGGCGCGATGCCGAGATCGCGATATTTCGCGTAAGTGCGCAGGCCGGCGTCGAAATCCTGCTCGCGATGATGGCTGACGGTGAATTTATGCGGCGGCCGTTTGGCCCGGCTCGCAACCGACATTCGCTTCGCGGGTTTTTTCTTTTTGCTTTTCGCTTTGGTTGCCTTCGCCTTGCGCTTTGCTTTTGCCATGACAACCTCACATTTTACCGGCGCATGATCTTGTCCGAAAACCGGTGCCCACTTTTCGGGGTCATGCGCTACGCTACTCGGCGGCGCTGGCGGCTCCACCATGCGCCTTCGACCAACCGGCCGGATCGTGCATGAATTTCTCCACCTCGGCCAGCATCTTGGGCTCGAACTTGCCGCTCGCCTTGGCGACCGCCAGCACGTCCCACCAGGTGGTGAGCGAATGCAAGGTGACGCCGAGGTCGCCGAGGATTTTCCGGCCTTCCGGATAGATGTCGTAGAAGAAGATGACGAAGCAGTGCGCGCATTTGCCGTCGGCGTCGCGGATCGCCTTGACGAAATTCACCTTGCTGCGGCCGTCGGTGGTGAGGTCTTCCACGAGCAGCACGCGCTGCCCCGGGATGAGCTGGCCCTCGATCTGCGCGCCGCGGCCGAAGCCTTTCGGCTTCTTGCGCACATATTGCATCGGCAGATGCAGGCGGTCCGCGACCCAGGCGGCGAAGGGAATGCCGGCGGTCTCGCCGCCCGCGACCGCGTCGATTTCGCCGCGGCCGATGTCGCGGTCGATGGTGGCGATGGCGAAATCCATCATCGTCGCGCGGATGTCAGGGAAGGAGATCAGCCAGCGCGAGTCGTTGTAGACCGGGCTCGCCCAGCCCGAGGTAAAAATGAATGGCTTATCCTGCATGAACCGCACGGCGCCGCATTCGAGATACATGCGCGCCGTCAGCTCGGCGATCGCCTTCTTGTCGAGGTATGTCTTGCTGTCGGTGAACGTCATGGCGCCGCCTTGGCTCGCCATTTCAAAGCACAAAACGCCTCAAGCCGCCATCCCGCAGTGGCGCGACAATTCACAGGCGAGATCGAGCAGCACCTCGTCGCCGCCCGGCCAGCCGATGAAGGACAGGCCGACGGGCAAGCCGCCGAGCGTGCCGATCGGCAGGTTCATCTGCGGCAGGCCGGCCATGCCGGCGGTGCAGGTCAGCCGCATGACGCGCGTGCGGAACTTGTCCATGTCTTCTGGCGTGCCGTCGATGAGCGGCGCGGCGCAGGGCGCCGTCGGCAGCGCCAGGATCGTGCCCGGCTTGACGGTTTGCAGGATGTGGTCGCGCGCCTGCGCGTGCACGCGACGGGCGGCTTCCATCTCGGCGTCGCTGACGCGCGCGGAGAATTCGATGCGCTCGCGCACGCCGGGGCCGATCGCCGGCCGTTGCCGCGTGACGAAATCGCCGAAGGTCTCCCACACCTCGTAGCCCTGGATGGTGCGGAACGCCTCGCGCCAGGGGTCGAAGCCCTCGAGCGAAATGCGGGCATGCATGACGGGCGGCAGGTCGTCGGTCATGAACTCGAGCGCCGAGTGCAGCAGGTCGGCAATGTCCTCGTCGGCCTCGGCGAAGGCGTCCTCGAGTGCGATCATGCGCTCGAGCCGGGCTGGGGTCCGGCGCTGGTCGAGCACCACCGCGCCGACCTTGCGGAAGACGCCGGGCGTTGCCGCGAACCATCCCGGCACGTCGAACGATGGCGCCATCGCCTGCACGCCGGACAGATCGATGCGGTCGAGCGTCGGCCGCAGGCCGTAGAGTCCGTTGAACGAGGCGGGGATGCGGACCGAGCCGCCGGTGTCGCTGCCGAGCGCGAAGTCGCAGGCGCCCGACGCCACCGCCGACGCCGAGCCGCTCGACGAGCCGCCCGGCAGCCGCCCCGGCGCCCGCGGGTTCACCGGCGTCCCGTAGTGTGCATTGGCGCCGGTGACGCTGAAGAAGAACTCGTCGCAGATCGTCTTGCCGATCACCGTTGCGCCGGCGTCGAGGATGCGCTGAATGGCGCCCGCATTTCTCGTTGCGGTCGGACAGGTTTCGAGGAACGTCGGATTACCGCTGCTGATGCGATAGCCGGCGATGTCATACATGTCCTTGACCGCGGCGGTCAGGCCGGCAAGCGGCCCGCTCGTGGCGCCTACGATCGGCTCGGCGAGGTCATGCGGCACGAAGGCCGAACGGTAGAGTGGTGAAATCAGGCTCATTGCCGTTGCGCCAGGTACCAGTCGAGGATCTTGTCGCCGCTCCAGGCGACAACGCCGTCGCGCGACAGCAGCTCCTCGAAGGTCCGCTTCACGTGGCCGATGCGATGCGGCACGCCGGAGAGATAAGGGTGGCAGGCGATGGCCATGACCTTCGGGCGTTCGGCGGCTTCGGCATAGAGCCAATCGAACTGGTCCTTGGCGCGCACATACATGATGTCGGACGTGTGGTGTTGCAGTGCCATCAGCACGATGTCGTGGATCTCGAAATTGTAGGGCAGCGCAACGACGGGCTTGTGCGTCGTCTTGAGCGTCACCGGCTCGTCGTCGAGCACCCAGTCGCCGATATATTCGATGCCGGCTTCGGACAGATAATCGAGCGTGTCGAAGGTCTGCGTCAGGCCCGGGCCGAACCAGCCGCGCGGCCTTTTGCCGGAAAACTTCTCGATGATGTCCATCGACTTCATGATGACGCCGCGCTGGTCGTCGGCCTTGTGCATCGGCACCTGGTCGTAGCCGTGCGCATTGAGCTCCCAGCCGTCGTCGATGCAGGTCTTCACCACAGTCGGATAGGTCTCGCAGACGCGCGCGTTGAGCGTGCAGGTGGGCGAGACGCCGAGCGCCTTGAACAGCTTGCGCAGCCGCCAGAAGCCGACCCGCATGCCGTATTCGTGCCAGCTCCAGTTCGGATGGTCGGGCTGCTGCGGCTGGCCCTGCGGCGGCGAGATCACCATGCGCGCCATCGGCCGGCCCATGTCCCATTCTTCCAGCGCCAGCACCGGCCAGATCACCATGCGCACGCCCTTCGGGAATTTCAGCGGGGGACGGCCTTCGATCGGCGAGAAGGCGAGGCGTTCGCGCGGATGCATGATTACGGCGCCTTCGGGCCGGTCTTTTTGTACCAGTCGGCGATCTGCGCGCCGGTCCAGAACAGCACGTCGCGCTTCTTGCGGATCTTCTCGAAGATCTTGCGGAAGTATTTGGCGCGATGCGGCGCGCCCATGATGTAGGGGTGCACCGAGATCGCCATCACACGGGCCGAACCCTTGGCGTCCTTGTAAATCTGCTCGAACTGGTCGATGGCGCGCTCGTAGAACTCGTTCGCCTTGTGGTGTTGGATCAGCATCATGGCGACGTCATTGCATTCCTGCGTGTAGGGCAGGTTGAGGATCGGCTTGCCGCGCGTCTTGAGCCATACCGGCTGGTCGTCGAGCACCCAATCGGCGACGTAGTCGTAGCCTTCCTCGGCCAGCACGTCCGGCGTCTCCCAGGTCTCCGTCAGGCCGGGCCCGAGCCAGCCCCGTGGCCGCTTGCCGGTCGCCTTCTTTAGGACTTCGGCGCTCTTTTTGATGTCGGCCCGCTCGTTCTCGACCTTCTGCATGTTGCGTTGGGTGTAGCCGTGGCCGACGAATTCCCAGTTGCGGTCGACGCAGGCCTTGATGATGTCCGGGAAGGCTTCGACCGCCGAGCCGTTGATGTTCATCACGCCCGGAATCTTTGAACTCGTCGTAGACCTGCAGCAGGCGCCAGAAGCCGACGCGGTTGCCGTATTCGTGCCAGCACCAGTTCGGGATGTCCGGCATCGGCGAGCCGCCGGCCGGCGGCGTCAGCACGGTGCGCGGCATCGTCTGTGTCGGGTCCCATTCCTCGACATTGGTGACGGTCCACACCACCATGCGCGCGCCCTTCGGCAGCTTCAGCGCCTTGCGCGATTTGATCGCGGAGTAGGCGAGGCGGTCGTTCGGCAGCATGCCGACGTTCGGCTTGGGGAAGTTCATCGACGCGTTCCTCGGACGATTTTTGTTGTAACGTGGCGGGCAGTCTTGCAGGTGCCCGGAAAGTTGTACAGGGCGGAGCTTTTTGTCGCATGAAAACCGTTCGCTACCGTCCCAGCGAAAATGCATCGATCAGCGACGCTGATGCATTCGAGCTGCATACCATCGGCAAGATCATCGGCGTCGGACTCAACTACCGCGATCATGCCGAGGAGACCGGGCTCGCGCTGCCGAAAGAGCCGACGCTGTTCCTGAAGGCCACCAGCGCGCTGTGCGGTCCGAACGACGATCTGGTCATGCCGCGCGATGCCAAAAGCGTCGACTGGGAAGTCGAGCTCGGCGTGGTGATCGGCAAGCCCGGCGTCTACATCGCCGAGGGCGATGCCTTCGATCACGTGCTCGGTTACATTCTCGGCATTGATTTTTCCGAGCGCGATTTCCAGTTCAATCGCGGCGGGCAGGGGTTCAAGGGAAAAAGCGCCGATACCTTCGCGCCGCTTGGGCCGTGGCTCGCGGCACGCGAGGACATTCCCGACCCACAAAATCTGGCGCTACGGCTGAGCGTCAATGGCGTGCTCAAACAGAACGGCAACACGCGCGACATGATCTTCTCCGTCGCGCAGCTCGTCTCCTACATCAGCCGCTTCATGAGCCTGCAGCCAGGCGACGTCATTCTCACCGGCACGCCGGCGGGCGTCGGCCTCGGCCAAAAGCCGCCGGCCTATCTCAAGCCCGGCGACGTGGTGACCGCGTCGATCGACAAACTCGGCGAGCAGACGCACCGCGTGGTGGCGGGCCGCTGATCAGCCGCCGTTCACGTCGTAGATTTCCGGAAAGAAATAGTCCTTCCACGACGCCGGCTTCTGCTTGAGCGTGCCGACGCTCGCCATGAAGTCCGCATACTTCATGGTGTTTTCCGGAACAAGCGTCCATTTCACCTGTGCCCCGGCGACGATCTTGCCGACCATCTCGGGCGCGAGCTTGGATTTCGAATCCTCGATCCACAGCGCGGCGGCGGCCTGCTTGTCCTTGTTGATGATGTCGGTTGCTTCCTTCATCGCCGCGACCAGCGCCTTGTAGAGCACCGGGTTGCCGTCGCGGAATTTGGCCGAGGTCCACGCGGCCGTGAAGGTGTGCGAGCCGCCCATCACGTCGAATGAATTGAGTACGGTATGCACGCCGGGGTCCGTGAGCTGTTGATACTGGAACGGCGGCACGCTGAATGAAGCTGTGATCTGCGCGCCGCCTTTCAGCAGCGCGACGGTCGCATCCGGCGGCGACATCGACACCGTCAACGGGTCGAGCTTGGTGAACTCCTTGACGCCGAATTCTTGGGCCGCCGCCATCTGCAGCGTTATGGCTTGGACGGACGAGCGCACTGCCGGCACGGCGATGCGGTCGCTGTCCTTGAAATCCTTGATGGTCTTGATGTTGGCGTCCTTGGTATTGAGCAGGAACGGCTGCGAGCTCAGCGCGGAAATGCCGCGCACCTCCTGCGGCGTGCCCTTGGTCTTCGACCAGAGGATGAGCAATCCGGGAACGCCGCCCGAGCCGACGTCGATGTTGCCCGAGATCAGCGCTTCGTTGACTGCGGTCGGGCCGTTGAAGGTGAACCACGACACCTTGACGGCCGGGATGCCGAGCGCCTTGGCATGCTTCTCGATGAGCTGCTGGTGTTCCATCACGTTGAGCTGCAGGTAACCCATGGAAAATTGGCGGGCCAACCGGATTTCCGGCACCTGCGCGGACGCAGCCGACACCGTGCCAAACAAAATGGACGCGCCGAAAATCGCGCGCGAAATATCCGCGAAGCGCATGTTGTTTCCTCCCACGTGGCGCCCAGTTCTTATTCTTTTGGGCGAGCGCCCACTCTAGGCAGCGGCCTCGATTTTGGCAACGCCGCGATACCAGTCGAGGATCTGCGCGCCGTTCCAGTGCAGCACGCCGTCGTGCTTGTTCACGTAGTCGTAGATCTGCTCGAGATACTTGATCCGGTGCGGCTGCCCGCTGATGTAGGGATGGATCGCGAGCGCGCAGAATTTCGCGCGCTTTTCGCTTTCAGCGTAGAGCCGGTCGAACTGATCGATGGTGCGCTTGAGCAGGTAGTCGCTCTCATGATGCTGCACCAGCATCATCGGGATGTCGTTGCACTCGATGGTGTAGGGCAGCGTCACCAGCGGACCGTTGGCGGTGCGGATGACGGTCGGCTCGTCGTCGTAGACCCAGTCCCCGATATATTCGACGCCGGCTGAGGCGAGCAGCTCCGGCGTTTCCAGCGTTTGCGTCAGCCCCGGCCCGAGCCAGCCGACCGGCTTCTTGCCGGTAAACTTGGTCAGCAGGTCCATGGTGCGCTTGATCATGCCGGCCTGGTCGGGCTCTTTGTGGATCGGGCCCTGCTCGTAGGCGTGGCCCATGAATTCCCAACCTTCGCGCTTGGCTTCTTCGGCGACGCGCGGGTAGTCCTCGCAGATGCGCGCATTGGCGGCGAGCGTCGGCTTGATGCCGAGGCGCTTGAACAGCTCATGGAAGCGCCAGCAGCCGACCCGCATGCCGTATTCATGGAAGCCCCAGTGCACCACGTCGGGCATCAACGTCACGCCGGTCGGGGCGGGGAGCAATTGCCGCGCCATCGGCTTGCCGATGTCCCAGACCTCGTAATTGACGATGGTCCAGAAGACGATGCGCGCCTTGCCCGGCAGCTTGAGCGGCGGGCGGTCGACGATCGCTGAATACTCGCTCCGCTCGCGCGGAATCATCGGATTAGCCATGACAGTCCTCGTGCTTGCGGACCTAGAATGTCACGCCGTCGCCGCCACGCGCAACCCGACCAGCCGTTCGAGCGTCGGCAGGTCTTTCGCCAGTTGGGGCGACGCTGCGCGATGGGCAACCGCGCCGCGTTCCAGCACGATCGCCTGGTCGGTCAACTCCAGCGCGATGTCGGTGTGCTGTTCGACCAGGATAATGGCGATGCCGCGGCTGGACAGCATGCGTTTGATCGCCGCGATCAGCTCCTCGACGATGACCGGCGCCAGACCCTCGAACGGTTCGTCGAGCAATACCAGTGCCGGGTTGGTCATCAGCGCGCGGGCGATCGCCAGCATCTGCTGTTCACCGCCGGACAGCTGATTGCCGCGGTTGAGGCGGCGCTCGGAGAGGCGTGGGAATAGCTCGTAGATGGTATGGAGCGTCCATGCGCCCGGCCGTGCCGCAACAGTCAGATTCTCCTCGACGCTCAGCGACGGGAAGATCTCGCGCTCCTGCGCCACCCAGCCGATGCCGTTGCCGGCGCGGCGATGGGGGACGAGGCGGGAAATATCTTTCCCGCGCCAGGCAACGCGGCCGCTGCGCAATTGCGTGTAGCCCATGATGGTGAGTAGCAGCGTCGATTTTCCGACGCCGTTGCGGCCGAGCAAAGCCACGCTGCCGTGCTCGGGCAACTCGAGCGAGACGTCGTGCAGCACCACGGCGTCGCCGTAACCCGCTCTCACCTTGTCGAGCGTGAGGAGTGGGTCAGCCATGTTTGCGCGTCCCGAGATAGACCTCGCGCACGCCCGGATCGGCGGCGATCTCCTTAGGCGTTCCTTCGGTGAAAACGCCGCCGCCGACCAATACGATGATATGGGTGGCAAAGCGGAACACCACGTGCATGTCATGCTCGATGAACAGCAGCGTCAGCTCGTTCGACAGGCCCGCCACCACTTCGAAGATCTCGCCGCTCTCTTCCTGCGGCACGCCGGCGGCCGGCTCGTCGAGCAGCAGCACGCGCGGCTTGGTCGCGAGCGCCAGCGCGATCTCGAGCAGGCGCTGGCGGCCGTACGGCAGTTCGCGGGTCGGCTGATAGCAGGCGTCGCCGAGTTTGAGCTTGACCAGGATATCGTAGGCTTCGTCGATCGCCTCGCGGTGCACCGCGACGTTCTTCCAGAACTGGCTGGAGATACCGCGCCGCTCGCAGACCGCGAGCGTCACCGCTTCGAGCGCGTTGAGGCCGGCAAACAGCGTGTTGATCTGGAAGGTTCGGGCGAGGCCGCGCTTGACGCGCTGCTGCGGTTCGAGCGCGGTGATGTCTTCTTCGCCGAGGAAAATCTGGCCGGCATTGGGTGCCAGCATGCCGGTCATCAGGTTGATCAGCGTCGTCTTGCCGGCGCCGTTCGGTCCGATCAGCGCATAACGCGCGCCGACCGGCAGGTCGATCTCGATGTCGCGGGCGACCACCAGCGAGCCGAAGCTCTTGGAGAGGCCGCGGGTCGCTAAAGCAATGGCGCTCACTGGCGTCCCCACCGCGCCATGATCTTCGACAGGCCGCCGAGGACGCCGTTCGGCAGAAACATGACGACGACGACGAGCAGTACGCCGATCC
This sequence comes from uncultured Alphaproteobacteria bacterium, assembly GCA_963742095.1. GTDB lineage: Bacteria > Pseudomonadota > Alphaproteobacteria > Rhizobiales > Xanthobacteraceae > Pseudolabrys. Next base: position 1,392,470 of record CAVUKJ010000003.1, read on the forward strand.
AGAAGTACCAGTATTGCGGCTCGATGCCGGAGAACTGGTCGCGCGCCACCATGAAGATGATGGCACCGACCAGTCCGCCGTAGAGGCGTCCGGCGCCGCCGAGCACCAGCATCACCAGCACTTCCGCCGAGCGCTCGAAGCCGAGCGAATCCAGCGACACGGTTTCCGTGGTCTGCGCCAAGAGCGCGCCGGCGATGCCGGCCATCGCTGCCGCAATCGTGTAGACCGTTCGGATATGCGCACGGCTCTCGGCGCCGATCGCCGGCATGCGCACCCAGTTCTCGCGGATGCCGCGCAGCGACAGTCCAAACGGCGAGTGGATCAGCCTGCGCGCGCCGAGGAACAGAATGAACAGCACGGCAAGCGCGTAGGCGTAGGCGGTGTAGCCGTAGAGGTCGAATTTGAAGACGCCGAGCAGCGGCCACATGTGGATGCCCTGCAATCCGTCCATGCCGCCGGTCAGCCAGCTTGCGCTGTTGGCGAGTTCGGCGAGAAGCAGGCCGAAGCCCAGCGTCAGCATCAGGCGCGCGAGGTGACGGAAACGCGCGATGATAAAGCTGGTCGCATAGCCGACCAAGCCCGCGATCAAAGCGGCAATGAGCAGGCCGGTCAGCGGTTCGCCCCAGCCGTATTTCGAAACCAGGCCCGCGGTGTAGGCGCCAACCCCGAAGAACGCCGCGTGGCCCAGCGAGACAACGCCGGCGTAGCCGAGGATGAGATCGAGCGAGAGCGCAAACAGCGCCGTAATGGCGATCTGGCTCGCCAGCGACAGGTAATTCGGCGTGAGCACGAAAGGCAGCAGCGTGGCGAACCAGAACGCGATCTCCGTCGGCCGCCAGCGGCTCAGTGATTGCAGGTAAAGTTGCGGGCTGTGGGTGCTGTCGGCGAGCGCCATCAGCGTCTCCCGAACAGGCCGGTCGGCCGCCACATCAGCAGGCTGATCATGACGAGATAGATGAGGAAGGCGCCAAGCGACGGGACATAGTACTTGCCGGCGATATCGCTGACGCCGAGGACGGCGGCGGCCGCGAAGCTGCCGCGGATCGAGCCGAGGCCGCCGACCGAGACGACGATCAGCACATAGACAAGATAGGTGAATGCGAAAGATGGGTCGAGCCCGACGATCTCGACCGCCAGCGCGCCGCCAAGGCCGGCAAGGCCCGAGCCGAGCGCGAAGGTGACGGCGAAGGTGCGGTCGACATCGATGCCGAGGCCGCGCGCCATGCGCTCATTATCGACCGCGGCACGGACCTGCGCGCCGAAGCGCGTATATTCGAGCGCCGCCACCAGCAGTCCAGTGATGAGCAGCGCGAGCGCGATCAGGATGAGCCGGTAGACGGCGAGCCGCAGCCCGAGAATTTCGATCGATTGCCGCAGGTAGGACGGCAGTTGGATCGGCTGCTGTGCGGTGGTGAAGAAATAAGCCGCGACCGCGACCGATATGAACGTGATGCCGATGGTCAGCAGCACCTGATCGAGATCGCTGGCGCGGTAAAGCCTGCGATAGAGCACGCGTTCGAAAGCGACGCTGGTCACTGCCGCGACCATGAAGGCGATCGGCAGCGCCGCGAAGAACGGCCAGCCGTAGAAATTGACCAGCATCACGGCGACATAGCCGCCCAGCATCGCGAAGGCGCAGTGCGCGAGGTTGATGAAATTCATCATGCCCAGCGTCACCGACTGCCCGACCGACAGCAGGAACAGCAGCATGCCGTAGGCAAGACCGTCGAACAGAACGCCGACAACGGGCGGGAGCATGGCCGGATGGCCCCTATGGAGCGGTCGTGAGCCTAACTGAACGCACAGCGGCGGGCCAGAACGAGGACATCTCCCCGATCGGGCCCGCCGTGCAATCGCTCGCGCTTATTTCGGGCTCTTCACGTTGTCGAACTTGGCGATCTCGACATTGACGAGCTTGCCGCCGACCTTCTCCACCTTGCGGATGTAGATGTTCTGGATGATGTCGCGGGTGTCCGGATCGATCGAGACCGGGCCACGCGGGCTTTCCCACTGGAGGCCCTTGGCGGCGGCGATCATTGAATCGCCGTCGGCCTTGCCCTTGGTCTTGGCCAGCGCGGCATAGACCACGTGCATGCCGTCATAGCCGCCGACCGAGAAGAAGTCGGGATTGCGCTTGTACTCGGCATTGTAGGCCTTGACGAAGTCTTCATTCATCTTGGACTTATGATTGTAGTCGTAGTGTGCGACGGTGATGATGCCGAGCGCCGCGTCGCCCATACTGGCGAGCGCATGCTCGTCGGCAATTTCCATCTGGCCCATGACCTTGGTCTTGTTCGGGTCGATACCGCGTTCCGCGAGCGCCTTGCCGAAGGCGCCCGGCATGGCGCCGCCCGGGATCATGACGAAGATGCCTTCGGGGCTGAGATCCTTCGCGCGCGACACGTAGGCCGAGAAGTCCGGATTGGCGACGGCCATGCGCACCGACCCGGCGACCTGTCCGCCGGCGCCGGTGAAGCCTTTGGTGAACGCGCCTTCGGCGTCGATGCCCGGGCCGAAGTCGGAAACCATGGTGTAGGCCTTCTTGACGCCGTTCTTCTCCGCCCAGGTGCCGAGTGTCGTGTTGAGCTGCGGGATCGTCATCGAGGTCCGCACCATGTACGGCGACTTGGTGATGACGATTGCGGTCGCCGCGTTCATGTTGACCATGAACTTCTTGGCTTCGGCGGAAACGTCGGCAGCGGCAAGCGCGTTCGGCGTCAGGTCGAAGCCGGCGATAACGTCGACGTTGTCACGCGTCACCAACTCTTGCGCCAGGCGCTTGGCGACCGGTGGATTGATGCCGCCGACATCCTTGGCGATGATCTCGATCTTCTTGCCGGCGACAGTATCGCCATGCTGCTTCACATAGAGCTTGGCGCCGTTCAGCATCTGGGTGCCGGTGTCGGCGAATTGGCCCGACAACGAGATGATCATACCGACCTTGACGGTGTCTTCGGCTTTGGCCGGCACTACGGCGGCGGCTAGCAAAGCCGCGCCGGCAAGTAGAATACGTTTCATGATTTGTCCTCCCCTCGGACGATTGCTCTTGTTGTGGCGCTAGAATGCCCGAGGCGGGTGCCAAAGAAAAGCGCCGCGAAACCTGAGGTTTCGCGGCGCTTTTGGCGACCAAATTTTGGGCGCCGGCCCACTCAGATGACGGAGACGGTCGCCTCCTCATAACGCTCGCCGCCGAGATTGCCATCGGGGTAGATGCCGTGCGAGGCGATCCAGCTGCGGGCTTCCTTGTAGACCTCTTCGGTATAGGGCTCGAACACCAGGCGCTCACCAGGTCCCCAGCGCCGGGTGTCCATGCGGGCGTGATAGCGCTCCGGGAATTCCTTCGTGTAGTAGTGCGTGTAGAGCTCCGGCCGCAGATCGAGATCGCGCTGGGCGCGGCGCAGCGCCCGATAGAACTTGCGCAGATCCTCCGGATCCGGATTGCCGTGGATCATCATCCCGATCATGAAGGTGGCATCGAGGATTTTGCGGAAGCCGAGCTGTTCAGCGAAATAATACGGACCGCTGAAAAGGTGGACCGCGGGCGCCGAGCCTTCGAGCAACTTGTCCATGCGCGCAAACAACATGCCGTCGGAATAAACGAGGTTCATCTTGTCCTGCGGGATGAACTGCTCCAGCGCCTGGATGGTCGCGTAGTGGCTGCCGGACTGATAGCCGACCGAGATCGGAACACCGGCGAGATCTTCAGGCGTTTTGATCTTGGAATCCGGCTGCACGAAGATGCCGGCCGGCGACACCGAATAGACCTCGTTCGACATGCGGCCGAGTCCCTTGGACGCCGCGACATTGATGGTCCAATGGCAGGCGCAAGAGACGTCGGCCTTGCGGCCCGCCTCGAACGACTGCATGGCGCCGACCTTGTCGCCCTTGTCGTGATGCTTGCCGTCGGACGACTTGATGAGCTCGCGGAACTCGTAGTCGAGGCCTTCGTCTTTGAAATAGCCCTTATCGTGGGCGATCCATTCTTGCAGGCGGAAGTGCGGTTCGATGATGAATTTGGCCATGTTTCTCTCCCTGAAGGTCAGCAGCAGGATTGGTCGTCGACGTGGTTTTTTCCGTGCTCGGCGACGCGCCGGGCACGGATCATCTTGACGTGGTCGTCCATCAATGTGCGGGCGCCGGCGGCGTCGCGCAGCTCGATGAGATCGGCAAGCCTGGTGTGAATGTCGAGAATGTGCCGCGCCAATTTCGGCGTCGCGGTAGCGTTGCGGCGCGGCCACGATACGTGCTCGAGCGAGATCAACTGCACGACGAGCACGCGGTTGTGCGAGGCTTCCGCGACGGCAAGATGGAAGTCGCGCGACAGCCGCGTGAACAGGTCGAGGTCGTCCGTCGCGGCTTGCGCCTCGCGCAGCAGGCGGCGCAGCTTGGCGATGTCCTCCGCCGTGGCGTTCTCGGCGGCCAGCTCGGCGCCGAGCGTCTCGATGGCGCGCTGCGCATCCATGATTTCGGCTGCGGAGACTCCGGTGAGGTCGAGTTGCACCGCAAGCGCTTCCGCGAACAGCCGCGGATTGCCCTGCGCGATGCGCGCGCCGCCGCCTTTGCCCATGCGAATCTCGACGATGCCGAGCGCTTCCAGCGTGCGCAGCGCGTCGCGCGCCACGATGCGGCTGGTGCCGAACCGGGCGGCGAGATCTTTTTCGGTGCCGAGGAAGTCGCCGGGTGTGAGTTTCTTGCCGAATAGCTGGTCGCGCACCTCGGCGACGATCTGCGCCGACAGGGACGAGGAGCGGCCGGCAAACATGATGCGCGCGGTGAGGTCACCGCTCATCTGCACCGGCTGCCGCATCGGCCCCGCCATACGCTCGTCCTCGGTTGGGGGCGAGTATGGCGCAGCATTAAAAATAGTAAAGATACTATCTTTATGATTTCGGTTTTAAATGCAACTAGTTGGTGGGGTCCGGCGCTTCAATGCGCCGGAATCTGAGCTGCCTTGATGACGTCGCCCCAGGTCCGGGTCTCCTGCGTGATGAAGGCCTTGGCCTCCGCCGGGTTGCCGCTCGCCGCCTGCAAGGTCAGCTTGGAAAAGTGGTCCTGCAACTCCGGCTCCTGCAGTACCTCGTTGATCGCCTTGTTGAGCTTGGCGACGATCGCCGGCGGCGTGTTGGGTGGCGCCGTGATCGCGTTCCAGGTGCCGGACTCGAAATTCGGCACGCCTGCTTCCGCAAACGTCGGGATATCCTTCAGGCTGGGAAGCCGTTCCTTGGTCGCGACCGCAAGGATGCGCGCCTTGCCGGCCTGATGCAGGCGGATGGCGGAGGCGAGCTCCATGAAGATCATGTCGACGTGGCTGGCGATGATGTCGTTGAGCGCCGGCGCCGTCCCCTTGTACGGCACGTGCACGAGTTTGACGCCCGCAACCTTCTCGAACAGCGCCGCGGTCAGATGCGACGTGGTGCCGATACCCTGCGAGGCATAGTTCACCTTGCCGGGGTTAGCCTTGCAGTAGACGATGAATTCCTTGACGTCCTTGGCCGGGAAGTCCGGCCGCACCAAGAGCACGTTGGCGATCTTGGTCATGATCGCGACCGGCTCGAATTTGGTCGGGTCGAAGCTCAGCTGTTTGTAGAGCAGCGGGTTGACCGTGATCGGCGAGGGCTGCGAGGCGAGCAGCGTGTAGCCGTCGGGCTCCGACTTGAACACGTAATCGGCGCCGACATTGCCGCCGGCGCCGGCGTGATTTTCGACGACGACTGGCTGGCCGAGCTTTTTGCGCAAGCCGTCCGCGACCATGCGCGTTACGGTATCGACGCCGCCGCCAGCCGGCACCGATACCACGATCTTGATCGGCCGGTTCGGATAGTTGGTGGCCGCGTCTTGCGCCGAAGCCGCAGTGGTCAACAGCGTCAACGATGAAATCAATGCCAGAAATCCACGCATCGTGTCCTCCCCTCGGTCGCCCGGCCTTTTATTACGCTACGCGCGCCAGCTTTTCCGCCGGCATTTTCAAGTTGAACAGTCGCACCGCATTGCCGCCCAGAATATTGCGCTTGGCCTGCTCGTTCAGGAAGGGCAGGTCGTAGATCGTGCTGGGCAAATCGAAATCCCAGTGCGGGTAATCGGACGAATAGAGCAATTGGCTATCCGCCTTCATCATGCGGAAGGTCTGCTCGAGCGCGCCCATGTCGGTCATCTCCATCGGCTGCGTCGAGAAGAACATGTCGCGCATGTAGTCGCTCGGCTTCCTCTTCAGCGCCGGGCATTCCGATGAGCGCATCATGTATTCGTTGTCGAGCCGCTGCATCATGAACGGCACCCAGGCAAGGCCGCTTTCGATCCACATTACCTTGAGCTTGGGAAAGCGCTCGGGCAGTCCGTTCACGATCCAGTTGGTCAGATGGACCATGTTGTAGAACACGAAGCCGATGGCATGCACGGAGATGAATTTGTTCATCATCTCCATCGACTGTTCGTTCCAATTGTAGCCGGCGTGGAAGCCGAGCGGCAGGCCCATCTCCTCGAGCAGCCCGTAGGTGCGCATATAGGAATTGTGATGCACCGGGCGGTGGCGTGCGCTCGTCACCATGAAGCCGGCGACGCCCGGCTTGTCGCCGAATTCCTTGACCAGCCGGTAGCAGGCGTCGGCGTCGTTGAAGGGCAGATAAAGCATCGAGCGCAGTCGCGGTTCGTGCGCCAGCACGCGCTCGCAGAGCCAGCGGTTATAGGCACGCGCCAGAGCGACCTCGACCTCGACCTGCGGATGCAGGCCGAGCGTCAGCATCGGCGTCGGAAACATCACGGCGATGTCGACGCCCATGGCGTCCATCCAGCGCTTGGACAGCGTGATGTCGCGATGCTTGTCGCCGGACGTTTTCTCCAGCTTGCGTGTCGCGTAGCGCATGACGCGGCCGCCCATGTCCTGATAGCCGACGCCGCCGGCGAACACGCCGACACTGCGCTGACCGGTCTGGCTTGCGCTTTGCGCTAGCTGCTGGATGACCGGATCGTCCATGTATTCGAGAATTTCATTGAGCGATTCCAACTCGTAGTGATGCGAGTCGACGTCGACGATCGGGAAATTCTTGTAGCCGCGCTCGGCCGCCTGCTGCGCGGCGTGGGATAGCAGCTTCGAGGTGTCAAATTCCTCGACTGCCATGCGGCGGAAGTCGGAAAGCGGCAAATCCATCACGATTTCCCCGTGAAAGTCTGCCACATGCCGAGTTCGAATACCTGCAGGTTTACGGCCTTCAGCATGGCGGTGACAGTGACCATGACCTCGGTCGCAGTCATCGGTGCGTCGGCGGGGAACGCGGGCAGGGCGCCTTCGCTTTCGGTCGCGCGCTCGGCATAGAGGCGCACCGCCTTGGCAAGCCCGGCCTGGATCTCGGCATCGCTCGGCCCCGCCATCGTGTCAGCTTGCGACGACATAGATGTCCTCCCCGCGGCGCGTCACCTTGAAGCTCTTCAGCTTCAGACTGCGGTCGGCCGCGCATTCACCGGTTTTCAGATCGTATTCATAGCCGTGCCACGGGCAGACGAAATGGATTTCCTCATCGGAAAACTTCTGTCCGACCCAGGTGCGGTCGGGACCGATAACGTCCTCGACCTTGTGCATGATCAGGCCCTCGCAGGCGGGCCCACCCTGGTGCAAGCACAGGTTCTCATAGGCGTAGAACTCGCCCTGCCAATGGAACACGCCGATCTCCCGCCCGGCGTGGTTGACGATGCGCCGCTCGCCGTCGGGAAATTCCGAGATCTTGGAAACGAAAATATCCGCCATGGTGGGTTCCGCTTGCGCGGGACTATGACACCGAATGGGCGGCGGCGGCAATTAAGCGCTTCGCCGGACGTATAGGCAGCCTTACCGACATGCGGATTGCGGTGCGCGCGGGCGCCGCGCAAAGTCTCGGCGTGGAAACCTGGCACGTACTCATTGCAACCGCCGGCACGTATCTGCTGGCCGGTTTCATCAAGGGCGTCATTGGCCTCGGCCTGCCGACGGTCGCGGTCGGGTTGCTCGGCCTCATGATGAGCCCGGCGCAGGCCGCGGCAATTCTTGTCGTGCCGTCGCTGGTCACCAATATCTGGCAGTGTTTCGTCGGCGGCGCTGTGCTGGGCCTGCCGAAGCGGCTCGCATCGCTGCTGATCGGCATCTGCGTCGGCACGGTGATCGCCGCCCTGCTCCTGCCACCCGGAGGCAGCGAAGCAACCATCTGGCTCGGCGCCATGCTCTCGCTCTACGCGGTGCTCGGGCTGCTGAAGGTGCACTTCAAGGTGCCGCGGCGGGCCGAGACTTGGCTAGGCTTTGTTATCGGCGTCGCCAACGGCATTCTCTCCGTCGCGACCAGCGTGTTCGTTATTCCCGCCGTGCCCTATCTGCAATCGCTCGATCTCGAGCGCGACCGGCTGGTGCAGGCGCTCGGCCTGTCGTTCACCGTCTCGACGATCACGCTCGCGCTCGCGCTGGCGCACGCGGGCGAGATGACGTCATCCCTGTGGCTGCCGTCCGCGGTGGCGCTCGCCACCGCGATTGTTGGCATGGTGATCGGGCAGGCGGTGCGGGACAGGATTTCCCCGGCGACGTTCCGTATTTGCCTCTTCCTTAGCCTGCTAGCGCTGGGCCTGCATCTCGCGCTGCGCCATCTGTTTTGATCAACGCTTGTTCTTGCCGCGCTTGTTCTTGCCGCGTTTGGGCTTGTCGCTCGGATCGTGCAGCCGCGGATCGGGAGCGTTGCTTTGTAGCGTCGCCTGGATCGCTTCACGAAGTTGTGCGTATTTCGCCTTCGGCCACTTTTTTACGTGGATGTCGGCGAGAAGCTTGGCCGACTTGCCGAACACGACGATGCGGTCGCCGACGCCAATCGCCTCTTCCAGCTGATGCGTGATCAGGATCGCGGTCGAGCCGCATTCGCGCGCTAGCGCCAGAAACGTCTCGCGCAACTCCGCCGCCGTCACCTCGTCGAGATGGCCGAAGGCTTCGTCGGCGAGCAGGATGTCGGGCTGCACCGCGAAGGCGCGCGCGATCGCAACGCGCTGACGCATGCCGCCCGACAATTCGTGCGGATAGGCGTTGACGAAATTGCCAAGGCCGAGCCGTTCGAGCCAGGCCATCGCGCGCTTGCGTTGCTCGTCCTCGGCAACGCCGATGAGTTCGAGCGGCAGCCGCGCGTTGTCGAGCGCACTGCGCCACGGCAGCAGGCGGTCCTGCTGGAACACCGTGGCGATCCGGCCGCGGAAGAAATCGAAGTCGCTGTGGGACTCTTGTCGCCGATGCGCAGCGTGCCTTCGGTCGGCGCCTCCAGCCCGATCATCATGTCGAAGAAGGTGGACTTGCCGCAGCCGGTCTGGCCGACAATCGCCACCACTTCGCGCGGCGCAATCGAGAGGTCGAGCCGATCGATCGCGACCACGGCCTGGCCGGAGGTCGCCTGGCGGAACACCTTGCGCAGGCCGCACACCTCGATTGGGGGCGGCCCGCCCTTGTGCGCGGCGCTCACGCCCGCCACCGCAACAGCCGCGCCTCGACACGTGCGACCAGCGCCTCGAGCAGGAACAAGAGCGCCACCAGCACGATGGTCCAGGCGAACACGTCGGACACCGAGAACAGTTCCTGCGCCACCGACAGCTGGTGCCCAATGCCGGTCACGGCGCCGACCAATTCGGCGATGGTGACGACGCGGATCGCCAGACTGATATTGACTTTCCAGCTGGTGAAGATGGTCGGCACGATCGCCGGCAGGATCAGCTTGCGGAAATATTGTAGCGTCGTCGGCCGGAACGAGCGCATCATCTGGCGCAGTTCGCGCGGCACGCCGCGCATGGCGTCGAGCGAATCCACCAGGAATACCGGCCCGCACACCACCACCAGCACGAAGCCGATGCGGAATTCGACGCCGGGAAACCACAGCACCGCGAACAGGATCCACGACACCACCGGCACCGCCATCAGGATGCGGATCATCGGATGCAGATAATTGTCGAGCGTCTCCGAGCGGTACATCGCCATCGCCAGCGCGACACCGAGCACGAACGATGCGATCAGCGCGCCGATGACGCGGGCAAGCGTGACCACGACATCGATCGGCGTGATCGTCGCGATGCTCTGCGCGATCTTGATGAGGCTCGGGATCGCGAACGGCGGAATGCCGAGATAGGGCGCCAGATGCGACAGCGCTTCCCAGCAGACCGCGAAGACGAGAAGAGAGACGAAAGTCTGCCGCGGAAAATTCAGCGACGGAACGACAAACTCACGCAACTCCTCTTGTGACATCAGCGATGATCTCGCCCGATATCACGGCTTATAGATGATGTTGTCGTCCGGCATCTTCGGATAGAAGCCGGCCTTGACCGCGCGCTCCATCATGTCGGTGATGCTCTTGCGGGTGGCCGGCTCCCACGCCGGCTTGACGACCATCTGCAACCGCTTGCCTTCCACCGCCGCGGTGAAGATGCCGGGCGGCAGCTTCAAGGTCTCGTTGGCGATCTTGTCGGCGTCGGCGGTGTTCTTCTGCATGTAGTCGGCGACATCTTGCAGCGCCGCGATCAGCATTTTAGGCCCTTGCGGGTTTTTCGCGATTGCATCGGCGCGCATGGCGGGCACGATCTCCCAACCGCTCTCGCCGGTGATCTCCTTCCAGCCCTGCGCGCCATTGAAGATCGGGTGCCAGTCGGCGTGCGCCTTGGTGATGATGCTCGCCAGCGGCTCGATCACCAGCGCAGCGTCGACGCGGCCGGCTTCGAGTTGCGCGCGCGCCACGGCGAAATTGGCGTTGACCACGACGATGTCCTTGCCGAGGTCGATGCCCTTGGCGGCGCAGTAGATCTTCACCACCTGATATTGCGAACCGCCCATGTCGATGGCGATCTGCTTGCCCTTGAGGTCGGCGAGCGACTTGATCGCCGGGTCCTTGGCGAAGATCACGAGATCGGCGAGCGTGAAGCCGGTGCCGACAATACGCACCGGAACGCCTTCGCTGGAGAGCTTCTGGAAGATGGTCGGGCCGCCGATCAGCGCATCCGTCTCGCCGGTGGCGAAAGCCGCGTAGAAGGCGGCGATCGAGGGATAAGCGTGGATGTCGAGCTCGAAGCCGTGTTTGGCGTCGAAGCCTTTCGCCTTCATGATGTTCCAAACCAGCGGATTGAACACCGGCAGCGTCAGGCTGGAGACCTTGATGACCGGCTTCTGCTGGGCCCGCGCGGACGGCGCGACCAATGCGGCAACGGCGATGGCGAAGGCAAACGCGGCCAGACCGCGCCGTGACATCTTGAGCATGGACAATTCCCCCTGTGGCTTTGGCCGTGATCGTGCGACGTCACGTGCTTGAAAGCGAGCCTCGACTTTACTCTGCTTTCATTGGTGTGCAAATAATCGCTGGGGTGGAGGACGCGATGCCGCATATCAATTCACGGGATGGCACGCGGCTTTATTATGAAGAGGCCGGCGCGGGCACGCCGGTCGTGTTCGTGCATGAATACGCCGGCGACTGGCGCGCCTGGGAGCCGCAGATGCGGCACTTCGCGCGGTTGCATCGCTGCGTCACCTACAGTCAGCGCGGCTATCCGCCGTCGGACATTCCGGACGAGCCCGGCCAATACAGCCAGGACAAGTTTCGCGACGATGTCATCGCGGTGATGGACGGTCTCAAGATCGACAAGGCCCATGTCGTCGGCCATTCGATGGGCGCGCTGACGACGCTACTCGTCGGCATCAAATATCCCGAGCGCTGCATTTCCGTGACGGCGGCCGGCTGCGGCTATGGCTCGAGTCCTGACTCGGCAGTCGTCGAGCAGTCGCGCGCCGTCTCACGCGAGACCGCCAAGATGTTCGCCGGCGAGCCGATGGCGGCCGCCGCCGCGCGCTACGGCGATGGTCCGACCCGGCAGGCGCACAAGAACAAGGATCCGCGCGGCTATGCGGAGTTCATCAAGATGCTCAGCGAGCATTCATCGAAGGGCCACGCGCTAGTGATGGAGAACTTGCAGGCCAAGCGTCCGACGCTGTGGGATATCGAATCCGACCTGCGCAACTTCAAGCCGCCGCTGCTGGTGCTGGTCGGCGATGAAGACGAATGGTGCCTCGACGCCAGCGTGTTCCTGCGCCGCATCGTCCCGACCGCCGGCTTCTGCGTCATTCCGCGCTCCGGCCACACCGTCACCAGTGAAGAGCCAGCGCAGTTTAATGCCGCGGTCGCGGAATTGTTTGCCGCGGCCGAAGCCGGCCGCTGGCTGGCGCACAAATCAAGAAACTAAAAGGAGGATTGCGATGGATCTCAAGCTCAAGGGCAAGACCGCGCTCGTCACCGGCGGCAGCGAAGGCATCGGCAAGGGCATCGCGCTGGCGCTGGCGCAAGAAGGCGTCGATGTCGCGATCTGCGCACGCCGCATGGAGCCGCTCGAGGAAACCGCCAACGCCATCGCCAAGGAAACGGGCCGCAAGATCGTCGCCATCCCCGCAGACCTGCGCCAGGACGCCGACGCCAAGAATTTCGTGACGCAAGGCGCCAAGGCGCTCGGCCGTGTCGACATCATGGTCAACAATGCAGGCTCCGCCGCCGGCGGCGTCATCGAGCATCTGACTGAAGACGACTGGGAGAAGGGCCTCCAACTCAAATTCATGGGCTATGTGCGGTGCCTGCGCTACGTGCTGCCGATCATGCGTGCGCAGGGCGGCGGCCGCGTCGTCAATTTGATCGGCAATGACGGCGTGAAGCCATCTTATTGGGAAATCTGCCCGGGCGCCGCCAACGCCGCCGGGCAGAACCTGACGCTGTCGCTCGCCGGGCAATACGGCAAGGAGAACATCTCGTTCGTCGCCGTGAACCCCGGTCCGGTGCGCACCGAGCGCTGGGCCGGCCTCGTCGACGCCATGGCGCGCGACATGAAGATCCCGCGCGCGGAGGCTGACAAATTGGCGCCGGCCTCGATCCCCATGGGCCGCATCGCGGAAGTCGAGGAGGTGGCGAACCTCGTCGTCATGCTGGCCTCGCCGCTGATGTCGATGGTCAACGGCACCATGATCGAAATCGACGGCGGCCAGGACAAGCCGCTGATGGACCGCTTCCGCGACAAACCACGCGGATGAGCTGTACAATCTTGTGCAACCTCGACGTGCGGTATCGTCGAGCCTCCTTTCATTGGCGGTATCAACTTTGGCCTTTCGCCCGCCCCCGATCCCGGTGCATGATTTCTCACCGAGTGAGACCACTTGCTGCCCGGGCAGCGGAACAGGCCAGGAATGCCACGCGAAAAGCTGAAAGTCGCCACAGCAGTGTTGGCGGACCCACCGCGCTATGTGCTTGACGACCAAGTCGGGTTTTTGATGCGGGTCGCCATGCAGCGGCACACCGCGATTTTCACCGCCCGCATGGTCGAAGGTCTGACGCAGACGCAGTTCGCCGCGCTCGCCAAGCTTTATGAAGTCGGCCCCTGTTCGCAGAACCATCTCGGCCGGCTGATCTATCTTGATGCCGCCACCATCAAGGGCGTCGTCGACCGCCTGAGCGCGCGCGGCCTCGTCACCGCGCTGGCTGACACCAAGGACCGCCGCCGCCGCGCGGTAGCGCTGAGCGAGCGCGGGCGTCAGGTGACCGAGGCGGCCATCTCCGCGGCCGCCGGCATCACTGCCGCGACACTGGCGCCGCTGACCGCCGACGAACAGCGCGAGATCACGCGGCTGCTGAACAAGCTCAGCTGACACCTCCTGCGATTTGGCGATGCCCGGGCTCGCAAGGCCCGGGCATTTGCTATGATCGCTCCAGTCCCTGGAAATGGAGATGCCGGTGTTCAGAGTAGGCGATGCCACCATCACGCGTGTCGAGGAAACCAACGTCCCGAGCTATCCGCTGCGCGACGTGTTCAAGGATTTCACCGATGCGCACATGGCCGAGCACAAGCATTGGCTGGCGCCGCACCATTATGAAGCCGAGACCGGCAGGATCCGCCTCTCGGTCCATAGCTGGCTTCTGAAAGTCGGCGGCAAGACCATCCTGATCGACTCGTGCTGCGGCAACAACAAGGCCAAGCCGAACCGCCCGTTCTGGCACATGCTCAACGAACCCTACCTCGAGCGGCTCGCCGCCGCCGGCGCCAAGCCCGAAGACATCGACATGGTGATGTGCACGCATCTGCATCACGACCACGTCGGCTGGAATACGCGGCAGAAGGACGGTAAGTGGGTGCCGACTTTCCCGAATGCCCGCTACGTCTTCTCCAAGCCGGACGTCGACTACTTCACCAAGATCGACGCCGACCCGAAGGAGGGCCCAGCCGAACTCGGCACCTTCCGCGAATGCGTTGTGCCGATCCTCGAATACGGCAAGGCCGATCTGGTCAGCGGCGGCCTTTACCGGCTCAACGATTTCATCGAGATCAACTCCGCGCCCGGCCATTCGCCCGGCCACGTCTTCTTCAAGCTGGAAAGCAAGGGCCAACGCGCCGCCTTCATCGGCGATGTCTGGCATCACTTGCTGCAAGTGTATTATCCGGACTGGAATTTCCCGAAGAACTCGGACGCCAAGCAGGCGGTCGTCAGCCGCCGCAAGGTGCTCGATTATTGTGCATCGAGCGGCGCGCTCGTGTTCCCCGGCCATGTCGGTCTGCCATTCGCCGGCTATGTCGAGAGGGGCAAGGACGGCTTCACGGCAAAGTTCGATCCGAAGGCGGCTTGATCGCGTGCTGTCACAATTGAGTCACGTGAGTCACACGTTGCTTCGACACCGCATCGGAATCAAAATCGAAAAACATTCCGTCGCGCCAGCGAATTAACTGGCGCGATTCAAACAAATCAGCGCAAATAAGTTTCACCAATAAATTGTGAGGTCTTTCGACGGCTCAACGCAATCTGGAGAGCGCGCCCCATGATTCATCCATCTTCGAGTCAGGTAGCGGTTCCGCGTGTGATCGTAGTCGGCAATGAAAAAGGCGGTTCGGGCAAATCAACGCTTGCGATCCATATCGCCGTCGCACTGATGAAGGCGGGCGAAAGCGTCGCCACGCTCGATCTCAACTCCCGGCAGCAGAGCTTCACGCGCTATATCGAGAACCGGCGCGGCTGGGCCGAGCGGGTCGGCCGCGATCTCGGCATTCCGACGCACATCTATCTCGACGGCAATCTCGACAGCGCGGACGCCGACGAGCGCGCCGAGCGCAGCAAGGGGTTGACCGACGCAGTCGAAAGCCTGGGGCAGAGCTGCGGCACCATCGTGATCGACACCCCCGGACAGGACAATTTCCTGGTGCGGCTGGTGCATACGATGGCGGACACGCTGATAACGCCGCTGAACGACAGCTTCGTCGACTTTGACGTGCTTGGCAGCGTCGATCCCACCAGTTTTGCCGTTACGGGCAGCAGTCACTATGCGCAACTGGTCGAAGAAGCGCGCGCGCAGCGCCAGCTGCTCGACGGCGCCGCCACCGATTGGATCGTGCTGCGCAACCGGCTGTCGACCTTCGGTTCGTCGCGCAACAAGCGGCTGGTCGGCGAGGGGCTGCAGGAACTCTCGCAACGGCTGAATTTCCGCTATGTCGACGGCCTCGCCGAGCGCGTCATCTTCCGCGAGTTCTATCCGCGCGGCTTGACTGCGGTCGACGATCTCGACGAACTCACGCTCGGCACGCGGCCGACGATGTCGCATGCCACCGCGCGGCTCGAGATGGAAAATCTGCTCCGCGCGATCCTTTTGGGCGCGCGCGGGCAAAGCGGGAATATCGCCGAACAGAAGCGCGACGCGGCATAGCCGGCTTAGTAGCGCCTTCAGGTAAAGCCGCCGCCGTCAGCGGCGGTAGCGCGATCGCGCGATTTATTGCGGCAGCTTTTCCAAAAACGTCCGCATGAGAGTGGCGATTTCATCGACCGCCTCATCCAGAGCGAAATGCCCGGCCTCGAGGACATGAACCTCGGCATTGGGGACGTCGCGCTTGAAAGCTGCAACCTCGGGCAACGCGAAACTGGGGTCGTATTTGCCCCACACGATCAGCATCGGCGGCTGGTATTTGCGAAGATAGTCCTGCCAGGCAGGGTAGGCGGCAAGGTTACTCTGGTAGTCGTAGAACAACGCAACCTGGATTTCGGCAATTCCCGGCTTGCTCAAGTGCGCGAATTCGTCTTCCCAAAGATCCGGACTGTATCGCTCTGGGTGCGGTGAACTTCCCAGGTGCCGCGCCTTGGCTCCTTGAAGGGCAGTGAGGCGTTGCCGGAACTGATCTTCATATTTCGCGCGATCGGCCCAGAACGCGCGAGGCCCGGCCCAACGCTTGTCATCGAGACCGTCGGTGTGCGCGACGGCATTCTGGACAACGATTGCGGTGATACGTTCGGGGTGAGCAAGCGCCAAGCGAAATCCAACCGGGCCGCCGTAATCCTGCACGTACAGTGCATATTTCTTTAGCTGCAAAGCTTGGGTGAATTTGTCGACGATGTCTGCGACGTGCTGGAACGTGTAGCTGAACTTGTCCGCCGACGGCGCATCGGAGTGGCCGAATCCCGGATAATCGGGCGCGACCAAATGATAACGGTCCGCAAGCTTCGGGATAAGCGTATCGAACATGCGCGACGAGGAAGGAAACCCGTGCAGCAAGAGAATTGTTGGGGCGGTTGCCGGTCCGGCCTCGCGATAGAAAATCTTTACGCCATCGATCGCCACGAATTTATGAACCGTGGTCGCATGGGTCACAACGGCGGCCGCCGCGCGCGCCGTCTCACTTAGGTTTGCTGTGGCGATGGCAAACGCGATCGCCGCAGCAATCCTGATCGATACCTTCAACATGTTTCCGAAATCTCGTGCCGCGCGCCCCCGCGCGGCGATCCGATACCTTGTCGTCAGCCCTTTCACGTCCTCCGATCGGAGGAGGCTGGGAAGCCGCGGCCTATTTTCCGCTGAATTCTACGTGAACACGTTCACGATCAGCGATGCGGCATCAGCGGTCGTCTTCATTCGCGTCCTGGCTGTTCCGCTCAAAATCCGCGGCCATCGAAAAGCCCATTGCCAGAAATGGCGCGCAGCACGCGGTCGTAATGATGGCGCCAAGTTCCATCGTGGAAATGGACGATCCGCTGATGACTTTGGCGTATTCCAGCACGCCGGTCAGATCGACCGATGCGGCGGCAATGAGTGTGATGATGAAAAGAGCCGCGAAAAGCAAGGATTGAAGGCTGAATTCGCGGACTCTGGACGTGAGATTTCTTGTCTGCAGGTAGTTCATCGAGCGACCTCCGAAGGGTCGCCGCCCTTGGGCAAACGTTACGCCAGGCGATCGCTTGATTTCAACACGTCATTCCGCCGCGAGCAGGCGGCGGCTATTCGCGCCGACGCGTTCGCGCACGGGCGCGTAAGCGCGTTCGACGGCGACGGCAAAACCTTCGCCATCGGACAGCGCTTTGCTGATTGCCGCCTCGGCTTCCGCAAGGGCGTCGAATTTCTCGGCGATCATCTGATGCGCCTCGGCAACGGCTTCCGGCCCGCCTTGCGCGATGCGCGCCAGGCGCATCGAAACGACGCCCTGCACCTCGCACACAAACCGTGCCGATTCGATCCAGGCGTTCATTGCGTCCAGCACAATAAGCCCTCCGTCCGATCGCCTCGCGCGCCTGGCATGGCGCGGCCTCTGGACGGAACTATCGCGCAAGGTTGTCAAAGATCATGGGCGTGATTGATTAAAATTGTAGGGATTGTCTGATGGACGAGAGCGGCGCTGCGTTCATTTACGCGCCGTTTATCGCCGGCAAACAGGGGCTTGCGAGGCCGGCTAGCTTCATGTTCCGCTTTGACGCGGTGGGGATCGACGGCGAGGAGCAATTCGATGGAACGGAAGAAAGCGTCCGACTTCCCGCAGGAACTTTTGAACCTGTTTGACCGCTACGTGCATGGCGGCATCGATCGCCGCCAATTTCTCGACGGCGCGCAGAAATTCGCGGTGGGCGGTTTGACCGCGGCAGCCCTCTTCGAGATGCTCCGGCCAAACTACGCCTTGGCGATCCAGGTTCAGGAAAACGACGAGCGCATCAAGGCTGAGACCGTGACCGTGCCGTCGCCGAAGGGCAATGGCAGTATCACCGGCTATCTGGTGCGGCCGGCGGCCGCGACCGGGAAATCTGCGACGGTCCTGGTCGTCCATGAGAACCGCGGCCTCAATCCCTACATAAAAGACGTGGCGCGGCGGCTGGCGATCGCCAAGTTCATTGCCTTCGCCCCCGACGGCCTGACGTCCGTCGGCGGATATCCGGGCGATGACGAGAAGGGCCTCCAGCTTTTCAATCAGGTCGACCGCGCCAAGATGGGCGAGGATTTCCTCGCCACCGCCGAGTGGCTGAAATCGCGGCCGGACGGCTCAGGCAAACTTGGCGCAACCGGCTTCTGCTTCGGCGGCGGTATCGCCAACCAGTTGGCTGTGCGGATGGGCGGCGGCCTCGCCGCGGCCGCGCCATTCTACGGCATTCAGCCCAGCGCCGCCGACGCCGCCAAGATCAAGGCGCCGATCCTTGCGCACTACGGCGAACTCGACACGCGGATTACGTCAGGCTGGCCGGCCTTCGACGCCGCGCTGACGGCCGCGCATGTGCCGCACGAGGGATACGTGTACAAGGGCGCCAATCATGGCTTCCACAACGATACGACCCCTCGCTACGACGAAGCCGCCGCCAAACTGGCGTGGCAGCGCACGCTGGACTGGTTCGATAAATATTTGCGCTCGGCGGCGTGATCGCCAATCTGCGCTGCTCGCCTATCGCTTCTTGATACCCGCCTTGTCGATGACCAGCGTCCATTTGGCGACGTCGCTCTTGATGCGCGCGCTCAGATCGGCGGACGACATGCCATGAGCGTCCATGCCGGCCTTTGTCGAGAGCGTCTGGACCTCGGGTGATTTCAGCGCTTCACCGATGTTGCGATTGAGCAGGGCGATGATGTCGGCTGGCGTGCCGGTGCGCGCCGCGAGCCCGTTCCAGCTCGTGACCTCATAGCCGGCGACGCCGCTCTCGATCGCCGTCGGCACGTTCGGCAAGTTGCCGGCGCGTTCACGCCCGGTGGTAGCGAGAACAGTCATCTGCCCGCTGGTGATGGGCGATTGGAAACCGGCGAAATATTCGAAAGCGACATCGACATCGCCGCGCAAGACGGCGTTGGTGAGGTCCGGGGTGGTCTTGTAGGGAATGATCGTGACATCGATGCCCGCCGTGCTGCGGAACAGTTCGGCCGAAAGATTTTGCGAACTGCCGGCGTTGATGGTGCCGAAGTTCAGCGTGCCGGGATGCGCTTTGGCGGCGTCGATCACGTCCTTGATGGTCTTGTACGGCGAGCCGGCTTTCGTCGCGACCACCAGGCCGTAAGAGGCGGTCGTCGAGATCGGGGTGAAATCGGTCTCGATGTTGTAGGGCAGGTGCTTGAACAGCGCCTTGGCAATGGTGAGGCCGCCGCCGATCATCACCAGCGTGTATCCGTCGGCCGGGGCTTCCTGCGCCGCCTGCATGCCGACAACGCCGCCGGCGCCGGGCCGGTTCTCGATGAAGAACTGCTGGCCCAGGCGTTTGCTGAGGTCCTGCGCCACCATGCGCATGGTCACGTCGGCAATGCCGCCGGGGCCGTAGGGAACGATGATACGCACCGGCCGCGACGGATACGTCTCCGCGCGCGCGAGCGCAACGATCATCGTGACGCATAGACCAGCGGCAAAGATTGTCTTCCAGCGCAGCATTCATTTTCCTCGGTGGGCGGGCGCGGAGAGTAAGCGGAAGCGGGCATTGCTGACAATGTGCCGTCAGGCCGGCGCGCCCTTGGCTTTACGGTGGCGGTCCGTTGCTTTACGAAAGCCGTTCAATGACGACCACGACGATCGATATCCATCCTCACATCATCGCCGCAGACGTTACGCGTTATCCTTTGGCGCCGCTTGGCGGTCATCAATCCGATTGGTCGCGCACGCGGCCGGTCACGGTCGAGCAACTGATCGCGGCAATGGACCAAGCCGATGTCGACAAGGCCGCAATCGTGCAGGCGTCGACCTGCTACGGCCATGACAATTCCTACGTGGCCGACGCCGTGGCCGCTCATCCGGAGCGTTTCACCGGCGTATTCTCGGTCGACGTGCTGGCCGCGGATGCATGTGAACGGATGCGTCAATGGGTTGCGAAGGCGCTCACCGGTCTGCGGCTCTTTACATTCGGCAGCACGATGTCCGAACAGGCCAATTGGCTCGACGACCCGAAATCCTATGCGGCCTGGACCTGCGCCGGAGAACTCGGCCTGTCGATCTGCTTGCAGATGTCGGCGAAAGCGATCCCGCAGGCCATCGGCATGGCCGAGCGGTTTCCGAACGTCCGCATTATCCTCGACCACTGCGCGCGTCCGGTGCTGGACGACGGCCCGCCGTATAGTGCGGCCGCCAGCCTTTTCGGGCTCGCGCGTTATCCGAATATCTACCTCAAGCTTACGCCGCGGATTTTTGCCGAAGCGCGCCGCGGGCGGGCGACGCCGGAAACCTTCTTTCCGCGGCTTGCCGAGGCGTTCGGCACCTCGCGCATGGCATGGGGCTCGAATTATCCATCGAGCGAAGGCACACTGCCCGAACTTCTGGCGGTGGCGCGGCAATCGCTCGCCTGCCTGCCGACCTCCGACCGGGAGTGGATCTTTGCCAGGACCGCGCAGACGCTCTATCCGGCGCTGGCGGGTTGAAGAAGAGAACAATGACCGAAAAGACGAC
Source organism: uncultured Alphaproteobacteria bacterium (assembly GCA_963742095.1). Taxonomy (GTDB): domain Bacteria; phylum Pseudomonadota; class Alphaproteobacteria; order Rhizobiales; family Xanthobacteraceae; genus Pseudolabrys. The sequence continues at coordinate 1,413,119 of CAVUKJ010000003.1, forward strand.
ACTGTTCACGCTGCTCGGAAATTATCCGAACACCGCTGCGCTCAAGCAGGGCGCGGTGAAATCCGACCTCGTCGACCTCGATTTCGCCGACGTGAAGGTGTCGAACACCGCCTTCAAGCCGCTGGTGCGTGAAGCAAAGTTCGACGTCGGCGAATTGGCGATTGTCACTTTCCTGCAGGCCAAGACCTACGGCAAGCCTTACGCGCTGATCCCGGCGACCGTGCTCGGCCGCGGCCAGCACCACACCATCGCCTACAATCCCGAGCGCGGACATCTGACGGCGTCCGGCCTCGCCGGCAAGCGGGTCGGCGTGCGCGCCTATACGCAGACGACGGGCGCGTGGGTGCGCGGTTTTCTTGCCGACGACTATGGCGTCGACACTGCCGCGATTCGCTGGGTGACATTCGAAGATCCGCATCTTGCCGAATACAAGGACCCCGATTTCGTCACGCGCGCGCCCGAGGGCAAGACGTTGGTGCAGATGCTGCTTGATGGCGAACTCGATGCGGCAGTCGTCGGCGACAATCTGCCGGACCCGCGGCTCAAGCCGCTCATTGCCGACGCCGATACGGTGGCGCGCAAGTGGGCGCAAACGCATGGTGGCGTGCCGATCAACCACATGATGGTCGTGCGCGATACCATCGCGAAGTCCCGCCCCGACATCGTGAAGGAAGTCTACCGCATGCTGCATGAGAGCCGCCGCGCCGCGCCGCCGGCGGAAGGCGGCCCACTCGACCCTTGGCGCTTCGGCATCGAGGCCAACAGACGTTCGCTTGAAATCGTGATCGACTACAGCTTCCGCCAGCAGCTCATTCCGCGTGTGCTGACGGTCGACGAACTGTTCGCCGACTGGACACGGGCGCTGGCTTAAGTCCGAAATCGTCTCGACAGTCTTTTCGGCGCGTTGTTAAGGTCTGGCTTCGTGTTCTGCCTGGGGGGATTTCCGTGACGAAAGAAAAACTCGTGTTCCGCGCCGTTACTCTGGCCCGGGCCATTTTATGTGTCATTGCTTCAATCGTGGTCGTGGCCGGCCCAGCACGACCGGCGCATGCGCAGGCGGATTATCCCAACCGTCCCGTTCAGATCATCATCGCCTATGGCGCAGGCACGATCGGCGATGTCAGCATGCGGATATTGGCGGAAAAGCTGAGCAATCAGCTGGGCAAGAATTTCGTCGTTGAAAATCGTCCGGGTGCCGCGGGCGTTATCGCTGCCAAGGCTGCCGCGATGGCGGCTCCGGACGGTTATACGCTGGTTCTACTCGGCAACAGTTATGCCATCAGCACGGCACTTTTTAAGTCGCTGCCTTACGACGTCGTCAAGGATTTCGCGCCGATCTCGGCCATCGCGACGTTCGATTTTCTCGTCGTCGCGAAGAAAGATTCGAAGTTCAAGTCGATGCAGGACGTCATTGCCTACGCGAAGGCAAATCCCGGCAAGCTGACGATCGCAACCTTGAGTCCGGGCACCACCCAATATCTCGCCGTCGAGCTGCTGAAGGTCGCCGCCGGCGTCAATGTCACCGCCGTTCCTTTCCGCAGTTCTCCCGATGCCGCCGCGGCATTGCTGCGTGGCGATGTCGACATCGACATGGATTCTTACGCACCTCTGAAGGCGTTGCTGGAAGGGGGTAAGATCGATGCGATTGCGACGACTGGCCGCAACAGGATCTCTTTCCTGGCCGGGGTGCCGACCGTCGCCGAGAGCGGGTTGCCGAACTTCGACGTGACGAGCTGGAACGGCATCGCCGCTCCGGCAGGCGTGCCGGCGCCGATCATCGCAAAGCTCAGCAAAGCCGTGGTCGAGGCGCTTCAGTCGCCGGAAGCGCAGGCAACCGGCCGGAGGCTTGGCATGGAGATGCGCGGCAGCGCCCCCGAAGAATTGGGATCGCGCCTGAAGAACGATATTGCCAAGTGGTCGCAGCTCATCGAGACGGCGCATATCCCGAAACAATAGAGCGGATGCGCCATGACCTTTCGGCCCGCACGTGAGCGCTTTCCAATTCCGCTCGGACTAAAGGATTTCCTGAACCCGCGCCGGGCGGTCCTCGTCATGTGGGACATGCAGAAGGGGCTCGCCGGCCGGGCGCCCGAAGTCTCCGCAATTCGCGACAATGCGCTCAAGCTCCTCGCTTGCGCCGAAAGGCATCAGATGCCGGTGATCTGGAGCCGGCACATCTTGCCGCCGCTGGAGCTGACCGCCGGACCATTTCTTCTGTTTCTGATGAAGAAGCAAAAGGTCGATCATCCGAGTAAACTCACGCCCACAATGCAGCGGGGCATGGACGACACGGATTTCCTCGATGGGCTTGCGCCGAAATCCGGTCATATCGTTCTCGAGAAAAGCCAGCCGTCCTTGTTTATCGAGACCGCGCTCGATCTGCGGCTGAAGACGATGGGCCGCGATACATTGATTATGGCTGGCGTTGCGACCGACATCGGCATCGAGTTCACTTGCCGCCATGCGGCCGCATTAGGCTACTACTCCGTCGTGGTTGAAGACGCCTGCGGCTCGTATGCGCGTGAAGCTCATGAGCGCAGCTTGGCGTTCCTGCGCGGCTGGACGACGCCTGTTGTCACCACGCGTCTCGTTTGCGAACAGCTCAATTCGGCGCCGGACGTCGGCTAGAGAAACCAGAATTCGAGGCATGCCGACCGAATGACCCCATCAGAACGCATCGACCTGCTGATCACAAAAATCACCGACTGGCGCGGCAAGACTTTCGCCACCATCCGCAGGGGCATTCTCGCGGCCGACAAGGAGATCGTCGAGGAATGGAAGTGGATGGGAAGCCCGGTGTGGTACCGCGACGGAATGATCGCGGTCGCCAACGCCCATAAAGGCAAGGTTAAGCTGACCTTTGCCTACGGCGCGCGCTTCCCGGATCCGGACAAGCTCTTCAACGCGGGCCTCGAGGGCAATATGAGGCGGGCGATCGATTTCTTCGAGGGTGACAAGGTTGATGAACCCGCCCTGAAAAAGCTTGTTCGCGCCGCTATCGACTACAATCGGAGCAAATCGAAGACGAAAGGGGCCGCGCGCCCGCGCGCCAAAGCCCGCAAAACCAAGGCCTGACGCGGACCGGTTGACGTTGGCCGCGCCGCGCGCTGTATGAGGCATAACAGAGGATCGTCAATGCGCATTGCCGCGATGCTACTGGCCCTGACGTTGCTTGCCGGCTGCGAACAATACGACGCCGAGCGCGCCGCGAATTTGACGGCGGCAGCGCAGGCGCGAACGGCGGCCGATGACGAGAAGTGCCGTTCGTCCGGAGCGCAGCCCGGTTCTCCGCAATACGACGATTGCCGGCGGCAATGGGCGAACCAGCATTCCCAGGAGAATCACCGGCAGCTCGACCTCGCCAATCAAATGTTGAACGCGCATCAGCTTGGTCCGATCGGCCAGTAAGCGTGACCGGCAGTTGGGTCACGGCGTCGCCGCGCAGCGAAAGGTCGCGACTTATGGCGGCCAGGTCGGCGTTTTAAGCTCTTATTCGGCGGGCGGCTGCCGGCGCAACTGATGTAGGCGCCGGCTCAGGCTGTCTTGGGCGCCCGGTGCTTTGGCGCGCGCGGCTTTTGCCCGCAGCAGATCCGCCATTTCGGTCAACACGCGGTCGAGCCACGCCTGATGGCATTGCGGCCCGTTTGTGCCGGGCTCAAGGTGCCGGGTGTAATCGCGGGTCGTCACGGCGTGCCTCAGCAGCCGTTGATCCAGCCGCCGCGCACTTCGCCCTGGTAATTCACCACCGGCACGCGATGCTGGCAGCGCGGCCCCGGTCCGAACAAGTCCGACAAGATCGGGACCGGCCCGTTGTAGAAGCGAACATTGTAGTCGGGCGCGTAGTCGTCGTAGGGGCCGCGATAGTAAGGCGGCGCGTAATAGCCGTAGCCGCCCGGGTCGTAACCACCATAGCCGCCGTAGTAGTAGCCGCCGGCATTCGCCTGTTTCGCGGCCAGCGCGACAAGCGCAACGGTGATGGCAAAGATCGAACGCAGCACCTTAGCCTCCGTCATCCAATCCGGTCAGCAGACGATCCGGTGCCCCCACACCCAGCCGCCCCAGTTGTCGTAGACCCTGACGCGCTGATGGCAGTAGTCGTCGGGCGGTCCCCAGGAGTTGCCGCCCCAGAGGAACGGGAGAAGTAGTCCGGCGAGCCCGTAGTGGGAGGCGCCATAAGCAGGGCCGTAGCCGTAGGCCGCGGGGTAATAGCCGCGGTCGTAGTAGGGCTCGTCGTAGTACGGCTGCTCGTAGTAGCCGCCATAGCCGCCGTAGTAGCCGCCGGCATTGGCGCGCGAGCTCGCCGCACTCACGGCGGCGATGACGATCAAGACGACCAGAAATTTTCCAAGTGAGCCAAGTGAGAACGTACGCATGACTGACATCCTCGTTCACACGCCACGAGGATGTCCGCTCCGCGAGTCGATGTAAAGAAATTTGTTAACCATAATTCTTTCGCACTTTATAAAATGATGCTGAAAATTTTAATCGATATTTTTGCAAAGCGAATTCTTTGGTTTACTTCCCCACTACCGCTTTCATGCTGCGATATCTGCGACGACTGGGCCGCGCCTGACCGGCGGCGGACATTGGCGATGCACTCGGGCTTTTTGCCCCGAATTATTTAGGAAGCACAGGCTTCTCGTGCGGCAGACCGCTATCGTCAATGTCGAAGTCGGGGTCGAAGATTGTCTTGCCCTGCGCGCCGAGGAAGGCGGGTTGGGCCTTGATCCAGAGGCTCGGTTTCATTTCCTTGGCATAAGTGAGGAGGCGCGCTTCCAGATCGCTAACGATCTCGGGATGCTGGTCGGCGACGTTATTCTGCTCACCCGGATCCTTCACTAGATCAAACAGCTCCGTCTTGCCAGGAAGCAATGCGATCCTGACGAGTTTCCAGTTGCCTTTGCGGATAGCACCGCGGAAAGGCTCGACATTGATCAGTACGTCGTCATGCGGTGATGGCTGGTGCTCGGCCAAAGTCGGCCAGATGTCCTTGCCATCAAAGGGATGGTTCGAGTTGCCCCTGGCCCCGGCAAGCGCGAGCAGCGTTGGCATCACGTCCACCACATCCAATGGTTCATTGACAACAGCCGGTTTGAGCTTGGTGGGCCAATAAAAGATGGTCGGCACCCGCACGCCGCCTTCGTGCAGCGAACCTTTGCCGCCACGAAGATTTCCGTTCGAGGCTGGAGTCTTGGCGCCAAGCTCTATGCCGCCACTCTCCTCGCGCTCCTCCGGTGAACGCGCTCCGGTGGCGAATAGTGCGCTCGTGGCGCCACCATTGTCGCTGCTGAATATAATAAGCGTGTTGTCGAGCATGCTCTTCTGCTTCAGCGCGGCGACGATCCGCCCGACTTGGGTATCCAGGTCGGTGATCATGGCGGCATAGGTGTGCCGATGCACATCTCCGGCCGCATTCTTGTAGGCGTCGATGTCCTGCTTCGGCGCTTGGTAAGGTGCGTGGGGCGCAAGGGACGCCACATAGAGGAAAAGCGGCTTTGATGTGTTGTGGGCCTCGATGATCTTCACGGCCGCATTGCCGATGAGCGTCGTGAAGTACCCATCTTCCCTGAAGAACTTACCGTCCCGCTGCCAATCGATCAGCCCGCCTCGCTCCTTGGTGAAATAGTCTACTTCGCCGACGAGATTGCCATAGAAATGGTCAAAGCCGCGGTTCTGCGGCCAGAACTTCCTGTCGGCATGGCCGAGGTGCCACTTGCCGACCATAGCCGTTTCGTATCCAACGTCCTTCAATGCCTGTGGAAGCGTCCGCTCGTCTGTCGGCAGCCCGTAGGCATGGTTGGGAAATATAACGAGTGTCTGCAGGCCGTAGCGCATGGCATAACGGCCCGTCATCAACTGTGCCCGTGAAGGCGTGCAAACCGGCATTCCGTAAAACGATTCCGCCCGCACGCCTTCGCTTGCGAGCTTGTCGATATTCGGCGTGCGGATGTCGCTGCCGCGATAGCCGAGGTCTGCGTTGCCGAGATCGTCGGCCAATATGATGACGATATTTGGCTTGGTATTTTGTGCGCATGCCAACGTGCCCGGAGCTGAGAGACAGCACGCCAGGAGGGCAGATCGTATTGTCGCGCGGATCATCGTTGTCCCTCAACTCCTGGGCTTAAAAAAGGTTGGTGCGGCGCGAACAGCGTGCAAATTGTCGGCGACGATGGTCACCGCTGTGCGGGAGCGCTTCGCTGCATCCGCCTGCTCCCGAATTCTGAGCTCAGGCCATCTTGTTCTTGATGAGTCCAACGATACCGGTCAGAACTGCTCCAGCAACGCCACCGCCGACAGCCTGACTTGCAAGAGCGGCGACATCAACCGTGCCGGTCGCGTTAGCTAACATCGGTAGCACCGCAGTCAGAATTTGGCCGCCGAAACCGCCGCCGATTGCGCCGGCTATCGTGTTGCCCGCTGTGCCAAGGCTGACATCCTTCGACGCTGCACCGGCTGCATTACCGCCGATCGCGCCGGCAACAATTTGAATGATGAGATTGACGAGCATGCCAGACATAACACTCTCCCGCGAGGTACGAGTAAATTACGTGATCTGACGATCGCTCTCTAAAAATTTTGTCGCCACCATGTATTGATCTGAATCAATATGTGGCGCTCTCCAAGGACATAACCAATACACTTGCGCGACGTGGAGAGGTATATGAGTACGTCAGCGACGCGGTCGATCATTGCATCACTCGTGTTGACGGTGATGAACTTGACGATAGCGCACGCGCAAACTCCCCCGCCGTCCGCCTCCGCTCAACAGCAACAACTGCTCAAGGCTGAAGAACTCGATCAGTTGGTCTCTCCCATCGCGCTCTATCCCGACACGCTGCTTGCCGAGCTTTTGATGGCATCGACCTATCCACTCGAGGTCGTGCAGGCCGATCGCTGGGCGACCGAGAACAAAACTCTCAAAGGAGATCAACTAAAAGCCGCGGTCGATAAGCAAAGCTGGGACGACAGCGTCAAGTCGCTGGTTGCGACACCGTCGGTGCTGGCGATGATGAGTACGAAGCTCGATTGGACGCAGAAACTCGGCGATGCTGTTCTTGCGCAGCAGCCGGACGTCATGGACGCGGTTCAGCGCCTGCGGACGAAGGCGCAGGCGAATAACAAATTGACATCGACCAAAGAGCAAAAAGTTTCGGTGAGGCAAGAGCAAACCAAGCAAATCATCGTCATCGAGCCAACTGAACCCGATACGATCTACGTGCCCTATTACGATCCTGCAGTCGTCTATGGTGACTGGCCGTATCCAGCCTATCCTCCGTACTATTTCCCGGCGCCAGGATACATCGCGGGCGGAATTATTCGCGCCGGCATCGCATTCGGCGCCGGCTACGCCGTCGGGCGCTGGGCGTCGGGCGGCAACTATTGGGGCGGGGGCGTCAATTGGGGCGGCAACAATATCAACGTCAACCGCCCGGTGAACATCAACAACATCGGCAGCGGCAACAATTGGCAGCACAACCCCGCGCATCGCCAAGGCGTGAGGTACAGCAACACGAACGTTCAGCAGAAGTTCGGCAACAACAACATACGGGCGGGCAGTCAGGATCGCATGGATTTCCGCGGCCGTAGCGGCGAACAGGTGCTCAAGCCTGGCAGCGGCGGCGCCAACCTTGGCAATCGCGGACAAGGTAACCGTCCAAATGTTGCCGACCGTACCCCCGCCAATCGGCCGAATGCAGGAAATCGGCCCGACGCTGGAAACCGTCCATCGTCAGGTGCAAAGCGGCCTGCTGCCAGCGGTCCCAAGCGCGACAGCGCGATGGGCAATATTCAGTCCGGCAAAGCGGCACGCGCGCAGGCCGCCCGAGGTCAGGCAAGTCTCGGTGGCGGCGGAGGCAGAGCGGCGCATGCCGGCGGCGGCGGACGAGGCGGCGGAGGTGGCGCAGCAAGGGCTGGCGGCGGAGGCGGCGGCCGTGGTGGCGGTGGAGGCGGAGGTGGCCGCGGCGGCGGTGGAGGTGGAGGACGGCGCTCTGATATCAATTCCAAGCACGACATCACTCTGCTCGGACGGCTCGACAACGGTCTTGGCTTTTACCGCTTCAGCTACAACGGCAGTGACAAGGCCTATGTCGGCGTCATGGCGCAGGAGGTGCAGACCGTCATGCCAAACGCGGTCGTACGTGGCCAGGACGGGTATCTGCGCGTTTACTACGACAAGCTCGGGCTGAAATTCGAGACTTACGACCACTGGGTTGCCTCGGGCGCGCGGGTCCCAACCGCCGCGCGGATGCTACCTGCGCAAGTGAAACAGTGGTGAGATCGTCATGACCCAGATCCCCTCATCGTTTGGCAAAGTGGCGGCTTGGATGGCAGCAATTGTCATCCTGGCCTCGGCGTCAGTCGCCTCCGCGCAACAATCGTTCAAGACACCAGAGGACGCAGTCGAAGCCCTTGTCAGCGCCACGAAGGACAATTGGCCCAAAGGCGTGATCGCGGTGCTTGGGCCGGACGGCGCCGACATCGTCTCGTCCGGCGACAAGGTTGCCGATGAAGCCATACGACAGAAATTCCTTGCCGCCTACGAAGCCAAGCACCAGGTGACCAAGGAAGGCGACGACAAGGCTGTGATGATCATCGGACCGGAGGATTTTCCGTTTCCGATCCCGCTGTCGCGCAAAGATGGCGCCTGGCGGTTCGACACGGCTGCCGGCCGCGTCGAGATCCTGTACCGCCGTATCGGCCGCAACGAGCTCGACGCAATTCAGTCGTGCCTTGCCTATGTCGATGCGCAGAACGAATACGCGCAGAAAGATCGAACCGGCGCCGGCGTCGCCACCTATGCGCAGCGCATCGTCAGCACCGCAGGCAAGAAAGACGGGCTCTATTGGCCTGCCGCGCAGGGTGAAGACGCAAGCCCGCTCGGCGAGCTTGTCGCCCAGGCAACGGCTCAAGGTTACGCCGTCGGCGGTGGCCGTATTCCCTTCCACGGCTACTACTTCAAGATTTTGACGGAGCAGGGACCGGCTGCTACCGGCGGCGAACTCGACTACGTCGTGCGCGGCAAAATGATCGGCGGCTTCGCTCTTGTTGCTTATCCGGCCGAATACAGAAATTCCGGTGTGATGACATTCATCATCAACCATGCGGGCATTGTGTTTCAGAAGGATCTTGGAGAGCGCACGGCAAAGCTCGCCGAGCGCATGACATCCTTCAATCCCGATCAAACCTGGAAGAAGGTGGACGTCACACCGCCGGAGCGTTGACTGCGCCCCTATGTCCGCTTTTGGCACTTAGCGGACGTCCACGTGCCTGAGGCGCGCCAATCTTGTCTTTCCGACATCAGTGCCTTGAGCCGGGCCGGTGTGATCGGCAGTTGCGTTACCGCGCCGGGGCGTTGCAGTGCGTCGTCGATCGCGGACGCAATTGCGGCGCCGACCGGATTGATGCCGCCTTCGCCCGCGCCCTTGAGGCCAAGCGGATTGAGCGGCGAGGGCGCGTCCTCGCTGACGATGACCTCGATGCTGGGCACCTCGCGCGCGGTCGGCATCAGATAGTCGGCGAAGGTGACCGACAGCGGCTCGCCGGTGTCCTCGTAGAGAAACTCCTCATAGAGCGCGCCGCCCAGGCCCTGCGCGACACCGCCGAGGATCTGCCCTTCCACCAGCATCGGATTGACCGCGCGGCCGACGTCGAAGGCCACCAGATAGCGCTCGACGGTCACGCCGCCGGTCTCGGCATCGATCCTGAGCTGCACGACGTGGGCGCCGTAGGGATAGACCATGTGGCTCGAGGTGAATTCGGCTTCGGCGGTCAGGCCTTCCGGCCGCGCGGCAAGCGCAGTGAGCGGCATCGACGGCCCTGGCGACTGCCGCCGCACGATCTCGCCGCCGGCGATGTCGAGCGCTGACGCCTGCGTCTGCATCAGCTCGGCGGCCGCGGCGAGCGCCTGCGCGCGCAGCTTGGCCGCGGCCATGCGGGTCGCCTCGCCGCACATGACCGTGACGCGCGAGGCAAAGGCGCCGAGCCCCTTGTCGATGCGGTTGGTCTGGCCGTGCGTGACGGTGATGCGCGTATAATCGATGCCGAGCGTTTCCGCGGCGATCTGTGCAATGACGGTTTCCACGCCCTGACCGATCGAGGCAACGCCAGTGATGACCTCGACGCCACCATCCGGCGCGACCTCGATGCGGACCTTGTCGAACGGCCCAAGACCGCTCTTCTCGACGAACATGGCGAAGCCGCAGCCTGCCTTCTCGCCCGCCGCCCGCCGCTGCGCCAGCGCGCCTTGCATCGCCGGCCAGTCGGCTGCGGCCAGCAGCCGGTCCATCAGCGTCGCGTAGTCGCCGGAGTTGTAGACGATGTTGGTGCCGAGCGTGTCGAAACCCAGTGCATAGGGCATCGCGCTTTTGCCGATCAGGTTGCGGCGGCGGATCTCGATTGCGTCGATGCCGGTCCTGACGGCGATCGCGTCGATCAGCCGCTCGCGCACGAAGGTGGTCTCGTAGCGGCCGGGCGCGCGGTAGGTGCCGCAGGGCGTCTTGTTGGTCAGCCGCATGTGGCCGACGGCCCGGTAGGCCGGCACGCGGTACGGGCCGGGCAGCATCGCCGCGGCGAGGTCCGGAACGGTCGCCGCATGGGTCCGAGCATAGGCGCCGTTGTCGTGGAAGAACTCATCCTCGATGCCGAGGATCAGCCCTTCTACGTCGATGGCCGCCCTTATTTTATGGCGCTGCTGGCGCGAGTGGTTGGCGGCGATCAGATGCTCGCGCCGGTCCTCTATCCATTTGATCGGCTTGCTGAATTTCAGTGCGGCGGCGCAGACCAGCACGTCCTCCGGATAGAGTTCGCCGCGAATGCCGAACCCGCCGCCGACATGCCCTTCAAATAATTGAACGCTCTCGGGTTTTCGTCCCAGCATCAGCGCGAGGCGGTCCCTGTTCCAGTGCGGCACCTTGGCCGCGCCGTGCATTTCCAGCACGTCTCTGGTTTCGTCGTAACGTGCGATGGCGCCGCGCGTTTCCATTGGCACGCCGCTGTGGCGGCCGATTGCGAGATCGAGCTCGACGATTTCGTGTGCGGCCCGAAAGGCCGCGTCGATGTCGCCGGATTTCTTCTCGACGATCGTTGCCTCGGTGCTGTGCTCGTCATCGAATGCGCCCGGCGGCGCGGCGGCATCGAGAAGGGCCGGCAGCGGCGTGATGTCGAGCGTGACCAGATCGGCGGCGTCCTCCGCGACGTAAGGGTCGGCGGCGAACACCGCGGCGACCGGCTCGCCGACATAGCGCACGATGTCTTTCGACAGCACGCTCTGCCGGTATGGCTTGAGCGCGGTCAGGCCGGTCAGGCGAAATCCGATCGGCGGGATGTGCGCGATGTCGGCGTGGGTCCATACCGCGTGTACGCCGGGCACCTTGAGCGCCGCCGTCGCATCGATGCTGCGAATCCGTCCGTGCGCGACCGGAGAGCGCACGATGCGCATGTGCCACTGGCCAGGAAACGAGATGTCTGCAGCGAACCGGCCACGGCCGGTGAGGAGAGGGCGGTCTTCCAACCGCGGGACGGAGCGGCCGATGAATTTGGCCGGCGCCGTCATTGTCCGCGCATGTCCTTTGCCGCCGCGCGCACCGCCTTGATGATGTTCTGATAGCCGGTGCAGCGGCACAGATTCGAGGACAATACGTCGAGCAACTCGTCGTCGGTGATATTCGGCTCGCGCTCGAGGACGCCGACCGCCAGCATCAGGAAACCGGGCGTGCAGAAGCCGCATTGCAGGCCATGGTGGTCCATGAAGGCCTGCTGCATCGGGTGCAGCTTGTCCCCGTCGGCGAGTCCTTCGACCGTGCGGATCTTCTTGCCGGCCGCCTGCACCGCGAACATCAGGCATGAACGCACCGGTTCGCCGTCGACCAGCACCGTGCAGGCGCCGCAAACGCCGTGCTCGCAGCCGATATGGGTGCCGGTCTGGCCGCAATCTTCCCGAATCGCATCGACGAGCGTGCGGCGCGGCTCGACCGCGATGGCATGGTCGCGGCCATTGATGGTGAGCGTGATGCCGGTTTTAGCGCTCATGCGACCTGTCCCTTGGCACGCAGCGCCGCGCGGATGCGCTGCGGCGTCGCCGGCATCTCGTCGATTTGCACACCGAACGGCGACAGGGCGTCATTGATGGCGTTGATCACGGCTGCCGGCGCTCCAATGGCGCCGCCTTCGCCCAAACCCTTGGCCTTGGTGATCGAATTGACGCTCGGCGTTTCCATGTGATGCAACTCGATCGGCGGCATTTCGCGCGCGGTCGGCGGCATGTAGTCGGCGAGCGTCGCGGTCAGCGGCGCGCCGTTCTCGTCGTAAATGATCTCCTCCAGCAGCGCGTTGCCAATGCCCTGGGCGATGCCACCGTGCACCTGGCCGTCGGCGATCATCGGATTGATGATGCGGCCGGCGTCTTCCGCCACAAGGAATTTCTCGACGACGACTTTGCCGGTTTCAACGTCGACCTGCACGATCGCGACATGGCACGCATTGGAAAACGTGCCCGGGGGATCATAATGGCCGGTCTCGGTGATGCCGGGATCGACCTCGCCCTTGAATCGGTGCGTCTGCGTATAGGCCTCGCGTGCCATGCTTGCGATGGACACCGCGCGGTCGGTGCCCGCGACCCTGGCCTCGCCATCCTTGAGAACGATGTCGGTTTCCGCCGCCTCGAGCATGGTGCCGGCGATCTTGAGCAGCTTGGCGCGGACTTTCTGGCTGGCGATCAGCGTGGCGCCGCCGGAAATCACCAGCGACCGGCTGGCGAAGGTGCCCCAACCGTAGGGCGCACGGTCGGTGTCGCCGTGGACGACATTGATCATGTCGGGCGTCACGCCAATCTCGTCGGCGATGATCTGCGCCAGCGTCGTGCGCAGGCCTTGGCCGTGCGGCGAGGAGCCGATGCGGGCTTCGACGAAACCGGACGGATCGACCGATACGATCACTGTTTCCCAGCCCGGGGTGATCGCCATGCCGCGCGCGGCGAAGGCCGGGCTGCCGTAGCCGGTGCGCTCGGAAAAGGTGGCAAAGCCGATGCCGAGATGCCGGCCTTTGCCGCGCGCCTCCAGCTGGCGCTTGCGGAAGCCCGGCACATCGATGGCCGCCGCCGCCATCTCCAGCGTCTGCTTGTAGCTCGCCTCGTCGAACACGAGACCCGTCGCCGACGTGTAGGGGAATTTGTCGATGAGGTTGCGGCGGCGAATGTCGATGGGATCGATGCCGAAGGCCGACGCCGCCTTGTCCATCAGCCGTTCGAGCGTGAAGGTGATGACCGGCCGCGACACGCCGCGATAGGCCGCCATGGTGCAGGTATTGGTGAGCACGCCGCGCGCGCGGCAGTCATAGTGCCGCACGTCGTAGGGCCCGGGCATCTCCGCCATCGCCATCAGCGGCTCGACCCCGCTGGTGGTCGGAAAGCAGGAATAGGCGCCGACATTCGATACGACATCGGCGCGCAACGCGATCAGCTTCGCATTCTTGTCGAAGGCGCCTTCCAGCGAGATCGTCTGGTCGCGGCTATGGAACGAGGCGATCAGGTTTTCGCGCCGGTCCTCGGTCCAGGCTACCGAGCTCCTGAGCTTGCGCGCCAGCCACACCAGCACGACATATTCCGCGCACAGCGACATTTTCTGTCCGAAGCCGCCGCCCACGTCGGGTGCGATCACGCGCAGATCGGACTCCGGCATGCCGAGTATGTCGGCAATGGCGGTGCGCATCAGGTGCGGCATTTGCGTGGTGCAGGTCAGCGTCACTCGGCCAGTCGAAGGCTCGTAGACGGCATGGCCGCCGCGCGCTTCCATCGGCGTGGCGTTCTGCCGCCGCGAACGCGCTTCGACCTTGACCGTCTTTGCCGCGCCGGCCCAGACCGCATCGAAGTCGGGTGTCTTGATCTTGCCTTCGAGGATGATGTTGCCCGGCGCGGTCGTGTGCACCTGCGGCGCGCCCGATTTCAGCGCATCGCGGGCGTCGATGACCGGCGACATTTCGTCGATCGACAGCGCGACCAGGTCGGCAATATCCTCGGCTTCTTCCTCGCTGGAGGCAACGACCGCGGCGACCGGCTCGCCGACAAAGCGCACCACGCCTTCGGCCAGGATCGGTTGCGCGACCGGTTTGTAGGCAAACTTATGCAGCATCGGCAGGATCGGCTTCACGCCTTGCAGGTCGGCAGCGGTGATCACCGACGTGCCCTTCGGCGTATCGACTTTGGTTATCTTTCCAGCCGCGACCGGACTGCGCACAAAGCGCACCCAATGTGCGGCAGGAAGATCGGCGGTGAAACGGCCTCTCCCCGTGACCAGAGCGGGATCCTCCAGCCGCCTGATCGAGCGGCCGACCCAGGTCATGCCGGCGCCTCGGGTTTCGTGCGCGCTCATCGCGCGGCCATTTCGAGCGCACGGCGCACAACGGCGCGGACGAGATCGCAGCGATAGTCGAAGCTGGTCTGGTGGTCTTGCAGCGGCTCGATCACCTGTGAAGCGATCTCGGCCACGTGTCGAAACACAGAATCATCCGGTGCCTGGCCATCGAGTACTTCCTCGACTTGCGTGAGGCGTCGCGGCGTCGGCTCGGCGCCGCCGACCCCGATACGCGGCTCGATGATCTTGCCATCCTTCAGGCGATACGACACGAAGGCTGCCGCGATCGCGAAATCGCCGGCGCGCCGGTTGAACTCGTTGAAGCCGAATGTCGTGTCACTTGGCGGGATCGGCAGCCGCACCTCGACGAGCAATTCGTCCTCGGCGAGCGCCGTCGTCATGATGCCTTGGAAATAATCTTTGGCAGCGATCAACCGTTCGCCCCGCGTGCTCTTTGCCACTATCGTTGCGTCGAGCGTCGCCGCGAGGAGGCACCACTCTGACGCGGGGTCGGCATGCGCAATGCTGCCGCAAAATGTCCCGCGCGTCCGGATCGGGTAATGCGCGATGTGGCGCGCCACGTGTGTGAGGATTGCGCCGAGCGGCCCCGCCACCACGGGCTTGTGAAATGCTGCATGTCGCACGCGCGCGCCGACGCTCAGCGTCTTGCCATCGCTTTCAATACGGTCGAGCTCTACGATTTCGTTGATGTCGACGAGATGCGCGGGCTTCGCCAGCCGGAATGCCATGATCGGCACCAGGCTCTGCCCACCCGCCAGTACGCGGCCATCGTGCCCCGCGACCTCCGCCAAAATCGTCACCGCTTCAGCGACCGTCCGCGGCACGTGACGGATGAAAGGAGCGGGTTTCATGCAGAAAAAGGCCCACTAACGCTGATTATTTGCACGCAAACGTTAGCCCGCCCCGACGCCTTGTCAAACGGCATGAACCTCCCCCCGACACCCGGCGACGAATGGATATCGCAAGGCAAGTCCATCAAGTCTCAACCAAGTCCAATTCAGGGAGAATAGCCATGTCACGCAAGACTCTCATCAGCATCGTCGCCATCAGCCTGTTTGCTGCCGCGACTCTCGTTTCCGGCGCCGCGCAAGCCCACAAGGGTCCCGGCGGTGGTGGCGGAGGCGGCGGGCCGCACGGCGGCCACGGTCCCTCAATGCACGCTCACATGCACTGGAAACACTGGCATCACTGGGCGCACTACCACGACGGCGTCTATGTTCGGCCGGTCGCCTACACCGTCCGCGAAATCCAGCCCCGGCCCGTGCACGTGCCTGACCAAGAACTACACGCCCGACGGCAAGGTGGTGTTCGCCGACCTCTGCACGAAGGAATCCGCGAGCGCGTCGGTTGACGGCACCGACGACCATGCCGACGCCAACGACCGCCCGGCCAACTTCGCCGGCCAGACCTATCAGGACTACCTGAAGGCCAATCCGCAGGCGCAGGAGCTGAAGAAGAACTGATCCTCACCGCCTCACGATGAAGAAGCCGCCCCACCGGGCGGCTTTTTCATTTCAGGAAGGCGTCGAGCGCGCCTGTTTCCTTTTTGTCGCCCTCGACATCCTCGGCGATGTGCTCATAGAGCCGGGCGGCGGCGGCGAGCATCTCGTGTTCCGGCCGATCGTCGCCGATGAACGCGGCGATCTCGTCGAGTTCGGCCACCCAGCGATAGGCCTTGGCGTACATGTCGGGCACCTGGCGCGTCAGGTAGGCGAGCAGGTCTGGCCGGCTCTCGGCCAATTCGGCCTTGAGCGCCTGTGCCGCGCCCTCGCGCGTCGCCGCCAGCATCATGGTGGACCCGAGCGCCGTGAAGCCCTTGGTGATGCCGGCATAGGACATCTTCAGCGCGTGGGCCGCGGTGAGCTGGTCGCCCAGCACCCGAACGATCAGGCCGTGGTCATTCAGCTTGCCCAAATCCTTTGCCGCCGGGCCAGATGCGTAGATCTTGGTGTTCTTGCTGCCGGGCTTCGGCGGCGGACCGATGATGCCGGCGGCGACGAAAGGCGCGCCGGTCTTGGCGATCACGTCGGCGATCTTCAGCATCGTCTTCGGGCTGACCGCGTTGCATTCGCAGTAAGTCGGCTTCTTGTTGGCGGCGGTGAGTAGCGGCGCCAGGCGCTTGGCCAAGGCCAGGGCCTCGCCCGGTGGCACGATCGACAAAAGGAAATCGGCGTCCATGAGCGCGCGATCATCGACCGGCTTCATGCCGGCATCGCGCGCGCGCTTTTCGCTCGCGCCGCTGCGGCCGGTGAGCGACGTCAGCACGGTGACGCCGTTTTCCGTGAGGCGCTTGCCGACGGCGGCGCCCATGTTGCCCGGGGCGATGATGGCGACTGTCAGGCTCATGATGGGGTCACTCCGCCGTCAAGATTGATGCTCTGCCCGGTGACGAAAGCGGACGCCTCCGAGGCAAGGAACAGCACGGCGCCGACCAGGTCTTCCGGCACTTCGGCGCGCGGTACGCACTGCATCTGGATGATGCGCTCTTTCTGCTGCGGCGTGATGGTCTTGCGCTCGATCTCGGTAAAGGTCGCGCCGGGCAGGATGGCATTGACGGTAATGCCATCGGCGCCGACCTCGCGCGCCATCGACAGGCTCATGCCCATCAGCGCCGACTTGGTTGCGATGTAGTGCAAGTAGTTCGGCCGGCCCAGCCGCACCGCGCCCGAAGCGATATTAATGATGCGGCCCCATTTGGCCTTGCGCATCGCCGGCAGCACCGCGCGGGCGCACAGGAACGGCCCGGTGAGGTTGACGCGCAGCACGCGTTCCCATTCGTCGAGCGGAATCTGGTCGAATGGCCGCATCTCCAGCGTCGAGAAGATGCCGGCGTTGTTGATCAGCACGTCGATGCGGCCGTATTTGTCTTCGACGATTTCGACCATTTCCTTGATCGAGGCTTCGTTCGCGACGTCGGTTGTCACGGCCAACGCCTGGCCGCCTGCTGCCATGATCTCTTCCGATACGGCCGCCGCCTTCGCCTCGTTGAGTTCGGCAATGACGGCGCGCGCGCCGGCCTTGGCGAAAGCCTTGGCAAAGACGCGGCCGATGCCCTGACCGGCGCCTGTAACAATGACGACGCGGTCCTTGAGTGACGGGAAGACGACGTTATCCGGTACGCTCATGCCGCGCGCTCCCGCGCCGGCAGCGCTTCGAGCGCGCTGCGCGCATCCCACGGTGTCCACCACGGCTTGATACCGAGATCGCGTGCGATCAGTGCGGCGCTGATGTAGCCGGATCCGCCGGAGATCGCGCCGCCGGGATGGCCCGCGGAGCCGGCGTTGTAGAGGTTCGGGATCGGCGAGCGGTAGCCGAAGTGGTTGTACATCACCTGCTCGGCGTTGAAGGCGCCCATAAAGATGTCGCCACCGCGCATGTTGATCATTTCCTGCACGTATTCGCGACCCGTATAGATGTAACGGCCGAGGATGTTCTTGGCCGTCATGTTCGGGCAGTAGCGCGCGAAGGTCTCGACGATGCGATCGGCGAACTCATCCTTCCAGGCCTCGTAATTCTTAGCCCCGATGTCGGGATTGAGAGGCATTACGTGCCAGCAATAGGTGGTGTGCTTGCCGGGCGGCGCCTGCGTCGGGTCGAGCAGGCTCAAGGGGCCGGAGCCGAACTGCACGAGCTTGGGCACGCGGCCTGCCATCACGTCTTGATGAGCGGAGAAGAGGTCCTCCATCGTCTCGGCGCCGATCGACCATTTCAGCGAACGGTTGATGTTCGGATCGAATTTCTCCGCGGCGAAGCGCGGGCTTTCATTGAGCGCCAGATGCAGGCCGAACAGGCTCCAGGCGGTGTACTGGAAGCCGTCGAGCTTTTGCAGGAACGTCGCGGGCAATTGCTCACGGCCGACCAAGGTCTCGAACGTCTGATGCACGTCAAGCGTCGAAGCGACAAACTGCTTCGCTCGCACCGTGCGGCCGTCGGCCAATTCGATGCCGGTTGCCTTGCCGTTCTCGATGACGATGCGTGCGATATCGACCTGCGGCTGATAGGTGCCGCCGGCGGCGATGAATGTCTCCATCAGTCCACGCGCCAGGTTGAATGAACCGCCCTGGCAAAGCTGATAGCCGCTTTCGAGGTCGAAGGCGCGGATCACCGAGCCCATCGGCGAGGTCTTCGACATGGTGTCGACCAGCCACGTCCCGAACAGCGACACCTTGAAGAGGAACAGCAGCTGGACGTGATGGTTCTCGAACAGCTCGCGCACGACATCGAGCGGCTGGCGGTTTGCGACCTCGAGGAATTCGCGGCCGAGCGCGGTTCGCTTCAGGAGCGCGTCGCGCTCGGCCTGCGGCAGCGGCTCGGCGTAACGCTCGGCCAGCAGGATATCGCGCGTGATCGCCTCGGCTTTGCAATTCCAGTCGCGGAAAGTCTGCGCGTCTTTCTCGGAAAAGCGCGCGATGTTGGCGACGAACTCTTCGAGATCGCGGCCCAACACCAGCGCCGAGCCGTCATGGTGCGCCTGGCCGAACTCGTAGCGCGGCGTGATGTAAGTGACGCGCTCGTCGAGCCCGAGATCCTTGAACCACGGCGTCTCGCTGATGTGGAAGTGATTGATCGAATGCAGGTTGTGATAGAAACCGGGCAGGGTGACTTCGCGCGTGCACAATCCGCCGCCATAGGTCAGCCGCCGCTCCACCAGGAGAATCTTGAGACCGGCGCGCGCGAGATAGCTGCCGAGGATGAGGCCGTGGTGGCCGGCGCCGATGACGATACCGTCGTAAGTTTTCTCAAGTGCCTTGGGCAAGGTGGGCGTTTCCCGAATTATATTTCGTTCGGCCGCGTGGACCGTTGCCAGCAACAGTGCCGGTCCCCCGGTAAATTGGTCAATGGCCCGTTCCGCATGGCCATTAAGCCGCAATCGCTGGCCAATTGAGGTGACCGTTTGCGACTTCCGTAGACCTTTTGCCGCAGGAGCCGGTGCGTTAGTCTAGAGCAATCGGAACAAGGGCCGAACGGCCTGGGGGAGGATACAATGCGTAAGGCGTTATTGGTTGCGGGCGCAGCGCTGCTGCTCGCAGCGGGCCCGGCGGCGGCCCAGCAGAAATCGATCAAGATCGGCTTCATCTCGACATTCAGCGGTCCGGTCGCCGTGATCGGCAACGACATGCGCAACTCGTTCGAGCTGGCGCTCGATCACATGGGCCGGAAGATGGGCGGCCTGCCGGTCGAAGTGATCTACGAGGATGACGGCTTCAAGCCCGAGCAGGGCTTGCAGAAGACGCAGAAGCTGATCGATTCCGATCACGTCGACTTCATCGCAGGCTACATCTGGTCGAACGTGCTGCTCGCCTCGATCAAGCCCGCCGTCGATTCCAAGACCTTCCTGATCACCGCCAATGCCGGCCCGTCGCAGATCGCCGGCGAACTGTGCTCGCCCACCGTCTTCTCGACCTCGTGGCAGAACGACCAGACACCGCAAGCGATGGGCCTCTACATGAATCAGAAGGGCGTGAAGAGCGTCTTTCTGATCGGCCCGAACTACGCGGCCGGCAAGGACATGCTGGCGGGCGTCGCCTCGACCTTCAAAGGCAAGGTCGTGGGCCAGGAGCTGACCACATGGCCGACGCAGCTCGACTTCTCGGCTGAGCTTGCCAAGGCGAAGGCAGCCAATCCCGACGCCATCTTCGTGTTCTATCCGGGCAAGGCGGGCGTGCAGTTCCTGCAGCAATACGCGCAAGCCGGCCTCAAGGGGAAGATCCCGCTCTACACCGCCTTCACCATCGACGAATTGTCGCTGCCGTTGCAGAAGGACCTCGCGCTCGGCGTGCCGGGCGCGCAGGAATGGGTCAACGACCTGCCGAACGCGGCCAACAAGAAGTATGTCGCCGACTACATCGCCAAGTATCCCGGACACAGGCCGTCGTTTTACGGCGCGCAGAGCTATGACGCCGCGAATCTGATCGCCTCGGCGGTCGCCGCCACAAAGGGCGACCTGTCGGACAAGGCCAAGGTGCAGAAGGCGCTGGAGAAGGCCGACTTCAAGTCGGTGCGCGGCAACTTCAAGTTCGGCAACAATCACATCCCGATCCAGAACTTCTATCTGCAGGACGTGGTGAAGAAGGGCGACGACTTCGTGCTGAAAACGGTCGCCACCATCGTGACGAACGATCAGGACCGCTTCCACGACAAGTGCAAGATGAAGTGATCCTCGGCTGATGCGAGGCGGGACGGCAGAGACGCCATAGCGTTTCTGCCGTCTTGTTTTTGGGCTGTCGCCATGACCCTGTTCATCGAGCAATGCCTGAACGGATTGCAGTTCGGCCTGCTGCTGTTCCTGCTGGCGGCCGGACTGACGCTGGTCTTCGGCATCATGGACCTCGTCAATCTCGCGCACGGCTCGCTCTACATGGTCGGGGCCTATTTCGCGGCGACCTTCGCGGCCTGGACCGGAAGCCTCGTGCTCGGCGCCCTGCTGGCGCTGGTGGCGACGCTCGTGGTCGGCATGGCGGTGGAGGTCGTCGTCATGCGCAGGTTGTATGGCCGCGACCATCTCGATCACGTGCTCGGCACCTTCGGCCTCATTCTGTTTTTCGACGAGTTGGTGCGGCTGGTCTGGGGGCCGGAGGGCCTGTCGCTGCCGCTGCCATCCTGGCTCAACACCTCCGTGACGATCCTGCCGGGGTTCGACTATTCGGCCTACAAATTCTCCATCATCATCGTCACGCTCGTCGTCGCCGCGTTTCTCTATGTCCTCGTCATGCGCACGCGCATCGGCATGCTGATCCGCGCCGGCGCCAGCAATCGCGAGATGGTCGGCGCGCTGGGCGTCAACATCAAGCTGCTGTTCACGCTGGTCTTCGGTCTGGGCGCCGCGCTCGCAGGCCTCGCCGGCCTGATGCAGGCGCCGATCCTCACAGTGCAGATCGGCATGGGCGAGAATATCCTTATTCTTGCTTTCGTCATCACCGTGATCGGCGGCATTGGCTCGATCCGCGGCGCGCTGGTGGCGGCGCTTCTGGTCGGCTTCATCGATACGCTCGGCCGCTCTTATCTGCCTGATTTCCTGCGCATGGTGTTGAGCCCTGAGGCTGCGGCGACGGCCGCGCCGGCCCTCTCGTCGATGCTGATCTATCTGCTGATGGCGATCGTGCTGGTGGTGAAGCCCGAGGGCCTGTTCTCGGCAGGCGGCAAATGAGCGGCCCGCTCACCCTGCGCAATATCGTTGCCGCCGCGCTGTTGATGGCGCTGGCGCTGCTGCCTGTCTATTCGCAGCTCACGCACAACATCTTCCTGCTCACGCTGTTCACCCGCATCGTCATTTTGGCGATGGCGGCCGTCAGCCTCAATCTGATCCTCGGCTTCGGCGGCATGATGAGTTTCGGCCATGCCGCCTATCTCGGCATCGGCGGCTACGCCGTCGGCATCCTGGCGTTCGAGGGCGTACGCAGCGGCTTTGTCCAGTGGCCAGTGGCGCTGGCCGCGAGCGCGCTGTTCGCGCTGGTGATTGGAGCGCTGAGCCTGCGCACGCGCGGTGTCTATTTCATCATGATCACCTTGGCCTTCGCGCAGATGGCCTATTACGTCATCGCCGGACTGGCGCGCTACGGCGGCGACGACGGCCTGACCATCCAGCAGCGCAGCCAGTTCGTCGCCCCGCTCAACCTGACCGACAAGACGCAGTTCTATTACGTCTGCCTCGCGCTGCTGTTTGGCTCGCTCTATCTGGTATGGCGGCTGGTCAATTCGCGCTTCGGGCTGGTGGTGCAGGGCGCGCGCTCGAACGACACGCGCATGCGCGCCATCGGCTTTCCCACTTACCGCTACAAGCTCGTCTGCTTCGTCATCGCCGGCACGCTGTGCGGGCTTGCCGGCGCGCTGCTCGCCAACCACACGGATTTCGTCAGCCCGGCTATGATGTATTGGACGCGTTCCGGCGATCTCATCATCATGGTGGTGCTCGGCGGCATGGGTTCGGTGATCGGGCCGGTGTTCGGCGCGGTGGCGCTTCTGGTGCTCGAGGAGGTCCTCTCCGGCATTACCGAATATTGGCAGATCATCCTTGGACCGCTCTTGCTGCTGGTCGTGCTGTTCGCGCGCGGCGGTATCGACGGCCTGCTCGCCAGGGTGCGCTCATGAGCGAGCCGCTGCTGCAGACCGAAAGCCTCGCCAAGCGCTTCGGCGGCATCGTCGCCACCGACGACGTCACGCTCGGCATTGCGCCGGGCGAATTGCACGCCATCATCGGGCCAAACGGCGCCGGCAAGACCACGCTGATCGCCCAGTTGTCCGGGCAGTTGGTCCCGGACGCCGGCCGCATCCGCTTCGCCGGTCACGACATTTCGGCATTGCCGATGCATAGGCGCAGCCTTCTCGGGCTCGCGCGCTCCTTCCAGATCACGTCGTTGTTTCTCGATCTCAGCGTGCTCGACAACATCGCGCTCGCGGTGCAGGCGCATGCCGGGCATTCCTTCCGTTTCTGGCGCGATGCCCGCGGTGAACAGGTGCTGCGCGAGCCGGCGCGCGCGGCGCTTGCCCGTGTCGGCCTTGAGGCTCGCGCCAATTTGCCCGCAGCCGCGCTCAGCCACGGCGAACATCGGCAGCTCGAGCTGGCGATGGCGCTCGCCGGCAACCCGCGCATGCTGCTGCTCGATGAGCCGATGGCGGGCCTCGGCCCCGAGGAATCCGCGCGCATGGTCACGATGCTGCGCGAGCTGAAGAAAGATCTCACCATCCTCTTGGTCGAGCACGATATGGAAGCGGTGTTTGCGCTCGCCGACCGCATCACCGTGCTGGTCTACGGCCGGGTGATCGCCTCAGGCTCGCCGGCCGATATCCGCGCCAACAGCCAAGTGCGCGACGCCTATCTCGGCGAGGCGGAGGCCGCGCATGGCTAACACTTTGGCCGAGCCCGTCCTTGCCGTCGACAATATCGAGACCTGTTACGGCCTCTCGCAGGTGCTGTTCGGCGTGTCGCTGTCGATCGCGCCGGGCGAGATGGTGACGCTGATGGGGCGTAACGGCATGGGAAAGACCACGACGGTGCGCTCGATCATGGGGCTGACGCGGGCGCGGGCCGGCCGCATCCGCTTCGACGGCCACGAGATCCAGGCGCTCGCGCCTTTCCGGGTCGCGCAGCGCGGCATCGGCCTGGTGCCGGAGGGGCGGCAGATTTTCCCGAACCTCACGGTGCGCGAAAATCTGCTGGCGACGGCGGTTGCGCGCGACGGCGCGCAGTGGACACTCGAGACCGTCTGCGCGCTCTTCCCGCGGCTCGCCGAGCGTGCCGCCAGCATGGGCAATCAGCTGTCCGGCGGCGAGCAGCAGATGCTGGCGATCGGTCGCGCGCTGATGACCAATCCGCGCCTGCTCATTCTCGACGAGGCGACCGAGGGTCTTGCGCCGCTGATCCGCGCCGAGATCTGGCGCTGCCTCGCCAAGCTGAAGGAGTTGGGCCTCGCCATCCTGGTGATCGACAAGAATGTCGGTGCGCTGTTGCGCGTCGCCGATCGCCATTTCCTGATCGAGCGCGGGCGCGTCGTCTGGTCGGGTGTGTCAGCCGCGCTCGCCGCGGCACCGGACATCCAGCACCGCTATTTGGGCGTCTGATTACTCGGCCGGCTGCAGCGGCGGGGCGGGCCGGCGGCGCACAAAGCTCGGCATGGCGCCGCCCCATCTGCGGTGCAGCCGGTCGAGCAGAAGATAGATCACCGGCGTCGTGTAGAGCGTCAGCACCTGCGACACCAGCAGGCCGCCGATGATGGTGATGCCGAGCGGCCGGCGCAGTTCCGAACCCGGCCCTGTCGCGATCACCAGCGGCAGCGCGCCGAGCGTGGCGGCCAGCGTCGTCATCAGGATCGGGCGGAAGCGCTCCATGCAGGCTTCGTGGATCGCCTGCCGCGGCGGCAGGCCGCGCCGGCGTTCGCCGTCGAGGGCAAAATCAACCATCATGATGCCGTTCTTCTTCACGATGCCGATCAGCAGGATGATGCCGATGAAGGCGATCACGGTCAGCTCGGCGCCGTACAGATTGAGCGCCAGCAGCGCCCCGAGCCCCGCCGAGGGCAGCGTCGAGATGATGGTCAGCGGGTGCGCCAGGCTCTCGTACAGCACGCCGAGTACGATATAGACCGCGATCAGCGCCGCGATCAGCAGGACCGGCTCCGCGCCGGCGCTCTGTTGGTAGGTCTGCACGTCGCCGGCAAAGTCGGTATGGATCACGTCGGGAATGTGCATCTCGTTGACGGCCTGGGTAATCGCCGCGGTGCCGGCCTCGATCGGCGTCTCCGGCGCCAGATTGTAGGTGATGGTGACGGAGGGGAACTGGCCCTGGTGATTGACCACCAGGGGCGCCAGGCCGCGCTCGATGCGCGCGACCGCCGACAGCGGCACTTGCGTGTTGTCGCGGCCGGTGACGTAGATCTGGCTGAGATTGTTCGGGTCGCGCTGGTTCTTTTCGGCGACCTCCATGATGACGTGGTACTGGTTGCGCGGCCCGTAGATCGTCGAGATCTGCGCCTGCGAGAAGGCGTCGTTGAGCGCGCTGTCGATGTCCTGAATGCGCACGCCGAAGCGGGCCGCGGCCGGGCGGTCGATGACGACGTTGGCCTGCAAGCCGCCCTGGTCGCGGTCGGTGGTGACGTCGACGATGCCGGGAATCTGCTTCACACGGTCGAGCACCTTCGGCACCCAGCTCTGCAAGGTGTCGATGTCGGAGCTCCACAGCGTGAACTGATATTGCGAACTGCTCTGCCGGCCGCCGGCGCGCAGGTCGCTGGTCGGCACCATGAAGACGCGGATGCCGGGGATGTGGTTAAGCTGCGCCCTCAGGCGCGCCACCACCTGCTGCGTCGGCACGCCGCCGCGCTGGTTCAGCGGCTTGAGGCTGATGAACATGCGGCCATGGTTGACCGAGGCGTTGAAGTACGAAGCGCCGACCGATGAGCCGAGACCCTGC
Source organism: uncultured Alphaproteobacteria bacterium (assembly GCA_963742095.1). Classification (GTDB taxonomy): domain Bacteria; phylum Pseudomonadota; class Alphaproteobacteria; order Rhizobiales; family Xanthobacteraceae; genus Pseudolabrys. Next base: position 1,438,391 of record CAVUKJ010000003.1, read on the forward strand.
ACGGCCGGATCGGCGAGCACGGCGTCCATTGCCTTGAGCTGCAGCGCCTCCATGGCGTCGAAGGAGATATCGGGCGAGGCTTCGGTCGAGCCGAAGATCAGCCCGGTGTCGTCCTGCGGGAAATAGCCCTTCGGCGTGTGGATGAAGAGCCCGATAGTGAGTGCGATGGTGGCGACGAACACGATCAGCGTCAGGCTGCGGTGGACGAGCACTGCGCTCAGCGTGCGGTCGTAGAACCGCACCATGGCCGAAACCACGCCCTCCATCGCGCGATCGAGCCAGGTGGCGTCGCGGCTCGGCGGCTGGCGCACGAAATAGGCACAGATCATCGGCGTCACCGACAGCGAAACCGCGGTCGAGATGATGATGGCAAACGCGAGCGTCACCGAGAATTCGCGGAACAGCCGTCCGACGATGCCGCCCATCAGCAGCAGCGGGATAAATGCGGCGAGCAACGACACCGAAATCGAGATCACGGTGAAGCCGATCTGGCGCGCGCCCAGGAGGGCTGCGCGCAAAGGCGAATAGCCGCGCTCCAGATTGCTGAACACGTTTTCGATCATGACGATGGCGTCGTCGACGACGAAACCGACGCTCACCGCCAGCGCCATCAGCGACAGATTGTCGATCGAGAAGCCGACCGCCCACATCGCCGCGCAGGTTCCGGCAAGTGCCAGCGGAACGGTGATGCCGGCCGCCGCGGTGGCTGACGCTCGGCGCAGGAACACGAACACCACCATCATCACCAGGACGACCGTGGCCGCGATCGTCAGCTGCATGTCCTGCACGCTGGCGCGGATCGTCTGCGTGCGGTCGGCCAGCACCGAGATCGTCACGCCGGCCGGCACCCACTGCTTGAGCTGCGGCAGCAGATCGTAGATGCGGTCGATGGTGTCGAGCACATTGGCGTTGCCCTGCTTGGTGATGATCAGCAGGACCGATGGATCATTGTTGAACCAGCCGGCGGAAAGGCTGTTGCGCACGCCCGGCTTCACGGTCGCGATGTCGGTCAGCCGGATCACCGTGCCGTTCACCGTTTTCACCACGACCGGATTATAGTCTTGCGGCTCCTGCAGCTGGTCGTTGGTGCCGATGGTGGCGTTACGGGTGCTGCCGTCGAAGGTGCCGAGCGGACCCATGGCGTTGGAATTGGAGATGGCGGTGCGCACGTCCTCCAATCCGACGCCCATGGCGGCAAGCCGGCTCGGATCGACGCGCACGCGCAGCGCCGGCTGCTCGGAACCGGCAACCGTGACATCGGCGACGCCGTCCACCTGGGACAGGCGCTGCGCGATCACGCTATCGGCCGCGTCATAAATATCGCTCGGCAGCAGGGTCTTTGACGTCAGTGCCAGGATCAGGATCGGCGCGGCCGACGGGTTGAACTTGCGGAACGTCGGCAGCGTCGGCATGTCGGAGGGCAGGTCGCTGAGCGCGGCGTTGAGCGCCGCCTGCACATCGCGCGCGGCGCCGTCGATATTGCGCGACAGGTCGAACTGAATGGTGATGCGCGAGGAACCCAGCGTCGACACCGAAGTCAATTCGGTGACGCCGGAAATCTCGGCGAGGCGCCGCTCGAGCGGCGCCGCCACCGTCGCCGCCATCGTGTTGGGATCGGCGCCCGGCCGGCTTGCCGTCACACTGATGGTGGCGAGGTCGACAGTCGGCAGGCTGGCGACGGGCAGCAGTCCATAGGCCACCGCGCCAATGAGAAAGAGGCCGATGGCGAGGAGCGTGGTCCCGATCGGCCGCCGGATGAAAATGCGCGAGACGTTCACGTCCGGCCCCGGGCCGGGCGGGAAGGCGGGCGGCGCGGCATGGCGTTCGTAAGCCGCACGCGCACCCGCTCCATGTAAAGATAGATGACCGGCGTGGTGTAGAGCGTGAGCAGCTGGCTCAGCAGCAAGCCGCCGATGATGGTAATGCCGAGCGGATTGCGCAGCTCCGAGCCGGTGCCGCTTTCGAAGGCGAGCGGGATGGCGCCGAACAGCGCCGCAAGCGTCGTCATCATGATCGGCCGGAAGCGCAGCAGCGCCGCCTGCAGGATCGCCTCATCGGGCGACAGCCCTTCGCCACGCTCGGCCTCGAGCGCGAAATCGATCATCAGAATCGCGTTCTTCTTGACGATGCCCATCAGCAGCACGATGCCGATCAGCGCGATCACCGACAGGTCGTAGCCGAACAGCATCAGCGCCAGCAGCGCGCCGACGCCGGCGGACGGCAGCGTCGACAGGATCGTCAGCGGGTGAATGAAGCTCTCGTACAGCACGCCGAGCACGATGTAGATCGCGATCACCGCGGCAAGGATCAGCCACGGCTCGCCGGACAGCGAGCTTGCGAATTCGGCGGCATCACCGGAGAAGCTGCCGTTCACCGAGGGTGGCATGCCGATCGCCTGTTCGGCTTTGCTGATGGCCGTGATGGCGTCGGATAGCGCGTAACCGGGCGCCATGTCGAAGCTGATGGTGATGGACGGGAACTGTTCCTGGTGCGCGATCGCGAGCGGGGCCGTGGTCGACTCGAAATGCGCAAAGGACGACAGCGGTACCTGGCCGCTGCTGTTGACGGAATTGGGCGTCGCGGTGGTGTTGGTGTTGGTGGTGCCGACGGCGGTGTTGCCGACGGTGGCGGCGGTGCCGTTCGAGGTGACCGAGCCGGTGACGTAGAGCTTCGACAGCGCGGACGGGTCCTGCTGGAAGCGCGGCTGCGCTTCGAGGATGACGCGGTACTGGTTGGCCTGGCCGTAGATCGTCGAAATCTGCCGCTGGCCGAACGAGTCATTGAGCGTGTCGGTGATGCTCTGCATCGAGACGCCGAGGCGGCCGGCCTGCTCGCGGTCGACCTGAACCATGACGCGGGGACCGCCTTCCTGCGCCTCCGACGCGACGTTGCGGAACGCGCGCGAGCGCCGCAGCGTCTGCGTCAGTTTATCGGACCACTGCAGCACTTCGTCGCGGTCGGTCGAGACCAGCGTGTACTGGTACTGGGCGCGGCTGATGCGGGTGGAGATCTGGATGTCCTGCACGGCCTGGAAATAGACCGTCACGCCCGGGATGCCGGCGACGTCGCGTTGCAGCCGCGCGATGATGGCGTCGACCAGGGCGCCACGCCTGTCGCGGTCCTTGAGCGAAATCGCCATGCGTCCGGCGTTGGGCGTGGCGTTGAGCGGGGAGACGCCGAGCACCGACACGACGCCCGCGACGTCCGGGTCGGCGCGGATGGCGTCCTCGACCCGGTGCTGCAGTCGCTGCATCGCCTCGAAGGAGACGTCGGAGCCGGCTTCGGTCACCGCCGTGATCAGGCCGGTATCCTGCAACGGCAGGAATCCCTTCGGCATCACCGCGTAGAGCCCGACCGTGGCCGCGACCGTGATCAGCGTGATGATGAGCGTCTCGCGCTGGTGGCGCAGCACCCAGACAAGACTCTGATGATAGAAATCGACCGTGCGCTCGATCAGGTCCGAGATGCCGGTGGTGAAGCGGCTGGTGAGGATGCCTTCCTCGCCCGTCTCGGCGTCGCTTTCACGCAACAGGCGGCTGCACATCATCGGCGTCAGCGTCAGCGACACGATGGCGGATGCGACCACCGCGATGGTCAGCGTCAGCGCGAATTCGCGGAACATGCGGCCGACCAGGCCGGTCATGAACAGCAACGGGATGAACACCGCGATCAGCGACATCGTCAGCGAAATCACGGTGAAGCCGATTTCGCTTGCGCCGCGCAGCGCCGCTGTCAGCGGCGGTTCGCCGTCCTCCATGTGACGCACGATGTTCTCGATCATCACGATGGCGTCGTCGACCACGAAACCGGTGCCGATGGTCAGCGCCATCAGCGACAGGTTGTCGAGCGAGAAGCCGCAGAACCACATCACGCCGAAGGTCGCGATCAGCGACAGCGGCAGGGCGACGCCGGCGATGATGGTGGCGCGGATCGTGCGCAGGAAGATCAACACGACGAGCACGACCAGCCCGACGCTGAGCACCAGCGTGAACTGCACGTCGTGGATGGACGCCCGGATGGTGTCGGTGCGGTCGTTGACGATGGTCAGGTCGGTGCCGGCCGGCATCGCGCGCTTGAGGCGCGGCAGTTCGGCTCGCAGGCGCTGAACGGTCTCGATCACGTTGGCGCCGGGCTGGCGCTGCACGTCGATGACGACGGCGGGCTTGCCCTGATACCAGGCGCCGACTTTGTCGTTCTCCAGCCCTTCTTGCACGTCGGCTACGTCGGAGAGCAGCACCGGCGCGCCGTTGCGATAGGCGACCACCACCGCTTTGTAGGCGTCGGCGCTGGAGATCTGATCGTTGGCGGCGATCGTGTAGGACTGGTGCATGCCGTCGAGCGCGCCCTTCGGCCCCGCGACATTGGCGCCGACGATGGCGGTGCGCAGGTCCTCGAGCCCGATGCCGTAGGCCGCGAGCCGCGACAGGTCGGCCTGGATTCGAATGGCGGGACGGATGCCACCCTCGACCGAGACATGGCCGACGCCGGTCACCTCCGACAGCCGCGGCGCCATGATGGTGTCCGCCATGTCGCTCAAGGTCCGCAGGTCGATCGACTTCGACGTGAGCGCAAGCGTGATCACCGGCACGTCGGCCGGGTTCACTTTCGAATAGAGCGGCGGGTAGGGGAGGCTGCGCGGCAGCGAGGATGCGGCGGCATTGATCGCCGATTGCACGTCCTGCGCGGCGGCGTCGATATCGCGGTTGAGATCGAATTGCAGCGTGACCTGGCTGACGCCGAACGAACTCGACGACGTCATCACCTGCAGGGCGGGGATCTGCCCGAACTGGCGCTCGAGCGGCGACGTCACCAGCGCGGCAATCGTGTCGGGATTGGCGCCGGGCAGTTGCGTGGTCACCTGGATGGTCGGGAAATCGACCTGCGGCAGCGCCGACACCGGCAGCCACCAGTAGCCGAGGAATCCGCCCAGCATCGCCGCGGCGCCGAGCAAAGAAGTCGCGATCGGCCGGTGGATGAAGGGTGAGGAGACGCTCATTGCTGCGCGTTCGGCTGGCTGCCCCGCTGCTTGCTTTGGCCGGAGCGCTTGCCGTTGCGCGTGCGCAGCGGCGGCGGCGCCGCGGCCGGCGCGCTGGTGGACAGCGTCACCTTCACGCCGTCGGTCAGGCGCGAGAAGCCGGTCGTGATGACGCGCTCGGGCGGCTCAAGCCCGCTTTTGACCACGGTCTGCATTTCGTCCTGCTTCTGCACGACGATCGGACGCATCGACGCCGTGTCGTCGGCGTTGAGCACGTAGACGAAGGTGCCGTCCGGCCCGCGCTGCACCGCGCCGGTCGGGATCACCACCACGTTCTGCAGCGTATCGATCAGCAGCCGCACATTGACGAACTGGCCCGGCCAGAGCAGCAGGCCGGCATTCGGGAACTCGGCTTTGAGTTTCACCGTGCCGGTCGTCGGATCGACCTGGTTGTCGATCACCGTCAGCTTGCCGCGCTCGATCACCGAATTGTCGTCGGAGCGCAACGCATCGACCGCCAGCGCGCCTTTGGCGAAAGCGCCGTTGACGCGATCGAGGTCCTGCTGCGGCAGGTTGAACAGCACCGTGATCGGCTTGAGCTGCGTGATGACGACGATGGCGGAATTGGTGTCGGCCGCGCGGACGAAGTTGCCTTCGTCCACCATGCGCACGCCGGTGCGCCCGTCGAGCGGAGAGGTGACGGTCGTGTAGCCCAGCGTCGCCTGCGCGTTTTCGATGGCCGCCTGGTCGCCCCGCACGATCGCGGCATCCTGCGCGACCAAGGCGGCTTGCGTGTCCGCCTGCTGCTTGTTGATGGCGTTGCTGGCGGCGAGCTTCTGGTAACGGACGAGATCGATCTGGGCATTGGCGAGCTGCGCCTCATCCTGCGCCTTCTTCGCCACGGCCTGATCGTAGAGCGCCTGGTAGATGGCGGGGTCGATGCGCGCCAGCACGTCGCCTTTCTTGACGTCCTGGCCTTCCTGAAAATTCACGGAGAGCAGCTTGCCGTCGACCTGCGGCCGCACGGTGACGGTGTTGAGCGGCTTGGTGGTGCCGACCGCGTCGAGATAGACCGGCACATCGGCGCGTGAGGCCGTCGCGGCGAGCACCGGCACGGGCCCTTCGGCGGCGTAACGGCCGGCGCGCTTGGACGACGGCACCGGCATCCCGAACACGTAAATGAGCGCAGCCGCCACTGCCACGATGATCAGCGCGCTCGTCAAGTAACGGCGGCGGCTGGCAACCTGTTTTAGTCGCTTCGGTAGTTCACCGTGCATTGGAAGCTTCAACCGGTTCCGGTAGCCAGCCACCCCCCAGTGCCTGATAAAGACTGACGATTGCCTGCAAACGGGCCAGTTGCGCCTGCGCCAGCGCATCCTCGGCCGTAAACAGGGTCTGTTGCGTTTGCAGCACGGTCACGAGATCGATTGTGCCCTCGCGCAGCCGCTGTTCGGAAACATCGAACGCGCGCCGCGAGCTCGTGACAACCGCGGTTTGCAGCTGCACGCTCAGAGCGGTCTCGCGAACATTGTAAAGCGCGATTTCAACGTCGCTGAAGGCCGAGATGACAGCCTTACGATAATTTTGCAGCAGTTCGTCCTGCTTGGCCGTTTGGAAGTCGACGTTGCCGAGGAGCCGGCCGCCCTCGAAAATCGGCTGCGTCAGGCCGGCGGCCGCCGAGAAGATCACCGACTCCGGCCGCGCCAGCACGCGGAGCACCGCGCTCTCGTAGCCGCCGTCGCCGGTCAGCGTGATGCTCGGCAGCAACTGCGCGCGCGCGTTGTAGACGTTGGCGTTGGCGGCGGCGAGATTGGCTTCCGCCTCGCGGATGTCGGGCCGCTGGGTCAGCAATTCGGATGGCAGGCCGGGCGTCACCCGCGGAATGGCGATCGCGTGCAGAGACCCGCCGCTCACGCGCACCTGCTCGGGCGAGCGCCCCATCAAGACCGCAAGCGTGGTGCGGTTGGTGTAGAGCGTCTGCTCCAGCGGCGGCAGCGCCGCCTTGACCTGATCGACCAGGCTCTCCTGCTGCGCGATCTCGAGCGCCGACGCGGTGCCGGCCTGGGCGCGCTGGTTGATGAGATTGAGGATGCGTGTCGAACTTGCCAGGTTTTCATTCTGGATGCGTAGCCGGTCCTGCGCCGCCAGCACCTGGAAATAGGCGTTGGCGACGGAGACGACCGTCGCGAGGCTGACCACTTCGCGGTCGTAACGGCTGGCCACCGCAAGCTCCTCGGCATTGCGCAGCGCCGCGCGGTTCTTGCCCCAGAAATCGATTTCGTAACTGGCGTTGAGCGTCGCCAGCAGATTGTTGGTGACGATCGGGCCGCTCACATTGCTCTTGCCAGTCTGCTTCAGGCTGATGATGCCGGCCTTGCTCGTCGTCTTCGACACTTGAGAATTCACGGCGTTGCCGTTCGCCGTGATCAGCGGCAGCAGCGGCGCGCCGGTAATGCGCGCCTGCGCGTCGGCTTGCACGATGCGCGCAACCGCGGCGGCGATGTCGAGGTTGGATGTGCGGGCTTCCTCGATCAGCGCCGTCAATTCACGCGAGCGGAACTTGCGCCACCAGTCGAGCGGCGGCACCGCCGTTTCCGCGGTTACCGGGTTCTTCGGGCCTTTGTCGTAGGATGCAGGAATGACGAGGTTCGGCTCCGGCGTATCGCCGGAGAGCAGGCAGCCACCGAGCGGCAAGATCAGCGAGCAGGTTTGCAGCATGGTCACCAACGCACGCGCGCGTGCCCACCCTCCAGCGCGCAAGGCCTCAGAACTGTGACGCATACCGACGACTTTCGATGAACAGAGAATCGGACCAGGCTGAAAATTCTAGTTAGCTTTCCATGCCTTGTCCGCAATTTAGCCTATTGTCGGTTGCGTTTGGAACTGTTGTCGGGCCGCCAATCCGCGACGGCGTGTCGTCCGGCCGAGCTCATCTTGACGGCCGCGCCTGCGAAAACGCCTTGAATCACCTGGTCGTAGTCCTGCCGCGCCGCGCGCATCTTGGCCATGGCCGTGCGCATGTCGTCGGCCTTGAATGGGTCCTGGCGAAGAGTTCTCGTGGATATCTTTCCGCGCGTCGTAATAGGTGTTCTGCGCATCGGCGATTTTCTGGTGGTCGGCTGCGAAGGCGCCGCGCAAAGTATCGGCGTCGGCCGGCGGCAGAATGGTAGCGAGCCGCTCGATACGGACGAATACGTCGGGGTCCCAGCGCGGCGGCGCGGCCGGGCCACGGATCGCCATGGCGGCGGCGACGCCGACAAAGAACAAATTCAGCGCCAGCGAGCCGAGCAGTAACCAGCGCGAGCCGCCCGTCCGCGCGGGCGTCTGAAAAGCGGCAACGCTCATGGCCGGCCCCCGGTCAGCGACTCGGGCTCGAACACCAGCGCGCCCGCGTCGACGCTGCTGGCGCCCTGGCTGTGGTTGATGGTGCGATCGAGGCCGGAAATACCGATGGCGAAGCCGAAGGCGAGCGAAGCGGCGAGCGCCGCCATGCGCGGCCATGCCGGCGCGAATTGCCAGTCCAGCAGCACGCCGAGCATCTGCCCAACCGGGCGATGCTGACGGGGCAGCGGCCCGGCGAGCCGCTTGAGCACGCGGTCGACTGCGGCGTCATCGGCGGGTTCGGCCTGCCGCTTGAGCGCGCTGAGGAGAAAATCGTCAAATTCTTTGTCGTTCATCGTCACTCCCCGTCGATCACATCGGCCAATGCGCGTCGCAGATTCTGCTTGCCGCGCACCAGCAAGGTTTCCACCGCCGAGACGGTGGTATCGAGTAGTTCCGCCACCTGGGCATTGCTCATGCCTTCGGTGTAGCTCAGCACGATCGCGGCGCGCTGCCGCTCCGGCAATTCCGCGATCGCGGCGGTGAGGCGCTGTTCGCGCTCCACCGCTTCCGCATTCTCGCCGGCAAGCGGGGCGGGATCGGTGATCTCGCCGGCCGCTTCGAGCTCGACCCAAGGCGCCTTGCGCTTGCGGTCGAGGCAGAGATTGACCACGACCCGGCTGAGCCAGGTGCGCAGCGCTGCCAGCGGTTGCCAGCGCGGCGCCTGCCGCCAGAGCCGCAACATCGCTTCCTGCGCCACGTCCTCGGCGTCGGCGGCGTTGCCGAGAATGCGGCGGGCAAGGCCCAGCATAGCGGGCACGTGCCGTCGCGAGAGCTCGCGGAAGGCTCGCTCGTCGCCGCGCGCGACCCGGCCCATGAGCGCTTCGTCGCTGTCATCCATTGAACGGCTGTCGCCAATTGCCGCTCCATTGTAGCCCTGGACCTGCTGATTGAACGGGCAACGCGGCGGAAACCTGTGGTGGCGTTAAAACGGGGAGAGCGGGGATAAGTTCCGGAAATCGGTGTTAACGTACTGATTCAACGCCGATTTTCGGCTCAGTCGGCGGGTGTTATTTTTACGTCAATTGCGGTGGGCGACATCGGGCAGGGCAAAACCGGCGATCCGCTTGTAGTTGTCGGATAGCGCGCGGAGCTCATCCTGGGTGATGTATTTGTCGAGATTGTCGAACGGCTTGTCGCCGACCAGTTCCTCGACCTTGATGTTGATGAAGTCCGGCGGGTGCTCGCGGTTGGTGCGCACGACGCGTGCCGCGGCGCCGCTGCGCGCCGCTTCGTAGGCCTTGAGCGCGTCGCGCGGGTCGGCGTTGCCGTGTAGCAAGTCGGCGAGGGTGCGGGCATCGATTGCCGCCTGCGCCGCGCCGTTACTGCCGCGCGGATACATCGGGTGCGCGGCGTCGCCGGCCAGCGTGACACGGCCGAAGGTCCATTTGTCGATCGGGTCCTTGTCGACCATCGGATATTCGAGGATCTGCTCGGCGTCCTTGATCATCTGCGCGACGTCGAGCCAGTCGAACCGCCAGCTCTCGTAGAGCGGATAGAAGTCGTCGAGCTTTCCGGTCTTGTTCCAGTCGTTCTGCGCGATGGTGTCGCGCTTGATCTCGGCCATCCAGTTGATGAGCTGGTTCCCCTGGCCGTCGATGTTGTCGATGATCGGGTAGATGACGATCTTGCCGGTCAGGATCGAGCCGATACGCATGTAGGTGCGTCCGTCCAGGATCGGCTTGCGGCGCGTGATGCCGCGCCAGGTGTTGATGCCGGTGAAGACGACCTTGTCGTTCGGATAGAACTGCTTGCGTAGCGCCGAATTGATGCCTTCGCAGTCGACGACGATGTCGGCGTGGACGCTGTCGCGCGGTTTGCCGGTGCTGGTCTGCTTGAAATGCACGGTGGCGCCGGCCTCGTCCTGCTCGACGCCGGTGCATTCGCAATCGGTGACGACGCTCTGCGCGCCGAGGCGTTGTTTCACCGCGTCATAGAGAGTGACGTGCAGGCGGCCGCGATGGATGCCGACTTCCGGGAAGGGATAGCCAGCGAACTTGCCGCGTTCCTCGCGGTAGATGAGCTGGCCGAAGCGGTTGTAGAAACGGCTCTCGCGGTTCTCGATGCCGGCTTTCAAGAGCGTATCGCCAAGGCCGAGCGTGCTGAACTCGCGCATGGCATGCGGCAACAGCGTGATGCCGACGCCGAGCTCCTTGATGTCGGGCGCGCGCTCGTAGACGCGGCAGTCGATGCCGCGCTGGCTCAAATTGAGCGCAAGCGAGAGGCCGCAAATTCCGCCGCCGACGATGGCTACGTTCATGAGGCGAGAATGGACGAAATCGGTCCTTCTCTGTCAACATGGCGCCATAAACGGCATTCGGCCGGCAACAGGGAGGACTGACGATGGATAAAGCACTCTACGACAAGGGCATGGCGATGCGCCGCAAGGTGTTGGGCGATGAGTATGTCGACCGCGCCGTCGCCAATACCGACGACTTCAACCGCAAATTCCAGGACATGCTCAACGAATTCTGCTGGGGCCTGGTGTGGACCGATGAGGACCTCAAGCCGCGCGACCGCTCGATCCTCAACCTCGGCATGATCGCCTGCCTCGGCCGCATGCACGAGTTCGAGGCGCATTTCCGTGGCGCCTTGCGCAACGGCGTCACCGAGAAGGAGTGTGCAGCGATCCTGCGGCAAGTTGCGATTTATTGCGGATTCCCTGCTGCGGTCGACGCGTTCCGCACGGCCAAGCAGGTGCTGGCGGCGCAGGCCAAGAAGGCTTAAGCCGTCACGGCAGAATCACGTTAGTGAGATAGCCCAATTCTGGTCTTGAATGTGCCTTCATCCGGGGGCAATTCAGGGCCAGGTTTTGGCGGGATTGGCGGCGTCGGCGGGCTCTCGCCGGGGCGCCTTTTTGGTGGCAAATGACCCAACGTTTTGGTGCTTTTGTATTGGCGCTGCCGCTGGCGGCGGTTGTTCCGGCTGCGTCCGCAATGGCGCAGTCCTATCCGCCATCGCAGCCTTATTACAGCAGCGCGCCTCCGCCGCCGCGCGGCTATCAGCTCGACCCCAACGACCCCGATATCGCCATCCGCCGCCCTGTGCGCGAAGCGCAGCAGCCGGCTCGCGGAGTTCCCTATCCTGAGGCCGATGCCGCGCCGGCGCCACCGCCGTTCACACCGTTCAATGGCCAATACTCGGGCCAGGACACGGGCCATCAGCTCGACGCGCAGCCGGATGATCAGCGCGTTGTTCGTCCGCCCGGCGCCATCGGGTCGGCGCCCAACGCCGCTCCGCAGCAGGCCGCGCCACCGGAAAACTCGAGCGTGATGACGTTGCCGCCCGAGGACCAGCCGGAGACCGGCCAGCCGAAGGAACTGCCGGCCAATCTGAAGAAGCAGATGGTCGACTTCCCGACCAAGGAACCAGCCGGCACTATCATCATCGACACGCCGCACACCTATCTCTATCTCGTCCTCGGTAACGGCCGCGCGGTGCGCTACGGCATCGGTGTCGGCCGCGAGGGTTTCACCTGGGCCGGCACCGAGCGCATCTCGCGCATGAAGGAATGGCCGGATTGGTTCCCGCCGTCGGAGATGATCGAGCGCCAGCCTTATCTGCCGCGCATGATGGCGGGCGGGCCGGGCAATCCGCTCGGCGCGCGCGCTCTCTATCTCGGCAACACGCTCTACCGCATTCACGGCACCAACCAGCCGTCGACCATCGGCCAGTACGTCTCGTCGGGCTGCATCCGCCTGCTCAATGAGGACATCGAAGACCTGTTCAGCCGCGTGCAAGTCGGTACGCGGGTCGTGGTGCTGCCGGGCCAGTCGCCGCCGCAGACGGCAGCGAATGGCGCGGTGCCGGCGCCGAGCAGCGCCGCCAACGTGTCGCCGCCGACCATCAACGGTCTCACCGGCCAGCCGATGAAGTCGGCGCGCTGATCCGGTCGCACGCCCCGTAGCGCCTCTCCCTGTGCTGGACTAACATCGCGCGCAGTTTTGAACGCGAGCGATGGAGTTGGGCATGGCGCGCGGATTGGATCGGCGGAAATTCCTCTCGAGCGCAGCGTTCGCCGGCGCTGCCAGCATCGCACCGGCAAAAGCTGCGACTTCCTCGGTAACGGCCGAAGCCCCGCGCAAGCCGTCGGCGGTGCGGCCGACCGCCGCGGTTGCCGCGGCTGAAACCGGGACGCCGCAGGTTGCCGCCGAAGGCTCGGGTGTACCGGCCTCCGACTTCATGGTCGACGTCATCAAGTCGCTCGACATTCCCTACCTGCCCTGCAATCCGGCGCAGAGTTTCCGCGGCCTGCACGAGTCGCTGATCGACTACGGCGGCAACAAGAAGCCGGAATTCATCACCTGCACGCACGAGGAAGCCTCCGTCGCGCTGGCGCACGGCTACTTCAAGATCGCCGGCAAGCCGCTGATGGTGCTGTGCCACGGCACCGTCGGCCTGCAGCACGCGACCATGGCGATCTACAACGCCTGGTGCGACCGCGTGCCCATCATCGTCATGGGCGGCACCGATCTCGACGCGTCGAAGCGGCCGCCGGGGGTACCGACCTTCCATTCGGCGCAGGACATCGCCGCGTTGACGCGCGACTTCACCAAGTGGGACGACCAGCCGGTGTCGCTGCCGCACTTCGCGCAGTCCTTCGTGCGCGCCTACAAGCTGGCGATGACGCCGCCGCACGAGCCGGTGATGATCTCGCTCGACTGCGGCTTGCAGGAAACCTCGATCCCGAACCGCTCCAAGCTGACGATCCCGCGTTATGTGCCGACGGCGCCGCCGCAGGGCGACATGAATGCGGTGCGCGAAGCGGCGCGGCTTTTGGCGAACGCGGAGCGTCCGGTGATCATCGCCGACAAATGCGCGCGCACGGCGAACGGCGTCAAGCTGCTGGTCGAGCTCGCCGAGGCCCTGCAAGCCCCGGTCGTCGACCAGAAGGGCCGCATGAATTTCCCCAATACGCATTATCTGTCGCAGAACCCGCGCGGCCGCGCGCTGATCGCCGACGCCGACGTCATCATCGGCCTCGAACTGTCCGACTATTGGGGCACGGTGAACGGCTATATCGACAACGGCGACAATGACGGCGCCGGCGTGCAGCAGTCGCACATCAAGCCGAACGCCAAGCTCATCAGCATCTCCTCGGTGCTGCTCAACACCAAGTCGAACTACCAGGACTTCCAGCGCCTCCAGGTCATCGACGTCGAGATGGCGGGCGACGCCGAGGCGACGCTGCCGGCGCTGATCGAGGCGGTGAAGCAGGCGGTGCCGGCCTCGCGCAAGGCGGCAATCGAGGCGCGCGGCCAGGCGTTGAAGAAAGCCTGGGCCGATGCACACACGCGCACGCGCCAAGCCGCGGCCTACGCATGGGATGCGAGCCCGATTTCGACCGCGCGCATGGCGATGGAGGTCTATGCCCAGATCATGGACCTTGACTGGTCCTCGGTCGGCGGCGATCGCCAATTGTCGTCATGGCCGAGCCGGCTGTGGCCGATGGACAAGCACTATCATCACGTCGGCGGGCCGGGCGGTTACGGCATCGGCTACGGCGCGCCGGCGGCGGTGGGCGCCGCGCTCGCCAACCGCGACGCGGGGCGCTTCTCGGTCAACTTCCAGCCCGACGGCGACCTGATGTTCTCGCCGGGCGTCTTGTGGACCGCGGCGCGCCACAAGATTCCGATGCTGACGGTGATGCACAACAACCGCGGCTATCATCAGGAAGTCATGCACGTGCAGCGCATGGCGAACCGCCGCAACCGCGTCGCATCGCTCGGCAACGACATCGGCCCGATCGGCACGCGCATCGACAACCCGCCGATCGACTACGCCAAGCTGGCCTCTTCCTTCGGCATGTGGTCGGCCGGGCCGATCACCGATCCGAAGGACCTTGCACCGGCGCTGAAGAAGGCGGTTGAGGTGGTGAAATCGGGCGAGCCGGCGATGGTCGACGTCGTCACGCAGCCGCGGTGACGCCGATGAAATTTCGTATTGCGCTCGCGGCGTTTCTGATCGGGCAGGGCGCGGCCTTTGCGGCCTCCGCCGAGCACGGCAAGGCGGCGTTCATCCAGCATGGCTGCTGGGAATGTCACGGCACCATGGGGCAGGGCTCGATCGCCACCAGCGGCGGCAAACGTCTCGCGCCCGATCCGCTGCCATGGGACACCTTCTCGGGCTTCGTGCGCTCGACCAATGGCGCCATGCCGCCGTTCAGCGACAAGATCCTGTCCGACGGCGATCTCGCCGACATCTACGCCTATCTGCAATCGATCCCGAAGCCGGACGTCAACAGCATTCCGCTGCTGAAGAACTAGCCGACTTTCGCGAGCCGCGTGATCGCCTCGATCATCGCGCCTGGATCGGCGACGCCTCTGCCGGCGATATCGTGCGCGGAGCCGTGCGCCACCGACGAGAACAGGATCGGCGAACCGATCGACAGTCCGGCGGTGCGGTTGAAGGCCAAGAGCTTCGCGGCGATGTGGCCCTGGTCGTGCAGCATCACGATGAAGGCGTCCGAACCTTTTTTGTGGAACATGGTATCGGCGCCGAACGGACCCGACACGTCGATGCCGGCCGCTTTCGCCGCATGGATCGCCGGCTCGATGATCTCGATCTCGTCGCGGCCGAACAGGCCGTCCTCGCCGGCGTGCGGATTGACGCCGGAGACGAAGATTTTCGGCTTGGCGATGCCGAGCTTCTTCAGCGAGGCGTCGGTGACACGGACGACGTGCTCGACCCGCTCTTTGGTGATGAGCGCCAGCGCCTCGCGCACGCTGACATGCAGCGTCGCGTGCACAACGCGTTTGTCGTCGAAGCAGATCATCAGGAACACGTCGGCAACCGGCGTGCCGGTTTCCTTGGCGACGAACGACGGATAGCCGTCGAATGTAATTCCTGCCGCGGCGATCGAGCGCTCGGTCTGCGGCGCCGCCACCACGGCTTCGACATCGCCGGCGAGTGCCGCCTGGATGGCGCGGCGTGCGGCGGCCAACGAGGCGCGGCCGTAGGCGGCGTCGACCTTGCCGAACTCGACCGGTACATTGGTTCCCTCGCGGCCGTCGAGCAGGTTGAGGACGCCGTTATCCCACGTCGCGTCGGCCGCTTTCGCAATCAGATTGAGGCGCGGCGAAAGTCCCGCCGCTTTGGCGTGCATCTCGACCACCGCGGGGTCGCCCACCAGCAGCGGCCGCGCCGCTGCGGTGACGCGCGAATCGAGCGCGGCCTTGAGCGCGATCTCGGGCCCGATCCCGGCGGGGTCTCCCGTTGCAATGGCGATCCGCGGCAGCGGCATGACTGTCGGCTTCCTTCGGCTTGCGAGCCGCCTATAATAGTTGCAAAGACTACCAAAACCCCGAGGAAACGTCGCCATGATGTCGCGTGAACAAAACGACCAGCTGTCCCGCATCGGCCCCGGCACGCTGATGGGCAAGCTGCTGCGCCGCTACTGGGCGCCGTTCCTCCTCGCGACGGAAATCCCCGAACCCGACTGCCCGCCGGTGCGCGTCACCTTGATGGGCGAGAAGCTGATTGCCTTCCGCGACAGCAAAGGGCAACTCGGCCTGATCGACGAGTTCTGTGCTCATCGCGGCGCCTCGCTCTGGTTCGGCGAAGTGGCCGAGTGCGGCATCCGCTGCCACTATCACGGCTGGAAATTCGACGTCACCGGGCAATGTACCGACCTGCCGTCGGAGCCGGAAGAGTCCGGCTTCCGCAAGAACATCAAGCTCAAGTCCTATCCGTGCATCGAGAAGGCTGGCGTCATCTGGGCCTATATGGGCCCGCCGGAATTGCAGCCGCCCGAGCCGGCGTTGGAATGGACCGACGTCAAGCCCGAGCAGCGCTTCGTGTCGAAGCGCCTGCAGGAATGCAATTACCTGCAGGCAATGGAGGGCGGCATCGATTCCAGCCACGTGTCGTGGCTGCACGGCTCGGAGCTCAACAAGGACCCGCTGTTCAGGGGCTCGAAGGCCAACGAGTACAACGAAAAAGACCGCATGCCGCATTTCGACGTCGAGGAATTCGACGGCGGCCTGCTGATCGGCGCGCGCCGCCAGGGCGGCGAGGGCCGGCACTACTGGCGCATCACGCCATGGATCATGCCTTGGTACACCATCATCCCGCCGCGCGCCGGCCATCCGCTCGGTGCGCACGCCTGGGTGCCAATTGACGACGAAAGCTGCTGGGCGTGGAGCATCAACTATCATCCCAAGCGCGCGCTGACGAAATCGGAAGTCTCGGCGATGCAGGACGGCGAGGGCATCCACGTCAAATACGTGCCCGGCACGTTCATCCCGCTCGCCAACAAGGGCAACAATTATTTGATGGACCGTGAAGCGCAGAAGCATGGTCACTCCGCCACCGGCGTCGACGGCATTGCCATGCAGGATGCCTCGATCCAGGAAAGCATGGGCGGCATCCAGGACCGCACCAAGGAGCACCTCTGCGCCACCGACAAGGGCATCGTCATGACGCGGCGCAGGCTGCTCGCCGCCGCCAAGGCCGCGGGTGAAAACAAGCCGGTGCCCGCGACCGAACCGCAAGCGCAGCGCGTGCGCTCGGTGTCGATCGAGCTCGATCAGGGCGTGCCGTTCACGCAAGGCGCCAAGCGCGGGCTCTACCGCGAGCTCGGGACGGATCCGCTGTCGGTGTGAGCGCGCATTTTCCCGTCGCCATTGTCGGCGCCGGCCCGACCGGGCTGACGCTCGCCAATCTGCTCGGCGTCTACGGCGTTCCTTGCGTCGTCATCGAGCGCAACGCCGCGACCGTGCACGAGCCGCGCGCGGTGTCGATCGACGATGAATCACTACGCACCATGCAGGCGGCGGGCCTCGCCGCCGAGGTGATGGCGGAGACCGTCACCGGTTACGGCTCGCATTATTATTCGGCGCGCGGGCGCTGCTTCGCCAAGGTGCAGCCGACCGAGCAGCCCTACGGTTTTCCACGCCGCAACGCTTTCCGCCAGCCGATCCTGGAGCGGCAGCTGTATGCGGCGCTGGCGCGTTTCCCGCACGTTACGGCGCTGTTCGAGCACGAGCTGACATCGTTCACGCAAGGCGGCGAGCGCGTCACGCTACGCCTTGCCGACGGCAAAGAGATTACCTGCGACTATCTCGTCGCCTGCGACGGCGCCTCGAGCACGGTGCGTCGGCAACTCGGCATCGGCATGAGCGGCTCGACCTTCCGCGAACGGTGGCTGATCCTCGATCTCGAGAACTCGCCGGTCTCCTCGCCGCACACCAAGGTGTTCTCCGACCCGCAGCGTCCCTGCATCGCGCTGCCGGGCCCGAACCTGACGCGCCGCTACGAATTCATGCTGCACGACCATGAGCGCGACGAGGATCTGCTGGCGCCTGCGATGGTGCAGCATCTGCTCGACACGCATGAGGCCGCGGCGGAAAGCCGTCTCGTGCGCAAGGTCGTCTACACCTTTCATGCGCGCCTCGCCGACCGCTGGAGCGACGGCCACGTCTTCCTCGCCGGCGACGCCGCGCATCTGACGCCGCCTTTCGCCGGCCAAGGCATGAATAGTGGCCTGCGCGATGCCCTCAACATCGCCTGGAAGCTCGCGATGGTGACGCGTGGCACGCTTGGGTCCGGCCTCCTTGCGAGCTACGAGCCGGAACGGCGCGACCATGTCTGGTCGATGATCGAGTTCGCGCTCAACATTGGCCGCGTGCTGGCGCCGCCGAATGCGCTCGCCGCCAGGGCCATCGAATATGGCTTTCTCGCACTTTCCGCCTTCCCCAAGGCGCGTGACTACATCATGCAGATGAAATTCAAGCCGCCGCCGCGCTTCGCCAAAGGGTTCATTGTGCCGGACGGTGCAAGCGCACGGCACACGCTGGTCGGCCGACTGTTCCCGCAGCCGCGCCTGCGCGGCGGCGATGGTCGCGAGGTGCTGCTTGATGAGTTGCTCGGTTCCGGGTTTGCGCTGGTGGTGAATTCGCCGCGCGCCGATGCAATCCTGCCGCTGCTGCAAGGCGAGCCGTGGCGTGCCCTCGATGCGCGCGTCGTCGTGCTGCCGCGCTCAGCGGCGGCCGGTCCGCGCCTGGCGCACTATCCCGATCACGTGTTCCTGCTGCGGCCCGACCGTTATGTCGCGGCGAGCTTCAAGACTGACGAGGTGGCCCGGGGCGCGGAAACGGTCAGGACACTGATCGCGTCGACCCGCACGCAGAGCAATCACTCCGCTGCTGCGCTCGCAGTCTTCCCGATCGCCGCATTGACGCGCGGCATGACCTCTTCGGCCATCAGTTGCATCGAGCGCTTGGCGAGCGTGGGGTCGACCCAATCCATGCCGGCGTAAACAAGTTCGCCGAAGTCGCCGGTCTCCTCGCGCATCGCCAAGATCTGGTCGACCACCTTGTTGACCGTGCCGGCAAACACGCAATTGTCCATCACGTAGTCGAGCGTGATCTCGGCGTCCGGCTGCTCCTTGTGGCTCTTGAACACGTAGAGCCGGTTGCCGCGCATCATCTTGGCGCGCATGTTGCCGAAATAGTGGAGATAGGGGCTCTTGGCGTCCTCGCGGCCGTAAGCCCGCGCCACCTTGTCGTCGTCGGCGACGAAGATCGTGCGCGCGACGCGCCAGTCCTTGACGTCGGCCTTCTGCCCGGCCTCGGCCTTGCCCTTGGCGTAATTGGTCCAGTGCGACTTCAGATGCTTCGCCAGCAGGAAGTTCGCCGAGATCGGGTGGAAGTCGCGCTTGCCCATCAGCACGACGCCCGGCGAGAACGGCGCCACCACCGTGCCGACGATCTCAGGCCGCGGCTTCTGGAACGGCTTCGCCAGCACGCCGACGCCAAGCTCGAGCGCGGCGGTGCGCTCGAACGTCACCTTGAAGCGGTTGTCGGGGAAATTGATGTTGTAGGGCGGGTTCTGCTCCCACACCGCGAGGATCACGTCGATCGCTTCGGCGAAGATCTTGTTGCGGTCGAGATCGAGGATGCCGATCGCCTCTGAGTCCGACGTCAGTGCGCCGGCGGACACGCCGAAAATGAATCGCCCCTGCGCGAGATGGTCGAACATCGCGGCGTTGACCGCGACGATCACCGGATGGATTTGCGCGAGGTTCGTCGTGCCAGTCGCGAGCTTGATCTGCTTGGTTTCGTTGATCAACGTCGCCAGGAACAGCATGCTGTTGGTGACGTTCTCGCACGCGTCAGTGAGATGCTCGCCCATGAAGCAGTCGTAAAAGCCGAGCTTGTCGGCGAGGATGAACGCTTCGCGATCCTCGCGCAGCGTCTGCGACCAGTCGCGGCCGAGCGGGTGCACCGGCATCGTGAAATAACCCAAACGCATTTCGTCCTCGTCTCTTGCTGTGCCGGAAATTACCCGAGTGCGCGCACGAATGCAGCAAACGAATTGCGTGCATTCGAGGCAGTGAAAAGTTTCAATTTTGAAAGGGCGAAAAGCCGCTAGGCAGCAACGCTGGCGAGGAAGCCTTCGACCTCGCGCCGCAATTCGGCCGCGGCGGCTTCGACCGCCTGCGAGGCCGACAGCACGCTTTCCGCCGACTGCCGCGTGTCGGTGGCGGCGCCGGCGACTTCGTTGAGCACTGAGACCACGACCTTGGCGCCTTCGGCGGCGCCCGCGACGTTCTGCGAGATCTCGCCGGTCGCCGCGCTTTGCTCTTCGACCGCCGAAGACACCGCAGTGGCGCAGCTGTCGATCTCCTCCATGCGTGAGGCGATGCGGCCGATTGCCGCGACCGCGCCGGAGGTCGCGGTCTGCACGCTGGTGATCAGCTGCGAAATATCCTCGGTCGCCTTGGCGGTCTGCACCGCGAGCGATTTCACCTCCGCCGCCACCACCGCAAAGCCCTTGCCGGCTTCGCCGGCGCGCGCCGCCTCGATCGTGGCGTTGAGGGCGAGCAGGTTGGTCTGGCCGGCGATGGTGCGGATGAGCTTGATCACGTCGCCGATCTTCTGCGCCGCCTGCGCCAGCGCGCCGATGCGCTCATTGGTGCCTTTGGCCTCGCCGACCGCGGCGCGCACGATATCGGTGGTTAAGGTGAGCTGCCGCCCGATTTCGCCGATCGAACTTGCCAGTTCGTCGGCGGCGACTGCCGCCGTCTCGACATTGGTGCAGGCCTCGTTGGACGACGATACCGCGCTTTCGGCGCTCTTCGACGTTTGCCCCGAATTGTCGAGCAGCGTGGTCGCGGTCGAGCGCATCGCCATGGCGCCGTCGGCCACCGTGCGAAGGTGCTCCTCGACGCGCTGGCGGAAGGCGGCGATGGCCTGGTCGATCATGGCGCGGCGCTGCTGCTGCTCCTGCATCGAGGCGCGCTCACGCTCGGCGTCGCGACGCTCGGTGACGTCCTCGTGCGTCGCCACCCAGCCGCCGTCGGGCATCGGCCGGTTGGTGACGAAGATCATGCGGCCGTCGGCGGATCTGACTTCCGTGGTGCGGGTCCGGCCTTCGGCCATCGATGTGAGGAGGTCGCGGCGGTATTCCTCGATATTGCGCGAGAAGGTGTTGTGCGCGACGCGATACTCGAGCAGGCCCGCCAGCGTCATGCCGGGCCGGGCGATCGCGGGCGGCAGCTGGTACATCTCCATGTAGCGCTTGTTGCAGACGACCAGCCGCTCGTTGCGGTCGAACATGCACAGGCCCTGCGACATGTTGTCGAGGGCGACGCGGATGCGCTGGTTGTAGACCTGCAACGACCGGCCACGGACAATGACGGCCGCGACCGTCACGACCACCGACACCATCGCGGCTGCGGCGACCGACAGCGAAGGATCGCCTGCCGCGCCGATAAGATTGCCGACCGGCGCGACATATTGAAACAGCACATAGCTCGCCGGAAAGCAGACGAGGCAGATCAACGCAAACAAGCGCCAGTCGCGCGGGATTGCGGTTCGGGATGCAACTGCCATTTTCGCGTCCGGATTGCGCGGCACGGTATTCCCCAACCCGTTGTTTTGCAGTTAATTGCTGGTCTTCGAGAGGTTAAGCAGCCGTTAACAAGGCTGCGGGGAGGGCGCGAATGGCGAAGCTCCGGGCGGCCGAATGCCGCGAATTCATCAAGGCGGTGGTCGAGAAGGCCGACGACATGGGCGTGCCGATTTCGGTCGCCGTGGTCGGCCCGGAAGGCCATTTGATCGCGGTCGAACGCATGGACGACGCCGGCTTCATCACGCCGGATACCGCCATTGCCAAGGCTTATACGGTCGCCGCCTTCCGCTCGATGAGCCCGCGCTTTCCCGACGGGCTGGTGATCCAGCAGTGGTTCAAGGAGCGCAATCCGCAATTGCTAGTCGGCCTGTCGGCCCTGACCAACGGCAAGATCGCCGCCTCCGGCGGCGCCGCGCCGGTGTTCAAGGGTAACGAGATGGTCGGGGCCTACGGCGTCTCCGGCGGCACCTCGCAGCAGGACGAGGTGATCGCCAACAACGCCCGCGCCAAGGTCGGTTGGGCGCACACCTCGACCGACGAGCCGCCGCCCGAGGTAAAGGCACACATCAACGAGCTTTACGCCAAAGCCGGCATCAAGGATCGCCTATGAGCAGCGCCGTAAAAGCAGAAGCCTGGACCGGGCGCGTCGAGGACGACGCGCTGTTGCGCGGTATGGGGCGCTTCGGCGACGACGTGAAGCCGGACGGCGCGCTTGCCGCTTGCTTCGTGCGTTCGCCGCACGGCTTTGCCAAAGTCGACCGCATCGACGGCAGCGCCGCGAAGTCCGCGCCCGGCGTCGTGGCGGTCTTGACCGCCGCCGATCTCGAAGCGGCGCACTACCATTCCATCTCGCACGGCCATGACATTCCGGGCCGCGGCGGCAAGATGCCGTTCTCGCCGCATCGCCCTTCGCTTGCGGCGGAGCGCGTGATGCATGTCGGCGAGCCGGTGGCGATGGTGGTGGCGCAGAGCGCCGCCGCGGCGCAGGACGCTGCCGACAAGATCATCGTCGGCTACACGCCGCTCGATGCCGTCACCGACGTGCGCGACGCGATCAAACCGGGCGCGCCGCAGCTCTGGCCGGAAGCGCCAGGCAATATCGGCTTCGACTGGACGGCGCCCGCGGACCCCGAGGGCAAGAAGAACGCCGCGCTCGACAAGGCCTTCGCGGAGGCCGCTCACGTCGTCAAGGTCGAGCTCGTCAACCAGCGCCTCGTCGTCGCCTCGCTCGAGCCGCGCACCGCGACCGCGAGCTACGATGCCGCCGCCAGCCGCTACACTCTGCGCTGCGGCTCGCAGGCGGTCGCGGCGGTGCGCGGCCAGGTCGCCGGCGCGATGAACGTCAAGCCCGACGAGGTGCGCATCCTCACCGACGATCTCGGCGGCGCCTTCGGCATGAAGGGCTGGTGCTACCCCGAATACCTCCCGATGCTGCACGCGGCGCGCGCGCTGAAAAAGCCGATCCACTGGGTGTCGACGCGGTCGGAGGCCTTCGTCACCGACAACCAGGGCCGCGATTCATTCTGGACGGTCGAGCTCGCGCTCAGCAAGCGCGGCAAGTTCCTCGGCCTGCGCGTCAATTGCATCGGCAACCTCGGCGCCTACTTCACGGGCGTTGCGCATTTCGTTTTCACCGCGCACGTCTCCGGCTGCCTGCCGACGGTCTACGATATTCCGCACGCGCAGGTGAACACGCGCTGCGTGTTCACCAACACGCTGCCGACCGGGCCCTATCGTGGCGCCGGCCGCCCCGAGGCGAGCTACCTGCTCGAGCGCGTCATCGATGCTGCGGCCGATGCGACCGGCATCGACGCCGCCGAATTGCGCCGTCGCAATCTGATCAAGCCGGAGCAGATGCCGTTCACGACGGCCTTCGGCAGCACCTACGACAGCGGGGATTTCCCTGCCGTCTTCGAACGCGCGCTCGAACTCATCGACTATGCGGGCTTTGCCGCGCGCAGGAAGGCGGCGAAGAAAGCGCGCAAGCTGCGTGGGCTTGGCATCGGCTGCTACCTCGAGATCGCCGGCGCGTTCCCCGAGGAGGCCGCGCGCATCTCGTTCCCCGGCGGCAATCAGGCGGTGGTCAGCATCGGCGCCGGTGCCAGCGGGCAGGGCCATCGCACCGTGTTCGGCAAGGTGGCGGCGCGCAGGCTCGGCATCGCGCCGGACGCGGTCACGGTGACGTCGGGCGATTCCGCCCGCGACGTGCCGGGCTTCGGCGCCGTCGCCTCGCGCTCAGCCATGCTGGTCGGCAGCGCGGTGGCCAGGACCGCAGATGCGGTGATCGAGAAGGGCAAGCGCGTCGCCGCCATTCTGCTGCAGGCCGGCGAGGGCGAAGTCGAGTTCGCGGACGGCAAGTTCAAGGTGAAGAACCGCGAGGCGTCGCTGTTCGAGGTCGCCGAACGCGCCGCCGAATTGAAGAAGCAGGGCGTCATCGCCGAGAGCCTCGACACCACCGAGAAGGTGAAGCTGCCGCCGACCTTCCCCAACGGCTGCCACGTCGCCGAGGTCGAAGTCGATGCCGACACCGGCGCGCTCGAGATCATGAAATATGTCGCGGTCGGCGATTGCGGCAATCTGCTCGACGGCGTCATCGTCGAAGGCCAGATCCATGGCGGCGTCGCGCAAGGGCTCGGCCAGGCGCTGACCGAGAACACCGTCTACGACGCGAGCGGCCAGCTCGTCTCCGGCTCGTTCATGGACTACGCGCTGCCGCGCTCCGATACCATGCCGGCGATGACCGTCGAGCATCGCGCCGTCGCCTGCAAGACCAATCCGCTCGGCGTGAAGGGCACCGGCGAAGCCGGCACCACCGCCGCGCCGCCGGCGCTGATCAACGCCATTCTCGACGCGTTGCCCAAGGGCGCGCGGCTCGATATGCCGGCGACGCCCGAACGTGTCTGGCTGGCGCTGCAGGCTGCGACGTAGCGCGCGGTTACTGCGGCGTCTCGATCTTCACCGCGCTGGTGATGGTCTGCCAGTGCTTCATCTCGCCGGCGAGCCAGGTCTGCGCCTCGGCAAGCGAAGGCGTCGGCGCGATGTTCATCTTCTGCTTGCCGAACTTCTCCTGCACCTCGGGCGACTGCAGCGCCTGCAGCACGGCCTTGTGCAACGCCTCGAGCACCGGCTTCGGCGTCGCCGCCGGCGCGAACAGGCCGTTCCACGCCACGGTGCCGACATCGGCGTAGCCGGCCTCCTTCATTGTCGGCACGTTGGGATATTCCGGCAGGCGCTTGCTGTTGACGACCGCCAGCGCGCGGAATTTGCCCGCCTGCACCTGGCCTGCGGTCGAGGCGACGTTGAGGAACGCCGTCTGCACGTCGCCGCGCAGCATGTCCTGGATCACGCCGGCGGCGCCGTTCTTGTTCGGCAGGCCGACGAGATCGAGATCGCCGGCGCGCTTGGCGAAATAGGCCATGTCGTAGTGCGGATAGGAGCCGACCCCGACGGTACCGTAATGCACCTTGCCCGGGTTCTGCTTGGCGTAGGCGATCAACTCGGCGACCGTCTTCGGCGGGAAGTCGTTCGCCGCCGTCACCAGCAGGAAGGCCGGCACGTCGATCAGATTGGTCACCGCGGCGACGCTTTTGCCGTAGTCGAAGCTGATCTTGTTGGCATAGATGATCGGCGTGATGGCGTTGGTCGAAACATTGCCCACCATCAGCGTGTAGCCGTCGGCGGGCGACTTCACCATTTCCTCGATCGCCAGCACGCCGAAGGCGCCCGGCTTGTTGATGATGACGAAAGGTTGCCCGGTGAGTTTCTGGAAGGCGTCGCCGACGATGCGCGCGGCGATGTCGGTCGCGCCGCCCGGCGCATAAGGCACCAGCACCTTCACCGGCCGGTTCGGATATTTGTCCTGCGCAGTGGCCGGGCCTGTGGCCAAAACAAGCGCGGCGAACAGCAATGCAATGAGACGTTTCACGTTCGATCCTCCCTGAGATTTGTTGGTGGGCGAGACTTTAGCTCGCCTTGATGCCGTGCAGGCTGTATGAGGCGTCCTTGACGGTGAAGAATACGACATCGCCGTCCGCGGTCGCCTTTCCGGCGTGGATGGTGTTGGCCGGGATGTAGACGACCGAGCCCGGCTTCACGTCCATCTCCTTGCCGCCGATCATGGCGTGAAAGGTCCCCTGCAGGATGTAGATCCACTGCTCGTTCGGATGCGAATGTGCCTCGGCGCCGGTGCCGGCCTTCATGCGCATCAGGCCGACGATCATGCGGTCGCCTTCGACGCAGGGGCCGTGCGCGGTCGAATAGGCGGGTCCGCCCATGATCTTCTGCACGGTGCCGAGGTCGAAGACATAGTCGCCGGGTGCAGCGCGCGTGGCGCCGGGAGTGCGGGCGGCAGGCGCTGGCGATGGCGCTGTGGACATGGTCATCCTCCCTGAGCACATTGTTATTTAAAGCCATGTTAGGTCTTTGGTGGGACGACTGCCAGCGTGGGGTCTGGCGGTCCGGTGGAGCACCACCATTCGGCCACGGTCGGCTATAAGGTGGCGCTCTCGAATTGGGGATTGCGATGCGCTGGTTCCGTCTCGTCTTGCTTGCGCTGGCGCTCGCGGCGGTCGCCGGATGTTCCAGCCAGATTCCGGAGCAGCCGAGCTTCTATCGCGACATTTCGCAGGGCGAAGCGCTCGACGCCGAAGCCGCGGCCTCAATGATCTCCGGTTACCGCAAGAACAACGGGCTCTCCGAAGTCGCGCTCGATCCCGATCTGACGCGCATGGCGCAGGCGCAGGCCGAGGCGATGGCCAAGCGCGACAAGCTCGAGCACAACATCAAGAAGCCGTTCGTCGCGCGGCTCAAGGCAACCGGCTACAATGCCAAGTCGGCGGCCGAGAACATCGGCGCCGGCTATCACACGCTGGCGGAAGCCTTCTCGGGCTGGCGCGACTCGCCGCCGCATCGCGCCAACATGCTGCTGCCCGGGGCGACCCGCATCGGCATCGCTGCCGTGCCGGCACCAAGTTCGAAATACAAGGTCTATTGGGCGTTGATCGTGGCGGAGCCGTCGTAAGGCGCTTACTGCGCCTCGGCCGCCAGCCGGTCATTCTCCCGCGCGATGTCGCCGACCGAGCCGCCGCTTGCACCCACGGCGACAGAGTGAGGCCGGCCGCGCTGGTCCCGCACCACGACAGACGCGTGGCTATGCTCCCAGCCGTTGCAATGCGCGACTTCGTGACGGCGATAGGCGCCGAGATCGCGCACCGGCCCGCCGGTCGGGATGACGATGTGACAGACCTCGCCCTTCTTCCACGAACAGGCATCGGCCCGTACGCCCATGTGTGCGCAGGCGTTGCGCGCTTCCGCGAGCGGCAGCACGCGCTCGACCACGGGGCCGGAGTAGTGGGCAAGGCTCGGTGGCGGTTCTTGGACGAGGGTGATCCACGGCATCGGTCCGCCTCCTATTCAACGCTCACGGCCTGGTCGGCTTCGGCGATCCATCGCTGCTCGTGCTTCTTGAACAGCAGAAGAATGACGACGAAACCGGCAACCACCGCGACCGACAGCCCGATGCTGATCGGTCCAGCGAAATAGGTGATCGACTGGCCGAAGTAGAAGCCGCCGAGTCCGTAGACGGTCGCCCAGGTCACGCCGCCGGTCGCATTCCAGAGAAAGAAGCGCCGCGCCGGAAACTGATTGGCACCGGCGAGCATCGCCGCATAGGCGCGGAGCAGCGCCGTGAAACGGCCGAGGAAAACGACTTTGCCGCCATGCCGGTTGAATAGCATCTGGCCGATCTTGAGGCGCGGCGCCGTCAGTTGAACGTAGGGGCCGTAGCGATGCAGAAAATCGAAGCCATAGCGGCGCCCGAACCAGAACCCGAGATTGTCGCCGAGGATCGCCGCCGCCGCCGCCGAGGCGATGACGAATTCGATTTGCAGGTGGCTCGACGTGCCGGCGAAAATCGAAGCCGACACCAAGGCCAATTCGCCGGGCAGCGGAATGCCGGCGCATTCGAAGAAGATCAGGGTGAAGAGGCCCAGACAGCCGAAGCGGGCAATCAGTTCGCCGATATCGAGTTGCAGAAGCGATTCCATTGGCCGGCCCCCGAGCGCTTGCCATGGGATGCTATAAATGTGTCATTTCAGTGCAAGGGGGC
Organism: uncultured Alphaproteobacteria bacterium; assembly: GCA_963742095.1. Lineage (GTDB taxonomy): Bacteria > Pseudomonadota > Alphaproteobacteria > Rhizobiales > Xanthobacteraceae > Pseudolabrys. The sequence goes on from CAVUKJ010000003.1 coordinate 1,465,708, forward strand.
GCGACGGATTAGTCGCCGCATATCGGGGCCAAAAAAAGTTATCCCCGCTCGTTGCGGCGGCCTTATCTTGCATGCGTCCTGCTCATGTGAGGGCGTCATCTAGAGGCGTCTAAATGATGGAGCAGGATGCGGCGCCTGCGGGCGTGGCTCGCAAGCCACGCACTCGGGCGGCGCCGGGGCACCGCCCGGGGGGTCACTATGGATCCCTGCGAGGAGCTCGCTGACGGTGGTCGGCCCGGCCGGCCGGAGGCAACTCCGGCACGCCAAGGGTCCGAGCCGAAAGCGCGGCCCGGCGCCGCAAGGAGAACGCCGCGATGGCGCGCCGAAAGGCGCCGCACCTCCGCAAGGGGGTGTGAACGATGATTACGGATGCGCCGATTGGCGCGCGTCGCCCTCGGTTTTAAGCCGAGGACGGAAGAAGGGACGACGGCGCACCCCGCGCCGCAAAGACCAGGGGCGATGGCGCGCGTCCGGACGTCAGCCGCAGCGGCACCATCGTCTTCATGTAGTGGCTGGCGATGCACAGGGCTCCGGCTACAAAACCCAACGCCAAAACCATCTGATGATGATCCATCGCCCCTCGCTTCGTGCTTCACGCGCCGGCGCGCGGATGTCGGCCACCAGAATCGCCGGGAATCAATAGCGGCTCACCTCTGGACCTTGCGCCGCGTGCTGACTAGCCTTGCGGGCGCATGCTGGGTGCGCACTTCAAAGACCACGACTCGCTCTACCGCGAGTTCCGCTGGGCGATTCCGCCGCGCTACAACATCGGCGTCGACATCTGCGACCGCTGGGCGGCGCGCGAGCCGGGCAGGCTCGCAATGCTCTATGTGCGTGCCGATGGCCGCAGCGAGGAAATCACCTTCGGCCAGCTGCGCGAGACCTCGAACCGGCTCGCCAACGTGCTGCGCGCGCAGGGCGTCAAGCGCGGCGATCGCGTCGCGATCTTCATGCCGCAGGCGCCCGAGGTCGCCGCCGCGCACATCGCCATCTACAAGCTGGGCGCGGTCGCGCTGCCGGTCGCAATTTTGTTCGGACCGGATGCGCTGGCCTACCGCCTGCAGAATTCCGGTGCCCGCGCGCTGCTCACCAACGCGCAGGGCTTCGGAAAATTCGAGGAGATCCGCGCCCAGGTGCCGGACGTCGCCTGCGTCATCTCGGTCGACGACAAGTTCTCCGATTTGCTCGGCAAAGCCTCGCCCGATTTCACGCCGGTCGACACCGCGGCCGAGAATCCGGCGCTGATGATCTACACCTCGGGCACAACCGGCCAGCCGAAAGGTGCGCTGCATGCCCATCGCGTGCTGCTTGGCCATCTGCCCGGCGCCGAGATGCCGCACTATCCGTTTCCGCAGGCTGGCGACAATTACTGGACGCCGGCGGACTGGGCCTGGGCCGGCGGTTTGCTCGATGTGCTGCTGCCGAGCCTGCATCACGGCGTGCCGGTCATCGCCCGTCGCTTCGACAAGTTCGATCCGGAGGAAGCGTTCGCCGTGATGGCGAAAGTCGGCATTCGCACCGCGTTCATTCCGCCGACCGCTTTGCGCATGATGCGCGCGGTGCCGAGCCCGCGCGGCCGCTACGATTTCAAGCTGCGCAGCATGGCCTCGGGCGGCGAGTCGCTCGGCATCGAGGCGCTGGAATGGGGCAAGGAGGCCTTCGGGCTGACCATCAACGAGTTCTACGGCCAGACCGAATGCAATCTTGTGCTCAGCTCATGCGCTCAACTTGGCGCCTTCAGGCCCGGCGCGATCGGCAAGCCGGTGCCCGGCCATGACGTCGCGGTGATCGGTCCCGACGGGCAAATCCTCAAGCCCGGCGTGCTCGGCCAGATCGCGGTCAAACGGCCGGACCCGGTGATGTTTCTCGAATATTGGGGGCGGCCCGAGGCGACGCGCGACAAGTTCATCGGCGACTGGATGACCACCGGAGACCAGGGCGTCATGGACGACGACGGCTATATTTCCTTCGTCGGCCGCGACGACGACGTCATCACGTCGGCCGGCTTCCGCATCGGTCCCGGCGAGATCGAGGATTGCCTGCTGCGCCATCCGGCGGTCGCGCTCGCCGCCGTCGTCGGCAAGCCGGACAAGGTGCGCACCGAGATCGTGAAGGCTTTCATCGTGCTCAAGCCCGACCACGTGCCGACCGACGCGCTTGCCGGGGAAATCCAGGGCTTCGTCAAGACGCGGCTGTCGGCGCACGAGTATCCGCGCGAGGTCGCCTTCATCGCGCAGATGCCGATGACGACCACCGGCAAGATCATCCGGCGGCAACTGCGCGAGCAGGCTTAAGCCTGGCCGCCGCCCAAGAGGAAGACGTGGAAGCCGAGGCGGCGCTTGGCGATGCGGTAAAGCAGGATCGATTCGACTGCCAGCGCCGATGATGTGGCAAATGCCGCGCCTTCGATGCCGAAGCGCGGGATGAGCGCAAAGCACAGTCCGAGATTGATGGCGAAGGCCGCGGCGTAGACGCCGGCGCACTGCTTGCGCTCGCCGAGCATGTTGAGCAGCCGTTCCGCCGGACCGACCGCCGCGCGCGATAGCATGCCGATCGCCAGGATGTACATGACGACGTAGCCCTGCTCGAAGCTGCCGCCGAACAGCCACAGCAGCGGCTTGCCGAAGGCGAGGATCGCGGCGCAGGCAGCAAGCGACGGCCAGAACGTCCAACGGATGGTCTCGCCGAAGAACTTGGCGAGCCGCTCTTTGTCGCCGGCGATGTGATATTGCGTGAATTTGTGCGTGGTGGCGCCGGCGATCGCGAAATAGACGAAGGCGACCAGCGCCAGCAGCCGCGCCGCGGCGTAGTAGACGGCGACGTCGTCGGGCGAGCGCAGGTGCTCGAGCGCGAGGATGTCGACGTAAGTGAGCAGCAGGTAGAAGCTCTCGACCACGAAAATCGGCACCGAGGTGGCGAGCCAGGTCTTCGCCTCGTAGCGTTTCGGCCCGGCCTCGACCTTGTGCTTGAGCCTGCGGTCGAGCACGAAAAGCTGACCGAGCGTCACCGCCCACGTGGTGAAGACGGCGATGATCATGGCGGTCACGGCGTCGGTCGGCGCGCCGAACAGCCATGCGCCGCCCATCAGCACGGTGATGATGAGTTGCCGCCAGACGAAGAACGGCATCAGCGCGAGGCCCGGCCAGTCGTAGGATTGCGCGATGCCGGCCTGCACTTGGACGAGGCCGTAGATCGGAATGGTGACGCAGGCGAGGTAGAGCGGAATGACGGTGAATTGGTCGAGCCAGGGCCGCAGCAGCGTCACGCCGGTCGCGCCGGTCGCGCCGATGCCGGTGGCAATGCCGAAGGCGAGCCATCGCGAACCGAGCAGAAATCCGCGCAACGTGTCGAGCGCCTTGAGCTCGGTATATTCCGGAATGAAGCGCCGCGCCGCGGACGACAGGCCGACGTCGGACAGCGCGCCGATCATCAGTACCCAGGTCCATACATAGATGTAGATGCCGAACTCGAACTTGCCCATCCAGCGCGCGAGCAGCACCTGCGAGACCAGCGCCAGCATCGCGCTGCCGACGCGCACCAAAAACACCTTGCCGGCCATCAACTGCGCGAGGCGGCTGTCGGTGCGCTCGGCGAGGATTGCCTTGATGCGGGCGATCAGCCCCGCGAGCGGCGAGGGTGATGGGGCGATGTTGTCGGTACCGGTCAAAGCCACGGGGTCGCTCCGCGCCGGCTCCGGCCGTGGTGCAAAGGACGGCAAGGCCATCATTGATGGCTAGCAACTATTCGTTAACATTCAGTGGGCGCGGCGGTTTTTGCCAGCAATTCAGGCCATTTCCAGCTTCGCGACGTCGGCCAAAATGGCCTCGACCTGCGAGCAGTCGGCCTCGCTGAGCGCGGCCTGCGGTGGAACCGGGTCGCCGACGGCATAGCCCTGGATCTGCAAGCCGGCCTTGATGCAGGCCGCGAGGTTGAAGCGCGCGAAGGCCTCGTTGATGCGCCAGAGATCGCGCTGCAGCTTCATCGCCTCGTTCCATTTGCCGGCCCGGCACAGATCGTAGAGCCGCACGCTCTCGCGCGGCACGATGCAGGCCGGTCCGGCCATCCAGCCGACGCCGCCGATCAGCATCACCGCCGCGGGAATATGCGCCGACGCCGAGAACACTTTCATGCGCGGCGCGCGGTGCATGATCGAGAGCAGGCGCCCGGTGTTGCTGGAGGCGTCCTTGATGTACTGGATGCGCGGATGCTCGGCGAGCCGCGCGATGACGTCGAGGGTCAAGTCGCTGCGCTGGAAATTCGGGTTGGTGTAGAGCACGACGGGAATGTCGACGGCGTCGGCGATGGCGCGGAAGTAGGCTTCGACCTGCGCATCCTTGAGCGGGAAGTAGGCTTCGAGAATGGCGAGGATGCCGTCGGCGCCGAGCTCTTGCCATCGCTGCGCCTGCGCGACGGCATCGGCCGTCGTGGTCGCGGCGACACCGGCGATCACCGGCACGCGCTTGTTCGCGGCTTCGATCGTCGCGTGTACGACGGTCTCGCGCTGCGCGCGGTCGAGATAGGCGAACTCGCCGGTCGAGCCGAGCGGCGTCAGACCGTGCACGCCGGCCTTGATCAGGTCGGATGCGAGTTTGCCGAGCACGTCGGTCTTGACGCGCCCGTGCTTGTCCACCGGCGAGACGAGATAGGGAAAGACGCCATGAAAATTATGCATGCCTATTCGTAGCACGCTCAGCCGGCAAAGCCACCGCTGTCGAGGAAGGCCTGCTCCTCCGGCGAGGTCACGCGGCCGAGGACGGCGTTGCGATGCGGAAAGCGGCCGAAGCGGCGGATGATGGCGGCGTGGATCTTCCCCCATTTCAGGCCATCCTCGTCGCCCGCGGCTTTGTAAAGTGTGAGGCCACGCTCCTGATCGGCGAGGTTTTCCGAATGCTCGAACGGCAGATAGAAGAAGCCGCGCATGTCGGGAAAGGCGCCGTCGAAGCCGTTGAGGATGGCGCGGCTCGTTACCGCCCGCGCCAGCGGATCGGTGGTGAAGGCGCGCGCCTCGCCGCGGAACATGTTGCGCGGAAACTGGTCGAGCAGGATGAGAAGCGCCAGCGCGCCTTCGGCGGTCTGCTCCCAGTTCGTCAGTTTTCCGCTTGCCGCGGCTTCATAGGTCGGAAGGAAGCGCCGGCGGATTTCGTCATCGAGCGCGGCGTTCTTCTCGAACCAGCCCTTGGGCCCGACGCCGCGCCAGAACGCAACAATGGCGGCCGGCGTCTCGCTCATTGCTGCTCCGGCTTGGCATCGTCACGCAACTCGCGGCGCAGAATCTTGCCGACGTTGGATTTCGGCAACTCGTTGCGGAATTCGACGTGGCGCGGCACTTTGTAGCCGGCGAGGCCCTTGGCGAGAAATTTGCGCAGCTCAGCTTCGCTGAGGTTCGGGTCTTTCCTGACGGCGAAGAGTTTCGGCACCTCGCCGGAGTGGACGTCCGGCACTCCGACAGCGGCGCATTCGAGCAGGCCGCCATGGCTCATCGCCAGTTCCTCGATCTCGTTGGGGAAAACCTTGAAGCCCGAGACGCTGATCATGTCCTTCTTGCGGTCGACGATGCGCACACGGCCGTCGCCGTCCATGATGCCGATGTCGCCGGTGCGGAAAAAGTGATCCTCGGTCATGACCTTCGCGGTCTCATCCGGCCGCTGCCAGTAGCCGGGCATGACCTGCGGTCCGCGCGCGCAGATTTCGCCCTGTTCGCCCAGCGGCACTTCGTGACCGTGGTCGTCGCGGATCGAGATTTCGGTCGACGGCAGCGGCAGGCCGATGGTGCCGGTCCACTCCGGAATATCGCCGCGATTGCAGGTCAGCACCGGTGACGTCTCCGACAGCCCGTAGCCTTCGACGATCGGCTTACCGGTTGCCTTGAACCACGCGTCCGCCACGGCTTTCTGCACGGCCATGCCGCCGCCGACCGCGCTCTTGAGCATGCTCCAGTCGATCTTGCCGAAGTCGGGACGGTGCAGCAGCGCGTTGTAGAGCGTGTTCACCGCCGGGAACGAGTTCACCTTGTACTTCGTGAGCTCCTTGACGAGGCCGCCGAGATCGCGCGGATTGGGGATCAGGATGCAAAGGCCGCCAACCCGCACGCCGAACAGGAAGCAGGCGGTGAGCGCGAACACGTGGTAGAGCGGCAGCGCCGTCGCGATGACCGGGTGCTCGACGGCAGGCGGCGCGGCGATGATCGGCGCATCCCATGCCTCGACCTGCAGCACGTTGGCGACGAGATTGCGGTGCAGCAGCATCGCGCCCTTGGCGACGCCGGTGGTGCCGCCGGTGTATTGCAGGAAGGCGATATCGTCGGGCCCGATTTTCGTCGCGGTGAAGGGAAGGGTTCGGCCGAGACTCAGCACATCCTTGAATGTGGTCGCGGACGGCAGGCTGTACGGCGGCACCATCTTCTTGACGTGGCGGACGACGCCGTTGACGACCGCGCCTTTCACGACGCCAAGCATGTCGCCCATGCTGGCGATGATGACGTACTTGACCGGCGTGTGCGGCAGCGCCTCTTGCAACACGGCGGCGAAACTCTCCAGCACCACGATGGCCTCGGCGCCCGAGTCCGTGAGCTGGAATTCAAGTTCGCGCGGCTTGTACAGCGGGTTGACGTTCACGACGACGCAGCCGGCGCGCAACGTGCCGGCGATCGCCACCGGATATTGCAAGACGTTCGGCATCATCAGCGCGACGCGCGCGCCTGGCTTCACGCCGCGGCTCTGCAGCCAAGCGGCGAAGGCGCGCGAGGCCTCGTCGAGCGCGGCATAGGTCAGGCTCGCGCCCATGCAGACGCAGGCGCCGCGGGCGGCGTAGGTTCGGAAGCTTTCCTCGAACATCGCCGCCAGTGAGGCGTAACGAGTGCCGTCGATCTCGGCGGGAACGCCTGGTGGATAGTGCCGAAGCCAAAGCCGTTCCATGACGTCCGCTTCCCGAAAGCGATTCGCCGTCAGCATGAGTTCGAACCGCCGCCGCTTGCAAGCGGCCCGGATTAGCGGTGGTCGGGACCGCCGAAGGGAACGAGCGGATTGTCGGTCAACGCCGCAAGGTCTGGACGGTCGACGGCGGGCGTGCCGAGGAAGGCCTCGAACATCTCGCGCACGGTGCGCTCGGGCAGATCGCGGGTGATGAAAACGATACGGCTGCGGTGGTCGTCGTCGGGCCAGCGCTCGAGCCGCGCTGGCGGATGGAAAACGTGCTGTACGCCGTGCACCACGACGGGCGTATCGGGCATTTCGGCGAGCTTGACGATGCCCTTCACGCGCAGCAGCTGAGCGCCGTAATTGGCGCGCAGCAGCTCGAAGAACATCTGCAGGGTGCCGGCAGGGATTGCGGCGTCGCTGGTCAGCACGAAGCTTGCGATGTGCGCATCGTGGCGGTTGCGGTCGAGATGCGCGTGGGTGCGATCATGCCCATGGGCATGATCGTGTCCGTGGTGATGTTTCGCGCGGGCATCGGCGTAGGCCTCTTCGGCCAGCCATTTCTTCACATTCGGAATCTTGCGCTCCGGATCGTAGAGCCCACAGTTGAGCAGGCGCTCGGCGGTTGCCTCGCCTTTGGCGGCATCGAGGATCGGCGCCGCCGGATTGAGCGCATGGAGCCGCGTCAGGATTTGGCTGCGCTGCTCGGCGCTCGCGAGGTCCGTCTTCGTCAGCACGATGCGGTCGGCGACCGCCGCCTGCTTCACCGCTTCTGGATGCTGGTCGAGCGTGGTGTCGCCGTTCATCGCATCCACCACCGTCACCACGCCATCGAGCCGGTAACGCAGCAGCAGATAAGGATGCGACATCGCCGTGTGCAGCACCGGAGCCGGATCGGCAAGGCCGGTCGTCTCCAGCAGCACGCGGCGGAACGTGCAGCGCCGGTTGTCGAGATCGCGCAGCAGCGTTTCCAGCGCGTCGACGAGATCGCCGCGCATGGTGCAGCACAGGCAGCCCGACTGCAGCAGCACGATATTGTCGGAAATGTATTCGACCAGCAGGTGGTCGAGCGAGACCTCGCCGAATTCGTTGATGACCACCGCGGTCTCGGCGAGCGCCGGATCTTTGAGCAACCGGTTGAGCAGAGTGGTTTTGCCGGCGCCGAGGAAGCCGGTGAGCATGGTCAGGGGAATTGGCGTCGGCGGTTGGCGCCGATTGGCGCTTGGACCGGCCTCGCTCATTTTTGCGCCGAGGTGACCTTGGCCTTCTTCTTTTTCGGCTTGTCCGCCGTCTGCTTGTCGGCGCCGTTGGCGGGAGCCGCGGCCGCAGTCGCTTTCTTCTTCTTGTGCGGCTTGGCAGCGGTTTCAACCTGCACGGGGTCGGGATGATCGGCGGGGCCGGTGAAGACGACGACGGGCGGTGTGGTGTCGACCGGCGCGCCGAGCACGAACTTGCCGTTGGCGGGTTTCAGGCTCGACAGCATGAAGGCCTGCGGATTGGTGCTGTCGGCATTGGTGGACGCGGAGGCACCTTCTTCGGTCTCCTCGTCATTCTCTTCGGACGGCGGCCTGCGCCGATGACCGCCACACATCTCTTCACGCAGGTTCGGCGGCTGTGCATCGATCGGCGCTAGCGCATCGACGGTGCCGAGCGCGGGTGTCAGCCAGGACAGGCCGCCGCTGTTGAAACCGCTCTCGAGCAGCGCCGCCGCCTGCTGCGCGCGAACGCCGCCGCCGTAGGCGCCGAGGATGACCGCGATCAGCCGGCGTCCGTTGCGCGTCGCCGATGCCACCACATTGTAGCCCGAGGCGCAGATGAAGCCGGTCTTCATGCCGTCGGCGCCGGGGTAGCGGTCGAGCAGCGAATTGTAATTGTGGATCACCCGATTGCCGTACTGGATCGAGTGGATGTGCCAGTAGGAATCGTATTCCGGGAATTCGAGGATGAGTGCGCGGGCAAGAATGCCGAGGTCGCGTGCCGAGGTGACGTGGTTCTCCGCCGGCAGCCCGTTCGGGTTGACGAAGTTGCTCTGCGACATGCCGAGCCGCCGCGCATTGCCGTTCATCATGTCGGCAAAGCCGGAGATCGAGCCGCCAACGCCTTCAGCAATCGTGACGGCGATGTCGTTGGCCGATTTCACCAGCAGCATCTTGAGCGCGTTGTCGACCGTGACGGTGGTGCCGACCTTGAAGCCCATCTTGGTCGGATTCTGCGCCGCCGCGTTGCGCGAGACGGTCAGCAGGGTATTGAGCGTGATCTTGCCCTCCTTGATCGCCCGCAGCGTCGTGTAGGTGGTCATCAGCTTCGTGACAGAAGCCGGGTACCAGGGATAGGTCGCATTCTCGGCGTGCAGCACCTTGCCGGTCGAAGCTTCAATCAGAAGCTTGGCCTCGGCATGGGCGCGCGCCGGCGCCGTGAGCGCAAACGCCAGAATGGTCAGGCCGATGAAGGGGGTCCGAAGGCTCAAACGGCGGCTCGCGGTTTGCGGGTCTGTTGGTGGTGAGTGCCCCCTGGACCCGCTGGGGTTCAAAGGACCGTACGCTTAGGCTATCGAAGCTTCGGACGGGAGGCAAAGCCGGCCTCGCCCCCGCTTTAAATCATGGTAATTCGCGCTTATCTGCTCGTAATACGACCAAAATTCGGCATAGGAGCGCCTCAATGACTGCCGCAATTGTCGGTTGGGCCCACACCCCCTTCGGTAAACTTAATGGCGAGAGCGTCGAAAGCCTCATCGTCCGCGTCGCCGGCGATGCCTTGGCCGACGCCGGCATCGGCCCCAAGGACGTCGACGAGATCGTGCTCGGGCATTTCAACGCCGGGTTCTCCGCGCAGGATTTTACCGCCTCGCTGGTGTTGCAGGCTTCCCCCGACCTCAGGTTCAAGCGCGCGACCCGGGTAGAAAATGCCTGCGCGACAGGTTCCGCGGCCGTGCATCAGGGCCTCAAGGCGATCGCCGCGCGGAGCGCGCGTGTGGTTTTGGTGGTCGGGGTCGAGCAGATGACGACCACTCCCGGACCGGACATCGGCCGGAACCTGCTGAAGGCGTCCTACGTGCGTGAGGAGGCCGACATCGATGGCGGCTTCGCCGGCATCTTCGGCAAGATCGCCGGCCTGTATTTCCAGAAATGGGGCGACCAGTCGGACGCGCTGGCCATGATCGCGGCCAAGAACCACAAGAACGGCGTCGCCAATCCTTACGCGCAACTGCGCAAGGACTTCGGCTACGAGTTTTGCCGCACGGAGAGCGAGAAGAACCCGTTCGTCGCCGGTCCGCTCAAACGCACCGACTGTTCGCTGGTGTCCGACGGCGCGGCGGCGGTGGTGCTGACGGATATCGAGACCGCGCTTCAGTTCAATAAGGCGGTCGCGTTTCGCACCGCGCAGCATGTGCAGGATTTCCTGCCGATGTCCAAGCGCGACATCCTCAAGTTTGAAGGCTGCGCGGTCGCCTGGCAGCGCGCGCTCGACGATGCGGGCGTCAAGCTCGGCGATTTGTCCTTCATCGAGACCCACGACTGTTTCACCATCGCGGAACTCATCGAATATGAAGCGATGGGGCTCACGCCGGAAGGCCAGGGCGCCCGTGCCATTGTGGAAGGCTGGACGCAAAAGGATGGAAAGTTACCGGTGAACCCATCGGGCGGCTTGAAGGCCAAGGGTCATCCGATCGGCGCCACCGGCGTGTCGATGCACGCGCTTGCTGCAATGCAGCTCACCGGCAAGGCCGGCGACATGCAGCTGAAGAACGCCAAACTTGGCGGCATCTTCAATATGGGCGGAACTTCTGTGGCTAACTACGTCAGCATCCTTGAGCGCATCAAATAAGGCTTGCCAAATATACACGGAATACGTGTGCTTGCATTTGGGGCGTGTTACATTCATAAAAACGAATGTATTCGTACGTATGCAAATGAAAACGTGCGAGTGAATACGCGAATGAATACATCGGGGCGGCTGGTGTTGTACCGGAGATGCGACCAAGGGAAGTTCATGGCATGACGAATATTCCCACCGAATTGCTGCGCGCGCTGATTGCCATCGTCGATCAGCGCAGCTTCACCAAAGCTGCCATTGTGCTCGGCATCACGCAGCCGGCGGTGAGCGCGCAGATCAAGCGCCTGAATTTCCTGCTCGGCTGCGACGTGCTCGATCGCAGCACGCACGGCATCAAGCTCACGCCGCAGGGCGAACGCGTGACCGCCTATGCGCGCCGTCTGCTCTCGATCAACGACCAGATCGTGAATATCGGTGGCGAAGGTCCGCGTCCGGAACTGGTGATCCGCGTTGGCACGCCGAGCGATTTCGTCGCATCGCTGCTGCCGCGCAGGCTCGCGCATTTCCGCGAGCTGTGGCCCGACGTGCGGTTCATCGTACGAACCGGATATTTCGATATGCTGGCGAAGGACCTGCGCAGCGGCGAGCTCGATCTGCTGGTCGGCCTGTCGCTCGACCGCTCGCCCGACGCGCGCTTTACCTGGCCGCTGGAAACCGTGTGGGTCCGCGGATTGACCACGACTTTCGATCCTTCGCGGCCAGTGCCGCTGGTCTCGTTCGGCGAGGGCGATGTCTATCACAAGCTCGCCGTGCAATCGTTGAAGAAGGCGGGACTCGACTGGGAAGATGTCTTCACCGGCTCGAGCATGATGAGTCTCGCCAGCGCGGTCGTCGCCGGAACTCGGGGTCATGCCGATCATCCGCCGGCGCGCCAACGAGTTCGGCATGGGAGTCTGGGAAGATGCGCCGCTGCCGAAGCTCAATTCACTTTATAGCGGCATCTATATCCGCGAAGGCGGGCCGCATGCCGCCTACGAGCAACTGGCCGATGAGATTGTCGAAATCCTGCATCCACCGACCACGGTCGTCGTGCCCGGGTTGATCGGGAACGAGGCTCAATCGCGAACGCCGGTCGCCTGACCGCGGGTCAATTTGCGTTCTGCTTCGGCCGGCAGGAATGACGGATCGAAAACCTCATCCAGCTTCGGCTTCGATTTGAATTTATAGGTCTGCGCCAACTGGTCCATCGCCTGCGCGAAGCGCTCGCCATCGATTCCGCCATAGCCGTTTGCTCTCACCTCCGGCGTGATGAGGTTCTCGCGGATCACCATTTTCAGCCGTTCGAGCTCGAGGTTTTTGCGCGCTGAATCGGTGCGCTCAAGGACGTAGCCGATTGCGCTTTCCGGTGACGCGACGGTTTTCTTCAAGCCCCGCACGAAGGCGCGCAAAAAGCCCTTCACCGCGTCGGGGTGGGCCTCGGCGAAGGCCGGGTTCACGATGATCGCGCTGCCGTAGAGATTGATGCCGTAGTCGGCCATCAGCATCACGACGATGTCGCCCGCCGGGACGCCCTTGTCCTTGAGGTCGATGAACGAAGAAAACGAAAGTCCGGTGATCGCATCGACCTGGCCGGCGGCCAGCATTGGATTGCGCACCTGGAAGCCGATGTTCTCGATCGCTACCTTTGACGCGTCGATACCGTTGGCCTTCAGGAAAATCGGCCACAGCGTGAAGCTGTCGCTGTCTATCGGCGCGCCGAGCGTGTGGCCTTCGAGATCCTTGGGAGAGTTGATGCCGCGGCTCTTGCGGCCGATCACCGCGTAAGGCGGGCGATTGTAGACCATGAACACGGCCTTCACCGGCTCCTTGGGATTCTCATCCCGGAGCTTGATCATTGTGTTGATGTCGGCGAGCCCCATATCGTACTCGCCCGAGGCGACGCGCTCAATTCCTTCGCGGACGCTTGCGGCCGGGTCGATGCTGACGTTGAGGCCCTCGGCCTTGTAGTAACCCTTATCGAGCGGCAGCAGGAACGGCGCCGCGGGCCCTTCAAATTTTCGGTCGAGCGTAAATCGGAGGTTGGTTTCCGCCGCGCCGGCGCTGCTCGCGAAACCGGCCGCGAGCAGGAGTGCCGCAGCGGCGAGCCGGCCGGCGCACCAGGCATTCACAACACGGATCCTTGTCGCGGCCGGTGTCTCCGCATCCGGTGTCCCGTCAGACTGATCGGCTTGTTCAGGCGCAGCAGAAACCAAGCCCTTGCAAAGAGCAAGACAAGAGCGCGCAAATGACGCCCTTTGTTAGACAATATGACTAACCCCGGACGGTCCGCGATTTCTCAGGCGGCGAGACTCGGAAGGTTAAGTTAATCTGGCGCACGGGCCCGGAGGCCTGCGATGCGAGCAACACGTCCGACCGAGGCGTCACACGAGATTCCGCCGTTCCAGGCGGCCTATGCGCTGGCGGATGAGGCAATCGCAGCCGGCTTGCTTGCAGGCGCATCGCGGTCGCGTGAGGTGGAAACGCGTATCGATGCCCGCGCCACGCGGCTGGTCGAGGCGATCCGCGCCCGCGCCGGTGGTCTCGGTGGGGTCGAGGACTTCCTCCATGCCTACGCGCTGTCCACCAAGGAGGGGCTGGCGCTGATGGTGCTGGCCGAGGCGTTGCTGCGGGTTCCCGACGCCGACACCGCCGACCGCCTGATCGAGGACAAGCTCAAAAGCGGCGACTGGGCGCACCACGATGCGCGCGCCACGGCGCTTTTGGTCTCGGCCTCGGCATGGACGCTGGGCATCACCGCGAAGGTCATTCATCCCGGCGAAACGCCGGAGGGTATCGTCGAGGCGCTGATCAAGCGGCTCGGCCTGCCGGCGGTGCGCGGCGCGACGCGCCAGGCGATGCGGCTGCTCGGCTCGCACTTCGTGCTCGGTCAAACCATCGACGAGGCGCTAGGCCGGGCGCGCGCCGGCGCCGAGTATCTCTACTCTTTCGACATGCTGGGCGAGGGTGCCCGCACGGGGGCCGACGCCGAACGCTATTTCGAGTCTTACGCCGGCGCGATCGCGGCCATCGGCCGCTCGGCCGGCGATGCCTCGCTGCCCAGGCGGCCGGGCATTTCGGTGAAGCTCTCGGCGCTGCATCCGCGCTACGAGCCGCTGTCGCGCGAACGCGTCCTCAAGGAGTTGACGCCGCGCGTGCTCGAACTGGCCCGCGCGGCGAAAAGCTATGAGTTGAATTTCACGGTCGACGCCGAGGAAGCCGACCGGCTCGAACTGTCGCTCGACATCATCGGCAACGTGCTGAGCGATCCGTCTCTCGCCGGCTGGGACGGTTTCGGTCTCGCCGTGCAGGCCTACCAAAAGCGAGCCCGCGCCGTGATCGACTGGGTCGCCGACATCGCCCGGGCGCTCGACCGCCGTCTGATGGTGCGGCTGGTGAAGGGCGCCTATTGGGACACCGAGATCAAACGCGCGCAGGAGCGCGGCCTTGCCGGCTATCCGGTGTTCACGCGCAAGGCGATGACCGATCTCTGCTACATGGACTGCGTGCGCCGCCTGCTCGCGGCACGGCCGCGGATCTATCCGCAGTTCGCCACACACAACGCCCTGACTGTTGCGAGCGTGGTCGAAGACGCGGGCGGGGCCGGCAACTACGAATTCCAGCGGCTCCACGGCATGGGCGAAGCGCTCTACCATGCACTCCTCGAGGACATGCCGGCGCTGACCTGCCGGGTCTATGCGCCGGTCGGCGGCTATGCCGATCTGCTCGCCTACCTGGTGCGGCGGCTCCTGGAGAACGGCGCCAATTCGTCGTTCGTCTCCGTTGCAGCCGATCCCAATATTCCGATCGCCGACATCCTCAAGCGACCGCAAAGCTGGATCGCAAAGCCAGAGAACGCGCGTCATCCGCACATTCCGCTGCCGCGCGATCTGTTCGCACCGGAGCGGGAGAATTCGACCGGCGTGGAGTTCGGCGATCGCGCCGCGCTCGATGCACTGCTGAAGGACATTAATGCTGCGCGGCAGGCCGTCGACGCGATGCCACTGATCGACGGTGTCGCCGTCAAGGGCCGTCGCCGTGACGTGCTCTCGCCGGTTGATGGCGACTTCGTCGGCACCGTGCAGGAGGGAGACGCGGCGCTGGTCGATGCGGCGATGAGCGCGGCGCAGGCCGGATTCACGTCATGGCAAGCGACGCCAGCCGCCGATCGAGCGGACATTCTCGCGCGCGCCGGCGATCTGATCGAACAGGGCCGTGGCCGCCTGATCGCACTTTTGCAGAGCGAAGCCGGCAAGACGCTCGACGATTGCGTCTCGGAGGTGCGCGAGGCGGCGGACTTCTGCCGCTATTACGCCGCGCAAGCACGGGCGACACTCGTTCCGAAGGTGCTGCCGGGCCCGACCGGCGAAAGCAACACGCTGAGCTATCGTGGACGCGGCGTCGTCGTCTGCATCAGCCCGTGGAATTTCCCGCTCGCGATCTTCACCGGACAGATTGCCGGCGCGCTCGCCGCCGGCAATGCCGTCGTGGCGAAACCGGCCGAGCAGACGCCGCTCATCGCCTTCGAAGCCGTCCGGCTGCTGCATCAGGCCGGCGTGCCGGCGAGCGCGCTGCATCTCGTGCCGGGCGATGGCAAGGTGGGGGGCATGCTCACCGCCGACAGGCGCGTCGCCGGCGTCGCCTTCACCGGCTCGACCGAGGTGGCACGGCTCATCAACCGCGCGCTCGCCGCCAAAGACGGTCCGATCCCGCCGCTGATCGCCGAGACCGGCGGCATCAACGCCATGATCGTGGACGCGACCGCGCTGCCCGAGCAGGTGACCGACGATGTCATCACGTCGGCCTTCCGGTCCGCCGGCCAGCGCTGCTCGGCATTGCGACTGCTCTGCGTACAGGACGATGTCGCCGGCCGTATCCTCGCAATGGTGGAGGGCGCCGCAAGCGAACTGAAGCTCGGCGATCCGCGCGAGCCGTCAACCCATGTCGGCCCGGTGATCGATGCCGAGGCCAGGGACAAGCTCGAACGCTGGATTGCCGGCATGGCGGCGCGTGGGGCGGTGCAGTACCGGTGGGGCGGGCCGATCCCCGTCAAAGGCATTTATGTCGCGCCGACCATTATCGCACTCGATCGCGCGCGCGAGCTGAACGAAGAGGTCTTCGGCCCCGTGCTTCATGTGGTGCGCTGGCGCGCTTCCGAGCTTGGCGCTCTGCTCGACGACATCGCCGGCAATGGCACCGCGCTCACGCTTGGCATCCACTCCCGCATCGAGGCGACCGTCGCGCGCATCGCCACCCGCCTTCCGCACGGCAATATCTACGTCAACCGCAACATGATCGGCGCCGTGGTCGGCTCGCAGCCGTTCGGTGGCAGCGGCCTGTCGGGCACCGGGCCGAAGGCTGGCGGGCCGAACTACCTGCACCGGCTGTCGCTGGAGCAGGTCCTGACCGTCAATACTGCGGCTTCCGGCGGCAACGCCGCCCTGCTCTCCGAAGAGGGCTAGACCGGCCTGCGCCTATTGGAGCCGCTGGGCGAGTTCCGCCTTATTGCAGGCACGATTGCTGGTCTTTGTGCGTTTGTCATTGAGAGGATTCAGCGATTTCCCATTGTTTTGGACCGCGCCGCGTCAGACGGCGTCGCAACAGCGACGGGTTAATGGGCGTTAACCAGCTCGGTACCCGGATCGGATATTCTCCCGCACATGACTGATTCGGTCGCCCGTCTCTACGAGGCCGTGATTGCGGCTCGGAGCTCCGACCCGACGAAGTCGCGCACCGCGCGGCTGTTCCGCGCTGGCCGCGCCAAGATGGCCAAGAAGCTTGCAGAGGAAGCCGTCGAGGTTGTGATCGACGCCATGCATGGCCAGCCGGAGGCTGTCGTGCGCGAAAGCGCCGACCTGCTTTACAATCTTGTCGTGCTCTGGGTGCATGCTGGCGTCCACCCGGATGACGTCTGGGCCGAAATGCGCCGGCGGGAAGCGATGTTCGGCATTGCCGAAAAAGTGCCAAAAAAAGCGCTAGTCCAGAGCATGCCGCGGCGTAAGGTCGTGGCGCTCGAAGCCCGCCACGCCCGCAAGCGCCGCTGATCGCTGCGGCCTCCCGCGAGTTGCTGTCATGACCGTTCAGGCCACTGAGCCACGTTCGCTATTGCGCCGTCTGTACGACTGGTGCCTCGAAGCCGCGCACAAGCCGCACGCGATGTGGACCATGAGCGCGGTCGCCTTCGCGGAAAGCTCGTTCTTCCCCGTGCCACCGGATTTCATGCTGATCCCGATGGCGCTGGCCCGACCCGAGCGCGCCTACGTCATGGCGGCCTGGTGTACGGTCGCGTCGGTCACCGGCGGCCTGCTCGGCTACACCATCGGCGCGGTGCTCTACGATTCCGTCGGCGCCTGGCTGATTCACCTCTACGGCTATGGCGACAAGGTCGAAGCCTTCCGCGCGGCTTACGCGCAGTGGGGCGCCTGGATCATCCTGCTCAAGGGCCTTACCCCGATCCCCTACAAGATCGTCACAATTACCTCCGGCTTTGCCGGCTATAATGTTGCACTTTTCGTCGTATTTTCGATTATCAGCCGCGGCACCCGGTTCTTCGTGCTGGCGTTTCTGCTGCACCGCTACGGCGAGCGCGCCCGTCATATTATCGAAAAACAACTGGGGCTTTGGGCGAGCGCGCTCGCAGCCCTAGTCGTCATCGGCATCGTGGCTGCGCTATACTTTTTATAGTTCGAATCGGCAGTCCTCATTTTCGCCATCCGGTGGCCTCAGATTGAAGTCGCCGGCGCGAATGCCGTTAGGCACATTTGACCGGCCATGGATCGCAAACCGGCTTTGATTTCAGTCAGGAACAATCCGTCGTCCAAGTTCGCGCTGGGCGGGCTGATCGCGTGCGTGATCGTGTTCGGCTCGGCGCTGGCCGCCGCGCAAGACGCCGACAAGACGGCGCCGCCGAAGCAGCCGGGATTTTTCGGCACGCTCAAAGGTTGGTGGGGTCAGACGGCCGACACCTGGAATTCCGGCGTCAATGGCATGCAGAAGCGGTTCGAGACCTTGGGTCACGACGCCGGCGTTGCCGCCCGCAATACGGTCGATACGGCGAAAGATGCGGCCGATGCGGTCGCGCGCCTGCCCAACACCAGCGTCGTGCGCGGCCACGAGAAGTGCAAGGTCGCGCCCAACGGCGCGCCCGATTGCGTCGCAGCGGCCATTGCGATGTGCAAGGCGAAGGGTTTCGAGGGCGGCACCAGCCTCGACATGACCACCGCCGATGTTTGCCCGGCGCAGGTCTATCTGTCGGGCCGCAGTGCCGGCGAAGGCTGTCACACCGAGACATTCGTCTCGCGCGTGCTCTGCAAATAATTCTTCCGATCTGACGCCACGCGCGCGGACGCTTGTGTCCGCCGGGCGCCTATGTTTGCCTCGCGGCTCCAAAGGGACCCGCGCCGGTGAACCTTCACGCCAAACTTCTTGAACGTGCGGCCGCGGACAAGCCAGTCACCGTCGGGCTGATCGGCGCCGGAAAGTTCGGCACCATGTTTCTGTCCCAGGCGCGGCTGACGCAAGGCATGCACGTGACGGGCGTCGCCGATCTCGACGTGGGGCGAGCGCGCAGCCAGCTAAAGATTGCCGGCTGGCCGGACGCAGCTTATGCCGCCGCGTCGCTCGACGATGCCCACAGGAAGCGTGCGACCTTCGTCACCGACAGCGCCGAAGCGCTGATCGCCGATCCGCGCATCGAGGTCATCGTGGAGGCGACCGGCGTGCCCGGCGCCGGCATCGCGCATTGCCTGCGCGCGATCGCCAACGGCATGCACATCGTCATGGTCAATGTCGAAGCCGACGCCGTGGCGGGGCCGCTGCTGGCGCGGCGCGCCAAGGCTGCCGGCGTCGTCTATTCGCTCGCCTGGGGCGACCAGCCGGCCCTCATTTGCGAGCACGTCGACTGGGCGCGCGCCGCAGGCTTCAAGGTGATCTGCGCCGGCAAGGGCACGCGTTATGAGCCGCACTACCACAAATCCAATCCCGACAATGTCTGGGATATCCTCGACAAGTACCTGAACATCAGCGACCGCACGTCGATTAATCCGAAGATGTTCAATTCCTTCGTCGACGGCACCAAGTCCGGCATCGAGATGACAGCGGTGTGCAACGCCACCGGCCTGGTGCCGCAGTCGGATGGCCTGCATTTCCCGCCCGCGACGCGCTTCGAGCTCGCCGACATCTGCAAGCCGAAAAGCGACGGCGGCACTTTGGAAAAGGCCGGGGTCACGGAGGTCACGTCCTCCGTCTACCGGGACGGCCGCGACGTGCCGCATCATCTTGCGCTCGGCACTTACGTGGTGTTCGAGGGCGAGACCGACTATGCGCGCCGCTGCTTCAAGGAATACGCCATGCTGCCGGACAGAAGCGGCAAATACGCCGCGCTCTACCGGCCGATCCACATGATTGGGCTCGAGCTCGGCATCTCGGTCGCAAGCTGCGCGCTGCGTAACGAGCCGACCGGTGCGCCGACAGGTTTTCGTTCGGACGTCGTGGCGACTGCCAAAAGACGGTTGAAGGCCGGCGAGATGCTGGACGGCGAGGGCGGCTTTTGCGTCTGGGGCAAGCAGACGCCGGCCGAGGTGTCGCTGCGCGACGAATTGCTGCCGCTCGGCCTTGCCCACAACGTCAAGCTCAAGCGCGATATTCCCGAGGGCGGTGCCCTCAAGTGGTCCGATGTCGCCTACGACCCCAATGACAGCGCGGTGAAAGTGCGGCGCGAGATGGAAGCCGCCTTCGGTCGCCGCAATGTCGGCGCCGAGACGGTGGGCTGATCTACGTAGAAATCCTGAGGCGCCGGGTTGACCGGCATCAAATCGATCGAGGCGAATAAAGCGATTGTCCCGGCATTCGCCGAGGAGAATCACCTATGAACGCCTCCATGCTGACCGCCGACCGTGTCACGCACATCAAGGTTGTGGCGATGGGCCTGTCGGCCGCGCTCGTCGTCGCGTTGGTCGCTATCACCACGTACTGATCGTCCGAGTCTGGCTATTCGAGCTCGATCACACCATCGACTTTGTGATTGAGGCTGACGTCGCCGATGGTCAGCACCATTTGCGCCTGCACGCTCTTTTTGCCCTTGAGCTTGCCTCCAGCCACCGCGGCCCGGATAGCCTTCTCGATTTCCTGCTGCGACGTTACGCCCACGATCTTGAGGAATTTGCGCAGCGACATGTTGAGGGCTTCTTCGTTCATTGCGGGCTCCCGAAAAGGTGATCGCCGGACGATCATAGGCGCGCGCAGCGGCGCCTGAAAGATCTGAAAACGGGGCAAATACGGTGCTTCGCCGCCGTTGACCCCAAGGCGCGCGTCGCTATGATCCGCGCCGCTTATGCCGCAAAAATGCCCCTGTGGCGGAATTGGTAGACGCGCCTGACTCAAAATCAGGTGGTGGAAACATCGTGCTGGTTCGAGTCCGGCCAGGGGCACCATCCTCACGGTTTGAAACTGCCGGGGCGTGAAGGACGCGCAATGACGACCGACTATCTCGCGCTCGCGCGCAACGACCCGCCGATTGCCGCCGCCTCGATTGTCGCGGTGGTAGGCATAGGCACTATCGGGGGCTTCTACTTCTTCCAATACGTCGTTGGGCTGGCGCCGTGCCCGCTCTGCCTGGAGCAGCGCGAGGCCTACTACGTCAGCGTGCCGCTCGCGGTGCTGCTGTGGCTCGGCGCAAGTTACGGCGCCCAGCGCAAAGTCTTGTTGCTCGGCTTTCTGGTCATCGCCGCAGCCATGTTGTGGAACACCGGATTGTCGACCTATCACGCCGGCATCGAGTGGAAGTGGTGGCCGGGACCGCAGGAATGCACCGGACCGATGAACAATGTCGGTGCCGCGACCGATCTGCTCAAGCAGCTCAACAGTTTCAGCCCGATCCGTTGCGACGAGGCAGCATGGCGCTTCCTCGGGCTTTCGCTGGCCGGCTATGATGTGCTGGTGTCGCTTGCTCTCGCGATCGTCGCGCTCTGGGGTGCGCGCGCTTCGTTCGCACTGAAGAACCGTTCCGAGTAAAATGGCGTAAAAAGGGCTGACCGCAATGGACGTACTTATTATCGGCGCCGGCATCGGCGGACTGACTTTGGGCCTGATGCTGCACCGCGCCGGCATAGCCTGCCGTATCTACGAGGCCGCGCCGGAGCTCAAAGCCGTCGGCGTCGGCATCAACATGCTGCCGCATGCCTCGCGCGAACTGTGTGGGCTCGGCCTCGAGGACGCGCTCGCGAAGGTCGCAGTCACCACCAAGGAATATTGCTTCTTCAATCGCTTCGGCCAATACATCTACAGCGAACCGGCCGGCCGCTTTGCCGGCTACGACGTGCCGCAATTCTCGATCCATCGCGGCGATCTGCAGATGGTGCTGCTCGACGCGTTCGTCGCGCGCGCCGGCAAGGACAAAGTCATCCTCGGCCACAAGTGCACGCGCGTGGATTACGACGGCCCCGAGGCGGTTGCCTATTTCGAGGACGTCAACGGCAAGCAGCTGGCCCCGGTCAAAGGCAGCGTCGTCGTCAGCGCCGAGGGCATCCATTCGGTGCTGCGCAAGCAGCTCTATCCGAACGAAGGCCCGCCGAAATATTCCGGCATCAACATGTGGCGCGGCGTGACGCGCTGGAAGCCGTTCATGTCGGGCGCCAGCATGATCCGCGTCGGCTGGCATCATCCGGCCAAGCTTTTGATCTATCCGATCCGCAACAACATCGACGCCGACGGCCGACAGTTGGTGAACTGGGTCTGCGACATCGAGACGCCGCAATACAAGGAGCGCGACTGGAACCGGCGCGGCCGTCTGGAAGACTTCCTGCCGGCAATGGCCGACTGGCATTTCGACTGGCTCGACGTGCCGGAGTTCATCAAGGCATCCGACCAGATTCTCGAATATCCGATGGTCGACCAGGATCCGCTGCCGCGCTGGAGCTTCGGCCGGCTGACGCTGCTCGGCGATGCCGCGCACCCGATGTATCCGCGCGGCGCCAACGGCGGTGCGCAGGCGATCCTCGATGCGCGCGCGCTGGCCGACGCACTGGCTGCCAACAAGGACCCGGTCGAGGCGCTCAAGGTCTACGAGGCCCAGCGCCTGCCGGCGACCAGCCAGGTAGTTCTGACCAACCGCAAGGCGCCGCCCGACGCCATCCTGCACGAGGTCTATCGCCGCACCGGGGACAAGCCGTTCAAGAACATCGACGACGTTATCAGCCGTGAGGAATTGATCGCGCTGTCGGAAAGCTACAAGCGGGTGGCGGGCTACGACAAAGAGCGCCTGAAGGCGGCTCGCTAAAATACCAACGACCACGAATGGAAAGGCGCGCGTACATCCGGCGTCACCGATCTATCGTGGTCGTCCGCCACGGAGCCTTCGCCCCGGGCTGATGATGGAGCCTTGCGGCTCGACATCATCGTTGGAACCCATATGGGGGCTGTTTGTTCCCAAACAAGGGCTAGAGGACCGCATGGCGACAAGCGCCGGCTACACTTCGACCGCGAAATCGCTGCATTGGCTGATCGTCTTGCTGCTGATCGTGCAGTTTGCCGCCGCCTGGACCATGCCGCATATCGGCCGCAACACCCCGGTCACGACACTGATCAGTCTGCATTTCACCATGGGCATCGTGATCCTGGCGGTCGCGGTCGTGCGCCTCGCCTGGCGGTTCACCCATGGCGAGCCCGAGCCGGAGGCCGGCATGCCGCCGTGGCAGGTTACGTCGGCGCGCATCGTGCACTGGCTGCTTTACCTGCTGCTCTTCGTGTTGCCTATCCTCGGTTGGATCAATGCGTCATGGCGCGGCATGCCGATCGTGATGTTCGGGCGCGAGCTGCCGCAGCTTGTCGCAACGCGCGCGCCTGGCTGGAGCTGGACCGGCGACGTTCACTCCTTGCTGGCGAATTATCTGCTCCTCGCGCTGGTCGGCCTGCACGTACTCGCCGGGCTCTATCACTATTTCATCCGGCGCGACCGCGTGCTGCAGCGCATGCTGCCTGGCGCATGATCCGCTATTCGTAACGTAGCGCCTCGATCGGATCGAGGTGCGCGGCTTTCCGCGCCGGATAGTAGCCGAAGAAAATTCCGACCGCGGCCGAGAACAGGAAACCGCCGACGATGGCTGCGGCCGAGATCGGCGTCGACCAGCCGGCCACCAGCGCGATGATCACCGCCAGCGCAACGCCCATCACGATACCGGCGATACCGCCGGTCACGCTCAGGAACACGGCTTCGGCGAGGAATTGCAGCAGCACGTGCAGCCGGCGCGCGCCGATCGCCATGCGCAGGCCGATCTCGCGCGTGCGCTCGGTCACCGACACGAGCAGAATGTTCATGATGCCGATGCCGCCCACCACCAGCGAGATCGAGGCAACGGCGGCAAGCAGCAGCGCCATGATGCGGCTTGAACTCTCGGCTGTCTCGGCGATCTGGCTCAAATTGCGCACGGAAAAATCGTCGACATCGCCACCCTTGATTCGGTGCCGCCGTTCGAGAATTTGCGTAATCTGCGCGATCGCCGGCGGGATGTCGGCCTGGTTGACAGCCTGCACGAAAATCGAATTGACATAGCCGGCCAAATGCGGCGTCAGGCCGTAGGGGTTCGGAGGGGTCGGGTAGATCCAATTGAATAGCGTCTGCTGCTGGGTCGGCGCGGCTACGCCGAGCACTTTGCGTTCCGCGGTGGTGAACGGGATCATGACCAGGTCGTCCTGGTCGGTGCCGAATGGCGTCTGCCCCTTGGATTCGAGCACGCCGATCACTCGCAACGGTACGCCCTTGACCTGCAACAGCGCGCCGACAGGACTTTGCGAGGCGCCGAACAATTGGGTTGCAACGGTCTGTCCTATGACGGCGACCAGCGCGGCGGCGGCAGCATCGTCGGACGAAATTGCGCGTCCGGAGGCGATCCGCCAATTCGTCATCGGTGGATAATTGGTGCTGATGCCTTGGATGCCGGTGGTCCAATTCTGGTTGCCATACTCCACTTGGCCGGACTGGCGGATGAAGTAGCTCACCTCGCCGACCGCGGCCGCCTCGCGCCGGATCGCCATTGCGTCGGTGGTGGTCAGCGTCGATGCGCTGCCAAAGCCGCCGCGTAAGCCCCCCGCGGTCCTGGCGCCGGGCAGCACTACAACCAGATTAGTGCCGAGACTTTCGATCTGTTTGCGCACCGCCTCGTTGGCACCCTGGCCGACTGCGACCATCGCGATCAAGGCGGCAACGCCGATGAAGACGCCGAGCATGGTCAGCGCCGAGCGCATCATGTTGCGGCGAAGCGCCTGCACGGCGGCCGCCATGATCATCAGCGCGAAGGCCCAGAAGCTGTGGCTGCGCGCGAGCGCCGCCGCCGCGCGCGGCGGCCGCAAGAACGAGACGGCCTCGGCAGCCTGCCTCGCGCTTCTTGTCGGCTTGGCATTGCGCGTATCTGAGACAATCTCGCCGTCGCGCATCGTCAAAACACGGTCGGCATAGGCCGCGATGTCGGCTTCATGGGTGACGACAACGACGGTGACGCCCTGCTCGCGGTTGAGCTTGGTCAGCGTTTCCATGATCTCGTGCGAGGTGCGGGTGTCGAGATTTCCGGTCGGCTCGTCGGCGAGCAGCAGGCCGGGATTGTTGATCAACGCGCGCGCGATCGCGACCCGCTGTTGCTGACCGCCCGACAACTGTCCGGGCGTGTTGCGCTCACGTTCGCTGAGGCCCAGCAAGCCGAGCGCTGCGCGCGCCCGCTCGCCTCGCGAGAAGGCGCTGGCCGGCCCGGAGGCCGCGTAGAACAGTGGCAGCGCAACGTTTTCCAGCGCGCTGGTGCGCGCCAGCAGATTGAAGCTTTGGAATACGAAACCAAGGCGCTCGCCGCGCAAGCGCGCGCGGTCAGGCTCGCTCAGGCCCGCGACGTCGACACCTTCGAAGAAATAGCGGCCGCTGCTCGGACGGTCCAGGCAGCCGATGATCGCCATCAGCGTCGACTTGCCCGAGCCCGAGGCGCCCATGATGGCGACGAACTCGCCCGCTTCGATGGTCAGGCTGACGTCGCGCAGCGCATGAACGTCGACGTCGCCGACGCGGTAGGTCCGCACGATGTGATCGAGCTTGATGATCGGTTGTCGCGCCATGAACGGACCCGTCCGTAACCGTCACAAGCGCGGGCTGGGGGTGGCGGCCGCCTTGCTGATGTCGCGCTGCTCGTTGACGATGACCTGATCGCCGGCCTTCACATCGCCGGCTGTGATTTCGCCGTGGGTATCGTCATCGAGACCGACGGTGACCGGCAGCCGCGCCGGCACGCCGTCGCGCAACACCCAGACCGCGCCTTGGCTGGTGCCAACGACAGCCGGGCTCCGTGCCGGCGACGTCGCGCCCTGTGCCTGTCGTGCTCCGGTGCGGCCGGCCGGCGAATAACGCAGCGCTTGGCTCGGCACGCGTAGCACGTCGGTGCGCTCCTCGGTGACGATGCGGCTCGCCGCCGTCATGCCCGGCTTGAGCGCGAGATCGGTATTGTCGACGCTGACCACGATGTCGTAGGTCACGACGTTTTGGATACTCTGCGGCGATTGCCGCACTTGCGTGACGGTGCCCTCGAAAGTGCGTTTCGGGAAAGCGTCAACGGTGAAATATCCCTTGTCGCCCTCCTTGAGGCCGCCGATATCGCTTTCGCTGACATTGGTGTCGACCTGCATCTTGGTGAGGTCGGTGGCGATCAGGAACAGCGTCGGCGTCTGGAAAGTTGCCGCGACGGTTTGTCCGATCGTGACATTGCGCGACACCACGGTGCCGTTCACCGGCGAGATGATGTTGGTATAGTCGAGATTGACCTGCGCCGAAGCGAGCTGCGCCTGATGCTGCGCGATGGTGGCCTCGTCGACGCTGATCTGTGCTTGCGCTTGGTCGAGCGCGTTCTTGGCAAGGTCGAACACGTCCTTCGATACCGCATTGGTTTGCGCCAGCCGCGCAGCGCGGCCATAATTGAGCTGCGCATAGGCAAGCGCCGCCTTGTCCTTCTCGATCTGCGCCTGAGCCACCAGGAGATTGGCTTTGTTCTGATCGACCACGGTTTGATAAGGCCGCGGATCGATCTGGGCGCAGATCTGGCCTTGCTTCACTTCCGTGTTGTAGTCGCAAGTGAGATTCTGGATGACGCCGGAGACATAGCTGCCGACGATGATGGTGAGCACGGGATTGACCGTGCCGGTGGCGACCACGGCGCGCGTCACCGCGCCGCGCGTGACGGCGGCGGTGGTGTAGCGAACGGTCGCGCCGGAGCTCAACGACCACCAGACAACCGCGATGGCGGCGACGACGATCAGCGCCGACATGCTGCCGATCAGCCAAGGGTGCCCGAAGAACGCATAGGCCGGCGACGCAGGCTGCGGGTTCGGGACGAGCGTTATCGGGGTCGAACTGCCGGCCCGCGTCTCGCTCGATTCCACCGGTTTCTGCATCAACGGACTCCGCATTGCGCCCTCCTGAAAATAGGTAGTGCAAGCGGGCCTTGCCGCCTTTGATGCGCGTCAAATCATGGAAAAATCTTAAGAATCGGCCTTTTGACCGCTGTTTAGCGGCCGGTGCCGGGGCGTCCGTCCCCATCACCTTGTGCTTCCAGCCTTCCCAGGTGCGCGCCAGGCCATGCCCCTCGCGCGCCTCGATCAGTCGCGCCTCCTCGGGAGCGAGGTAGATGATGGGCACGTTCATCCTCATCGCTTCACCCTGCAGCGTCGCATTGAGCGAGAGGAAAATGGTGCGGGCGACGACGCGCTGCAGATTCGGCCCGGTGATCGCCGCGCCATGGCCACGCATCAGGATGGCGGGATGATCGCCGAGCGCTTGCGCGAGGTTGTGCCCGAGCACTGGATTCCGGATCAGCATGTCGGTCATGCCGGCCTTCTCGCGGATTTCGAACACCGGCACGCCCAGCGCGATGAACGCCGCGCGGTGATACATCGGCTGCAGCGGCACCTTTGTGTCGCCGAAGGGGATCAGCGACGGCGCGTGCGTATGCACGACTGCGATGACATCGGGCCGCGCCTTGTAAATCTCACCGTGGATGTAGCGTTCGGTGAACAGCGCGTTCATCGGCAGACCGTGCGTGTCGACCGGCCGGCTGTCGAGATCGAATTCGATGATGTCCTTGGCCGTGACCATGTCGGCCGACATGCCGCGCGCCATCAGGTAGTGGTTGGGATCCTTGTCGCTCCGGACGGAGACGTGGCCCCAGCCGTCGAGCAGGTTGTGGTCAGCGAGGATGCGGTAGGCGGCGACAAGGTCCTCGACGAGCTTGGGGTCAGGCGGGCCGGCGGTTCCGGGCGCCGCCTGCTGCGCCGACGACGATGTGCAAAGCCCGAGCACCAGACAGGCGGCAAGCAACAAACCGCCACGACGACTTGGCAGCGTATTGATCATGGCCAGACTCCTCCGCTACGCGCGGACGAGGGATCAGGGCTCGAGCTCGGTGTCCCAGTAGAGATAGTCGAGCCAGCTTTCGTGCAAGTAGTTGGGCGGAAACAGCCGGCCGTTCCTGTGCAGGTGCTGCACCGTCGGCTGGAACGGCATCTGCGATGGCCACATCTTGGCTTCGTTCGGCGTCAGGTTGCCCTTGCGCAGATTACAGGGCGAGCAGGCCGCCACCACGTTGCTCCAGGTGGTGTGACCGCCGCGCGAGCGCGGCACGATGTGATCGAAGGTCAAGTCGTCGCGGTCGCCGCAGTATTGGCAGGAGAAGCGGTCGCGCAGGAACACGTTGAACCGGGTGAAGGCCGGGTAGGTCGAAGGCTTCACGAACGTCTTGAGCGACACCACGCTCGGCAGCTTCATCTCGAAGGACGGCGAGTGCACCGCGCGGTCGTAATTGGCGACGATATTCACGCGCTCGAGGAAGACGGCCTTGATGGTGTCCTGCCAGGACCACAGCGACAGCGGGTAATAGCTCAACGGTCGGAAGTCCGCGTTGAGCACAAGGGCTGGATACCCGCTGGGAGAGACGTGGACGTTCAAGCTCTCACTCCTGACACCCCCGAAGGCGATTCTCCATTGCCGCGATAGTCTATATGGAGCGTGACGGGATTGTGAAGCATATCCGGGGGGTTACCCGCAACTAGCCTAGCGCAGAAAGCGGGACAGGAACTCGCCACCCTGCCGCAATCCTTCCTGGTCGATGCCGTGGCCGACGCCGGGGGAAACGTGCCACTCGGCCGGAATCCCGAGAGCGGCGAGGCCCTGCGCGGCGTGAAAGAGCGCCTGCACCGGGATCAAATCGTCGCTGTCGCCATGCACCAGCAGCACCGGCGGCCGGCTGGTGATCTCGGCGGCGAATTGCTCCGGCGCGACATTCTCGGGGACCACGAGCATTCCGGAATAGCCGACGATCGCGGCCGGCGCGACGGCACGCCGCAGGCCGACGTGCAGCGCCATCATGGTGCCCTGGGAAAAACCGACCAGCGCCAGCGCCGACGGCGGCAGCGCGTGACGTGCGAGTTCGGCGTTGAGGAAGCTCTGCAGTACTGGCGCCGCCATGTTCACGCCGTCCCAGCGCTCCTCGACGTTGCGGAACGTCAGCGGAAACCATTCGCGCCCCATCGGCGCCTGGCCGCATGGGCGCGGCGCGTGCGGCGACACGAAAGCGGCGTCGGGCAGCAGGGTCTGCCAGGCGCGGCCGATCTCGATGAGGTCGTTGCCGTCGGCGCCGTAGCCGTGCAGGAACGCGACCAAGTGCTTCGCCTTGCCCGAGCGCGGCGGCAAGCGCGGGCCGTCGAGGTCAGCCATTCCTGGTTTTCCTTTTCTTCGTTTTCTTTTTCGGTTTCTTCGACGGCTTCGCGATCTTCTTGGCTTGCGTCGCTCGGTCGAGAGATATGCCTTCGCGGCGCTTCACCGCGTGATAATAGGCCCACAGCAGATGCGCCGCCACTCCGCGCCACGGCCGCCAGGCTTCCGCCAATTTGGTGAGCGCTTTGGGATCGGGGCGCTTGCGCAGGCCGAAGGCGATGCGCGCCGATTCCTGCACCGCGAGGTCACCGGCCGGAAAAGCGTCGGCATGGCCGAGGCAGAACAGCAGATAGATGTCGGCGGTCCACGGGCCGACGCCGTGCAGCGCGGTGAGGGTCGCGTGCGCGATGTCGGCGTCCATGTTGCCGACCGCGGTTAAATCGATGCGGCCTTTGGAAACCGCCTTGCCGATCTCGCGGATCGACTTGATCTTGGCAGCGGAAAGACCGATCCGCTTGAGCTTGCCGCCGCGCGCGCGGCGCACGGTGTCGTGATGGAAGGGGTCGAAGGCGGCGAACAGCCGGTCGCGGATCGTAGCGGCGGCGGCGGTCGACAGCTGCTGGCCGCAGACGATGGCGCACAGGCCGGGAAAGCCCGCCTCGCGCCGGCGCAGCGCGAAGGCGCCGGCCTTTTCCGCGATCGGCTTGAGGCGCGGATCGAGCAGAATGAGCTGCGTTAGCGCGCTTTCGAGATCGGCTTGCGTATGCAGAAACTGGGTCATGCGTATTGCCGTCGGCCGCGCAGCATATTCTGCCGTCATCGTCCGCGAAAGCGGACGATCCAGTAATCGCAGACGAATGTGATAAATCTCCCTGCCTGCGTGTACTGGATGCCCGCGTTCGCGGGCATGACAGGCGAGGACCGATGCCGCCACCCGTTTTCCGCTTTGCGCCGTCGCCCAACGGCTACTTGCATCTCGGCCATGCTTTGTCGGCGTTGCTCAATGCCGACATGGCGCAGGCAGCGGGCGGACGGCTGCTGCTGCGCATCGAGGACATCGACGAGACGCGGTGCCGGCCCGAGTACGAGGCTGCGATCACCGAGGACCTCGCGTGGTTGGGCATCGCCTGGGAAAAACCGGTGCGGCGGCAATCGGAGCACTACGACGATTATCGCGCCGCGCTCGGCAAACTCGAGACGCGCGGGCTGATCTATCCGAGCTTCGAGAGCCGGGGCGAGATCGCCGCGCTGGTCGCCGCGCGCGACGCAGAATCTCCTTGGCCGCGCGACCCCGACGGCGCGCCGCTCTATCCGGGCGATGCGAAGGCGATGCCGGTGGCGGAGCGCCAAAAGCGTATGTCGTCGGGTCAGCCGTATGCCTTGCGACTCGACATGCAGGCCGCAGTCGCGCGCGCC
This sequence comes from uncultured Alphaproteobacteria bacterium, assembly GCA_963742095.1. Taxonomy (GTDB): domain Bacteria; phylum Pseudomonadota; class Alphaproteobacteria; order Rhizobiales; family Xanthobacteraceae; genus Pseudolabrys. The sequence continues at coordinate 1,495,522 of CAVUKJ010000003.1, forward strand.
GGTTTGCTGACGTGGACTGAAGCCGGTGCCGGTCCTTTGGGTGAAACCGCTGTGATCTCTGCCGATCCCTCGGCTTGGGGCGATGTGGTTCTGGCCCGCAAGGAGACGCCCACCAGCTATCATCTCGCGGTCGTCGTCGACGACGCGGCGCGGGACGTGACCGACGTTGTTCGCGGCCGCGATCTGTTTCACGCGACGAGCGTGCATCGCCTGCTGCAGGCCCTGCTCGGACTGCCGGCACCCCGTTATCACCATCACCGCCTGGTGCTCGATGCCGACGGCAAGAAGCTGTCGAAATCGACCTCCGCCACGGGCTTGCGCGAATTGCGTGCCAAGGGCGCTTCCCCAGCGGAGATCCGGCGTCTGGTCGGACTTGCCTGAGCGTGGCATTGTCGCCCATTGGGGGAGCCGATGGCGAAGCGAAAGCGCAAGGCGCAGCGCAAGACGCAGCGTCTGGCGAAGCGCAAGGCGCGGCCGCGCGGCGCACGCGCCGATAAGTCGCCGCGCGCGATCGAAGCCGCGCTCGCCGGCATCGCTCATGACATTCGTACGCCATTGACCGGCATCGTCGCGCTGGCCGAATTGCTCGCCTCATCCGATCTCGGGCAACGGGAAAGGGAGTGGGCGAATGCCGTCAGGAGCGGTGCCGAGCACCTCGCCGCGCTCTCGACCCTGATCGTCGACGCTGCCAAGGCGGACGTCACCGGTCTCACACTGCGCAACGAGCCGTTCTCGCCGCGCGCGCTGGCCGAAGCGGTAGGCGAAGGGCTGACCGCGCGCGCCGGCAACAAGAACGTCGCGACAAAGGTTGAAATTGCCGAAGACCTGCCGGCCATGGTGGCGGCCGACGCCATGCGCCTGCGCGCGGCGCTGGAAAATCTCGCCGACAACGCTGTCAAATTCACCGAAGGCGGTGCGGTCGCATTCACGGCGCAAGCGGAGCCGGCTGCGCGGGGCCGCGTCCGTCTCGCCTTCACCGTGACCGACAGCGGCATCGGCATGAGCGCGTCGGAATTGAAGCGGCTGTTCCGGCCGTTCGCCCAGGCCAGCGCCGACATTGCCAGCCGCTACGGCGGCGCCGGGCTCGGCCTGTCCTTCGTCAAACGGATCGCCAAGGCGATGGGCGGCGATCTCAAGGTCACGAGCAAGAAAGGTGCCGGCTCGGCGTTCCGTTTCACAGCGCTGGCCGAGCGGGTGGACTCGCAGCCTGCGACGAAACACGGCAGACCGCGTGCCGCAGTGGTGCGGTCACTGACGTTGCTGTGCGCCGAAGACAACCCATACGGCCGCGTGGTGATGAACACGATCTTGCGCGAGCTCGGCCACAGCGTCGACTTTGTCGAGACCGGCGAAGCCGCGGTCGAGGCAGTCGAGCGCGGCGACTACGACGCGGTCCTGATGGACGTCACGCTCGGTGGGCTGGATGGCCTCGCGGCCACCAAAATCATCCGGTCGCTGCCGGGCGAACTCGGCCAGGTTCCGGTGATCGGTATTTCCGGCCGCGGCGCCAGCGCCGACGAGGCCGCCGCGCGCGAGGCCGGCATGAATTTCTATTTCACCAAGCCCGTGAGCCCCGGACGCCTGGCGCAGGCGCTGGCGACGATCGACTAGACGTTGCTGGCGCCGTTGGCGCGCTCGACGATGCGCACGACGTCCGACATAATGCGGTTGAGCTCGAAGTCCTTAGGCGTGTAGACCGCAGCGACGCCGGCCTTTTCCAATTCGGCGGCATCTTCGGGCGGGATGATGCCGCCCACCACCAGCGGCACATCGAGGCCGGCCTCCTTCATGCGACCGGCGACGTCGTGCACCAGCGGCAGGTGGCTGCCCGACAGCACGGATAATCCGATGACGTGCGCCTTCTGCTTTTGCGCGGCGTCGACGATTTCCTCCGGCGTCAGGCGGATACCTTCGTAAACCACCTGCATGCCGGCATCGCGCGCGCGCACCGCGATCTGCTCGGCGCCGTTGGAGTGGCCGTCGAGCCCGGGCTTGCCGACGAGGAAGGTGAGGCGGCGGCCGAGCTTGCGCGAGACGCGGTCGACGTCGGCGCGGATGTCGTCGAGCCCGCTGACGTCGTTGCGCATGGCGCGGCCGACGCCGGTCGGCGCGCGGTATTCGCCGAAGGCGTCGCGCAGCGTCCAACCCCATTCGCCGGTGGTCACGCCGGCTTTGGCGCAGGCGATGGAAGCCGGCATGATGTTGCCGCCGCCGGCGGCGGCGCGTTTCAGTCCGTCGAGCGCGCTCTTGACCGCGGCGTTGTCCCGTTGCGCGCGCCAGGCTCTCAGTTTTTCGATCTGACCGCGCTCGGCGTCTTCCGACACAGTCATGATCGATTCGACGCCGCCGGTCAGCGGCGATGGCTCACTCTCGAGATATTTGTTGACGCCGACGACAACCTGCTCGCCGCGCTCGATCGCCTCCAGCCGCGCGGTGTTCGAACTCGACCAGCTGCTGCTTCATGTAGCCGCTCTCGACCGCCTTGACCGCGCCGCCCATCTCCTCGATGCGCTTGAGCTCTTCTCTGGCCTCGCGCTTGAGCGCCTCGACCTTTTCGGTCATCACCTTGGAGCCGTCGAAAATGTCGCCGTAGTCGAGCAGATCGGTCTCGTAGGCCAGGATTTGCTGCATGCGCAGCGACCATTGCTGGTCCCACGGCCGCGGCAGGCCGAGCGCCTCGTTCCACGCCGGCAGCTGCACCGCGCGGGCGCGCGCATTCTTCGACAGCGTCACCGCCAGCATCTCGAGCAGGATGCGAGCGACGTTGTTTTCGGCTTGCTGCTCAGTCAGTCCAAGCGAGTTCACTTGCACGCCGTAACGGAACAGCCGGTGCTTGGGATCGGTGATGCCGTAGCGGTCGCGCGTGATTTCGTCCCACAATTCGGTGAAGGCGCGCATCTTGCAGATTTCGGTGATGAACCGGAGGCCTGCATTGACGAAGAACGAGATGCGGCCGACCACCTCGCTGAATTTTTCCGCGCTGACTTCACCCGACGCCTTCACCGTATCGAGCACCGCGATCGCGGTGGCGAGCGCGAAGGCAAGCTCCTGCACCGGCGTCGCACCCGCCTCCTGCAAGTGATAGGAGCAGATGTTCATCGGATTCCATTTCGGCAGCTCGGAAGTGGTGAAGATCGCCACGTCCTTGATCAGCCGCATGGAGGGCGCCGGCGGGAAAACGTAAGTGCCGCGCGAGAGATATTCCTTGATGATGTCGTTCTGAATCGTGCCGGTGAGGGCGGTGCGCGGCGCGCCCTGCTCGTCGGCGACCGCGATATAGAGCGCCATCAGCCACGCTGCCGTGGCGTTAATGGTCATAGATGTGTTCATGCTCGCGAGCGGAATGCCCTCGAACAACGCCCGCATGTCGCCGAGGTGGCAGATGGGCACGCCGACCTTGCCGACCTCGCCTTTGGCGAGGACGTGGTCGGAGTTGTAGCCGGTCTGGGTCGGCAGATCGAAGGCGACCGAAAGTCCGGTCTGTCCCTTGGCGAGGTTCTTGCGATAGAGCGCGTTGGAGTCCGCGGCCGTCGAATGGCCGGCATAGGTGCGGAAAATCCAGGGTTTGTCGCGCATCTCAACGCCTCGCGGCCAGTGTGGCTCAGGCATTGTTGCAATGCAACATGGCACCGGCCAGGGCGTTCGCCCTGGCCGGTAACGTCAAGCAGCGCGATGTGGCTGAGGCGAGCGGCGTCAGGCCCGCTTCACCAGACCGATGATGAACAACAGAATCACCGCGCCGATGGTCGCGTTGATGATGGAGGCGATGATGCCTCCACCGATGAATATGCCGAGCGTGCCCAGCACCCAAGTCCCGATGAAGGCGCCGACGATGCCCACGATGATGTTGCCGATAAGCCCAAAACCTATGCCTTTGACGATCTGGCCGGCGAGCCAGCCCGCGATCGCGCCAACGATGACAAGGATGATCAGTGATTCGAGCGCCATGGTGCCCTCCTGATCGCGGCCTCGAGCCCGGCATGGGGTGCCGCCGATCACGCCGATTGAATACGGATTTGCCGGGCCGGTCGACCCGTTGGAACCCGATAGTGGACAAGCTTTCTAATCGGGCCATGACGCCGCAGACCGCTGTGCATCCATTTGGCAATGCCGAACGTTTATATTGCGCCGCAACATAAAACGCGGCAGACTATTCTCTCAAGGAGATTGCCCCATGCCGGCCGCCGCACCGTTACGGAGCGTCGCTCCGCTCAAGGACCTCTACGATATCGGCGAGATTCCGCCGCTCGGGCACGTGCCTGAAAAGATGCACGCCTGGGCGATCCGCAAGGAACGGCACGGGCCGCCGGATCAGTCCTTCCAGCTCGAGGTGGTGCCGACCTGGACGATCGCCGAGGACGAGGTGCTCGTTCTCGTCATGGCGGCGGGCGTCAACTACAACGGCGTCTGGGCGGGTTTGGGCGTTCCGATCTCGCCGCTCGACGGCCACAAGCATCCCTTCCACATCGCCGGCTCCGACGCTTCGGGCATCGTCTGGGCGGTCGGCAGCAAGGTGAAGCGCTGGCAGGTCGGTGACGAAGTCATTGTTCACTGCAATCAGGACGACGGCGACGACGAGGACTGCAACGGCGGCGATCCGCTGCTGTCGCCGTCGCAGCGCATCTGGGGCTACGAGACGCCGGATGGCTCTTTTGCTCAGTTCTGCCGCGTGCAGTCGCGCCAGCTCATGCACAAGCCCAAGCACCTGACCTGGGAAGAGTCGGGCTGCTACACGCTCACGCTCGCCACCGCCTATCGCATGCTGTTCGGTCATTCGCCGCACACGTTGAAGCCGGGCGACAACGTGCTGGTGTGGGGCGCCTCGGGCGGCCTCGGTGTGTTCGGCGTGCAGCTTGTCGCCGCCTCCGGCGCCAACGCCATCGCCATCGTCTCCGACGAGACCAAGTCCGAATACGTGCTCAATCTCGGCGCCAAGGGCGTCATCAATCGCAAGGACTTCAAGTGCTGGGGTCAGATGCCGAAGGTCGGCTCGCCGGAATATGACGTGTGGACCAAGGAAGCACGCCGCTTCGGCAAGGCGATCTGGGACATCACCGGCAAGCGCGATGTCGACATCGTGTTCGAGCATCCCGGCGAGCAGACCTTCCCGGTCTCCTGCCTGGTGGTGAAGCGCGGCGGCATGGTCGTGTTCTGCGCCGGCACCACCGGCTACAATCTCACTTTCGATGCGCGCTACGTCTGGATGCGGCAGAAGCGCGTCCAGGGTTCGCACTTCGCGCATTTGAAGCAGGCGAGTGCCGCCAACCGCTTCGTGCTGGAGCAGCGCATCGATCCGTGCATGAGCGAGGTCTTTCCCTGGGACAAGATCCCGCTCGCGCACATGAAGATGTGGAAGAACCAGCATCCGCCCGGCAACATGGCCGTGCTGGTCAATGCGCAGCGCCCGGGCCTGAAGACGCTCGAGGACGTCCAGGAAGGCTTCTAGACCAGCGGGCGGTTGACGAGGCGAAATCCTGCCAACGTTACAATCGCAAGCGCCATCATTCCACTTGCAAAAAGCGCCGGCGCGGCCGGATTTGCGGTCATATCTCGGAACAAGCCCGCTAGCCCCGGCAAAACGGCCATGCCCGCATAGTACCAGGTGAAATATACACCCATCCCGCTGCCGCGATTTTCCGGCAGCAACGCCTGTTCGGGCAGAGCCATGATCGGCCCGGCCGGAGCACCAATCGCTGCCGCTATGATTCCGAAAGCGATGATCGTGGCATGCACGAACGGTAGCGCAGCCGCCGCAAGGCCGGCGATCAAAAGCCCGCCGACCAAATACAGGTTCGGTCGACGCTGCCGTTCAGCGAGAGCGCCGGCGAGCGGTGTTGAGACAATCAACACCCAGCCTAAGAGACTGACGATCGAGCCCGCTTCCGGGAGCGAATAGCCGCGCACCGTGAACAATCCCGGCAAGAAGCTGATCAGGATGATGAGCCCCACATTGTAGGCCATCCAGGTAGCGCCGGCGAACGAAACGCCCAGCCATTCGTGCCGTGTCAGCGCGAGTTTAAGATCCAAAGCAGAAGGTCCCGTCGTTGCCGGCGGATTGCGATAGATCAGCGCCACGAGCAGGAGGCTTATGAGCGCCAACAATGCCGTCGCGTACATGACGGCGTTCCATGAATGCGATGCCGCCAACGGCGCGAACAGGAGCAGCCCAAGCGCGAGACCGAGCGGCCAGCTCACAACAAGGATCGCCATTGCTGTAACGATTTCACGGCCGGCGAACCAATCCGCGACCATCTTGGCCGCGAGGACATTGATCAGGACTGCGCCGACTCCGCTGGTCAGCCGGCCAGCGGCGATAAATAGGAACGATGTGCTCGCGCCCATCATCATTCCGCCCAACGCCATCAGGCATAATCCGGCCAGCATCAAATTTTTGGCGCCGAAGCGTTGGCCGAGCATCCCGCCCGGGACGGACATGAAAATACCCGGCAACATATAAAGTCCGATGAGCGTGCCGAGCCGCGCGAAATTGGTTCCAAACAAATCGGCGAGAAATGGGGCGGTGGAACCAACCGACTGAAACTGGCAAGCCATCGCCGTCCGCGAGACAAAAAGGACGAAGAGCATGAGCCAACGGCTGTGAGCGGTCATGTCTCAGCCAGCCGAGTTACGACCGGACCATGCATTGGTTACGCCCCCTGCATGAAACTAGCGGCGTTCCAGCGAGCGTTGTGTGAACTATTGCACACAACCGCGCTCAAGCGCCCGCGCGCCTAACGCCCGCGTTTCCTGCCTCGTCGCTTTTCGCGCTCCTGCGCGATCACCGAATTCAGTTCTCCGCCGTAGATGAAGATCGACGCGCAGACGTAGAGGAAGATCAGCGCGATCATCGCGGACGCTAGCCCGGCATACATCGACACATAAGCGAAGGCGTAGGTCGCAAGGTAGCGCCCGAAGGCCGCGCCGCTCACGAGCCATAGACCCAGCGTGACGACGATGCCCGGCGCGATTTGCGCGAACGAGCGGCGGCCGGTCGGCAGCCAAAGATGCACGATGAACAGCGCGACGATCAGCACCGCCGCCGCGATGCCGTAACGGTAGAACGTGACCGTGCCATAGAACGGCGCAAGTGTCGGCACGTAAGAGACCAGTTTGTCCCAGATGACCGGCGCCAGCACGACCAGAAACGAAAAGGCCAGGATGGCAACCGCGCCGACGAGAACATAGCCGATCGACTCCAGTCGCAGCACCCACCACGACCGCGCTTCACTCATGTCGTAGGCGCGGTTGAGGCCGATGCGCAGGCTCTCGACGCCGCTCGAGGCGAAGTAAAGCGCAAAGATCGCGCCGAAGGTGAGAACGCTGCCGTGCGCATTGGTGAGCACGCCGCTGATGTCGTCGGAGATCGGCGCCGCCACCTCCGGCGGCCAGGCCTGCAAAAGCAGCTTCGCTGCCTCGTCGGCGAGATCCTTGGAGCCGAAGAAGAAGGCGGCGAGCGCCGTCACCACGATCAGGAATGGGAACATCGCCATCAGGGTCGATAGCGCGATGTGGCTCGCGATCGCCCAGCCGTCGTCGGCCAGAAAATGCCAGAACGCCTCGGCGATGATGTGCAGGCTGGTTTTGAGGATGCGCAATCGGCCGGCCCCGCGTCGTCCCCATAAAAAAATGGGGATTGAGATGGCACTATTCTAGATGAATTCGCGGCGATAGGCCGATGAACTTAGGCGGCCTGCACGTTGGCGAGGAACTGCCGGACTTCGTTTTCCAGCCCCTCGGCCTCGACGGCAACGGCATCGGCCAGCGCCTTGACGTCGGACGCGGTGGCCCGGGCATTGTTGGTGACGCCGGCGACGCGGCTCATGGCCTCGGCGCCGCTGCGCGCTTCGCCCGACGCGCGGCCGACGCCTTCGGCGATCGAGGCCACCGCAGAATTCTGCTGATCGACGGTCGCCGCCACCATGGTGGCGATCGAGGACATCTCGCGGATGATGGTGTTGACCTGCTCGATCGCCTGCGCCGCGTCCGCCGCCGCCGACTGGATCGAGCCGATCTGGTCGGCGATCTCCTCGGTCGCCTTGGCGGTCTGTCCGGCGAGCGATTTCACTTCCGCGGCGACAACCGCGAAACCTTTGCCGGATTCGCCCGCACGCGCGGCTTCGATCGTGGCATTGAGCGCCAGCAGGTTGGTCTGCCCGGCAATGGCCTGGATCAGTCCCACCACCTCGCCGATGCGGGTCGCCGCGTTGGCGAGCTCGGACATCGTCGTGACCGTGCGCTGCGCCTCCGACACCGCACGGCCGGCCACGTCGGTCGACTTCGAGGCCTGCGACGCGATCTCGCCGATCGAGGCCGCCAGTTCTTCGACCGAGCTTGCCGCCGCGGTCACGTTGTCGGACGCCACACCGACGCGTTTCTCGGCGGTCTGGGCCTCTGACGACATGGTGTCGGCGGCCTTGTTGAGGTCGCTCGAGCTCATTTCGAGCTTCAACGACGCGGCGCGCAGCTTGCCCAGCACGGTTTCGACCGAGTGCTTGAACTGCGCAATGGTCAGCGAAATCGTCGTGCCGCGCTGCTCCTGCGCCCGGCCGGTCTCGGCCTGGATACCGGCGAGCTTCTCGCGCTCGATCATGTTGTCGCGGAACACGATCACCGTTCGTGCCATCTCGCCGATTTCGTCATGCGCGTGCGTCGCCGGGATGCGCGTCGTGGTGTCACCGTCCGCCAACCGCTTCATCACGCCAGCGAGGCCGTTGAGCGGACGCGTGATGCTGCGGCCGATCGCCCAGGAAAATACCAGGCCGAGGATCGCCATCACGGCGCCGATCGTGATGATGCTTGCGCGCGTCCGCGCTTGCGAGGCAGTGAGCGCCGCGGCCGCATCGGAGGCGGTGTGCCGAGCCGAGGTAATGATCGCGTCGGCCTGCGGCAGCATGGTCTGGCTGTCGGTGTCGATGATCACGCGCAGCGGGTGCGCCTGATCGGAACTCTCGATCCATTTTTCGAACGTGTCGGCGTAATACTTCACTTCGTGCTCCAGCGAATCCTTCATCGCCGGCGTGCCGTCGATGTTCGCGAAGTCGGTGGTGAATTTCTTGTACGAGGCCAGGAACTGGGTGTGGATGATCTCGGCCGGGTGCAGACGGTATTCGGCCTCCTCCTGGCGCATCGCCATCAACGACATCATCAGCATGTTGGCGTCGGTGTCGGCCAGCCAACTCAGGCTGTCGTTGATGATGCGCTCGACCTTGTTGCCGGCAGTCACCAGCTCACCGCGCAGGCCATCGGTCTCGCTGAAGCCGAGCGCCCGCTGCGCCAGCACGAGGTTGTCGAAATTCGCCTGCAGCGCCATGACACGCTGGTGAAGCTCGTCGATCTTCTTGCGGTTCGCGGCGTCGACCGACAAGCCGATAGTATCGAGGCTCGTCAGCGCGACCTGCTGCGATTTGTCGAATACGGCGATCAGGTCGTTGCTGGGCGCTGCGGTGAAATCCTTCAACGTGATCCGCATCCCGGCGATTGCGCTCTTGAATTCGCGGCTGGCGTCGGCGAGCGCCGCGGAATTCCGCACGGTCTGGAAGGCGGCGCCAACCTCATGCTCGCCGGAGAGATAGGTGAGGCCGTTGGCGAGGAAGCCGGCGACCGGCACCAGCGCCAGCACGATGATGCGGGTGCGCACCGAGAAATAAGCGAGCCACCGGGCGGGTCGTAACAGCGACGGCGCGGAAAGCGAAAATGGAAAGCGCATGGAATGGCTTCGCCGTGGCTGCAATGCGCGGGGTACCGCCGGGATCAAAGCGTGAAATGGTTAATTTTGCGGCAAAATGGTATGGCCAGGCTTGCCAGAGCAGCGAGAAACCATCGCATTTCTGGGCACTTTCCTTTTGTGCAGTGCACACGTAGTGTTTTAAGGCCGGCGCGTTGAGAGCCGTTCGAGGAGACCATGCCGATCGCCGCTTCCCGCCCCGACACCGAACGTGAACTGGTCGAACTCTCCCGCGAGGCGACCATCGCCGTCGACGCTTTGCTGGCCGATGCCGTCGCCAAGGTTCGCGAGCGCGTGATGGTCGAGGGGCATGCGGTGGCCCGGCTGCTCGACCGCGAGCAGCGCGCGACCCACGGCCTTGCCTGGCTCGCCACCTATGTCGAGGCGATCCGTCAGCTCGCCGCCTACAGCGGGCGCATGGCCGGCGACGGCACGCTGGGCGAGATGGAAGAACATCTCGTCCGCATCGCGCTTGGCGAATATCTGGCGCAGATCGTCGGCGGCATACCGATGAGCCAAGGCGAGGTTGTCCGCCCTGCCGATCTCGGCCTGTCGATGGCGCAGGTCGCGGCGCGTATCAACCGAGGCGTCGAAGGGCTGATCGCCAGCGGCAACACGGCGGAGCGCCGCGCGCGGCTGGTCGAGCTGATGCGCGAAAACCACAACGCCACCGTGGGCATGTGCGGGCTCGACGAGACGCTGGAATCGATCCGCGACGAGATGCGCAAATTCGCCGACAGCGAGGTGGTCGGCAAGGCGCAGGGCTGGCACCGGACCAACAGCTACATCCCGCTCGAGACCATCGGCCACATGGCGGAGCTCGGCGTGTTCGGGCTGACCATCCCGGAAGAATTCGGCGGCATGGGGCTCGGCAAGGAATCCATGTGCGTTGTGTCCGAGGAATTGTCGCGCGGCTATATCGGCGTCGGTTCGCTTGGTACGCGCTCGGAGATTGCCGCCGAATTGATTCTCGGCAGCGGCACCACCGAGCAGAGGGAAAAATGGCTGCCCAAGATCGCCTCCGGCGAGGTGCTGCCGACCGCGGTCTTTACCGAGCCGAACACCGGCTCGGATCTCGCCTCGATCAAGACGCGCGCTGTGCGCGAGGGCAGCGTCTACAAGGTTTACGGCAACAAGACCTGGATCACGCATCCGGTGCGCGCCGATTTGATGACGCTTCTGGTGCGCACCAATCCGAAAGAGACGGGCCACCGCGGCCTGTCGATGCTGCTCGCGGAAAAGCCGCGCGGCGATGATTCCAAGCCGTTTCCGGCCAAGGGCATGAGCGGCACCGAGATCGAAGTGCTCGGCTATCGCGGCATGAAGGAATACGAGATCGCCTTCGACGGCTTCGAGGTGAAGGCGGAAAACTTGCTCGGCGGCGTCGAGGGCATGGGCTTCAAGCAGCTGATGCAGACCTTCGAGTCGGCGCGCATCCAGACCGCGGCGCGCGCCATTGGCGTCGCCCAGGCCGCGATGGAGCAGGCGCTCGGCTACGCGCAGAATCGCGTGCAGTTCGGCGCGCCGATCGTCGGTTTCCCGCGCGTCGCCGACAAGATCGCCATGATGGCGGCGGAGATCATGGCGGCGCGCCAGCTCACATATTATGCCGCGCGCCAGAAAGACTCCGGCCGACGCTGCGATCTCGAGGCCGGCATGGCCAAGCTGCTCGGCGCGCGCATTGCCTGGGCCAATGCCGACAATGCGGTGCAGATCCACGGCGGCAATGGCTTTGCGCTCGAATTCCCGGTGTCGCGCATTCTGTGCGATGCGCGCATCCTCAACATTTTCGAAGGCGCCGCTGAAATCCAGGCCCATGTCATCGCCAGAAGGTTACTGGACGGCAGCAACTAAGCGGCCGAGGATCGGCAACAAAAGCGTGTCTCCCGGCGTTTGATCCAGAACAAAAGCCGGCTCCGGCAGGTATCCTATGGTGGCGCGTAGTCAGGAGATCGAGCCATGTCCGATTTGACGATGATTCATAAAGACGAGTGGGTGGTGGTTTGCGATGGGGCCAAGGCTCTGATCTTGCAGAATGCCGGCGACGCCAAGTTTCCAAATCTGAAAACCCTCGAGGTGTTCGAGCAGAAGGACTTGCCGACCCACGAGCTTGGCGCGGGCCCTCCCGGCCGCGCCTTCAGCCCCGCTGGCCATGGCGGCCGCAGCGCGGTGTCGCAGACCGATTGGCACGACCAGGCCGAGCACGATTTTCTCGTCAAGCTTGCCCATCACCTCGACGCGGCGGTGACGTCCGGAAAAACCAAATCGGTGATCGTGGTGGCGTCGCCGCGCGCGCTTGGCGTGTTGCGCCCGGCCTATTCGCACGCACTTAAAGCCGCCGTGCGCGCCGAGGTGCACAAGGATCTCGTCAAGATGCCGGTGCACGAGATCGAGAAGCACCTGACCCACGCATAATTTCCACGCTTGAATATGGCTGGCCCGCCGCAATTGCGGTGGTATGGTCCCCGCGGTTTGAGGGGTCCCTCCATGTCCTTGCTCCTGCGAAAATGCGCGCTGGCGGCGCTGCTGACCCTGGCGACGGTCGGCATGGCTGCTGCGCAGAAGCCGCCGGCAGCAAGGCAGGCCCCGTCCACCCAGAAGCAGGCCCCGCCCGTTCAGAAGCAGGAACCGCCGCCCGCGGCGAGCCCGCAGCTGCGCGTGCCCGAGGAGCCGCCGGAGCCGCAAGGCAAGCTGGTCGACCCGATGGCGGTGCCCGGATTCTGGGATCCGCGCCGGCGGCCCGACCGGCCGGACCTCACGCGCATCACCATCGTCCGCTTCCTCACCGAAACCGACTATCCGCCGTTCAACTTCGCCGGCGCCGACGGCGCGCCGGCCGGCTTCAATGTCGATCTCGCGCGCATGATCTGCGAAGAGATGAAGGTGCCGTGCACGGTGCAGCAGCGGCGGTTCGACACGCTGATCCCGTCGCTCAACAAGAATGAAGGCGACGCCATCATCGCCTCGTTCGCCGAGTTGCCGGACATGCGCAAGCAGGTCGATTTCAGCGAACCCTATTACCGCACGCCGGCGCGTTTCGTGTCGCGGCGCGACGTCGAGATCGACGACGTGCGGCCGCAAGCGCTCGAGGGCCGCAAGATCGCGGTGGTCGCCGGCACCGCGCACGAGGTCTATCTCAAGACGCTGTTCACCGAGGCCGAGCTGCATCCCTACCCGACCGATGCGGCGGCGCGTTTCGCGCTCAAGCGCGGCGAGGTCGACCTGCTGTTCGGCGACGGCATCTCGCTGGCATTCTGGCTCAACGGCACCGATTCCTCGAACTGCTGCGTGTTCCGCGGCGGGCCGTTCCTCGAGAGCAAATTCTTCGGCGAAGGCGTCGGCATCGCCGTCAAGCGCGGCAACGACCTGCTGCGGCAGGCGTTTAACTGGGCGCTGTTCCGGCTGTGGGAGAAGGGGCGCTTCACCGATCTGTGGCTGCGCTATTTCCCGATCAGCCCGTTTTGACGCCGGCTTTCTGCTCGTGCAGCCAGGCCAGCGCGCCGCAGCCGGCCGCCGCGCCGGTCGCGAACGACGCCTGCAACAGATAGCCGCCGGTCGGCGCGTCCCAGTCGAGCATCTCGCCGGCGACGAACGTGCCGGGTAGCCGCCGCAGCATGAAGCGATCGTCGAGCTCGGCGAAGCTCACGCCACCGGCGGTCGAGATCGCGGCGGCAATCGGCTGCACGCCGGTCAGGCGGACCGGCACGGACTTGATCAGGACGGCGAGGCCCTGCGCATTCAGGGCCGGGAGCGACCGGCCCTGTGTCATCGCGCCTTCCCGAACGAGCGAAAGCGCCGCCGGCGACAGGTGGGTGGCCTTGCGCAGAAAGTTCGACAGCGATTGCTTGCCGCGGGGGCCCGATAGCCGTTCGGCGAGCTTCGCTTCGCTCACGTCTGGCAACAGGTCGATGGCAATCGCGGCGGAACCGTCGCGCTCGATGGCGTCACGGATCGGCGACGACAGCGCGTAGATCGCGCCACCCTCCAGGCCGTCGCGGGTAACCACGGCCTCGCCGCGCGTGCTGTCACCGCCGAAGCTGACGGCGATGCGCTTGAGTGGCGCGCCTTCGAATTTGCGGAACACCTCCGACCACGCGGCGGTGAAGCCGCAATTGGACGGCCGCAATGGCGTCACCGTCACGCCGCGCGCCTGCAGCAACGCGGCCCAGCGCGCATCCGATCCGAGCCGGGGCCGGCTCGCGCCGCCGAGTGCGAGGACCGTGGCCGCCGGCGCGACGCGCTCTTCTCCATCCGCCGTCGAAAAACACAGCCGCCCGCTTTCGTCCCAGCTCTCCCAGCGATGGCGAAGTTTTGTGGTGACGCCCAGGTTGCCAAGACGCAGGAGCCAGGTGCGCAACAGCGGTGAGGTTTTCAGCGACGTTGGAAAAACCCGCCCGCTCGAGCCGACGAAGGTCGCTTGACCGAGGCTGTCGCTCCACGCCCGCAGTGCCTGCGGCGGAAATGCCTCGATCGCGCCGCGCAGCAGCGGATCGGCATCGCCGTAGCGCGCCAGGAACAGCGCCAGTTCCTCGCTGTGCGTGAGATTGAGCCCGCCGCGGCCGGCCAGCAAGAACTTGCGCCCGAGCGAAGCCATCTGGTCGTAGACGGTCACCGTCGCGCCGCCTTGTGCCAGCACCTCGGCCGCCATCAGCCCGGCGGGGCCGCCGCCGATCACGGCGACGGTGCTGCCAAGCGAAGGATTGGTGTCGAGCGAGTTCCATCCGGAGAGCAGTAGTCGATCTCTCGCGGCAAGCAACCCTTCGATTCCGCTCGATTTGACGGGCCGGAGCGCTTTCCTTATGTCTGCGCGCCGGAGATCATGATGACCGCTGTTGAATCCGCCGCATCGTTGCGCGAGGTCGCCGAGCAATCGGGCGCCTGGCCGTTCGAGGAGGCGCGAAAGATCGTCGCGCGCCTGAAGAAAAAACCGAAAGACGAAGTGATCTTCGAGACCGGCTACGGCCCGTCGGGCCTGCCGCATATCGGCACCTTCGGCGAGGTCGCGCGCACCACGATGGTGCGCCACGCCTTCCGTGTGGTCACCGATGACAAGATCAAGACGCGGCTCATCGCCTTCTCCGACGACATGGACGGCCTGCGCAAGGTGCCGGACAACGTGCCGAACAAGGAGATGCTGGAAAAGCATCTCGGCAAGCCGCTCACCAAGGTGCCGGACCCGTTCGGCACGGCGCCGAGCTTCGGCGAGCACAACAACGCGCGGCTGCGCGCCTTCCTCGACCATTTCGGCTTCGACTACGAATTCATGTCGTCGACGCAGTGCTACACCACCGGCCGCTTCGACGACGCGTTGCTCAAGGTGCTGGCGCACTTCGACAAGGTGATGGCGATCATGCTGCCGTCGCTGCGCGAGGAACGCGCGGCGAGCTATTCGCCGTTCCTGCCGATCGATCCGAAGACCGGCATCGTGCTGCAGGTGCCGGTGCTGTCGCACGACGCCAAGGCCGGTACCATCACGTACGAAGATCCCGACACCAAAGCGCCGGTCACCACGCCGGTCACCGGCGGGCGTTGCAAGCTGCAATGGAAACCGGACTGGGCCATGCGCTGGGTGGCGCTCGGCGTCGACTACGAGATGGCCGGCAAGGACCTGATCGAACTCGGTGAAGCTCTCCGGGGAGATCTGCCGTGCGCTCGGCGGTACGCCGCCGGAAGGCTTCAACTACGAGCTCTTCCTCGACGAGAAGGGCCAGAAGATTTCCAAGTCGAAGGGCAACGGCCTGACCATCGAGGAATGGCTGCGCTACGCGAGCCCGCAAAGCCTCTCTTGTTTCATGTACCGCGAGCCGAAGGCGGCCAAGCGGCTCTATTTCGACGTTATCCCGCGCACGGTCGACGAGTACCAGCAATTCCTCGACGGCTATCAGCGCCAGGACATGCGGCAGCGGTTGTCGAATCCGGTGTGGCACATCCATACCGGCAATCCGCCGAAGATCGAGATGCCGGTGTCGTTCAATATGCTGCTGACGCTGGTGTCGTCGTCGAATGCCGAGAACGCCGAGACACTGTGGGGCTTCATCGGCCGGTACCGGCCCGGCGTCACCGCCAAGACGCATCCCGAGCTCAACGCCCAGGTCGAGTACGCCATCCACTACTTCCGCGACTTCGTGCAGCCCACGAAGAAGTTCCGCCAGCCGACCGATGTCGAGCGCGCCGCGTTGAATGATCTGCGCGACGCGCTGTCGAACCTGCCGCCAAATGCCACGGCGGAAGACATCCAGGACGTCGTCTACGAGGTCGGCCGCCGCGAGCCGTTCCTCGATCAGAAGAAGAAGGCGAAAGACGGCAAGCCCGGCGTCTCGCTCGACTGGTTCAACATGCTCTACCAGGTGCTGCTCGGCCAGGAGAAAGGCCCGCGCTTCGGCTCTTTCGTCGCGGTCTACGGCCTGCAGAACACCGTCGACATGATCGACGGCGCGTTGGCGCGCAGCGCCTGAAGCAAATCAGCTGAAGCTGTCGAGCTTGCCGTCGAGCGCCATCAGGTGCAACTCGGTCGTCAGCTTGGGCTGGCGTTCCGCGACCTCCTTGCGGAATTCGAGCAGCGCCGCCTTGTGCGTCTCGGTCTCGATCTGCGGATTCGCAACCTTGTCCTCGCCATAGGCGATCTTGGCCGCGCCGCAGTCGCGGTGGTTGACCACGACGACTTTCGGAATGTTGTGCAGCTGGATCGAGGCCGCGAGATTGTCCCAGAAGGCCGGCGCCCAGGTCTTGAAGGCCGACGCCACCACGCCGATCGACGCGCCGGCGATGGTGAACTGGCTGTATTTGCCGGTCATCATGCGCTCGGCCATGTAGCCGGCGATCGGCGTTTGAAAGCGCGGGTCGATACAGGTCAGCAGCATGGCGTCGTAGTTGCCTTCGGCGCCGAGTACGAGCGAGGGAAAGGCCACGATCAGGCCCGCGCCCGCCGCCACATGGAGAAAACGCCGCCGGTCGAAACGCGCGCGCAGCATGTCGGCGCAGCAGGTGCAGCTTTCCGTGTGAATCATCTGGTTCGGCATGAATGCCTCCCGTTACTGACTTGCCCACATGATGCGGGCGATCCACAACACGTCCGCCATCGACAAGGTGCGGTCGCGGTGCTCGGCGTTGAGCGATTTCAACTCGACGCTTTTCGCATTCTTGCGTTTCAGTTCCTTGACCATCACCTCGCCGTCTTTCGTCTTCACCACGACGCGGTCGCCTTTGCGCACCGGCGCCGCAGGCGACACCACGATGACGTCGCCGTCGCGATAGGCCGGCTTCATCGAGTTGCCGGAAATTTCGAGGGCATAGGCATGCTCATCGGTGACCGAGGGGAACGCGATCTCCTCCCAGCCTTTGCCGACCGGGAAGCCGCCGTCGTCGAAATAGCCGCCGGCGCCCGCTTCGGCGAAGCCGATCAGCGGCACGTTCGAGATCACCGCCTTGCCGCTGTCGGTCAGCAGGCTCATGAAGGTGTCGACCTTGGTATTGGTCGCGGCCAGCGCCTTGGCGACCGACTCGGTCGAGGGCCAGCGCGGCCGGCCCTCCGGCGTGACGCGTTTCGACTTATTGAAAGTCGTGGGGTCGAGCCCGGCCTTCTTGGCGAGCCCCGACGGCGTCAGCTTGGCGCGCGCGGCCAGCCGGTCGAGCGCGGTCCAGATCTGGTTGTGCGTGAGCATCGAATCGATATCCCGGTAACGAGTCGCCGGTGGGGCCGGTCTTCAATATATAGGAATTATAACCTTGGGAATGCCCCCGCGGGCAACATTTTCGTGACACGCCGATGGATGCAGGTACGGGCACTTGGACAGGCCGCGTCCGCGCCGATAGGGTCGCCGCCATGATCGGTCTGTTCGACCGCCTGTCCCGCCCGCTGCTGCGGGCCCTCGAGCCGGAAGATGCGCACGCCTTGGCGATCAAGGCCTTGCGCTACATGCCCGTTCCGCGCGGCTCGCCCGACGTGCCGGAGCTTGCGGTGCGGGCCTTCGGGCTCAATTTCCCCAATCCGGTCGGCCTCGCCGCCGGCTTCGACAAGAACGCCCAGGTACCGGACGCGCTGCTGCGCTTCGGATTCGGCTTTGTCGAGGTCGGCACGGTCACGCCGCGACCGCAAGCCGGTAACCCGCGGCCGCGCATGTTTCGCCTCGATGGCGACGAGGGCGTCATCAACCGGCTCGGCTTCAACAATGAGGGCGCGCCGGCGGCGCTGGCCCGGCTGGCGGCGCGCGCCCGCGAAGGCGGCATTGTCGGCGTCAATATCGGGGCCAACAAGGATTCCAGCGACCGCGCCGAGGACTATGTGCGGCTGATCGAGACCTTCGCGTCGGTCGCGACGTATTTCACCGTCAACATCTCCTCGCCCAACACGCCGGGCCTGCGTGACCTGCAGCAGGCGAACGCGCTCGACGATCTGCTCGCCCGCATCGTCGACGCGCGCGAGGCGGTGCGGCCGCGCAGCGGGCCGACGCCGGTGCTGCTCAAGATCGCGCCCGACCTGACATTGGCGGAGCTCGACGACGTGGTCGGCGTCGCGCGCAAGCGTCGTGTCGACGGCATGATCGTCGGCAACACCACGATCACGCGGCCGGCCGCGCTGCGCGAGCGCGACAAGGCGAAAGAGCAGGGCGGTCTGTCGGGGCGCCCGCTGTTCAAGCTGGCGACGCGCATGCTGGCGGAGACCTACGTGCGCGCGGAGGGCGCCTTCCCGCTGGTCGGCGTCGGCGGCATCGACTCCGGGCCGACCGCGATCGCCAAGATCAAGGCCGGCGCGACGCTGCTGCAGCTTTATACCGGGCTCGTCTTCGGCGGCATCGGCCTGCTGGCCGAGATCAAGGCCGACCTGGTGGCCGCCGTGAAGCGCGGCCATCGCAACTCGCTTGCCGCCATGGTCGGCGCGGATGCCGCCGAAATCACGGCGGAGAGCTGGCCGAGCTGAGCTACGTTGAGCTATTTGCCGCGCGGCGCGTTGACAACGCGCATGATCAGCCAGATCGGGATCACGATCACGGCGCCGAGCAGGAAATAGCGCCACAGCCAGCGCACGGCGTCGAAGCCCATGTTCCAGATGGTGCGGACGAGGCGCTCGATGCTGTGGATGATGTCGAACGGGTCGAGCCCCAGCACGGACAGGATGACGCCGACCAGGACGCAGACGAGGATCAGCCGGGCAATCACCGCCAGCGGCGAGCCGCCGAAGATCCGCGTCGTTGTGTCGCTCGTCGTCATCGAATCCTCCACCGAAGTTCCAACGCTAACATAATCTTGTCTAGCACGAAGTCCTCGCGCGCAGCCGCCAGATATGCCCTAGAATTGATTCATGAAGTCCGCAACCGCGCTTGTGCGCGCCGAATTCCATGCTGTTGCCGCCGGTCTTCGATCGCTGGTTCGCCGGCCGTGGCTGGGCGCCGCGCGCGCACCAGCTTGAATTGCTGGCGAAGGGACGGGACGGCCGCTCGGTGCTGCTGATCGCGCCGACCGGCGGCGGCAAGACGCTGGCCGGCTTTCTGCCGACGCTGGTGGAGCTGCACCAGCCGCGCGCGGGCGCGTCGAAGCTGGTTTCGACCGGGCGCGACGTGCGCCAGTCGCAGGGCCTGCACACTCTTTATATCTCGCCGTTGAAGGCGCTGGCTGTCGACATCGCGCGCAACCTCGAAATCCCGGTGCGGGAGATGGGCTTGACCGTGAAGCTCGAGACGCGCACCGGCGACACGCCGGCGTCGAAGCGGATGCGTCAGCGCCGCTATCCGCCGGACATCTTGCTGACGACGCCGGAGCAATTGGCGCTGCTGCTGGCGACGCCGGATGCACCGTACCTGTTCGGCACGCTCAAACGCGTGGTGCTCGACGAACTGCATTCGCTGACGACGTCGAAGCGCGGCGACTTGCTGTCGCTCGGGTTGGCGCGGCTGTTTAAACTGGCGCCGCATCTCACCACCGTTGGGCTATCCGCAACCGTCGCCGAGCCCGACGACCTTCGCCGCTTTCTGGTGTCGCAGCCGCCGGGAGGCGAGGCGCTCGCCGATCTGGTGATCGCACAAGCGGGCGCGCAGCCGCATGTGACCATGCTCGACACCGCGGAGCATCTGCCCTGGGCCGGACACTCGGCGCTGCACGCGCTCGGCGAAATCTATGCGCTGATCAAATCGCACAAGACGACGCTCATCTTTGTCAACACGCGCAGCCAGGCCGAGTGGATCTTCCAGGAGCTGTGGGGCATCAACGACGACAACCTCGCCATCGCGCTGCATCACGGTTCGCTCGATGTCGCGCAGCGCCGCAAGGTCGAGGACGCGATGGTCGCCGGCAAGTTGCGCGCGGTGGTCTGCACCTCGTCGCTCGATCTCGGCGTCGACTGGGGCGACGTCGACCTCGTCATCAATGTCGGCGCGCCGAAGGGCTCGTCGCGACTTCTTCAGAGAATCGGGCGCTCCAATCACCGACTCGACGAGCCGTCTGAGGCCGTGCTCGTCCCGGCGAACCGGTTCGAGGTGCTGGAATGCCGCGCGGCGCTCGATGCCGTTGCCGAGAATGCGCAGGACACCCCGCCGGCGCGCACCGGCGCGCTCGATGTGCTGGCGCAGCACGTCCTCGGCCGCGCGGTGGGCGAACCGTTCCTGCCTGATGAGTTGTACGACGAGGTGCGCGCCGCCGCGCCTTACGCGGGTCTCGCGCGGTCCGATTTCGACGCCGCGATCGATTTCGTCGCCACCGGCGGCTATGCGCTCAAGGCCTACGAGCGTTTCGCCAAGATCAGGCAAGATACGAGACCTGGCAAGGACGGCCGCTGGCGCGTCACCCATCCGCGCGTCGCGCAGCGCTACAGGATGAATGTCGGCACCATTGTCGAAGCCGACATGATCAAGGTGAGGCTGGTTCGCTCGCGCGCCTCGGGTGCGATCGTGGCGCGCGGCGGCCGTCTCCTCGGCGAGGTCGAGGAATATTTCATCGAGACGCTGACGCCGGGCGACACCTTCGTGTTTGCCGGCGAGATCCTGAAATACGAGGCGCTGGTCGAGGACGAGGCCTACGTCTCGCGTTCCACCGCCACCGATCCGAAAGTGCCGGCTTACGAAGGCGGCAAGTTCCCGCTCTCGACGTATTTGGCCGCGCGCGTGCGGGCGATTCTCGCCGACAACCGCGCCTGGGGCGCACTGCCCGATCAGGTGCGCGAGTGGCTGGAAATCCAGCAGTGGCGGTCGATGTTGCCGAAGGCCGGCGACCTCCTGATCGAGACCTTTCCGCGCGCCGCCAAATATTACCTTGTCTGCTATCCGTTCGAAGGCCGACTCGCACACCAGACGCTCGGCATGCTGCTGACGCGGCGGCTCGAGCGCGCAAGCATGAAACCGCTCGGCTTCGTCGCCAATGAATACGCATTGGCGGTGTGGGGCCTCGGCGACCTTGGCCTGCGCATCCAGCGCGGCGACCTGTCGCTCGCCAAGCTGTTCGACGAAGACATGCTGGGCGACGACCTCGAAGCCTGGCTTGCGGAATCCGCGCTGATGAAGCGCACCTTCCGCAGTTGCGCCATCATCGCCGGGCTGATCGAGAAGCGCTTCCCGGGCGAGGAAAAATCGCGCCGCCAACTTACCATCTCGACTGACCTCGTCTACGACGTGCTGCGCAAGCACCAGGCCGACCACATTCTCCTGCGCGCCGCCCGCGCCGATGCCGCGACCGGGCTGCTCGACATCAAGCGGCTCGGCGAAATGCTCTCGCGCATCAAGGGCCGAATCGTCCATAAAGCGCTGGACCACGTCTCGCCGCTGTCGGTTCCCGTGCTCTTGGAAATCGGACGGGAGACCGTCTACGGCGAGGCGTCCGACGAACTGCTGGCCGAGGCGGCGGACGAGTTGATCAGGGAGGCGATGCAGTGACTTTTCCCGCTCATTCCCGCGGAAGCGGGAAGCCAGAGCAAAGCCCTGGGTCCCCGGTTCCGCGGGGACGAGCGGATCATGTTGTGACGCTTGCTGCGGTTGCCCTCACCGCCGAGCCCTCCGGTGGCTTGTACTGGCCCGAGCAGGGTCTGCTCGCCGTCGCCGACCTGCATCTCGAAAAAGGCTCGAGCTTTGCCGCGCGCGGCCAGTTGCTGCCGCCTTACGACACGGCGGCGACGCTGGCGCGGCTCGGGCGCCTCGTCGCGCACTACGCGCCGCGCATCGTGATCGCGGTCGGCGATAGCTTCCATGACGGCGGTGGGCCGGCGCGGCTGTCGCGCGAGGACCGTGACAATCTCCATGCCTTCCAGCGCGGCCGCGACTGGATCTGGCTCACCGGCAATCACGATCCGGAGCCGGCGGCGAATATCGGCGGCACCTTCCAGGCCGAGTTCGCGCTCGGCGCGCTGACGTTCCGCCATCTGCCGACCGGCGCCGACGGCGAAATCGCCGGCCATCTGCATCCGGTGGCGCGGGTGTCGCATCGCGGCCGCGTGGTCAGCCGCCGCTGCTTTGCCGCCGACAAGACGCGCATGGTGATGCCGGCCTTCGGCGCCTACGCCGGAGGCCTCAACATCCGCGACGCGGCGTTTGCCGACGTCTTCAACACGCTCGCCTTCACCGCGCATATGCTGGGCGAGGATCGGCTCTACGCCTTCACCGCCAAGCGCTGCTTGCCGGGCTGAGTCCGGGGCTTGCTCGCGCCGCGTGGCGCGCAAAATTCGACGAGTAATTCTGCAATCCGCAACACCGCCGGGCTGGCATTGGCAGCCGCGACCAGCGCGGTCTCCGTGTTCGTGATTGTGGGGAATCCCCGCGCGGGCTCGACGATCTTCTGCTCCGGCAAAACCGCGCGATGCGGCAGGAGGCTTAAGCCCAGCCCTGCGGACAGTGCCGCATGAATGCCCGACAGGTTCGGGCTCCAGAAAGCGATGCGCCAGGGGCGCCCCGCAGTCTCGAGCGCATGGACCATCCGGTTGCGATAGAGGCAGCCCTGCTCGCCGACGACGAGCGGTACTGGGTCTGTGTCGAGGTCGATCTTGTGCTTGCGGCTCGTCACCCAGTGCAGCTCCTCGGGCCACGCCGCAATGCCGCCGGGCGTACCGATGTCGCGCTTCAGCAGCGCGACGTCGAGCTCGCCGCGCTCGAGGAGACCGCCGAGCAGCACGCTCAAACCGCTGCGCACGTTGAGGCGCAAGTTCGGCCGCGCGCGCGACAGATTCTCGACCAATTCGGTCAGGCGGTAGGCGGCGAAGTCTTCCGGAATGCCGAGCCGCAGCACGCCGTCATTGCGGGGACGCGACACGACATCGCGCGCTTCAGCCTCCAGCATCAGGATGCGCCGGGCATATGAGAGAAGCCGCTCGCCTTCGTCAGTCAGCTTCGCCTGCTTGCCGTTGCGCTCGAGCAGAGGCCGTCCGACCAATTCCTCGAGCCGCTTGATCTGCTGGCTTACCGTCGACTGGGTGCGGTGGACGCGTTCGCCGGCGCGGGTGAAGCCGCCGGCGTCGACCACCGAGACGAAGCTGCGCAGGAGCTCGATATCCAGCATGGCGGCACCCATTCGATTTTCAACTCAATGACATTGTATCATTTAATTTCCAAATGGGCAGGGTCAAGCCTATGTGCAGTGCGAAACGAAATTCGCCAAGGAAACTCGCAATGTCCGAAATCGCACTCCGCACGCATGCGCCAAGCAAATCGTCAGGCGCTATCCCGCTACCGGTGCTGGTCGGCACCTTCGTCGTGCTGTGGGCTTCGGCTTTTTCGGCCGGCAAGATCGCCATCGCCGACTGCCCGCCACTTCTGTTTCTGGCGGCCCGGTTCCTGCTGGCCGGCGTGCTGATGCTGGGCTTCGCCGCCGCGAGCCGCATCCGTTGGACCCTGTCCAAGCGCGATGTACTCGTTTTCGCCGCGCTTGGCGTCGCCAACCAGGCGATGTTTCTCGGCATTGGCTTCATCGCGCTCAAGACCATTTCGTCCGGGCTGGCCGCGCTGATCATCAGCGCCAATCCGATCGTCGCCGCGGTCTTCGCCGTGTTCCTGCTCGGCGAGCGCATGACGTGGCGCAAGGTGTTTGGCCTCCTGCTCGGCCTCGCCGGCGTTGCCTTCGTCGTCAAGAGTCGCTTGACGCTCGGGACGGATCAGCTGGGCGGCATCCTGCTCGCCGTGGTCGCGCTGTTTGCGTTTGTCAGCGGCACGATCCTGTTCAAGCTGTTCGCGCCGAAGGACGGGTTCTGGATCGGCAACGGCGTGCAGAGCCTCGCCTCCGGCCTTGCGATATTGCCGTTCGCTGCGGGCTTCGAAAGCGTCCGCGATGTCGTGCCGACCTGGAGCCTCATCGCCGCATTCGCCTACAGCGTGCTCGTCGTCTCGGTCTTCGCTTACATCCTCTGGTTCCGCATCTTGACCGTCACCAACGCCACCGCCGCGAGCAGCTATCACTTCCTCATTCCGCCGCTCGGCATGCTGTTCGGCTGGCTGCTGCTCGGCGAGCATGTCGACCTTGCCGACATGCTTGGTATCATTCCCGTCGCCTTTGGCATCTATCTGGTGACGCGGCCCGTCACAGCGCGCAACTGACCATTGCCTAGTCGCGCCGGAATACCACGCTGGCGAGCCAGCCGGTGAACAGTGCCATCATCGCGGTGGCAATGCCGTAGATCAGTCCGTGGTCGCGCGCGGCGTCGGCGACATATTGCTCGAACCCCGCCTTGATGACCTCGAGCGCCGAATTGGTCCGTCCGACCAGCACGCCGCCGGCAAACAGCTTGACGTCGATCGCGAAGCTGCCGGTCGGCACGTCGGCCGGCAGCGGAATGGCGGCGCGGAATACGGTCGGCGTGAGGAACGTCACCGCATTCGGCAACTCGCGGTAAAGGCTCTGGTCGCTTTGCAGCCGCACGAACGCCAGCCGGTACGGATCGTCGGGCACCGTGTCGGCGATGTCGGGGCCGATGCGTTGCGGCAGCAGGAAATTGTCGAGACCGACCTGGAGGCGCCGCAACGTGTCCGGATTGGCGATGTCCTTCACGGGGCGATTGGACAAGATCGCGAGATAGGACGGCACGCCGACAAATTCGCGCGAATCCATGTTGACCCAGATGCCGGCGATCCGCTCCTTGCGGCGGGTGCGGAAGGTCTCGCGCGGTCCGGTTACGGTGATGACGAGGTCATAGCTCGAGCGCAGCGCGGTCGCGCGGCTGTCGGGCTCGACGGTGCCGAACAGCACCAGGTCTTCGCCGGTGAAGCTCGATGTGATCGCGACGCGATGGTTCGACAGCGACACCACCAGCCGCTCGGCCGCGGCCGGCCGCGCGCCGCAGGCGATCAGGACAAACAATACTAGGCAGGCGGTCCGCCGCATTCAGTCTCGCTCCGCGTGGCGTCGTAGCAATAACACCGCGCGCAGCTATGCCTTACGGCATTCGATTGCGCCAGTTCAACGTTTTCCGACGGTGAACGAGCCGAGCGACAGCGGGGCATGGGGTGCGGGCTGCGGCCGTGCCTTCGATTTGGCAGGCGCGGGCGCGGGGTCGGGTACCGCGCCAACCGCGTTGTCCCAGCCGCCTTGCGGTTTCGGCACGGCAGTTGCCTCGGCCGGCTGCGGCTGCGGCACGAAGGCTTTGGCCATCTGCTGGGCCGCCGCGAGGTCGGCCGCCTCGAGATGCGAGCCCACTTCGTCGCGCTTCTTGGCGCATTCCGCATCGCCCCGGGCAGCGGCCAGCGCGAACCACTTGTAGGCCTCGATGAAGCTCTTGTCGGTGCCAAGGCCGCGCGCGGCCAGAACGCCGAGATTGTACTGGCTGTCGGAAACGCCGCGCTGCGCCGCCTGGCGGAACCATTTCACCGCGGCGACATAGTCGGGCTTGCCTTCGATGCCCTCGGCGTAGAGCACGGCGAGATTGTGCATCGCCTTGGCGTTGCCCTTGGCGGCGGCGGCTAGGTAGAGCTGGCGGGCCTGGATGAGGTCCTTCTTCACCCCCTGGCCCTTCTCCAACATGCTGGCGTAGCGGAACTGCGCGGGTGCCAGCCCCTGGCTCGCCGCGCGCTCGAACCAGTGCGCGGCTTCCTGGAGGTTGACCGGCACGCCGCGGCCCTCTGCAAAGCGCGTGGCGACCTCGTAGGCGGCGCCGACGTCGCCGCCGGCGGCGGCGCTGCGCAGATGCGGTCCCCCGACCGCCAGCGGCAGGTGGTCAGGCATCGGCGCCGCGCCGCTAGCGCGCGGCGGAATCGATCCGGTCAGGTCGTCCCTGGGTGCCGGCGGCGGACCGAGGTCGGGCGGGCTCAGCAGCGATGAACTGCCATTGCCGCTTTGGCCGAAATTGAAGGCCGGTGTGGTCGCGATCGGCGCGGGCGATGTCGGTGCCGCGAGTGGCGGCGCGGCAGCGGCCTCGCGTTCGGGCTGGTCGGGCGGGCTGATGTCGAGCGGTTGACTGGCGACGACGGGCGCCCTTTCGGACTCGGCCTTGCCGGTTTTGGCCGTCTTGGCCGGACCGCTGAGCAAATTGCCGGCGATCTGCGCGCCGCCGACCACGATGGCGATGATCGAGGCGGCGATGAACAACGACTTCACCCGCCGCGTCAGCTTCGAGCGCAGCGAAGGGCCGACGCCGTCATCGATATGCTCGGGCTCGGCGGGCGAAATCGCAACGTTGACGGAGGCGGGCTTGGCGCGCGCACCTGGCGCGTGCTGCAAAGCGGCCTGCGCAGCGCGGCGTGCGGCGGCGATGAAGCTCGACTTGCCGCCCTGTTCGGCTGCGGGTGCCG
The DNA here is from genome assembly GCA_963742095.1 of uncultured Alphaproteobacteria bacterium. Lineage (GTDB taxonomy): Bacteria > Pseudomonadota > Alphaproteobacteria > Rhizobiales > Xanthobacteraceae > Pseudolabrys. Next base: position 1,521,934 of record CAVUKJ010000003.1, read on the forward strand.
CGCCACCCAGCGCCGCTTCGGACGCGGCAATGCGCGCGGCCGCATTGGCGCGCAGCGGCGGCGGGCCGGAGCCCGGCTCGAGTGGCTGATCCGGCGGCAGATCAGGATTGATCGGCTGGATGGCCGCGGCACGACGGCGCGGCTGTTGTTGCGGCGGCTCGGCGGGCGGCGGCGGTTGAGGAGGGGCCGCGTGCTGCGGCGGCATCTGCATCGGCGTCGCCGGCGGCAGGCGCGGCTCTTCCGGCGCAGCGCTGACGGCGCGGACCGCGAGCTTGGTGGCGGGCGGCATTTCCATCGCACCGCGCGGGGCTCGCACATCCTGCTCGATGGCCGCGAGTCGATCGACCACCAGGGCCAGCGTGCTGTGGACGCCGTCGAGCGCGTCCTGGGTGCGGGCGATGTCGTGCTTGAGCTCGTCGACCGCGGGCGCTCCGTCGGCCCGCAGGCCCGAGCCCTGCTTATTGTTCTCGATGTGCACCAGGAGGTCGCTCAGGCCGCGTTCGACCGCCTCAAGGTGGCCGAGCCGCGACTCCGATGCGTCGAGTTTTTCCACCAGATTGACGATGCGGTCCTCGAGATGACCCATGGCGACATTGTCGCCGCGCGATGACTGGACCTGTTCGATCTTGTCGCTGAGCGACTGCACCAACGCATCGAGATGCGGCGGCACCGCGGCGCCGGCTTGCACGCGCTCGGCCAGAGCATCGGCCAGCGCATTGATGCGCTGTTCGAGATGATCGAGCGCAGCGCCGCCGCTTGCGGTGTGGGCGATGTGCTCGACCCGTTCGCCAAGCGCCTGCACTTCGGCGGCCAGATTGCCGATCGTCTCGTTGGAAGCGACGTTGCTTGCCAGCGAGCGCAGCGTGGTGACGGCGCTTTCAAGCTGCTGCAGCGTTGCCGGATCCTTTTGCGCGACGATCATGTCGATCTTGTGCGCGAGCCCTGCCACCGCCTCGTTGAAGCCGACCAGATTTTCCGCCGGCGTCAGCCCGCGCAGCGCGTCGCGCACTTCGGCCAGTCCGTGCTCGACGCCGGCCAGCGCGCCATGCTCGACGCCGGCCTGGCGGCCTTCGGCGATGCGCTGGGTCAGTCCGGCGATCTGCTTCTCGATGGTGTCGATCGCGCGCCGCGGCATGGCGTCGTTGAGCGCCTGGCCGATCTGGCCGAGCTCGTCGCGCAGCGCGTTGATCGCTTCCTCGACACCCGGCCGCCGCAGCGTCTCGATCTGGTCGGTGATCTGACGCAGCCGGTCTTCCAGTCCGGAAATATCCTGCGTCGGCAGCGGCGCAGGCGGCGCGGCTGTGATCGCGGGCATCGGCGGTGTTCCGGCGGCCGGCAGTCCGTTGAGCGCGCGCTGGCGTGCCGTGATCTCGGCCACCGCGCGATCGAGCGCCGGCGGCATCTGCATCGGCGGCATGGCGGGCGCAAGCGGTGGTGCCACCGGCCGCGACGCATTGGCGAACTGATCCAGCCGGCGGTCGAGCCGGTTGATCATCTCGGCCATCTTGTCGTTGTCGCCGCGGCCGCGTCGGGGCGCGTAGGCGGCGGGCCCGCTGCGGTTCATCTGCTCGATGCGGCGGGACAGATCGTCAAGGCGCTGATGCACGTCGCCGTAGTCGCCATCGGCGTCGTCATCGTCGTGCGCATGCGGGTCGATGCCTTGTTCCTCGGCCTGCTGCAGGATCACGGCGTTGAGCCATTCGCTCAACGGCACGCCCGCCCGGCGCGCCGCTTCTCGAGCTGTGTCGCGCGCTTCCGGCCGTATCCCTTTCACGCTCCACGGCACGCCAAATTTCATGCTCGCACCACGTTAGAGAGTGGAGACGCAAATACGCCGACGGCTCGCGTGGAGCCGGAACGCGTTAACGGGGGATGGATACAGGCGCGGTCCGCTCGTCTCGACACGTGACTTTTGCCGCCCACGGTAAAGAAGGGGTTAACGAGGGGGCCGAAGTGCCGGATTTTCCGCGTGGTTTTCGGGAAAGCGCCTTAACGCGGCTGTAAGCGCGATGCGCCATTCTCGCGGCGCTGGGGGACGCCGCGGCCGTCTTGGAATCGGTCGCAACCGTTCAATAGTTAACGAGTTGTTAAGCGCGGCCTTGAGTCGCGCTGGAGGGATCGAATGCCGACCTACAAAGCACCTGTCGACGACGCGTTGTTTCTGCTCAACGACGTCTTTCACATCGACCGTTACGGCAATTTGCCGGGCTTCGCCGATGCCTCACCCGACGTGATCGAGGCGGTGCTCCAGGAAGCGGCCAAGTTCTCCGAAGAGGTGCTCACCCCGCTCAACCGGGTCGGCGACAAAGAAGGCTGCAAGCGTCACGACGACGGCACCGTTACCACCCCGAAGGGCTTCAAGGACGCCTTCAAGCAGGTCGCCGAGGGTGGCTGGATCGGCATCTCGGTGCCGGCCGAGTTTGGCGGGCAGGGGCTGCCGGCCACCATGACCGTGATGGTCAACGAGTTTCTCTGCTCGGCCAACATGGCCTTCGCCATGTATCCGGGGCTGACACAGGGCGCCATCGCCGCGCTGCTCGCGCACGCATCGCAGGAGATCAAGCAGAAATACCTGCCGAAGATGGTCGAGGGCACATGGACCGGCACCATGAACCTGACTGAGCCGCATTGCGGCACAGACTTGGGCCTGTTGCGGACCAAGGCGGTCAAACAATCAGACGGCAGCTACAAGATCACTGGCACCAAGATCTTCATCTCGGCCGGCGAGCACGACATGGCCGAGAACATCATCCACCTCGTCCTCGCGCGCATCGAAGGCGCGCCGGCCGGCACCAAGGGCATCTCGCTCTTCGTCGTGCCGAAGATCATGGTCAAGGATGGCGGCTCGCTGGGCGCCAAGAACGGCGTGTCCTGCGGCTCGATCGAAGAGAAGATGGGCATCCACGGCAACGCCACCTGCGTCATGAACTATGACGGCGCGGTCGGCTGGCTGATCGGCGAAGAGAACCGCGGCTTGAACGCCATGTTCGTGATGATGAACGAGGCGCGCTTGGGCGTCGGCGTACAGGGTCTCGCGCAGTCCGAGGTCGCCTACCAGAACGCCGTCATCTACGCCAAGGAGCGCCTGCAGGGCCGCGCCATCTCCGGCGTGAAATATCCCGACAAGCCGGCCGATCCGATCATCGTGCATCCGGACGTGCGCCGGAACCTGATGACCATGCGCGCCTTCAACGAGGCGGCGCGCGCGCTCGTCGTCTGGACCGCGCTTCAGGGTGACATCGCGCACCGCTCCGAGGATGAGAAGGAGCGCAAGGCGGCTGACGATCGCATGGGCCTGCTCACGCCGGTGATCAAAGGCGTGCTGACCGACTGCGGTTTCGCCAACACAGTGATGGCGCAGCAGATCTATGGCGGCCATGGCTACATCGCCGAGCACGGCATGGAGCAGTTCGTGCGCGACGCGCGCATCGCGCAGATCTACGAGGGCGCCAACGGCATCCAGGCGCTCGACCTCGTCGGCCGCAAGCTCGGCAAGGACGGTGGCCGCGCCATCATGGCCTTCTTCAACGAGGTGCAGACCTATCTGAAGGAGCGCGTCGGCCGCGACGACATGAACGTCTATCTCAAGCCGCTCGGCGCCTCGCTCGCGCATCTGCAGCAGGCCTCGATGTGGTTCATGCAGAACGCCATGGCCAAGCCGGACAATGCCGGCGCCGGCTCCTACGACTACATGCACCTCTTCGGCCTGGTCGCGCTCGGCTACATGTGGTGCCGGATCGCCGAAGCCGCGATCGCCAAGCTGCCAAAGGCCAACGGCTCGACGCCGCGCTATTCGGCCAAGCTCGTCACCGCGCGCTTCTTCATGGAGCGGATGCTGCCGGAAACCGCGACGCATCTCGCCCGCATCCAGAAGGGCGCCGCGTCGACGATGGAGATGACGGACGATCAGTTCTAGGCGCTAGGCTGCGCCGCGATCGTCGCCGACAGGCGGAGTGTCGGCGGACCGGTCTGCACCATCAGCAGTTCGCGGTTGTCGAAGGCGCCGTCGGGCGAAATGAACTCGAACGCCGCCAGCAGCCGGTCGATGCTGTTGCCGTCGCGCGAAAACGGCAGCAGCAGCCGCTCACTGTGCACCACCCGGCCTTCGCGGTCCTTGAAGTCGTGGATGGTGTAGACCGGGCGGCCGGTTTCCACCGCGCGATAGTAAGGCTTGAGCCCGGTCGGACAATTCGCGGTCTTCACCACTTCGTCGAGGAAGCGGCCGCGCACGTCACCCGAGCCATAGACGCGCGCGAGCGTCGCGCCGTGGAAGCGGATGACGAAGCGCACGGGATCTGTGCCGCTGGCGACCTCGAGGAAACTCAAGTTGTCGGATATGCGCGTGAGATTCTCGGCTTCGACCGCCTGCCATTGCGGCACGCGGTCAGCGCCGATGTGACGATTCCAGAAGTTCAGCAACCAATGCTGGTTGATCGCCCGGACGACGTCCGGACGAGAATCTGGGAACAGCATAGGAAGAAACCCCCGAATCTTCCCGGCGCGTCCATTTCTGACTTTGCGCCGTGCTTGTCAATAAATGACATGAACATGGTGCCATGAATTTTATTCCCGCGCCGCCCACGATGCGGTGCGGAAACAAATAATTTTGCTCTGTGGGAAACTAGGCTGCCTGCGCGAAGGCCGGCCCCCGCCGCGAGCGCAGCAACAGCCACGTCATGATCGACACGTTGACCAGGTTCCAGGCGAGCCCATTGAGGAATGCGGCCTGATAAGAGCCGGTGAGATCGAAGATCGCGCCCGACAGCCAGCCGCCGCCCGCCATGCCCACCACCGTCGCCATAATTGTCAGGCCGACACGCATGCCGGCTTCCTTCGGTGAGAAGTATTCGCGGATGATGATGGCATAGCTCGGTACTATTCCACCCTGGAAGAGGCCGAACAGCGCCGAGATGACGTAAAGCGAAAACAGTCCGTCGAACATCAGATACAGCAGCAACGCAACGCCCTGCAGTACCGAGCCGAGCAGCAGCGTGCGCACGCCGCCGATGCGGTCGGCGATGAAGCCGGAGCCGACGCGGCTGATGATGCCGAAGCCGAGCATCAGCGACAGCATCTCGGCGCCGCGCGCGACGCCGTAACCGAGGTCGCCGCAATAAGCGACAATATGGACCTGCGGCATCGACATCGCCACGCAGCAGGCAACACCGGCGATGCAGAGCAGGATCTGCAGCGTGAATGGCGAGAATGGCATGCTTGCCTGGCGGTGCGCGGCGGCCACGCCGGCGGCCGCGGTGTGCACATGCGCGAGGCGCCGCCGCAGGGCAAAGCCGAGCGGCAGCATGGTGATAACGCAGAAGATGCCGATGCCGATATGCGTCGCGCGCCAGCCGTAGCCGGCGATGAAATGCTGAATGACCGGCGGCCAAATCGTGCCCGCGGTGTAGTTGCCGGCGGCGGCGAGCGCGACCGCGATGCCGCGGCGGCGCATGAACCAGTGCGAGATATCGGCCATCATCGGGCCGAACGTCGTGGCGCAGCCGATGCCGATCAGAAAGCCATGCGCGAGTGCGACCTGCCACAGGTTCGCCGATAGTCCGACCGTGACATAGCCGAGGCCGAGCATCAGTGTTCCGATGGTCAACGGCACGGTGATGCCGAAGCGGTCGGCGAGCCGGCCCATCAGGATGCCGCCGGTGCCGAACCCGAGCATGACGAAGGTGTAGGGCACCGAGGCCGCCGCGCGGTCGACGCCGAAATCGGTCTGGATCGCCGGCAGCGCGACCACCACCGACCACATGCCGACGCCGCCGATCGTGCTGATCAACAGCGCGAAGGCGAGCCGCCGCCACGCATAGGCGGACTCTACGCCATGGACGGAACTGTCGTCCGCTTCTGCATTCATTGATGGTGACCCGGCTGGCCGCGCCGGTTCGTAACATCGGGTGGGCAGGCAGGCAAACGCCCACCAAGAATGGGACGCATCAATAGAAATTATGTCGCCAAAAGGTTCTGCAACACGTCGCTAAATGGCCATGACGGAGATGCGCGATGGCGGTACACTATGGCCATGCCGTCATTCCTGAAAGAACGGCTCAGGGGAGGATACCCATGCGAAAAACTCTTTTTTTCGTCGCGACGGCGCTGCTGCTGGCAGCATCCTCGGCGAACGCGCAACAACAGACCATCAAGATCGGTTTGATCCTGGAGTACTCGGGGCAGTTCGCCGACATCGCGACGCAGGTCGACAACGCCGTCAAGCTCTACATGAAGCAGAACGGTGACACCGTCGCCGGCAAGAAGATCGAGATCATCCGCAAGGACGTCGGCGGCATCAATCCACCGGTTGCCAAGCGTCTCGCGCAGGAACTCATCACGCGCGATAACGTCGACATGATCGCGGGCTTCGGCCTGACGCCGAATGCGCTCGCCGCGGGCGACGTTTCCGCCGAGGCGAAGAAGTTCATGGTCGTGATGAACGCAGCGACCGCGATCGTCACCACCAAGTCGCCCTACATGACACGCGTCTCGCTCACCATCCCGCAGCTCGACGAAACACTCGGCGTTTGGGCGGCGAAGAAGAGCGGCGCCAAGAAGGCCTACACCATGGTGTCCGACTATGGTCCGGGGATCGATGCCGAGACCGGCTTCCAGACCGGCTTCAAGTCGGGCGGCGGCGAGATCGTCGGTTCGGTGCGCATGGCGGTCGCGAACCCTGACTTCTCGGCCTATGTGCAGAAGGCGAAGGACCTCAATCCCGAAGCCATCTTCATCTTCATTCCGGGCGGCGCGCAGCCCGGCGCGCTCGGCAAGGCGATGGCGGAACGCGGCATCGACCCGAAGAAGATCAAGGTCATGGGTCAGCTCGAGATCGCCGACGAGCACGCGCTCGCGGCGATGGGCGACTCGGCGATCGGCATCATCACCTCGGCACACTACGACTATACGCACAAGTCGAAGATGAATCAGGACTTCGTTAAGGCGTACAACGCCGAGTACAAGCGCAATCCGGACTTCTTCTCGGTCGGTGGCTGGGACGGCATGGCGCTGATCTACGCGGCGCTGAAGAAGACCGGCGGCAAGACCGACGGTGACAGCCTGATTGGCGCCGCCAAGGGCATGAAGTGGGAAAGCCCGCGCGGCCCGGTCTCGATCGATCCGGACACCCGCGATATCGTGCAGACTGTCTATATCCAGAAGGTCGAGAAGGTCGGCGGCAAGCTCACCAACGTCGAGATCGACAAGATCCCGGACGTGAAGGACCCCGTAAAGGCGCGGATGCCGAAGCAATAACGTCCATGCTCGCGCCGTTGGTGACGGCGTTGGGCTAGCAACCGCTTCAACGCGCGAGGGTTTTTGGGAACCCTCGCGCGTTTGCTTTGCCGGCCCTATGGTGGCGCGACGGCGATTCGCTTAAGACGCACCTGGACATGGACGCCCTCAATCTTCCGCGGCCGGCCTGGATGAGCGAGGACCTCGTGCTGCTCGAGGAGCAGGCACGGCGCTTCATTGCCGACGAATTCACCCCGAACCTCGACCGCTGGCACGAGAAGGGCATTTACGAGCGCGACGTCTGGACCAAGGCGGGCGCGGCGGGCCTGCTGTGCGCCTCGATGCCGGAAGACTACGGCGGTTCAGGCGGCAGCTTCGCACATGAGGCGGTGATCAACCGCGAACTGTCGCTCGGCGGCTTCGACACGTTCGGCGCGCCGCTGCATTCCGGCATCGTCGCGCCCTACATTCTTCATTACGGCACCGAGGAACAGAAAAAGCGCTGGCTGCCGAAACTCGCGACCGGCGAAATGGTCGGCGCCATCGCCATGACCGAGCCCGGCACCGGAAGCGATCTGCAAGGCGTGCGCACCAAGGCGGAAAAATCCGGCAACGGCTACGTGCTCAACGGCTCCAAGACCTTCATCACCAACGGCCAGCACGCCAATCTCATCGTCGTCGTCGCCAAGACCGATCCGAAAGCAGGCGCCAAAGGCACGTCGCTGCTGGTCGTCGAGACCGACGATGCGCCCGGCTTCCGCCGCGGCCGCAAACTCAAGAAGCTCGGCATGGACTTTGCCGACACCTCGGAACTGTTCTTCGAGGACGTCAAACTGCCGGCCGAAAGCCTGCTCGGCACCGAAGAAGGCCAGGGCTTCTATCAGTTGATGAAGGAACTGCCGCAGGAGCGGTTGATCGTCGCCGTGCACGCAGTCGCCATGATGGAGCGCGCGCTCGCGCTCACCATCGACTACGTCAAGCAGCGCCAGGCCTTCGGCAAGAAGATCATCGAGTTCCAGAACACGCAGTTTGAGCTCGCCGCCTGCAAGACCGACACGACGATGGCAAAGATCTTCGTCGATCACTGCATCGAGCGCCACGTCAAAGGCGAGCTCGACACCATCACCGCCTCGATGGCGAAGTACCGCCTGACCGACCTGCAAGCAGAAGTGATCGACCGCTGCCTGCAATTGTTCGGCGGCTATGGCTATATGGACGAATACCCGATCTCGCGGCTGTACCGCGATGCGCGCGTGCTGCGCATCTACGCGGGCACCAATGAGATCATGAAACTTTTGATCGCGCGCAGTCTTTAGCCGCGCAGGAGAACGCAAATGGCCGACGCATTCATCTACGACGCCATCCGCACCCCGCGCGGCCGCGGCAAAGCCGACGGATCGCTGCATGAGGTGACGGCGCTCAATCTGGCGGCGCAGGCGCTCACCGCGATCAAGGACCGCAACAAGCTCGACCCCGCGCTGCTCGACGACGTCGTGCTCGGCTGCGTCGATCCGGTCGGCGAGGCGGGCGGCGACATCGCGCGCGCGGCCGCGCTGGTGGCGGGCTTCGGCGACGGCGTGCCGGGCGTGCAGATTAACCGCTTCTGCGCCTCCGGCCTCGACGCGGTGAACTTCGCGGCGGCCGAAGTAATGTCTGGCCAGCATGCGATGACCATCGGCGGCGGCGCCAAATCCATGAGCCGCGTCGGCATCGGCGCCTCGGGCGGCGCCTGGCCGGTCGATCCGTCGATCGCGGTGACGACCTATTTCCTGCCGCAGGGCATTTCCGCCGACCTGATCGCAACCAAATATGGCTTCACGCGCGACGACGTCGACGCCTATGCCGTCGAAAGCCAGAAGCGCGCGGCGAAATCCTGGGAGGAGGGGCGCTTCAAGAAATCGGTGGTGCCGGTGAAGGACGTCAACGGCCTCACGATTTTGGCCAAGGACGAGCACATGCGGCCGACGACGACGATGCAGACGCTGGCCGCGCTGCAGCCGTCCTTCGTGCAGATGGGCGAGATGGCGGGCTTCGACGCGGTCGCCGTGCAGCGCTATCCGGAAGTCGAGGCCATCAATCACGTGCACACGCCGGGCAATTCATCCGGCATCGTCGATGGTGCCGCAGCCGTCCTGATCGGCAGCAAGGAAGCCGGCAAGGCGGCGGGCCTCAAACCCCGCGCGCGCATCAAGGCTTTCGCCAATATCGGCTCGGAGCCCGCGATCATGCTGACCGGTCCGATCCCCGTCACCGAGAAGGTGATGAAGAAGGCCGGCATGAAGAAGAAGGACATCGACTTGTGGGAGCTCAACGAGGCCTTCGCCTCGGTCGTGCTGCGCTACATGCAGGCGCTCGACATTTCCCACGACAAGATCAACGTCAACGGCGGCGCCATCGCCATGGGCCATCCGCTCGGCGCCACCGGCGCGATGATCCTCGGCACCGTGCTCGATGAACTCGAGCGTCAGGACAAGGAGACGGCGCTGGTGACGTTGTGCATCGGCATCGGCATGGGCACTGCCACGATCATCGAGCGGGTCTAAAGCGCATGCCAAAAGTCGATATCGACAAGATCCCGGTCGACGCCTCCACGAATTACCCAAAGCCCTTCGACGAGGCGGTCAAGGGCCGCTCGCGCAAGCGCCTGGCGCGCAACGCCGGCCTGACGCAGTTCGGCGTCAACGTCTGCACGCTCAAGCCGGGCGCGGCGTCGTCGCAGCGCCACTGGCACGAAAACGAGGACGAATTCGTCTACGTGCTCTCGGGCGAGGTCGTGCTGTGCGAGGGCAGCGGCGAGACGCTGCTCAAGCCGGGCGATGCCGCGGCCTGGAAGGCGGGCGTCGCCAACGGCCACTGTCTGATCAACCGCAGTAAAAGCGACGCCGTCTTCATCGAGGTCGGCACACGCGCCGCCGCCGAGAAGGCGCACTATTCCGACATCGACATGATGGTGGCGCGCGACGGTAACGCCTTCAACTACACGCACAAAGACGGCAAGCCCTATCCGAATTAGGACCTGATCGCTCATGACGAATTTCAAGCTCGACATCGACGCCGACGGCATCGCGCTCATCACCTGGGACTCGCCCGGCCGCTCGATGAACGTGATCGACGCCGCCGTAACGGATGAGTTGTCGCAACTCGTCGAGAAAGTCGCGGGCGACGCGGCGATCAAGGGCGCGGTCATTACCGCCGGCAAGGACGCCTTCTGCGGCGGCGCCGATCTCACCATCCTCGAGCAGATGGCCGGCACATATGCCGCGCTGCTGAAGTCGAAGGGCGAGGAAGCCGCGAGCCAGATGGTGTTCGATGAGAGCAGCAAGGTGTCGAAGCTTTATCGCCGCCTCGAAAAATCCGGCAAGCCGTGGGTCGCGGCCATCAACGGCACGGCGATGGGCGGCGGCTTCGAGCTGTGCCTCGCCTGCCATCATCGCGTCGCCTCCGATAATCCGAAAACGCGGCTCGGCCTGCCCGAGGTGAAGGTCGGGCTGTTCCCCGGCGCCGGCGGCACGCAGCGCGTCGCGCGCATGATCCAGCCGGCCGATGCGCTGCAGTTCCTGCTCAAGGGCGACCAGATCCCGGTCGACCGCGCCAAGGCGATGAAGCTCATCGACAATGTCGTGCCGGCCGCCGATCTCGTGAAGGTCGCGAAGGAATGGATCAAGGCTGGCGGCAAGGGCGTCGCGCCATGGGACGTGCAGGGATTCCGGCTGCCCGGCGGCCCGGTCTACTCCAAGGCCGGCATGATGACGTTCCCGGCCGCCAACGCCATCTATCGCCGCGAGACCTACGACAACTATCCGGCGGCACGCGCCATCCTCCAGGTCGTCTATGAAGGCCTGCTGGTCGACATGGACACGGCGCTGCGGATCGAGTCGCGCTGGTTCGCCAAGATCCTGCGGTCGCCGCAGGCGGCGAACATGATCCGCTCGCTGTTCGTCTCGATGCAGGAGCTCAACAAGGGCGCGCGCCGTCCGGCCGGTGCGCCGCCGACCAACCTGAAGAAGGTCGGCATCGTCGGCGCGGGCTTCATGGGCGCCGGCATCGCGCAGGTCAGCGCGGCCGTCGGCCTTCAGGTCGTGCTGGTCGACCGCGACCAGGAGACCGCGGACAAGGGCAAGGCCGCGCTCAACAAGGCGCTATCCGATCGCGTCATGAAAGGCCGCATGAAGGGCGCCGACCGCGACGCGCTCTTGGCGCAGATCACGCCGACGTCGGACTACAACGCGCTCAAGGACTGCGACCTCGTCGTCGAGGCGGTGTTCGAGGACCGCAAGGTCAAGGCCGACGTCATCAAGAAGGTGCAGGCCGTGATCGGCGAGGGCGCCATCCTCGCGTCGAACACCTCGACGCTGCCGATCACGTCGCTCGCCACCGAGTTCAAGGATCAAAAGCGCTTCATCGGCATTCACTTCTTCTCGCCGGTTGACCGCATGCTGCTGACCGAGATCATTCTCGGCAAGGAAACCGGCGACAAGGCGCTCGCCGTCGCGCTCGATTACGTCCGCGCCATCCGCAAGACGCCGATTGTGGTCAACGACACCCGCGGCTTCTACGCCAACCGCTGCGTGCTCAACTACATCCAGGAGGGCCATCTTATGCTGCTGGACGGTATTCCGGCGGCGATGGTCGAGAACACTGCGCGCATGGCCGGCATGCCGGTCGGGCCGCTGTCGCTCAATGACGAGACGGCGCTCGATCTCGGCCTCAAGATCGTGCGCGCGGCCGAGGCCGATCTCGGCAAGAGCGCCATCAATCCCGAGCAGAAGAAGCTGCTCGAAGAGATGGTCGAGAAGCGTGGCCGTCTCGGCCGCAAGAACGGCAAGGGCTTCTACGACTATCCGCAGGGTCAGCCCAAGAAGCTCTGGCCGGGCCTGTCGGAGCTTTTGCCGAAGAAGCTGACACGCGAGCAGATCGAGGCGATCGACGTCAACGAGCTCAAGCAGCGCTTTCTCGTCGTGCAGGCGGTCGAGGCCGCGCGCACCTTCGAGGAGAAGGTCGTCACCGATGTGCGCGAGGCCGATGTCGGCTCGATCCTCGGCTTCGGCTTTGCGCCGTGGTCGGGCGGCACCTTGTCGTACATCGACATGATGGGGACCAAGGCCTTCGTCGATCTGTGCAAGAAGTTCGAGAAGAAATACGGCGCGCGCTTCGCGCCGCCCAAGCTTCTCGTCGACATGGCCAAGAAGGACGAGACCTTCTATCAGCGCTTCGCCCCGCCGAAGAAGAAAGAAGCGGCGTGATCGTCTTCGACGAGTTCACCTTCAGTTTGCCGCGGCTTTGGGTTGCGCTCTGCCTCGTGCTCTTGATCGACGTCGTTTTGACATCTTCGAATCTCACCGGCGTGCCGCCCTTGCATATACTGTTCGCGATGATGCCTCGTGCCGCTGGCGGCGCCATTTTTTTGTTCGGGCCGTTTGCTTTGACAGCGCTCTGGCTGGTCATCGTCGTATTGGCGATTGGCTTTCACGGCCGGCGCGGTGCGGGTCTCCTCGCGACGGTTCTCCTCATCGTGCCGGTAACGTATCTGCACTGGGTGCTCGTTTGGGGCTGCGTCGTCAGCAGAAGTTGTCTGTGAGTCGCACCGCAGGGCCATGTCATTTGACATAATCTTGCGTGGTCGGCCTCTGGGTCCCCACTTTCGCGGGGACGAACGGAGATTGATGCTCCATTTGACTTGAATAACCTCAAACCACCACCGTCAGCTTTTTCGCTGCGCGGGTGACGCCGGTATAAAGCCAGCGCTCGCGGCTGTCCGGAAACGCAAAGCTCTCGTCGAACAGCACGACGTCGTCCCATTGCGAGCCTTGTGCCTTGTGCACGGTGAGCACGTAGCCGTAGTCGAACTCGTCGTAAGGCTTGCGCCGCGCCCAATCGATCTTCTCGATGCCGCCGGTGAAGCACTCGGGCCGCACCGACACCTTGACGCCGCGCGTCGCGGTCTCGTCATCGGGCAGCAGCCGCAGCGTCATGATGCCGGTCTTTGTCCCGCCTTTGCGGGCACCGCGATCCTTCACCGACCAGAGCCCGCCATTGAACAGGCCCTTCTTGCGGTTGTTGCGCAGGCACACCAGCTTGTCGCCGGCCGACGGCATGTCGTCGTCGAAGCCGCGCCGTTCTCTCATTCTGATATTGTAGGCGCGCCGCGTGGCATTGCGCCCGACCAGCACCTGGTCGGCCTCCAGCACGCGCTGCGGATCGAGATCGTTCTTGCTGACCACTTCGGTCTCGCCGTAGCGGCCGGGCTCGAGGTATTCGCCGGCGCGGATGTCCATCGACAGCCGCACGATCGGATCGTCGACCGCCTGCCGATGCACCTCGGTCAGCATCACGTCAGGCTCGGCCTCGGTGAAAAATCCGCCGCCCTGGATCGGCGGCAGTTGTGCCGGGTCGCCAAGCACCAGCACCGGCACGCCGAACGAGAGCAGGTCGCGGCCGAGCTCGGCGTCGACCATCGAGCACTCGTCGATGATGATCAGCTCGGCCTTCGAGGCCGGCGCCTCGTCCCACAGATCGAAGCTCGGGATCTCCTCGCCGCTTTCGCGCGCGCGATAGATGAGACCGTGAATGGTTGAGGCGCCGTTGCAGCCTTTGCCGCGCATCACGCTCGCCGCCTTGCCGGTGAACGCCGCAAACTTCACTTCGCCGTCGACGTGCTCGGCCAGATATTTGGCGAGCGTGGTCTTGCCGGTGCCGGCATAGCCGAACAGCCGGAACACTTGGCTGCTGCCGTTCGACCCAGGCTTGTCCTTGAGCCAGTGCGCGACGGCGTTGAGCGCCTGATCCTGGTGCGGTGAGAACTGCGGCATGCCAGAAAACCAATAGAGCATGGCCGCCGGAAGCGAAAGAACAAAATAAGAACCGGCCGCGAAAGATAGTTTTCCTATCTTCAAAACTGTGACGCCGACACAACGACAGTCGCACGTTCGCGCATGCCGGAAGCGCGCTCGCCTCGCATTGCCCTTTGCCGGAACCCATGTTTAACGTCGCGGCCTTTTTGCCGCCGGACCCCTGAATGGCTCGTGACCAGATCGACATGACGCCCATCGAGTCGCGCGACGAGCTCGTCGCCTGGCTCGCAGCGGGCTGCAAGCCGAAGACGCAGTTCCGCGTCGGCACCGAGCACGAGAAGTTCGCCTTCACGGTCGAAGACCATCGTCCGGTGCCCTATGCCGGCCGCCGCTCGATCCGCGCGCTGCTCGACGGCATGCAGCACCTCCTCGGCTGGGAGCCGATCATGGAGGGCGACAACATCATCGGCATGTACGACATCACCGGTGGCGGCGCGATCTCGCTCGAGCCCGGCGGCCAGTTCGAGTTGTCGGGCGCACCGGTCGAGACCGTGCATCAGACCGCGGCCGAGCTGATGGCGCATCTCGCGCAGCTGCGCGAAGTGGCAAAGCCGCTCGGCATCGGCTTCCTCGGCATGGGTATGACGCCGAACTGGCGCCGCGAGGACATGCCGGTGATGCCAAAGGGCCGCTACAAGATCATGACCAATTACATGCCGAAGGTCGGCACGCTCGGCCTCGACATGATGTATCGCACCTGCACCGTGCAGGCGAACCTCGATTTCTCCTCCGAAGCCGACATGGTCAAGAAGCTGCGCGTGTCACTCGCGTTGCAGCCGGTGGCGACCGCGCTGTTTGCCAATTCGCCGTTCACCGAGGGCAAGCCGAACGGGTTTCTCTCGTTCCGATCCAATATCTGGCGCGACACCGACAACGCGCGCGCCGGCATGCTGCCGTGGGCGTTCGAGGACGGCATGGGCTTCGAGCGCTGGGTCGATTACGCGCTCGACGTGCCGATGTATTTCGTCAAGCGCGGCGACAAATATATCGACGTCGCCGGCAAGTCGTTCCGCGATTTCTTCGCCGGCAAGCTCGACGTGCTCCCGGGCGAGCGCCCGACCATCTCCGATTGGGCCAATCACCTGAGCACGATTTTTCCGGAGGTGCGGCTCAAGCGCTACCTCGAAATGCGCGGCGCGGATGGCGGGCCGTGGCGCCGGCTGCCGTCGCTCACCGCCTATTGGGTCGGCTTACTATACGACGATGCCGCACTCGACGCCTGCTGGGACATGGTGAAGGCCTGGACCGCCGAGGAGCGCCAGAAGCTGCGCGACGAGGTGCCGGTGCGCGGCTTCCGCGCTGAGATCCGCAACCGCAACGTGCTGACGCTGGCGCAGGAGACGCTGCGGCTTTGCACCCGCGGCCTGCAGCGCCGCAAGCGCCTCGACCGCAACGGCCGCGACGAGACGCGCTATCTGCGGCCGCTCGAAAAGTCGGTTGCGCGCGGCATTACGCCGGCGGAGGAATTGCTCGAGAAGTATTTCAACGAGTGGAACGAGTTCGGTCGATCCGCTCTACGACGAATACGCCTACTAGATCACTCCGCCGCCTGCGCTTCCGAGAGGTTGTCGAGCGACGACACGATGTGCTCGGCGAGCGCATCTGCGAGCGTCGATGAGTCATGCGCATTGCGCACCAAGCCGACCCGGCAGCTCGGCAGTTCGGGGAAGCCTTCCGCGGCGGTGAGCACGCGCATGCCGGGCCGCAGGCCCGACTCCGCCAGCACCGACACCGCAAGTCCGGAGAGCACCGCCGCCGCCACCGCGCCGGCGTTCGAGCTCGAGTACAGCACGCGATAGGGCCGCCCGACCGACTCCAGCCGTTCGATCGCCGTGCGGCGCCACGAGCAGCTTGGCCGCCCGAGCGCCAGCGGCAGCCGTTCCTCGAGATGCGTCGAATGCCGGTTCGACGTCACCCACAGCAGCCGCTCGCGCCGGAAGGTTTCCGCCGTGCGCTTGCTCTCGCAGTTGGTGACGATGGCGAGGTCGATCTCGTTGCCGTCGATGCGTTCGAGCAGGTCGACCGACGGCTCGCACAGCACGGTCAGTTCGACGCTCGGATAGGCGCGCGAGAAGCGCGCCATGATTTCGGGCAAATAGCGGTCGGCGTAGTCGTCCGGCACGCCGAGCCGCACGCGGCCGGACAGCGCCGCGTCGGAGAATGCGGAAATGGTTTCGACATTGAGCTTCACCAGCCGCCGCGCGTAGTCGAGCAGGCGTGAGCCGTCTTCGGTGAGCTTCGAGGCGCGGCCGTCGCGCGCGAAGATCGGGCGCTCGATGCGCTCCTCCAGCCGCTTCATCTGCATCGACACCGCCGACTGCGTCTTGTTCACGACTTCGGCGGCCTTGGTGAAGCTGCCGGTCTCGGCGATGGCGATGAAGGTCCGGAGTTGGTCGATGTCGAGCAGCACGGTCATGACGGGCTCCCTGCATACGCGGCCCCACGAAGGCGGCCGGAAACTCATATCATCTATCCTGATCGATTATATTAGAAACATTCGTTTTACTAATCAATCCCCGCGGTGCAGCATCCACCACACCAGAGGAAACGGGTGGGGATTCCGGGTGGGTCCGGAGACGGACTTGGCGCCTAGTCGGGGCCAAGACCGAACCGCATGGAGACGACGATGACTGCAAATATCCCCGTTCTGCCTGTTGCCGGTAGCGCCTTGGTGCGCGCCTTTCTGAGCCTGATGGCTTTCGTGACGCGCTTTGTGAAAGGCGTCGCGCGGGCCCGCCGCCACCGCCGCGAGGCGATGGCGCTCGCCGGTCTCGACCGGAACATCCTTGCCGATATGGGCCTCAATCAGGCCGATCTGCAGGACGCCTTTTCGGCGCCGTTCTGGGAAGATCCGACCGCGCTGCTGCGCGAGCGCGCCATCGAGCGGCGCCTCAACCGCGCGACGCTGCGCGACCGCGTCGAGCCCGGCTTCAGCCGCCCGCGCATGGACCGCCCGTCGCGCCAGGCCTTCTGACGATCACAGCAAACGGCCGACGCCTCTCATCGGCCGCGATCCGAACCCGCGATCATCCCCTCTCGCGCTCGGGTCATCAGCGCCCGCCGGCCCCTCCGGCGGGCGCAAACTTTGTCCGGTAACGCAAGATTTCTTGGTCGGAGATTGGGGCGCTGCGCTAACATGCCGCCGGGACACCATCGATCCAGCGGGCGCGCATGCGGTATCTGGTCAACGTCTTCAGCGCCCTCGCCATCCTTGCGCTCGCGGGCACCGCGTTCGCCCAGGTCGGCTACGACCGCCGCGGCAACGACTACACGACCTTCACCATCCGCAACGGCGACCCGGCGGCCTGCGCCTCGCGCTGCGAGCACGACGCGCGCTGCCACGCCTGGAGCTTCTCGTATCCGCACACGACCAGCCAACTGGCGGCGTGCCGCCTGAAGAACAAAGTGCCGCAGCGGGTGGAGGATGCCTGCTGCGTGTCGGGCGTGCGCGGCGCCGGCGTCATCGAGCCGCGCGAGGGCGGCATCGAATACTCGATCGATCGCGTCGGCGGCGACTACCGCAACTTCGACACGCCGATGGAGGCGACGGGCGCCGCGTGCAAGGCCGCTTGCGATGCGGACAATCACTGCCGCGCCTGGACCTACGTGCGGCCCGGCTACATCGGCGGTGCGCCGCGCTGCTATCTCAAGAGCAAGCTGACGCGGCCGCGCCACAAGCCGTGCTGCATTTCGGGCGTCGTGCGCTAGGCGCGCTCAGAAGCAGAGATTGGTGACCTGGTTGCCGCGCTTGTCCTTGATCACGTAGGGACATTCCATGCGCTTGAGCGCGACCTTGGCATCTTCGCTGCCGAGCGCGGCTGCGCGCTCGTAGTAGGACTTCGCTGCGGTCGCATCCTTCGGTCCGCCGCGGCCGGTTTGCGTGAACGCGCCCATCCACAGCAAAGCGTCGGGATGATTTTGCGCCGCCGCCTTTTCGAACATCGCGCGCGCGGCCGCGTCGTCCTGCGGCCCGCCGGTGCCGTTCGCGTACATCAGGCCGAGCTGATACTCCGCCTCCGGCGAGTTGGCCTCAGCCGCTTTCGCCAGCATCGACCGTTCCTTGACCGGATCGAGCGGCACACCGCCGGAGCCGGACAGCGCCGCGAGGCTGGTGACGCCGCGCGGATTGCCGGCGGCTGCGGCGCGCTCGAACAGCTTGTGCGCCTCGTCCGCGTTCTTGGCGACGCCCGCGCCGTTCGCCATCATCACGCCGAGTTCGACCATCGCAGACGTGCTGCCTTTGTCGGCCGCCTTGCGATAGGCAGCGGCGGCTTCGGGCAACTGCTGACCGGCGGCATAGGCGCGGCCGAGCTGGTACATCGCGCGGCGCGACTTACCGGCGGCGACGCGGCAGAACTTGATTGCGATCGCGACATCGCCCGGCGCGATCGCACCGACGCCTTTGGCATCCTTCGGCTTGTCGGGATCGTCCGGGTCGGCGGCGACGCGGTCACACAACACTTCGTCGGCCGATTGCGCGCCAACGCGCGAATGCATTGCGCCGATCGTCAACGCCAGCACGCACGCGGCCGACAACGCGCCAAATCGTTTGTTCATGAAGCGATTTTAGAGCCGGGATTCCGGCCCAGCAAGCACGGGACCCCGCGCCTTAATGCACGGCGCTGAAAAAACGCGACAGGCGCAGCCCTGACGGCCAGGTCCACACCGGTTGGCTTTCCATGCCGAGATCCCAGGAGCCGACGACGGCGTCGACGCGGCCGACCAGATCCGTGACCGGCAGCAGGCCGACACCGCCGGCATTGACCGGCACGCGGCTGTCGGCGGAGTTGTCGCGGTTGTCGCCCATGACGAACAGATGTCCGGCCGGCACCGTCACCTCGGGCATATTGTCGAGCGGCTCGCGCGACACGATCTTGAAGATCGCGTGCTGACGCCCGCCCGGCAGGGTCTCGATCAGGCGCTGCGTCGGCGTCTGCGTGCCGCTTTCGCTTTCCATTTCGCCGAGGCCGTCGCGCACGAGCTGCGCCGGCTCGCCGTTGATCACCACCTGGCCGCCGCGCATGGCGATGCGGTCGCCGGGCAGGCCGATCACGCGCTTGACCCAGACCTGGCTGCGGTCGCCGGGCCAGCGGAACACCACGACATCGCCGCGCTTGGGCAGTGCGCCGAGGATGCGCGGCGAGCGCGGCAGGTCGAGGATCGCGGGCAGGGAGGCGGTGCTGTAGCCGTAGGGAAATTTCGTCGCCAGCAGTTCATCGCCGATCAGCAGCGTCGGCTCCATCGAGCCGGACGGCACGTAGAATGGCTCGGCGATCGCGGCCTTTGCCGCCAGCACCACCAGCACCACGAAGGCGAGGTCGACGACAGTCTTGGTCCAGCGCCGCAGGCGGGACGGTTCGGTCATTGTGCTGGTGCTCATGCGGTACCGCCAACTGTGATCTTGTCCATTCGGAGGCTCGGCTGACCGACACCGACCGGAACGCCCTGGCCGTTCTTGCCACAGGTGCCGATGCCGGGATCGAGCGCAAAGTCGTTGCCGATCATCGAGATGCGATGCAAGTCGGTCGGGCCATTACCGATCAGCATGGCCCCCTTCACCGGCGCCGTGACCTTGCCGTTTTCGATCTTGTAGGCCTCGGTGCATTGGAAGACGTACTTGCCCGACGTTATGTCGACCTGGCCGCCGCCGAAGTTCACGGCATAGAGGCCATTCTTCACCGAGGCGACGATCTCTTTGGGGTCGTGCTGGCCGGCGAGCATGTAGGTGTTCGTCATGCGCGGCATCGGGACATGCGCGTGCAACTCGCGCCGGCCGTTGCCGGTCGGCTTCATCTTCATCAGCCGCGCGTTCTGCCTGTCCTGCATGTAGCCGACCAGGATGCCGTCCTCGATCAGCACGGTCCGGTTGGTCGGCGTGCCTTCATCGTCGATCGACAATGAACCGCGCCGCTGCTGCATGGTTCCATCGTCGACGACTGTGACGCCCTTGGCGGCGACCTGCTTTCCCATCAGTCCGGCAAACGCCGACGTTTTCTTGCGATTGAAGTCGCCCTCGAGCCCGTGGCCGACGGCTTCGTGCAGCATCACTCCGGGCCAGCCGGCGCCGAGCACCACGTCCATCTCGCCGGCCGGCGCCGGCACCGCCTCGAGATTGACCAGCGCCTGGCGGATCGCTTCATCGACCGCGCCTTGCCAGGCGTCCGGCGTGATGAAGCGATCGTAGCCCTCGCGGCCGCCGAAGCCGAAGCTGCCGGTCTCCTGCCGGTCGCCGTCACCGGCGACAACCTGCACGTTGAGCCGCACCAGGGGACGGATGTCCCGATAGCTCGTGCCGTCGGCGCGGAGAATCTCGACAACCTGCCAGGTGGCGCCGATGCTCGCGGTGAGTTGGCGCACGCGCGCATCCTTGGCGCGGGCGTAAGCATCGATCTGTTCCAGCAGCTTCACCTTGGCCTCGAAGGCCGGGGTGCCGAGCGGATTGTCGTCGCCATAGAGCTTGCGGTTCGTGCGGCCGGGGGCGTCGGCATAGGTGCCGGTGTGGCCGCCTTTCACCGCGCGCACGGCGTCGGCCGCGCGCGCAAGCGCTGCTTCCGACAGGTCGGAGGCGTGCGCGTAGCCGACCGCCTCATCCTTCACCGCGCGCAGACCAAAGCCTTGGGCAGTGTCATAGGTCGCCTGCTTGAGGCGGCCATTGTCGAACATCAGCGCTTCGGATTGGCGATATTCCAGGAACAGTTCGCCGTCGTCGGCGCCGTCCAGCCCGCGTTTTACGATCTGGCCAACCTTGTCCTTGTCGAGGCCGGCGCGGTCGATCAGCGAGGAAATGCTCGAATCCATGGAAACTCCTGGGTTTTCGCCCATCAGATAAGGCGACCGTGGCGATTCTGCGAGGGGCCGATTTACCAGCTGAATTGAACGCTAACCTCGCCGATTGGATCAAGGGCGTGGGTCAGGCCGGTCTCGTCCCGCTCGAGAAGAATTGGCGGTGTGATCGAACCGGTAATAATGACGTCGCCGGCCGACAGTTTCTCGCCATAGGCCGCGAGCGTATTGGCAACCAGCGCGACGATGTCCGGCAATTTGCCGGTCAACGCTTCCGGATCGGTGGTGCTTGCTGTTTCTTTGTCGCGCCGGATCAAGCGCGAGGTCAGTCCCGCGACGCTGCCGCCCGGCCGGGTATTGCCGCACAGGATGACGTGACGCTGATAGATGTCGCCTTCCAGAACGGCGTCGAGATTGCCGGCGGTCGGCGGCGGATTGAAATCGGCGAGTTCGATGGCGGGCAGGATTTCCTTGATGGCGCCCAAAGCATCGTCGCCGGTCGCGCCGCCCGCGAGGTCGCGCGCCATGCGCACCGCGATTTCGCATTCGGCGGCGGGTTTGGTCCAGCCGTCGAAGAAGGCCGTGCTGCCCGACAGCAGCAAGGCGCGCTGCATCAGGAAGCCGACCACGGGCGCTTTGATCTGCATGCGCTCCATCGAGGCCGGCGCGCCGAGGCCGACTTTCCAGCCGAGCGGCTTTTCGCCGGCGGTGATGCGCGCGCGCCGCGTCGCGAGCTGTGCCGTCATGCCTTTCGCGATGCGCGGATCTTCCCAGGGCTTCATTGGCCGTCGACCGCGATCATGGTGCTGCGCGCCGCCGCATGCCGTTTGGCGATCAGCGGGCGATAGCCGGGATCGTTATACCAGTCCTTGATCGCCTGCTTGCTCGGGAAGGCGACGACCACGACGCGGCTCGGCTTCGTGCCTTCGAGCATCTCGTGGCTGCCCGCCTTGGTGAGATAGCGCCCGCCATGCTTCTCGATGAAGGGCATCGTTTCCTTGAGATAGGCGGCAAAAGCCGGTTCGTCGCCGATGTCGTGCTGGCCGATGTAATAGGCGGTCACTTGTGATGCTCCGGATGCACCTGGTAGCCGGAATCCTCGATCGAGCCCGCGCCCATCCAGCCCCAGACCAATACGACGTCTTCGTTCGACGTGTTGTTGAAGCCGTGCCAGCAGTCGCGCGGCGAATAGACCACGTCGCCTTCGCCAGACGGCTCGAGGCCGTGATCGGTAATGATGTGTCCCTTGCCCTTGAGCACGATGAAGAACTCATCGCAGTTGTGATGGCGATGGCTTTCGTGACTGGCGCCGGGCTTGAGCACCGTCCAGCCGACCACGTGATCGCAGCCCGCCGATTTCTTGTCGATCAGGAACTGCACCTGCATATCGACCCAGCCATCCTCGCGCTTGAGGCCTTCGACCTTGGGCACGTCGCGCATGTTGGTGCGGACCATTTTGGCCGCCGGCGCGTCGTCCTTGATCTTGGCGGCGGTGCCCTTCATCGCCTTGGCGAGCGCAGCGCCGATTTTTTCGCCCGAGCTCATGCTTGTCCTCCCAAACGCCGATAGACCTGGTGCGCAACCACGAAATCGTTGCCGTCGATGCCGAGGCCGCGGCAGGCATTCATCATCTCGTTGGCGGCGGCGGCGAGCGGCACGGGACTGCCGAGCGTGCGGCCGAGATTGAGCGCCAGCAGCATGTCTTTCTGCTGCAGCGTCACGTCGGCAAGCGGCACCTCTGGCATCTTGCCCTCGAGAATAAAGGGTCCGCGATAGCCGAGAACCGGCGAAGCCGCTACGCTCTTGAGAATGGCATCGAGCGCGACGGCCCGGTCGACGCCGCCTTTCTCCGCGAGTGCCACCGCTTCGCCGAAGCAGATCACTTCGACCATCAGCAGCAGATTGACCGCGATCTTCATCTGGCAGGCGAGGCCGTTGCCGCCGATGCGCGTGACCTTTGGGCCGATCGCCAGCAGCACCGGCTTGACGCGCTCGAACACCTGTTCGTCGCCGCCGATCATGATCGAGGCTTGGTCTGCCTTCACCGTGACTGGCGAGCCGGACAGCGGACCGTCCAGCATGATCGCGCCCGCCTTGTCGAACTCGGCGGCGATGGCGCGGCTCTCGTCCGGCTCGATCGTACTCATGTCGATGAACACGCGGCCTTTGCCGATGCCGGACACGATGCCGTCTTTGCCGAGCGCCACCGCGCGCACGGCTTTGGCATCGGTGACGATGGAGAAGACGATCTCGGATTGTTGCGCGACCTCGCGCGGCGTACCGGCCCAGCGCATGCCTTGTGCGATCAGCGCGTCGGCCTTGGCGCGCGATCTGTTCCAGCCGGTCACCTCATGTCCCGCCGCCATCAGGCGCGGAACGATGAGCTCACCCATCGCACCTAGACCGACAAAACCCAACCTCACGTCTCGACGCTCCTGCTCTGCACGCTTGCGCGCGGCAGTATCCACCGAATCGAGGAGGGAAGGCGAGGGTGGGCAGACTTGGGATAGAAGACTTGGGCTAGGCGACTTGGGCTAGACTTGGCTGGAACTTGGGGCTACGGCAACTTGGCGTAGCCTTCGCCAAACCCGTTGAGGCTCATCGGAAAGCCGATGCCTTCCTCCGGGGTCTGGAAAATGATGAAGGTCGCGGTCTTGCCGGTCGTGAGCTTCTTGATCAGCGTGTCGTCCATCACGACCTCGGCGATGCAGCCGTTCGGCAGGCAGCGCACGAAGCCGGCGCGGCCGATGTCGGCGTTGTCGATCTTGAGGCCGAGCCCCGACGGCAAGAGCACGCCGAGCGGCGCCACCACCCGCATCAGCCGGCTCTTGGCGTCGGCGGTTTTCAACACGATGACGGTCAGGCCGACATTGGCGCGGTCTTCGGCGGTCACGCTCTGGATGAGCGCACATTGCTCGGACTTGGCGCCGGGCGGCGTGTCGCAGCGGATCTGCCAATCCTTGTGCACGGATTTGACGGCGCCTTGGGCGAGGGCGCCCTGGCCGGGTGCCAGCAGCAGCAGGATGCCCATCGCCGCGAGCCAAAGGCAGCCAACGTTTCTCCGCCTGAAAATGCCCATCATTCAATCCTTTGGCACACGGTCTAGGCCGCTTGCCGTGCCTCAGTTCCGGCGAATCGCCGCCCCGCCGTGCATTTTATTCGTCCCGGTTGGGTCACGCCCGTCCTTTCCTGTCAAGGAAGGGGCGGGGGCCTCGCGCCCGTGACCTGCGCATCCAAGCCGCCCTCCCGTGGCGTAAATGCGGCGCCCAATTCGAGGCTCCGGAGGTGCCGTTTGTCGCAGGGAGAGCGCAGTAAGGCGCATTGCGGCAGGAACGGAATTGTGGTTTGAGAAACAGGGATTTCCCCCCGTCCCGCCGCACGACACACAAGCTGCCACGCCCGTGGCAAACGCCGTGCTCAGCGGGCCGCGCCGAACATCATCGCTGACGGTGGGCGGCAAATAGGGGCCTTGGTTCCAGGGCCGTTTTTCTCGTCGAGGGAGCGCAAACGACAATGCAATTGGTCAAGCGGTTGATCGCTTTCGTGGTCACGGGCGTGACTGTTCCCCTGGGTGCTCTCTTCGGCGCCGGCGCCGCGCTCGCCGACGGGGAACCGCAGCCCTGGCAAATCGGCATGCAGGCCCCGAATACGCCGGTGATGGACGACATCGTCTGGTTCCACCACTTCCTGCTCTGGGTCATCGCGGCGATCACGCTGTTCGTTCTGGGCCTGCTTGTCATTGTGATTGTGCGCTTCAACGCGCGCGCCAACCCGACGCCCTCGCGCACCACCCACAACACGTTCATCGAAGTGATCTGGACCGTGGTGCCGGTGCTCATCCTGGTGACGATCGCGATCCCGTCGTTTCGTCTGCTGTTCTACCAGTTGAAGGTTCCGCCCGCCGACGTGACCGTGAAGGTCACCGGCAAGCAGTGGTTCTGGAGCTATAGCTATCCGGACCAGAAGTTCGAATTCGATTCCCTGATGCTTCAGGACAAGGACCGCAAGCCGAACCAGCCGCGCCTGCTCGCAGTCGACAATGAGATGGTCGTGCCGGTGAACAAGGTCGTGCACGTGCAGGTCATCGGCGCCGACGTCATTCATTCGTTCTCGGTGCCGTCGTTTGGCATCAAGATCGACGCCGTCCCCGGCCGCCTCAACGAGACGTGGTTCAAGGCGGAGCGCGAAGGCATGTATTACGGTCAGTGCTCGCAGCTGTGCGGGCGCGACCACGCCTTCATGCCGATCGCGGTCCACGTGGTGAGTGAGCAGGCCTACACGGCGTGGCTCGCCGACGCCAAGAAGAAGTACGCGTCCACTGATGATAGCGCGCCGACCAAGATGGCTGCTGGCGAAACGAAATAGTCGGGCGACAGGAACGAAGCGAAGGATAAGAATGATGGCACACGCGGCTGCCCACGACGCACACGACGATCACGCCCACCATCCGACCGGCTGGCGGCGCTTCGTCTATTCGACGAACCACAAGGACATCGGCACGATGTACCTCGTGTTCGCCATCATGGCCGGCATCATCGGCGGCCTGCTGTCCATCGCCATCCGTATGGAATTGCAGAACCCGGGCATCCAGTTCTTCCCGAGTTCGCACGAATACGACGTGTTCGCGACCGCGCACGGCCTGATCATGATCTTCTTCATGGTGATGCCGGCGATGATCGGCGGTTTCGGCAACTGGATGGTGCCGTTGATGATCGGCGCGCCGGACATGGCGTTCCCGCGCATGAATAACATCTCGTTCTGGCTGCTGCCGGCCTCGTTCGCCTTGCTTCTGACGTCGATGTTCGTCGAAGGTGAACCGGGCTCGCTCGGCGCCGGAACGGGCTGGACGCTTTATGCGCCGCTATCGACCAGCGGTCATCCGGGTCCGGCGGTCGATTTCGTCATCCTTGCGCTGCATCTCGCCGGCGCATCGTCGATCCTCGGCGCCATCAACTTCATCACCACCATCTTCAACATGCGCGCGCCGGGCATGACGCTGCACAAGATGCCGCTGTTCGTGTGGTCGATCCTGGTGACCGTGTTCCTGCTGCTGCTGGCGCTGCCGGTGTTGGCAGGCGGCATCACCATGCTGCTGACCGACCGCAATTTCGGCACGACATTCTTCGCCCCGGAAGGCGGCGGCGACCCGCTGCTGTTCCAGCACCTGTTCTGGTTCTTCGGCCATCCGGAAGTCTACATTCTGATCCTGCCGGGCTTCGGCATGATCAGCCAGATCGTCGCCACGTTCAGCCGCAAGCCGGTGTTCGGTTATCTCGGCATGGCCTACGCCATGGTCGCGATCGGCGGCATCGGCTTCGTCGTCTGGGCGCACCACATGTACACCGTCGGCCTGTCGACCGGCGCGCAGGCCTACTTCATCGCCGCCACCATGGTGATCGCGGTGCCGACCGGCGTGAAGATATTCTCCTGGATTGCCACGATGTGGGGCGGCTCGATCGAGTTCCGCACGCCGATGCTGTGGGCGCTCGGCTTCATCTTCCTGTTCACCGTTGGTGGCGTCACCGGCGTCGTCCTCGCCAATGCCGGCGTCGACCGCGTGCTGCACGACACCTATTACGTCATCGCGCACTTCCACTACGTGCTGTCGCTCGGCGCGGTCTTCGCCATCTTCGGCGGCTGGTACTACTGGTTCCCGAAGATGACCGGCTACATGTACAACGAGACCATCGGCAAGCTGCACTTCTGGGTCACGTTCATCGGCGTCAACCTCGTCTTCTTCCCGCAGCACTTCCTCGGCCTCGCCGGCATGCCGCGTCGCACCGTCGATTACCCGGCAGCGTTCCACGGCTGGAACGAGATCTCGTCCTACGGTTCCTACATTTCCGGCTTCGGCGTTGTCATCTTCATCTTCGGTCTGGTCGAGGCCTTCGCCAAGAAACGCGCGGCAGGCAACAATCCGTGGGGCGCGGGCGCAACCACGCTCGAATGGACCCTGTCGTCGCCGCCGCCGTTCCACCAGTTCGAGACGCTGCCGCGGATTAAATAAGAATGTCGCTCGTCAGCGAAGGTGCAGACTTCCGCGGCGATCTGTCCGCAGCGGACGGGTTTGCCGAACCGAGTCTGGCAAGCGTTTCCGACTATCTCGCGCTGATGAAGCCGCGGGTCATGTCGCTCGTGGTGTTCACCGCGCTGGTCGGTCTTGCCGTCGCGCCGGGCTCGCTGCATCCGATGACGGCGTTCACCGCGCTGCTCTGCATCGCGGTCGGCGCCGGTGCCGCCGGCGCGCTCAACATGTGGTACGACGCCGATATCGATGCCTTGATGACCCGGACGCAGCGCCGTCCGGTGCCGGTCGGGCGCGTGCAGCCGGGTGAAGCCTTCGCGTTCGGCGTGACGCTCGCGGGCTTCTCGGTGGCGACCCTCGGCCTGCTGGTGAACTGGCTCGCCGCCGGGCTGCTGGCCTTCACCATCTTCTTCTATGCGGCGATCTATACCGCCTGGCTCAAGCGCTTGACGCCGCAGAACATCGTGATCGGCGGCGCCGCCGGCGCCTTCCCGCCGATGATCGGCTGGGCGGCGGTCACCGGAACGCTCTCGCTCGAGCCGATCGTGCTTTTTCTGATCATCTTCTTCTGGACGCCGCCGCACTTCTGGGCGCTGGCGCTCTACCGCGCCGACGACTACGCGCGCGCCGGCGTTCCGATGCTGCCGGTAGTGGCAGGTGACGCGAACGCCCGCCGCCAGATCCTGCGCTACACGCTGCTCGTCGCGCCACTCGGGTTCGCGCCTTATGCGCTCGGTTATGCCGGTGCGCTTTACGGACTGACCGCGGCGGTGACGGGCCTCATCATGGTGATGCTGGCGTGGCAGGTGTTCTGCGAGCGCCGCCCGGCCGAGCGCGCGAGCAAGCAACTCTTCGCCTTCTCGATTCTTTATCTGTTTTTGCTTTTCGCCGTGCTGCTGGTCGAGCGGGGATGGGGCGGGCTGCTGACCCGGTTTGCGGCGTGAGCGTTGGATTGGTCATGAACGAGCGGGACAAGGACGAGGGCATCGTGCTCACCGAGGCGCAGCGGCGCGCGCGCCGTTCGCGCTCGATCGCCATTGCGCTTGCGCTCGCCGCGCTGGTGATCCTGTTCTACGTCATGACCTTGGTGAAGGGACCGGGCGTTCTGGTCCGGCCGATATGACGACGCCGGCCGCACACCGCAAGAAACTCGGGCGCGACGCGCTGGTCGCTGGCGCCTGTGGCGTGTTTGTGGCCGCCATGGTGGGCGCCGCCTATGCCGCAGTGCCGTTCTACAATTGGTTCTGTCGCACCACCGGCTTTGCCGGCACGCCGCAGGTCGCACAACACGCGCCCGGCGAGGTGCTCGGCCGCACCGTGAATGTGCGTTTCGACTCCAATGTCGCACCCGGACTGCCGTGGCGCTTCGAGCCGGAGCAGAACGAGATCAAGCTCCGCCTCGGCGAGGTCGCGACCGTCCACTACAAGGTCATCAACGAAGCCGCGCGCCAAATCACCGCGCAGGCCTCCTACAACGTTTCGCCGCCGACGGTCGGCGCCTACTTTACCAAGATCAATTGCTTCTGCTTCACCCAGCAGACCATGAAGCCGGGTGAAACTCGCGAAATGACGGTGGTGTTCTACGTCGATCCTTCGATGGTGAAAGATCACGACCAGGACACGCTCAACACCATCACGCTGTCCTACACCTTCTACCTGCTGCCCGACGCGGCGGCGCCGGTTGCTGATGCATCCGAAAAGAATTCCAAGCTTTAACGGAGACGACGATGGCTGAGGCTCACGCAAACCACCACGACTACCACTTGGTCGATCCGAGCCCGTGGCCGGCGGTCGGCTCGATCTCGGCGTTCATCCTCGCGGTCGGCACCATCACCTGGATGCACCAGATGTTCCCCGCCGCGCCGCTGGTGTTCGGCGTCGGCGTCATCGGCGTGCTCTACACCTTCATCGCCTGGTGGCGCGATGTGATCCGCGAAGCCCAGTTCGAAGGCTTCCACACGCGCGTGGTGCAGATCTCGCACCGCTACGGCATGATCCTGTTCATCGCCTCCGAAGTGATGTTCTTCGTCGCCTGGTTCTGGGCCTACTTCAACACTGCGCTGTTCCCGGGCGACGCGCACGACATCGCGCGCGCAGCCTTCACCGGCGGCGTGTGGCCGCCCAAGAGCATCGAGACCTTCGATCCGTGGCATCTGCCGCTGCTGAACACGCTGATCTTGCTGACCTCGGGCACCACGGTGACCTGGGCACATCACGCGCTGCTCGAGAACGACCGGCAGGGCCTGAAGTGGGGCCTCGCGCTCACCATCCTGCTCGGGATGACTTTCACCTGCGTACAGGCCTTTGAATACTCGCACGCCGCCTTCCACTATTCCGGCAACATCTACGGCGCCACCTTCTTCATGGCGACCGGCTTCCACGGCGCCCACGTGATCATCGGCTCGATCTTCCTGATCGTCTGCCTGCTGCGCGCGGTGGCCGGCCACTTCACGCCGAAGCAGCACCTCGGCTTCGAGTTCGCCGCCTGGTACTGGCACTTCGTTGACGTGGTCTGGCTGTTCCTGTTCGCCTGCATATATGTGTGGGGCGCCGGCGTGGTGCACCCGGAGTGATGCAAACGGGTTGACCAATAAAAGGGGCGGCGGCGACGCCGCCCTTTTGTTTTGAGATGTGACGATGAATGAGATTGCACCGGCGCCCTTGCCGATTGGCCGCGGCCTGCGCGGCCGCTGCCCGCGTTGCGGTGAGGGCAAGCTGTTTCAGGGCTTTCTCACGCTGCGTCAGCGCTGCGACAGTTGCGGCCTCGATTACAGTTTCGCCGATGCCGGCGATGGCCCGGCGGTGTTCGTCATCCTGCTCGGCGGCGGGATTGTCGTGTTCGCGGCGCTGCTCACCGAAGTACTCTTCCAGCCGCCGTATTGGGTGCATGCCATGTTGTGGCTGCCGCTGATCCTGATCGTGACGCTTCTGCCGTTGCGGCTCATCAAGGGCCTGCTGATCGCGCTGCAATACCATCATCAGGCGGCGGAAGGCCGCCTCGAACAGCGAGGCGGGCGTTGAGCAAACCGCGAGGCGGCATTCTCGAGCCGACGGTCTTTGCCGTCGCCGGCATCGCCATTCTCGTCGGTCTCGGCGTCTGGCAGCTCGATCGCAAGGTCTGGAAGGAAAATCTCATCGCTGCGATGACGACGCGGTTGGCGCGCGAGCCGGCCGATCTGCCGCCGCGCGACCGTTGGGATCATGTGCTGGCCGAGCGCGAGGAGTTCGCGCGCGTCGGCTTTCCGGCCGAGTTCCTCCCCGGCGAGGAGGCGCTCGTCTACAGCGCCGGCTCCGCCTTCCGTCCCGACGTGACGGGGCCGGGTTATTTCGTGTTCGCGCCGGCGCGGCTCGCCGGCGGCAGCATCGTCATCATCAATCGCGGCTTCGTGCCGCTCGACCGCAAGGATGCGGCGAGCCGCATCGATCGCATCAATGGCAGCGTCGACATCGTCGGCATCGTGCGCTGGCCCGAGACGCGCGGCCTGTTCACGCCGGCCGACGAGCCGCAGAACAATGTCTGGTACCTGCGCGACATCAAGGCGATGGCGGCTGCCAAGAAGTGGTCGACCGCGGCGCCGTTCTACATCGAGCAGGAATTGCCGGTGCCGCCCGGCGGCTGGCCCAAACCCGGCAAGCTGCAGGTGAACCTGCCGGACAATCACCTGCAATACGCCATCACCTGGTTCGGTCTGGCGCTGGCGCTCGCCGGCGTCTATCTGGTCTGGACCATCCGCCGCCTGCGACGCGTCTACTGACGCAGCGCTTTCCCGATACGAAAATTGCTGCATTGTTGTCGGGCGTGGCGCGCCATGATTTAGTGCACGCGCAACAGCGAGGGGAGTGCGCGCGCATGCTGGCCGGAAAGAAAGTCGTCGCCGTCGGAGGCTCATCCGGCATCGGTCTTGCGACTGCCGAAATGGCGAAAGCGCAGGGCGCCGAGGTCGTCATAGCCTCGCGCAACGCCGACAGGGTGAAGGCCGCCGCCGCCAAGATCGGCGCCAGGGGCATCCCCGCCGATGTCACCAACGACCAGAGCGTCGTCGATCTCTTCCGCGCCTGCGGCCCTATCGACCACGTGGTGGTCAGCGCCGCGCAGCTGCGCACCGGCCCGTTCAAGACTGTAGCCATGGACGACGTGCGGGCGACTCTCGAGGCCAAATTGTGGGGTGCCTGGCGTTGCGCCCGCGCCGCCGAGATCAGGCCCGGCGGCTCGCTGACATTGGTCAGCGGCTTCCTCAGCATCCGGCCGCGGCCGAATTCGGCGATCGTCAGCGCGGCAAACGGCGCGCTCGAATTGCTGACGCGGGCGCTGGCGCTCGAGCTCGCGCCCATTCGCGTCAACTGCGTCTCGCCCGGCATCATCGACACGCCGATCCGCGCCGCCATGCCGGAAGCCGCGCGCAAGGAGATGCTGGACAAGACCGCGGCCGGATTGCCGGTGCGCCGCGTCGGTCTCGGCGAGGACATCGCCCAGCAGATTCTCGGCTTCATGACCAACGGCTTCATGAGCGGCTCGATCGTCTATCTCGACGGCGGCGCCCTCGTCGTCTGAGCTTTCGGCTCCGCAAAGCAGGCTGCCTCGGCCCTTCTCCGGGCTTTCTTGTGAAAGCCATGGGGCGGGGCTACTGTTGCCTTTGAAGGCCGTGCGGAACCGTAAAAATCTAAGCAGGTCAATGCGTTACGTCTCAACGCGGGGCGGGGCCCCGGCGCTCGATTTCGTCGAGGTCATGCTGGCCGGGCTCGCCCGCGACGGCGGCCTTTACGTGCCCGAGACCTGGCCCTCGCTCGACGCCAAAACGATCGCGGGCTTCGCCGGCAAGCCGTACGCGGAAGTCGCCTGCGAGGTGATCCGGCCTTTCATCGGCACGAGTCTCCCCGAAGCCGATCTCGCCCGCATGGCGCGCGAGGCCTACGGCACCTTCCGCCATCCGGCCACCGTGCCGCTGACGCAACTCGGCGCCAACCTGTTCGTGCTCGAGCTGTTCCACGGCCCGACGCTGGCGTTCAAGGATCTCGCCATGCAATTGGTGGCGCGGCTGATGGACCACGTGCTGCGCGAACGCGGCGAGCGCACCACTATCGTCGTTGCGACGTCGGGCGACACCGGCGGCGCGGCGGTCGAAGCGTTCCGCGGCCGCAGCCAGGTCGATGTCGTCGTGCTCTTCCCGCACGGCCGCATCTCCGAGGTGCAGCGGCGCATGATGACGACGGCGACCGACGCGAACGTCCACGCGCTCGCCATTGAAGGCACCTTTGATGACTGCCAGGCGTTGGTGAAGGCGATGTTCAATCACCACGCCTTCCGCGACCGCGTCCACCTGTCCGGCGTCAATTCGATCAACTGGGCGCGCATCGTCGCGCAGGCGGTCTATTACTTCACCGCCGCGGTAGCGCTCGGCGCACCGCACCGCAAGGTCGCCTTCACGGTTCCGACCGGGAATTTCGGCGACGTCTATGCCGGCTATGTCGCGCAGCGCCTGGGCCTGCCGGTCGACCGGCTGGTGGTCGCCACCAACGTCAACGACATCCTGGTGCGCGCCTTCGCGACCGGTGACTATGAAATCCGTGACGTCATGCCGACGACGTCGCCGTCGATGGACATCCAGGTGTCGTCGAATTTCGAGCGGCTGCTGTTCGACGCCTACGCACGCGACGCCAAGAAGGTCTCGGCGGCGATGGCCTCGCTGGCGCAATCGCGGCGCTTCGCCATCGCCGCGCCCGCGCTCAAGTCGATGCGCGCGCTGTTCACCGCCGACCGTGCCGATGAGGAGGAGGGCGCCGCCACCATGCGCGCCTGGATGCGCGAGGCGCATTATTGCGCCGATCCGCACACCGCGATCGCCCTCGCCGTCGCCGAGAAGGAAACGCGCGATCCGTCGGTGCCGATGGTCGTGCTCTCGACCGCCCATCCCGCCAAATTCCCGCAGGCGGTTGAAGCCGCCTGCGGCGTCAAGCCGAAGCTCCCCGACTGGCTCGCCGATCTGCCGTCGCGCAAGGAGCGCGTCAGTGTGCTGCCGGTCGATCAGGCGGCGGTCGAACGATATGTGGCGTCCGCCTCGCGCGCGGCGCGTGAAGGAGCAGCGGCATGAGTGTGAAGGTGACTCGTCTGTCCTCTGGCCTGTCGGTGGTCACCGACCGGATGCCGCATCTGGAATCGGCCACACTCGGCGTCTGGATCGGCTCCGGCAGCCGCAACGAAAAGCCCGATGAACACGGCATTTCGCATCTGCTCGAGCACATGGCCTTCAAGGGTACCAAGCGCCGCAACGCCCGCCAGATCGCGGAGGAAATCGAAGCGGTCGGCGGCGATCTCAACGCCGCGACCAGCATCGAGAGCACCGCCTATTACGCCCGCGTGCTCAAGGCCGACGTGCCACTTGCGCTCGACGTCCTGTCGGACATCATTGCCGAGCCGACCTTCGATGCGGAAGAACTTCGGCGCGAGCAGAACGTCATCGTGCAGGAGATCGGCGCCGTCGAAGACGCGCCCGACGATCTCGTGTTCGACCGCTTGCAGGAGACGGCATTCCCCAAGCAGGCCGTCGGCCGATCCATTCTCGGCACGCCGGAGACCGTGCGCTCGTTCAACCCGGCGCGGCTGCGCACCTATCTCTCGCGTAACTACCGCGCACCCAACATGATCGTCGCCGCCGCCGGCGCCGTCGATCATGATGCCATCGTCGCCGACACCGAGAAGCGCTTCGCGAGCTTTGCCGGCGCCGCTGCGCCGGAGTTGGAGCCGGCGAATTTCCGCGGCGGCACCCGCGTCGAAACGCGCGACCTCGAGCAGGTGCATATCGCGCTGGCGCTGCAAGGCGTGCCGGTGCGCGACCCGCAGCTGCACAGCCTGCAGGTGTTCACCAGCGTGCTCGGCGGCGGCATGTCGTCGCGCCTGTTCCAGGAGGTGCGCGAGAAGCGCGGCCTTTGCTACACCATCAACGCCTTCCACATGCCTTACAGCGACACCGGCCTGTTCGCGCTTTACGCCGGCACCGACGAGGCCGACGCGCCCGAGTTGATGCGCGTCGCTATCGGCGAGATTACCAAGGCGACCGAAACTCTGAGCGAAGCGGAAGTCGCGCGTGCCAAGGCCCAGCTCAAGGCCGGCTTGCTGATGGCGCTGGAAAGCTCGGAAGCGCGCCTCGGGCAGCTGGCGCGGCAGATGCTGGCCTATGGCCGGCCGATCCCGCTCGACGAGATCGTCGCCAAGGTCGATGCCGTCACCGTCGAAAGCGCGCGCGCGGCCGGCCGCATGCTGATCCATCGTTCGCCGCCGGCGATTTCCGCGCTCGGCCCCGGCTCGGGCCTCGAGAGCACGGCCGCTATCGCCGAAAGTCTCGTGGCGAAGGCGGCCTGACCATGGCGCTGTTCCGCACCGTCGACGACACGCTGCCGAATATCGTCGGCCGCGGCGTCACGTTGCGCGTGCCGCAGAGCGGCGACTTTGAGGAATGGGCCGCGGTGCGCGAGCAAAGCCGCGCGTTTCTGACCCCATGGGAGCCGACCTGGCCGGCCGACGATCTCACGCGCAGCGCGTTCCGCCGCAGGCTCAAGCGCTACACCGAAGACCTGCGCTCCGATCTCGCCTACGCGTTCCTGATCTTCCGTAGCGACGACAACGCCATGGTCGGCGGGCTGACGCTCGCCAATATCCGCCGCGGCGTCGCCCAGGCCGGCGCCATCGGCTACTGGATCGGCGAGCCGTTCGCGCGGCAAGGTTACATGACCGCAGCGATGCGCGCGCTCGTTCCGTTCTGTTTTGGCACACTCCGCTTGCACCGGCTGGAAGCGGCTTGCATCCCGACCAATGCGGCCTCGATCGCGCTCCTGGAAAAGACCGGTTTCCAGCGCGAGGGCTATGCCCGGGCCTATTTGTGCATCAACGGCCTCTGGCAGGACCATCTGCTCTACGCGCGGCTCAAGGACGACCGCGATTAGCGGACTCTGCGTCTTCGCTGCCTTGGGCTTGCCACGCTTGGCTTGCTATAAACCGGACCGAAACCGGTTGCAGCGATCATTGTGCCGGACTGTCGGGGGAGGGACCATGGCGCGGACCGGCGCTGCCATCATTGCTGGATTGAGCATTGCGCTCGCGCTCGGCGGCTGCGGCAGCACGGGCTCGAGCAGCCTGTTCAGTTCCTCGCCGCTCGATCTGTTCAAGTCGAATCCGAAGGTCACGTCCGGCGGCGGCGATGGCGCCACCGCGAGCGCGTCGGCGATCGACACCGACTACGATTGCCCGGAAGTGAAGATCCGCTCCGGCGCCGCCACGCTGATGATCGGCAGCAAGCCGGGCGAGGGCGAACCGAACGCCCTCGACGTGCGCTATCAGGGCAGCATCATCCGCACCGCGCGCGAGTGCCACCTCAACGGCGGCAACCTGTCGATGAAGATCGGCATCGAAGGCCGCATCATCACCGGGCCGGCCGGCGGCCCCGGCAACGTCGACGTGCCGATCCGCGTCGCCGTCGTGCATGACGGCGTCAACCCCAAGGTCGTGGCGTCCAATCTCGGCCGCGAGACGGTCACGCTCACCGGTTCGATCGACCGCGTCAACTTCACACATATCGAGCCCGATCTGTCGTTCCCGCTGCCGTCGCCGATCACCGACATCAGCTCCTATGTGGTCTATGTCGGGTTCGATGCGCAAAGCGCGCCGCCGGAAAAGAAAAAGGCGCCCGCGCACAAGCCAAAGAAACGGCCAACGGCCAATCCGCGCTCGAGCTAGCCGCTCCGGTGGCCGCTTTCGCGGCGATATAACTGGGCCCTGCGGATCAATACGATGGTTGACCGTCGACGGCCTTAGAGGCTCTCGACGATGGCGATCTCCAACTCGCTGGCCCCGTCCTTCCTGCGGTGCGCCGCTGCTTCAAGGTACTCGGGCGAACTCGTAGCAAGCGACCGCCTCCTCGAAGCTCGGGAACTCGATGACGACGAAGCGGCGGAATTTTTCCGGACCTTCGAGAATCTTGAACTTTCCGCCGCGCGCAAGGATCTTGCCGCCGAACTTTTGCAGGATGCCTGGCACCAGCTCGGTATATTTCTTGTACTGATCGGGATCATTGACCTTCGAGCGCGCGACCCAATAGGCGACCATCTCATCCTCCGTGCCAACCGTGAGCGTCCTTGCTGGACGAGGGCTGCAACGCATACTTGCTGCCGAGGTTCGCCATTGTCTCGCGCGAACAGTTCGGCCCATACCGAACTGTTTTCGATTGAAGAGCTTTCGATATCGGCGTTAGGCTTAAGGATGGTCGCGGCTGCAAATCTGGTGGAAGTGGCCGCGCTTGTGGGTGACACCGCGCGAGCGACGATGCTCAACGCCCTTATGGGCGGCCGGTCGTTGACGGGCACCGAGCTTGCTTACTGCGCCAACATCTCTCGCTCGACGGCGAGCGGTCACTTGAACAAGCTGGTTGCCGCGCGGCTGTTGACGGTCATTCGCGAGCGCCGCTTCAGCTATTATCGAATCGCGTCCCCACTGGTCGCGACCATGCTGGAGAGCATGAAGGTCGTCGCCGCCATCGAGGTGCCGCCCCGCCGTCAGCCGCGGTCGGCAAGCGATGATGCGCTTCGTTTTGCCCGAACTTGCTACGATCATCTGGCTGGCCAGGTCGGGGTCGCCGTTACCGATACGCTTGTGGCCATGGGCCACATCTCGCTCACCGATGAAGGTGGAGACGTCACGGCTTCGGGCGTGCACTTCCTTTCCGCGTTCGGCGCCGATCTGACGCCGCGGACGAGGCGGATCTACTGCCAGCCGTGTCTCGACTGGAGCGAGCGCCGTTATCACCTCAAGGGATTCGTCGGAGCTCGGATTCTCGATCGTCTGTTGGAGCTCGGGTGGCTCAAAAGTGTGCCGGGCAGCCGTGCGCTCCAACTGACGCCGTCTGGAAGGGCGGGGCTGTCCGAAACCTTCCAGATCGAGTTCAGCGACGACGGTGTGTCAACCGGTGGATCGAGCCGCCCACGACGGCTGACAGCTTAGCGGGCCGGGCAGATATCGCTCACCAGCCGCGCAGATCGATGATGGTGCCCTTGAGGGCGCGCATGTCGGAAATGACGACGCGCGCGCCGGCCGCGCGCAGCTGCTCGGTGAGGCGCGGTCCGGCGTGACTGCCGCCGGCGAAACCGACCGCCGTCATGCCGGCAGCGACGCCCGCCGCGACGCCGACGGCGGAATCTTCCACCACGATGCAGTCGCGCGGACGCACATGCATCTTGGCGGCGGCGTGCAGGAAGAGGTCTGGCGCCGGCTTGCCGTTCGGCACTTCGGTCGCGGAAAACAGGTAGGGCTCGAAGTAGCGGATCAGGTCCGTGCTTTCGAGGCTGACACGCATGCGGTCGAACGAGGAGGACGAGGCGACGCATTTCGGCCCGCGCAGCCAGGACAGCGCCTGCGCCATGTGGGCGGTCGCGCGCAGTTCGGCGCGGAAGCGGCGCAAGGTCGCGGTGGCGACGGTTGCGGCAAAGCCCGGCGGCAGCTTGCGGCCGGAGGCGAGTTCGACTTCGGCGAACATGTCGGCGGGGCGGCGGCCGGTGAAATAGTGCGCGACGATATCCGGCGTCAGCGGGAAACCGGCGCGCATGAACTCCTGCGATACGATTGACGTCGCCAACGGCTCGCTGTCGACGAGGACGCCGTTGCAGTCGAAGATGATCATAGCTCGCCTGATGCCGGGGCCGGTTCTTCCGGCCAGCACGCAAACGCAACGACGCGGATTGCCCGATTCGGCTAAGTTCCCCGAAAAATGGCCGAATCAGCAGGTTAAAGGATAGGCCCACTCATGCGGCGCGCAATGGCTGGCCGCGGAGGTATTGGCTTATGCACACGGTAGAGTGTGTAACAGCGGGGACAACGGTGCCCCGGCCACGTCTTAAGTGCGCCAGCTAATTCAGCTTTTTGCGCACGTCCTCGATGCCCTTGGCGATCAGCTCGGCAGCGAGCTTGCCCTTGGTTTCCAGGGCGAGGATCTTTTCGGCGGCGGCGACGGCGGCGTCGGCGGCGGCACCACGAACATCGGCTGCGGCCTGCGCCTCCGCCTGCGCAATCTTGGTTTCGGCGAGTTGGGTGCGGCGCGTCACGAACTCCTCGACCTTCGCCTTGGCGTCGGCCGCCATGCGCTCGGCCTCGGCCTTGGCACCGGCGATGATGCCCTGCGCCTCGGTTTCGGCTTCCTGCCGCTTGCGTTGGTAGTCGGCGAGGAGTTGAGCCGCGTCGTCGCGCAGCTTGCGGGCCTCGTCGAGTTCGGCCTTGATGCGTCCGGCGCGGTCGTCGAGCGCCTTGGCGATCTGGCGGTGCACGCCGACATAGGCGAGCAGGCCGAGAAAGGCCAAAAACGCGATCGCCACCCAGGTTTCGGCTTCGAAGAACATGCGCCGCTATCTCTTCAATACGCCGGCGACCGCCTCGGCGACCGACTTCTGGTCCGGCGCGGTTCCGATCAGCCGTTCGACGATCGCGCCGGCCGCGTCCTCGGCGATGGCGCGGACATTGCCCATGGCCGCCTGCTTGGTGGCGGCAATGGTCTTTTCCGCATCGGCCAGCTTGACGTTGAGCTGATCCTCGACCTTCTTGCGGGCGGCGTCCGCCTCGGCGGCCTGGCGTTCGCGGGTCTCGTTGGCGATCGCCTGGGCGCGGCCGCGCGCGTCGGCCAGCGCTTTCTCGTAGGCGGCGACCGCGTCGTCGGATTGCTGCTTGAGCTTCCCGGCTTCGGCGACGTCGTCGTCCATGCGCTTCTGGCGGTTCTCGATGATGCCGCCGACCCGCGGCAGCGCCAGCTTCGCCATCAGCACATAAAGCAGGACGAAGGCGATCACCAGCCAGACGAGCTGCGAGGCGAAGGATTGCGACTGGAACGGCGGAAAGCCGCCGTCGTGCTCGCCCTTCGGGACGTGGACCTCGGAACTCGTCGTATGTGCTGGCTCGGCCATCGTCAGCCTGTGCAGCGTCTTAGAGCGCGAACAGCAGCAGCAGCGCGATCAGCAGCGAGAAGATGCCGAGCGCTTCGGTGATGGCGAAGCCGAAGATCAGGTTGCCGAACTG
The DNA here is from genome assembly GCA_963742095.1 of uncultured Alphaproteobacteria bacterium. GTDB lineage: Bacteria > Pseudomonadota > Alphaproteobacteria > Rhizobiales > Xanthobacteraceae > Pseudolabrys. The sequence continues at coordinate 1,560,869 of CAVUKJ010000003.1, forward strand.
CCCTTGCGCCGCCGACGGATTGCGCAACGCCGCCGCGAGGTAGTTGCCGAAGATGATGCCGACGCCGACGCCGGCGCCGCCCATGCCGATGCAGGCGATGCCGGCACCGATGTACTTTGCTGCCACTGGATCCATAACCTACTCCTTTGTGCTCGGGCGCTCAGTGGCCCGGGTGAATGGCATCGTTGAGATAGATGCAAGTGAGGATGGCGAACACGTAAGCCTGCAGGAAGGCGACCAGCGCCTCCAGCGCGAACAGGATGACGATCATCAGGAACGGCAGCGCGCCACCGATCCAGCCGACGACGCCGAGCCCGGTGCCGAGCAGGATGATGAAGCTCGCGAACACCTGCAGCGTGATGTGGCCCGCCAGCATGTTGGCGAACAGACGCACGCTGTGCGAGATCGGCCGCGACACGAACGAGAGGATCTCGATCGCCACGATCAGCGGCAGGATGTAGATCGGCACGCCCTTGGGCACGAACAGGTTGAAGAAGTGCAGGCCGTGGCGGATCAGCCCGTAGATCAGCACGGTGAAGAACACCGTGAGCGCGAGCGCCGCGGTGATGATGATGTGGCTGGTGACGGTGAACGCGTAGGGGATCAGCCCGATCATGTTCAGCGTCAGCACGAACATGAAGATCGAGAACACGAAGGGAAAGAACTTCATGCCTTCGGAGCCGGCGGTCGAGCGCACGGTCGAGGCGACGAATTCGTAGGCGATCTCGGCCGCCGATTGCAGGCGCGTAGGCACGAGCGCGCCGCGCGCGGTGGCAACGACCAGGAACAAGGTCAGGCCGAGCACAGCCGCCAGCATGAAGGCGGCGGAATTGGTGAAAACGATCTCGGTGTTGCCGATCTTGGCGATCGGAAACAGATTGCGGATCTGAAACTGCTCGATCGGATCGACGGCCAGGAGCATGCGTTCAATCGTTCAGATGTCTTTCACGCACGACACCGGCCGCGCGCATCACGTTAAGGACCCCGGCGGCAAAGCCGAGCAGCAAGAAAACGATGAGCCCCCATGGCGAAATCCCCAGCCAGCGGTCGAGCAGCCAGCCGATGACCGCCCCCACAACCACACCCGCGACCAGTTCGGTCGAAAGCCGAAAGCCGCGGGCATACGCCGAAGCGCTGGCGGCCTGACGAGGATCCGAGCCCGTTTCGGGATGCCGGCCCGCTGTGGTGAGTTCGGTCGCCGAGACGCTTGAGCCTCGCGGAGAGAGCGGCTTCGTCGTCCGGCGGTTCGTTGCGCTTGCCTTGATCCTGCGTGCCGTCAGCCATGCTTCGACCCGCTCGGATTTAAGGCCTCACTCTTGTACCGCCGCCCTAAAAGCCGCGCGGACCATACTGACGGGGTTTTCTTAAGTCAAGAAACGCCACCTGCGGCATAAGTGGCTGATTCACGGGCTTAAATGCAAATTTCGCCGCGGCGTTTTGCGGTATCCGCATGCGACGCGGCAGCCGCATCTCGCGGCTTCAAGCCGGGCCCGCGCGGGTGTTAGGTTTGTTGTCAGGAGAGACCCATGCGTACAGTCGTGCTCGTCCTCGCGCTCGCCGCCGGCTCACCCGCGCTGGCGCAGCCGCCCGACAAGGCGCCGCCGCCCGCCGCCTTGCAGAAGATGCAGGACCAGATGCCCGCCGCCGACCGCGGCAATCTCGCGATGCCGCCGGCGCCGCGCGGCCGCTACAGCTTTGCGCCGGTCGACGAAGGCTTCCTGCGGCTCGATCATAAGTCCGGCGAGGTCGCGCTGTGCCGCTCGCAGGGCGGGAGCTGGTCCTGTGCCGCGGTGCCGGACGGCACGGCGCCGCCGCAGAAGGAACTCGACGATCTGCGCGAGCAGGTCGACGCGTTGAAAAAGGAAATCGCGAGCCTGCGCGAACCGCCCCCGCCATCTCCGCCGCCGCGTCCGCCCGGCGAGCTGACGCCCAAGACCGACGGCAACGGCGGCATGAAGATGCAGCTGCCGAGCAAGCAGGACCTCGCCCGCGCGCGCGTCTTCATCGAGGACACCTGGCGGCGTCTGGTCGAGATCATCGAGAACCTGCAGAAGGACATGATCCGCAAGAAAGCCGACAGCGACGTGTCGCGCACCTGAATGTCCGGCAAGTTGTCAGCGATCAGCACGGTCAATCCGCAGGTCATCGCCACTGCGACGTTGCGCGTCGAGACGCCGGGCGCGGGCTTCACGGACATCACCGGGCAGGCCAAGAGCTTCATCGCACAAAGCGACGCCGGCGAGGGCGCGCTGCTGGTCTATCTGCGCCACACCTCGGCCTCGCTGGTCATCCAGGAAAACGCCGATCCAGACGTGCAGACGGATTTGATCGCCACGCTCGACCGTCTCGCGCCGGAAAACGCGCCCTGGGTCCACGACGTCGAAGGCCCCGATGACATGCCGGCACATGTGAAGGCAATGCTCAACGGCGTGTCATTGCATGTACCGGTTAGCGCCGGCGCGCTCACGCTCGGCACATGGCAAGGCATCTATCTCGTCGAGCATCGCCGCCGCCCGCACAGCCGTGAAGTCATTTTCCAGTTCGTCGGCAGCCGGCGCTAGCCGTTCTCCCGCTCGACACGGTCGCGCTGCTGCGCGAACGTGAAGAGCATGATGACGAAGACGATGAGCGCGCCCTGCGCCGCGGCATAAAAGCCGAGCGGAATGCCGAGTACTGGAATCGTGATGCGGTTGAGCGGCTCGCAGAACATGTACACGGCCAGCCCGAAGACCAGCCATGCCGCCAGATATCTCACCATCAGGATACGAGTTCGGGACGGACGCACGCCGGCTTTCGGTTCAGGCATGAGACCCTTCTCCGTCAAGAAAGGTGCCGAATCCCTGACCGAATCTAGATCAAATTCGCCCACGGTGCACTTTATAGACTTTAGGCCAAAACCATCTGTAAACTGCCCACAAATTCAATGTTGTAGGTATTCTCGGTTGAGCGAAGGTCCGAATTATCGCCTGGTCATTGCCGACGACCACCCGCTGTTTCGCGGCGCGTTGCGCGAGGCGGTGGAGGGCTTGCTGGAGCACGCCGACATCGCCGAAGCCGGCACCTTCGAGGCGGCGGCCGAATTGCTCGAACGCGGCCCCGACATCGACCTCGTCCTGCTCGACCTGGCAATGCCCGGCGTGCGCGGCTTTTCCGGCCTGATGTACATGCGCGCACAATATCCGAGCGTGCCGGTGATCGTGGTCTCGGCCAACGACGATCCGGCCGTGATCCGCCGCTGCATGGATTTCGGCGCCTCCGGTTTCATCCCCAAGACGCTCGGCGTCGATGCCATGCGCAACGCCATCAAGCGGGTGCTCGACGGCGGGCTATGGACGCCGCCCGACGTCGATCTCACGACCGGCTCGGATGCCGAGACCGCCGAGCTGATGTCGCGCATGGCGACGCTGACGCCACAGCAGGTGCGGGTGCTGATGATGCTGTCGGAAGGCCTGCTCAACAAGCAGATCGCCTTCCAGCTCAGCGTGTCGGAGGCGACCGTGAAAGCGCACGTCTCCGCAATTTTGCAGAAGCTTGGGGTGGAAAGCCGCACGCAGGCGGTGATCGCCGCCGCCAAGATCGAAGCCGGCCACTGGCCGCAGAACGCGCCCGTCGAAGGCTGACTACTCCGCCGCCGCGACCCGCAGCACGCGCCATTGCGCCAGTAGCGCGCGCAGCGCCGCCGGCTTGATCGGTTTGTGCAGCACCTGGATGCCTTCGGCGCGAGCCTGCTCGCGGACAGCGGGCGAGCGGTCGGCGGTGATCAGGATTGCCGGCACCTCGCCGCACTGCTCACGCAGCGCGACGATCGCGTCGATGCCGTTGCCACGGTCGAGATGGTAGTCGATCAGCAGCCCGTTCGGCATGATGTCGCCATCCTCGATCGCAGCGAGCGCGGTGTCGAGATCGGGCGCCTTGATGACGTGACAGCCCCACCCCTGCAGCAGCGTTTCCATGCCGTCGAGCACCGAAGGCTCGTTGTCGACGCACAATGCGGCCGTGCCGACCAGTTGGCCAAGGTCGACGCGCGGGTCGTCGCGCGCGGGCAACTCGATCGGCGCGACATTCGACAGCGGAACCGTGACGGCGAAATGCGAGCCGCGGCCCACGCTTGAGACCACGGTGACATCGCCGCCGAGCACGCGCGCGATGCGCTCGACGATCGACAGACCGAGTCCAAGGCCGCGTGCGATCTTGGCGCCTTCGTCGAGCCGATGGAATTCCATGAAGATGTCGCGCTGCTTGCCCTGCGGAATGCCGACGCCGGTATCGTAGACGTCGATGCGCAGCGCGCCGCCGCGCCTGCGGCCGCCGACCAGCACCCGGCCTTCCGGTGTGTACTTGATGGCGTTCGAAACAAGATTCTGCACCAGCCGGCGCAGCAGCCTGCGGTCGGCGCGCACCACCGCGGAGCAGGGCATGAAGGTCAGGTCGAGACCCTTGGCGAGCGCGAGCGGCGCGAACTCCAGCTCGATCTGGTGCATCAATTCGTCGATGCGGAAGCTTGCGAATTCCGGCCGCATGGCGCCGGTATCGAGCCGCGAGATGTCGATCAGCGCGCCGATGATCTCCTCGACCGCCTCGAGAGATGCATCGACATTGTCGATCAGCCGGGAGTCGTCTTGGCCGCGCCGGCGCTCGATCAGGCTGGTGACGTAGAGCCGCGCCGCATTGAGCGGCTGCAGGATGTCGTGGCTCGCCGCCGCCAGGAACTTGGTCTTGGAGATGTTGGCGGCGTCGGCCTCGCCCTTGGCGCGCGCCAGCGCGGCGTTGAGACGGGTCAACTCCTCGGTGCGCTCATGCACACGCCGCTCCAGCGTTTCGTTGGAGCGCTCCAGCGCCTCGGCCGCCTCGACGCTGGCGGTAATGTCGGTGAAGGTCGTGACGAAGCCGCCGTCCGGCATGCGGTTGGCGCGCACCTCGATCACCATGCCCTCGGCGAAGCGCTCGACGAACGGCTCGCTGCTCTCGACGTAGCGCGCGAGCTGCTTGTGCATGAACTCGTCGATATGGTCGGGGCTCGTGCCGCTGCGCCGGCCGTTGAAATGCAGGATCTCCGCGAGGCCGACGCCGGTGCGGATCAGGCTCGGCGGCAGGTCCAGGATGTCGCCGAACTGCCGGTTCCAGCAGATCAGCTGCAGGTCCTTGTCGAACACTGCGATGCCCTGGCGCACGTGGTCGAGTGCAGTTTGCAGGATTTCGCGGTTGTATTGGATCGCGGCGTTGGCGTCGTCGAGCAGCTTGAGCGCGGCCTTGGTCGAGACCGTACGCTTGCGCAGCAAGAGCGACAGCACGAGCCGCGAGGACGCCGCGCCGATCGCGGAGGCGAGGATGTGTTCGCCGTGGCGCACCAGGCGGAAATCGGCCTCGTCCTTCGGCTCGATGCTGATGCGCTGGGCGGCTGCGAAACTCTCGAAGGCGGTGCGCGTGCGCTCCTCGCCAAGATAGCGCGCGACCGTCTGCGACAGTTCTTCGACCGTCACCGAGGAGCGCCACAGCCGGAAGCTCGGCGCGATCGGCGCGAGCTCGCTCGGCACGAACAAGTTGGCCTGCAAACGCTCGATCGGCGAGGGCGCCCGGCGCAACGAGACACCAACGTAACAGATGATGTTGAGCATCAGGCTCCACACCACACCGTGCACCAGCGGCGACAATTCGAGCCCGAACAGATGCTGCGGCCGCAGCATGGCGATGCCCCACGGGCCGTCGGTGAGGATGCGCTGCCCGACGATGCCGATGTCGGCGAAGCTCGGCAGCAACAGCGTATAGGCCCAGACCAGGATCCCGGCGCTCATGCCGGCGATGGCGCCGCCGGCGGTCGCGCGCCGCCACAGCAGGCCGACAAAGAAGGCTGGGGCAAGCTGGGCAATTGCCGCGAACGACAGGATGCCGATGGCGAAGAGCTGTGCCTCGGCGGCCGAGCGGTAATACATGTAGGCGAGCAGCAGCAGCGCGAAGATGGCGACCCGCCGCACCTTGAGCAGCAGCGACCCGATATTCTCGTGCCCGGCGAAAGCCTCACGCCGCTGCAGCACGAACGGCATGACGATGTCGTTCGACACCATGATCGAGAGCGCGACCAACTCGACGATCACCATGGCGGTCGCCGCCGACAGCCCGCCGACGAAGGCGGCGATGGTGAAGACGCTGGAGCCGGCATGCAGCGGCAGCGCCAACACGAACATGTCGCTGTCCACCTGGCCGGGCGAAAATGTCAGCAGGCCGGCGATGGCGATCGGCACCACGAACAGGTTGATCAGCACGAGGTAGAGCGGGAACAGCCAGCGCGCGCGTCTGATCTCGCCCTCGTTGTTGTTCTCGACCACCGCCACATGGAATTGCCGCGGCAGAAGAATGATGGCGACGAACGACAGGAGCGTGGTTGCTATGAGCGTGTCGAACGGCGGCTCGCGCGAGAACAGCGCGGCGGTCTGCGGATTGCCGCGCGCCGCCTCGAGCAGCGCGCCCGGTCCTCCGAACACCCAGAAGGTGACGAAGATGCCGACGGCGAGGAAGGCGAACAGCTTGACCAGCAACTCCGTCGCGATCGCCAGCATCAGGCCGTCCTGGTGCTCGGTCGCGTCGATGTGGCGTGTGCCGAACAGCACGGCGAAGGTCGCCATCGACAGCGCGACGAACAGCGCGATGTCGCCTAGCAGCGGCCGTGCGATGCCGCCGCCGGGCGCGACGTGGGCGATGATGGTCTCGAGTGAGGCCGACACCGCCTTGAGCTGCAGCGCGATGTAGGGAACGGTGCCGACGATCGCGATCAACGCGACGGTCGCCGCCACCGCCTGCCCCTTGCCGTAACGCGCTGCGATGAAGTCGGCGATCGAGGTGATGTTCTGCGCCTTCGCCAGTCGCACGACGCGCGACAGGAGCGGCGTGAAGAGGCCGATCATCAGCACCGGGCCGATGTAGATCGTGAGGAACTCGTAGCCGGTGCGCGAGGCCGAGCCGACCGAGCCGAAGAAGGTCCAGGAGGTGCAATAGATCGCGAGCGACAGCGGATAGATCAGCAGTCCGGTGCGCCCGTCGCGGCTCGGCCTGCGGGCGCGGTCGCCGAAGCTCGCCACCAGGAACAGGAGCCCGATATAGGCAAGCGCCACCGCGATGACGGCCCAACCCTGCATACGCGCTCCAGAACCCCGGACGAAGTTGCGACAGTGTGAAAGATTACGACTTTCGCAGGGGTTAGGTCCATCGTCAGGTCCATCATCCTGCGCGATTTGACGCAACGCGTGGCAAGCGGCATTGATCGCCCGAAAGCTGCTCCGCCCTTGTCAGCCAGCCCATCCATCGACCGCGCCGCTCAGGCCCGCCACCTCGCGGAAACGCTGGCGATTGCCGCAATCGGCGGCGTGCCGCTCGGCCTCACCGGATTTCCGGCGGGCTACCTGTCGGGTGCGATCCTGACGGTCGGGGCGGCCGCGCTCGCCGGCCGGCCGGTGCCGATGCCGCAACTCCTGACGCGCGCGATCTTTGTGCTGGTCGGCATTTCGCTCGGCTCGGTCGTGACGCCGGAGACGTTGAACGGCATCGCGACCTATCCGGCGAGCATCGCTGTGCTGATCGTCGCGATGGTCTGCATCAGCATCGCCGGCACGCTCTATCTGATGGTCGTGCACCGATGGCAGCTGCTGCCGGCCTATCTTGCGACCTCGCCAGGCGGCCTATCGCAGGTGCTGGTGGTCGCCGCCGAGCTCGGCATTGAGCTGCGATCGGTTGCGATCGTGCAGAGCATGCGCGTCGTCGTCATCGCGCTCGGCCTGCCGACCGGGCTTTCGCTGCTCGGCCTTGCCGGCAACGCGGCGCGGCGCGGCAACGGACCGTGGAGCCTCGCGCTTGCGACCGAGCTCAGCATCCTGGTGGCGGCGTCGGCGATCGCGGCCATCCTTGCGTTCCGCGTTCGCTTTCCCGGCGGCCTGTTGTTCGGCGCGATGGCGGCATCCGCCGCGCTACACGGCAGCGGGCTGATCCAGGCCGTGGTGCCGCCCTGGGTCGCCAACACCGCGATGGTCGCGCTCGGCGCCGTGGTCGGCGGGCGTTTTGCCAATACGCCGCTGCGGCTGATGGCGGACTTCCTCGGCGCCGCCATGGGGTCGTTCGTCGTCTCGGTGACGATTGCCGCGCTGTTTGCCATCGGCCTGGTGCACTTCTTTCCGCTGCCGACTCCGGAAGTGATCATCGCCTTCGCGCCGGGCTCGGTCGACGCCATGATGCTGCTGGCACTCGCTCTGCATCTCGACCCTGTCTATGTCGGCGCGCATCACGTCACGCGCATCGTCATGGTGTCGCTGACCATGCCGCTCATCGCGCGCCGGGTCGCGCACAAGCCCAAGGAGGCGGTCAAGCCGCCGCCGCGCAAGCCGCCGACATTTCAGGATTAGGGCTTATTCCGCCGCCAGCAACTGGTCGCGGTCGGGCAGGCCGAGGCGGTCCCAAACGTCAGTGAGCGCTTCGGCGAGGCGGTCGACCAGCGCGTCGTCGTGATAGGGCGACGGCGTGATGCGCAGCCGCTCCATGCCGCGCGGCACGGTCGGATAGTTGATCGGCTGGATGTAGATGCCGTGCTCGGCGAGCAGCAGGTCGCTCGCCGCCTTGCACTTCTCGGCGTCGCCGATCAGCACCGGCACGATGTGGGTGTCGCTCGGCATCACCGGCAGGCCGGCGGCATTCAGCACCACTTTGACGCGCGCGGCGCGGTCCTGGTGGCGCTCGCGTTCCCAGCTCGACGTCTTGAGATGCCTGATGGCCGCGGTCGCCGCGGCGCAGATTGCCGGCGGCAGCGCGGTGGTGAAGATGAAGCCCGGCGCATAGGAGCGCACGGCATCGACCATTTTTTCCGAGCCAGCGATATAGCCGCCGAGGCAGCCGAACGCCTTGGCGAGTGTGCCCTCGATGACGTCGACGCGCGCCAGCGCGCCGTCGCGGTCGCAGATGCCGCCACCGCGCGGACCGTACATGCCGACGGCGTGCACTTCGTCGACGTAAGTCATGGCGTTGTAGCGCTCGGCCAGATCGCAGCTCGCGTGCACAGGAGCTACGTCGCCGTCCATCGAGTAGAGACTCTCGAACGCAATCAGCTTCGGCCGCGCCGGATCGGCGGCCTTGAGCAGCTCTTCAAGGTGCTTGATGTCGTTGTGCCGCCAGATCTGCTTCTCGCAGCCCGACTGGCGCACGCCCTCGATCATCGAATTGTGGTTGAGCGCGTCCGACAGGATCAGGCAGTTCGGCAGCAGCTTGGCGATGGTCGGGATGCCGGTCTGGTTCGAGACGTAGCCCGAGGTAAAGACCAGCGCGGCCGGCTTCTGATGCAGGTCAGCCAGCTCACGTTCGAGCTCGACCAGCGGGTGATTGGTGCCGGCGATGTTGCGCGTGCCACCGGCGCCGGTGCCCATGCGGGCGGCAACGTCGACCATGGCGCCGATGACCTTCGGGTGCTGCGCCATACCGAGGTAATCGTTGGAACACCAGATGACGACGTCGCGCGGGCCTTGCGGGGAATGCCAGACGGCGTGCGGAAAGCGTCCGGCAATTCGCTCGAGGTCGGCGAACACGCGGTAGCGGCGCTCTTGCCTCAACCGATCGAGGGCGGACGCGAAGAAACTGTCGTAATTCATGCGAATCTGGCCGCTTTCCCGCCCCACCGGTCTCTTTATTAGAAGGCTTCCAGGGTGCTTGTCGAGGCGTGAATTGCCGCATTTGCGGCCGGAACACTTTGATCGGCGTCAATTAGCGCTGCGGTTTCAGTGCTCCAAGGTCGATCAGCCCCTTCAGGCCGGCCAGCAGCAAGGCAGCTATGTGGAGTTGCAGCACGAACTCCCCCGATTGGATGAGGGCGCCAAGCTCGGCCGGCGACACCAGCCTGACTTCGATTCCAGCCTCCGGCTGCCAGGCTTTGTCGCGCTCGCCGGTCTCGACAAAGAAAGAATGGATCCGGTTCGACAGCCGCGCCGTGCACGGCGCGTGGGCGCCGAGCGACGTCACCGATTTTGCCGGCAGCCCAGTCTCCTCCAGCAGCTCGCGCCGGCAGGCGGCCTCCGGCGGCTCGCTCTTTTCGACGAGGCCGGCCGGCAATTCCCAGGTGAAGCGCTCGACCGCCGGGCGAAATTGCCGCACGATCGGAATGAGCCCCGCCGGGGTGCGCGCGACGATCGAGAGATAATCCTGCTGGCCGACCGCGTGATACAGGTGACGCTCGGCGCCGGGCGAGAATTCGACCTCGCGCTCGATGATCTCCATCCACGGCGACACCCGCGTCGCGCGGCGGCTCACGATCTTCGGCCAGTCGTCCGCCATGATCATTTCGCTTTCAGGTCGCCTTCAAGTCGCCCTTCATGGGCACGCTCGCCGCCGGCCGCATCAGGTAGGTCGTGGCGAAGGCGTAGCCGTACCAGCGTAGATAGTCAGGCAACCACTTTATCACCTGGAAGCGGCTCGTGCCCTTGACGCGCTCGTGCCACTGCGCCGGCACTTCGCCGACCCGCCAGCCAAGCCGGTGGCACTTCACCAGCAGCTCGATGCTGTAGCAGAAGCCGCGCGTCGAATTCGATGGCGATCTTATCGACGACACGCCGCGCGAACAGGCGAAAGCCGTTCGAGGCGTCGTGCGTCGGCAGGCGCGCGAGATGATAGAGCGAGAAATTGCCGGCCCGCACCAGCACTGCCTTGAGCCACGGGCAGCGATGCATGCTGCCTCCCCGCATGAAGCGGCTGGCGCAGACGATGTCGCAGCCGCTGTCGGCTTTCGCCACCATGGCATCGAGCATGCCGGCATTGTAGTCGTCGTCGGCCGGCAGCACGACGGCGTAGGGCGCCGTGCTCGCCGCAAAGCCGCTCAGCACTGCGCCGTGCGCGCCGCGCCCGCGGTTGCGCACGTTCTCGACCGGCAGGCCGTCGAGAGAATCGCGGATGGCCGCGATCGCCGGCAATGTGTTGTCGTCCTCGCGGTCGTAGCAGATCAGCACGCGCCGCGGCGTCGTCACGTTGCGCGCCAGCGCGCGCAACGTCGGCACGATATTGTCGCCTTCGTTGTAGACAGGAATGATGATGTCGAGGCGCGGCGGCGCAGCCGGGGTCATCGGATGACGTTGGCGCCCTTGAGTTCGCCCCAGACATCGAACACCGGCTTGCCTTTGAAGTCGGCCTGCTTGTAGGCGGCGTGCGGCGCGCACAGGATGAAGATGTCGCTCTTGGCTATCACCTCGTCGAGCGGTTTCAGGTCCGGGTCGGTAGTGACGAACGGATCGGTGGTCAGCACCGCGCGCGCCTGTCCGATCAGCACGTTCTTGAACTTGTAGCTGAGCGAGGCACGGGTATCGTCGCTTTCGGCCTTGAACGCCATGCCGAGCAGCCCGACAGTGGTGTTGGGCAGGTCGTAGCGGCGCTTGAGATCGTCGACGACGTGGAGTGCGAGGCCCTCGTTGATCAGCAGCGCGGCGTGGCCGATGCCGAACTGATTGCGGGCGAAGGCCGAGAGTTGCATCGTGTCCTTCACCAGGCAGGGGCCGGCGGCAAACCCCGGCCGCGGCATGCTCTTGAGCCGTGGATAGTTGTGCTTCATCGCGCTCATGACGCGCTGATAGTCGACGCCCGCCGACTTGGCGACCAGATAGAACTCGTTGGTGGCGGCGAATTCGATGTAGCGATAGGCGTTGCAGAACAGCTTCGCGAATTCCGCCTCCATCGGCGACACGGTCACGACTTCCGGCGTGATGCGTTCGAACAGTTCGATGGCGCCGCGTTCGGCGTCCGGCGTGCAGCCGGAGACGATCTGCGGCATCATGCGCAATTCTTTGAGCCCGAAACCCTGCACCACGCGTTCGGGGCAGAACGCGAGCTTCAGCTTGCGCCCCTTCGCTGTGAGATAGGAGGCGAGCCAGTCGGTGGTGCCGGGGAACACGGTCGAGCGCAGCACGAGGAGTTGGCCGTCCACGAGCCGCGGCAGCAGCCAGTCGATGCATTCTTGCACGACCTTGCGCACCGGGTTGAGGAACTCGTCGACCGGCGTGCCGATGGTGACGATGACTGGCCCGCCGGTCGAGATCAGGTCCGGCGCGGAGGTGAACACCAGCCGCTTGCTGGCGAGCGCCTTGGCGAGCACGCTCTCCGCGCCGTCCTCGATGAAGGGCAGGCGTCCGCTCTTGAGCGTGTTCAGGCTTTCGACGTTGAGATCGTTGACGTTGACCCGCATGCCGGCTTCGGCGAGCGCCAGCACCAGCGGAATGCCGACATGGCCGCCGCCGCCGACGACAGTAATGTCGGCGTTCTCGACGGTGGTTGGCGCTTCAGGCGTAGCGATGGCGGGCCGGATGGTCATGGGTTCAGTATAAAATGTTGATGGCTGTCGTTCTATAGCACCCGCGGAACAGGCAGCGGCGTGATTAATTTGCCGCGGAAGCCCTTGGCCTTGAGCTTGGGCGCCAGTTCGTCGGCGATGTGCCAGGAGAAAATGACGGCGCAATCGGGCTGATCCTCGAACAGCCGCGCCTCGTCCACCACCGGGATCTGCGTGCCCGGCATGCATTTGCCGATCTTCAGCGAACCTGGGATCTCGCAGACGTAGTCGATGATGGCCTCGTCGAGCCCGACATAATTAACCAGCGTCGAGGCGCGCGACGGCGCGCTGATGCCGGCGATGCGGGCGCCTTTCTCTTTCAGGTCGCGCAGCATCGACAGGAGCCGCAGCTTCGACAGCATGACGTCGCGGCGGAAGGTGGCGAGCCGCTTGCTCATCGCCTCGCCTCGCGGCTCGTCGGCCAGCATGCGCCGCACGCTGTCCTGCACGGTATGCGTGCCGTGCTTGGCGGCATAGACGCGGATCGAGCCGCCGTGGCTCGGGATCGGCCGTGCGTGGAACACCTCGAGCCCGTGCATCTCGAGCAGGTGCTTGAGGCTCGCCAGCGAATAATAGCGCAGGTGCTCATGATAGATCGTGTCGTATTGCAGCGTGTCGAGCAGCGGCACGAGGTAGTGCGATTCGGAAATGAAGGCGCCGCCGTCCTTGAGCAGTTCGACGATGCCGTCGACGATGGCGTGCACGTCCTCCATATGGGCAAAACAGTTCGCCGCGGTGACGATGCTCGCCTTGCCGTGCTCGCGCGCGACCTCGCGCGCGACCTCGGCGCCGAAATAACGCTTCAGCGTCGGAATGCCTTTGCCGTTGGCGATGTCGCCGACGTCGGTCGGCTCGATGCCGAGCACGCGGATGCCGGCGTTCTTGAAGTTCGACAGCAGCGTGCCGTCGTTCGAGCCGAGGTCGATGACGAGATCGTCCTTGCCCAGCCCGAGCATGGCGGACGACTCGCGCTGCAGGTCGGCGAAATTGTCGCACAGCAATTTGGTGGTGCCGCTGGTGTAGGGATATTCCGGCGGGAAGATGATGATCGGATCGACCGCAAGCCCGAGTTGCACCAGGTCGCAGTTACGGCAGTGCAAGAGGTTGGTCGGAAACCACGGCTGCTGCCGCGGCACGCGCCCGACCGGCACCATCTGGTTCACCGGCGGCATGTAGCCTAGCGACAGCACGTTATCGAGCGGCGCGTGTCCGCAGACCTGGCAGCATTCGACCGGAACGCTGGCGCCGGTGCCGGCAGCGCGCGCAACTTTGTCTGGACCCAAGATGTCAGCTCCCCTTCGGCGCAAGCTCTGCGTTGCGCCAGTACCAGTCGAGCGTGGTTTTCAGACCCGCGTCGAGCGGCACGCGCGGCTTATAGCCGAGCTTTGCCAGCTTAGAAATATCCGGGCAGCGGCGCGGCGTGCCGCCGGCCTGCAGCGGGCCGGAAACGAGCTCGATCTCGCGGTCGGCGGCTTTCGCCGTACGTTTGGCGAGGTCGGCGATGGTCACTTCGTCCATTGTGCCGACATGATAGATGCCGAGATGCTCGCCCTTGTCACGCATGGCCAGCACGCCCGCGACCAGATCGTCGATGTAGCAGAAGCTGCGGGTCTCTTGGCCCGAGCCCTGGATCTCGAAGCGCAGTTTGCCGGAGGGCTGCGCGCCGCTGAGCTTATGGAGGCGCAAGGCAAACTGCGGGATGACGTGCTCGAAGCCCATGTCCGGCCCATAGATATTGTGCGGCCGGAAGATCAGCACGCGCTCGAAGAACTTGCGGCCGTAATTGATGGCCATCAGCTCGCTGATCAGCTTGCCGCCGCCGTAGGAATAGCGCGGGTTGAGCGGATCGGGGATCGATAGCGGCGCGTCCTCGGCGGTCGGCACCTTCGGCGGCGTCTGGTAGACTTCCGAGGAGGACGCGAGGATGAGCGTGCCGACATTGTTCTTACGGCAAGCGTCGATGACGTTGACCATGCCGCGCACGCCGACATCGAGCACGAGTTCGGGCATCGAGTAGAAGAACTCGGTGCCGTTGACGAAAGCGAGGTGATGCACCTCGTCCATGCCCTGCGCCGCGCGCTCGACCGCGCCGGTATCGCGGATGTCGCCGGCGATGAATTCAATGTCCTTCTCGACATCTGTCAGCCGGCGCGGCCGGCCGCGCGAATTGTCGTCGAGCACGCGCACGGCGTGGCCGTCGCGCACCAGCGCCTTCACCAGGCCGGAGCCGATGAAGCCTGAGCCGCCAGTGACGAGGATCTTGCTCACGCCGCCATCTCCGCCGGCGCGGTCGCGACCATCTTGCCCTCGCGGTGCGAGCGCTGCGCGGCGTCGATCAACTGCTGGACGCGAAAGCCGGCGACGAAGTCGGGCTGCGCGCCGCCGCCCTTTTCGATTGCGTCGATGAACTTTTTCGCCAGCCGCGACACCGGCGCGATGCGGCCGTCTGGATATTGCGCGTCGGACGGATCGTCGACGCCGATATGCGTCACCGCCGTCGCCGGGCGCTTGGCATAAAGCAGCTCGAAGCCGCGCATGTAGTCGCAGCTCGTATTGGCGAGCACCAGCGTGCCGTCCTCGCCGTAGAATTCCAGCCGGTGCCCGCTGCCCAGATAGGACGCGCAGCTCATCGACAGGCTCGCCGGCGGCCCCGACTGGAATTCGAGCGCCATCGCCGCGGTCGTCTGCAGTTCGTCGTCGCCGGGCAGGCCGGATAGCCGCGCCGACAGCCGCGCGATCGGGCCGCAGAACCATTCGAGATAATGGAAACAGTGCGACACGAAATTGCCGAGCACACCGCCGCCGTCGTCGGTCAATGTCTTCCAGTTGCGCATCCGCATCTGGATTGAGCGGTTCTCGACCTGCCAATGCACCGTAAGATGACGCAGCTTGCCGATCGCGCCGTCGTCGAGCATTGCCTTGGCGCGTTGCCAGCTCAGCACCTGGTGGAAATTGAAATCGATCATCGTCGGCTTGCCGGCGCGCTTGGCGGCGCTCAGCATCTTGCTTGCGTCGTCGAGCGTGCTCGCCATCGGCTTCTCTGCGAACACCGGCTTGCCGAGCGCGAGCGCGGCGGTAGCGATCTGCGCCTGCAGCGCCGGCATGGTGGCAATCGCAACTGCGTCCACGGCCGTGTCCTCGACCAGCGCGCGCCAGTCGCCGTACCCCTTCGGCACGCCCGCGGCGCGCGCAAGGTCCGCCGCGCGCGTTGCATCGCTGCCGGCGAGCGCGACCACTTCGCAGCGCGCATCGGCGCGAAACGCCGGCAATTGCACCGTGCGTCCGTAGTTCGCTCCGACGATGCCAAGTCTGATCATTGCCGGATCACGTCCCCAAGCCCCCGAAAAACCATGTGTTTCCCGCGCGCGGCATGGATTTGGGGCAAATCCACATGCTAGGCAAGAGCGAATTCAGGGCGGGTTTGGGACCTTCAATGACGTTCACGCGCGACGACGCACCGCAGGCCGGCGCCGGATGGCGCAAATTCGCCGTGCTCGTGCTGGCGGTCGCCGCGGTCGGCCTGCCCGTTAATCATGTCGGCATTTACGCGCTGCTGGTGATCGTGGCGGTGGTCGTCTTTACCGGCGAGGTCAGCACGCGGCGCAACGCCTGGTTCGCCGCGCTGGCGATCGTCGCCGTCGCGATCGCGGGGCAATGGCTGCTGGCGCCGCCGCGCGTCGACGAGGGACAGAATGTGTTCTTGCCGGGCGCCGTCCTGCAACGCGCGCTGCCGCCCGACGTCTACAAGCACATGGCGGACGAGTTCGACACGGTCTATCCGCCATCGATCCGTTGCAAGCCGAACAGCGCCGGCTGCTGGCAAGGCAGCGAGCCTGATCGCGCGTTTGCGTTCTCCGCCGACGGCATCTTTCACAAATCCGATCTGTCGCGCGCGGCGAGCGCCATCGGTTTCTCCGATCCGGTCCGGCTGCGCCTCGGCTTCATCAACGAGCGGCGCTACAACTGGTCGACCGCCGCGCCGGACGTGCGCCGCGTCGACCGTGACCGCCGCTTCTATATGGGCCTGCACCGTTGGCATCTGGCGATGCCGTGGTTCGAGTTGCTCCGCCTGCCGTCGGCCTTCGTTGGCGGCCAGCTGTGCTGGCGCGGCGAGGTCATGTGGCAAGGCGAGGGCGGACGTTTCGATGCCTTGTCGGGCCCGCGCTGCCGCGTGATTTCATCCGCCGACTCCGGCCGCCAGGTGTTCGGCGTTGCGGTCAAACCCGACACGCTCGCCATGACGCTGACGCCGCCCTGGCGCGTTGGACTTCTGCATCTGGCACGTTTGGCGGTGATTTTTGTGGCGGCGGCCGGGCTGGTCCTTGCTCTGGTGCGTCTCAATCCGCGACGCATGGTTCTGCCACTCATTCTGATCGGCCTCGCAGCGGTGATCATCGCTGTTGATGACGCGAGTTTCCTCGGCGGTGTCCGGCCCTTCGACGGCGGCGACGACGGACTGTTCTACGACGGTGTCGGCCGCGACATCCTGCAGGCTCTGTTGTCGGGCGACTTCGTCGGCTTCCTCAGGGGCGGCGAAGTCGTCTTCTATTACGGTGGCCCCGGCCTGCGCTATTTCCGCGCGCTCGAGCACATCGTGTTCGGCGAAAGCTATCTCGGCTACCTCTCGCTGGTGCTGCTGCTGCCGCTGCTGACCTACAGACTGTTGCGCCGCTTCCTGCCAAACACCTGGTCGATCGCGACAGCCATCGTGTTCACCGCCGTTCCGGTCGGCGCCGCGTTCGGCACGACATTCTTCCAATATGCGCAATGGGCAAGCCGCGGCTTTGCCGATCCGGCGGCCTACGTTTTCTTTGTTGCCGGCCTGCTCACGCTTGTCGCGGAGGCGAACGAAAAATTCGTATCGGCTTTTTTCGCCGCGCTGCTGTTCGCGCTCGCCATCTTCATGAAGCCGATTGCCGCGCCGGCCGCGGCCGTGTTGCTCGGCGGCGCCGGTGTCACCGCCCTTTGGTCGAGGCAGTGGCCGCGGCTCTCCGGCCTTTGTATCGGCTTCCTGCCGGTATTCTCGATGGCGCTGCACAACTGGGTGTTCGGCCACGTCTTCGTGTTGTTCAGCGCCAACGCCGGCGATTCCCAGTTGCTGATCATGCCGCCATCTGCCTACGCCGCCGCGGCCCGCGAATTGGCGGCGCTGAATGTCACCGGCCCGCATGTCGCCGGCATGATGGCGGAAATCGTGCGTTGGCTGAGCGGGCCGGCGCAGGCCCACGCCGCCATCTCGGTCAACGCCGCCGGCATCGCCGTCCTTATATATGTCGCAACCGCGCGCCGCTTTGATCCGTGGCTGCAGCTGATCGCCGGCGCCGCGCTCGCGCAGCACACCGTGGCGTTGTTCTATGACGCCTCCATCGCCCGCTATCATTATCTCGCCTGGTATCTCACCATGATCGTCGCCGTCGTCTGGCTGCACGAGGTCGGCACAGGCTGGCTGCAACGGCGGTACCCCGCGCTGTGCAGCCGCATGGCAGCCAATCCCGCCATGCTCCGGCTTGCATCGGGCCTCGCCTCCCTGCACAAAGTGTCCTCATGAGCAAGCAACCGACCGGCATCGCGCACGGCCTGACGAATTACGGCGACCGCGACTTCTCTCTTTATCTCCGGCGCTCCTTCGCGGCCTCGATGGGCTATTCGCGCGCCATGCTGGAAAAGCCGGTGGTCGGCATCGCTTATACGCCGTCGGGCTTCAACAATTGCCACCGCCATTTCCCGGAAATGCTCGAGGCCGTGAAACGCGGCGTGCTGGCGGCCGGCGCGCTGCCGATCGAATTCCCCACCATCTCGCTCGGCGAGGTCTTCCTCAATCCGACCAGCCTCAAGTTTCGCAACTTGATGTCGATGGACACCGAGGAGATGGTGCGCGCGCAGCCGATGGACTCCGTCGTGCTGATGGGCGGCTGCGACAAGACCGTGCCGGCGCAGTTGATGGGCGCGGTCTCGGCCAACAAGCCGGCCATTGGCTTGGTCGCCGGCCCGATGATGACCGGCCGCTACCACGGCGAGCGGCTGGGCGCCTGCACCGATTGCCGGAGATTCTGGGCGCAATATCGCGCCGGCAAGATCGACGCCGAGGAGATTTCCGAGGTCGAGGGCAAGCTCGCCACCACCGCCGGCACCTGCGCCGTGATGGGCACCGCCTCGACCATGGCCTGCATCGCCGAAGCGCTCGGCATGATCCTGCCTGGCACCGCTGCCATCCCTGCCGTGCACGCCGACCGCCTGCGCGCGGCGGAGGCAACCGGCGCCGCGGCCGTCAAGCTGATCGGCTCCAAGCTGACGCCCGGCACGATCGTCAATCAAAAGTCGGTCGAGAATGCCCTGCGCGTCCTGCTCGCCATCGGCGGCTCGACCAACGCGGTGATCCATCTGACCGCGATTGCCGGCCGCGCCGGCATTCCGGTTTCGCTGCAACGTCTCAACGAGTTGTCGGACACCACGCCAGTGCTGGTGAATCTCAAGCCTGTCGGCAACGGCTACATGGAAGACTTCTTTGCCGCCGGCGGCATGGGCGCGCTGCTGCGCGAGCTGAAGGATCTATTGCATCTCGACGCCATGACGGTCACCGGCGAGACACTCGGGCAGCGGCTCGACTACGACCGCGGCGACTGGATCGACCGCACCATCATCGCCGAGCGGGCCAAGCCGCTGGAGCCGCAGGGCGGATTGGTGGCGCTGTTCGGCAATCTCGCGCCGCAGGGCGCGATCCTCAAACGCTCGGCCGCCGACGCTAATTTGTTCGAGCACGAGGGCAGGGCGGTGGTGTTCACCTCGCTCGAGGATCTGTCGACGCGCGTCGACGACCCCAAACTCGACGTGACCGAGAACGATATCCTGGTGCTGCAATGTGCCGGCCCGCATTCGGCCTCGGCGATGCCGGAAGCCGGCTATCTGCCGATCCCGAAAAAGCTCGCCACCAAGGGCGTCAAGGACATGGTGCGCGTCTCTGATGCGCGCATGAGCGGCACCGCCTTCGGCACCATCGTCCTGCACGTCTCGCCCGATGCCGCTTCTGGCGGGCCGCTTGGACTGGTGCGCGACGGCGACCGCATACGCTTGTCGGTCAAGAAGCGCAGCATCGACCTCCTGGTCGATGACGCCGAGCTTCAGCGGCGCGCCGCCAAGGCCGCCAAGCCCGCGGAAAGTCCGCCGCGCGGCTATGCCAGGCTGTACGCGCAGGAAATCCTCGGCGCCGACCAGGGCTGTGACTTCGCGTTCCTGAAGCCACGCTAAAGCAAATCACGCTAAACCAGGACGCGTGCATTCGACCGAATGTGTACACGTTCGGGTATTGTTAATGTCGGATTCACCATGACATCCGGCGAATTTTAACGCGGGCCCAATCCACACTTTTTAGGTTGTATGGCCGTGCACTTCGCGGGACGCGAAAGTGCGCTGTCCGGGTTTGAGCCATGCTTCGTATGCTCTGGCGTAGAGGCCGCTACCGCGACTTGCGACGCATCGCATTCGCCGGTGCCGTCAGCTTTGCGCTCACCGTCGCCGCGATGACGGGCGTCTCGGTCTATCTTGTACCGGTCAGCGTGCTGGCGATCTTGCTCGCGGCGGTGACCGGCGCTCTCGTCGCCGTCTGCGCCGTCGGCTATTCGGCCGGCCTGCGCATCCGGCGCAAGCTTGGCGAGCGCAACGCCCAGCTCGACGCGGCAATCAACAACATGGCGCAGGGCCTGTGCATGTTCGATGCGCAGAACCGGCTGGTGGTGTGGAACGATCATTATCTGACGATGTACCGCATCGATCCGCGCCGCATCTGGCGGGGCTGCAACATTCGCGACATGCTCGACGCGCGCATCTCCGCCGGCACTTTTCCGCTCGACCCAGCCCGTTACGACGCCGAGCTCCGCGACGCCGTCAAGCAGGGCAAGACCTTTCCGGTCGAAGTCGAATTGGCCGATGGCCGAGTCATCGTCGTGATCAACCAGCCGATGGCGACCGGCGGCTGGATCGCGATCCACGAAGACATCACCGAGCGCAAGCATGCCGAGCGCGAGCTCGAGCAGACGCGATCGTTCCTCGACAAGATCATCGAAAACGTGCCGTCGCCGATCATCGTCAAGGACGTCAAGAGCCGGCGCTATCTGCTGATCAACCGTGCCGCCGAAGGCTATCTCGGCGTCGACCGCGCCACCATGCTGGGCAAACGCGCCTCAGACGTCATGCCCGCGGCAACGGCCGAGCACATCGAGTCCGAAGACCAGAAGCTGGTGGATTCGGAAAAGGTTCTTTTCATCGACGAGCACTCTGTCGAAACGCCCGCCAACGGCACCCGCATCGTGACGACGACGCGCCTGCCTGTGATGAGCGCCGACGGCAAGCCGCAATACCTTATCAGCGTTGTGCACGACGTGACCGACCGCAAGCGCCACGAGCAACGCATCGCGCATCTCGCGCGCCACGATCCGCTCACCGACCTGCCGAACCGCACCGCTTTCAACCAGTGCATCACCGCGACCATCGGTCTCGCGACCTCCTCGAACGAGAGCTTCGCGGTCCTGTGCCTCGACCTCGACCGTTTCAAGGCGGTCAACGACGTGTTTGGCCACTCCACCGGCGACCGGCTGCTCAGGGAAGTGTCGCAGCGGCTTTCGACGGTCTGCGAGGGCGCATTCCTCTCCCGTGTCGGCGGCGACGAATTCATCGTCATCATGCCGACCGGCAAGCCGCAAACCGCGGAAGAGCTGGCGGAACGGCTGTGCGCTGCGCTCGCCAGCGACATCGAGATCGACGGCCACCGCGTCCGTGTCGGCCTGACCATCGGCATTGCCATCTTCCCGCAGGACGGCGCCGATCCGTTGACGCTCATCGCCAATGCCGATGCCGCGCTGTTCCGCGCCAAATCGGAGGCGCGCGGTTCGGTGCGCTTCTTCGAACCCGCGATGGACAAGCAGCTGCGCGAAAAGCGCGCCTTGCAGCAAGATCTGCGCAGCGCCATCGCCCGCGACGAGCTCGATCTGCATTATCAGCCGCAGGCGCGCATCGGCGGCGAGATCACCGGCTTCGAGGCGCTGGTGCGCTGGCATCATCCGCGCTCCGGTCTGGTGCCGCCTTCCACCTTTATCCCGCTCGCCGAGGAGACCGGCATCATCGTCGAGCTCGGCGAATGGGTCCTGCGCACCGCATGCCGCGAAGCGGCGTCCTGGCCGAAGCCGCTGCGCGTTGCCGTCAATCTGTCGCCGGTGCAATTCCAGCGCAGCGATCTGGTCAAACTGGTGCACGAGATACTGCTGGAGACCGGGCTGGCGCCGGCGCGGCTCGAGCTCGAAATCACCGAGGGCGTGCTGATCGGCGACTTCAGCGGCGCGGTCGCGACGCTGCGGCGCCTGAAGAATCTCGGGGTCCGCATCGCCATGGACGACTTCGGCACCGGCTACTCGTCGTTGTCCTACCTGCAGTCGTTCCCCTTCGACAAGATCAAGATCGACCGCGCCTTCGTAGCCAATCTCAGCCACAGCCAGCAGGCCGTCACCATCATCCGCGCCGTGATCGCGCTCGGCCGGGGCCTCGACCTCCCGGTCGTCGCCGAAGGCGTCGAGACCGAGGAGCAGCTGAAATTCCTCGCCGGCGAGCACTGCAATGAGATCCAGGGCTATCTCGTTGGCCGTCCGATGCCGATCGCCGACTACGCCCGCGAGGTCGGCCGCATTCCGGTGAAAGGGGCGACACTCAAGGCGGTGAGCTGATCATTCCGAGCGGAGCGGATTGAACACGCCGCCGCGGACGGGCATCATCCGGGACCAATGGCGCACGATCGAATGCGCCAATCCCGAGAGGAATGCCCTGATGAAGACGCCCAATCGCCGCCACTTTCTGACGCTCGCCTCCGCCGTACTCGCCGCGCCCGCGCTGTCGCGCCGCGCCTTCGCCGACACCTGGCCGAAGGACAAGGTCATCCGCGCCGTGGTGCCGTTCTCGGCGGGCAGCACCATCGACGTCGTCGGCCGCATCGTGCTCGACCCGCTGTCGAAGCAACTCGGTCAGACCATCGTGGTCGACAATCGCGGCGGTGCCGGCGGCAGCATCGGCTCGGCCGTCGTCGCCAAGGCCGATCCCGACGGCTATACGCTGCTGATCAACGCTTCGGCCCATTCCGCAGCGCCTGCAGCCTATCCGAATTTGCCCTACGATCCGTCCAGGGATTTCGCCGGCGTTGCCGTGTTCGGCGTGGTGCCGAATGTGATGCTGGTCGCGCCGTCGAAGGGCTTCAAGTCTGCCAAGGATCTGGCCGAGCGCGCCAAGGATGGCCACATGACGTTCGCCTCGGCCGGCGTCGGCAGCGCCACGCACTGGGCGGCCGAGCGCTTCCTGCTGTCGGCCGGCATCAAGGCGACGCACGTGCCGTTCCGCGGCGGACCGGAGGCTCTGACCGAGGTAATGACCGGCCGGGTCGACTTCTGCTTCATCGGCATTTCGTCGTCGATCGCCTTCATCAAGAACGGCCAGTTGCAGCCGCTTGCCGTGAGCACGACCAAGCGTTCGCCGACGCTGCCCAACGTGCCGACCACGATTGAGCTCGGGTTTGCCGATTCCGATTACACCTTCTGGAACGGCATGCTGGTGCCGGCGAAGACGCCGCGGCCGATCATCGACCGGCTGCATGCCGAGATGCTGAAGGTGTTGGCGCTGCCGGAGGTGCAGGCCAAGCTCGCGCCGCAGGGCGTCGAGCCGATGCCGCTCAGCCCGCAGGAAATGGACGCGATGATCGCCAAGGAGATCGTCTCGAACATCAAGCTCGCCAAGGCGGCGGGGCTGAAGTTCAACTAACCGGGCGACTTTACGCCCGATTTGGCGCCCGGTTTCGCCGGCTTGGCGCCCGGGCTGCCAGGGACGTCGGCGTTTGCATTGAGGACCGACGGATCCGGCGGCCACGAGCCGAGCCACGTGGTCAGCGGCATGATCACCGGCGGTACGCCGTTGTCGACCAGGCTTGCGTCGATCGCGTAGTAGGTGCCGCCGTCGGTTTCCTGCAGCACCGCGGTATTGCGCATGAACGGATCGGTCAGACCGCCGGCATTGGAGAGATGCGCCACGCGGTGGAAGTGGAACAGGCCGTTCTTCTCCATCAGCGTCGTGTAAGTCCAAGTATTGACCGCCTCGTCGACGCAGTCGAGCTGCGTCGTGTCGCTGAAGTTCGGCAGGATCAGCATATCCTTGTGCGTCCACTGGTGCTTGGCAATGCCGGCCCGCGACGCCACAATCTGCTGGATCAACGCCACGCCGTGCGCGATCTGACGCCGCTCGGCCTGGGCGTCCTTGGCGCGCGGCTTGAAGACGGCCGCAACGCGCCGCCATTCGGCAGCGCTCAACGAGACTTGCGAGATCTCGGCGCAGCCAAAGCCGTGGCAGACATTGAACTCCGCCAGCGACGGGTCTGGCGTGGCGTAAAGGTCGAGGTAATGGGTTTGCAGATGGTTGGCGTTCTCGGCGCAGGCGGATACCGCCAGCGCCGCCACAAACCACTGCAAGGTGCTCAGAATCCGCAACCGATGACCCCAACTGTTGAAGCCAAGTCATTATAGCCGCTTTCGCGTGACATGCCGACTAGGTCGGGCCTCCGACCTGAACGGGCTCGGCCTGGCAGGTTTCCCGTTAGTGGTGCACGTCACATTCCGGCGTGTTGCATGGGTCTATATTCGTTCGATTGACAGGAGGTCGTTATGCGAGAGCCCAACTTGGACAAACTGAATGAGTTGGTCGGGAAGCTGGTCGGCGACCTTGGCGCCGCGATTGCGGGTGCAAGCATTCTGCTGGGAGATCGCCTCGGTCTTTACAAGGCGATGGCCGACGGCGCAGCAGTGACTTCGTCCGAGCTCGCCAAAAAGACGGGTCTGCATGAACGCTACGTGCGCGAATGGCTGTCGGGTCAGGCTGCTTCCGGATACATCAATTACGACGCCGCAAAGAACGCGTTCTCGCTCTCGCCTGAGCAGGCTATGACGTTTGCCGAAGAGGGCTCACCGGCCTTTTTTGCCGGTGCATTTGATGTGGTGCAGGCGACCTATCTCGACGAGCCGAAGGTCGCCGAAGCGTTCCGAACGGGCAAAGGCGTGGGCTGGCACGAGCATTCAAAGTGCCTGTTCTCGGGCACGGAACGCTTCTTCAGGCCCGGTTACAATGCCAACCTTGTTTCGAATTGGATTCCTGCGCTTGAAGGTGTTGAAGAGAAACTCAAGGCAGGTGCCAAGGTTGCCGACGTCGGATGTGGCCACGGTGCCTCGACGATCGTGATGGCTCAAGCTTATCCGAATTCGACATTCTTCGGATTCGACTATCACGCACCTTCAATCGAACGCGCCAAGGTCGCAGCCAAAGAAGCTGGCGTCGGAGACCGCATTACCTTCGCGCAAGCTCATGCCAAGGATTTCCCGGCTCATGGCTATGACCTGGTCGCATTTTTCGATTGTCTTCACGACATGGGCGACCCTGTGGGTGCGGGTCGTCATGTCAAGGAAACGTTGGCTGAGGATGGGACTTGGATGATCGTCGAGCCTTTTGCTCACGACAACCTGAAAGACAATCTCAATCCTGTGGGGCGCGTCTTCTACGGCGCTTCGACGTTCATTTGCACGCCTGCGTCGCTATCTCAGGAAGTCGCATTGGGACTGGGAGCTCAAGCGGGCGAACGCAGGCTACGCCAGGTCGCAACCGAGGCCGGCTTTACCCGTTTTCGCCGGGCGGCTGAGACGCCTTTCAATATGATTTTCCAGGCACGTTCGTGATTATGCTTGAGGCATGAAAATGGTGCTGCCGGAGTGGATTGAACACTCGACCTCCCCCTTACCAAGGGGGTGCTCTACCACTGAGCTACGGCAGCACGTGAATTGAGCGAATATCCGATCATACCCGCGATGTCGAGCGTTCCGCTTGCGGGCGGGAGGCCCGCCTTTTATGTGTGGCCACGATGACCGGCAGAAGCGGAAAATCCGGCGATACAAGGCGCGCCGAGCGGCTCAAGGCGGCGCTTCGCGACAATCTCAAGCGCCGCAAGGCGCAAATGAAGGCCCGCGCGCAGGTCGCCGAGCACGATTTTGCCGGAATTGACACCGAAATTGCGCAAGAAATTGCAGATGACAAGCCGAAAGGCTAGTAAGGGGCCGAGAAGCGGGGCGTCATGGATCGTATTCGCGTAGTGGGTGGCCAGCGCCTGACCGGCGCCATCCCGATTTCCGGCGCCAAGAACGCCACCCTTCCGCTCATGATCGCGAGCCTGCTGACCGAGGACACGCTCGTCCTCGAGAACGTGCCGCGGCTCGCCGACGTCATCCAGCTCCAGCGCATCCTCGGCAATCACGGCGTCGACATCACCATCGCCGGTAAGCGCGCCGGCGAAGACGGCAATAACGGCCGCACCATCCACATCTCGGCGAAAAATATCGTCGACACCACCGCGCCCTACGAGCTGGTGTCGAAGATGCGCGCCAGCTTCTGGGTGGTGGCGCCGCTGGTGGCGCGCATGGGCGAGGCCAAGGTGTCGATGCCGGGCGGCTGCGCCATCGGCACGCGGCCGGTCGACCTGCTGATCATGGCGCTGGAGAAACTCGGCGCCGACATCGAGATCGAAGGCGGCTACGTCATCGCGCGCGCGAAAAACGGCTTGCGTGGCGGCGAGATCGCGTTCCCCAAGGTCACAGTCGGCGGCACGCACACCGCGCTGATGGCGGCGGCGCTCGCCCGCGGCACCACGGTGATCGAGAACGCTGCGCAGGAGCCCGAGATCGGCGACGTCGCCGACTGCCTCAACAAGATGGGTGCCAGGATTACCGGGGCCGGCACCCCGCGCATCGTCGTCGAGGGTGTCGCGAAGCTTAACGGCGCACGCCACTCGGTGCTGCCCGACCGCATCGAGGCCGGCACCTATGCGATGGCGGTGGCGATGACCGGCGGCGACGTGCTGCTTCAGAACGCGCGGCCCGAACTGCTGCAATCCGCGCTCGACGTCCTCGAGCAGACCGGCACTACAGTGACGCCGACCAACGAAGGCATCCGCATCGCGCGCAACGGCGCGGGGCTTGCGCCGGTCGAGATCACGACCGAGCCGTTCCCCGGCTTCCCGACCGACCTGCAGGCGCAGCTGATGGCGCTGATGACGCGTGCCAAGGGCACTTCGAAAATCACCGAGACCATCTTCGAGAACCGCTTCATGCACGTGCAGGAGTTGGTGCGGCTCGGCGCGCGCATTCAGCTCGACGGCCAGACCGCGACCATCGAAGGCGTCGACCGCCTCAAGGGCGCGCCGGTGATGGCGACGGATCTGCGCGCGTCGGTGTCGCTGGTGATCGCCGGCCTTGCCGCTGAGGGCGAGACGGTGGTCAACCGCGTCTATCACCTCGACCGCGGCTTCGAGCGCGTCGAGGAGAAACTCGTGCGCTGCGGCGCCGCCATCGAGCGCATCAGCGACTAAGCCTGCCTCGCGGCCTATGATCAGGCGTGCTTGGTTCGAGGCGCCAGCGCGGCAAGAACAATCGCGACGAGAAGCAACGCGGGGACGTCGCCGATCAGATGGCCGCGCTCGCCGTCATCGCTGAAGGATTGGGCGGCCATGATCGCCGCGTGGACGATGCTCGACCAGACGGTGAACCAGATGATGCTCCTGTTCGCCACGGGATCGCGCGACGCGAGGACCAGGAACACACCGAGGGTCGCGTAAACCCCGATGATCATCATCAGGTAGTGCGAATGCCCGTGGCCCCAGGTCCAGCCCGATGGCCACACGATGCCCAGCGTGTAGATGCCGAATATGAAAGTCAGGCCGATCGCGATCAGGGCGATGCGGAGAAGAAGCAGGCGGGTTTCGTCGGACATCGTCATATCTCCTGTCCACAGTGTACGGGCTCTGCGCTCTCGCGGCGCTTGCACGACTGATGTCACGGCGGCGAGCCGACCGGCTAGTTCAGAAACTGAAGTTCGACGCTACACAAAATGAACCGTCCCGGACCCGCAGCATCCGTCCTCAGCGGCCGAGTTCGCGGTCTACCTCGGCAAGAGCCTGCGCGCACGCGCTCTTGTCACCGGACGCATCGGCCGCGCGTGCGCGACCCATTGCCTGCCGGATGGTATCGGCCTTCTTTGTCGACAATTCGCGAAGCTTTTCCTCGGCGGTCGCCAGCGTGCCAGGTGTCGGTTGCAGGTGCTTGCCGTAGGCGGTGGCATCTTGCGCCCCGCTGGGCCCGGCCGCGGCGATCGCGTCCAGCTTCGTATTAATCCGGGCTTCCATGCGGGCGATGTCATCCGAGCAAGGGCCGGCGTGAGCCGCCGATGCCAAAGCGCAAAATGCCGCGATCGATCCTGCAAGCGTTCGAAGCAGAGTCATTGTAAGGCCCCCGTGTTTTCGGACCGCAGTTTCCCAGACTGAACCGACGCGTTCCGTGACCAGACAGGGCGATATTATCGCCAAAGGCCGCAAAGGTCGCCCCCGGCCGGCCTGGAACCGGCCAAGGGCAATCCATTTCACAGTGACTCTCCCTAGCTTCTCGCCTCCGAGCGCGGACCAACTGAGCCGCAAAGAATAAGGGCGATGATGCTTGCCTTGTCGCGACGCAACGTTACGATCCCGCCCGGAAAAATTGGGAGTGAAACGTGGCCGACATCAAAGTGATGAGCACCGGCGCAGTCGAGCCGATGGTCAAAATGTTCGCGCCGGTCTTCGAGCGCGAGACCGGTCACAAGGCCGATCTGAATTTCGGCACCGCCGGCGGCCTCAAGGCGCGGCTGGAGAAGGGCGAGACTGCCGATCTCATTATTCTTCCGGCGGCGGCGATCGAGGCGATGGAAAAGGCGGGTGGCATTGTCGCCGGCAGCCGCACCGACCTCGGCCGCACCGTTACCGGCATCGCCATCAAGGATGGCGCGCCCGCGCCCGATGTGTCGACGCCGGAGGCGTTCAAGCAGGCGCTCGTCAAAGCGCGCGGCGTGTCGTTCAGCGATCCGGCGGCCGGCGGTTCGTCCGGCACTTATTTCGCAGGGCTTCTGAAGAAAATGGGCATCGCCGATGAGGTCAACAAGAAAGCCGTGCTCGGCAAGCGCGGCTACGAGGTGGCACAGGCTGTAGTCGATGGCCGCGTCGACATCGGCACGACCTTCATCTCCGAGCTTTTGACCGTCCCGGGCGTGCGCATCATCGGGCCGCTGCCGGGCGACTTGTATTTCGCCAGCACCTATACGGCTGGCATCCCGGCCGGCTGCAAGCAACCGGAGGCGGCGATGGCTTTGCTGCGGGTGCTCACACGGTCCGCCAATCGTGACAGTTGGGTGAAGGCCGGCCTCGAGCCGGCATTTTCCTGAAGCCGCACGGCCTTGCGGGGTGTCGCGGCTTTGCCTACCTAGCCGTCAACAGGGAGCGCGAACGCCATGGATCTGCTGAAATTCGTCGTCCTTGACGAGGAAGATCTCGAGGTTGTGTCCGCCCATGTGCAGGACGCCGTGGTGAAGGCCTCCGAGGTGATGTGGCGGCCGCAGGAAAAGCGCGTGGTGGTGCCGATCGCCCGTTTCGACTGGGAAGGCGCGCAGGCCGACAAGCCGGAATTTTGCCGCCGCAGCGCCGCCCTGCGCTTCGAGCGGGTGCTGTCCTGCAAATGCCGCGAGGTCGCTGGGCGGAATGCCGTGCTCAACCTGCTGGCGGTCGAATTTGCCGAAACCGATGCGCCTTCGGGCGTGGTGACGCTGACGTTCTCGGGCGGGGCGGCGGTCCGCCTCGAGGTCGAATGTCTCGAGGCCGAGCTGGCCGATCTGGGACCAACCTGGACGGCCGGCAAATGTCCGGCCCACGCCATCGGCGACGACGCTCGCGCCGCCAAGACCGACGGCTGAAGGCCGTCAGCTGAACAGCCGTTCAACAAAGAATCCGGTTCAGAACGGTTCCATCACGTTGAAAACGCCGCGGTTAAGTGGCGTACTCCCGCCGTCTCACCTAGGGGGTTACGTCCATGCGCAAATTGATACTCGTCGCGGGGCTGCTGTGCGGCGCCGCGATCCTGTCCGGTTCGCCCGCCAAGGCGGAAGCCATGCTCGGTTGCGAATGCATCAGTCTCGGTCAGCCTGCGATGTGCACGGCGACCGTGCTTGAGTGCACCGCGCACGCCGGCCTCTGTCTCGCGCCGTGCAGCTACGAGCCGCCGAAAGCGGTGAAGCACCATCGTCACCACAAGAAGAAGAAAAAGATGTAACGCGGCGCGGATTTTGCCGCTGAAAGGCTCCGCCGCAGGGCGGAGCCTTTGTTTTTGGCGAGAGGGTTGACGCGGCGCGGCGCGTCCCCCATTGACCTGTGATCCGGGTAGGACCAGGCCATGCCACTTCTGTTGGACAGCCGCAGCGCCGATTTTGCCGAGCGTTTCCAGGCGTTCCTTGGCGTCAAGCGTGAGGTCGCGCAGGACGTCGAGCAGAAGGTGAGGCACATCATCGACGAGGTGAAGGCCTATGGCGACCGCGCGGTCGTCTCGCTCAGCCTCGAATTCGACCGCGTCGATCTTACCAAGCTCGGCATGCGCGTCACGGGTGCCGAGATCGATGCGGCCGAGAAAGCGTGCAGCGTCGAGGCGATCGCCGCGCTCAAGCTCGCCCGCGGCCGCATCGAGGCCTATCACGTCCGGCAAAAGCCGAAAGACGAGCGCTTCGCCGACGCGCTCGGCGTCGAGATGGGCGCCAAGTGGACGGCGATCGAGGCGGTCGGGCTCTACGTGCCGGGCGGCTCCGCGGCCTATCCGTCTTCGGTGCTGATGAACGCGGTGCCGGCCAAGGTTGCCGGCTGCCCCCGCCTGGTCATGGTGGTACCGGCCCCCGACGGCAAGCTCAATCCGCTGGTGCTCGCGGCGGCAAAGCTTGCCGGTATCGACGAAGTCTATCGCGTCGGTGGCGCGCAGGCGGTGGCGGCGCTCGCCTACGGCACCGAGACGATCAACCCGGTCGCCAAGATCGTCGGTCCCGGCAACGCCTATGTCGCCGCCGCCAAGCGGCTGGTGTTCGGCCAAGTCGGCATCGACATGATTGCCGGCCCGTCCGAGGTGCTGATCCTCGCCGATAAGACCGGCAACGCCGAATGGATCGCCGCGGATCTCCTCGCGCAAGCCGAGCACGACGCGAGCGCGCAGTCGATCCTGATCACCGACGACGATGCGCTCGCTGACGCTGTCGGCAAGGCAGTCGACGGACAGTTGAAGACGTTGAAGCGCGCAGCCGTCGCCGGTGCGTCATGGAACGATTTCGGCGCCATCATCAAGGTACCGAAGCTCGACGGCGCGATCGCGCTCGTCGACCGCATTGCGCCCGAGCATCTCGAGATCGAGGCCGCGGACGCCGAGGCGCTCGCGGCGCGTGTCCGCAATGCCGGCGCCATCTTCATTGGTGCGCACACGCCCGAAGCCATCGGCGATTACGTCGCCGGTTCGAACCACGTGCTGCCGACAGCGCGCTCGGCGCGGTTCTCATCTGGCCTTGGCGTGCTCGACTTCATGAAGCGCACGTCGTTGCTCAAATGCGGACCGGAGCAATTGCGCGTGCTCGGCCCCGCCGCGATCATGCTCGGCGAAGCGGAAGGGCTGACCGCGCACGCGCGTTCGGTCGCCATCCGGCTCAATCAGAGATGAGCGCGGCAAAAACGCCCGCTGCCAAGCAGCGCCTGGTCGCGGTCACGCTCGACGAGGCAACGATCGGCCGCTCCAATCCGGATATTGAGCACGAACGCCAGATCGCGATCTACGACCTGCTCGAGCAGAACATCTTCACGCCGGTCGGCCATTCGGATGGGCCTTACGCCTTGCACCTGAGCATCACCGGTAATCGGTTGGCCTTCGACATCCGCACCGAGGACGGCACGCCGGTGGTGGCGCATCTGCTGTCGCTGTCGCCGCTGCGCCGCATCGTCAAGGACTACTACACGGTCTGCGACAGCTACTATCAGGCGATCCGCACAGCGACGCCCGATAAGATCGAGGCGCTCGACATGGGCCGCCGCGCCATCCACAACGACGGCTCGCGCATCTTGATGGAGCGGCTCAAGGACAAAGTGACGGTCGACATCGACACCGCGCGCCGCCTGTTCACGCTGATCTGCGTGCTGCACTGGAAGGGCTGAACTCGTGGCTGCGCCCGTGCGCCCCCAGGCCGTGTTGTTCGCCTGCGGCCTGAACTCGGTGCGCTCGCCGATGGCGGCGGGCCTGTTTCGCGAACTGTTCGGCAAGACGATCTACGTCGGTTCGGCCGGCGTGCAGCATGGCGGCGAGCTCGATCCCTTCGCCGTCGCCGCGATGGCCGAAGTCGGTATCGATATTTCGAGGCACAAGCCGCACACGTTCGAGGAACTCGACGACCTGGAAGGGCTTAATTTCGATCTGATCGTGACGCTCTCGCCGCAGGCGCATCACCGGGCGCTGGAATTGACGCGCACGTCGGCCGCAACGGTTGAATATTGGCCGACCCACGACCCGACGGCGATCGAAGGCAGCCGCGAGCAACGCCTCGCCGCATATCGCGAGGTGCGCGACGAATTGATGGCGCGCATCCGCGAGCGTTTCGGCCGCGGCGGCGGCGTTAACGAGTGACGCGCCCGCGGGTTGTTAAAACGGCCCCGTTCCGCTAGCTTCCGCGCGAATTTCAATGCTATTCCCCATGCAGCTAAACCCATGATCGGCCGGCCAAAATTCGTGCTCGCATCCGGCTCGCCGCGCCGGCTTGCCCTCATCAATCAGGCCGGCATCGAGCCGGACGCGCTCAAGCCCGCGGATATCGACGAGAGCCCGAACCGCGGCGAGATTCCGCGCGCCTACGCGACGCGGCTCGCCCATGGCAAGGCATCGGCCGCGCTGGAGAACGTCAAGCTCGACGACGAGCTGCGCGGCGCGTTCATTCTTGCGGCCGACACGGTGGTGGCGGTCGGGCGCCGCATCCTGCCGAAAGCAGAATTGCTCGACGAGGCTGCGCAGTGCCTGCGGCTGCTGTCGGGCCGCAATCACCGCGTCTATACCGCGATCTGCATCGTGACGCCGAAGGAAGGCTTTCGCCAGCGCCTGGTCGAGACGCGCGTTCGCTTCAAGCGGCTGTCGGAAGAAGACATCGAAGCCTATCTTGCCTCCGGCGAATGGCGCGGCAAGGCCGGCGGCTATGCGGCACAGGGCATTGCCGGCACGTTCATCGTCAAGATCGTCGGCTCGTACACCAACATTGTCGGTCTGCCGCTCTATGAGACGATGACCCTGCTGGCCGGCGAGGGTTATCCGATCCGTTTCGGCTGGCTCAACGCCGTCGTGTGATGCCAGCGCGGAGCGCGCCATGAACATCGCGCTGTGGCTTGAACGCTCCGCTCTCAGTCACCCAAATTGTCCGGCCGTCGCCACGGCAACGAGGGTCGTCACATCTTACGGGCAATTGGCGGGGCGTGCGGCGCGTCTTGCCGGCGCCTTGCGCGAGCAATTCGGCTTGGTGCCCGGTGACCGCGTCACCATCGCCGCCAAGAACTCGCACCACTATCTCGAACTGCTCTACGCCATCTGGCACGCGGGCTGCGCCGCGGTGCCGGTCAATGCCAAGCTGCACGGCGCTGAGCTTGGCTATATTCTCGAGCAATCCGGTGCGCGCGTCTGTTTTGCCTCGAAGGGCCTCGATGCGGACATCGCGCCGCATGCGCCGAAAAGCCTCGAGCATCTGATCGCGGTGGGCTCGACGGGCTACGAGGCTTTGTTCGCCGCCGATCCGGCCGCGATCGTGTCGCGCGCGCCCGACGATCTTGCCTGGCTGTTCTACACCTCGGGCACGACCGGAAAGCCGAAAGGCGCCATGCTGACGCACGACAACCTCGTCGCGGCAAGTCTTGCTTACGGCAATGAAGTCGATCCGGTGACGCCGGGCGACGCCATCCTGCACGCCGCGCCGATGAGCCACGGCTCAGGCCTCTACATCATGCAGAACGTCGCGCGGCTCGGCGTGCAGGTGATCCCCGAAAGCGGCGGCTTCGAGCCCGACGAGGTCGCCGCGCTGTTCAACGCCTGGCCACGGATGTCGATGTTCGCAGCGCCGACCATGATCAAACGCCTGGTCGCCTGTCCGGCCACCCTCGATGAGGAGAACATCCGCACACTCATCTGGGGTGGCGCGCCGATGTATGTCGAGGACGCGCTCGCAGCGCTTGACCGCTTCGGCCCGCGTCTCGCGCAGATCTACGGGCAGGGCGAAGCGCCCATGACCATCAGCACGCTATCGAAGGAAGACATCGCCGACCGCGGCCACCCGAGCTGGCGCGAGCGCCTCGCCTCCGCTGGCAAGCCCTATTCCTGCGTCGAGGTCATGGTGGCCGACGCGCAGGACCGTCCCGCGCCGGAAGGCGAGGCCGGCGAAATCCTCTGCCGGGGCGTGATCATGTCTGGCTATTGGCGGAACCCGGAGGCGAGCAAGGCGAGCCTGCACAACGGTTGGCTGCATACCGGCGACGTTGGCGTTTTCGACCAGGAGGGCTATCTCCACCTCAAGGACCGTTCCAAGGACCTCATTATTTCCGGCGGCTCCAACATCTATCCGCGCGAGGTGGAAGAAGTGCTGCTGATGAACGACAAGGTGCGCGAGGTCTCCGTCATCGGCCGCCCGGACCGCGAATGGGGCGAGGTGGTGGTGGCCTACGTGGTCGGCGAGGCGAAGGCGGCCGATCTCGACGCCCTCTGCCTGTCGCACATTGCCCGCTTCAAACGGCCGAAGGATTATGTTTTTGTCGACGCGCTGCCGAAAAACAACTACGGCAAGATTCTCAAGACCGAGCTGCGCACGCTCGATGCGCGGCGCAAGGTGATGTCGCAATGAACGAGATCGACCGCAAACTTCCGGCGACCGGCGCCTGCCCGCTGTGCGGCAAGCCTACGGATGCGGCATTCAAGCCGTTCTGCTCGAAGCGCTGCGCCGATATCGATCTCAATCGCTGGCTGTCCGGCGTCTATGCCGTGCCGGCGAAAGAGGAAGAAGAGAGACGAGGACGGCGAGCGGCCGGCGCAAGGCGAGGCGGGCGAAGAATGAGCGCGCCCGCAGCCCGCGTTTCTTGGCAGGACCAGCTGTTCGACACCATCAAGCGCGCCGGCATCGCGCAGGTCGGCTACGTGCCCGACGCCGGCCACGCACGCCTGATCGAACGCTGCAAGGCCGATCCGGATATCCGCGACGTCGTGCTCACCACCGAGGAGGAGGGCGTGGCGCTCGCCGCCGGCGCCTGGCTCGGCGGACAGCGCGCGGTGCTGCTAATGCAGTCGAGCGGCGCCGGCAATTGCATCAACATGCTGTCGCTCATGCGGACCTGCCGCTTCCCGATGCTGATGTTCATCACCATGCGTGGCGAGTGGGAGGAGTTCAATCCGTGGCAGGTGCCGATGGGCTCGATCGTCGATCCGGTCATGAAGCTGTGCGATGCGGACGTCTACCGCGCGCGTGAGCCGGGCGAGGTCAAGGGCATCGCCGAGCGCGCCGTGCAGCAGGCCTATGGTGACGAGCGCATCGTCGCGGTGCTGCTGTCGCAGCAGCTGATCGGCAAGAAAGTGTGGACGAAATGAGTCTCGAACGCCGCGCCGCGATGGCTGCCTTGGTCGCCAATCGTGGTGACGACCTGCTCGTCGTTCCCGGCCTCGGCTCGACGACGTGGGATCTCGCGGCGGCGGGGGACGATCCGCGCAATTTCTATATGTGGGGCGCGATGGGCGGCACGGCGATGATCGGCCTCGGCCTGGCGCTGGCGCAGCCGGGCAAGCGCGTCGCAGTCATCACCGGCGACGGCGAGATGCTGATGGGGCTCGGCTCGCTCGGCACCATCGGCGTGCAGAAGCCGGCGAACCTTGCCGTCATCGTGTTCGACAATGCCGTCTATGGCGAGACCGGCGGGCAGGCGAGCCACACCCAGGGCGGTGTCGATCTCGTTGCCGTGGCGCATGCCTGCGGCATCGGTCAATGCGTCGATGTGCGCGACGAGACGGGCCTTGCCGATCTCGTGCGCCGCCTGAAGGACCTGCGCGAGACGCTGTTCGCGCGCGTCGCCATTTCGGCCGACGAGCCGCCCCGCGTGCTGCCCGAGAAGGATGGCGTCGCGCTCAAGCAGCGTTTCCGCGCCGCGCTCGGCGTTAAAGCCTGAAAATGCGGGTCCGGCGCCGTTCTGGACAGTGTGGGACAGGCCCTTTATAACGCCCGCGCTCTGCTATCCCGCTCGCGACAGCGGCCGGCGCCCAGGTAGCTCAGTTGGTAGAGCATGCGATTGAAAATCGCAGTGTCGGTGGTTCGATTCCGCCCCTGGGCACCAACACACGCATTTTCGATTTTGATTCTGCTCGGTTTTTTCTCCCAAAGGTCCCGCTCTAAGAAAACAGAATCGCACCCCATCACTTCCGTCGTGTCGCACGCGGTACTTGTCCGCTGTGTGAGGTAAAGTGGACAAGACTTAGTGCGGCGCGAATGTCCGCTAATGACCCAAAGCGGACATCGGCTGTGCATTGCGGCAATGGTTTTGGTGGTGGTTTCAGGCCCTATCGAAGCACTCGTATGAGCCGCTAAGATGCCGTGTCCTGAGCTTGAGGTCGGCCATGCAGCGACGCGAGTTCATCACGCTTCTCGGCGGTGCGGTTGCGTGGCCAGCAGTGGCACGGGCGCAGCAGCCGACAGTGCCGGTGATCGGGTTTGTCGGTGCCGGTTCGCTCCAAGGAAGTTACGAGCAATCCTTGTCGGCCTTTCTCAAAGGGCTGCACGAAACCGGTTACGTCGATGGCCACAACGTGGCCATACGAATATCGCTGGGCGGAGGGCCGAAATGATCGGCTGCCGGCGATGGTTGCTGGCCTGGTTCATCGTCAGGTGTCTGTGATTGCCGCGGCAGGCACTCCGGCGGCGCTTGCGGCAAAGGCGGCGACTGCAACCATTCCCATTGTCTTCACCACAATCGCCGATCCCGTGCAGATCGGGCTCGTTGCTAGCCTGAGCCGCCCTGGCGGCAATATAACAGGCGTGACCCTATTGAGTGTGGAAGTCGGACCGAAGCTGTTGGAGCTGCTGCACGACGTAGTGCCTAAGGCTACCATGATCGCCCTGCTCGTTAACCCGACCAACCCCAATGTCGAGACCCAATCGAAAAACTTGCAGGCGGCGACCCTCAAGCTCGGTTTGCAATTCCATGTCTTGAATGCCAGCACCGAACGCGATTTTGATGCGGTCTTTGCGAAGTTGCACGAACTGCAAGCCGATGCCCTAATGATCAGCCAGGACCCACTATTCAACATTCACATCAAACAGCTCGGCGCACTGTCGGTCCTCCACTCGATGCCGGCGATCTACGTGAACCGCGAGTTCGCGGCGGCCGGAGGCCTGATGAGCTATGGGGCCAGCCAAGCTGACACCTGGCACCAAGCCGGCATCTACGCCGCGCGGATTCTCAACGGTGAGAAGCCTGCTGACCTGCCGGTGGTACAGCCGACCAAGATCGAGCTGGTGATCAACCTCAAGACCGCCAAGGCGCTTGGCCTCGAAATTCATCCGCAGCTGCTCGCTAGCGCCGATGAGGTGATCGAATGAGACGGCGCGAGTTCATCACGCTTATCGGTGGAGCGGCGGCGTGGCCGCTGGCGACGAACGCGCAGCAGCCGCTTCCGGTCATTGGGTTCCTCAGGAATACGTCGGCCGCCGATTCGGCCGCTTTGGTTGCGGCGTTCCGCAAGGGACTGAATGAAGCTGGCTTTATTGAGGGGCAGAACGTTCTGATCGAATACCGATTTGCGGAAGGCAAATATGATCGGTTGCCGGGGCTTGCGGCCGATCTAATCGGCCGGTCAGTGACAGTGATCATGGCGAGCGGCAACGCTTCAGCACTCGCCGCCAAGGCTGCAACCTCCACCATCCCGGTCGTCTTTTCGGTCGGCGAGGATCCCATTCAAATTGGCCTTGTCACCAGCCTCAATCGGCCGGAAGGGAATATCACGGGATCGAGCTTTTTGGTCGCCGTCACGCTTGTCGCAAAGCGACTGGGCCTAGTGCGTCAACTGATGCCTAAGACCACAACCATCGCGTTTCTCACGAATCCGGATAATCCGAACGCTGGACTTGAGTTGTACGAAGTGCAGAAGGCTGCGCAGGGTGTCGGGCAGAAACTTCTTGTCCTCAGCGTTCCCAATTCGCGCGACCTTGAATCAGCTTTTGCCAATCTCGTCCAGCAGGGTTCGGGTGCACTCATTGTTAGCGCCGACGCACTCTACTTTGGCATGCGCGATCAAATCGTCGCATTAGCCGCACGCTATGCCGTACCCACGATGTACGTATCACGCGACTTCACGAATGCGGGCGGCCTTATGAGTTACGGAACAAGTCTGACCGAATCGCATCGTCAGGCTGGCGTCTACGCCGGTCAGATTCTCAAGGGCACTAAACCGGGTGATTTGCCGGTCATACTGCCGACCAAGTTTGAGTTCGTGATCAATCTCAAAACCGCGAAGACGCTTGGCCTGACGATTCCGCCGTCACTGCTTGCAAGCGCCGACGAGGTGATCGAATAGCGCCACTGTTTGCTGCGGTGCATGAGTTCGCTTTTGACCCAAAGCGGACATTGGCTGTGCATTGCGGCAATGGTTTTAATGCCGGTTTCAGCCCCTATCAAAGTACTCAATTAAACCGATACGATGCCGTCTCCTGAGCATGGGAGCGGACATGCAACGGCGCGAGTTCATCACGCTGATTGGCGGCGTAGCGGTCGCGTGGCCGTTCGCCGTGCGTGCGCAGCAGGCGGACCGCATGCGACGCATCGGCGTGATTGAGAGCGTAGGTGCGGATAATCCCGACGCTCTGGCGCGACACGCGGCATTCCTGCAAGGGCTACAGCAATTGGGCTGGACCGACGGCCGCAACGTGCGGATCGACACCAGGTGGGCCGAAGGTAATGCTGCCGACATACGCAAATACGCAGCCGAATTAGTCGCGCTCGCGCCTGACGTCATCATGTCCGCTGGCTCCGCGGCCATGGCGCCGTTGCTCCAAGCAACCCGCACTGTGCCGATCGTCTTCGCGATCGTCCCCGATCCGGTCGGCTCCGGCTTCGTCGATAGTTTGTCGCGGCCGAGCGGCAACGCTACTGGCTTTACAATGTTCGAATACAGTTTGTGCGGGAAATGGCTGGAACTGCTCAAGGAGATCGCACCGGGCGTGACGCGGGCGGCGATCCTTCGCGATGCCGCCATAACTGCCGGGATCGGCCAGTTCGCCGTCATCCAGTCGGTGGCACCGGCGCTCGGAGTGGAGGTCAGCCCTGTCAGTGTGCGCGACGCGACCGAGATCGAGAGCGCGGTCGCGGCGTTCGCGCAGTCCGCCAATGGCGGTCTGATCCTGACGGCAAGCGCGCTGTCGGCAGTCCATCGTGATCTGATCATCACGCTTGCTGCCCGGTACAAACTCCCTGCGGTCTACGACGAACGCTCGTATGCCGCTGCTGGCGGATTGATTTCGTATGGGCCGAATTTTCTCGACCAGTTTCGCGGCGCGGCCGGGTACGTCGATCGCATCCTCAAGGGCGCGAAGCCGGCCGATCTTCCAGTGCAGGTGCCGACCAAGTATCAGCTGGTGATCAACCTCAAGACCGCCAAAGCGCTTGGCCTTACTGTGCCTCCGACGTTGCTCGCTCGCGCCGACGAGGTGATCGAGTAGAGATGCCGTTTGCTGCGGTGCATGAGTTCGCTTTTGGCACTTAGCGGACCATCCCGCTGCATCTGCGTTTGTCCGCTATTGGGGTAACAGCGGACATCCCGCCAACACGCCTTGATGTCTGCTTTTGACCCAAAGCGGACATCAGCCGCCGTCTTGACGGGTTACTTATTTCATTTTAATTTCTAATCAAATGAAAGTGGCGCGGCCATACAACATGAAGGCGCGAGCAACCTCAACCGAGGCCACTCGCCGTCGTGTTCTTGATGCCGCCGTTTCCCTATTAAGGAGCCGATTTCGCTCTGAGATCCGCCTTGAAGACGTGGCGGCCAGTGCGCGGGTCACAGTACAGACGATCATCAACGTCTTTGGCGGTCGGTCTGCGCTTCTCGATCAAGCCTTAAAAGAATTGCTCCGTGATTTGAGATCACAGCGGCTCCGCCCCAACCCCGGGGATGTCGAAAGCGCAATCGCCGCACTCGTCGAGCACTACGAACAGTTCGGTGATTTGGTCATCAGAAACTTGGCGGAGAATGCAGACCGCGAACTGATCGAAACCGGGAGGGTAGGACACCGGCAGTGGGTGCAAAGGCAATTTACGCCACAAATGGCCAAACTGGACGCGAAGGACCGACGGTTACTTATCGACCAGCTTGTATGCGCCTGCGATGTCTACGCATGGAAGCTGCTCAGACGAGACATGGGCCGCTCACGGTCGGAGAGCGAAAGCACGATTTACGCGACCGTGAAAGCGATTGTAAGCACAGTTTGATATGGCCCGATTTCTATTTCTCACTTGGAACGGAGCGGGCAACCAGCCTCCGGCTGTGGCTATTGCAAACGCATTGAAAGATCGGGGCCACAAGATAACGTTCGCCGGATATGAAAATCAGAAAGATTATTTCGACGAACGCGATTTTCATTTTGTACTACTGGAACGCTCCGCCAGAAAATGGCGCGATGAAAATCGCGAACTCATGTTCGCGGTCAAATCAGAGGCAGTCTGGGCATCATCCGACCATCTCGACGACGTTCCTCAGCTAATGGCACGGGAACGATGCGATGCCGTTGTCGTAGATTGCCTGATGTTTGGTGCTTTGGCTGCGGCCGATAAGTTTAAATTGCCTGCCGCTACTCTTGTGCATAGTGCCCCCGGGGCGCTCATGCCTCCCAATGGCCAATTTGAAACGCTGCTCCTCCACGCCGTGAACCAAGTACGAATGCAAGCTGGTCTTGCTGCAGTCAAAACTCTTTGGCAGGCATGGGCCCAATTTCCCGCACTTTCGAACAGCATCCGCCAATTGGACCCGCTAGCATCACAAGCTCCCCCGTCGTTTCATTATTTTGGTCCGATGTTGTCTGACCGCGTTTCCTTATCGGAAGGAAAGGCTCCATGGTTGCGTGCGGACGATCGTCCTCTCGTATTGGTCAGCTTTTCGACAGGCCCGTATTGGGATCAAACCTCGCGCATCATAAGAACACTTGAGGCTCTATCGCAGTGCAATTGCCGCGCCATTGTTACCGCAGGCCCCGTCGAAATTGATCCAAAGATTGTGCCTGACAACGCCGTCGTCGTCAGTCGCGCCTCGCATGATGAAATTTTGCCGAT
Source organism: uncultured Alphaproteobacteria bacterium (assembly GCA_963742095.1). Lineage (GTDB taxonomy): Bacteria > Pseudomonadota > Alphaproteobacteria > Rhizobiales > Xanthobacteraceae > Pseudolabrys. The sequence goes on from CAVUKJ010000003.1 coordinate 1,601,467, forward strand.
GGCAGCACTGACCATTACTCATGCTGGTCACGGGACAGTGATAAGCTCACTGAAACACGGCGTGCCTCTGCTTTGTCTGCCGAATCCTGTGGCTGACCAGCCGATCCTAGCGAGCCAAGTTGAAGCCCTCGGCTGCGGCCTGTCGCTGGATGGTGACAACGCGACGCCGGCGGAGATCAAAGCGGCGGTTGATCGCCTCCTTAATGACCGGTCCTTTACTGCGAATGCGCGTACACTGGCGGAAACGATCTCTCATAGCCCAGGCGTGGCGGCGGCGGCTTCACAATTAGAGACCTTGCTAAGCCACGAAACGGCGATTTCCGGCGCTGCCGAATAGGGACGACGCCGGACTGGCAATGTCCGCTATTGGCACGAAGCAGACATTCAACCGGCTCTGGCTAATGTCCGCTTTCGGGGGCAAAGCGGGCACCGCGCGGACATGCCTCTATGTCCGCTAATGACCCATAGCGGACATGGCCTTTTCACCGCTAAAATATAGCCGGAGATGATGGGGGTCGTCTTCTATGGCATGGTGGGAAAGGCGAGTTGTTCTGCTCATTCTCGCAGTGACACTTGCTGTCGCTGCGGCCGTCTGGCTCGTACTTTGGTATTTCGTCCCCGCCCCGCCGTCTAGCATTACGCTCGCGGCCGGAATCAAAAACGGCTCGTTCAGTCGCTTTGCCGCAGACTACCAGCGGCGATTGGCCCGCCACCATATCAAGCTCAATATCCGGCTCGTCCGCACAGAGCCTGACCATCTCAAACTACTGGCGGACCGATCATCGGGCGTGGATGGTGCTTTCTTGTTTGGCGGCTCCTCGAATAGCGAGCAATCGCCCGACCTGATATCGCTGGGCCGCATCAACAACGCGCCAATTTGGATATTTTACCGCGCGCCGGAGCCGATTGACCGGCTGTCGAATATCCGGGGCAAACGCATTAATGTGCACCCGGCGATCTACAAATTGATTTCCGGCGTCCTCGCCGCATACAACGTCACCACCGAAAACTCCAAAATATCGTCTGTCCCCGGCGTGGGGATGATCGAGTTGCTGAAAAAAGGCGATCTCGATGTAATTTTTCTGCCGCCACAACAACAAGATTTTCCAGTTGTCCAATCGGTGTTGCGCGATCCATCCATCCAACTCATGAATGTGGCACAAGCCGAAACGCTGACACGATTATTTCCGAATTTGAATCGGCTGGTGCTGCCGCAAGGTCTGGTTGATCTCGATAAAAATATTCCGCCGCATGATGTTAATCTTATTGCAGTCACCAATGTCGTCGTCGTTCACAAAGATTTGCATCCCGAGCTGATGTATCTATTGGCGCAGACTATGCAAGAAGAGCACGGCGGCGCCGGAGTTTTTCAACGCGCCGGCGAGTTTCCGACTTCCAACGACCCCGAATTTGAAGTCGCGGAGGAGGCGCGCGACTACTATAGAAACGGCCCCTCGTTTCTGCACCGGTATTTGCCGTTTTGGATCGTCAATCTTACGAAGCGCGCCGTGGCCGTTTTAGTCACGACCTTTGCGATCGTGATTCCGCTTTTCACCTATGCGCCGAAACTGTATCAATGGCTTTTGCACGGCTATCTAAAGAAGCTCTATCGCCATCTCCGGGCAATCGAAGGGGCGCTGAGAACCGAGTTAACCGCTCCTCAGATTGAGGTCTTGCAAACCGATTTAGAGAACATCAACCGGTCGGCAAATCTTCTCCCGATGCGTCATTCAGATGCTTTTTTCAATTTGGTCATCCATATCCGTCTGACGCGCGCCGAACTGGTTTCACGTCTGGCCGCGTTACGCGGCTAGCGAGGCTTGTCCGCTTTTGGCACAAAGCCGACATGCCACCAGCCAAGGTTGATGTCCGTTTTTGAGCGAGAAGGGGACTTCGCCACGGAGCCGCATTTGGTGGGACATTGTCGAAAATAAGCCTTGAGACACAATGGAACGACCGGCAGAAGTGGGACGAACTAACCTATTGAGAACCGAAAATAGTCTGACGCCGCCCCTGGGCACCATCCTTCGCTCCGGTTTGATTGCGTTTCCGCAACGGACCGGCCCCGCATCAGAAAATTTACGATTGCGCAGTAAATGCTTGGCGTCGGGGTCGTTGCGCCGAGGGGTCCGCGTGCGGGAGTTCTTCAAAAAGCCTTGGTGGGTTGGACCGCTGGCGGCCGGCGTTGCCTTCATGCATCCGCATGCCGACAAGCCGGAGTTGACGACGGGATCGATCCGCACGAGCGAACAGCGGGTGACGGCATTCGGAACGATGCCGCGCTATGGCAGCGTCGTGGTGGTCGCCGCGTGTCCGTCAGGACTGCGCTTGAGCGGCGGTGGCTATAAATTGCCAAGCGCGCTGAGCCGGGCGGCGTCATCGAAAGCCGAGGGCACGAACGCCTGGCGCGTTGAGTTCAAGAGTCTCGGTGGTGCGGGCAAGGCCATGGTCTATGCCACGTGCCTTGCCGCGAAATAGGGCCGGCCACCGAGACACGTCAGCCAGTCTGTCTGATCGGCACTACTAATCCGGATTAAAGACGGGTCGTGCGGTTTTTTGCGAACCTGGTCGCATGATCGACGACATTGCCTTCTCGCTTCTCGGCGTTTGTCTGATCGCGCTGTTCATCTACCTGTTCATCTTCGAACCGCGCAGCAGCGTCCATCCAGACTCCTGAGACGACATGATCCGACGCAAACGAAATCGGCGCGGCGTGTTGAACGCCGCGCCGAAGAAGCTTGAGCCGTGCCGGACTTACGCCGGCAGCGGCTTACCCTTGGTCTCGGGCAGGAACATCGTCATCACGAAACCGAGGATGTAGATGAAGGAGAAGGCCACCGCCACCTTGCTGAAGCCGCCGAGTTGCGCGATCAGCAAGCCCGCGAACAGCGGGCCGAGGAAGGCGATGAAGCGCGGCGCGTTGAACACGAAGGCCATGCCGGTCGCGCGCGAGCGCGTCGGGAAGATCTCCGGCAGCCACACCGCCATCCACGAATATTGCCCAAGCGTGAACAGGCCGTTGAGGCCGGCCATCAGCACCAGCATGTGCAGGTCGCTCGTCCACATATAGAGGACGGGCGTCATGATCAGCGAGCCGGCGAAGAAGATCATCACGATCGGTTTGCGGCCATATTTGTCGGCGAGGTAGCCGAGGCCGAAGTAACCGATGATGGCGCCAATGTTGTAGCTCATGCCGGCGTAGGCCGCCCAGGTCTGCGGCGGCAGCCCGGCCTTGCCGGCGGCGGCCGCGATGAACGGCGCCACCCAGGTCGAGATGCCCCACCACGCCACCGTCGTGGTCAGCGACATCAGGAAGGCGACGATGGTGCGCCTGCGGATTTCCGGATCGACGAACAGGTCGGCGGCGGTGAAGCGTGTGAGCGCGTGGTCTTCGTCCGATAATTTCGCACCGCTTTTTTTCTTCGCCCGCGCGGATTTCCGTTTTTCGTTGGCGTGCTCCCATTTGTCCGACTCGGACACGCCGGTGCGCAGCCAGAGCGCGAACAGCGCCGGAACGATGCCGATCAAGAACATGATGCGCCAGGCGCCGGGTCCGTAGCCGGACACGAACAGCCATACGAACGAGGCGAGGAAAAATCCGATGCCGAGCCCGCACTGCATGAGGCCGGCGCCCTTGCCGCGCGCATCATCGGGCCATGCTTCAGCGGTGATCGACGCGCCGGTCGCCCATTCCGAGCCGATCGCGACGCCGACGACGAATTGCAGGAGCGCGAAGGAAACCCAGTCCCAGGCGAAGGCCGAAAGTCCGGTCGTGAGCGAGTAGGCCAGGATTGCGAAGATCATCGTTCGCCGCCGGCCGATATAGTCGGCCAGCACGCCACCGATGAAGCCGCCGATCCCCCAGCCGAGCAGCGTGATGCCGATCACCGTGCCGGCGAAGGCGGGGATCTGCGGAAACTGCGATGGCTCCAAAAGCTGGTGGAGCGCGACGCCGACCGTGAGGATCAGCGCGAAGGCCTCATAGCCGTCGAACATCCAGCCGATGTTCGAAGCAATCATCGTCTTCCACTGGTTCGCGTTGAGACTGCGATACCAAGGTTCCCGTCCAGCCATTGCTGCTGTTGACATCAGTTCCCTCCCGTTAGGCGTTTCCCATTGCGCCGGTTGGCCCGGCTTCGGTCTTGCGTGCGGCCATTTTGACCGCATTTATGATCTCTGGATAGGCCGCACAGCGGCACAGATTGCCGGACAAATAGTCCTTGATCTGCTCGTCGGTGGGCGACGGCTGTTCGGCCAGCAGCGCCTTCGCCATCAGCACGAAGCCTGGCGTGCAATAGCCGCACTGGAAGGCCCCGCATTCGATGAAGGCATCTTGCACCACATCGAGCGTATTCGGTCCGCCGAGGTGCTCGACGGTGACGATATCGGCCCCGTCGGCAAACACCGCGAGATAGAGGCAGCCGGACACCGGCTTGCCATCGACCAGCACCGTGCAGCAGCCGCACAGGCCCTGGCCGCAGCTTTCGCGCGCGCCGGTGAGAGCGAACTGGCCCTGCAACATCTCGACCAGATTGTGCTGCGGCTGCACCTCCGCCGACACGGCGCGGCCGTTGAGCGTGAAATGGATGGTCCGGGTCTCAGCCATCACGCATCTCCGAGCGGATTGCCTTGCTTCGCACGCAGCGCACGGAACAAAGCTTCGGCCGTGAGCGGCAACTCGGTCAGGCGGACGCCGACCGCGTCGTCGATGGCGTTGGCGATGGCCGGTGAGACGCCGAAGGTCGCCAGCTCGCCGACGCCCTTGGCGCCGAATGGCCCGTTCGATTGGAAGGCCGCGACCGCTTCGTTCTCCATGACTACCGGCACGTCGTGGATGCCGGGGATCTTGTAGTCGGCGAGCGAGGCATTGGTGACCTGCCCGCCGTCGATATGCATCTTCTCGAACAGGGTGAAGCCGAGCTGCATCAGCGCCGCGCCGGACAATTGCGTCTCGACGATCTTCGGATTGATCGGATTGCCGCAGTCGGCGACGTTGATGAGGCGCGTCACGCGCAATCGCCCGGTTTCGGTGTCGATCTCGATCTCGGCCCCCGAGCCTGCCGTCATCCAGAATGGCGTTGCGTTCGGCGTCTGACCGGTCGCGGCGTCGGGCGGCACATAATCGGGCTTGTAGATGCCGGTGCCGACGATGTTGCCGGCGCGCATGCCGTATTTCTTCACGAACAGTTCGGGCAGCGGCGTGTTCGAGCCCTCCGGCTCGCCGACCTCGCGCGCCAGCGCCGCGATCTTTGCCTTTGCCTCTTCGGCGGCGAGCCGCACCGCGTGGCCCATGTGGAACAGCGAGCGCGAACCGAGCGTGCCCATGTCGTAGGGCGTCACATCGGTGTCGCGCGGCACGATGCGGATCGTCTCCGCCGACATGTTGAGGACTTCGCCGACGATCTGCGCCATCGCCGTGTCGGAGCCTTGGCCCATGTCGATGGTGCCACAATACACGGTTACGCTGGCGTCGGCCGACACGTTGACGATGGCGACCGACGTGGTCGGCGAGATCACGGCCTTGAGCCCGATGGCGAAGCCGCGGCCGCGCCGGATCGTGCCGCTGCCATGGTCGAACGGCGCGTCCCAATTGAGACGCTCGGTCATGGTGTCGAGCACCTTTTCGATGGCGGCGTCCTTCAGGATCGTTCCGGTGGCGTGCGGGCGGCCATCGCGCAGCAAGTTCTGGCGGCGGAAGTCGAGCGGGTCGCGCCCAAGTTCGCGCGCAATCATGTCGGTGTGGCTCTCGTAGGCCCATACCAGCTGCGGAATGCCGAAGCCGCGCAGCGCGCCGGCGGGCGGCAGGTTGGTGTAGAGCGCGTAAGAATCGATAGACACGTTGTCGATGTCGTAAGGCCCCGACGCGGTAAAGCCCGACTTCTGCGTCACGCGCGGACCGATGTCGGCATAGGCGCCGCCGTTCCACCAGACGTCGCATTTGCGCGCGACGATCTTGCCGGTCTTGTCGACGCCGGTCTTGATGCGGAACGTGCTCGGGTGCTTGGTGATGGTGTAGAATACCTCATCCATCGTCAGCGCGACTTTCACCGGCCGCCGCGCCAGCATCGACAGCGCAACCGCGAGCGCCTCGAGCTTGATGTAGAGCTTGCCGCCGTAGCCGGAGCCGAGATACGGCACCTTGATGCGCACGCGGTTTTCCGGCCAGCCGAGCAGGCGCGCGATCTCGGTGCGCACGAACGACGGCCCCTGCGACGCCGTGTGGATGGTCACGCCGTCGTCCTTGTAGTCGGCGATCGAGGCGTGCGGCTCGAAGGCGAGATGTAGCACCTTCTGCGTCTTGAAGGTGTGCTCGAACACCTGCGCCGCGGAGGCGAAGCCTTTGTCGACGTCGCCGCGCCGCAGCTTGAAATCGAGCGCGCAGTTCGTGTTCTTCGCGCCCTTCAAATGCTTGAGGTCCGCGAACGTGGTGGCCGGCTTGAGCTCGTCGTGCACCACCACCTTGTTGGCGGCGGCCTCAACCTCGTCGAACACCGCGGGCAGCTCTTCGTACTCGGCGGCGATGAGTTGCACAGCCTGATCGGCAATATGCGGATCGTCCGCCAGCACCGCAGCGACCGGTTCGCCAACATAATGCACCTTCTTGAGCGCAAGGATCGGCTGGTCGTGGAAGGCCGGGCCGTAATAAGGGTTCGGAATGACCGTCTTAATGTCCTCGCCCGTGTACACGCCGTACACGCCGGGCAGCGCCCGCGCGGCGGAGACGTCGACGGACTTGATGCGGCCGTGCGGCACCGTGCTGCGGAACAGCTTGCAGGTCAGCATGCCGGGGACGCGCAGCGTGTGGGTATATTCGGCGCGGCCGCTGACTTTGGCGCGCGCTTCTAGGCGAGGCAAAGAGCGTCCGACTTGTTTGCCTGAGACGGGCACCGTCATTTGCCCTCCATCGCGTGACGAACCGCGCGGCCAACATAGACGCGCAGCAATTCGCGCTTGTAGGCGGCCGAGCCGCGTACATCGGCGATGATGTCGGCCTCTTCGGCCGCGGCTTCGCCCGCCGTCTTTAGAGTCTTGTCGTCGATGGTCGCGCCGGCCAGGGCCTTTTCGGCAGACGTCAACCGCATCGCCTTGGTCGTCGCCGCGCTGACAACGACGCGCGCCGATGTGATCGCGCCGCCGTCGGTCTCGATCGCGACCGCGACGCCGAGCGCCGGCCAATCGTCGGCGGAGCCCGCGGTGACCTTGCAATAGGCCGTGCGTGTCTTGCCCTGCGCCGGGATCTGCAGCGAAGCGATCAACTCATTCGGCTTGAGCGCGGTCTCGTAATAACCGGTGAGCAGGTCCTCGACGGCCAATTCGCGCCCGCCGCTGGCGCCGACGATGCGTACCTTGCCGCCCAGCGCGATGGCGACGGGCGGCAGATCCATATGCGGGTCGCCATGCGCCAACGCGCCACCGACGGTCGCCACATTGCGTACGCGCACGTTCGACAGCCGCTTCATGATCCGCGGGATCACCGGCGCGTGGCGCGCCACCTCCGGCGAATGTTCGACCTCGGACAGCGGCGTCATCGCGCCGATGGTCAATTCGCCACCCGCAGCCTTGGTGCCGGTCATGCCGCCGTTGAGCTTGCGCAGGCTGACCAGCCGGCGCGGCTGGAACACGCCCGCCTTCATCATCAGCATCAGCGCGGTGCCGCCCGCGATCGGCCGCACCGCCGGGTCGTCCGGATCGATCAGCGCGATCGCCTCTTTCAGCGTCGCCGGCTCGACGAGTTCGAACGGGATCACGGCGCGGCCTCCGCGAAGGCCGCGGTCAGCCGCTCGGTGAACTGCTTCTCCATCTCGCGCGCCTTCGCCCGCAGCACCGGCTCGCCCATACTGCCGAGCTTGCCGGTCAGCGCCGCATCGATCGCGTAGTGAATGTCGGTTTCGCTGCCGCGCTCCGTCAGGTCCGTGCGTGCCGTCGCGGTCAGCCGGCCGACCACGCCCATCGGCATGCCTTCGACGGTCGCCTCAATCTCGCTTGGCGGGACCTTTTTCGTCATCGCCACCGTGACTTTGAAATTGAAGCGCAGGTAGGCGATCTTGGTCGCGAACAGCGCGCTGTAGTGGGTTGGATCGATCTCGGTGAGATCCTGCACGCCGTCGATGCAAGACGCAAAGAAGCGCGCATCGCTGAGCTTGGCGAACACCACTTCGCGCGGCGCCGCGACGCTGATCTGCCCTTCGACTTTCATCGCAACCTAGCTGCTGAAAATTCGGCGATCGGATCGTTGCAAACATGCGCGCCGATGACAACGGTGGGCAAGCGTCGGCGCCGAAAAGCCCGCCATTTTCATCATGCGCAAGCCGCGCCGGCGGACGCGTGCTAGCATTTATCCATGATGGTCATCGATACACACGCGCACATTGTGCCGCCGGAGATGCTCAAGACGTTGCGCAAGAACAGTGCGCATTACGGCGTGACGTTCAGCGGCGACGAGCAGAGGCCGATCGTCCAACTCGCCGGTTCCAGCTATGTCCGGCCACTGCCGATGTTCCTTACCCATCTCGACCAGCGCATCGCGACGATGGATCGGCAGGGCGTCGACAGGCAGATTCTCACCGGTTGGGTCGATTTCTCCGCCTACACGATGCCGCTCGAGCTCGGCATCCGCTTCTCCGAATTGCAGAACGAGACGATTGCCGCGGTCGTCGCCGGCAACCCGAAGCGCTATCTCGGCGCCGCCAACGTGCCGCTGCAGGACGCGCGGAGCGCCATCAAGGTGCTGCAGGATGCAGCCGCTAAATACGATATTCGCGCGGCGCAGATCGCGACTTATTTGGGCCCGAACCGATTTCTCGACGATCCGTCGCTCGACCCGTTCTGGGCGGCGGTGCAGGAGATGGGCACGTTTCTCATCTTCCATCCCTACGACGAACAGCGCCCGGCGGGGCTGCACGATTTCTTCCTGCACAATTGCATCGGCTATCCGCTGGCGACCACGATCGCCATCGTGCGCATGATGTTCTCCGGCGTCTTCGACCGCTTTCCGAATTTGCAGATCAAGGTGCCGCACGCCGGCGGCTTCCTGCCGTACCAGATCGAGCGCTTCCAGCACGCCGCCGATTTCCGCCCCGAGCCGCGCTCGAAGGGATTCAAGGGCCGTCCGCTCGACGTCCTGAAGACGCTTTACTACGACACCATCACCTTTAGCCCGGCGACGCTGCGCTATTTGATCGATCTGGTTGGGGCCGAGCGGCTGATGCTCGGCAGCGATTTCCCGTTCGAGATGGGCGATCCCGATCCGGTCGCATCGGTGAAAGCGGTGGTCGACGAGCCGCACAGGTCCGCCGTGCTCGGCGGCACCGTACAAAAGATCATGTGTCTCGATCCGTTCTGCGGCTGCAACGCCTGATTATTGCGGACCGAAATAGCGCGAGCCCCAGAGCACGACGATCCATATGATCGCGATGAGGGCGGCGGCGACGGCGAGCACTTGAATTCCCATTGCACTCTCCCTAGTTCGCACGGTTTTTTGGTTGTGATGCTAGAGCGGTTTGGGCTTCGGCGCCACTACACCTGTTCGGCGTTGAGATAGGCGAGGCGTGCACCGCAAAAAGCGCAGATGATGCCGAGGCCGAGTGCGGTGACGCCGGCGATGACGTCGACGGTGCCGCCGACATTGCCGCTCTTGCTCATGATGCCGCCGACGGTGGCAACGGCGAACACAAGTGCAATGAGAAAGCTGCGCGCCAGCTTGAAGACGAAGGCGCGTTCGCGGGCCGCGGCGATCAGGTAGGCGCCGGTGCCCCAGCCGCCGACGAAACCGGCCGCGGCGATCGCCCACCAGGCGACCGCCGAGATGAATTCCTGCTTGCTACCGATGACGGCGGTGCGCAAAACCGCGTCGAGCCCGACGCCGAACACGGTCAGCATGATGTGCAGGGCCAGCGCCGCGAACACGCCGCAGGCAATGGCCGCGGCATAATTCAGCCGGCGCAGCGCCTCGGTTTCCATCTCCGGGGAGGGAAATTGCTCGGTCGACATGACCACACATTAGCCGATCGCCCTTTCGGGCGAACAGGCCTTACTTCTCAGGTCTTGGCCTAGCGCGGCTGAAGCAATTCGCGGAGTTCGCGTTCCAGCGCATCGAGGGCTGCGCGCCGCGCGGGGGTCAACAAGCCTTGCAGCTTGTCGGTTTGCTCGGATTTACGCTCATTGGACTGGACTGACTGATGATCGAGCTTGTCCAGGCGCATCGTCTCCCCCGGTAAACCATTCGAGGTGCGAACGACTATCTGAGTCGGGCATCATTGGAGCACCGCTGGCCCGCCAACCGCCCAAATTGCCTCCTTTGTTGCATTTGCGTGACAGCGCCGGTCGAACGCGAGTCGATTCAAAGCGTTAGTCCTGGGACGGGCGAGGGCGCATGGCCGACGGCGATATCGTTGAAAGCGACATTCCGGCCCGGCTCGACCGGCTGCCCTGGGGCCGCTTCCACACGCTGGTCGTGGCGGCGCTGGGCATCACCTGGATTCTCGACGGACTGGAGGTCACGCTGGCGGGCTCGCTTGCGGGCGCACTCAAGGACAGCCCGGTTCTGCACTTCAGCAATACCGACGTCGGGCTGGCGAGCAGCGCATATCTCGCGGGCGCGGTTCTCGGCGCGATCTTCTTCGGCTGGCTGACCGACCGGCTTGGCCGCAAGAAGCTGTTCTTCATCACCTTGAGCGTTCATCTCGTCGCGACGGCAGCGACGGCGGCGTCCTGGAACGTCGCCAGCTTTGCTTTCTTCCGCTTCATGACCGGTGCCGGCATCGGCGGCGAATATGCCGCCATCAACTCCACCATCCAGGAGTTGATCCCTGCGCGCGTGCGCGGCTGGAGCGACCTAGTGATCAACGGCAGCTTCTGGGTTGGCGCCGCGATGGGTGCGCTTGGGTCGCTGGTTCTGCTCGATCCGGAGGTGATCGATCCGGACATCGGCTGGCGGCTGGCCTTTCTGATTGGCGCGACGCTGGCGCTGGTCATCTTCTTCATGCGGCTGTGGCTGCCGGAAAGTCCGCGCTGGCTGATGACGCATGGCCGCGCGACCGAAGCCGCGCAGGTCATCATTGAGATCGAGCATAAATTTACCGGGCTGCCGCTGGCGCGCGGCCTGCCGCGCGTGAAAGTGCGGATGCGCACGGCAACGCCGCTCGGCGAGGTGATGCGAACGCTGTTCAAACGTCACCGCCAGCGAACCTATGTCGGCTTGAGCCTGATGGCGGCGCAGGCCTTCTTCTATAACGCCATCTTTTTCACCTATGCGCTCATCCTCACCGACTTCTACAATGTGCCGTCCGACGCGGTCGGCTGGTATCTGCTGCCGTTCGCCGCTGGAAATTTCTTCGGCCCCGTGCTGATCGGCCGCTTGTTCGACACGCAAGGGCGGCGGCCGATGATTGCCTTTACCTACATCGTCTCCGGATTATTGCTTGCCGGCACCGGCTTTCTGTTCGCGCGCGATCTCATCACGGCGCAAACCCAGACGGCCTGCTGGATGATCATCTTTTTCTTTGCATCGGCGGCGGCGAGTTCGGCTTACCTCACCGTGAGCGAAACTTTTCCGCTCGAGATCCGCGCGCTGGCGATCGCCTTCTTCTACGCGGTCGGCACTGGCGTTGGCGGCATCATTGGGCCGTGGCTGTTCGGCGCGCTGATCGACACCGGCTCACGCGAGAGCGTGTTCGGCGGCTACCTGTTCGGCGCGCTACTGATGATCCTCGCCGGCCTTGTCGCCTGGCGCTGGGGCATCGCCGCCGAGCGCAAGCCACTGGAGGCCGTGGCGCGGCCGCTCACGTTCATCGATTGACGAAGCCGCGAAAAATCAATCAATCCATGAGCTTAATTGCGCCATTCCGGTGCTGATAAGCGCGTAGTCTCACCGATACCAACATGCAGCCTCGACGAAAGTCGAAGGCGACGGCCCGGAGTATTCTTTATTGGCGTGGCGTTGCCCACCGAAACGAGCATCCGCGCGGCCCGCCCCATACGGCGCATGCTATTGCTTCTATTCGATATTTAAGACTAGCATGCGCCCGACTTCGGGTTTACGTGCGCCAGCTTCAGCGCACTGGGGGCTTCAGAAACACTTAAAAAGGGAGGATGAAGATGAATGAGGTTTGGTCAAAAAAAGTTAATCGCCGCACCGTTGTAAAAGGTGCTGCGCTCGCCGGCGTTGCGCAAATTGCGTCGCCTTTCGTTGTTCCTGCCTGGACAGCCGACAATATCAAGATCGGTCTCGACAATCCGCTCACCGGCACCTTCGCCGCGGTCGGCAAGAACGAATTGATCGGCTGCCAGCTCGCGGTCGAGCAGATCAACGCCAAGGGCGGTATCCTTGGACGTAAAGTCGATTTGCTGGTCGAGGATTCGACGAGCGGCGACGCCGCCACCGCCGTGCAGAAAGCCAACAAGCTCATCGAGCGCGACAAGGTCGACTTCCTTATCGGCAACATCAACTCGGCTCTGGCGCAGGCGATGGCCAATGTCAGCTTCGAGAAGAAGGTGTTCCACATCGTGCCCGGCGGGCATATCGACTCGGTCACCGGTACGCAGTGCCACTGGAACGTCTTCCGCGTCTGCAACACGACGCGCATGGAAACCAATTCGGTCTCCAGCCTGTTGCTCAAGTCCTACGGCAAGAAGTGGTACTTCATCACCACCGATTATGCCTTCGGCCATGGCCTGCAGGCGGGCTTCGAGGCCAGCCTGAAGCAGGCCGGCGGCACCGAGCTTGGCAACGACTTTACACCACTCGGCACTACCGACTTCTCCGCTAACCTCATCAAGGCGCAGTCGACCAACCCCGACGCTATCGTCTTGCTGCTCGCGGGCGACGACATGGTCAACTGCCTCAAGCAGGCGGTGCAGTTTGGCCTCGACAAGAAGACCCACATCGCCGGCGCCCAGCAGGAAATGGAAGTGCTCCTCGGCCTGCCGCCGGAGGCGCTGATTGGCGACTGGTGCTTCGAGTGGTATTGGAAGCAGCCGGGCGTCCCGCATGTCGAGCAGTTCGTTGCCGACATCCGCAAAAAGAGCGGCGGACACGTGCCGACGGCGCGCACCTGGTTCGGCTACGCGGCAATCTGGTCGTGCAAGCTCGCCGCCGAGAAGGCGAAGTCGATCGAGGCGATCAAGCTTGCCAAAGCGATGCAGGGCCTCGTCCTCCCGCCGGAAGTCGCTCTGATGCCGAACAATCCGTTCTACCGCGTCGGCGACAACCAGCTGATGCCGACCCTGTTCGTCGGCAACTCGCAAAAGGCGCCGGCCGGCGGCGACAAGGAGGATCTCTTCAAGGTCACTCAATTGGTCAAGGGTACTGACGTGGCGCTGTCGGTCCCGGAGACCGGCTGCAAGATGGCCTGGCCGAGCTGATGCGCTTGAAAAGCCGGGCGTCGCGGTTTATTCCGCGACGCCCGCGCTTTTTTGACGCTAGGCGTGCGAACATCGTTGGACTATCTTGCGACCGTGGCCCGCCCGCAAACGGACGGGCCACCTTGCTGTAGGAGCGCCGGAAGTTTCTGGGGGAACTCGAAGGCAAATGTCTACGCTGCTGTTCTTTAACGTATTCAATGGCCTCATCATCGGCGCCTTCTACGCGCTGATGGCGCTTGGCTTGTCGCTGATTCTCAACCTCTCGGGCGTGATCAATTTCGCCCATGGCGGTTTTTTGGCCATCGGCGGCTATCTCGCCTACACGCTGCTCCCCTATCTCGGGTTCTGGGGCGCGCTGGTGGTTTCGCCCTTTCTGGTCGCCTTCATCGGCATCGCCATCGAGCGCGTACTGATCCGCCAACTCTATGGCCGCGATCCGCTTTACAGCCTGCTACTGACCTTTGGCCTCGCCTTCATGATCGAGGATGGCACCAGATTCATCTGGGGCGCGCAAAGCCTGCCATACCAGATTCCGACTGTGCTCTCGGCGCCGTTGAGCACGAACTTCTTCTTCCTGACCGGCTATCGCGTGTTCATGATGGTGCTGGTCGCGGCTGTGGTGATCGGCCTGTTCGTGATCCTGAACCGCACACGGCTCGGACTGCGCATCCGCGCCGGCACCTTGGACCTTGAAACGGTGTCGGTGTTGGGCGTCAACGTGCGCGTGTTGCGCAACCTCAATTTCGGCCTCGGCATCTACCTCGCGGGTCTCGCCGGGGTGCTCGCCTCGGGCATGCTGGGCCTGCAGCCAACGATCGGCGACTCGCTGATCATGCCGAGCTTTATCTCGATCATCGTTGGCGGCCTTGGCAGCTTGCCGGGCACGCTCGCCGGTGGCCTGCTGATCGGTGTCGCGTCCGGCATCACCACTGTGTACTTCCCGTCCGCGAGCGAAGCCGTGATCTACGTGATCATGGCCGCCGTGCTGATCGTCCGGCCGCGCGGGCTCTTGGGCGAGGAGGGGCGGTTCTGATGCCGACTTTCGACAAGCGCGCCGGCGACCTCCTCGTCTGGCTGCTGCTGCTGACCGCGCCGTTCTGGCTCGTGGGGATTGGCGGTTATGTTGAGCTAGGCACCCGCATCCTGATCTATGCGCTGGCGGCGATGGCGCTCAATTTCCTGCTCGGCTACACGGGCGTGCTGTCATTCGGTCATGCTGCCTATTTCGGTCTAGGCGGTTACGGCACGGCCATGGTGATCAAGTACTTCTATCCCAGCACGCCGCTTGCGATGCTCGCGGGCATTGTCATCGGAACTTTGGCGGCGGCGGTCATTGGGCCGTTGATCGCGCGCCTGCGGGGCGTCTACTTCGCGATGTGCACGATCGCGTTCGGCCAAGTGTTCTATTACATCGCGTTCCAGTGGAGTTCGGTCACCGGTGGCGACGATGGCTTGAGCGCCTGGCAGCGCCAGCCGATCAATTTCGGCTTCGCCACCCTCGACATCCTGAACGACAACAAGGCGTTCTATTACTTCGTGCTTGCCGTGTTCGCGGTTTCGGTCGGAATCATGGCATTCCTGCTGCGCTCGCCGTTCGGGCGCACGCTGCTGGCGATCCGCGAGAACGAGCGTCGCGCTCGCTTCCTCGGCATTCCGGTGGACCGCCATATCTGGATGTCGTGGGTCATTTCCTGCCTCTTTGTCAGTGTCGCCGGCTGTCTCTATGCGCTATTGAGCGACTTCATCGATCCGCGCGCGATACGCTGGGACCAGTCGGGCAACTTCGTCATCATGGCGGTCTTGGGCGGCATGCGCAGCTTCTGGGGCCCGCTGATCGGCGCCGCAATCTTCCTGGTCTTGCAGGACTACATCTCCAGCCACACCGAAAACTGGATGTCGTTCGTCGGACTCTTCTTCGTGCTGATTGTGCTGTTCTTCCCGCGCGGCGTGCTCGGCCTCATCAAGCGAAAGAGCACGTTATGAGCCTGTTGCGTGTCGAGAACGCGTCAAAGCATTTCGGCAGTCTGGTCGCCGTCGACAACGTGTCGATGGTCGTCGAACCGGGCGAACTTCGCGCCATCATCGGCCCCAATGGCGCCGGCAAGACCACCTTCTTCAACCTGATCAGCGGGTTCCTGACGCAGACGTCGGGCAAGATCATCTTCGACAATGAGGACATCTCGGCCCTGTTGCCCGCGCGGCGGGTGTGGAAGGGCATCGCCCGCACCTTCCAGATCACCGAGGTATTTCCGGAACTCACGGTCCGCGAAAACCTGCGCATCCCGGTAGAAGTCGCCGCCGGCTACCGCGTGAGCCCGTGGCTGTCGCGCGACGCCGATGGCGAGATTCATGCTCGCGTCACCGATCTGTTGGACATGGGTAATTTGGTCGAAAAAGCCGACCGCCTCGTTGGCGAGCTCAGTCATGGCGACCAGCGCGCCACCGAGATCATGATGGCGCTGGCGCTCAAGCCGCGCTTATTGCTGCTCGACGAGCCAACTGCCGGCATGGGCGACCAGGAGACCTACGACATCACGCAGCTGATCCGGAAGCTGCACAAGGACCAGAGCCTCACCATCGTGCTGATCGAGCACGACATGCGCGTGGTGTTCGGTCTTGCCGACAAGATCATGGTGCTGGCCGAAGGCAAGATGCTTGCCGAGGGCACACCGAAGGAGATCGCGGCCAACGAGGCGGTGCAGGCGGCCTATCTCGGAAAGGCTGCCGCATGAGCGCGACCGTCACCCTGCAGGCCGAAGACCTGCATACGTTCTATGGCAAGAGCCACATTCTTCATGGCGTCGGTCTCGAGGTACACGAGGGCGAGATCGTCACGCTGCTCGGCCGCAACGGCGCCGGCAAGACGACGACACTGCGCAGCCTCATGGGGCTGACGCACGCGCGCGAGGGTGCGGTCCGCATCTTCGGCCAGGCCACCACCGACTGGCCGCCGTACCGGATCGCCGGCTTGGGCGTCGGCTACGTGCCGGAAGGCCGCCGCGTTTTTCCCAATCTCACGGTCGAGGAAAATCTCAAGGTGCCGATGGAGCGCCCGGGTCCCTGGACGATCCCGCGCATCTACGAGCTGTTTCCGCGACTGGCGCAGCGCAAGAGCAACAAGGGTCGGCAGCTTTCGGGCGGCGAGCAGGAGATGCTCGCGATCGCGCGCGCGCTGCTGCTCAATCCCAAGCTCATGCTGCTCGACGAGCCGTCGCAGGGCTTGGCGCCGCTCATCGTGCAGGAGGTTTTCAAGACCGTCGTCGCCGCGCGTAAGGAAGGCATCTCAATCCTGCTGGTCGAGCAGAACGTGCGGGCCGCGGTCGAGATCGCCGACCGTGCCTATGTGCTCGACGACGGCAAGGTGGTGTGGTCCGGCGAAGCCGCCGAGTTCGCCAAGGACGAGGAGCGAGTGCGCTCGCTCGCCGGCGTCAGCGCCGAGTGGGAATAGATTTCTTCAACTAGGCGCTCTTCCGCGGTGCGGCATGCCGCAGCCGCGCCTCATGATGGCCATACTTCGCCGTCTCGTCATGCGCCGGCACAAAATAGGCGAGGTTTTTCCCGACGTTATTGTGCGTTGCGAAGACATCCATTGATTTGAAATTAGTTGCGCCGAATGTCATACGACAATTCCTGACGGTGCCGTCGCATAGGGAGTTCGGGGATGCCGACAGCGCGCGCAATTGCGAACGCTTGCCTTGTAATCACCATGCTGGCTTTTGCGCCCGCTCTGGCCGCCGACAACGCGCGGCCGGACAAGGTTTCGTTTTATTTCGCCGCCCATGAAGATGACTGGCAGCTCTTCATAAATCCGTCCGCGTTCAAGGACGTGATCAAGGGTGCCAGCAAGACGGTGTTCGTGCACGTCACCGCCGGCGACGCCGGCGCCGGTACCGGCTCGAACGGACGCAAGTTTCCGTTTTATCGCGCGCGTGAGAATGGCGCCGAAACGGCAATCCGTTTCATGGCTGACGCTGACAGCACGCCGGGCGATCGGTCCGAATCCTATCTGACCTTCAACGGTCACCGCATCTACCGCATCGGCTATCGCAACACGGTCGCCTATTTCCTGCGTGTGCCGGACGGCAACGCGTTGGGCGGCGGCTATCCCGAAACCGGCTTCCAGTCGCTCCAGCGTTTGTCGAGCGGCGCCAACGACACGCTGGCGGCGATCGACGGCTCGGCCGTCTATCACGGCTGGGACGATCTGATCGCGACCGTGCGCGACATGCTGATCTACGAGCGCGGCAAGGCGAGCCTGTTGCAGGTCAACGCCGCCGAGCTCGATCCGCGCCTCAACCCGCGCGATCATTCCGACCATCTGATGACGGCGAGGGCCGCTTACGAGGCGGCCGCCGGGCTGAGATGCGTGCGGCGCGTCTCCTATGTGGACTACGCCACCATGAACATGCCGCCCAACCTCAACGCCGAAGACCGCGATCTGGAAAGCTCGGTCTACGCGGTGACGCTGGCCGGCGTGCTGGCCTATGACCACGGCGCGTCCTGGCACCACTACGACAAATCCTTCGTCGGCCGGAACTATTTCCGGGTGGTGGAGCCGAAGGGCGCCTGCGCCGGCGGCGCCACCACTTTGGCGGCGGCGGCCAAGCATTAGGCGGCGCTGCTGCGCCGCACTACGGGCAATTCCGTAATTCCGGTCGGTCTTTTCATCTTAGCCTGTTGACCTAGGTCAACTGGGGTTGGGCGACTGCGCGGCATGTTAATTGTCACGATTTCTGTGTTGGCCGGTTTTAGTCCAGCCCTGCGACCTTGGTCGCAAACTCCGAGCCGCCGATGCGCTACGTCGAAGTCCTGGCCCAGCAGACCCGCCGCGTCGTATCGGTTGACGCGTTGCGCGGCTTCAACTTCGTTTGGATCCTGGGCGGCGACGGCGCCATCTGGGCCTTCGCCGACATGACCCGCGACAAGGACTCCACCCTCGGCGCGGTTGGCGGTTTTTTGGGCGACCAGCTTCATCACGTGGCATGGGAAGGCTTCACGTTCTACGATTTCGTCTTCCCGCTGTTCATCTTCATCACCGGTGTCTCCATCGTGCTGGCGCTGCCGCGGCTGGTCGAGCGCGAGGGCCGGCTGCAGGCCCATCTGCACGTGCTGCGGCGGGCGATGCTGCTTTACGCGCTGGGGCTGATCTATTACGGCGGCATTAAGCATAGCTGGGGCGACGTCCGCCTCGTCGGCGTGCTGCAGCGGATCGCGATCTGCTACCTGGTCGCGTCCGTCATGTTCCTCAATTTCAACCTGCGCGGTTTGGTTGCGAGCTTTGCCGCGCTGATGGTCGGCTACTGGGCGCTGATGACATTCGTGCCGGTGCCCGGCATTGGCGCCGGCAACTTCGCCCCCGATCAGAATCTCGCCAACTGGATCGATGCGAATTATCTGCCCGGCCGGCTGTGGGACGTGACGCGCGATCCCGAAGGCCTGCTGAGCACGCTGCCGGCCATCGGCAGTTGCCTGCTCGGCATCTTCGCCGGCTTGGTGCTGCGCGACATCAACCTCAAGCCGCAGCAGAAATCGCTGTGGCTGATCGGCGGTGGCGTCGCGCTGGTTGCGGTCGGCCACCTTTGGGCGCTGCAATTCCCGATCATTAAGGCGCTGTGGACGTCGTCCTTCGTGCTGGTCGCCGGCGGTTACAGCGCCATCCTGCTTGGTGTCATGCACGAGATCGTCGACGTGTGGGGCCTGAGGAAATGGGCGACCGCCTTTGTCTGGATCGGCGCCAATGCGATCCTGCTCTATTTCATCAACGGCATAATCGGCTTCGAGCCGGTCGCGACACGGCTGGTCGGCGGCGATGTCGGCTTCTTCTTCGACAACGTGGTGGCGCAAGGCGCCGGCCTGCTTCTGGCCAATCTGCTGGGTCTTGCCTTCGTCGTGCTGTTGGCGCGCTTCCTCTACCAGCGCCAGATTTTCCTGCGCGTCTAGAGTCCCGCTAATTCGCGCATCGTGCCGTAGAGCGCGCTCTGACCCTCGAAGCCGATGCCCGGACGGTCCGATAAGGTGATCGCGCCATCCTCGATGCGCGCATCGTCGGCAAAGCCCGCGAAGATGCCGAACACGCCCGGATAGGACTCCGCGCCGCCGAGGCCGAAGCCCGCGGCGATCGCGAGCGACATCTGATTGCCGCCGTGCGGGAACATGGCGCTGCGCGGCCAGCCGTGGCGCGCCAACATGTCGAGCGTGCGGGCGTACTGCACGATGCCGTAGGCCTGCGGCGGGTCGATCTGGATGACGTCGCGGCGCTCGGGCTTGAGACCGCCGAAGCGCACGAGGTTTTCGACGTCCTGCGTCGAGAACAGGTTTTCGCCGGTCGATAGCGGCGGCGCGTAGGCGGCGGCGATTTCGGCCAGCATCGCGAAATCGAGCGGGTCGCACGGTTCCTCGAACCAGCGCAGCTCGAAGGGGGCGAGCCCCTTGGCATAGGCCAACGCTTCGTCGCGAGCGAATTTCGAATTGGCATCGACGGCAAGCTCTGCGCCCGCGGGAAGGATCGACTTGACCGCCTCGACACGGGAAAGGTCGTCGACCAGCGGCATGCCGCCAACCTTCATCTTCACCATGGTGTAGCCGGCGTCGAGATGGCGCCGCATCTCGTCCTGCAGGTCCTTGGTGGTCTTGGCGGGGGCGTACCAGCCGCCGCCGACGTAGCAATTGATGCGATTGACGCGCTTGCCGCCGTTGAAGCGCTCCGCGAGCAGCACATGCAGCGGCTTGTCGAGGATCTTGGCAAGCGCGTCCCAGATCGCGACTTCGATGGTGCCGATGCCGACCGAGCGCTCGCTGTGGCCGCCGGACTTCTCGTTCCGCATCATCGCGGCAAGGCATTTCTCCGGCGCGAGGCGTCCGTCATCGTCGAGCAAGCTGTCCGGTGGTGCCTTCAGGAGGCGCGGAATGAAGCGCGCGCGCATCTGCGCGCCACAGGCGTAGCGCCCGGTGGAATTGAAGGCGAAGCCGCAGACCGGCTTGCCGTTGCGCACGACATCGGTGATGACGGCAACCACCGAGGTCGTCATCTCCGAGAAATCGATGCTCGAATTGGCGAGCTTCGAGTTCAGCGGGACCGCGGTCTCGCGGATATCGACGATGCGCATCAGCGCATGACCCCGAAAAGCATGTCCTCGACCCAGATCGGGGATGGGAACCGGTTTTCGGAAAAGGTCATGCGCAAAGCTTCAGAAGGCGCTACTCGATCTGCTTGATTTTCGCCTCCGCGATCACTTTCTTCCACTTCTCGACGTCGGTCTTGATGTAGTCGGCAAACTCGGCCGACGTGCCGCCGACCGGCTCGAAGCCGAGCGGGATCATCTTGGCCTGCATGTCTGGCATCGCAACGATCGCCGCGATTTCTTTTTGCAGCCTTTCGACGATCGCCTGCGGCGTGCCCTTCGGCG
The DNA here is from genome assembly GCA_963742095.1 of uncultured Alphaproteobacteria bacterium. Classification (GTDB taxonomy): domain Bacteria; phylum Pseudomonadota; class Alphaproteobacteria; order Rhizobiales; family Xanthobacteraceae; genus Pseudolabrys. The sequence continues at coordinate 1,622,235 of CAVUKJ010000003.1, forward strand.
CCAGTATGCCCTGAATGGTCTCGGATTCCTGTCCCTGGATGCCGGCTTCGGCGATGGTCGGCACGTCCGGCAGCGCCTGTGAGCGCTTCTTGGTGGTCACCGCGAGCGCGCGCAGCTTGCCGGTCTTGATCAGTTGCGTGGTCGGCGTCATGGCGACGAAGGAGAACGGCGTCTCGTTGGCCAGCACCGCCTGCGCGGCCGGGCCGCCGCCTTTATAGGGCGCGATCACGTAATCGAGCTTGTATGTTGCCTTGAACAGTTCGGCGGCGAGATGTGGCGTGGTGCCGACGCCGGGCGAGGCATCCGTGTACTTGTTCGGATTGGCCTTGATGGCGTCGATCAGTTCCTTCGGCGTCTTCGCCGGCACCGACGGGTTGACGATCAGGATGTTCGGTGTGATGGCGGCGAGAGTAATCGGGATGAAGTCCTTGTACGGATCGTACGGACAGTTTTTGTAGAGGCTCGGATTCACCGTGTAGCTCGAGGACACGAGCAGGATCGTATAGCCGTCGGGCGTCGCACGCGCGACGTTCGTCGTGCCGATATTGCCGCCGGCCCCGGGAAGGTTCTCGACGATGAAGTTCTGGCCGAGCCTTTCCCCGAGTTTCTGCGCGAGCATCCGCGCCATGACGTCGGTCGGCCCGCCGGCCGCGAACGGCACCACGATCTTGACCGGGCGCTCCGGATAGCCGGCGGCCGACGCCGGTGCGGCGGCGGTCAAGGCGAGCGCGGCAAGCAAGGCCCAGGCTTTCAGAAAAAAGCGCATCAGTTCCTCCCCAGTTTTTCTTTATCGTAGCATTGCGCGCGGCCGTTGCCAGTGGGGCTTGCAATCGAGCGCTCGCGTAGGCTCAATTCGCCGCCCCTAATTGCATTTTTTCAGCCGAGGAAACAATGGCCAAGAAGATCAATCGCCAGGACATGCGCGACGCCGCGGAGAAGTACAAGAACTGGGGCAAGTGGGGGCCGAACGACGAGGTCGGCACGCTCAATTACACCAGCGCCGAAGACATTGTCGCGGCCACGCGCCTGGTGAAGAAAGGCAAGGTGATTTCGCTGGCGCTCAATTTCGATCACACCGGCCCGCAGGGCGCCAAGAGCAAATATCCGGCGATGGGCCGCACCAATGCGATCCACACCATGCTGCGTACGGGCACTGACGCCTATTCCGGCGTGCTCGACAAGCGCGGCATCCGCGCCGCCGACGACATGGTCACCATGCCGTTGCAATGCGGCACGCAATGGGACGGGCTCGGCCACGTCTTCTACGAGAATTACATGTGGAACGGTTACGATTGCCGAGAGGTGACCTCCGCTGGGGCGCAGAAGTGCGGCATCGAGAAGACCAAGAGCAAGATGGTCGGCCGCGGCGTGCTGCTCGACGTCGCCCGCGCCAAGGGTGTCGAGTCGCTTGACGATGGCTACGGCATTACCTGCGCCGACCTCGACGATACGGCGAAGAAGCAGAAGGTTGAGCTCAAGCGCGGCGACTACATCATCGTGCGCACGGGAATGATGGAGCGCTGCCAGAAGGCGGGCAGCTGGGACGGTTATCCGGGCGGCGATGCGCCGGGCTTTGCCTTCGAGACGCTGGACTGGATCAAGCGCACCGAACTGGCGGCGCTCGCCTCGGACACCTGGGGCTGCGAGGTGCGGCCGAACGAGAGCGAGGAGGGCATCAACCAGCCCTGGCACTGGATCACCATCCCGATCATGGGCATGACCATGGGGGAGATTTTCCAGCTCAAGGAATTGGCCGACGACTGCGCCGCCGACAAGACTTACGAGTTTCTGTTCGTGGCTCCGGCGATTCCCATCACGGGCGCGGTGGGCTCACCGGTCAACCCGCTGGCGATCAAATAGGAGTTTTTACGTGACACTGACGAAGGAATATCCCGTCACCCACACCGACGCTGAGTGGCGCAAAATTCTCACGCCGGAGCAGTTCTACATCATGCGCGAGCACGGCACCGAGATGCCGGGCTCATGCGCGCTGCTGTATGAAAAGCGCGCGGGCACATTTCATTGCGCCGCCTGCGATCAGCCGCTGTTTGCCTCCAAGCTCAAGTTCGAGAGCGGCACCGGCTGGCCGAGCTTCAACGATCCGATTCCCGGCGCGATCGACACCGACACCGACACCAGCCACGGCATGGTGCGCGACGAGGTGAATTGCAGCCGCTGCGGCAGCCATCTCGGCCATGTCTTCGACGACGGCCCGCCGCCGACTGGCCTGCGTTATTGCATTAACGGCATCGCGCTGAAGTTCGTGCCCGAGAAATCTTAAGCGAGCTGGCTGCGCAGGTCGGCGAGCAAAGCCGGCAACTCGCGGAGCGTCGGACAAGCGCCGAAGATGGTGTAGTCGGGGCGCTTCACGATCACGTCACAGCCGTATTCGTCCATCAGGTGGCTGTATTGGCCGCCGCTGTCGACGATCGTATCGGCGCCATTCTCCTTGTCCGCCAACCGCACGAAACGGCCGCCGAGCGAGCGCCAATAGTCTCGGTCCTGCTGCGACAGCGCCGCGGCCGGATCGCCGCCGCGGGCGATGATCATGAAGCCGTGGCCGACGATGTCGTCGAAGCGGCCCTGTTTGCCGTTCTGCTGCACCTCGCCTTGCGCCAAGGCGTCGCCGGCGCCGCGCGCGCCACCCTTCGCGACAAAACCGGCCTGGAAGCCCGGCACGCGGAAGGCGATGAGCTGCTTTCCCCCGCGCGCGGCGTCTTTCTGCGCCTGAAACGCGATCAACTGCTCGTCGCGTTGCCGCACCTTCTCGGGATCGCGCTCGTTGACGTGCTGGCCGACACGCATGCTTTCGACGATGGTCGCGCGCGCATTGGGGCCGCGCTCCGCCTCGTAGGCATCGAGCAGCGCATCGGTTGCCACACCTTTGAGCACCAGATCGAGCTTCCAGGCGAGGTTGTGCGCGTCGCGGAAACCCGAGCACAGGCCCTGCGCGAGGAACGGCGGCATCTGATGCGCGGCGTCGCCGGCGAGAAAGACGCGGCCCACGCGCCAGCGGTCGGCGTAGAGCGACTGGAACTTGTAGGAGGCGACGCGGATCAATTCGTATTCGTCCGGCGTCGCGCCCTCCGGACGGTCGAGCCTGCGCCAGACGCTCTCCGGCTTGACCGCGTCCTCCGGCGTCTCGCCGGGAAAGATCATGAACGACCAGCGCCGGTGCTGCGGACCCATTTGCAGCGTGACGCCCGGCTGTTCCGGCTCGCAGAACTGGCGCATGGCGGGCAGGCCGGGACGCGGGTTCTTGGCCTTGCCGTCGATCACCAGCCAGTTCTGGTCGAAGCCCAGATCCTCGTAGCGGATACCAAGCGCCTCGCGCACGAAGCTGTTGCCGCCGTCCGAGCCGATCAGATAGCGGCCCTGCACGGTGCGCGCGCCGTTATTGCCCTCGACGGTGATCTCGACGCTTTCCGAATTCTGCCGGATGCCGGTAACATGCTCGCCTTGAAACACGTTCACGCTCGGCTGCGCCTTGACGATCTTGTCGAGCTCGCCCTCGAAGGCCGGCTGGTAGATCGAGATGTACTCCGGCCAGCCATGCGTGGCGCTGGATGAGACCTCGCTCGACAGCAGGACGCGGCCGTTTTTCGCCATCTCATAAACAGGCAGGAAAAACGTGTGCGGCCACACCCGCTCGATACAGCCAATCTCCTGAAACATGCGCAGCACGTCGTCATGCACGATGCCGACGCGCGGCAGGTTGTAGAGCGTCTTGTGGCGCTCGAACACCGCGACGCGATGGCCGGCGCGGCCGAGCAAGGCAGCGGCCAGCATTCCGGTCGGCCCGTAGCCGACAATCAGCACGTCATACATCGCGTATCACCCGGCGATACAGCGGCGAGCGATCATAACGCGAACGGGGCCATGTCGTGCAAGGAATGCGCAACATTCCATGCTGACATCGGCGCGGCCAGCCGCTATCTGTGAACGCATGCTGGGACACAATCAGAAGCGCACCGGAGCCGAAGTACTGGCCGACATGCTGGCGGGCTACGGCGTCACGCACGTGTTCATGGTGCCGGCGGTCCTGCGGCGGACCTTCGCCGAGATGGAGCGGCGCACCAAGATCGCGCGGGTCCATTGCCACGGCGAGAAGTCTGCCGCCTACATGGCCGACGGGTATGCCCGCGCATCCGGCAAGCCCGGCGTCTGCATGGCGCAGGTGATCGGAGCGCTCAATCTCGCCGCCGGGCTGCGCGACGCTTATCTCGCGCATTCGCCGGTCATCGCCTTCACCGGCGGGCGCGATCCCAAGACCAAGTTTCGCAAGGTCTACCAGGAGATCGACGACGTGCCGGCCTTCGAGCCGGTCACGAAAATGAATGCGACGATCGACGACGTCGCGCGCATTCCCGACATGGTGCGCCAGGCCTTCCGCACCGCGACCTCCGGCGCGCCCGGACCGGTGCATCTGCAGTTCCGCGGCAACGAGGGCCAGGTCGACCTCGAGGAAGCCGAAATGGAGGCGCTGGTCGAGACGCAGTTCGCGCATGTGCCGCCGTTCCGTCCGCAGCCGGAAACGGCGCACGTCAAGGCCGCGCTCGATCTGCTGCAGAAGGCCGCGCGGCCGATCATCGTCGCCGGCGGCGGCGTGCGCGCGTCGGGCGCTGGCAGGGAGCTCGTCGCGTTGGCTGAAGCGCTGCAGATTCCCGTCGCGACGTCGCTCAACGGCAAGGATGTTATCCCCGGCACGCATCCACTGTCGGTCGGCGTCGTTGGCAGCTATTCGCGTGAAAGCGCCAATCGCGCGGTGAACGGCGCTGACCTCGTCTGCTTCATCGGCACCGAGACCGGCGGCATGACGACGCATTTCTGGGCGGTGCCGAAAATCGGCACACCCGCAATCCAGATCGACATCGAGGCCGAAGCGCTCGGCCGCAATTATCCGCTGCAGGCGAGCGTCCTCGGCGACGCCAAGGCGGTGCTCGCCGCCATGCTGGTCGGCGCCGACAAGTCGAGCGCGGCCAAGCGCGCGGCTTGGGTCAAGGAGATCGCGACGCTGCGCAGCGATTGGTACGCGAAATACAAGAAGGATTTGGAATCCGACGCCGTACCGATCCATCCGGCGCGCATTTGCGGCGAGCTGACAAAACACGTGCCGGATGACGCCATCGTTATCGTCGACACCGGTCACGCCGGCATGTGGATGGGCGGCCTATACGATCTGCGCTCGCCGTCACAAAGTTACATGCGCAGCGCCGGCCATCTCGGCTGGGCCTTTCCGGCCGGGCTCGGCGCCAAGGCGGCTTGTCCGGATCGCCCCGTGGTCGTGTTCACCGGCGACGCCGGATTCTGGTACCACATCGGCGAAGTCGAAACCGCCGTGCGCTGGAACCTCGCCAGCGTCACCATCGTCAACAACAACGGCGGCGGCAATCAGTCCAAGCGCGGCTTCGATCGCGCCTATGGCGGCGAGCAGACGCAAAAGGCGCGCGAGCTCTGGACCTACAATCCGATGAACTTCGCCAAGCTCGCCGAGGACATGGGCGCGCTCGGCATTCGCGTCGAGCATGCGCGTGACATCGCTCCCGCACTGCAACGCGCGCTGGCCGCCAAGCGTCCGGCGGTCATCGATATTGCCACCGATATCGAGGCGTTGGCGCCGACCGCGGTCGCGTAAGACGCGAGGTTCCATCGCCTCGCGGACCGCGCGATAGCGCCGCGAGATCATCCGAATTTTGTCTAAATTATCACCGATGCCGGACTCAAAGTCCTCGTCGGCATGGGCGATTTGTGAAAAGCTGGACGCTGTCGCCGGGGCCAATCAGCACATGACGACGACCGAGCAAGCCGGTAGCCAGATGTTGACTGCGCGCCAAGCCGCCATCCGGCTGCTGCGCTGGATGATGATCGGCTCGGTGGTGCTGCCGGTCGTGCTCTTCGCCTGCGCCTCCTGGTTGAGCTACCGCAACATCCAGCAGCTGACCGACGACCGCATCGACCGTTCGCTCGACATTCTCCACGAGCACGCGCTCAAGGTGCTGCAAAGCATCGACCGCACCTTCGCCGAAATCGATGAGGTGATGCGCGGCATGTCGGACGACGATGTCCGCGCCCATGAGCAGGAGCTGCACGATCGTCTCAATCGCATCGTCGGCGAAATGCCGCAGCTTCAGGGCATCGTCATCATCGACCGCAACGGCCATCCGTTGGTGTCGGCGAGCCAGTATCCGGTCCCCGAGACACGGGACCTGTCTGACCGCGACTACTTCAAGGCGCAAGCGTTCAACAATGCGGGCAGCTATGTCAGCATGATTCATACGCCGCGGCTGGGCGGCATCAGGAATGCCTTTTTCTCGGTGTCGCAGCGCCGCCCGTCGAACGGCGCGGAATTCAACGGCGTGGTCTCGATCGCCGTTCTGCCGAGCTACTTCGAAGCCTTCTACGGCCGCATGAGCAGCCAGGGCGGTTATTTCGCGTTGACGCGCTCCGATGGCAATTTCCTCGCCCGCTACCCGCTCATGCAGGACCGCCGCGTCAAGCTCGACCAGAACAGCGCGTTCCTTCAGGGCGTCGATCGCGGGCTCGACCGCTACATCTACACCGTCGATTCCCAGGTCGATCACATCGACCGCCGCATCGGCTATCGCAAGCTCACCGGTTATCCGCTCTATGTGCTGGCCGGCGTCGAAAAGCCGGCGATCATCCACGAATGGCTCAGCTACATGATGGGCCATTTGGTCTTCGGCCTGCCGGCGACGATGTTCCTGTTCATCGGCTTCTGGCTGGCCTTGCGGCGCACGCAGCGGCTTTACGACGAGGCCGACCGCCGCGAGGCGGCGGAGGGCGCGCTGCGTCAGGCGCAGCGGCTGGAAGCAATCGGGCAGCTCACCGGCGGCGTCGCCCACGACTTCAACAATCTGCTGATGATCATCAGCGGCAGCGTGCAGCGTCTGCGCGGCGAACTGTCCGACAGGAAACACAAGCGGCTGCTCGAGATGATCATGACGGCGACCCATCGCGGCGAGACGCTGACGCGCCAGCTTCTGACCTATTCACGGCAGCAGACACTGACGCCGCAGGTCATCGATCTGTCGCAGCGCCTGCCGACGGTGCGCGAACTGCTCGCGCGCTCGTTGCGCGCCGACATCGATATCAAGGTCGACGTGCCCGACGGCATCTGCGCGGTGCGGGTCGACCCCGGCGAGTTCGAGCTCGCGATCCTCAATCTGGCGGTCAACGCCAAGGACGCCATGCCCAAGGGCGGCACGTTGTCGATCCGCGCCAAGCCGGTGACGCTCAAGGGCGAGGCCAGCGAGGAGGGGCTGAGCGGCGAATTCGTCGCCATCCGCGTCGCCGACAGCGGCGAGGGGGTTCCTGCCCATGTGCTGGCGCGCGTGTTCGAGCCATTCTTCACGACCAAGGAAATCGGCAAGGGCACCGGCCTTGGCCTGAGTCAGGTCTACGGCTTCGCGCGGCAGTCAGGCGGCACCGCGACGATTTCGAGCACCGAAGGCCGCGGCACCACCGTGACCATCTATCTGCCGCGCAGCCACGAGGCGCCGCCGGTTCCAGTGCCGCAGGAAAAAGCCGAGGCGCCCGCGGATCCGCTCGGCACGATTCTGCTGGTCGAAGACAACAGCGACGTCGCTGAGGTCGGCTCCGGCATGCTGCGTCAGCTCGGCTATCGCGTGCGTAGCGTCGCCAATGCGCAGGCCGCGATGGCGGCGCTGTGGCTCGACGCCGACGTCGATCTGGTGTTCTCGGACATTCTGATGCCCGGCGGCATGAACGGCCTCGATCTGGCGCGCGAGATCGGCGACCGGTTTCCCGACATTCCGGTGTTGCTCACCACCGGCTACAGCGCCAGCGCCAAGGACGCGGTGCACCGCGGCCTGATCGTGCTGCAAAAGCCCTACGATCTGGAAGCGCTCGGCCGCAATATCCGCGAGGCGGTCGACAGCGCCCGCGCCCGCCGCCGCCAGGTCGCCCAGGCGAGCTAGCCTTCGCGGGTTTGACGCAGGTCAAGGCGGAGTTGGCCCATCCAGGCGACAAAAAGGACCGATCCAAAGCGCGGAGGGAGCGCATCATGAAATATGTCCGCCTGCACGCCGACAAGAACGGCAACACTCATTTCGAAGATGCCACGCTTAAGCTCGACGAGGCCGATTATCGCCCGCCGGCGCCGCTCGCCTTCGTGTCGCACGCTTACCAGACCGACGGTGTTCAGTTCATCCGTCTGCCGTCAGGCTGGGCCGCGGATGCCGTCCAGGTGCCGAAGAAGCAGTTCATGATCTGCCTGAAGGGCCATCTCGAAGTCACCGCCAGCGACGGCAAGAGCCGCAGCTTCGGCCCCGGCGACACCGTGCTGATGGAAGACGTCGACGGCAAAGGCCATCGTGCCCGCGTCAAGGGCGAGGAGTATCTCGCTGCGGTGATTCCGGTCGACTGATCTAGCCTTCGCCGATCTCGCGCAGGATTTCCGCCGTGTGCTCGCCGAGCAATGGCGAGGGGCGGTCGGACGCCGCCTTCCAACCGTCCATCACGATTGGCGTTCGCACGCCGGGGATGGCGCCGTCCTTGGCGGCGGCGCTCGGCAGTGACAGCTTCATGCCGCGATGCTTCACCTGGGCATCTTCGAACACCTGCGCCAGATTGTTGATCGGCCCAGCCGGCACACCGACGGCTTCCAGCTTGCCGAGCAGATCGTCGCGCTGCATGCGTTTGGTCAGCGCGGACAGCTTCGGCACCAGTTCGCCGCGATATTTCAATCGGCCGACATTGTCCTTGTACTTGGCGTCTTCGCCGAGCTCGGGGGCGCCCAGCACCTTGCACAGCTTGACGTACTGGCTGTCATTGCCGGTGGCGATGATGATGTGGCCGTCGGCGACCGGAAATTCCTGGTAGGGCACGATGTTCGGATGCGAATTGCCGATGCGCTTGGGAACTTCCTTGGACACCAGAAAATTCAGCGCCTGGTTGGCGAGCACGCCGACAGTCGAATCGACCAGCGCGGTATCGACATAGCAGCCTTTGCCGGTCTTCTCGCGCTCGATCAGCGCCGCCTGGATGCCGATCACCGAATAGACGCCGGTGAAGATGTCGGAGATCGCGACGCCGACGCGGGTCGGCGGTCCGTCCGCCATGCCGGTCAGATCCATCATGCCGCCCATGCCTTGCGCCATCAGGTCGTAGCCCGCGCGCTTGGCATAAGGGCCGTCCTGGCCGAAGCCGGTCACCGAGCAATAGATCAGCCGCGGATTCTCCTTGGCCAGGCTCTTGTAGTCGAGACCGAACTTGGCGAGCCCACCCACCTTGAAGTTCTCGATCAGCACGTCCGAACGATTGGCGAGCTTGTGCACGATGCGGCGGCCTTCTTCGCTCTCGAAGTCCACCTCGATCGAGCGCTTGCCGCGGTTGGCGGAATGGAAATAGGCCGAACCGATGTGCTTGCCGTCCTTGCCTTCGACGAAGGGTGGGCCCCAGCCGCGGGTGTCGTCGCCTCGGCCCTTGCGCTCGACCTTGATGACGTCGGCGCCGAGGTCGGAGAGGATTTGGCCGGCCCAGGGTCCGGCCAGGATGCGGGCAAGTTCGAGGACGCGTAAGCCCGCCAACGGCTTCGGCATGACGTCAAGGCTCCTAAAGATGCGGAATGGACGAGGGTGGCGGGGGTTTATAAGACCATCGCCCTTCGCTGGCCAGACCGGGAATTGCTCAGCTTGCGCAGGGGCTTGCAGCCGGCGCGGTCATTCGCCTATGGCGCCGGCCGCTACCTGCGGCTAATGTGGCGATAGGGGCGGGCCGCAGAAATCCGGCCACAACAACAACGACGGCGGGAAACCCGCCATCAGAAAATAAATCAAATGGGAGGAAGTCCGATGAGAACGATGAAGACCCTGTTTGCGACCGCGGCAGCGGCCATGCTGCTGACCGTGTCGGCGCAGGCGCAGGTCACGCTGCGCGCCTCGCACCAGTTTCCGGGCGGCAAAGGCGACGTGCGCGATGACATGGTGCAGATGATCGCCAAGGAAGCCGGTGCCGCCAATGTCGGCCTCAACGTCCAGGTCTATCCGGGCGCTTCGCTGTTCAAGCCGAACCAGCAGTGGAACGCGATGGTCGATGGCCAGCTCGACATCGCGCTGTTCCCGCTCGATTACGCCAGCGGCAAGGTGCCGGCCTTCAGCGCCACGCTGATGCCGGGCCTGATCCGCAGCCAGGACCGTGCCAAGCGCATCAACAACTCGCAGTTCATGAAGGACGTGCGCGCCGAAATCGAGAAGAACGGCGTCATCGTGCTGTCCGACGCTTGGTTTGCCGGCGGCATGGCCTCGAAAGAGGGCTGCATCAAGAAGCCGGACGACCTGAAGGGCACCAAGTTCCGTGCCGCTGGTCCGACCTTCGCCGCCATGTGGCAGGCGGCGGGAGCCTCGATCGTCAGCCCGCCGTCGAACGAAATCTATAACGCCTTCCAGACCGGCGTCGTCAGCGCCACCGACACCAGTCTCGGCACCTTCGCCTCGACGCGGCTCTACGAAGTCACCAAGTGCCTGACCGCGCCGGGCAACAACGCGCTGTGGTTCATGTATGAGCCGGTGCTGATGTCGAAGAAGAACTTCGACAAGCTCAACAAGCAGCAGCAGGCAGCGGTCATCAAGGCCGGCAAGGACGCGCAGGCCTATTACGAGAAGAAGGCAGAGGACGTGAACCAAGAGGCTATCAAGGCCTTCAAGGATCACAAGGTCGAGGTCACCACGCTCAGCGATGCCGAATACCAGGCCTGGATCGATCTGGCAAAGAAGAGCTCCTACGCAACGTTTTCCAAGGACGTTCCAAACGGCCAGAAGCTGATCGACGAAGCGCTGGCGGTTAAGTAAAAAAGCCAAGGCCGGTCGGCGAGGGCCTCGCCGGCCGGCGTTCACTATCGCGCCCGGACGTTCCGCGGCGCCAATCGCCGGACAATCACTCCCATGGATGCTTACATACGGGCGGTCGCCTTCTTGTCGCGCGTCGCCGGCGTGGCTGCCGCGCTCATGATCGGCTTCGCCGTGCTCATTATCTGCGACATTGTCGTCGAGCGTTATATTCTCAACCTCACGACCATCTGGCAGATCGACGTTGTGACCTACTGCATCGTCGGCGCGACTTTCATCGGCAGCGCATACGTTCTGATGACACGCGGCCACGTGAACGTCGACGTATTGCCACTCTATCTCAAAGGCCGCGTGCGCTTTCGGTTGGCTGTGGCGACGAGCTTCATTGCATTCGCGTTTGTGCTGGCGTTGTTCGTGCTTTGCACCGCCTACTGGTATCAAGCGTGGGCAGGCAACTGGCACTCCGAGACGGTGTGGCGCGCCCGGTTATGGGTTCCCTACCTGGCCATGCCGGTCGGGCTTGGCTTGCTGGTGCTGCAATATGCCGCCGACCTGATGAGCCTGTTGACCGGACGGACGCCACCTTTCGGCATTCCGGAAAAAGCCGGAGTTGAAGAAATCATTCAAGAACAGGCGCGCGAAGCGCTGAGTGGTGCCGGATGAGCGCGACCACGCAGGGCTCTCTCGTTCTCGTCGCGACGCTGCTGATGCTGCTGTCGGGTGTGCCGGTGGCCTTCGGGCTGGGCGCGATTTCGATCGTCTTCCTTCTGTTGTTCCACGGCTTCGACAGCATGCGCGTGGTCGCCGAGACCTTTTATTCCGGTCTTGACGACTTCACCCTGGTCGCCATTCCGATGTTCGTCATGATGGGCGCCTCCATCGGCTCCTCGCCCGCCGGCAAGGATCTCTACGAATCGCTCGACCGCTGGCTCTACCGGCTGCCCGGTGGATTGGTGATCTCGAACCTCGGCGCTTGCGCCATCTTCGCCGCGCTCACCGGCTCCTCGCCCGCCTGCTGCGCCGCCATCGGCAAGATGGGCGTCCCCGAGATGCGCCGGCGCGGCTATCCCGACGAGGTGGCAACCGGCTCGATCTGCGCCGGCGGTACGCTCGGAATTCTGATTCCGCCATCGATCACTTTCATTTTGTACGGCATCGCCACCGAGACCTCGATCGGACGTCTGTTCATTGCCGGCATCATGCCGGGGCTCATGCTGACCAGCCTGTTCATGCTGTGGTCGATGTTCGCGATCTGGCGCAGCGGCTTCCGCTCGCACGCAGCTGACTTCCGCTATTCCTGGAAGGAAAAATTCGCCGGCATTCCAAAAATCGCGCCGTTTCTCTTCATCATCTTCGGCGTGATGTACGCGCTCTACGGCGGCGTGGCGACGCCGTCGGAAGCGGCCGGCGTCGGCGCTGCGCTCTGCCTCACGATGGCGATCCTGATCTACCGGCTGTGGAAGCCAGAGCAGATTTGGCAGGTTCTGCGCGATACCATGCGCGAGTCGGTGATGATCCTCACCATCATCGCCGCCGCCGTCCTGTTCGGCTACATGCTGACGTCGCTCTATCTCACGCAGACGTTGGCGCAATCGATCGCCGATGCGCACCTCAATCGCTGGGTGCTGATGGGGACGATCAACCTGTTCCTGCTGGTCAGCGGCTTCTTCATACCCCCCGCCGCCATCATCCTGATGACCTCGCCGATCCTGTTGCCCATTATTACGGCAGCCGGCTTCGACCCGGTCTGGTTCGGCGTCATCCTCACCATCAACATGGAGATCGGCCTGATCCATCCGCCGGTCGGACTCAACATCTACATCGTGAGCGCGATCGCGCCGGACGTGCCGGTGACCAAAATCATGTGGGGCACGCTGCCCTATGTCATCTGTATGATGCTGGCGATCGTGATCTTGTGTATCTTCCCCGAAATCGCCACATGGCTGCCTAACCATCTGATGGGCGTCGGCAAGTAGCGAGCCGCCGCCGGGCGACTGGAAGGCTCGATGAACGCCTCGTTTTTCGGGGAATTGCTGCAAACCATATCGGAGCGCGGCCGCGCGCTCATCGACCGCGCGCGCGAGCGGCGCGGCGTCGATTCGACCCGCTCCGAAAGTCTCATAGAGTTGGCCGAGCATCTCTTGTCCGGCCGCGGCGAGGCTTCGGGCGTCGCGCTCGCCCGCGAGATCCTCGGCCGCTATGCCGGCCTCACCACCGGCCCGCGCATCGCTTTCTTCGAGGCGCTGGCCGAGCGCTTCGGGCCGGATCCGGCGCGCATGGAAGCGGCCATCGCCGCCTGGCGCGCCAAGCCGAACGACGAAACCGCGGCGGAAGTTCACGCCGCCTCCGAGCCGCGCCGGCAGGAGCTGTTCCGCCGCCTCAATCTCGCGCCCGGCGGCACCGCCGCGCTGGTGCGCATGCGCGAGCAGCTGATGGATGTGCTCGAACACCGCGACGACGATCTCGGGCAGGTCGATGCCGACTTCGTCCATCTGTTCTCATCCTGGTTCAACCGCGGCTTCCTGGTGCTGCGCCGCATCGACTGGTCGACGCCGGCGATCGTGCTGGAAAAGATCATCCGCTACGAGGCGGTGCATCAAATCCACGGCTGGGACGACCTGCGCCGCCGCATCGATCCGACCGACCGGCGCTGCTACGCCTTCTTCCATCCGGCGCTGGTCGACGATCCGTTGATCTTCGTCGAAGTGGCGCTGACGCGCGAGATTCCGGAAGCGATCGCGCCGATCCTCGCCACCGATCGCGAGCCCGCCGAGGCGGACAAAGCCCGCACCGCGGTGTTCTATTCGATCTCCAACTGTCAGCGCGGGCTGTCGGGCGTGTCGTTCGGCAACTTCCTGATCAAGCAGGTGGTCGAGGAGGCCTGTCGCGAGCTGCCGAAGCTCTCGACTTTCGTCACATTGTCGCCGGTGCCGGCCTTTGCCTCGTGGCTTGCGCGCGAGCGCAAGCTGGAAAGTTCCGCCGCGCTGACCGAAGCCGACAAGGCCCTGCTCGCCGGCCTCGACCAGCCGTCATGGTGGACCAATGCCGACATAGCCGAGCGGCTGCATGAACCGATGATGCGCGCGGCGGCCTGGTATTTCCTGCGCGCGCGCAACGGCCGCGGCGCGCCGGTCGATCCGGTGGCGCGCTTCCATCTCGGCAACGGCGCGCGACTCGAACGTCTCGATTGGCTGGCCGACACCTCCGACAAGGCGATCGCGCAAGGCTGCGGCCTGATGGTGAATTATCTCTACGACCTCGATGAAATCGAGCAGAACCACGAGGCCTACGCCGAAGGCCGCACCGTGGTGGCGTCGCCCGCCGTGCACCACTATCTGCGCGCGCCGCTCGAGCTGGTGCCGATCGCAGGCTAGGACTTGCCGTACACCGGAACGATGGCGCCGCGCGTCACTTTGTTGCCTGGCGAAGCCAGGAACACGATCGTCGCCGCGACCTCCTCGACCTTCGGCCAGGCGCCGAAGTCCGCCTTCGGCATTGCCGCGCGGTTGGCCGCCGTATCCATGATCGACGGCGCGACCGCGTTCACCAGGATGCCGTCCTTGGCGACCTCTTCGGCCAGCGTCACCGTGAGTGCGGCAACGCCGGTCTTGGCGATCGTATAGGCCGACATGCCGGCGCCTGAGCGCCATTCGAGCGCCGGCCGCGCCGCCACGTTGACGATGCGGCCGGGCCCACGCATCGCGTTCACCGCCGCGCGGCAACACAGGAAGCAGGAGATCAGATTGTTGTCGAGCTGCGCCGTGAGCGCGGCCTTGTCGGTCTCGGCGACCTTGCCCATGGCGAAGCCGCCGGCAATATGGATCGACGCCCACGGCGTGATGCGCTCGTAGACTTCCGCGACCGAGGCTTCATCGGCAAGGTCGGGTACCTGGATGAGCTTGACGTTTTTTGCGCCGCGATGCTCGAAGCGCTCTGCTTCGGCGTCGATCACGTAAGGCACGGTGCAAGCCGCGCCGGCACTGAGCAGATTGCGCACGACCGCGGTGCCGAGCGCGCCAGTGCCACCGGTCACCACGACATGCTTGCCGGAAAAGTCGCTCATCCGCGCCCCCGCTTGACCCGCGTCGGCAGCACCTGGAACTCCATCCAGTTCGCCACTTCGCTGGTGCGCAGCTTCTTGTTCAGCACATTCTGGCTGATGCCGTGCAGCCAGGATAGCCGCTTGCATTCGGGGTCGCGGTCGAGCGTATCGAGGTCCCGCGCGAAGCCATGGACGCCGTGTTCGTCGGCGAAAAAGCCTTCGCCGATCAGCCGCGTGCCGATGCGGCGCACGATCGCCGCCAGCTCGCGCAGCGGGTATTCCGGATGATACTGCACGCCCCAGGCTACCGACCCGTTGGTGCGGACCTCGACGCTCTGCACTTCCGACATCGCGTTGGTGGCGAGCACCGTGGTGCCCGGAGCCACCGCCTCGACCTCGTCGAGATGCACAGTCGGCGCGTTGAACACCTCGTGCTTGCCGATATACATCGGATGCTTGCGGCCGGCTTCGGTTAGCCGAATGCTGCGTCCGAAGCCGATCTCGCGGCCTCTTGGATTCTTGCGCACGCTGCCGCCGGCGGCTGCGGTAATGACCTGAAGGCCCCAGCACGAGCCGAACAATGGTGTGCCGGT
The DNA here is from genome assembly GCA_963742095.1 of uncultured Alphaproteobacteria bacterium. GTDB lineage: Bacteria > Pseudomonadota > Alphaproteobacteria > Rhizobiales > Xanthobacteraceae > Pseudolabrys. Next base: position 1,637,696 of record CAVUKJ010000003.1, read on the forward strand.
TTGCATCGCCGCGCGCACGAGCTCAACTTGGCGCATCACCTCGGGCCCGCCTTGGTAGACGTGCAGTGCCGAGCCGGTGATGGTGATCCCGTCATAGCCTTCCAGCGCCTCGCCGTCGGGCAGCGCCGCTTTGAGGTCGCCCGGATGGCAGATGTCGACCGCCGCGCCCGGCAGGAGTTCGCGCAGCAGGTCCGAATAGCCCTTGCTCGCGGGGATGCCGCCGGCCTCCACATGTTCTCCGGTGGTTTGCGGTGAATTTCCTTCGATGACGAGGAGGCGCGGGGAGGGCATGGCTATTGATATGGCGAGGTCGGACGAAATTGGCAATTGCCGCGGCAATTCAGCTTTAAACCGGGATTAACGCGTTCCGTTCTTAAGTCAGTCGTCCAAGCCGCCCATTCTGCGGCACGCGGAGCGAATCAGCGGATATGGCCGACTTCGACCTCGCCATCATCGGCGGCGGCATCAATGGAACCGGCATTGCGCGCGATGCCGCCGGGCGCGGCCTGCGCGTCCTGCTGGTCGAGATGCAGGATCTTGCGTCCGGCACGTCGTCCGCGTCCTCCAAGATGATCCACGGCGGCCTGCGTTATCTGGAGAAGCACGCATTCCGGCTGGTGCGCGAGGCGCTGTCGGAGCGCGAAGTGCTGCTCAACATGGCGCCGCACGTCATCCGGCCGACACGCTTCCTGCTGCCGCCGCTGCCGGGCAAGCGCAACGCGCTGGTTCTCCGCATTGGACTGCTGCTCTACGACTGGCTCGGCGCCCGCAAGATCCTGCCGCCGTCGAAGACCGTCGATCTCACGCATCATCCGCTCGGCGATCCGCTGAAGCGGTTGTTCACCTACGGCTTCGAATATTCCGATTGCCTCATGGATGACGCCCGTCTCGTCGTGCTCAACGCGCTCGACGCTGCCGACCATGGCGCCGACATTCGAACGCGCACCCGGCTGACCCGCGCTGAACGCAACGACGAGTGGGAATTGGTCTTCAACACGCGCGGCAGCCGCAGCACCGCGACCGCGCGCGCCTTGATCAACGCCACCGGGCCCTGGATCGGCGAGGTCGCCGATACCGTGATCCGCGTCCCGCTGAAAGCGCCGGTGCGCCGGATCAAGGGCAGCCATATCGTCGTGCGCCGGCGCTTTGAGCACGACTGCGGCTACATCTTCCAGGCGGCCGATGGCCGCGTGGTATTCGCGCTGCCCTTCGCCCAGGATTTCACGCTGATCGGCACCACCGACGAGAATTTCGTCGGCGACGTCAATTCGCCCGCGCCAAATCCAGACGAAATTCTCTATCTGTGCAGCACCGTGAACGAATACTTTCGCGACAAGGTCACGCCCGACGAGCTGGTCTGGTCATTCGCCGGCGTGCGCGCGCTCTATGACGATGGCGCCGGCAAGCCGGAGGACGTCACCCGCGACTATTCGCTGGTGCTCGACGAGAGGCCGCACGAGGCGCCGCTGCTCACCGTCTACGGCGGCAAGATCACAACCCATCGCAAGCTTGCCGAAGCGGCGATGGCCAAGATCGGCCATTTCTTCCAGGCGCTGCCGCCCTGGACCAAGGGCTCGACACTGCCCGGCGGCGACTTTCCGCCCGGCGGCTACTATGCACTGGTCGCCGAATTGATTGCCCGTTGGCCGTTCCTGCCGGAGCCGCAGGCGCGACGCCTGGCGCGTGCCTATGGGACGCGCGCCGAAGTCATTCTCGGCAATGCCAAGGCGCTCGACGATCTCGGCGACGTGTTCACTGGCGACCTCACCGCCGCCGAAGTGCGATACCTGGTCGAGCACGAATGGGCGCAGACCGCCGAAGACGTGTTGTGGCGGCGCAGTAAATTTGGCCTTACCGCGACGGACGAAGAACGCGAAGCGCTCAGCCGCTTCATGGCGCTTTTCGCCGCGAAAACCGCACGTCAGACCGCGTCCTGATGGTTACCCGACCCTTACTTTGACCCCCGCATTTGCGCCGGTTGGCCTTAAGGCGGCCGCCACTTCTGTGTGGTTTAAGTCTCGTCTGAAAAAGCCGTTGCGGGGTAACGGACACAGATGTCGCTTGACGCCAAGACATTCGCCGCGCGCTTCTCGTCCATCAAGGTTCTGGTGGTGGATGACGAGCTGTACATGCGCAAGGTCGTTCGCACCTTGCTCATGAGCATCGGCGTGCGCTCGATCTACGAGGCGCCGGATGCGGCGACCGGCCTTGGCCTGATCCGCACCATGCGTCCCGATGTCGTCATTCTCGACTGGCAGATGCCCGGCCTCGACGGCGCGGGTTTTGTGCGCATGGTCCGCTCGCCCGAGACCTTCCCGTATCCCGACGTGCCGATCATCATGCTCACCGGCCACGGCGAACGTTCGCGCGTGGTCGAAGCGGTGCAGATCGGCGTCAACGAATTCCTGCTCAAGCCGGTCTCCTCCAAGGCCTTGCAGGACCGCCTCATCTCGGTGCTGGCCAAGCCCCGGCCGCTGATCAAGACCGGCGACTATTACGGGCCGGCGCCGCGCAAGATGGCGACCGCGGCGTCCGCCGTCCACGCCGACAACGACGAAGCAATCGCAAATCTGTTCGTGTTGAACTAAGCTCCGCCGCGCCGGCGTCATGCAGCGCCGGCAGCCCGCGGGGATTGGCTTGCCGGCCGCACTCATTGCCATCGATCAGGGCACGACCTCGACGCGCGCCATCGTGTTCGACGCCGCGCTTAATCCGCTGTCGGCCGCGCAGCAGGAACTGCATCAGATCTATCCGGCGCCCGGAGAGGTCGAGCACGACCCTGAAGCGATCTGGTCGGCGACGGTCGCCACCGTTCGCCAGGCGATGCAGCAGGCCAAGCTGAGCGCGCGCGACATCGCCGGCATCGGCATCACCAATCAGCGCGAGACCACGGTGGTGTGGGATAGGCAGACCGGCAAGCCGATCCACAACGCGATCGTCTGGCAGGACCGTCGCACCGCCGATTACTGCGCGCAATTGCTGGACGGCGGCCATGAACGCGAGATCGCGAGCAAGACCGGGCTGCTGCTCGATCCTTATTTCTCGGCGAGCAAGATCGCCTGGCTGCTCGACCATGTGGAGGGCGCGCGCCAGGCGGCGGAGGCGGGCCGGTTGGCTTTCGGCACCATCGACTGTTTCCTGCTGTGGCGGCTCACCGGCGGCAAGGTCCACGCGACCGACGCCAGCAATGCCGCGCGTACGTCGCTGTTCGACATCGGCACGGGTCAGTGGGACGACGGCCTCTGCCGCTTGTTCGGCGTGCCGAAAAGCCTGCTGCCGCAGGTGCGCGATAACGCCGGTGAAATGGGCATTACTGACGCCTCGCTGTTCGGCGCGCCGATCCGCGTGCTCGGCATGGCCGGCGACCAGCAGGCGGCGTTGATCGGGCACGGCTGCTTCAAGCCCGGCATGATGAAATCGACCTACGGCACCGGCTGCTTCATGGTGCTCAACACCGGCGCCGAGCGGGTTGCCTCGCGCAGCCGGCTGCTCACGACCATCGCCTATCAGCTCGATGGCAAACGCACCTATGCGCTCGAAGGCGCGCTGTTCATCGCCGGCGCTGCGGTGCAATGGCTGCGTGACAGTTTGAAGATCATCAAGCACGCCGCCGACACCGACGCGCTTGCCGCGCTCGCCGATCCGGCCGAGCAGGTCTATCTTGTGCCGGCCTTCGTCGGCCTCGGCGCGCCGTATTGGGACCCTCAGGCGCGCGGCGCCATTTTCGGTCTCACCCGTAACTCCGGTGATGCCGAGCTTGCCCGCGCGACGCTCGAATCGGTCGGCTACCAGACCCGCGACCTGCTCGACGCCATGCGCGCCGATTGGCCGGCGGCCGCCGGCGCGTCGGCCGTCCTGCGCGTGGATGGTGGCATGACGGCGAGCGAGGCCACCATGCAATTCCTCGCCGATATACTGGCGATGCCTGTGGATCGTCCCAAGGTCATGGAGACGACGGCGCTGGGCGCCGCCTATCTCGCCGGCCGGGCGGCCGGCCTCTGCCCCGGCCTCGACGAATTCGCCGCGCAATGGCGCCTCGACCGGCGTTTTGAGCCGCGAATGGACGAAGTAACGCGCGCGAAACGCTATTCCGGCTGGAAAGACGCCGTTAGGCGCACGTTAACGAGTCGATGATTTTGATAACGGCGCCCATGCGCATGAACGCAAAGCAGGCTGAGTTCCTGATCCAGCAGCTGAGTGTGCTGCTGGTCGAAGACAATCCATTCATGCGCAATCTCGTGCGCAACATGCTCGGCAATATCGGCGTCAAGAAGGTCTACGAGGCTGCCGACGGCATCGCCGGCCTTGAGATGATCCGCTCGGTCACGCCCGACGTCATGGTGCTCGACTGGGAGATGCCGCTGCTCAACGGTCCGGAGCTGGTGCGCATCGTGCGCTCGCCCGGCGTGTTCCCGCTGCCCGACATTCCGATCATCATGCTCACCGCCCACGGCGAGCGCTGGCGCGTCCTCGAGGCGGCCAAGCTCGGCGTCAACGAGTTCCTCTGCAAGCCGGTCTCGGCCAAATCGCTCCTCGACCGCCTGCTGTCGATCCTGCTCAAGCCGCGGGATAACATCCAGCTCGGCGAATATTACGGCCCGGTGCCGCGCAGTGTGGCGAAGAAGGGCGAATCCATCGACCTCGACGAAGCGGCAGCCAACTCCGCCTGATTGCCTTGGACCAATGACCCGTTGAGCGCGCGGCGGCGGCCCGCTAGCGTGCGCGCGGCGCTTGGGACGAGGGGACCGATGGCGGACGGCGGGACTGCGGAGGGCGGCAAGCCCGCGCTGGTGCGCTTCGAGAACGTGACCAAGCGCTTCGGCGCCGTGCCCGCCGTCAACGCGCTTAGCCTCGACATCGCGCAAAACGAATTCTTCGCGCTGCTCGGGCCCTCCGGCTGCGGCAAGACGACACTGCTGCGACTGCTCGCCGGGTTCGAGACGCCGACCGAAGGCCGCATTCTGCTCGACGGCGAGGACATCGCCGCCATGCCGCCGCACCGGCGGCCGGTCAACATGATGTTCCAGAGCTACGCATTGTTTCCGCATCTCACGGTCGAGGGCAACATCGCCTTCGGCCTGCGGCAGGAAGATGTCGGGCGGCGCGAGCGCGCCGAGCGCGTCGCCGAGATGCTCGCGCTCACCCGACTGCAAGGCTTTGAGAAACGCAAGGTTGGCGAGCTGTCCGGCGGCCAGCGCCAGCGCGTGGCGCTGGCGCGGTCGCTGATCAAGCGGCCGCGCGTGCTGCTGCTCGACGAGCCTCTTGCGGCCCTCGACAAGAAGTTGCGCGGCGAGACCCAGTTCGAACTGATGCAGTTGCAGCGTAAACTCGGCACCACGTTCGTCATCGTCACGCACGATCAGGAAGAGGCGATGATCGTCGCCGACCGCATCGCCTTGATGAACGAAGGCCGGTTGATCCAGGTCGGCCCGCCTGCCGAGATCTACGAGACGCCGAATTGCCGCTGGGTCGCCGATTTCGTCGGCCAGGTGACCCTGATCGAGGGGCGGCTGGAGCGGGGCGGCTTGCTGGCCACCGCTGTCGGCCAGTTACAGGTCGCGGGCGGCGGTGCGCCCGGCGACAAGGTGTGCCTCGCGCTGCGCCCCGAAAAACTGCGCATGAGCACGGAGCGCCCGCCGGACCGTAACGCGGTGGCGGGCACGGTGTTCGAGGTCGGCTATCGCGGCGATGTCTCGATCTACAAGGTGCGCGCCGCCGATCGCTTCTTGATCAAGGTTGCGGTGCCTAATCTCGGCGGGCGTCCCGCCTTCGCCATCGACGACCTGGTTTGGGTGTCATGGCCGGCGGATGCCGGCGTCGTGCTGAGGGACTAGCTGATGACCGCAAGGCAGCAACCAGGCTGGGGAGCACGCGCGGTTCTGCTCGTGCCCGTCCTCTGGCTCGCGGCCTTCTTCCTCGCGCCCTTCATCATCGTGCTCAAGATCAGCCTGTCGCAGACCGCCGTTGCGCAGCCGCCTTATGTGCCGGTGTTCGACCTCGCCGCCGGCTGGTCCGGTCTGACGAGCTTCTTCGCGCAGCTGACGCTCGATGGCTACCGGCTGCTGATCTCCGACCAGATCTACCTCTTTTCCTATCTGAAGAGCCTGCAGGTCGCCGCCGTCTCGACCGCGATCCTGCTGTTGATCGGCTATCCGATCGCCTACGGCATCGCGCGCTCGCCGCGCCGCCTGCAGCCGCTTCTCGTGATGCTCGTGGTGCTGCCGTTCTGGACCTCGTTCCTGATCCGCGTCTATGCCTGGATCAATATCCTGCAGCGCGACGGGTTGCTGAACGATGTGCTGATGACGCTGCACATCGTCGACACGCCGCAGGTCTGGCTGTCGTCCGACACCGCGATCTATATCGGCGTCGTCTATTCCTATCTGCCATTCATGGTGCTGCCGCTCTATGCGACGCTGGAAAAAATGGACGAGGCGCTGCTGGAGGCGGCGGCCGATCTCGGCTGCCCGCGCTGGAAGGCGTTCTGGCTGGTGACGCTGCCGCTGTCGATGCCCGGCGTGATGGCGGGGGTGCTGCTGTGCTTCATCCCGATCGTCGGCGAATTCGTCATCCCCGATCTGCTCGGCGGTTCCGACACGTTGATGATCGGCCAGACCCTGTGGACCGAGTTCTTCTCCAACCGCGACTGGCCGGTGGCCTCGGCCATCGCGGTGGCGCTGCTCGCGCTTCTCCTGGTGCCGATCGTGATCTACCAGCGACTGCAAACCCGCCAGCTCGAGGGGCTGCGCTGATGCGAAAAACCTCGCTGTTCAATGTCATTTCGGTCGCGCTTGGCCTTGTATTCCTCTATTTGCCGATCGTCATCCTTGTCATCTATTCCTTCAACGCCTCACGCCTGGTCACGGTGTGGGGCGGCTGGTCGCTCGCCTGGTATCGCGAACTGCTGCACGACGAAGCCATGCTGTCTGCCGCTTCGATCAGCCTGCGTGTCGCCGCGTTGTCGGCAACCGCCGCGACCGTGCTCGGCACCTGCGCCGCCGTTGCGCTGACCCGCTTCGGCCGCTTCCGCGGCCGGCTCGCGTTTTCCAGCATGGTCTATGCGCCGCTGGTGATGCCGGAAGTCATCACCGGGCTGTCGCTGCTGTTGCTGTTCGTCGCGGTCAATGCCGACCGCGGCTTCTGGACTATCGTCGTCGCCCATACCACGCTGACGATGTGCTTCGTCACCGTGATCGTGCAGGCGCGCCTGATCGGCTTCGACCGCAGCCTCGAGGAAGCCGCGATGGATCTTGGCTGCCCGCCGCTCAGGACGTTCCTGACCATCACGCTGCCGCTGATCTTCCCGGCGATCGCCGCCGGCTGGATGCTGGCCTTCTCGCTGTCGCTCGATGACCTCGTCATCGCGAGCTTCACCACCGGCCCGGGCGCCTCGACGCTGCCGATCCGCATCTATTCGGAGGTGCGGCTCGGCGTGAAGCCGGAGATCAACGCCATTTGCACGATCATCGTCGCGGTCGTGGCCCTCGTCACCGTCGCCGCCTCGCTGATGACCAAGCGCGGCGCCGTCAGGCGCGAGCGCGCAGCCTACGCGGCGCAGGTGTGAGACCGGCTTACTTCGGTGTGGCGGCGGGGGTCTGATCGGAAGCCGGCACGGCGCCGGCGCTGCGCCCGGTCAACCGCTCGATCACCGAACGGGCCGCATCGCGCGCCCGCCGGTCGCGCACCGCGTCGAGCAGCGGGGCCGCGGCGCCGGAACGGCGGATCAAGGCTTCGGCGTCGGGCAGCATGATCGGATCGTCCCAGGAGCCTTGCACGATGAAGGGCAGGGCAAAGGCCGGCGTGCCCGCCTGATCCGCTGTGACGAGGGAGGCCGTGCCGGTGAGGTCGAGTTCGCGCTGCGGGATCGACGCCGAGCCGGCGAGCGCAAGCTCCACCGCCGGGCCGGTGACCTTCACTTCGTCCACGGTGACCTTGCCCTGCGCGATCTTCAGCGTGACCGCGAGCAAATCGTAGGGCGTGCGGCCATTGCGGAAATCGCCGCCGCCGGACAGCGGCCGCCGCTCCAGCCGGCGCAGCAATTGCTCGATGTCGAGGCCCGACAACTGGCCGTCATGGCCGGTCAGGCTGGCGGTGCCGTTGAGCGTCTGCGTCACGCCAAACACGCTGTCGCCGCTGCCGTCGACCGCGAAGGTGATGTTGCCTTTGCCTTCGAGTCGCCGCAGCCCGAACAGTTGGCCGAGGCAGCTTTCAAGATCGATGTCGCTGAATATCAGTTGCGATTTGAGGTCGATACCTTGATCGAAGGCGGCGAGCGCCACCGAGCCCTTGATCAGGCCGCCGTAGGCCTGCGCTTCGCCGATGGTGACGGTGAGGTAGCCGGCGCGCAGATTAGCGCCGATCGCGGTGCGTCCGAGCTTGGCGTCCGCCATGGTGACGTTGCCCGCCGACAGCCGCAGATCGAAGTCGGTGCCGGTCAATCCATCGAGCGTGATCGGGCCGTTGTTCCATTCGCGCTGGTTGGCGGTGAGGAGCTTGACGGTCGAGACGTAAGGCGTGAGGTCGAGCTTGTCGAAGGCAAGCGTGCCTTGCAGCGTCTGACGTCCGTCGGTGACGAAGGTCAGCACGCCCTCGGCGCTGTTGCCGTCGAGATCGACGTTGACGTTGTTGAGGCCGATGGTGCTGCCGACGACATCGGTCTTGGCCTTGATGGCGAAGTGTCCGAAACCGCCGCCGGGCAGCGGCTTCTGCCCGGCCCACACCAGCACGTCGCGCAGCGACGCAGCGTCGGCGGAGAGATTGCCCTCGATCTTGACAGTCGGCTTGACGCTGATCGAGCCTTCGAAGGCCGTCTTGATCGGCTTGCCGCCGATGCGCAGTTTGAGGCCGGTGCGGTTGCCGCCCAGCGCGGCGGCGAAATCGGACAGCGTGAAATTCACATCGAGCGGCTCGTTGTGCCAGACCAGCTGCCCGGTGGCGCCGAAGCTCTTGGAGATCGACGGCCAGGCCAGTGAGAACGCGACGTCGCTGAACGTCTCGTCGAGTTTGCGTGCCGGGTTGCGCACGACGACGGTGCCGTCCTTGATACGCATCTCGGAAAACGCAGCGGCGCGCAGCGGGTTCGAGGTCTGGCTGCGCGCCAGCGCATCGATCAAGCCCGACCAGTTCGAGCTGCCATTGTCCTGAAGCTCGACCATGATGGTCGGCTTGGTCAGCGACACGTTGGCGATCTCGACGCGGCCGACGAGCAAGGGGAAAAAGCGCAATTGCGCGGTCAACCGTTCGGCGGTCAGCGCCGGCTTGTTGCCTTCGCCAAGGACGACGTCGTCGAAGCTGACGCTGCCGGTCGGGAACAATGTGACCGAAGTCGCGCCGCGCAGGGTCGGATTAAGCCCGGTCACGGCGCGGAGTTCGACCAGCACCTGCGCGCGCACCGCGTCCGGCGAGATCAGGTAGCTCGCAGCGCACAGCGCGCCGGCCCCGACCAGGAGCAGGCCAAGCAAAGCCAAACCCAAGCGTTTTAAGCCAGCGGCGGCCGTCAAAATGGGGATTTTCCGGTTGTTTCCTTACCCGGGCGGACTATAGCACCGGCCCGGATGAGGCCAACCTTGGCCAGCCTCTGTGACCCTTTCAAGGCCGGTCCGGAGCGGCTTTTTTCAGTGCCGTCCTAGCGCGCGAGGACGCGGGTAGCCGGGAACGCTACTTCGACCAGCGTGCCGTCGTGCACGTGGCTGGTGATGCCGAAGCGCGCGTGGTTGGCCTCGGTCAGCGCCTTGGTGATCGGCAGGCCCAGTCCGGTGCCGGTGTCGCCCCAGCGCGGCGAGGTCGCCAGCTGCCGGAACGGCTCGAGCGCGGTCTGCAGTTCCTTCTCGCTCATGCCGGCGCCCGTGTCGCGCACGCGCAGCACCACCTCGTGGTCGTCGGTCAGCGCGGTCGAGACGATCACCTGTCCGCCGGCGCCTGTGAACTTGATCGAGTTCGACAACAGGTTGAGCGCGATCTGCCGCACGGAACGGGCGTCGGCCACGATTTGCGGCAGCGACGCCGGCAGCGAGGTGCGGATGATGACGCGGTCGCGGTTCGCCTGCTGCTGCATGATGGCGACGCATTGCTGCACGACGTCGTTGAGATTGACGCTGACGAAGGTGAGCTCGAGTTTGCCGGCCTCGATCTTCGACAGGTCGAGCAGGTCGTTGAGCAGCGAAATCAGGTGGCCGCCGGAGCTGTGGATGTCCTTGAGATATTGCCGGTAGCGGTCGTTGCCGACCGGGCCGAAGCGCTCGTCCATCATCACTTCGGAAAAGCCGATGATGGCGTTGAGCGGCGTGCGGATCTCGTGGCTGATCTTGGCGAGGAATTCGGACTTGGCGGTCGAGGCCTTTTCGGCCTCCTGTTTGGCATTGACCAGCTCTTCTTCGCTGCGCTTCCAGGCCGTGATGTCGCGCAGCACCGCACACAGCTTCTCGCCGCCGGCGATCTGCCCCATGGTGAGATAGACCGGTATCAGCCCGCCTTGTCGCACCAGCCCGATCGCCTCGCGGCCGGCGTCGAGCATGATCGCGCCTTTGTCGCGTGCAAGCCGTTCGAGATAGTCGACGACAGGCCGGCGGCTTTCCGGCGCGAACAGGTCCCCGAACGACATGTCGGTGAATTGCGCCGCTTCATAGCCGAACAGCGCCTGCGCGCTGCGGTTGGCGGACAGGATGCGGCCGCTGCGTTCGAGCACGATGACGCCGTCGGTCGCGGTATCGAGAATGGCGGAGAGTTCCTGGTTTTCCGCCTCCATCCGCCGCAATGTCGCGTCCGACACCGTGCCTTGCCTGTCCTCCGCGACTGGCTGTTGCTGCGGGTTGACCATCAGCACCAGCGCGTTTTCCTTGTTCCAGGTGACGCTGAACAGCCGGCCGTCGACCGGACGCTGGCTGCCGTTCACAGTCGAGATGGTCAGCGACTTGGCGCCGTCGGCATCTTTCGCCGGATCGCTCTTCATCTCGATGTACAGGCTGTCGAGGCCGCCCGCTTCGGCGAGCTGATCGAGCGAGCCGTAGCCGGCCCAATCGAGGAAGGCAGGATTGGCATAGACGAGCGTGTTGAGCCGGTAGACAAGAATGCCGAGCGGCAGCCGGTCGAGGATTGGCCGGCCTTCGTTGGTGTCGCGCGCGGCATCGCCGGTGCGCGCGGGACGCGGCGCCTCTGGTGGCGAGGGCGGGGCGACCGGCACGGTCGGCACGAATGGCTCGGCGCCGAAGTCGTCCGACGTCGGACCGGCTGGCTTGCCTGGGGGCTTTTTGAGCCGTTCGCCAAGCTCCCGTGCGAGCTCCTGAAATGCGGAATGTTCGCCGGGGCTGAGCGCCGGCGTTGGTTCGGCCGGCGCGGCCGGCGCGCGGAACGGCAACACCTTGGCAGGCTCCGGCGGCAGCGCGGCCGCTTCGGCGCGGCGGCGTTCGAGCGCGGTCAGCCTGTCGACCTCGCGGCAGATGCCAAAGCCGCGGAAGCCGGCGTACTGCCGGTCGCGGTCGAACACCGGCAGGCCCGACATCTCGATCGGCAGCCGCTCGTCGCTATCGTCCACCGGCCAATCGAGAACGATGCCACTCCAGGTATCGCGCGCGGCAAGCGCGGCGGCGACCTGACCCTGCGGATCGAGCTTGAGCGCCGCCGCGATCTCGGCCCACGGCCGGTCGAGCACGGCTGCGGTCTTTGGACCGAGCAACCGCGCGAAATCCTCGGTGCCGAGCATCAGACGCGTGGCGACGTCCATCTGCCAGACGAAGCGCAGCGGCAGCCGCCGCAGGCCTGTCGGCTGCACAGCGGGATTTGTCATCGCCGGCGTTTCGGCGGGCTTCGCCGGAGCCGGAGCTTCGACAGGCTTTGCCGGCGCGGGCGTTTCGACCTGAACCACGCGTAGCGCCGTCGGGAATGTGAGCATCAGAGTGACCGCGGTCTGACCGGCGCCAAGTTTCGTCAGTGTGATGCGCCCGGCGGCGATGTCGCCTTCGGCGCGGCCATTGAGCATGGCCTCGCGCGCAAGCTGCGCGGCGCCGAGTGCGGTCAGGTCGGCGGCCTTGCCGAAGCGTTCGCGCGTCTCGCGCCCCGCTTCGATCAATTCGCCGTCCGCGGTGAACATTGCAGATGGCCGCGCGAAGTCGCTCATCAGCCGGCGCGCGCGTTCCGGCAGCGCCAGCTCGCTGCCGGCGCGCTCAGTCGAGACGACGAGCACGGCCTGCGTGGTATCGGGCAGCACAAGGCGCGAGCACAGGCACGTCAGCGTGCCGCCGAACGGCGCGCCGAAGCCGCGCAAGCGCTCGAGCCGCCAGCCGCCGCCGGCCGGCAGTGTTCCGGCGAGCCGCGCGATCTGCGCGGCCGCAACATGCTTCGCATCGAATTGCAGATCGGCGACTTTGGCCGGCGACGTCGCCTCGAAAATTTCGGCCGCGACCGGATTGGCCCAGAGAATGCGCGACGCATCCGCGCTCCATAGCCAAACCGGCACCGGGCTCAGGGCATGCGCCGCGAGCCGTGGATCATTGAGGCAGGCGAACTGGAACTCGGTCCCATTCATCGCTGTGTCGCACACGCGGATTACGGCTAATGAAACCTTAATACGGCGGCTTCCTCGCCGCGTCCACGAAGCGGCGGCTGCGCGTCACAAGCAACCGTCGATAACCTTAATGTGCGAGTTTCGGGCACAACTAAGACTGGCGTTGCCGAAAGTGCGTGCTAGATAAAAGTTAACGCGGCAGCGAGGCTGGAAGGAGGAACATATGACCAAGGGCAGTATGAATTTCGAGATTCCAGCGGAAATGCGTGCTCTGGCCGAGAAAAGCGTGGAACAGGCGCGCCAGGCCTTCGAGACCTTCATGTCCGCCGCCACGCAGGCGGCCTCGACCGCCGACAAGCAAGTGCAGGGCGCGCAGGCCGGCGCCAAGGAGGTCGGCTCGCTCGCCGTCCGCTTTGCCGAGCGCAACCTCGCCTCATCGTTCGAATTCGCCCAGCAGTTGGTGCGCGCCAAGGACACCCAGGAAGTCATGGCGCTGCACGCCGACTACGTGAAACGGCAGATCGCCACGCTCAGTGAGCAGGCCAAGGAATTGAGCAAGGAAGCGGCCAAGGTGGCCGGGTCTACAACGATCCAGCACTGACTGCTGAAGCCCGGGTGACAGTGTGTTTTTAGCGACGGCCCAAGCCGCCGCCCGCTGGTTTTATGACATTTTTGTGCGGTGCAATATTTTTATTGCAATGCACCAAACTCGGTGCTATCTAAAGGTTAACGACCTGCCCAAGGACGCATTGGCTGCCGGGGCAGGCTTCTGAGACAGGCACGGGAAGGCTTGCCGAGGGCTGCCACCCGTTTTCCGCCAGAACGCCCTCGCGACTTAGGGATGATAGTCATGTCAAACGTCGAAACCGCCACCCCGCCGAAAGGCAAAGCGAAAGCCGCTCTGCCGCCGCCGGCCGCAAACGTCTTCGAGATGCCGAAATTCGATATGCCGAAGTTCGAAGTGCCCACCGCCTTCCGCGAGATCGCCGAGAAGGGCATCTCGATGGCCAAGGAAAACTACGAGAAGATGAAGGGCGCCGCCGAAGAGGCGACCGACGTGCTCGAAGAGACCTACGCCACCGCCTCCAAGGGTTGCTCCGGCTACGGCCTCAAGCTGATCGATGCCGCGCGCACCAACAGCAACGCCACGTTCGATCTGTTCGGCGAACTGATGACGGCGAAGTCCTATGCCGAAGTGGTCGAGCTCTCGACCGCGTTCATGCGCAAGCAGTTCGAGGCCGTGACCGCCCAGGCCAAGGAGCTGACCGAAGAAGCTCAGAAAGTCGCGACCGACTGCTCCGAGCCGATCAAGGAAAGCTTCGGCAGCGCCTTCAACAAGGCCGCCTAACACCCGATTTCGTTGAACTGGCAAAGCCCGGGCGTTCGCCCGGGCTTTGTTTTTGGCCGCTTGCCAAACCGGTGCCCCGAACCTAGGTTCGCCCCGCCGCGTCCTAGAGGATGCGCCCCGTGCAGGTGTAGCTCAGTTGGTTAGAGCGCTGGTCTGTGGAACCAGAGGTCGGTGGTTCAAGTCCACCCACCTGTACCATTCGCCGCCGCCATCGTGAATTTCCCCCGCGCCGATGTCATCGGCGGATAACCCCGCTCGCGCAGATTGATCCTGATCAACGCCGTGCCGGCGCGGCGCGCTAACTTTCGGGTTGATGATCGGGACGCCGCACATGGTCACACGCAGAGAAGCGAGCACCGGCCTTGCCTCCGCCGCGGTTCTGGCAGGCGCCTCTAGCTTTGCAGCCGCCGAGCAACCGGTCATGAAGCTGGTGCCGCCGAAGACGAGTGGCGGCATGCCGCTGATGCAGGCGCTGGCGCAGCGGCACTCGACGCGCGAATACGCCGATCGCCCACTGCCGCCGCAGGCTCTTTCGGATCTCTTGTGGGCCGCGTTCGGCGTCAACCGGCCGTCGGGTGACCGCACGGCGCCGTACTGGCGGCACATCATGGTGATCGACGTCTACGCCGCGATGGCGAACGGCGTCTGGTTCTACGATCCAAAAGATCATGTCCTGCGGCAGCATTCGACCGCCGACTTGCGCGCCACGACCGGCCAGCAGGATTTCGTCGGTACGGCGCCGCTCAATCTGATTTATGTGGCGAACGGGGACCGCATGAAGGATGTCTCGCCGGAAGATCGCCGCCTGTTCGCCTCGGTCGATGCCGGGTTCATCGGGCAGAATGTGTATCTGTTCTGCGCCTCGGAAGGCCTCGGCAGCGTGTTCCGAGGCGCAGTCCCCTACAAGACGCTCGAGAGCGCGCTGAAGCTCGGCGACGTGCAGTTCGTCACCTTCGCCCAGACCGTCGGTTATCCGAAGGCCTGACCGGCGCGATCACGAACCCCAAATGAAAAACGCCGGCGAAAATTCGCCGGCGTTTTCAATTTGCGAAGCGGGCCGCTCAGCGGCGCGTTTGATGCGAGCCGACGTTGCCGCGCGGACGGTAGGTCGACGGTTGCTGCTGCGGCGTGCCGCCGCCGAACAGGAAGTCGAAGAAGTTCGAGCCAGAACGATAGGCGTAGCTCTGACCGCCGATGCCGGCATAGGTGCCGCTCGGCAGCCGCACTGGCTTCGATGACGGATCGGGCGCGTGCTCGATGCCGATATCGGCCACGCGGCGCTCGGCCGGGTTCTTCAGGATGCCGATCATCTTGGCGTCGCGGCCATAGACGTCGTCGCGCAGCTGAAGCTTGCCGTCGTCGTCAACGAACGCGGTCTGGTAGGTCAGGTGCACCGGGATCGGATGCGCGAAGTTGAGATTGATCTCGTTGCCGCCGAACATGCCCTCGAACTTCGCCGGCGTGTAGTGCGCCGCCGGGTCTTCGATCGACATCAGCTTCGTGCCGTATTCGAGCGGATTTTCCACGCGCATGCAGCCGTGGCTGAAGGCGCGCTTGTCGCGCTTGAACAGATACTTGTCCGGCGTGTCGTGCTGATAGACCAGGAACTTGTTCGGGAAGTTGAAGCGGATGCGGCCGAGCGCATTCGCGGCACCCGGCGGCTGATAGACGTGCACCGTGCCGTCCGGGTCCTGATAGACCTTGAGGCCGATGCGATCGAGCGCCTGCGGGTCCTGCTGCAGCGCCGGCAGATATTCATTCTCGATGATCGACGGCGGCACGTTCCAGGTCGGGTTGACCGTGATGAACTTCATCTCCGCCGTGGTCATCGGCGTCGCCTTGGCCGGCTGACCGGCGACGATCTTGGTCTTCCAGTACAGGCTGCCCTGATGGAACAGGCTCAGCGTGAAGTCCGGCACGTTGACCATCACATAGTCGTTGTCTTCGTTGCCGAGCTTGCGCGGCAGCCAGCGCCAGCGCTCCATGTTGACGATGACGGTGTCGACCGGGTTCGCGGCCGCCCGCTTGGTCTCGGGCTTCACGCCGTTGAGCGCGCGGACGGTCTGCGGGCCGGCGTTGCCGTCGGCATCGAGATCCTGCTCGGTCTGGAAGGTCTTCACCGCCTCGACGACGGCGTCGTCATAGAGCGGGTTGTTCTTGTCGCCGGCGACGTTGAGGCGCTGACGCAACGCGACGACGCGCTTGTCCTTCATGCCGGGACGCATGATGCCACCGTCCGGCACGTGCACGTTGGCGCCCGGATTGACCTCTTCCTTCTTCTCCGCCTTGACCAGTTGGCCGCCATTGGCGCGCAGGTCGGCGAGCGCCTTCTTGAGCGCCTGGAAGCCTTTCTGCGGCGGGTTGAAGCTGTCGAGCGACTTCGCGACGTCATCGCCCTCGGCGACTTTCGCCAGCACATCGGCCGGGTTCGGCGGGTTGAGTTTGAAGTCGATGTCGGCGCCGACGCGGCTGAAATGGATGCGGCCGATCTGCGCCTGACGCGCATAGGTCAGCACCGAATTGGTGAACTTGAGTTCGGCGGTCGCCAGATCGTCCGGCGTCGCAGCCGCGGCGAAATCCGGGATCGGATAATCCTGCGGGTCGAGGCCGACGGTGTCGACCTGACCGAGGTAGCCGGCCGCAGCCTTCTCGCGCGCGTCGGCTTTGCCGTCGGCGAGCCACAGCGGCTTGTAGTCGCGCGCCTTGTAGAACTGCTCGACGCCGATGCGGTCGTCCTTGCGCGACACGAAGCGCTCGAATTTCTTGCTGGTGATCAGGTCGCGCAATTGGTCGGCGACCTGGGCGTCGGGGCCGGTCGCGGGCGCAGCCGCGGCCTTGGACGGCTCAGCTTTGGGCGCTTCGGCCGCTGGCGCTGCGGCAGCCGGCTTCGGCTCGCTCTTCGGCGCGGCCTCGGGTTTCGACTCCGCCGCCGGGGCGGCCTGGCTTGGATCCTGGACGTCCTTCGCGGTCAGGGGCGGCAGCTGATTGGTGTCCGGCATGGGCACCGCCGCGGTGACCTGGCGATCGGATTGCTGCGCGAGGCCGGCATGACTGGACAGCGCCAGCACGAGCCCGAACGCGGTCGAAGCCAGCAGACGCTCAAATCGAACGGATTTCACGAGTTCACTCCCAGAAAGTGCCCAAGGCCCCTTAAGCGGGCGGGATACTACCTGATGCGCCTGCTTTCGTTACGTTTTTCCCAACATGGCAGCTATCAAGACAAGGTGACTGTTGCTAATTTGCACAGCCGCGAAGAGCCCTTAATTACGTATACTTCTTAGCCATTTCATGGCCACCGTATAGCGACCGCTGGCCGTTCAGGTGGTTCCTGCACAGGTTTCCCGCAACTTTTATTGTCGCAGCGCCGAAAAGCTGCATTGCGGCAGCCGCCGGACTTGGGGAGAGTTGAGCCGATGGACGCCCCCGCACGGATCCTGCTTGCCGCGACGCTTGCCGGCTTCGTGCCCGCGGAGCTGCATGCGCAGGCGCCCGATGGCCCGCCGGCGGGCAACGAGGCCGCCGCCAAGCTCAAGCCCATGGCCGCCCCCGCGCAACCGGCGGCTGCGGACGCGCTGCCGGTCGACAAGCTCCGGCTGCCGTCCGGTTTTCACATCGAGCTTTACGCAAGCGGCATTCCGGACGCGCGCTCGCTGCGCATCGGTTCGCGCGGCACCGTGTTCGTGGCGAGCCCGGCGAGCGGCAAGGTCTACGCCATCGACAGCCAGCGCGCGGTCAAGGTAATCGCCTCCGGCCTCGACCGGCCGAACGGGCTCGCCGTCCGCGACGGCACGCTGTTCATCGCCGAGGTCACGCGAATTTCCAAGATCGACAACGTCGAAGATGCGCTCGACAACGAGCCGAAGCCGGCGACGGTGTACGAGGATCTGCCAAAAGCCGACGTGAACGCGCTGCGCTACCTGGCGATCGGCCCCGACGGCAAGCTCTACATTTCGATCGGCATGCCCTGCAACAACTGCCTGCCGCAGGCCGCGGAGGCGCAGATCCGCCGCATCGACCTCGAAGGTAACAATGTCGAGGCGGTGGCGCTCGGCGTGCGCAATTCGCTCGGCTTCGACTGGTCGCCGCAGAGCAAGCAGCTCTACTTCACCGACAACGGCCGCGATTGGTTGTCGGAGGACGCGCCCAGCGATGAGCTCAATCGCGTCGCCAAGCCCGGCGAGAATTTCGGCGCGCCGTTCTGCTACCAGGGCACGCTGCCCGACAGCGTCAACGGCTGGGGCCGTTCCTGCGACGAGTTCACGCCGCCGGTCATGCTGCTCGGCCCGCATGTCGCGCCGCTCGGCATGCGCTTCTACACCGGCCGCATGTTCGCCCGCGACTATCACGATACGATCTTCATCGCGCGGCACGGCTCGTGGAATCGCACCAGGAAGATCGGCGGCGACGTCATCGCCGTGCATCTCAACAAGAACGGCACGGTCGATTCGATGGAGCCGTTCATCACCGGCTTCATCGCCGGCAACAACTATGTCGGCCGCCCGGTGGACGTCGAGCAGATGCAGGACGGCTCGCTGCTGGTCTCGGATGATTGGAACGGCGCGGTCTATCGCGTCACCGCGAGCGGGGCGCGCGAGGCAACGCAATCGCCGCCGCAACACGAGCAGCGCCGCCGGCGCCGCGATTACTTCTTCAACTTCCGCTGAAGAAAAACCGGGCCCCGTGAGGGGCCCGGTTGTAGTTTGCCGGCGTGGGGGGCCGGCAACATTCCAGAGGGGAACATTGCTGCTTCGCGAGTTTACTCTGGGAGGATACGCACCCGGCGAAACAGCGTCCGCGCACTATGCGAGTCGTCCGGTGGGCGAGCAACGCCGCGAACCGCATGTCAGCCATGCCGAATCGCGTCCCACTGCAACAGTCCGTTGCAGATATTTACCGCCATAAAAAATCTTCCACGGCCTTGCGGGATAACAGTTGTGACGTTCTCTAAAAGTGCCAGCGTTGCGCGTTGGCGACCAGGAAGTCGCGGAACACTTGGATGCGCGCAACCGACTTGAGTTCTTCCGGGTAGACGAAATAGGCGTCGAGCGCGAGCGTCTCCGCCTCGCCGAACAGCTGCACCAGCCCGCCGTTTTCCTCGACGAGGTAGTCCGGCAGCATCGCAATGCCGACGCCGCGCTGGCACGCGCGCAGCAGGCCGAGCACGTTGTTGATGGTTAAATGCGGCGTGCGCGGCTCTTTGCCCTCGCGGCTCACTTCCAGCAGCCAGCGCCGGTTGGCGAAATGCGCCGGCACCGTGCCGCTCAAGATGACAATGCGGTGCT
Organism: uncultured Alphaproteobacteria bacterium; assembly: GCA_963742095.1. Classification (GTDB taxonomy): domain Bacteria; phylum Pseudomonadota; class Alphaproteobacteria; order Rhizobiales; family Xanthobacteraceae; genus Pseudolabrys. The sequence continues at coordinate 1,656,825 of CAVUKJ010000003.1, forward strand.
TGTCGAGCTCCTCGTGTGCTGCGCGGCGTGCCGAAGCGTTTGAGATATTCCGGCGAGGCATAGGCGTGGAAATGCACCGAGAACAGCTTGCGCTGGATCAGGTCCGGTTGCGTCGGCTGCCGCAGCCGGATGGCGACGTCGGCCTCGCGCATCGCCAGATCGAGCTCCTCGTCGGTGGTGATCAGCGTGATCTGGATGTCGGGATAGAGGTCGATGAATTCGCCGAGCCGCGGCAACAGCCAATGGATGCCGATGCCCGGCGTGGTCGACACCTTCAGCTCGCCGTTCGGCCGCTCGCGACTGTCGGTCAGCTTGGTGCGCGCAGCCTCGAGCTTCATGAACACTTCGTGCGCGGTGCGGTAGAGCAGCTCGCCCTGTTCGGTGAGGATCAGCCCGCGCGCGTGGCGGTGGAAGAGCGACACCGACAATTCGGATTCGAGCGCCGAGACCTGACGTGACACCGCCGACTGCGACAGGCCGAGCCGCTCGCCGGCGTGCGTGAAGGAGCCGGCTTCCGCCGCGGCGTGAAACACCTTCAGCTTGTCCCAGTCCATCGAAGTTTTGCCGTTGGCCATGGCCATCATCTACTCCGCAGCCGCGCGCTGATGCTCGTGGGCATGCAGGAATTTTTGCGCCTCGAGCGCCGCCATGCAGCCTTGTCCAGCCGCGGTGACCGCCTGGCGATAGATATCGTCGGTGACGTCGCCGGCGGCGAACACGCCGGGTACCGATGTCGCCGTCGAATTGCCGGCGGTGATGATGTAGCCGGACGACTTCATCTGCACCTGGCCGGCAAACAGCTCGGACGCCGGCTGATGGCCGATGGCAATGAACACACCGTCGACATTGCGCTCGGTCACAGCACCGGTCTTGATGTTCTTCAGCTTGACGCGGTTGACCTTGAGCGGCTGCTCGCTACCGAACACATCCTCGAGCACGCTGTCCCAGGTCACCTCGATCTTGGGATGCTTGAACAGCCGGTCCTGCAAGATCTTCTCGGCGCGGAATGAGTTCGCGCCGGTGCACGACCGTGACCTTCGACGCGAAGTTGGTGAGAAACAGCGCTTCCTCGACCGCGGTATTGCCGCCGCCGATCACCACCACTTCCTTGTTGCGATAGAAAAAGCCGTCGCAGGTCGCGCAGGCCGAGACGCCATAGCCCTTGAACTTCTGCTCGGACGGCAGATCGAGCCAGCGCGCCTGCGCGCCTGTGGCGATGATCAGCGCGTCGGCGAGATAGATGTCGCCGGAGTCGCAGGTCAGCCGGAACGGCCGCTGCTTAAGTTCCACTTTGGTGACGGTATCGGTGATGATCTTGGTGCCGACATGCGCGGCCTGCGCCTGCATCTGCTCCATCAGCCAGGGACCCTGGATGACATCGGCAAAGCCCGGATAATTCTCGACGTCGGTTGTGATGGTGAGCTGGCCGCCGGGCTGGATGCCCTGGATCATGATCGGCTCGAGCATCGCGCGCGCGGCGTAAATCGCGGCGGTGTAACCCGCCGGACCCGAGCCGATGATCACGACCTTCGCGTGCGTCGTCTTGGACATAACGTATCTGCGCCCCCCTGGCGGGCGTCTTTAGGGGCGGCACTCACCGCCACGGCCGGACCGACGCCGGCTCTTTTTGACATGCCACGATTTATGGCCTTGGCCGGAGCTATGCAAGATACGCAACCCCCAAAGCCACAGGCTTCGGGCCGGCGCGGTATCACATTCCGCTGAGCGCGCAATAATGTTTCGCGAAAGATTGTTTCGCGGTATGGATTCTCTGCCCGGCCCAGACCGCCCGGCGAGGAGCCCCCCGTGCCGGCCCGTCTCGACGCCATCGACCGCAAGATCCTCAAGGAGCTGCAGGACGATGGCCGCATCACCAATGTGGAATTGGCGAGCCGCGTCGGCATCTCGGCGCCGCCCTGCCTGCGCCGCGTGCGCGCGCTGGAGGAGGCGGGCTACATCAAGGGGTATCGCGCGCTGCTCGATGAGAAGAAGCTCGGCTACGAGGTGACCGTGTTCGCCATGGTGCATCTCGCAAGCCAGGCCGACCCCGACCTGGTCGCCTTCGAGAAATTCGTGCGCGCCGAGCCGCTGGTGCGCGAGTGCTGGATGCTGTCGGGCGAGATCGACTTCGTCCTCAAATGCGTGGCGCCGGACCTCAAGACCTTCCAGGCCTTCGTCGAGCGCCTCACCGCAGCGCCCCATGTGCGCAACGTGAAGACGTCGCTGACGCTGCGCAATTCCAAGGACGCGGCCATGGTGCCGATGGAGTGATCCGCGTATGGCCGCACGCGTGTTCATCGGTGCGGGCGCGGGCTTCGGAGGCGACCGCAGCGATGCGGGCGGACCCGTGGCCGATGCGCTTGCCGCCGCCGACGGCCCGCGCTTCCTGATCTACGAGACGCTCGCCGAGCGCACGCTGGCGCTGTGTCAGCTCTATCGCCGCAAGGATCCGGCGCGCGGCTACAGCCCGGCGCTCGAGCGCATGCTGACGCCGGTGCTGGCGCGCTGCCTCGCCAGCAACATCAAGGTGATCGGCAACTTCGGCGCTGCCAATCCGCCGGCCGCGGCACGGCGCATCGTCGAACTCGCGCGGTCGCTGGGGCTGCGCGCGCCGCGCATCGCCGTCGTCGAAGGCGACGATCTGAGCGGGCGGCTGTCAGCCGCCGAGTTCGCCGCGCGCGAGATCGACGGCACGATCCTCGCGCAAGCGCGCGACATCATCTCGGCCAATCTCTATCTCGGCGCCGGCCCGATCGCGCAGGCGCTCGACCAGGGCGCCGACATCGTCGTCACCGGGCGCGTTGCCGATTCCGCGCTGGCGCTCGGGCCTTTGCTGCATGCGTTCCGCTGGCGCGCCGACGATTGGGATCGTCTTGCCGCCGGAACGCTCGCCGGCCATTTGCTCGAATGCGGCGCGCAGGTCACCGGCGGCTATTTCGCCGACCCGGGCTACAAGGACGTGCCCGGTCTCGCCGGTGCCGGCTATCCGATCGCCGAGGTCGACGCAGACGGCGCCATGGTCATCACCAAGCCCGCCGGCACCGGCGGCGTCGTCAATCGGCTGACCGTCATCGAGCAGCTGCTCTACGAAATTCACGATCCATCCGCCTATCTCGCGCCCGACGTGGTGCTCGACCTGAGCGCGGTTGAAGTCGCAGAACCTGGCAAGGACCGCGTGCGTGTCACCGGCGCGCGCGGCAAGCCGGCGCCGGAGACGTTGAAGGCGACCGTTTGTGTCGACGGCGGCGTGCTGGGCGAGGCCGAGATTTCCTATGCTGGCCCCAATGCCGCGGCGCGCGCGCAACTGGCTGCGGGGATCATCGTCGAGCGCCTGCGTCAGCGCGCGTCCCCGCTCAAGGTGCGCGTCGATGCCATCGGCGCGACCAGCATCCTCGGTTCGAGCGACCGGCCGCCGGATCTCACCGCGCCGGCGAACGACATCCGCCTGCGCTTTGCCGCCCAGTCGGCCGATGCTGCGCAGATCACGATGCTGCTCGACGAAGTCGAGGCGCTCTATTGCGCCGGTCCCGCGGGCGGGGCGGGCGTGCGCCGTCACCTGACGCCACGTCTCGCCAGCGCGTCGTGCCTGATCGAGCGGCGCTACGCCACGCCGCGCGTCACCATGGTCGGGGGACCGGCATGAGCCGCGAGGTCCGTTTGCACGAGGTCGCCAATGCGCGGTCCGGTGACAAGGGCAACCGGCTCAATATCGCGCTGGTGTGCCGCGATCCGAAGGATTACGCGGCGCTCGCCGTCCAGGTGACGGCAGAGCGCGTGGCGCAGGTTTTTGCGGCGCGGAAACCGACACGCGTCGTACGCTACGACCTGCCGAAACTCGCGGCATTCAATTTCGTGCTCGATAACGTGCTCGAAGGCGGCGTCAATGCCAGCCTCGGCCTCGACGGTCACGGCAAATCATTGTCATTTTTGTTGCTTGATATGCCGATTACCATCGGCTGAACCACGCAACTTTGCCACGCTCAATGCGTTGAAGGCCAAGCTTCGAACCGGGGACGCCCATGTTCCAGCTTTTCGAAATCGTCACTGTGCTGATCGTGTCCATTGTGATGGCGATGTCGCTCGCCCATGTGCTCGAATATCCGGGCAAGCTGCGCCTCAATCGCGACGCCTATTTCGCCGTGCAGACGATCTACTATCCGGGCTTCAGCATCGCCGGTATCTGCGAGCCGCTGAGCATCGCCGTCGTGCTTGCGTTGTTGGTCGCAACGCCGGCGCTGAGCACGAAATTCTGGCTCGTGCTCGTGGCGCTGCTCGCGCTCCTTGCCATGCACGTCGTCTTTTGGCTCGTGACGCAGCCCGTGAACAAATACTGGCTGGCGAGCGAGAAGATCGGCGCGACCGGGGCGCGGTTTTTCGCCGTCGAAGCAACTCGCGGCCGCGCCATGCCGGACTGGACCAGCCTGCGCGACCGCTGGGAGTGCTCGCACCTCGCGCGCGCGGCGCTTTGCGTCACCGCCTTCGTCGCGCTGACGATCGATTTGACCCTGTGAGCGTCAGGCCGGGACGCGGCTGAAACGCGTGCCAAGCGCGAGCGTGGGATTGTCGCGGAACTTGATGATCTGCCGCGCGATCGTCGACGACAGCCGCGCGAAACTCTCGAGGCACTGTTCGAGTTCGCCCGGCGAGATGCCGCGTTCGCCGGCGCGCAGCCGCAGCACCGCCCGCGCCGTCTCTCGCGACATGCCGAGCGCCTTGACCATGATCAGCACGGCGTCCGGCTGATCCTTGGTCATCGCCTGATCGACCACCTCAATGGGAAGATCGCAAAGCGCCGCCAGCGCGGCGACGGCGTCCTCGAACTGGTTGGCCTTGGCGAAGCCGGCCACCTCGTTTTCGCCAAGCTCACCGGCGGCGCGCAGCGCTTCGACCCGCGCCTGCGCCGGCGCATAGTCGCGCGATCCGGCACTCGCTTCCTTGAGCATCGTCGTCGCGGCTTCGGACACGGCATCCTGGATCGCGACCGCCAGCGACGGGCTCGCGGCCTCGAGCTTGCGGCGGACCGCCTGCGATGCCTTGGTCAGCAGCCGCAACAGATGATGGCGCGGAATATCGTGCCGCAGCCCGACGCACGTAGCGAGTTCGTCGTCGCCCTCGGAGCGCGTCGTCAGCGTCGTGTAGCCCTTGTCGGAAAACCGCGCGCCGGGATTGCCGGCCGCGCTCAGCATCACCGATTTGTCGCCGCGCTCGACCAGCACTTCGGTCAGCGTTTCGTCGAGCGAGCTGCGACGCGAGATGGCGAGCAGATGCTGCTGGCCCTGATTTCGCGCAACCGTCAGCAGCGTTACGCCATCCAGCCGTTGCGACTGTTCGAGAACCGGGCCGGCGACGTCGATGGCATTGTCCGATGCAAGCAGCCGGCTGATCCTGATCGGGGCGCGCGGTTCGCCCGCCAGGCGCTCGGCGAGCTTTGCCCGCGCCGTCAGCTCGATATTGGTGGCGATACGGACCAGGAGATCGTCGAACAGCTCGATCTGGTCGTCGGAATAGTTGGCCGATGCGACCACGAACAGGTCGGTGACACGATGCAGGATCTCGGCGCGCCGGCCGATCGAGCCGCGCGTGACCGCGTCGTTCAATTCCTCGATTAAGGCGGCGGAATCCACGCGACCCGTCCAAACCCGCAATGCACAAACGAAGGCAAGCCTCTACACCAACGAGGTAGGCCGTCCGTTAAGCCAAACGGACGCAGTCGTGCGGTCTGGACAAGAAATCGTTAATCGCGTTTGGCCTAGCGCCACTCGATCTTTTTGATCTCATAGGCCTTGGCGCCGCCGGGCGCATTGACCTCGACGGTCGTGCCCTTGGCCTTGCCGATCAGCGCGCGCGCCAGCGGCGAGGTGACGGAAATCCGCCCCGCCTTGGCGTTGGCCTCCGGCTCGCCGACGATCTGCCACACCTTCTTCTCGTCGGTGTCCTCGTCGACCAGAGTCACGGTGGCGCCGAAGGTGATGGTGTCGCCCGACAGTTTCGACACGTCGATGACGTCGGCGCGCGCCAGCTTGTCCTCGAGCTCGGCGATCGCGCCCTCGTTGAGCGACTGCTGCTCCTTGGCGGCGTGATACTCGGCGTTCTCCGACAGGTCGCCGTGCGTGCGCGCGTCGGTGATCTGCTGGATGATGCGCGGACGCTCGACCGACTGGCGGTGCTTGAGCTCGGTCTCCAGCGCCGCATAGCCGGCTGCCGTCATCGGGATCTTGTCCATCGTCTCTTCTCCTCCTGGCAGGCGCCGAACCAGAACACGACAAGCGCCGCCAAGCCCCTTCCCATCCTGAAAATGTCGTTCCTTCAACTCGTAATACAACTCCGGCCACGGACTTTCCGCGTAACCGGAGTCTTGTCGCCGGGGCCGGGCAAAAAAACCCTGATCGCGGGCCGGATTCACCTGCGCCGCGACCGTGGACTTCCCGGCCTAACTCGCACCGCCGCTTTGGGTTCGGACCGTTAGGCCCGGCTACCGTAGTAGCTTTGCAGCGCGCGTACCTCGAGGTCGCCCCCGAGATAGGCTTTGATGCCCTGCGCCGCGGCGACGGCACCCGAAAGAGTGGTGTAGTACGGCACTTTATGCAAGAGGGCCGCGTGGCGGAGCGACCGGCTGTCCGCCAGCGCGGTCGCCCCCTCGGTGGTGTTGAAAACAAGCTGAACACCGCCGTTTTTGATGGCGTCGACGATGTGGGGCCGACCTTCCAGCACCTTGTTGATCTTGGCCGCCTCAACCCCCTGTTCCGCCAGATACCGCTGGGTGCCCGATGTTGCGATGCACTTGAAGCCGAGCGAGGCGAGCAGCTTCACGGCGGGCAGGATGCGCGGCTTATCCTCGTCCTTGACCGAGACGAACACGGTTCCCTTGCGCGGCAGGTTGGTGCCGCCGCCAATCTGGCTCTTGGCGAAGGCGATCTCGAAGGTCGCATCGAGCCCCATCACTTCGCCGGTCGACTTCATCTCCGGGCCGAGCACGGTGTCGACGCCGGGGAAGCGCGCGAAGGGGAAGACGGCTTCCTTGACGGCGCGGTGCTTGGGTTGCGCCCGTTTGAGGTTGAAGCTCTTGAGCGGTTCGCCGGCCATCACGCGGGCCGCGATCTTGGCCACCGGCAGGCCGATCACCTTGGCGACGAACGGCACCGTGCGCGAGGCGCGCGGATTGACCTCGAGCACGTAGATGTCGCCCTCCTTGATCGCGTACTGCACGTTCATCAGCCCGCCGACATTGAGCGCGAGCGCAAGCTCGCGTGTCTGGCGCTCGAGCTCGGCGATCGTCTTGTCGCTGAGCGAATGCGGCGGCAGCGCGCAGGCGGAGTCGCCGGAGTGAATGCCGGCTTCCTCGATGTGCTCCATGATGCCGGCGATGAAAGTGTCCTTGCCGTCGGCGAGGCAATCGACGTCCACTTCGGTGGCGTCCGACAGGTAGCGGTCGATCAGCAGTGGGCTGCGCTTGGAGATTACCAGTTCGCTCGGCCGGTCGAGATCGCTTGTGAGCCGCGTCATGTAGCGGTCGAACTGGGCCGCGTCGCGCACGATCTCCATGGCGCGGCCGCCGAGCACGTTCGACGGCCGCATCACCACGGGGTAGCCGATCTCGTCGGCGATGGCGCGCGCGGCGCCGAGCGAGGTGGCGATGCCGTTCTGCGGCTGGCGAACTTTGAGCTTGTCGAGCAGCTTCTTGAAGCGGTCGCGATCCTCGGCGAGATCGATCATGTCGGGCGAGGTGCCGAGGATCGGCACTTTGGCTTTCTCCAGCGGCTCCGCGAGCTTGAGCGGCGTCTGTCCGCCGAACTGCACGATGACGCCGTGCAGCGTGCCGGTTGAGCGCTCGGTGTCGATGATCTCCAGCACGTCCTCCGGCGTCAGCGGCTCGAAATAGAGCCGGTCGGACGTGTCGTAGTCGGTCGACACCGTCTCCGGATTGCAGTTGACCATGATGGTCTCGAAGCCGGCTTCCTTGAGCGCGAAGGCGGCGTGGCAGCAGCAATAGTCGAACTCGATGCCTTGACCGATGCGGTTCGGCCCGCCGCCGAGGATGATGACCTTCTTCTTCTCCGACGGCGCCGCCTCGTCGGCGGCCTTGCCGTTGAACGGGGTCTCGTAGGTGGAATACATGTAGGCAGTGGGCGATGCGAATTCGGCGGCGCAGGTGTCGATGCGCTTGAACACCGGCCGCACACCGAGCGCGCGTCTTTTTTCCGTAACCGCCTCGGCAGGGGTCGCGGTGAGTTTTCCGAGGCGGGTGTCGGAAAATCCCATGGCCTTGAGCCGGCGGAACGGCGCCGGCGTGGTCGGCAGGCCCTTCGCCTTGATCTCGGCTTCCGCCTCGACGATGCCGCGGATCTCGGCGAGGAACCACGGATCGATGCGGCACGCGTTATGGATCAGCTCGTCCGGCGCCCCGAGCCGCATCGCCTGCGCGACTTTCAGGAGCCGTTCCGGTGTCGGCGTGCCGAGGGCTGCGCGGATGTTGTTCTTGTTGTCGGGATCATCGATGCCCTTGGCCGGGTCGTAGCCCTCGATCGCCACCTCATCGAGCCCCGTGAGTCCGGTCTCCAGCGAGCGCAGCGCCTTTTGCAGGCTCTCCTGGAACGTGCGGCCGATGGCCATGGCTTCGCCGACCGACTTCATCGAGGTGGTCAGCACCGGCGATGCGCCGGGGAATTTCTCGAAGGCAAAACGGGGAATCTTGGTGACGACGTAGTCGATGGTCGGCTCGAACGACGCCGGCGTTGCGCCGCCGGTGATGTCGTTGGCGATTTCGTCCAGCGTGTAGCCGACGGCGAGCTTGGCGGCGACCTTGGCGATCGGGAAGCCGGTCGCCTTCGACGCCAGCGCCGAGGAGCGCGACACGCGCGGGTTCATCTCGATGATGACGAGCCGCCCGTCCGCGGGGTTGACGGCGAACTGCACGTTCGAGCCGCCGGTCTCCACCCCGATCTCGCGCAGCACCGCGATCGAGGCGTCGCGCATGATTTGGTATTCCTTGTCGGTGAGCGTCAGCGCCGGCGCGATGGTGATCGAATCGCCGGTGTGCACGCCCATCGGATCGACGTTCTCGATCGAGCAGATGATGATGCAGTTATCTTTTTTGTCCCGCACCACCTCCATCTCGTATTCTTTCCAGCCCAGCACGGATTCTTCGATCAGCACTTCGCTGGTCGGCGACGCGTCGATGCCGCCTTTGACGATGTCGATGAATTCTTCCTCGTTATAGGCGATGCCGCCGCCGGTGCCGCCGAGCGTGAACGAGGGGCGGATGATCGCCGGCAGCCCGATGTCCTCAAGCGCCGCCAAGGCCTGCGGCAGCGTCTTGATCTGGTGCGAGCGCGGCGTCTCAAGCCCGATCTTGGTCATGGCGTTGCGGAACAGCTCACGATCTTCCGCCTTGTCGATGGCCTCGGCGGTGGCGCCGATCATCTTCACGTTGAACTTGTCGAGCGCGCCCATTTTCTTGAGCGACAGCGCGCAATTGAGCGCGGTCTGCCCGCCCATGGTCGGCAGCAGCGCGTCGGGCCGTTCTTTCTCGATGATCTTGGCGACGATCTCCGGCGTGATCGGCTCGATGTAGGTCGCGTCGGCGAGATCGGGATCGGTCATGATCGTCGCCGGATTGGAATTGACCAGCACGACCCGGTAGCCCTCGGCTTTGAGCGCCTTGCAGGCTTGGGTGCCGGAATAGTCGAACTCGCAGGCTTGGCCGATGACGATCGGGCCGGCGCCGATGATCAGGATCGATTTGATGTCGGTGCGTTTGGGCATCGGACTCCGGACAATCGGCACAAAAAAAGGGCGCGCTTTTCGCGCGTCCTGTTGCCCCCGGCGGGGCGGTCCCCGCGCGAGGGGTGCTTAGACCAGAATCGGGGGCAAAGGGAAGGGCGGCGCGCGGGCTGACCACAGGCCCCGCGCGGTGCGACAAACGGCAATCGAGGCGGTTACTGGCAGCGACCCTGCTGCGGTGTCGGCTGGCCCGTCGCGATGATTCTGCCGTTCTCGACAAAGGCCCTGCCGTCCGGCCCGACCGCCGAGATGACGCTGATCTGGTCATGCGCCTTGAGCACGGTGACCGTAAGCCGTGCCTTGTCCCGCAGCCGCTCCTCGACATAGGAGACCTGGTCGCGGCCAGCCTGTTGCGCACTGACGATGGTGTAGACCGCCGGGCGGTGCTTGGCGCCGTAGTCATAAGTCAGCATCACGTCGTCCGAGGACGACCGCGCGTAGATCGCCTGAGGATTGCCGCTCTCGATATCGGGCGGCTGGTTGCAGGCGCTCGCCCACACCCCGATCAGACCGAAATTCCGGCATACGTCCTGGACCGACTGCGCCTGTGCCGAAATTGGCAGCGCAAGCAGCAGGGCCTCTGCAATGCCCCACGCACGCATGGTGTCCCCCATATCATAGTACCACTATCAAAATCGCATCGGACGTGGAAAGCAAGGCCCGGATAGGCCCCGGACTTCTTCAGGTGCCGGAGAGCGGCTAGGAGTGCCCGCCCGTTGAATCGGATTGGAGTGCGATGACCGTCTCGACCCGTTTCCCGCTTACCGGCGGCGGCACGATCCCGGCGCTCGGCTTCGGCACCTCGCCGATGACCGGCGGTCTGACGGCGGAGACCGTCGCGACCGCGCTCAAGGCCGGTTACCGCCACATCGACACCGCCCGCAAATACGGCACCGAGCCGGCGGTCGCTGAAGCGATGCAACGTTCGGGCGTGCCGCGCGGCGACATTTTCCTCACGACCAAGGTCAGCCACGAGAACCTGCGCGCGCGAGATTTTGCCAGGTCAGTCGACGAGAGCCTCGCCGCGCTCAAGGTCGACTACGTCGATCTGCTGATGGTGCACTGGCCCAATCCACAAATCGCGATGAGCGAAACCATGCCGGCGCTCGCCGAGGCGAAGCGGCGCGGGCTCGCACGCCACATCGGCGTCGCCAATTTCAACATCGCACTGCTCGACGAGGCGATCAGACTCTGCCCCGAGCCGCTTGCGGTGCTGCAGGCCGAGTATCATCCGTTTCTCGACCAGGCGAAGCTCTTAGCGGCCGCGCGACGGAGCGGCCTCGTTTTCGTCGCCTATTGTCCGCTCGGCCGCGGGCGGCTGTTCTGCGATCCGGTGCTCAACGACATCGCCACGAAGCGCGGGCGCAGCGTGGCGCAGGTCGCGCTGCGCTGGCTGCTGCAGCAGGACGTCGCGCCGATTCCGTTCTCGTCGAACCCGCAGCGCATCGCCGATAATTTCAACGTGTTCGATTTCGTGCTCAGCGACGACGAGATGACGCGCATCTCGGCGCTCAAGCGCGCCAACGGCCGCATCGCCAATCCGTCCGGACGCGTGTCCGGCGGCTGGGACTAGGCCCGCCTTCGCCAAGGCTTCGGCGGGCATCCGCTACGCGAAGGTCTTGTCCGCCGTAGCTTTAGCGAAGGCGGATGGAGGCCCGGCCTGGAATCGAACCAGGCTGGAAGACCTTGCATGGCTTCTGCGTCGCCACTCCGCCACCGGGCCGCCGCGAGCATTACACGAGTCCGCCTTGCCGGCGGGTATACGGGTGCGCGGGGTTAAGGGTTGCAGTTAACGGCGCGTTACGGCCGATTTTCACGCCGCTAAAGCGGCCGGCAAAGAAATGTCATTCGCCACGGATTGTGCCCGATATTGTTCCGCGCGCGCTCGGCGCGGAACCCGGCTGCCCGCAGCTTCTGCATCATGGCGGCCTCGGTGTAGTGCGACAGCCCGACCGTTTTCTTCAGCCGCAGATAGTCCGACACGAAGATGCGGATCAGCCCGAAGGCGGCGGCCCAGAAAAAGCCGTTGGCGGCGGCAAAGCGCAACAGCGCAAACGCGGCGGCCGGCGCCGCCCCGTGCGGCGGCACGATGTCGCCGATGATGACGAGGCCGTCCGGCTTGACGATGCGGCGGAACAGCGTGAGCAGGCGCGTGAGTTCAGCTTCGCTCAGATATTGCGCGACCGAATGCATCACCACGAGATCGAACGACTGGTCCGGCAGGTCGCGCGCTTCCTCCGCCGAGATCACCGCGATCTTGGGGTGGTTGTCGTAGCGCGCCGCGAGCGAGGCGCGCACATTGGGCGCGGCCTCGACGAGCAGCAGCGCACCGGCGGCATCCGCGACCAGCGGCGCCGACGTCGCTTCGCCGCAGCCATAGTCGAGCACGTGGGCTTCGGGCGAGGGCACGTAGGCGCGGATGCCCTCGGCGATGACGCGATAGTGCACGTCGCGATGACGCGCATTCACGTAGATCACCGAGTGCTTGAAGTCGTAGAAGCTGATCCAGTCGCTCATCGCGTCAGGCGATCTTGCGCTTCGCCGCGTCCTTGGCCTGCCGCATCATCTCGACGAAGCGCCGGAAAAGGTAATGGCTGTCGCGGGGCCCCGGCGACGCCTCCGGGTGGTACTGCACCGAGAACACCGGTCTGTCCTTGAGCGCCAGCCCGCAATTCGAGCCGTCGAACAGCGACACGTGCGTCTGCTCGACATTCTTCGGCAGCGTCTCGTTGTCGACGGCGAAGCCGTGGTTCATCGAGGTGATCTCGACCTTGCCGGTGGTGAGGTCCTTCACCGGGTGGTTGGCGCCGTGATGACCCTGATGCATCTTCATGGTCTTGCCGCCGACCGCAATTCCCAACATTTGGTGGCCGAGACAGATGCCGAAGGTCGGCGTGCCTGAATCGATCAGCTTCCGGATCACCGGCACGGCGTATTCGCCGGTCGCTGCCGGATCGCCCGGACCGTTCGACAGGAACACGCCGTCCGGCTTGAGCGCCATGATATCCTCGGCGCTCGTCTTGGCCGGCACCACCGTCACCTTGCAGCCGGTGCCGGCGAGCAGGCGCAGGATGTTGCGCTTGATGCCGTAGTCGACCGCGACGACGTGGAATTCCGGCTTGTCCTGACGGCCGTAGCCCTTGCCCCATTCCCACGGCGTCTCGTCCCAGGTGAAGCGCTGCGCGCTCGTCACCTTCGGCACCAGGTCCATGCCGACGAGACCCGGCCATTCGCGCGCTTCCTTCTTCAGCGCCTCGACGTCGAATTTGCCGTCGGGCGAATGCGCGATCACGGCGTTGGGCATGCCCTTCTGCCGGATCAGCGCGGTCAGCGCGCGTGTGTCGATGCCGCAGAGCCCGATGACGTCGCGGGCTTTGAGCCAGTCGTTGAGGTTGCGCGTGGCGCGGTAGTTCGAGGCCGGCGTGATGGCGGAATGCAGAATGACGCCGCAGGCGCCCGGCCGCGAGGCGAGGTTGACGCTCTCGATGTCTTCTTCGTTGGTGCCGACATTGCCGATGTGGGGAAATGTGAAGGTGATGATCTGCCCGGCATAGGAGGGATCGGTGAGGATTTCCTCGTAGCCGGTCATGGCGGTGTTGAAGCAGACCTCGCCGACCGCGGTGCCGGTCGCGCCGAGGCCGAAACCCTCCAGCACGGTGCCATCGGCCAAGACCAAAAGCGCCGTGGCCTTGGGTTCATCCCAAGCGCCGGTGGGGGCGGCTTTGGTCTGGGTCATGGCCACTTACTTGCGTATTATAGTGTGCGAAGCAAGGGGCCGATTCACGCCGCCCCCAGCCGCGAAATACCGTCAGAAAGGGGCCGCCCAGTGCTGCGCGACGACATCAACAAAGCTTTGACCGAGGCCATGAAGGCCAAGAACGAGCGCGCGGTCTCGACGCTGCGCATGGTCAATTCGACGCTTAAAAATGCCGACATCGAGGCGCGCGGCGGCGGCAAGCCGCCGCTCGGCGACGCCGAGGTGCTCTCCGTGCTGCAGAAGATGATCAAGCAGCGTCAGGAATCGGTCGAGCTCTACAAGAAGGGCAACCGCGCCGACCTGGTGAAGCAGGAGGAAGACGAGATCGCCATCATCTCCGGCTACCTGCCGAAGCAGATGTCGGACGCCGAGATGACGGCGGCAATCGACGCGGCGATCAAGGAGACCGGCGCCGCCGGCATGAAAGACATGGGCAAGGTCATCGGCGCATTGCGCGGCAAATATGCCGGGCAGATGGACATGGCCAAGGCGAGCGCCGCGGTGAAGGCGAAGCTGTCGGGCTAGCCGCGGTACAGAAACTGTACGCGCCCGCTTCACTTTCTGCACTGGAGCAAAATCCGCGCACGGCAGAACGTGCAGTCATTCACCACAAGGAGAATGACCCATGACCATTGCGACACTTACCAAGCCTCCCGCCGCGGCCCCCGATCTTTCGGCCGTGAAGGCCAAGCAGCACGCCGCCTGGTCGTCCGGCGACTATGCCGTCGTCGGCGCGACGCTGCAGATCGTCGGCGAGAACCTGTGCGAGGCGATGGACCTGCGCAGCGGGCAGACAGTGCTCGACGTCGCCGCCGGCAACGGCAACGCGACGCTCGCCGCCGCGCGCCGCTGGTGCGATGTAACGTCGACCGATTACGTGCCGGCCTTGCTCGAACGCGGCAAGCGCCGCGCCGAGGCGGAAGGCTGGGCGATCACCTTCAAGGAAGCCGATGCGGAGGCGCTGCCGTTCAAGGACCGCAGCTTCGATGCCGTGCTGTCGACATTCGGCGTCATGTTCGTCGCCGACCACGACAAGGCGGCCGCCGAGATGCTGCGTGTCTGCAAACCCGGCGGCAAGATCGGCATGGCGAACTGGACGCCGGAGGGCTTCATCGGCCAGCTGTTCAAGGCGATCGGCAAGCATTTGCCGCCGCCGGCCGGCACCAAGTCGCCAGGCTTGTGGGGCGCCCGCGCGCAGCTCGATAGCCTGTTCAAGGCGCAGGCCTCTTCGATCGAGGCTGTCTCGCGCGATTTCGTTTTCCGCTATCGCTCGCCGCAGCATTGGCTTGATGTGTTCAAGGGCTATTACGGCCCGGTGCTGAAGGCGCTGGCCGCGCTGCCGTCCGACGGTCAGCAGGCCTTGCTGGCCGACCTTGAGGCGCTGATCGGCCGCTTCAATCGCGCCGAGGACGGCACCATGGTGGTGCCGGCCGAGTATCTGGAGATCGTTATCGTCAAGCGGTGACGCGCCGGCCAGACCGCGCTAGGCTGAGGCCCATGCACACGCATGGGCCTCTTTCCTTTGACGTGGAGGCGAGCGCGCAGGTAAACGCGAAGTTGACCGCATGATGCAGCCCGAGGCGCGGGCGGTACGGCTGCGCGCGGCGCAGGCCGCGGATTTCGACTTTGCCCGGGCTGTCCATCATGCCGGCATGCGCTGGCTCGGCGAGCGCCTCCATGGTCACTGGGATGGTGCCCTTCAGGATGCGCGCTTCGCGCAGAAATTTGTTCAGGACGAGGTCCGAAATCGTCGAGGCCAACGGCGAGAACGCCGGCTACCTTCAGACCGCTGTCGGCCCCGACGAGGTGGTGCTAAAAGAACTGCACATCGACCAAGCCTTTCAGAACCGGGGGATCGGGAGCGAGGTATTGCGGATGTTGCTTGCGGAGGCCGCGCGGCTTTCAAAGCCGGTGACGGTCACCGTCGTCACATTCAATCCGGCGCTGGCCTTCTATCGGCGAGCCGGTTTCCGCATCGTCTCGGAACAGGATCAGAGATTTCGTTTGTGTCACAACAATAACAGCAGTCTATAGGGAGGAGTGCACGTGAGAACATTGTTGTTTGCCGTCTGCTGCGTCATTGCCGCGGCGCTGCCCGCGCGAGCCGACGATTATCCGAACCGCCCGATCCGCGTCTTCACGACGTCGAGCGCCGGCGGCATCAGCGACGTCTTCATGCGCGTGCTGGGCGACCAGCTGCGCACCAGCCTCGGCCAGCCGCTGGTCATCGAGAACAAGCCGGGCGGCGCCGGCAACAATGGCGCCCGCGCCTGCGCGGAAGCAACGCCCGACGGCTACACGATCTGCATCATCAATGCCGATCCGATGATCTACAACCAGTACCTCTACAAGAACCTGCCGTTCGATCCGGAGAAAGGCCTGACGCCGATCGTCAACCTGTTCCACCTGATCCAGGTCCTGGTGGTGAACTCCTCGCTCAACGTGAAGACGGTGGACGAACTCGTCGCCGCGTCGAAGGCCAAGCCCGCGACGCTCAACTACCTCACGGCGTCGGTGCCGCTGGTCGTCTACATGGACCGCCTGCACAAGGAAAAAGGCGCCGACTGGGTACGCGTGCCGTTCCGCGGCGGCGGCGAGGCGGTGACCGCGATCCTCTCCGGCACCACGCCGATCGGGTTGATCGGCCTCGGCAACGTCATCTCGCAGATCAAGGCCGGCAAGATGACGGCGCTGGCGCTGGTCAACAATATCCGCACGCCGCTGCTGCCGAATGTGCCGACGCTGGCCGACCTCGGCTACAAGGGCGCGGCCTCGGAAACCTGGTATGGCCTGTTCGCGCCGACCGGCACGCCGAAGCCGATCGTCGACAAGATCCATGACGCGGTGGTGAAGGTGTTCGCCGACAAGGAGTTCGTCGACAAATACGTCATCAGCCGCGGCCAGGTGCCGGCCATCAACACGCCGGATGAGTTCGCCGCTCAGATCAAGGCCGAGCGCGCCGCCGCCGCCGACGTGGTCAAGGAATCCGGCATGCAGCCGCAGTAGGCGGTCAGCGCGCCGCGCCGCCGAAGTCTTCGATCACCGCGACCAGCGCCTCGGGACCGACATGCACGCTCCCGGCGAAGGGGTGGTCGATGGCGATGATCGTCAGCAGGCCGCCAAAAATCAAAATCGCCAAGGCGCCCGACATCGCCGACTGCGCGTGCAGGTTGGCGGTGCCGAAGAAGAACGTGAAGCCGATGGTGATGAAGGCGCCCGCGAACAGCACCATCCAGATGATGTCGGGCACGATGCCGCTTGCCGTCACCAGCCGCGCCCGCCGCGCCTCGCCGATCTCGTCGACGTTGCGCAGGATTTCGGCGATGACCAGGCCTTCGTTGGCGTCGAAGGTGTGGAACTTCAGCACGGCGCCGTAGATGCCGGTCAGCGTGGTCGTGACGTCATGGCTGGCCCGGCCTTGCGCCATCGCCGGCCAGTCCTTGGCCACTGCATCGCGGAGATAGGCAAGCGTCGCCTTGCGGATGGCGTCGCCATGCTCGCTGTCGAGCCCCTGCGTCAGCCGCAACACCGTCGCCGCGCCGCCCGCTTCCTTGGCGACATCATTGTCGGCCTGATTGAAGCGCTCCCAGACGATGACGATGGCGAACGCCAGCAGCACTGCAAAGATCACGCCGACGGTGGCGAACTTGAAGCCCGCGACTTCGTTGTTGGCGCGCAGGCGGTTGAGCGTGACGTGGCGGCGGACGATCACTGGCCCGCACATGGCGAGGATCGTTGTCGGCACCAGCAGAAGGACGGCGGTGATCCAGAGCGGCGCGGTGGTCAGGAACAGCATCGTTATCCGGATAGGCAAAGCACATGATGGCGAAATGACCGCGGCATTATCGCCGCAGGCGCCCGCGGCCGGGACATCGCAGGACCGGCCTGTGGAAAACTAGGAAAACGGCCCGAATCTCGGCGCTGCATCCGGTCACAGGGTTATGCCCCGGAAAGTCTCCATTTGCCGGCCTATGATGGCGGCAACCAAATCGACGACGAATGAGTGATGGCGCGCTACGAGCCGCGCCCAACCCCATGCGCTTCACGCCGCAATTTCTCGATGAGCTAAAAGCCCGGCTTCCGGTCTCGGAAGTCGTCGGGCGGCGCGTCAAGCTCGTGCGCTCGGGCCGCGAGTTCAAGGGCCTGTCGCCGTTCAACAAGGAGAAGACGCCGTCCTTCTTCGTCAACGACCAGAAGCAGGCCTGGTTCGACTTCTCCTCCGGCAAGAACGGCTCGATCTTCGATTTCGTCATGGAGTCGGAAGGCGTCACGTTCCCGGAAGCGGTCGAGCGGCTGGCGCAGATGGCCGGCGTGCCGCTGCCGAAGGTCTCGCGCGAGGATGAAGAGCGCGCCGCAAGACGCAAGTCGCTGCACGACGTCATGGAACTGGCGGCGAAGTTCTTTCAGGACACGCTCGCCGGCCGCGCCGGCGCCAAGGCGCGCGGCTATCTCGCCGACCGCGGCCTCGATTCTTCGACGCAGCTGAAATTCCGCCTCGGTTACGCGCCGCCCGAGCGTTACGCGCTCAAGGAGCACCTCGGCTCGCACGGCATTCCGACCGAGGACATGGTCGAGGCCGGGCTCTTGATCGCCGGCGACGACATCGCGGTGCCGTTCGACCGCTTCCGCGACCGCGTCATGTTCCCGATCGCCGACCTGCGCGGGCGCGTGATCGCCTTCGGCGGCCGCGCGCTGGAGAAGGACGTCCAGGCCAAATACCTGAACTCGCCGGAGACGCCGCTCTTCCACAAGGGCGCGACGCTCTACAACATCGCCGCGGCGCGGCAGGCGGCGCATGACGGCGCGCAGCTGATCGTGGTCGAAGGCTATGTCGACGTCATCGCCATGGTGAGCGCCGGCTTTCCGGCGACCGTCGCGCCGCTCGGCACCGCGCTGACCGAAGACCAGCTCGGACTGCTGTGGAAGATGGCGGACGAACCGCTGCTCTGCTTCGATGGCGATAACGCCGGCGTGCGCGCAGCCTATCGCGCGGTCGATCTCGCCATGCCGCGGCTGTTGCCGGGCAAAAGCCTCAAGTTCGCACTGCTGCCGCAAGGGCAGGACCCCGACGATCTGTTCCGCTCCGGCGGACGCGACGCGATTGCCGAAGTGGTCGCGGCTTCGCGCCCGCTCGCGGCGATGCTGTGGGCGCGCGAGACCGAAGGCCACCAGTTCGACACGCCGGAGCGGCGCGCCGCGCTCGAGGCGCGCCTCAACGAGGTCACCTCGACCATCGGCGACGAGGCCGTGCGCAGATATTACCGGCAGGATTTCAACGCGCGGCTGTCGCAATTCTTCGCGCCGGCGCAAGGGGCGCGGCGCGAGTCGCGCGGTCCGGGACAGCGGCAGGGGCAGGGCAACTGGCGTGAGCGGGGCGAGCGACGCGACGCCCCGCAGCGCTTCGCCCTCACGTCACGTTCGGCGTCCGGCAAGCCCGCGCCTTATGTCGTCGTCAGCAACCAGATGGCGTCGAGCTCGGTGATGCGCGGCCCGCGCTCGACGGTGCCGCTACGCGAGGCGCTCATATTACAGGCAGCGCTCAATCACCCCTGGCTGCTGCACGACCACCTCGAGGAGCTCGCCTCGCTCGAGTTCCGTCATGCCGAGGCCGAGAGGCTCAAGGGCGCGCTGATCGATGTTGGTGCCCACGCCGCCGCCGCCGACGCCGCCGCCGTCGCTGCCGAGCTCGCCGGGCGCGGCCTTGCCGAGACGGCGGCGCGGATCGCCGCCTCGATCACCACTCCGTCGGTCTGGGGGGCGCGGCCGGATGCCGCTCCGGACGATGTTTTGGTGACCTGGGCGCAACTTGTCGCCTTGCATCGGCAGTGGAATTCACTAGTTAAGGAGCTCAAGGATGCCGAGCAGGCGCTCGGCCAGGACGCCAGCGAAGCCAATTTCCTGCGGTTGCGCGATGTCCAGGCCCGGCTTGCCCGGATGGAGAACACCGAAGCCCTGATCGAGGGGTTCGGGGCCTCTTCCGGTCGCGGCGCGCGTAGTTTATGAGCACGCGGCTTGTGTCATAGAGCGGTGTAAAAAGCCGGGACCCGCGTGGAATAATGGGTCGATTCCCGCGGTATTCTGAGGGTTAATCGGAGCTTAAGCGGGTTCCGGGAACACTGAGCGACCTGATTCGGGGTGGCGCCTTGGTGCGCGGCCCTTTTTGGCCATGGGCCCTGTTTACAGGGCTCGTCCAGGAGAGACGTGGATGGCAACGAAGGCGAAGCAGCAGGCCAAGGAAGAAGCCCCCGAGAAGGACGCCGACGGCGCCGCCAACTCCCCGTTGCCGCTGCTCGATCTCACCGACGCCGGCGTCAAGAAGATGATCAAGGCCGCCAAGAAGCGCGGCTTCGTCACCTTCGACGCGCTCAACGCCGTGCTGCCGTCCGAATCGACCTCGCCCGAGCAGATCGAGGACATCATGGCGATGCTCAGCGAAATGGGCATCAACGTGGTCGAGACCGAGGAGGCCGACGGCGAAGAGGAAAAGGCCGACGACGGCGACGACGACGAGGAGGACACCGGCACCGAGGTCGTCGAGGCCAAGACCAAGTCGGTCGCCACCACCGAAAAGAAAGAGCCGTCCGAGCGCACCGACGATCCGGTGCGCATGTATCTGCGCGAGATGGGCTCCGTTGAACTTCTATCGCGAGAAGGCGAAATCGCCATCGCCAAGCGCATCGAGGCCGGCCGCGAGGCGATGATCGCGGGCCTCTGCGAAAGCCCGCTGACCTTCCAGGCCGTCATCATCTGGCGCGACGAGCTGAACGACGGCAAGGTCTTCCTCCGCGACATCATCGATCTCGAAGCGACCTACGCCGGCCCCGACGCGCAGAAGATGCAGCCGCCGGCCATCGGCCCGGACGGCAAGCCGATCGCGCAGGTGCCGGGCGCGACGCCGGTTCCCGGCGCGCCGCATCTCCAGGTCGTGCAGGCGCCCGCCGCGCCCCCCGCCGCGCCGCCAGCCGCGACGCCGTTCAAGGCGAGCAATGGCGCCGCTGCGCCCGCCGCCGGCGACGACGAGGAGCCGAAGGATCCGGGCGAGGCCGCGGCCGAGTCCGATTACGACGAAGACGATATGGAGAATTCGCTCTCCCTCGCCGCGATCGAGGCGGAGCTCAAGCCGAAAGTCGTCGAGACCTTCGACACCATCGCCGATAGTTTCAAGCGCCTGCGCCGCCTGCAGGAGCAGGACATCGAATTCCGCCTCAAGTCGACCTCGCTGTCGCCGGCGCAGGAGCGCAAGTACAAGAAACTGAAGGAAGAGATCATCACCGAGGTGAAGTCGCTGCGGCTCAACCAGGCGCGCATCGATTCGCTGGTCGAGCAGCTCTACGACATCAACAAGCGGCTCGTGTCGAACGAAGGCCGCCTGATGCGGCTCGCCGAGTCTTATGGCGTCATCCGCGACGACTTCCTCAAGCAATACCTCGGCGGCGAGCTCGACCCGCGCTGGCTCAACCGCGTCTCGAAACTCTCGGCCAAGGGCTGGAAGAACTTCGTCGCCAAGGAGAAGGACCGCATCAAGGAGATCCGCTCGCTGGTGCACGACCTCGCCGCGCAGACCGGCGTCGGCATCGACGAGTTCCGCAAGATCGTCCACATGGTGCAGAAGGGCGAGCGCGAGGCGCGCCAGGCCAAGAAGGAGATGGTGGAGGCAAACCTGCGCCTCGTCATCTCCATCGCCAAGAAATACACCAACCGCGGCCTGCAGTTCCTCGACCTGATCCAGGAAGGCAACATCGGCCTGATGAAGGCGGTCGACAAGTTCGAATACCGCCGCGGCTACAAGTTCTCGACCTACGCCACTTGGTGGATCCGCCAGGCCATCACGCGCTCGATCGCCGACCAGGCCCGCACCATCCGCATCCCGGTGCACATGATCGAGACCATCAACAAGATCGTGCGCACGTCCCGCCAGATGCTCAACGAGATCGGCCGCGAGCCGACCCCGGAGGAGCTCGCCGAAAAACTGGGAATGCCGCTGGAGAAGGTGCGCAAGGTCCTCAAGATCGCCAAGGAGCCGCTGTCGCTCGAGACGCCGATCGGCGACGAGGAGGACAGCCACCTCGGCGATTTCATCGAGGACAAGAACGCCATCCTGCCGATCGACGCGGCGATCCAGTCGAACCTGCGCGAGACGACGACGCGCGTGCTGGCCTCGCTGACACCGCGCGAGGAGCGCGTGCTGCGCATGCGCTTCGGCATCGGCATGAACACCGACCACACGCTCGAGGAAGTCGGCCAGCAGTTCTCGGTGACGCGCGAGCGCATCCGCCAGATCGAGGCCAAGGCGCTGCGGAAGTTGAAGCATCCGAGCAGAAGCAGGAAACTGCGGTCGTTCCTGGACAACTAATTCAGCCGGTCATCCCCGCGAAAGCGGGGATCCAGTACTCACGGAATTGAACGGCGGGCCATGTGCCCGCCGTTTTCATTTCACCGGCGCGTAGAAATCAAATACTCTCAATCAAAGATTGTAGGGGGGAGTTATGGCGCGTGGAGTGGTCGATCTCTTTGTCCCTACGATTCAAGCGCTGAAGCTCTTAGGAGGCTCAGCCTCCATTGAGGAAATTGACGAACGAGTAGCCGAAATTTTGAACGTGTCGGACCAAGTCCGAACGGCACTCCACAACGAAGGACCTCGAACAAAATTACAATATCGTTGCGCTTGGGCTCGCAGTGGTTGAAAGCGGCTGGACTGATCACAAACAGCGATAGAGGAGTTTGGGCCCTAACCGTCAAGGGTGACGCAATAACCGATTCGGATTTTGGAGAGCTGCCACAAAAGGTGCGCCGCGCAGTTTACGAAGTGCGAAAGAGCAGGGAGCGAGCCGCATCTATCGAGGTCGGGGAGGAAGAAGATGAGGAGGAGCTTGAAGAAGAGGCGGGAGACTGGAAGGAGCGGTTGTTAGACGCAATTACTAAAATATCGCCGGAAGCATTCGAAAGGCTTTCACAACGGGTTTTGCGCGAGTCCGGTTTTAGTCGAGTTCAAGTTACAGGTCGGTCAGGTGATAATGGAATTGATGGGACGGGCGTCTTACGGCTCAATCTTCTTCCTTATTATGTTTTGTTTCAATGCAAGAGGTGGAAGGGTTCGGTTGGGTCGAGTGTCGTGCGTGACTTCCGCGGTGCAATGCAGGGACGCGCTGACAAGGGACTAATTCTCACCACGGGAACGTTTTCTCCCGATGCTCGCCGAGAAGCGACGCGAGACGGAGCTCCTGCCATTGATTTGATCGATGGCGAAGCGCTGTGCGTTCTGCTGAAAGAGTTGAAGCTGGGGGTATCGATCGAATTGATCGAGACCGTGCAAATCGCCCCCGATTTCTTTTCTAATATTTAGACTTTTTCGGGCCGCCCTAGGCGCTCACTTCACCTTCATGATCTTCTCGGGCTTGGCGCCGACGCGGCGGGCGCTGACGATCTTGAGCGGCGCGCGGCCGGATTTCTCGGCGATGTCGCGGTCCTGCTCGATCAGGAAGCCGAGCGCCGGCTCGTCCTTCTCCAGGCCGCCGAGGATCTCGGCCGGCACGCGCCGGTTGGAGCGCTGCGAGCCGTCCTCGTAGACGACGTCGAAGAACACGAATTCACCCTTGGGGTTGGTTCCCGGTTTTTTCGCCATGGTCGCTGCGCCTTCCGAAATGCAAAACCCCGCGATGGAGGCGGGGCGTCGTTTGTGCGGCGTATATAGGAGGAGAGGGGTGATTTGCAAATTTAGCGCCACAAATCCGGCTGTCGTCCCCGCGAAGGCGGGGACCCATAACCCCAGTGATTATGATACGGACAGACCGGGGTTATGGGTCCCGGCCCTCGCTGGCGCTCGGCCGGGACGACAGTCTGCTAAGCTTCCGCCATTCGCTTTCACATGCCATTCTCGCCCTACGGGGGCGACAACGAGGCTAAATATGAGCGCGCGTTTATTTGCGGCTTTGCTTGTGACGGTATTTTTCGCCGCGCCCGCATCCGCCGCGCAATGCGGCGGCAATTTCAACAGCTTCATGGCGCAGATGACGCGCGACGCGCAGGCGCAAGGCGTCTCGCAGGCCGTCATCGGCCAGGCCTTCCCCGGCCTGACGCCCGATCAGAACGTGCTCGCATTCGACCGCCGCCAGAAGGGCATGTTCCATTCCAAGAGCTTCGAGGAATACGCCCGCACCCGCGTCATCCCGGCGCGCATCAGTCGCGCCAAGCGCCTGATGGGCACGCACGCGGCGCTGCTCGCGCGCATCGAGCGGCAGTTCGGCGTGCCCAAGGAACTGATCATGGCGATCTGGACCATGGAGACCGACAACGGCACCGGCGACATGGGCAAGCTGCCGGTGGTGCGCACGCTCGCCTCGCTCGCCTGGGATTGCCGCCGCACCGAGCTGTTCCAGGGCGAGCTGATCGCGGCGCTCAAGATCGTGCAGCGCGGCGACCTGCCGCTGCGCGACCTGATCGGCGCCTATGCCGGCGAGATCGGGCAGACCCAGTTCCTGCCGTCGTCCTACATCAAGTACGGCGTTGACTTCGACGGCAACGGCCATGTCGACCTGCGCCACTCGGTGCCGGACGTGCTCGCCTCGACCGCGAATTTGCTCAAGACCAACGGCTGGCAGGCCGGCCAGCCCTACGGCGAGGGCACGGCGAATTTCGACGCCATGCGCGAGTGGAACCACTCCGAGGTCTATCGCAAGACGCTCGTGCTGTTCGCCGAGCAGCTGCAGCGGTGATTACCTCTCCCCGCGTGGGGAGAGGGAGCAGCAACTACTCCTCCGCCTCGATGATGCGGATGTCGCGCACCGCGCCGTCGCCGAGCGCCTTCAGCGCCGCCTGATAACCGGGCGAGTCGTGCGCCGCGATCGCCTTCTCGAGCGAGGGATATTCGGTGATGACGATGCGTTCCTTCTGGCCCGCTTCGTAGATCATCTGGGGCACGCCGCGGCAGAGATACTTGGCGCCGAACGGCGTCGTCGCCTTCGGCGCCATCTCGGCATAGGCCTTCAGTTTCGCCGGATCGCTCACCGAGCGGTAGCTGGAAATCCAGTAAGCCTTCTTCGCCATGCGCTTCTCCCGTGTGTTGCTTCGCGTTGAGGCAGTTTCTACCATCCCTTCAGTCAGTCCGGGGAGACCTAACATGAAATTGCCCAGCCGCATCGTCGACATATCCGTCGCGCTCGACAACGAGACGGTGCTCGACCCGCCCTTCATGCGGCCGAAGATCCAGTATCAGACCGGCAAGGACACCGGGCCGCTGTTGGCGTCGCTTTTTCCCGGCCTGAAAACCGAGCAGCTGCCGGACGGTGAAGGCTGGGCGATCGAGCAGGTCAATCTCGCGACCCACAACGGCACGCACATGGACGCGCCGTATCACTTCCAGTCGAAGGACATTCACGGCAATCGCATGATCACGATCGACGAGGTGCCGATCGACTGGTTCTTCCGTCCCGGCGTCAAGCTCGATTTCCGCGCGCTGCCGGACGGCCACATCGTCAGCGCCAAGGAGGTCGAGGCCGAGCTCAAGCGCATCGGCCACGAGCTCAAGCCGTTCGACATTGTGCTGGTCAACACGCGCGCCGGCTCCTGCGTCGGCAAGGACGACTACATGGCGGCGGGCATCGGCATGGGGCGCGAGGCGACGCTTTATCTCACGTCACGCGGCGTGCGCGTCACCGGCATCGACGCCTGGGGCTGGGACGCGCCCTTCGTGCACACGATGAAGCGCTGGGAAAAGACGCACGATCCGTCGATCATCTGGGAGGGCCACAAGGCCGGCCGTGACATTCCTTACTGTCACATGGAGAAGCTCTGCAATCTCGAGCAACTGCCGGCGCACGGCTTCACGGTGGCGTGCTTCCCCGCCAAGATCAAAGGCGCCTCGGGCGGCTGGACGCGGGCGGTCGCGCTGTTCGATTGAGCACTCTGCCGCGGCGGCGTGCACGCGTTAACGATTTATGAATCGCGCGCGGTGCGAATTGCGGCGAAAATTTAAATCTTGCGACAGCGATGCGACGATCCGCATGAGTTCACGCGCATGGACCTCATGTCGGCATGGCCATACCGAAGTCAGTCGAATCCATTTATATTGCATAGCAACAAAACAAAGAAACGATCGAGGTAGCCCAGGGAAGCCGAAAGGAGAAGGTTTCCATGGCCTACGTGTCGTCCGCAGTTGCCCGCTCTGCTGTCGCAACGCGCAGCTTTGAAATTCCGAAAACCGCGCCGCGCCGCAAGCGCAGCCTGTTCCCCCGCCTGCTCGATGCGATCGAGGAGGCGAACATGCGTCGCGCCGAGCGCGAGATCGCACGCTATCTCGGCACCACCGGCGGAAAAATCACCGACGACATCGAGCGCCAGATCGAGCGCCGGTTCCTCGCGAAGTAGATCCCACTGAAGGAGAAGAAATGTCGAACTCTTGCCGTCCGCGCCCCGCGCGATTCAAAATCTTTGCCGAGTCTGAGCGGCTTCGCGCGCGGCGCGTCCGTATTGCTGACAGTGATTGATGTGCTCGCCGAAGCGCAGCACCTGGCCGACGAAGCGCGGCAGAACCGTTATCAGTTGATCGAGGAATGAGTGTGCAGGTCTGAGCCGATCGCTCAGGCCGCGCCTTCCACCACGCGCATATCGCGAACGACATTGCCGCTGCCCAAAGCCTTGAGCGCCTCCTGATAGGCCGGCGTGTCGTGGGCGGCGAGCGCCTTGTCGAGGCTGTCGAACTCCACCAGCACGACGCGTTCATCCATGCCGGCCTCATACGTCTTGGCCGGCTTGCTGCGGATCAGGACGCGTCCACCGGCCTCGTTGAGCGCGGGCACCGCCAATTTGGCGTAGGCCTGCCACGCGTCGGGGTTTTTCACGGAACGGTATGTCACCACCCAATAGGCCTTCGGCATTGCGTCCTCCCGGTCTTTTGTTGTGCCGCATTTTAGTGACTGTCACCGGCCGGCCAAGGCCCCGATCAGCAGCTCACGCGCATCTGGCGTGCCGTCGAGCGGGCGCAGCGTTCGGCGCTTGACCTTCCAGCCATCGGCCGTGCGCACTAGGTCCCAGCGATTGGCACCGGCGCGGTGGATACGAAAGCCGGGCGAGGCGCCGTGACCCGCTACCTCTACCGGGGCCGCGGCGCGGTTTGGCGTGACGATCTGCAGATACGAAATTGCGATCGCGGTGTCGCCATTGATCTCGACACGCGGCAATCCGGCAAAATGGCAAAGCCCGCCGGCGATCGCCTCGCGGTGCTCGGGGCGCGCGACGATGGCGCCGATGGCGGTGTTGCCGGTGGCGCCCTTGCCGCCGCCGAGGTCGACCGTGCCGTCGCCGGCAAACGCGTTGCGGTAATAGCTCTCGTCGCCGGTATCTGCTGCCGGTGGGTGGCTGGCGATCAGGTGATAGATCGCCAGCTTGTCCTCAACCAGGCGCAAACGCTCTTCGACTGTGGGCTGTGTGCTCATGCTGTCCCTCCCGTTTCGGTACGGGAGGATACACGCTCACGACGCGCGCGGGGGACGCGGCGTCCATCTCAGTGCGGCTGATGCTTACTCGTGTAGTGGTCGGCCCAAGCCAAGACCGAGGCGAACATCACAAATACGGCGACGATTGCCACGACGACCAAAGCGGTTTCTGCTGGCATGCGAACACCCTTTCCAAATGTCATCTCTTCGACAATGGAACTTTGAAAAAGTGCAATTGCTTCGCCTTTGATGTGGATCAAGGCGTGCATTGGTTAATGCTGCGGCGTCCGGTCGCAGCATTCTTAACCGAACAACTCAATTCGTGATGGAACGACGGTGGGTGGTTTGCGTTGCGCCACAAACTCGCCGGGGTTCCTTGAGACAAACACGCATCCCCAAAACCAATTCGCTTTTTCGCGCCTCAGCAACGGAGCCGATATGATTCGCCAATTCCTCCTCACAACAACTCTGCTCGCTCTCGCCGTCTCCGCCTCACCCATTTCAGCAAGAAATCGCCACGTCGCTCAGCTCGACGCCAACGGTAATCTCGACGCGATGATCGTCAGTCAGGCCGCGGCCAACGGCTTGCCGGAAGCGCTCGTGCGCCGCGTGATCAAGCGCGAGAGCGGCGGTAACCCGCGCACGGTCAGCAAAGGCAATTATGGCCTGATGCAGATCAAGCTCGCGACCGCGCGGTCGATGGGCTACACCGGCGACGCCGCCGGTCTGCTCGATGCGAACACGAACATGACCTATGCGGTGAAATATCTCGCCGGCGCCTATCGCGCGGCCGGCGGCAACCCTGATCGCGCCGTGCACTACTATGCGTCCGGGTACTACTACGCGGCCAAGCGCCAGGGCATCGAGCAGGGCGGCCGCGCCTATGCATCCGCCGATGCAACCAGCGTCGCTGCGTTCAAGAACAAGGTGCCGCAAGCGGAAGCGCACAGTGCGACGGGCGCGGCCTCGTCATCGAATCTCTATACCGGCAAGCCCGATTATTATTGAGGCCGGCGCGACAACGTCACTGCGCTGAAAAGGGCCGCGTGTTCGTCGGCGTCGCCGGCTGGCTTGTGCCCGTATTGCCGAATAGCACATCGAAGAAATTGAGTTGAGCCGACGCCTGCTTGGCAGGCGTCGGCCGCGCGCGATGGACGCGCCGCACGCGTTTGCGTGCCGACGGCGATGCCTGCGCGGGCGCCACGCTGTTGACGTGAACCGGCTTCGCCGGCTCGGGGACCACGGTGCTCTCGTGCGACGAGTTCGTGCGCTGGGGCATCATGATGACCGGCGGCCGCTCTTCCTGCGGGATCACCGGCAATTCGGTCGAGGAGGTTTCGCCGATGTCGAGCGGCAACGAGGCGCCCGGCGTCTGGACGACCGTGCCGGTGACGTCTTCGGGGTCGGTGTCGGTCCTATTATCGGGAACCGCCGCGACCTCTGGCGGCTTCTCCGCCGGCACGGGCGCTTCAGGCGGCGCGCTGCGAACCGGGGTATCAGGAAGTTCGCGCAAGCGCCGCAGCTCGTCGGCGCGCCGCACCGCCGCGAGCATCAGCATTTGCGGCCACTCGGGATGCTGATCGCGTGCGATCAGCGCGCCGGTCGCCGTCATGGCGTCCCGCAAACGCGGATCGCCCGGCGGGTTGAGCGCCAGGATCAAGATCGCGATGGCGAGGAGTACGCCGCCTACTGGAATCACTCGAAGAATCGGCAGCATAGGCTGTGCATAACTAAGTCGGCCTATTTTCCAAATACAACCGCGAACTCATTTTCGGCGGATGCGGCCGACAAGTCACACGTATGACAGCGCGATGACTCCGCGTGGGCCGGGGCGGGCCGTGACAGGCGCCGGTGCGGTTGCTAGGAACGGCGCTCCGTTCAGCGTCATGGGGAAGCGTCATGTTCAAGAAACCGAATGTCCCGGTCATCGCCATCGAAGAGCACTACTGGGACCCGGAGCTGACCAAGCACTACACCGGTTCCGAGGCCGGGCGGGGCGGCGACACCGACAAGATGCTCTACGATCTCGGCGAGCTGCGCCTGAAGTCCATGGACGAGGCCGGGATTGACGTTCAGCTCCTGTCACACGGCGCGCCTTCGACCCAGAAACTGCCGATCGACATCGCCGCGGATCTGGCCCGCCAGGTCAACGACCGGCTCGGCAAGGTCTGCGCCGCCAACCCCAAGCGCTTTGCCGCCTTCGCGGCGCTGCCCACGGTCGATCCGAAGGCGGCCGCCGACGAGCTCGAGCGCACGGTCACCAAGCTCGGCTTCAAGGGCGCCATGATCCACGGCATGTCGAATGGCGAATTTCTCGACCTGAAAAAATTCTGGCCGATCTACGAGCGCGCCGAGAAACTCGACGTGCCGCTCTACTTCCACCCGTCGCTGCCCGATCACCGGGTGACCGACGTCTACTATCAGGACTACGCCAAGGACTTTCCCTTGGTGGTGCGGCCGGCCTGGGGCTACACGGTCGAGACCGCGACGCAGGCGATCCGCCTCGTGCTGTCGGGCGTGTTCGACAAGCATCCGAAGCTCAAGATCGTCCTCGGCCACTTCGGCGAGACGCTGCCGTTCCTGGTCTGGCGCATCAATTCATCGCTCAAGCGGCCGGGGCAAAAGCCGCTGAGCTTCCGCGACATCTTCTGCGGCAACTTCTATGTCACGACTAGCGGCTTCTTCTCCAATCCGGCGCTGCTGTGCTGCGTGATGGAGATGGGCGTCGATCACATCCTGTTCGCGGTCGACTGGCCGTTCGTGCCCGACAACAAGGGCGCGGTCGACTGGATGTCGACGGTGCTGTTGTCCGACGAGGACAAGGCGAAGATATTGAGCGGCAACGCCAAGCGCCTGTTCAGGATGTAATCAGGCGACCGGGTGCTGCCGATAATAGGCGGCATCCTCGGCCGACTGCTTCCAGGCTGTGTTGCCGCGCCAGGCGCAGTGATGCGCGCGCATATCCGCGCCGTAGCGCACGCGAAACAGCATCGTCCGCACCGGCCCGTTCTCGTATTCATGCACTTCGCCTGGCGGGTGTACGACGAAGGCGCCGGGCGTGACGGCGATCGTCTCTTTCGACGTCCGCATGGTGCCGCCGCCGGAGAAGCAGAAGTAGATCTCGGTGGCATCCGGATGGCAGTGGGTGGGGCTGGTCTGCCCGGGCTCCCAGCAGGCGACGGTGACGTCGCCATTGGCGACCTTGCCGAGGATCTTCTCGACGTGGTGCTTCGGATTCCACTCTTGCTCGCGATCGAGGCTGAAAACGTGCATGCGCTACTCCTGAAACCGCTTCAGCCTAGCGCAAGGCTGCGTCCGGCAGTAGAAGGGCGCGGGGCCCGTAGCTCAATTGGTTAGAGCCGACCGCTCATAACGGTCTGGTTCCTGGTTCGAAGTCCAGGCGGGCCCACCATTCATTCAATCTTTGACACTGCGCCTTAAGTCGCGGCTCGCCTTCGGCGACGTAGCGAATTCTACCGCAATAGCACCCGCCTTCGAATTTCATGGAGAAACCCTCCAGGCAAATTCATGTCAACAGCATATCGAAATTTGGCGCTCATGAATCGAAAAAGCCGCGCATCGTGCGCGGCTTTTTCTTGAGATCTCGTTGAGACGTCAGCGCACGATGACGGTCGCACCGATCCTAGCGCGATCGTAGAGGTCGATCGCGTCATCGTTCGCCATGCGGATGCAGCCCGACGACACCGCCGCGCCGATCTTCCACGGCTCGTTGGTGCCGTGGATGCGGAACAGCGTCGAGCCGAGATAGAGAGCGCGCGCGCCGAGCGGGTTATCCGGACCGCCCGCCATGTGCGTCGGCAGATCGGGGAAGCGCTTGAGTTCGCCCGGCGTCGGATTCCAATCCGGCCATTCGCGCTTGGCGCTGACCGTGCTGGTGCCGTGGAAGCCGTAGCCTTCCATGCCGACGGCGATGCTGTAACGCATCGCCTGGTTGTTGCCGAGAACGAAATAGAGATAGCGGCTCCTGGTGTCGACGACGATCGTGCCCGGCGAGGCGCTGCTCTGATAGGCGACCTGCTGGCGCGGCACTTCGCTGTAGAACAGCCCGAACGGCGTCTGCATCGTCCAGGGATCGCGCTCGCTGGTCTTGGCAGCGATCTGCGGACCGTGTCCGGCGGATGCGTAGGCCTGGGTCCCGTTGCTCGCCTGGTTGGAGGCACAACCGCCAAGCGCCACCGCCGCAACGACAACAGAAGCAAGAACGACAGAGATTTTCACGACGCCACCAGCCCTAAAAAATGCCCACAAACGAAGGAAAGCAGCGGAACGCGGGCTTTCCCGTGCTGCAACAGATCCTTTAATTACAGCACGTCGGCAAATCGCCTCTAGTGCGCAAAAGCCACACCCGCACAGCTTTTAACCTTTGGGCGCTGCTCGCCGGGTCAGCGCGCTGGGCCGAAAAGCCGTGAAAGTACCGGACGTTGCCGGCTGCGTGCGTACCGGCGCACTACCGGGCGAGTGAGCGGACCTCGTCGAGGACCACCGAATTGAGGATGTCCTCGAGGCGTCCGAGCGCGCGGGCGACGGTCGCGCCGTTCATGACGCGATGGTCGTAGATGATGCGCACGTCCAGCATGCCGTCGCTGCTCATGACGCCGTAGTTCAGCAAGGTGGTCAGCGGCGACAGCGGATGCAGCGATTCGGCGTTGAGCGCCGAATAGACCGAGACGCCGAAGGTGCCGAAATAATTGCCGCGCTGGCGGCCGAAGTTCAGGCAGATCCACCAGAAGGCGCGGCGTAGCGGCAGCGGCAGGCGCGCAAAGTTCATGGTGCGCCGGAAATCCTTGATGCTGTCGACCGGTGCGGTCGAGGCGTGCTCGAGCTGGCGGCCGATCTCGCGCAGCGACTGGTCGGCCGGCTCCTTGATGGAAATCGAAAACAATCCCGACTCGCCCTGATAGTCGCGCTCGATGATCACGGTCGCGTTGCTGCGGGGATATTCGTAGAGGTGCGGCCAAGGCAGCTTTACATAGGCGCGGCGGAATTCAGGAAAATCACGCGCCATCAGCGCATAGGCCTTGGTGAAGATCGCGGTCCAGCGCGGCCGGTCCTTGCAGGCCGCGCGCGCTGCGATCAGCGCGCCAAGCGACATGCGCTTCTGCACCGGCACGGTCGGGATGCCTTTGGCGAAATACAGGAGATCGATGACCATGCGCCGTGGCACGGACAGTCGGATCATTCGTCCGCGCATGGTGATCTCCGCGCTGCTGGCGACACTAGACGACCCACGGAATGATGCGCTTGGTGTGGGCCATATAGGAGCGATAGTCGTCGCCGAATGAGTTCCAGCATCATCTGCTCCTCGCGACGCACGCGGAAACCAAACAGAATTCCGGCGCCCATGACGCCGGCGAGACCCGCAAACCAGTTCGCCAACAGTAGCATTTGCGCGACGCCCAGCAGGAAAAACGAAGAATACATGGGATGGCGGACAAGCCGATAGACGCCGCTTTTGACCAGCGCATGCTGCTCGCGGACTTCCAGCGAGATCGACCAATTGCGCCCGAGATCGGCGTGGCTGCGCCGAAATAGCCATAGCGCAGTAGCCATGGGCAGGATCCCCAGCCAGGCGATGGCGGGAATGAACGGCCGATCGAACGCTGCCGGAAATCCGGTCAACACATAGACGGCCGGGATCACGAACAAGCCGAGCAGGGCGACCGCCAACAGACCGGATTCGCGCCGGTCGAACAGCGACTTGCTGACCCCGATCTTCTTGGCTTTGCGCTCGAATGGATAGCGGATGATGTACCAACCGACGAGGCCGGCGAACCAGATTATGGCGGCGACCGTCTGCGTCATCATGGGTTCTCTTTAGGCCAGAACACTGTCCCAGCCAACAAGCGGCCAGTTTATATGCTTTTTCGTGCTTTCCGGCGGCGCACTGAATCTTGACGTGGTCGCATCGGCGATGGAAATATAGTTTTGGGGCAACAACGACAGTCGAGGGCGGCCTTGATCACACGCATCGTTTCCCTGCTCGTTTCGGCATTCACCGTGTGTGCGCTGCTTGCACCGGCTGCGGCCAGCGCCCGCGAGATCGTCCGCTTCAACGAGAACTACTCGGCCGGCACCATCGTGATCAAAACGAACGAACGCCGGCTTTATTACGTGCTCGGCGGCGGCCAGGCGATCAGGTATCCGGTCGGCGTCGGCCGACGCGGCATGGCCTGGACGGGATCGGCCTTCATCGATGGCAAGTACATCAAACCGGGCTGGTCGGCGCCGGAATCAATCCGCAAGGATTATGCGCGGCTTCCGGCTGTCGTGCCGGGCGGCAGCCCGAGTAACCCGATGGGCGCTGCCGCGATGACGCTCAGCGGCGGCGGCGAATATGCCATTCACGGCACCAATAATCCCGGCTCGGTGGGCGGGTTCGTGTCTCATGGCTGCATCCGCATGTACAACGCCGACATCATGGATCTGTACAATCGCTCCGGTTACGGCACGCCCGTGGTGGTGCTGCGATAACTGCAGACGATGAGCCTTTGGGGCGCGACAATCCCGCAAGATCAAGGAAAACCTCGATGAAGTTGCGTATTCTTGCTGTTCTGCTCTCTGCCCTTGCCTTGTCGGCGATATCCACAGCCCCGGCGTTCGCCTGGTGGCAGTTCGTTGGCTACAACCCGGATGGGGATCGCAAGGTCTACACGCCCTATCCGACTGAAAAGGCCTGTCAGGCCGCCCTCAAGCAGGTCGACGCCGCGCTCACCAAGAAATATCCCAAGCTTTATCCGCGGGTTGGCAGCTGCGAAGAGTACAAGTAGCGATTCCCCCGTTGTGGCTTGGGTTTCTTTATTGCCACACCCAACGGCCATCGGAAAAAGCCCTGAAAAACAGTGGTTCTAGGCCATCCAGCGCCGCACAAAAGTGTGGGGTGTGGCTTTTGCGCACTAGCTGAGCACATCCCCGGCCTGTAAATCTGGGATCGTTAAGAGGGTAAAACACGGGTGGCGTCACCATGAAAAAAATCCTGATTCTCTTCTGCTCGGTTATTCTTGCTCTCGGCGTGGCTGGCTGCGCTGGCAAGGGCAAGGTTCCGATTGGCAAGGGCAAGGCCCCGGTCGTTCACACCAAGGGCTAAGGAACTTCACCTCGCGCGAGGGTGACAAGAATAGGGCCGGCGTACGCGCCGCGCCCTATCTTGGTTCCGAGTGCGATGTGGGTTCGACCTGCAAAGAAATCTCCGGTGAGAACCGGAGGTTTTGGCGTCAATGGCTGGGGGCGCTAAGCACTAAGTGAATTTACTAACCTTTGTTCAGGTTAGGGAGTTGGCTATGCGGAATTCGTCCAGCCTTTTGCGTCGTACAGCAATCGTCGTCGGCCTCACCGCCGCGGCGGTTGTTTTGCTTTTCCAGCCCCTGTCTGCAAATGCGCAGGCCTCTAGCGCGGCGGAAGAGAAATGGGTCGTCAAGACCAGCACCGGCAAAGGCCATCCCGGCCGGCCGTATTTCATCGAGTTTCGCGGTCGCGCTGCTGCGAACTACGGCCATTTGTACGTCTTGTACGGTCGTGTGAACGGCGCTGATCAGATCGTCGCGAGCCGAATCGCCGGGCTTCACCCCGCAGGTGACGCCGCCGACTGCTACAATTGCAGTCTCTTCAATTGGACGGTGGGCCACCTGGTGCCGGTGCCGTCCGAGACAGGCGCCAGCGATGGCGATCTCGAAGAGAAATACGTCACGGCGCGCTATCGCGTTTGGCTGACGGCTGCCGAATTCAAGAAGATCGACGTCTATATCCGCAAGTTGCAGGCCGACAACCCGACCTGGAACGCGCTGTTCAACAACTGCGTCGGTTTTGGCCGCAACATCGCCGAGTTTATGGGCCTCAAGGTTCCGATGTTCGTCTGGCTCGAGCCGAAGGATTTCGTCGAGGGCTTGCGGGAACAAAATGGCCTCAAGGAAGAGCAGCTCCCGCTGAAGGATGCAGCAAGTGGCGGGACGCGCGTCGCGCGCGCTTCGCCGTTGCCGCAGCCGAAGCCTGCGGTGGAGCCGGCGAGCGACGCCCAGCCGGCGGCCAAGCCCGCTACGCCAGTGAAGAAGAAGCCGGTCGCGAGCGCCAAGCCTCAAGCGAAGCCGGCCGCGACCACGGCGTCCGCCTCGGCTGATGAACCGTCGACGCTCGCGACGATCCTGCATCGCTCGCAGAACATGAACGGCGGCAACGCTCAGTAAAATCTGTCGTCCGAGATCTTGAAACGGCCGGGCTGTCCCGGCCGTTTTGCTATTTGAGGGACGCCGGCTTCTTGGCCGCGAGCCGCGCGCCGAGACGCGCAAGATCGACGACCATGCGCTCGTGCGTTCCCGAACCGATCTCTTCGATTTCGTCGCGCGCGTTCACCTTGAACTCGATGCGCCGGCCGTCGACGTTGGTGACCTCGGCTTCGGCGGTGACTTGGTGGCCGACAGGCGTCGCCGCGAGATGACGGATATTGACCCCGGTGCCGACCGCGCTCTCGCCGGGGTCGAGATAATCGCGCACCGCATTGAGCGCGGCGTTCTCCATCGCCGTCACCATCATCGGTGTCGCGAAGACCTGCGGCAGCGCCGCGTCCTTGAACTGATTGGCAAGGTGCGCCGGCGTGACCCGCAGCGTGTAGGTTCCCTTGGCTCCGACTGGAATGGGACGCATTGCTTCAGGCCTCCAAACGGCGCACGTGCGAAATCGCGGGCGCCAGGGCTGCCAATATAACGCCGCAGGCCGCGATCGGGACGAAGGCAAATGCACCAATGCCGGTCGTATCCCAAGCCAATCCGCTGATGACCGGCACAATCACCGCGCAACTATAGCTGA
Organism: uncultured Alphaproteobacteria bacterium; assembly: GCA_963742095.1. Classification (GTDB taxonomy): domain Bacteria; phylum Pseudomonadota; class Alphaproteobacteria; order Rhizobiales; family Xanthobacteraceae; genus Pseudolabrys. The sequence goes on from CAVUKJ010000003.1 coordinate 1,692,609, forward strand.
TGGTGAACATGGCCGCGGTGACGCGGTGAACGTCGTCAGGCGGCGCCAGAAGCGGCGGTAGGGTCAAGGTCAGAACGAGGATGCCGGCGACAAAAAAGCCGATGAAGCTGGTGCAGACCACAACGACCGGCCCCGAGCCGAAGACGATGCCGCCGATGCAAACCGTGGCGGCAAGCCCGCAGACCACGTAGGGCCAGATCTGCAGCTGAAGCCGGCTGGCGAACAACAGCAGCAGCGCCGAGGCGGGCAATTGTCCCGCGTTCAAGCCGGTGAGCGCCGCGCTGACCCAGCCGCTCAAGCCGCGGCTGTTGAGATAGTCGGGCAGGAATGCGTTGGTCGCGAAGTAGCTTGCGTTGACGGCGCCGAGCATAATGCCGAGCCGCCAGATCAAGGGGCTGCTCCAGTCCGGCCACCAGCGGCGGCGCGTCGCCGCACTTGCGGCCTGCGCCGCGGGCGCAAAGACTACGACCGCGATCGCGATCAGCGCCACGGGCACGCTCCAGAACGCGAAGCCCCATTGCCAACTGCCGCCGACCATCGGCAACACCAGCGGAAGCGTCAGAGCCACCGGCAACAGTTCGCCGATCAGCAGGCCATTGGTGTAAAGCGCGGTGGCAAAGGCGATGCGCTGCGGCACCCAGGCGCGCACGGCGGTCGGCATCGTCACCTGCATGATGGCAACGCCGGCGCCCATCGCGATCGTCATGGCATAGAGCCAGTATAGGTCGGGCAGCGCGCCGCGCAGCGCGCCGCCGATCGCGTTGAGCGCCAGGCCGACCACCATTGCCGTCGTCACGCCGAGTCGCGCGATCAGCAGCGAGCCCGGCACCGCGGCGAACGCAAACAGCATCGACGGTAGCCCGGTCAGAATGCCGATCTGGGTCGCGTTCAGCGCGAGATCGTCATGGATGCGCGGTATGACCGGCGGCACGGCCAAAATTGTGAGCCGCAATGCCGTGCCGGCCAGCCAGAGCAGAAGCAGCGCGGTCAGTGCGCGCGCGCGAGTTTGTTGGTCGTGAGGATCCGGCATTGCGAAGGGAGACGGTTGAGTGAGGCGGGGCGCCGCCCGTCGGTAGCAAATTCTGCGCAGTCAGGGAAATCGATGGCCCCGGCGATTGATGGCGGCGTCAATCCGCAGGAATAATTGAATCAAGCCGACTAATGAGCGTATCAAAGAAGCGAATGGCAGCGCCCGACCAAATCTATGCGATTGGCGATATCCACGGCCGGCTCGATCTCCTGGAGCGCGCCATCGCCGCGATCCACCGGGATGTCGCCGATAACGGTCCTGCCGCGCTCACGGTCACCGTCGGCGACTACATCGATCGCGGACCGCAATCGCGTGGCGTGCTCGATCGGTTGATCGGAAATCCGTTTCCGACACCCTATGTCGTGCTCAGAGGCAATCACGAGTTGATGTTCGAGGCGTTTCTGGCGGACCCGAAATCCGGGCCGTTTTGGGTTCGACAAGGCGGTTTGGAAACGATGGAATCCTATGGCGTGGCGCTCGGGCCGCTCGCGCGCGGCGCGGACTTCGCCGACGCGGCGCAGCGGTTGCGTGCCGCCCTGCCCGCCGCGCATTCAGACTTCATCCATTCGCTGAAAACTTCTTTCGTCCGCGGCCGATATTTTTTCTGCCATGCCGGCGTGCGGCCCGGCGTCCCGCTCGACCGTCAAGATGAAGAAGATCTGCTCTGGATCCGCGACGAGTTTCTCGAGAGCCGCGCGGACTTCGGCAAGATCGTCGTGCACGGCCATACGCCCGTGGCCGAGCCCGAAGTGCTGCCCAACCGGATCGGCATCGACACCGGGGCGTTTGCCACTGGGCGGCTGACCTGCGCGGCGCTGGACGAGAGGGATGTTCGCTTCTTAACGATCTAACTGCGCCATTGTGAAGCAGCTTTTTGGCCATTTACGGATCGTCAAGGACGATGGCCGAAAGTGTTCCACAATGCGGAAACCTCGCGGACTCAGGCTGGCTTTGACGTCCGGCGGCGTTGCCTTTGCCGTGACGATGGCGTTGTTGGCCGGTGCCTCGTACTCGAGCGATACGTCCGGCGACCGCGCGTCGTTGCAGAAGGAGTACCAGCGGCCCGCCGAGATTCCCTTCCCCGAAGGCGACACTTATTCCGAAGCGAAATCCAAGCTCGGCAAGATGTTGTTCTTCGACCCGATCCTGTCCGGATCGAAGTCGCGCTCCTGCGCGACCTGCCACAATCCCGGCCTGTCGTGGGCAGACGGATTGCCCCGCGCCATCGGCGAGAAGCAGGCTGCACTGCCGGTTCGCACGCCGACGATGTTGAACGTCGCCTGGGCCGAGCCGCTCGGTTGGGATGGGCACTTCCGCACCCTCGAAGCGGTCGCTTTCGGTCCGATCGGCTCCCCAAAGAATATGAACATGCCCGAGCCGCAGCTGATCCAGCGGCTCACCGCCATCCCGGGTTATGCCGATGCCTTCCATACGGCATTTGGCGATGGTGCGATTACGCGGCAAAAAATCGAGTTTGCACTCGCGACCTATGAGCGCTCGATCGTGTCGAGCGAAGCGCCGTTTGACCGCTGGATCAAAGGCGATGAAAGCGCCATGAGCGAGCCTGCCAAGCGCGGTTTCGACTTGTTCAACGGCAAGGCCAACTGCGCGTCATGTCACAACAGCTGGGCCTTCACCGACGGCTCGTTTCACGATATCGGCGTGGCGCATGGCAATGATATTGGCCGCGGCAAGCTGTTCCCGAAATCGGTGAAGCTGCGTTACGCCTTCAAGACTCCAACGCTGCGCGATGTGGCGCGACGCGCGCCCTATATGCACGACGGTTCGGTGCCGACTCTCAATGCCGTGATTGATCTCTACGACCGCGGCGGCATCGACCGGCCAAGCCGTGCCGACGAAATCAAGCCGCTCGGGCTGAGCGCCAACGAGAAGGCCGACTTGATTGCGTTCTTGCAGACGCTGACCGGACAGCAGGAGCCGGTATCGGAGCCGCCGCTGCCGCGCTAATCGGCAGCGCTGTCAGCACACAACGGCAGGCAGTGCGGCGCCAATGAGCGCCAGGCCGCCGATCAGCAGAAAACCGGCACAGGTCTCGATCGTCTCGGTGCGCGACGGAAAGCGCTCGGCGACATAGGCCGCCGCCGCACCCAGCGTGACGCTGACCAAGCTGACAATGCTGACCATAACCGCTCCCTGCGCGATATGAACTTCGCGTTGCGGCCGTCATAGCCGCCCAATGCTTACTAACGCGCTTCCGCAGGGCATGTTCGGTACAAGCGCTTTGCTGTGAAGGTTAACCAAGACTTAATTTTCTTGTCGCATTGCCACAAAATTGCTGAAAATTCTGGTAAAAGCGTAGGGATACCAGCAAGCTGCGTGCGGCGGCGCATCTGGTGCCTGAACTGGCGTTTATTTGCGTGAGGAGGCCTGAAAATGGTCCGGCTGCCGAGACGGCTGCCGTTTGCGGCGGCGATTCCGCTCGCATTCATGGTTAACGCGTTGGTCGCCGGGACCGCGCAGGCTCACGTCAAATGGTTCTGCGCCTACAACATCGCCGGCCAGCCGCGCGGGCTCGAAAACGTCCTTTGCCCTGACTTCGAGTTTTTGTTCGGCCTCTCGATCCTGGCGCTGATGGCTGGCTGCCTGTGCGAAGGCACCGTCCTTGGCGCGACGATGATGCGGTCGATGGATCGCGCGACGCGCTTCGTGCGCGAGAATATCGAATTGATCTTCCGCGCCGGCACCGCCTTCTTCTTCATCTCGATCTGGGCGGTCGGCGGGATCCTGCTGACTCCGGAATTGAAAACCGATTCGAGCTGGATCGCTGCACTTCAGCTCGGCATCGCCGCCGGCATGCTGTCGCGCCGGACCATGCCATTGTCCGGGCTCGGCATCGTCATCTTGTTCGCCGTCGGTACGTGGAATTACGGCATCTTCCATCTTGCCGACTATCCCGTGTTCCTCGGCGTCGCGGCCTATCTCGCCTTGACGGGTTTGCAGCGCGATCTGTTCGGTTTCCGGCCGATCGACGTTGTGCGCTGGAGCGCCGGCATCACACTGATGTGGGCGTCGATCGAGAAATGGGCCTATCCGGAATGGTCGTTCCCATTGCTCATCCAGCATCCGGCGATGACGTTGGGCTTCGATCCGGACTTCTACATGCGCGCGGCTGGCGCGATCGAATTCGCCCTGGCATTTGCGCTGATCTGGACGCCGCTGGTCCGCCGCGTCGGCGCGACGATGCTGTCGGCGATGTTCATCAGCGCCGTGTTTGAGTTCGGCAAGATCGACCTGATCGGCCACACGCTGATCGTTGTCGTGCTCTTCGGCATCATCGCGGACAATCCCCACCGCGAAGCGAAACTGGTCCGCTATCCCTGGCTGGTACCGGCAGCCTACGCCGGCGCGCTCGCTCTGTTCCTGGGCGCCTACTACGTGATGCACGCCGCGCTGTACGGGACGTCGCTCACGTAATTATTTGACGTGAACGGTCAGCCGCATCTTGGGGTGGATCGCGCAGAGCACATCGAAGTTTCCCGCCACCGGGAACCTGACGCTGGTTTTGCTGCCCGGTTCCTGATCGCCTGAATCGTATTTGAACTTGTCGGAATCGACATAGGCGTGGTGACGAAGGTCGCCGTCGTCGTTGACGATCAGAATAGCGTCGCCTTTGGTGATCGTCATCTCGCCCGGGTTAAATTGCCGCCCCTTCTGCGATACGACGTTTTGCGATTGAGCATGAGTCGCCCACACGCCCATACCGGCGACGCCAGCGCCAAGCGCGAACGCGAGAATGGCCGGCCGTGCGCGCGCAACTATGGTGAAAAAAGTGTTGTTCATCGCGCCTCGATGGCTGAGACGTTTCGTAAGGCAAGGTGGGGCCGGCCGGTTAAGGCAGCGTTAACGAACCGCGGAGGATTGGAACCTCTGCTCAAGCGCCTTTAACCCGCGGCGTATAGGCATATAACCGCAAAAACCAGGCGTCTGTATGCGTCAGTCTAGTGTCGAGTTGTCCGGCCGGCTTTCGTCCCGCTGGCGCCGAGGCGCCACGGGCGTCTTCGCGCTTTGCACGACCATTCGCGGCCGCATCCTGATCGCGTTCCTGGTCATGAGCATGATCACGGCAGCGCTCGGCTACTACGCGACCCTGGGCGTCAAGGACGCCGGCGTTCTGGTCGACAAGACCTATGATCAATCGCTGATGTCGATCAACTACGCGCGCGCCGCCGCCGCAGATTTTGCGGCGATGCGGGCGGCCTTTGCGCGGCGATGGATCGAGAGCGACCCCGCCTACCGCACCAAGCTCGATCAGGAAATCAAGACGCTCGCCGGGACGCTCGGCGACGACCTCGGCATCGCCGTGCAGCGCTCGCAATCGGAGCGCGCCAGGGCCACGGCCGCCAACGCCCTGCGGGCGGCCGGCGAATGGAAGAGCATGAGCGAGCATCTGCTCGATCAGACCAAGCTCGACGCCAACTGGCAGACGCTTAATTCCTACGCGGCCAAGGTCGATGAGCAGATCGAGCTCTTGATCAACTACACCGCCGGCGACGGCTTCCTCTATCGCCAATCGGCCCGCGCCGCGGTGGCGCGCGACATCAATCTCAACGTCAGCGGCACGCTCCTCGCGCTGGTGCTGTCGGCCATGGTCGCCTGGGCGCTGACCGGACGCATCATCAGGCCGGTGGCCGCGGCCTCCCGCGTCGCCGAAAACATCGCCGGCGGCAAGCTCGATGTCGAGATTCCGCGCGGCTCGGCCGACGAGATCGGTGATCTGCTGGCCTCGATGAAGGTCATGCGCGACAACATCAAGGAAATGATGGATCGCGAGGTCGCGCAGCGGCGCACGGCGCAGGCGCGCCTTGCCGATGCGCTGGAAAGCTCGCAGGAAGGCGTGCTGGTGGTCGATGCCGACGACCGCATCGCGCTCGCCAACGCGCAGGCAGCGAGTTTCCTTGGCGTCGCGCCGGAATTGCTCAAGGCCGGCAGCCCGCTCTCCAAGCTGTGGCCCGTCCTGCAGAATACGATCGAAGCCGGCCGCATTCTGCGCCGGCAGAGCGACGGCGAGCCCGAGGAAGTCCTCCTTACCGACGGCCGCTGGCTGCGCGTCAGCCAGAGCGCGACGCGCGACGGCGGCTTCATCGTGGTTTGCAGCGACATCACCCAGTCGAAAGAGCAGAAGGCGCATTTGCGCCAGACCAATCTCCGTCTCGATGCCGCGCTCGACAACATGTCGCAGGGCCTTTGCCTGTTCGATGCGCAGAGCAGGCTCGAGGTGGTCAATCGCCGCTTCTATGAGATCTTCGGTCTGTCACGAGATCTGATCGCGCCCGGCGTCGAATTCCAGAAGATCCTCGCTTCGAGCGAAGCGCATGAGAACGCCTCCGAAACGCCGGCGCAATTGCTGGCCGAGCAGGCCGAGTTCATGAAGCGCCACCAGGCCGGCACGCACTATTACGAGCTCAATGACGGCCGCGTCATCGCCAGCGTCTGCAGTCCGACCTCGAACGGCGGATGGGTCGCCACGTTCGAAGACGTCACCGAGCGCCGTCAGGCCGAAGCCAAGATCATGCACATGGCGCGCCATGACGCGCTCACCGACTTGCCGAACCGCGTCTTGTTCCGGGAGAAGATGGAGCAGGCGCTGTCGCAGGGCGAAAAGCTGGCGGTGCTGTTCCTCGACCTCGACCGCTTCAAGACCGTCAACGACAGTCTTGGCCATCCGATCGGCGACGCTCTGCTCGTCGCCGTGACAAAGCGCCTGCAGAATGCCGTGCGCGGCACGGATATGGTGGCGCGCCTTGGTGGCGACGAGTTCGCCATCATTCAGATGGGCGCGGAGCCGTCGCAGGCGAGCGAGCTTGCCGGCCGCATCATCGACACGATTTCCGAGCCGTTCGATATCGCCGGGCATCAGGCGGTCATTGGCGTCAGCGTCGGCATCGCGGTCGCGCCCGCCGACGGCGAACAGCCTGACCATCTGCTGCGCAACGCCGATATGGCGCTCTATCGCGCCAAGAGCGAGGGCCGCGGTACGCATCACTTCTTCCAGCCCGAAATGGACGCGCAGATGCAGGCGCGCCACGCGCTGGAACTCGACCTGCGCAAGGCGCTGCTCAGCGGCGAATTCGAGCTGTACTACCAGCCCATCGTCGATCTCGGCAGCGGCAAGGTGACGAGCTTCGAGGCGTTGATCCGCTGGAATCACCCGACCCGCGGTCTGGTGGGACCGAACGACTTCATCCCGGTCGCGGAAGAGATCGGCCTTATCGTGCCGCTCGGCGACTGGGTCATCAAGCAGGCTTGCCGCGACGCCGTGTCCTGGCCCGGCCGGTTGTCGGTCGCGGTCAACCTCTCGGCGGCGCAATTCCGCAGCCCGACGCTGGCGCTGTCGGTGGTCGCGGCGCTCGGCGCGTCGGGTCTGGATGCCGAACTCCTCGAGCTCGAGATCACCGAGACCGTGCTGTTGCAGGACGACCGATCGGTGGTGGACACGCTGCACCAGATCCGCGCGCTCGGCGTGCGGATTTCCATGGACGATTTCGGCACCGGCTATTCCTCGCTCAGCTATCTGCGCAGCTTCCCGTTCGACAAGATCAAGATCGACCGGTCCTTCATCAGCGAGCTCGGCAAGAAGGACGATTGCATCGCCATCATCCGCGCGGTGGCGCGCCTCGGCAGCAATCTCGGCATGGTCACGATCGCCGAGGGCGTCGAGACGCAGGACCAGCTCGAGATCGTGCGCGCGGAAGGCTGCACGCATGCGCAGGGCTATCTGTTCAGCCCGCCGCGGCCGCTCTCCGAAGTGCCGCAGCTGCTCCAAGGCATCCGCCCGCGCGTCAACGCGGCGTAGCGGGGCGGAGACTACGGCCGCGGTTCCGGTGGGATGGTCAAGCCCTGGTCCTTGGCGCGTTTGACGGCCAGCTTTCGATAGGCTTCCGCTTGCGACAACAGCTCGGCCTTGCGCTTGGGATCTTTTTCAGACGCAGCGAAGCGCTCGAATTCATGCGCCTTCTGCAGGTACTCTGCGATCATCTTCACGGTCAGGGTCCCCGAGTGATCATGCTAACAGCAAGCGATGGAGAGGGCGACATGCCCGGCCATGACACTTTGAACTGCTGCATTGCGCCAAAATGCGCGGGGGCCGCGCGTGGTGAAATTTCGTTCCAAGCCGCACGCCATGCGTGAAATTCTCGGCAGCGTGTTGACCGGACTTGCTTAATTCACCTTTCGCCTGTTCCTAGTCCCGCGCTGCTGGCCTATATGTTAGAGGTCCATCGCCTGATAGCTTGCCCGTGCCGGGCTGATCCAAGGCCACGCATGACCCTTCGTTCCGTCTCCCTCGACGATAAATATGACCTGACGCGGGACCGTGTCCTGGTCACCGGCTATCAGGCATTGATCCGCGCGCTTTTGATGCAGAAGGAGCGCGACCGTCGCGCCGGCATCAACACCGCGGGCTACGTCACCGGCTATCGCGGCTCGCCGCTCGGCGGGCTCGACCAGCAGATGATGCGCGCCGGACGTTTCCTCAGCGCCCACGACGTCAAGTTCCAGCCCGGCATCAACGAAGAGCTCGCCGCCACGGCGCTTTGGGGCACGCAGCAGGCCGAACTGCGCGGCGAGGGCAAGTTCGATGGCGTGTTCGGCATGTGGTACGGCAAAGGCCCGGGCGTCGACCGCTCCGGCGACGTCTTCCGCCACGCCAACATGGCCGGCACGGCGAAGAATGGCGGCGTGCTCGCGCTGATGGGCGACGACCACACTGCGGAATCCTCCACCACCGCGCATCAGTCCGAATTCCATTTCGTCGACGTGATGATGCCGATCCTCAATCCGGCCGGCGTGCAGGAGATCATCGACTACGCGCTCTACGGCTGGGCAATGTCGCGCTTCACCGGCACCTGGTCGGCGCTCAAATGCATGCACGAGACGGTGGAGTCGACCGGCGTGGTCGACGGCCATCTTGACCGCGTCAAGATCGTCACGCCCGACGACTTCCACATGCCGGACGGCGGGCTCAACATCCGCCTCAACGACACCATCCTCGGCATGGAAGCGCGGCTGCACGATTTCAAGCGCGACGCCATGCTCGCCTTCGTGCGCGCCAACAAGCTCAACAAGATCATCACCTCGGGCGGCCGCGCGCCGAAGATCGGCGTCATCACCACCGGCAAGGCCTATCTCGACGTGCGTCAGGCCTTCGATGAGCTCGGCATCGACGAGATCAAGTGCAACGACCTGGGGCTGCGCCTGTTCAAGATCGCCTGCCCATGGCCGATTTCGCGCCAGGAGCTTGCCGACTTCGCGGCCGGTCTCGATCTCATCATCGTCGTCGAGGAAAAACGCTCGCTGATCGAAGTGCAGGTGCGCGAGGAACTCTACGGCAGCAAGAACCAGCCGACCTGCATCGGCAAGAAGGACGAGCAGGGCAATTGGCTGTTCCCGGTCAAGGGCGCGCTCGATCCGAACGACGTCGCCATCTGCATCGGCGAGCGGCTCTTACGCTATGGCGCAAACGACGAACTCGCGGCCAACGTGGCGCGGCTCAAATCGGCGCAGAAGTCGCTCGCCGAGACGACCGACGTCGCCCAGCGCGTTCCGTATTTCTGCTCGGGCTGCCCGCACAACACCTCGACCCGCGTGCCGGACGGAAGTCGCGCCTATGCCGGCATCGGCTGCCACTACATGTCGCAGTGGATGGAGCGCAAGACGCTCGGCTTCACGCAGATGGGCGGCGAGGGCGCCAACTGGATCGGCGAGGCGCCGTTCTCGAAAACGCCGCACGTGTTCCAGAACCTCGGCGACGGCACCTATAACCACTCCGGCTATCTCGCCATCCGCGCCGCGATCGCCTCCGGCGTGACCATGACCTACAAGATCCTGTTCAACGATGCCGTGGCGATGACCGGCGGCCAGGCCAATGACGGCGGCCTCACGGTCGACCAGATCGCGCGCCAGGTCGCGGCCGAAGGCGCCAGGCGCGTCGTCCTCGTCACCGACGAGCCGTGGAAATATCCGAGCAATACCGACTGGCCGCGCGGGCTGACGATCCATCACCGCGACGAGCTCTACGCCGTGCAGCGCGAGCTGACGACCGTGCAGGGTGTCAGTGTTCTCATATACGACCAGACTTGCGCGGCCGAAAAGCGCCGCCGCCGCAAGCGCGGCACCTTCCCCGATCCTGACAAGCGCGTCGTCATCAACGATCTGGTCTGCGAGGGTTGCGGCGACTGCGGCGTCAAGTCGAATTGCGTCTCCGTGCAGCCGCTGATGACCGAATGGGGCCGCAAGCGCACCATCGACCAGTCGAGCTGCAACAAGGACTATTCCTGCGTGAAGGGCTTCTGCCCGTCCTTCGTCACCGTGCACGGCGCCAAGCTGAAAAAGGGCGAGAGCGTCGCCGAGCCCGCCGATTGGCCGGCGCTGCCGGCGCCCAGCGTTCCGCTCATCAATCATCCCTACGGCATCATCGTCACCGGCGTCGGCGGCACCGGCATCGTCACCGTCGGCGCCATCATCGGCATGGCCGCCAACCTCGAAGGCAAAGGCGCCGGCGTCATCGACATGGCCGGCCTCGCGCAGAAGGGCGGCGCGGTCTACAGCCACATCCGCATCGCCAACGCGGTCGAGGATATTCATGCCATCCGTGTTGCCGCCGCCGGCGCCGACCTCGTTATCGGTGGCGACATCGTCGTCGTCGGCACCAAGAAAGTGCTCGGCGCCATCAAGCAGGGCCACACCAAGGTCGTCATCAACACCGCCGAGTTCCTGCCCGGCGATTTCACCCGCAATGCCGACTTCTCGCTGCCGACCGAGCGGCTCAAGCGCGCCATCACCGGCCATGCCGGCAAGGCGCAGAGCCACTTCATCGACGCCGGGCGTCTCGCCACCGCGCTGCTCGGCAATTCGATCGGCGCCAACATGTTCATGCTCGGCTACGCCTACCAGCTCGGCGCCTTGCCGCTGTCGGCGGAAGCGGTCGAGAAGGCGATCGAGATGAACGGCGAGGCGGTGGCGATGAACATCGCCGCCTTCCATTACGGCCGCCGCGCCGCGGTCGATCCGGCCAAGCTCGAGGCGCTGGTGAAGCCGCAGCCCGAGCTGCAGAACAACTCGCTGCGCCTGTCGCAATCGTTCGACGAGACGGTCGAGCGTCGCGTTGCCTTCCTCACCGCCTACCAGAGCGCGCGCTATGCGCGGCGCTACCGCAAGTGGGTCGAGAAGATCCGCGCGGTCGAGGCCGAGCGGGTGCCGGGCCAGTGCGGGCTGGCCGAGTCCGTCGCGCGCTATCTGTTCAAGCTGATGGCCTACAAGGACGAGTACGAGGTGGCGCGGCTCTACAGCGACACCACGTTCGTCGAGCGCGTGAAGTCATCGTTCGACGGCGACAATCTGCGGCTCGAATTCCATCTGGCGCCGCCGCTTCTGGCGCGCGCCGACAAGGCGACCGGCGAGCCGAAGAAGATGTCGTTCGGGCCGTGGATGCTGACGGTGTTCGGCGCGCTGTCGAAGTTCAAATTCCTGCGCGGCACGCCGCTCGACCCGTTCGGTTACACCGCCGAGCGCCGCACCGAGCGCCAACTCATCAAGGATTACGAAAATCTGCTGGCGACCATCGTCGCCGAGCTCAATCCCGGCAATCACCAGGCGGCGGTCGCGCTCGCGGCGCTGCCGGAGAAGATCCGGGGGTTCGGACCGGTGAAGATGCGCAATCTCGCCGCCGCGAAGGCGGAAGAGGCGGCTCTGCGCGAGCAATTCCAGAGCGGCGCAACCCCGTTTCTCAAGGCTGCCGAATAGCTTACCCCTCCCTTGCGACCTTTTCGCCACCCCGTGGAGGCTTGACCGCCCTGCGCCGGTGTTTTCATATCGAGACAATAAGACCGTCCGATAAGGCGGCTGAGGGGTGAGGCGCTGTGAGGGGCACGGCGCGGCTCGTGGGAGGATTTGGTTGTGGCTGGCCATGCCGCCGCCGCGGCGGATACGTTTCCGAAGCTGTTGATTCGTAACGCTGAATTGTTCGGCTCGCGGCCGGCAATGCGGCACAAGGATCTCGGCATTTGGCAAACCTGGACCTGGGCGCAAACGCTCGAGATCGTGCGTGCTTACGCCGTCGGCCTGCACAGGCTCGGCGTCAAGCGCGGCGAGACCGTCGCCATCGTCGGCGCCAACCGTCCCAGGCTCTACTGGTCGGTCATGGCGGTGCAGACGCTCGGCGCGGTGCCGGTGCCCGTCTATGCCGACGCAGTCGCCGATGAGCTCGCCTACGTTCTGGCGCATGCCGAGGTGCGCTTCGCCGCGGTCGAGGATCAGGAGCAGGTCGACAAGATCACGTCGGTGATGGACCGCCTGCCGAAATTGCAGGAGATGGTCTACGACGAACGGCGTGGTTTGCGCGATTACGACCACACCCATCTGCATCCGATGGACGACATTATTGCGGAAGGGCGCAAGGCGCTCGGCGATCCGCAGGTCGCCGCCTGGCTCGATGCCGAGATCGCCGCCGGCAAAGGGTCCGATCCCTCCATCATCCTTTACACTTCCGGCACCACCGGCGCCTCAAAAGGCGTCGTGCTCACTGGCGAGCGCTCGATCAACGCGGCCGCCGATACCGTGACGTTTGACAAGCTGACCGAGACGGACGTCGCGCTCGCTTATTTGCCGATCGCCTGGGTCGGCGACCATTATCTCAACTACGCGCAAGGCCTCGTCTCGGGTTTCTGCACGGCCTGCCCGGAAAATTCGGACACCGCGATGGCCGATCTGCGCGAAATCGGGCCGACATTCTATTTTGCTCCGCCGCGCACACTTGAATTGTTGCTCACGCGCGTGATGATTCGAATGGAGGATGCCGGCTTCCTCAAGCGCAAGATGTTCCATTACTTCATCGGCGTTGCGCGGAAATACGGCGAGCGCATCCTCAATGACGAGCACGTGCCGCTCATCGGGCGGCTGCAATATTGGCTGGGCGAGCTTCTGATCTACGGCCCTCTCAAGAATGTGCTCGGCTTCTCGAAGGTGCGGGTCGCCTACACGGCCGGCGAGGCGGTCGGGCCCGACCTCTTCGCTTTCTACCGCTCGATCGGGCTCAACTTGAAGCAGCTCTACGGTCAGACCGAAGCGTTCCTCTATCTCACCGCACAGCCGGACGGGCAGATCTATTCCGACACCGTCGGGCCGACATGCCCCAACGTCGATATCAAGATCAGTGCGGACGGCGAGGTGCTGTTCAAGTCGCCCGGCATGTTCTCGGGCTACTTCAAGGATGAGGCCAAGACCGCCGAAGTGATGACGCCGGACGGTTACGTGAAGACCGGCGATGCCGGATTCTTCGACGAAAAGACTGGCCACCTGAAGATCATCGACCGCGCCAAGGATGTCGGCAAGCTCAACGACGGCACGCTGTTCCCGCCGAAATACATCGAGAATAAGCTGAAGTTCTATCCGAACATCCGCGAGGCGGTGGCTTACGGCGACAAGCGCGACTTCGTCGCGGTGATGCTCAACATCGACCTCACGGCGGTCGGCAGCTGGGCCGAGCGCAACAACGTGGTCTATGGCTCCTATCAGGAGCTCGCCGGCCATCCGCTGGTCTACGACATGATCGAGAAGCATGTTGCGGACGTGAACCGCTCGCTCGCCGAAGACAAGATCATGGCGGGCGCGCAGATCAAGCGCTTCCTCATCCTGCACAAGGAACTCGACGCCGACGACGGCGAGCTCACGCGCACCCAGAAAGTGCGCCGCAGTTTCATCGCCGACCGGTACGGGCCGTTGATCAAGGCGCTCTATGACGGTTCCAAGGAAGCCGACATCGCGACCGAAGTCACCTTCGAGGACGGCCGCAAGGGCGTCATCAAGGCGCGAGTGAAAATCCGCGATTTGAAGACCGAGCCGGCAGCGCACGCCCTGGAGAAGGCAGCATGAGGGCGCCGAGCGGACCTGACGTTGCTGTCGGCGAGGTTCTGCTCTCGGTGGAAAACGTGTCGCTGGCGTTCGGTGGCGTCAAGGCGGTCAGCGACATCTCCTTCGATATCCGCAGAGGAGAGATCCGCGCGATCATCGGCCCGAATGGCGCCGGCAAGACGTCGATGCTCAACATCATCAACGGCTTCTATCATCCGCAGCAGGGCCGCATCACCTTCAAGGGCAAGACCCGCTCCGAGATGCGCCCGCATGAAGCGGCCTACGGCGGCATCGCGCGCACCTTCCAGAACGTCGCGTTGTTCCGCGGCATGACCGCGCTCGACAACATCATGGCCGGCCGCTCGCTGAAGATGAAATCGGGTTTCGTCTGGCAGTTGCTGCGTTTCGGGCCGGCGATGCGCGAGGAGGTGGAACACCGCCGCCGCGCGGAGGAGATCATCGACTTCCTCAAGATCCAGGAAATTCGCCGCACTCCGGTCGGACGGCTGCCCTACGGCCTGCAAAAACGCGTCGAGCTTGGCCGCGCGCTCGCCATGGAGCCCGACCTGCTGCTGCTCGACGAGCCGATGGCCGGCATGAACATCGAGGAAAAGGAAGACATGTCGCGCTTCATCCTCGACGTGAACGACCACTACGGCACCACGATCGCGCTGATCGAGCACGACATGGGCGTGGTGATGGATCTGTCCGACCGCGTGGTGGTGCTCGATCACGGCGTCAAGATCGCCGACGGTACGCCCGATGAGATCAAGAAGAACCAGGCGGTGATCGACGCCTATCTCGGCGTGGCGCACTAGGGCAGCCGTCATGCATCTCCTCTATCAAATCTTCATCGACCCCTTCGTGCAGATGGGCTCTGCGCCCGACCTGCTGGTGCAGACGCTGTGGGAGGGGCTGGTGGCGGGCGTCCTCTATGCGTTGATCGCGCTGGGCTTCGTGCTGATCTTCAAGGCCTCGGGCGTATTCAATTTTGCGCAGGGCATCATGGTGGTGTTCGCGGCGCTGACCCTGGTCGGCCTCTACGCGCACGGCGTGCCGGCCTTTCTGGCGCTGGCGCTGACGCTGGTCGTCATGCTGATGCTCGCCATTGCGGTCGAGCGGTTCGTGCTGCGGCCTCTGGTCAACCAGGCCGAAATCATCCTGTTCATGGCAACTTTTGGCCTGACCTACATCCTGATCGGCTCCGGCGAATTGATTTTCGGCGGCGACCCGAAGGTCATGATCTCGGATCAACTCCTGCTGCCGAGCGGCTCCTACAACATCAAGATGCTGGGCGGCTTCGTGCAGATGCAGAAGATCGACATCGCGGCTGCCATCATCGCGTCGTTGATGGTTGCGGGGCTCGCCGTGTTCTTTCAGAGGACGCGCATCGGACGGGCCTTGCGCGCGGTTGCCGACAGCCATCGCGCCGCGCTCTCGGTCGGCATATCGCTCGAATATATCTGGGTGGTGGTGTGGTTCGCCTCCGGCATCGTGGCGCTGGCAACCGGCATCATGTGGGGCGCGCGTTCGAACGTGTCCTTCGCGCTGGAAATCATTTCGCTCAAGGCGCTGCCGGTGCTGATCCTCGGCGGCTTCACCTCGATCCCCGGCGCCATCATCGGCGGCGTCATCATCGGCGTCGGCGAGAAGCTCGGCGAATTTTACTGGGGCCCGCTGTTCGGCAGCGGCATCGAGGAGTGGTTCGCTTACGTAATCGCCCTGATCTTCCTGCTGTTCCGGCCGCAAGGCCTGTTCGGCGAACGCATCATCGAACGGATCTGAGGCGTCATCATGTTTTACCGCGAGGCCGGCCAGTTCAAGACCAGCTACTACAGCGATCAGGCGTTGTTTCCGATTCTTCAGGACAAGATCGGAATCATCCTGGTGCTGCTGGCGGGCTTCATCGTCGTGCCGCTGGTGGCGTCCGACTTCGTCATCGACTCTGTTCTGACGCCGATCCTGATCTTTTCGCTGGCCGCCATCGGGCTCAATCTGCTTACCGGCTATACCGGCTTGTTGTCGCTCGGCACCGGCGCGTTCATGGGCGTGGGCGCCTTCGCCTGCTACAAGCTGACGACGTTCTTCCCGGGCGTGAACATTATTGTGCTCATCATCTGCTCCGGAGTTTTCTCGGCGGCGGCCGGCATCGTATTCGGTCTGCCCAGCCTGCGGATCAAGGGCTTCTATCTCGCGGTCGCGACGCTCGCGGCGCAGTTCTTCCTGTCATGGTGCTTTATCCGCATTCCCTGGCTCTACAACTACAATATCTCAGCGTCGATCGAGGTGCCGACGCGCACGATGTTCGGAATGGCGATTACCGGGCCGAACGCGGGGGCCATCACGCGCTACCTGATCGTGCTGGCGATCGTCGCGGTGATGACGCTGCTCGCCTCCAATCTGATCCGCGGCCGCATCGGCCGCACCTGGATGGCGGTGCGCGACATGGACATCGCCGCCGAGTTGATCGGCATCAAGCTCTATCCGACCAAGCTGCTCGCCTTCGCGGTGTCGTCGTTCTATTGCGGCGTTGCCGGCGCGATGCTGGTTTTCCTATGGCTCGGCAACGCCGAGTCCGAAAGCTTCAGCATCAACCAATCCTTCCTGGTGTTGTTCATGGTGATCATCGGCGGGCTCGGCAGCCTGACCGGCTCGTTTTTCGGCGCCACCTTGATCTACGGCCTGCCGATCGTGCTGCGCATGATCAAGACCGCCTTCGGCCTCAACATTACCTCCGCCAACGTCGAGCACATCAACTTCATCACGTTGGGAACGCTCATTATTCTGTTTCTGATCGCAGAGCCGAACGGTTTGGCCCGGCTTTGGCAGGTCGGGAAGCAGAAACTCAGGGTGTGGCCTTTCCCCTATTGAAAGGGCACACTTGCATCAATTCCCCGTCCGGCGTGGGCAAGGCCGGGCAGGGTAACCCTCCGAGACGAGGGACGACGTAAAAGCCGGAGCAACCAAGCACCGGCGACGCAAAAGGGAGAGACGAAATGCGCATGAAACATATCGTTCTCGGCGCAGCCGTTGCGAGCCTGGTCGGTGCTTCCGCCCTGGTATCCGCGGCTTCCGCCGACACACTCGTACCGCTCTTTACGTATCGCACCGGCCCGTTCGCGAATTCGGGCATTCCGATCGCCAACGGCATGCACGACTACATGACTATGCTGAACGCGCGCGATGGCGGCATCGGCGGGTCGAAGATTCTCTTCAAGGAATGCGAGACCGGCTACAAGAATGAAAAGGGCGTCGAGTGCTACGAGTCGATCAAGAACGAGCACCCGGCGGTGATCACGCCGTACTCGACCGGCATCACGCTGGCGATCATTCCGAAGGCGGCGGTCGATCACATCCCCGTGCTGTCGATGGCCTATGGCCTGTCGGCCTCGGCGGTCGGCAAGGACTTCCCCTGGATCTTCAATCCGCCGGCGACGTACTGGGATGGTCTGTCGATCATCATCAAGTACATCTCGGGTAAGGAAGGCGGTCTCGACAAGCTCAAGGGCAAGACCATCGGCTACATCTACTTCGATGGTGGTTACGGCCTTGAGCCGATCCCGCTGCTCGACCAGTTCGCCAAGGACTACGGCTTCAGCGTCAAGAAGTATCCGGTGCCGCCGGCCCAGATGCAGAACCAGTCGAGCCTCTGGCTGAGCGTTCGCCGCGATCGCCCGGACTACATGATCATGTGGGGCTGGGGCGCGATGAACCCGACGGCCGTGCAGGAAGCCGCCAAGACCGGCTATCCGATGGATCACTTCATCGGCGTGTGGTGGTCCGGCAGCGAGGACGACGCGCGCCCGGCGGGCGCCGCGGCGAAGGGCTACCTCTCGCTCAACTTCAACGCGGTGGGTGCTGACTTCCCGGCCATCAAGGACATCCAGAAGTACGTGATCGGCAAGGACAGCCAGACCGATCCCAAGCAGGTCGGCGACAATTTCTATAACCGCGGCGTGATGAACTCCGTGGTGATCGCCGAAGCGATCCGCAACGCGCAGAAGCTGACCGGCAAGAAGGACATCACCGGCGAGGAAATGCGCCGCGGTCTGGAAAGCCTGCAGATTTCCGCTGCGCGCTGGAAGGAGATCGGCCTTGACGGCTTTGCGGCGCCGATTTCCGTGACCTGCACCGACCACAACGGCCATCACTCGGCCTACGTGCAGCAGTGGGATGGCGCCAAGTGGGTCAAGGTCTCCGATTGGATCTCGCCCATGAAGGACAAGGTCGTTCCGCTGCTCGACAAGGCTGCCGACGACTACGTCAAGCAGAACGCCGGTTGGCCGAAGCGCACCGAAGCTTGCGACAAGTCGTCGTAATGCGCTGACTTAAACAATCCTCTCCCCGCCTCGCGGCGGGGAGAGGTTCTTGTCTTGGGAGCGTCCTTGGGAGCGTCCATGTCGGTGGCAACCCAGACCGAGGCTTCCGTGTCCGCGAAAACGGACAATGTGCTTTCGGTCAACAATATCGAAGTCATCTACGACCACGTCATCCTGGTGCTCAAGGGCGTCTCGCTCGACGTGCCGCGCGGCGGGATCGTGGCGCTGCTCGGCGCCAACGGCGCCGGCAAGACCACGACGTTGAAGGCAATTTCCAATCTGCTGCATGCCGAGCGCGGCGACGTCACCAAGGGCTCGATCCTGTTCGAGGGCGCCGAGGTGCAGGATCTCTCGCCCAACGAACTCGTGCGGCGCGGCTGCATCCAGGTCATGGAAGGCCGCCAGTGCTTTCCGCATCTCACCATCGAGGAAAACCTGCTGACTGGCGCTTTCACGCGCCGTGACGGCAAGGCTGCGATCCGCAGAGACGTCGATCTGGTCTATTCCTATTTTCCTCGGCTCGCCGAGCGTAAAGAATCGCTTGCCGGCTATACCTCCGGCGGCGAACAACAGATGTGCGCCATCGGGCGCGCGCTGATGTCGCGGCCGAAGATGATCCTGCTCGACGAGCCGTCGATGGGGCTCGCGCCGCAGATCGTCGAGGAGATCTTCGCAATCGTGAAGGATCTCAACGAGAAGGAGAACGTCTCCTTCCTGCTCGCCGAGCAGAACACCAACATGGCGCTCAAGTTCGCGCGCTACGGCTATATCCTGGAAAACGGCCGCGTGGTGATGGACGGCGACGCCAAGATGTTGGCCTCGAACGAGGACGTGAAGGAATTCTACCTCGGCATCGCCGAAGGCAAACGCAAGTCGTTCCGCGAAGGCAAGCATTACCGCCGCCGGAAACGCTGGCTGGCTTGAGAACCGATAGTGGCGCGCTTTTCGCGCCGTTCGGGTAATAATTGTAGCAGCATGACCGGGACCCATTACGATGCACTCGAAACCCGCGAGCCTGCGGAGCGCGAGCGCGATCAGGCCGCCGCGCTGCCGGAGACGATTGCGCGGGCGATGACCGCGCCGGGATGGGCAAGGCATCTCAAGGGCATCGATCCGAAATCGGTTACCTCGCGCGTGGCACTCGCCAAATTGCCGGTGCTGCACAAGTCCGATATTGCCGCCCTGCAGAAAGAAAATCCGCCATTCGGCGGCCTTAACGTCACGCCGCCGGGCAAGGCCAAGCGCTTGCAGATGTCGCCCGGCCCGATCTTCGAGCCGGAAGGCGACGGCAAGGACTGGTGGGGCGCGGCGCGTGCATGTTTTGCCGCCGGCTTTCGTTCAGGCGACATTGTGCACAATTCGTTCGCCTATCACCTCACGCCCGGCGGGTTCATTCTGGAATCGGGCGCACACGCGATCGGCTGCGCGGTGATCCCCGGCGGCGTCGGCAATACCGAGCAGCAACTAGAGGCGATCGCGCACTACAAGCCATCCGGCTATGTCGGCACGCCCGACTTCCTCAAGATATTGCTCGACACCGCCGAGAAAGCGGGAAAGGACGCGTCCTCATTCAAGCGCGCGCTGGTCTCCGGCGCGGCGCTGCCGGGCTCGCTGCGCGAGGAGCTCGGCAAGCGCGGCGTCGCGGTGCTGCAGTGTTACGCGGCCGCCGAGGTCGGCGTGATCGCCTACGAAAGCGAGGCGCGAGAGGGTCTGATCGTCAACGAGAATGTCATCATCGAGATCGTGCGCCCCGGCACCGGCGATCCCGTCGCCGAAGGCGATGTCGGCGAAGTGGTGGTCACTTCGTTCAATCCGGATTATCCGATGATCAGGCTCGGCACTGGCGACCTCTCCGCGCTGCTGCCGGGCGGTTCGCCCTGCGGCCGCACCAACATGCGCATCAAGGGCTGGATGGGCCGCGCCGATCAGACCGCCAAGGTCAAAGGCATGTTCGTGCATCCGAGGCAAATCGCCGAAGTCGCCGCCCGCCATCCCGAGCTCAAGCGGCTGCGGCTCGTCGTCGGCCGCGAAGCCGAGCAGGACACCATGACACTGGTGGCGGAGAGCGCGGCGCGTGACGCATCGCTTGAAGGCGCCGTTGCCGCCACGTTACAGTCGGTCACCAAGCTCAAAGGAGTCGTCAAATTGGTCGCGCCCGGCGAGCTTCCCAACGACGGCAAAGTGATCGCGGACGAACGCAAACTATGAGTCCCGCAGGCGCTTCCGCGACCGGCCGCATCGGCGTGCTGCTGGTCAATCTCGGCACTCCCGACGCCACGAATTATTGGGCGATGCGCCGCTACTTGAAGGAGTTTCTCTCGGATCGCCGCGTGATCGAGGAGAACCGCTTCAAATGGTGGCTGATCCTCAATCTCATCATCCTGAGCGTGCGCCCTGGCCGCAAGGGTCGCGACTACGACAAGATCTGGAACAAAGAGCGCGATGAATCGCCGCTCAAGACCATCACGCGTTCGCAGTCCGACAAGCTCGAGGAGATCTTCGAGAAGCTCGACAAGCGCGTCCGCATCGATTGGGCGATGCGCTACGGCAATCCGTCGATCCGCTCGCGGCTGGAAGCACTGGCCGATCAGAATTGCGAGCGCATCCTGCTGGTGCCGCTCTACCCGCAATATGCCGCGGCCACCACTGCGACGGTCTGCGACGAAGCCTTTCGCGCACTCGCCAGGATGCGCTTCCAGCCGGCACTGCGCGTTGCCGCCCCGTATTACGCGGAGCCTGCCTATATCGACGCGCTCGCGGCTTCGCTCAATGCCGAACTTGCGAAGCTCAAGTTCAAGCCGGACGTCATCGTCGCCTCCTACCACGGCGTGCCGGAGAGCTATGTCGAGAAGGGCGACCCCTACGTCCAGCATTGCACGGAGACGACACGCCTGCTGCGGCAGAAGCTGAAGCTGGACGAGGAGCGGCTGGTCATGACGTTCCAGTCGCGCTTCGGCAAAGCCGAATGGGTCAAGCCCTATACCGACGCCACGGTGAAATCGCTGGCCGAGCAGGGCGTGAAGAACCTTGCCGTCATCACGCCGGGCTTCGCCGCCGATTGCCTGGAGACGCTGGAAGAGATCGGCATGGAGAATGCCGAGATCTTCAAACATGCCGGCGGACAGAACTTTGCGGCCATCCCCTGCCTCAACGGCAGCGCCGGCGGCATGGCCGTGATCCGCGATATCGTCACGCGCGAGCTCAAAGGCTGGATTTAGCCTCGTTTTGCCGCGCTCCAGGGCCGGCAACGCCTCGTTAACCATGCCCCTTTAACGTCCGTTAACCACTTCCCGCCGTTTCCGCGGGCGTGCGCCCATGGGTTCTTGGGGTGCGCGCCCGCGCGAGCCGGCTCTTGGAGGCTAAAGAGCGGACGTGCAGCGGCTTCGCCCCTCAAGCATGCGCGCAGGTGTGCTGCTGGCCGCATGCGTTGCGCTCGGCGGCGGGTCGGCGAGGGCGCAAACCGCGGTCGTCAATCCGGATCCGCTTGCGCCGAAGCTGACCGATCCGCGCCGGCCGAACAATTTCCAGAATTCTCTGCCGCCGCTGGCGCAGGCCGGACAGCCGACGACATTCGCGCCGTTCACGGTCCCGCCGCCGGCCTCCGGCGCCGGCAACACCGGCTTCAATTCCACAAACGCCCGCAAGAAGATCCCGCCCAAGCCGAAAACGAACGCGACGAGCGACAATGCGGCCTCCCCGCAAGCTGCTGCGCCGCCGCCGTCGCCATACCAGAGGCCGCCACCCGGCAATGACACTGCGGCGGCGAACGACGGCAATGCCGCGATGGCCGCTGCGCCGCCGGGCACGCCGCCGGTCGAGCCGATCGAGGAAATCAAACCGCCGTTGAAAAAGCGCAAAGCGCACACCGAGCCCGACGATCCTTATGCGCCGCTCGGCATCCGAACCGGCGCCTTCGATCTGTTTCCCTCGGTCGATCTCTCCGGCGGCTACAGTACCAACCCGGGCAATTCGTCGACGCCGAAGGGCGCCGCGCTCTACACCGCCGAGCCTGAGCTGAAGGTGCAATCGAACTGGTCGCGCCACGAACTCAAAGCCGACCTGCGCGGCAGCTATACGGGCTACAGCCCCGATCAGACGCCGACACTGAGCCGGCCCTATTTCGACGGCAAGGTCGACGGCCGCGTCGATGTCACCCACGACACGCGCATCGATCTCAACACCAAGCTGTTGATCTCGACCGACGCGCCGAACAGCCCGAACCTGCAGGCCGGCCTTGCCAAGCTTCCCGTCTTCGCCACCTTCGGCGGCGGTGCCGGCATCGGCCAGCGCTTCAGCCGCTTCGACCTCTCGCTGAAGGGCGCCGTCGAGCGCACCGTTTATCAGAATTCCCAGCTCACCGACGGCACGACCTCCAGCAACGAAGACCGCAACTACAATCAATACGGCGGCAGACTGCGCGGCGGTTACGAGCTGTCACCGGGCGTTACGCCCTTCGTCGAATTCGATGCGGACACGCGCGTGCACGATCTCAACGCCGATTTCTTCGGCTACCAGCGCAATTCCAACGGCGTGACCGGCAAAGCGGGCAGCACCTTCGAAATCAGCAAGCTGCTGACCGGCGAAATCGCGCTCGGCTACACCAAGCGCGTCTACCAAGATCCGCGACTCTCGAACATCACCGGCCTCGTCGGCGACGCTTCGCTGATCTGGACCGCGACAGCGCTCACCACCGTCAAGCTCAATGGCGTTTCGACGGTCGGCGAGTCCGATGTTCCCGGCGTGTCCGGTGCGCTCTACCGCGACGTCAGCCTGCAGGTCGATCACGCCTTCCGGCGCTGGCTGATCGGCAGCGTCAAGGTCGGCTTCGGCCTCGACGATTACGTCGGCATGTCACGCGAGGACAACCGCTATTCCGTCGGCGTTGCGCTCACCTACAAGCTCGACCGCTCATGGCAGGTCAAAGGCGAGGTGCGCCAGGATTGGCTGCGCTCGAACCAGAGCGGCAACGACTACAACGCGACCACTTTCCTGCTTGGCCTGCGCTGGCAGAAGTAGCCGCGCTATTTGTCGCCGAGCAGTCCGCGCAATTCGGCGCGGAAGTCCGGTGCGATGTCCGGGCGCTCGAGGGCATAGGCGACGTTGGCGGCGAGGAAGCCGATCTTGGAGCCGCAATCGAAGCTGCGGCCCTCGAACTTCAAGCCGTAGAACGGCTGCGTGCGCGACAGCGCCACCATTGCGTCGGTGAGTTGGATTTCGCCGCCGGCGCCGGCCGCCTGCTTCTCGAGAATGCCGAAGATTTCCGGCTGAAGGATATAGCGGCCGGTGATGCTCAGATTGGAGGGCGCCTCGGCCGGCTTCGGCTTCTCGACCATGCTGGTGATCGCGAATGCCTTGCCCTTGGCGGCGCCGACGCCGACCACGCCGTACATGTGGACGCGCTCCTTCGGCACTTCCTCGACCGCGATGATATTGGCCTTGGCGTCGAGCTGTTTGGCTGCGTCGATCATCTGCGCAAGGCAGCCGCGCGGATGCTGCACCAATACGTCGGGCAGCAGCAGTGCGAACGGCTCATTGCCGATCAGTTCGCGCGCGCACCACACCGCATGGCCGAGGCCGAGAGGAGACTGCTGGCGCGTGAAGCTGACGGTGCCTGCCTCTGGCAGGTTCTCTTCCAACAGCTTGAGCTCGGCCTTCTTGCCGCGCTCGGTCAGTGTCAGCTCCAGCTCGAATTGGCGGTCGAAATGGTCCTCGATGACGCCCTTGTTTCGGCCGGTGACGAAGATCAGATGCTCGATGCCGGCCTGGCGCGCCTCGTCCACCACGTGCTGGATAAGGGGCCGGTCGACGACCGGCAGCATCTCCTTTGGCATCGCCTTGGTTGCCGGCAGGAATCGGGTTCCAAGCCCAGCGACGGGAAATATGGCCTTGCGGATGGGGGTCATGGGGAGGTTGCCGGTGCGGTCATTGGCTTGAGGAAAAGCACGCCCCGGCCCGCCGGTCCAGATGCGACTTTGCTAGGCTACGCTATTAACGTCCTCGAAACGATATCGGGGCAGCTTCCGGGCACAAAGTCAGCAATCGGACCTGCATGCGAACGTCGCCCTTGATCGCCGCAATCATGCTCACCGCCGCCGGCGGTATTGCGGTGGCGCAGAGCAACCGCATCGAATTCCCGACCGGGGCCATCTCGCCCGCGCCGCGCACGTCGAGCGCGCCGGCGTGGAGCGGCGAGGGCGGCGCTTCCGGCGATCCGCGCATGAGCGCCGAGGCAATCCGCGAGGCGGCCGCGAACTTCCACCAATGCCTCGAGCGGCTGTGGCCGCTGGCCGCGCGCCGCCAAGTCTCGCGCGCGACCTACGTCCACTACACCGCGTCGTTGACGCCCGATTTGCAGATCATGGATCTGCTCGACAACCAGCCCGAGTTCACCAAGTCGGTGTGGGACTACCTCGACAAACTGGTGACCGACGAACGCATCGCCAAAGGGCGCGAAATTCTTGCAAAGTATCGTGCGACCTTCGACGCGGCCGAGCGCGCCTACGGCGTTGACCGCCACATCCTCACCGCGATCTGGGGCGTCGAGAGCGACTTCGGCACGCAAGGCGGCGCTCGTCCGGTGCTGCGTTCGACCGCGACACTGGCCTGCATCGGGCGGCGGCAAAATTATTTCCGCGAGGAATTCCTCGCGACGATGGAAATCCTCCAGCGCGGTGACGTGCGGCCCGATCGCCTTGTCGGCTCGTGGGCGGGTGCGTTCGGGCCGACGCAATTCATGCCGACCGCGTTTAAACGCTTCGCCGTCGACTTCGATCATGACGGTCGCCGCGACGTCGTCGAACTCGGTGCCGGACCTCATCGCCTCGACCGCCAACAATCTGAAGATGGATGGCTGGGCGCCGGGGCAGACCTGGGGCTACGAGGTCGTGGTGCCGGCAAATTTCAATTTCATGCTTGCCGACCGCCGCCGCATGCTGCCGATCCGCGAATGGCAGCGCTACGGCATCGTGCGTCCGAACGGCTTGCCGTTCCCGCGGCCGGATGACCAAGCTTTCCTGCTGGTGCCCGCCGGTGTCCAGGGGCCCGGCTTCCTGATGCTGCATAATTTCCGCGTCATCATGCGTTACAACCCGGCCGACGCTTACTCGCTCGCCATCGGCCATCTGGCCGACCGCTTGCGCGGCAGCGGCCCCTTCGTCCAAGGCTGGCCGCGCTACGAACGGGTGTTGTCACGCGACGAGCGGCTTGAATTACAGCAACTCTTGGCCCGGCGCGGTTATGACATCGGCGGCGAGCCGGACGGCCATCTCGGCGCCAAGACCAAGGCCGCAATCCGCGAGTTCCAGGCCAAAAACGGCAGAGTCCCTGACGGTTTCGCCTCCGCTTCGATCCTGGACCAGCTGCGCGCCCGCTGAAGGTTAATGGCGCCACCTTCGAGTTGACATGTTTTGCAGGCTATTGGCCCATGTTATTGACATAGGGGCAGGGCGGCGGACGGCCGCCGTTGAGGCCTTGGGCGATCGGTATGGTCGGCAAAGTGCGGCTATCGCGTTTATTGATCGGGGCGGTCGTTCTGGCCGCGGTGGAGTGCGCCGGCTTGGTCGCCGTGCAGCTTGCCGCTAGCGGCCCCGCGCAGGCGCAGAGCCGCGACGAACGCTATCCGTTTTTGCACCGCCAGCGCTCCGGTGGCGGTGGCTTCTTCGGCGACCTGTTCGGCAATCCCGGTGGCTATCGCCGCTACCAGCAGCCGGATCAGCCTAACGAACAGCGTCCGAGCACCGAACACGCCAAGGCGCCGGCGCCGCGTAAGGCAGCCCCCGGCGTCACGCCGACGACATCGGTGGTCGTCATCGGTGACGGCATGGCCGATTGGCTGGCTTACGGTCTGGAAGACGCATTCGCCGATCAGCCGGAAGTCGCGATCGACCGCCAGAACAAATACAATTCAGGCCTGCTGCGCTACGACGCCAAGGGCGACCTCGATTGGTGGCATGTCGTGCGCGACATCCTCACCAAGGAGAAGGCGAACTACGTCGTCATGATGATCGGCGTCAGCGACCGCGAGAACATCCGGGAAAAAGATCTCGCCAAGGAGGCGGAAAAACAGAAGGCCGAAAGTCAACAGGCCGGCGACAAGAAGGATGGCGATAAGAAAGAGGGCGACAAGGCGGCGCAGGACAAGCCGAAAGACCAGTCCATCGCCGCAGCGGAATCCAAAACAAAACCGGCGACGACCGGCGTGCTCGAATTCCGTAGCGACCAATGGGCTGCCGTTTATTCCAAGCGCATCGATGAGACCATTGCCGCGCTCAAGAGCAAAGGCGTGCCGGTGTTCTGGGTCGGGCTGCCGTCGATCCGCGGTCCCAAGTCGACCGCCGATGCGCTTTATCTCAACGACCTCTATCGTCAGCGCGCCGAACGCGCCGGTGTCGTCTACATCGATATCTGGGACGGCTTCGTCGACGACGCCGGAAAGTTCACGACCTTCGGTCCCGACTATGAAGGCCAGATGCGCCGCCTGCGCTCCGCCGACGGCGTCTATTTCACCCAGTCCGGCGCCCGGAAGCTGGCGCACTACGTCGAACGCGAAATCCGCCGCTACATGAGCAACCGTACTCCGGTGGCGCTGCCGAGCGGACCGATCACCGCGCCGGCGACGCCCAGCCCGCCGGGCAAGCCGGCGGCGCGTCCGGTGGCCGGGCCCGTGGTCCCTCTTACGGTGACGGCAACGACCAGCAACGCCGACCAGTTGATGGGTGCGGCCGGCACCCGCCCGACTTACGGCGATGCGACCGCGGCCGACGTGCTGGTCAAGGGCGAGCCGGTCAACGCGCCGCGCGGCCGTGCCGACGATTTCAATTGGTCGGGCAGCGAATTCGAACGGGCTTGCACCGGTGTCGCAGCCGCCGACCCAAGGTGCAGCGCCGCCCGCGGCATCAGGACCCGCCGTCGCCAACACCCAACCGGCGATCCGGCAGGTCGAGCCGCCGAGCGGCAACATGCCGGCGCCGCCTCCGCCCCCGGCTGCGACCCAACCCGCGCCGGCCGCGACCGTTGCCGCCAACCCGCCGCCGGCGAAGCACACGCCGCCGCCGCACCGGCGATCGAATTTCCCATTCAATCCGTTCGGCTGGCTGCGCTAACGCGGCAGCGTCGTCGTTCCCATCAGGAACTTGTCGACCGCGTGGGCGCATTGGCGGCCTTCGCGGATCGCCCAGACCACCAGCGACTGACCGCGGCGCATGTCGCCGGCGGTGAACACCTTCTTGATCGAGGTCGCGTAGGCGTTGGTGTCCGCCTTGACGTTACCACGCTGATCGAGATCGACACCCAGCGACTTCACCATGCCTTCATGCAGCGGATGGACGAAGCCCATCGCGAGCAGGACGAGATCGGCCTCGATCTCGAACTCGCTGCCGGGCACCGGCTTGAACTTGGCGTCGACGTGGACGCAATGCAGCTTCTTGACGACGCCGTTCTCGCCGGAGAATTTCTGCGTCAGCACAGCGAATTCGCGGGTGACGCCTTCCTCGTGACTTGAGGAAATGCGCAACTTGAGCGGCCAATCCGGCCAGACCAGCATCTTGTTTTCGTGCTCGGGCGGCTGCGCCATGATCTCGAAGTTGGTGACCGAGGCCGCGCCCTGGCGGATCGAGGTGCCGATGCAGTCGGAGCCGGTGTCGCCGCCGCCAATCACCACGACCTTCTTGCCTTTGGCGAGGATCGGCTCGTCCTTGGTCGCCGGCTCGCCGGAGACGCGGCGGTTCTGCTGCGGCAGGAATTCCATGGCGAAATGAACGCCCTTGAGCTCGCGCCCGGGGATCGGCAGGTCGCGGCCTTTCTCGGCGCCGCCGGCGAGCACGACCGCGTCGTGCTGCTTCAGCAGCTTGTCGACCGGCAGATTGACGCCAACATCGGCGCCGTAATGGAACGTCACGCCTTCCGCCGTCATCTGCTCGACGCGGCGGTCGACGTGGACCTTTTCCATCTTGAAATCGGGAATGCCATAGCGGAGCAGGCCGCCGGCCTTCGCCCAGCGCTCGTAGACATGCACGTCGTGGCCGGCGCGGGCGAGCTGCTGCGCGCAGGCCATGCCGGCCGGTCCGGAACCGACCACGGCGACCTTCTTGCCGGTCTTGTGCGCCGGGAGTTCGGGTTTGAGGCCTTGCGCGATCGCGCGGTCGGCAAGCTCGCATTCGATCGTTTTGATCGTGACCGGGTTCTCGTCGATGTTGAGCGTGCAGGACGCTTCGCACGGCGCCGGGCAGACGCGGCCGGTCACTTCCGGGAAATTGTTGGTCGAATGCAGGTTGCGCGCCGCTTCATCCCAGCGGCCGCGATAGACGAGGTCGTTCCAGTCCGGAATCTGGTTGTTGACCGGGCAGCCGGTCGGCGCCCCGGTGATGCGGTTGGTGCCATGGCAGTAGGGCACGCCGCAATCCATGCAGCGCGCGGCCTGGTCGCGCAGCTCCTTTTCGGGCAGCGGCAGGACGAATTCGTGCCAGTGCTTGATGCGCTCTTCGACCGGCTGGTAGTCGCGGTCTTCACGCTCGATCTCGAGAAACCCGGTGACCTTACCCATACAAACTTACTCTGCGGCCTGCATCGTGGCGGCCTTCTCCTTTGCCATCTCGGCGAGCGCGCGGCGGTATTCGACCGGCATCACCTTCTTGAACAGCGGACGGTAGCGCTTCCAGTCGGCGAGGATCGCCGCGGCGCGCTTGGAGCCCGCGTAGCGCGCGTGCTTGGAAATGAGCAGATGCAGCCGCTCGGCGTCGTGATTGGTGAGATCCGACATGATCTCGACGCGGCCGTGACTCTCGAGGTCGTTGTAATGGCCGTATTCCTTTTCGGACACCTCTTCCTCTTCGACCACCGGCTCGAGTTCGACCATCGCCATATTGCAGCGTGATTTGAACGAGCCGTCCTCGTCGAGCACGTAGGCGATGCCGCCCGACATGCCGGCGGCGAAGTTACGTCCGGTATAGCCCAGCACGACGACCACGCCGCCCGTCATGTATTCGCAGCAGTGGTCGCCCGCGCCTTCGATGACCGCCAGCGCGCCCGAGTTGCGCACGGCGAAGCGCTCGCCGGCGACGCCGCGGAAATAACACTCGCCGGCGATGGCGCCGTACATGACCGTATTACCGACGATGATCGATTCCTCAGGCACGATGCTCGAATCGGCGGGCGGCCGGATAATGATGCGGCCGCCGGACAGGCCCTTGCCGACATAATCGTTGCCTTCGCCTTCGAGTTCGAAGGTGACGCCGCGTGCGAGCCATGCGCCGAAACTCTGCCCGGCGGTGCCGGTGAGCCGGACATGGATGGTGCCGTCCGGCAGGCCCTCGTGGCCGTAGCGCTTGGCGACCTCGCCCGACAGCATGCCGCCGCAGGCGCGGTCGACGTTGCGGATGACGGCCTGTAGCCGCACCGGCGAGCCGCGGTCGAGCGCTGCCTGCGACTCGGCAATCAGCTTGCGGTCGAGGATGTCGTGGATCTTGTGATCTTGCTCCTCGCAATTGAAGATGGCGGTGCCCTTCTCCGCCTTCGGCTTGGTGAACAGCTTGGAGAAGTCGAGGCCCTTGGCCTTCCAGTGTTCGACCAATCGCCGCTGGTCGAGCATCTGCATCTGCCCAATCATTTCATCGAACGTCTTGAATCCGAGTTGCGCCATGATCTCGCGCACTTCCTCGGCGACGAAAAAGAAATAGTTGATCACGTGCTCGGGCTGGCCCTTGAAGCGCTTGCGCAGCACCGGGTCCTGCGTGGCGACACCGACCGGGCAGGTGTTGAGGTGGCACTTGCGCATCATGATGCAGCCGGCGGCGATCAGCGGCGCGGTGGCGAAACCGAATTCGTCGGCGCCGAGTAGCGCTCCCACCACCACGTCGCGGCCGGTGCGCACGCCGCCGTCCACTTGCACCGAGATGCGGCCGCGCAGGCGGTTGATCACCAGCGTCTGATGGGTTTCGGCAAGGCCGATCTCCCATGGTGAGCCGGCATGCTTGATCGAGGTGAGCGGCGAGGCGCCGGTGCCGCCCTCGAAACCGGCGATCGTGACATGGTCGGCGCGCGCCTTGGAGACGCCGGCGGCAACGGTGCCGACGCCCACTTCCGACACGAGCTTCACCGACACGTCGCCCGCCGGATTGACATTTTTCAGGTCGAAGATGAGCTGCGCCAGGTCTTCGATCGAATAGATGTCGTGGTGCGGCGGCGGCGAAATCAGGCCGACGCCGGGCGTCGAGTGCCGCACCTTGGCGATGGTCTTGTCGACCTTGTGACCGGGCAGTTGGCCGCCTTCGCCGGGTTTGGCGCCCTGCGCCATCTTGATCTGCATCATGTCCGAGTTGACGAGATACTCGGCGGTGACGCCGAAGCGTCCCGAGGCCACCTGCTTGATGGCCGAGCGCATGGAATCGCCGTTCGGCAGCGGCTTGAAGCGGTCGGCTTCCTCGCCGCCCTCCCCAGTGTTCGACTTGCCGCCGATGCGGTTCATGGCGATGGCGAGCGTGGAGTGCGCCTCGCGCGAAATTGAACCGAACGACATGGCGCCGGTCGAGAAGCGCCGCACGATGGTCTTGGCCGGCTCGACCTCGTCGAGCGGCACCGGGCTGCGGCCATCCTCTTCCGCCTTGCCGATGCGGAACAGGCCGCGGATGGTCAGCAGCCGCTCGCTCTGGTCGTTCACGATCTTGGCGAAGGCGCGATAGTGATCCTGCGAATTGCCGCGCACCGCGTGCTGCAGGCTGCGCACGGTTTCCGCAGTCCACACGTGATCCTCGCCGCGCACGCGCACGGCATAGTCGCCGCCGACGTCGAGCATCGACTTGTAGATCGGTGAATCGCCGAACGCGTCGCGATGCCGGCGCACAGTCTCTTCCGCGATCTCGGCGAGGCCGACGCCCTCGATGCGGGTGTGCGTGCCGGTAAAATACTGGTCGACGAAATCCTGCCGCAGGCCGATGGCGTCGAAGATCTGCGCACCGCAGTACGACTGGTAGGTCGAGATGCCCATCTTGGACATCACCTTGAGCAGACCTTTGCCGATTGCCTTGATGTACTTTTTGACGATTTCCTTGTCGTCGATGGCCTTGCCGGGCAACTCGTCCTTCATCGCGGTCAGCGTCTCGAAGGCGAGATAAGGGTTGATCGCCTCGGCGCCGTAGCCGGCGAGACACGCGAAATGGTGCACCTCGCGCGGTTCACCCGTCTCGAGCACGAGGCCGACCGACGTGCGCAGGCCCTTGCGGATCAGATGGTGATGCACGGCGGCGCAGGCGAGCAGCGCCGGGATCGGCACGCGATCGGCGCTCGCCTTGCGGTCGGACAGGATGATGATGTTGCAGCCTTGGCGCACTTCTTCTTCGGCGCGCTCGCACAGTTCCTCGAGCGCAAAGCCCATCCCGGCTGCGCCGTGCTCGGCCGGGAAGGTGATATCGAAAGAGCGCGACTTGAAGTGGTCGCCGCTCATCTCGGAGATGGCGCGGATCTTCTCGAGGTCGTCGTTGGTCAGGATCGGCTGGCGCACTTCGAGCCGCTTGCTCTTCGACGAACCTTCGAGATCGAACAAGTTCGGCCGCGGGCCGATGATCGAGACGAGGCTCATCACCAGCTCTTCGCGGATCGGGTCGATCGGCGGATTTGTGACCTGCGCGAAGTTCTGTTTGAAATAAGTGAACAGCGGCTTGGGCTTATCCGACAGCGCCGAGATCGGCGTGTCGTTGCCCATCGAGCCGACCGCTTCCTCGCCGGTGGTCGCCATCGGCGACATGAGAAATTTCAGGTCTTCCTGCGTGTAGCCGAACATCTGCTGGCGATCGAGCAGCGACAGGTTCGACATCGGCGCTTCGTTGCCGGTGCCTTTGAGCTCTTCCAGCACAATCTGCGTGTTGCCGAGCCACTCCTTGTATGGATGGCTCTTCGCCAGCGTCGCCTTCAATTCCTCGTCGGGGATGAGCCGGCCCTCGTCGAGATCGACCAGCAGCATCTTGCCCGGTTGCAGGCGCCATTTCTTGACGATCATCTTCTCCGGGATCGGCAGCACGCCCATTTCCGACGCCATGACGATGCGGTCGTCGCTGGTCAGCAGGTAGCGTGCCGGCCGCAGGCCGTTGCGGTCGAGCGTCGCGCCGATCTGGCGTCCGTTGGTGAAGGCGATCGCCGCCGGGCCGTCCCATGGCTCCATCAACGCGGCGTTATATTCGTAGAAGGCGCGCCGCTCCTCGTCCATCAGCGGATTGCCCGCCCAGGCTTCGGGAATCATCATCATCATGGCGTGGGCGAGCGAGTAGCCGCCCTGCACCAGGAATTCGAGCGCGTTGTCGAAGCATGCGGTGTCGGACTGGCCCTCGTAGGAGATCGGCCAGAGCTTGTTGATGTCCTTGCCGAACAGCGGCGAGGCGACGCTCGCCTGCCGCGCCGCCATCCAGTTGACGTTGCCGCGCAGCGTGTTGATTTCGCCGTTGTGCGCGACGAAGCGATAGGGATGCGCGAGCGACCAGGTCGGGAACGTGTTGGTCGAGAAGCGCTGGTGCACCAGCGCGAGGGCCGACTCGAATTCCTGATCGTGCAAATCGGGATAATAGGTCTCGAGCTGATCGGCGAGGAACATGCCCTTGTAGATGATCGTGCGGCAGGACACCGACACCGGGTAATAGCCGGCGGTGCGCCGCTCACGGCGGCGATAGATCGCGTTCGAGATTGACTTACGCAGGATGTAGAGCCGTCGCTCGAACTCGTCTTCGGTCAGCTTCTTCTTGCCGCGGCCGATGAAGACCTGCATGTGCTTCGGCTCGGTCGGCTTGACCGATTCACCGAGCGTCGAGTTGTCGGTCGGCACGTCGCGCCAGCCGATCAGCGTCAGGCCTTCGCGCGCGATCACTTCCGCATAGATGTCGCGGATGATCTGCAGCCAGTTCGGATCGGTCGGCATGAACAATTGCGCGACCGCGTATTCACCTGGCGCCGGCAGCTTGAAGCCGAGCTCGGCCGCCTTCTTGGCGAAGAACTTGTGCGGGATCTGCACCAGAATGCCGGCGCCGTCGCCCATGCGCGGATCGGCGCCGACCGCGCCGCGATGCTCGAGGTTGCAGAGAATCTTCAAACCGTCTTCGACGATCTGGTGCGACTTGCGGCCCTTGATGTCGGCGACGAAGCCGACGCCGCAAGAATCCTTGTCGAGCTTCGGATCGTAAAGACCTTGCGCCTCCGGCACGCCGGGATCGGCGGACGCGCGCGCGCGAGCGGCGTCGCGCAACAGCGCCGCCTTTTCGAGCAGCCTTGTGCTCTTCTTGCGCTCGTCCATCACTCGTCCCGCCTCAGCTTTGGCGCACCTTCCGCGTCCCCAGCGCCCAAGGGGCGCTACGGCCGACGTGCAACCAATCTCGTTGAAGGGCAACCTTGCCGGCCGTCGCCGCCGGGGCTGCTCCCGTTGGGCGCCACCGACGCGAAGCCCCGCCGTAAGGGCCAGCTCCGTGGCAGCCACCCATTAGGACAGCATTGCTGTCCTAATGGACAATGCCAAATTTTGCCCCGCCACACAAGGCTGGTCCACGCATGAATCGATGGAACCGGACCTTTTGTTGCGGAGGTCGCACCATACCAAGCAAGAAGGGGACCACGCGGTGCTCCCCCGCGCAATGCCATTGCGCTCGCACCTCCCGGCAACCGCGTCCGTGGGGTTAACCGTTTAATGGTGAAAAGCGGAAAAAGCCGCGTGGCAACGGCCTTTCGCTAAGGTCCCCGACGAAATCTCGACGGACGGGACGGTGTCATGACGGACAAGGCGGCCGCCAGTCGGGCGGTCAATCAGAACGTTGGCGCAGCGGCAATGTCGCGGCTGGCCGACCGGATCGCGTCTGTGACGCCGCCGCCCCCGGTGCTCGATCTGATGAACCCGACGCTGCCGCCGCGGCCATCGCCGGCGGTTGCCGCCGCGCTCGCCACCACCGCGGCGCTCGCGGCCCGCGCCGACCAGCGCGCCCGGCGCTCGCGGCGCTCGATCACCG
This sequence comes from uncultured Alphaproteobacteria bacterium, assembly GCA_963742095.1. Classification (GTDB taxonomy): domain Bacteria; phylum Pseudomonadota; class Alphaproteobacteria; order Rhizobiales; family Xanthobacteraceae; genus Pseudolabrys. Next base: position 1,726,796 of record CAVUKJ010000003.1, read on the forward strand.
CGCTGATGGTCGAAGGCTTCGTCGCACTCTGCTCGTTCGTTCCCTACTCGCTGGTCGCGTTCGGCCTGCGGCTGATCATGGCGCGGGTGTTCTTCTTCGACGGTCAGACCCGCATTGACGGCCCGCATTTTTCGCAAGGCGCCTACGGCTTCGAGTTCTCCGCGGTGCTGCCGCTGCAGGTGCGGCCTGACACCATTGCCGACTTCCTGCATGTCACCAGCCTGCCGGTGCCGCCGATGCTGACGGCCTATCTGGTGAGCTACGGCGAGTTCATCCTGCCGATCATGCTGGTGATCGGCTTGGGCGCGCGCTTTGCCGCGCTCGGCCTGCTGGCCGTGACGGTGCTGATGCAGATCTACGTCGCGCCGCAGGCGCTGTGGAGCCTGCATGTCTACTGGGCGGCGCTGCTGCTGGTGTTGATCTCGCGCGGGCCTGGCGCGCTTTCGATTGACCACTTCATCAAACTGGCATCACGCGGGTGAAGTCGAAGCTCACCATCGCGATTGCCGTTGCCGCGTTGGCGGTCACGGCCACATCGTTGGCAGCCGGCGGCCTCTACCATCGCGGCCAGGCCACGGCGGCGAATTCCCTGCCTGATTCCGCCATCCTGAACAGCGTGCGCGCGCTCGGCTTCATTCCGACAACCCAAGCACTGCGGCGCGGCCCTTATTACGTGCTGCATGCCTACAATCCGCGCGGCGTTGAAGTTCGCATCGTCGCCGATGCGGAGTTGGGCGATATCGTTTCGGTCGAGCCCTTGCTGACGCCGCATTTCGACGGCGGCGCACGTGTCATTCATGTGCCACGGCCGGGCGAGCGCAGCGATCGCGCAAGTCCCGATGACGACCGGGCTGCGGTTTCGGACGACGATGACGATGAGGACAACGCGCCGGCGCCGCGCCGCGCGATCCGTCCTTCCTACCAACGCGACAATGCGCCGCGCGCGCGGGCCGAGAAGCCCCTGGGTCCGCCACGCAATGTGCTGAGCGCGCCGCCGCCCTCGACCGGCACGCTGACGCCGGTCTATCCGACGCCGAAATTCGATCCGAAGTTTGATCCGAAGAACGAGCCGGCCGAGAAGTTCGCGCCGCCGGACGGGCGCTCGTAGAAATTCTCGCGCAAGCGTTTCGTGGAAATGAAAACGCCCCGGGGCATCCGGGGCGTTTCACGTTTGGAGATCGTGGCGTTGGCGTTAGGCGGCCTTGGTCTCGATGACCTGCGGCTGAGCCTTGCCGTTGCCGATCGGGATCTGGCGCGGCTTCTTGGCCTCCGGGATTTCACGCACGAGATCGACGTGCAGCAATCCGTTCTCGAGGGCCGCGGCCTTGACCTGAACGTGGTCGGCAAGCTGGAAAACGCGCTCGAAGGCGCGGGCGGCGATGCCCTGATAGAGCACCTCGTCATTCTTCTCCTGCTTCACCTGCTTCTCACCCTTGATCGTCAGGGTATTTTCCTTCACTTCGAGCGAGAGTTCGTTCTCGGCGAAGCCCGCTACAGCGACGGTGATACGGTAATCGTTCTCACCCGTGCGCTCGATGTTGTAGGGCGGGTAGCCCGGAGCGGCCTCGAAGCCGTCCAGCATCGAGAACAGCCGGTCGAAACCGACGGTGGAACGGTAAAGGGGAGCAAGATCGAAAGTACGCATGGCATATCCTCCTTGAGTTGAGCGACATGCGGGCGGTCCGCCATATGGCCGGACCGGATGCCCGAGCGCAGCCGTCATGGCCTGCGCGAAGTTGATATGGGAGCGCCTTTTGGCCTCGCAAGAGGGGCCGGAACCTCGCGGTAAGTTTATGAAAAATCATGTGTTTCAGGCCGCGATTGAGCGGGCCCCTTGCCCTGCTATAAGGCGCGAAGTCCCCGCGCACCGGCCATTCCGGCGTTCATGAAACTCGTCTCCATTCCCGCCAATCCGGTGCCCGACAACGCGGTGGCCGGTAGCATCAAGACTCCGGACGGAGTCGCGTTGCGCTTTGCGCGTTTCGCGCCTCCGCCCGGCCGCAAGGGCACGGTCGTCGTGCTGCAAGGCCGCGCCGAATTCATCGAGAAATATTTCGAGACGGCGCGCGACCTGCGGGCGCGCGGATTTGCTGTCGCCACATTCGATTGGCGCGGGCAGGGCCTCTCCGACCGAGCGCTGTCCGATCGCCAAAAAGGCTACGTGCGCGACTTTGCGCATTACGCCACCGACCTCGACGCCATCATGGAGCAGGTGGTGCTGCCCGACTGCCCGCCGCCGTACTTCGCGCTCGGTCATTCGATGGGCGGCGCGGTCGCCATCCGCGCCTGCCACGCGGGCAGCCGCTGGTTCGATCGCGTGGTGCTTTCGGCGCCGATGATCGCGTTGCCGCAGGGCAACCTGACGTCGGTTGCGGGACCGCTGGCGCGCTTCATGCGGTTGCTCGGACGCGGCGGCGCCTATGTGCCGTCCGGGAATGCCGACGTCAGCGGTAGCGAAGGCTTCATCGGCAACGTGCTGACCTCCGACCCGGTTCGCTTCGCCCGCAATGCCGCGATCCTCGAGGAAGACCCGATGCTCGGCCTCGGCGCGCCGACCATCGCGTGGGTCGACACTGCGATGCGCCAGATGAAGGAGTTCGCCGCGCCAAGCTATGCCGGCCATATCCGCCAGCCGATCCTGATGGTCGCGGCGGGACGCGACGAAGTCGTCTCCACGCCGGCGATCGAGCAGTTCGGCCTCAATCTGCTCGCCGGCCGCCACCTCATTCTTGCCGGCGCGCGCCACGAGATCCTGCAGGAGCAGGATCACTACCGCGCGCAATTCTGGGCGGCGTTCGACGCCTTCGTGCCGGGTACGCCGCGCTACTAGCGAACGCGTGGCCGCGCGTAAGGCACGAGCTTAGCCCTTCAGCATCTCCAGCGCGGCCGCGTGCACGCGCTTGTCGCCGGCGACGACGATGCGGCCGCCGGATTGCGGCGGGCCATTCTCCCAAGTCGTAACGACGCCGCCGGCGCCGGTGATGATCGGGATGAGCGGTACGATATCGTGCGGCTTGATCTCGGTCTCGATGACGAGATCGATCTGTCCTGCCGCCAGCATGCAGTAGGCGTAGCAGTCGCCGCCATAGCGCGAGAGCTTCACCTTGTTTTCGACGCGCTCGAAGGTCGCGCGGTCCGTCTTGTTCATCAGCAACGGGCTGGTCGTGAACAGCACTGCGTCTGACAGCGCAGCGCATTTGCGTGCGTGCAGGTCGCGGTTACCGGTGCGGCCGCGGTAATGCGCGGCGCCGCCGTCGCCGCTGAAGCGTTCGCCGATGAATGGCTGGTGCATCATGCCGAACACCGGTTCACCGAAGCGCATCAAGCCGATCAGCGTGCCCCAGGCGGTCATGCCGGAGATGAAAGACTTCGTGCCGTCGATCGGATCGAGCACCCAGACATATTCGGCGCCGGTGCGCTCGCTGCCGTACTCTTCGCCGACGATGCCGTGATCGGGAAAATTCTTGCGGATGAGCGCGCGCATCGCATTCTCCGCGGCGCGGTCGGCGGCCGTGACAGGATCGAAGCCGCCCGCCTTCTTGTTCTCGACCGCGAGCGCGGTGCGGAAGAACGGCAGGATGGTCTCGCCCGACGCGGACGCGAGCTGATCGACGAAGCTGGCGAAGTCGATGGCCGTCATTGCGCTCGCTCTATGCCTGAAACCGATGACCGGACGTCCCAATGCCGGACAACCGAACGGTGCTTTGGATACAGCACTTTTAGGGGGTCAGAAGACTGCTAGCGTGGCGTTTCGGCAACGAAGAACACGAAAGTGCCGGAATTCCTTGGCCTTTTTGGAATAGACCCATGCAGAATTGCATGGGAAAACCTGCTTCCGCCCTTGATTTTTGTGCGTCGCGGTGTAATTTATTGCAATGCGGTAGCGATACCGCTGCCCTCCTTGGGCGTTTCCTCCCTAGACTTGGGCCGCTTGCACACGCGAGCGGCCCTTTTTTCTTACTCGGCCGCCGCCCGGTAAGGGCGCAACTCTTCCAGCGGAATTTCGCCAAGCCGCGTCGCCAGCGTTTCCAGGTCCGCCGCCAAGGCGTTGAACTGGCGCGAACGCTCGTAGCGGCGTTCGTCCATGTAGAGCGCGCGATTGATCTCGAGCTGGATGGCATGAAGGCCCGCGGCCGGGTTGCCGTAATGCTCGGTGATGAAGCCGCCGGCATAGGGCTTGTTCCGGCTCACGCTGTAGCCGAGCGAGCGCAAAGTCTGTTCCACCACCTCCGACACCGCCCCGACGCAGCTGGTGCCGTAGCGGTCGCCGAGCACGAATTCAGGCCGTGGCCGCTCGTCCCGGTGACCGGCCGTGGAGGGCATGGAGTGGCAATCCACCAGCACAGCCGCGCCGAAATCGCGATGTAGCTTGGTGAACAGGCGCCGCAACGAACGGTGATAAGGCTTGTAGAGGCTCTCGATACGGCGCAGCGCATCGTCGACCGGAATGCGCTGATCGTAGATTTCCTGGGCGTCGCCAACCACCCGCGCCACGGTTCCCAGGCCGCCGGCAACCCGCATGGACCGCGTGTTGGCAAAGGAGGGCAGCCGGCCTTCGAACATGCGCGGATCGAGCTCGTAGGGCTCCCGGTTCACGTCCACGAAGCAGCGCGGGAAATGCGCGTGCATCAGCGGGAAACCCTGCCGCACCACGCCGCCAATCAGCTCATCGACGAAACTGTCCTCGGAACGGCGCAGCGTCCCGATATCGAGCCGCGAGGCGCTCAGGAAGGCGCGCGGATAGGTTGAGCCTGAATGCGGGGAATTGAACAGCACCGGGCCGGTGTACTCGGCCGGCTCGAGGACCTCGTAGGGCGGGTCGAGTTCGTCGCGGATTTCACTCATGGAGGGTGGTAACCATTGGCGCGTTCAAGGCCCTAACAAGGGGTTTATAGCTTTATTGTCCATGCATCGGCGGATAAAGCCAAGCAAAGCTTTGGGTTCACCCGATATTTACCCGGCATAAGTCTTATGGTCCGGCTGGGGCCGGCCCCAGGGGTGGTATGAGGCGCGGCCGGGACGGGGTGTGTGAGTAGTATGTCGAAAATCCTCCTGGCTGAAGACGATACCGATATGCGGCGCTTTTTGGTCAAGGCGCTGCAGGGTGCCGGTTTCGATGTGACCTCCTACGACAACGGCCTGTCGGCCTATCAGCGGCTGCGCGAGGAACCTTTCGAGCTGCTGCTGACCGATATCGTGATGCCGGAAATGGACGGCATCGAGCTTGCCCGCAGGGCGGCCGAACTCGACCCCGATATCAAGATCATGTTCATCACCGGTTTTGCCGCGGTCGCGCTCAACGCCAACTCCACGGCGCCCAAGCACGCCAAGGTGCTGTCGAAGCCTGTTCATCTACGCGAACTGGTCAACGAAGTTCAGAAGATGCTGGCGGCGTGAGGCGGCGGGGGCGGCTTGCCCTGCCCAGCCGGAGCCGATAGATCAATCCCCGAAATGGGCGCGTAGCTCAGCGGAAGAGCACCTCCTTGACATGGAGGGGGTCACAGGTTCGATCCCTGTCGCGCCCACCATCCTTTCTCACCTCAACCCCAGAACTGCTTGGTGGCGATCCTCGCGCCCTCCGCCATGGCGGCGAGCTTGGCGAACACCACGTCGGGATCGACCGCGGCCTGGCCGACCCAGGTGCCGAAGCCGCAATCTGAGCCGGCGATGACGTTCTCGCGCCCCACCAGTTTGGCGTAGCGGCTGATGCGCTGGGCGATCAGCTCGGGATGCTCGATGAAATTCGACTTCGACTCGATCACGCCGGGGATCAGCACCTTGCCGTCCGGCAGCTTCACCTTTTCGAACAGCATCCATTCGTGCGCATGGCGCGGATTGGCCGCCTCGAGCGAGATCGCCGACGGCCTGGCCGTGAACACGATGTCGATGATGTCAGCGAGCGCGACGTCCTTGTGGTGCGGGCCTTCGTAATTGCCCCAGCACAGGTGCATCCTGAGTTGCTCGGCCGGGATATTGGCGACCGCATGGTTGAGCGCTTCGACATGCAGCACCGCGCGTTTGCGGAATTCGGCCACGCTCAGATCGGCGTATTGGATGTGCCGGCCCATGGCGAGATCAGGGCAATCGATCTGCAGCACGAAGCCGGCTTTGGCGACGGTCTCGTATTCGTGGCGCATCGCGTCGGCGATCGCGGCGAGATATTTCTCATGGCTCGGGTAATAATCGTTGCGGAAAAACAGCCCAACCACGCCGGGTGAGGCCGCGCTCATGAAGCCGCCGGCGGCTTTGACGCCGGCAAGCGCCGCCTTGAGATTGTCGGCATCGGTCACCGGCGCCGGCTTGTCGCGAACCTTGATCGGCGCGTTGCAGGCCGGCGTCTTGCGCCGCGAGCGGCCAGGATCGCCGAACACGCGCTGCTGCAGCTTCGGAAACTCTGCGAGGTCCTGATAGACGATGGTGTTGCCGGTGCCGCCGAAGCCGTCGAGCCGATCCTTGATGTAGGTGGCGTAGCTCGGCTTCGACATCTCGCCGTCGTTGACGAGATCGACGCCGGCGTCCGCCTGCTTCCTCACCAGCTCGGCGACCGCAGCCTTGACGCGCGCCGCCAAGGCGACCGGGTCCACCGGCACGCCTTCTTCCTTGGCGTACATCATGCGGATGAGGTCGTCCGGCCGCGGCAGGCTGCCGGTATGGGTGGTGAGAAAACGCTCGGTGCTTCGTTGCATGGCGGCGACTGTAGTGCAGGGCAGTTGCGGTAACCACGGGCGGGCAGCTTCCGTTGACAGTGCTACCCATGCCCCGTAGAACGCCCGCCAAACAGGCATCCAGAGACCGTCATGAAAGTCCGCAACTCATTGAAATCCCTGCGTGGCCGGCACCGGAACAACCGGCTGGTGCGCCGCAAGGGCCGCGTTTACATCATCAATAAGACCAATCGCCGCTTCAAAGCCCGTCAAGGCTAGGTTCTGGCAGAGCCTTCGCGCGCCGCAAGGCCGCATTCGCCGCCACATATTGGTCTAAACCGGCTGAGACGTTAGTCTTCAGCCATGCGCGTCCAATTCCTGACCGTTGCCATTGCCGCGCTCGCGGCCACGGCTTTTGTCGTGCCGGCGGCGGCGCAATCGCCGCAGCCGCAGCCCAAGGGCCGCTGGATGCAGCCGCCCAAGAAGCTGCCGCGCGTCAACCGCGACGAGCAGATCAACAGCCTGGATTTCCTGTTCGGTGCGCTCAAAGCCGCGCCCGACGATGAAACCGCCAAGGCGATCGAGCAGCGCATCTGGGCGCTGTGGTCGCGCTCGCGCAGCGACACCACCAACCTCTTGATGACGCGCGTCGCCAAGGCGGTCGAGGACAAGGATATCGACCTCGCGCTCAAGCTGCTCGACGCCGTCGTCAAGATCAAGCCGGACTACGTCGAAGCGTGGAACCGGCGCGCGACCATCTACTACATGAGGAAGGATTACGGGCGCTCGATCGCCGACATCCGCGAGGTGCTGCGGCGCGAACCGCGCCATTTCGGCGCACTGGCCGGTCTCGGCCTGATCCTGCAGGACATTGGCGACGACAAGCAGGCGCTGGAAGTCTATCGCCGCGCGCTCGCCGTCTATCCGCGTCTCGAGCGCATCCCGGACATCGTCAAGACTCTGACCGACAAGGTCGAAGGCCGGGATATCTAATCCTCGGGCAGTTCCGAGCCGACATAAGCGATGCGCAGCATGTTGGTGGCGCCCGGTGTGCCGAAGGGCACGCCGGCGACGGTAATGATGCGCTGGCCCGGTTTGGCGAAACCTTCCTTGAAGGCGATGCGGCACGCGCGGTCGACCATATCGTCCTGGTCGTGGGCGTCTTCGGTGATCACGCAATGCACGCCCCACACCACGGCCAGCTTGCGGCCGGTGGCGATGTTCGGCGACACGGCGACAACCGGCGGCCGCGGCCGCTCGCGCGCGACCCGCAGCGCGGTCGAGCCGGACGAGGTCCAGCACACGACGGCGGCGAGATCGAGCGTGTCGGCGATGTGGCGCGCGGCGTCGGCAATGGCGTCGGCGCCGGTCGCCTCGGGCGCCGCCCGCTGGGCGTCGAGAATGCTGCGATAGATGTCGTCGCCTTCGATTTCACGCGCGATGCGGTCCATCATCGCCACGGCCTCGGCCGGATATTTGCCGGCGGCCAACTCCGCCGACAGCATCACGGCGTCGGCGCCTTCGAAGATCGCGGTTGCGACGTCGGAAACTTCGGCGCGCGTCGGCACCGGCGAATTGATCATTGACTCGAGCATCTGCGTCGCGACCACGACCGGCTTGCCGTTTTGCCGCGACATGCGCGTCATCTGCTTCTGCACCGCCGGGACTTTTTCAAGCGGCATTTCGACGCCGAGGTCGCCACGCGCCACCATCAGCGCATCGGCGATCTCGAGGATTTCAGGCAGCCTTGTGACCGCCTGCGGCTTCTCGATCTTGGCCATGACCGCGGCGCGCCCGCGCGTCACCTTCTTGGCGTCGGCGATGTCCTCCGGCCGCTGCACGAACGACAGCGCCACCCAATCGATGCCGGCGTTGAGCGCGGCTTCCAGATCCGAGCGGTCTTTGTCGGCGAGCGCCGAGGTCGGAATGGTGCTGTCCGGCAGGCTCACGCCTTTGCGGTCCGACAAACGTCCGCCGACGACGACGCGCGTCACCATGCGCTTGGGATCGGCCTCGGTGACCGTGAGACGCACCTTGCCGTCGTCGATCAGCAGCGTGTGGCCGGGCTCGACCCCGGCGAAGATTTCCGGATGCGGCAGGTAGGCGCGCTTGGCGTCGCCGGCGGCCGGATCGGAATCGAGCACGAAGGTGTCGCCGTTGGCCACCATCGCCTGTCCGCCGGCGAAGGTGCCGAGCCGCAGCTTCGGGCCTTGCAGATCGACCAGGATGCCGATCGGCCGCCCGGTTTCCTTCTCGACGCCGCGGATCATGCCGACCAGCTCGCGCATGCGGTCCTGGCTGGTGTGGCTCATGTTGATGCGGAACACGTCGGCGCCGGCGGCAAACAACTTTGCGATCATGGCAGCGTCGGAGGACGCGGGCCCAAGGGTGGCGACGATCTTGGCACGGCGCAGGCGTCTCATTGCTTGCCGCCTTTGTCGCCGGAGGTCGGAGCGGGCGAGGGCGGACGCGACGTCGGCGGCGGCGTGCGCGGCGGCGCGGCCGAAGGCTGCTCGGCGCTGTCGGTCAACTGCACGGTCCAGGAGCGCTGCTCGCCCGTGTCCACTTCGAAGTAGCCGGTGCGGTCATAGCCGCGCGCGAGACAGTTGCCGATGCCGCGAATGGTGAACTCCTTTTCGCGCGAACACATGAAGGCGTGGCCCGACCATTCGCCGCCGCGGTCGTAGTCGACCGCGTAGATGTAATAGTAACGCGCAACCAGCGAGCCGCGCAGCAAGGTTTCGCAGGTCCGCGACGGTACGTTCCACCAGCCTTCGGTGGTCCAGCCTTCGGCGTCCTTGTAGCCGAGCGCGATGCCCACCCTGCTGCCGGTGTTGTTGCAGAGCCGGAAATCAGCTTTAGCCGGTGCGGATGACAGCATGAACACCGCGATGATCGCGGCGATAGCGGCAGTCCAGCGCCTGGCGGCGATCGAAGGCAAGCGGGTCACGATTCGTCGATTATAGGGTGGCGCGGTTGTCGCGTGATCGGTCAAGTCCTGTCAACGACGATGGCGCGGAAGTCGTTCACATTGGTGAAAGTCGGGCCGGGAACCAGGAGGTCGCCGAGGGCGCTGAAAAAGCCCGTGGAATCATTGTCGGCGAGGAAGGCGGCAGGATCGAGGCCATGCGCCTTGGCGCGTTCTGCGGTCTCGCCATCGGCAAAGGCGCCGGCCGGGTCGGAGGCCGAGCCGCTGCCACCGTCGGTGCCGTCAGTGTCGGCGGCAAGCGCTGCCACCGCCGGCATGCCGGCGAGTTCGATGGCCAAGGCCAGAGCATATTCCTGGTTCGGTCCGCCGCGGCCTTTGCCGGCGATGGTCACGGTCAGTTCGCCGCCAGAAAGGATCACCGCCCGCCTGCCCTTGATGCGCAGCTCGCGCGCGAAGGACGCATGTGCCTTCGCCACGTCGCGGGCTTCGCCCTCGACGCGATCGCCGAGATAGGTGCACTCGTAGCCGGCCGCGGTAATGGCTGCCCGCGCCGCGTGGAGCGCGTCAGCCGGCCGCGCCGCCAAAGCGAACGTGCTGATGGCGAATGCGACATCGGCGGGCTTCGGTGACTCATTGTTGTCGTCAGCGAGCGCGCGCGTGACGCTGTCAGGCAGCACGAGCTTGTACTTGGCGACGATGGCCCGCGCATCGGCGAGCGTCGTCGGATCCGGCACGGTCGGCCCTGAGCCGATCACCGCCGGATCGTCGCCCGGCACGTCGGAGATGGCGATGGTTACGACCCGCGCGGGGTGGGCATGGCGCGCCAGCCGTCCGCCTTTGATGCGCGAAAGGTGTTTGCGCACGCAGTTGATCTCGCCGATGTTCGCGCCGGAGCGCAGCAGCGCCCGCGTCACCGCCTGCTTGTCCTCGAACGAGACGCCATCCGCCGGCGCGATCCAGTTGGCGGATGCGCCGCCCGACATCAGCACCAGCACCAGATCGTCTTCGCCTGCGCTGTCGGCCAATTCGAGTGCGCGGTCGGCGGCTTTCAGTCCCGCCGCGTCGGGGATCGGATGGCCCGCTTCGATCATGCCCACCACGCGCGTGGGACGGCCGTAGCCGTGACGCGCCACAGCGACGCCGGTGAGCCGCTCGGGAGGAAGCCTCAACTCATCGAGATAGAAGCTCTCCGCCACTTCGGCCATCGAGCCCGCAGCCTTGCCGGCGGCCAGCAGGATCACGCGGCCCGCGGGCGGTTGCGGCAGCAGCGGCGGCAGACAGGAGCGGGGATGCGCCGCCGCTACCGCAATGCGGAATAAATCAGCGAGAAATGGGCGCAGCCCCTGCGGCATCCGCGAACCATAGCCGGATAACCGCCCTCTAAAAAGTTATTGCCGCCGTTCCTTCATAGCGCGGGATCGGTTAGCCTTCGCGCCAACAAAAGACGACCTTTCCGGGGAGGAATTCATGGCCGACCAATCAGTCGTTCAAGTTTCGCGGCTGCTCGACGAGCGCGGACTCAGCTCGTTCCATTTCAATCTCATCGTATGGACGGTGCTGCTGTCGTTGATCGACGGCTACGACATCGCCGCCATCGCCTTTGCGGCGCCGCATCTGATCCGCGAGTGGCACATCGACCCGCACGCGCTCGGCCGGGTGTTCAGCGCAAGTCTGATCGGCATCCTGTTCGGCTCCGCCATCTTCGGCTGGATCGGCGACAAGTATGGGCGCAAGGCCGCGCTGATCAGCGCCAACCTGCTGTTCGGCGTGTTCACGCTGTGGGCGGCTCATTCCACCAGTCTCGATCAGATGTTCTGGCTGCGGCTGCTGGCCGGCCTCGGCATCGGCGGTGTCATTCCGAACATCGTCGCCATCAACGCCAAATCCGCGCCGCGCCGACAGCGCGCGACGCTCGCGCTCATCGCCGTCGGCTTCGTGCCGATCGGCGGCGCCATCCCGGGCTTTGTCGCGGCGGCTCTGGTGCCGACGCACGGCTGGCAGATACTGTTCACCATCGGCGGCATCGTGCCGATCGTATTGGCGATCATCGGCATGTTCCTGCTGCCGGAGTCGATCAAGTACATGGCGCTGCATGAAAGCCAGCGCGGCAAGATGGAGAAGCTGATCGCGACCATCCAGCCGGGCTACAAGGTGCCGGCCAATGCTCGCTTCGTCATCGAGGATGAGAAGCAGCAATTCCCCGGCTTCAATCCGGCCTATCTGTTCAAGGAAGGGCTGGCGGTCATCACGCCACTGCTGTGGCTTTTGTTTGCGCTCAACCTGATGGGCTACTTCTTCCTGTTGTCGTGGACGCCGACATTGGTCGCGACGCTGAAATTGCCGCCGGCGACCGGTGCGCTCGCCGGCGCCATGATCCAAGTCGGCGGCACCGTCGGCTCGCTGGTGCTCGCGCGCTGGTTCCAGCGCCAGCGCTTCGCCGCCATCGCCGTCGTCTTCGTCATCGCGGTGCCTGCGGTGGCCTCGATCGGCTATGCCGGCCTGACCTCGCAGACGGCGCTTCTGATCGCGGCATTCTTCGCCGGCTTCTGCGTGCTCGGCATCCAGACCGGCATCAACGTCGCCGGCGCGCTGGTCTACCCGACCTCGCTACGGGCCAACGGCTCGGGCTGGGAGTTGGGCGTCGGCCGCATCGGCTCGATCGTCGGCCCGATGCTCGGCGCCTTGTTCGTCGGCCTACCGATCGACCAGCTCTACGTGTGGTCGTCGCTGCCGTTTGCGGCCGGCGCGATCGTTTGCTTCCTGGTCTACCGGCTCAATTCGGCCCGGCTGAAGGCGCGTCCCTACCTGCAGGAGCAGGAGGCGCTGGCGCCCGCCGAGTAGGCGGCTGGCAAGACCTGCGGCGCGCGACTATGTTTCGGGGGAACAATCGGAGTTTCCCCGATCATGGACGACAAGACCCGCACCGAACTTGAAGCTGCTGTCTACCGGCGCCTGGTCGAGCATCTGCGCTCGCGTACCGACGTGCAGAACATCGATATGATGAACCTCGCCGGCTTCTGCCGCAATTGCCTGTCGAACTGGATGAAGGATGCCGCCGACGAAAAGGGCGTCGCCATGTCGAAGGACGAGAGCCGCGAGATCGTCTACGGCATGCCCTATGACGACTGGCGCAAGAAATACCAGAAAGAAGCTTCCGCCGACCAAAAGGCCACGTTCGAAAAGTCCAGACCTCAGCACTGAGGCTTGTGCACAGGTGTGAATGTCGGGGGCTTCGCGCCGATGCGGGGACCCCTGCCCCGAAATTCTCCGTATGACAGTAGCGAGGTAGTTCGCCCAAGTTCATTCAGGAGACGTCGATGCCTGCCACAGCCGCGGCCAACGAAGAAAAACCAGCCACCCGCTTCGCCAAGGATCAGCTCAAAGCCGTCATTGAGCGCATCGAGCGGCTCGAGGAAGAGAAGAAGGCAACCTCGGACGACATCCGCGACGTCTACGCCGAAGCCAAGGGCAACGGCTTCGACATCAAGGCGCTGCGATCCATCGTGCGCCTGCGCAAGCTCGACACCGACGAGCGCCGCGAGCAGCAGGAAGTGCTCGAGACGTACATGCACGCTTTGGGAATGCTGCAGTAAGGCCTTACTGCAGGGACGCCGTGGTCTGCGGCGTGAAAGTCGCGGTGGCGAGGAACACCACCGCGTTGCCACTGAAGCGATCCGTGAGCATGCCGAGCTGCGGGTCAGCCGAGAAGCTCATCATCACCGATTGCGATGGCTTGCGCAGCAGGTCGTGCAGCCAGGTCGGATTGAGCTGGCCGAACCGGGTCGAGGTCATGAAGTCGGTCACGCTCGGGGTCAGCATGGCGGCGCGCAGCCAGGGGCTGTCGTAGCGCTGTCCGCCGATCGACATGTCCGGCGCCTTCACCGCGACCGTCGTATTGGCCGCGCCCGGCAGCAGCGTCGCCTCGTGCGCGATCTGCGGCACGCGCTCGCCCATCGGGCGCACGCGCGTCGCCGGTGCCTGTTGAGCCTGGGCTTCGGGCGCATAGGCCATCGCATCGGCGCCGGCGGGGACCGGCTCGGCCGAGGCGACTTCAAGCGGCGCCGGGACCTTGATCACGTCGCCCCAAATGTTCCGGCTTTCGATCATCCGCGTCGCGACCGACGCGGTCGTCATGGTCGGCTCGGCCGTCTTGGCCTCAGGCGTCTTGCGCGTCACGGCTGCCATGATCACGGTGGCCGGTCGAGCGGTCGGCAACGGCACGATGCGCTTGGTGGCGACAGGCTTCGGCGGGGTTATGCTGGCAACTTCGACAGGGGCGCGTGACTGGCGTGGCGCCGGCTGCTCGCTGAGCTCATCCTCATCCTTGCCGATGCCGAAGAGGCGCGCCAGGAGGCTGCGCTTGCGCGGCTCGTCCTGCGGACCCTCGTTCTGCGCCACCAGCACCGCCTGCCGCTCCTGCGCCTCGGTGATGACGCCGGCGCTGCGGGCGGCTTCGAGCGAGTTCGCGTTCGGCGCATTGCCATGGCGCTCGACGTCGGCGAGCGCGAGCGCGTAGCCGCGCAGCGGCTTGCCGTCGGCGGGGACGTGCACGGTCCGGCCGTCGGGGAAGATTCTTTCCAACTCGTTGCGGGCGATACGCGGCCAGTGGCGGATGAGGCCGGTATCCATGTGCACGAAGGGCGAGCCGGAAGTCGGATAGAAGCCGACGCCGCCGCGCTGCAGCTTCAGGCCTTCGGCGCGGATCGTCGAGAGCGGAACGCCGGGGATGGAGAAGTCGATCGCCTGGCCGTTGATGTGCTGGCTGTAGCGGGCAACGCCGCTCGAGCGCTCGCGCAGCATCTCGTTGGTGCCGGGCGAGCGGAAGCCGCAGATGATCTGGATCGGCTGCGTGCCGTCGACGTCGCGATAGACCTCCCACAACAGGTCGAAGAGGTGGGGATCCATCTTGGTCTCTTGTTCCTTGCGCCAGTCGCGCATGAACCAGTTGAGCTTGTCGAGCGCGGCCTGGTCGTAGCGGCCGTTGCGCTTGAAGGTGATGGTGATGTCTTCGCCGGTATGGACGTGATGGAAGGAGAGCGTGCGGGTGTCGCCTTCGGCGACGGCGTTCTGCAGGGAATTGTTGGCGCCGAGCAGAAGCATGCCGGCCATCCCGAGCCGGGAGCCCGCGCGTGCCAAGATCGTGGCAATAGATTGCTCGCGCACGCGCCCGATTGTCCCCGCCAAATTCAGCGAAATTTGCCGTCCCACTGTCGCCGCCAGCCCCCGTTTGGCCGTCGCGACGACGGCCGTCAGTGTCAATCGGTATCGGTTAACGAGCCCTTAGCGGGGAATTCCCCCGGTCCGCCTTCTGGGTACCCGCAAAACGTGGCCGAAAATGGCCGGAGGCGGGGCCCGGGCGGGATTTCCAGGCCCGAAAACGCCGATGGCCGGGGCAAAAGCCCCCGGCCATCGGGGTACCCGGCTCCTTTGGCGCCCGCCTAGCGGAAGAGCTGCTCGAAGAAATGCAGGGGATTCTGGGCTTCGCGGCGTTCGACCCGGCGCAGGATTTCCTGATTGCTCTTGGCCGTGGCGACGTCGCGCTTGGGGTCCTGCGGCGGCGGCACGTCGGCGATCTTGCGCTCGTCGCCGTGCAGGATGGCGTGAATGCGCGCATCCATGCCGTAGAGGTCGTCGCGAATTTGCAGCTTGCCCTCGTCGTCGACGAACGCGGTCTGGTAGGTCAGATGCACCCGCGGCTGATGCTGCAGCTTGAAGATCTTCTCGTCCTTGCCGAACAGCGCGTAGATCTGCCGCGAGTTCGGGCGTCGGCCCGGCCATCGCCAGATGCAGCATGACCTGGCCGAACATGGTCGGGTCTTCCACGCGCATGCAGCCGTGGCTGAAGGCGCGGCGGTCATACTTGAACAGGTTCTTCTCCGGCGTGTCGTGCAGGTAGACCTGGAACTTGTTCGGGAAGTTGAACTTGATGCGGCCGAGCGCGTTGGCGGCGCCCGGCGGCTGCACCACGTTGATGTTGCCGTCGGGACCCTTCTTCACCTCGAGGCCGAGACGGTCGAAAATCTTCGGGTCGCTCGCATATTGCGGCAGCAGCTCGTTCTGGATGATCGACTGCGGCACGTACCAGGACGGATTGACGATGACCGTATCCATCGTCGCGCTGGTGAGCGGCGTCGGCGTCTGCGGCTTGCCGGCGACGATCTTGGTGCGCCACACCGGATGGTGGTCGCTGACGACCTTGAGCGTGTAATCCGGCACGTTGACCATCACGTAGGTGCTGCCGAGGTCGCGCGGCAGCCAGCGCCAGCGCTCCATGTTGGCGAGCACGGTGTCGACCTGCTGGCCGGGCTTCGGCCCATTGATAGCGGCGATGGTCTTGCTGTCGATGACGCCGGTCGGCTTGATGTCGGCGTTGGCCTGAACGTTGCGCACCGCGAGGTACAGCGCTTTGTCGTAGACCAGTTCGTCGGCCTTCACCAGCTTGACGACCTGCCGGCCGTGCTCGCGCACGACCGTTCGGCTGTCGCCCGGGAGGTTGGTTTTCAGGCGGCCGCGCAACTGCGGCACGCGCGGGTCCTTGGCGCCCGGCTTGATCGGCTGGCCGTCGGCGATGCGGTCATTCGGCTCGCCGACACTGGCGTTGCGCAGCTCGGCGAGCTTGCGCTTGAGGGCGCGGAAACCTTCGTGCGGCGGATCGAACGAGTTGAGCGTCGCATTGATGTCGCTCGCGCTCGCGATCTTACGCAGGATGTCGGATGCATCCGGCGCCTTGGTGCCGTAGTCGATCTCGACGGCGACGCGGGTCGGCGCGATGCGGCCGGTTTCCATGTTGCGGGCGAAGTCGAGCACCGAATTGGTGAGCTTGACGTCGGCCTGCGCCAGAGCGTCGGCGCCGCCGCCGAAGTCCGGCGTCGGATAATCCGAGGCGTCGAGGCCTTCGTCGGCCGCGCTCTTGAGCCGCGCGATGGCGTCCTTGGCGCGGCCGGTCAGCCGGCCGTCGTGAATCCAGAGCGGCGCGTAATTGCGTCCCGCGTACAGGCTTTCGATCGCCTGGCGGTCGGTGGCCCGTTCGATGTGGGCCTGTTTGACGCCGCCGCGCAACTTGTCGGTGATCTGGCCGTCGCTGGCGCCCAGCATCTTGTCGAGCGTGCCCTTGATGTCGAAGCCACTGTCGGCGTCGCGCGGCGCGGGGGCGGGAGCCTGTTCTTGTGCCCGTTGCTCAGGAGCGCGCTGCGGGCGCTGCTCTTGGGCGCGCTGCTCTTGGACGCGCTGTTCTGGTGCGCGCTGATCTTGGACACGTTGGTCCTGAACGCGCTGCTGCTGCGGGCGCTGCGACTGCGCGCGCGGCGGTGGCGTCTGGTCGTCGGCGTCTTGCCGCGCAGGCGCGGCGTCGTCCTGCGACGGCGGCGGCAGCACGATCTCGTGGCGGCGGACCGGACGCTGGCCGTTGAGCGAGGGCGGCAGCGGACCGACTGACTGGACACGGGGATCGGCGGCCGCGGGCAGCGGCGCGGCGACGATCAGCGCCAGCATCGTGCCGGCAAGCAGACACTCGTAACGATTACGCATCACGTGAACTCCACTCGCACAATTAAAATTGCCGCGCAGGCATTTACGAAACGCGCCTCCGCCGCGCCACGCATGCCATTGCATTGCTATTATGCGATGTGGATCGCGGCGCGCCGAATGAAATTCGCGCCTTGCCGCCGTTTACCTTCGATCAAAGCTAACGCGGAACGCGATCGCTAAAATTTTAACGATCGGTCATTAACCAAGCGCGTTAAGCGACCGGTTCGTCGAGGCCCAATCCTTCGAGCTTGCGGTACAGCGTCGAGCGGCCGATGCCGAGACGCCGGGCAACTTCCGACATCTGCTCGCGGTAGTGCGCGATCGCGAAGCGGATAACCTCGCGTTCGATCTCGTCGAGCGCACGAACTTCGCCCTCCGCATCGGTGAGCCGCAGCGAATGGCCGGGATTGGCAAATTCCGGCGGCTTGGTGTCGCGTGCGTCCGGCCATGACGCGGCCATCGTCGGCGACGGTTCGATCATCGGCTGGGCATCGTCCGGCTCGGAGACCTGCGCCGCAACCTGCGGAAATTCGTTAACGCCGATCTCTTCGCCTTCGGCGAGCACCACCGCGCGGAAGATCGCGTTCTCCAGCTGGCGGACATTGCCGGGCCAGCGATGCGCGGATAGCAGCGACAGCGCCTGCGCGCTCAGGCTGCGCACGCGCTTGCCTTCCTCGGCGGCGATGTTCGCGAGGAAATGACGCGCCAGTTCGGCGATGTCCTCCGGGCGCTGGCGCAGCGGCGGCACCGCGACGGGATAGACGTGCAGCCGGTAGAACAGGTCCTCGCGGAAGCGGCCCGCCTTCACGTCGGCGATCAGATTGCGGTTGGTGGCGGAGACGATGCGCACATCGACCTTCATCGCCTTGCGGCCGCCGACCGGCTCGACTTCGCCCTCCTGCAAGGCGCGCAAGAGCTTCACTTGCGCGGGCAGCGGCAACTCGCCGACCTCGTCGAGGAACAATGTGCCGCCGTCGGCTTCGACGAACTTACCGGTGTGCTTTTCGGTGGCGCCGGTGAAGGCGCCCTTCTCGTGGCCGAACAGAATGGATTCGACCAGGTTCTCCGGCAGCGCGCCGCAGTTGACGGCGACGAACGGCCTGGCGCGGCGCTCGCCGCTGCCGTGGATGGCGCGCGCGATCAATTCCTTGCCGACGCCGGACTCGCCTTCGATCAGCACGGGGATCATCGAAGCCGCGGCCTTCTCGGCTGCGCGCAGCACCGGCTTCATGGCCGGCGAACGCGTGATGACGTCGCCAAGTGTGAGGGTGCCGTCGTGCTTGCGCTTGAGGCGCTGCACTTCGCCGGCCAGCCGCCGCGCCGCGATCGCGTTGCGCAGCGACACCTGGAGACGCTCGGCGCCCGCGGGCTTCACCACGAAGTCGGCGGCGCCCGCGCGCATCGCCGACACCACATTGTCTATGCCGCCATGGGCGGTCTGCACGATCACCGGCGTATCGAGGCCGGCTTCCCGCATGCGCGCCAGCACGCCGAGGCCGTCAAGATCGGGCATCACCAGGTCGAGCACCACGCAATCGACTTTCGCCGCGTCCGGCCCGGTCAGGAGCTGCGCCGCCATGTCGCCGCCTTCCGCCAGCACGGCGCTGTAGCCGAACCGCTGCACCATATTTTCGAGCAGCCGGCGCTGGACCGGATCGTCATCGACGATGAGCACTGTTTCCGACATGGACCCTCTGGAACCTCTTGTGGCTGTGCCGATTTGGTGCAATGTCGCCGGTCTCGCTTAATGGCCCCTTAAGTTGGCTGGCGAAATCAAGGCCGCAGGCCGCCTGCCATCGTGTTGTCACGGTCCGCCGTCGTAAATGATGTCTTAATCGCCGGTTTCCCTTCCCGAACGAATTGCCCACATGCCCCGCAGCTCCACGCTGAAAAAATCCAAGAGTGTGCCCAAGGCCGCGACAAAGGCCGCGCCCAAGCTCGGCGCGCTGCCTGAATGGAATCTCAACGACCTTTATCCCGGCATCGACAGTCCGCAGATCGACCACGATCTCGCGCAAGCCGATCGCGACTGCGCCGTCTTCGAGCAGGACTTCAACGGCAAGCTCGCTGCGATGGCATCGGGGGAAGGGGCGGGCGCTGCGCTCGCGGAGGCGGTCAGGCGCTACGAAGCGCTCGATGACTCGCTCGGCCGTGTGATCTCCTATGCGTCGCTCGTCTACGCCGGCAATACCACCGACCCAAAGCGCGCCAAGTTCTACGGCGATGTGCAGGAGCGCATCACCGCGTCATCCATCCACTTGCTGTTCTTCACGCTCGAGCTCAACCGCGTCGACGACGCGGCGCTCGAAGCAGCGATGCGCGATCCGATGCTCGGCCATTACCGGCCGTGGATCGAGGACGTGCGCAAGGAAAAGCCTTACCAGCTCGAGGACCGCGTCGAGCAGCTGTTCCACGAAAAGTCGATGACGGCCTATTCGGCGTGGAACCGGCAGTTCGACGAGATGATCGCCTCGCTGCGCTTCAAGATCGGCGGCAAGGAGCTTGCGATCGAGCCGGCGCTCAATTTCATGGTTGATCCCGACGGCAAGAAGCGCAAGGCCGCCGCGGAAGCGCTGGCCAAGACCTTCAAGGAAAATCTGCGGCCCTTCACCCTGATCACCAATACGCTCGCCAAGGACAAGGAAATCTCCGACCGCTGGCGCGGCTTCAAGGATGTTGCCGACGCGCGCCATCTCTCCAACCGCGTCGAGCCCGAAGTGGTCGAGGCGCTGGTGTCGGCGGTGCGCGCGGCCTATCCGAAACTGTCGCACCGCTATTATGCGCTGAAGGCCAAATGGTTCGGCAAGAAAAAGCTGCCGCACTGGGACCGCAATGCGCCGCTGCCGAAGGTTGCGCAGCGCACGATCCCATGGAGCGATGCACGCGCGACGGTGCTCACCGCTTACGGCGCCTTCTCGCCGAAGATGGCGGAGGTCGCGGACCAGTTCTTCGAGAAGCGCTGGATCGACGCGCCGGTGCGCCCCGGCAAGCAGCCCGGCGCCTTCGCGCATCCGACCGTACCCTCGGCGCATCCTTACGTGCTGCTCAACTATCAGGGCAAGCCGCGCGACGTGATGACGCTCGCGCACGAGCTCGGTCACGGCGTGCACCAGGTGCTGGCGGCGCCGAACGGCCCGCTGATGGCGCCGACGCCGCTGACGCTTGCCGAGACCGCTTCGGTCTTCGGCGAGATGCTCACCTTCAAGAAATTGCTGGCGCAGACCACCGACAAGAAGCAGCGCAAGGCGATGCTCGCGTCCAAGGTCGAGGACATGATCAACACCGTGGTGCGGCAGATCGCGTTCTACAGCTTCGAGCGCAAGGTGCATCTCGAACGCCGCAACGGCGAACTCACCGCCGACAAGCTATGCGAATTGTGGATGTCGGTGCAGGCGGAGAGTCTCGGCCCGGCGATCGAGCTGAAGCCGGGCTACGAGACCTTTTGGGTCTATATCCCGCACTTCGTGCACTCGCCGTTCTACGTCTACGCTTATGCGTTCGGCGATTGCCTGGTTAACTCGCTTTACGCCGTCTACGAACAGTCGGCGTCCGGCTTTGCCGAGCGCTATCTGGCGATGCTCGCCGCCGGCGGCACCAAGCACCATTCCGAGTTGCTTGCGCCGTTCGGCCTCGACGCGCGCGATCCCAAATTCTGGGACGGCGGCCTGAACGTCATCTCCAACCTGATCGGCGAGCTTGAGGCGCTGGGCTAGGGCCATGCCCCCCACCGACTCCGAGAAGAACCGCTTCTCCGCCCGCGCACGGCGTTACGCGCGCGTCGGCACGCGGGTCGGCGGCGTCGCGGCGCGCATCGCGACATCGCGGGCGCTCGGCCGCACGCAGGATCGCGGCGGCAACGCCATGGCGCTGGCCGCGGCGCTTGGCGGCCTCAAGGGCCCGATCATGAAGGTGGCGCAGCTGCTCGCAACCATTCCCGACGCGCTGCCGCCGGAATACGCCAACGAATTGATCAAGCTGCAAAACCAGGCACCGCCGATGGGCTGGGCTTTCGTCAAGCGCCGCATGCAGGCGGAGCTTGGGCCGGACTGGCAGACGAAATTTGCCGAGTTCGAACATCATCCAGCGGCGGCCGCTTCGCTCGGCCAGGTGCACAAGGCGCGCGCGCTCGACGGCTCGGCGCTGGCCTGCAAGCTGCAATATCCGGACATGCAGTCGGCAGTCGAAGCCGATCTGTCGCAGCTGCAATTGCTGTTCTCGATCCGCAAACGCTTCGATCCGGCGATTGATACTTCCGAGATCGGGGTCGAGATCGCCGCGCGCCTGCGCGAGGAGCTCGATTACGAACGCGAGGCCAAGCACGTCGCGCTCTATGCCGCGATGCTCAAGGACCAGCCCGCCATCCGCGTTCCGAAAGTCTGGCCGGAACTCTCGACCGGCCGCTTGCTGACGCTCGATTGGATGGAGGGCACAAAGATGCTCGCCCACACCAAGGACCCGCTCGCGTCACGCAACCGCCTCGCCACCGCGATGTTCACCGCCTGGTGGCTGCCGTTCTCGCGCTTCGGCGTCATCCACGGCGACCCGCACCTCGGCAACTACAGCGTTTTCGACGGCGGGCAGGGCATCAACCTGCTCGACTATGGCTGCATCCGCATCTTCCCGCCGAGCTTTGTCGGCGGCGTGGTCGATCTTTATCGCGGACTGCTCAATGGCGATGACAGCCTGGTGGTGCACGCCTACGAGACCTGGGGCTTCAAGCGGCTGTCGCGCGAATTGATCGACGCGCTCAATATCTGGGCGCGCTTCATCTATGGCCCCTTGCTCGACGACCGGGTGCGGACCATCGCCGATGGCGTGAAGCCGTCCGAATACGGCCGCCGCGAAGCCTTCCGCGTCCATCAGGCGCTCAAGGCAAAAGGCCCGGTCACCGTGCCGCGCGAGTTCGTCTTCATGGACCGCGCCGCGATCGGGCTGGGCGCCGTGTTCCTGCATCTGGCGGCGGAGTTGAATTTCTATCGATTGTTCAATGAGGCGATCGAGAGTTTCGACATCGCGAAGGTCACGGCGCGGCAAAGCGCCGCGCTGGCGGCAGCCGGGCTGGACGGGGAATCCCCCGAGTAATCCACCGGGCGTTGCCCTTGCCCGGCAATTGCGGTAACCCCTGTGCGGCCCGCCTTTTCAAGCTTTCCGGAGATTCCCCGCTATGGCCGAACACGGCACCGTCGAATACGCCACTGCTGACGGCAACGACTATCCCGCCCACGAGGCCAGCTACGAGCGCTTCGTCCACTTCACCTTCGTCGGGATCATCCACGTCATAAACCTGCTGTTCGGCCTCGCCGTCGGCGGCGTCATGGGTCACTGGGGCTTGGCTTTTGCCTGCTTCATCATCGCCATCGGCGGAGCGATCCCCGGCCTGTTGAGCGGCACCAAGACCTCGAGCTACGTCGCCTTCGTGATCTGCTTCCTCATTTTCGCCTACGCGGGTCTCGCGCACTAATCTCTTAAGCTGCCGGGGGAGGCGAATGCGGATAGCGGTCGCGCGCGAAACAGACGGCGCCGAGCCGCGCGTCGCCGCGACGGCTGAAACCGTCAAGAAGCTGAAGTCTTTTGGCGCCGAGGTCGCGGTCACGCGCGGCGCCGGCATCGCCTCCGGCATCCCCGATTCCGAGTTCGAAGCAGCCGGCGCCGAGGTCGGCGAGGGCGTCGAAAAGAACGCCGACATTGTGCTGAAGGTGCGCCGTCCGGCGCCCAACGAGCTCGCCAATTACAAGAAGGGCGCGCTCGTCATTGCCGTCATGGATCCTTACGGCAACGAGGCCGCGCTCAAGCAAATGGCCGATGCCGGGCTGGTGACGTTTGCCATGGAGCTGATGCCGCGCATCACCCGTGCGCAATCGATGGACGTGCTGTCCAGTCAGGCCAATCTCGCCGGCTACCGCGCCGTGATCGATGCGGCGGAAGTCTATGGCCGCGCGCTGCCAATGATGATGACGGCGGCCGGCACCGTGCCGGCGGCGAAAGTGTTCATCATGGGCGTTGGCGTTGCCGGCTTGCAGGCGATTGCCACCGCGCGCCGGCTCGGTGCCGCGGTGACGGCGACCGACGTGCGCCCCGCCACCAAGGAGCAGGTCGAGAGCCTCGGCGCGAAATTCCTCGCTGTCGAGGACGAAGAGTTCAAGAACGCGCAGACCGCCGGCGGCTACGCCAAGGAAATGTCGAAGGAATACCAGGCGAAGCAGGCGGCGCTGGTCGCCGAGCACATCAAGAAGCAGGACATCGTCATCACAACCGCGCTGATCCCGGGCCGCCCGGCGCCCCGGCTGATCACCAAGGAGATGGTGGCCTCGATGCGGCCCGGCTCCGTGATCGTCGATCTCGCGGTCGAACGGGGCGGCAATGTCGAGGGCGCCAAAGCCGGCGAGGTGGCGCAGGTCGGCCCGGCCAAGATCGTCGGCTATCTCAACGTGCCGGGACGGCTGGCGGCGTCGTCCTCGGCGCTCTACGCCAAGAACCTGCTGAATTTCGTCGAGACCATGATCGACAAGAAAGAGAAAAAGCTCGCGATCAATTGGGACGATGAGCTGATCAAGGCCACCATGCTGACCCGTGACGGCGCGGTGGTGCATCCGAATTTCAAGCCGAAGGCCGCTTAGAAGGAGACCGCCATGGAACAGGTGGCGACCGTAGTTGATCCCTTCGTATTCCGGCTGTCGATTTTCGTGCTGGCGGTGTTCGTCGGCTACTACGTCGTCTGGTCGGTGACGCCGGCGCTGCATACGCCGCTGATGTCGGTGACCAACGCCATCTCCTCGGTGATCGTGGTCGGCGCGCTGCTCGCGGTCGGCGTCGGCCTTGTCGCCAATGACAACGGTCCGCTTTGGGCGCGTGCGCTCGGCTTCGTCGCGCTGGTGTTCGCCTCGGTCAACATCTTCGGCGGCTTCCTCGTCACCCAGCGCATGCTTGCGATGTATCAGAAGAAAAAGAAATGAGCCCGAACCTCGTCGCGCTGCTCTATCTCGTCGCCGGCGTCCTGTTCATCCTGGCGCTGCGCGGGCTGTCGAGCCCGGATTCGAGCCGTCGCGGCAACTATCTCGGCATGATCGGCATGACGATCGCCGTGCTGACGACGCTCGGCGCGCAGCCGCCGGCCTCAGCCGTCGCCTGGGCGCTGGTGGCGGGCGGCATCGCGCTCGGCGGCGGCATCGGCGCCGTGATCGCGCGGCGCGTGCCGATGACCTCCATGCCGGAATTGGTCGCCGCCTTCCATTCGCTGGTCGGCATGGCGGCGGTGCTGGTCGCGGCCGGCGCCTTCTACGCGCCGGCGGCCTTCGGCATTGGCGGCGAGGGCCACATCCACCAGCAGAGCCTGATCGAGATGTCGCTCGGCGTCGCCATCGGCGCCGTCACCTTCACGGGTTCGGTCATCGCCTTCCTCAAGCTGTCCGGCCGCATGAGCGGCAAGCCGATCACGCTGCCCGGTCGCCACATCATCAATCTCGCGCTCGCCGCCGGGCTGATCTTCTTCATCTACGGCTTCTTCGTGTCGCAGACGGTGATGGATTTCTGGATCATCGTCGCGCTGTCGCTGACGCTCGGCATCCTCATCATCATCCCGATCGGCGGCGCCGACATGCCCGTCGTCATCTCGATGCTCAACTCTTATTCGGGATGGGCCGCCGCGGGCATCGGCTTCACGCTCGGCAATTCGGCGCTGATCATCACCGGCGCGCTGGTTGGCTCGTCGGGCGCGATCCTGTCCTACATCATGTGCAAGGGCATGAACCGCAACTTCTTCTCGGTCATCCTTGGCGGTTTCGGCGGCGAGGTGGCGGGTCCGGCGGGCGGCGGGGAGCAACGGCCGGTCAAGCTCGGCTCGGCCGAGGACGCCGCTTTCATCCTGAAAAATTCGTCCAAGGTCATCATCGTGCCGGGCTACGGCATGGCGGTGGCGCAGGCGCAGCATGCCTTGCGCGAAATGGCCGACAAGATGAAGGCCGCCGGTGTCGAGGTAAAATACGCCATCCATCCGGTCGCCGGCCGCATGCCCGGCCACATGAACGTTCTGCTCGCCGAAGCGAACGTGCCCTACGACGAGGTGTTCGAGCTCGAGGACATCAACTCCGAATTCGCCCAAGCCGATGTGGCCTTCGTCATCGGCGCCAACGACGTCACCAACCCTGCGGCGGAAGAGGACAAGTCCTCGCCGATCTACGGCATGCCGGTGCTGCAAGTGTGGAAGGCGGGCACGGTGATGTTCATCAAGCGCTCGCTGGCATCGGGCTACGCCGGCATCGACAATCCACTGTTCTACCGCGACAACACGATGATGCTACTCGGCGACGCCAAGAAGATGACCGAAAGCATCGTCAAGGCGATGTAAACGTCGTCCGATCGTACGACAACACCATAATGCCACTCGCTAAGGCTTAACGCGCGCGCGTTCTTCGTTGCGCACGCAATCCACAGGCGCTGCGTCTGTCGCTGAGCCAACATAGCCTGCCTCGATTCCGCCGCAGCGAAAAATCGAAACAACTCAAAGACACATCTTTAACCGCGACCACGACACGGTGGGGACAGCGTGGCATTCGCACTGGTGCGCGCGTGTTCGCTCCGCAATGCATTGTGCAAACGTCTGTGTGCGAGGTTACTGATGAACTGCGAGAATACGCTTGATCAGATCACGACCGTGAAGTTCGGCCATCGGCGGATTCCGCCGCGGGCCTGCATCATCGAGAACAAGCCGCATGTGCGCTCCTTTCTTGCGGAAATTCTCGACGATCTCGGCTTCATTACGCGCGAATGCGCGGGTCCGGATTTCCAGGAGGTGCTCGGTGATTTCGGGCCAGATCTCGTCGTTGTCGGGCCGCTCAACGGCGAGGCTGATGTGCGCGTGCTGCTGCTGTGGCTGCGGGCGCAGTCGTTTGCCGGCCGCGTCATACTGTTCGGCGGCCGCAGCGCGCCGGCGTTGATCCGCTCTCATGAGGTGGGGGAGCAGGCCGGCCTTACCATGCTGCCGCCGCTCGGGACGCCGTTCCGCGACGCGGATATGCATGACAAGCTCGCCGGCTACCTGCCGATTCCGCCCGCGCCGTCAGTGCCGGTCGATCTCGACGAGGCGCTCGCTGGCGACTGGCTCGAGATCTGGTATCAGCCGAAGATCGCCCCCCGCTCGCTGGTGCCGCAGGGCGCCGAAGCGCTCGTCCGCGTGCGCCACCCGACATGGGGCCTCATCGTGCCTGCCTATTTCGTGCCGGCCGCGAATGATCCCTACTTCCACACGCTCTCGCATTTCGTGCTGGCGCGGGTGGCAGCCGACAGCTTCGCGTTTACCGCCGGGGGTCATCCGGTCGACATTTCGTTCAACCTGCCGTGGCCGGCGCTTGAGGACGCGACCTTCATCACCGAGCTTGTCGGCAAGCTGCCCGGCGACGTCCGCCAGGCGAGGCTCGCCATCGAGGTCGATTGCGCCGATATCGTCAGCGATCTCGGGCAGGTCCGGCAGGTCGCCGCGCAGCTCGCGTTCCGCAATATCGGCCTGGTGATCGACGACATCGGCGCCGAGGGCGCGGCCCTGGCCGGCCGCCGCGAATTGCCGGTCGTGGAAATGAAGGTCTCGCGCAAGTTCGTGCAGGGCTGCGCCGACGATCGCATCAAGCAGGCGGTATGCCACGAGATCGCTGAAACCGCCCGCGAAGTCGGCGCCCGCTCAGTCGCCAACGGCGTCGAAGCGCAGGACGATTTCATGGTGGTACGGGACCTCGGCTTCGACCTGGTCCAGGGCGGGATGTTTGCGAAGCCCATGCAACGGCAGAAATTCCAGCGCGCCATGCTGTCGCGCCGTTACGCCGCGGCGAGCTAGCGCCGCGGCGTCGAACAGGCGATGTGGTCTATTCCGCCTCGAAGGACGTCTCGTCCTTTGCGCGGTTATATTTTAACGTGAGTTTGGAAATCTTGCAGAGATTGACGTCGTGCCACATCACGTCCGGATAGCCGGGATCGGCCCATGAAATCCGGATATTCCATTTGCAGCCTTCGTCCTCGTCGTTGAACTTGACGTAGACGCCGTTGCCGGTCGGCAGCACGGCGCTGTCGCCGAGTTCATTGTCGTCCCAGTCGTCGTCGTCCGGCGTATTGAAGCCGAGAAACTTGATGCCGTAGCCGGTGCCATTGATGACGTAGACGTTGCGCTCGTCGGCCGCAAAGGTCGATGTTGCCGCGAGCGTCGCAAACAACACAACAAATCCGAGAATAAGCCGCTTCATAACCCCCCCTCTGTGATTGGCAGGAGGAACGCTCAGCCTTTGCCCGCCATGGTCAAGCTGAAATAAGCGACACGCTTTGCGAAGGGATTAGTCGCCGGCGCGATCAACTGGCCGGCTCGAGCTCCGGCTGCTGCGCCGGCACGAGTGTCGGCTAACTTCCGTCCTTCGACTTCGCGTAGCGGAAGCGCTGGCCGTTCACTGTGGTGGTCGGGTGGATGCCGAAATGGCCGTCGCCGAACACGCGCATGCGCCGCTCGAGTTCTTCTTTCGAGATGTCGGGCGGGATGTCGCACATCGCTTCGTACATGCGGCGCGTGCTCTTCTTCCCGCACCAACCGATCGGCAGCTGCTGCAGCGGCTCGGCCTGCGTCGCCAGCGGTTCGGCGAGCTTCCACAGCAGCCGCGCCAGCTCGGTAAACGCCCGCCGTTCGAGCGCCAGCACACCGGTGCCCGGCGGGATGTCGAACAACTCCACCCCGACGATCGGTCCGGCGTCGACCTGCGCGATCATCGCGTGCGCGGTGGCGCCGAAGCGGGTCGCCGCATCGTAGGTTGCGAAGTGTGACGGCACGAACCCCGGATAGTTCGGCGGCCCGGGATGGAAATTGTAGGCGCCGTATCCGAGCTGATCGAGAATGCGGCTCGGCACGATGACCGGCGTCAGGAATGCGATCAGCCTTGCGCGCCGCAATACGCGGGGCTCGATCGCTTCGAGCCCCGCCAGCGTCTCGGCCGTGCGCACGGTCAACCGCGCATTGTGGCTCTTGAGCAGCGCCGTGATGGTCGCCTGCTCGCTTGGGCCGGTCAGGAGAATGACAGTGTCGAACATGAAGCGCGCCGATGATGGCTCGAAAACGCGCCGTCCCCGACCCAATTTCTAAGGTGCCGGGCTGTTCAAATCGTTAACCGGGCGCGACCGCCACGATTTTTTATGGGGCTTTTACAGCGGCGGCGGGCGATTTCGTGGGTGCCGGTTCGGCCGGCAGCGGCAACGCGCAGCGCACCTGGACCCCTTCGGGGTGGAATTCGATGCGGCTGTGCGCCTGGATCTGCCCGGGCAGCACGAAATCCAGGAGCCGGGTGCCGAATCCTTGCTGCTTCGGCGGAGTCACCAGTGGGCCGCCGCGCTCCGTCCACACGAATTTCAGCATGCGGCGCGATGCCTCGATCACCACAGACCAGCGCACGTCGAGCTTGCCGCCATAAACCGACAACGCGCCGAACTTGGCGGCATTGGTGGTGAGCTCGTGGATCGCCATTCCGAGCGATACCGCAAGCCGCGAGATCACTTCGACGCGCGGCCCTTCGAGGCGAATGCGGCTCTGGCTGCCGTCGTCGAACGGATCGAGCTCGCTGTGCAGGATGCTGTCGAACGTGACGGTCGTGCCTTCGTTGCTGAGCAGAAGATGCGTCTTGGCGAGCGAGCCGATGCGGCCGATCATCGCGTCCTTGAACTGCTCGACGCTGGTCGCCGTCCGCGCGGTCGACCCCATGATCGCCTGGACGGTGGCGAGCGTATTCTTCACGCGGTGATGCAGTTCGCGCACCAGCAAATGCTGTTGCTCCTCCGCGCGCTTGCGCTCGGTGATGTCCACCAGCATGTTGACCGCGCCCACGAGCCTGCCGGCTTCGTCGTGCAGCGGCGTCGGGTAGGGAATGAAGGGCACGCGCGTGCCGTCGGGGCGCTCGCAGGCGGCCTCCATGCCACGCACGGCGCGGTTCTCGTTCAGCGCGATCGCCATCGGGCAGTCGGCATGCGCCAGCGGCGTGCCGTCCGGCCAGTAGAGCTTCCACGAGCCGCACCATTCGCTGGTGCCGAGCGTCGGGCGGTGACCCCACAGCGCGGCCGCGGACTCGTTGTAATACGTGATGCGGCCGGCGGCGTCGGTGGTGTAGACGGCGGCGGGGAGGGCATCGAGTAATTCGTGGAAACGGCGCTCGTGCTCGCGCAGGATTTCCTGGCTGCGGACCGCGGCGAGCGGCACCACCTTTTCCGTCGCCGCTTGCGCCTCGCGAGCGGCGATCGCGCGGTCGAATTCGTTCTCCAGGAACCCGAGTTGCTGGTCCATTTCGGCCCTTAAACGCAGTACGGTGACGTCGTTCGCTTGGTCGTCGCAGGGCCTAAATGCCCCCCGCCTCGACCTGCAACGCCGTCAACCCGGAATGGTTGCGCTGCTGACGCAAAAATTTCATTCAGCCGCCACACTTTCTCCTAACGATTTCAGCGGGTTCAGTAATCCTCGCCGCTTTCCCGTGAGATCGCGACCGAACTGCAACAGTCAAAAGGCCGGGTCTTCCGGGTATGTAGGAGCCATGACCGTCCTGAAATGGCTGCTCCTCGTCGCCGTGCTCGGCTACTGCGGCGGGCTCGCGCTGATGTACGTGTTCCAGCGCCCGCTGGTGTTCTTCCCCGACACCCGGCGCATTCCGCCGGCGTCCGCCGGATTTCCGGAGGCTGAGGAGATCACGCTCACCAGTTCGGATGGCGAGAAGCTCATCGCCTGGCACGTGCCGCCGAAGGGCGGCAGACCGGTGGTGCTCTATTTCCAGGGCAACGCCGGCGGGCTCGACCTGCGCGTCGGCCGCTTCAAGTGGCTGGTCGAGACCGGCGCCGGCCTGGTCGCGCTATGCTACCGCGGCTATGGCGGCTCCAGCGGGCATCCGAGCGAGCAGGGGCTGATCCGCGACGCCATCGCGGCCTACGGCTTCGCGGCCTCGCATTACCCGCCGCAGCGCATCGTCCTCTGGGGCGAGTCGCTCGGCACCGGCGTCGCCACCGCGCACGCCGCCGAGCATCGGCCGGCCGGTCTTATTCTCGATGCGCCCTTCACCAGCGCGGCCGATGTCGGCGCGGCCACGTTCCCTTTCGTCCCGGTGCGCTGGCTGATGAAGGACACCTTCCATTCCGACGAGCGCATCGGTCGCGTCCACGCGCCGGTCTTGGTGCTGCACGGCGAACGCGACCGCGTGGTGCCGATTTGTTTCGGCGAGCGACTGTTCGCGCTCGCCAACGAGCCCAAACGCATGGTGCGTTTCCCCAATGGCGGTCACGTCGACCTCGACGACCATGGCGCAGTCGACATTGTCAAGAAATTTCTCGCCGAGCTAAGATAATTTGGCTTCGTCGGCGTGATGCCGCGCGCAAGCGCAACGACGCCGAGTGCTACTGGAAAAAAGGAGAGCGCATGTTGTTCGGCCCCTGCGCGGTGGATCCCGCCGCCACCTTCCTGCCCGCGCAGCTGTGCGCCGGCGGCGCCGGCTTCGTCATGGCCATGACCGCGGCGATGGCCGCAGGCGGCAAGACCGCGCCCGCCAAGACGCTGCGCGGCGACGTGCCGGTGGTCGACAAGGTGGCCGTGCGCATCGTCACCGACAACGTCGTCATCCAGTTCATCCCGAACGAGACGCGCGACGGGCTGAGCATCGAGCGCAAGAGCGGCAACACCGTTCCCGACAAGCCGCCGAGCGCGATCCTCAACGGCGAGTGGGGCCTTGCCATGCACGCGCAATCCTCGCGCGGCGGCGAAGAGCGCAACGTGCTGATCGATTTCGGCTATACCTCGGACGTCCTGCTCAACAACATGTCGATCCTCAAGATCGATCCGGCGGCCTTCGACGCTATGGTGCTGAGCCACGGCCATTACGACCATTTCGGCGGCATGGTCGGCTTTCTCAAGGCCCGAGGCCGCGAGCTGAAGAAGAATCTGCCGTTCTATGTCGGCGGCGAGGACTGTTTCTGCTGGCGGCGCAATCCGGGCGGCAATTTCGGCGCGCTCGACCGCAAGGCGATCATGGATGCCGACCTGACGCTGATGATGGCGGCGGAGCCGGCGATCGTCGCCGACCACGCCTTCACCACCGGCCGCATCGGCCAGACCTCGTTCGAGACGCCGCTGCGCACCACCACCGAAATCGTCGGCATTTTCGATGGTTTCGGCTGCTATCCGGAGAAGATGCCGGCGGCGAAGAACACCGGCGACTACATCACCGACGATTTCGACCATGAGGTCGCCACCAGCTATCTGGTCAAGGACAAGGGCCTGGTGGTGCTGACATCATGCAGCCACCGCGGCGTTATCAACACGGTGCGCCAGGCGATGGCAGCTTCGGGCGTCGACAAGGTGCACGCCGTGCTCGGCGGCTTCCATATCGTGCCGCCGCTCGACGACGCCTACATCGAGAAGGCCATCGCCGAGTTCAAGACGATCAATCCGGATTATCTGATCGTCGGCCACTGCACGGGCGACCGCTTCTACGACCTCGCGCGGGCCGCGCTCGGCGACAAGGTCATCCATTCGGCGGTCGGCACACGCTTTACGTTCGGCGCGGCCTAGGCGGTAGCATCCTCGGGCGCTGGGAACACGTTGGGCATGCGGCATTCCTCGCAGCGATAATAGGTGAAGCCTGGCGCCTTTTCTTTGCGGTCGACGTCGAACCGCAGGCGGCCCTCGCAGAACTTGCACTTTAGCGCTTCAAGATGATCGAACGGCATGCCGCCAATAACCACGAATGTGCGGCCGCGATCCATGCCGCGCGCGGAAAACGCACCGCGATGATTAATCGGCGCTTAACCGCCCGCGGCGTCGGCGCGCGTGCGGAACGTGAGCCGGTTGATGCCGCCGTCGCGCCGGTACTCCACTTTCTCCATCAGCGTGCGCAGCAGATGAATGCCGAGCCCGCCGACCCTGCGATCTTCGATCTTGGCGTGGATATCGGGCGGCGTCTGTGACAGCGGGTCGAACGGCTTTCCGTCGTCGCTCACTGTCGCGATCAGCTCGCCGTCGTGGAACTCGACACCGATGTCGATCTGATGACGGCCCCCGCCGCTGAAGCCGTAGGAAATGATGTTGGTCAGCGCTTCTTCCAGCGCGACGTTGAATCTGTACGTAGTCTTTTTCGATACATTCAAATTTGAACAAAACGTCTCGATTTGTTCGGCAACCTGCGGCACCTCCTGCAAGTCGTTCGCGACCGTGATCGAGAGGCTTTGCGGCGTCGTCATCTCAATGCTCGAAACCCAGGTCGATGCGCTGATGCTCGCCTTGCGTGCTGGTGCGGAGCTTGGTGACTTGCCGGCGGATCATGACGGCGGCAAGCCGCGTCAGCTGCGTTTCGTCGGCCAGCAGTTCGTCGTGGCTCGGTACGGTCGCCTGCGTCGCCAGCGCCTTGCCCTCGTACTCGACCAGCACGTCGAGCCAGAACTCGTCGAACGTCATCCTGAACGTGGCCGACTTGCCCGGTGTGATCAGCAGGCTGAGGCTTTCGGCGGTCTCGATCATGGCGCGGATGGCGCGTTCGATGACGTCGCGGCGCGCGCCCCAGATGCCGCCTTGCTTGTGCGCGAACTGCTCGAGCTTGGTGAGCGGGTCGACGCCCGGCGTGAATGTGACCGCGGCGGTTTTCTTGATGCCGATGCGGAACACGAGGTTGAGCAGCAGCGCGCCGAGCAGGCCGATGACCAGCGGCGAGCCGACGACCGGCTGAAGATAGGTCGGCGCCGCCAGATAGAAGCCGGGAAATAAAAAGCGGCTGAACGACAGCAGCACCGCAATGCTCACGACCAGCGTGCGCCGGCCGTCCATGAGGCGGCTGACCATCGCCTGCATGCCGTTCACAATGATGAAACAGGACGTGAAGACCAGCGCCGCGCCGAACACGGGCTTCGGCGCCAGAATGATCAGCTCCAGCACCGACGGCAGGAAAGCGAGGATCACGAAGACGATGGCGGTGGCGTAGCCGACCGAGCGCGACGTCACGCCGGTGGTCGCCGACAGGCCGACCGACGAGGATGACGTGCTCAGGCCGAAGCTGCCGAAGATGCCGCCGAAGATCATGCTCAGGCCGTTGGACACGAGGCCGCGCCGGATCGAATTCATGTCGGCGCGCTGCCATTTGGCGTCATTGATCTTCTGCACGGTGGTGAAGTCGCCGATGGCGCGCAGCGAGGTCGCGATGGCCGCGACCGCGAACGGCAGCATCAGATTGACCGCCATCGTCGGCCAGGACGGTGAGGGCAACGACGGGTGAATGAGAATGCCGGCCGATTTCATCTCGTGGAACGGCACCATGCCCATCGCGGCGCCGATGGTATAGCCGCCGCCGAGCACGATGAGCACGACGAAGAGCCGCAGGCTCGACGCGCCCCAGACGAACAGCGCAATCATTACCAGCAGGCAGGCGACGCCGAGCAGTGCTGGAACGCCCATGTTGGCGCCCATCACGTCGGAGGCTGCCGACACGCCGGTGATGAGATTGAAGCCGATGACGCCGAGCGTCAGCCCGCTCATCAGCATGGCGAAGCCTGCGATCTCGGTCGGCAGATAAGGCCGCAGCCAATGGGCGCTATAGCCGATGGCGAGTTGGACGAAGCCGGCAAACACCGTCATGCCCGCAACCAGCGCCAGCCCGCCCTGATGCGCCGCAGCGATGCTGACGGTGAAATAGACGCCCGAAAACGCCGCAGGCATCAGCGCGCTCGATCCCAAGTCGCGTGCCTTCAGGCAGAGCAGGAAGGTGCCGAAGCCGAGCGACAGCAACGAGCCCGACATCGTCTTCAGCACGACCTCGTGAGAGGCATTGGCCGCCTCCAGCACCAGCAGCGGAAAGACCGTCGTCACGCTTGCAAGCAGCACGTGCTGGATCGCGGCGATCCACAAGACGTAAGCCGGCGGGCGATCGTCGACGCCATAGGTCAGGTCGCTCGGCTTGACCGGCGGGCGGCCCTTCGGCGCGGTGTGCTCCTCCAGGATGAATCGCCAAAGCTTCCGAAGTCCCTCTGACAGATTCACCGGCCTCTCCTTGAATTGCGCGCGATAATCACATTTTCTTTTGTAGTGCGGAAGGAACTTTTGTAGAATTGGCGCAGCAAATTCAAGCGCAGGCTGGCGCAGCAGGATTGTCATGGAAGTCACTGAAATTCGTGCCGGCAACGCCACCACATTGCGAATTGTTGGCCGCGTCGACAGCTCGGTCGCCAAGACGCTGGAGCAGAAGGTGCTCGACGTCACCTCGCGCGACGATCACGTCGTGGTCGATCTCAAGGGAATGAATTACGTCTCCAGCGCCGGCCTGCGGTCCTTCATCATCCTTGCCAAACACGTGCGCTCGAAGAACAAGACGATTGCGCTATGCGGCATGCACGAGGAAGTGACCGAGATCTTCGAGATCAGCGGCCTGCTGGAATTGTTTGCCGTGTACGACACCGTGGAAGCCGCCGTCGCCGCGCTCAAGCGTTGACCCGGGCACTGGCGCCCAGGCCGCCCGGACAACCGCCATGACACTCCCCGTCCGCGCAAAGCCACTGGTTACGGCGCTGACGCCGGCCGTCAATGTGCCGCGCGGTGTCGGGTCATGGCTGCTGCTCAATCTCATCGTCCTGGTCGCCTACAGCATCGCCGGTCTTGTCGTGCTCTGGTTCGGCATCGGGCCCGCCAAGATCAGTCCGATTTTTCCGCCTGCCGGAATTGCCGTCGCGGCGACGATCATCCTGGGGCCGCGCATCCTGCCTGCCGTCTTCTTCGGCCAGTTTCTCAACGGCTTTCCGCTTTTCGACGACCCGCATTTCACGCCGCTCCGCTATATCTTCGCCAATAGCGGCACCGGCATCGGCTCCATTCTGGAGGCGTTGATCGCGCTCGCGGTCATGCGGCTGGGTACCGGCACCTGGCATCCCTTCGACCGGCCGCGCCACGTCGTCGTGTTTCTGCTGGGGTCCGCGCTCGGTGCGGCCTTCGTCTGCGGCGCCATCGGCACGTTCTCGCTGTGGGCTTTCGGCTTCGTCGCCAAAGGCGAGTACGAGCTCACCTTCGTCACGTTCGTCCTCGCCGACGCCGCGGGCATTGCAGTCTTCACCAGCCTGATCCTCGCCTGGTATCGCGAGCCGGAGTTCGACAGCGAGGCCGCAGTAAGCTCGGCGATCATTCTGGTGACCGTGGCGGCGATCGCCGCCGTCGAGGTCCTGACGCATTACCCGGTCGACTATCTCTTCCTGCCGCTGCTGATCTGGGCGGGCTTCAAGGTCGGACCGCGCGGCGTCACACTGACGGCGGCCGCCGTCATCGTCGGCGCCACGCTCGCGACCGTCGCCGGCATCGGTGCCTTCGTTGGCGCGACCGGCAACGAGTCGATCCTGCTGCTCGAAGGCTTCACCAGCGTGATCGCCTTCACCGGCCTGCTGCTGGTCGCGGTCCGCACCCAGCAACTGGAGGCGGAAGCCGCGCTTGAGGCCCACAATCGGATGCTGGAGCAGCGCGTCGCGCAGCGCACCGCCGAAGTGGTGGAGAAGAACCAGCAGCTCGAAGAGAAGCAGGCGCGCATCGACCAGGACCTGCACACTGCGCAGCTGTTGCAGGCCTCGATTTTGCCGAAGGACTTTTCCGCCTATCCGGATACCGGCATCGCGGCCTCAATGCGCCCCGCGCTTGAAGTCGGCGGCGACTTCTACGACTTCTTTCCGATTTCCGACGGCCGGCTGGCGCTTGTAGTGGCCGATGTCTCGGGCAAGGGCGTCGCCGCGGCTTTCTTCATGGCGGTGACGCGCACGATGCTGCGCGGCATCGCCTCGGCCGGCGAAGTGCCGGCCGATTGCATCGCCCACGTCAACGAGGCGCTCTGCCGCGAGAATCCGATCGATATGTTCGTGACGGTGGTCTATGCCGACCTGAACGAAGCCTCGGGGCAGGTGCGTTTCGTCAACGCCGGCCACTGCGAGCCCATCATCACCGGCGCCGACGGCAAGGCGCGCCTGCTGAAACATTCCAGCAATCCGCCGCTCGGCGTCATGCCGGGCAAGGCGTTCAAGGAGGCGAGCGTCACGCTCAACGACGGGGAAATGCTGTTTCTCTATACCGACGGTGTGACCGAGGCCTTCAACGCGGCAGGCGAGGCGTTCCGCGTGCAGCGGCTGCTCGACATCGCACAGCAATTCGCCAGCCGCTCGCCGCAGGACCTGATGATGGCCGTGCTCGGCGATCTCGAGCGCTTCTCGGCCGGCACGGTTCAGGCCGACGACATTACCTGCCTCGTCATCCGGCGAAACGGATAAAGGCCGCTCAAAAACAACAACGCGGGCCCAAGGCCCGCGTCACCGGTCGAAAATTGTTTGCGTCAGGTCGTGCGATCAGCCGAAACGGCGTCCGCCGCCGCCACCACCGCCACCGAAGCCGCCACCGCCGCTGCGGCCACCACCACCACCAGGGCCACCGGCGCCGGCAACAACACGCGGCTTGGCCGGGAGCAGGCCTTCGCGCTGCATCTTCTTGCGCGCGAGCTTGCGGGCCCGGCGGATCGCTTCCGCCTTCTCCCGCGCCTTCTTTTCAGAGGGTTTTTCGTAATGACCGCGGAGCTTCATCTCGCGGAAAATGCCTTCGCGCTGCATCTTCTTCTTCAGCGCCTTGAGGGCCTGGTCGACGTTGTTGTCGCGAACGAGTACCTGCACGCATGCTCCTTCGTTGTTGCTCGGTCGGGTTTCGCCCAAAAACCCCGCAGTGGCGCGGGCTTTGAGTCGGGCGGCTCTAGCAGAAAAGCCGCTAAGAGTCCACAATTGAGCCTCGGGCGGCTCTTTTTCAACCCTGCCCGGTTGATTGGATGGGCTTCGATGGCGCCACCGCAGCGTAGCCGGCGCGCGGGCAAGGCCCTGATCGAGCGGCGAAACTTCGTCGGCCTGGCCGGCGGTCTCGCCGCGGCGGTGGCTTTTGCCCCGCGCGGGACGCTGGCGCAGCTCTATTCCCAGACCACAATCAGCAGGGCGGCCCAGGATGCGCGCCGTGAGGTTGGCCGGCTCGGCCAGCGCGCCGACAACATGCTTCGCCATGTCGTCGAGGGCGGCTCCGAACATGACGCCGAAGCGGTGCAGCGGTTCCGCACCGAGCAGAAGGTGCTGGCGCACGGGCTCGTCTCGGTCCTGAACACGCGGGTCAGCGAGGATGACTGGCTGCTGATCGTGCCGACGCGCGAACTCGATCTCGTACTGACGATGCAGCCGCTGGCGATCAGGATCGCGCCGACAGCCGACGAGGTTGAGGCCGCGCTGAACCAACCGCTGCCGCAGGTCGAGCCGCTGGCGGGCGACACCGCCGAGGACGTGTTGCTGACCATCGTCCTCGACGCGCTCGGCGTCGAGCGTCGTGTCGCGCTGTTCGAGCAGCTGCGCAACGATCGCGTGCTGGCCTCAGCCGCCGAAGGCTCGGCCGCGGCGCTGAAAAGCGCAAGCTACGGGCTCGCCGCGCTCGACCTCGAGCGTGTCATGCGCGCGGCGACGACACCGGAAATGATCGCGGCGATCACCGACAATCTCGGCACCGGGGCGCGATATCGGCTCTACAAGTCGCTGTCGGTGCGCTTCGTGCCGTTCGTCGGCTGGACCTATTTCACCGCGCTCTTGCTGGCGACCATCTATTACAATCGCGACACCACCGCGGCGGTGCTGCGCTAGCGCCTGGCGGTCGTCCACACCCGCGTGACGTGGCCCATCTTGCGGCGCGGGCGAGCCTCGCCCTTGTTGTAGATGTGGACCGACGCGCCAGGCACGGTCAGCCAGCGTGAGGCCTCGTTCACCTCGGCGCCGATCAGGTTGATCATCTCGACGCGCTTGCCGAGTTCGGACTGGCTTGGCAAGTGGCATGCCCGCCACCGCGCGGATGTGCTGCTCGAACTGCGATACGCTGGCGCCGTCGATGGTCCAGTGGCCGGAATTGTGCACGCGCGGCGCGATTTCGTTGACCAGCACGGTATAGCCCTTGCCCTTGCGCACGACGAACATCTCGACCGCGAGCACGCCGACATAATCGAAGGCTTGCGCGATGCGGGTGGCGATGCGGCGTGCCTGCGTCTCGACCGCGGCCGTGACCTTGGCCGGCACGCGCGAGATCTTCAGGATGTGGTCGCGATGCTCGTTCTCCGTGACCTCGAAGCATTCGACCTTGCCGTCGCGCGAACGCGCCACCACGACCGAGACCTCGCGCTCGAAATCGATGAAGCCTTCGAGGATCGACGGTGCGCTCTGCACCAGCCGCCAGGCCGACATCGGGTCGCCGGCTTTGGCGATCTTGGCCTGACCCTTGCCGTCGTAGCCGAGTTTGCGCGTCTTCAGCACCGAAGGAAGCCCGATTTGCTCGATCGCTTCGGCCAGTTGCGTCGCGCTGTGCACCCCGCCGTATGGCGCGGTCGGGATTTTCAACCCGCTCAGGAAATCCTTCTCGATCAGCCTGTCCTGCGTCGTCTCCAGAACCTGCGGGTCCGGCATGACCGGCTTGCGCTTGGCGAGAAAGGCGGCGGTCTTGGCCGGTACGTTTTCGAACTCGTAGGTGATGACATCGACCGCATTGGCAAAGCGCGCCAGCGCGTGCTCGTCTTCGTAGGCCGCGCATGTGCTCGCATGCACCACGTCGAAGGCACACGAGTTCCGCTCTGGCGAGTAAACGTGGCAGCGCAGCCCGAGCGGCGCCGCCGCCAGCGCGAGCATACGGGCGAGCTGTCCGCCGCCGAGAATTCCGATGGTCGCCCCGGTCTTGAGCAAAGGATCAGTCTTTCGGCCGTCGGGCGACGGCCTTGGTCTGCTTGGCGCGCCAGGCGTCGAGGCGCTTGGCGACCTTGCCGTCCGACAGCGCCAGCACCGCGGCTGCGAGCAGCGCCGCATTGATCGCGCCCGGCTTACCGATCGCCAGTGTGCCAACCGGAATGCCGCCGGGCATCTGCATGATCGAGAGTAGCGAATCCTTGCCGTCGAGGGCGTGCGTGTTCATCGGCACGCCGAACACCGGCAAAGGCGTCATCGACGCGGTCATGCCGGGCAAATGCGCGGCCCCGCCGGCGCCGGCGATGATCACCTTGACGCCGGCCTTGCGGGCGCCCGCGGCGAACTCATAGAGCCGCTTGGGCGTACGGTGCGCCGAGACGATCTTCGCGTCGTATGGAATTTTCAGCGCGGCGAGCGTGTCGGCCGCGTGTTTCATGGTGGGCCAGTCGGACTGGCTCCCCATGATGATCGCGACCGGCTTAGCCGCCATTTTGCTCCCCATTCCCCACCACCCAGCGCGCGGGAAGCGGCGCATTATAGGTTTGGGCTCCCCGGTGGCAAGGCTGACGCATTATGCTCGTTAACGGCTGCGAATCACGAGGAACCATGTGATCCCGAACCGAGCCGAGGCGAGGAGTGGCGAGAACGGCTTGGACGCCACGGCATCGCTGAGTGCCGACGTGGAACGACTGACGCGTGAGCTGGCGGAAGCCCGCGCCAAGATCGCCGAGCTTGAGCTGCACGCCGACGTCGATCCGATGCTCGACATCCTCAACCGGCGCGGCTTCGACCGCGAGCTCACCCGGTCGCTGGCTTACGTCAAGCGCTACGGCACGCCGGCCGCGCTGCTCTACATCGATCTCGACGGCTTCAAGACCGTCAACGACCGCTACGGCCATGCCGCCGGCGATGAACTGCTCAAGCTGGTGACCGGCGAACTGGCCGCGCATGTGCGCGCCTCGGACCTCGTCGGTCGCCTCGGTGGCGATGAGTTCGGCGTGCTGATGTGGAACGCCGCCAAGCCGCAGGCGATGATGCGGGCGCGCGATCTGGAAATTCGCATTGAAGGCATCGCTCAGGCGCGGGGCGGGGAGAGATTGTCGGTCGGCGCCAGCGTCGGCGTTGCCGTATTGCGCGGCGACCTCACGACGGCGGCGCTGATCGATCTCGCCGACAAGGCGATGTACGCGCGCAAGAGCGAGCGGCGGGCGTAACGTCGCTAGGCGATGATGTCCGGCGTCAGCTGATCCTCGATGGCGCGAATCTTGTCGCGCAGCACCAGCTTGCGTTTCTTCAGCCGCTGCACCTGGATCAGGTCGGAGGCGGGAGAGGACGCCAAGGCCGCGATCGCGGCGTCGAGATCGCGGTGCTCCTGTTGCAGGCGCGCCAACTGCTCGCGCAACTCGCGTTCTTCATCTCTGGTCATCGCTACCGCTGGTCGCTTCGCCGGACGTGAACGGTTAGCTGACGAAGACGGTAAATTATTACGTTTTCCACAAGCGCATTCAAGGCTGCCAAAAAATCTTCACCGATCAACGACTTTGGTTCCGATTGCTGCGCCGCACGGCCGCGTGTAGCATCGCCCTTGAACTGAGTTTGCGCTAGACTTAGCTCTTCTGGGAGCCACTGATTGAGGAGACATTTTGCATGTCGATGCAATCGCATCTCGCGGAACTTGAAAGAAAACATCAGGCCCTCGACGAAGAAATCAGCGAATGCCTGACACACCCCGCGGTCGATGATTTGAGAGTTGTGGAGCTCAAGCGTAAAAAATTACAGGTGAAGGACGAGATCGAGCGGCTGCGCAGCGGCGTAAGCCTGCACTGACTTAGCCGATCCGTTCGCCAGAGCTGGATAACCGCCGCTTGCGCTGAATTCGGGCTCGCCCGGCTTCGGCAGAAGCGGTGGTTTTGCGTTGAGCGCATAAAATCCGCGTAATTCTGATGCAATTTGCCGCCGCGGTGCGGCCATATTGTTCTGGCCTGTTTGGGCCGAAGCGATTAGGCTGAGGGCGTCATGAAAAACATCACCACGCTGCTGTTTGCCGCCGCGCTTGCATTTGCGGGCGCCTCCGCGGCCAAGGCCTTCACCTTCGAGAGCAACGCCGCGGGCGACGGTGGTCTCCATCAGAATTACACCGACCCGGACGAACAGGTGCAACCGAAGGCCGGCTCGCCGCAGCGTTTCGGCAGCGGTGGTGACGGCAACTCCCATCAGGGCGGGTTCAGCATGCAATTCGGCGGCCTCGGCCAGACCCAATCGTTCGACCAGAAATACAACTCCGACCGCTATTTCGACCCGAACCAGCAGCGCTAGCGCGCCGTACCGACCATCGTCGTCGTCGCCGGGCCCAAGCGTCCGGCGATTTCGTTTTTGGCAGCGCAGAAATCGGGTGGCTGCGATCAACGGCCGTCGCCATGTTGCGTGTCTGATGAGGAGCGCAAGCATGGCGAAGAGCTACTACAGCACCGTATTTGAACAGTCCGCCGACCAGGTCTGGCGGACGATCCGCGACTTCAACAATTACCCGGTCTGGGTCGACGGCGCCGGCGAGAGCGAGATCGAGGAGGGCAGGTCCGGCGACGCGGTCGGCGCCATACGTAACGTGCTCTACAACGGCAACCGGCGGCGGCAGAAATTGCTGGCACTGTCGGACATCGATCGCTCGCAGGTCTACGGCTTCGAGGGCGCGGCGCCGATGCCGGTGTGGAACTTCCAGGCGACCATACGCGTCACGCCGGTGATCGACGGCGAGCGCGCCTTCATCGAATGGTTTGCGACCTTCGATTGCGACCCCGAGGGCCAGGACGAGGGCATCGTCGTCTTGCGCGATGCGTTTGCGGGCTGGCTCGGTTCGCTGCGGCGGCATCTCGACAGAGTCACACAGCCTTCGTCATCTCGCGCAGCTTGAACTTCTGGATCTTGCCGGTCGACGTCTTCGGAATCTCCGCGAACACCACGTAGCGCGGGCATTTGTAGGAGGCGAGGTGCTTTTTGCACCATTGCATCAGGTCATCGCTCGTCGCCTGCGCGCCGGGCTTTAGCTCGACGAAGGCGCAGGGCGTCTCGCCCCATTTGTCGTCGGCCTTGGCGACGACCGCAGCGGCTGCGACGGCCGGATGCTTGTAGAGCGCGTCCTCGACTTCGATCGACGAGATGTTCTCGCCGCCGGAAATGATGATGTCCTTGCTGCGATCCTTGAGCTGGATGTAGCCGTCGGGATGCATGACGCCGAGATCGCCGGTGTGGAACCAGCCGCCGGCAAAGGCGCCGTCGGTCGATTTCTTGTTCTTGAGATAACCCTTCATCACGACATTGCCGCGCATCATCACTTCGCCGAGCGTCTCGCCGTCGCGCGGCACCGGGAACATGGTTTCCGGGTCGCGCACGTCGAGCGCCTCCAGCGCGCCATAGCGCACGCCTTGGCGCGCCTTCTTCACCGCCTGTTCGGCCGCGGGCAGCGCGTTCCATTCCGCGTGCCAGTCGTTCACCACCGCGGGCCCGTAGCATTCGGTCAGGCCGTAGAGATGCGTGACGTTGAAGCCGGCTTCCTTCATGGCGGCGAGCACGGCTTCCGGCGGCGGCGCGGCGGCCGTGAAGAATTCGACCACGTGCGGCAGCGGCTTCTTCTCGGCGGCCGGCGCATTGAGCAGCGTTGCCATCACGATCGGCGCGCCGCACAGATGCGTCACCTTGTGCTGCTGAATTGCATCGTACATCGCCGGCGCGCGGACCGCGCGCAGGCAGACATGCGTGCCGGCGGCCACCGAGATCGACCACGGGAAGCACCAGCCGTTGCAGTGGAACATCGGCAGCGTCCACAGGTACACGGGGTGCTTGGCCATGCCGCAGGTGACGACATTGCCGACGGCGAGCAGATGCGCGCCGCGGTGGTGGTAGACGACGCCTTTGGGATCGCCGGTGGTGCCGCTCGTGTAATTGAGCGTGATGGCGTCCCACTCGTCCTCCGGCATCAGCCAGGCAAAGCCGGGATCGCCTTGCGCGACGAAGTCCTCGTACTCGATTTCGCCCAGCCGTTCGCCGGCACCGGAATATTCCGGGTCGTCGTAATCGATCACCAGCGGCTTCACCTTGGCGAGCGCCAGCGCCTCCTTCATGACCTTGGAATATTCGCGGTCGGTGATGACGACCTTGGCCTCGCCGTGGTCAAGCGAGAAAGCGATGATCGGCGCGTCGAGTCGCGTGTTGAGCGTGTTGAGCACGCCCTGCGTCATCGGCACGCCGTAGTGGCATTCGAGCATCGCCGGCGTATTGGCGAGGAAGGCGGCGACGGTGTCGCCGCGCTTGATGCCGTGTTTCGCCAGCGCCGAGGCCAATCGCCGCGTCCGCGCGTAAAAC
This sequence comes from uncultured Alphaproteobacteria bacterium, assembly GCA_963742095.1. Classification (GTDB taxonomy): domain Bacteria; phylum Pseudomonadota; class Alphaproteobacteria; order Rhizobiales; family Xanthobacteraceae; genus Pseudolabrys. The sequence goes on from CAVUKJ010000003.1 coordinate 1,769,996, forward strand.
TCGGCATAGCCGCGCCGCAACGGCCCGTGGATGATCGCGGTATGGTTCGGAAACACGGCCGCCGCGCGCTCGAGAAAGCCAAGCGGCGTCAGCGGCTGGAAGTTGGCCGCATTGCGGTCGAGATCGGTGTCGTAAGGCGTTTTCGCCATTGGCCGTTTCCCCCAAGGCCAGCGTAGCGAAGGGGGAGGGTGGCGATCAATTGCTTAGAAGGCTCATTTGAGCACGTCGAGCAGCGTCTTTCCCGGCGGGACGGCCTCCCGGTTGGCCGGAACCTCGACACCGAGCTTTTTTAGTTCGGCACGGGCGTCATCAGACGCCAGCGGCCGCACATTGATGGCCTTGTAGAGGTCGTCGATGGCGCGGTCGCGGTCGCCTTTCAGCCGGTAGGCGATGCCACGCTGCACGTAGAGCACGTATTCCGGCGCGAAGTGGATCGCCGCGCTGTAGTCGTCGATGGCGCGCTCGTAATCGCCTTTGGCCGTGTAGGCATCGGCGCGTACACCGAGCGCCGCGGCATTGGCCGGCTCGAAGCGCATCACCGCGCTGGCGTCCTCGATGGCGTGGACGGTGTCGCCGAGCCTGATGAAGACGACGGCACGCCGGACGTAGCCGCGCACCGAGTTCTGCTCGAGTTCGATCAGCTTGCCGTAGTCGGCGATCGCGGCCTTGGCGTCGTCGGCGGCCTCGTGCGCCTGGCCGCGATCCCAGTATGCCTCCGTATATTTGGGGTCGATGCGCAGCGCCGCGTCGAAATCCTCGATCGCGTGCGCGCTGTCGCGCATATAGAAGTAGCTCAGGCCGCGCCACGCATAGGTCAGCGATCTCTTGTTATTGAGTTGGATGGCCTGGTTGAAATTCGCGAGCGAGCGCTCGAACTCCTGTTGATCCTGATAGACCTTGCCGCGGACGGTGTAGCCGGTGGCGTCGTTGGGCTGGCGGCGGATCGAACTCGTTGGCGTCGGACATGGCTTCGGGGATGAGGTCGATGGTCTCGTAGGACAGCGCGCGGTTGAAGAAAGCCTGGTCGAGCGCCTCGGACGGTGACGATTTGTCGTCAATGACGCGCGTGCAGGCGAGCGCCGCCTCCTGCCCGTATTTGCTGTTGCAGTCGCTCAGATCCTGCGGCGTTGCAGCCCACGCCGGCGCGGCGATCAAGCTCGCCAGGACGAACGCGGCGATGCGCATGGGAATGATTCTCGCGCTCACTTGCCCGAACCGGCCGGGTTTTCTTGGTCGGACACGCCCATTGCCTTGAGCTGCGCGCGCGCGTCGGCAGGTTCGTCAGGCGCCAGACGGAGCGCCGTCTTGAAGTCGCCGATGGCATGCTCGCGGTCGCCCATCATGCGATAGGCGATACCACGTTCCAGATAGAGCGCCGCCACGTCAGGCTGCAGGCGCGCCGCCGCCGTCAAGTCGTAAACGGCGCGCTTGAAATCGCGCTTGTTGCGGAAGGCGATGCCGCGGATCGCAATCGCCTTCATATTGTTGGGGTCGCTGTGCAATGCCGCGCTGGCGTCGTCTATGGCGCCGTCGAAGTTGCCAAGCTTGATGAGGAGCAGCGCGCGGGAGTCGCGTGCGACCGCCCAGTCGGGCATGCGCGCGATCACCGCACTGTAGTCGGCAAGCGCGGCCTTGTAGTCCTTGACCGCCTCATGGGCTTGGCCGCGGAGCCCGAAGGCTTCGACGTTGTCCGGGTCGATCCGTAAAGATACGTCGAAATCGGCGAGCGCGTGGATATTGTCGCCCATGGAGAGATAGCTGAAGCCTCGCCACTGATAGACTGCGGCGTCCTGCGGACTGATTTTGATGGCTTCATCGAAATCGGCGATGGCGTTCTTGAAATCGTTGTCGTGCATGCGGGCGAAGGCGCGTCCGCCATAGCCGAGCGCCTGCGGCTTGACCCGGATCGAACTCGGTGAAATCGGTGATGGCGCTGGGGTAGTCGCCTTTGCTGTCGTAAGCCGAGCCGCGATAGTAAAGCGCGCGCGCCAGTACCGCCGGTTCCGAAGGCTTGCTCTCGATCAGGCGCGTGCAGGCCGTCAGCGCCGTCGCGACGTCCCGCGACAGGCAGTCGCCAAACGTCGCGCGATCCTCCGGCGTTTCCGCCAAAGCCGGCACGGCGAGCAGGCCAAGCAACACGACAAGCAATCCGATGCGCATGACTGCGCTCCCCCTGACGAGGCAATTTTATATTAGTCGCCGCCCGCCGCCAGCGGGTTCAACCGCGCCAGATTTGGGTCGCGCCCTCGCGCACCAGCTCGATGGAGATGAGAAACATCGCGACCAGCGTGATTTTGTAGAACAGCTCCTGCGACACCCGCCGCACCAGGTAAAAGCCCAGCTGGTTGGTGACAATCGCCAGCGGCAGCAGCACCAAAGAGGTGCCGAGCCCCTTGGTCGAAAACTGGCCGAGTGCGAAGTAGGGGATCACCTTCAGCCAGTTCATGGTCGCGAAGAAGATGGCGCTGGTGCCGACGAACATCATCTTCGGCAACGACAGCGACAGCACGTACATCTGGTACGGCGGCCCGCCGGCCTGCGCGATGGTCGAGGTGAAGCCGGACATCCCGCCCCAGAACAGGCCGGCAGCGACGCTCGCCTGGTGCGCGGCCCGCGCGATGCGCTGCGGACCGACCCAGCTGTAGAGCACGAAGGCGATCGTTGTGCAGCCGATGAAGACCCGCACCGCGGCCTCCGAAATATGCGCGGCCAGCAAGCCGCCGGCGGCGACGCCAACGATGCCGCCCGGAATGACGATCGCCAGGATCCGGCCGCTCCAGTCCTTGCGGTAGACCCAGACGGCGCTGGCGTCCTGAATGATCATGATCGGCAGCATGATCGCGGCGGCCTCGAGCGGCGGCATCACCAGCGCCAGCATGGGCGTCGCCATCTGGCCGACTCCGGCAAAACCGCCCTTCGACAGGCCGAGCGCGACAACGGCAGGGACCGCCAGCGCGTAGAACAGGGGGTCGGTGATGACGGTCACGGGGACTTTGCTCGGTGGGCGCGCTTTGCCTACGCAAAGGTGGGACAATTCGCCAGCCTTGTTTGCGCATGGCCGACGCGACACAATTGCGGGCAAAGCCGGGAGGAACCCCATGGACGCGCGTACGAGCGGCTATCACGACGTCTATGCGCGCTGGCAGCGCGACCCGGAGGGCTTCTGGGGTGAGGCGGCGAACGCCATCGATTGGATCGAGAAGCCGAAGAAAGTCTTCGACAAGACGCAGGGCCTCTACGGCCGCTGGTTCACCGGCGGTGTGGTCAACACCTGCTACAACGCGCTCGACCGGCACATTGCCACGCGCAACGATCAGGCCGCGCTGATCTACGACTCGCCGGTCACCAATACCAAAAAGACGTTCACCTACGGCCGCCTGCTGTCCGAAGTGCAACTGCTCGGCGCCATGCTGCGCGACTTTGGCGTCAAGAAGGGCGACGTCGTCATTCTCTATATGCCGATGGTGCCCGAGGCGGTGTTCGCCATGCTGGCCTGCGCGCGCATCGGCGCCATCCATTCGGTGGTGTTCGGCGGCTTCGCGCCCAAGGAGCTCGCCACCCGCATCGATGATTGCAAGCCGAAGATCATCCTGTCGGCGAGTTGCGGCATCGAGGTCAATCGTGTGGTGCCGTACAAGCCGCTGCTCGACGAGGCGATCAACATCGCCAAACACAAGCCGCAGACCTGTCTGATCCTGCAACGCCCGCAATGCGAGGCGAAGCTCACAGAAGGCCGCGATCACGACTGGCGCAAAGTCTGGGAGCACGCGGTCGAATACGCCAAGACCAGCGAGTGCGTTCCCGTCGCCGCCACCGATCCGCTCTATATTCTCTACACCTCCGGCACGACCGGCATCCCGAAAGGCGTGGTGCGCGACAATGGCGGCCACCTCGTCGCGCTCAAATGGTCGATGCAATATCTCTACGGCGTCAATCCGGGCGAGATCTGGTGGTGCGCGTCCGACATCGGCTGGGTGGTCGGTCACTCCTACATCGTCTATGCGCCGCTGATCCATGGCGCGACCTCCGTGATGTACGAGGGCAAGCCGGTTGGCACGCCTGATCCCGGCGCGTTCTGGCGCGTCGTGTCCGATCACGGCGTGGTCGCGCTGTTCACCGCGCCGACCGCCTTCCGCGCGATCAAGAAGGAAGATCCCGACGGCAAATTGATGGGCAAATACGACCTGTCGAAATTCCGCACGCTATTCCTCGCCGGCGAGCGCGCCGACCCGCCGACGGTGGCCTGGGCCGAGGAGAAGCTGAAGAAGCCGGTGATCGACCACTGGTGGCAGACCGAGACCGGCTGGTGCATCTGCGGCAATCCGGTCGGCCTTGGCGCGTTGCCGGTCAAGCACGGCTCGGCCTGCGTGCCGATGCCGGGCTACGAGATGCAGGTGGTGGACGAAGCCTCGAAGCCCTTGCCGCGCGGCACCGTCGGCTCGCTGGTGGTGAAGCTGCCGCTGCCCCCGGCCGCGCTGCCGACGCTGTGGCAACAGGATGCGCGCTGCGTCGAAAGCTATTTCGCGGAATTTCCCGGCTACTACAAGACCGCCGATGCCGGTTACATCGACGACGACGGCTACGTCTGGGTGATGGGCCGCACCGACGACATCATCAACGTTGCCGGCCATCGCCTGTCGACCGGCGGCATGGAGGAGGTGCTCGCAGGTCATCCCGACGTCGCCGAATGCGCGGTGCTCGGGATCAAGGACGACCTCAAGGGCGAAGTGCCCTGCGGTTTCATCGTGCTCAAGGCCGGCGTCAACCGGCCGCCCGCCGAGATCGAGAAGGAGATCGTCGCGCTGGTGCGCGAAAAGATCGGGCCGGTCGCGGCGTTCAAGCTGGCGATCACGGTTGCGCGCCTGCCGAAGACGCGTTCGGGCAAGATCCTGCGCGGCACCATCAAGAAGATGGCCGACCATGAGCCCTGGACCATGCCGGCCACCATCGAGGACCCCAAGGTGCTCGACGAGATCGGCAGCGCGCTGAAGGACAAAGGCGTTGGCGCATCTTAGGCGGGTTCCGCGCGCCTAATGCGCCTCCAATATAGCTGTATCTATCGCCGCCTGAAGCGCGCATAGTCCCGCGATGGATCGAGCGATCAACCTTTCCTTCTGGGGACTGGGCCTGCTGATTTCGGCCGCAATCGTCCTTGCCTACTACAGTTGGTGAGAAGCCGGTCGCGCGCACCGCGCGCCGCAATCGCCAACACCGGCTCAATCGAGGCACCACGATGACGACACGCACCAAGCGCGTGACAATGACGTTCAAACATCCGTTCTCGCTCAAGGGCGTCGATCGCCAATTGGCGGCCGGCCAATATGAAGTGGTGACGGACGAGGAACTTGTTGAGGAGTTGTCGTTTCCGGTCTATCGCCGTGTGGCGACGCTGATCTTCTTGCCGGCGCAGGCGTACGAGCCGTCCTCGATCGAGATGGTCAACGTCGATCCGGCCGATCTTGCAGCGGCGCAGGAGCGCGACAAAGCGATGCTGTCGGCGGTTGCGGCCCATGAGTGACCGCGTTCTGAACGCCGCGCTCGATCCCGCCGATTATTTCTTGGTGGTGAAGAACCGCGCCCGCATGCCGAAGCCCTGGCGCTGGGAAATCCATCGCGCAGGGCGGCAGACCCCGGTCGCCCAGTCGCCCGAGTTCTTCGACCTGCGCGGCAAGGCGATCAGCAACGGCCGTGTCGCTCTCGATGCGCTGCTGAAGAGACCAGCGGTCTGACACATCTGCGCCGGGTGACTTCGCCGTCTCGTGCAAAATAAAAAAGCCCGGCATCTGGCCGGGCTTTCACTGTTTCAACGGTCGCGCAGCTTACTTTTGCTGCGGCTGGCCGGCCGGCTTGTCGGTGCTGGGCTTGTTGCCGCCCTGATTCTGCTGCGGATTGCCCTGGTTCTGCTGCTGGTTGCCCTGCTGCGGATTGCCTTGGGTCTGCTGCGGATTGGCAGGCGATGCGGGCTTCTGTTCGGTCGAAGACGAGATCGGAGTATTGCTCATAGTATTGATCCTTTCAAAAGAACCTAAATACACACTAGCTACTCGGTGTAGCTATGCGCGCTTAGCGGCGATAACAAGGCGCGGGCGTCGCAGCGTCGAGTATATTTTCAAGCGCTGCCTTATTTCATTTGTGTTGCGAATTTTTGCGCCAGCTCGGAAGTGCGCGGCATTCACGTCAAATAGCTTCTACTTCGCAATCTCGCACGTACCCGTCACCAGGTATGACAGCGTGACGGCCATGAAGCGCGGCTGCGGGTCGTTGGCGGCGGCACGCAGCCGGATGTAACGCGTCACAGAATTGGCACGAACCGACCGCCCGATACGGCGGGCGGCGCTGGGAAACAACACATAGTCGTTGTCGTTGAGGCTGGTCTTTTCGACAGTCCATTCTTCCCGCGTCGCGGCGTTGGGAAAGCTGACGTGGCCGGTGGTGACGTCGATGACCATCTTGTCGAAAAGCTTGAGGGCGACATCGCCGACGCTCTTGTTGAGGGTCCCATCTTGCAGGACGCTGACAGCGTCTTTGGCAATGCAGCGGTAAGGCTTGCTCTCATCGCGTGCGGAAACCGTTGCCGCATTTGATGCCAGGGTTGCGCATGCAAGGAGTGCGCACGCGATCAATCGTTGCCGCACCATGGCCGGGGCCCTCTGCAAGAAATTCAGGAACGCGCAGTTCCAGCAACTGCCGCTGATCCGGGCCAAGCTACAGGTTGTGGCCTCTACTCGGCAAGGCGCAGTTTGGTCAGATTGGTGCCGATCTGGTTGAACACCGTTGCGATGCCGGATGCCGACGTCAGCAGGAAGAATTTGTCGGAGCTGCTGGCGCAGTTCTGCAGCAGCGTCGAGGTCGGATCGCCGCCGGTATTGACCTGAATGGTGTAGAGGGTGACGCCCGCAGCCTTGATGTTGTTGCAGGTGATCTGCTGGCGCGCGTCGATCGAGCTCTGGCTCGAATACCAGCGGTCCTGCGTGTTCAGGCCGTCGGTCAGCAGGATGATCACTTGCTTGTAGGTGTAATTCGGATCCATCGCCGGCACCGAGAACGGCCCGCCGCCGGACAGCGACAGCCAGCCGACCTGAAGCCCGATCGCCTGGTTGGTGTTGCCGGCCGGCGACATGTTGGTGACCAGGTTGCTCATGCCAGTCCAATCGTAGCTTAGGCCCATCGTCGCCTGCGGGCAGGACGAATACTGCTCCGCCGCGTATAGAGTTGCGGTGATGGTGGTCGACGGCGCGACGACGTTGGTGTCGTAGTTGGAGGTGTTCGGCCCGTTCGTGTCGCCGCGATCGACGGCGCAGCCGTTCCAGGTATTGTGGTTGGCCGGTGTCCAGGTCCCGCCGTTTCTGGTGCAGCTGTTCTGCGAATGGTAGCCCCAGGCGCTGCAGCTGCCATTGCTGGCGTCCCAGCTTGCCCAGTCGATCCAGTTGGACGCGTAGTTCGCTCCGCCGAGGTTGACGTCCTTGACGAAGGGAATGATCGACACATAGACGTCGCCGTTCGTGGTCGCGGCGGTCTTGAGCTGGGTCAGCAGGCTTTGCGTCGCACTCTGCAGCGCCGGCATCTTGCCGGCGTCCGCCATCGATCCGGTGTTGTCGAGCACCAAGGCGACGCGCAGCCGCGTGCTGCCCCATTTGCTGGTGGAGGTGCCGGTCACCGTGATGGTCCTCATCGCCGAGGGGCCGAGCACGCGCAGGAACGTCGTCGGCACATCGACCGAGCCGGTGATAACGATCTCCGAACCGTTGCTGGTCGAATAGCTCGCGCTGACGGTGTCGATCGTCGCCTCATTCGGCCGGTTGAACAAAGCGGTGAAGTAGGCGAGCGCCTTGACCTGCAGGTCGGCGTTGCTCAGCGTGGCGGCGTCCTTGGACAGCATCAGGGCGGTCGAATTGAGAGCTGCCTGCACTTCGACCTTGATCGCATTAGCGTGGCTGTAGTCGAAGCCGGCGCCGACGAAGCCGATCATCGGAATGGTGGCAAAGGCGAAGGTGATGGCGACGTTGCCGCCGCGCGCGGTGCGGAAGTTGCGCAGGGCTTCGCGGAATTTCGTCCAAACACTCATGGCGACCCTCATGGCCCTCACCGTCGGTGCCGTCGTTCACACCGCGTGTAGGTTCCGCGCTTGAATGGTCGGTATACGGATATGCGAAGACTTTGCGATTGTGCGTAAACATCACGCGATAAATTCCGCGGCGATCGTCTTCGCGGCAACGGCTTGGCTGGTTAATGCGGTAAGTTCGCGTGTTCCACGCGATGGAACATCGGTGTCCATACCGTTGTGAGGGTCCGTTTCATTTTTCTAAAACTGGAATCTTCGGCGGGGCTACGCGAAGCATCGCCGCGGCGGCATGCGCAGGATGGCGCCGCCGGCAATCGGGCTGCCGACAGGTTCGCAGTGCGCCACGGGCTTGTCGTCGCCCTCATGCGGCGGCTCGGTTGCGGTGCCGACTGCGACAGGCGTGGAGATGCGGAGGCGACTGCTTTTTGCTGCTCGGTTCGCCTCAGGGGCACCGGCGGCGTTTTCTGACAACCTGACCAGCGCAGAAGGCCTCGCGCTGGCGAACGCATCGAGTGCGACCGATCCTGCGACGAAGCCGGCCGCAATCGCGGCCGCCGTAACGATGGCAGTGATGACACTCGATTTGAACGAATGGGTCGCCGCAGACGGCGGCCGTCGGTCGATCAGCGCGAGGTTGAGGGGTTGCTCGCCTCGGATATTGGGCTCCCGCACCCAGGCCGATTTGGCGAACCATTCGTGCTGGGTCTGGCAGATCGGGCACAGCGTCCGGGCGAAAAATACCGGCGTGTGACGGAAGGTGAAGCGATCCGTTTGGATGCCCGTGGAAATCTCACATCCCGTATTCGGGCATTTGATCATCAGCGTACCCATGTCCGGCCTCCATTCCCGCGCAGCGCCTCAAAGTGAGGATGCCCAGCCAGCGCGGGGGACACTGGCTGGGCGAGAATCTCGGGACGTGCCGGGGGCAGCACGCAAAACCCCGAGAACCCAAATTTGTCGTTTCTGACCACGAAGAGTTTTTTTATTCCGCCGCGGTTGCTGATCGCCCGCGCAGCTTGGCGGATCCCCTGTCCAGCAACCGGAGGATCGTTCGCCGTTTTCTGGCATCAGTTTCCGGATCGAGCAGGCCGCGGTAGCGTGCGACATTCTGCTCGCTCACAAACATGTTGAGATCGGTTGATTTCGCTCGTTCGCGTCCATTCATATCCATTCGCGCTCTTTGATCTGCATCAACAGCTGATGACGGATACTCACATTAGATGGCGGTGAATTAAATAACCCGAAGGAACTGTTTTTCGTGCCGGCAACTGCTTCCAAAAATTTTCGTGACGCGCGTGCTGCAGGCGCTGCCGCGAGTGAGGTATCATTGGAAGGCGCTTGGTCATGACGAACGCAGTCGCAACATTGAACGACCTCAACGCGCTCCCGGTGAACGCCGTCATATTGGATGCGTCCGGCACGATCGTCGCGGTCAACGAGACGTGGAAAGAATTCGCGCGGCAGAACGGATTGCACCTTCCGAATTTTGGGATTGGTTCGAACTACCTGGAGTTCTGCGGATCCGACGGGCCTTACCCATCGCTGTTCGCGACGGATCTAAAGGACCTGCTGGCGCGCCGGCGCAAACTTTTGACGCTGATCTACCCTTGTCATTCCCCGACGGAAAAACGCTGGTTTTCAGTCATCGGGGTGCCGCTCTCGTCTGACAAGCAAGGCGGCGTGGCGCTTCTGCACATCAATCTCACGGGCACGCTCGAAGCCCCTGTCGGCGAGCATCGCAGGCGCGCGGCGGACCGCAGGTGGGAAATCCGTGCGGCATCCAATCTGGATGCGGTCAGCGGCACTATCGAGCACACCGTTCTGGAAACACTCTCGTCTCAGCTTAATACGATGCTCGCGGACACACCTCGATCGGCTGTGCATGACGATCCGGCGCGCCGTGACGCCGAGGAAGCCGTCGCCGGCGGCCATCTGAGCAAGCGTCAGATGGAGGTGCTCCGTCTCATCGGCCAGGGCAAATCGAACAAGGAGATTGCCAAGGCGCTCTTCCGCTCACCGCATACCGTTAAGCTGCATGTTTCTGCGATTCTGCAGCACTTGAACCTGAAGAGCCGGACGCAGGCGGCGCTTCTGGCGTCGAAGATGGACAAAGACGGTTTAGCGCTTGGCAGCGATGCAGGGTTTTGGAAGCCGTCGCCCGCGCAACGCAAGCTTGGTGCCCCGCCGGCTCGCGAAAAGGCGTCTGCTTAGCGGCTTCGTTGGCAACAGATACCGTCAAACAAAAAGCCCGGCGCTCGGCCGGGCTTTCGTCATCTGGACTGCGCGGTTACGCGCAACATCGAGGCCGCGTCACTCCGGAAACCAGTCGAACTTGCCGCATTCCGACTCGACTGCGGTGGCGCAGGCGAAGTTGTGCCTGAGCACGGGCGCCGCCGTATTGGCCGCGTTGCCGGTCGTGCTCTGGCGCATGGCGGGGATCGCCGATGCCGTGTGCGTGTGGACTGTGCGAGCTACGGCCACCGTTGCCAGCAGGATTGCCGCGGCTGCGGCCACTGAAAAGATCTTGGTGCGTGATGTCATGGTGTCGCCTCGCTTCGGTTCGTCATCGATCTGTGCGTGATTCGTCACTTACCTGTCGCAAATAACCAGATTTTTGCGGCGCACAAGTGTGAGCCGGTTCACATTAAATTGTTCTGTTAATGGAGGCGGTTAACGGAATAACGCAGTGCAACGATTCTGCATAACAGGCCCAACTTTTTCGCGCAGGTGACCAAAAAAGCGCCGTCGCGGGCCGCGCGGCCATGGCGCGTTGCAAATATCCGCCGCCGCAACATTAATGGCCGCAACGAAAACGCGCGAGGAAACGATGGCGCTCTTCATCTGCACCGCCTGCGGCACGCAATATCCCGAAAACGTCAAACCGCCCACGCAATGCGTCATCTGCGAGGAGGAGCGGCAATACGTGCCGGCGCGCGGGCAATCCTGGACCACGCTCGAAGCGCTCCAGCAGAGCCACACCAACACCTACCGCGAATACGAAAAGGGCATCATTGGCATTGGGTCGACGCCGTCCTTTGCTATCGGCCAGCGCGCGCTGCTGGTGCGCACGGACGCCGGCAACATCCTGTGGGACTGCGTTGCCACGCTCGACGATGCGACCGTGACGATGATCGAAGGCCTCGGCGGCATCGACGCCATCGCCATCTCGCATCCGCACTTCTACACGACGATGGTGGAGTGGGCGCGCGTCTTTGCCGCGCGTATCCATCTGCATGCCGCCGACAAAGCCTGGATCATGCGCAACGATCCCGCCGTCGAGTTATGGGACGGTGAGACGAAGACTCTGTGGGACGGCGTCACGTTGGTCCGCTGCGGCGGTCACTTCGAAGGCGGCACCGTGCTGCACTGGGCGGGCGGGGCAGGCGGGCGCGGCGTCGTCTGCGCGGGCGATATCCTCACGGTGACGACCGACCGCAGGTGGCTGTCGTTCATGCGCAGCTATCCGAACTTCATCCCGCTGTCGGCGCGCACGGTCGAGCATATCGGCCAGGCGATGCAGCCCTTCGCCTTCGAGACACTCTACGGCCATTACTTCGACCGCGTCATCGCCACGGGCGCCAAGCAAGTGCTGGAGAAATCTATCGCGCGCTACGTCGCCGCGGTCAACGGCACGCGCGGTTACGAATAGCGCTTACTCGCCCTTGTCGTCGTCATGCTTGCCGAGCTGCTTGAGCTTGGCGAACACGGCGGAGACATCGATCTCGCCCGCCGGCTTGTCCTGAGCGGCTTGCGCGGCGGCGGCCTCCTCGGCCTCCTTGCGTGCGGTGGTCTCGGCGGCCGGCAGCAGCGTCGCGCCGGTATCGGCGGGCGCCGGCTTTTCCTTGTTGGCGCGCGAGACTTCGAGGTCGAGGTCGAGCTGCGTGGCGAGGCCGAGCGTCACCGGATCGAGCGGCGTCAGGCTCGCCGAGTTCCAGTGCGTACGGTCGCGGATCGCCGAGATGGTCGACTTCGTGGTGCCGACCAGGCGCATGATCGCGCTGTCCTTGAGCTCGGGATGATTGCGCACGAGCCAAAGGATCGCATTCGGCCGGTCCTGCCGGCGCGACACAGGCGTATAGCGCGGGCCCTTCTTGCCGGTGCGCTCCGGCTGCGGAACCGACACTTTCTGCTCGGCGAGCATGAGCTTTGCTTCGGGATTTTGCTCGGCCTGGGCGATCTGGTCCCGGGTCAGCTGCCCGGTCAGAATCGGGTCGAGACCCTTGATGCCTTGCGCGGCATCACCGTCGGCGATCGCCTTCACCTCGAGCGGGTGCAGTTTGCAGAAGTCGGCGATCTGGTCGAACGTCAGCGCGGTGTTATCCAACAGCCAGACGGCGGTCGCTTTGGGCATCAAAGGGGCGGCTGTTGCCATGGCAAATCTCCTCCGGGCTTCGCCCGCCCTTGCGGACGAAGCAGGTAGATCATCAGGGATGACCGAAAGTGGCCGGAATATAGGGGTTGGCCGGGATTCCTGCAATGGTTTGGCTTGACAGAGTGGGGCGGGCCATCCCATGTCGGGGTCATATTTAGCCCGCAAAAAACGCGCGGATTCGGAGAAATTATGACTGAAGGCCCGGCAAAGCCCGTTCTGAAGGTGGTGCTCTGTTCGCCGCGCGGTTTCTGCGCCGGCGTCGTGCGCGCCATTGAATCGGTGGAGCGGGCGCTCGCCATCTACGGCAAGCCGGTCTACGTGCGGCACGAGATCGTCCATAACCGCTACGTGGTCGAAAGCCTCAAGGCCAAGGGCGCAATCTTCGTCGAGGAACTCGACGAAATCCCGGAAGACACTCAGGCGCCCGTCATCTTTTCGGCCCATGGCGTGCCACGCTCGATTCCCGAGGAAGCCGCGCGCCGCAATCTGTTCGCGCTCGACGCCACGTGCCCGCTGGTCACCAAGGTGCATCGCGAGGCGGAGATCCATCACAAACGCAACCGCGAGATCGTCCTGATCGGCCACGCCGGTCACCCTGAAGTGGTCGGCACCATGGGTCAGCTGCCAGTTGGCTCGATCACGCTGGTGCAGACCATCGAGGACATCGAGAAATACACGCCGCGCGACGAGACCAATCTCGCTTACGTGACGCAGACCACGCTATCGGTCGAAGACACAGCGGCGATGGTCGAGGCGCTCAAGCGCCGTTTTCCGCAGATCGTCGGCCCGCACAAAGAAGACATTTGCTACGCCACCACCAACCGCCAGGAAGCGGTCAAGCGCGTCGCGCCGGTGGTCGAGGCCATGATCGTGGTCGGCGCGCCGAACTCGTCAAACTCGCAGCGGCTCAAGGAAGTGGCGGAGCGTTCCGGCTGCCCCTATGCCGTGCTCGTGCAGCGCAGCGCCGAGATCGACTGGAAGAAATTCGAGAACGTCAGGAAGATCGGCGTGACCGCGGGCGCTTCCGCGCCGGAGGTCCTGGTCGAGGAAGTGCTCGGCGCCTTCGCGGAGCGATATGTCCTCGACATCGACAGCGTCTCCGCCGCCGAGGAGGGGATGTTCTTCCCGTTGCCCCGCCCGTTGCGCGAGGAGCAGGCGGCGGAGTGACGCTTCATGGCCGTCTACACCGACGTCACGGCGGACGACCTCAATGAATTTCTCGCCGGCTACGACATCGGCGCATTGCTCTCTTACAAGGGCATCGCCGAGGGCGTCGAGAATTCCAATTTCCTAGTGCATACGGCACACGGCAACTTCATCCTCACGCTCTACGAGAAGCGCGTGGCGGAAAAGGATCTGCCGTTTTTCCTGGCGCTGATGGAGCACTTGGCCGCGCGCGGCATCACCTGTCCGCAGCCGGTGAAGACCAAAAATGGCGGCATGCTCGGCCGCCTCGCCGGACGTCCGGCGGCGATCGTCACCTTTCTCGATGGTCTCTGGATCAGGCGGCCGACCGCGCATCATTGCGCGGCGGTGGGCGAGGCGTTGGCCCGGCTGCATCTCGCCGGCAAGGATTTTAACAAGCAGCGCGCCAATGCGCTCGGCATGCCGAGCTGGCGCGCCCTTTACGACCACGCCAAGCCGCGCGGCGACAGCGTGCGCCGAGGCCTCTGCGCCGAGATTGCCAAGGAGCTCGACGCGCTGGAGAAGTGCTGGCCGCGCGGTCTGCCCGAAGGCGTGATTCATGCCGACCTCTTTCCCGACAACGTGTTCTTTCTCGGCGACAAGCTCTCGGGCCTGATCGATTTCTATTTCGCCTGTATCGATACGCTCGCCTTCGATGTCGCGGTCTGCCTCAACGCCTGGTGCTTCGAGCCGGATCACTCCTACAACGTCACCAAGGGCCGCGCGCTGCTCAATGCCTACGGCAAGGTGCGGGCCCTGACCGAACAGGAGCGCGCGGCGTTGCCGGTGCTGGCGCGCGGCGCGGCGATGCGTTTCTTGCTGACGCGGCTCGTGGATTGCCTGGCGGTGCCGGACGGCGCGCTGGTGAAGCCGAAGGACCCGCTCGAATATTATTGGAAAGTCCGGTTCCACCAGTCGGTCGAAAGCGTGCGCGACTACGGGATTTCGTGATGACCGAGCAGCGCGTGACCATCCACACCGACGGCGCCTGTTCCGGCAATCCGGGGCCGGGCGGCTGGGGCGCAATCCTCACCTTCGGCGATCACGAGAAGGAATTGAACGGCGGCGAGGAGCACACGACCAACAACCGCATGGAGTTGATGGCGGCGATCTCGGCACTCGAGGCGTTGAAGCGGCCGTGTTCAATCGACCTTCACACCGACAGCGAATATCTCAAGAACGGCATCACGACCTGGATCAACGGCTGGAAGAAGAACGGCTGGCGCACCGCCGACAAGAAGCCGGTGAAGAATGTCGATCTCTGGCAGCGCCTCGACGAGGCGCTGAAACATCACCAAGTGCGCTGGCACTGGGTAAAGGGCCACGCCGGCCACACCATGAACGAGCGCGCAGACGAATTGGCCCGCGCAGGCTTGGTTGCCGCGCGGGCCGGCGCCAAAGGCGCAATGAAGACGAAGTAAAGGCTAGATCTGCTTCAGCAGCGCATCGCCGCCGCTGATGTCGCACTTGCCCGGCGCATCCTCGACGTTGAACTGCTTCACGACGCCGTTGTCGACGAGCATCGAATAGCGCTTCGAGCGCACGCCGAGCCCGTTGCCGGAAGCGTCGAAGTCCATGCCGACGCCCTTGGCGAACTCGCCGTTGCCGTCGGCGAGAAACTCGATCTTGCCGTCGGCGCCGGTCGCCTTCTTCCAGGCGTCCATGACAAAGGCGTCGTTGACGCCGGTGACCGCGATGGTGTTGACGCCCTTCGCCTTGAAGGCGTCGATGTTCTTGAGGAAGCTCGGGATGTGCAGATTGTTGCAGGTCGGCGTGAAGGCGCCGGGCACTGCGAACAGGGCGACCTTCTTATCCTTGAAGATGTCATCCGTGGTTTTCGGCTTGTTGGGTCCTTCCGCGGTATGCGTGCGGAACGTCGCATTGGGCACTTTATCGCCGACCTTGATGGGCATGATGTCCTCTCGCGTTGTTTGGCGTTTCTCTTGGTGTTTCTCTTGGGGTGGCAAAATAGCCTAGCCGCCGGATTAGTCGAGGTGGGTCGCCACCTCGATTGCGCGGCCGGGTTCGACCACGGTGAAGGTCAATTCGAAGTGGCCTTTCGGATCGACGCCGGGCGGCAGTCCGTCAAGCTCGAAACCGAATTGACGGTGGCCCAGCGGCGCGCCGGGCGCCGGCTTCGGAACGGGCAATGCCCACTCCGGTGTCGGGCCTTCGACGAAGATGTCGACCGGCGTACCGGCCGGCGCCGGAAGATCGATCATGACGAGGGGCTTGGCCGCATTGTTCACGCGCCGCGCCGTCAGTCCCGCATCAGCAGCGCTGACCTTCTTCGGCACCAGCGCTTCGGCCGCGCTCAGTGCGGAATCCTCGGTGCTGGCGCCGGCGGCAAGCGTCAACTCGGCGCTGCCTTGTGCGGGCACGCACAGCCGCTCGCAGATCGCATAGTCGACCTTGACGTGAAGCTTGACGGGTTGGCCCTTCTGCTTGGGCGTCACTTGCAACGGGAAGGTCACGCCGTCTTTGTAGCCGAGCGAGTTGCCGGACTCGTCGGTGTAGAGATGCGGTGCCGGGTAAAGCACGGTGGCGCGCGCCAGATTTTCCGAACCTGAAAAATCGAATCGCGGCGGCTCGCCCGAATCACCCGGGTAGCGCCAGTAGGTTTTCCAGCCCGGCTGCATCTTGATCTCGACCCCGGCGCGCAGGGCGGCGGCATCCGGCTTGTTGCTGCCCGCGATCAGACGAAAGGCTGAATGGCTGTCCTCGCTCCAGGATGAAGCATCGTCGGCGCGCGCGGGTGCTGCCAACAACGCCGCGATGCCGCAGGCGATGGCCGCATGACGCAAGATTTTATCGATGCTTTTCATGTGGTCCGCTCTAGATGGTAGGACCGTGCCGCGCCACTGAATTCATCGTGAGCAGTGGTTGAACAAGAACAAAGCATCCCGGCCATTTCGCCACAATTTCCTGCTTCAATAATGACAGTGGGTGATTGAACTTTCTACACTTTGCGTCGTTTGCAAAGGCAAACCGATTGGGTAACCTTTTGTCATGAAGATTCCACGCAAAGCATCGGCCAAAGCGGCGGAGCCCGCGTCCGCCCGCGGCTATCTCGACGGCCAAATGCTGATTGCGATGCCGGCGATGAACGACGAGCGATTCACGCGCTCGGTGATCTACGTCTGCGCGCACTCGAGCGAAGGCGCCATGGGCATCGTCGTCAACCAGCGCGCCGGCAACATCAAATTCACCGATCTTCTGGTGCAGCTCGAGGTCATTCCGGCGGCCGAGCGCATCCAGCTGCCGACGACGGCCGAGGGCGTCAAGGTGCTCAAGGGCGGTCCGGTCGAGACCGGCCGCGGCTTCGTGCTGCATTCGGCCGATTACTTCATCGAGAATTCGACGCTGCCGATCGACGAAGGCATCTGCCTCACCGCGACGCTCGACATTCTCAAGGCGATCGCGAAAGGCAACGGGCCCTCGAGCGCCATCCTCGCGCTTGGTTATGCCGGCTGGGCGCCCGGCCAGCTCGAACATGAGATTCAGGAAAATGGCTGGCTGCATTGCGCCGCCGATCCGGAATTGATCTTCGGCTCCGACATCGACGCCAAGTATGACAAGGCGTTGCGCAAGATCGGCATCGACCTCGGCATGCTGTCGAGCGAATCCGGCCACGCCTGACAATTTTTCAGTAATTAGCGCGCCGGCTCCATATGCGCGGCGGTGAGCAGGCCGCTCGCGGCCTGCGGGCTCATCGGCTCGCCGAAGGCAAAGCCCTGCGCATATTCGCACCCGAGCTGGTAGAGCTCGACGGCATCGCTGTCGGTCTCCGCGCCCTCTGCGACCACTTCCATGCCGAGATCGTGCGCCATGGCGATGATCGAACGCAGGATGACCGGCCGCGTGCCGCGCACGGTGGTGCGCACGAACGACTGGTCGATCTTGATAGTGTCGAACGGGAAACGCTGCAGGTAGGCAAGTGACGAATGGCCGGTGCCGAAGTCGTCGAGCGACAGGCCGGCGCCGAGCTCCTTGATGCGCGTGAGCATTTGCGCGGCGTGCTCGGGATTTTCCATCACCAGGGATTCGGTGATTTCGAGCTTGAACGTGCCGCGCGCAACCGTCGAGCGCGCCAGCACGCTGCGCAGGTCCTGGATGAGGTCGTGACGCAGCAGCTGCCGCGACGAGACATTGACGCTGGCGAAGATCGGCTCGCGGCCGCGGTTGGCGGCCTGCCAGGTGGCAAGCTGGCGCGCGGTGCGATCGAGCATGAACAGGCCGAGGTCGACGATCAGGCCGATCTCCTCGGCGATCGAGATGAACTCGGCCGGCGACAGCCGCCCCATCTTGGGATGATCCCAGCGCGCCAGCGCCTCGAAGCCGGCGATGGAGCGGTCCTCCAGCCGCACGATCGGCTGGTACAGCACCTTGATCTCCTCGCGCTCGATGGCGCGGCGCAGTTCCGACTCCATGGTGAGACGGTCGGTCTTGCGCGAGCGCATCGCCGGCTTGAAGATTTCGATACGGTCGCCGCCGATGCGCTTGGCGTGATACATCGCGAGTTCGGCGTCTTTCAGGACTTCCTCGGTGCGATGCGGCTGGTTCTCCGCGAGCGCCAGGCCAATCGATGCGGTGAGGAAGATTTCGCGGTCGTTGAACGCGATCGGCGCGCGCAGCGTGCGGCGCAGCGTCTCCGTAAACGCGACGATGCGCGCCGGCTCCTTCTCCGACATCAGGATCAGCGCGAACTGGTCGCCGGCAAGCCGCGCCAGCGTATCCTGCGCCTTGAGCAGCCGCGACAGCCGCCGCGCAATGGTCAGCAGCACGGAATCGCCGAGAGCGATGCCGACGGAGTCATTGACCTGCTTGAAGCGGTCGAGATCGATGACCAGCACCGACGGCTTGATCTGCGGGTCGGAGCGGGCATAGGCGAACGCCGCTTCCATGCGGTCGAGGAAAAGTTCGCGGTTCGGCAGGCCGGTGAGATTGTCGTGCACCGCGTCGAACAGCAGCCGCTCTTCGGCCTTCTTGAAGTCGCTGACGTCGGTGAGCGTGCCGACGAGCCGCACCACCTCGCCGTCGGAGCCGACCACCGGCCGTGCCTTCAGCGTGAACCAGACGTAATGGCCGTCGGCGCCGCGCAGGCGGAAATCCTGGGTGAGGCGGCCGCGCCGTTGCTCGACGGCATTGTCGAGCGAGGCACGGAAGCGGTCGCGGTCGAGCGGATGCAGCACGTCGAGCCAGCTCGCGGCCGGTCCTTCCAGCGTGCCGCGCTTGAGGCCGAGGATGTGCTCGGTCTCGGGGCTGGTGAAGACCTTGTCGGCCGAGACGTCCCAGTCCCAGATCATGTCGCCGGCGCCGGTCAAAGCGAGCGCCCGTCGTTCGACGTCGGAGACGATGCCGTGGGTGATGCCGCCGGCGAAAGCGTGCTGCATCACGGTGAAGCCGATCAACATCACGATCAGCACCAGGCCGCCGAGCAGCGCCGGTCCGATGATGTCGTTGGTGACGACGCCGGTGGCGGCAAGGCCTGCGCCAGATGTCCAGACGACGAGCAGCAACCAGGTCGGGATCAGCAGCACCGCACGGTCGAAGCCGTGCGTTGAAAGGTAGATCACCAGCGCCAGTCCGAACACCGCAATGAGGGCGAGCGACATGCGCGCGATGCCGGAGGCGACCGCCGGGTCGAACACCGCGACGCCGATCAAAGCGGCGAGCGCCACCAGCCAGGCGATGGTGATGTGAGCATAGCGCACGTGCCAGCGCGACAGATTGAGATAGGCGAACAGAAATACCAGCAGCGTCGCCGACAGGATCGCCTCGCCGCAGGCGCGCCACACGCGCTCGGCGCCGGCCGACATGTCGAACACCTTGCCCCAGAAGCCGAAGTCGATGCCGATATAGACCAGCACCGCCCAGCCGAGCGCGGCGGCGGCCGGGAACATGATCGAACCCTTCACCACGAACAAAATGGTGAGGAACAGTGCCAGCAGGCCAGCGATGCCGATGACGATGCCGTAGTAGAGCGTGAACGAATTGACCTTGTCCTTGTAGGCGTCCGGCTCCCACAGGTAGAGCTGCGGCAGCTTGTCGGTGCGCAGCTCGGCGACCAGCGTGATGACGGTGCCGGGGTCGAGCGTGATGCGGAAGATGTCGGCGCTGGTGCTTTCCTGCCGCACCGGACGGTCGCCCGACGACGGCGTGATGGCGACGACGCGCGACAGGCCGAGGTCCGGCCAGAACAGTCCGGAGCCGACCATGCGGTAATGCGGCACGACGATCAGGCGGTCGATCTGCTCGTCGCTGTTGTTGGTGAGCGCGAACACCGCCCAGTTGGTCGAGCCCTCGCGCGCGCGCACCTCGATGCGGCGGACAATGCCGTCGGGGCCGGGCGCGGTCGACACCTGGATGCGGTCGGTTTCCGTTTTTAGCGTTTCGGTGGCGGCCGTGAGGTCGATCGCGGAGGCATCGAGCCGCACGTTGACGGCTTCGACCGCGCGCGCCGGCGATCCCGCCAGCGCGAGCAACATAAGACCAGCGGCCATGAGCCACCGTGCGAAGATCAAACCAGAACCCCCCACGCCCCGGTGCGCAAAAATATACGCAAACACCATGCTCCCGTTTGGCCCGTGATTGCGCCGATTTCGCGGCCCGTCCGGTGACAATATCACTCGTGCCATCAAACGGTTAGCACGATTTTTCCGATGTGCGCGCTCAATTCCATCAGCGCGTGAGCCTTGGCTGCGTCGCGCAACGCAAAGGTCTTGTAGATGATCGGCTTGGCCTTCCCCTTGGCGAACAGCGGCAGCACGTGCTCGGTGATCGCCTTGGCGATCGCGGCCTTGTCGGCAACCGAACGCGCGCGCAGCGTCGAGCCGGTGTGGTGCAGACGCTTGAGCATCAGCCGCATGAAATTCACTTCCGCCTTCGGTCCGCCCTGGAACGCGATCTGCACGATGCGGCCTTCGACGGCTGCTGCTTCGTAGTTGCGGCCGATGTAATCGCCGCCGACCATGTCCAGTATAAGCTCGGCGCCTTTGTCGTTCGTGGCCTTCTTGGTCAGCGCGACGAAGTCCTCGGTCTTATAGTTAATCGCGACGTCGGCACCGAGCTTGCGGCAGGCCTCGCATTTTTCTTCAGAGCCCGCGGTGGTGACGACGCGCGCGCCGAATTCCTTGGCGAGCATGATGGCGGTGGTGCCGATGCCGGACGTGCCGCCATGCACCAGCAGCGTCTCGCCTTTCTTCAGCGCGCCGCGCTCGAACACGTTGTGCCAGACGGTGAAGAAGGTTTCCGGCACGGCCGCGGCCTCGACCATCGACAGCGGACCGACGGGCAGCGCGTGGCTCTCGTGCGCGAGCGCATATTCGGCGTAGCCGCCACCCGAGACCAACGCCATCACCTTGTCGCCGATCTTCCATCGCTTCGCATCGGGACCGAGCGCGATGACTTCGCCGGCGATTTCGAGGCCCGGAATGTCCGGCGCGCCGGGCGGCGGCGGATAGAGCC
This sequence comes from uncultured Alphaproteobacteria bacterium, assembly GCA_963742095.1. Classification (GTDB taxonomy): domain Bacteria; phylum Pseudomonadota; class Alphaproteobacteria; order Rhizobiales; family Xanthobacteraceae; genus Pseudolabrys. The sequence continues at coordinate 1,791,082 of CAVUKJ010000003.1, forward strand.
CCTGGCGCTGCATGACGTCCGGCCGGTTGACGCCGGCGGCCGCGACCTTCACGAGGATTTCGCCGGTGGTCGGCGTCGGGACGGTGCGCTCCTCAGGCGCGAGCGCATCCGGGCCACCGGGCGTCTTGATGCCGATCGCGGTCATGCGGGTTGGGACGTCAACCATCGGGTCCTCGCCTCTTTGCAGGCCGATTGTTTAGGCGGGCGGTTCCTGTGTGACAACCCGGATCGGCGGCGTTAAGTTTATGATCGGGAGACGCGCCATGCCCGCGATCGATGACGATGACAAACCGAAGAAGAAAGTCGCGCACGAGATCGGGCAGGACCTCACTTTGCTGTCGGTTCAGGAGCTCGCCGCGCGCGTGCAGCTCTTGCAGGACGAGATCAAGCGTCTCGAGGCCGACATGACGCAGAAGCGCGCCTCGCGCTCGGCCGCCGATCAGTTCTTCAAGCGGTAGGGCGGTAGCTTAGCCTTAGCAAAATATCTTGGCTTCGCCGCAATTCGGTAAGGTCCCGTTAAGCTTTCTCGACCATTACTGTTCGCGTCCATCTTCATGGACATTGAGTGGCTCCTGTCCACTCTGTTTGACGCCTCCCTGTTATCACCTCGAGCCGCTGGCAACAGCGGCTCCTTTTTTTTGTCCCATTTCGGGGCAGGTGTCGCAAACCCGCGCAATTGCAGCGCGCTTAAGCTTGCCCGGCAACTATGTCGCAAGGTTCGGCTGGACAGGCCGGCCCCCGCCGCGCCATGCTTACCCAATCGTTACGGGGGCGGGCCAACAGTAGAGTGGTGAGGCGTAGCGTTATGTCTGAGAACTCCCAAGTCAGCGAAGCGCAGCCGGTGTCCTTCGGCGAGCGGCTCGCCAATTCGCAGGCCTTCGCAGATTTGTTCCGTGACGGCATGGCGCTGGTCGAAGAGACCGCAACCTACCTCGATGGCCCGGGTCGCGCCGAATCCAAGACGCTCGAACGCGCCGCCGCGCTTGCTTACGCCACCGAGAGCATGCGGCTGACCACGCGCCTGATGCAGCTTGCCTCGTGGCTGCTGCTGCACCGCGCGGTCAAGGAAGGCGAGATGTCGCTCGCCCAGGCCAACAAGGAAAAGACCAAGGTCAAGTTGTCGGCCTCCGATCATCACGATCCGAACAACATCGAATTGCTGCCGGCGACGCTGCGCACGTTGATCGAGCGCTCGCAGAAGCTGCACGCCAAGGTGCGCCGTCTCGACGCCACCATCCATAATCCGCCGTCGGCGGATCGGCCGCTCACCGTCAACCCGGTCGAGCGTCAGCTCGGGCTGCTCAAAGCTGCGTTCGGCGCAGAGAGCGTTTAAGCCGCATCGTACGGGCCTAAATGAAAACCCCCGCAAAGCGCGGGGGTTTTGCATTTTCAGGGATCGGGATTTTGTTACTTCTTGTCTTCTTTCAAGAAGCCCGAGAACTTCTTCTGGAAGCGCGACAGGCGGCCGCCGCGGTCGAGCAGCTGCTGCTGGCCGCCGGTCCAGGCCGGGTGCGACTTGGGATCGATGTCGAGATGCATGACATCGCCTTCCTTGCCCCAAGTGGAGCGGGTGGTGAATTCGCTGCCGTCGGTCATCACCACCTTGATGGTGTGATAATTGGGATGGATCTCGGATTTCATGGCCTTGTTCCGGGGCGCCTTAAGCGCCGCAATTGCATTGGATTTGGCGGCTCTATACAGGAGGCGGGCAGGGGCGGCAAGCGTTGCCGAAGGCGGGCTTAGTTACGATGAATAAACAGGAATTCCGGGCGGCCGGGTCGCTCGCCGCGGTCTTTTCAGTCAGGCTTCTCGGCCTGTTCATGATCTATCCGGTGTTTGAGGCCTACGCGCAGGGCCTGTCCGGGGCGTCGCCATACCTGATCGGCGAGGCGCTCGGCATCTACGGGCTGACGCAGGGGCTGCTGCAAATCCCGTTCGGTCTCCTGTCCGACAAGGTCGGCCGCAAGGTGATGATCGTCATCGGTCTCATCCTGTTCGCGATCGGCAGCGCAGTCGCGGCGAAGGCGACAACCATCGGCGGCGTCATCGTCGGCCGCGCGCTGCAGGGCACGGGCGCGGTCGGTTCCGTGATCCTCGCGCTGGTGGCTGACCTCACCGCGGAGGACAATCGCACCAAGGCGATGGCGATGGTTGGGCTGTCGATCGGCGCCTCCTTCATGATCGCGCTGGTCGCGGGACCCATCCTCGCGCACTTCATCGGCGTGACCGGCATCTTCTGGGTCATGGTGCTGCTTGCCGTCGTCGGCATCGTCATCACGATCTACGTCGTGCCGAGCCCGCCACGCCTGCGCCGCCATCGCGACGCCGAAACCGTGCCGTCGTTGATCGGTTCGGTACTCAAGAACAAGGAACTGCTGCGGCTCGACATCGGCATCTTTGCGCTGCACGCGATGCTGACGGCAAGCTTCCTCGTCGTGCCCGGCCTCTTGCGCAACACGCTCAACGTCTCGACGCAGAACGACTGGATGGTCTACCTGCCGGTGCTCGTGACGTCGATCGTCGTGATGCTGCCGGCAATCTTCGTCGCCGAGAAATATCGGTTGATGAAACCCGTCTTCATCCTCGCGGTCGCGCTACTGGTCGCGAGCCAGGTGATGCTCTATCTCGGCGCGTCCGACGGTTCGCTGCTGCTCGGCGGCCTGGTCGTGTTCTTCTCGGCGTTCAACGTGCTGGAAGCGATGCTGCCGTCGCTCGTCACCAAGGTGGCGCCGCCCGATGCCAAAGGCACGGCGACCGGGCTTTACTCGAGCCTGCAGTTTCTCGGCATCTTCGCCGGCGGCGCAATCGGCGGCGGCATCAATCAGCTTGCCGGCAATGCCGGCGTGTTCGCGCTGACGACCGCGTTCGCGGTGATCTGGTTCGTGGCGGCGATCGGCATGGCGAAGTTGGGTTACCTGACGACGCGCATCATCCCGACTGGCGACGTGCAGAAAGACGATGCCGAACGGCTCGCGGGCAGGCTGCGCAGGCTGCCCGGCGTGGTCGACGCGGTGGTGGTTGCTGAGGAAAAGCTCGCTTACCTCAAGGTCAATTCGAAGACCTTCGATGTCTCGGTGGCGGAGGCGGTCGCGCGCGCGGCCTAGCCGCGCCAGCTCATCCTGCTGACCGCGATGCCCGAGACCGGGTTCTTGTCCTCGCCGGCGTAATGGAAGCCGTGCTTCTCGTAGAAGTGGATGGCGCGGGCATTGTCCTTGTTGACGAGAAGATCGATGCCGCGCGGCGACAGACGCTTGGTCTCGTTCAGCAACGCGAGCGCTGCGCCCGAGCCCCAGGCTTCTGGCGCGACGACGATCTGGTCGAGATACATCGTCTTCGGATCGATGGTGACGAAGCCGATCAGCGCGCCGCCCCGCTCGGCCAGCACGATCTGGGCGGCCGGCACCAGCTCCTTGCGCCAGCGCTCGCGCCACCAATCGACGCGGGCGTTGAAATCGATGTGCGGATAGTGCTGCGCCCAGGTGCGTCGCCACAGCGCGATCGCCGCGTCTTCATCGGCGGCAGAGTAGGGGCGCAGCGTGACGGTTTGCGCGTTCACCGCTCGGTCAGCTTGAACTCGATGCGGCGGTTCTTGCGGTAGGCGTCTTCGGTCGTGCCGGTGTCGATCGGCTGGAATTCGCCGAAGCCGGCCGCCACCAGCCGTTTCGGCTGCACGCCCTTGCTGATCAGATACTGAACCACCGAAATCGCGCGCGCCGCCGACAAATCCCAGTTCGACTTGAACTGACCGCCGGTGCCGGTCGGGCGCACATCGGTGTGACCATCGACGCGCAACACCCACTGGATATCCGAGGGGATCTGGCCCTCGAGCTGCGTCAGCGCACTCGCCACCTTGTCCATCTCGGCACGGCCTTCGGGTTTCAGGTCGGCCTTGCCGGTGTCGAAGAAGACTTCGGATTGCAGCACGAAGCGGTCGCCGACGATGCGCATGTCGGGCCGGTTGCCGAGAATCTCGCGCAGCTTGCCGAAGAAGTCGGAGCGGTACTTGGTGAGTTGCTGGACCTTCTCAGCGAGCGCCACATTGAGGCGCTGGCCGAGATCGGCGATTCGCGCCTGCGAATCCTTGACGTTCTTCTCGGAGGCGTCGAGCGCCTGCTCGATCGCCGCAAGCTGGCGGCGCAGCGCGGCGATCTGCTGGTTCAGCACCTCGACCTGGGCCAACGCCTGCGTCGAGATCTTCTTCTGGCCCTCGAGTTGGGTCGAGAGATCGTTCGCCTTGCCTTGCGCTGCGGCGATGCCCGCGCCGGCGCTGTCGGCCTGGTTCTTGTATTTGTCACGGTCGCTTTCGGCCCCGGCGAGCGAGGCGCGCAAGGCGGCGAGCTGGTTCTCGAGATCGGCCTTGCCGGTCTTCTCCATCGACAGGAGGCTCGTGAGTTCGGCGATTTGCGCGTTGAGCTGCTGCAGCGCGGTGTCCTTGCCGGCGACTTCCTGCTGCAAATAGAACTGCACCACCACGAATACGGTGAGCAGGAAGATGATGCCGAGGATCAGCGTCGACAGCGCGTCGACGAAGCCCGGCCAATAGTTCATGCCGGTTTCGCCGCGGCGGATGCGGGCAAGGGCCATCGCCGACTACCGATTCACGTTCTCGCGCACCATGACTTCGAGCAGCTTCTTGATCTCGCGCTGCTGCTCGGCCTGGCTGTCGACCCAGTCGCGGATCATCTGCTGCTCGGTGCGCATGTGATGCACGAGGCCCTGGATGGCCTCGGCGAGATTGGACATGGCCGCGGAGGCGGCCTTGCTGCCGCCGGCCTGATCGACCGCCTCGCGCAGGCGCTCGATCGCGCCGCGCACTTCGCCGGCGCCGCCGGCCGCGACGATCGGCTCGGCCGCGTGGTCGTAGACGGTGGTGGAGAGCCAGTCTTCGAGTTCGGTGTAGAAGCGGTTCTGTGCCTGGCTCGACTGCAGATCGAGGAAGCCGAGCACCAGCGAGCCGGCAAGACCGAACAGCGAGGACGAGAACGAGATGCCCATGCCGCCGAGCGGGGCCGCGAGGCCTTCGCGCAGGGAATCGAACATCGAGCCGGCATCGCCGGAAGCCTTCAGGCCCTGAATGACGCCACCGACCGAACTCACCGTCTCGATCAGGCCCCAGAACGTGCCGAGCAGGCCGAGGAAGACGAGCAGGCCCGTCATGTAGCGCGAGATATCACGGGCTTCATCGAGGCGGGTCGCGATCGAGTCGAGAATGCCGCGCAACATTTGCGATGAGATTGCCATCCGACCGACGCGCGATCCGAGGATGGCCGCCATCGGCGCGAGCAGCACCGGCGGGCGCTCGACGGCGAGACCGGGATCGGCGAGGCGGAAATTGTTGACCCAGGCGATTTCCGGATAGAGCCGCAGCACCTGGCGCAGCGCCAGCACGACGCCGATGACTTCGACGCCGAGGATCAGCGCGTTCAAGCCCGGGTTCGACATGAAGGCGACTTCGATCTGCTTGTGCAGCAGGAAGGCGACCAGGCCGACAAGCACGACGAAGACCAGCATCCGGAACAGGAAGATGCGGGGCGAGGACAGCTTCAGCGGATCGAGGTCTTTTGCCATGTGCCTAAAAGTTAACGGGCGGCCTTATGAATCTGCGGCGCAATATGACACAGACCCATGACAAGGAAAAAGCAAACGTGCCGGAACCCTTAAAATGTAAAGCCGCGGAATGAGTTGAAATTGCGGTCAGACGCGGTCGGCTTGCTTGAGCACGCGCACGATCTCTTTCTGGATGGCCTCGTTACCGGCCACGACATGGCCTTTGGCGAACATATCGTCGCCGCCGTCGCAATCGGTGACGAAGCCGCCGGCCTCGCGCACCAGGATTAACCCTGCCGCCATGTCCCACGGCTTGATGTTGCGCTCCCAGTAGCCGTCGAGCCGCCCCGCCGCCACCCAGGCAAGATCGAGGGCCGCCGCGCCAAAGCGGCGCAGGCCGGCGACCTCCTGCTGCATGGCGCCAGTCTCCTTGGTGCCGAGTTCGAGCTGGCCGCGGCCGCGGTGCGGCAGCCCGCAGGCGATGACCGTGTCGGCGAGCGTCTTGCGCGCGGCGACGCGGATGCGCTGCTCGTTGAGGAAGGCGCCTTTGCCGCGCTCGGCGATGAACATCTCCTCGACCGCCGGATTGTAGACGACGCCGGCGATCATTGTGCCTTCGCGCTCCAGCGCGATCGAGATGGCGAATTGCGGAATACCGTGCAGGAAGTTGGTGGTGCCGTCGAGCGGATCGACGATCCAGATGTGTGTCTTGTCGGCGCCTTCGCGTTTGCCGCCCTCTTCGCCGAGGAAGCTGTAGCCTGGACGCGCCTTCGAGAGCTCCTGATAGAGTGTTTCCTCGGCACGGCGGTCGGCGGCGGTGACGAAATTGGCCGGGCCCTTGAGCGAGACCTGCAACTTCTCGAGCTCGCCGAAATCGCGCTTGAGCGCGCGCGCGGCTTTGCGCGCGGCGGCGATCATGACATTGAGGAGAGCGGAATGAAGCATCGAGCGTGGGGTCTGCCCGCGCCGACGCGTTCCGTCAAGAGCGCGGACCCATGGTAGCGAGCCACTTCTGCGCCTCTTTCTCGGCTGCGTCGCGCACGTCTTGGGTTTGCTTGGAAGCGAACACGTCGAGCTCCGGATCGCTGTCGCCCAGCGTCTTGGAAATGATGTGCCACTTGATCGCTTCGGTCGGGTTGGCGGGCGTGCCGCGCCCGGCCATCAGAATGCGCGCCAGCCGGTTCTGCGCGATGGCGCTGCCGCGGTTCGAGGCCTTCAGGAACAACTGGGCAGCGCCAGCCTCGTCTTTCGAGATGCCGGTGCCGTTGAACTCGGCGATGGCGTATTCGACCATGGCGTCGAGATTGCCGGCGAGCGAGGCCTGACCCATCAGCGCCATCGCCTTGCCGATGTCCTTCGGCACGCCGCGGCCTTCTTTGTACATGGTGGCAAGCGCGTATTGCGCCTCCGGATTGCCGGCTTTGGAGGCGGCAGTGAACAGTTCGGCGGCGCGCTTGAAGTCCTGCGGAAATTGACTGCCCTGCAGATAGAGCAGGCCGAGGTCGTACGCGGCGGCCGGATGACCGAGCTTGGCGGCGTCGCTCAAGAGATGCGCGGCTTGGTCCGGGTTTTTTGGGCCGGCGCGGCCCTCGAAGTTGAACATCGCCAGCGCGAACATGGCGTTGCGGTCGCCTTTGCTGGCGGCGAGCTTGTACCAGTCCGCCGCCTTGCCGTCGTCGCGCGGCACGCCGAGCCCTTGCGCGTAAAGCTCGCCGAGCAGCGTCATCGCCGCAGGATCGTTTTGCTGCGCGCGCTTGGTCGCTTCCTGGAGGGCCGTGATGTACTGACCGCGCTGGTAGGCGCCGTAAGCGAGATCGATGTCACCGCTGTCGGTTTGCGCCGGCGGCGGCGCGGGCGCCTGCGGCGCCGCTTTTTGCGCCGGCTGCGCGGTTGCCTGTGCGCTGAGCGCAAGCGCGGCGAGGACGGCGAGGATACGCGGCGCCGGGATCATGCTGCGGTCTCCGGCAGCCGCAAATCGCGCGCGGCTTCGGCAATCGCCTTCGCGGCGTCGTGCTGCCAGACCCAATCGCCGAGCGCGATAAAATCGGCACCGGCTTTGACGAGGGCCGGGATCTCGTCGGGCGCGCCGGCGTAGCCGACGCAAGGGCTCTCGAACACTTCCGCCCACCACTCGATACGCTCTTCAATCGCATCGAAGGAAGGCCGCGCGCCGGATGTGTCGGGCTCGCCGAACATCACGTAATCGGCGTCCGCTTCAGCGGCGACCATGGCATCGTGGCGGCTGGCGAGCCCGCCGACGCCGGCGATGCGTTCCGGCTTGAGCTGCCCGAGCGCCTCGTTAAACGCATCAATCCCCGTGAGGTGCGCGCCATCGGCGCCGCCGCGCGCAACCAGATCGACATGTCCGTCGAGCAGCAACGCGGCGCCTCGGTCCTGAACGACCGGGCACAGCGTCTTGATGCGGTTGATCAGGCTGCGTTCATCGCCCTCCGCCAGGCGCAGCAGCACGGCGGCGACCTCGCTTGCCGCCAGCGCCGCGGCGAGCTGCGGCGAAAACGCGGTCGCGTCCGCAATCTGCGGCGTCATCAGGTAGAGGCGCGGCTGCGGGCGCGGCTCGGCTTTTTTCGGTCGCGTGGCCATGGCGTCCGCATGGTAGCGCAATCGGGCGGAAAATTGACAAGTGGGACTGTCAACGAGCGAACAAAGCGAGTTCGCGCGCAACGGCGGCAATCGCGTTTTTCCAATCGCCGACCCGCGGCTGCCGGAACAGCCGCGCGCTCGGGTACCAGGGGCTGTCCGCGCGTTCCAGGAGCCAGCGCCAGTCGCCGATCGCCGGCAGTAGCAGCCACAGCGGCTTGCCCATGGCGCCCGTCAGATGGGCAACCGCAGTATCGACCGCGATCACCAGATCGAGCCCGGCGATGACCGCCGCGGTATCGGCAAAGTCGAGCAGCGTGGCATCGAGCCGGACCAGGGGTGCTTTCGCCAGAGCCGCACGGTCGGTGTCGCGGTAGTCCTTCTGCAGGCTGACGAAACTGACGCCTGGCCGCGCCAGCAGCGGCGCAAGCTCGGCCAGCGCGATGCTGCGGTTGCGGTCGTTCTTGTGCGTCGGCTTGCCGGACCAAACGAGGCCGACGCGCGGCCTTTTGATCTCGGCGAGGCGTGCACGCCAACGGTCGATCCGTTCCGCGGGAGGGCTGAGATAGGGGATTGGCGCCGGGACAGTGCCGAGCGTGGTGCCGAAGACGAGCGGCAGGCTCATCAGCGGGCAATGCACGTCGAACGGCGGCAGCGCATCGCCGCGGCGCGCAATCGCCGCGACGCCATCGAACTGCGTGATGAGCGGACGCAGGTCGTCCGGAATTTCCAGGACGACCTTGCCGCCCCTTGCCATCACCATCGGCAGATAACGGATGAACTGGATGGTGTCGCCGAAGCCCTGTTCGGCGTGCAGCAAGATGGTGCGGCCCCGCAGATCCTCGCCCCGCCACTGCGGCTGCGTGAAGTTGCGCGGCTGCAATTCGCCATCGCGTTTCCAGCGCCACTCGTATTCCTGAAAGCCGCGTGTGAAGTCGCCGAAGGCGAGGCAGGTGAGGCCCTTGTTCCAGTGCGCCTCGGCAAGCTGCGGATTGAGCGCAAGGGCGCGATCGAAGCTCGCGATCGCATCCTGCTCGCGGCCGAGGTGATGCAGCGCATTGCCGCGATTGACCAGCGCGTCGGCGAAGTCCGGATTGAGCGCCAGCGCGCGGTCGTAGTCGGCGAGCGCTTCGGCGAGGTGGCCGAGCTCGAGCTGCGTGTTGCCGCGGTTGTTGTGCGCTTCGGCGTAATCCGGCTTGAGCGCGATAGCGCGCTCGAAGGCGGCGAGCGCTTCCTGATGACGCCCCAGTTCGCGCAGCGCATTGCCGCGGTTGTTGTGGATCGGCGCGGCGTCCGGCCGCGTGGACGTGGCGCTGTCGTAATCGGCGAGCGCGGCAGCAAATGCTTTGGCCGCATAATGCATGTTGCCGCGCGCGACCAGCGTGTCCGCATCGCCCGGGGCCAGCGCCAGGGCAAACGTGAAACTGGTCAGCGCCTCGGCGTTGCGGTTGAGCGTGCGCAGCAGCCGCCCGCGCAGCGTCAGCGCGCCGGCATCGGGTTTGAGCGCGAGCGCGCGCTCGATGGCCTCGAGCGCTTCCTGCGTGCGGCCGAGCTTGTCGAGCACCTGCGCACGATTGACCAGCGCCGGCGCATAGGCGGGGCGCAGCGCGATGGCCGCTTCGAAGCTCGCGAGCGCCTCGGCGGTGCGGCCGAGCGCGGCGAGCGCATTGCCGCGGTTATGCAGCGCTTCGGCGTAATCCGGTTTGAGCGCGAGCGCGCGGTCGTAGCTCACGAGCGCTTCCTCGTTGCGGCCGAGCGCCGCCAGCACCAGCCCGTAGTTGGAATGGGCGGCCGCGCCGCGCTCGTTGGCGGCAAGCGCCTTGCCGATCAATTCGAGTGCTTCGCGCGAGCGGCCGCGCTGCTGCATCAGAACGCCGCAGAGATGCAGCGCGTCGAAATGGCCGGGGTTGATGCCGAGGATCTGCCGGTAAAGCGCCTCGGCCGTATCCAACTCGCCGCGGCCGTGATGCGCGCCGGCGCGCTTGATCAGCGCGGTGACGTCGGGTTGTGGCTGTGACGTATGTTTGGGTGCGGCCATCGGGGCGTTGCGCGGATGCGAATAATGCACTCAACGCAACGCCACCGAATCGACAAGCGAGAGACTACGCGGTCGCGCGCGCCGCGTCAGCCCGGCATCGGGATCGGCCCCATGTCCTTCGGGACCTTGTAGCCCTTCTGAACGGCGGGGCGCGCCGCAATCGTTTCGTACCAGCGCTTCACGTTGGGGTATTGCTTCATGTCGATGGTCTGCCACTCGAAGCGCGAAATCCACGGCCAGATCGAGATGTCGGCGATCGAGTAGTCGCCGGCGACGAAGTCACGGCCCTGGAGTTGGGTGTTGAGCACCTTGTAAAGCCGATGGGCCTCTTTCAGATAGCGCTCCTCGGCATAAGGCGCCTTGCCGGCGTTGTACTTCACGAAGTGATGGACCTGGCCGAGCATCGGACCGACGCCGCCCATCTGCCACATCAGCCACTCGATCACTTTGTAGCGGCCTTCGCCCGACTTCGGCAGCAGCTTGCCTGTCTTGTCGGCGAGATAGATCAGGATCGCGCCCAACTCCATCAGCGACATGTTGTTGTCGCGATCGACGATCGCCGGGATGCGGTTGTTCGGCGCGATCTTGAGGAATTCCGGCTTGAACTGTTCGTCCTTGGAAATGTCGACGGCATGGACGGTGTAGGGCAGGCCGACTTCCTCCAGCATGATGGAAGCCTTGCGGCCGTTCGGAGTCGTCCAGGTGTAGAGATCGATCACGGGCTATATCCTTTGCAGTTTCACAGTCATGCGCGGGCTTGACCCGCGCATCCATGATGCATCGTCAATTGTGAGAGCGTTACGTAAGTCTGCCTTAGCAGAAGCCCATCATGGATTGCCGGGTCAAGCCCGGCAATGACAAGCCAGCTATGCGGCCTTTTTCTCCATGTCGGACTTCCACTGGCCGAGCGCGGCGAGGCTGTTCATCTTGGCGCGATGCGCGAAGGCGCGCTGCGCGGCCGCGACGTTCTCCGCTTTGCCTTTCCACGTGGTCTGCGGCGCGTGCTGGAGCGCGCGGCCGTAGGAGAAGGTCAGCTTCCACGGCAGATTGCCGATCTTGTTCATGGCGTCGAGGTGGGCGGTCGCCTGCTCGTCGCTCTGCCCGCCGGACAGGAAAGCGATGCCCGGCACCATGGCCGGCACGCAAATCTTGAGCAGCGTCACGGTTTTCTCCGCGACCTCCTCCACCGAGGCTTGTTTTGCGCATTTCTTCCCGGCGATGACCATGTTCGGCTTGAGCACCATGCCTTCGAGCATGACGTGGGCGTCGAACAATTCGTTGAACACGGTCTTGAGCACCCGTTCGGTCACCGTGAAGCAGCGATCGATGTCGTGATCGCCGTCCATCAGCATTTCCGGCTCGACGATCGGCACGATCTGCGCCGCCTGGCAGAGCGCCGCGTAGCGCGCCAGCGCATGCGCATTGGCCTTGATGCAGTTGTAGCTCGGGATGCCGGTGCCGACGTCGATCACCGCGCGCCATTTGGCAAAGCGCGCGCCCTGCTCGTAGTATTTCGGCAGCCGGTCGGCGAGCTTGTCGAGCCCGGTGGTGATCAACTCGCCGTGCGTCATCGGCAGCGGCTTGGTGCCTTCGTCAACCTTGATGCCGGGGAGGGCGCCGGCCTTCTTGATCAGTTCGACCAGTGGCGTGCCGTCCTTGGCCTTCTGCCAGATCGTTTCGTCATAGAGGATGACGCCTGAGATGTGCTTCATGCCCTCGGCGGAGCGGAACATCAGCTCGCGGTAGTCGCGGCGATTGTCCTCGGTGTTTTCCACGCCGATGGCGTCGAAGCGCTTCTTGATGGTGCCGGTGGATTCGTCGGCGGCGAGGATGCCCCTGCCGGGCGCCACCATGGCCTGCGCCACTTTGTTCAATGCATCGAGATCCATTCTTCCCTCCATCGCACGCTTTTCGGTTGAGCATGATCTTTTCCGATAACCGGTTCCCACTTTTCGGGATCATGCTCGCGCCCCGGGACGTTTTGCTCATTTTACTCTCAGCACCTCGACCCCCGGCAAGGCCTTGCCTTCCAGCCATTCGAGGAAGGCGCCACCTGCTGTGGATACGTAGGTGAGGCGGTCGGTCACGCCCGCGGCATTGAGCGCCGCCACCGTATCGCCGCCGCCGGCTACGGACACAAGCTTCCCGGCCTGCGTCAGTTCCGCCGCCGCTTCGGCAACCTCGATGGTGCCGTTGTCGAACGGCTCCATTTCGAAGGCGCCGAACGGGCCGTTCCAGACCAGGGTCTTGCTGCGCGCCAGCACCGATACGGCGTATTCGATGCTGCGCGGGCCGATATCGAGGATCATCTCGTTGGCGCCGACGTCGTTGGCATCGACGACGCGCGATGGCGCGTGCGCCTCGAACTTCTGCGCGACTACGACGTCGACCGGCAGCACGATCTCGCGCTTGGCGGCAATTGCGTCGTTCATGATCTTGCCGGCCGTCTTAACCAGGTCCTGCTCGACCAGCGACTTGCCGACCTTGCGCCCTTGCGCCAGCAGGAAGGTGTTGGCCATGGCGCCGCCAATGATCAGCACGTCGACTTTTTGCAGCAGGTGGCCGAGCAGATCGAGCTTGGTGGAGATCTTGGCGCCGCCGACGATGGCTGCGACCGGCCGCTGCGGGCTGTCGAGCGCCTTGGCGAAAGCCTCCAACTCGGCCTGCAGGCTGCGCCCGGCGTAAGCTGGCAGCACCTTGCCGAGGCCGGCGGTCGAGGCATGCGCACGGTGCGCGGCGGAGAAGGCGTCGTTGACCCAGATGTCGCCGAGCTTGGCGAGCTGCGCGACGAAGGCGGGATCGTTCTTCTCCTCGCCGGGATAAAAGCGGGTGTTCTCGAGGCAGATGATGTCGCCCGGTTTCATCTCGGCGACCGCCTTCTCGGCCTTCTCGCCGATGCAGTCGTCGATGAACTTCACCGGCCGCTTGATGATGCGCGAGACTTCGGCGCAGACCGGCTTTAGCGACTCCTTCGGGTCGCGACCCTTCGGCCGGCCGAAATGCGAGAGCAGAATGACCTTGCCGCCCTTATCGGCGATCTCGGTCATGGCGTTGGCGGCGCGCTCGATGCGGGTTGCGTCGGTGACGACGCCGTTCTCGACCGGCACATTGAGATCGACGCGCACCAGTACGCGCTTGCCCTTCACATCGACGTTGTCGAGTGTTCGAAACGCGGCCATGGGCGCGAATGTCAGATCAGCTTGCCAATCGCGACCGCGGTGTCGGCCATGCGGTTGGAGAAGCCCCACTCGTTGTCGTACCAGGCCATCACGCGCACCAGCGTGCCGTTCATGACCTTGGTCTGGTCCATGTGGAACGTCGCCGAATGCGGATCGTGGTTGAAATCGATCGAGACATTGGGGTCGTTGGTGTAGCTGAGGATGCCCTTGAGCTGCTGCTCGGCCGCGCGCTTCATCGCGGCGTTGATCTCGTCCTTGCTGGTCGCCTTCTTGGCGACGACCTTGAGATCGATCACCGACACGTTCGGCGTCGGCACGCGGATCGAGACGCCGTCGAGCTTGCCCTTGAGCTCGGGCAGCACCAGGCCGATCGCCTTGGCGGCGCCGGTCGAGGTCGGGATCATCGACATTGCCGCTGCGCGCGCGCGGTAGAGGTCCTTGTGCATGGTATCGAGCGTCGGCTGATCGCCGGTATAGGCGTGGATCGTCGTCATGAAGCCGGTCTCGATGCCGACCGCGTCATGGATGACCTTGGCGACCGGCGCCAGGCAATTGGTCGTGCAGGAGCCGTTGGAGACGACCTTGTGATCCTTGGTCAGCGTGTCGTGGTTGACGCCGTAGACGATCGTCGCGTCGGCGCCGTCGGCGGGCGCCGACACCAGGACGCGCTTGGCGCCGGCGGTCAGATGCGCCGAGGCCTTGTCTTTCGCCGTGAAGAGACCGGTACACTCGAGCGCGATATCGATGCCGAGGTCCTTCCACGGCAGCTTGGACGGGTCGCGCTCGGCGGTGATTTTGATGGCGCCGTTGCCGACGCTGATGGTGTCGCCCTTGACGGTGACGGTGCCGGGGAAACGGCCGTGCACGCTGTCGTAGCGTAGCAAATGCGCGTTGGTTTCGACGGGGCCGAGGTCGTTGGCGGCGACCACCTCGATGTCCTTGCGCCCGCTCTCGGCGATGGCACGCAACACGTTGCGGCCGATGCGGCCAAATCCGTTGATGGCTACGCGTACTGTCATTGAAGTCGCTCCCGGTCGTTCAATTCGTCATGGCCCGCGGCTGGCCACGCTCAATATAGGTTGTTGTCGCTAGTTCCCAAGCTTGCGCAATGCCGCGTCGGCCACCCCTTCCGGCGTAATGCCGAAGTGCTTGTAGAGTTCCTTGTACGGCGCGCTGGCGCCGAAGGATGACATTCCGATGAAGATGCCGTCCGACCCGATGACGGCATCCCAACCTTGCCGCACGGCGGCCTCGACGCCGACATTGACCTTGGCGTCGCCGACGATGGCGCGGCGCGCCGCGTCCGGCTGCGCGGCCAGCAGTTCGAAGCACGGCACCGACACGACGCGCGCGGCGACGCCCTTGGCGGCCAGCAGTTTCTGCGCGCCGACCGCAAGTTCGACTTCCGAGCCGGTGGCGAAGATCGACACCTGTGCCTTGCCGTTGGCGGCGGAAATCTCATAAGCGCCCGCGGCGCAGCGGTTCTTGTCGAGGAAATTCTTGCTCAGCTGCGGCAGGTTCTGGCGTGTGAGCGCGAGAATGCTCGGGCGGTCCTTGGCTTCGAGCGCAAGCTGCCAGCATTCGACCGTTTCGACCGCGTCGGCCGGACGGAAGACGAGAATGTTCGGGATCGCACGCAGCGCGGCGAGATGCTCGACCGGCTGATGCGTCGGGCCGTCTTCGCCGAGGCCGATCGAGTCATGCGTCATGACGTGGATGACGCGCTCGCCCATCAGCGCCGCGAGCCGGATCGACGGCCGGCAATAATCCGAGAACACCAGGAACGTGCCGGAGTAGGGGATGATGCCGCCGTGCAGCGCCATGCCGTTCATGGCCGCCGCCATGCCGTGCTCGCGCACGCCGTAATGGATGAAGCGGCCGGAGAAGTCGGACGCCGTGATCGCTTTCATCGCCTTGGTGCGCGTATTGTTGGAGCCGGTGAGGTCGGCCGAGCCGCCGACCATCTCCGGCACCGCGTGCACCAGCGTTTCCAGCGCAAACTCGGACGAGGAGCGCGTCGCGATATCCTTCGGCGTTGCCGCGAGCGACCGCTTCACGGATTTCACCGCGTCATTGAGCGCCTTCGGCAGGTCGCCGCGCATGCGTCGCTCGAACTCGGCGCCCTTGGCTGCATCGAGCGCGGCGAGGCGCTTGCTCCAGTCGGCATGCGTCTGCTTCGAACGCTGACCGGCCACGCGCCAGGCGGCGAGCACGTCGTCCGGCACCTCGAACGGCGCGTGCTCCCATTCCAGCGCCGCGCGCGCGCCCTTGATCTCGTCGGCGCCGAGCGGCGAGCCATGCGATGACGACTTGCCGGCCTTGGTCGGCGCGCCGTAGCCGATCTGCGTCTTGCACGCGACCAGCACGGGGCGATCGGAGTTTTGTGCATTTGCGATTGCTGACGCAATCGCTTGGGCATCGTGGCCGTCGACACGCGACGCAGCCCAGCCCGCCGCCTCGAAGCGCTTCACCTGATCGACGCTGTCGGACAGCGACAGCGCGCCATCGATCGAGATGCCGTTGTCGTCGAACAGCACGATCAGCCGGCTGAGCTTGAGATGCCCGGCGAGCGCGATCGCTTCCTGGCTGATGCCCTCCATCAGGTCGCCGTCGCTCGCGATCACGTAAGTCTTGTGATTGACGATATCGCCGAACTCGGCGGCGAGATGCCGCTCCGCAATCGCCATGCCGACCGCGTTGGCGAGGCCCTGCCCGAGCGGGCCGGTCGTGGTCTCGACGCCCTGCGTGATGAAATTCTCCGGATGGCCCGGCGTCTTCGAGCCGAGCTGGCGGAAGCGCTTGATCTCGTCGAGCGTCACCGCCGAATAGCCGGTGAGATAAAGCAGCGCGTAGATCAACATCGAGCCGTGCCCGGCCGACAGCACGAAGCGGTCGCGGTCGGGCCAGGCCGGGTCGGCCGGATCGAATTTCAAGAATTGCGAAAACAGCACCGTCGCGACATCGGACATGCCCATCGGCATGCCGGGATGGCCGGATTTCGCCTGTTCCACCGCGTCCATCGCCAGTGCGCGGATGGCGTTGGACATGCGCGCGTGGGCGACGGCGGAACCAGCAGCCGCCGCTCCGCGGCGGCCTGAGGACACCGCGGCTGCAGTCGACGACGCGTTTGCGCTCATGGAAAAGGCCTGTTTGTCGCGGCTCATTAGCATGTGAGGCCCTTGAGTCAATGTGACGGCCGGGCGCCGCAAGCGCCATGCACAGGCGCGCGAAAACATCGGGGTAAATCCCACACGCGGCGTTGACGGCAATATCGCGCGACACGTAAGGTTCTCGGTCTAAACATCTGCCGCCGCACGGATTTTTGGCGACGCGGAGCGTGGCGATGAGCGACCAAAGCGCAATCGATAGTGCGGTGAAGCGGCTTGCGCTCGCGCTCGACGCGCTCGATGCCGCAGTCGAGCGCCGCCGCGAAGCCGACCGTGGCGAAGAGGCACTCGAGCATCAGGTTCAAGCGTTGGGTGTCGACCGCACGCGGCTGGCCGCGGCCCTCGATGGCGAGACCGCGCGCGCGCGGCGGCTGGAGACGACGAACCGGGAGATCGCCGGCCGGCTCGATGCGGCTATCGCCTCGATCCAGTCCGTGCTCGACGCCAATGAGTGATTCATGGCCCAAGTGAACGCCACCATTGCCGGCCGCAGCTTCCGCCTTGCCTGTGAGGACGGGCAGGAAGACCATCTGCAGCGTCTCGCCAAGGACATGGACGAGCGCATCTTGCATCTGCGCGAGAAGTTCGGCGAGATCGGCGATACGCGTTTGACCGTGATGGCGGCGCTGATGGTCGCCGATGAGTTGTCCGAGGCGTTGCGCAGCGTTCACAGGCTCGAAGACGATATCGCCGCGCTGCAGGACGCCCGCGGCGTCTCCGCCGACCGCGCCAAGGCGGCATCGGCGGCGGTGGTTAACGCCTTCAATTCCGCTGCCGAGCGCATCGAGGGCATCACCAAGAAGCTCAACGCCACCGTCGGCAATGGCGTGCCGATGGGATGAGTGGCGGCGCAGCCCGATAGGCACTACATTGCGCAGGCGGGGCTGCGGGGCGCGTTAGGAGAAACATTCCCCGGGGCCTTACGATCTCAACGGGAGCTGTCCCTGGCCGGGCTCGTGGGCTCGGTCATATGGCGCCCACCTACTTATGTAGGTTCCCGGGATCGCACTCCGACGGCTTTTGCGGCTCCGCACTCTTAATTCCTGATGTCTGACATTGCCTCCCTGAAAGCCGATCTGCGCGCGCGAGCGCTCGCCAAGCGCGATGCACTGGCGGCGGACACCCGCGCCGCTGCGGCCGAGACGATTGCGGCGCGCCCGTTCCCGCTCGACGTCGCCGGCGCGATCATCTCCGGCTTCATGCCGATGAAGAGTGAGATCAATCCGCTGCCGCTGCTACGCAAGCTCGCGGAGCAGGGCGCGAAGCTCGCGCTGCCGGCCATCGCCGGACGCGGCAAGCCGCTGATCATGCGCGCCTACGCCTTCGGCGACGATCTCGCGCGCGGTCAGTGGGGCATTCGCGAGCCCAAGCCCGAGGCCCCCGAGGTCGCGCCGGACATCCTCATCGTGCCGCTCGCCTGTTTCGACCGCGCCGGCCACCGCATCGGTTTCGGTGCGGGCTATTACGACATGACGATCAATGCTCTGCGCGCGAAGAAAAAGATCACCGCTATCGGTATCGCCTTCGCCGAGCAGGAAATACCACAGGTTCCCGCAACGCCCCGCGACGCGCGCCTCGATCTCGTGCTAACGGAGCGTGAGGTGATCGATTTCCGCGAGACTTGAGCGCGCATGCGTATTCTCTTCATTGGCGATATCGTCGGACGGGCTGGCCGGACCATCGTGCTTGAGCGGCTGCCCGGCCTGATCAAGGACTGGAAGCTCGATCTCGTCGTCATCAATGGCGAGAACGCCGCCGGCGGCTTCGGCATCACCGAGGCAATCTACGACGAACTCATCGAGGCCGGCGCCGACGCCATCACCCTCGGCAACCACGCCTGGGATCAGCGCGAAGCGCTGGTCTTCATCGAGCGTGCGCCACGCCTCGTCCGCCCCGCCAACTATCCCGTCGGAACGCCGGGCCGCGGCTCGGCCATGATCGACACCAAGAACGGCAAGCGCGCGCTCGTCATCAACGCCATGGGCCGCATCTTCATGGACCCGCTCGACGATCCCTTCGCCGTGGTCGAGCGCGAACTGTCCGCCTGTACACTCGGCCGCGGCGCCGATGCCGTCATCCTCGACATGCATTGCGAGGCGACCAGCGAGAAGCAGGCCATGGGCTTTTTCTGCGACGGGCGCGCCAGCCTCGTGGTCGGCACCCATACCCACGCACCGACCGCCGATCAGCGCATCCTGCCGGGCGGCACCGCGTTCATTTCCGACGTCGGCATGACTGGCGATTTCGACAGCGTCATCGGCATGGCGAAGGACGAGCCGCTCAACCGCTTCCTGCGCAAGATCTCGACCAGCAAGTTCGAGCCAGCGACCGGTCCCGCCACGCTTTGCGCCATCGCGGTCGAGACCGACGACGCGACCGGCCTCGCCAGGCGCGTCGCCGCCGTGCGCGTCGGCGGTATGCTGGAACAGGCGCTGCCGAATTTCTGGCTTTAGACTTCTTCTCCGGTTGACCTCGCGGACTCCCGATGATTCGGTAGGGACAGTTGATTCGCCGGCCCGTGCTGCGTCCGGCCTTGTGACATGCAGCACGGTGGAAATGCCGCTTCACGTCGAAAGCAACCTCGCCCTCACGCCCACGCCAGATCTCGCACGCTGGTCCTCGCCGCAGGCGCTGGAACCGGCGCATGACGAGCGCGCGCAATTCGCCGCGCAGTTCATCCCGTCCGGCGCGCGCGTGCTCGAGCTCAACTGCGGCCGCATGAGCCTGCGGCGCTTCCTGCCGAACGGCTGCCGCTACCAGGGCTGCGATCTCCTCGAGCGCGAGCCGGACACGATCACCTGCGATCTCAACGCCGGCGAATTCCCGAGCGACGCGGCGCGCGACGCCGATGTCATCGTGCTGCTCGGCGTCATCGAGCAGATCATCGACGTCGAGAGCCTCTTCACGCATCTGCGCTTCGCCCGGCGCGACCTCGTCATCAGCTATTGCGCGACGGATCTCACCGGCAATTGCGACCGCACCGCGCTCGGCTGGGTCAACAATTTTTCCTTCTTCGAGCTCGCGACGTTGTTCGACCGCTACGGCTTCCGCATCGAGTGCACCGCGCCAATCGACAGCGTGCAGCTCCTAATGCGGCTGACGCCGGCCGAGAAGCTCGCGCCGTTCAAGCCGTGCAGCGTCGCGGTGGTGTCGGATGCGACCGGCTTTGCTGGCCGGATGTCGCGCCACATGATCAACGCGCTGCTGCCGGGTGAGGCCGACGTGCATCACCTGAGCTTCCGCACGCTCAACGAGGCGCGCGTGCATTACGATCTGGTGATCGTCGGCGCCGGCGATAGCCTGTTTCAGCCGCTCCTCAGCGATGACCTCATCGATCTGCTGGCGCGCGGCAAGGCCTCGATCGGCGTGTTCGGCACGCAATACCGCGAACTCATCCCGCGTGCCGGCCTCGAGCGGCTGATCGGCCGGCTCGACCACTGGTTCGCGCGCCATCAGGACGACCTGCTGATGTACGGCCGCGGCCGCAAGAACGCCGCCCATCTCGGCGATTGGCTGATCGACTTCTTCCCGCTCGCCGTCGCAAGCGATCCCGATCAGCTGCGCGTCGGCGCCGAACTCGACGAGGAGCCGTCGGTGCGCGCAATTGCCGCCATCCAGCGGCACAAGGCGGTGTTCTCCACCAGCCCGCACGCGTTGTTGTGCGCGCTCACCGCGGCCGACATGGCCGCCTATGCCGATCAGCCCGCGCAGCAAGCACCGGGCATCGTCTCCGGCACGTTCCGCAGCATGCTGACAGACATTTTCGGCCGCGCCTATCCGGAGCGCGACTTCTTCCTGGTCGATCGCGACGCGGTCGCCCGCTACAAGGCGCGGGTCCATCGCAACGTCGCGGCCTTGCGCGAGCGGATCGACGCCACCCTGCGCAACGTCGCGGTGGCGGTCGTCTAACTGTTTATTTTTTTAGCCGCCCGGCCTATATAGCCGCCGTCAAACAGCGTCAGTGTTGCCATGGCCGGCCATTCCCAATTCAAGAACATCATGCACCGCAAGGGGCGCCAGGATAAGGCGCGCTCCAAGCTGTTCGGCAAGCTCGCGCGTGAAATCACGGTGTCGGCCAAGCTTGGCCTGCCGGACCCGGCGTTCAATCCGCGCCTGCGCGCCGCCGTGCTCGCGGCCCGCGCCGAGAACATGCCGAAGGACAATATCGAGCGCGCCATCAAGAAGGCGTCCGGCAGCGAGACCGAGAATTACGACGCTATTCGCTACGAAGGCTACGCGCCGGGCGGTGTCGCCGTGATCGTCGAGGCGCTCACCGACAATCACAATCGCACCGCCGGCGAGGTGCGCGCGATCTTCACCAAGAACGGCGGCAACCTGGCGACGACCGGCGCGGTGTCGTTCATGTTCGACCATGTTGGCGTTGTCGAATACGACGCCAAGGCCGCGAGCGCCGACGCCGTGCTGGACGCGGCGATCGACGCTGGCGCCGAGGACGTCGTCTCCAACGATGACGGCCACCAGATCTTCACCAAGCCCGAGACGCTCAACGAAGTCGCCAAGGCGCTGGAAGGCAAATTCGGCGAGCCGCGCAAGTCGGCGCTGCTGTGGAAGCCGCAGAACACCGTGAGCATCGACGACGATTCGGGCGAGAAGGTGCTGAAGCTGATCGAGGCGCTCGACGACAGCGAGGACGTGCAGAACGTCTACGCCAATTTCGAAGTGTCCGACGCGCTCGTGCAGAAGATAAGCGCCTGACGGGCGCTATTTCTCCGCCAGGAAGGCTTGGACCCCCGACAGGCCGCGCTGCAATCGCAGCACATCGCCATTGGCGGGCGCGGGCGGCGGGGTTATCAACGGCCCTATGGCCCGGCAAGCGATTCGCATTCTCGGCATCGATCCGGGGCTCCGCCGCACCGGCTGGGGTCTGATCGAGGCCGACGGCAACCGGTTGATCCACGTCGCCTGCGGCTCGCTGGAGACCAGCGAACGCGCCCCACTGGGCGAGCGCCTCGTTACCATCCATGACGGCCTGCTCGCCGTCATCGCGCGCTACAGCCCGCACGAGGCGGCGGTCGAAGCGACGTTCGTGAATGCCAACGCGGCGGCGACGCTCAAGCTCGGCCAAGCCCGCGGCATCGCCATGCTGGTGCCGGCCAAGGCGGGCCTGACGGTTGCCGAGTACGCGCCCAACGTCGTGAAGAAGACCGTGGTCGGCGCCGGTCACGGCGAGAAGACGCAGATCCGCATGATGATCGGCGTGCTGCTGCCGAAGGCCGATCCCGAGAGCGAAGACGCGGCTGACGCTCTCGCCATTGCCGTCTGCCACGCGCATCATCGCACCAGCGTGATCCTGAAGGTCGCGGCGTCATGATCGGCAAGCTCAAGGGCATCATTGACTCCTACGGCGAGGATTACGTCATCCTCGACGTCAACGGCGTCGGCTATCAGGTGCATTGCGCGAGCCGCACGTTGCAGGCGCTGCCGGCGCAAGGTGAAGCCGCCACGCTGTCGATCGAGACCTACGTGCGCGAGGACCAGATCAAGCTGTTCGGCTTCCAGAGCGACATCGAGCGCGAATGGTTCCGGCTGCTGCAGACGGTGCAGGGCGTCGGCGCCAAGGTCGCGCTCGCGGTGCTCGGCACGCTGAAGGCCTCGGAGCTCGCGTCGGCGATCGCCATGCGCGACAAGGCGGCGGTGTCGCGCACGCCCGGCGTCGGCCCGAAAGTCGCCGAGCGCATCGTCACCGAGCTCAAGGATAAGGTGCCGGCCTTCGCCGACATCGATCCGTCCGTCGTGCATCTCGCCGGTGCGCTCGACGAGAAGCGTGCGCCGCGCCCGGTGATGGATGCGGTCTCGGCGCTGGTCAATCTCGGCTACGGCCAGCCGCAGGCCGCCGCGGCCATCGCCGCCGCCGCGCGTAACGCCGGCGAGGGTGCCGATACGGCGACGCTCATTAGGCAGGGGCTGAAGGAGCTGGCGAAATGAATAGCCCGCGCCTCCTGGCTGCCGATAAACGCGACGACGACGTCGATGCCTCGCTGCGTCCGCAGCGCCTGTCCGAATTCATCGGCCAGGAAAAGGCGCGCGCCAATCTCCGCGTGTTCATCGAGGCCGCGCGCGCCCGGAAAGAAGCGCTCGACCACGTGCTGTTCGTCGGACCGCCCGGTCTCGGCAAGACCACGCTGGCGCAGATCGTTGCGCGCGAGCTTGGCGTCAATTTCCGCGCCACCTCCGGCCCGGTGATCGCCAAGGCCGGCGATCTCGCCGCTCTGCTCACCAATCTCGAAGCGCGCGACGTGCTGTTCATCGACGAGATTCACCGGCTCAATCCGGCGGTCGAGGAAATCCTCTATCCGGCGATGGAGGACTTCCAGCTCGATCTCATCATCGGCGAGGGGCCGGCGGCGCGCTCGGTCAAGATCGACTTGGCGCCGTTCACGCTGGTCGGCGCCACCACGCGCGCCGGGCTGCTGACCAATCCGCTGCGCGACCGCTTCGGCATTCCGGTGCGGCTCAATTTCTATTCGGAGGCCGAGCTCGAAGACATCGTCAATCGTGGTGCGCGCGTGCTCAAACTGGCGATGAGCGCCGATGGCGCCAACGAGATCGCGCGGCGCGCCCGCGGCACGCCGCGCATCGCCGGGCGCCTGCTGCGCCGGGTGCGCGACTTCGCCCATGTCGAGGGTGCCAAGTCGGTCGACCGCAAGGTAGCCGATCGCGCGCTGGCCGAGCTTGAGGTCGATGCCGCCGGCCTCGACGCCATGGACCGGCGCTACCTCAAGACCATTGCCGAGAACTATGGCGGCGGCCCCGTCGGCGTCGACACGCTCGCTGCGGCGTTGTCCGAGCCGCGCGACGCGATCGAGGACATCATCGAGCCGTTCCTGATCCAGAAGGGCTTCATCCAGCGCACGCCGCGCGGCCGCCTGCTCACCGATGCCGCGTTCAAGCATCTCGGCTTGGCCGTGCCGAAGCGCGATGCCGCGCAGTTTGGACTGTTCGGCACCGACGACGAGTGAGCGCGATGCAAACGATGCAAGGCGGCTGTCACTGCGGCAAGGTGCGCTTCAAGGTCACCGCCGATCTCGACCGCGTCACCTATTGCAATTGCTCGATGTGCAGCAAGAAGGGCTTCCTGCATTTGATCGTGCCGCCGGAGCAATTCGAATTGCTGAGCGGCAAGGACAATCTCGCCACCTACGAGTTCAATACCGGCACCGCCAAACATACGTTCTGCAAGACCTGCGGCATCCACGCCTTCTACGTGCCGCGCTCCGATCCCGACAAGGTCGACGTCAACGTGCGCTGCATCGACGGCATCGATCTGTCGGCGCTGTCGATCAAGACCTTCGACGGTCAGCATTGGGAAGAGGCGATGGGTCAGAAGGTGCCGTGGCGATGAGCGGGCTCGACGGCGAAATCCGTAACGGCAAGCACCATCAGCAGGTGCGTGTCTATTACGAGGACACGGATTTTTCCGGCATCGTCTATCACGCCAGCTATCTGCGTTTCATGGAGCGCGGGCGCACCAATTATCTGCGCCTGATCGGCGCCGACCACCGCGCGCTGTTCGAGGCGGCCGCGGCCGAAGCGCCGGGCTTTTCTTTCGTTGTGCGCCACATGGACATCCACTTCAACAAGCCCGCGCACATGGACGACGTGCTCGATATCGTCACCACGCCGGCCGAGGTCAAAGGCGCCTCCGTCACGCTCAATCAGAAAGTCATGCGCGGCGAGGATCTGATTGTCGAAGCCGACGTGCAGGTCGCCTTCGTCTCCGGCGGCCGCGCCAGGCCGATCCCGAAGCCGCTGCGTATCGCGATGGCGGCGGACCAGAAAGCGGGTGGCGGTTCTTCTCCGCCGGCCTAATATCGGGACCATGACGGTCCAAAACTTCGCAGTCTTCGAAACGGCGCTTGGTGCCTGCGGCATCATCTGGAACGCGCGGGCGATTGCCGGCGTGCAATTGCCCGATGCGAATGAGGCCGCGACCCGTGCCCGCATCGCCCGCCGCCATCCCGGCGCGCAGGAGGCTGGCGCTCCGCCGCACGTGCAGCGCGCCATCGACGGCATCGTCGCGCTGCTCAGTGGCGAGCCGCACGACTTCGGCGACGTCGCGCTCGATTTCGGCAACGCGTCCGACTTCAACCGCAAGGTCTACGACATTGCCCTGACGATTCCGCCCGGTCGCACCATGACCTATGGCGAGATCGCCGAGCGGCTCGGCGACAAGCTGCTCGCCCGCGATGTTGGCACTGCGCTCGGGCAGAACCCGATCCCGATCATCATGCCGTGCCACCGTGTGCTCGCCGCGGGTGGCAAGAGCGGCGGCTTCTCCGGCGCCGGCGGCGTCGTCACCAAGCTGCGCCTCCTCTCGATCGAAGGCGCGCAGCCGAACGGGCCGACCTTGTTCGAGCGTTTGCCGTTGCAGGCCCGCCGCCGCTGACCATCGACGCGCCCGCCGGACTCATGTAAATGCCATTTACATGAAATGGGGCAGAAGCGGCCATGGACCGCGCGGCTACCACCACGGCAACCTCAAGGAAGCCCTGGTTCGCGCCGCGCTTGAGCTGATCGCGGAGAAGGGACCGGCCGGTTTCACCTTCGCCGACGCCGCGCGCTTCGCGGGCGTGAGCCCCGCGGCGCCCTACCGCCACTACCGCGATCGCGAGGCGCTGCTCGCCGACGTCGCGCATCGGGGCTTCGAGGAATTTGCCGCGCGTCTGACCAAAGCCTGGGACGAGGGCAAGCCCGATGTGTTCGTCGCCTTCGACCGGCTCGGCAAGGCCTATCTCGATTTCGCCAAGCGCGAGCCTGCCTACTACTCGGCGATGTTCGAAGCCGGCGTGCCACTCGACACGGATCCGGCGTTGCGCGACGCGAGCGAGCGCGCCTTCGCCGTGCTGCGCGGCGGCGCCGAGCAATTGGTCGCGCTGATGCCGGCGCGCGGCCGGCCGCCGGCGCTGATGGTGGCGCTGCACATCTGGTCGATGACGCACGGCATCGCCTCGCTGTTCAGCCGCGGCGATGCCGCGCGCCGTGCCCTGCCGATGCCGCCGGAGGAACTGCTGGAAGCCGCGTTCCTCATCTACCTGCGCGGCCTCGGCTTGCCGGAACACGCCGCCGCGTCTCGCAAATAATTTTTGGGACCCTACGTGACCGCTGCTTGACAGCCGCCGCCGTCAGGCCTAGCTATGTAAATGTTATTTACATTCACGACGCGAGGAGGCCCCGATGCCCATCACTGCCCGGCTCGATGAATTCGGCAAACCCGCTTGGATCGCGCTGATCGTGGTTGGGTTCTGGGCCTGGTGGCCGGTCGGTCTCGCAATCCTCGCCTTCACGATATGGAGCGGACGCATGGGATGCGGATATCACGGCGGCTACGGCCACTGGCAGAACAAGATGGAGCGCATGCAGCGCAAGATGGACTGGATGCGGTCACGGATGGTGGGAACGCCTTGGGCGCCGCCCTCGAGCGGCAACCGCGCCTTCGATGAATATCGCTCCGAGACGTTGCGCCGCCTCGAAGAGGAGCAGCGCGAGTTCCGCGATTTCCTGGCGCGGCTGCGCTTCGCCAAGGACAAGACCGAGTTCGACCAGTTCATGGCCGAGCGGCGTGACCGCCCGGCGCCAGAGGCGCCGCCGACCAACAACTAAGCCCTGGTCCCTGCCGCGGCTTGGAACGCAGGCCGTCCGCCTTCCCCGAGGCGGGCGGCCTGTCGCGTTCGGTAACTAGTCCTTAACCACAATCAGCGCTGTTTAGACCGCAGATGACCCGGTCTGCGCCCTAGTTCGGCCAAGTTTCGCGGGGATTTCCTTGTCCTGCCGGTGGCGGGACGATAAGTGTTTTCGCGGAATTCGTTTTTCGGCTGAGCGCGCAAGCGGGGTTGCCCGGCGCGCCCGTGCGGTTTCGACATTGCACACCGCGCCGGTTTGACCGACTGACCCCGGAGCGGAGAGCGTGCCCCATGAATCCTGGTGATGTGGCACAGTCGGTGCTGCCGCTGACGTCATCCGACCTCTCCCTGTTCACGCTGTTCTGGCACGCCCACTGGATCGTCAAGACGGTCATGCTCGGGTTGTTGACCGCTTCGGTCTGGGTCTGGGCCATCGCCATCGACAAGACCGTGCTCTATGCCCGCACCAAGCGCGGCATGGACGCCTTCGAGCAGGCTTTCTGGTCGGGCCAGTCGCTGGAGGAGCTCTACCGCAACCTGTCCGCGCGCCCGGCGCATTCGATGGCGGCGCTGTTCGTGGCGGCGATGCGGGAATGGAAGCGCAGCTTCGAGGGCTCGCCGCGCTCGTTCGGCGGCCTGCAGATGCGCATCGAGAAGGTCATGGAAGTGACCATCGCCCGCGAGATCGAGCGGCTGGAACGGCGGCTCTTGGTGCTGGCGACGGTCGGCTCGGCCGGCCCCTTTATCGGCCTGTTCGGCACGGTCTGGGGCATCATGACGAGCTTTCAGTCGATTGCGGCCTCCAAGAACACGTCTTTGGCGGTGGTTGCGCCCGGTATCGCGGAAGCGCTGTTTGCCACCGCCATCGGCCTCGTCGCCGCCATACCGGCGACCATTTTCTATAACAAGTTCGCTTCCGAGGTGAACAAGCAGGCCCAGCGGCTGGAGGGGTTCGCCGACGAATTTTCCGCCATTTTGTCGCGGCAGATCGATGAGGCACGGGTGAGGGAGTAAATGGCGTTCCACGCCACCATGCCGGAGGCGTACAAGCGGCGCGGGCGCCGCCGCTCTCCCGTCATGAGCGAAATCAACGTCACGCCGATGGTCGACGTGATGCTTGTGCTTCTCATCATCTTCATGGTCTCGGCCCCGTTGCTCACGGTGGGCGTGCCGATCGACCTGCCGCAGAGCCAAGCCAAGAGCCTCGAGCAGGACAAGGAGCCGCTTACCATTTCCGTGAGCGACAAGGGCGTCATCTATCTGCAGAATTCCGAGGTCACCCTGGACGACCTGCTGCCCAAGCTGCAGGCCATCGCCGAGGCGCGCGGCGGCAGCGACGCGCGCATCTACGTGCGCGGCGACAAGACCGTGAGCTACGGCAACATGATGAGGATCATGGGGCGGCTGTCGGCGGCCGGCTTCCATCGGGTCGCATTGGTCACCGAATTCGAGCAGGGCTCGAAGCCGTGAGGATGAGAACTGCGTCAGCGATTTCGACCGGCCTCCACGCGGCGGTGCTGCTGTGGGCGTTGATCTCGTTCACCGGCGAGACGTTCAAGGTGACGCCGGCAGAATCGCTGCCGGTCGACATCATCAGCGACAAGGAATTCTCCGAGCTGACCAAGGGCGTCAAGGATGCGCCCAAGCCGGTCGACAAGCCGAAGCCGCCGGTCGAGAAAAAGGAAGAGTCGAAGCCGAAGATCGAGGACTTCAAGGCGGCGATCACCGACAAGCAGGATGTGAAGCCGACGGTGCAGAAGCAGGAGCAGCAGCAGGCGCAGCCAAAGCCCGATCCGATCGCCGACAAGATCAAGAAGGACGAGAAGCAGGTCACCAAGGACGAAGAAAAGCCGCTGCCGCCGAAGAAGCCGCCGATGCCGAAGCAGCCGAAGTTCGAGCCCGACAAGATCGCGGCGCTGCTCGATCAGCGGGCGCCCCAGCGCCAGGCGATCACCGGCGAGGAGCAGAGCGCGCCGACCATGGGCACTGCGCTCGGCAACGCCTCGCAGTTGTCGCAATCCGAGCTCGACGCGCTGCGGGCGCGGCTGATGGGGCTGTGGAATCCGCCGGTCGGCATCCAGAATCCGGAGAACTACGTCATCCGCGTCCACATCCTGCTCGGCCGCGACCGTAAGCTGACCGCGCCGCCGATCTTGCTCAGCCGCGGCCATGACGCTGCCTGGGAGGCCGCCGCCGCCAGCGCGCTACGGGCGGTGATCCGCGGTCAGCCGTTCGATATGCTCAAGCCCGAGCATTACGAGACCTGGCACGACATCGAAGTGACGTTCGACCCGCGCGAAATGTTCGGCGGCGGTTGACGTAACAGAGCCTGACCATCACCACATGACCGACATGACCTCGCCGCCGCAGCAGCACTTCCGCATGGACCGCCGCCGCCTGTTGCTCGGCGCCGGCGCCGGCGCGCTCGCATCGTTGGCGCCGCGCGACGCCTCCGCCGTCGTCCGCCTCGACATCACGCAGGGCAACGTCCAGCCGATGCCGATCGCGATTACCGAATTCATCCCCGGTGGTCAGAGCGAAGCCGATACAGCGCACGGCGTCAGCGAAGTCATCACCAACAATCTCCAGCGCAGCGGCCTGTTCGCGCCGATCAATCCGCAGGCCTTCATCGAGCGCATTACGTCGACCGATCGCGTGCCGCAATTTGCCGATTGGCGCACCATCAACGCCCAGGCGCTCGTTACCGGCCGCATCACGCGGCAGGGCGACGGCCGTCTCAAGGCCGAGTTCCGCCTGTGGGACGTGTTCGCCGGCCAGCAGCTCGACGGCAAGCAGTACTTCACCACGCCCGACAACTGGCGGCGCATCGCCCACATCATTTCCGACGCGATCTACGAGACGCTGACCGGCGACAAGGGCTATTTCGACAGCCGCGTCGTGTTCATCGACGAGACCGGGCCGAAGGACCGCCGCGTCAAGCGCCTCGCCATCATGGATCAGGACGGCTTCGGCGTGCGCTATCTGACGCGCGGCGACGAACTCGTGCTGACGCCGCGCTTCAACCCGACGACACAGGAAATCACCTACATGTCGTACGGGCAGGGGCAGCCGCGCGTCTACCTGCTCAATATCGAGACGGGCCAGCGCGAAGTCGTCGGCAATTTCCCGGGCATGACATTTGCGCCGCGGTTCTCGCCCGACGGCCAGCGCGTCATCATGAGCCTGCAGCAGGGCGGCAACGCCAACCTGTTCGTCATGGATCTGCGCTCGAAGGCGACCACGCGGTTGACCGACACGCCGGCGATCGACACCGCGCCCTGTTACTCGCCCGATGGCCGCTTCATCTGCTTCGAGAGCGACCGCGGCGGCACGCAGCAGATCTACGTCATGCCGTCGAACGGCGGCGCGGCGCAGCGCATCAGCTTCGGCGAGGGCCAGCATTCGACACCGGTGTGGTCGCCGCGCGGCGACTACATCGCCTTCACCGGGCAGGCGCGCGGGCAATTTTCCATCGGCATCCTCAAGCCGGACGGCTCGGGCGAACGCATCCTGACGCAGGGCTTCCACAACGAGGGCCCGACCTTCGCGCCGAACGGCCGCATCATCATGTTCTTCCGCGATCCCGGTATCGGGCCGAACCTTTATACGATCGACGTCACCGGCCGGAACGAGCTGAAAGAACCGACGCCGAGCTACGCGTCGGATCCAGCCTGGTCGCCCCTACTATCGTAGCGCTGCTGTCGTAACAGCGCCTTATTTTCACCGCCTCTTAACCATCACGGAAGGATTACCCTGACGCGCGGCATTTGACGGGGCTGCGCAAGGTTCCATCAAGGTTGATGGAACGTTCGATTAACCCGCGTCCTGCTAGACCAACGTCAAGCTCCGGTCTGTATGCGTGAATGGAGGCACCGGGATGTACGATGTGAAGCAAATCATCCGCGGCGTGCGCTTTGCGGCACTGCTGGCGGCGGCGTTGACGATCTCGGCCTGCGCCCAGAATGCAAATGACGCGCAAGGCAATGCCGCGGCGACGCCCGGCAGTCAGCAGGACTTCGTGGTCAATGTCGGCGACCGCGTGTTCTTCGAGACCGACTCCACTGAACTCACGCCGCAGTCGCGCGCCACGCTCGACAAGCAGGCGCAGTGGCTCAACAACTATACCCAGTACAGCCAGTTCACCGTCGAAGGTCACGCCGACGAACGCGGCACGCGCGAATACAATCTCGCGCTCGGCGCGCGCCGCGCGCAGGCCGTGCGCGACTATCTGATCTCGCGCGGCGTCGCCGCCAACCGCATGCACACCATTTCCTACGGCAAGGAGCGTCCGGTGGCGCTGTGCGACGACATCTCCTGCTGGTCGCAGAACCGGCGCGCGGTCACGGTGCTCAACGCCAGCTCGTAACGAGCCGTCGCAAAACCGACACGCGATCTCAGGCGGCGCCCATGTGGCGCCGCCTTCGTTTTTGCCGCGGCCCGTAACCAGCCCATGACCCTTTGCAAACGCCCGGGAATGGCGGAAGCTTGGAACCCGCCGGGGCAGGGCAGGCCCCGCCGGGCCGGGGGGAATGTCGTATGCGCGTACTGCTTGCGATCAGGGACAAATGGCCGGCGGCTGCGGCGCTGCTCGCGCTGGCAACCGTATCGGCCTGCGACAACCGCAATGCCTACGTGCCGCCCCCGCCGCCGAAGGTGACGGTTGCCGAACCTGTGCAGCGCAACGTCACCCTCTATCTGGAAGCGACCGGCAACGCCGCGGCCATCAACACGACGAACCTTGTCGCGCGCGTCCCCGGCTTCGTCGAGACCATCAACTACAATGACGGCGATGCGGTGAAGAAGGGCACGGTGCTCTTCACCATCGAGCCGGAGACCTACAAGCTCAAGCTCGACCAGGCCAAGGCCGCCGAGCTCAGCGCCCAGGCGACCGTGACGCAGACCGATCTCGATTACGACCGCCAGGCAAACCTCGCCAGGACGAATGCCGTCTCGAAACAGACGCTCGACAGTGCGGTCGCGGCGCGCGACACCGCGCACGCCAACCTGACGCAGGCGCACATCAACACCCAGCTCGCCGACATGAATTACGGCTACGCCAGCGTGACCGCGCCGTTCGACGGCATCGTCACGGCGCGCAAGATCTCGGTCGGCGAATATGTCGGCGCCAACTCGTCGCCGACGCAGCTCGCCACCATTGTCCAGCTGCAGCCGATCTATGTGAATTTCAACGTCAGCGAACAGGACGTCATCCGTATCCGTGAGAACATCCGCAAGCGCGGATTGACGCCGCAGGACCTGAAGAAAATTCCGATCGAGGTCGGCCTGCAGACCGAGCAGGGCTATCCTCATAAGGGCACGCTCGATTACGCGGCGCCACAGATCGATGCCTCGACCGGGACGCTCCCCGCCCGCGGCATCCTCGAGAACCCCGACCGCGCCCTTCTCCCCGGCATGTTCGTTCGCGTGCGCGTGCCGATCGGCGGCGTGCTCGACAATGCGCTTCTGGTGCCGGAGACCGCGCTCGGTACCGACCAGGGCGGGCGCTACTTGCTCGTCGTCGGCAAGGACGATGTGGTCGAACAGCGCAAGGTCGAGGTCGGGCCGCCGGAAGGCACGCAGCGCGTGATCACGAAGGGACTTAACGCCGGCGATCGCGTCATTGTCGAGGGCCTGCTGCGCGCGATTCCCGGCCAGAAGGTCGAGCCGCAGACGGCAAGCGCCACCGCGGCGAAGTAGGACACGGCGATGATCTCGAAATTCTTCATCGAGCGGCCGGTTCTCGCCAACGTCATCGCGATCCTGCTCGTCGTCATCGGCGCAGTCGCCGTCTTCGTGCTGCCGGTCGCGCAATATCCCAACCTCGTGCCGCCGACCGTGTCGGTGACGACGCGCTATCCGGGCGCCAGCGCCCGCACCGTCATCGACACCGTCGCGCTGCCGATCGAGCAGCAGGTCAACGGCGTCGAGGGCATGATCTACATGCAGTCCTATGCCGCGGACGACGGCTCGTATTCTCTGACCGTAACCTTCAAGATCGGCGTCGACCTCAACTTCGCGCAGGTGTTGGTGCAGAACCGCGTGCAGGCGGCGCTCGCCTCGCTGCCGCAGCCGGTACAGGCGCAAGGCGTCGTGGTGCAGAAGAAATCGACGGCAATCCTGCAATTCGTGACGCTGGCCTCGCCCGATGGCCGCTTCGACAGCCTCTATCTCGCCAACTACGCCACCATCAACCTCAAGGACGAGCTGTCGCGCCTGCCCGGTGTCGGCAATGTCAACGTCTTCGGCGCCGGCCAATACGCCATGCGCGTCTGGCTCGACCCGGAGAAGATGAAGGCGCGCGGGCTGGTGGTGCAGGACATCGTCAATGCGCTGCAGCAGCAGAACACCGAAGTCACCTCCGGGCAGATCGGCGCGCCGCCGGCGCCTGACAACGTGCCGTTCCAGTACACGCTCAACGTCTCGGGACGTCTCGATGACGTCGCCGAGTTCTCCAAGATCATCGTCAAGACCGGATCGAACGGCGAGATCACCCGCGTCAGCGACATCGGCAGCGTCGAACTCGGCGCGCAGACCTATGGCCAGATCTTCAGCCTCGGCGGCAAGCAGGCGGCCGGCATTGCCATCTTCCAGTCGCCCGGCGCCAACGCGCTCGATGTCGCGAGCGAGGTGAAGAAGAAGATGACGCAATTGGCGAAGGCATTCCCGCAAGGGCTCGCCTACGACATTCCCTTCGACACCACGATCTTCGTGAAGGCCTCGATCGACGAGGTTTATCACACGCTGTTCGAAGCCGGTATTCTCGTCCTCATCGTTATTCTCGCCTTCCTGCAGGACTGGCGCGCGATGCTGGTGCCCGCAACGACCGTGCCGGTCACCATCATCGGCGCATTCGCTGCCATGGCGGCGCTCGGCTTTACCGTGAACTTCGCGACATTGTTCGCGCTGGTCTTGGCGATCGGCATCGTCGTCGACGACGCCATCATCGTGGTCGAGGGCGCGGCCCACAACATGGACCACGGCATGAACGGCCACGACGCCTCGATCGAGGCGATGCGCCTGCTGCTCGGCCCGATCATCGGCATCACGCTGGTGCTGCTCGCGGTGTTCCTGCCGGCGGCGTTCCTGCCGGGCCTCACAGGACAGATGTACGCGCAATTCGCCCTCGTCATCGCCGCGACCGCGCTGATCAGCGCCGTTAACGCCGTGACGTTGAAGCCGACGCAGTGCGCGCTGTGGCTGCGGCCTTCGGTGCCGATGGCGCAGCGCAACGCGTTCTATCGCGGCTTCAACGCCGTCTATGACCGACTCGAAATCGCCTACACCGTCCTGATGCGGC
The DNA here is from genome assembly GCA_963742095.1 of uncultured Alphaproteobacteria bacterium. Lineage (GTDB taxonomy): Bacteria > Pseudomonadota > Alphaproteobacteria > Rhizobiales > Xanthobacteraceae > Pseudolabrys. The sequence goes on from CAVUKJ010000003.1 coordinate 1,824,549, forward strand.
GGCTCGTTGGCTTTACCAACATCATGGTGATTGTAGCGTTGGTCATCATCGGACTTACGTTCTTCGAATTCACGCGCATCGCCACCGGCTTCATCCCGGTCGAGGACCAGGGCTATATGCTGGCGACGGTGCAACTGCCCGACGGCGCCTCGATCGGCCGCACCCAGAAGGTGCTCGAGCAGGTTACCGACATCGCGCAGAAGAATCCTGGCGTCGAGAAGGTCATCGCCATCGCCGGCGTGTCGGCGCTCGACAACAGCGCGCCGCTATCGAACGCGGGCGTCGCCTACATCATCCTCAAGGACTGGGGCGTGCGCGGCAAGGCGCTCGGCCTTTTGCCGATGCTGACCGGCCTCAACAAGTCGCTGGGCGCGATCGAGACGGCGAGCGTGCGCGTACTGCCGCCGCCGCCGATCCAGGGCATCGGCTCCGCCGCCGGCTTTACCTTCCAGGTCGAGATGCAGGACAACAGCCTCGATTTCACCAAGCTCGGCGGCATCGTCAACACGCTGCTCGCCAATGCCGGCACGCAGTCGAGCCTCGCGCTGATCATGAGTTCGTTCCGCGCCACGACACCGCAATATGCGATCGAGGTCGACCGCGTGAAGGCGCAGGCGCTCGGCGTCACGGTCGATCAGGTGTTCAATGCCTTCGGCGGCTATCTCGGCTCGGCCTACGTCAACCAGTTCACCAAGTTCGGCCGCACCTTCCAGGTGTTCGTGCAGGCCAACGCCGACTTCCGCCTGCGGCTCGACGACATGCTCAATCTGACGGTGCGCAATTCGTCGGGTGGCATGATCCCGCTCGGCACGCTGGTGAAGATCACGCCGGTCGCCGGGCCGTCGCTGATCAGCCTCTACAATCTCTATCCGTCGGCGACCATCGTCGGCATTCCGGCGCGTGGCGTCTCGAGCGGCCAGTCGATGGCACTGATGGAGCAGGTCGCAACGAAAACCCTGCCGCCGCACGTCGGCTACGAGTGGTCGGCGCTGTCGTACCAGGAGAAGCTCGTCGGCAACCAGATGTTCCTGGTCTTCGCCATGGCCTTGCTGCTGGTCTATCTCGTGCTCGCCGGACAATACGAGAGCTGGTACCGGCCGATGGCGGTGATCCTTGCGGTGCCGATCTCGCTGCTCGGCCCGGTCGCGGCGCTGCGGCTGCTGCACATCGACAACAACCTCTACACCCAGATCGGCATCGTGCTGTTGATCGCCCTGTCGGCGAAGAACGCGATCTTGATCGTCGAGTTCGCGCGTGAATTGCGCGAGGGCGGCAAGGACATCGCCGAAGCCGCGGTCGAAGCGGCGCGCGCCCGCTTCCGGCCGATCCTGATGACCTCGTTTGCTTTCATCCTTGGTGTCGTGCCGCTGGTGTTCGCCACCGGCGCCGGCGCCAACGCGCGCGCCTCGATCGGCATCACCGTCTTCAGCGGCATGCTGGCCTCGACGTGCCTTGCGGTGTTGTTCGTGCCGTCGTTCTTCGTGATGATGCAGCGGTTCGAGGAATGGCTGGCCAGCCGTAAGCGCCCGCACGCGGCCCGCGCCGCCGCCAAGGCGGAAAAGGCCTGAAATCATTGAGTTTGTGGCGCGCGGCCTTATTCTGGTCGCACTCGGCGGGCTATGCTAGGAACGGCTGCGAAACGCCATTTGCCATGTCATTTTGTCCCCGAAGTCGCCGATGACACGTCACCGTCTCAGCGCGCATCGCGCTTGCCTGCTGCCCGCTATCGCGCTTGCTTTGGCGCTTGCCGCCGTGCTCGTTTGCGTCCCGCACGCGCAGGCGCAAGACCGCGCGCCCGGCTTCCTCGACAACCTGTTCAGCCGCGGACAGCCGCGCCAGCAGCCGCAGCAACAACAGGATCAGGATCAAGACCAGCCGGCGCAACCGGCGCCGCGCGTCGCCCAACAGGGCGGTGGTGGCGGCGGTGACGACGCCTCGCGCATCGACCGCATCGAGAACGCGCTGCGCCAGCTCACCGGCACCATCGAGCAGCTCCAGCACGACAATCAGACGTTGCAGATGCAACTCAAGCGTCTGCAGGATGACACCGAGTACCGGTTCCAGCAGATGGGCAGCCGGGGCGGCGGCGCGCCGATCGCGACGCCCGGCGGTGTCGCGCCCGCGCCGATGCCGCCCGGTGGCGCGCCGCCATCGGTCAACAATGGGCGGCGCAGCGACGTGTTCGATCCGAACCAGAATCCCAACGCGGTCGGCGCGCCGCGCACGCTTGGCAACGCCTCAGCGATGGCGCCCGCGCAGAACAATCCGCCGATCATGAACAACCAGCCGATTGGCGCACAAGTTGGCGCCCAAGTTGGAGCACCTGGCGGACGCGAAGCTGGCGCGCCGCTCAATCTCAACACGCCGGACTCGCAGGAGCCGCCGGATTCGGTCCCGGCCGGCACGCCGCAAACGGCCGCGATCCCCGCGCCGCAGGGCGGACAATTGCCGCCGGTGATGGCGCCGCGCAGCTCCGGCGCGCAAGGCGTACAAGGCACGCAGCTGGCGACGCTGCCGCCATCCGCGACGCCGAAGGACGAGTACGAACTCGCCTACGGCTATGTGCTGCGCAAGGACTATGCGCTGGCGACGCAAGCCTTCGGCGATTTCATGCGCAAGTATCCGAGCGACAAGCTCGTGCCGGAGGCGCAGTACTGGCTGGGCGAAAGCCTGTTCCAGCAGCAGCGTTATCCGGAGGCCGGCGAAAATTTCCTTGCGGTGTCGACGAAATACGAACGATCCAGCAAGGCGCCTGACGCCTTGCTGCGTCTTGGCCAATCGCTGGCGGCGATGCACAAGAAGGAAGCCTCGTGCGCGACGCTGGCCGAAGTCGATCGCAAATTTCCGCGCGCCTCCGCGAGCGTGAAGCGCAGCGTTGCGCAGGAACAGAAGCGTGTCCACTGCTGAGACCGCTCCAGTCTCGCAGTCGGAAGCCAATTCGCTTTTCTCCGGTCTGGAAAAATTTCCCGCGCTGGCGCTTGCCGTCTCCGGCGGGCCGGACTCGACCGCGCTCATGGTGCTTGCGGCGCGCTGGCGCAAATCGCTCAAGACAAAACCGAAGCTGATCGCGGTCACCGTCGATCACGGCCTGCGCAAGGAGGCAAAGCGCGAGGCGGCCGCGGTCGCGCAGCTCGCGCGCAAGCTCGGCATCGCGCATCGGACCTTGCGCTGGACCGGCAAGAAGCCGGCGACGGGCTTGCAGCAGGCCGCGCGCGCGGCGCGCTACAGGCTGCTCGCCGAGGCGGCGCGCAAGGCGAAGGCCGCGCACATCCTGACTGCGCATACGCTCGACGACCAGGCGGAGACCGTGCTCATCCGCATGAGCCGAGGCAGCGGCCTGCGCGGACTTGCCGCCATGCAGCGGCTGTCGCGTCTCGATAGCGGCGAACTGGCGCTGCAACTCGTGCGTCCTTTGCTCGACGTGCCCAAGGCGCGGCTGATCGCCACGCTCAAGGCGGCGAAGATTGCCTATGCCGACGATCCTTCGAACCGCGATCCGCGCTTCACCCGCGCCCGGTTGCGCGGCCTGATGCCGGAACTTGCCCGCGAGGGCCTGACTGCTGCCCGGCTGGCGCAACTGGCGCGCCGACTGCGCCGAGCGCATCAAGCGCTTAAGTCGGCCGTCGACCGCGCCGAAACGGAGCTGTCGAGCCGGCCGTCCGATCACGCGATGGTCCTCGACGCGGCCGGATTTGCGCGGCTGCCCGCCGAAATCGCGCTCAGGCTGCTCGGCAGGACCGTCACCGCGACGGGCGACGAGGGTCCGGTCGAGCTTTCCAAGCTGGAATCGCTCAATGCGGGCCTGAAATCGGCGCAAAACGCAGAGGAGCCGTGCTTCCGCCGCAGTCTGGCCGGCGCGCTGGTCACGCTCTCGGGTGGTAAGGTGTTGATCGAACGGGCGCCCCCACGGCGTGGCAGAGCCTTAACCAAGCGCGGACCGGGCACAGCCAGGCCGGAAAAATCGCGGTAGAATGCCGCGAAATTAGAGATTCGAAGTCCTTCCCCTGCGGGCTTGTGCTGCCTACATTGGGAACGACACGTGGACGTGAAGTCGCCACGAATGAGCAACACAGTGGCCGCGGCGCTGGGCGGCGGTTAAGGGCTCCGGATGAACGCCAATCTTCGCAATTTCGCCCTCTGGGTGATCATCGTCCTGCTGCTGCTGGCGCTGTTCACGCTGTTCCAGAATCCGGGCCAACGCACCAATTCGCAGGAAATTTCCTTCTCGCAACTCCTGTCCGAGGTCGATCAGGGCCGCGTCCGCGATGTCGTGATCCAGGGCCCGGAAATTCACGGCACGTTCTCGAACGGCAGCAACTTCCAGACCTATGCGCCGAGCGATCCGGGCCTGGTGCAGAAGCTATACACCAAGGGTGTCTCGATCACCGCGCGGCCGCCATCGGACAACGTGCCGTGGTTCGTCTCGCTGCTGGTGTCGTGGCTGCCCTTCATCGCGCTCATCGGCGTGTGGATTTTCCTGTCGCGGCAGATGCAAGGCGCCGGCGGCAAGGCGCTCGGCTTCGGCAAGTCGCGGGCGAAGCTGCTCGCCGAAGCGCACGGCCGCGTGACGTTTGAGGACGTTGCCGGCGTCGACGAAGCCAAGCAGGACCTGCAGGAGATCGTCGAATTCCTGCGCGACCCCGGAAAATTCCAGCGCCTTGGCGGACGCATTCCGCGCGGCGTGCTGCTGGTCGGCCCGCCGGGCACCGGCAAGACGCTGATTGCACGCGCTGTCGCCGGCGAAGCCAACGTGCCGTTCTTCACGATCTCGGGCTCCGACTTCGTCGAGATGTTCGTCGGCGTCGGCGCCTCGCGCGTGCGCGACATGTTCGAGCAGGCGAAGAAGAACGCGCCGTGCATCATCTTCATCGACGAAATCGATGCGGTCGGCCGTCATCGCGGCGCCGGCCTCGGCGGCGGCAATGACGAGCGCGAGCAGACGCTCAACCAGTTGCTGGTCGAGATGGACGGCTTCGAGGCGAACGAAGGCATCATTCTGATCGCCGCCACAAACCGGCCCGACGTGCTCGATCCGGCGCTCTTGCGCCCCGGCCGCTTCGATCGCCAGGTGGTGGTGCCGAACCCGGACGTAGTCGGCCGCGAGTCGATCCTGAAGGTGCACGTGCGCAAGGTGCCGCTGGCGCCCGACGTGAACCTGAAAACCATCGCGCGCGGCACGCCCGGCTTCTCCGGCGCGGATCTGATGAATCTCGTCAACGAAGCGGCCCTGATGGCGGCGCGGCGCAACAAGCGCATGGTCACGCAGGCCGAGTTCGAAGACGCCAAGGACAAGGTGATGATGGGCGCCGAGCGCAGGTCGCTCGTGATGACGGACGAGGAGAAGCTGCTGACCGCCTATCACGAAGGCGGCCATGCCATCATCGCGCTCAACGTCAAGGCGACCGATCCGGTGCATAAGGCGACGATCATCCCGCGCGGCCGCGCGCTCGGCATGGTCATGCAACTCCCCGAGCGCGACAAGCTGTCGATGAGCCGCGAGCAGATGACCTCGCGCCTCGCCATCATGATGGGCGGGCGTGTCGCCGAGGAAATGGTGTTCGGCCGCGAGAAGGTCACGTCCGGCGCCGCGAGCGACATCGAGCAGGCGACCAAGCTCGCCCGCCTGATGGTCACGCGGTGGGGCCTGTCCGACAAGCTCGGCACGGTCGCTTACGGCGAGAACCAGGACGAGGTTTTCCTCGGCTATCAGGTGTCGCGCCAGCAAAACATTTCGGAAGCGACCGCGCAGACCATCGACGCCGAAGTGCGCAAGCTGGTCGAAGCCGGCTACGCCGAAGCGACGCAGATCCTCACCGACAAGCGCGCCGATCTCGAAACGCTGGCGCGCGGACTCCTGGAGTTCGAGACGCTGACTGGCGAGGAAATCACCGACCTGCTCGCCGGCAAGCGGCCGGTGCGCGAGAGCGTCATTGAGCCGACGCCGCGCTCGTCCGCGGTGCCGCCGTCGGGCAAGCCGCGCTCGGCGCCGCCGACCGGCGAGATCGCCCCGCAGCCGCAGGGCTGACGCCGCTATCGAAATAGCCCGGACGCCCGCCGCATGGCGGGCGCTCTTTTTTGTGGCTTCAACCGCGCCAGACGCTGCGCTAGCGGTGGTCGATGGACACCACCCGGCAACAGCACCCGCGCTGGACGCTCGATGCCTTCCGTGACGGCGCGATAGCGACGCTGCCGCTATTACCGGGACTCTGCGCCTTCGGCATTGCTTTCGGCACGGTTGCCGCCCGCAAGGGGTTTTCGCTGCTCGACGCGTGCCTCATGAGCGCAACGGTGTTCTCCGGCGTGGCGCAGATTATCGTCGTCGATGCCTGGCCGAACCAGCTGACCGCCGCGACGATCTTCGCCACCGCCGTGGTCACGGCATTGATTTGCTCACGCTTCATCCTGATCGGCGCTTCGATGCGACCATGGTTTGGCGGCATCCCGGAACGTGGGCGCGTCTATTTCACGCTTTACCTGCTCGTCGAGCCGCCATGGCTGCTCGGCACGCGCTACTACAACAACGGCGGCCGCGATCCCGCCTTCGTGCTCGGCAGTTGCGTGGTGTGCTGGCTGTCCTGGGTGATCCCGACGGCCCCAGGCTACTGGCTCGGCGCTTCGATCGGCGATCCTCACCGCTTCGGCATCGACCTCATCATGCCGGCCTTCTTCGTGATCATGCTGGTGTCGATGTGGCAGGGCCCGCGCCGCGCCGCTGGCTGGATCGTCGGCAGCGTTGTTGCGGTGGTCACCGCGCAATTGTTCGGCGGCTTCTGGTACGTGCTCGCCGGCGCCCTTGCCGGCAGCGTCGTCGGAGGGTTTGTCGATGATTGAACGTGATCCCGTCGGCTTTATCGCCGTGCTCGCGGCCATGACGGCTGCGGTGATCGTCTGCCGGCTCGGCGGCTACTGGTTACTCGGTCGTTTCACCATCGGCGCGCGGTTGCGCAAGATCCTGAGCGCGCTGCCAGGGGCGGTCATAGCCTCGACCATCGCGCCGATCCTGTTCACCGGCGGCGTCAGCGCGCTGGCGGCGCTGGTGACGGCGGCGCTGACCATGTTCTTCGTGCGCAACGACTTCGCCGCGCTGGTCGCAGGCGTTGTGGTTGCGGCCGGCGCCCGTGCCGCGGGGTTCTAGGCCATGCCCCTGCAAAACCGCGTCACGCCGTTTGGCAATCTCATCGCGGCGTCTGTGCGCGGTACGTTGTTCGGCAACCGTGGCGGCAAGTTCCACAATGACGACAAGACGCTGGGACGCCGCCGCTGGGCCTCGCGGCAATGGATCTGCTGCGTGCTCGATTTCAAGGGCCGCCAGCGCGACGTCTGGGGCCGCTATTACACCGAGCTGTTCTTCCTCGACGAGGTAACGGCGTTCGCCGCCGGTCATCGGCCGTGCTTCGAATGCCGGCGCACGGATGCCGAGCATTTCGCCATGCTCTTCTCCGGCAAAAAACAGCGCGCCAGCGCGGGCGCGATGGACGACGCGCTGCATGGCGAGCGCCTGAACGGCAAAGATAAACGCACGCATCGCCGCAAGCTCGACACGCTGCCCGAGGGCGCCATGATTGCGCTCGACGGCGAGGCTTTTGCGGTGCGCGGCAAGCACCTCCTGCGCTGGACGACGGCCGGTTACGCGGAGCGGCGCGCCGGCCCGCGCGGCCTCGACGTTGACGTGCTGACGCCGCCATCGATGCTGACCGTGCTTGCGCGCGGCTACGCACCGATGTGGCATCCAAGCGCCGGCGCATGAGATCGCGCGCCACGATCAAGGCGGCTCGATCGGCCCGATCTCTTTCGCCGCCGGCACGCGGCGCGTCCAGCCGAAGAACACGATCGCCGCCATGATGACGAGCATCGCGATCACCAGCACGACGCAGGCGGGCCAGGCGCCGAGGGTCCAGGCGATGCCGCCGAGCGCCGCGCCGAAGCTGCCGCCGATATAGAAGCTCGTTACGTAAAGCCCGACCGCCGAGGAGCGCCCGGTCTTGGCGGTGATGGTCACGTAACCGGTCGAAATGGCCTGGCAGATCAGCCCGCAGCCGGCGCTGATGGCGAGCCCGGCGATGATGAGCGGCAGCGACGGCGCGAGCGTCAGTGCGATGCCGACGGCCCAGAGCGCGATCACGCGAACCGTGAAGCGCCGTCGTCCGAACCGCGTCACCGCCCAGCCAGTCCACGGCGACAGCACCGATCCGGTCAAATAGACGACGAACAATGCGCCGAGCCAGCTGGCCGAGAGACTGTAGGGCTCCGCGGCGAGATGGAAGCTGACGTAAGTGAAGGTGCAGATGAAATTGAACAGCACGCCGAAGCCGACGGCGTAGGTCGCGAGCAGTTGCCCGTTGCGGAAATGCGCCAGCATCTGCCGCGCCGAGGCCATCAAGCCTTCCGAGCGCACAAATTTGCGCTCCGGCGGCAGAATAACGGCGACGACGCCGGCGCAGATGACGGCGATGCCCGCGAGCGCAAAGAAGCCTGCGCGCCAGCCGACGAGATCGGCAAGCAGCCCGGTGAACAGCCGCCCGGAAAAGCCGCCGATGCTCGATCCCGATGAGTAGATGCCGGCGGCGGTGGTCGCCTCCTGATGCGGCCACTCGTCGCCGATATAGGCGACGGTGACGGCGAAGATCGCCGGCAGCACCAGCCCCTGCACAGCGCGCCAGAAGATCAGCGCCGACAGGCTGTCGGACAGGCCAGCCATCGCCGTCGGGATCGCCAGCGCAAACATGGCCGCGACGATGACGCGTTTGCGGCCGAGCACGTCGGCGACCGCGCCTGTGAACGGCGCCGTCAGCGCCACCGCCAGCGTCGATACCGTGATGATGGTGGAGACTTCGGACGCGCTGGCGCCGAATTCGCCCGACAGCATCGGCAGGATTGATTGCGGCGCATAGAGATTGACGAAGGCGCAATAGCCGGCGAGTCCGACCGCGAGATGGCGCGTTGAGAAGGTGCGGGCTTTGGTGGCGTTCATCACGGGACCGGCGGGGCAGGCGACCATGCAATGTTTTTGCGTGCGCCGCCACGGGGACGCTGAGCGGGGCTGTGAGGCGTCGCGTGCATGGCTAGCGCTCCAGCGCCGCGCGCGCGCGGTGCAGCGTCTCGTCCGGCGTCCCGGAGGCATCCACTGTCGCCCAGTCGAGCGCGCCGAGGTCATAGTGTTGCTGCGCGCGGGCGACCGCGGCATCAGCATCTGAGACATCGCCGCTGCGGGAGCCGACGCGCGCGACGCGCGTGGCGAGGTCGGCGGTGAGGAAGAGGCCGTGGAATGGGGCGGTGCCTGCGGCCTGCGCGATGGCACTGCGCTCGTCCGGGTCGGCGTAGACCGCGTCGACGATCGCCGAATGCCCGGCGGCAATCACGCGTCGCGCTTTGGCCACCAGCGCATCATAGACTCGTGCGGTGGCGTCGCGCGCGTAAGCCTCCTTCGGCAGCGTCGCAGTCTCTTTGACGCCGAATAGCGCCTTGCGCTCGACGTCGCTGCGGATGACCACCGCACCCGGCGCGGGTCGGAGCTCTGCCGCAAGACTCCGCGCCACCAGCGATTTCCCGGTGCCGGACAGGCCGCCGACCGTGATGAGCTGCGGCTGTGGCGGCGAGATCAGCCGCTGCGCCAGCGCAAAGTAGTCACGCGCGCTTTGCTCGGCTGCGGCGCGATCGTCACTGTGCAATTCACGTCCTTTGGCGCGCGCGGCGGTGACCTTGGCGCGGATCGCCGCGCGCACCGAGAGAAACAGCGGCAGCGCGGCGAGCGCGTCAAGATTGTCGTCATGCCGCGTTTCGGTCAGGTAGCGGTTGAACAGGATATTGGCGGGCGCGTCGAGCTTGCGCTCGATCAGATCCATCAGGAGGAAGGCGAGATCGTAGAGCACGTCGCCGGTCGCGATCTTCGGATCGAACTCGATGGCGTCGAACAAAGTCGGCTGGCCGTCGAGCATGACGATGTTGCCGAGGTGCAGGTCGCCGTGACAGCGCCGCACGAACCCACCGCGCTCGCGCGCTGCGAGCAAAGTTCGCGCCTTCTTGAACGCGGCCCGCGTCGCCGCGCTCAGCACGATAACCTGCGCCGTGGAAAATAGTGCCGGGCTGGCGCGCAATTCGGCGTCGTTCTGCGCGATGACCTCCTCGAGCGCGGCGGCAAAGCCTTCGCTCGCCGGTGCGTCCGCATGCGCCTTCGCCACCGCGCGGCCGAGCGCATCGGCCAGCCGCCCGTCGATCTCGCCGCGCTCGGCCAGATGATCGAGCGTCTGCGTCTCGTCGAAGCGTCGCATGTCAACGGCCCATTCGACCGGCTCGCCGCTACCGCCGATCGCTAGGCCGTCACTGGTGCGCGTAATTGCCACGACGCGGCGGTAGATCGCCGGCGCATAGGGGCGGTTGACCTCGAGCTCCGCCTCGCAGGCCGCCTTGCGCTTGTCCAAGCTGGAGAAATCCAGGAAGGGGAATTTTACCGCGCGCTTGATCTTGAGCGCGCGCTCGCCGGCAAGGAAGACCGTCGCCGCATGGGTGTCGATGCGCGTCACCGCCGCGCCGCCATGGGTCGCCGGCGCAGCAAGGAAATCCATGACTGCCTGTTGCGAATTGTCAGCCATGGGCCGGTGTCCTGCGCTGGCAAAAAACCTATGACTCACGGGCCTTTGGGACCTGATCCAGATCAATACGCGATTTTGCGCGCCGGGCATAAATACCGTCATTCGACGACAGGAGAATTTGCCGTGACCACGCTGCCGCACACCTTCAAACGCATCAGGCTTAATCTGGCCCGCTCCAGGGAGTTTCCGCAGGGCTCCAATACGCGCGGCTACGAATTCGTTGCGCCGCTCGACGTCCAGGGCCATATCGACGCCGCCGAGTGGAAGAAGCAAAAGGAGCATTGCCGGGTGCGCCGCTTCTGGGAAGGCGAGGATGACGAGGTGGGGCAGGTCGAGCATCGGCCCGGCGGCCCCGAGCACGCCCGCTGGGTGTTCGACTACAATCCCAGGCGCGCCGACGACGACGAGAGCGGCTATCGCTTCGGCGCCCACGCCTTCAAACAGGGCGAATATGTCTCGATCCGTAACGGCGACGGCGAAACGCATACCTTCCAGGTCGCTTCGGTGACGTCTGCGACGTAACGGCGAACTTAAATCCGCCTTGCGCGTTAAGAGACGGGGGCGGGCGCGGAGTGATTGCGCATGCGCGCTCTGACCGTCGAGCCGGGCAAGCCGAATTCCATCCGTCTCGAGCAAGTCGAAGAACCGCCGGCGAGCGACGGCGCCGTGCTGGTGCGTGCGCTGGCGCTCGGCATTTGCGGCACCGACCACGAGATCATCGCCGGCGACTACGGCTGGGCGCCACCGGGCAGCGACCGGCTGATCATCGGCCATGAGTCGCTGGGCGAGGTCATGGAGGCGCCGCCGGGCAGTCTCTTCCGCCGCGGCGACCTCGTCGTCGGCATCGTCCGCCGTCCTGACCCGGTGCCGTGCCCGGCTTGCGCCGCTAACGAATGGGATATGTGCCGCAACGGTCTCTACACCGAGCGCGGCATCAAGCAGCGCAACGGCTACGGCTCCGAGCACTTCCGGGTCGAGCCGGATTTTCTCGTCAAGGTTGATCCGGCGCTCGGTCATCTCGCCGTGCTGCTCGAGCCGACCAGCATCGTCGCCAAGGCCTGGGAACAGATCGAGCGCATCGCCGCGAGGAGCCCGTTCTGGCAGCCGCGCGTCGCGCTCGTCACTGGCGCCGGGCCGGTCGGCCTGCTCGCGGCGCTGCTCGCCAAGCAGCGCGGCTTCGATTTGCACATTCTCGATCGCAACACCGACGGCCCGAAGCCCGGGCTCGCGCGCGATCTTGGCGCCATCTATCACACCGGCGATCTTGGCGACCTGCGTCCCGACATCATCATCGAATGCACCGGCGCAGGCTCGGTCGTGCTCGACGTCATGGGGCGCGTCGCGCCCACCGGCATTGCCTGCCTCGCCGGCGTCTCCTCCGGCGGCCACACCCTCAAGTTCGATGTCGGCGAACTCAATCGCGGCATGGTGCTGGAGAACGATGTCGTGTTCGGCAGCGTCAACGCCAACCGCCGCCACTACCGCTCCGCCGCCGACGCGCTCGCGAAAGCCGACAAGGCCTGGCTGTCGCGCCTGATCACGCGCCGTGTCCCGCTGTCGCGCTGGCAGGAAGCGTTTTCGCCGCAGGCCGGCGACGTCAAGGTCATCCTGGATTTCGCCGCGTAACGAGGGGTAGCCGATGCCGTCCCGCATCGAAGACTATGCATTGATCGGTGACCTGCGCACTGCGGCGCTGGTCGGCCGCGACGGCTCGGTCGACTGGTTGTGCTGGCCGCGCTTCGACTCGGAGGCGTGCTTTGCCGCGCTTCTCGGGACGCCGGAGCATGGTCGCGCCCGCATGGCGCCCAAAGACGAGAACGCCCGCGCGACGCGCCGCTACCGGCCGAACACCCTCATTCTCGAAACGCAATTCGAGACCGCGGAGGGCGTAGCGACCCTGATCGAGTTCATGCCGCCGCGTGAGCCCGACGGCAGCTCGCATCTCATCCGCATCGTCGTTGGCGAGCGCGGCAGCGTCGAATTCCGCAGCGAGCTGGTGCTGCGTTTCGGCTACGGCGCCAATGTGCCGTGGGTGACACGGCTGCCCGACGGCACGCGGCGCGCCATCGCCGGCCCCGACATGGTGATCCTGCGCACGCCGGTCGGCATCCGCGGCGAGAACCTCACCACCGTGTCCGACTTCACCGTGAAGGCCGGACAGCGCATTCCGTTCGCGCTCAGCTACATGGTTTCGCACAAGGAGCCGCCGCCGCCGATCAATGCCGAGGAAAAGCTCAAGTTCACCGAGGAGTTCTGGACCGAGTGGATGGGCAGGAACAAGATCGGTTGCCCGTGGGACGACGCGGTGCGCCGCTCGCTCATCACGCTCAAGGCGTTGACCTACGAGCCGACCGGCGGCCTGTGCGCGGCGCCGACCACATCGCTGCCGGAATCCATCGGCGGCCGCCGCAACTGGGATTACCGCTTCTGCTGGCTGCGCGATGCCACGCTGACGCTGCTCGCGCTGATGAATGCCGGCTACTACGACGAGGCGCAGCGTTGGCGCGACTGGCTTCTGCGCGCGGCGGCCGGCAGCCCGACCCAGATCCAGATCATGTACGGCCTCTCCGGCGAACGCCGCCTGACCGAATGGCAGGTCCCGTGGCTGCCGGGCTACGAGAATTCGACGCCGGTGCGCATCGGTAACGCCGCGCACAACCAGCGTCAGCTCGATATTTTCGGCGAGGTGATGGACGCGCTCTACCAGGCACGCAAGGGCGGCCTCGGCGGCTACGAGGCCGGCTGGGACCTCGAGCAGGCATTGCTCGCGCATCTGGAAAAGATCTGGCCGGAGCGCGACAGCGGCATCTGGGAAGTGCGCGGCGGCCGCGAGCATTTCACTTTCTCCAAGGTGATGGCTTGGGTCGCTTTCGACCGTGCCATCAAGAGCGCCGAGGAATTCAAGCTCCCCGGGCCCGTCGATCACTGGCGGCGCCTGCGCGACCAGATCCACAATGACGTCTGCGAGCGCGGCTTCGATAACGAGGTCGTCAGCTTCGTGCGTAGCTACGGCTCGAAGGAGCTCGACGCCAGCCTGCTGCTGCTGCCGGCGCTCGGCTTCCTGCCGCCCGAGGACCCGCGCATCCGCGCCACCGTCGAGGCGATCGAGCGCGAGCTGGTGGTCGACGGTCTGGTGCTGCGCTACGACACCACGAAATCCGAAGACGGGCTGCCGGCGGGCGAGGGGGTATTCCTCGCCTGCAGCTTCTGGCTGGTCGACGCTTACCTGATGCTCGGAAGGCGCGACGAGGCGGTCGCCCTGTTCGAGCGGCTGCTCGCCTTGCGCAACGATGTCGGCCTGCTGAGCGAGGAATACGAGCCGCGCACGCGCCGTCTGGTCGGCAATTTCCCGCAGGCCTTCTCGCATTTGGCGCTGGTCAACTCGGCCAGCAACCTCGGGCATTACCGCAAGCCCGCCGAGCAGCGCTCGGAACGCAAGGTCGACAGCCCTGCCATGCCCCCGGACCTCGCCAAGGTCTATTGACCGCGGCGTGACCGGTCGGGGAGAGTGCGCGCCTCGCCGTTCTGAGAAGCGGCCAAGCAGGGAGGAGCCAACGTGCTCATCGATCTTCGCACCTACACCGTCCGTCCTGGCACCACGGCGGCCCAGCTCGCGCTCTACGAGAAGTTCGGCTACCCGGTGCAGCTGCGCTACATGGGCGAGCCGCACTTCTACCTGACGGCGGAGACCGGTGAGCTCAACACCATCGTGCACGGCTGGGTTTATGACAGCGCCGGCGACCGCGAGCAAAAGCGCGCGCAAATGGGCAAGGACCCGGACTGGAAAGTTTATCTCACCGAGAACGCCAAGGCCGGCAACATCGTCGGCCAGCGCACTAGCCTGATGGTGCCGGCGTCCTTTGCGCCGCTGATCCCGAAGGCGAAGATCCACAGCAAGTAGGACGAGTTCATGCGCGGCAGCAGCAACACGCGGACCGGCGGCGAAATCCTGGTCGACCAGTTGGCGATCCACGGCGTGCGCCACGTCTTCTGCGTGCCGGGCGAGAGCTATCTTGCCGCGCTCGACGCCTTCCATGATCGCGACGTCAAGCTCACCGTTTGTCGCCACGAAAGCGCGGCGGCGATGGCGGCGGAAGCGATCGGCAAGGCCACCAACCGGCCCGGCGTCTGCTTCGTGACGCGCGGGCCGGGCGCGACCAACGCATCGGCCGGCATCCACGTCGCGCGGCAGGATTCCTCGCCGCTGATCGTGTTCGTCGGCCAGGTGGCGCGCGGCATGCGCGAGCGCGACGCCTTTCAGGAGCTCGACTACCGCGCGGTGTTCGGCTCGATCTGCAAGTTCGTCACCGAGATCGACGACCCGGCGCGCATCCCGGAAGTCGTCTCGCACGCCTTCCATGTCGCCTGCCAAGGGCGGCCAGGGCCGGTGGTCGTCGCGCTGCCGGAGGACATGCTGACGGAACGTGTCGCGGTGCCCGACGCCAATGCCTTCGAGGCGGCGGAGACCTGGCCGGGGCTCACCGACATGAGCCGGCTGCAGAAGCTCCTGTGGGCGGCGAAGACGCCGATCGCGCTTGCCGGCGGCAGCCGTTGGTCGCAAGGCGCCTTCGACGCGCTCGCCCGCTTTGCCGAGCGTTTCGCGCTGCCAGTCGCCACCACGTTCCGCCGCGGGCATCTGTTCGACGCGATGCATCCGTGCTTTGCCGGCGATCTGGGCATCGGCGTCAATCCGAAGCTGCTGGCGCGCATCAAGGCCGCCGACCTCGTGCTGCTGATCGGCGGCCGCCTCGGCGAACTGCCGTCGCAGAGCTACACGCTGTTCGACATCCCCGAACCGCAGGCGAAATTGGTGCACATCCATCCGGGCGCCGAAGAGCTCGGCCACGTCTACAATCCTGCGCTGGCGATCAATGCGTCGCCGACGGCCTTCTGCTCGGCACTCGAAGGACTGCAGCCGCCGAACGAGATTCCGTGGAGGGGCGCGAGCGACGCCGCGCATGCGGATTACATCGCATGGACCGAGAAGGCGACGCCGCAGCCGGGTGCGGTCAACCTCGGCGAGATCATGGTGTGGCTGCGCGACAACCTGCCGGCCGACGCGATCGTGACGCAGGGTGCGGGCAATTTCTCCGGCTGGGTGCACCGCTTCTATCGCGTGCGCAAGTACAACGGCCTGATCGGCGCCACCTCCGGCTCGATGGGCTACGGCCTGCCGGCCGCCCTCGGCATGCAGACCCTTTATCCCAAGCGCACGGTGGTCTGCGTCGCGGGCGACGGCGACTTCCTGATGACGGGACAGGACTTCGCCACCGCCGTGCAATACGAACTGCCGCTGATCGTGCTGATTTCCGACAACGGCCTCTACGGCACCATCCGCATGCACCAGGAGCGCGAATATCCCGGCCGCGTGGTCGCGACGACGCTGCGCAATCCGGATTTCGCCGCCTACGCGCAGGCCTTCGGCGGCTTCGGCATCAGGGTCGAGAAGACCGCCGATTTTCCCGCGGCTTTTGCAGCCGCTCAGAAATCCGGCAAGCCGTCGATCATCCAGCTCAAGATCGACCCCGAAGCGCTGACCCCGGGCATGACGTTGTCGGCCATCCGCGAGAAGTCGCTGTCGGCGAAGAGCTAATCCTCCGTTCGTGCCCGCGGAAGCGGGCATCCAGTCTTTGCCGCAAAAACTGGGTCCCCGCCTTCGCGGGACGAACGGATAACTTGCGCCTTGCCACGTCGCGATGAATCAGAATTCATTGCATGGCGATGCCCTATCGCCGCACCGAGAACGTCGTTCTGCGGCTCGCCGCGCGCGAGCACGCGATTCTTGATGCCGCGACCGCGCTCGCCGCCGAAGGCGGCATGGGCGCGGTACAGATCGCGGCCGTTGCCGAACGCGCCGGCATCGCGGCGGGGACCGTCTACCGCTATTTCCCGTCCAAGACCGACCTCGTCGCCGCGTTGATCGAAACGCGCGGCGAGCGCGAACTCGCCGCGATGCGCGTGGCCGCCGATGCCGCGCCCGGACCGCTGTCGGCACTCGCCGCCTGCATCGCCGCGTTCGCTACCCGCGCGCTGCAGGCGCGGCGGCTGATCTGGGCGCTGACCGGCGAGCCGGTCGAGCCGGAGATCGACCGGCTGCGGGGCGGTTTCCGCGGCATGCTCGCCACCGAGTTCGCTGCCCGCATCAGCGCGGCCCTCGCTGCCCGCCATTTGCCGGAGCAGGATGCAAATCTCGCGGCATCGGCCGTTCTCGGCGCGTTGACCGAGAGCCTGATCGGCTCGCTCGCCGTCCCGCGATTCGACGACGTCGCCGCGCGCGACGCGGTGCAGAACGCGACGCTGCTGGCGTTGCGCGCGCTCGGCGTCGTCGACGCTCGCGCCCGCGGCTTGGTGGCGCAGTGCGCGCTGCCGGTGAAGCAAGCCTCCTAGGGCGCGGATTCGGCTGGCACGTCGTCGAGCGACAGCGTCACGCGCTTGACGCCGCGCTCTTCGTCGTCGGCGACGTGGAAGCCGAGTTCGCCGCACATTTGCAGCATCGTGAGGTTCTCGCAGAGCACCTGGCCGTCGATGGTCGCAAGGCCGCGCTCTTTGGCGAAGGCGATCACGTGTTTCATCATCAGCCAGCCGAGCCCGTGGCCCTTGAGCCGCGAGCGCAGCAGGATGGCGAATTCGCCGTGCACGTCCTCGCGGTCGTCGTGCAGCCGCACCACGCCGAGCATCTTGCCGCTGTCCTCGTCGATGGCGATGAACGCCATGGCGTGGTTCGGGTCGTAGTGCACCAGCTTGTCGATCAGCGCGGGGCTGAGCTCGCGCATCGACGAGAAGAACCGCAGCCGCAGGTCGTCGTGCGTCACTTCGGACAGGAAATCGGGATAAAGTCTGGCGTCCTCCGGCTTGAGCTGCCGGATCAGCACCTTCTCGCCGTCGCGCAATGTGACGTGGCGTTCGAGCATTTGCACTCCGATCGCTCCGGGGCGCGACCCGGGATCGCGACTAGTGCGACATCAGCACCGGAACCGTCATCGCCTCGAGCAGGCCGCGCGTGGCGCCGCCGAGAATGAATTCGCGCAGGCGCGAATGGCCGTAGCCGCCCATCACGATCAGGTCGGCGGAGCTGTCCGCCGCATGGGACAGGATGGTGGAGGGCACGTCGATGTCCGGCGCGGTGATGCGCTTGACGGTCACCTTGATGCCGTGGCGCGCCAGGTGCTGGCCGAGGTCGGCGCCCGGCACCTCGTCGCTCTTCGGCGGCTTGCCGCCGACCACGACGATCTCCACCTGCTTGGCCTTCTCGAGGAACGGCATGGCGTCGCCGATGGCGCGGGTCGCGGCTCGGCCGCCGTCCCAGGCCACCAGCACGCGATCGAGCTTGAGCCCCGCCGTCTGGATGAACGGCACGAAGATCACCGGCCGCCCGGACTCGAACAGCACGCCTTCATCCACCACTTCCTCGGGCATCGGCGTGTCATGCTCGGCCTGGCCGACCACGACGAGGTCGAAGCGGCGGCCCATGCGCGCGAGTTCGTCGGAGGCGCCGGCGATGCTGGTGCTCAGGATGCGCGTCTCGTAGGAAATCTCTTCGCGCTTGGCCAATTGCTCGAAACGCGCCACGGCGGCCTTCGCCTTCTTGTCGGATTCGGCGCGCTGGGACTCGATGAACTCAGGCGGAATGCCGCCCATCACCGAGCCGGGAATGATCGGCTCATAGGAGAAGGCGACGCCGAGCACATGCGCGTCGTAGGCTTCCGCAATCGAAACCGCGAATTTGCCGGCCGGGTCTTTGTCGCCCAGTCCGAGATTGACGATAATATCCTTGATCATTGGAATTCTCCTGACGGGCGGGCCGCCCGAACGGTAGAATTATGCGGACCTGTCATGTCGCGGCCTTGACCGATGTCAAATGGCCGCGAGGCATCGTTTCTCCTTGATCGGCTATTTCTTGTTGCCGTCCGGGCCGAACTGCTTGAGGTAGGCCCAGAGATCGTCGGCCTTCTTGTCGTCCTTGATGCCGGGGAAGATCATCTTGGTGCCGGGCACCTTGGCGCGCGGGTCCTTGATGTAGTCCTTGAAGGCCGCCTCATCCCAGGTGATGCCGGAGTTCTTGTTGGCGGCCGAATAGCTGTAGTCGGCGACGCTGCCGGAATGGCGGCCATCGATGCCGTTGAGCACGGGGCCCACTTTGTTCTTCGCGCCCGGGCCGATCGAATGGCAGGGCAGGCACTGCTTGAATACCTGCTCGCCGGCCGCCGCGTCGCCTGCGGCATGCGCCGCCTGCGTGGTCGCAATCGCTGCGAGTAGTGCAATCGCCAATATTGATTTCACGGACTTTTCTCCCATACGACGTTCATCGCGACGTGTCTTCCCGTTCGCCCCGGCGGGATTATGAAACAGTTCTGCCAGCCCTATGTGTCAGCCGTCAAATGGCTGATATCGTGCGGCAGTAAAAAGTGCGGGAGCCCGGGCCGATGACGTTGCAGATGCCGGAGGCGGATGGCGCCGTATTGGCGCGGCGTGAAAAAATCGTCGCCGCCCTGCGCCATATCGTGCCGGGAGAGGGCGTCATCGCCGGCGAGCGCGAGATGAGGCCCTTCGAAAGCGACGGCCTTACCGCCTATCGCCAGCTGCCGATGGTGGTCGTGCTGCCGGAAACGACCGAACAGGTCGCGCAGGTGCTGCGCTACTGCCACGACGAAGGCATCCGCGTGGTGCCGCGCGGCGCCGGCACCTCGTTGTCCGGCGGCGCCTTGCCGCTTGCCGATGGCGTGCTGCTCGGCATGGCCAAGTTCAATCGCATCCGCGAAATCGATTTTCCCAACCGCCTCGCCGTGGTCGAGCCGGGCGTCACCAATCTCGCGATCTCGAACGCCGTCGCCGATGCCGGCTTCTATTACGCGCCGGATCCGTCCTCGCAGATCGCCTGTACCATCGGCGGCAACATCGCGGAGAATTCCGGCGGCGTGCATTGCCTGAAATACGGCATGACCACCAACAACGTGCTCGGCTGCGAGATGGTGCTGATGACCGGCGAAGTGCTGCGCATCGGCGGCAAGCATCTCGACAGTGCCGGCTACGACCTGCTCGGCATCATCACCGGCTCGGAAGGCCTGCTCGGCGTCGTCACCGAAGTGACTGTGCGCATCCTGCGCAAGCCGGAGACGGCGCGCGCCCTGCTGGTCGGCTTCCCGACGTCGGAGGACGCCGGCGAATGCGTCTCGGCGATCATCGGCGCGGGCATCATCCCGGGCGGCATGGAGATCATGGACGGCCCGGCGATCCGCGCCACCGAAGACTTCGTGCACGCCGGTTATCCGCTCGACTGCGAGGCTTTGCTGATCGTCGAACTCGACGGCCCGGCGGCGGAAGTCAATCATCTCATCGAGCGCGTCGAAAAAATCGCGCGCGACTGCCGCGCCAAGTCGTGCAAGGCCTCGACCTCGGAGCAGGAGCGGCTCCTGTTCTGGGCCGGCCGCAAGGCGGCGTTCCCGGCGGTCGGCCGTATTTCGCCGGATTACTACTGCATGGACGGCACCATTCCGCGCAGCAAGCTGCCGGCGGTGCTGGCGGCCATGAAGCGGATGTCGGATTACTACGGCCTGCGCGTCGCCAACGTCTTCCACGCCGGCGACGGCAACCTGCATCCGCTGGTGCTCTACGATTCCAACAAGCCGGGCGAACTCGACCGCGCCGAGCAATTCGGCGCCGAGATCCTCAAGCTCTGCGTCGAGGTCGGCGGCGTGCTGACCGGCGAGCACGGCGTCGGCGTCGAGAAGCGCGACCTGATGCCGGTGATGTTCTCCGAGACTGACCTCGACCAGCAGCAGCGCCTCAAATGCGCGTTCGACGAGAAGGGCTTGCTCAATCCCGGCAAGGTGTTCCCCAAGCTGCATCGCTGCGCCGAGCTTGGCCGCATGCACATCTCCGGCGGCCAGCTGCCGTTCCCCGACATTCCGCGGTTCTGAGCGGACATATTCATGAAGATCGCTGTCGTCGCCATCGCGCTGATCGGAGCCGTGCTGATTGCGGCACCTTACGCCGGTTTCAACCCGGTGCTGCCGGTGTTCGCGCTGCTCGGACTTGGCCTCTATGGCGTCTACCGCGGCGCGCCGGCGCTGCAATGGCGCGAGGGGCCATCATGGGGTCACGGTCAAGGCATCTATTTCGACCGCGACGACGAACTGGTTCAGGGCCGCGAGTCCGACAAGACCTACGATGTCAACGACGGCGCGCCGCGCGACGACGGCACGGCCAAGAGCTGATCTGGAGTAAAGTACGCTCATGCGTTTCGGTTTGTTTTGTTCCCCCAAGGCCGATGCCCCCGGTTTCGGCCCGGAGACCGGCCAGGGCTTCCGCGATTACCTCGACTTCAATATCGAGGCCGAGGCGCTCGGCTTCCATTCGAGCTTCTCGGTTGAGCATCATTTCAGCGGCTGGAACCAGACCTCCGCCACCCTGATGCTGCTGATGGCGCTTGGCATGCGCACCTCGACGCTGCGGCTCGGCACCGCGGTGATGGTGCTGCCCTGGCACAATCCGGTGCTGCTCGCCGAGCAGGCGGCGACGCTCGATCTCCTGTCCAACGGCCGCTTCGATTTCGGCGTCGGCAAGGGTTATCGCCACTCGGAGTTCAAGGGCTTCCAGCTCGCGCCCGAGGAGGCCGAAGCGCGCTTCGAGGAAGCGCTCGAGGTCATCAAGCGCGCCTTCACCACGCGCGAGCGTTTTTCGCACCAAGGCCGCTTCTTCCATTTCGAGGACATTGTGGTCGAGCCGCCGCCGATGCAGCAGCCGAACCCGCCGTTTTGGGTCGCCGCCGGCAATCCGCATTCGATCGCGCGCGCGGCCGAGCGCGGCTTCAACCTCATACTCGACCAGTACGCGTCGCCGCAGACGCTCGGCGAGCGCATCGCGATCTACAAGGCCGCGCGCGAAGCAAAAGGCTTGGCCTTCGATCCGATGCAGGTCGCGGTCGCGCGTCAGCTCTACGTCGCCAAGGACAAGGCCGATAAGGACGAGGCGCTGCGGCGCCAGGCCGAATACAACCAGCGCACCATCACCTCGGCGCGCCGGCCCGATGCGGCCGGCGGCTCGCACGTGCTCGCTTATGCCGAGAAGAAAGGCGCGACCGAAGAGAACGCGATGTTCGGCACGCCCGACGAGATCGCCGGCATGCTCGAAGCCTGCGAGCAAGCCGGCATCGACTACATCCTGCTGACGATTTCCGGCGGCAAGGATCAGCTGCGCCGTTTCGCACGCGAGATCATGCCGGCTTTCGCGCGCGAGAAGCCCGCGCGTGCCGCGGAATGACAATGCCCGACGTCTTGAAACCCCGCGACGGCAAGGACACCGAAGAAGCGGTGCGCTGGGCGCTGTCCAACGACAAGGCGCTCGAGGTGGCGGGCACCGGCACCAAGCGCGCGATCGGCCGCCCGAGCCAGAGCGACATTACCCTCGACGTCGGCGGCCTCAGCGGCCTGACGCTGTACGAGCCGGCCGAGCTCGTGCTGTCGGCGCGCGCCGGTACGCCGCTCGCCGAAATCGAGGCCGAGCTGGAGATGAACAACCAGCAGCTGGCCTTCGAGCCCGTCGACTATGGCCCGGCGTTCGGCCTCGAGCCAGGACAGGGCACGCTCGGCGGCGTGCTCGCCGCCAATCTGTCCGGCCCGCGCCGCATCAAGGCCGGCGCCGCGCGCGACCATTTCCTCGGCGTCACGGCGGTCACCGGCCGCGGCGAGACCATCAAGTCGGGCGGCCGCGTGGTCAAGAACGTCACCGGCTACGACCTCTGCAAATTGTTTGCCGGCTCGTGGGGCACTTTGGGAGTGATGACCGACATCACCATCAAGGTACTGCCCAGGCCCGAGACCGAGGCGACGGTCATCGTGCAGGGGCTCGACGACGCGCGCGCCTGCGAGGCGATGGCCGCCGCCATGGGCTCGCCCTACGACGTCTCCGGCGCGGCGCATCTGCCCGACCACGTCGCCTCGTGGTTCGACGGCCTGCCGAAGTCGCAGGCGAGCACGGCGCTGCGCCTGGAGGGCCACGCGCCGTCGATCGTGCATCGCCGCGAGACGCTCGCCGCGCTGATGAAGCCGTTCGGCGCGGTCGCAATCATCGACGCCGAGCCGTCGCGGCAGCTGTGGCGCAGCATTCGCGGCCTCAAGCCGTTCGCGGCCACCGCGCGCGAGCGCCCGCTCTGGCGCATTTCCGTACCGCCCGCGCGCGGGCACGAGCTCGCCGCCGCAATCACGCCGGCGGCGCAGATGTTCTACGACTGGGCCGGCGGGCTGATCTGGGTGGCGATGCCGCTCGCCGAGGAGCCGGACGCGGCGGCTGTGCGCGGCGCGGTCGCCGCCATCGGCGGCCATGCGACGCTGATCCGCGCCCCCGCATCTGTCCGCGCTTCGCTTGATGTGTTCGCGCCGCAGGCCCCCGGCATCGCCGCGGTGTCGAAGCGCATCAAGGACAGCTTCGATCCCAACGGAGTGCTCAATCCGGGCCGCATGTGGGCGGGGGTGTGAGATGCAAACCAACTTCACCCTCGCGCAGCTGATCGATCCGCAGAACGCCGCGTCGGAAAAGATCCTGCGCGCCTGCGTGCATTGCGGCTTCTGCACCGCGACCTGCCCGACTTATGTGCTGCTCGGCGACGAGCTCGATTCACCGCGCGGCCGCATCTACCTCATCAAGGACATGCTCGAGCAGGCCCGCCCAGCGACGCGCGACGTCGTCAAGCACATCGACCGCTGCCTGTCGTGCCTCGCCTGCATGACGACGTGCCCATCGGGCGTGAACTACATGCACCTCGTCGATCACGGCCGCGAGTACATCGAGAAGACCTACAAGCGCCCGATCTTCGACCGGCTGTTGCGCGCGATGCTGGCGCGGGTGCTGACCAACACCGGCCTTTTTCGCACGGCCGTGGTCGGCGGCATGGTGGCGCGACCGTTCGCGCCGGTCCTGCGCGCGCTCGGCATGCCGCGGCTTGCCGCCATGCTCAAGCTGACGCCGCGCAAGAAGCCGGCGCCGCCAACCGAACGCACCGGCAAGGTCTACGAAGCGCAAGGCCGCCGCCGCGCCCGAGTCGCGCTCTTGTCCGGTTGCATCAATCCGGTGCTGTCGCCCTCGACCGACGAGGCCGCGATCCGCCTGCTGACGCGCCACGGCGTCGAAGTCGTGGTCGCCGAGGGCGAGGGCTGCTGCGGCTCGCTGGTCCATCACATGGGTCGCGAGGACGAGGCGCTGGCGTTCGCCAAGAACGACATCGACGCCTGGACGCGCGAGATCGACAGCGGCGGCCTCGACGCCATCCTCACCACGGTGTCGGGCTGCGGCACGACACTGATGGATTACGGCTTCATGCTGCGCACCGATCCGGCCTACGCGGCGAAGGCCGCGAAGGTGTCGGCGCTGGCGAAGGACGTCTCAGAGTATCTCGCGACGCTCGACCTGAAGCCAGTGCACGCCGCGGGCGGGCTCACCGTCGCCTATCACGCCGCCTGCTCGCTGCAGCACGGACAGAACGTGATGGCCGCGCCGAAAGAGCTGCTCGGCAAGTGCGGCTTCATCGTCAAGGATGTGCCGGAAGGCCATTTGTGCTGCGGCTCGGCCGGCACCTACAACATTCTCCAGCCGGCGCTCGCCGCGCGCCTGCGCGACCGCAAGATCGCCAATATCGAGCCGCTCAAGCCGGACGTGATCGCGGCCGGCAATATCGGCTGCCTGACGCAGATCGCGTCCGGCACCGCCATTCCGGTCGTGCACACCGTCGAGCTCATCGACTGGGCGACCGGCGGGCCGGCGCCCGAAGCGCTCGGCAAGCGAACCAGCGCCGAAGCCGCGCTCGCTGCGGCCGGCTAGGACGGCGGAGCGAGGACATAACAAAGCCGATGCCGAAGCCGACATCGAGAAGGCTGGGATATGGGCCGAGCCAAATGAACGTGATGATCGCCAAAGTGCCGCGGCTTGCCTCAATCCGCCCTGATCTTCGCCGTGCGGATGACCTCGCCCCATTTTTCCGTGTCGTCGGCAATCAGCTTTCCGTACTTTTCAGGCGAAAGCGGCATGGGCACACCGCCGAGCTCCGTGAGCCGCTTCTTGATCGTCGCATCGGCGAGGCCGGCATTCACCGAGCGGTTGAGCGTGTCGACGACTTCGGCGGGCGTGTCCTTCGGTGCGCCCAGCCCGTACCAGGCGCTCGCCTCGAAGCCGGGGATAAAGTCGGCCATCACCGGAGCGTCCGGCAACACCTCGGATCGAGTCACGGACGTGACCGCG
The DNA here is from genome assembly GCA_963742095.1 of uncultured Alphaproteobacteria bacterium. Classification (GTDB taxonomy): domain Bacteria; phylum Pseudomonadota; class Alphaproteobacteria; order Rhizobiales; family Xanthobacteraceae; genus Pseudolabrys. Next base: position 1,849,367 of record CAVUKJ010000003.1, read on the forward strand.
AGCGCACGCAGTTTGCCGGCCTTGACATGGGCGATCGTCGCGATCGGCGTCTCGAACATGACATGCATGTGGCCGGCGAGTAGGTCGACCAGGGCCGGCCCGCCGCCGCGATAGCCGACCGTCACCAGATTCACTCCGGCCTTGAGCTTGAACAGCTCGCCCGCGACGTGCGGCATGGTCCCATTGCCGGCCGTTGCCATATTAAGCTTGCCCGGGTTCGCTTTGGCGTAGGCGATGAACTCCGGAACGCTGTTGGCAGGAACCGACGGGTTTACGAGCATCACCTCGGGCGTACGAACGATGCCGGCAATCGGCGTGATGTCGCGGATGAAGCTGAAATTGAGATTATCGTACAGGCTCGGATTGAGAACGGCCGGCGGCCCCATCATCACCAGCGTATAGCCATCGGCCTTGGTCCGCACGACCTGTTCGGTCGCCATGTTGCTCGCCGCGCCGGGCCGGTTTTCGACCAGGAAGGGTTTGCCGAGATGCTCCGAAAGCCATTGGCCGATCACCCGCGCGGCGATGTCGTTCGGGCCGCCGGCCGCGAAGCCGACAATGATGCGCACGGGCCGCGCCGGATAGGCCTCGGCGCGCGCAAGGCGAGGCGCTGCGGGAAAAGCTGCGGCGCCCGCCGCGAGGCGCAGGAATGTCCGGCGAGGAATGTTCATGAACGCGCTCCCAACTCATCGCGCGCAACCCACCGCTGCACGTACTCCCAGGGAGGGCCGCGCCGTGTGTGATGCTGCAGCCTATCATTCGCGATCATGCGGCGAGTGAGGAATATCACACAACCGTGCGCTAATTTCGCAGCAGGCCCAATCCCCGCTGTGGGCCACAAGCGGCCATCCCGCCGCGATCAGAGCGCTAAATGGAGCCCCACCGATTGCATCGCGTCGGCGCCCCGCCTAGCATCCCCGTAAAATCCGGAACTTCAACGGTTTTCAGTCCAAGGAGTGATTGGTCATGGCCTACAAAATTCTGCTGATGGGCGCGTCCTACGGATCGCTGCTCGCCTCCAAATTGTTGTTCGGCGGCCATTCGATCCATCTCGTCTGCCTGCCGGCGGAAGCCGACCTGATCAACGCCGAAGGCTTCAAGGTCAAACTGCCGGTGCGCGGCCGCAAGGACCCGGTGCTGCTGGAATCGCGCAAGCTGCCGGGCAAGGTGACCGCCGGCGGCGCGCAAGGCGTCAATCCGAAGGACTACGATTTGGTCGGCCTTTGCATGCAGGAGCCGCAGTACCGCTCGCCTGGCGTGCGCGAACTGCTCGACGCGGTCGGCAAGTCGCGCGTGCCCTGCATGTCGATCATGAACATGCCGCCGCTGCCCTACGTGAAGCGCATTCCCGGCCTCGACTACAAGGCGCTGGAAGCCGCCTATACCGATCCGCGCGTCTGGGATTCGGTCGATCCGAAGAAGATCACGCTCAACAGCCCCGATCCGCAGGCCATCCGCCCGCCCGACGGTAAGGCGAACGAATTGCTGGTCACGCTGCCGACGAATTTCAAATGCGCGCGCTTCGACGATGACAAGGACACGCAGATCATCCGCAACCTCGAGAAGGATGTCGACGCCGCGCGTTTCGACGCGCCGGAAGGCAAGATCGAGTTGCCGGTGAAGCTGAAGGTCTACGACTCGATCTGGGTGCCGCTCGCCAAGTGGGCGATGCTGCTCGCCGGCAACTATCGTTGCATCACCAAGGACGGCATGCGCACCGCGCAGGAGGCCGTGCATTCCAACATCGAGGAATCGCGCAAGGTCTATAACTTCGTGTTCGATCTCTGCGTAAAGCTCGGCGCCAAGCCGGACGACCTGGTGCCGTTCGAGAAATACGCAGCCGCCGCACAGTCGCTGTCGCGGCCGGCGTCCGCTGCGCGCGCGCTGCAGAACGGCGCGCCGAACATCGAGCGCGCCGACAAGCTGGTGCAGCTCATCGGCAAGCAGAAGGGCCTGAGCCTGCCGGAGATCGACGCCCAGGTGGCCCTGGTCGACGAGCGGCTCGCCGCCAACCGCAAGAAGGCGGCCGCCTGAGGCGGAGTATCAACGAAAAATCGCGTTGCGACGACGCCCGCCCGCAGCCGCTGGCGGGCGTCCGATTCTCGCGTGTGCACATACGATCGGGCGCCGCGGTCTGTGGAAAATCGACCAAATCGTCCGTCAAATCGCTTCACCTGGGGAAAATCGTACCGCCCGCGACCCCAATTTTGTGACAATGCAGCAACACCGACTGGCTTTTTCGCGAAAAAGGCCTGAATCGCCTAAAAAGTCAGCAATTGCTGCTGTTTTCACCTTGCCGCGTTGCACGGGCGGGTATGAAACTTCCTGCCAATGCGGGTCCTGTTGCGTACGGGTCGATCGCAGCCGGGGTTGTTGATCTCTGTACGCAATAGCGAAGCGCAAGTTGTATCGGCTGTAAGAAACCGATCGAACCGAAAAAGGGGCAGGGTCAATGAAGAAGTTTGTTTCGTCAGTGGTCGCGGCGGTTGCGGTAGCGGCAGTTGCGGCACCTGCGTTTGCGGCGGATATGCCGGTCAAGGCCAAGCCAATGGCTCCGGCCGCTGCGCCGAGCCCGTGGGATCTCGCCTTCGGCAGCGCCTTGATGACCGACTACATCTTCCGCGGCGTCACGCAGTCGGGACATAATCCGTCGGTCGCGGCCTACTTCGAGCCGCGCTACAACATCACTCCCGATCTGCAACTCTATGCCGGCATCTCCGGCGAGAGCATCAAATTCGCCAACAACGCGGCGGCGGAAATCGACTTCTACGGCGGCATCCGTCCGACCTTCGGTCCGCTCGCGCTCGATTTCGGCATCTGGGAATACTACTACCCGGGTGGCACCTGCTGGGGCAACGGTCCGCTGCAGGCGGTCCCGGGCAGCGGCGGCAGCGTCTCGCGTCTCACCCCTCAATGGGCGAGCGGCAACGTTGCCAAGGATGATGCGAGCTTCTACGAAGTCTATGCCAAGGCGACCTACACGATCGGCGACTGGGCTCTCGGCCCGACCTTCTACTACTCGCCAAACTTCGCTGAACACGGGCGCCGACGGCGAATATCTGTCCGGCATTATCAAGTACACCGCGCCGTCGTCGATGGCGCTGTGGAACGGCCAGATCGGCTGGTACGTGTCGGGTGAATTCGGCCATCAGTGGCTCGGCACCAGCGATCGCGTTCTATGGTGTGGTTAGCCTCGGGCCGGTGCGCTCGGTCCGTTCTCGGCCGGCATCCCGAACCCGATTACAATACTTGGAACGTTGGCTTGGGCTTCACCTGGAAGGTGTTCACGCTCGACCTGCGCTACAGCGATACCGACCTGAGCAAGAACGAATGCTCGGCCTTCACCAGCGATCCTGGCGCGACCGTCGGTCACGGCACGGCAACGTCGATCAACCCGGTTGGTTCGCAGTCGAACTGGTGCGGTGCGGCATTCACTGCGAAGCTGTCGGCTGACCTGACGCTCGGCAGCCTGAAGTAAACACTAACAACTGACCCTGATTGGGCGGCGGTTTAACAACCGCCGCCCTTTTTCTTTATGCCCCCGCCGTCACGCCGCCTTCGCGCAGCGCGTAGTGGCCGCCGTCCCGCCCCACGCTGAGCCCGCGGTCGTGAAACGCCGCCAGCGTCGACCGGTGACCGATCGAGACGATCGACGCTTTCGACAAGCGTTGTTCGAGCAACTGGTAGAGAGCGGCTTCGGCCGGCTCGTCGAGCGAGGCGGTCGCTTCATCCAGAAACAGGTAGTCCGGTGCGTGCAGGATGGCGCGGGCGAGGCCGAGACGCTGCTGCTCGCCGAGCGACAGCATCCTGTTCCAGTGCGCCTCCTCGTCGATCCGGGCGGCGAGATCCGGCAAGCCGACAGCCTTGATCAGGCCGGCAACTTCCGCCGCGTCGAAATGGCCGGGCTCGGCCGGGTAAGCGACCGCTGCGGCCAGCGGCGCGATCGGGAAGTAAGGTCGCTGCGGCAGGATCATCACCTTGGCGTCCTTCGGCACCGCGATGGTGCCCGAGCCAAACGGCCACACGCCCGCGACCGTGCGGAACAGCGTGGATTTGCCGGAGCCGGACGGTCCGGTCACCAGCACCCGCTCGCCCAGCTTGATCGTGATGTCGGTGGCGTTGACCAACGGCACGCCGTTCGGCAGCCGCACCGCCAGGTCCTGGAAACTGACCGCGTTCGCTGCGCCGGGCTTGAGTTCGATCGAGGGCTTGGCCACGGCCACCGCGCGCGCAGCCGCGACCGATTGGTCGAAGCCTGCCAAGCGCTCGATAACCGCGCGCCATTCGGCGAGACTTCGGTAGATGGTGACGAATACCGACAAGGCACTCTGTACCTGGCCAAAGGCATTCGACGTCTGCATCAAGCCGCCAAGTTGCACCACGTTGGCGAAATAGGCCGGACTCACCATGATGAAGGGAAACACCACGGCTGCTTGCGAATAGCTTGCGGTGAAGAAGGTGAGCTTCTTCTGCCGTGTCATGATCGCGTACCAGTTGGCCACCACGTTTCCGAACCGTAGCAGCAGCCGGTCGGTCTCCGCACGGTCGCCCGCGAGCAAAGCGATCTGCTCGGAATTCTCGCGCACCCGCACGAGGTTGAAGCGGAAGTCGGCTTCGTAACGCTGCTGCTGGAAATTCAGCGCGATCAACGGTCGGCCAATCAGATGAGTGAGTGCCGTGCCGATGACGGCATAGATCAGCGCCGCCCACAACAGGTAGCCTGGAATGTTGGCCGTCATGCCGAACACGTGCAGCGGTGCGGCTGCCGACAGAGCCCACAGGATGACCATGAAGGACAGCAGCGTGACCGCCGAATTGAGCAACTGCAGCCCGATGGACAGCGTGAGCTGGATGAATTGCGAGACGTCTTCCGCGATACGCTGATCGGGGTTGTCGGCGGCGTCGCCGAGCAGTTGCATGCGGTAGTGATTGGCGCCGGCCAGCCAGTGGTCGAGATATTGCCGCGTCAGCCATTGCCGCCAGCGGATCTGCAGCCACTGATTGAGGTACAGTTGGTAGACCGCGAGCAGGATGAACGCCGTCGCCAGGACGCAGAAATAGCCGAGCTGATAAACGAAGGCATTCCAATCCCGGTTCTGCAGGGCATTGTAGAAGGCGTTATTCCATTCGTTGAGCAGCACCGTCAGCCCGACGATCGACAGTTCGATCACAACCACGGCGGTGAGCAGGATGCGGCCGGCCCAGCGGTCCTCGGAGCGGAAATAGGGGTTGGCAATTCGCCAGACGATGGCGAGCGTTGAGAAGATGCCTTGCACGGGCCGGTCTCCTGTTGACGGGAAGCAGATGGCGCGCCCGCTGTGGCTAAGCGGCGGCGCAGGAATCGATCCTATCTTGCACGCTTTCAATGATAAAAAGGGCGTATCAATGGGCGCAGAGGCGTTCTCACACATTTGATGCCTGCCGCCGCGCCGCATAGGCTCGCGCGGGAAGACCTGCCGAAAAGGTGAGCAATGGCCGACGAGCTGATCGAGCTGACCGCGCTGGAGGCGGCGGAACGGATTGCCATCGGCGAGTTGAGCGCCGAGGATTATGTCGGCGCCTGCATCGAGCGGATCGCGGCCGCCGACGGCGAGGTGCGGGCCTTCGTGCACCACGATCCGGACAATGCGCTGGCCCAGGCGCGCGCGCTCGACGAACGGCAGGAAAGCGGCGCGCCGCTCGGGCCCCTGCACGGCATTCCGGTCGCCATCAAGGACATTTTCGACACCGGCGACTACCCGACAGAATGCGGGTCGCCGCTGCTCAAGGGCCGCCGTCCGGCGCGCGACTGCGCGGCGGTCGCCCGGCTGCGCGAGGCCGGCGCGGTGATCATCGGCAAGACGGTGACCACCGAGTTCGCCTACTTCCATCCCGGCGCGACCCGCAATCCGCGCGATCTCGAGCGCACGCCCGGCGGCTCCTCGTCCGGTTCGGCGGCGGCAGTGGCCGCCGGCATGGTGCCGCTGGCGATCGGCTCCCAGACCAACGGCTCGGTCATCCGGCCGGCGGCGTTTTGCGGCGTCTACGGCCTCAAGCCGACGCACGGCACGATCTCGCGCAACGGCGCGCTCATTTTGTCGCGTGCGCTCGATCACGTCGGCGTTTTCGGCCGTTCGCTCGCCGACACGGCGCTCATTCTCGACGTGCTCGCGGGCCATGATCCGGAGGACAGCGACACGCGAGCACTCGCGGCGGCAGCCTTCCTCGAAACGCTTGCCGATGAACTGCCGCGGCAGCCGCGTCTGGCCTTTGTCCGCACGCCGGTCTGGGACAAGGCCGATGCCGAAACCCGCGCCGCGTTCGAGGCGCTCGTCGCGAGTTTTGGCGATGCCGTTGCAACGGTCGATGCGAGCGGCGACTACTCTGCCGCCTGGGACGATCATCGCGTCGTCATGGCCGTCGACATGGCGCATAACCTCGGCCCGATCGTCGCGCGCGGCGATGTAAACGCCTCGAGTGCGGCGCTGCGCACGCTCCTCGCCGAGGGCAGCAATGTGAGCGCGGTGCGCTATCTCGCCGCCCGCGCGGCCGCACCACGTTATGCCGCCGGCTTCGATGGGATATTCGACGAGTTCGACGCCATCATCACACCCGCGACCGTGGGCGTGGCGCCCAAGGGCACGGCGACGGGCAGCCCGCTGTTCTGCACGCTGTGGAGCTTGACCGGCTTGCCGGCGTTGGCGCTGCCCCTGCTGACAGGCGAGGGCGGCATGCCGCTCGGCGTCCAGCTGGTCGGCGCGCGCGGCGACGACGCGCGGCTGCTGCGCACGGCGAACTGGCTGGTGGCCGCGCTCGCGAGCGACTAGGTGCGGCATTTATCACGTGGGCAGCCCCTGTTATTCCTTCGGCCAACTTGACGGCACGCCTGCCTCACGGCATTGCCAAGGCCCCACTGGCGTCGCGTCCGCGGCCGCCGTTCCGGAGTTGTCCGAATGGTTCCCTTTCGCCTGACCGCGAGCCGATACGGCTTTGCGTGCGGTCTCCTCCTGCTGTTGTCCGGTTCTGTGATCGCAGCCGATAGCTTTCCGTTCGATCAAACGCTGATGCTCGAGATCAAGCCAATGCCGCCGGTCAAGCGCGTGCCGATCCTGATCGTCGAACAGAACGGCGATGCCACCATCGGGCTGTGGTGCAAGACGGTGCGCGGCCGTGTCGACGTGGCCGACGCGGTGATGCACATCGATTCCAATCCGCTGCCGGAGGTGCTGCCGCAATATATGGCGAGCGGCCAGTGCACCGATGAGCGCATGAAGGCCGATCAGGACACGCTGGACGCGCTCAAGCAGGTGACGGCTTGGCGCCGCAAGGGCCGCATGATCGTGCTCGAAGGTGCAACGGCCATGACATTCCGCCCCAGCGACAACTGAGCGCAATTCAAAAGCAAAAAGGCCCGACGCGAGCCGGGCCTTTCGCATTTGCCTTGTGCGGCAGGCTTACATCATGCCGCCCATTCCGCCCATGCCGCCGCCACCCGGCATCGCCGGAGCAGGCTCTTTCGGCAGTTCGGCGACCATGGCCTCGGTGGTGACCAAAAGGCCCGCGACCGAGCCCGCGTCCTGCAGGGCGGTGCGTACGACCTTGGCCGGATCGACGATGCCGGCATTGATCATGTCGACGTACTTCTCGGTCTGGGCATCGAAGCCGTAGGTCTCGGAGTTCTCGTCGACGATCTTGCCGACCACGATCGAGCCTTCGACACCGGCGTTCTCCGCGATCTGGCGGATCGGGGCCTCAAGCGCCTTGAGCACGATGTTGATGCCGGCCTGAACGTCGTGGTTGTCGTCGGTGATCTTGCCGACCGCCTTCTTGGCGCGCAGCAGGGCGACACCGCCGCCCGGCACGATGCCTTCCTCGACCGCAGCGCGGGTCGCGTTGAGCGCGTCCTCGACACGGTCCTTCTTCTCTTTCACCTCGATTTCGGTGGCGCCGCCGACCTTGATCACGGCCACGCCGCCGGCGAGCTTCGCCAGCCGCTCCTGCAGCTTTTCACGGTCGTAGTCCGAGGTGGTCTCCTCGATCTGCGCCTTGATCTGGCCGACACGCGCCTCGATGTCGGCTTTCTTGCCGGCGCCGGACACGATGGTCGACTTTTCCTTCTCGATGATCACCTTCTTGGCGCGGCCCAGCATCTGCAGGGTCACGTTCTCGAGCTTGATGCCGAGATCTTCGGAGATCAGCTGGCCGCCGGTGAGGATCGCGATGTCCTCCAGCATGGCCTTGCGGCGGTCGCCGAAGCCCGGCGCCTTCACGGCAGCGACCTTGAGGCCGCCGCGCAGCTTGTTGACGACGAGCGTGGCAATCGCCTCGCCCTCGACGTCCTCGGCGATGATGATGAGCGGCTTGCCCGACTGAACCACCGCCTCGAGGACGGGGAGCATCGACTGCAGGCCGGACAGCTTCTTCTCGTGCAGGAGGATGTAGGCATCCTCGAGCTCGGCGATCATCTTCTCGGCGTTGGTGATGAAGTAGGGCGAGATGTAGCCGCGGTCGAACTGCATGCCCTCGACGATCTCGACTTCGGTATCGAGCGCCTTGGCTTCCTCGACCGTGATGACGCCTTCATTGCCGACCTTCTGCATCGCCTGCGCGATCATCTTGCCGATCTTGACGTCGCCGTTCGACGAGATGGTGCCGACCTGGGCGACCTCGGCGGACGACGAGACCTTCTTCGCGCGCTTCTCGATATCCTTCACCACGGCGGCGACGGCGATGTCGATGCCGCGCTTGAGGTCCATCGGGTTCATGCCGGCGGCAACCGACTTGGCGCCTTCCTTCACGATCGCCTGGGCGAGCACGGTCGCGGTGGTGGTGCCGTCACCGGCGAGATCGTTGGTCTTCTGGGCAACCTCGCGCACCATCTGCGCGCCCATGTTCTCGAACTTGTCCTCGAGCTCGATCTCCTTGGCGACGGTGACGCCGTCCTTGGTGATGCGCGGCGCGCCGAAGCTCTTGTCGAGCACGACGTTACGGCCCTTCGGGCCGAGGGTCACCTTCACCGCGTTGGCGAGAATGTCGACGCCGCGCAACATGCGGTCGCGCGCGTCGCCTGAAAATTTCACTTCCTTGGCAGACATTTCATTTCACTCCGTTGGATTATCTGGGATCAGGCGATCACGCCCATGATGTCGGACTCCTTCATGATCAGGAGGTCCTCGCCGTCGAGCTTCACTTCGGTGCCCGACCACTTGCCGAACAGCACGCGGTCGCCGGCCTTGATGTCGATCGGGATGAGCTTGCCGGCCTCATCGCGCCCGCCGGGACCGACGGCGACGACTTCGCCTTCACTCGGCTTCTCCTGGGCGGTGTCGGGGATGATGATGCCGCCCTTGGTCTTTTCAGTTGCCTCGATGCGGCGCACAACCACCCGGTCATGCAAGGGACGAAACTTGGTCTTGGCCATGGCTTCCTCGTCGGCGCTTCCCGCGCGGCTGTGAACAAAAACTGTTGTATTCTTAAGCCCTTAGCACTCCTTACCCAAGAGTGCCAACAGGCTGCCCGGGAAATATGAGTTTGGGGCAGCCAAGTCAAGCTTGCCGCCGGCCTCAAACCGGCCGGCGGCCCGGCAAAGTTAAGATCGGGGGAACCGGTTCTCGGGTATGCTCATTCCAAGACCTGCTTGCAAAGGCGTGCTTGCGCGGCCTGGCGATGCCCCGCAAAGTCCGCCCAAGGTGCCTGCCGGAGCCCGAATGATCTCCTCCCGACACTTTCCAATTGCCGTTGTGGTCTGCGCGCTCGCGCTTGCCGGTTGCGAAACCAGCAATATGGGTGGTGGCCTGTTTAGTGGGACGCCGCAGCAGCCCGCGCCTGCCGCGCCGGCTGCCGAGCTGCCGCTGATGCCGCCCTCGTTCCCGCCGCAGAATCTCGTCGGCCGATGGGGGCTCACCGCCTACCACAACGAGGCCGACCGCGAGCGCACGATCACGGCGGCGGCCGGCCAGTGCCGCAATCCTTATGTCATCACGATGGGGCCGACCGGCGGCGTGATGATGCATCTCGCCGATCAATCGACGCCGACCGAACTCGCGGTCAAAGGCGCACCCGGCAACAAGAACTTCATCGGCCCGAAGGAAGATCCGCCGGGCGGCAATTCGGACCGCGAGGTCGTGTCTTTCGACGGCCGCGTGCTGATCCTGCGCTGGATGGATCCCGAAGTGCAGGGCCGCTACGGCACTATGGTCTACGTGCGCTGTGGTGCCGAGGGAGCGAAGCCAAGGCCGAAGGGCAAGCCGAAACCGAGGCCGGCAGCAGCAGCGGCCCCGAAACCGGTCCAGCCGCCGATTCAGCGCCAGTGATACACTCGCCGGGTGTCCGACTCGGCGCTCCATGATCGCATTCCGTGACTTCATCGACGGTCCATTTCTTCGTGGACCTTGGCGCGCCGTGCCGGTGCTCGGCGTCACGCAGATCATCTCGTGGGGATCGATCTTCTATACGCCCGTTCTGATCCTGCCTTTGGTCGCGGACGAACGCGGCTGGTCGATCTCCTTCGCCATGGGCGGCTTCTCGGTCGGCCTTCTCGTCGCTGGTCTGACCTCTCCCTATGTCGGGCGCGCCATCGACCGCTTCGGCGGCCACGTGATCATGGCCTTGGGCTCGCTGATCGGCGCGCTCGGGCTTTGGCTGATCACGCATGCGGCGAACAAGCCGGCTTATCTCGCGGTGTGGTGCCTGCTCGGCGTTGCCATGGCGGCGAACCTCTATGACGCCGCTTTCGGCAGCCTCGGCCGCATCTTCGGCATCGGCGCGCGGCGGCCGATCACCGCGCTGACGCTCGCCGGCGGCTTTGCCTCCACCGTGAGCTGGCCGGCGACGCATTTCCTGCTCGAAGCGATTGGTTGGCGTGGCACCTATCTTGTTTATGCCGCGCTGCTCGCGCTGATCTCGGCGCCGCTCCACGCGTTCGTTTTGCCGCGCAGCCGTGCCGAAGCGCAGAAGCCTGCGGCTGGCGAAACCGCAGAGCCGGTCAAGGTGCTGCCGCCGTATGGCTTGCCCTTTCTGCTCGTTGCCGCCGCATTTGCGTCGTACGCTTTCGTGCCCTCAGGATTGTCCGCCCATCTGCTCGCGATCTTCGCGCGCGCCGGCATCGATAGCGGCACGGTCGTCTGGATCGGCGCGCTGTTCGGCCCAGCGCAAGTCGGCGCGCGGTTGATTGAATTCGCGTTCGGCCGCAATGTTCATCCACTTCTGGTCGTGCGCTTCGCGCTTGGTGCGCTGTTGTGCGCCTTCGCTATGCTGATGCTGCTCGGCATATCGATGCCGGTTGCGGCGGCCTTCGCGCTGATGTTCGGCGGCGCCAACGGGCTCGTCACCATCACGCGCGGCGCGGTGCCGCTCGCGCTGTTCGGCGCGTCCGGTTACGGGCGGCTGATGGGACGGCTCGCCGGGCCCTGGCTGGTGATGCAGGCGGCAGCGCCGCTGGTGATGGCCTTTGTGGTCGACCGTGCATCCGACCGCGGCGCGCTTATGCTCGCTGCCGCTTTTGCCGCTGTCGCGTTGACGTGTTTCGTGACGATCCGTCGGCCGGACTAGTCGAACATAGCGTCGATGTCTTGCTGGCTGGCATGGCCGGAGTCGCCGTCGAGCCTCGGACCGTTGAGTAATTCGTCCCCGACCGCCGGCTTCGGCGGCTCTGCATCCGCGGGACGACCATTGCAACGTTCCAGCATGGCCGAAAGTTGCCCGTCGACCAGGTTCAGGGTTTCAATGACGTTGGCGATGCGCTGGCCCGACAGGTCCTGGAAGTTGCACGCTTCGTAGATGCGCACCGTGTGGTCCTGAATGTCCTGCGCCAAGCCGCGCTCGTACTCCGTCTTGATCGTCGAACATAAAGTGCGGGCGCGCTCGTCGATGCCTTCGGCTTCCTGCAAGATCTTCTGCGTGGCCTTTTCCATGCCGGCTATCGCCGCGCCGAGTTCGCCGGCGGCGCGCGGCATGCGGCGGTCCTGGCTCTCGCCGATCAAGGACGCGAGTTCGCGGCGGTTACGCGCGACGATGTCCTGAACGAGGGCAAGCTCGCGCTTGAGCGTATCGGCGCCGGCGTCGCGTTGCGCGCCTAAGTGGCGCAGCGCCTTGAGCTGGTCGAGCGGGCCGCGTTCACCGGGCGCGGGCGCAGCCGAGCGGCGCTCGGCAAACATCTGCTCGACGCGGAAAACTTTACGCTGCACGCCTGACGCCCCCGATATCCGTCGCATGCCTTCTACCGGTAGGCGATTAACGCCGCGTTGCGGCGCGGAACTTAAACCGCGCGTTTACCATGCTCGGTCGCGTTTTACGCAAAATAAACTCTAACCGCACGAAGCGTCCGCATCGCGGCACGAATGCGCTGCGCGGCGGCGATGGTTTACCAATCACTATTTTTTTCGGCCTGTAGTGACGCGAGCCAAGTATTGCGAGTGCGCCGATGCAGCGTCTGCTTATTCCCGCCTTTGTCATTCTCTCCGCCAGCGCCGCGGGTGCGCAGAATGCGCCGATGCCGACGACGCCGCCGATGCAATTGATGCAGCCGGCGCGCGCCAATCTCGGCGGCGGCTTCATCGAATTCCTGTTCGGCAATGGCGGGCCGCAGGTCGCGTCGCCGCCACCCAATCTCTATCCCGACCCGCCGCCGCAGCAGCAGCAAATCTATGCCAGCGCGCCGGCGCAGATCGATCCGATGCTGGAGGAGCAGGCGCCGCCGGGCTACCAGATGGACCCGCGCTACCTGCGCCAGGAAATCGCTTATTCCGGCAAGGAAGAGCCCGGCACGGTGGTGATCGATACGCCCAACCACTTCCTCTACCTCGTGGAGAAAGACGGCCGCGCGATGCGCTATGGCATCGGCGTCGGCCGGCCCGGCTTCACCTGGGCCGGCACGCATCACGTCTCCGCCAAGAAGGAATGGCCGGACTGGGTGCCGCCGAAGGAGATGCTCGAGCGCCAGCCGGGCCTGCCGCACTTCATGGCCGGCGGTCCGAACAATCCGCTCGGCGCGCGCGCGATGTATCTCGGCTCGACGCTCTACCGCATCCACGGCTCGAACGAGCCCTGGACCATCGGCCACAACGTCTCGTCCGGCTGCATCCGCTTGCGCAATTCGGACGTCATCGACCTCTTCGACCGCGTCAAGGTCGGCGCCAAGGTGGTCGTCCTTTAGCGGACTTAAGGCTGCGCGAGTGCCAGCCCGCGCTCCGCAAGCACGCGCGGAAATTCATCCGAACTGAAATAGGCGAACTCCCGCTCGCGCTGATGCGTCAGCGGGTCGAGCGCTTCAAGCTCGGCATCGACATGGCCGGGATGGCACATCACCAGCCCGCCGTCGGGCAGCCCTTCGAGGAAGCGCGGAAAGATCTTGGCGAACGGCGTCTTGGTGTTGAAATCGTAGGCCCCGGCAAAGGCCGGGTTGGTGGCGACGCCCAGCCTGCGCGCCGCGCTCTTCAAGCCGAGGCTTAGCACGTCGAGCGTCAGCGCTTTGGTGTCGCGCATGCGCCGCGCCCCGCGCGCCCGGCCGCACTGCCGCACCCAGGCGGTCGGCGCGATCTCGGCGACAACCTTGAGCAGCGCGCCGCGCACCTGCGGCACCAGATGGACATGCTGATGACCATCGACGAAGTCGGGCAGGTGGCCGAACGTGTCGATGAAGGCACGCAGCTGCGTCGCGACCTCGATCGACAGCAGCTCCGGTTCCAGCTGCCGCAGGATGGCGCCGCGCATTTTCGTCTGATGCGGCAGGAAGCGGCCGTCGCGCAGCGGCGCAAAGCCTTGGCTCATCGGCTGGAACGGCCCGGTGAGCGTGACGTGCAGGCCGATCGTCACGCGCTTTTCACCTGAGTTGAGCTGTTCGAGGGCGTCCACTTCGTCGGCGCTCAAATGCGGCGCCACCATCATCACCGAGGTGGCGTTGAGGCGCCCGCGCAGGATCAATTCGCGAATGCCGGCATCGACCGCGGGCGAAATGCCGTAATCGTCGGCGCACAGCCAGATATGACGCGTGGCCGTGCTCACGCGCGCCGGCTCATTCGGCGGCGCGCGGGACCGCCCGCGGCTTCGCAGGCGCCTTGGCAGGCGCAGTGGCGCTTTCGGCGCCCTTCACGCTGTGGTCGGAGACGAAATAGACCGGGCGCGCCTTGATCTCGGACAGCAGCTTGCCGATGTATTCGCCCAGCACGCCGATCATCAAGAGCTGCACGCCGCCCAGCACCATCAGGCCGACAACCAGCGAGGGATAGCCGGGCACGTCCTGCCCGAACAGCAAGGTCTGCACGATGATCCAGCAGCCGAACAGCAGCGCGCTGGCGGCCAGGATCAGGCCCAACATGCTGGCGAAACGCAGTGGCGCCACGGTGAACGAGGTGAGGCCTTCGATCGAGAAGCCGATCAGCGTCCAGACATTCCAGGTCGTAGTGCCGTGCGCGCGCGGCGCCGGCTCGTAGTCGACGCGGACCTGGCGGAAACCGATCCAGGTGGACAGCCCCTTGAAGAAGCGGTTGCGCTCCGGCATCTGCCGCAGCGCTTCGGCCGCGCGCGGCGACAGCAGGCGGAAGTCGCCGGCGTCCTCCGGAATTTGCTGGCGCTGGCCCCAGTTGATCAGCGCGTAGAACCAGTGCACGCCGATGCGGCGCAGCCGCGGTTCGTTCTCGCGGTGCGCCTTCGCGGTATAGACGACGTCGTAGCCATCATCGAGCCAGCGCGCGACCAGCGTCTCGATCAGGCTCGGCGGGTGCTGGCCGTCGCCGTCCATGAACAGCACGGCGCCGAGGCGGGCATGGTCGAGGCCGGCGAGCAGCGCCGCCTCCTTGCCGAAATTGCGCGACAGTGTGACGACCTGGATGTCGATCGGGCCGGTGGGCAGGGCTTTGGCGACGTCGCTGGTCGCGTCGCGGCTGCCGTCATCGACGTAGACGACTTCAAGCGCGAGGCCGCGCTCGGCCTTGAGCCGGCCGGCGACGTCGAGGATGCGCGCATGCAGGTTGGCGAGGCCGTTGGCCTCGTTGAATAGGGGCACGACGATCGAGAGGCCCGACGCGCTCCGCGTGCGGGCACCGGCTTTGGTCGCTTTGACGGCCATTCGCGTTAACCTAAGGCGCTTGCGCTTCGACGCGATCTATAGCGCAACACGTAAGTTCTGTCGCCTCCGCATGGAAGGCCTGCGGCGAACGTGGTAATCGGGCGCGATGAATCAGGCGCCCAAGCAAGACGTCCTCGACCGATTAACGAAGGCCTGGCACGAGCGGGCGGTCGCGCTCAAAGCGGTCAGCTTCGGCCTCGTCGGCCTCGTCAACTCGGCGGTCGATTTCGGCGTCTTTTCCTTCGCCTATTACTATCTGGGGCTGCCGATCATTGCGGCAAACACGCTGGCGTGGGTGATCGCCGTGACCGGCTCCTACGTCCTGAATTCGACCATCACCTTCGCCGCCGAGTCCGGGCGCAAGCTCGGCGTCAAAAGATATTTCGCCTTCGCGCTGTCGCAGGTCGCCGGATTTTTCGCCAACACCGCGACGGTCTGGTGCCTGGTCGAGCTCGTCCACATTCCGGCCTGGGCGGCCAAGGTGGCGGCGATCGCGGTGAGCTTCGCGGTCAACTTCTCGCTGTCGCACTTCGTCGTGTTTCGCGCGCGCCCGGGCGGGGGTGCGAACTGATTGGCCGCGCGGGCCGTTTTCTCGGCGAGCGCTCTTTGCTAATTTGTCTTCGACACAGGAGTAACCATGAAATTGGCATCGCATCTGTTGGGCGCCGGCCTTGCTCTCGCGGTCATGACCGCAGCCATGGCCAAGCCCGCTTACGTTGCCTCGACCGTAAATCTGCGGGCAGCGCCGGGCACGACCAGCGAGGTGATTACGAAAATTCCGGGCGGCAGCCTGGTCGATGCGGACAATTGCACCGACGGCTGGTGCGCCGTCACGTGGCAAGAGAAGCGCGGCTTTGCCATCCAGACCTCGCTCGACATGGGCGGCCGGGTTCCGGCACGACGCGCCGCAGATGGATCGGGCCCGCGCGGGCCGGTCTACAGCGAGGGGCCGGACGAGCCGGAATATTATGTCGAGGGTGCGCCGGTTTATTATTACAGGCCGCGGCCTTACTACGGCTACTACGGTCCGCGTTATTACGGACGCGGCTATCACCGCTGGTAGCCGCCTCGCCTTACAGCCCCGCTTCCAGCTTGGCGTAGAGCGGATTGTCGCGCGAGAACACGTAATCGAGATCGGCGACCGCAACGGCTTCGGCACCTTGTTCGCGGAGGAAGCTGGTGAGCGCATAGACCTCGCCGGGCGGGCAGTGCAGCGTCAGCATGCCCGAGGAGGTTGGCCCTCCGAATGGTGTGACCACGCCGAACTTCTCCTGCGCCGCCGTCACCAGCTTCGCATCGCAAGCGGCAAAGCGCGCGCGTACCTCGCGGAACGCCTTGGCGCGTGCCTGCGCGGCGATGCGGTCGAGGATGACGCGCGCGAGCTCACGCTCGGCCGTGCCCCAGGAGGCCGTCCGCGCCGCCACCAGATTGGCCTGCGAACGCAGGATTGTGCCGTCGTCCAGGATCTTGAGCCCATTGGCGGCGAGCGTGGTGCCGGTCGTGGTGATGTCGACGATCAGATCCGCCGTGCCGGCGCCGGGCGCGCCTTCGGTCGCGCCCGCGCTCTCGACGATGCGATAGTCGATGATGCCGTGCGCCGAAAAGAAATCGCGCGTGAGGTTGATGTACTTGGTCGCCACGCGCATCTTGCGGTCGTGGTTTTGACGAAACGCCGTGGCGACGTCGTCGAGGTCGGCCATGGTGCGCACATCGATCCAGGCCTGTGGCACGGCGACGACGACATTGGCAAAGCCGAAGCCGAGGCCCTCGATCAGTACCACCTTGCTGTCGGCATCGGGGATCATCTCGCGCACCAGGTCTTCGCCGGTGACGCCGAGATGCAGCGCGCCCTGCGCGAGTTGGCTGGTGATTTCAGACGCCGACAGATAGGCGACCTCAACGCCGTCGAGGCCGGCAATTGTGCCGCGATAGTCGCGCGCGCCGCGCGGCTTCACCAGCGTAAGCCCCGCGCGCGCGAAGAAGGCTTCGGCATTCTCCTGCAGCCGGCCTTTCGCCGGAACGGCCAGCACCAATGGCGCGCTCATGACGCGCCTCCGTAGATGGCGAGCCGTTCGATCCACGCAGCAAAACCGATGGCCGGGATAGGCGCCGGGGCGCCGAGCCGCGTCAGCAGGCCGTCGTAGCGCCCGCCCGCGACCAGCGGATCGCCGGTGCGCGACGGGTCCGTCAGTTCGAACACGAAGCCGGTGTAATAGTCGAAGCCGCGGCCGAACGCGGTCGAGAAGCGCACGCGCTTCAAGTCGATGCCTTGCGCCGCGAGGAAACCGGTACGGCTTTCAAACAGATCGAGCGCGGGATTGAGCGCCGCCGTCATGTTGCCTTCGACGGCGAGCGCGCGCAGATCGGCCGCCGCCTCGTCGGGATCGCCGGCGACGCCGAGGAATTTTTCGATCAGGCCGCGAACATCGCGCGGCAGTTTCGCGCTGGCGCCGAGCGCCGCCTGTTCGAGGAAGCGGTCGGCGATCTCGCCGACCGAACGGCCGCCGACGGCGTTGATGCCGGCGATCGACAACAAGTCGGTCACCAGCGCGCGCGCGCCTTTCGGATCGGAGCCGGCCAGCGCTGCCAGCACGCCCTGATATTCCGGCCGCTCGTTGGTGCCGCCGAGCACGAGGCGATCGAGATCCTGTGCGAGATTGGCCTTGCGGTTGAAATCCTTGATCAGCCGCCGCTTCCACGCCGGCGGCAGGTCGAGCCCGGCGATCAGGCCGGCAAACAGCGCGACGTCGCCGATCTGAATATCCGGCTTCGCCAGCCCGTAGTGCGCGGTCGCTTCGAGGCCGAGC
Source organism: uncultured Alphaproteobacteria bacterium (assembly GCA_963742095.1). Lineage (GTDB taxonomy): Bacteria > Pseudomonadota > Alphaproteobacteria > Rhizobiales > Xanthobacteraceae > Pseudolabrys. Next base: position 1,867,217 of record CAVUKJ010000003.1, read on the forward strand.
GCCAGCATCTCGGCGTCCGCCGCCGCCTGGTCGGGACGCCCGAAGGATTCGATGCCGGCTTGGAGAAATTCCGCCGGGCCGTCGCTGCGGTGCCTGAATACCGGCCCGAGATAGCACAAGCCGGAAGGCTTCCCCGCGAGCGGCGAGGCGAGATAGTCGCGCGACACCGGGATCGTCAGATCGGGTCGCAGGCAGAACTCGCCGCCACCCGGCGCCGTCGTCAGGTACATGCGCTTGCGGATGTCCTCGCCGGACAGATCGAGGAACGGCTCCGCCGGCTGAAGGATGGCGGGCGTGACGCGCGCATAGCCCGCGCGCTCGTAGGAGGCGACCAGCGCCTCCGCACGCGTCTCAGGCCCTTTCGACTGACTGCTCACGCTCGCGTCCACAACCAACAACCGCCTTTTTGAGATGGCGGCCCTTTAGCACGATAAATTTAAGGATTCGACGCCGATTGGCCGCCGAGCTTAACGCGCCGGGGCCACCAAATGGCTCTCATCGTTAACGAATCTTTCCCATGGCCTGGCCGCGGGCGGTGCAACACAATGAACGCGTAAGACAATATCAATACAACCACGGCCACACTGGGGTCCGGTGGGGACTGTGAGCATGACCAGACCGGTTGCGCGCTCCGTGGTCGAGGCCTTTTACAAGGCGCTCGCGGCCTCGGATTTTGCCGCGCTCGCCCCGTACCTCGACGACAATGTGACCTGGACCATCAGCGGCCCGGTCGACGTGCTGCCGTTCTGCGGCCAGCGCCACGGCAAGGACCTCGTCCTCAAGCTGCTCGATCGCGACATCGCGGTATTCCTCGAAAAACGCCGCCTGGTCCCAAGCGCCACCTTGATCGACGGCAACCGCGCCGCCGTGTTCGGCAAGCTGGTGGCGAGCCGCGGCGACATCAACCGCACGATCAGCTACCGCATCTGCCAATTCGTCAAATTCGAGAACGAGAAGGTGGTCGACTACATGTCGCTCATCGACAGCTTCGACGCAGTCGAGCAGGTGCTCGGCCAGCAGATCACGGTGCCGGGCAGTGCTCGCGCCGGCGACGGCGAACTCGTCGCGATTTAGGCCGGGGCCAGGACAATGAGCTACTCAGTCTCGCGCGCCGTGGTCGATGCTTTCTACAAGGCCTACGCGACCCGCGACGCCGACAAGGTCGCGCCCTTCATCCATGACGACATCGAATGGACGATCAGCGGACCGGTCGACTTCCTGCCGTTCTGCGGCACGCATCGCGGCAAGGAGAACATTCTCGATCTGATCCGCCACCGGGTGCCGAGCGTGCTGAAAACCTATAGCTTTGTGCCGGAGACGGTGGTGGTCGACGGCGACCAGGTGGCGATGCTCAGCCGGCAATCGGCGCGCCGTACCGCGGACGGCCGTCCCATCTCCTATCGCGTCGCGAACGTCATGCGCTTCCGCGACGACAAGGTGATCGAGAACTTCTCGCTGATCGACAGCTACGACGCGGTCGAGCAGGTGCTCGGTCAGCAGCTGATGAGCCCCGCCAAGCGCTCCGGAAACGGTGAGTTCGTCGCCGTTTAGCTTTTGTTTCCCGGCAATGCCAATATGATGCAGCCGTCATAACGACGCGGTACGCTGACCCGCCGTATGAAAGGAGCTGCCATGCGCCGCCATCTCGCAATTCTCGCTTGCATCCTGTGCTCCACGCCCGTGTTCGCGCTCGACATGCCGCCGCGCAAGGCGGGGCTGTGGGAGATCACGATGAAATTCGACGGCCGCAATATCCCGGGCCAGACGGTGAAGCATTGCATCGACGCCGCGACCGACAAGCTGATGAATTCGAGCGCCGGCGGCTCGCCGCAGCAGAATTGCGACAAGCAGGACATGTCGCATTCCGGCGGGATGGTCGTCGTCGATTCCGTCTGCCATTTCAACGGCGCGACCACGACCTCGCATGCCGAGATCACCGGCGATTTCAACAGCGCCTATACGATGCACGTCACGTCGAAGCGTCAGGGCGGTCCGCCGACGCCGGGGCTGTCGCCGACCGGCGAAACCAGCATGACCATCGCCGCGAAATGGCTCGGGCCTTGCGCCGCGGGCCAGCGGCCCGGCGACATGATCATGTCGAACGGCATGAAGATGAATGTGCTCGATCTGCGCACGCCAGGTGGCGCGCCGCGCCTGCCGCCGCGCTAGACGCTTACGGCGTCTGCTCGGCGGTAACGGTGACCTCGACCTTCATGTCGACGAAATCGGCAGCCGTGCCGCGATAGCTGCCTGAAATCGGGATCGCCTGCGAGGGATCGCGCGTCACCGCGACGCGGATCAGCGTCTCGCCGCCGATCAGCACGTCGGTCGGGTCGTATTCGATCCAGCCGGCGCCGGGCAGGTAGACCTCCGCCCAGGCGTGGGTCGCGGCAGTCGCCTGCGTGGCGTCGCCCTTGTCGAGCGCCGGATCGTAGAGATAGCCGGACACGAAGCGGGCGCCGAAGCCGAGATAGCGCGCCGCCTCGATGAAGGTCAGCGCGAAATCGCGGCAAGCGCCGGTCTTCTTCTCGAGCGTTTCGGCGGGCGACTGCGTGCCGGGCTCGTGGCGCTCGGCATAGACGATGACCGGCTTCAACGCCGCGTTCATGGCGGTGAGCAGATCGCGCGTTCGCATCGGCCGCGAGGTGACGAAGCTGTCGGCCCAGCGCGCCAGCACGCCCTCGGGATCGGGATAGTGCTGCTCGAGCAGGCGGCCGAGGTCGACGCGGTCGCTGCTCGAATAGATGAACGGATAGAACTCGGCCTCCGGCGCGATCGGGAATACCGGGCCTTCGATGCCGTAGCGCTCGATCTTGAGCGTGCTGGAAATCGAAAGGAACGCGGCGGGCGCGGTGAAGTCGACCAGCGCCACCGAATTGCCGAATACGTCGTGCAGCCAGCGCGTATTGCCCGGCGGCGACAACGTCAGTTCCGCCGCGACCAGCCGCATGTCGTGCGAATCGCGCGGCCGCAGCATCAGCCGGTGCTGGCCGAACGTGACCGGCCGCGCGTAGCTGTATTTGGTGGCGTGGCGGACGGTGAGGAGCTTCATGGGCGTCTGCGATGCAAGGCCCGCGCCAAGTCGCTACGCAAGTTTATGGCGGGCGAGAAGTTTGCGTACAGCCTCGACCAGATCGGTTTCCTTAGCGGCGAACTGGGCCTCCGCCTGCTTCTTCAGGTATTCATCGCGGTCCGTGATGTCGCTCGGCGCCGAGCCCGCGATCAGGTCGCGAATCTGCACCTCGCCTTTGGCCTTTTCGTCCGGCCCCTGGATCACCGCGCAGGGGCAGCCGCGCCGGTCGGCGTATTTGAGCTGCTGGCCGATGCCGTGCTTGGGATTGCCGAGATAGAGCTCGGCGCGGATGCCGGCGCCGCGGAGCTTCGCCGTGAGCATCTGCGCCGGCTGAACGCTGTCAGGACCAAAGACGGTGACCAGCACCGGTCCGGCCGGCGCCTTTTCGCCGAGCTTGCCGAGCGCGGTGAGTGCCGCCTGCAGGCGCGATACGCCGATCGAGAAACCGGTTGCCGGCACCGGCTGTCCCATGAAGCGCGAGACGAGGCCGTCATAGCGGCCGCCGCCGCCGACCGAGCCGAAGCGCACCGGGCGGCCCTTCTCGTCCTTGATCTCGAAGGTCAGCTCAACCTCGTAGACCGGCCCGGTGTAATACTCGAGGCCGCGCACGACGGACGTATCGATGCGCACGCGGCCGTCGTCGTAGCCGCTCGCGGCGATCAGTTCGGAAATCGCGCGCAACTCGGCCACGCCGTCGAGGCCCTGGTTCGAGCCGGAAACGAGCGCCTCGACGCGGCTGAAGGTCTCGCCGTCATTGTCGACGGCGGTGCTCAGGAAACCCAGCACCGTATCGATGGCCTTGTCCGGCAGCTCGGCGCCCTTGGTGAAATCGCCGCTCTCGTCCTTGCGGCCTTTGCCGAGCAGCATGCGGACGGCGTCGGGGCCGAGCCGGTCGAGTTTGTCGATGGCGCGCAACACCACGAGGCGCTTACCGGCATTGGCATCGCCGCCGATCTCGATCGACTCCATGATGCCATCGAGTATCTTGCGATTGTTCACCTTCACCACGTAGTCGCCGCGCTTGATGCCGAGTTCTTCCATCGTGTCTGCGGCGAGCATGCACAGTTCGGCGTCGGCCGCCATGGTCGGCGCGCCGACGGTGTCGGCATCGAATTGCAGGAACTGCCGGAAGCGTCCGGGGCCAGGCTTTTCGTTGCGGAACACCCAGCCGTGACGGTAGCTGCGATAGGGTAGCGCGAGGTTCTGATAATTCTCCGCGACGTAACGCGCGAGCGGCGCAGTCAGGTCGTAGCGCAGCGACAGCCACTGCTCGTCATCGTCCTGAAACGAAAACACGCCTTCATTCGGACGGTCCTGGTCCGGCAGGAATTTACCGAGCGCGTCGGTGTATTCGATCGCCGGCGTCTCGACCGGTTCGAAGCCGTAGCGCTCGAACGCCACGCGGATCTTCTCCACCATGTGGCGGGTGGCGGCGATCTCGGCGGGGCCGCGGTCGGCGAGGCCGCGCGGCAGACGAGCTTTCAGCTTCTGTGGCTTGCCGGATTTTGGATTGGCCATCGGCGCGCGAACGAGTCAGTCTGTTGCAATAAAGGCGGGTGGTAGCAGCCGGTTTCGGCTTTGTCATTATAGCCGAAAGCGGCTAATCCAATGTCACGGGGCAAAAAAGCGAGTTCGGCACCATGGCTCAAGCGCAGCGCACACCCGTTTCCGCCACGGTCCCCAACGACCTCGAGCCGTTCTGGATGCCGTTCACCGCGAACCGGGCCTTCAAGGCGCGGCCGCGGATGATCGCCCGCGCCAAGGACATGTTCTATTTCACGCCGGAGGGCCGCAAGCTGCTCGACGGCTCGGCCGGGCTCTGGTGCACCAATGCCGGCCATAACCGCGACCCGATCGTCGAGGCGATCCAGGCGCAGGCCGCCGAGATCGATTTCGCGCCGCCATTCCAGTTCGCCCATCCGAAGGCGTTCGAACTGGCTGCGCGCGTCGCGGCGCTCGCGCCGGGCGATCTCGATCATGTGTTCTTCTGCAATTCCGGCTCGGAGGCGGTCGACACCGCGCTCAAGATCGCACTCGCCTATCACAACGTGCGCGGCAACGCCTCGCGCGTCCGGCTGATCGGTCGCGAGCGTGGCTATCACGGCGTCGGCTTCGGCGGCATCGCCGTCGGCGGCATCGTCTCGAACCGCAAGCAGTTCGGCGCACTGATGGCCGGCATCGATCATCTGCCCTCGACCTACAATCGCGAAAAGCAGGCCTTCACGATGGGCGAGCCGGAATGGGGCGCGCATCTGGCCGACGAGCTCGACCGTCTGGTCGCGCTGCACGACGCTTCGACCATCGCCGCGGTGATTGTCGAGCCCGTGTCCGGCTCGACCGGCGTGCTGCCGCCGCCCAAGGGCTACCTCGAGCGGCTGCGCGCGATCTGCGACAAGCACGGCATTCTCTTGATCTTCGACGAGGTCATCACCGGCTACGGCCGCCTCGGCTACGCCTTTGCCGCCGAGCGCTACGGCGTGCTTCCCGACATGATCACCTTCGCCAAGGGCATCACCTCGGGCAGCGTGCCGATGGGCGGCGTCATTGTCCGCAAGGGCATCTACGACGCCTTCATGAAGGGACCCGAGCACGTCATCGAGCTGTTCCACGGCTACACCTACTCGGCGCACCCGCTCGCCTGCGCGGCCGGCCTCGCTACGCTCGATCTCTATCGCGCCGAGGGCCTGTTCGAGCGCGCGCGCAAGCTGGAAAAGCCGTGGGCCGAAGCGGCGATGCGGCTTAAGGGGCTGCCGAATGTGCTCGACATCCGCACCGTCGGTTTGACTGCGGGCATCGATCTCGCCAGCAAGCCCGACGGCGTCGGCAAACGCGGCTACCAGGCGATGGAGCTCGCCTTCCACGACCACGACCTGATGTTCCGCGGCGTCGGCGACACGCTCGCGCTGTCGCCACCGCTCATCGTCACCGAGGATCAGATCGGCGAGATCTTCGATAAGGCCGCGGCGATCATCAAGGCGGTCGCTTAGCCTCGGCGATCAATTGATCGACAGGCCAAGCGCGTTGACCATCTCGCCCCACTTCTTCACTTCCGCCCGGAAGTAGGCGTCGGCTTCGGTCGCCGATCCGTTGATCGGATCGAAGCCGATGGTCTTGAGCTTGGTCTGCACCTCGGCGTCCTTGATCACCTCTTCCACCGCGGCGTTGAGCTTGTTGACGACCGCCGCGTCGGTCTTCGCCGGCGCGAAGATGCCGACCCAGGAGGCCGCCTGGAACAGCGGGAAGCCCTGTTCGGCATAGGTCGCCACGTCCGGGGTCACCGGCGCGCGCTTGTCGGCGGCGATGCCGAGCCCGCGCAGCTTGCCGGCCTTGATCTGCGCCGCCGCGCCGCCGCCGAGCGTGGTCGCCAGAACGTCGATCTGGTTGCTCAGCAGCGCGTTGATCGCCGGCGCGCCGCCTTGATAGGGAATGTGGACGACCGAGATATTCGCGATCTTCTTGAAGAAATACTCGGCCTCGATGTGCGAGCCGCTGCCGACGCCGGCGGAGCCGAAATTGATCGACTTGCCTTTGGCCGCTTTGACGAAATCGGCGAGATTTTGCGCCGGGTTGCTCGGGTTGGCGACCAGCGCCTCCGGGCTCGAGGCCGTCATCGCCACCGCCTTGAGATCGTCCGCGGCGAACTGATTTTTCTTTTGCAGGGTCAGGTTGATGGCGAGCGCGGTGGTCGTCAGCAGCAGCGTGTAGCCGTCCGGCGCGGCGCGCGCCACCAGACCGGCCGCGATATTGCCGCCGGCGCCGGGCCGGTTCTCGACGACGACACTTTGGCCGAGTTTCGTCTCAAGGCCATGCGCGACCAGGCGCGCCAGCGTGTCGGCGACGCCGCCGGGTGCGAACGCGACAATAAACGTGATGCGCTGCGTCGGATATTGCTGCGCGTGGGCTCGCTCGCCGCAAAGGACGAGCGCGAGCAGAGCCAATGCACCGATGCTGCATCGGTGAAGCCAGGACGCCGGCATGTGCAAATTCCCCCCTGGGCGGATTTTCTTGTTGTCTCCTGAGCCGCACGAATTGTTCCACCGCGCCGGTTCGTTGGCAAGGCAGCGTCACTGTGGCGGGCCACCGGCGTAGGACGGCTGGCTGTCTGTCTGACGGCCGGCTCTATCCGGGAATTATTCGGTGATGCGAGAACGGGCCGCTCTCGATTTCAAACCAGGCCACGTCTCACGCTCATTTATTCGACGGGTGCAGCAGCGCGTCGTAGTTCAATTTCACTGTCTGGTAGCATTCACAGGCCGTCTCCTGCAGCGCGGGGATATCGACGAGTTTGATATGCCCGCGCGAGTAGCGGACCATCCCCGCTTCCTGCAGCGTGCGCGCCACCACGGTGACGCTGGTGCGCCGGACTCCAAGCATTTGCGCGATGTATTCCTGGGTCAGCGGCAGTTCGGTGCTGCCGTGCAGGTCGGACGCCCGCAACAGCCATCGCGCCAGCCTGCTTTCGATGACGTGCGCGACGTTGCACGCCGCCGATTGCTGCGCCTGCGCGAACAGCGCCTGCTCATGGGCGCCGATCAGCGACTGGAAAGACGGATGCTCCTTCATCGCGGCTCTGAGCGGCTCGACCGGGCAACGCAGGGCGTGTCCGCCGATTTGAACGATGGCTTGATTGAGCGAGACCCTGCCGTTGAGTGCGGCGCCGCTGCCGACAACGCCGTCGCGCCCGACCATCGCGGTTTCGATGACCTCGCCGGTGGATAGTGGAATCACCAGCGAGACAACGGCGTCGGTCGCGAAATAGACGTCGCTGATGGTGTCACGAATATCGAACAGGAGGGTGCGATGCTTAAGTTCCACATGCGTCAGATGTGGCGCCAGCGCCCGGCGCTCGGCGTCGTGCAAGGTCTCCAGCAGAAGATTGGTTTTCGGCTGCAAAACTAAGTCCCGCGCGCGCAGGCGGGAGCACGATCGTCTCTCAGCCGCCGGCGCCTGAAAGCGATACCGGGGGTGAGCGAATGATGGGCTTCGCGTTTCATCATGTCGAGTCGGCATTGTCTCAGGTAGCTCAAACTTGGCGCAGGCGGTTGCTACATTTTGGATGGAACCGACTTGATCACTTTAACAAGGCGAACCCTTGAACAAATGTCGTCTATACGACATTGTATTAATATCACTGGTAAACGTTCTTTCCGAGGCACCGGTGGCAGAGAGACCGAGTGTGCTCCCGCCTTCTACACGGGGGCCGCTATGACAGAGCCCACGCTCGACTATCGCATTTGGCAACGCGGCATTGAATGGCATTGGCAAGTGATGACGAAGCTCAGACAGGTCCTCGCCTCGGGGGTCGCGAACGGGAGTGCAGCGGCTCGCATCGCGGCCTTTAAGTTTTGCCTTAAACGCGAAGGCAAGCGCTTCGACACGTAACTGGTTCAGGTTTCACGAGATGCCACGCTATTTCTTCCATCTCCACGGTTCCGGTGCTCGCGACACCGAGGGACAGGAACTTGCGGATGACCAAGCCGCTCGCGCAGAAGCAAGAGCCGTGGCGCGCGAACTGTCGCAAAACAAAAGCCCGGCAACGGACGAGAAACTGGTCGTGACCAACGCCAACGGCAAGGTCATCCACGAAGAGCCTCTGTTTCGGCACTAGTCCGCCTGGTGCGGCCATAGCGCATGCGCTTGGTCCAACGGGCTGAGCAGGCGTTCGCTGCGCGAGTAGGCGCGTCCGTTCAGTGCCAATAGCAGACAAACGTACTAGCGCGCGGACCCTGTGCTGGACCTCTCCATCGTGACCGGCGGTGGATTCCACACGCCGGTCAGCGCCTCGGACTTTGGCGCATAGAGGCGCATGGTTAGATTGAATGGCCCTTTGGGCGCCGGGAGCCAGTTGCTTTCCCGATCGGCGCCCGGGCTTTCATTCTGGAAGTAGAGCGTCAGAGAGGCGTCGGCGTCGCGCTTGAACGGCATCCAACTGCTTACAGCAAAGCGGTTGATTGAGTTCGCAACCTGGAAACCTTCTGGATCATAAAGGGTAATCGACCAGAACGCATCGGTCGGCGGAATTTCGTCCTTGGCGAAGTGGATCGTGTATTTGTTCGCGCCATCCAGCGGCTTGCCAGCTTCGTCCGCGAGATTGACCGGATAGATCGCATCCTCGGGAAGATTTGCGCCGAGGCCCATCTGCGTAACGATGGCGCGTTTCAAATAATAGTTTCCGTACACACCCATCGTGTCCGTGTTCATCGACCAGTTGTTCGCGACGCGTGCCAAGGTTGGAATTTTCCATTCGATAAGCTTTTGAGCGGCCGCTGGCGCGTCGTCGATAGCCTTCTTTACGGATGCATCGAGCTTGGCGGCATCGAAGCTCTTGCCGGCATCGAGACCGATGCGCTTCATGCGCGCGATCATCGGCTGGTCGGTGCTGTGCGGAGGATGCAGCTTGAGCAATTCAGCGGCGTAAGCAAAGAACGGCCCGCCTGCCATGGTGTCGACCTGCTTCTTTGGCGGGGTCTTGATGTCGACGCTCGGATCGATGCTGGCCTTCACCGCGACCGGCGGTTTGCCCCATCCCGACAGCGGTGTGATCTTGTATTCCTTCTGGATAGCATGCACCGCGTCATAGTCCGCAGGGCCGTCGGTTTTCGTACGCCCTATGATCCACACGTACGGCGTCGGCGCGGCGATGCGCGTGAACCCCGCCGGCACTTTCCCGTTCCAACCCGGTGGAGTGAGCAAGAAGTTCCCCGCCTTTGTACCTGTCGTGCGCCAGCCTGGCGAAGCGAACACATCGGTCCACATGTCGAGCATGGGGAGAAGGTAGTAGCGGCCGCCGGTGTCGGGCATCGAAACGACCATCGGCTCGCGGGTCAGATCCACCCAGCTGCTTGAATAGAGCGTGTCGAAATTGGGCCGTACGACGACTTTCATGTCCGCTGTCGGAAAGGCAGGGATATTATCGAACGTGTTCATAGGCCCGCCGATGCCAGCGGTCTTGGGATCGGAGTTGATAATCTGCTTGCGCGTCAGATCCATGGTCACGAGTGGATAAAAGTAGATATAGGCCTCCACTGCGATGGCGCGCGCGTCCGCTTCAGTGATTGCGGGCGCTTGCGCGTTCGCTTGTGACACCGGCCCAAGTCCAACGAGGAGAGCTATCGACAAAAAAATTGCGGTGCATTTCATAGCTCATTCCCTTCTCGATACGTCGAGATCAAACGGAGCTCGTTGCCGACCAATATGGTTTACAGCGGCGCAGCATTGATATGAATCAATGGGGGTATCGCGGTAATGACCGGCCGATGTCCGCTTTGGGCCATTCGCGGACATGTTGCCTTCGAATTTGGGCGTCCGCTTTCCGCGACCGCATAGGACGGCTGCTTCTGCAGGATCGCCCAGCCGGCGACGACCTCGACGCGGTGGTCCCAACCGACCCGCTGTCCGCTTAGGCCAATAGCGAGCCTTGGCTAACGGCTTTCCGAGTTTGGGGGCGCACCGCTAGCCAATAATCAATATTGCAATCTCTGCGGCCGCCGTTTTGAAGTGCTGTCTTGCTTTTTCATTGCTTTATTTTTTTGCGTTCGATTGCGATTCTGATCTTCGTGAAGACGGTCGATCCTGCTCTCAGCTCGATCGCGATTCATGTCCATTTCCATTTTACGATCCATCGCATCCATTGCGGATGCGACGTTCAATGGAACGAGCAGGATCAACCCCGCGACAGCACGGACAATTCTGTTCTTCGTTTTGTCGTTGGATCTTTGCGGCATCAATGCGAGAGCCATTGAAGGAAATCGGATCCGGGAGCGGCTTTTGAACGGAAAAGCGTGAAGCTGAAGTCCAAGCTCGCCCCGATCGTCAAATCATTATAGTCCTTGCCGGGGAGATTCGAAGCGCGATTTTCATAGCCAACCGTCGTCGTGAAATCCAAATTGTCCGTGATGTTGTGCCGTAAGCCGGTGGATATGGAGTAGATCAGGTCACGACGTCCTGCTTGAAGGCCGACATAGTTATAGTAACGAACGCGCGGCGTGACGATTGCCGACCAACGGTCGGCAAACTTGTATTCGAAATCGACTTTGAACGAGTACAGGTAGCGTTGAACTGATAGATTGTCGTCCAGCCGAGTGGTCGTCGCCAGATTGGGCTTAACCCTGAGCTTCGTATCCGGCGTGACATAGTAGTAGCGAAGAAACACGGCGAAATCGTTGTTGGCGCCGAACCGCTCTCTGAAGTCCCGATCGTAGAACTGATTCCAATCATAGAATGCCCCCAGCTGCAGCCCGTCCCATTTTTTCAGGAGCTGCGTGCCCACGCCGGCCGTGTTGCCGTTGTTGTTGAAGTACTGCAGATATCGATTGACGTTCATGTCCGTGTAAATCGAATAGGTCAGATCCGGCCGTAAATCCGTGATCGCAGATAGTTTTAGGAACGGCGAATAGCTGAAATCTGTGGTCCCGTTGTGCGGCACGCGAGTAACATTGTTGTCGATTTGCGCCGGCAGCGAGCCATCGAGCGCGAAATTGAATGCCGGAGATGGCTCGATCGATTTTGCTAACGGCGCGGCCGGCGCTTTATATATCGGGCCATTCTGCGCGACCGCTTGCGACGAAAAAATCGAGCAGCCGAGAGCAAGGCTAAGCGCGCCGAGTTCCTTTTTCATGCCCCTGCCGTCGCGGGTGCGCAGACGAGCAACGCGCGCGAACAAGAGCCCGGCGATAAATGCGCAAGCGAACGCGGTGGTACGAAATGACTACCGGTCCCGAATCGTTAATGGCGCGTAAATAAGGCCCGCAGCCTGCGCCTTGCCGATCGCAGTAGTTCCAAAAAAAGCAGACAAATATTTGATGTAAATCAAAGATTTATATGGTTAATATTGTCTTAAAATGCTATTGGGAAATTGCCAATCGACTGTAGGGGCGTGCGATGACCAACACTGTTCAGTCGGCGACCGCGCGGCTTGAGCCGCGCAAACTCATGAAAATTCTGGGCGTTCTTTCCGCCGCTCTGATCGTGGGCGCCGTAGCGTTCGCGACGTCGGCGCAGGCACAGTACTACCACGGTCGCTACGGCTATCACGGCCGCTCCTATGGCGGCGGCCACTACTATGGTGGTGGTTATCGTGGCTACTACGGCGGCTACCGCAGCCGTTATGGCGGCGGCTACTACGGCCATCGCTATGGCTACTACGGCGGGCGCTACGGCAGCTACTACGGCCACCGCTACGGCTATTACGGCGGCCGCTATGGCGGTTACTACGGCCGCCGCTACGGCTACTACGGTGGTTACGGTCCGCGCTACTACGGCGGCGGCTATTACCGGCCGCGCTACAGCTACTACGGCCCGCGGTACTATGGCGGCTACGGCAACTACTATGGCCCCGCCTATTACGGCGACGGTCCGTCCTACTATGGCGGCGGCGTGCAATACGCCGACTATTATTACCGCCCGCCATCCGTCTACGACTACGGCCCCGGCGATCCGGGCGGCTACTGCGCGGAACGGTTCGCCTCATGGGACCCCGAGAGCAGGACCTACCTCGGCTACGACGGGTTCGTGCACACCTGTCCGTAAGTGTCGTGTCGATTTGCAGAGACCGCCGCGAGGCGGTCTCTCGTTTTTGCGTTGCTGGCCCGCGGCATGTTGGCGGGAAACTTTTTTCAATCAGATGCCAGCTCTCAACATTGAGACGGCTTAGGATGAGGTCCGCCGGAAGTTCGATCTAACCGGGCGAGCCGACTTCATCGCCGAGACCTGGACGTCTGCTTTGGGTCATTAGCGGACGTAACGCCATCTGACGGCCACGTCGGCTTCGCCCCCGAAAGCGGACATTCACTGGCAGCGCTGCAATGTCCGCTTAGTGCCAAAAGGCGTCGTCGATGTCCGCTTCGTGCCATTTGTCTGGTGCTGCTGCTACTGCGGGCGAGCGCCGCGTTTCGCTGAGCGCCTGGGTTCCGTGGCGTTAGCGCCATAGTACGGGCTCGGATTGCAAAAGCCTCTATTGCCCGCCAGAATATTGCCTCTGCGGTAGCAGTCATCGAACGAGTGATACTGGCAGTCCCAATAGGCACTGCCTGTGCCGTTCTCAATCACGGCGCACCAGGGGGCCTCGTAAGCCTGAGCCGGCTGTAGAACGAAGAACACATTAGCAAGAGCAGCGATGGCGGCAAAAATCAGGCGGGTCATCATCAACCTCCATGCTCGATGCTGGTAATAACACCGAAACGGCCGTCAGTATTCACCGCGTGACTTGCCGCACCTGTAGACCCGTCAGAGGGACCAAACAACCGACTTGCACTTCAATGTCCGCTTTGGGTCATTTGCTGACATGACGCCTTCGAATTTGGCTGTCCGCTTTCCCCGCAACAACGGACATTTGCGGCACGTCGATGCGGCACGCCTTAGTCCGCGTTCGCGTAGGACGGCTGCTTTTGCAGGATCGCCCAGCCGACGTGAACCGTCTGGTCACCGCGCCGATCCTTGAGGTCGAACGGCGGCTCGACCTTGGCATCGCCGGCGATCATGCGCAGCGGCACCGGAATGACGTTCGGATCGCCGCTCGTCCATACGACCAGCGCGCCGCGCCCGCGCAGGTCGGCGAGGTTGATCCACGGCGCGCGCGCCGGTGAGCCGTCGACCAGCACGCGCGGCTGACTGGGCGCATAGTGCGCGACATTGCCGCCGTCCCACATTGTTCCAATGACGTAGGCGATCGGATCGCCGGTCGCGGCGCGATAGCGCTCCGAGAGTTCGCGGGCGAGTTCGCCGCCGGGGAAGAACACGGCGCGGTAGCGGTGATCGAAGCGTGGCAACACGTCATAATTGACGAAAAATGCAGTCGCCAGGCCGATGAAGACGATCGCCCACGTCCCGACGATGCGGACGAGACGTCCATCGTCCACAACCCGCCGCGCGGTCAAGACGAGCCACGTGCCGAGGAACAGAAAGAGCGGGTAGCCCCACATCGGCACCGTGCCGCGTCCGCTCACCGCCGACATCGCCAGCACCGTCGCCAGCGGGCCGAATGCGAGCCAAGTGACGATGCGGTAGTCGAAATTGTCGGCTTGCACGCTCGCCTGCGGCTCGCTCGCCGCCCGCCGCGGCCAGAACAGCGGCGCGGTGATCAACAGCGACGGGATCAAGAAGAAGAACTGGCTGATGCCGAACTCGCCCGGATGCAACAGATGATCGTACCAGCCGCGCGACAGCACGGCGCGATGTTCGGCGTAGGCGAAGGGCAGAATGTCGTTGTTCACCAGCCAGACGACGTGCGGCGCGGCTACGATCAGCGCGACGACGGCCGCAACGTAAGGCCCCGGCGTCGCCAGTGCCTTGCGCGCGTCGCGATCGACCAGCGCGAACACGACCATCGGCGCAGCCAGCACCACCACGAAATATTTCGCCCATAGCGACAGCCCGAGCGCGAGGCCGAGCAGCGCCCAATCCATGAGTTGCCGCCCGCGCAGCGCGCGATGCAGCGAATAGCCGGCCAGCGCCCAGAACGGCAGCTGGATGACGTCGTGGTTGAACTTGGCCGCGGTGTAGTTGAAGTAGTGCAGCCCATCGATGATCAGCACCGACACCAGCGCGCCGAGCGCGCCGACCAGTGGCCGCACCGCAGCGTAGACCAGCGCGAAGGCGGCGATCACCGACAGTTCGGCCAGCAGGTAATAGGCGAAGTCGTGCCCGGCGATCTCATAGGTAATCTGCACCAGCCACCAGGGCAGCGGCGGCAGCTTGTCATAACCGAGTTGCCACTCGCGCCCGTACATCAGGGCTTCGATCAGATCGAGCGGCAAATTCGGGTAGAGCAGGGCCGGCAGCACCGTCCACACCACGGCGTGGATGGCGAGGATCGCGGCAAGCGCCCGGCCCGGCGCCGCCGCGATCCGGGCGATCAGGCCCGAGCCGGGATATGCCGCGATAGCCGGGGCGCCTGGGTCCATGACGCTTCAAGTTCCTGCCAATAAGGGCGAATTCGCGTTACCATAGCAGGTGTTCGAGGTTGCGCGGGCGTCGCGTCTCATGGAGATTGGGGGCCGGCAAGCCGAATCAGACGCTTGCCCGGCGGGGGTCGTCCAGGAATAGCCGCATGGTTCGTATCGGCGCCATCTTCATCGCGGTCTGCATGGTGCTCATCGCCGCCTCGATCGGCGCCGTGCTCTATCTCGCGTTCAAGCTGGACGTCCGCAGCGCCGGCTTGATCGCGCTCGGCGCTCTGGTCGCCATGGCGCTTTACAACACCATCAGCAACCGGCTCGCCGACCGCCGCACCCTCGGTGACCAGATCGCCGATCTGTCGCGCGGCACTGCCGACCTTGCACGCCAGGTCGCGGAGATGGCGCGCAAGCTCAACGCCATGGAGGCGAGGGTCGACAAGAGCGTGGACCGCGCGCGCACTGCGGTCGATCCGCTTGCCGCGGAAATGGGCGAACTGGGCACGCTGGTGCGGCAGATCGCCGAGACCGTCGCCTCGCATGCGGCCGTGTTGCAGAAGCAGGGCTTTTCACCTGCGGGACTGCCGCCGCATGCCAAGCCGGTCGTGACGCCGCCGTCCGACGCAGCGCTCAATCTTACGGAAAGCGAGGCGGTGAGCGGCCCGCTTCCGTTCCAGGGCCTCACGCGCGATGCCATCATCGACGTGATTGCGAACGCCGTCGCCGACGACCGCATCGACCTCTATCTGCAGCCGATCGTGACGCTGCCGCAGCGCAAAGTCCGCTACTACGAGGCGGTGTCGCGTCTGCGCATGGAAGGCGGCGAGGTCGTGCCGGCGAGCGACTTCATCGACATCGCCGAAAGCGTCGGCCTGATGCCGAAGATCGACAACCTGCTGCTGTTCCGCTGCGTGCAGGTGGTGCGCCGCCTGCAGCTGAAGAGCCGCGACGTCGGCCTGTTCTGTAACGTCAGCCCGTCCACGCTCTCTGACCCGACCTTCTTCAAGCAGTTCCTTGATTTCATGGATGCCAACCGCGCGCTCAACAACGCGCTGATGTTCGAATTCAGCCAGAGCGCCTATCGCGCCTTCGGTCCGATCGAGAACGAGGCGGTCGCTGCGCTGGCCGAGCGCGGCTTCCGCTTCTCGATGGACCACGTCACCGATCTGCGCATGGAGCCGAAGGAACTGGCCGACCACTGGTTCCGCTTCCTCAAGGTGCCGGCCAAGCTGCTGCTCGACAAGACCACTGCGGCGCAGTTCGACATCCACCCGGAGGACCTTGCCGATCTGTTGGCGCGCTCCGGCATTGATCTCATCGCCGAACGCTGCGAGAGCGAAGGCATGGTGGTCGATCTGCTGGATTACGACGTGCGCTTCGGTCAGGGCTTCCTGTTCTCGCCGCCGCGGCCGGTCCGGGCGGAAGCCTTGCAGACCGCGGCTGGCGGGTCCGATGCGGCAAAGGCAGGCGACGCGCCGATCACGATGGCCGCCGCCGACGCCGCCGGCGGCTGATCGGCGCGGCCCACGGCAGACAGTTCACCGATGACCAGCGCCGTGCCGCCTCTCATTCCGCATTTCTCCGAACTGGCGCCGGACTACGACGTCCTGCTCTGTGACGTCTGGGGCGTGGTGCACAATGGCGTCATCGCCTTTCCGCCGGCCTGCGACGCGCTGATGCGCGCCCGCGCGCGGGGCGGCGCCGTCGTCTTCATCACCAATTCGCCGCGCCCGAGCGAGCAGGTGGCGCGCCAACTCGAGCGGCTCCATGTGCCGCGCGAAACCTACGACGCCATGGTGTCGTCCGGCGACGTCACCCGTGACGTCATCCAGTCGCGGCGCGGCCAGAGCCTGTGTCACATCGGCCCGGAGCGCGACAGCTCGATCTTCACAGGACTGAATGTCCGCTTCGCGCCGCTCGAAAGCGCCGATTACGTGGTCTGCTCCGGTCTCGACGACGACGACGCCGAAAAGCCGGAGGATTATCGCGGCCGTCTGGAAATCATGCTCAAGCGCCGCCTGTTCATGGTGTGCGGCAATCCCGACGTGGTGGTCGAGCGCGGCGACGAGCTCGTCTACTGCGCCGGCTCGATCGCCGATCTTTACGTCACCATGGGCGGCGAGGTGCTCTATGCCGGCAAACCGTACCGGCCGATCTACGACATGGCGCTGGCCAGGGTCGAAGCGGCGACCGGCAAGAAGCCGGCGCCGAAGCGCGTGCTGGCGATCGGCGACTCGATCCGCACGGATCTCAAAGGCGCGCATACGCTCGGCGTCGATTTTCTATTCGTCACCGCGGGCATTCACGCCGAGGAGTTCGGCGGCCGCGACAAGCCGGACACGGGCGCCCTCAAAAATGCGTTCACCGCCGCCGGCGACATGCCGAAGGCGGTGATGCGGCAGCTGGTATGGTGAAGCCCTAGGCCGCCGGCTTGTTGTCGGCGTCCGGGAAGACCGCGTCGATCTTGGTCTTGAGCGTCTGCGCGTTGAACGGCTTGACGATATAGTTCGATACGCCGGCCTTCTTGGCGGCGATCACGTTGTCGGTCTTGGATTCCGCGGTCACCATGATGAACGGCGTCGTCGAGAGCTGCGGATCGGAGCGGACCTGCTGCAACAGGTCGTAGCCGGTCATTGGCTCCATGTTCCAGTCGGAGATGACGAGACCGTATTTGCGCAGGCGCATCTTCTCGAGCGCGACGGCACCGTCGTTTGCCTCGTCGATATGCTCGAAGCCGAGCTGACGGAGCAGGTTGCGGATGATCCGCACCATCGTGTTGTAGTCGTCCACCACCAGGACTGGTGTTGTCAGATCGACTGCCATGCGCGTTTCCCCAGCATAATATCGGAAGTTAGCAACGCGGCTTGAATATCCGGTTAATTTGAAAGTTTATTAACCGCGCGCTAACCATCTCGCGCCTGGAACCGCGCCAATGCCGGAGAAATGAGCAGCTTTCCGTGAGCAAAGCCCCCAAACCGCCGGCCGCGGCTTTCCACGTCGCGCGCGGCCAGGCTGCGGAGATCGGCAGCGGGCCGCTGCGCGGAGCCGTGGTGGCGGTCGGAAATTTCGACGGCGTGCATCGCGGTCATCGTGCCGTCATCGGCGCGGCGCGCAAACGCGCCGGGGAGCTCGGGCGCAAGACGGCCGCCTTGACCTTCACGCCGCACCCGCGGCTATTCTTGCGGCCGCAGGACACGCTGTTCCAGCTGTCGAGCAACCGCGACAAGCTGCGGCTGCTCGCCGCGACCGGGCTCGACGGCGCCATCGTGATGAATTTCGACGCCGTGCTCGCGTCGACGTCGGCGGAAGATTTCATTGCGAAGATTCTGGTCGGACGGCTGGGCATCGGCGGCGCGGCGATCGGCTTTGATTTCCATTTCGGCAAGAACCGCACCGGCTCGCCGGCCTTTCTGGCCGAGCAGGGCGCCAAGCTCGGCTTTGCCGTCGATATCGTGCCGCCGCTCGAGGACGAGGGGCGGCCGGTGTCGTCGGGCTCGATCCGCACCGCGCTGAGCCAGGGCAAGGTGGTGGAAGCAGCGGAGCTGCTCGGCGCGCCATGGTTTGCCTCCGGCACCGTTGCCCATGGCGACAAGCGCGGGCGCGAGCTTGGCTTCCCGACCGCCAACGTGAAGCTCGATCCGGCCTGCGGCCTCAAGCACGGCATCTACGCCGTGCGCGTCGCCATCGGCGGCAAATGCCACGACGGCGTTGCGAGCTTCGGCGTGCGGCCGATGTTCGATGACGGCGCGCCGCTGCTGGAGGTCAACCTGTTCGACTTTTCCGGCGACCTCTACGGACAGGCGATCGACGTCGCCTTCATCGGCTGGATCCGGCACGAGCAGAAGTTCGAGTCGATCGAGGCCTTGAAGCGCGCCATGAACGCCGACGCCGCACAGGCGCGCGACGCCTTGAAGCGCGCCGGCGGCGCGTTCCCGGTGTTGGGGGCAATCTAGTCCCTGTCGTCCCGGCCGAGCACAGCGAGAGCCGGGACCCATACTCCGCAGCCTATCGATAAGGCACGGCGTAAGGGTCCCGCCTTCGCGGGGACGACACCAAAGTGTAGCCTTTGCGACGCGGAATCGGCCTGCTAAACAGCCCGACATGAATAAGCCCGAGCCAGAAACAAAGCGCGATTATTCCGAGACGCTGTTCCTGCCGCAGACGGATTTCCCGATGCGCGCCGGTCTGCCGCAGAAGGAGCCGGAGCTCCTCAAGCGCTGGGAAGCGGGCGATCTCTACGCGCAGCTGCGCAAGACTTCGAAGGGCCGCGAGAAATTCATCCTGCACGACGGCCCGCCTTACGCCAACGGCAACATCCATATCGGCCACGCGCTCAACAAGATCCTCAAGGACGTGGTGACGCGCAGCCAGCAGATGCTCGGCTACGATTCCAATTACGTGCCGGGCTGGGACTGCCACGGCCTGCCGATCGAATGGAAGATCGAGGAAGAGAACTACCGCTCCAAGAACAAGAAGAAGCCGGACCTGTCCGACCCCGCCGCGATGATCGCCTTCCGGCAGGAATGCCGCGCCTATGCCGAGCACTGGCTCAACGTGCAGCGCGAGGAGTTCAAGCGCCTCGGCGTCGAGGGCGACTGGGCGCATCCCTATACGACGATGGATTTCTTCGCCGAGGCGCAGATCGCGCGCGAGCTGATGAAGTTCGCCGCCAACGGGCTGCTCTACCGCGGCTCGAAGCCGGTGATGTGGAGCGTGGTAGAGAAGACCGCGCTCGCCGAGGCCGAGGTCGAATACGAGGACTACACCAGCGATACGGTGTGGGTGAAGTTTCCGGTATCGCACGCAGACGATCAAAACATCGGAAAAGCATCGGTCGTGATTTGGACCACCACTCCGTGGACGCTGCCAGGCAATCGCGCGGTGACTTTTTCGTCAAAGATCAATTATGCGCTTTATCGGGTAACCGAAGCTCCGGCAGAAAATTGGGCGAAGGTTGGGGACCAGTTTATCTTGGCTGAGAAGCTTTCCGCCGAAGTATTCAAACAGGCCAAGGTAACGGGGTTCGAAAAGCTATCTGAGGTTCCAGCAAAAGTGTTGGACCACATGACAGTTATGCATCCGTTTCGCGGCAAGGGTTACGATTTCATAGTTCCGCTTCTTGATGGCGAACATGTCACCGACGAGGACGGTACGGGGTTTGTGCATACTGCGCCTGGGCACGGCCGTGACGACTTTGAGATTTGGATGAGCAAGAAGTCGTTGCTCGACGCGGCAAAGATCGAAACGGCGATCCCCTACACCGTCGACGAGAACGGTGCTTTCACCGACGCCGCGCCCGGGTTCGTGGGGAAACGCGTCCTCAACGACAAAGGCGAAAAGGGCGATGCCAACGAGGCGGTGATCAAGGCGCTCATCGAGGCCGGCATGATCATCGCGCGCGGCCGCCTGAAGCACCAATATCCGCATTCTTGGCGCTCGAAGAAGCCGATCATCTTCCGCAACACGCCGCAGTGGTTTATCGCGATGGATAAGCCGATCACGAGTGGCCATATCCGATGGTCGCCGACTTCAGGCGTGGCTTCCTCCGACACTCTTCGAAATCGTGCGCTGAAAGCAATTTTTGTGACGCGCTGGGTCCCCGAGCAGGGCGAGAACCGCATCACCGGCATGATCGAGAGCCGCCCGGATTGGGTGATCTCGCGCCAGCGCGCTTGGGGCGTGCCGATCGCTGTCTTTATCAAGTCCAAGCCGGACGGCTCGGTGGAAATTCTGCAGGACCCGGACGTCGAGCTGCGCATCGTCGAGGCCTTCGAGAAGGAGGGCGCCGACGCCTGGTACGCCGCCGGCGCGCGCGAGCGTTTCCTCGGCAAGCTCGCCAACGAAAGCTGGCAGAAGGTCGATGACATCTGCGACGTCTGGTTCGACAGCGGCTCGACGCATGCCTTCGTGCTGGAGGACCCGGTGCATTTCCCGACGCTCGCCGGCATCAAGCGCAAGGTCGATGGCGGCAAGGACACCGTCATGTATCTGGAAGGCTCCGACCAGCACCGCGGCTGGTTCCATTCATCGCTGTTGGAAAGCTGCGGCACGCGCGGCCGCGCGCCGTTCGACGTGGTGCTGACCCACGGCTTCGTGCTCGACGAGACCGGCCGCAAGATGTCGAAGTCGCTCGGCAACGTCACGGCGCCGCAGGACGTCATCAAGCAGTCGGGCGCCGACATCCTGCGCATGTGGGTCTGCGCCTCGGACTACGCCGACGACTTGCGCATCGGCCCCGAGATTCTCAAATCGACGGCCGATACCTACCGCAAGCTGCGCAACACCATCCGCTGGATGCTCGGCACGCTGGCGCATTTCCACGACGACGAACGCGTCAAGCACGACGCGATGCCGGAGCTCGAGCGGCTGATGCTGCACCGGCTGGCCGAGCTCGACGCGCTGGTGCGCAAGGCCTACGCCGATTTCGACTACAAGCGCATCTTCGCCGCGCTCAACGCCTTCATGACCTCGGACCTATCGGCGTTCTATTTCGACCTCCGCAAGGACGCGCTCTATTGCGATCCGATCTCGTCGATGAAGCGCAAGGCGAGCCTCACCGTGATCGACCATCTGTTCCGCTGCACCGTGACCTGGCTGGCGCCGATGCTGTGCTTCACCGCGGAAGAAAGCTGGCTGTCGCGCTATGGCGCCGACGCCAAGTCCGCATACAAGTCGGTGCATCTGGAAACCTTCCCCGAGGTGCCGGCGGCCTGGCGCGACGACAAGCTGGCCGAGAAGTGGCGCAAGGTGCGCATCGTGCGTGGCGTCGTCACCGGCGCGCTGGAAATCGAGCGGGCGCAGAAGCGCATCGGTTCATCGCTGGAAGCGCATCCGATTGTGCACGTCTCCAACCGCGAGCTTTATGAAGCCGTGCTTGACGTCGATCTCGCCGAAGTGTGCATCACCTCGGCTGCCACGCTGGTCGAAGACGAGGGCCCGGCCAATGCCTTCCGCCTGCCGGACGTCACGGGCGTTGCGGTCGTGCCCAATCTCGCCGAAGGCACGAAATGCGCGCGCTCGTGGAAAATCCTCAACACCATCGGCGCCGATCCGCAGTTTCCGGACGTGTCGCCGCGTGACGCGCAGGCGCTGCGCGAATGGGAAGCCATGCGCAAGGCGGCGGAGTGAATGCGCGGCCCTTCTTTCCTTCGCTTCGGCCTTGCCGTCGCGGTTGCGACGTGCCTGATCGACCAGGCGAGCAAGCTCTATCTGCTCAAGGTGGTCGATCTCGCCGCCAACGGCCCCATCCGGCTCGGGCCCTTCTTCGACTTTATCCTCACCCGCAACACCGGCATCAGCTACGGCCTGTTCCAGACGGAAGGGATTATCGGCCAATGGGTGTTGCTGGCGGTGAAGGGCCTCGCCGTCGTTTTGCTTGGGATTTGGCTGGCGCGCGCAAACAACCGGCTGACGGCGCTGTCGTTAGGCCTCATCATTGGCGGGGCGCTCGGCAATGCCATCGACCGCCTGGCCTATGGCTGGGTCGCCGACTTCGTGTTTTTCCACATCACTACCGCCACTTGGCGGTTCGACTGGTATGTTTTTAACCTAGCCGATGTAGCTATCGTTGCCGGGGTTAGCGGCCTCCTGTATGAATCCCTGACCGGGGGCCGCGCCGTAAAAGCGCCCTGATCCGCAGCAATAGTTTCGGGGCTAAAGCGACGAATTCCTTGGGGATTTGACGGTTTAACGCGTCCATGGACCAGAAAAACCACCGCAGCCGGACAAACGCCGTGCGCTTGGGCGCCGCGATCGGCTTGGCGGCCAGCCTCGTCTTCCTCGCGGCTCCGGGTCCCGCCCGGGCCGGCGACGACGACAGGGTGTCGGATTCCTTGTACGACAAGACGTTCGGCCGCGTTCTGGAAGGCTTCGGCTTCCAGAAGAGCGATGGCGACGACGAGATTCATTATCGCGAACGGCCGCCGCTGGTGCTGCCGAATGGCCGCGATTTACCGCCGCCCGAAAAGGCAGAGGTCATAGCCAATCCGAACTGGCCAAAAGATCCCGACGTGAAGCGCCGTAAGCTGCAAGAAAAGTTGGAAAAGAACCGCAACGTCAGCGATGAGCGCGAGCGCGAACAGAATCCGTTACCGCGCGATCAGCTGGCTCCCGGCCCGCGCCCGCGCGGCGTTCAAGCCAGCAACACCGGTCCCGGCCGCAGCGGGGACAAGGACTTCGGTGAAGTCCTGTCACCGTCGGCGCTCGGCTACAAAGGCGGACTGCTCGGCAAGATGTTCAACAGCAAGGACGACGACAATAAGGCTCAGTTCACCGGCGAACCGCCGCGCACCGAGCTCACCGACCCGCCGCCCGGCTACCAGACGCCGTCGCCCGATCAACCCTATGGCGTCGTCGGCGGTGGCGCGCCGAAGGCGGAAAACGACTATCAAACCCGCGGCGAATTGAAGCGCTGACCGGCTAAATGACGTCGTGACAATTCATTTCGTTCGTGCGTGTTGAGCACGCGACCCGTGCGTGGGGCGCACCAACTCATACTTGCAAGGTTCAAAACGTGATCTTCCGACGAGACGTTGTCCTCACCGCCGCGGTGGCGATCGCCGCGACGCTCGCCACCCCCGTGTTTGCCGACGAAGCTGCCAGCAAGGTTGCCGACTTCACGCTGTCGAACGGCCTTGAGCTTGTCGTCATCCCGGATCATCGCGCGCCGGTGGTCACCCACATGATCTGGTACAAGGTCGGCGCCGCCGACGAGACGCCGGGCAAGTCGGGGCTGGCGCATTTCCTCGAGCACCTGATGTTCAAGGGCACCGCCAAGCATCCGGCCGGCCAGTTCTCCCAGGTCGTGGCGCGGATCGGCGGGCAGGAGAACGCCTTCACGTCCTCCGACTACACCGCGTTTTTCCAGCGCGTGCCGAGCGAACAGCTCAAGACCGTGATGGAATTCGAGGCCGATCGCATGACCGGTCTGCAATTGACCGATGACGTCGTGCTGCCCGAGCGTGACGTCATCCTGGAAGAGCAGAACCAGCGCGTCCGCAACAATCCGCCGGCGCTGCTCGGCGAGCAGATCGATGCCGCGCTGTTCCTCAACAGTCCCTACGGCAAGCCGGTGATCGGCTGGCGCCACGAGATGGAAGGGCTGACCCGCGACGACGCCATCGGTTTCTACCGGCGCTTCTACGGACCAAACAACGCAGTCGTCGTCATCGCCGGCGACGTCGACCCGCAGGCCGCGCTCAAGCTCGCGGAAGATACCTTCGGCAAGGTCGAGCGCCGCAACGCGATCATGCCGCGGCACCGGCCGCAGGAGCCGCCACCGGTCGCGGTGCGTTCGCTCACGCTTGCCGACCCGCGCGTCGAAGAACCGAGCCTGCAACGCGACTATCTGGTGCCGTCCTTTAAGACCGCCGCCAAAGGCGAGTCGGAGGCGCTGGAGGTGCTCGCCCACATTCTCGGCAGCGGCTCCAATAGCCGTCTCTATACCTCTCTTGTCGTCGATCAGAAGCTCGCCGTGTCGGCCGGCTCCTGGTACGACAGCACGTCCGTCGATCTGTCGAAGTTCGATGTCTTCGGCGCGCCGCGGCCGGGCGTGACGCTGCCGCAGCTTGAAGCCGCAATCGATGCCGTGATCGCGCAGGTCGCCGACAAGGGCGTCATGCCCGACGAACTCGCGCGCAGCAAAACCAAGCTGATCGCCGATGCGGTCTACGCCCACGACAGCCAGGCCAGCATGGCCCGCTGGTATGGCGCGGCCATCGCCACCGGTGCGACTGTCGGCGACGTCGAACATTGGCCCGACCGCATCCGCGCCGTCACCGGCGAGCAGGTGCAGCAGGCGGCGCGGCAATGGCTCGACAAGCGCCGGTCCGTAACCGGCTATCTGATCAAGGACACCAGCCCGCAGGTGGAGAAGCGCTCATGACGCGGTTCGCAACATCGATCGCGTTCGCCCTGCTGACGCTGTGGGCTGGCGCCTCCGCGGCATCCGCGATGACGATCGAGCAGATCGTCAGCCCCTCCGGCATCCATGCCTGGCTGGTGCGCGAGCACGCCGTGCCGCTGATTTCTCTCAATTATGCCTTCCATGGCGGCTCGACTCAGGACGATGCCGACAAGGCCGGCACCGCCCACTTCACCGCCGATATGCTCGATGAGGGCGCCGGCGACCTCGACAGCAAGGCCTATCATTCGCGTCTCGAAGAGCACGCCATCGAGATCGGCTTCCAGGTCGGCCGCGACTATTTCCGTGGCTCGTTGCGCACGCTCAACGAGCACCGCGACGAGGCTTTCGATCTGCTGCACATCGCGCTGACGTCGCCGCATTTCGACGCCGACGCGCTCGAGCGCGTCCGCGGCCAGGAGTTGGCCGAATTGCGGCGCGAGACCACCAATCCGAATGAATTGGCGAGTCGCAGCTGGTGGAGCACGGCATTTCCCGGTCATCCCTACGGCCGCGAGAGCTCCGGCACGCTGGAGACCATGCCGCGCATCACCGCCGATGACCTGCGCGACTACGTGCATCGCGTGTTCGCGCGCAAGGAGCTCACCGTTTCGATCGTCGGCGACATCGACGCCGAGACCGCTGGCAAGCTGATCGATCGCGCCTTCGCCGGCCTGCCGGCCAACAACAACCTCAAGCCGGTGGCGTCCGCGACGCCGAGCAACCTCGGCCGCCGCATCGTCATCGACGTCAACGTGCCGCAGGCCGTCGTCAATTTCGGCGGCCAGGGCATCGCCCGGCACGACCCCGATTTCATGACGGCCTATATCGTCAATCACATCCTCGGTGGCGGCAGCTTCTCGTCGCGGCTCTATCGCGAAGTGCGCGAGAAACGCGGGCTGGCCTACGGCGTCTCCGACCAGTTGGTCTGGTTCCGCCGTGCCGCCGTCGTCATCGGTGGCACCGCCACTCGGGGTGATCGCACGGCCGATGCATTGAAAGTGATCGAGAGCGAGATCAAGCGCATGGCCGAGAGCGGCCCGACGCAAGCCGAACTCGACGAGGCCAAGGCCTTCATCAAGGGCTCCTACGCGCTCTCGCTCGACACCTCGAGCAAAATCGCCGCGCAACTCACCCAAATCCAGATCGACGATCTCGGTGTCGACTATATCCAGCGGCGCAGCGGGATTATCGACGCCGTCACAATCGAAGACGCCAAGCGCGTGGCCAAGCGCCTCTACGGCGGCGGCCTGCTGGTCACCGTCGCCGGGCGGCCGAAGGGCCTGACCTCGGGCACCGAATAGACATTCGCGCGTTATAGTCCTGATGTGGCATGGCCGGGCTTGTCCCGGCCATGCCATTTAGGTACCCACGCATCGCCGGCGGCGGAGAGACCATGCCGATTGTCCAATCCATCGATACCGCTCTCGAAAAAACTGTTGGGAAACACGGTGTTTCCGACAAGGCGCTGAACGAGGCGCTGGCCCGCGCCGAAGGCGCGCTCCACGATCTGCGCAGGCGTCACGCCGACTCGCTGCCATTGCTGAAATTGCCGGAAACGCACGGCGATTTGCGTGAGATCCGCGAGACCGCCAAACGCTTCGCCGCGAACGCAACCGATATCGTCATCATGGGCACCGGCGGCTCCTCGCTCGGCGGCCAGACGCTGGCGCAACTCGCCCACCACAACGTGCCCGGCGTCGGCGCCTTGCGCGAGCCGCCGCATCTGCATTTCATCGATAATCTCGATCCCGACACTTTCGCGACGTTGCTGCAGCGGCTGCCGCATCAAACCACGCGCTTCATCGCCATCTCGAAATCGGGCGGCACCGCCGAGACGTTGATGCAGACCATCGCCGCGCTGCAGGCCGTGAAGGCCGAAGGGTTGGCGCAGCGCATCCCCGACATTTTCCTTGGGCTCAGCGAGCCGGCGAAGCCCGGCAAGCGCAACGGCCTACGCGAGCTGCTCGGCAAATTCCATGTGCCGATGCTCGACCATCACACCGGCGTCGGCGGCCGCTATTCGGCGCTGACCAATGTCGGCCTGCTGCCGGCGGCGCTGCTCGGCCTCGACATTGGCGCGGTACGGGAAGGCGCGGGGCTTCCGCTCGCGCCGGTGCTGGCGAAGAAGAAGGCTTCCGCGGTGCCGGCCGCGCTCGGCGCGGCGCTCGCCGTCACGCTCGCGGAGAAGGGCAAGAACATCAGCGTCGTGATGGCCTATTGCGACCGGCTCGAGCGCTTCACGCATTGGTACGTGCAGCTCTGGGCCGAAAGTCTCGGCAAGAACGGCAAGGGCACCACGCCGCTGGCGGCGCTCGGCCCAGTCGATCAGCATAGCCAGGTGCAGCTGTTCATCGGCGGCCCGCGCGACAAGCTGTTCACCGTGATTACTGTCGGCGGCAAGGGGCAGGGCCCGCGCATGGATGCCGAGCTCGCCAAGCTTGCCGGCGAGCCCGACTTTGCCGGCAAGACGATCGGCGATCTCGTCGCCGCGGAGGGCCGTGCCACCGCCGAGACGCTGGCCAAGAACGGTTGCCCGGTGCGCACCATTCACATCGAACGTCTCGACGAGGAAACGCTCGGCGAATTGATGATGCATTTCATGCTGGAAACCATCATCGCCGCGCATCTGCTCGGCATCGACGCCTTCGACCAGCCCGCGGTGGAAGAGGGCAAGGTGCTGGCGAAGAAGTACCTGACCGGCGGCTGACATGCCGCAAATCACCGACACCATCTCGATCGACAACTCCGAATTGTCGGAGAGCTTCGTGCGCGCCTCCGGCCCGGGCGGGCAGAACGTCAACAAGGTGTCGTCGGCGGTGCAGTTGCGCTTCGACGCACGCCACTCGCCCTCGCTGCCCAACGACGTTGCGCTGCGGCTGATGCGTCTCGCCGGCAAGCGGCTGACCAAGGACGGCGTCATTGTCATCGTGGCGCAACAGCACCGTGACCAGACGCGGAACCGCGAAGCCGCGCGCGAGCGCCTGTTCGAGATGATCCGGCAGGCGGCGGTGCGTCCCAAGCCGCGCCGCGCCACCAAGGTGCCGAAGGCACAGAAGCGCCATCGCCTGGAAAGCAAGAAGCACCGCTCGGGTATCAAGGCGATGCGCCGCGGCGGCTGGCGCTAGGCCTTATTGCACTGAATAGCGGGGGAAGGGCGGCTCTGCCGCCTCGTGGGCGTCGTTTTGGCCCGATAAAGTCGGGCGAAATCAAATCAGGCGTACCTTCATGCCCGTCCGCCAGCTGCCGGAAACCGTCGTCAACCGCATCGCCGCCGGCGAGGTGGTCGAGCGCCCGGCGAGCGTCGTCAAGGAACTGGTCGAGAACGCGCTCGACGCGGGCGCGCACCGCATCGACGTGCTGACCGACGGCGGCGGGCGGCGGCTGATCCGCGTCACCGACGACGGCGGCGGCATGACGCGCGGCGATCTCGAATTGGCCGTCGAGCGCCACGCCACTTCCAAGCTCGACGCCGACGATCTGCTGGCCATCCGCACGCTCGGCTTCCGCGGCGAGGCGCTGCCTTCGATCGGCGCGGTGGCGCGGCTCACCATCGCCACGCGCCACACGTCCGAGCCGCACGCCTGGACGCTCACCGTCGACGCCGGCGAAAAATCCGAGATCAAGCCGGCGGCGCTGTCGCAGGGGACGACCGTCGAGGTGCGTGACCTGTTCTACGCCACGCCGGCGCGGCTGAAATTCTTGAAGACCGACCGCAGCGAGGCGGAAGCCGTGCGCGAGGTCGTGCGGCGCCTCGCCATGAGCCGGCCCGATGTGTCGTTCACACTGGCCGGCGAGGAACGGGCGCCGGTCACCTGGGGTCCATCGGACGACAATCTGGCGCGGCTTGGCGACGTGCTCGGCCAGGACTTTCGCGCCAATGCCTTTGCGGTCGAGGCCGAGCGCGAGGGCGTGAGTCTCGCCGGCTTTGCAGGCCTGCCGACACTGTCGCGCGCCAATTCGCTCGGGCAGTATCTGTTCGTCAACGGCCGGCCGGTGCGCGACAAGCTGTTGTTCGGCGCGGTGCGCGCGGCTTACGCCGATTATCTGCCGCGCGACCGCCATCCGGTCCTGGCGCTGTTCGTCACGATCAAGTCGCGCGAAGTCGATGTCAACGTGCATCCGGCGAAAACGGAAGTGCGCTTCCGCGACGGCGCGCTGGTGCGCGGCTTGATCGTGCGCGCGCTCAAGGAGGCGCTGGCGCGCGAAGGCAGCCGCGCTGCCAGCACCGGCGGCGGCGCCACCATCGCCGCCTTCCGGCCGATGAGCATCGCCCGCCGCGGCGCCTACGACTGGCGGCGCTCGCCGGCACGGCCTTCGGGCTTTGCACCGTCACGCGGCGGCGCGGCGCTCGGCTTCGCCGAGGCCGCGCAAGCGGCCTTCGACGTCGGTGAACCGTCGGCCGATGCGGCGATTGCCAGCTTCGAGCCGGCGGCCGACCAGATCGAACGCCCGCTCGGCGCCGCCCGCGCGCAGGTGCACGAGACCTACATCGTTGCGCAAACACGCGACGGCCTGGTCATCGTCGACCAGCACGCCGCGCATGAGCGCATCGTCTATGAGCGCATGAAGGCGGCGATCGCGGCCTCCGGCATCGCGCGCCAGATCCTGCTCATCCCCGAAATCGTCGAGCTGGACGAAGCTGACGCCGCGCGGCTGGTGGCGCGTGCCGGCGATCTCGCGCGCTTCGGCCTGGTGATCGAGGACTTCGGCCCCGGCGCAGTGGCGGTGCGCGAAACCCCGTCATTGCTGGGCGAGGTCGACGTGCGCGGCCTGCTGCGCGACCTCGCCGAGCACATGGCGGAATGGGATGATTCTTTGCCGCTCGAGAGGCGCCTGCTGCGTGTCTCGGCGACCATGGCCTGCCACGGCTCGGTGCGTGCCGGACGCCGGCTCAAGCCCGACGAGATGAACGCACTGCTGCGCGAGATGGAGCAGGTGCCGAATTCCGGCCAGTGCAACCACGGCCGCCCGACCTATGTGGAGCTGAAGCTCACCGATATCGAGCGGTTGTTCGGGCGGCGCTAGGGCGCGCGAAGAAATACGAATTCAGTGTCGTCGTATTTGCGGCGCTCCGATTCTTCGAAGCCCTCCGGCGCAATGAAGCCGGCGTCGGCGGCTTCCTCGACCACAATCAACGCCTGCGGCTTGAGCCAGCCGCCGTCGCGCGCGCTCGCAAGCGCCTTTTCGGCCAGGCCCTTGCCGTAGGGCGGATCGAGGAACACGAGGTCGAACGGCTCGACTGGATGCGCCGGCCCGAGCCTCGTTGCGTCGCGCCGGAAAATGCGGGTGACGCCGCCGAGCCCGAGCGTTTCGACATTGCCGCGCAACAGCGAACGCGCCTCGACGCCCTCGTCGACGAACAGCGCGTAAGCCGCGCCGCGCGAAATTGCCTCGATACCGAGCGCGCCGGTGCCGGCGAACAGGTCGAGCACGCGGGCGCCGCTGACCGGATCGCCATAGGCATGCGCGAGGATGTTGAACAGGGCTCCACGCGAGCGGTCGCTGGTCGGTCGCACGGCGGCCGACTTCGGCCCGGCGATCGGCCGTGAGCCGAGTTTGCCGCCGACGACTCTCATGATTTGGGCCGTGGGTATTTCGGCCGCGGCCCTCCGGTGCGGTCGCGGCGCTGTTTCTTATCCCTCCCCTTTAGGGGAGGGTGGCCGCGAAGCGGCCGGGTGGGGTGTTCCGAGCCGCGCTGCTCGCCCCGCCCCGGCTCGCGGCTTCGCCGCTCGCCGACCCTCCCCTCGCGGGGAGGGATTGCCACCTCATGCTCCAACGGCGACTCGAAATCCGCATTAGCCTGCGCCGCGAGTTCCGGCCCGAGCGCCGCGCGCAAGTCTTCGGTCGCGACTTCCACAACCTCACTGTCGTCAAGCTCGCCCAATTCGAACGGCCCATAAGCCACGCGGATCAGCCGATTCACCTGCAGGCCAAGATGCTCCAGCACCTTGCGCACCTCGCGGTTCTTGCCCTCGCGGATGCCGACGGTGAGCCAGACATTGGCGCCTTGCTCGCGGTCGAGCGTCGCTTCGATCGCCCCGTAGTGAATGCCCGCCACGGTGATGCCGGAGCGCAACCGGTCGAGCGCCTCCTGCGTGACGCGGCCAAGCGCGCGCACGCGGTAGCTGCGCAGCCAGCCGGTCGCCGGCAGTTCGAGCATGCGGGCGAGCCCGCCGTCATTGGTCAGGAGCAGCAGGCCTTCGCTGTTGATGTCGAGCCGCCCGACGCTGATCACGCGCGGCAGGCGCTTGGGCAGCGCGCGGAAGATGGTTGGCCGGCCCTGCGGGTCGGAATGTGTCGTCACCAGCCCGCGCGGTTTGTAGTACCGGAACAGCCGCGTGCGCGCGCGGCTCGGCAGCGGCTGGCCGTCGACCACGATGCGGTCGCGCGCGGTGACGTTGAGCGCCGGCGAGGAAATCACCGCGCCATTGACCGAGACGCGTCCGGCGGCGATCCAGGCCTCGGCCTCGCGCCGCGAGGCCAGCCCCGCCCGCGCCATCACCTTGGCGATGCGCTCGCCGGATTTGTCATTGTTTGGTTTTTCGGGCATGAGCACGATTTATGGCATCGCCATCCTTCATGCAAATCGCCCTCGACGAAGCCCGCGCCGCCGAGACGCGCGGCGAGGTGCCGGTCGGCTGCGTCATCGTGCGCGACGGCAAGGTCATCGCGCAGGCCGGCAACCGCACCATCGCCGGCAGGGACCCGACGGCGCATGCTGAAATGCTGGCCATCCGCGCCGCGGCCGAGGCGGTCGGCTCGGAGCGGCTGACCGATTGCGATCTCTATGTGACGCTCGAACCTTGCACGATGTGCGCGGCGGCGATGTCGTTTGCCCGCATCCGCCGGCTCTATTTCGGCGCCGCCGATCCGAAGGGTGGGGCGGTCGAGCACGGCGCACGCTTCTTCGCGCAGCCGACCTGCCATCACCGGCCCGAAGTTTATGGCGGGATCAACGAAAGCGAATGCGCGGACCTGCTGCGCGGCTTCTTCGCCACGCGGCGCTAGCCCAACGGGAACGAGAGCCTAGACGGTCTTGTCGAGCAGCTGGCCCATGCCGGGCGGTGGCGGCGACTGCTGGCTGACAGCGTCGGCGACGAGCGCTGCATTGTCGGAATAGCGCGCGCTCGCGCTCCCCGGCTCGGGCGGAGAATCCTGTGGAGTCGTTGCAGTCTTCGGCATAATCGTCTGAATGCCAATCGTTATGACGCTCATCGCGACCCCTCGCCCGTTGACCACGCAAGCTAGTGTGCACCCGTCAATTTTATGCAGCGCGATTGCGCGAAATCCGGGCGCCGCTGGAAAGGATTGGTTGACTCTAAGTTACGCGGCCTTCGCGAACTGCCAGGCTTTCTCGGCCAGCGGCCGGATCATCTCGGCCTTGGCGGGCGCGAATTCCGACGTCGCGGTGCCGTCGCGCACGCGGCCGATGATGCCCTGCAGGATGGCGGCGATGCGGAAGAAATTATAGGCGAGGTAGGCGGGCAAATGCGGGCGCGGGTCGAGCCCGGTGCGGGCGACGTAGTCGTCGACGTAATCCTCCATCGATGGAATGCCGAGCGCGCCGAGATCGTGGCCCACCAGCGTCGCCGTACCGGCTGCGCTTTCGGAATGCGGCATGTGCCAGGCCATCAGGTGATAGGTGAAATCGGCCAGCGGATCGCCGAGCGTCGACAATTCCCAATCGAGCACGGCGATGATCGTCGGCTCGGCGCGCGCCACGATCAGATTGTCGAGCCGGTAGTCGCCGTGCACCAGCCGCGCGGGACCCGCGGGCGGAATGTGCGACGGCAGCCAGTCGATCAGCCGCTCCATGGCGTCGATCTTCTCTGTCTCGGAGGCGCGGTACTGCTTCGACCAGCGCTCGACCTGGCGGGTGACGTAGTTCTCACCCTTGCCGAAGTCGGCCAGGCCGATGTCCGCCGGATCGAACGTATGCAGCCGCGCGATGGTCGCGTTCATCGCGTCGTAGACCGCGGCGCGCTCGGCCGGATTCGATCCCGGCATTTGCGGTTCCCAGAACACGCGGCCGTCGGCGAAACTCATCACATAGAACGCCGTGCCGGCGACTGCTTCGTCATTGCAGTAGAGCAGGGGCTCGGCGACCGGAAAGCTTTGCGCAAACAGCGCGCGGATGACGCGGTACTCGCGGTCGACCGCATGCGCCGACGGCAGCAGCTTGCCCGGCGGCTTGCGCCGCAGCACGTAGCGCCGCGTCGGCGTTTCCAGGAGATAAGTCGGGTTCGACTGGCCGCCCTTGAATTGCTTGATGGCGAGCGGTCCAGAAAATCCGTCGATTTGTCCCGCGAGATAATCCGCCAGCCGCCCGGCGTCCATGCGCAACGCGGGCGCCGCCTCCTTGGTGCCGGAAAAGGCCTGCTGGCGGTCGATGCTCACTTCCTCGCCTCGAACTCGATCGGCGCGTCGGCGAAAATCTTGTAGCTCTGCGTCTTCGGCTTGTCCTTGTCCTCGGCCTTGACGTACTGGATCGAGCTTTTGCCGACCAGGGCGCGCGGCAGGATCATGACGCGGATGAAACGGCTCGGCCGGTCTTCGGCGGCCTGCGCGAACACCGGATCGGGGCCGGTCTCGTACCACGGTCCGCCCGGCCCGTAGGACGTCGAGCGGCCGCGCGTGTCGATGCGGATGCCGCCTTCGATCATGCAGCGGATGCCGGGGCCCTGGTGCACGTGGGTGTAGGCACAGCCGCCGGGCGGAAACGCGACGCTGTCGCCGCGCATCAGCAATTCTCCCTTGGGCAATGTCTCCAGAAACGCGCTGAGCTTTTCATGCGTGCGCATGCCCGGCGCATTGGCGGTGGTCGAGCCCTGATCGCCGCGCGACAATTCCCAGCGCCAGCAGGTGACGCCATCGGTGCCCGGCTTGACCAGCGCTTCGCCGGAGCCCTGCCAGCCTTCGCCCGCTTTCAGCGGCTTGCCGCCGATGGTCGCGCTGCCATGCACCACGAAGATGAACCGCGGTAGCGGCGGCAGCCAGAATTCGACGGTTTCGCTGCTGGACAACGTGTCTTCGTAAAGCCGCAGGACGGGGTGCATCGAAGCCTCCTCACGCAACTATAATGGATGCTACGCCTTCTCGCGCGCGATCGCCCGCCAGCCGATGT
Source organism: uncultured Alphaproteobacteria bacterium (assembly GCA_963742095.1). Classification (GTDB taxonomy): domain Bacteria; phylum Pseudomonadota; class Alphaproteobacteria; order Rhizobiales; family Xanthobacteraceae; genus Pseudolabrys. Next base: position 1,901,209 of record CAVUKJ010000003.1, read on the forward strand.
CGCGTCGGCAGAAGCCGTCAGGCCACTTGATGCGGTCGACGGCCTGATAGGCGCGCTGTTGAGCTTCGCGCACGGTCTTGCCGCGCCCGCAGACATTGAGCACGCGTCCACCGTTCGCAAGAATGCGTTTGCCGTCCGCGACCGTGCCGGCATGGAAAATCTCCACGCCCTCGACCTCGGCCGCCTGGTCGAGCCCCTCGATCACCGACCCCTTGCCGTAGGCGCCCGGATAACCCTTGGTCGCCATCACCACGGTGAGCGCCGCGTCGCCGTACCAGCGCAGATCGAAATTCTTCAGTTGGCCGTCGCGTGCCGCGAGCAGCGCCGGCAGCAGATCCGACATCAGCCGCAGCATCAGCACTTGCGTCTCCGGATCGCCGAAGCGCACGTTGTATTCGATGAGCTGCGGGCCGTCTTTGGTGATCATCAGCCCGGCGAACAGCACGCCCTTGAACGGCGCGCCGGCTTTCTTGAGCGCGGCGACGGTCGGCAGCACGATCTCGTCCATCACCCGCTGTTCCATCGCCGCGGTCATGATCGGCGCCGGCGAATAGGCGCCCATGCCGCCGGTGTTCGGACCCTTGTCGCCGTCGCCGACGCGCTTGTGGTCCTGCGCGGAGGCGAGGGCGATAGCGGTCTCGCCGTCGCACAGGGCGAAGAAGGACGCCTCCTCGCCGACGAGACAGTCTTCAATGACGATCTCCCACGCCGGCTGGCCCAATGGATTGTCTTTGCCGCCGCCGAACATCATGTCGATCGCGTCTTCGGCTTCCTTGACCGTCTCGGCGACGACGACGCCCTTGCCGGCCGCCAAGCCATCCGCCTTCACCACGATCGGCGCGCCTCTTGCGCGCACATACTCCTTCGCCGGCCCCGCGCTCTTGAAGCGCTGGTAGGCCGCGGTCGGGATGTTGTTGGCCTTGCACAGATCCTTGGTGAAACCCTTGGAGCCTTCGAGCCGGGCGGCCCATTTGGTCGGCCCGAACGCCTTGATGCCGGCGGCTTCGAGATCGTCGACGATACCGGCGCAGAGCGGCACCTCCGGCCCGACCACCACCAGATCGATCGCCTTCTCCTTGGCGAACTTGATCACGGCGGCATGGTCGGCGAGATCGATCGCCACGCATTCGGCCTCCTGCGCGATGCCGGCATTGCCGGGCGCGCAATAGAGCTTGGTGGTGAGCGGACTGGCGGCGATCTTCCAGGCCAGCGCGTGCTCGCGCCCGCCGGAACCGAGGATCAGGATGTTCATGGGCTGGGCGGTTGGCCTTTGGGGACTAATCGCCATTTGGTGTAGCATGGGCGCTCACCCCCGCAAGAGATTCGACCCGGATGGCCGAGCCTGCGCTGAATAACGTTGTGGAATGGACTGTCTCCGAGCTGTCCTCGGCGCTGCGGCGCACGGTCGAGGACGCCTACGGCTACGTGCGGGTGCGCGGCGAAATCTCGGGCTTCAAGGGCGCCTCGCCCTCCGGCCACTGCTATTTCCGCCTCAAGGACGACAAGGCGGTGCTCGAGGCCGTGATCTGGAAGGGCACCTTCACGCGTATGCGCGTGAAGCCGGAGGAGGGGCTCGACGTCATCGTCTCCGGCAAGCTCACGACTTTCGCCGGCTCGTCGAAATACCAGATCGTCATCGATACGCTGGAGCCGGCCGGCATCGGCGCGCTGATGAAGCTCCTGGAGGAGCGCAAGAAGAAGCTCGCCGCCGAAGGCCTGTTCGACGAGGCGCGCAAGCAGCTGTTGCCGTTCTTGCCGGAAGTCATCGGCGTGGTGACGTCGCCGACCGGCGCCGTCATCCGCGACATCCTGCACCGGCTGGCGGATCGCTTTCCCCGCCACGTTCTGGTGTGGCCGGTGCGAGTGCAGGGCGAAACCTCGGCCGCCGAAGTCGCCCGCGCAATCGACGGCTTCAACGCGCTGCCGCAAGCCGGTCCGCTGCCGCGGCCGGATCTGATCATCGTCGCGCGCGGCGGCGGCTCGCTCGAGGACCTGTGGTCGTTCAACGAGGAGATCGTGGTGCGCGCAGCCGCCGCCAGCATGATCCCGCTCATCTCCGCGGTCGGCCACGAGACCGATTTCACGCTGATCGACTTTGCCGCCGACTATCGCGCGCCGACGCCGACCGGCGCCGCCGAAAAGGCGGTGCCGGTGCGCGCCGACTTGATCGCCGAACTCATGAGCAAGGCGCGTCGCGCGCTGGCCTGCTGGCAGCGCGGCATCGAGCAGCGCCGCAAGGAGCTGGCGATGCTGTCGCGCGCTCTGCCGGCGCTCAACGAGCTGCTCAGCGCGCCGCGCCAACGCCTCGATTCCTGCGCCGACCGGCTGCCGCGCGCGCTCATCGCCAACGCGCAAATCCACCACCGCCAGCTCGACCGCGCTGCCTCGCGCCTGACCAAGCGGCTGCTGACGCAGCGCATCGAGCGCTGCAAGGAACAGACGTCGGCATTCGGCGCGCGCGCCAGCCGCGCCATGCTGACGTTGCTCGATCAGCGCGCGGCGCGCCTCGAGCGCGCGGATCGGCTGCTGGAGGCCTACTCCTATCGCAACGTGCTGGAGCGCGGCTTTGCGCTGGTGCGCGACGGCGAGGGACATCCGCTGCGGCGAGCGTCCGCGGTGAACAGCGGGGCTACGCTCGATATCGAATTCTCCGACGGGCGTGTTGGTGCCGTCGCCGCTGGAGAGGCGCGGATGCGGCCGGTTTCGAGGCCGCGGCCACGCCGGCGCGGCGGATCGGACAACGAAGGGCAGGGCAGCCTGTTCGGTTCCTGAGGCAGGCGGGGTTTCGCTCAACGCCGCAAAGCATTATCTTTGCCCCGTCCGGGATTGGAGGCCGCCTTGCTCAATCGTTCCACCCCGCCGATGAACGGCGAAGCCGAGGTTAAATATCTCGACGGCGATTTTCGCGTGGTGAAGCCAGGCGCCTATGTGCGCTGCGCGGTCACCGGGCAGGCGATCCCGCTCGAGGAACTCAAGTATTGGAGCGTCGATCTACAGGAGGCCTATGCCTCGCCCGACGCCGTGCTCGAGCGTCATCGCGCGCATTACGCGCGCACAAAATAGCTCACGGCCGCAGCGCGGCCGCCGCCAGCTTTCGCAAGTCGCCGATCTCGTCCACCACCATCGTCACCGGCAGCACCTGCGCGCGCGCATAGAGCGCCGACAGCGCCGGATCGCCGGTCATGCGCGCGTGGTCCTTCTCGGTGGTGAGCAGCGTCAGGGCCTCATGCTCGGCATCCATCACCAGTTCGGCGGCTTCCTCCGCTGTGTAGCGGTGATGGTCGGGAAATGCCTTCCGCGCCGCGATGGCGATGCCGGAGGCATCGACGGTGGCGAAGAACTTGTTTGGATCGCCGATGCCCGCGAAGGCCAGCACCTTGCGTTGTTTGAGCGCCGTAACCGCCGCGGCATCGGGGACGAGCTTGCCGTGCAGCACCGGCAGTCCGCGTGCCTGCGCCGCTGCGACGACCTCGCGCGCTCCGACGTCTTCGCCCACGACCAGAAGCGCATTGCTGTGGGCGAGCTGCGTCTTGAGCGGCGCGCGCAGGGGGCCCGCGGGAAACACCTTGCCATTGCCGACGCCGCGCCGGCCATCGACGACCGCGAGCGTGAAAGTCTTGGCGATGCTGCCGTTCTGCAGGCCGTCGTCCATCACGACGGCGCCTGCGCCTTTGGCCCGCGCCAGCGCCGCGCCTTGAACGCGGTTGCGCGCAATGATCGTCGGCGCCGCGCGCGCCAGCAGCAGCGCTTCGTCGCCCACGCTCGCCGCCGTGTCGGTGTGCGCGTCCACCAGCTTCGGCCCGGCGGCGCTGCCGCCATAACCACGGCTGAGGCAGAACACCTTTTCGCCGGCCTCCGCCAGGAGCTTGGCCAGCAGCATCGCTGTCGGAGTCTTGCCGGCGCCGCCGAGCGTGAAATTGCCGACGCAGAGCACCGGTATGCCGACGCGCTCGCCGGCCCGCGCCATCCGCCTGGCGGCGATTGCGCCATAGCCTGCTGCCAGCGGCGACAGCAGGGCCGCCCGCAGGCCCGCCTTTCGCCACCAGAAGGCCGGGTCACGCATGGTTTTCCCGTCCGCGCAATTGCAGCTGCATGAGATAGGGTTCGAGCGATTTAAGCGTGCGGTCGAGCGCGCCACCCAAAGAATCGACCGTCGCGTGGGCCGCATCGGCGGCGCGCTTGCGCGCGGCCGGATCGGACAGCCAGGCGCCGAAGCCTGCCGTCAAGCGATCGCCGTCGACCACCAGTTCGGCGCCGTGCGCGGCGTCGAGCGCGTCATAGATCTCGGTGAAATTGGACACGTGCGGCCCGTGCAGGATGGCGGCGCCGAGCTTGGCGGCCTCGATCGGGTTCTGTCCGCCGTGCTTGATCATCGAGCCGCCGATGAACACGACGGGCGCCAGGCGATAGATCAGCCCGAGCTCGCCGACCGTGTCGGCGACATAGATGTCGGTTGCGGCATCGAGCCGCTCGCCGCGCGAGCGCAGTGCCGCTTTCAGGCCCGCCGCCGCAGCGAGCTCGACCACGCCTGGCCCACGCTCGGGATGGCGCGGCGCGATGATCGTCAGCAAGCCGGGAAAATTGGCGCGCAGCCGACGATGCGCGTCGATCACCGCGCTTTCCTCGCCGGGATGGGTCGATGCCGCCGCGATCAGCGGCCGCAAGGCGATCGCGTCCTTCAACTGGATCAATCTTTTCTCGTCGGCGGGCGGGGCCGGCACGTCGAGCTTGAGGTTGCCCGCCGTCACCACGCGCGGCGCGCCGAGCGCGGTGAGGCGCTCGGCGTCGGCGAGCGTGCCGGCAAGACACAGATCGAAGCGCTGCAGCAAGTCGACGATCACGGAGCGCAGATAATTCCAGCGCCGGAACGAACGCTCCGATACGCGGGCATTGATCAGGATCAGCGGAATGCCGCGCGCCGACGCCTCGAGAACCATGTTCGGCCACAGGTCGCCTTCCACCAGCAAGACGAGATCCGGCCGCCAGTGGCCGAGGAACTGCCGTACGTAGTGCGGCACATCGATCGGCACGAATTGGTGGATGACGCCGCGCGGCAGCCGCTGCTCGGCAAGCCCGCCGGACGTCACGGTGCCGGTTGTGACCAGTACGCCGACGCCGCGCGCGCGCAGCCGTTCGATCAGCGGCAGCACGCTTGCAAGTTCGCCGACGCTCGCGCCGTGCAGCCAGATCAGCGGCCCATCCGGGCGCGCAACGCGCGAAATGCCGCGGCGTTCGGACAGCCGTCCACTGTGCTCCTTGCCGCGCTTGGCCCGCCGCGCCAGCGCCAACGGAACCAACGGCGCTGCGACTGCTGACAGCAGCCGGTAGGCACGCAGCGCGGCCGGCAGCCTTTTGCTCACGTTTTCCCTCGCTTGCCGCGGTCGACGATCTCATAGGCGCGCGTGGTTGCCTGGTTGAGTTCGCTCTCGACCTCCCGGCGCTTGACTTCGAGCGTCGCCTCGTCGGCGTCGCGCGGGACATAGATGGCCTCGCCCGCCACCATGGCGAGCCGCCCGAACGGCAAATTGAATGCGCTCTTGTCCCAGTTGTCGAACTCGACGCGCCGGCTGGTCGCGATCGCCACCGGATAGATCGGCCGTCCGGAATGCTGCGCCAGTTTGATGACGCCGAGACCGGCAACGCGTGCGATTTTCGGCACGTCGGCGGTCAGCGCCACGTTCCAGCCGTCCTTGAGGGCGTGAAGCATCTCGTTGAACGCCACGGCGCCGCCTTTGCGATGAAAGTCACCGGTGTGCGCGCCGGAGCCGCGGATCGTGCCGATGCCGAGCCGCTCCGCCGCGCGCGCGTTGATCTCGCCATCTCGATGACGCGAAATCAGCACCTTGGCGCGATGGCCGCGCTCGGGGCGCTTGATGAACGGCGCCATGAAATGCTGGCCGTGCCACATCGCGATGATCGCCGGTTGCTGGACCGTGTCGTAAATCGTCGCCGGCTCGAGCGTGACGCGGTTGGTGTGCCAGACGAGGCGTAGATAGGACGCGGCCACCGCGCCGACGGCTTCCTGAAAGGTGGGAGTGGCGGTGAGACGCTTGAGCGATGACATCGTCTATCTTAGCGCGGCGGCCGGGCCGTGGCGTCGGGATCGAGCAGACGGTGCAGGTGAACGATGAAATAGCGCATCTGGGCGTTGTCGACGGTCATCTGCGCTTTCGCTTTCCAGGCCGAATAAGCGGTGGCGTAGTTTGGATAAAGCCCGACGATATCGACCGTGTCGAGATCGCGGAATTCGCTGCCGCCGAGTTCGGTGAGTTCACCGCCGAGCACCAGATGCAGCAGCTGCGGTTTTTTCTCGGGCACTTGTTCGGGCATCGTTTGATCCTTGGAAGAAGCCCCGGCGGCTGTGTTGAACCGGCTCGCGGCGCACGTTAGCGCATGACCGGGAAAGGTTGGAACCGGTTTTCCTCAACCGTTGGGTAGATTACGCGAACTCGGCGAGGCGGCTGCGCACCAGTTCGAGCAGCGCGGCGTGACGGTCGGGCCCGGCGGCGATTAGCGCGCCGTGCTCCACTTGCGCCCGATTGTAGGTGAGCCCCCGTCCGGAAAAATCGGTCATCACACCGCCGGCTTCGTGCACCAAAAGGTCGGCCGCGGCAAGGTCCCAGTCATGACCGCCGTGCGACGCGAAGGCGGCGTCGAGTTCCCCATGCGCGACGCGGGCGAGCCGCAGCGCGAGCGAATAAATCTTCGGCTGCGCGGCGATCTGTGGATGGAGGCTCGTCAGCCGGTCCAGATAGCGCCTGGGGCCTGCGAGTTTGGCGCCGGTTAAACCCGCGCCGGCGCTGACGTGAATGCGCCGGCCGTTGAGGGTCGCGCCCAGTCCGCGCGCAGCCAGAAACATCTCGTCCGTAACCGGCGCGTAAACGGCCGCGAGCTGCGGCATGCCGTCCTCGACCAGCGCCACCGCGACGGTCCAGTCGGCCCGGCCGTTGATATAGGCGCGGGTGCCGTCGATCGGATCGACGATCCAGGCAAGCGGCATGTCGCGGTCGGGCAGGTGGTCTTCCGTCTCTTCCGACAGCCAGCCGGCGCCGGGCGACAACGCGGCAAGCCGCGCGCGCAGGAAATTGTTGACGGCGATGTCGCCATCGCTCACCGGCGAATTGTCGTGGCCTTTGGTCCAGCGCTTGAACTCGGTGCGGGCGGTTGCTCGCGCGATCTCGCCCGCCTCGCGGATGATTATTTCGAAGTCCGTGAGCAGATCACTGGCCGGCAACGGTCAGCCCTTCGACCCGCAAGGTGGGCGAATTGGTGGCGTAGCGGAATTCGAGATCATTGGCGGGCGTGAGCGTGCGGAATATGTCGAGCAGAGTGCCGGCGATGGTGACTTCGCTGACCGGGTAGCTGCGCTTGCCGTTCTCGATCCAGAATCCGTTGGCGCCGCGGCTGTAGTCGCCGGTCACCATGTTGACGCCCATGCCGATCAGGTCGGTGACGAAAAAGCCGTCCTTGATGTCGGCGATCAGGTCGTCGGGGCTGACGCGCCCGCCTTCGAGATGCAGGTTGCTGCCGCCAGGCGAGGGCGGCGACGACGCGCCGCGCTGGGCGTGGCCGGTCGTCTTGAGGCCGAGTTCGCGCGCGGTCGCGCAATCGAGAATCCAGGTCTGCAACACGCCGTCCTCGATCAGCGCCAGTTTCTTGCCGGCAACGCCCTCGCCGTCGAACGGGCGCGAGCGCAGGCCGCGCTTGCGCAACGGATCGTCGATGATGCGGATGCCGTCGGCGAACAGCTTCTGCCCCATCTTGTCGCGGAGAAAGCTCGTTTTGCGCGCCACCGAAGCGCCGTTCACGGCATTGGCGAGATGCGAGACGATCGAGGCCGCCGCGCGTTTGTCGAAAACCACCGGCACCTTGCGCGTCGTCACCTTGCGCGGATTGATGCGCGCAACCGTGCGTTCGCCGGCATTGCGGCCGATCGTCTCGGCGCTTTCGAGGTCGGCGGCGTGGCGTACCGACGAATAGTCGTAGTCGCGCTCCATGCCGGTGCCTTCGCCGGCAATCGCGGTCATCGAGATGCCGTGGCTCGAGCCGAGATAGGCGCCGCGGAAACCGTGGCTGGTGACCAGCACCATGCCGCCGACCGCGGCCGAGGCCGAAGCGCCGCCGGATTTGGCGACGCCTTTGACCGCGAGCGCCGCCTGTTCGGCTGAACGCGCCATCGTCTCGAGCTGCTGCACGTTCGGCAAGGTGTTGTCGGTCAGATCGAGGTCGGGAAAATCGCGCGCCAGCAACGCGTCGTCGGCAAGGCCGGCGAACTTGTCCTCGGGCGCGACGCGCGCCATCGCCACCGCGCGCTGCGCGAAGGCCTGAAGGTCGCCCGCCATGTCGTTGCTCGAGACGACGGCCTGGCGTTTGCCGACCAGCACGCGCAGGCCGAAATCGTCGCTTTCGGCGCTCTCGGATTCCTCCACTGCGCCGTCGCGTACCTCGATGCCGAGCGACAACGAACGCAGCGCCACCGCGTCGGCAGCATCGGAACCAGCGGCGCGGGCGGCCTTCACCAGCCGTTCGGCGCGATCGAGCAGGGCGGATTGGTCGAAGAGAGACGGGGCGAGGGAACGCATGATCGCTTTCAAATGGCGTTATTTGCGCGCCGATGCAACGCCTGTTGCAAACATTTTGCGCGGCCGCTGCAACGTCTCGTCAATCATTCTTGGCAACGGCCCGTCAATCATGGCGCATGGAACGGCGCCGACTACGATCGATTAACCCCGAACATTAAGCGGATTCCGACGCGTTTCTGCCATTCTCCGCCGCAGCGACCGGGCGAAAAAGCCCGGCGCCGGGAGAGTTTGAGGCGTCAAATGCGAAGTGGCGGAAGCCCGGCCGGGTCGGGCCGCGCGCTGCGGCTCGACCCGTTTGCCTTGCCGGTCAAGTATGCGGCGAGCGATGCGGCCGCCGACGGCGGGGCGCGCGAGATCGAGCTTCACCGCGAACGCGTGGTGGTGCGGCGTTCGCTCTCCGGCATGCGCATGGCGCTCAATATGCCGGTCGAGGCCTTCGCGGGCGTCGGCTTGCGGCTGGTCGAGGGCGAAGTCGCCATCGTGCTGGCGCACAAAGATCCCGGCCTCGCGCTGCCGCTGTTTCTCTCCGATAAAGCCGACGACGTGACCGCCGCGTGGCGCAGCTGGGGCGCCGTGCTCGGCCTGCCGCTGCTGGTCGAAGACGATGACGGCTGGCACGAACCCTTCGCGCGCCTTGGCGGCGTGCGCATCGCGCGCCCGCGTCCGCGCCGCCGCCGCCGTAGCGCGCTCAAGCGCCGCCGGCCGACAATCCTGATGCGCCGCGCGCCGGGCCGCCTGACCGCGGCAACGCCCGTGCATCGCGGCGAGCACGAGATCATCGCCAGAAACTAGCCTGAGGATCAGTCCTTGCAGCGCTGAAGCTTCAGCGTGCCGCCCTGCATCTGCATGACGATGTGATCGTCGTCGACCTGGTGCAGCGTGTAGCTGGTGCGGCCGCCGCTGACCTGGCCGTTGCTGAACTCATCGACGATGCGGAACTGCGACGGCCCGGCCGTGGTCACCGTGCGGTTGCGATAGGCCGGCACGCCGCCGTGGCTGTCGGTGCGTTGGTCGCCGTTGAAGCCGATGACGCGCTTGCCGATGCAGTCGATCGGGCCTTTGGCGCTGCTCGCGCTCTGGCCCCAGTTGCCGGACACCGGATAGACGCCGGCGCAGGCGGGCGCGGCAAGCGCCGCCGCCAAGGCCGCGGATAGAATCAATGAGCGCATAGGCACAAGAGTCGGCACTGCGGCGCGCAAATGCAAGCCGCGGCCGCCGGGATGCTTAACGTTTCGCGGGCGGATTCATTTGAATTAACGCGGTCTCACGCCTTGCCAAAACCCCCCGCCGTCGGCGTTTGGATAATGACAGCCTCGGCGGCGTCGATCGTCGTCTCGTCGCAGCCTTTGAGTTTCTCCATGCGGCCGTCCTTGCGCCGCGCCCAGTTCTCGCCGACCTGGCCCGGTTCGCCGCCGGCGAGCCCGAACGGCGGCACGCGGCGATGGCCGGACAGGATGGTGCATTGCATCTTCTCGAGGAAGCGGATGGTGCGGCGGATACCGTCGCCGGCGTGCCATTTTCCTTTGCCGCCGGAGCCCTTGCGGATGTGGAAGTCCTCGAGCACGACCGGGTAACGGAATTCCAGCACCTCGGGGTCGGTAAGGCGCGTGTTGGTCATGTGCGTGTGCACGGCATCGGTGCCGTTGAAGCCTGGTCCCGCCGGCGAGCCCGAGCAGATCGTCTCGTAGTACTGGTAGCGTGCATTGCCGAAGTTGAGATTGTTCATGGTGCCCTGTGCCGCGGCGAGCGCGCCGAGCGCGCCGAACAGTGTGTTGGTCACCGCCTGCGAGGTCTCGACGTTGCCGGCGACGACCGCGCAAGGATATTCCGGCGTCAGCATCGTGCGCTTCGGAATGACGATATTGATCGGCCGCAGGCAGCCGGCGTTCATCGGGATGTCGTCGTCGACCATGACGCGGAACACGTAGAGCACCGCGGCGCGCGTCACCGGCTCTGGCGCGTTGAAGTTGGTCGGCTGCTGCGGCGAGGTGCCGGTGAAATCGACGGTCGCCTCGCGCTTCTCCTTGTCGACCGCGATGCGCACCTTGATGACGGTGCCCTGGTCCATCTCGTAGGAAAATTCGCTGTCGTGCAGCCGGTCGATCACCCGTCGCACGCTTTCGGCGGCATTGTCCTGGACATGCTGCATGTAGGCCTTCGCCACCGGCATGGTGAACAGCGCGACCATCTTGCGCAGCTCGGCGACGCCTTTCTCGTTCGCGGCGATCTGCGCCTTGATGTCGTTGATGTTCTGCACCGGGTTGCGCGCCGGATATTTGGCGCCGGTGAGCGCCGCCATCAGCTCCTTCTCGCGGAAGCGGCCGCGATCGACGAGCTTGAAGTTGTCCATGTAGACGCCTTCCTGCTCGATGGTCGTGGCGTTGGGCGACATCGAGCCGGGCGAGATGCCGCCGACGTCGGCGTGGTGGCCGCGCGACGCCACCCAGAACAGGATGTTTTTCTTCTTGTCGTCGAACACCGGCGTGCAGACGGTGATGTCGGGCAAATGCGTGCCGCCGTTATAGGGTGCGTTGATGGCGTAGACGTCGCCGGGCGCGATCCTGCCGACATTGTCGCGGATGATCGTCTCGACCGATCGATCCATCGAGCCGAGATGAACCGGCATGTGCGGTGCGTTGGCAACCAACGTGCCGTCATGGGCAAATACGGCGCAGGAGAAGTCGAGCCGTTCCTTGATGTTGACCGAATAGGCGGTGTTCTGCAGCGACACGCCCATCTGCTCGGCGATCGACATGAACAGGTTGTTGAACACCTCGAGCATCACCGGATCGGCATGGGTGCCGATGGCATGCGTGCGCTTGAGCTTCTTGGCCCGCGTCAGCACCAGGTGGTTCTTCGCCGTCAGCTCCGCCTGCCAGCCGGGCTCGACGACGATGGTCTGATGCGGCTCGATGATGATGGCGGCGCCTTTGACCTTGGCGCCGGGCTTGAGCTGATCGCGGGTGAAGACGTTGGCCGCGTGCCAATCGCCGCCTGAAAAGAACTTCGTACGCCGCGCCGGCTTCGGCAGCTTGCCACGCGAGAGTTTGCCGGCGCGCTCGTTGAATTTGGCGCCGCCGCCGACCGCTTCCACCGACACGGCCTCCACCACCATCTGCTTGCTGCGATCGATGAAGCCGAACCGCGCCTTGTGCGCTTTTTCGAAGGCCCGTTTCATCGTGGCGAGGGAGCCCGCTGCCACCACCAGCGCCGTGTCCGTGCCGGCATAGCGGATGTGCGCCCGCGTGAAGACCGTGATCTTGCCCGCCGGCACGCCCTGGCCGGCGACTTCCGCCTTGGTGTCGCGGCCGAGCCCCGCCGCCGTCTTCCTGAGCGCGGCCAGCGCCTTTGCGCCGAACGGCAGTTCGATCGCCTGCTGGCGCGTGGCGCGGATATCGGCGAGCCCCATGCCGTAGGCCGACAGCAGCGACGAGAACGGATGGATCAGCACCTTGGTCATGCCGAGCGCGTCGGCGACCAGGCAGGCGTGCTGCCCGCCGGCGCCGCCGAAACAGTTGAGCGCGTAGCGCGTCACGTCGTAACCGCGCTGCACGGAAATCTTCTTGATCGCGTTCGCCATGTTCTCGACCGCGATCTTGATGAAGCCGTCGGCCACCTCTTCGCCGCTCATCGGATCGACCTTCTGGTGGTGGGCGATCTTCTGCGCGAGGTTATTGAAGGCGTGCCGTACCGCGCCTTCATCCAGCGGCTCGTTCTGCTGCGGACCGAAAATCTTCGGAAAGAAATCCGGCAGCAGCTTGCCGGCCATGACGTTGGCGTCGGTGACCGCGAGCGGGCCGTCGCGCCGGTAGCACTTCGGCCCGGGATTGGCGCCGGCGCTGTCCGGTCCGACGCGGAAGCGCGCGCCGTCATAATGCAGGATCGAGCCGCCGCCGGCGGCGACCGTATGGATCAGCATCATCGGCGCGCGCATGCGCACGCCCGCGACTTCGGTCTCGAAGGCACGCTCGTATTCGCCGTCATAGTGCGACACATCGGTCGAGGTGCCACCCATGTCGAAGCCGATCAGGCGGTTGAAGCCGGCTTGGCGTCCGGTTTCCGCCATGCTGACGACGCCGCCGGCGGGGCCCGACAGGATGGCGTCCTTGCCCTGAAACAAATCGGCCGCCGTCAGGCCGCCCGACGACATCATGAACATCAGGCGCGCATCGGAGCGCTTGGCGTCGAGGTCGCGGTCGACCTGCGCCACGTAGCGCCGCAGGATCGGCGACAGGTACGCGTCGACCACGGTCGTGTCGCCGCGCCCGACCAGCTTGATCAGCGGCGACACCTCGTGGCTCACCGACACCTGCGCAAAGCCCATGTCACGCGCCAGCGCCGCGACCTTCTTCTCGTGCTCGGGGTAGCGGTAGGCGTGCATGAACACGATCGCCACCGCCTTGATGCCGTCGTCCTTCGCCGTCTCGAGCTCGCGGCGCGCGCCGGCGAGATGGACGTCACGCTCGACCGTGCCGTCGGCGCGTACGCGCTCGTCGACTTCGGCGACGCGCTCGTAAAGCATGTCGGGCTTGATGATCTCGCGCGCGAAAATCTTCGGCCGCGCCTGGTAGCCGATCTTGAGCGCGTCGCGGAAACCCTTGGTGATCAAGAGCAGCGTGCGTTCGCCCTTGCGCTCGAGCAGCGCGTTGGTCGCGACCGTGGTTCCCATCTTCACCGCGCCGACGCGGCCCGGCGGGATCGGCTCGCCCGTCTTCAGGCCGAGCAGATCGCGGATGCCCTGAACTGCGGCGTCGCTATAGGCTTCGGGATTCTCCGAAAGCAGCTTGTGCGCGGTCAGCGTGCCGTCCGGCCGCCGCCCGACGATGTCGGTGAAGGTGCCGCCGCGGTCGATCCAGAAGTCCCAAAACTGCGGTGATGTTTTTGCGGGCATGACCGTGGCGGGCTCACGAAGCCCGCCACTATGTCCGGCCTGTCGGGGACAAGACAAGCCTGATAGGCTTTCGGCACAAAAATTAAGGGGAGGCGTCATGAAAAGGCTGGCTGCGCTCGCTGCCGTATTCTCACTCGCCGTGTCGTCCGCGTCCGCCGCCGAGCTCAAGGTGCTCAGCGGCGAGGGCGCCAAAGCAGCGGTCGCCGCGCTCTGCACCGAGTTCGAGAAGGCGACCGGCAACAAGGTGGACGTGCATTTCAGCGTCAACGCCGACGTCATCAAGAAAGCCGAGGCCGGCGAGAGCTTCGATGTCGTTGTCGGCAATCCGCCGACCATCGAGAAGCTGATCAAGTCGGGCAAGGCCGTCGCCGGCAGCCGTGCCGACATGGGCCGTTCCGGTCTGGCCGTGGCGGTGAAAAGCGGCGCGCCGAAGCCCGATATCGCGTCGGTCGACGCCTTCAAGCGCACGCTGCTCGCGGCTCATGCCGTCGCGTTCCCTGCCAAAGGCGCGAGCGGCATCTATTTCGTCAGTCTGCTCAACCGCCTGGGTATCAAGGACGCGATGCAGAGCAAGCTCAAGCCGATGGCGGCGGAGGACACCGCCGAAGTCGTTGCCCGCGGCGAGGCTGATATGGTCGTGGTGGTGGCGACGCGCCTGACCGGCGTTGCCGGCATCGACAAAGTCGGGCCAATCCCGGAGGAACTGCAAACCAAGATCGGCTTTGCCGCGGGCTTGAGCGCATCCACCAAGCAACCGGATGCAGCGAAGGCGCTGATCAAGTTCCTCAGCGCGCCGTCCGCGGCGGCGACGCTGCGCGCCAATGGCGTTGAGCCCGCAAGCTAACCTTTTGGCGGTCTTGCCACGAGCGGTGCGATAGCTCCATGCTCGCTGTCCCGGGCATGGAGGCGACAATGACAAAACTCATACGTGCATTCGCGGGACTGATGCTCGCGGCCGTTCTGGCGACGACAGCGTCGGCCCAGACCAAATGGGACATGCCGACGCCCTATCCGGACGGCAATTTCCACACCCGTAACGTCGCGATGTTTGCTGCCGATGTCGCCAAGGCGACCAACGGCTCGCTCGTCATCACCGTGCATTCCGCCGGTTCGCTGATCAAGCATGCCGAGATCAAGCGCGCCGTGCGTCAGGGCACAGCGCCGATCGGCGAAATGTTGGAGTCGCTGTCGTCGAACGAAGCGCCGGTCTACGGCATCGACTCGATCCCGTTCCTCGCCACCGGCTACGACGCCTCGCACAAGCTCTACATGGCGCAGAAGCCTTTTCTCGAGAAGCAGCTCGCGTCCGAAGGCCTGATCCTGCTGTACTCGGTGCCGTGGCCGCCGCAGGGCATCTACGCCAAGCGCGAGATCAAGTCGGTCGATGAACTCAAGGGTCTCAAGTTCCGCACCTACAACGCCATGATCGGCCGCATCGCGGCGCTGGCCGGCTCGATCCCGACGCAGATCGAAGTCCCCGACCTGCCGACCGCGTTCGCCACCGGCCGTGTTGACGTGATGATCACCTCGGCGTCGACAGGCGTCGATACCAAGTCGCAGGACTATCTCACGAACTACATCGATACGCAGGCCTGGCTGCCGCGCAACATCGTCATCGTCAACAAGGACGCCTTCGACAAGCTGACCCCTGCCGAGCAAAAGGCGGTCAAGGACGCCGCAAAGACCGCGGAAGACCGCGGCTGGAAATTGTCGATCGAGGAAATGACGATCAAGACCAAGGCGCTGAAGGACGCCGGCATCAAGGTGACGGCGCCGACGCCCGAGCTCAAGGCTGGCCTCGCCAAGATCGGCGACACCATCACGGCCGAATGGGAAAAATCGGCGGGTGCGGACGGCGCGGCCATGCTGGCGGCGTTCAGGAAGTAGCTCTGGTTGCCCCGGCGCGGGGGCGCGCCACGGTATCCGGAGCAAATGGGGGATCAGTGCGGCGGCTGCTCGATGAACTTTACCGCGGCACCTTGTGGGCCTCCGCATTCTGTCTCGCGGCGATCGCGATCCTTGTCGGCGCGCAGCTCGGCGGCCGTCTGCTCGACGGCGCGCTGGCGCTTGTCCATCTGCCGCGCACCGATTTCGTCATCCTCTCGCTCGACGAGATCTGCGGCAATCTGCTGGCAGCCGCGAGCTTTCTTGCGCTCGCCGGAACGCTGAAATCGGGCGCGCATATCCGCGTGACCCTGGTGCTGTCGGCTTTGAGTGAGGCGCAGCGTCACATCATGGAAATCTGGGCCTTCGGCTTTGCAGCCGCGGCGTCCGCTTACATGACCGGAAGCCTTCTCAATTTCGCCTGGGTGTCGTTTCGCTTCCACGAGGTCTCGAACGGCGTGGTGAAGGTGCCGCTCGTCATTCCGCAGGCGGCGATCGCGATCGGCGCGCTGGTGCTGACGGTCGCGTTGCTCGACGAGTTCTTCATCGTCCTGCGCGGCGGCCGGCCGACGTTCCGCGCCGCCGAAGATGCCATCTCGCTGGGCAAGGAAGGCTAGGCGAGCATGAACGAGCTCGCGTTGTCCGCGATCCTGATGCTGCTGCTGTTTGCGGTGCTCGGCTCCGGCGTCTGGATCGCGATCGCGCTTGCGGTCTGCGGCTTTGCCGCGGTGCTGACCAAGGTGGCGACCCCCGCCGGGCAGGTGCTCGCGACCTCGATGTGGGCGGCGTCGAATTCCTGGGACCTGACCGCGCTGCCGATGTTCATCTGGATGGGGGAAATTCTCTACCGCACCAAATTATCCGATGACATGTTCGAAGGGCTGGCGCCCTGGGTGCAGAAGCTGCCCGGCCGGCTCCTGCATGTGAACGTGATCGGCTGCGCGATCTTCGCCGCCGTATCCGGGTCGTCCGCCGCGACCTGCGCCACCATCGGCCGCATCGCGCTGCCCGAGCTGCTCAAGCGCGGCTACGACGAGAAGATGGCGGTCGGCACGCTGGCCGGCTCCGGCACGCTCGGGCTTTTGATTCCGCCCTCGATCATCATGATCGTCTACGCGACCGCGACCGACCAGTCGATCGCGCGGCTGTTCATCGCCGGCGTCATTCCCGGCATCGTGCTGGCCGGCCTGTTCATGGGCTTCATCGTGGTATGGGCCTTGTTCAACAAGTCGCGCATGCCGCTGCCCGAGCCCGCGGTGCCATTCCGCCAGCGCCTCTACGCGTCGCGGCGGCTGATTCCGGTGTCTCTGCTGATCCTCGGCGTCATCGGTTCGATCTATGGCGGGCTTGCCTCCGCGACCGAAGCCGCGGTCGTCGGCGTCTTCCTGTCGATTGCGTTGTCGTGGTGGTCCGGCACGCTGACGAAGCAGGGCCTTGTCGACTCGCTCATGGGCGCGACCCGCACCAGCTGCATGATCGCCTTCATCCTCGCCGGCGCCGCCTATCTCACGGCCGCCATGGGCTTCACCGGCATTCCGATCGCGCTTGCCGAATGGATCAGCGGCTTCAACCTGTCGTCCTGGGCGCTGCTCACGGTGCTGACAGCGTTCTACATCGTGCTCGGCTGTTTCCTCGACGGCATCTCGATGGTGGTGCTGACTACGTCGATCATCATCCCGCTTGTCATCAAGGCGGGCTTCGACCTCATCTGGTTCGGCATCTATGTCGTGCTTGTCGTCGAAATGGCGCAGATCACGCCGCCGGTCGGCTTTAACCTCTACGTCCTGCAGGGCATGACCGGCCGCAACATTTTCACCATCGGCGCCTATGCGCTGCCGCTGTTCTTTTTGATGTGCGCGGCGGTGGTGCTGGTCGCGATGTTTCCGGGGCTGGCGCTTTGGCTGCCCTCGACGATGCTGGACGCGCGCTAGAACGCTTTCGCGGTCTGCTGCGCCGTGTGAGCCTGCAGGTCGTACAACGCCGCGCTTGCCTGCAGCCGCAGCGGCTGCATCATCGCGTCGTCCTCGGTATTGCCGGCGAGCACCAGCGGCGTGATCGGCGTGAGCGCATCGCGCTCCGGCACCGGCGTCAGCGCCGGAATGGCGAGCGCGAGACAGAGATAGCCGGCCAAGACCAGCCACGCATGCGTGCGGCGCACCTGCATCACGAAGGAGCCCCCCGGCTCTTTGCGAAGACGAAAAAAGTGTCTCACAAAAACCGTGCGGTTCCGTTTTACCGCTCGTGGCAATTGCAAGCTTCGCGTTCAGCATCTGTTAGGTATGTCGCGGCGCCGAAAAACGCGTGCTAGCGTTTCGTTTATGGACGCGACGCGTGAAGTTGATCTGCTGATCGTTGGCGCAGGGCCCGCCGGAATGGCGGCGGCGCTGGTCGCCGCGCTCGAAGGCCTCGACGTGCTGCTGGCCGAGCAATCCGATCAGGTCGGCGGCACCGGCTCGACCTCGGCCGGCACGTTGTGGATTCCGGGCAACCATCAGAGCCAGGCCGCCGGCTTTAACGATACGGCCGAAGAGGCGGAAACCTACCTGCATGCGTTGATCGGGCAGGGCGCCAACAGCGACTTGATCCGCGCCTTCCTGCAGACCGGGCCCGAGGCGATCGACTATCTCGAAGCCAGGACCGACGTGCAGTTCCTGCCCTGCGGCAAGCATCCCGATTACCGCAACAACATGCCCGGCGCCGCGGTGACCGGGCGCGCCATCGTCGCCAAGCCGTTCGACGGCCGCCTGCTCGGCCGCGACTTCGCGCGCGTGCGGCCGCCGATCCGCGAGTTCATGCTGTTCGGCGGCATGATGGTCGGCAAGGAAGACATCCCGCGCCTCATCGGGCGATTTCGTTCGCCCGGCAATTTCCTGCACTCGGCGAAGATCTTTCTGCGCTATCTCGCCGACCGCCTGCGCTTCCCACGCGGCACGCGCATCACCATGGGCAATGCGCTGGTGGCGCGGCTCTATTACAGCCTGCGCCGGCGCAACGTGCCGATCCTGTTCGACGCGCCGATTGCCGGCGTCATCGGCGGCCCCGGCGGCGTCACCGGCGCGAAATTGCGCGTCAACGGCGGCGAGGTGACCGTCAAGACGCGCAAGGGCGTCGTGCTCGCGACCGGCGGCTACGGCCACAACATGGCGCTGCGCGAAAAATTCATGCCGCAGCCGACGCCGCCGCATTCGTTGAGCTATGCCGGCAACAAGGGCGACGGCATCGCCATCGGCGAAAGGCTCGGCGCCGCGGTGTCGCCCGAGCGCTGCACCAGCGGGCTATGGACGCCGGTCTCGATCACCAAACGTGCCGACGGCAGCAAGGGACTCTATCCGCATCTGTCGCTCGACCGCGCCAAGCCCGGCCTGATCGCGGTGAACTCCGCCGGCCGCCGCTTCGTCAACGAAGGCCTGTCGTACCACGACTTCGTGCTCGGCATGTTCGAGAGCCACAAGGCGGTGCCGTCGATTCCGGCCTGGCTCATTTGCGACGCCGCCTTCATCGAAAAATACGGGCTCGGCGACATTCACCCCGGCACGCGCGATCTGCGCAAGTTCGAGGCGAACGGCTACATCGTCAGCGGTCGCACGCTCGACGAGCTCGCGGCCAAGATTAAAGCCGATGCTGCGGGCCTGCGCGATTCCGTGGCACGCAACAACAAATATGCCGAGACCGGCATCGACATCGACTTCGGCAAAGGCGACCTCGAGCTCAACCGCTTCAACGGCGACGCCGCGCACAAGCCCAATCCTTGTCTCGGGCCGATCGCAACCGCGCCGTTCTACGCGGTCGCGGTCTTTCCCGCCGACATCGCAGTGAGCACTGGCCTTGCCACCGACGCCGATGCGCGCGTGCTCGACACCGGCCGCAAACCCATCCCCGGCCTCTACGCCTGCGGCAATGATATGGCCTCGGTGATGGGCGGCAGCTATCCCGGCCCAGGCACGACGCTCGGCCCCGCCGTCGTCTTTGCCTATCGCGCGGTCATGCACGCGCGCGGCGCGAACAAATAGGCGCACGCGGCGCGGTCAGCTTTATTGGCCAGTGGCCGCGCGGATGCTACAAACCGCCGATGGCCAGCATGACGTGTTCGGGGTGTGAGGCGCAGATTCCTGACGGCAGTAGGTTTTGCCCGCAATGCGGCGCGCCGCAGGCTGTCGCCTGCACGGGTTGCGGCCAGGTTAACGCGGCCGGTTCCCGGTTCTGCGCGCAATGCGGGGCCAAAATCGGTGCGGCCACGGCTGCCGCGCCGCCGCCGGCGGCCGCCGCGCCACCGCGGACCGGTTCCAGCGCCGAGCGCCGCCAACTCACGGTGATGTTCTGCGACCTGGTCGGCTCGACCGCGCTGTCGACCAAGCTCGACCCGGAAGACCTGCGTGACGTCATTGCCGCCTATCACAAATGCGCAGCAGAAGTGGTGGCGCGCTTCCGCGGCTTCGTCGCCAAATACATGGGCGACGGCGTGCTGGTCTATTTCGGCTATCCGGAAGCGCACGAGGCCGACGCTGCCAACGCGGTGCGCGCTGGATTGGCGCTGGTCGAGGCGATCGGCAGGCTTGACGTCGGCGCAGCTCGCCATCAAGTGCGCATCGGCATTGCCACCGGCCTCGTCGTCGTCGGCGAACTGGTCGGCAGCGGCGAGGCGCAGGAACGCAACGTCGTCGGCGAGACGCCCAACCTCGCCGCGCGTCTGCAATCGGTCGCGGCTCCAAACACAGTGCTGATCGCCGCCTCGACGCGCCGTCTGACCGGCGATTTGTTCGAATACGAAGCGGTCGATCCGGGCGCGCTCAAGGGCTTCGATGGTCCGGTCGCCGCCTGGCGCGTGCTCCGTGAACAGAGCATGCAGAGCCGCTTCGAGCAGCTGCGCGAGGCCAACCAGGTGCCGCTGGTCGGCCGCGACGAGGAGCTCGATCTGCTGTCCCGCCGGTGGGCGCAGGCCAAAGACAATGACGGCCGCGTGGTGCTGCTGTCGGGCGAACCCGGCATCGGCAAGTCGCGCCTGATCGCGGCGCTGCTCGACAAGGTCGAATCCGACAACGCGACTTGCATGCGCTACTTTTGTCTCCCGCATCATCAGGGCAGCGCGCTGCAGCCGATCGTCGCTCATCTTGCGCACGCCGCTGGCTTCGGCCGCGACGACACGGTGGCGGTCAAGCGCGGCAAGCTCGAGAAACTCCTGGGCGCGGGCGTCGACACCGCCGCCGTCTCCGATCTGCTCGGTCTGGGTGACGGTTCCCAGAGTGCAGCCGATCCGCAGCGCAAGCGCGCGCAGGTGCTGGCCGCGCTGCTCGATCGGCTCACGGTCCTCGCGCGCGGCGGCCCGCTGCTGTTGGTGTTCGAGGACGCGCAGTGGAGCGACCCGACCTCGCTGGAGCTGTTCACGCTCACCGTCGAGCGTCTGCACACGCTACCGATCCTGCTGATCATCACGCACCGCCCTGATTTCCAGCCGCCGTGGGTCGGCCATCCGCACGTCAGCACCATGACACTCAACCGCCTCGGGCGGCGCGAGCGCATGGCGATGGTGGAGCACGTCACCGGCGGCAAGGCGCTGCCGCAAGCGCTGCTCGAACAGATCGTCGAACGCACCGATGGCGTGCCGTTGTTCGTCGAGGAATTGACCAAAGCCGTGCTGGAAAGCGAGCAGCTCGGCGAGCCGTCGCAGGCGCTTGCCATCCCGACCACCTTGCAGGAACTCGTTAATGTCACGCGTCGACCGGCTCGGCTCGGCGCGCGAGGTGTTGCAGATCGGCGCCGCCATCGGCCGCGAGTTCTCCTACGAATTGCTGGCGGCGGTTGCCGGATTGCCCGATCAGGTGCTGCAAGACGCGCTGGCTCGGCTGACCGAGGCAGAGCTGGTGTTCCCGCGCGGCACGCCGCCAAACGCCACTTATTCGTTCAAGCACGCGTTGGTACAGGACACCGCCTATTCAACCATGCTGCGGGCCCGGCGTCAGCAATTGCACGGCGCCATCGCCGCCGTTCTGGAGAAGCGTTTCCCGGACACGGCGCCCGAGATGCTGGCGCAGCAATTCGAGGGCGCAGGGCGCACCGAACAGGCTATCCGCTACTGGCAGCAGGCGGGTCAGCGCGACCTGCGCCGCTCCGCCCTGAAAGAATCGCTGGCGCATTACTCCAACGCTTTGCGCCTCGTGATGGCGATGCCGGAAACGGAGGAACGTGACGGTATCGAGCTCGACATTCGCCTTGGCCTCGGCTTGGTGCAATTGATCGCGATCGGGCCCACGGCGAAGGAAGCGAGGGAGCACTACCAACTGGCGCTGGCGCTCAGCCAAAATTTGCCTGGCCGCGGGCGGGAGCGCTTCCTCGCCACCTGGGGCATGTGGTTCAACTCAACCACCAGCGGCCGCATAGATGAAGCATCGACGCTCGCCGATCAGCTGCTCGTGATCGCGCGCGAACTAGACAACGCCGATCTGCTGCTCGAGGCCTATCACGCTAAAGTCCCAATGCTGCTGCGTGTGCCTGATTTTGCCGGTATGAGCGAGGCCGCGCGCGAGGTGCTTCGCCTCTACAATCTCGAGCGCCATCGGGATCATTCTTATTATTTCGGCGGGCACGATGCTCGCATGTGCGCGCGCTCCTTCTACGCGGTCAGTCTCTGGGGCCAGGGATTTCTCGACCAATCTAAGAGCACGGCGTTGCAGTCGATCGAGGATGCGCGTGTGCTCGGCCATGTGTTTTCGGTGGCGCATGCGCTGCAGCGCGGTGCCGTGTACATGGCGCTGATGAGGGACATGGATGCCTGCCGGACGATGACGGACGAGCTTTATCCGCTCGCCGAACGCAACAAATTTCCCTGGCAATTGGCGGATGCGCGATTCCTGCGAGGCTGGCTGGCTGCCCAGGGCGGCGATTTCGACGCGGGTATCCGTTCGATGAGCGACGCGGTTATTCCCGGTGGCGCCGCCTTCGGGCCGATGTATGCCGTTCTGATCGTTGAACAGGAGCTGCGTGCGGGCTACGTCGAGCGGGCCTTGGCTAGGATCGAGCGCTCGATCGAGGAGATGAACGTCAAAGCCAACCGGTTCTGTGCGCCCGAGCTGTTTCGCTCACGCGGCGAGGCGCTCCAGGCGCAAGCGCGGCCGGAGGATGCGGAACGTGCATTCGGCGAAGCCTTGGCGATGTCGAGCGCGCAAGCATGCCGTCCGCTCGAATTGCGCGCTGCTACCAGCCTCGCCCGGCTTTTCGCCGAGAGCGGGCGCAAGTCAGAGGCGCGCGGTCTGCTTGCTCCAGTCTACGGCGCCTTCACCGAAGGTTTCGAGCGTCCGGATTTGCAGGCGGCAAAGACAATGCTGGCCGGATTGAATTGAGCGGGAAGCAGACGGGGCGGCGCCGATAAGACGTGCGCAGGTACAGTGAACGACTGCGCGTGCAAGGCGTTGACGCCAAGCGGTTTCGCCGATGACAAACAGCAGCCGGAATAAAATTCTGACCAAGGTTCCCGAAGTCACGCTCGTCTTCTGGATCATCAAGATCGCGGCGACCACGCTCGGCGAGACCGGCGGCGACACGGTCACCATGACGCTGAACTGGGACTACCTCGCTGGCACGGCGCTGTTCGTTGTGCTTCTGGTCGCACTGGTGGCCGCGCAAATCGCCGCGAAGAAATTTCACCCGTCGCTGTATTGGGCGACCATCATCGCCTCGACCACCTTCGGCACCACGATGGCCGATTTCGCCGACCGCTCGCTGGGCATCGGTTACGCCGGCGGCGCGAGCCTGCTGCTTGTCTGCCTGCTCGCCGTTCTGGCCGCGTGGTACTGGTCGCAAGGAACGATTTCGGTCGCGACGGTGAGCACGCCCAAGGTCGAATGCTTCTACTGGGCGGCGATCACCTTCTCGCAGACCTTGGGCACGGCGCTCGGCGACTGGATGGCCGACGACACTGGCCTCGGCTACGAGCACAGCGCATTGGTGTTTTGTGCCGCGATCGCGCTCGTCGTTGCGGTCTATTATTGGACGAACCTGTCGCGCGTCGCGCTGTTCTGGACGGCGTTCATTCTCACGCGGCCGCTCGGCGCCACGGTCGGCGATTTCCTCGACAAGCCGGTCAAGGAAGGCGGGCTGGCGTTGAGCCGTCCGATCGCCTCGGCGGTCATCGCCGTCTTCATTGTCGGCTGCATCGTGCTGCTGCCGCAACGCGCCGGCCGCCATCCCGGACAAGCCGAGACGGCGGCCTGATCGGTTAAAGCGCGACGCTTAGTTGCAGACGCGGACGCGCGGCCGCACCCAGCGGTGGCCATTCCAGAAAGCGCGGCCCCAGGTCCAGTAGCAACCGCCATAGCCGCCGCCGTAATAATAGGGGCCGGGGCCGTAGTAGCCGCGGAAGTAGCCGTGGTGATGATGGTGGTGATGGTGATGATGGTGGTGGTGATAGGCCAACTGCACTTTCGCTTCACCATCCTGCGCCTGCAGCCGTTGATCGTCGGCGATGAGCGCCTCGACGGCGTTGGGGATCGGTGTCAGCAGCTCGGCGTAAGACTGCGCGCCTGTTGCCGGCGCCGCTTCGGGCGCTGACGACGTGCTCGCTTGCGCGGTGCCGCTCAGACTGAGCGCGGCTGCGCCACTTAGCAACAAGGCGATCTTTTTATTCATGGGGTTCCCTTCAGGCATAGTTCACGTGGTCGGTAAAATGCGAACACGGCTTTGTTGGTTCCTCCGATTCGAGGACTGCCGTATTCGATTCCGAGCAAGGGTACCTCTACGAACATGAACGGCGCCTGACTCGGGCAGATTCCGCATTGTCAGACATTGCCGATCGGTAATGCAAAATTGGCGGGGGCCCGGCGGTTTTGCCGCCGAGCCCCCGTTGTGACGTATCAGCCAGCCTGTAAGCCGGGTTCTGTATGGCCCGCGGTGTAACCCGCAGACGTGACGGCCATTCCTCTCGCACGCCGGTTGCCCGGCGCGTCAAGCAACCTACCCGAACGGCAGATCAGGACTGATCCGGGATTGCTCCCGCGCCGTTCCTATTCGGTCTTGCTCCCGGTGGGGTTTGCCGTGCCGCTTCCATCGCTGGAAACGCGGTGCGCTCTTACCGCACCGTTTCACCCTTACCTCGGCCAAAACGCTACGCAGCCGCGGCGGTCTGTTCTCTGTGGCACTGTCCCTGAAACTCCCCCGAAGGGGCGTCCCGCCGGACGTTATCCGGCACCGTTTGTCCATGGAGCCCGGACTTTCCTCCCCGGCCGCCTTTCGGCATTGGCGCGGAGCGGCCGTCCG
Source organism: uncultured Alphaproteobacteria bacterium (assembly GCA_963742095.1). Lineage (GTDB taxonomy): Bacteria > Pseudomonadota > Alphaproteobacteria > Rhizobiales > Xanthobacteraceae > Pseudolabrys. Next base: position 1,925,812 of record CAVUKJ010000003.1, read on the forward strand.
GCCGACTGACGGGCTAGCAATGGGGTTCCGGAAGGCGCCCGTCAAGCGGGCCTATTCGACGCGGTTAACCAAGTGGCGCCGGGCGCGTTTCGATGAGCGCGCGCAGCGTCAGCAGCGTTGAGGGGTCGGCGATGCCGTCGACGCGCGCCGGCCGGAAATGGCGCTGGAACGCCGTCACCACCTCGCGCGTCGCGTCGTCAAAGTCGCCGGTTTCGGCGATGTCGTAGCCGTAGGACTGCAGCGCCCGCTGCATGCGCGCCACCGCCTCGCCGCGGTCGCCGCGCTTGTAGGTCTGGCCCTCGAGATCGAGCGGCGCCGGCCGCACCCAATGTCCGATGTTGGACTCGCCCAGCAGGTGCCAGGGAAAGCGCTCGCCGGGATCCTGCTTGCGCGAAGGCGCAACGTCGGAATGCGCAAGGATGCGGTCGGAGTTGATCGGACCACGCCGCGTCAGGATCGACTTGCACAGCGAAATGACGGCCGCGACCTGCCGCAACGGGAAGTCGCGGTAGCCGAATTCGTGGCCCGGATTGACGATCTCGATGCCGATCGAGGACGAATTGATGTCGGTTTCACCGGCCCAGGACGAAACGCCGGCATGCCAGGCGCGCCGCGTTTCCGGCACGCATTGCACGATGCGGCCGTCCTCGAACACCACGTAGTGCGCGGAAACCTTGCTCTCTGCCGTCGTGAGCCGTTGCAGCGCGGATTCGCCGGTCTGCATGCCGGTATAGTGCAGCAGGATCATGTCAGGCACGCGGCCGTCCTTGCGCTCGTCATGATTGGGCGAGGGCACGACGTCGGTGACAATGAAGGAATCCGGCGAAAATGATGACATGGGCCGGCGGCACGCGTTACTGGGAACGCATCATTCGCCGCACGCGGCAAAAAAATCAATACGCGGAAACGCTTGACGGCCCGGCGGTATTTGTGCCGGGCCGTCAGGGAGTGTGCTCAAACAAAATGCGCTTTAGCGCGTGGTGCCTGGCGGCTTCATGCCGCCGCCCATCGGGCGGTTGCCTGGCGCGGAGCCGGTCGTCGTCGGCCGCGGCGCCTCATAAGGCTGGAAGTTCTGCGCTTCCTTGAGCTGATCCTTCGTCATCGACAACTTCAATTTGTCGGCGCTGCCGTTCGAGCCGGGCACCACGTCGAACGAATTCGGCGCGATCGCCACGCTCTTGCTGCCCATGCCGAGAAAGCCGCCGACACTGACGACATAGGCTTCGATCTTGCCGGTCTTGTCGAACAGAATGTCGGTGACGTTGCCGATCTTGGCATTGTCGGAGCCGACGACATCGGTGCCCTTGAAGTTCGACGCCAGCCATTGGTCCGGCTTCTGCGATGCCACGACCCGCGCATTGGTGGAGCCTTGGCCGGTCGTCGTCGGCGTGGCCTCGTCGCTCTTGGTTGCCGCGGGCGGGCTCGCCTTGGGGTCGGTTGGCGCTTGCGCCAACGCCCCCGACAGCATCAGCGCCGCCAGCGCCGTGCCGAGCATCAGTTTCTTGGTCATTGATGGCCTCCTTGGTTCGTTTCCGGAACTGGGTTGGGGCAAATTCGCCTCCTTTTGGCGAACGCTGAGGCGCAGGTGCCGTTCCGGGAATTCTGTGTGATCGCAGGGGATTGGAACCGCCAAGTTCCACGGGCGCCGGCTGCGAAAAGCCGGCCTGCGGAAAGAAATCCTTAAAGTTTATGAGGCGTTAATGGGGTTCGGACGGCGCTTTGCGCCGGCGCTCCAATGGCGTCGGGGCAAGGCTCATTCCATTGACGCCCATAATATCCCATGATATCCCACGATTTCTCAATTCCAGTAAGGGTCGCGTGGGGTGCGGGTGATGGACCGCTTCGTGTCGAACGTCACGTTGCGGCTCGACTCCAAAGGGCGTGTCTCGATTCCCGCAGCCATGCGTTCGGTGCTGGTCCGCGACGGCTTCGAGGGCCTGTACTGCTACCCGGCGCTCGATCGCCCGGCGATCGATGCCGGCGGCAATGCGCTGATGTCGGAGATCGAGGCGTTGATCGCGCGCTACGCCCCGTTTTCGGAAGAGCGCGAGCGGTTTGCGATGGCGCTCTACGGCACCAGCGAAACGTTGAAGATCGACGGCGAGGGCCGTGTCACCTTGAGCGAAACGCTCAAGCGCCATGCCGGCATCGCGGACAGCGTCACCTTCGTCGGGTTGGGTCACAAGTTTCAGATCTGGGAGTCCGGTCGCTTCCAAAGCGAACTCGCGGAGGCCACCCAAAAGGTGCGCGAGCTCAAGAGCGAGCTGAGCTCCCAGTCGGCGGCGCGCAACGCGCAAGTTGCAGCACCTGGAGCACGGGAATGACGGCGGGCGGCGGCGGCTCTGCTGTCGCTGGCGGACCAGCCCCCCACATTCCCGTGCTCGGCCGCCCCGCTCTCGACTTCCTCGACGTGAAGGACGGCGGCGTCTACATCGACGCGACCTTCGGCGCCGGCGGCTACAGCCGCGCCATCCTCGCAGCGGCGAACTGCAAGGTCATCGCCATCGACCGCGATCCGACGGCGATCGCGCTTGGGCGCGCGCTTGCGAACGAGCGGCTCACATTGGTCGAGGACCGCTTCTCCAATCTCGAAGCGATCGCGCGCGCAGCCGGTCACGACAGCGTCGACGGCGTCGTGCTCGACGTCGGCGTGTCGTCGATGCAGCTCGACACCGCGGCGCGCGGTTTCTCGTTCCGCCTCGACGGTCCGCTCGACATGCGCATGGGGGCCTCGGGTCCGAGCGCGACCGACGTTGTCGCCGCGGCGGGCGAGCGCGATCTCGCCAACATCATTTTCCTGCTCGGCGAGGAACGCCATTCGCGCGCCATCGCCCGCGCCATCGTCAAGGCACGCAGCTCCACTCCGATCGAAACGACGGCGGCGCTCGCCGACATCGTCGGCTCGGTCGTTCGCTCGCGCCCGGGAGACATCCATCCGGCCACGCGCACGTTCCAGGCGCTGCGGATTTTCGTGAACGACGAACTTGGCGAACTCGTCGAAGCGCTCGCCGCGAGCGAACGTGTTCTCAAGCCGGGCGGGCGGCTGGTGGTGGTGTCGTTCCACTCGCTGGAAGACCGCATCGTGAAGACTTTTCTCGCGGCCCGTGCCAAAACGAGTGCCGGCTCGCGCCACGCACCGGAGGTCAAGCCCGCGCCGCCGAGTTTCCGCATCCTGACCAAGCGCCCGGTCACGGCAGACGAAGCCGAAGTTGCCGGCAATCCGCGCGCCCGCTCGGCCAAGCTGCGGGCGGCCGAGCGCACCGATGCGCCCGCGCAGTCCGGCGATCTCTCCGATCTCCTGCCGCGCCTGCCGGTGCTCGCCGACGTGATGAGAGGACGCTGAGCCATGCGCCTCCTCAACATCATCGTCATCTGCATGCTCGTTCTAGCCGCCGCCGCCGTCTACAAGATCAAGTTCGATTCCACGTTGCAGGGTGCGCGTGTCGCGAAAGTGAGCAGCGAGCTGCGCCGCGAGCGCGATGCCATTGCCGCGCTCAAGGCGGAGTGGGCCAAGCTCGACACGCCCGAGCGCATCCAGGGACTGGCCGAGCGCCATCTGGCGCTGCAGCCGATAAAGCCCACGCAATTCGACGATTTCGGCCGCCTGCCGCCGCGTCCGCCGAAGACAGCACCCGGCGCAGACGCCATCGGCGCGATGCTGGCGCCGTCCGCGCCCGCGACCACCGGCAGCGTACCGCCCACGCCAGGGCAGCAGTGACGGCCATGGCGCAGGGACAAAAACAACCCGAAAGCCGATGGCAGCGCATGCTGCGGTCGCTGCTCTACGGCCGCAATGTCAATCGTGACGTCAAGGCCAAGGCGCGGCTCGGTCTCGCCATCGTCGCCTTTGCCGGCATTTACGGCGTCATCGCGCTGCGGCTGGTGATGTTTGCGATGGCCAGCAACGGCCACGGCGACCACCGCACCGTGACACAAGACGCGCTCGCCACCGCCCGGCCCGACATCGTCGACCGCAACGGCGCGATCATCGCCACCGACGTGAAGACGCCGTCGCTGTTTGCCGAGCCGCGCAAGCTGATCGACGTCGATGACGCGGAAGAGCAACTCACCGCCGAACTGCCCGATCTCGACGGCAAGGAACTGCGCGAACGCCTGGCGTCAAAACGCGGCTTCGTCTGGCTCAAGCGCGACATCACGCCGAAGCAGCAGCAGGAGATTCACCGGCTCGGCATTCCCGGCGTCGGCTTCCTGACCGAGAACAAGCGCGTCTATCCCAATGACGCCACGGTTTCGCAGGTGATCGGACTGGTCAATATCGACAACCAGGGCATCGCCGGCATGGAGAAGTGGCTCGACGGCGAGGGGCTGGCCGCGTTGCACATGGCGGGGCTCGCGACCGACCGGCTGCAGCGGCCGGTGCAGCTCGCGCTCGACCTGCGCGCGCAATACGCGCTGCGCGACGAGCTCTTCAAGGCGCGCGAGAAGTTCAATGCCAAGGCGGCGGCCGGCCTCATCCTCAACGTCAACACCGGCGAGATCGTCTCGCTGGTCTCGGAGCCCGACTACAATCCGAACGACCCGCGCGAGGCCAACGATCCGACCCGCATCAACCGGATGACCACCGGCGTGTTCGAGATGGGCTCGACCTTCAAGGTGCTCACGCTGGCGATGGCGCTCGACGCGGGCAAGGCGACGCTCAACTCATCCTTCGATGCGCGTCATCCGCTGGAATACGGCAAGTTCGCCATCCACGATTACGAGCCGAAGGGCCGCTTCCTCACGGTGCCCGAGATTTTCACCTTCTCGTCCAACATCGGCGCGGCGCGCATGGCGCTGGCGGTCGGCGTGCAGGGCCACCAGGACTTCCTGAAGAAGATGGGGCAACTCGACCGTCTGCGCACCGAATTGCCGGAAAGCGCCGAGCCGCTGGTGCCGAAACATTGGGGCGAGCTTAACACCGTCACGATCGCATTCGGCCACGGCCTGTCGGTTGCGCCGCTGCAGGCGGCCATGGCGGTCGCGGCAACCGTCAACGGCGGACTGCTGATCAAACCGACGTTCCTCAAGCGCAGCCCAGAGGACGCGGCAAAGATCGCAACCCGCGTGCTCAAGCCGCAGACCAGCCGCGACATGCGCTATCTGCTGCGGCTCAACGCCGAGAAGGGCACCGCCACGCTGGCGAACGTCGAGGGCTATTATGTCGGCGGCAAAACCGGCACGGCCGAAAAAGTGGTCGGCGGGCGCTATTCCAAGCACAAGCTGCTGACCGACTTCATGGCGGTGCTGCCGGCCGACAAGCCGCGCTACCTGCTGCTGATCATGCTGGATGAGCCGCAGCCGACGCCGGAAACCCACGGTTTTGCCACCGCCGGCTGGAACGCCGGGCCGACCGCGGCCAAGGTCATCGCCCGGGTGGCGCCGCTGCTCGACCTCGAGCCGCGCTTCGATTTACCCAAGGCCGACCAGTTGATTCTGGCCAAAGCGACCGAAAGCCGGTAACGGCTTCCGCCTGCCGCAATTGCGGGTAACAACACGTCTGCCATGAAGCTTGCCGACCTGCCGCTGGAGGGTGCCCGCTTCGACCCGCGCTTTGCCGGGTTGCAGCTCACGGGCATTAGCGCTGACAGCCGCAAGGTGAAGCCGGGCGACCTGTTCGTCGCCGTCCCCGGCACTAAGAGTGATGGATTGGCCTTCGTGCCGCAGGCGGTTGCGGCGGGCGCTGCGGCGGTCATCGCCGAGCAGAAGGCCGAGGTGTCCGCCGGCGTCGCCTTCGTTCAAGTCGCCAATGCGCGCCGCGCGCTGGCGCTTGCCGCCGCCGCCTTCTTCCCGCGTCAGCCCGGTGCGGTCGCCGCCGTCACCGGCACCAGCGGCAAGACATCGGTCGCTGCCTTCACGCGGCAGATCTGGAGCGCGCTCGGTGAGCCAGCGGCGAGCATCGGCACCATCGGCGTCGTATCGCCGCGCGGCGAGACCTACGGCTCGCTCACCACGCCCGATCCGATCGAACTGCACCGCACGCTCGACCGGCTGGCGGGCGAGGGCGTCACGCATCTGGCGCTCGAAGCCTCTTCGCACGGTCTCGACCAACACCGGCTCGACGGCGTGCGCGTGTCGGCCGGCGCGTTCACAAATCTGTCGCGCGATCATCTCGATTATCATCCGACCATCGAAGCCTATCTCGCCGCCAAGCTGCGCTTGTTCGAGAATTTGATTGTGCCCGGCGGCACCGCGGTCATCGGCGTCGACGACAGCCATGCCGGGCAGGTCGTGGCGGCGGCGAAAATGCGCGGGCTCAAGATCATGACGGTCGGCGAGCGAGGCGACGACATCAAATTGCTCGGCGGCGCGATCGACGGCTTCGCGCAGGTCGTGCGCATCGCCCATGGCGGGCGCACCTACAACGTCAAGCTGCCGCTGGTCGGCGCTTTCCAGGTGCAGAACGCCGCGATCGCCGCCGGCCTTGCGATTGCGAGCGGCTCGGAACCCGAGCGCGTGTTTGCGTCGCTGGAAAAACTGCAGGGCGCGAAGGGCCGGCTCGAACTGGCCGGCACGAGAAATGGCGCGCCGATCTTCATCGACTACGCACACAAGCCCGATGCGCTCAAGAAGGCGCTCGAGAGCCTGCGGCCTTATGCCAAGGGCAAGCTCATCGTCGTGTTCGGCGCCGGCGGCGACCGCGACCAGGGCAAACGCCCGATCATGGGCCGCATCGCCGTCGAGAATGCGGACCGTGTCATTGTCACCGACGACAATCCGCGCAGCGAGCAGCCGGCCGCGATCCGCGCCGCGATTCTCGCCGAAGCCAAGGGCGCAGCCGAGATCGGCGACCGCGCGCAGGCGATCCGCACCGGCATTGCCGGCCTCAAAAGCGGCGACGTTCTGCTGATCGCCGGCAAGGGCCATGAGACCGGCCAGATCGTCGGCAGCCGCGTTTTGGATTTCTCCGATCACGAGGCGGTCGCCGCCGCGCTGCGGGAGCAGGTGGCATGAGCGCGCTGTGGACGCTCGACGCCATGGCCACGGCGATGCGCGCCGAAAAGCGCGGCGTGCTGCCTGCCGACGTGCCGGGCCTCTCTATCGATACGCGCACGATTGCAAAAGGCGAAGCCTTCTTCGCCATCAAGGGCGACAGCCGCGACGGTCACGACTTCGTCGACGCCGCGCTCAAGGCCGGTGGCGGGTTGGCCGTCGTTGCCCGCACGCAAGCAGAGCGCTTTGCCGATGCGCCGCTGCTGATCGTCGACGACGTGCTCGAGGCGTTGCGCGACCTTGCCCGTGCCGCCCGGGCGCGCACGAATGCCAAGGTGATCGCGGTCACCGGCTCGGTCGGCAAGACCGGCACCAAGGAAGCCTTGCGGCTCGCGCTTTCGCCGGAGGGCGAAACGCATGCATCGGCCGCCTCATACAACAATCATTGGGGCGTGCCGCTGTCGCTCGCGCGCTGTCCGCAAGGCACGAAATACGCGGTGTTCGAGATCGGCATGAACCATGCCGGCGAGATCACGCCGCTGACAAAACTCGTGCGCCCGCATGTTGCGATCGTCACCACGGTCGAGCCCGTGCATCTGGAGTTCTTCGGCACGCTCGAAAAAATTGCCGACGCCAAGGCCGAAATTTTCCTCGGGGTCGAGCCGGGCGGCACCGCCGTGCTCAATCGCGACAATGGGCAATTCGGCCGCCTCGAAGCCGCGGCAAAGGCGGCGAAGGTGTCGCGCATCGTCTCGTTCGGCGACAATGCAAAAGCCGACACGCAGCTGTTGCGCGCGTCGCTGCAGGCGGACTCGTCCACCGTCGAAGCCCGCGTCCTCGGCACGCCGATCACCTACAAGCTCGGCGCGCCCGGACGGCACGTCGTGCTCAATTCGCTCGCGGTGCTTACGGCGGCGGTCTTGGTCGGCGCCGATCTCGCGCTCGCTGCGCTTGCGCTCGGCAACCTCAGGCCGACGCCGGGGCGCGGCGCCCGCGTGACGCTTCGCGTCCCGGGCGGCAGCGCGGTGCTGATCGACGAGAGCTACAATGCCAACCCGGCCTCGATGGCCGCCGCCATCGCGCTGCTCGGGCAGACGCCGATCGGCGAGCGCGGCCGCCGTATCGCCGTGCTCGGCGACATGCTGGAATTAGGGCCGCCCGGCGCCGGGTTGCACCGCGGCCTCGCCGTGCCTCTCAAAGAGGCAAACATCGATCTTGTGTACTGCTCCGGTCCTTTAATGCGGTCTTTATGGGAGGCACTTCCCTCCAATCGCCGGGGCGGCTATGCCGACACCGCGGCGGCGCTGGAGCCGGCCGTGCTCGAGGCCCTGCGCGACGGCGACGCCATCATGGTGAAGGGTTCGCTGGGCTCGAAAATGGGGCCGATCGTCAAAGCGCTCGAACGACAGTTTCCGCGGGCCAGCGCGCTCGAGAATTCACCGCAGGTTTGATCCGATGTTCTATTGGCTGGCCGATTTCTCCTCGCACGTCTCGTTCCTCAACGTCTTTCGCTACATCACCTTTCGCACCGGCGGCGCCATCGTCACCGCACTGGTTTTCGTTTTCCTGTTCGGCGGTCCGATCATCGACATGTTGCGCCTCAAGCAGGGCAAGGGCCAGCCGATCCGCAGCGACGGCCCGGCCTCGCATCTGATCACCAAGAAGGGCACGCCGACCATGGGCGGCCTGATGATCCTGTCGGGCCTGCTGGTCTCGACCATCTTGTGGGCCAATCCGACCAATCCGTATGTCTGGATCGTGCTCGGCGTCACGCTGAGCTTCGGCCTGATCGGCTTCTATGACGATTATCTCAAGGTCACGAAGCAGCAGTCCGATACCGGATTTGCCGGCCGCACGCGGCTCATCGCCGAGGCTATCATCGCGATCGTCGCCGTCACCGCGCTCTCGCGCCTCGGCAATGGGCCGATCGCGACCTCGCTGGTGTTTCCGTTCTTCAAGGAGCTGGTGTTCAACCTCGGCTGGGGCTTTTTCCTGGTCGGCACTTTCGTAATCGTCGGCGCCGGCAATGCGGTCAATCTCACCGACGGCCTCGACGGCCTGGCGATCGTTCCGGTGATGATCGCCGCGGCGAGCTTCGGCTTCATCTCGTACCTCGCCGGCAACGCGGTGTTTTCGGAATATCTGCAGATCCACTACGTCGCCGGCACCGGCGAACTGGCGGTGCTGTGCGGCGCGGTGATCGGCGCCAGCCTCGGCTTTCTCTGGTTCAACGCGCCGCCGGCCTCGATCTTCATGGGCGACACCGGCTCGCTGTCGCTCGGCGGCATGCTCGGCGCGACCGCGGTCGCGATCAAGCACGAGATCGTGCTGGCCATCATCGGCGGCCTGTTCGTGCTCGAGGCGCTCTCGGTGATCGTCCAGGTGGTTTCGTTCAAGCTGACCGGCAAGCGCGTCTTCAGGATGGCGCCGATCCACCACCACTATGAGCAGCTCGGCTGGACCGAATCCCAGATCGTGATCCGCTTCTGGATCGTCGCGGTGGTGCTGGCGCTCGCCGGGCTCGCCTCGCTCAAGTTGAGATAATCCTTGATCCCGGTCACGACCTTTGCCGGCAAGCAGGTCGCGGTCTTCGGCCTCGGCCGCTCCGGGCTGTTGTCGGCGCAGGCGCTGAAAGCAGGCGGCGCCGATGTCGTCGCCTTCGACGACAACGAAAAATCCGTCGCCGAGGTGCGGGACGCCGGCATCACGACGCAGGATCTGCGCGAACTCGATTGGGCGAATGTTGCTGCGCTGGTGCTGGCGCCGGGCGTGCCGCTCACTCATCCGAAGCCGCATTGGTCGGTGGCGCTGGCGCAGAAGGCAGGCGTCGAGGTCATCGGCGATATCGAACTATTCTGCCGCGAGCGGGCAAAGGCCGGGCTCGATTGCCCGCTGGTCGCCATCACCGGCACAAACGGCAAATCGACGACGACCGCGCTCACCGCGCATCTGCTCAAGAGCGCCGGCCGCGACGTGCAGATGGGCGGGAATATTGGCGTCGCGGTTTTGGCGCTCGAGCCGTTCGCAGCGCGCCGCGTCTATGTGCTTGAAATCTCCTCGTATCAGATCGATCTCGCGCCGTCGCTGAAGCCGACCGTCGGCATCCTGCTCAATGTCTCGGAAGACCACCTCGACCGTCACGGCACGATGGAAAACTATGCCGCGATCAAGGCGCTGCTGCCTGCGAGCGTCGAGGCCGGCGGCACGGCGGTGATCGGCGTCGACGACCGTTACACGCGCGCCGCCGCCGACCGCATCGAGCGCGCCGGCAAGACTGTCGTCCGCGTCTCGGTAGAGGCGCCGCTGCGCGACGGCTATTACGCTGAAGGCAGCCGCATCATGCGGGCGATGGGCGGCAAGGCGCACGCGGCCGCGCAGCTCGCCGGCATCGGCTCGTTGCGCGGTCAGCACAATGCCCAGAATGCCGCCTGCGCGATTGCCGCCTGCGTTGCGCTCGGTCTCGACTTGCCGGCGATTCAGAAAGGCCTGGTGAGCTTTCCCGGCCTTGCGCACCGCATGCAGGAGATCGGCCGAAAAGGCCGCGTGCTCTTCATCAATGATTCGAAGGCCACCAATGCCGACAGCGCGGCCAAGGCGCTCGGCAGTTTCCACGACATCTACTGGATCGCCGGCGGCAAGCCGAAAACCGGCGGCATCACCGGCCTGGCCGAATTCTTCCCGCGCATCCGCAAGGCCTATCTCATCGGTGAGGCGGCCAAGGAATTTGCCGCAACGCTCGACGGCAAAGTTCCAAACCAGATCGACGGCGTGCTCTCCGCTGCGATCGACGCCGCCACGTGCGACGCCGAGGCCTCCGACGCCAAAGAGCCGGTGGTGCTGCTGTCGCCGGCCTGCGCTTCGTTCGACCAGTACCCGAACTTCGAGGTTCGCGGCAAAGCCTTCACCGACATTGTTCTGGCGATCCCAGGGATAAAGAGCGCGGTCTCTCGGTCTTAATGCTTCGTAAACCATGACGCGTCAGCTTGGGCGCGGACGGGTATCGCATGGTCTCGCGCGCGCAACGCACGCCCTTTGCCGAATGGTGGTGGACGGTCGACAAGCTCACGCTTGCCGCCGTTGGCGCGCTGATGCTGGCCGGCGTGGTGCTGTCGCTCGCCGCGAGCCCCCCGGTCGCCGCGCGGCTTGGCCTCGACCCGTTCTATTTCGTCAACCGGCACATTCTCGATCTCGTGCCGACCATCTTTGTGCTGGTCTCGGTTTCGTTCCTCAACCCGCGCCAGATTCGCCGGCTCGCCATCGTGGTCTTTGCGATCAGTCTCGTCATGGTGGCGTTGACGCCGATCTTCGGCGCCGAGATCAAGGGCGCGCGGCGCTGGCTGGTGCTGTTCGGCATGAACATCCAGCCGTCGGAATTTCTCAAACCCGCGTTCGTCGTCCTGATCGCCTGGCTATTCGGTGAATCGGCCAAGCGTCCGGACATGCCGGCCAATACCTTCGCGCTGATGATGCTGCTGGTGGCGGTCGTGCTGCTCGTCCTGCAACCCGACTTCGGGCAGACCATGCTGGTCGTGCTGGTCTGGAGCGCGCTGTTCTTCATGGCCGGCATGCGCGTGGTCTGGGTGTTCGGCATCGCCGGCATGGCCAGCGCCGGCCTGCTCGCCGCCTATTACACCGTGCCGCACGTCGCGCGCCGCATTCAGCACTTCCTCAACCCGTCGACCGGCGACACCTTCAACATCGACATCGCGACCGAAAGCTTCATGCGCGGCGGCTGGTTCGGGCGCGGTCCGGGCGAGGGGACCGTCAAGCGCATCCTGCCGGAAAGTCACACCGACTTCGTATTCTCCGTCGCCGCCGAAGAATTCGGCGTCGCGCTATGCCTCGTGCTGGTCGCGCTCTACGCCTTCGTCGTCATCCGCGGGCTGGCGCGCGCCATGCGCAACGACGACCTGTTCATCCGCTTTGCCGCCGCCGGGCTCGCGATCCTGTTCGGCAGCCAGGCCGCGATCAACATCGCGGTCAATATTCATCTGATCCCCGCAAAAGGCATGACGCTGCCGTTCATCTCCTATGGCGGCTCCTCGATGATCTCGCTTGCCTATACGATCGGTATGCTGCTGGCCTTGACCCGCGAGCAGCCGCGTGCGGCGATGCTGACCCCGCATTTGTCGGCGGCGGAAGGCGCGGCTTGATTTCGCCTTGATATTGGCCCTCAAAGGGCCGGGCGGGGGTCTCTTCGCAGATGGCGGATTCTCGAAACGGCAAGGCACCCTTGGTGCTGCTCGCGGCGGGCGGCACCGGCGGTCATCTGTTCCCGGCTGAGGCGCTCGCGGTCGCGCTGGACAAGCGCGGCGCGGTGATCGAGCTCGCGACCGATCCGCGCGCGGCACAATTCAAGTTTCCGGCGCGGGCCGTGCATCTCATTCCGAGCGAGACGGTGCGCAGTCGCAATCCGGTGGCGTTGGCGCGCACGGCGGGCGCGCTCGCACTTGGAACGATGAAGGCCTGGGCCCTGATCGGCCGCATCCGTCCCGACGTCGTCGTCGGTTTCGGCGGCTATCCGACGGTGCCGCCGCTGATGGCCGCGAGCCTGCGCGGCGTGCCGACCGTGCTGCACGAGCAGAACGGCGTGATGGGGCGCGCCAACCGGTTGCTGGCGCCGCGCGTGACCACGATCGCCACGAGCTTCCGCGCGCTGTCGAATCTCGATCCGCGTTTGCAGCCGAAGATCGTGTTCACCGGCAATCCGGTGCGGCCGCAGGTGATCGATGCCGCTGCCACGCCTTACGCCACGCCGGCGAGCGGCCCGCTGCGCCTTGTCGTGTTCGGCGGCAGCCAGGGCGCGCACGTCATGGCCGAGATCGCGCCGGCGGCAATCGAACGACTTGCGCCCGACTTGCGCGCGCGATTGCGCATCGTGCAGCAGGCGCGCGCCGAAGATATCGACGGCGTGCGCGCTCTCTATGCAAAGCTGGGCGTCGCAGCCGAATGTGCGCCGTTCTTTGCCGACCTGCCGCGGCGCGTCGCCGAAGCGCACCTCGTCATTTCGCGCTCAGGCGCTTCGACCGTGGCCGAGCTGTCGGCCATCGGCCGGCCGGCGATCTTGGTGCCGCTGCCGCATGCGCTCGATCAGGATCAGTTCGCCAATGCCGGGGTCTTGGCGGAGGCGGGCGGGGCGATCAGACTTGCGCAGCGCGATTTCACGCCGGAACGGCTGGCCGCCGAGATCACGCAATTGGCGGCCGATCCGGCGCGGCTGGCACGCATGGCGCAAGGCTCGAAATCGGCCGGCACCATCGACGCGGCCGAGCGGCTGGCGGATTTGGTCATAAAAGTGGCGGCAACCTGAATTGTTTGCCCTCAGCTCGCCGCCAACACAGCCAGTGCGGCCAGCGCCGAGATGAGACCGGCCGCCTTTCGCAAGGTGAGCGGCTCGCGCAGCACAAAAATGCCGAGCAGGGCCGCGACGATGAAGCCCATCTGCGCGATCGGCACCAGCACGCTCGCCTGCCCGATGGCGATGCCGTGCAGCAGGAAGATCGTGGCGCCGAACAAGACGAATGCCGTGGCCGCCCCGTATTTGAGCGCCGGCGGCGGCGGCACGAAGGTGCGGTCGGCAATGTAGATCATCGTGCTTGCGAGCGGCATGAAGAGGGCCGCCTGCGCAACCGCGAGCGTTTCCGGCGCCGCTCCGTGCCGCAGCCCAAGCGTGTGGAAAAAGGTCGACGCGCCGAACGCCGCGGTCGCGATCGAAACTTGAATCAGCGACTGGCGCCGCTTGTCCGAAGACACGCGGGCTGCATCGGCTGTGGCGCCGACCAGCAGCCAGGTGGCGAGCAACGCGAGCGCAAGGCCCGCGATCTTGCCCGGTCTTAGCGGCTCGCCCAAAAAGACGATCACCAGGACCACGGTGACAACGAAATTCATCCGGAAGATCGAGGCGTTGGTGCTCACCGCTCCGGCGCTGAGGCTGCGGATGAAGAAGTAGAAGCCGATGAAGATGAAAACGCCGGCCAGCGAGCCCCACAGCGCCGCGGGGACGAAAACGAGTGTGTGCGTTGCAGCCGCATAAAGGGTGACGAGCGGGAGAAACCACCAGGCCTGCCCGGTCAGAAACCGGTCGGCCCGGATCTTGGCGGCGGCGGCGCGCTTGTAGATGAAGTCGGATAAGCCGTAGCAGATCATCGCCACGACGGCGTATGCGATCGAATGGTCCATGGCGATTGAGACTGCGGCAGGCGGAAGGGCGATCCCTCTTAATCGGCATCGGGTCGAAAGATCAATGTTTTAGATGCGGGGCCGGCCTGCATCGGCGGATTTGGTCATAAAAGTGGCAGGCCATTAATTATTTCGACGCCGCCACCCTTGTGCCGGTCCGCCGCGTCTTGCATTAAAAGCGGCGTTATGAGGCTGAGGGCGACGATCCTATGAAACTGCCGCGCAATATCGGCCCGATCCATTTCGTCGGCATCGGCGGCATCGGCATGAGCGGCATCGCCGAGGTGCTGGTCAATCTCGGTTATACCGTCATCGGCTCCGACGTTGCCGACAGCGCCAACGTGAAGCGGCTGCGTGAGCAGGGCATCAAGGTCGCCATCGGCCACAAAGCGGAGAACATCGACGGCGCCGACGTGGTCGTGGTCTCGTCCGCCATCAAGCAGGACAATCCCGAACTCGTCGCGGCGCGCGCCAAGCGCCTTCCGGTAGTGCGCCGCGCCGAGATGCTGGCCGAGCTGATGCGGCTGAAGAGCTGCGTGGCGATTGCCGGCACGCACGGCAAGACCACGACGACCTCGCTGGTCGCGACGCTGCTGGATTCCGGCGGGCTCGATCCGACCGTGATCAACGGCGGCATCATCAATGCCTATGGCACCAATGCGCGGCTGGGCTTGGGCGACTGGATGGTTGTGGAGGCCGACGAGTCCGACGGCACCTTCCTCAAGCTGCCGGCCGACATCGCTATCGTCACCAACGTCGACGCCGAGCATCTCGATCACTTCAAGACCTTCGCAGCCGTGCAGGAAGCCTTCATCGACTTCGTCGGTAACGTCCCATTCTACGGCTTTGCCGTGATGTGCACCGACCACCCGATCGTGCAGCGGCTCGTCGGGCGCATCACCGACCGCCGCATCATCACCTACGGCGAAAATCCGCAAGCCGACGTGCGGCTCACCGATCTCGATCATCACGACGGTCAATCGCGGTTTACGGTGCTGTTCCGCGACCGCGAGGGCCAGACCGTGCACACGATCAAGGACCTCGTGCTGCCGATGCCGGGCCGGCACAATGCGCTCAACGCCACCTCGGCGATTGCCGTCGCGCATGAGCTGAAAATTCCGGACGACAAAATTCGTACCGCGCTCAGCAAGTTCGGCGGCGTCAAACGGCGCTTCAGCAAGGCCGGCGAGTGGAACGGCGCGACCATCATTGACGATTACGGTCACCATCCGGTCGAGATCGCGGCCGTGCTTAAGGCGGCGCGCGACGTCAGCAAGGGGCAGGTGATCGCCGTCGTGCAGCCGCATCGCTATACGCGGCTGAAGTCGCTGTTCGAGCCGTTTTCGACCTGCTTCAACGACGCCGACGCGGTGATTGTCGCCAACGTCTATCCCGCGGGCGAGGAGCCGATCGAGGGCGTCGACCGCGATCATCTGGTGCAGGCGCTGCGCGCCCGCGGTCATCGCCAGGTCATCCCGCTCGACGGGCCGGAAAAGCTCGCCGGCATCATCAAGGACCTTGCCAAGCCCGGCGACTACGTGGTCTGCCTTGGCGCCGGCTCGATCACGCAATGGGCCTATGCGCTGCCGGGCGAGTTGAAGGCGCTATGAGCTTCCCCGACATCGTCCCCGATCTCAAGGCGCGCATGCCGGAATTGCGCGGGCGTCTGCTCGCCAACCTGCCGCTCGATACGCAGAGCTGGTTCCGCGTCGGCGGCCCCGCGCAAGTGCTGTTCATGCCGCAGGATGAGAACGATCTCGCGTATTTCCTGCGCAATCTGCCGGCCGACATTCTGGTTACGGTCATCGGCGCCAGTTCCAATCTCATCATTCGCGACGGCGGTATCGCCGGCGCGGTAATCCGCCTCGGCAAAGGCTTCAACGACATCGCGGTCGAGGATGGCCACAAGGTGCGCGCCGGCACCGCCGCGCTCGACGCGCACGTCGCGCGCGTGGCGCAGAAGGTCGGCATCGCGGGTCTCGCGTTCCTCTCCGGCATCCCCGGCTCGATCGGCGGCGCGCTGCGCATGAACGGCGGCGCCTTCGGCGGCGAGACCAAGGACGTGCTGATCGAGGCGCGCGGCATCGACCGCGCGGGCAATGCGCGCACCTTCAGCAATGCCGACATGGGATTTACCTACCGCAACTCCAATGCGCCCGCCGACATCGTCTTCGTCGGCGCGCTGTTGCAGGGCCGCGCCGGCGACCCCGCCGCGATCGAAGGCGAAATGGCCGAGATCAAGCGCAAGCGCGAGGCGAGCCAGCCGAAGAACATGACCTGCGGCTCGACCTTCAAGAATCCGCCGGGCAATTCAGCCTGGAAGGTCATTGAGGCCGCCGGCTGCCGCGGCCTCACCGTCGGCGGCGCGCAGGTGTCCGACAAGCACTGCAATTTCCTCATCAACATGGGTGGCGCCAAGGCCGCCGATATCGAAGCGCTCGGCGAGATGGTGCGCGAGCGCGTCAAGGCGCATTCGGGCGTCGAGCTCGAGTGGGAGATCAAGCGGATCGGGATCGCCGGCTAAGGCACCGGCACCGGATCCTTGCCGATCAGGTTGCGCTCCTTCAGCCACGGATTGATCTCGAGCGCGCGTTTGAGCGGCGCCTGCGCCTCGGCGACCTTGCCCTGCTGTGTCAGGATGATGCCCTTGCCGGCCAGCGCCGCGTAATGCATCGGCTCGAGCGTCAGCACCTTGTCGATCGCCTCCAGTGACGCTTCGTAGCTGCCGGCGAGAAACAGCACGTAGCCATACTGGTTCCAGCCCTCCGCGAAATCGGGTTGGTGCTTGACCAGCTCCTGCATCGCGATCAGCGCGTGACCGTAGTCGAATTCGACCTGGGCCTGCTTCGACGCGTCGAGCAGGCGCTTTGACTCCTCGTCGGCGAAGCTGCGCCAGAACGCCCACAGCCGGTCTTCGATCGCGCGGGCCTCGATATCGTTCTTGGCGGCCGCCAGCGCGGCGAACAGCGTGGCGCGCTCCTGGGCCGCGTTCGCGCTCGCGCCCGCCATCGGCGGTAAGGTTTGCAGATTGGGCTCGGCGGCGCGCAATGGCGCGGCAAGCAGCAAAAGCGCCACCGTCCAGCCAAAGATTCCGCGCATTGCCATCCACCAAACATGCCGCCTGACCGGGCACTGCACAAGTTAACCGCCTTTAGCGCTCGACGGCACGCCGTCCCTCATCTATGAGGGCGCGCATGAATCAACGCGTGTCGGGCAGAACATGAGCAAGCACGTCGCCGTTCTGATGGGAGGCTGGTCGGCCGAGCGCGAGGTGTCCTTGCGCTCCGGCAAGGCCTGCGCCGACGCGCTGGAGAAGGTCGGCGGCTACAAAGTGAGCCGCGTCGATGTCGACCGCGAGGTCGCGGCCACCTTGCGCGCGCTCAAGCCGGACGCCGCCCTCAACGTGCTGCACGGCCGCCCCGGCGAGGACGGCACGCTGCAAGGCCTGCTCGAGATCCTCGGCATCCCTTACAGCCACTCCGGCGTGCTTGCTTCCGCCGTCGCCATGCAGAAGGACATCGCCAAGACCGTGCTGAAGGCGGCGAACGTGCCGGTGCCGGGCGGACACATGGTGTCGCGTCTCGAAGCGGCCAAGGCGCATGTGCTGCCGCGGCCTTACGTCATCAAGCCGCTCGCCGAAGGCTCGAGCGTCGGCGTCTTCATCGTGCGCGAGGACCACAAGCATCCGCCGCAGGAATTGACGCGCGCCGACTGGAAGTTCGGCGAGATGGTCCTGGTCGAGCCGTTCATCGCCGGTAAGGAGCTGACTTGCGCGGTGATGGGCGACAAGGCGTTCGGCGTCATCGAGATCGTCTCGGCCACCAAGTTCTACGACTATGAAGCCAAGTATGCGCCGGGTGGCTCGCGGCATCTGCTGCCGGCGCCGGTGTCGCCCGAAGTCTACGAGGAATGCCGGCGGCTCGCGCTCGCCGCGCACCGCGCGCTCGGCTGCCGCGGGGTCACCCGCGCCGATTTCCGCTACGACGATAGCCGCGCCGGGCTGCAAGGCCTGTTCTGCCTCGAAGTGAACACGCAGCCGGGCATGACGGAAACCTCGCTGGTTCCGGAGATGGCGGCGCACGCCGGCATCGGCTTCGAGGAACTGGTGCGCTGGATGGTGGAAGACGCCTCGCTCGATCGGTGAGGATCGCGTTCTCCTCCACCCGGTCATTGACGGTCGAGAGGCCGCCCTACTGTCTCCATGAAGGATCGGCACTCTTGCGATCGCGCCCCTTTTCAACGGAGACTGAGCGAGGCGACGCGAAGGAACCGGAGAACGGTGGTGAGTCAGAATGGCGTGACGGTCCTCGTCGGCACGACGAAGGGTGCTTTCCTGATATCCGGCGGCAGCGACAGGCATGGCTGGAAAGTCCAGGGTCCATTTTGCGATGGTTGGCCCATCAATCACATCGTCGGCGACCCTGCCACGGGACAGCTGTGGGCCGGCGGCGGCGGCGAATTTCACGGCGCCGGTGTGTGGCGCTCGGAAGACGGCGGCGCGACGTGGCAATTGATCAAGCTCACCAAGGGCCAGATCGACGACTGGGCGGCCAACGATCCGCAACTCGCCGCCATGCTGAACTGGAGCAAACAGCCGCTGCCATTTGCGGATCAGTTCTCGCAAATCTGGTCGTTGGGCTACGCGCACGGAACGCTCTATGCCGGAACCAAGCCGGCGAGGCTGCTGGCAAGCCGCGACGGCGGCAAGACTTGGCAAGAAGTGCAGGGCTTGCGCGATCATCCTTCCGCCGACAGTTGGAATCCCGGCGGCGCTGGCTTGGTCCTGCACACGATCCTGTTCGATCCGGCGAATGCCGAAAAACTCTGGGTCGGGATTTCCGCGGCTGGCGTCTTTGCGACAGAGGATGGCGGCAAGACCTGGGACCGCCGCAATCGTCTTTCGAATATCGAGCCGGCGGAACACAGCCATCCGGCGGGGCCGCGGGACGGCGAAATCGGACATTGTGTTCACAACATGATGCGTGCGCCGGGCGCCGCCGACCTGCTCTATCAGCAGAACCATCACGGCGTCTGGCGTTCCGCCGACGGCGGCCGCAGCTGGGACGACGTCACGCGCGGTCTTCCGTCGACATTCGGGTTTCCGATTTGCGTTCATCCACGCGAGCCGGAAACCATCTGGACCATGCCCTTGAACGGCGACACGGCCGGACGTTTTCCGCCCAATGCCGCTGCGGCCGTATGGCGCTCGAGGGATGGCGGCGAAACCTGGCAGGCCATGCGCGATGGCTTGCCGCAGGACTCCTGCTACTTCACGGTTCTTCGGCAGGCCATGGCGCGTGACGAACGCGAGCCCGTGGGCGTGTACTTCGGCACCAATAGCGGTTCGGTTTTTGCCAGCGTCGACGAAGGCGAGCGCTGGCAAGAGATCGCGCGACACCTCCCGACCATCCTGAGCATCGAAGCCTTCGATCGAAAACAGGATTGGAGGATATTGCCGCGCTTCGCAGTGTCGCCCTGAGGCCACGCCCGCCGCTTCTTCCGGCTAAATCCTCACAAAACCTAAACTTTTACTAATTGTTTACCAACTGGCCCGAAGACTAGGGCCTTGGCGGCGGTAAGCGCGCAAGCGCGCGCCTGCGTCTGTCGTTCGCGTGCGTGATCGCCGCTGACTGATCGGCATGACCGAACATTCGTTCGTGCCGCCGGATGCCCATCCGGGCATGAAAGAAATTGGTGCGATGGACGGTCGCCTCGATCAATCGCTGACCTCGAAATCCGGATACGCCGCCGCGCGTGGCCAGCGTGCCGCGCGCCGCTGGATCGGCGCGCTCGTCGCGCTCAATCCGCCGCGCGGCGCCGGCGCCAGCGCCGCGGCGCTGCTGCTGCTCGCCAGCACCTGGTATGGCGTCATCAAGGGCGGCCACTACGACGACATCGTCGCGCAGGTGCAGGACATCTGCGACACCGCCGCCAATGGCGCGGGCTTCCGCATCTCCGAGATCGCGCTCGCCGGCAATAGCGAGTTGAGCCGCGAGAACATTCTCACGCTTGCCGGTATCACCGGCCGGTCTTCGTTGCTGTTCCTCGACGCCGCCAAGACCCGGGCGCGCCTGTTGAGCAATGCCTGGATCGCCGACGCCACCGTGCTCAAGCTCTATCCGGGCCGGCTGCGCATCGGCATCGTCGAGCGCAAGCCGTTTGCGCTTTGGCAAAAAGACGGCGTGGTGTCGCTGATCGCCGCCGACGGCACCGTGCTCGAAGGCTTCGTGCCGCCGCGCTTTGAGTCTTTGCCGCTGCTGGTTGGGCGCGGCGCGGAGCGCGCCGGCGTCGACTTCCTCGACCTGATCAAGCGCTATCCGGACATCGCGCAAAATGTCGAAGCGTCGGTGCTGGTCGCCGGCCGGCGTTGGAATCTCCATCTCAAAGGCGGCGTCGAGGTGTTGCTGCCCGAAGGACAGCCCGACCAGGCCTTGAAAACCTTGGCCGATCTCGACCGCAGCAAGCAGTTGCTGTCGCGCGATATCGTCACGGTCGACCTGCGGCTGCCCGATCGCGTCACCGTGCGGCTGTCGGATGCGGCCGCCGCCGATCGCGACGAGGCGCTCAAGGCGGCCGCCGACAAGAAAAAGAAACATGGCAAGGGAGGGGAGGCGTGACCGTGCTGCGCTTCGGCCTCACCCCCAAGATGAAGCCCGTGTCGCCGCGGCGCACGGCGGTCGTTGCCGCCCTCGATGTCGGCACCAGCAAGATCGTCTGCATGATCGCTCGGCTCGATCCGACGCCGCCGCCCGACGTGCTGCGCCGCCGCAGCCACGGCGTGCGGATCCTCGGCTTCTCCCATACCGCCGCGAGCGGCATGAAGGCCGGTTCCGTGGTCGATCTGGTCGAGGCCGAGGAAATGGTTCGCCAGGCCATCGATACCGCCGAAAGCATGGCCGGCGTGCAGCTCGAATCCGTGGTGGTCTCGCTCTCCGGCGGCCGCGTCGGCAGCGAGCGCTTTGTCGCCAATATCGAACTCACCAACGGCGTCGTCACCGACAACGAGATTGCCCGCGTTCTCGCCGCCGCCAGCCGGCATTCGGTTCGTGACGGGCGCGCCGTTTTGCACTCATTGCCCATCGGCTATGCGCTGGACGCCGCAACCGGCATCCGCGAGCCGCGCGGCATGCTTGGGCATCGCTTTGGCGTCGACATGCACATGGTCACCGCCGAGGTGGCGACGGTGCGGAACCTGATGCTCACGGTCGAGCGCAGCCATCTTGCGGTCGAGGCCATGGTGACCTCGCCATATGTCGCCGCTTTGGCCTCTCTGGCCGACGACGAGTCCGATTTGGGCGCCGCGACCATCGATATGGGCGCCGGAACCACCACCTTGGCTGTGTTTTCGGGCGGCCGCTTCGTCCATGCCGACGGTTTCGCCCTTGGCGGGGCCCACGTGACCATGGACGTCGCCCGCGGCCTGAACACCCGAATCGCGGATGCTGAGCGAATCAAAGCGATTTATGGCAGTGTTTTAACGGGTGGATCGGATGAACGGGACATGATCACGGTACCTCCGGTCGGTGATGACGAGCGCGAGCCGCCGCAATTCGTGTCGCGCGCGGCGCTGGTGCGGATCATCAAGCCGCGGGTCGAAGAGATCCTGGAGATGGTGCGCGACCGGCTCGCGGCCTCGCCCTTCGCGGCGGAGCCGCGCGGGCGCGTAGTGCTCACGGGCGGCGCGAGCCAGCTCGTCGGCATCGCCGATCTTGCGTCGCGCATCCTGAAGCGTCCGGTGCGCATCGGACGGCCGCTCGGCATTGCCGGGTTGCCCGATGCGGCCAAGGGACCGGCCTTCGCGGTCGCGGCGGGCCTGCTGGTCTACCCGCAGGCGGCACATCTTGAACACTTCGAACCGCGGCGTACGCGGCAACTGATGACAGGAACGGGCGGTTACATGGCGAGGGTCGGACAATGGCTGCGCGAAAGCTTCTGATCCTTATCACCAGTTCTAACCAGCGGCCGGTGGCGGACCGGCCGTGTTCGGCGGCGTGCGTTCGCGTGCAATCGCGCGTGAAGGCGGACCTGCTGCCCGTGAAATAAAAAGGCAACCTCATGACCATCAACCTGAAGATTCCCGACATTCGCGAGATGAAGCCCCGCATTACCGTATTCGGCGTCGGCGGCGCCGGCGGCAACGCGGTCAACAACATGATCACGGCGGGCTTGCAGGGCGTCGACTTCGTCGTCGCCAACACCGATGCGCAAGCGCTGACAATGTCGAAGGCCGAGCGCATCGTTCAGATGGGCGCTCAGGTGACCGAAGGTCTCGGCGCCGGCTCGCAGCCGGAAGTCGGACGCGCGGCTGCCGAGGAGGTGATCGACGAAATTCGCGACCACCTGACCGGCGCGCACATGGTGTTCGTCACCGCCGGCATGGGCGGCGGCACCGGCACGGGCGCGGCTCCCATCATCGCCAAAGTCGCGCGCGACCTCGGCATCCTGACCGTCGGCGTCATCACCAAGCCGTTCCACTTCGAGGGCGCGCGCCGCATGCGCTTTGCGGAAGCGGGCATCACGGAACTGCAGAAGGTGGTCGACACCTTGCTGATCATCCCGAACCAGAATCTGTTCCGGGTGGCCAACGAAAAGACCACGTTTGCCGACGCTTTCGCGATGGCCGACCAGGTGCTCTATTCGGGCGTCGCCTGCATTACCGATCTGATGGTCAAGGAAGGCCTGATCAACCTCGACTTCGCCGACGTGCGCGCCGTGATGCGCGAGATGGGCAAGGCGATGATGGGCACCGGCGAAGCGTCCGGCGAGAAGCGCGCGCTGACCGCGGCAGAGGCGGCGATCGCCAATCCGCTGATCGACGACGCCTCCATGAAGGGCGCTCGCGGCCTGTTGATCTCGATCACCGGCGGCAAAGACCTGACGCTGTACGAAGTCGACGAGGCGGCGACCCGCATTCGCGACGAAGTCGACCCCGAGGCCAACATCATCGTCGGCGCGACGTTCGACGAGAGCCTGGAGGGCATCATCCGCGTGTCGGTGGTGGCGACCGGCATCGACCACTCCGCCATCAAGCATCAGCCGGCGCAGGCGGAAAGCGCTCTCAAGGAGCTCGCCGGCAAGCTGCGCAATGATAGCCGCCGGATCGCCGAACGCATCGAGCGGGCGACGCCGACGGTACAGCCGGCCCCGGCAGTGGCGACGGCCAGCACGGCCGCGGTCGAGTCCGCCGCCCACGCGGCGGTTGCCGCTGCGATCCTGCCGACGCCGACGGCCATCGAGGACGTCTCAATCCGGCCGATGCCGATGAAGCCGTCGCTGTTCGACGCGCCGGCGGACCTGGCTCCGCCCGAGCCGGCGACGCCAAGGACCTTCATTCCACCTCCGCCGGAGCGGGTCGCTCCGCGGGCTCCGCGCATGCCGCGCATCGACGAGTTGCCGTTGCCGGCGCAAAACGAGATCAGGGCGCAGCGTGGCGAACTCGCCGAGGATCATCCTGAGAAACGCCGCATGTCGCTGATGCAGCGATTGGCCTCGGTCGGCCTCGGCCGCCGCGGCGAGGAGCCCGAGGCGCCTCAGGCCCCGCACACGGCGCAATCGATGCCGCAGCCGATGCCGCAATTCGAGCGGCCGGTCCGCCCAAGCGCGCGCCAGCCGGAAGGCCGGCCGGCCCCGCCGGTCTCGGAATATGCGCGCCGGTCGGCCCCGCAGGGTTTGGACCCCCACGGCCGGCCAGCTCCTGTGCATAACTCGCCCGAGGATGACCAGCTGGACATTCCGGCGTTCCTTCGCCGTCAGGCGAACTGATCGCCTCCGGAAAATTCAGCAAAGGCCCCGTTCCAACCTTGGAGCGGGGCCTTTTCCATGCCGGAATGGCGTAAGGTATTGACACACAGCGTGATTTTACCGCCGCCGGTGCTGATGGCAGAGGGAGTAGAGCCCGGCGGTAAGGTAAACTCGACGATCGGCTGGCCCCGGCGTCTCAAATTGCGGCAAAAAAGAGTAACAGTCGGTAAGAAATGGTGAGTTGGAGAAGGCCGGCGCCGTGGCCTAAGTTCTGCGGCGAAAGGGACTTTTCAGTCCCAGGGGGCTGCCTTCCAAAGCTTCGGGTAGTCGCTGAGTTGAAGGCCGAAATGTGGCCCTGCTTGGGCCAGCAAGGGGACGCGATGCCTGCGTATGGGCTCGCGGAAACGGGTTGATGAAGGGCGCTAAGCAGACAACGCTGCGCGATCAGATTGCCCTCTCCGGCATCGGCGTCCATTCGGGTCGCCCTGTCACCCTCACTTTGAATCCCGCCGACGACGATGCCGGTATCGTATTCCAGCGCGTCGCCGCGGACGGCTCGATCGAGCGCGAGATCCGCGCCGACGTGCGCGCCGTGACCGCCACCGAATTCGCGACCGTGCTGGGCGATGCCAAGGGTCCACTGTGCTCGACCGCCGAGCACCTGCTGGCCGCGCTGCGCGGCCTCAACGTCGACAACGTTGTCGTCGAGATCGACGGACCGGAAGTGCCGATCATGGACGGCAGCGCCGGTCCTTTCGTCGATGCGATCGACCAGGCTGGCCTGACCACCCGCGCGCTTCCGCGCCGGTTCATCGAGGTGCTCAAGTCGGTGCGCGTCGAGAAGAACGGCGCCTTCGGCGAATTGCGGCCCTACGACCACGGCTTCCGGGTCGAGGCCGAGATCGACTTCGATCATCCGCTGATCGGCAAGCAGGCGCTTGAACTTGACATCGGGCCGGACACCTTCCGCCGCGAAATCGCGCGCGCGCGCACCTTCGGCTTCATGAAGGATGTCGCCAAGCTTTGGAGCGCCGGTTACGCGCTCGGCGCCTCGTTCGAGAACACGCTCGTTGTCACCGATGACCGCGTGCTTAATCCGGAAGGCCTGCGCTTTGCCGACGAGTTCGTGCGCCACAAGGTGCTCGACGCGATCGGTGACCTTGCGCTTGCTGGCCAGCCTCTGCTCGCCGCCTACCGTACGGTGCGCGGTGGCCACAACCTCAATCACGCGGTGCTGACCGCCCTGATGGCCGACCGCAGCGCCTGGCGGGTGGTCGAGTTTGCCGCCGAGCCGGCCCGCCGCATCCGCGGCCATGCCGATCTCGCCACCGGCCTTGCCCCGGCCTACGGGCCGGAAGTGGCCTAAAAAGCCAGCGTTTCAGCGCTTAACCGTCGCCTTAATCCGGGCCGAATGTCTGCGTAATTGCTTGGCGGACCCGCGTTTTTTCGTTTACACCGACGCGGTTCGGGGCGTTGGCCGGGGATGGCCGCCTCGGGGGACCGGACAGCTAATCGAGCATGAATTTGCGGCCTGACGACTGCGTGCAGAAAGACCGGCGCCGCGTCGCGCGCGCCTTGGCGGCTGTGCTGCTGGCCGTGAGCGTCGGCGCCTGCAGCGAGATGGACTTCTTCAAGAAGGACGACGTCGCGCCCGATGAGCCGGCTGACCGGCTCTACAATGAGGGTCTTTTCCTTCTCAATCAGAAGAAGGATCCGAAAGCCGCGGCCAAGAAATTCGAAGAGGTCGACCGCCAGCACCCGTATTCGGAGTGGGCGCGCAAGTCGCTCATTATGGCGTCCTATGCCTATTACACTGCCGGCGACTATGACGAGTGCGTGGCCGGCGCCCAGCGCTACATCACGCTGCATCCAGGCAGCGCGGACGCTGCCTACGCCCAGTACCTGATCGGCGCGTCCTACTACGACGAGATTCCGGACATCACCCACGACCAGGCGCGCACCGAAAAGGCGCTCGCCGCGCTCGAGGAAGTCATCCGCAAGTTCCCCACCAGCGAATACGCCAACACCGCCAAGCAGAAGATCGACGTCGCGCGCGACCAATTGGCCGGCAAGGAAATGAACGTCGGCCGCTACTATCTGCAGAAAAAGGACTACACCGGGGCAATCAACCGCTTCAAAGTCGTCATCACCAAGTACCAGACCACGCGGCACGTCGAGGAAGCGCTCGAGCGCCTGACCGAAGCCTATATGGCGCTCGGCATCACCACCGAGGCGCAGACCGCGGCGGCGGTGCTCGGGCACAATTTCCCGGACAGCGTCTGGTACAAGCACGCCTATACTTTGGTGAAGACCGGCGGCACCGAGCCGACCGAGGACAAAGGCTCGTGGATCAGCAAGGCTTTCGCCAACTTCAAGACGATTGCCGGCTGACGGCTACCCTCTTGTCATGCCCCGCGAAAGCGGGGCATCCAGTATCCGCCGGTGATTCTTGTGATTATCTCCGGCCGCGGTGGTTACTGGATCATCCGCTTTCGCGGATGATGACGGCCTGAGGACCGGCGCTATGCTCTCCCGACTTTCAATCCGCGATATCGTCCTGATCGACCGGCTCGACATCGATTTCGCCGAGGGGTTGGCCGTGCTCACCGGCGAGACCGGCGCCGGCAAGTCGATCCTGCTCGATGCCTTCGCGCTGGCTTTGGGCGCCCGGGGCGACCAGGCCTTGGTGCGGCAGGGCGTCGAGCAGGGCCAGGTGATCGCCGCGTTCGAACTGGCTCGCAATCATCCGGCGCGCGCGATCCTCAAGGCCAATGACATTCCGTCCGAGGACGATCTGATCCTGCGCCGCGTGCAGCTCGCCGACGGCCGCACGCGCGCCTTCGTCAATGACCAGCCGGTGAGCGTGCAGGTGATGAAGCAACTGGGCGAAGTGTTGGTCGAGATCCACGGCCAGCATGACGACCGAGCGCTGGTCGATGCCGGAACGCACCGCCGGCTGCTCGACGCCTTCGGCGGCCTCGAAGCCTATGCCGCGCGGGTTGCGGCGTTCTGGGAGGCGCGGCGCACCGTCAAGGAGGCCGCCGCCGCGCATCGCGAACAGGTGGCGCGTGCCCAGCGCGAAAGCGACTGGCTGCGCCATGCGGTCGATGAGCTGGAAAAGCTCAGCCCGCAGGCCGACGAGGAGACGATGCTGGCCGAGCGCCGCACCGTGATGATGCAGGCCGAGAAAGCGGCGGAAGACCTGCGCGACGCCCACGACGTCATCGCCGGCGCCAATTCATCGGTGCCGGCGCTGTCCGGCGTCATCCGCCGCCTGGAGCGGCGCCAGGCGCAGGCGCCGCAGCTGATCGACCCGACAGTGAAGGCGCTCGATGCCGCGCTCTCGGCGCTGGAAGACACCCGCGGCCATCTCGAGGCCGCGCTGCGCGCCGCCGACTACGATCCGGCCGAGCTGGAACGTATCGAGGAGCGGCTGTTCGCGCTGCGCGCGGCCGCGCGCAAATACAGCGTTCCGGTGGATGAACTCGCCGCGCTCGCCGCGCGTTATAAGTCCGATATCGCGCTGATCGACGCCGGCGAGGAAAAGCTAAAGGCGCTGGAGACGGCTGCGCGTGCTGCCGAAGCCGACTACCGCGATGCCGCCGAGGCGCTGTCGAAATCGCGCGCCAAGGCCGCGGCTGGGCTCGACAAGGCAGTCAACGGCGAACTCAAGCCGCTCAAGCTCGAGCGCGCGAAATTCTCGACCCAGATCGACAGCGATGCGGCCGCTGCCGGCCCGAACGGCATCGACCGCGTCGAGTTCTGGGTGCAGACCAATCCCGGCACGCGGCCGGGGCCGCTGATGAAGGTGGCCTCCGGCGGCGAACTGGCGCGTTTCCTGTTGGCGCTCAAGGTCGTGCTGGCGGACCGTGGGTCCGCTCCGACTCTGGTGTTCGACGAAATCGACACAGGCGTCGGCGGCGCGGTGGCCGATGCCATCGGCGTGCGCCTCGCCAAGCTCGCGGGCGGCGTCCAAGTGCTGGCGGTGACGCATGCCCCGCAGGTCGCCGCGCGTGCCGACCGGCATTATCTCATCAGCAAGGACGCTCTGGAGAAGGGCAAGCGGGTCGCGACGCGCGTCACCGAGCTGGCACCCGAGAAGAGGCGGGAGGAGATCGCCCGCATGCTGGCCGGCGCCGAGATCACCAACGAGGCCCGCGCCGCCGCCGAGCGGCTGATCAAGCAGGCGAGCTAGCAGTCAGCACCGGCCTTGTGCCGGGCATCCACGCCTTTACATTTCCGACCAATGGCCAAAGCGACAGTCAGAACCGACAAGACGCCGGTCGATCTCCTCACCGCCAAGCAGGCGAAGGCCGAGCACGCGCGGCTGACAGTCGAAATTACCGAGCACGACAGGCGCTACTACCAGCAGGACCGGCCAACGATATCGGACGCCGAATACGACGCCTTGCGCGCCCGCTACAACGCCATCGAGGCGCGCTTTCCCGACCTGCGCACGCTGGAATCGCTGTCGCTGAAGGTGGGGGTCGCGCCCACCGGGCGCTTCAAGAAGGTCCGCCATGCGGTGCCGATGCTGTCGCTCGACAACGCCATGTCCGAGCAGGATGTCGTCGACTTCGTCGCGCGCATCCGCCGCTTCCTCAAGCTTGGCGAGGATGAGAAGATTGCCTTCTCGGCCGAGCCGAAGATCGACGGCCTGTCGATGTCGCTGCGTTACGAGGATGGCGAGCTTGTCACGGCCGCGACGCGCGGTGACGGCAGCGAAGGCGAGGACGTCACCGCCAATATCCGCACGCTGAAGGACGTGCCGCAGAAGCTGAAAGGCAAAGGTATCCCGGCGGTCTGCGAGGTGCGCGGCGAGGTCTATATGACCAAGCAGGCCTTCCTCGCGCTCAATGAGCGGCAGAAGGAAGCCGGCGACACCATCTTCGCCAATCCGCGCAATTCGGCCGCCGGCTCGCTGCGCCAGAAGGACCCGGCCATCACGGCGTCGCGCCCGCTCGGCTTCTTCGCCTATGCCTGGGGCGAGATGAGCGAGATGCCGCAAGATACGCAGTCCGGCATGATCAAGTGGTTCGAGACCTGCGGCTTCAAGACCAATCCGCTGACGAGGATCTGCCGCTCGACCGAGGATTTGCTCGCCTTCCACCGCAAGATCGAGGAAGGCCGCGCCGAGCTCGACTACGACATCGACGGCGTCGTCTACAAGGTCGACCGCCTCGATTGGCAGGAGCGGCTCGGCTTCGTCTCGCGCTCGCCGCGCTGGGCGGTGGCGCACAAGTTTCCGGCCGAGCGGGCCATGACCGTGATCAAGGGCGTGCTGATCACGGTCGGGCGTACCGGCGTGCTCACGCCGACGGCGCAGCTCGATCCGGTCGGCGTCGGCGGCGTCATCGTGCAGAACGCCACGCTGCACAACGAGGACTACATCAAGGGCGTCGGCAACAAGGGCGAAGTTCTGCGCGAAGGCCGCGATATCCGCATCGGCGATACCGTCATCATCCAGCGCGCCGGCGACGTCATTCCGCAGGTCGTCGACGTGATGATCAAAAAACGGCCGCCGCACGCGAAGCCTTATCCCTTCCCTACGAAATGCCCTTGTCCGCTCCACACGAAAGTCGAACGCGAAACGACCGCCACCGGCGAGGAGGGGGCCCGCGCTCATTGCACCGGCGAGTTCGCTTGCCCGTTCCAGAAGATCGAGCACTTGAAGCTGTTCTCGTCGCGCGGTGCCTTCGATATCGACGGGCTCGGCGAAAAGCAGATCGAATTCTTCTTCGACAAGGAATGGGTGCGCGAGCCGGCCGACATCTTCACGCTCGAGAGAAAGCACAAGAAGGAGCTGCTCGAGGAGGAAGGCTACGGCGAAACCTCGGTCCGTAATCTCTTCACGGCAATCGACCAGCGCCGCGCGATCGCGCTCGACCGCTTCATCTACGCGCTCGGCATGCGTCATGTCGGCGAGACCACGGCGCGGGCGCTGGCGCGCGGTTACGGCTCATGGAAGGCCTTCCACGACGCCTGCCTGAAGGTCGCCAAAGGCGACGAGGAAACGATCGCCGAGATGGATGCACTCGACCAGATCGGCGACACGGTCATCGACAGCATCAAGGCGTATTTCGGCGAAAAGCATAATCGCGACATCGTCGATCGGCTGGTGAAGCAGATGGACAAGATCCTCGACGCCGAGAAACCCAAGAGCGACTCCAAGGTTGCCGGCAAGACGGTGGTGTTCACCGGCTCGCTGGAGAAGATGACGCGCGAGGAAGCCAAGGCCACCGCCGAGCGTCTCGGTGCCAAGGCGGCGGGTTCGGTGTCGAAGAAAACCGATTATGTGGTGGCCGGGCCGGGGGCTGGGTCGAAACTCGCCGAAGCCAAGAAGCACGGCGTGCAGGTGCTCACCGAAGACGAGTGGCTGAAGCTTATTTCTTGAGCGGCTTGGTCGCGGCCGTCAGCCACTTGCGCGCCGGCGCGTCGAGCAGCGGCACCAGCGCTTCCTCGACGCGTGCGTGATAGCTGTCGATCCAGCGATGCTCCTTCTCAGTGAGCATCTTGGCCTCGATCAGCGTCCGGTCGATCGGCGCCAGCGTCAGTGTCTCGAACGTGTTGAGCGGCTTCTCGGCGCCTTCCGGTTCCCGGTCCGCGATCACCAGCACCAGGTTCTCGGTGCGAATGCCATAGGCGGCGGGTTTGTAATAGCCCGGTTCGTTCGACAGGATCATGCCGCGCCGCAGCGCCGTGGTGCCGAGCTTGGAGATGCTCGCGGGGCCCTCGTGCACCGACAGGTAGCTGCCGACGCCGTGGCCGGTGCCGTGGTCGAAATCGAGCCCGGCCTGCCACAGCGCGGTGCGCGCCAGTGGATCGAGCTGCGCGCCGGTGGTGTTCTCCGGAAACACCGCGGTGGCGATGGCGATGTGACCCTTGAGCACGCGGGTGAAACGGTCGCGCATTTCGGCGTTGGGCTTGCCGATGGCGACGGTGCGGGTGACGTCGGTGGTGCCGTCTTCGTACTGCGCGCCGGAATCGACCAGAAACAGCTCGTTCGTGCCGAGGCGCCGGTTGGTCGCTTCGGTGACGCGATAATGCACGATGGCGCCGTTCGGGCCCGAGCCCGCAATGGTCGGGAACGAGACGTCCTTGAGCACGCCGGTGTCGCGCCGGAAGCTCTCCAGCGCCTTGACTGCGTCGATCTCGGTCACCACGCCGGTCGGCGCTTCGCGCGCGAGCCAGGCGAGGAACCGCACCAGCGCCGCGCCGTCGCGTTGGTGAGCCGCGCGCATGCCGGCGATTTCGGCGTGATTCTTCACGGCCTTCGTCAGCGCGATCGGATCGGGCCCGCGCACGGGCTTGGCGCCGCTGTCGGTGAGCAGCCGGGTAAGGGCATCGGCGGCGCTCGCCTGGTCGAGCCGCACGGTCTTGCCCTTGAGCGTGGCAAGATCGCGCGTCAGCGCATCCGGAGCCCGGACATCGGCGAAATCCTCGAGCGCATGCCGCACCGTATTGTCGAGCTTGCCACCGTCGACATAGAGCGCCGGCCGCCCGTCGCGCGGCACCAGCGCGAAGGCGAGCGCGAGCGGCGTGTGCGCGACATCGGCGCCGCGGATGTTGAACGCCCAGGCGACGTTCTGCGGGTTCGACACCACCAATGCGTCAGCGCGCAGCTTGGTGAGCTCGGCCTGCACGCGCTTGAGCTTGTCGGCGGCGCTTTCCCCGGCCAGCTTGATGTCGCGCAGGCTAACCGCGCCCTTCGGCGGCGCCGGGCGCTCACGCCACAGCGCGTCAATGGGATTGGTATCGACAGCCACCAGTTCGCCGCCGGCCGACGCGCAGGCCTTCTTCAGTTTCTCGATGCCGTCGCTGGTGTGCAGCCAGGGATCGTAGCCGATCTTGGTGCCGCTCCTGAGATTCTGTTCGAGCCACTGGTCGGGCGGATTTTCGACCAGATGCTCGGTGGTGAAAATCTTGCTGTCGGTTTGCGCGTGCGCCTGCGTCGTGTAGCGGCCGTCCACGAACAGCACGGCGCGATCCGCGAGCACGATGGCGAAGCCGGCCGAGCCGGTGAAGCCGGTGAGCCACGCCAGACGCTCCTCGCTCGCCGGCAGGTATTCGTTCTGCTGGCGATCGGCGCGCGGCACGGCAAAGCCGTCGAGCCCGCGCCGCGCGAGCTCCGCGCGCAGCGCCGCGACGCGCGCCGCGCTTTGCGCGCGTTCGCTTGAAATCGTCGAACGATTGGAAGCGGGCTTCGAACATTCGCAGGCACTCTAACGCGCTCGCGCGGCGGAGCAATGCAGCCATGCGCGTTGCGAGTGGCGGAATAGCGTGACGACAAGCGTGACACGCCGGTTACTGGATGAGCAGCGTGTCCCCGATCAGGCAGTTCTCAGGAAAAATATTGAGCGACTTGGTGCCTCCGGAGGCAATAAAACGCTCCAATGAATCAATTTTGTGCATTGCACACATTCAGCGCATTCATGATGACAAACTGACGCGAGGATTAATTATTCCATGCCGGATTGACGGGCCTCCATGCGCTTCTGCGAGTGGTTCGCAAACACAAATCGGCCCATATTGCAGTGCAATAAATCGATAAGGCCAGAGCATTGCTGACCGACGCGGTTTTCAGAGAAGGAGATAGATCATGGTTGCTGTTACATACGGAGTTTCCCGCGTTCGCGGTGGCAAGTCGCGCGCAAAGACCGCGCGCAAGACGGCGGTCGATGCGCCGGCACAGAAAAGCTTTTTCGCGCGCTTCGTGGACGCGATGGTCGAGGCGCGCGTGCGTCAGGCGCACCGCGAGATCGCGCGTCACGCCCATCTGCTGCCTTACAGCCTGGATGAACGTGGCAACCGGTTGATCAGCGTCGGCGGCAAGGACATGCCGTTCGGCGGTTGGTAATCGACCGTTTCATCCGATACGCCGCCCCGGTCGTCCTCGCCCGGGGCGGTTTGCTTTTTGGAACACCAGCGTCACCCAGCCGTCGAGCAAGATGCGGCGCGCGAGCACAAATTCTTGCGCGCGGTAGATCGCGATCGCCGCGTTGGCGTGGGCGGGTAATAGACCCGACAGCACGATCGTCGCGCCCTGTCGGCTGAGCCGCGCGATCGGCAGCGCGAGCCGCGTCAGCGGGCCCAACAGGATATTGGCGAAGATCAGATCGTAAGGCGCGGCCTGCGTGATCGACCGGCTCCTGGTGCCCATCGCGCGCAACAGCGTGACGACGTTGGCCGCGCGATTGAGCCGCGCGTTCGCTTGCGCCGCCTGCACTGCAATTCGATCGATGTCGCTGGCCATCACGCGTGTGTGGAAGATCTTTGCCGCCGCGATCGCCAGCACGCCCGAGCCGGTGCCGATGTCGAGGGTGTGCCGGATGCGGCGGCGCTGCTTGGCCAGGGTATCGAGCGCAGTCAGGCAGCCGCGCGTGGTGCCGTGGTGTCCGGTGCCGAAGGCAAGCGCCGCCTCGATCTCGATGCCGATGGCGTTGACGGGGATGCGGGCGCGGTCATGCGCGCCATGCACGATGAAGCGTCCGGCGCGCACCGGCTTGAGACCGGCGAGGCTCTGCGCGACCCAATCGATCTGCGCCACCTGCGCGAAAGTGAGCGCTTGCGCCATCGTGTCGCCGGCCGCGCGCGCGACCAATTCGCGCACCGCGGCCTCTTCGATGCCGACGCCGAAATGGATCGCGACCTGCCACTGCCCGCCGTCGCCCTCGAAAGCGGCGCTCGCCGCATCGTCGAGCGTTTCACCGAGCAGAGTGGCAACCGTCTTGGCGGTCGCTTCATCGCAGATCAGGCGAGCCACGGTGGTCGGGGAATCGGCCATGCGGGGCGCAGATTTGCCCTTCGCATTTGCCCGCGCAATGGCTATGTAGCGCCCGATGAGCATCGAAACGCCGAACGGCGCCGATAACGCGCTTCTCGCGCTTGCCAGCCGCAATGGCTGGCCGGAGGACATGCGCGTGCTTCTGGCGAAATACCCGCGCGAGCACTGGCAGGGCCACGCCAATCTCGGCGGCATGGCGCGGTTCTGGCTGTCGCGCCACGACATGTTTCGCGAGCTGGCGGACATGCTGCGCGTGATCGAGGCGGAATTCCGCGGCGGCCGGCTGCCGCCGGCCGAATTCCCGCGCCAGTTCGTGCCGCGGCTGCAATTCCTGCTGTCGCAGCTCGACGTCCATCACCAGATCGAGGACCACCACTACTTCCCGATCTTCCGCGCCGCCGACGAGCGGCTGGCGCGCGGCTTCGACGTGCTGGAAGGCGACCACCATGCCATCCACGCCGACATGGCGCGCGCCGCGGAAACGGCGAACGCCCTGTTGCGTGCATTGTCAGGCGATGCCGATGCGCTGCGCCGTTGCGGCGACGACTACGCTGTGGCGAGCGGTGCGCTGCTCAAGGGGCTGATCCGCCATCTCGACGACGAGGAGGATTTGATCGTGCCGCTGATCCTCGACCGCGGCGAAGAGGCGCTCGGCGTCGGCCACTAGGCCGTCAGTGCCGCTTGAAGTACTGCACTTCGCGCTCGTGCTGCATCGCGGCCTTCTTGCTCGTGAAGGTGCCGAGATTGCGCCGCTTGCCAGTGCGCGGATTTTTCTTGCGCGAATAAAGCCGCCACTTGCCGCCGCTGAGCTTGCGGATCATGGGTCTTTCGTCCTGATGTATTCGCGGATTCAAGCGCTCGCGCGCGCTTTGGTTCCGCGCCGGCGCCGCACCGCGGCCTGCGCCTTCTTGATGTTGGCGAGTTGGGCGCGGCGCATGGCCGGGGTTGGCTTTTCGCTCTCGGGGATGTTGCGCCGGGGCCTGGCGCGGAAGCGGTCGCCGCGGACCCGCACCGGCACCGAGCCGAGCTGCTTGAGGAGCCGTGCGGCCTCGGCGCTGTCGGCGACGAGGCGGCCGTTCTCGATGTGGGCGTGGGTCTTCTCCACCAGCCACTTGGCGGTGTCCCATGAGCCGTTGGCGCGCAGGCCGGCCACCCGCTCGACGCCGCCGGGCTTGCCGACGTCCTGAACGCGGAACGCGGCGAACTGGCTGCTCGGCCGCACCTCGATGTGAAAGAAACGTCCGCCGCCTTTGGCGCCGGGCCGCGCCCGGCGCGGCTTGGTGGCGGATCTGGCTTTGCGCATGTCGCCCTCCATAGCGATTCACGCGCAATGGAGCAAAGGCTCAGGGACCCGGCGTTGATTTAGCGCAAGGCCTCACCAGAACGGGAAGCCGCGCGGGTAATAATGATAGCGGCGGTGATAGACGCGCCGCGGCGCCGCCTCGCGGCGGACTTCCTCGGGGCCGTCGCGATAGTAATAGACCTGCCCGTTCTCGACGTAGGTGTGCCAGCTGCCGTCCTGCGACATCGCCACGTCGCCGGTGACGTCGGGATTGTCCTTGGGATAGGCGCTGCTGTCGGCCGGCGCGCGGTCGTCGCGATCGTTGGTGACGCTGCCTTGCTCGCGCCGCGCCATCAGCTCGGCGCGGGTCGGGTTACGGCCGGACAGTTCGACGCGCACATTGGCCATGCCCTGCGACTTGACCAGGTCCCAGAGCTGCGCCGCGTGGTTCACCGATAGCCGCACGCAGCCGTGCAATTCCGGCGAGCCGTCGATCTTGTGGTTGGTGCCGTGGATGGCGTGGCCCTGCTTGGTGAAGAAGATCGAGTAGGGCATCGGCGCGTCGTCCCACTCGCGGCTGAAGTGATCCTTCTCCATGCGGAACGGCGTGTACTGGCCGCCCGGCGTGTCGTAGCCCGAGCGCCCGGTCGATACCGGCCAGACGTAGCGCGGGTCGCCGTCGACGGTGACGGTCATCTGCTGCGCGGATTTATCGACGGTGATGAGGATGCTGGCCTGCGCGGGCGCCGTCAGCGAGGCTGCGGCGGCAAAGGCGGCGAGCGCGACAAGCAAGCCGGGGAGACGACGCATCACTAATTCTCCAGCCCCACTGCAGCAGCATAACACCTTCGGCGGTCGAGGGAACCGGCCGGTCAGGGCTATTTCATGGGTGGTATTCGCGCGGCGAAGGCGTGGAAAGCCTTACAGGATCGGCTTGCCGCGGATATCGATCGCCTTTTCGATCCGCACCAGCGCGCCGATGCCGGCCTCGGCGCCGGCATGGGTCTGCTCGCGCGGCAAGAGCATGGAAAAGATCTTGTCGCGCACCGCGCCCTCTTCGTGCAGCACCACGCGCCCGAAGAAGCGCAGGAAGCCCGACTCCAGCACGCCGTCGCGCTGCGCCTTGAAGTTGGCGTACAT
The DNA here is from genome assembly GCA_963742095.1 of uncultured Alphaproteobacteria bacterium. Taxonomy (GTDB): domain Bacteria; phylum Pseudomonadota; class Alphaproteobacteria; order Rhizobiales; family Xanthobacteraceae; genus Pseudolabrys. Next base: position 1,961,868 of record CAVUKJ010000003.1, read on the forward strand.
GATGCAGACGCGGGGCTCGTGGCCGAGGTTCTCCAGCACGGCGCGCTTGGAGCGCTCCCACCAGGCCAGATGCGCGTCGTCGTAGACGATCATCGAGCCCTTGGGCGTGATGTTGGGCCCCTCGCGCCCGTGGGTGGCGACCAGCAGCGGATAGCCGTCGTCCCAGGCGTTGCGGATGAGCGTCTTGATAGTGTCGGAGAGGGGCATGGGGCGGGTCCTTGTTCGGCGCAATGCATCGCCAAGCCGCAGGGCCGGGTCAAGTCAGGACGCTCCTGCTTGCGCCCACCTTGCGCCCGCGCAATCATCCTGCCCTTCGGGGCAACCAAAGGACGTGGGCTATGTATTTGTCGGGCGAAAGCATCCTCGTCATTCTCGTGGTCGGCCTCATCGCCGGCTGGCTGGCCGGCCAGATCGTGCAGGGCACTGGCTTCGGGCTGATCGGCGATATCTGCATCGGTATCGTCGGCGCCTTCATCGCCAGCTGGCTGTTTCCGCGGCTGGGCTTCAACCTGGGCGTCGGGCTGGTGCGCGAGATCGTCGACGCCACCATCGGCGCCATCCTGCTGCTGATCATCATACGGCTGGTGCGGCGCGGCGGGCGCTGGTAGCGCGCGATCGCGTCGCTTGACCTGAGTCAATACAAGGCCGCGGCCGGGCGGCTAGCTTGGTTCTTAAAGGACCAAGAGGTGACGCCATGCGCAAGATTTTGACAGTTCTCACCGCCGCCACCGCGATGACGCTCGTCGCGGTTATGGCCGTGCCGCAACCGGCCGAGGCGCGCGGCGGATATTGGGCCGGCGCCGTCATCGGCGGGCTGGCCGCCGGCGCTATCATCGGCGGGCTGGCCGCGCAGGGCGGCTACTACGGTTACGGGCCGGGCTACTACGGTTACGCTCCGGCCTACGGCTACGGCGGGGGCTACTATTACGGGCCGCCGCCTTATGCCTACGCTCCGCCGGTCTACGTCGTGCCGCACTCCGGCTACTACGGCGGGCCGCGTTCCGGCTACACCGGCTACAGTCACGGTGGCTACAACTACGGCCCCGCCGGCGAGTGCTGGCCCTGCTACTGACATGACGGCCTGATGGCTCATAAGCGCGTTGACACGCGTCTTCGACACGCTATGGGCCGGCCTCTGCCAGCCGCGCCTCCGCCCTCACATCACGCAGACATATTGCGCGCCGCGCATGCCGATGCGCGCCGCGGCGCCGGCGGCGAGATCGAGCCGCGCGCCCTGCGCGTAGGCGGTGCCCCACGGCCCGGTGTCGTTGATGCGCACCGAGACCGAGCGGCCGTTGTTCGGGTTCACCACCGTCAGCGTGGTGCCGAGCGGCCAGGTGCGCGCGGCGGCGGTGTTGCCGTTGGCGTCGAAGGCTTCGCCCGAGGCGGTGCGCTTGCCGGAGGAATACGAGCTCGCCAGGATTTCCTGGCCCGGGCAGTTGCCGGACGGCTTGACGTATTTATGAACCGAGCCCCAGCCGGCTGCGTTCGCGCAAGAGAACACAACTGTCAGCGTGAGCAGGCAGGCGAGCAAAAGAAATCCGATCAGCTTCACTGAATCAATCCCCGTCGATGTTGTGGATGGGCGCCTTAGGGCGGCAAAACGGGGCGAGATCGTGGCAAAGCGGTTAAAGGCGGCGTCGCGAATAGGGGGTATGCGCGCACGTGCGGCCGATTTACGCAGCGAGCGCGCGTGCGGCGGCGGCGTTAACGTTTACGCCGCTGGCCGCGCGGCCTTTCCGTGCCCAACCCGCATCGCCATATCCCGGGAAGCACACCCTCATCCGCTCGTCCCCGCGCAAGCGGGGACCCAAGGAAACGAAAAAATGTCCGAACCGCTCGTCGTCACCATTCCCCACCGCCTCGGCAAGGCGGAGGCGCTGGCCCGCATCAAGGCCGGCATCGGCCGCGCCAAGGGCGAGTTCGCACACATGATCCGCATCGACAACGACAGCTGGGAGGACGACCGCCTGACCTTCGCCGCCTCCGCGCTCGGCCAGCACGCGCACGGCACGATCGACGTCTACGACAGCGGCGTGCGGCTGGAGGTGACGCTGCCCTGGCTGCTGGCGCGCTTCGCCCACGCGGTGCAGCGCGTGGTGGGGCAGAAGGGGCAGATGTTGTTGGAGAAGAAGTAGATGCGACACTTGCAAGAACAGGAAAGTTCTCGTCGAAATAGAGAATGGGTTTTTGTTTTAAGAATGGTCTCTTATGCCGCATAGCTAAATGTAGCGCATGTCTCACACCCTCTCTACAAAACTATCCACCACGCGCTTTTCGCCGGCTTTGTCGAACGTGATGGTGAGCTTGTTGCCATCCACGGCGGTGACGTTGCCGTTGCCGAATTTCTGGTGAAACACGCGCTCGCCCACGGCGAAAGACGACGTGGTGCCGGTGGATTTGGCGATCAGTTCGCCTTCGATGGTCAGAGGCGTGCGCTTCTTTGACGAAGCACCCCCCTCCCTGCGTCTTGAGGGTGGAGGGGACGATGTGGCATCGCCCTCATCTTTATCGACGTCGTCGAACACGCCGTCCGGCACATAGCGCGGCTGGCCGTTCTCGGAAAATCCCCCGCGGCCTTTGCGGCCCTGCGCGCGCTGCCAGCCGGGCGTGGTGTAGTTGGACCCGAACGACGACATCTCGTCGAAGCGGCTCGGCCCATAGCCCGACATGCCGAAGCCGCCGGCGCCGCCCGCCGCCTCCGTCACCTCGACATGCTCGGCCGGCAGCTCGTCGAGGAAGCGCGACGGCACCGTCGAGGTCCACATGCCGTGGATGCGCCGGTTGGTGGCGAAATAGATCCTGGCGCGCTTGCGCGCGCGCGTCAGGCCGACATGCGCCAGGCGGCGCTCCTCCTCGAGGCCGGCGCGGCCGCTCTCGTCGAGCGAGCGTTGGTGCGGGAACAGGCCTTCCTCCCAGCCGGGCAGGAACACGGTGTCGAATTCCAGCCCCTTGGCCGAGTGCAGCGTCATGATGTTGACGGCCTGCTCGCCTTCGCCGCTCTCGCGGTCCATCACCAGCGAGATGTGCTCGAGGAAGCCTTGCAGGTTCTCGAATTCCTCCATCGAGCGCACCAGCTCTTTCAGGTTTTCGAGGCGGCCGGCGGCGTCGGCGGAACGGTCCTTCTGCCACATCTCGGTGTAGCCCGACTCGTCGAGCACGATCTCGGCGAGCTCGGTGTGCGGCATGCGATCGCGCATCTGCCGCCAGCGCTCGAAGGCCGCCATCAGGTCGCGCAGCGCGGTGCGCGGCTTCGGCTTCATCTCGTCGGTGGATGAGACGATAGCCGCGGCCTCGGTCAGCGGGAGTTTCTTCTTGCGGGCGAAGTCGTGCAGCATCTGCAGCGCGGCGTCGCCGAGGCCGCGCTTGGGCACATTGACGATACGTTCAAACGCGAGATCGTCGGCCGGCTGCGCGATGACGCGCAGATAGGCGAGCGCATCGCGGATTTCGGCGCGCTCGTAGAACCGCGGGCCGCCGATGACGCGATAGGGCAGGCCGAGCTGGATGAAGCGGTCTTCGAATTCGCGCATCTGGAACGAGGCGCGCACCAGGATGGCGATCTCGTCGAGCGGATGGTCCTCGCCGCGGTCGCGCGCCGCGCGCTGGTAGCCCTCGATGGTCTCGCCGATCTCGCGCGCCTCCTGCTCGGAGTTCCCAGCACGAGGTGACGGTGACCTTTTCGCCGGGCACGTCCTCGGTGCGCAGCGTTTTGCCGAGCCGGCCTGCGTTGTGGGCGATCAGATGCGACGCGGCCGCGAGAATATGTCCCGTGCTGCGGTAATTCCGCTCCAGCCGAATAACCCTGGCGCCCGGAAAATCATGGTCGAACCGGAGGATGTTGTCGACCTCGGCCCCGCGCCAGCCATAGATCGACTGGTCGTCATCGCCGACGCAGCAGATGTTTTTGGGTTGCTTCTTACCCTCTCCCCCTGTGGGAGAGGGTGCCGAGCCGCGCAGCGGCGAGGCGGGTGAGGGGGAGGCGGCAGTCGCCGGCAAGTCGAAACTGTCTTCGAGGCTGACCCCCTCACCCGGCTCGTCGCTCGCTATCGCTCGCGCCTCGCCACCCTCTCCCACGTGGGGAGAGGGTAAGCCGGCGCTGGGCGCCGCCTGCGGCTGCGACAGCAGCTTCAACCACAGATACTGCGCGACATTGGTGTCCTGATATTCGTCGACCAGGATGTATTTGAACCGGCTCTGGTATTGCCGCAGCACGTCCGGGTTCTGCCGGAACAGGCGGATGCATTCGAGCAGCAGGTCGCCAAAGTCAGCGGCGTTGAGCGTCTTCAGACGCTCCTGATAGGCGAGGTAGAGCTTCTTGCCCTTGCCGTTGGCGAAGCCCGCCGCCTCGCCGGCCGGCACCTGATCGGGCGCCAGCCCGCGGTTCTTCCAGCCGTCGAGGATCATCGCAAACACCCGCGCCGGCCAGCGCTTCTCGTCGAGGCCCTCGGCCTCGAACAGCTGCTTGATCAGGCGGATCTGGTCGTCGACGTCGAGGATGGTGAAATTGTTCTTGAGGCCGGCGAGCTCGGCGTGACGCCGCAGGATCTTCACGCCGATCGAGTGGAACGTGCCCATCCACGGCATGCCCTCGACCACCTGGCCGACCATCAGGCCGACGCGGTCCTTCATCTCGCGCGCCGCCTTGTTGGTGAAGGTGACGGAGAGGATCTCGCCGGGGCGGGCGCGGCCGAGATTGAGGATGTGGGCGATGCGGGTGGTCAGCACTCTTGTTTTGCCGGTGCCGGCGCCGGCCAGCACCAGCACCGGGCCGTCGAGCGTCTCGACCGCCTCGCGCTGCTCGGGGTTGAGATCGCCCAAGTAGGGCGTCGAACGCGAGCCGAGCGCCCGCGCGGCGATACCGCCGGGGGCGGGGCCGGGATTGGTCTCGACCGGAATGTGTCGCTTGGGTTCGGCCATTGATTCTTCTTCTAGGGCCAATGTGGCACCGGTAGGCCGTAATTTCGAGGTCTGCGGGCGGCCTTGTCGGCCCCATTCCCCGCCTTTAGCGTGGTTTTTCAGGCTTTTCACGAACATGCGGGGGAATTCCGTGCGACTGAAAGACAAAGTGGCGATCATCACCGGGGCCGGCCGCGGCATCGGCCGCGACATCGCGCTCGCCTATGCCAAGGAGGGCGCCCATATGGTCGATCGCCGAGATCGATCCGGAGACGGCGAAAGCGACGGCGGGTGACATCGCGAAATTGGGCGTGCGCAGCATCGGCGTGGCGACCGACGTGTCGAAATCCGCAGACATCGCCAAGCTCGTCGACGCCACCATGAAGGCGTTCGGCAAGATCGACATCCTCGTCAACAACGCGATGAAAATCGTGCCGGGCAAGCTCGAGGAACTGCCGGAGGAGGCCTGGGACACGACGATGAACATCGGCCTCAAGGGCGCGTTCATGGTGGGCCAGGCCGCGGCGAAACACATGATCGCGCAGAAGTGCGGCGTCATCGTCAATATCGCGTCGATCGCGGGCTTGTTTCCCTACAACTGGGCGGGCGCTTACAGCGTCGTGAAAGCAGGACTGATCATGCTGACGAAGCTGCAGGCGATGGAGTGGGCGCCTTACGGCATCCGCGCCAACGCCATCACGCCCGGCTACATCCGCACGCCCGGTACCGAGGCAATGTACGCCGATCCGGAAATCTACGAAGGCCGCCGCAAGGGCGTGCCGATGGGGCGCGTCGGCTCAGGCGCGGACATCGCGGGTCCGGCGATCTTTCTGGCCAGCGACGAGTCGCAGTACACCACCGGCAGCGTGGTCGGCGCCGACGGCGGCCAGGCGGTCGGTTACTTCCTCACCGTGCCGGGCCGCCGATTCTCCGGCGGCCGCATCGACTGACGAAATCAAACAGGCCCCGGTTTTCACCGGGCCCGTTTAATTGCATCGATTGCCTAGATCGCCGCGTAGCGCCGGATTGCCTTGCGCCGGCCGGCCGGTTCCGGATCGTCGCGCAATTCGCCACCCAGCATGCCCGCGAGCGGGGCGGCAACCGCACCGAACAGCAACGCAACGAACGACCAGAACGACACATAGGCTGCGGCTTGGCGGGCTGCGTCGCTTATCGTGCCGCCGGTGCTTGAACCCGCCGAAGCGCCGGCAATGCCGATCACAAAAGCCAGGATGCCGACGCCGATGACCCACACCATGAAGCCATGGGCCGCGTCACGGAACATCGTTTCCGGACCCGGAATGTGGTCGCGAATGCGCAGCCGCGCCGCCAGATAGCCGCCGGTCACAAAGCCCGCCGTCTGCGCAAAGATCAGCCACAGCGCGCCGCCGATACTCATCGCGGTCGAACTGGACGCCGCGTAGGGCGACGAAACAGTCAGGCCGATACCGGCACCGAGCAAAGTAATGAGGAATGCCACCGCCCAGGCGGCCAACGCGCCGGCAATGACGACACTCCACGTAAATGCACTTTGGTTCATAACCTCGACGTCGCGCATGATGCGCCTCCAACAATCCATATCCGGGCGGCCCAGCCCGTCCGGTTCGTTCATCTAACAAGGCATTGATGTGATGGTTCCGGCGCCACAGGAACTTTCCCGCGCCGCGCACATTACCCAGTCGAAGAGATCTGCTGGGAGCAACATAATGAATTTGGTCGTCACTCTGCTCATTATCGGATTGATTGCCGCGGTGCTCGGATTTGGCGGCGTAGCGGGGGCGTCCTTCGCCATCGCGAAGGTCATCTTCTTCGTCATCCTTGTGCTGTTTTTGCTGTCGATCGTTTTCGGCGCGGTGGGCTACCGGCGCCTCTGATGCGCTAGCGTTTTTGCGGCATCGCAATACGCCGTCCAACGCCGTCGGGGACGGGTAAATGCGCGTGCGCGGCCTTCATCACCGCGAGGCGGTCGAGCACATTTTGCGGAAATGGCGCGACTTTCTTCGCCTCCATGTCGACGTGGAGCGTCATATTCTCCGACGTTGCCGAAACCCAACCTTCCTCGGCATGCTTGAGGGTTTCGAAGTAGTGAATGCGCTTGCTGTCATAGTCGAGCAGCTGAAATTCGACGCGCACCGAGTCGCCTTCGCGGATTTCGCGCAGGTAGCGAACATGGACCTCCGCGGTGAAAGTCGAGTGATTGGTGCGCTTGAGATAGTCGAGGCCGATGCCCAGCATCTCGTAGGTCTCATCGACCGCACGATCGAACAGAACATTGTAGTAGGCCATGTTGAGATGGCCGTTGTAGTCGATCCATTGCGGCTCGACCCGCATCACCGACGAGATGAACGGCGCGGGGACGGTCAAGCGCTGATCGGATAGACCGCCTTCTCGCCGCTCAGGACGCGCGCGACGTCAGAGGCGCATTTGCTCTGCAATTCCTCGAGCGCCTCGATCGAATAGAACGCCGTGTGCGGCTGAAATGATCACATTGTCGCGGCCGAGCAGGCGAGAATCCTTGGCCAGCGGCTCGGTCGCCACCACGTCGAGGCCGGCGCCGCCGAGCTGGCCGCTGTCGAGCGCCGCGATCATCGCGGCCTCGTCGATCAGCGGTCCGCGCGCCGTGTTTACGATGTAGGCGCCCTTCTTCATCTTGGCGAAGGCGGCGGCATTGATCAGGCCGCGCGTCTGCGGCGTCAGCGGCGCATGCACCGAGACATAGTCGGATGTCTTGAGCAGCGTGTCGAAATCGACGCTCTCGACGCCGGCCGCCTTGAACACCTCCGGCCTGGCGAAGGGATCGAACGCGATGACCTTGATGCCAAAGGCTTTGGCTTTCGGCGCGACCAGGCGCGGGATGTGGCCGAGGCCGACGAGACCGAGCACCGTGCCCTCGATGCGGCGGATCGGCACCACCGCCGGCATTTCCCAGCGGCCGCCCTGCACCAGCTTGTTGGACAGTGGAATCTTGCGGATCAGCGCCAGCAGCAGCGCCATGGCGTGGTCAGACACTTCGCGGATGCAATAGTCCGGCACGTAATTGACGGCGATGCCTTTCTCCTTGGCCGTCACCAGATCGATATTGTCGACGCCAAGACCGAAGCGCCCGATCGCCTTGCACCTGGTGAGCTGCGTGAGGATTTCGCGCGTCAGCTTGGCGTAAGTCACAAGGATCGCGTCGGCATCGCGCGCGACCGCGAGGATGTCCTCGGCATTGGTGCTTTTCGCCATACGCAAGGTCGGATTGAGCTTCGCCAGCGCCGCCTTGGCCGGGTCGAGCGTCGGAAAAATATTCTCGGTGACAGCGATCACTGGGCCGGCCATTGCGCACTCCAAGCGTAAAAGAAACGAGCGCGGGAACCTACGACAATGGAATTTTCGCGTCCACCGGCTGCGGCGAGGCGTCCGCTTCATGCTTCCGATGACCTCTGCTATACGTCCGGCGCACCGACAGAGAGCCGCCGCATGGCCTTGGCTGAAGCCGCCCAACAAAAACGCCGCAATCCGGCTGCGATTCAGCGCGCGATTGGCGAACTCGCCGCCGCCTTCGGTAACCGTCTGGTCACTGCGCAAGCGGTGCGCGAGCAGCACGCCAACACGCTGACCTGGGTGCCGAACCAGCCGCCCGACGCGGTGGTGTTTCCGCAAACTGCGGAAGACGTCCAGCGCGTCGTGCGCATCTGTGCTGCGAACAACGTGCCTGTCATCGCCTTCGGCACCGGCACCTCGCTCGAGGGCCATATCAACGCGCCGTTCGGCGGCGTCTCGGTCGACTTCCGCGACATGAACAAGGTGCTGGCGGTCCACGCCGAGGATCTCGACTGCGTCATCGAGCCAGGCGTCACTCGCAAGGCGCTCAACGAGCATTTGCGCGACAGCGGCCTGTTTTTTCCGATCGATCCCGGCGCCGACGCCTCGCTCGGCGGCATGGCGGCGACGCGCGCGTCCGGCACCAACGCGGTGCGCTACGGCACCATGAAGGACAATGTGCTGGCGCTGAAGGTGGTGATGGCCGACGGAGCGCTGATGACCACCTCGCGCCGTGCGAAGAAGTCCGCGGCCGGCTACGACCTCACGCGGCTGATCGTCGGCTCGGAAGGCACGCTCGGCATTATCACCGAGCTCACGCTTAAGCTCTCCGGCATCCCCGAGGCAATCTCCTCCGGCGTCTGCCCGTTCCCGTCGGTCGACGCCGCCTGCAACGCCACGATCCAGACGATTCAGTCCGGCATTCCGGTCGCCCGTATCGAATTGCTCGACGCGTTGCAGATCAAGGCGGTGAATGCCTATTCAAAACTGACGTTGCCGGAAGTTCCGACACTGTTCGTCGAATTCCACGGTACCGACGCGAGCGTTGCCGAACAGTCGGAGCGCTTTGGCGAGATCGTCAAGGAATTCGGCGGCGGACCTTTCGAGTGGGCCACCAAAGCGGAGGATCGCAGCCGCCTCTGGCAGGCGCGTCACGACGGCTACCACGCCGCGCGGCGGTTGCGTCCGGGCGCGCAGGCGTTTGCGACTGACGTTTGCGTGCCGATCTCACGGCTTGCCGAATGTGTCACGGCGGCGCAGCGCGAGACGAAAGAGCTGAAGCTGGTCGCACCGATTCTTGGCCATGTCGGCGACGGCAATTTCCACCTCAGTCTGCTGGTGGATATGGACGACGCCGACGAGGTGCGCCGTGCGCAGCTGCTGATGGAGCGGCTGGCCGAGCTGGCGCTGTCGATGGATGGAACTTGCACCGGCGAACACGGCATCGGCCAAGGCAAGATGAAATACCTCAAGGCCGAACATGGGCCGGCGGCGCTCGCGGCGATGGCGGCGATCAAGCGTGCGCTCGACCCGCAAAACATCATGAATCCGGGTAAGATCGTCGCGCTCGACTGACGCTGCCGCCGCAGAAATGCCGATAAGACGCGGCAAAAATAGCGTAGATTCACAGTGATAAAGCGCGCGCGGGCGGGCGGCCCGTGACCCACGGCGCTGGAGCTGTCGTTGCAGACAACCCTGCTTGGATTGGCGATTGCGATCATCCTGGCGCTGGTGGCGGCGCTGGTCGGTCCTTTGCTGGTCGATTGGGGCGGTTACCGGACAATGTTCCAGGTGGAAGCGACGCGCCTCGTCGGCCTCGATGTCCGCGTCGCCGGCGCGATCGATGCCCGCCTGCTGCCGTCCCCTCAACTGACGCTGCACGATATCGAGATCGGCCGATCCGGCGACGAAAAGATCCGCGCCCGCTCGCTCGGTATCGAGTTCGCGCTCGGCCCCTTGTTGCGCGGGGAGTGGCGCGCCTCGGAATTGCATCTGATTGGCCCGCAAGTGCGGCTAGGCCTTGACGCATCGGGCCACGTCCAGGCGCCAAGTGTCGCCATCGGCTTTGACCCCGACGCGCTCAGCATCGATCGCCTCGGCATCGAGGATGCGACGGTGATGCTTGCCGATGCGGGCAGCGGCGAACACGTGACGCTCGGTCATGTCTGGTTCAACGGCGAGGCGCGCTCGCTGCTCGGTCCGTTCAAGGGCGAGGGCGCGGCGACTGTGGGCGGCGATCTGTACCCGTTCCGCCTATCCACCGGCCGTTATGGCGACGACGGCCGGCTGAAACTTCGTCTCAATGTCGATCCGGTCGCGAGGCCGCTGAGCGCCCAACTGGACGGCTTCGTCTCGATTGCTGGCGGCGCGCCGGACTTCGACGGTACGCTCAGCCTGGCGCGGCCGGTCGGCCTCGCCGCGGCAAGCGGCGCATTGAGCCAGCCGTGGCGCTTGAACGGCAAGATGAAGGCCACGGCCTCGTCGGCGCTGATGCAGGATTTCGAGTTCCAGTACGGCTCGCAGGATAAAGGCTTCAAGCTCACCGGCGTCGCGGATTTGAGGTTCGGCAAGCAGCCGCGCTTCAAAGGCGTGCTGTCCGGCGGCCAGATCGATCTCGATCGCGCATTGGCCGAAGGCGACGGCAGCCAGTTGCGGCCGGCCAGAGCCATCCTGAAGCTCACCCAATTGGCTGGCGGCGCATTCCGGCCGAGCATCCCCATCCAGCTCGGCATCGGCATCGACCAGGCGACGCTCGGCGGCGATACCGTGCAGAACCTGCGCGGCGACATTTCGACCGACGCCAATGGGTGGAATCTCGACCGCTTCGAATTCCGCGCGCCGGGCTATACCCAGGTCCACGTCAGCGGCCATCTGGCGATCGACGATGACCGCGTCAATTTCACCGGCCCGGCGGAGCTGAAGACCAACGATCCGAAGGCTTTGACGGCCTGGCTCGAAGGTCGCGCGCCTCCAGGGCAAAACGATCTGCAGCCGATGAGCCTGCGCGGCGATCTCACGCTTGCCAGCGACAAGATCGCGGTCGACCGGCTCACCGCTGAATTCGACCGCAAGGCGATCAGCGGCAACTTCGCCTATGTCTTCGCCGCAGGCGCGAATCCGGCGCGACTCGACGCGGCGCTCAAGGCGCCCGACCTCGATGTCGACGCCGCGCTTCGCTTCGGTAAAGCATTGCTTGCCGGCGCCGATGTCGAGCGGCCGCACGACATGACCATCGCCGCCGATATCGGTCATGCCGCCATTGCCGGCCTCGACGCGCGCGACGTGAGCGCGCGGGTCAAGGTTGGCGAGAGTGGTCTGCAAGTGGACCGGTTCTCGGTCGCCGATCTTGGCGGCGCCGCGTTTTCGGCGAGCGGCCGGCTTGCCACTGGTTCGTCGCCGAATGGGAGCGTCGACGTCGACCTGAATGCACGAGACATGACGCCGGTGACGGCGCTGCTGGCGCGGTTTGCGCCGAAGGCGGCCGAGGTTCTCGGCCGCAGTGCGGCGGCGATGGCGCCAGCCAAGCTGCACGCGCGCTTGACCCTCGACGGCGCTGCGCCGGCGGCGCAGGCCAAGCTCAGCGTCGATGGCAATCTCGGCGCCGTTCGTCTCGCGTTCAACAGCGAGACCGCTGCCGACCTGACCTCGTTCAAGAGCGGCAACGCAAAAGTTTCCGCTGAGCTCAATGCCGACGACGGCAAGCAATTGGTGGCCGTGCTCGGGCTTGATCGTTTCGTGACCGTCGACTCTGGCTCCGGCGCAGTAACCCTTGGCGCCAGCGGCTCGCTGAACGGCGAACTGCAGGTGAAGGCAACGCTCAAGACCGGCGGTCTCGAAGCCAACGTCTCCGGAACGGCCCAACCGTTCGCAGACAAACGCTCCGCTGATCTGCAGGCAACTGTCACGCGCGTCAAACTTTGCGCCACTGCGCGGCGCGGGCGGGCAGGCGGCGTTGCCGGTCACTTTTTCAGGCCGCATTGCGTTGTCTGGCGACGATCTTGCACTCGACAAGATCGAGGCAACCATTGCCGGCACCGGCTTGCGCGGAAAAATCGCGGCCACGCTCACCGCGCCACATCGTCTGCAAGGTGAAATTGATTTCAGACCGCCTCGATGGTCCGAGCTTGATCGCGGCCGCGATCGGCATGCCGGCCCGGACCGAAAGCAAAGGGACGGGATGGAGTTGGTCGGCGGAGCCATTCGCCACCCGTCTGTTTGGCGACTTTGCCGGCCGGATTGCGGTCAAGGCGCGCAACGTGGATGTGTTGCCCCAAGTCGCTGCGCGCGATTTCGGCGGAATGCTCAATTTCGATAGTCAAAAATTATCGCTCGATGATGTTGTCGGTGATGTTGCCGGAGGACGCCTGACCGGCAATCTGGCATTTCACGCGGCGCCTGACGGGTTGCATGCGAGCACCAAATTCACGCTCGCGGGCACCGACTTGGGTACGCTTTTTACGGCGGGCGCGCGGCCACCCATCGCGGGCACGCTCGCGCTGTCGATCGAAGCCGAAGGCTCTGGCCTCAGCCCCGATGCGCTGATCGGCTCGCTGCAAGGCTCGGGGCAGTTTGCTCTTATCGATGCGCAAATCGCCGGTCTTGATCCACACGTGTTCGATTCCGTGACACGCGCGGTCGATGGCGGCCTTGTGGCCGAGCCGTCGCGCATCTCGGACATTGTGAGCAAGGGCTTGCAAAGCGGGCAACTGGCGGTGAAACGCGCACGCGGCGGCTTCAATATCGGCGCGGGTCAAGTGCGCCTGCGCAATTTCAATGCGGACACCGGCGACACGAAACTATCGGTGACGGGCAGCCTCGATTTGACCAGCGGCGCGGTCGACGGACGTCTGGTACTTTCAGGTGGTGGCGATCAGTCCGGCGCGCGGCCCGACATCTTCATGGCCTTGAGTGGTCCGCTGATGTCGCCGGAGCGCACGATCGACGTCTCGGCACTGACGGGCTGGCTCACGCTGCGATCGATTGAAAATCAGTCGAAGCAGTTGCGCGCCATCGAGCAGAAAGCGCCGCCGGTCGTGCCGATACCACGGCCGAAAAGCGATGCAGCGCCGAACGTGAAACCGGCCCGCCCCGTATCGTCTGCAACTAAACGTGCGCCAACGCTGCCACCGCCGGTCGAGGTCGGAACTTTGCCGGCGCCAAGGCGGACAGCAAATCCAGATGCGTCAGCAGTCGGCGTGCAGCGCTGAAGCGCTCAGGCTTCGCGCCGAAGCGGGCTCGGCGGATCGCCCGCGATAATAGTCGAGAACGAACAGGCGAATGGCTGACGAAAGATTGCCGTGGTGGCGATCGGTATCGATGGTCGCGACCAGGTCGGACAGCGTCAGCTCTCGCTCGCCGGCGATGTCTTTCAACCCTTGCCAGAACGCGTGTTCGAGACTTACGCTCGTCTTGTGACCGGCGATCACAATCGAACGTTTAACGACCGGAGATTCCATCGGCCGACCCCTATTCGTCGAGGCGGTGTCGATCGAGGTCTTGCTTGGCTTTTTCATGCTTCGCGATTTCGAGCTTCCGTTGCGATTTTTGCTGACCATGCTTCAGGCGGTTGCTTGCGGCGTGACGGTCATCGTCCCGCCGTTGGGCACGTTTGCGCGCAATGCGAAGGTTGATCAGCTCAGCCATGCCGAGCCTCGTGGTCGGTAATCAGATACACCGCCGCCTTTGCCTCGCCGCCGTGTGCGCCACCCTTGTGACTGATGGCCGCCGCTGCCGCATTCGCGGCTACAAGTAAGTAGATGTTGAAGCTACTACGTCAAATTTTGCAAAACACAGTCGGTTGATTAGAAGAATCCAAGAGCAGTTTACTTTGAATACGGGCGACCGAATGTGCTGTAATGCGTCCTCTATGCTGGGGGAGTCGATGTATATTTCATGGCCGGCAAGAATCGCTGTGGAGATCGCTCACAATAGCCTGCGATATTCTGACAATAAAATTCTCACAATGTGAATCTTGTACCAGATGCCAGTATACAAGTACCAGCGCTTCTAGTTTTCTTATATGTAATTACACAGCGAAACTCTGGGAAATTAGGCGAAGACGTTCATCGGCGCTGTCCGCGACGCTTCGGCATATTTCTGCGCCGACCTGCAAATTTATCGCGGGCGGATCATGTTTTCCGGCCGCACGATCCGGTCGAATTCCGCAGCGCTGACAAAACCGAGCCGCACCGCCTCCTCGCGCAGTGTCGTGCCGTTGGCGTGCGCGGCTTTCGCCACCTGCGCCGCCTTGTCGTAACCGATCTTGGGTGCGAGCGCGGTCACCAGCATCAGCGAGCGCTCCATCAATTCGCGGATGCGCGGCTCGTTGGCCTTGATGTCGACGACGCAATTGTCGGTGAACGATTGCGCGGCGTCTGCGAGCAGGCGGATCGACTGCATCATGCAATAGGCAAGCACCGGCTTGTAGACATTGAGCTCGAAATGTCCCTGGCTGCCGGCGACGGTGATCGTCGTCTGGTTGCCGAACACCTCCGTGCAGACCATGGTCAGCGCCTCGCTCTGCGTCGGATTTGTCTTTCCCGGCATGATGGACGAGCCGAGCTCGTTCGACGGCAGGATCAATTCGCCAAGTCCCGAGCGCGGGCCGGAGCCGAGCAGTCGGATATCATTGGCCACCTTGAACAAGGCCGTGGCGGCCGCGTTGAGGGCGCCGTGCACAAAGACGTAAGCGTCATGGCCGGCCATGTGCTCGAATTTATTCGGCGCGCTGATGAAGGGCAGCTTGGTTAGTTTGGCGATGCGGCGGGCGAAGCGCTTGGCGAACTGCGGTTTGGAATTCAGGCCGGTGCCGACCGCAGTGCCGCCTTGCGCCAGCGGATAAAGCTCGCGCTGCGCAAGCGCCAGCCGCGCAATCGCCGATTTTACCTGCGCGGCGTAGCCGGAAAATTCCTGGCCCAAGGTGATCGGCGTCGCGTCCATGGTGTGGGTGCGGCCGATCTTGATGATTTTGGCGAATTCCTTCGTCTTCTTGTCGAGCGCCGCCTGTAAGGATTTCAACGCCGGGAGGAGCTGATCGCGGATGGCGATCGCTGCCGCGATATGCATCGCCGTCGGGATCGAATCATTCGACGATTGGCTCATGTTGACATGATCGTTCGGATGCACCGGCGATTTCGCGCCGAGTTCCCCGCCGAGCGCCACATTGGCGGCGTTGGCGATCACTTCGTTGACGTTCATGTTGGTTTGCGTGCCAGAGCCGGTCTGCCACACCAGCAGCGGAAAGTGCGCATCGAGTTTGCCGTCGGCAATGTCCTGCGCCGCGGCGATGATGGCGCCGGCGCGGCGACGATCGAGAGAGCCGAGGTCGCGATTAGCCTCCGCGGCCGCGCGCTTGATCAGGCCGAGGGCACGCACGATTTCGATCGGCATGCGCTCGGCGCCGATGCGGAAATTGTGCAGCGAGCGCTGCGTCTGCGCGCCCCACAGCTTGTCGGCGGGAATCTCGAGCGGACCGAAGGCGTCGCTTTCGGTGCGGGTTTTGTTGCGGTTTTTACCGCGGGCCTTCGCGCGAGACTTGACCCGAGACTTCGGTCCGAGACTTGCGCGCTCTGGCCATTACTTCTTGCGGAAACGGTCGAGCCGGACGACTTCGCCGCCGCCGGCCGGTTTGTCCGGCTTCGGCTCAACAGCAGCGGCAGGGGCGGGGACCTTGTCCGGGGCGGCAACCGCTGGCGACTTTGCCGATGAGACCGTGCGCGGCTTTTTGCCGGCGGTCTTGTCCTGCGTCAGCGTCGGCGCTGGCTTTGCCTCCTCGCCCTCGGTCACTTCCTCGAATTGCAGGCCGAACTGGACTGACGGGTCGAAGAATCCGGTAATGGCCTCGAACGGCACCGTCAGCTTTTCGGGAATGCCGCCGAACGACAGGCCGACTTCGAAGCCGGTATCGCCGACGTCGAGATCCCAGAACTGGTGCTGGAGGATGATGGTCATCTCCTCCGGGTATTGCCCGAGCAGCCGTTCGGAAATGCGCACGCCTTCGGCTTTGGTGTCGAAGGTGATGTAGAAGTGGTGATCGCCCGGCAGGCCCTTCTTGGCGGCATCCACAAGCACGCTGCGCACGACGCCGCGCAGCGCCTGCTGGGTCAGGAGGTCGTAGCGAATTTGGTCGGCCATAAAGAGAGTCGCGGTTTCCACGCAATGCTAACGCGCCCGGGGGCGAAATTCACCCCTCGGAACCGAAATATCCCGTTGTCATATTTGGGGTGACTGGAAAAAATGAAGTGGAGGCTTCTGTTGCCAGGTGCCTCCGAACCCCGCCTAACCGCTGCTAAGACGGCTAGGGCTTGTAGGCTTGGTTAGTCGAGCTGCTTACGCAGCCAGAGCAACCGGAGCATAGTTGTCATTGGCAACTATGGATTTGGCCCGATAACGGCGGAACCATGCCGAGCAAAAGTCCGTCCTTTACGCCCTCGTCGATCCTATTTCGGCCCCGCCGAAACCCGTCCGCGCCGGGCTTGGGTGGAGCCGCCGGGTACTGCCCCCGGGTCCGAAAGGTTTATTACGACGGCCGTTTATCGCCATAGCCGGGTTGCCCCGGCGCCCCGAATATAGGGGTTGAAGGTTACCAAAGAAAGAGCGGGACCTCGTTTCACGGGAAACTTTTCCTATCGTGGCGCGGTTCGACGCGCTGATTCCGCGGCATTTGTGGATGCGCGCGGCGCATGGCCGGACCGTTCATGATCGTAGAATATTGGTCGAGGCGACGATGCTCGGTTCGTCGCGCCGCCGCCAAGCCCCGCCATGCGCTCAATGCAAGGGCCGCTACAATGCCGCCCATGCCTGACCCGAATTTCCCGCGCGCGGTGCTGTTCGACCTCCTGACCGCGCTCATCAATTCATGGACGCTGTGGAACGCTGCCGCTGGCTCGGAGCGGGCAGGGCGCGCGTGGCGCGCAGAGTATCTGCGTCTGACCTACGGCTGCGGCGCCTACGTTGCGTACGAAGAGCTGGTGCGCGAGGCGGCGCGAACCACCGGTCTTGGCGAGGCGGCACCCGCATATCTCGAAACGCATTGGAGCGAGCTCGCGCCATGGAGCGGCGCGCAGGAGACGCTCGACATTCTGCAGAGCCGCTGCAAGCTCGCCGTGGTGACCAACTGCTCGATCCGGCTCGGCGCGCTCGCCGCCGCGCGGCTCAAGACGCGCTGGGATGCGGTTATCACCGCGGAGGAGGCGGGCTTCTACAAGCCCGATCCGCGGCCGTATCGGCTGGCGCTCGATCGCCTCGGCGTTCCGGCGAACGACGCCGTGTTCGTTGCCGGCTCCGCCTTCGATCTCGCCGGCACCGCGGCCGTTGGCCTACGCACTTACTGGCATAACCGCATCGGCCTGCCGCGTCCCGCGCAGCTGCTGGCGCCCGCTATCGAGTGTGCGACGTTCGAACGTCTGATCCTCTGGCTGGAAGGACAGGCGTGGCAGGCTTCGTGAGCGCGGAGTCGGCACGTTGACCATCCGTTGCCGACGTACAGACAGTTCGAAAAAACTCTTATGTAATTCGTCAGCAAATCGTTCGCATTTCGCACGGATTCAGGGAGAGCCATGCGGCCGACAGGTTCATAATAGGACATCGCCGGCTGGAGCTCTCGATGCGTGACTTGATCCTGCTGCTTGCGCCCATCGCGCTGGTCTTTTATTTCCTCGTTTATCCGGACCAGTTCAGCGCGTTCATGTATTGGGCGTCGCACCTCATCGGCTGAACGAAGTCCTCCCCCGAATGGAGGACCACGCGCAATGACGCGTGGATATTTCGCCGCTGAAGCTCACGGCATCGGTACGACGTCCTTGCCGATCGGCCACAGCGCGAGGCCCGCGAGCTTCAAATGCGCCCAGGCAAAGGGCAGGCCGATGATGGTGACCGCAAGCAGGATCGCGGTGATCAGGTGGCCGAGCGCGAGCCACCAGCCGGCCAGCACCAGCCAGATGAGGTTGCCGAGAAAGCCGAGCGGGCTGCTGCCAAGTCCGGTCGGCCGGTCAACGACCGTGTGGCCGAACGGCAGCAAGGTATAGAGCGCCATGGTGAGCGCGGCGCGCGCCCAGGGAATGCCGACGATGGTGATCATCATGATCACCGCGGCGATCAGCCAGCCGGCGGCCATATAGAAACCGCCGAACACGATCCACAGCACGTTGAGAAGCAGGCTTGTCGTCGACATAAGGCGTCACCACGGGTTTGGTCCCTGCGACGTGGCGCTTGGCGGCGCCGAATTCAAGAGCGGCGTTATGCGGCGCGGACGTGGCGGAGGAAGCTCGCGACCTGCTGTTGCAGCATGGCGGCCTGATCGAGCAGGCGCCCTGCGCCCTCGAGCGCCTGGCCCGAGGCCTCGTCGTTCTCGCGCGCCTTGGTGTCGAGCTCGACGATGTTCCTGGCAACGCTGCGCGAGGTGTCGGCCGCCTGCTGGGCGTTGCGCGAGATCTCCTGCGTGGACGCCGCCTGCTGGCTGACCGCGGCTGCCATTTCGGCGTTGCCGGCGCCGAGCGCGCCAATAGCACCGACGACTTGCTCGATGATCTTGACGACGCTGTCGCAGGAGGCATGCACGGCGGCGATCTTGCGGTTGATTTCCTCGGTCGCGGTCGCGGTTTGCGCCGCCAGCGTTTTCACTTCGGCGGCGACGACGGCGAAGCCCTTGCCGGAGGCGCCGGCGCGTGCCGCCTCGATTGTGGCGTTGAGTGCCAAGAGGTTGGTCTGCTGCGCGATCGCCTGAATGAGCCCGGTGATGGGCACGATCTGGCCGACGGCGTCGAGCAGCTGCTTGACGTTGAGCCGCGCGTTTTCCGACTGCTCGACCGTCTTGTTGGTCAGTTCGCGGGCGTTCTGCGTCTGCCCCGCCAGGTCCTCGATCGACCGCGCAAGCTCGTCGGCGGCGCCGGCGACCGAGTCGACATTGGCCTGGGTGTTGACCACCGTGCCGGAAATCGACTGCGAACGCGAGCGCGTGTCGGCGGCGATCAGGGACATCACCTCGGCGTTCTTGTGCATCACGGTGACGGCTTCGGCGAGATCCTCGGCGATCTGCTGTACCGACTTCTCGAATTCGTCGGCGAGCGCGCGCATTTCCGCGCGCCGTTCGGCGGCGCGATGCTGTTCGGCCTGGTGCGTGGTCTGCTCCATGGCATGCATGTCGATCATGGTCTTGCGGAACACGTCGATCGCCTCGACCATCTGGCCGATCTCGTCGCCACGGTCGCGCATGCGGATGTCGACGTCCGTCTTGCCGGCCGACAGTTGCCGCATGATGTCGGTGACCTTCTTGATCGGCCCGACGATCACGGTGCCGATCATGAAGAAAACGAAGGCGCTGACCAGGAAGCCGAGCGCGGTGCCGGCGATGATGATCTTCTGGTTGCGCTCGGCGGCGATCGAGAGGTTGGACTGCACGTTGGTGGCGGCCGTCTTGATGTCGTTCGCCATCGACTGGAAGTCGGCATCGACCGCCTTGAAGCTATCGTCGGTCTGCCCGAGCATCATGGTGGCCATCGCGGCGTCGCTTTGACCGACGTCGAGCGTGTCCTTTGCCTGGCTCTTGCACAGCTTCCATTCGGCGAGCAGCATCTGCACGCGCGAGCGCTCCTCGGCGCTCAGGTCGTCGCGCGTGTTGAGTTTCTCGATGCGCGCCGACAGCGAATCGAGATCGGAGGCGATGTCGGCGTAAAGCTGGCTGATCAGCTTCTCGCTGACGCCGTTGCTCGCCCACGACACATAGCGGAAGATCTTCATGTGCGTGGCGACGATGGCCTCGCTGAGCCGCGACATCTCCCGCAGCTTCGGCTCGAGCTGATGCGACAGCATGCGCAAGCCGTCCGCCGAGCGGCTGGAGGTGAGATAGGCGTTGGCCCCAAGCGCGAGCAGGCAGGCGAGCAGCACCGCGGACGCCGCCGACGCCTTTATCCGGATGGAGAGATGCCCGAGGATGCCGAAGACCGAGCGCAAGCGGGCCATGGCCTTAGCCTTGGCCGCGCGTGGGGCGACGGCATCCTCCATGATAGCCGGAGATCAAGTGTTACTGCCGATAGATGCCGACGCCGACGAAGTAGTCGCCCATCTTCTCGACGTAGCTCGACTTGTCCTCGATCTTGTTGGTGATCGGGTTCGGCCACTTGTAGTCGACCCAGCCATTGCCCGGGCCCTGCGACAGCTTCACCATTTCCTGAATGATGTACTTGCCGTCCTGGTCCTTGAGGTTCATCAGGTTCTTGCCGATCAGCGCCGGACGCGCGCCATGGGCGACACATTTTCCGGCCATGTCGTAGATGAACGGGTAGAGGTCGCGGTCGTGATAGCCGGCGGTGGTCTTGTCCGAAACGTCGCGGAAGGTCGCTTCGGCGCCGCTCTTCTTGAATTCATCCTGGACGCGTTTGACCATGGCGACCGCTTCGTCCTTCGAGCCGAATTCCGAAGTGGCGGCCGCCGGTATTGCAATTCCCACCAGTGCAATAAGTCCGAGCATGGCGAAAATTCGCATGGCTGTGCTCCTTGGGTAATCACGTATGCGATAGTGTGAGATCACGCTTAATGATTCATTAACGGTAGCTACCGGCGGGGTGTTCGCCCTCGGCGGGTAGCGCCGTTTTCGGTTTGGCGCCGCGGCAGTGGCCCCGCTAGCCGCGCCAAGCCGCGCGATGTAATCCTTCGGACCTATGGCCGATTCTTCCGTCGAGGCGCCCGATCCCGCCGCGCCCGCTCCCAGCCAACCGACGCTGCTCGAATTGTTGAGCGCCTTCACGCAGGTGTCGCTCGTTGCCTTCGGCGGCGCCTTGCCCTGGTCGCGGCGCATGATCGTCGAGCGCAAGCGCTGGATGACCAACGACGAGTTCAATGAGACTTTCGCGCTGTCGCAGTTCCTGCCCGGCCCAAACACCATCAATTTCTCCGTGGTGTTCGGGTCGCGCTTCGGCGGGGCGCCCGGCGCCGCCATGGCGCTGCTCGGGCTCGTCGGACCGCCGCTGGTGGTCGTTCTCATTCTTGGGGTGCTGTACGAGCGCTATGGCGACATCGACACGCTCGGCCACATCCTGGCCGGTATCGCGTCGGCGGCGGCCGGCCTGCTGGTTGCCTCGGTCGGCAAGATGGCGGCGCCGATGTTCATGAGGAAATGGAACTCGGGGCCGCCGATCGCGATCCTCGCCTTTTTCGGCGTCGCCATCATGCATTGGCCGCTGCCTTACGTGTTCCTCGGGCTCGCGCCCTTCAGCGTCCTGCTGGCCTGGTTCAAGCGGTGAGGCCATGAATCAGAACCCGCTCTGGACGCTGTTCTCTCTCTTCGCGGTGCTGTCGCTGTTTGCCGTCGGCGGCGCCAATGCGGCGATCCCGGAGATTCACCGTGTCGCCGTCAACGTCATGCACTGGATGACCGACAAACAGTTCGCCGACATGTTCGCGATCTCGCAGCTGTCGCCCGGACCGAACGTCATCATCGTCGCGCTGATCGGCTATCACGTCGACGGATTGGCCGGGGCGGCGGTTGCCACCGCGGCGATGGTGGTTCCGACCTGCGTGCTCGCTTATTTCGCGGCGCGCACGTGGGACCGCTTCAAGGACGCGCACTGGCGCGTCGCCGTCCAGTCCGGCCTTGTTCCGGTGTCGCTTGGTCTGATCGGCGCCAGCGGCTTCGTGCTGGCGCGCGCCGCCGACCACAATCTCGTTGCGGGTTTGATCACCGCGGCGACCGCAGCCACTGCGTTTTCGACGCGCATCAACCCGTTGTGGATTTTTGCCGTCGCGGGCGCGCTCGGGTTCGCCAGATTGGTCTAGGCCGCGGCGCCAACCGACCGCTTGCGACGCTTGGTGTCGGCGGGCGGCGGCGTTTCAGCCAGCGAGGCCAGCTCGGCGCAATGACAAGTTGCGGCCTTGCGCGGCGTCAGTTCCAGCGTCCGTCCGTCAGGGAACTCGATGTATCGGCGGACCCAGGGTCCGCGCGATTCCAGCACATATTTCGAGTTGGCGGGAAAGCGCGCCGGCAGTCGCGTCAGTCGGTGCATAGGTGAGCCCTCTACCGTCGTCCCCAACAGCCGAACGCACGGAGGTAATACCGGTTCGCGCCTCCTTGAGGTTATGCCCGCTTTCCACCGCTATCCACGGGCTAGGGAACACTACGGATAGGGCCTTTCCTGAATTGCTGCCGGCGGGCGGTGAGCGCATGTAACGCGCATGCGCGAATTGAAAACACTGCGAACTTGTCCCATCTGCCGCGTTGCGATGGTGCACGCGGGTAACCGCTGGAGCTGCCCGCAATGCGGCAGCGCGATCGTTGACGCGCCGGCAGCGAGTGAGCCCGAACGGCGTGAGCAGGATCGCGACAATCCCTCGCCGCGTCCGGCGTCGCATGAGGTTCGCCGCCTGGGCGTTATGGCGTAATCTTCCAGATCACGAACATGCCGAGCATGATGCTGCACGCAAGAGTCAGCATGAGAGTGTCGTACATGTCGCTCTCCCCCTCGGTCAGTCTGCGCCGGCACAGGCCTTCGGCCGCCGATCGCGCGCAATAATTCCGTTCGGTGCTGCCGAACAATGCCTGACTAATAACCCCGGCGGGCGCAGGTTGCGTCGAACGGGGAACAGTTCACAGCCTTAGTGGCGGGAATGGTTAGCGCGCGCTCACTGCGGTCGCAGAAACTGCGTCCGGGCGCGCAAGCGCACTCGTTGCGAATCAAAAACTTACGGAGACGCCGCTCCGGCTATATTAGTTGGCGAAAAAAACGACGTAACCGGTGCCGACGATGATGGCCGCGACGAGCGCGCTGCTGATGATCCAGTCCATCAGCGCCGGACCTTTGTCGAGCAGCCACTGAAGGCCGTCCGGACGCGATGGATCATTCTCCGGCGCGACCGGCGGCGATTGAATGGAATTCATGTGGAAATGACCCCGTTTGCCCCTGAAGCGGATTATGGGGCGTGCCCACGAGATCGGGCGTAAAGTCTACCTCGGCCTGCGTAAATTGCCCGTAACGTCAGCTTGCGGCGACGAGAGAGGCTGATGCTGCAACGAGCAGCACGACCTGGACGCAGAAAATGGTGATATTGACGTCCCAGGCGCGGGCAACGATCGGCACCGGCGCCGCGAACGGCTGATAGCCGTTGTCGTCATAGGCCGCGCCGCCATAAACCGGCATCGCGAACACGGCAATGAAGAACGCGGCGTAGACGATCGCGCCTATGATCGCGACAAGATAGAGCCGCTCAAGCGCGTAGGGGCCCGGCCACCACAGCAGCGCCAGCGCCAGCAGACCGAACCCGGCATAGCTCGAGATCTGCCAGACCACGTGGAAGCGCGCATGCGGCGTCCATTTCGGGTTGGTCGCGTGTGTCTTATTGAAGTCGGCAAGGATAGTGGCGAAGCCGTAGCCCAGGGTCACCAGTGTGAGTAGGATGCGGGCGAGCAGATGCAGGTCGAAGGCGATGGGCATGGAGCGTGTCCCCCTGGGATTCTCAAGTCTTGTGTTGAGGATAGGCC
Source organism: uncultured Alphaproteobacteria bacterium (assembly GCA_963742095.1). GTDB lineage: Bacteria > Pseudomonadota > Alphaproteobacteria > Rhizobiales > Xanthobacteraceae > Pseudolabrys. Next base: position 1,985,542 of record CAVUKJ010000003.1, read on the forward strand.
GCCTTCAAGTCTCGTCAAATGCCAAGCGAATAGTGCCGTTGATGTACATCAAAACGCGGTGTTTGCGCCGGGATAATCAATTCAACCAAGACCTTTGCGCGAGGTGCGGCCATGACCACCACTCTGGACGAACTACTTCCGTCAGCGGAAGACTGCATGAAGAAAATGGCTCTGGCGGAGGCCGAAAAAGCATCCGAGGAAATGCGGAAAAACGCGGCTGCTGAGGCCGAAAAGAAAGCCTTGCTCGAGCGCCTGCAAAAGCCGTCGGGCATTTCCGACGAGGAGCGGCTCAAGAAGGCGGCCGCGATCATCCAACGCGCGGTGAACAACGGAATGACCGAAGTTCGCGTCGGCCAGTTCCCCAATATCCTCTGCACCGACCACGGTCGCGCGATCAATCAGCAGGAGCCGGGCTGGGAGAAGACCTTAACCGGACTGCCGAAGGAGCTTTACGATTTCTGGAAGAAGTACCTGCAGCCGCGCGGCTACCGGGTGCGATTTGAAATCGTCGATTGGCCGGGCGGGCTGCCGGGCGATATCGGCGTTACCTTGGTCTGGAGCGGCAAGCCGAAAGCTTAGGCGCCAACCCCATGGCACGCTCATCAACCCGCAAGCAGGCGAAGGCCGCCGACGTCGGCGGCGAAAAGATGAAGCGCAGGGTTTATGAAAAAGAGTTGCGCAAGCTGCAGGTCAAGCTTTGTCTTCTGCAGGATTGGATCAAGCGCCAGGGCCTGCGCGCCATTATCGTGTTCGAAGGTCGCGATGCCGCCGGCAAGGGCGGCACGATCAAGGCCATCACCGAGCGCGTCAGCCCGCGCGTGTTCCGCACCGTCGCGCTGCCGGCGCCCTCGGATCGCGAAAAGTCGCAGATGTTTCTGCAGCGCTACGTCGAGCGTTTCCCGGCCGCCGGCGAGGTCATCATCTTCGACCGTAGCTGGTACAATCGCGCTGGCGTCGAATACGTCATGGGCTTTTGCAGCGAGAAACAGCACCGGCGGTTTCTCGAGCTTTGCCCGGAGATCGAAGGCTACATCGTCGAAGCCGGCATTCAGCTGATCAAGATCTGGCTCGAGGTCGGGCAGCAGGAGCAGCAACGGCGTTTCGAAGCGCGCATCGACGACCCGATGCGGCAATGGAAACTGAGCCCGATGGACCTTGAGTCTTACCGGCGTTGGTACGATTATTCCAAGGCGCGTGACATGATGCTCAAAGCCACGGACAGCAAGCATGCGCCGTGGCATATTGTGCATTCCGATGACAAGCGGCGCGCCAGGCTCAACTGTATCGCGCACATTCTCAAGCGGATCCCCGTCGGAAAGATGCCGAAAATGAAGGCCAAGCTGCCGAAGCGCTCGAACAAGGGGCGGTATAACGATCAGGCGAGCCTGAAGGGTCGTAAATTTGTGGCGGAGAAATACTGATGACAAAAGCTCTTATGCTGGCGCTTCTCGGGCTTGTCATGATTGCTCCGGCGCGCGCGCAGGTGACGGTCGACGTCGGCAAGATCACCTGCAATCAATATCTTGGGTTCAAGGTCGCGGATCCGAGGGACATCGCGATCTGGCTGAGCGGCTACTATCACGGCAAGACCAACAGCATGATTCTCGAGCCGCAGACGCTCAGGCAAAATGCCGACGCGTTGAAGAATGCCTGCTTCCAGCCGGGCAACGGCGATCTGCCGGTCATTCAGGTCATCGAAAAGACCTTGATCAACAAGAAATAGGCGCCGCGATCACTGCACCTTGATGTTCGCATCGTGAATGATGCGCTTGTAGTTGTCGTCGCGCTGCTTGATGAAGGCGGCGAAATCCTTGCCGCAGAGCGCTGACGGATAAAGCCCGAGTGCCGTCAATTTGGCTTCGACTTCGGGCGGCTTCATTGCGGCGGTGAACCAGTCGCCGATCTGCTTGACGCCGTCGGCCGGCGTCTTGGCCGGCGCCAGCAGGCCGAGCCAGACCTCGGACTCATATCCCGGGTATCCGGACTCGGCGACTGTCGGCACGTCGGGCAGCGGCTTGATGCGTTTGGCCGATGAGGTCGCGAGCGCGCGCAGCTTGCCGGCCTTGAGCTGCTCGACCGCTTCCGAATAATTCACCAACGCCGCGTCGACATGCTGGCCAAGCAGGGCATTGACGGTCGGCGCGCCACCGGCGAACGGCACGAAGATGAAATCGGCTTTGGTCGTGAGCTTGAATTGCTCGACGGCGATATGCTGCGTCGTTGCCGGGCCGAGCGCGGCAAGCGTGACGGTGTTGGGTTTCTCGCGCGCCGCGGCAATGAGGTCGCCGATCGTCTTGTAGGGCGAGGCGCTGTTGACAACGAAGATCATCGGCGAGGAGACGAGGTTGCAGACCGGTTCGTAGCTCTTGACCGGGTCGTAATTCGTTTGCCGCAGGATCGGGTTGATGACGACGGAGTTCGAGGCGACCACGACGGTGGCGCCGTCGGGAGCGGCGCGTGCCGTCAGCTCATAGGCGATCGAGGCACCCGCGCCCGGATGGTTCTCGACAATGATGGTTTGCCCGGTCGTCTTGCCGATTTGTTCGCCGAGGATACGGGCCAGCACGTCGGCGGCGCCGCCTGGCGGGAAGGGAATGATGACCTTGACGGTTTTGGCCGCCGCCGGCGACGCGGCGATGCCCGCCACAACGACGGCCACGGCCGCCAACCCCATAATGAAACGGCGCAGGATCCTCATTGGATTTCGGCTCCCCGGCCCGAAAAGCATGCCTACGGACGCGCAACTTTATACCCGCATGGGCCTGTCGATAAGCGGCTGCCGGGCGGTTGCCGTCGGGGGTAAACTTGCCCATCTTGAGTCGCGCGGACGGATCCGGGAACGATGCGCCAATACCTCGAATTGATGGAACACATCCTCGCCAATGGCGTGGAAAAGCGCGACCGCACCGGCACCGGCACCATGTCGGTGTTTGGCCACCAGATGCGGTTCGACCTTGCGGACGGCTTCCCGCTGCTTACCACCAAGAAGCTGCATCTGAAGTCGATCGTCTATGAGCTGCTCTGGTTCCTGGCGGGCGACACCAACATCAAATATCTGACCGACCACGGCGTGCACATCTGGGACGAATGGGCGGACGAACGCGGCGAACTCGGCCCGGTCTACGGCCAGCAATGGCGCTCATGGCCGGCGCAGGACGGCCGCACTATCGATCAGATCAGCCATGTCGTCGACATGATCAAGCGCAATCCGGATTCGCGCCGGCTGATCGTCACCGCCTGGAATCCGGCCGACGTCGACAAGATGGCGCTGCCGCCGTGCCACTGCCTGTTCCAGTTCTATGTCGCCGACGGGAGGCTATCGTGCCAGCTCTACCAGCGCTCGGCCGACGTGTTCCTCGGCGTGCCTTTCAACATCGCGTCCTATGCGCTGCTGACGCTGATGATGGCGCAGGTGACGGGCCTGAAGGCGGGCGAGTTCATCCACACGTTCGGCGACGCACATCTCTATCTCAATCACCTCGAGCAGGCGCATCTGCAATTGTCGCGCGCGCCGAAGGCGCTGCCGGCGATACGCATCAATCCGGCGGTGAAGGATATCTTCGCCTTCCGCTACGAGGACTTCAAAGTCGAGAACTACGACCCGCATCCGCACATCAAGGCGGAGGTTGCGGTGTGAGCCTCGCCATCCGCGCGGCGCAGCCGGCGGACGGCGCGCTGATCCTGTCTCTGGTGCGTGAGCTTGCCGACTACGAGAAGCTGTCCGCGGAGGTCGAGGCGACGGAGGAGTGGATCGCGGCCGTGCTGTTTGGTGATACGCCGCGGCTATTTTGCGAAATCGGAATGTGGAATGGAGAGGCCGTGGGCTTCTCGACATGGTTTCTCAACTATTCAACTTTTCGGGGAAGTGTCGGCATATTTATTGAAGATTTATTCGTTCGGCCCGCCTATCGTGGGCGCGGTGTCGGCAAGGGGCTGATGGCAAGCTTGGCACGCCGCTGCATTCAAGAGGGGTACGGGCGCTGCGAGTGGGCGGTGCTCGACTGGAACGCGCCTGCAATTGCCTTCTACACATCGATCGGTGCGCAACTGCGCGATGAGTGGCGTCTCTGCCGTCTGAGCGGGGACGCGCTTGCGGACTTCGCACGTCAGGGTGCGCCGTTATGAAAGCCGGCAAGACAGTCGTGCTGGTCGCCGCCGTCGGCGAGAACGGCGTCATCGGCAACGAGGGCGAGCTGCCGTGGCGGCTCCGCTCCGACCTGCAACACTTCAAGCGGCTGACCATCGGCAGACCGGTCATTATGGGCCGCAAGACCTATCTGTCGATCGGCAAGGCGCTCAAGGACCGCACCAATATCGTGCTGACGCGCGATCTCGGCCTGGTCGCGCGTGACGCCGTGCTGGCGACCAGCATGGAAGCCGGCTTTGCCTTCGCCCGCAGCGACGCCGACAAGCGCGGCGTCAACGAAGTGATGGTGATAGGCGGCGGCGACATCTTCGAAGCCTTCATGGAGGTCGCCGACCGCCTGGAGATTACACGCGTGCATGCCTCGCCCGAGGGCGATTCATATTTCCCGGTGATCGATCCGGCGCTGTGGCAAGAGACGAAGCGGGAAGTAGGTCGGCGCGGCCCGCAGGATGAGGCCGATTTTACCTTCCTGACCTACGAGCGCATCCACTAAAGGCCTGCACTGGCGCGGCCCCCGTGGCATCGCCACATTGTGCGCACGGCGCGAAAAACGTCGCAGGAGCGCGCCAGGAACGCGCGTTGTAACCCCACTGCGCAACGCTTATAACCCCCTGCGAAAACAGCGCTGTGCGCGCCGGGAGATCATTTCAAATGCCATGGACCAATCAGGGCGGCGGCGGTGGCGGCCCATGGGGCTCGGGCGGTAAAGGCCCGTGGGGCTCCGGCCCGCAGTCACCGGGCGGCGGACCCAAGCCGCCCGATCTCGAAGAAATGCTTCGCCGCGGCCAGGACCGCCTGCGCAGCGTGCTGCCGGGCGGCAACATGGGCGGCAGGGGCCTCGCGCTGGTCGGTCTTGCAGCGATCGCGCTGTGGGGATTCTCGGGCTTCTTCAAGGTCGATACCGACGAGCTCGGCGTGGTGCTGCGTTTCGGCCAGGAAGTGCGCGAGGTGCAGCCCGGGCTCAATTACCATCTGCCTTATCCGATCGAGACCGTGCTCACGCCGAAGGCGTTGCGCGTCAACAAGATCGACATCGGCGTGCGCGAGATCGATACCAGCCGCCGCGGCGGTGGCCTACGCGACGTGCCGGAAGAGAGCCTGATGCTCACCGGCGACGAGAACATCGTCGACGTCGACTTCGCCGTGTTCTGGAAGGTGAAGCCGGCCGGCGTCGGCAACTATCTGTTCAACATCCAGAACCCCGAAGGCACGGTGAAGGCGGTCGCGGAAAGCGCCATGCGCGAGGTAATCGGCCGTTCCGAAATCCAGCCGATCCTGACCGGCGCGCGCCAGACCATCGAGACCGCGGTGCAGGATTTGATGCAGAAGACGCTCGATCATTACGGCGCCGGCATCCTGGTGACCCAGGTGCAGTTGCAGAAGGTCGATCCGCCGACGCAGGTGATCGACGCCTTCCGCGACGTGCAGGCCGCGCGCGCCGACCTCGAGAGGGCGGTCAACGAGGCGCAGACCTACGCCAACAAGGTGATCCCGCAGGCGCGCGGACGCGTCGCGCAGATCACGCAGGCCGCGGAAGCCTATCGCTCGCAGACTGTCGCCGAAGCGACCGGTCAGACCGCGCGCTTCCTGCAAATCTACGCGCAATACAAGAAGGCGCCCGAGGTCACCCGCGAGCGCATGTACCTGGAAACGATGGAGCGCGTGCTCGGCGGCACCGAGAAGGTTATCGTCGACACCAAGCAGGGCACGCAGGGCGTGGTGCCCTATCTGCCGCTGCAGGAGCTTGCGCCTCCGGCGCAAAAAGGCGGCCAGCCGCCGGCGACGGGAGGCCAGCAATGAGACTTAATGTGACCGGCGGCGTCCTCGCCGTGCTCGCCATCGCCGCACTGGTTGTCGCCTATTCGGCGCTGTTCACCCTTTACCCGACGCATCAGGCGCTGGTGCTGCGTTTCGGCAAGCCGCAGGCGGTGATCACCGATCCGGGCCTGCATGTGAAGGCACCGTTCATCGACAGCGTCGTCTATGTCGACAAGCGCATCCTTGATCTGGAGGCGCCGGCGCAGGAGGTCATCGCCTCGGACCAGAAGCGGCTGGTGGTCGACGCCTTTGCCCGTTATCGCATCCACGACGCGCTGCGTTTCTACCAGTCCCTCGGCTCGAAAGAGGCGGCGGATTCGCAGCTCGCCAGTCTCCTCAATTCGGCGCTGCGCCGCGTACTCGGCGAGGCGACCTTCATCCATGTCGTCCGCGACCAGCGCGCCGACCTGATGGCGCGCATTCGCGAGTTGATCGACCAGGAAGCCGAGAGCTACGGCATCCAGGTCGTCGACGCGCGTATACGCCGCGCTGATCTGCCCGAGCAGAACAGCCAGGCGGTCTACAAGCGCATGCAGACCGAACGCCAGCGCGAGGCGGCCGAGTTCCGCGCCGAAGGCGCTCAGCGCGCCCAGGAAATCCGCTCGCGCGCCGACCGCCAGGTCACCGTGCTGGTGGCGGATGCCACCGCCAAAGGCGAGCAGATCCGCGGCGAGGGCGATGCCAACCGCAACGAGATCTTCGCCAAGGCGTTCGGCCAGGATCCGGACTTCTTCGCGTTCTACCGCTCGATGCAGGCTTATGAGACAGGCCTCAAGCCGGGCGAGACGCGGCTGTTGCTCAAGCCCGACACGAACTTCTTCCGCTACTTCAACAGCCCCAGCGGCAAACCGAGCGAGGGCGAGCAGGGGACGGCGCCGGTCGGCGCCGGCGCGCCGCGGGCTCCCGGCGCGCCTTCGGCGTCACGCTAACGGGTAAGCGCGGCCACAATGTCAGATTTTCTGGCCGCGCTCGGGCTGGTGTTCGTCATCGAAGGACTGATCTTCGCTGCCTTCCCGACCCAGGCCAAACGGGCGATGGCGAGCGTCGTCGAAACCCCGGAAACGAGCCTGCGCGCGATTGGCATCGGCTCCGCGCTGATCGGCGTCATTGTCGTCTGGCTGGTGCGCGGCTGACGAGGAAAATAATCGTTTTTGCGGGGGCGAATCGCCCTCTCATGCTGTTGAAGGGCCTTGCCCTTGAATCGCCCCAAAGACCGGAGCACTGTCCGCAAATTCCGCTCTCCTGAGGAGAACCGACGCCCATGGGCGCACTCTTTTCCCGTATGACGACGCATATCTGCCGGCCGGCCGCGGCAATTCTTCTCATCGGTGCAATCGCTTGGCCGCTGGCTCCGGCGCCCGCCGCGGCGCGCGGGCCGGAAGGCATTTCCGACGTTGCCGAGCAGGTGATCGACGCCGTCGTCAATATCTCGACCAAGCAGACCGTGGACATGACAGACAACGCCATGCCCCAGCTGCCGCCAGGCTCGCCGTTCGAGCAGTTCTTCGAGGATTACTTCAAGAACAAGCGCGGCAAGAACGGCGAAGCGCCGAGCCCGCGCCGCGTCAATTCGCTGGGCTCCGGCTTCATCATCGATCCGTCCGGCCTCGTGGTGACCAACAACCACGTCATCGCCGGCGCCGACGAAGTCAATGTCATCCTCAATGATGGCACGACGCTGAAGGCCGAGATCCTTGGCCGCGACACGAAAACCGACCTTGCGCTGCTCAAGGTCAAGCCGGAGAAACCGCTGAAGGCAGTGAAGTTCGGCGACAGCGACAAACTGCGCCTGGGTGAGTGGGTGATCGCGATCGGCAACCCGTTCAGCCTGGGCGGCACGGTGACCGCCGGCATCGTGTCGGCGCGCAACCGCGACATCCAGTCCGGGCCCTACGACAATTACATTCAGACCGACGCCGCCATCAACCGCGGCAATTCGGGCGGGCCGCTGTTCAACCTCAACGGCGACGTCATCGGCGTCAACACGGCGATCATCTCGCCGTCCGGCGGCTCGATCGGCATCGGCTTTGCCGTGCCGTCGAAGACCGTGGTGCCGGTGATCGACCAGCTGCGCGAGTTCAAGGAAGTGCGGCGCGGCTGGCTCGGCGTGCGCATCCAGCAGGTGACCGACGAGATCGCCGACAGCCTCAACGTCAAGCCAGTGCGCGGCGCGCTCGTCGCGGGTATCGACGAGAAGGGTCCGGCGAAGCCTGCCGGCATCGAGCCGGGCGACGTCATCGTCAAGTTCGACGGCAAGGACATCAAGGAGATGCGCGATCTGCCGCGCATCGTCGCCGACACGCCGGTCGGCAAGGACGTTCCCGTAACCATCGTCCGCAAGGGCGAGGAAGTCACCAAGACGGTCAAGCTCGGCCAACTCGAGGACGCCGACAAGCAGCAGGCCTCGCTCGACACGAAGAAAGAGACCGCGCAGGACGACAAGCCGGTGGTGAAGAAGGCGCTGGGCCTCGACCTCGCCAATCTGTCCGACGATCTGCGCAAAAAGCACAACATCAAGGACAAGGTGAAGGGCGTGGTGATCACCGCGGTCGATCCGAATTCGGCGGCGGCGGACAAGCATCTGCAGCCCGGCATGGTGATCGCCGAGGTGCAGCAGCAGGCGGTCTCCAGCGCGGCCGACCTGCAGCAGCGCATCGACAAGCTCAAGAAGGCCGGCAAGAAGGCGGTGGTGCTCCTGGTGGTGACGCCGGACGGCGACCCGAGTTTCGTAGCGCTGAGCCTGCAGTAAATCGCGGGCGACGATCGGGAAAGATGTGGCTGGGCTTGCCCGGCCATTTCTTTTAGGCCGCCACGAACTCCCCGCGGGCATAGCCTTGCACATACAGGAGCGCGGTCAGGTCGCCATGGTCGATGCGTGCGGGTGCGGTTTCCGCGACTTTCGGCTTGGCATGAAAGGCGACGCCGAGACCGGCTTCGGCGATCATATCCATGTCATTCGCGCCATCGCCGATCGCCATGGTTTGGTCTTTCGTGAGCTTCAACTCCTGGCGCAACTCGATCAGCGCGGCGCGCTTACCGTCACGGCCGAAGATCGGTTCGGCCACCTTGCCGGCGAGCTTGCGGCCGTCGACAACCGTGAGCGTGTTGGCGCGGGTCTCGTCGAAACCGATCATCGCCGCGATGCGGTCGGTGAAATGCGTGAAGCCACCGGACACCATGCATGTGCGCGCGCCGTGCTTGCGCATGGTGGCGATCAAGCTGCGCCCGCCCGGCGTCAGCTTGATGCGGTCGCGCAAAACGTCCTCGATCACCGAGACGGACAGGCCTTCGAGCAGGCCGACCCGCTCGCGCAAAGCAGGTTCGAAGGCGATCTCGCCGCGCATGGCGCGCTCGGTGATGGCGGCGACGTGGGTCTTGAGCCCGGCATAGTCGGCGAGCTCGTCGATGCATTCCTGCTGGATCATGGTGGAATCCATGTCGGCAAGGAACAACTTCTTGCGGCGGTTAGCGGCCGGCTGCACCACGGCGTCGGCGCCGGCAACGGCCGCGCGCAGGCGCTCGGCCAGCGCACGTTGGTCGGCGCCCACGCTTAAGGTAAAGCTGATGTCGGCGGCGGTTGCGGGCGCGAGCCAACGCGCTTGCGCCGCGCCGGGAAGCAGAGCGCGCGCGCTCTCAACGGCATCAGCCGCGAGCGCGCCGGAACGAGCGATCAGGGTCGCGACATGAGTCATGGGCAGGCCGCCAAGGCGGTGCTTATCGCAGGGCCAACCGCCAGCGGCAAGTCGGCGCTGGCGCTACGGTTGGCCGAAAAGCTCGGCGGCACGATCGTCAATGCCGACTCGATGCAGGTCTATCGCGACTTGCGCATCATCACCGCGCGCCCGACGGCCGCGGAGGAAGCGCGCATGCCGCACCGGCTGTACGGCCACGTCGATGCGGCGATCAACTATTCGACCGGTCAATGGCTGCGCGATGTGGCCGAGGTGCTCGGCGAACTCGCGCGCGACGGCCGCACAGCAATTCTGGTCGGCGGCACCGGGCTTTATTTCAAGGCGCTGACCGCGGGGCTTGCCGCCGTGCCGCCGATCCCGGCGGAAATCCGCAACGTCGTGCGCGAGCGGCTTCAGCGCGAAGGCGTGCGACCGCTATACGAGGAGCTCCGTGACCGCGACCCGAACACCGCCAATCGCCTTATGCCGAACGACCGCTCGCGCATCTCGCGCGCGCTCGAAGTGATGCTGGCGACCGGGCGGTCGCTGTCGGACTGGCATCGCGACGGCATGCCGCCGCTGATCGACCCGGCGCAGGCGGCGAAGGTGTTCATCACCTGCGAGCGCAAGGAGTTGGTGCGGCGCATCGAGACGCGCTTTGCCGCGATGCTGAAGGCCGGCGCGCTCGACGAAGTGAGGGCGCTTGCCGCGCGCAAACTCGATCCATTGCTGCCGGCGATGAAGGCGCACGGCGTGCCCTGGCTCATTCGCCATCTCGATGGCGAAATCGTGCTCGATGATGCCGCGGTCGGCGCGATTATGGACACCCGCCGCTATGCCAAGCGTCAACTCACGTGGTTCCGCAACCAGATAAAGGATTGGCCGTGGGCGGCGGCGGACGAGGCCGAAAAGGCCCTCGAAAGCCAGTTTGGGGCGCGCTAAGCTCAAAAAATGCCCTTGACCGGGCTTCGGGCGACCCCTATAAGCCACGCAACGAAAGTTCAGGCGGACACGATGTTGCGCAATATTATTACTCTCGTAGTAAACGTTCGGACGCGGTCCATGCGGCCCTGAGGGGCACTGCAGGAAGCGTGTCCGAATGGCCCTTTGCGGGCCTTTTTTATTGGCGGCGAGTGGCGAGTGAGACGAGGAAAAGGACGACGACCATGACACGGGAAATGACCGGCGCCGAGATGGTGATCCAGGCGCTCGCCGACCAAGGGGTCGAGCACCTGTTCGGCTATCCGGGCGGCGCGGTGCTGCCGATCTACGACGCGATCTTCGCCAACAACGCCGTGCAGCACATCCTGGTGCGGCACGAGCAGGGCGCGGTGCATGCGGCGGAAGGTTACGCGCGCTCGACCGGCAAGGTCGGCTGCGTGCTGGTGACGTCCGGTCCCGGCGCGACCAACGCGGTGACAGGGCTTACGGACGCGTTGTGCGACTCGATCCCGATCGTCTGCATCACCGGGCAGGTGCCGACGCATCTGATCGGCAACGACGCGTTCCAGGAGTGCGACACGGTCGGCATCACGCGGCCGTGCACGAAATACAATTATCTCGTCAAGCGCATCGAGGATCTGCCGCGCGTGCTGCACGAGGCGTTCCACATCGCGCAGAGCGGGCGGCCGGGCCCGGTCGTCGTCGACATTCCGAAGGACATCCAGTTCGCCAAGGGCGTCTATTCGAAGCCGAAGGATTTCCCGCACACCGGCTACAAGCCGAAGGTCAAAGGCGACCTCGGCAAGATCAAGCAGGCGGTCGAGCTGATGGCGCATGCCAAGCGGCCGTTGTTCTACACCGGCGGCGGCGTGGTCAATTCCGGCAAGGCGGCGTGCGACCTGCTGCGCGAGCTCGTCAACCTCACCGGCTTCCCGGTCACTTCGACCCTGATGGGCCTCGGCGCGTTCCCGGCGGCCGATCCGAAATGGATGGGCATGCTCGGCATGCACGGCACGCTCGAAGCCAACATGGCAATGCACGATTGCGACGTGATGATCTGCGTCGGCGCGCGCTTCGACGATCGCATCACCGGCCGCATCGACGCCTTCTCGCCGGGATCGAAGAAGATCCACATCGATATCGATCCGTCGTCGATCAACAAGAACGTCCATGTCGACATCCCGATCGTCGGCGACTGCGCGCATGTGCTGGAGGACATGGTGCGGCTGTGGCGCACCGAGGCGCGCAACGTCGACAAGAAGGCCTTGCAGATGTGGTGGACGCAGATCGACAAGTGGCGGGCGCGCAAGTCGCTCGCCTACCGCGCGTCGACCGACGTCATCAAGCCGCAATACGCCATCCAGCGGCTCTACGAGTTGACCAAGGACCGCGACACCTACATCACCACCGAAGTCGGCCAGCACCAGATGTGGGCGGCGCAGTTCTACGGCTTCCAGGAGCCGAACCGCTGGATGACCTCCGGCGGATTAGGCACGATGGGCTACGGATTGCCGGCCTCGGTCGGCGTGCAGCTCGCGCATCCGAAGTCGCTGGTCATCGACATTGCCGGCGAGGCGTCGGTGCTGATGACGATGCAGGAACTGTCGACGGCAGTGCAGTACCGGCTGCCGATCAAGATCTTCATCCTCAACAACAACTACATGGGCATGGTGCGGCAGTGGCAGGAATTGCTGCACGGCGGGCGCTATGCCGAGAGCTATTCGGAGGCGCTGCCCGATTTCGTTAAGCTGGCCGAGGCCTATCACGCCGTCGGCATCCGCTGCCAGAAGCCGGGCGATCTCGACAAGGCCATCAAGGAGATGATCGACGTCGACAAGCCGGTGCTGTTCGACTGCGTCGTCGATCCGAAGGAAAACTGCTTCCCGATGATCCCGTCTGGCCGTGCGCATAACGAGATGATCCTCGGCGACGCCGGCGTCTCGGTTGAAGACGCCATCACCGAAGAAGGCAAGGTGATGGTGTAGCCATGAAAATCGCGATCATCGGCGCCGGCAATGTCGGCGGCGCGCTCGGCGCCAATTGGGCAAGCAAAGGCCATGACATTCTCTTCGGCGTGCGCGATCCAAAGGCGGAAAAGACGCAAACGCTGGTCGGCAAGATCGGCGCCAAGGCCAAGGCGATGAGCCCTGCGGAAGCGGCGGCCGCTGCCGACGTGATCGTATTATCGACGCCGTGGCCGGCGACCGAAGCCGCGATCCGCTCCATGGGCAACCTCAAAGGCAAGATCATCCTCGACGCCACCAATCCGCTGACGCGCGGCCCGGACGGTATCTCGCTCGAGATCGGCCATTCGATTTCAGCCGGCGAGAAGGTGCAGGGCTGGGCGGCGGGCGCGTCCGTGTTCAAGACGCTCAACACCACCGGCTTCGGCAATATGGCCAACCCAGTGTTCAAGGGCGTCAAATCGGTGATGTTCGTTGCCGGCGACGACGCCGCGGCGAAGCCGAAGGTTATGCAGGTAGTCGGCGATCTCGGCTTCGAGGTGATCGACGCCGGGCCGCTGCGCAACGCGCGCCTGCTCGAGGCGCACGCCATGCTGTGGATCGATCTCGCTTTGGTGCGCGGGCAAGGCCGCGACTTCGCATTTGGGATTCTCCGGAGATGAACGCCATGAACGCTCCCACGCCCACGACGAGCCATTATCCGGCGGCGCCGACGGCGCAGAAACCGGAAACGCACACGCTCTCGGTGCTGGTCGACAACGAGCCCGGCGTCCTGGCGCGCGTTATCGGCCTGTTCGCTGGCCGCGGCTACAATATCGAGTCGCTCACGGTGTCGGAGACCGAGCACCAGGCGCATCTGTCGCTGATCACAGTCGTCACCACCGGCACGCCGATGGTCATCGAGCAGATCAAGAACCAGCTCGACCGGCTGGTGCCGGTGCACCGCGTGGTCGATATGACGCTCTCGGGCAATGCCATCGAGCGCGAGCTGGCGATGGTGAAGGTCCGCGGCAAGGGCGAGCACAGGGTCGAGGCGCTGCGGCTGGCGGATGCCTTTCGTGCAAGGGTCATCGACGCCACTACCGAGAGCTTCGTGTTCGAAATCACCGGCAAGAGCGACAAGATCGACCAGTTCGTCGAATTGATGCTGCCGTTGGGGCTGGTCGAGGTGTCGCGCACCGGCATCGTCGCCATCGAGCGCGGGCCTGAGGGCATGGCGCATCGTTAGGCGGGCTTGTCCTGCGGCCCTATTAAATCTAGAAGCTGCGCGGGAAATAAGCGGGCCGAACAGGCCGCAGTCAGGGGTTCAGTACCATGCGTGTTTATTACGACCGGGACGCCGATCTCAATCTCATCAAGGGCAAGAAGGTCGCCATCATCGGCTATGGTAGCCAAGGCCATGCCCACGCGCTCAATCTGCGCGACTCGGGCGTCAAGGACGTGGTGGTCGCACTGCGCAAGACGTCGGTCGGCGTGAAGAAGGCCGAAGGTGAGAAGCTCAAGGTGATGGAAGTCGCCGAGGCCGCCAAGTGGGCCGACGTCATGATGATGCTCACGCCGGACGAGTTGCAGGCCGACATCTATCGCGATCACATCGTCAAGAACATCAAGGAAGGCGCGGCGATCATGTTCGCGCACGGCCTCAACGTACACTTCAACCTGATCGAGCCGGGCAAGGGCATCGACGTGCTGATGGTGGCGCCGAAAGGTCCGGGCCATACCGTGCGCTCCGAGTATCAGCGCGGTGCCGGCGTGCCGTGTCTGCTCGCCATCCATCAGGATGCCTCCGGCAACGCCCACGACCTCGGCCTGTCCTATGCCTCGGCGATCGGCGGCGGCCGCGCCGGCATCATCGAGACGACGTTCAAGGAAGAGTGCGAGACCGACCTGTTCGGCGAGCAGGCCGTGCTGTGCGGCGGCGTGGTCGAGTTGATGAAGGCGGGCTTCGACACGCTGTGCGACGCCGGCTACGCGCCGGAGATGGCCTATTTCGAGTGCATCCACGAAATGAAGTTGATCGTCGACCTTATCTACGAGGGCGGCATCGCCAACATGAACTACTCGGTGTCGAACACGGCGGAATACGGCGAATACGTTTCCGGCCCGCGCGTCATCACGCCGGAGACCCGCGCCGAGATGAAGCGCATCCTGGCCGACATTCAGTCCGGCCGCTTCACCCGCGACTGGATGCTGGAGAACAAGGTCAACCAGACCTCGTTCAAGGCGACGCGCGCCAAGCTTGCCGAGCACCCGGCCGAGACGGTGGGCGCAAAGCTGCGCGAGATGATGCCCTGGATCAAACAACGCGCGCTGGTCGATCGCTCGAAGAACTGACCGGCGTGATTCGCATTGCTGCCATAGGCGCGGCCGCTCTTCTCGGGGCGGCCGCGTTCGCTTTTGGCGGCGACCAGGGCGACCCCGAGCAGTCGTGCGGCGTCAGCACGCCGGAGATGGTCGATTGTCTCGGCAAGCAACGCGACTACTGGGACAAGCAGATGACCGCGGCCTATCGCGAGCTGATGACGTCCAGCGAAGGCAAGCAGAAGGAGCAGTTGCGCGCGGCACAACGGCTCTGGATTCAATATCGCGACGCCAACTGCCTCTATTACGCGCTCGGTGAAGGCACCATTTCCCGCGTCGAGGCTGCCGAATGTATGCGCAGCATGACGCAGGCACGCGCCATGGAGCTGATCGGCATCAATACGCCGGGCGCCGACAAGCCAGGCAAAGAAGACCGCAATTAGAGGCTAGCGCCGTTTTTCAATTTCACTTGCCAGCCAGCGCGCCACCGCGCCCGGCGTCTCGCCGCTGGTCGAAGCGCGCAGATTGGCTTCGCGCATGGTTGCAACGTCGATGGCGCCGGCCAAGGGCTTCAGCGTGGCCGCGAGCGTGTCGTCGTTGGCGCGCTTCGGCGCGATCAGCAGGATCGCGTCATAAGGCGGAATGGCGTGCCTCGGGTCGGCGAGCACCTTGAGGTCGTATTTGGCGATGCGGCCGTCGCTCGAATAGGCCGACACTATATCGACGTCGCCATTGGCAGCGGCCTGGTACATGAAATCGGACTGCATGGTGCGTTGCTGGCGGAATTTCAGGCCATAGGCTGATTGAAGCGCTTTCCATTCCGGACGTTCGAAAAATTCGTAATCGCCGGCAATCGCAAGCTGCGCCGCGTGGCCGGCGAGATCCGCAATCGAAGAGATGCCGAGGCTGTCCGCCTTCTCGCGCGGCATTGCCAACGCATAGGCATTCTCGAAGCCGAGTACACCCAGCATTGTCACGCCCTTGGTCTGTTGCAGCCAGTCCGCCACGTCACGCAGCACGACCTCGCGCGGCGGCGTATCGGTGCGGTGCATTTCGTTGGTCCAGATCGTGCCGGAATAATCGACATAGACATCGATGTCGCCGGCCGCGAGCGCGTTGAAGATCACCGCCGAACCGAGTCCGTCGCGCCGTGCGCTCGGAAGGCCCGCCGCTTCGAGGCGCTGCTGGACCAGCGCGGCGAGCACGTATTGCTCGGTGAACGGTTTCGCGCCGACGATGTAAGTGTTGCGGGTGATGGCGTGTCCAGGCAGCAGCGCCGCCAACGCCACCAGCACAAGGCCGAGGCCGCCGGCTGCGACTCTCGCGCGGCTGTGCGACTCGGCGCCGTTCTCCATCAGCGCCAGCAGCTGGTCGACCAGCAGGGCCAGCACCGCGGCGGCGACGCAGCCGAACGCGACGAAGACCCAGTTCTGGGTCTGCAATCCGGCGAAGATGTAGTTGCCGAGGCTTGTCTGGCCGATCGGTGTCGACAATGTCGCGGTCCCGATCACCCACACAGCCGAGGTGCGAATGCCCGCCATGATGACCGGCATCGCGAGCGGCACTTCGATGTCGCGCATGCGCTGGAACGGACCCGCGCTGAACAGGCGTGCGGCCTCGCGCAGTCGCGGGTCGATGGCGTTCAAGCCGGTCACCGTGTTGCGCAGCACCGGCAGCATCGAATAGAGCGCCAGCGCCAGCACCGATGGCAGAAAGCCGAGCGCGGAAAAGCTCGCCCCGAACAGCTTTTGCGTCAGTGCCGCCAGCGCCAGCAACAGCGGATAGAACAGGGCCAGCAGGGCAAGGCCAGGAATGGTCTGCACGACGCTGGCGATGGTCAGCAAGACGCCGCGCAAGACGGGGCGCCGCACCGACAGGATCGCAAGCGGCAGGCTGATGCCGAGCCCGATCGCCAGCGCCGTGATGCTGACCAGCACATGGCTGCCGAGATAGTCCGGCAGCCGCGTCCACGCATCGGCGAGACGGGAGTCGATGATCATTGCGGCGATGATGGCCGCCTTTGCAGCGCTGGGGCAAGCCGCTAGGTTTGCGCCCGCGAACAGGGGACATCATGGCCGGGAGCGGAACACCTGCGGCAGCCGTCGCGCTCGGCGACGTGGGCGTTGCATTCCGGCTCGCCGGCGGCGGCAGCTACACCGCGGTCGAACGCGCAAGCCTCAACGTCGCGGACGGCGAATTCGTCGCCATCGTCGGGCCGACCGGTTGCGGCAAGTCCACCTTGCTCAACATCGCAGCCGGGCTGATGCCGCCGTCGTCCGGTACGATCGACGTCTTCGGGGCGCCATTGTCCTCGCTCAACCGCCAGGCCGGCTACCTCTTTCAGGCCGACGCGCTGTTTCCCTGGAAGACCGCACTGGAGAACGTCGCAATCGGCCCGGAAACCGCCGGCATGCCGGCAGCCGAGGCTCGCCCGCGCGCGCAGGACTGGCTCAAGCGCGTCGGCTTGGCCGCCTTCGGCGACCGCTATCCGCACATGCTCTCCGGCGGCCAGCGCAAACGTGTCGGTCTCGCGCAGGTGCTGATCCGCGATCCGAAGATCCTGCTGATGGACGAGCCGTTCGGTCCACTCGATGCGCAGACGCGCCAGATCATGGGCAATCTGCTGCTCGACCTGTGGAGCGCCGACCGCATGGCGGTGCTGTTCGTCACCCACGATCTCGAGGAGGCGATCGCGCTGTCGGACCGCGTGGTCATCATGTCGGCGGGGCCGGGCTCGCGCATCATCGGCGATTGGCGCGTGCCGTTGCCGCGCCCGCGCGACATCTCCGAGGTCAAACTCGATCCGGCGTTCCACAGCCTGCACCGGGAAATCTGGCACAAGCTGAAGGCCGAAGTGATAAAAGGCTACGCCCACAGCGAAGGGGCCTGATACCGAGGGAATTTCGACGCGCTAACATTGTTAGCGGAGAGGTTTAGAACAAATATCAGGGAGCGAACACACTATGAAAAAACTGACACTCACAATCGCCTTCGGCGCGATGCTGGCTGCCGGGCATGCGTTTGCCGCCGATCCGTTCACGCTGACGTCGCCGGCGTTCAAGGACGGCACCTTGCTGGCAAAGAAGAACGCCGGCGCAAACAAAGCCAATCCGAACTGCGTCGGCGAGAACGTTTCGCCGCCGCTCGCCTGGGCAAATCCCCCGGCGGGAACCAAGAGTTTCGCGCTGCTGATGTTCGACCCGGACGGAAGACCGCCCGGCGGCGTCAGTCACTGGGTGGCGTACGGCATTCCTGTCTCGGTGACGGGCTTTGCCGAAGGTGAAGTCAGCAAGGCCAGCGACAAATATGTCGGCGGTGAAAGCCTCTTCAAGATTGGAAACTACACGGGTCCATGCACGCCGCCGGGCGCGCCGCATCACTATATCTTCACGCTGATCGCGACCGACCTCGAGCCTGGAACGCTTAAGCCGGGCCTCACGCGCGAGGAAGTGATCAAGGCCCTGGACGGTCATGCCAAGGGGGCCACGGGGCTGGTCGGCCTGTTCAAAAACCCGTACTGACGCTGCCGATCTGATGCAACGGGGAGGAGCCTGATCGCCATGCCGCGCGTCACGCTCCTCCTGTTGCAAATTGCGGTCGCCGTCGTCGGCGTCGCGCTCTGGTATCTGCTGTCGAGCTATCCGGTGTTCGGCCACGTTGTGCTGCCGCCGTTCTTCTTCTCCAATCCGGTCGACGTCGCGGCGCAGATCGTGACGTGGTTCGCGACCGGCGTGATCTGGAAACATCTGTGGGTGACCTTGGAAGAGTCGATCCTCGCCTTCGTCATCGGCTCGTTCGGCGGCGTCATGGTCGGCTTCTGGTTCGCGCGCCAGCCGCGCACCGCCGCGGTGTTCGACCCTTACGTCAAGATGGCCAATGCGCTGCCGCGCGTGGTGCTGGCGCCGATCTTCACGCTCTGGCTCGGGCTCGGCATCTGGTCGAAGGTCGCGCTCGGCGTGACGCTGGTGTTCTTCATCGTCTTCTTCAACGTCTATCAGGGCGTGCGCGAGGTCAGCCCGACTGTGCTGGCAAACGCGCGCATGCTCGGCATGAACGAGCGGCAGTTGATGCGTCACGTCTATTGGCCGTCAGCGCTGTCCTGGATGTTCTCGTCGCTGCACACCTCGGTCGGCTTTGCGGTGGTGGGCGCGGTGGTCGGCGAATATCTCGGCTCCGCCGCGGGCCTCGGCTATCTGATCCAGCAGGCGGAAGGCGTGTTCGATGTGGCGGGCGTGTTCGCCGGCATGTTCGTGCTGGCGGCCTTCGTCATCGTGATCGATCTCTTCGTCAGCATGGTGGAAAAGCGGCTGCTGGTCTGGCGGCCCACCGTTGGCGACGCGAGGCCGTGAACTCGAGCCTCTGGCCACCGCCGCGCGCCTATCCTATCGTCACGCCGAAACGGCCTCGCTCAATGGCCACAACAACAGGGAGGACACTATGTCCGCAAGGATCTTCCGGCGGCTTGCCGCCACGGCCGTCGCGCTCGTGCGTCTCGAGCGGCATCGCCTTCGCGCAATCCAAGGTCACGCTCGCCGTCGGCGGTGGCTCTTGCCTGTGCTATCTGCCGACGATGCTGGCCAAGCAGCTCGGCGAATACGAAAAGGCCGGCGTCAATGTCGAAGTGGTCGACTTCAAGGGCGGCTCGGAATCGCTCAAGGCCGTGATCGGCGGCTCGGCCGACGTCGTGTCCGGCTATTTCGATCACTGCGTTAATCTCGCCGCAAAGGGCCAGCATTTGCAGGCCTTCGTGGTCTACGACCGCTTCCCCGGCTTTGCCCTGGTGGTGTCGCCCAAGCACTCCAACGAGATCAATTCGATCAAGGATCTCGCCAACAAGAAGGTCGGCGTTTCAGCGCCTGGATCGTCCACCGACTTCTTTCTGAAATACATCCTGAAAAAGTACGGTGTCGATCCGAACTCGGTCGGCGTGATCGGCGTTGGGCTTGGCGCCACTGCGGTCGCCGCCATGGAGCAGGGCCAGATCGACGCCGCGATCATGCTTGATCCGTCCGTCACCGTGCTGCAAGGGCGCAATCCGGGCCTCAAGATTCTCAGCGACACGCGGTCGCAGAAGGACACGCTCGCGGTGTTCGGCGGCGAATATCCGGGCGGCGCGCTCTACACCAAGGCGGACTGGATCGCCGGACATGAGAAAGAAGTGCAGGCGATGACCACGGCGATCGTCAACACTCTGAAGTGGATCCACGCGCACACGCCGGAAGAGATCGCCGACAAGATGCCGCCGGAATATGTCGGCAAGGACAAGGCCGGCTACATCGCCGCGCTCAAGAATACGCTGCCGATGTATTCGCAGACCGGCCTCATGGACCCGAAGGGTGCCGCCGCAGTGCTCGCGGTGTTCGCCTTGTCGTCGCCCGATGTGGCCAAGGCGAATATCGACCTGTCGAAGACCTACTCCAACAAATACGTCGAGGCGGCCGGCAAGGGGATGTAGTCTTAGTTCTGATCTCGCGATAAATGGGCGCGGCGGGATGTTTCCCGCCGCGTCTGTTATTGTGGCGGCGCATGAACTTGCTCTCCATCCAGTCGCACGTCGCTTACGGCCACGTCGGCAACTCGGCGGCCGTGTTCGCGCTCCAGCGCATCGGCGTCGAGGTGTGGCCGGTGCACACGGTGCAGTTCTCCAACCACACCGGATACGGCAAGTGGGGCGGTCAGGTTTTTGACGCCTCCCTCATTCGCGACGTCGTGCGCGGGATCGAACAGCGTGGCATGCTGGCGGAATGCGACGGCGTGCTGTCGGGCTACGTTGGTTCGTCCGAGATTGGCGATGCCATTCTCGACGCAGTGGCGACTGTCCAGCGCGCCAATCCGGCGGCCAAATACTGCTGCGACCCGGTGATCGGCGATGCCGGGCGCGGCCTGTTCGTGCGCGACGGCGTTGCCGAGTTCATGGTCGGCAAGGCAGTGCCGGCCGCCGATATCATCACGCCGAACCAGTTCGAGCTCGAATACATAATCGGTCGCAAATGCAGGACGCTCGGCGATGTCCGGTCGGCCCTGGCGGAGGTGCACGCGTTAGGTCCGCGGGTCATCATGGTCACCTCGCTCGACGTCGAGGAAACGCCGGAAGGCGCGGTCGATCTGCTGGCGTCGGATGCCAAGACTTGCGTCCGCGTTCGCACGCCGCGGCTGCCGCAGAAAATGAATGGGGCGGGTGACACCATTGCCGCGCTATTTTTCGCGCACTACCTGCGGGGTGGCGACGTCGGCGCTGCGCTGTCGAAGGCCGCCTCCGCGGTGTTCGGCGTTTTGGCGAAAACCGCCAATGCGGGCACGCCGGAACTGCAGCTCGTCGCCGCTCAGGACGAGCTGGTCAATCCGAGCCGGACGTTCGACGCGGAAGAGATCACGATATGAAAGAGGAGCCGTCGCTCTTCCGCGTCGAGCGGCTTGATCTGGCTTTCAAGCCGAAGCCCTGGGCTTTCGCCACGGAGCGGCGCGCCGAGATCGAGGCTTATTTCGCCGAACTGCAGCGCGAGAAACCGGCGATCTGGAACGGCCGCGTGCTGCTGATGCATCGACAGGTCGTTCGCGGCGGCGTGTTCATCGGCGACTATCTCGAAACCGACTATGCGAGCTTTTCGGCGTGGCGCGCCTGGGGCCGGCCGCCTGCCGGCGTGCACGATTGTTTCGGCGCCGCGGCGATTATCGCGGCCGATGGCGCCTGCCTGCTCGGCGTCATGGGGCCGCAGACGTTCAATGCCGGCAAAATTTATTTTCCGTGCGGCACGCCCGACCCCAGCGACGTCGTGGGCGGGAAAGTTGACCTCGATTTCAGCGTGCAGCGCGAAGTGAAAGAGGAAACCGGCATTGACGCGTTCGGAATTCACGGCCGAGCCGGGCTGGACGACGGTCGTCGAGGGTGCGCTGATCGCGCAGATCAAGGTGTTGCGGTCGGCGCAGCCGGCGGAGGGCTGGCCGCGCGCGTGCGCGAGCATCTTTCGCGCGAGAGGAATCCCGAATTGTCCGACATCCGTATCGTGCGTAGCCCGCGCGACTTCACGCCGGCATG
Source organism: uncultured Alphaproteobacteria bacterium (assembly GCA_963742095.1). Lineage (GTDB taxonomy): Bacteria > Pseudomonadota > Alphaproteobacteria > Rhizobiales > Xanthobacteraceae > Pseudolabrys. Next base: position 2,007,421 of record CAVUKJ010000003.1, read on the forward strand.
CCGCACTCGCACGGCATCTCGCCGACCTTTGTCACCGGCGATTTCTCTGCGCCCGGCATCGCTCGCTTCTTTGCGCGTGCAGGCGGTGAAATAGCCGAGAATGTACATCCGGCAGCGCGCGGACGGTACAATGAAGCTCTACCATGTCGCCAAGCGGTTTCGCGTCGACGAACCACGCAAATTCCGCTTGTCGCGGCACGATCCAGCGGAATGCTATGGGCTCGCCGTCGACAAGCACGAAGCCCAGATCATGCTCGCCGAGGGCATCGAGCGGCTGACCGAGCTACAGCAACGGCTCTATGCCGAGGACCGCTGGTCGGTGCTGATCGTGCTGCAGGGCATGGATGCCGGCGGCAAGGACAGCGTCATCAAGCACGTGATGAGCGGGCCTCAATCCGCAAGGGGTCGAGGTGCATTCCTTCAAGCAACCGAGCGCGGAGGAGTTGCGGCACGATTATCTCTGGCGCGTCGCGCAACGTCTGCCGACCAGCGGCCGCATCGGAATCTTCAACCGCTCGCATTACGAGGAAGTGCTGACGGTGCGCATCCACAAGGAACTGCTCGATGCGCAAAAATTGCCAAAACAGGTCGTCGACAAAAACATCTGGAAAAAGCCGGTTCGACGATATTCGCAACTTCGAGCGGCATCTCGTTCGCAACGGCACGGTGATCCTTAAGTTCTTTCTCAACGTTTCAAAGGAGGAACAGCGCAAGCGTTTCCTCGAGCGTGTCGATGAGCCGGCCAAACGCTGGAAATTTTCGATGAACGATGTCACACGAGCGCAAGCGCTGGCCCGAATACCAGGCGACTTATGAGGAGATGATCCGTGAGACCAGCACGCCGGAGGCGCCATGGTTCGTGGTGCCGGCCGACCAAAAATGGTTCTCGCGCATCGTCGTGGCGGCGGCATTGGTGCAGGAGCTCGAAGCGCTCGACCTGCAATATCCCAAGATTATCGGGAAGGCGCTCAAGGAACTCAAGAAAGCGCGTAAGGCGTTGAAGGCCAAAAGTAGCGTCACCAGAGTAGTGGGATCAGGCGGTAGCGCATGCGCGCACAATATTCCGCGTAGCCGGGCAGGTTGAGCTTAAGGTAGCGCTCCTCGTCGAGCAGTCGCCAGGCCAGCACCGGAATCAGCGAGATGACCATCAGTAAGGTCCGGTACGAAGCCGAGCGCTAGCGGCGTGCAGGCGGCGATGACAGAGAGCGGCGCTATACATCGGATGACGCACGACGCCATAGAATCCGGTAGAGATGACCGGTGGCCGGGCTCGACGGTGATCGTCGAAGCGGCATAACTGTTCTGCTTCATGACGATAGAGAAGACAATGAAGCTCACGAACGATGACGATGTCCGCCAGTAACCACCAGCCACGGGCCGGAACGTTCGCCGTGCCAGCGATAGTCGAGGCCGGGGCCCACAAGGAGCGAGCACAGCGGCGCCATCAGGAGGTCGATGATGATCTTCTGCGTGGGCTCCGCTCGGCGGCCGGCCCGGCCCTCATGCGCCGTTCGAGCAGCGCCGCGGTCGTGCTTCGCGAAATAAATGCCGAGGCGGCAGAGCAGCCAAAGAAAACAGTGAGGAACACCCAGGCTTGCCAATAGTTCAAGCGACCGGCCGGGGCGAACATGAGCGCAAAGCCAATATCGGCGGAAAGTGGTCTGGCGCGGCCGACATGCGTTTGATTTGCGTTTCGGTCGATTTGTTGCGCAGAAATAGCGCTCATCACTCCGCGTGAACCGGCAACAATGCTGACCTATTCATCGCGCTTGATTTGCGCCGCCCTTTCCGCTAGAAGCGTGACCGTCGCAAGCGGCGGATTAACGCGGGTTTTACCTTGTTCCGCGACTTTGACTGCGGACCATGAGGGTGATTTGAGAGCCATGACGACGCGCCACGATATCTGCGCGATCGAACGGACGGCCGCCACGGCCGGTTCCGCGGCTACCCTCATTCTGGGCTCGCTCCTTCTCCTTATCCGCCCCTGAGGGCCGGCTGGGCAATTCACGCCTGGGCACTCGGGGGACGACGGAGACAAAACCCCAATAGAGCGCCCGAAGCGGCGCATTGATCGAGAAGGACCGACTTCCATGACCACCAAGACCCAATCCGACAAGGATCGCGTCGTCATATTCGACACGACGTTGCGCGACGGCGAGCAATGTCCCGGCGCCACGATGACGCACGAGGAGAAGCTCGAAGTCGCCGAGCTACTCGATACGATGGGTGTCGACATCATCGAGGCCGGCTTCCCGATCGCCTCGGACGGCGATTTCGCCGCCGTCAATGAGATCGCCAAGCGCGCCAAGAACTCCGTGATCTGCGGCCTCTCGCGAGCGGCCTTCAAGGATATCGACCGCTGCGCCGAAGCCATCAAACCGGCCAAGCGCAAGCGCATCCATACCTTCCTCTCCACCTCGCCGGTGCACATGAAATACAAGCTGCAGAAGGAGCCGCACGAGGTCTACGAAATGGTGATCGCGCAGGTCGACCCGTGCGCGCGGCCATACCGACGATGTGGAATGGTCGGCGGAGGACGGCACCCGCACCGAGCTCGACTTCCTCTGCCGCTGCGTGGAGGCCGCCATCAACGCCGGCGCCACCACCATCAACATCCCCGATACGGTCGGCTACGCCACGCCGGAGGAATACCGGCGTCTGTTCGAAACGGTCCGCCAACGCGTGCCCAATTCCGACAAAGCGCGCTTCTCGGTGCATTGCCATGACGATCTCGGCATGGCGGTCGCCAATTCGCTCGCCGGCGTGCAGGGCGGGGCGCGGCAGATCGAATGCACCATCAACGGCATCGGCGAGCGCGCCGGCAACGCCGCACTGGAAGAAGTCGTCATGGCGATGAAGACGCGCAACGACGTGCTGCCGTATTGGACCGGGATCGAGGCGACGATGTTGACGCGTGCCAGCAAGCTCGTGGCGGCGGCGACTTCGTTCCCGGTGCAGTACAACAAGGCGATCGTCGGCCGGAACGCTTTCGCGCACGAAAGCGGCATTCACCAGGACGGCATGCTCAAGAACGCGCAGACCTACGAGATCATGACGCCGGAGTCGGTCGGCGTGAAACAGACCTCGCTGGTCATGGGCAAGCATTCCGGCCGTCACGCCTTCGTCCACAAGCTCGAAGAGCTCGGCTATCAGTTGGGCGCCAATCAGCTCGAAGACGCCTTCACGCGCTTCAAGGCGCTCGCCGACCGCAAGAAGCAGATCTACGACGAGGACATCGAAGCGCTGGTGGACGAGGAGATCGCCACCGCCCATGACCGCATCAAGGTGCTCTCGCTCACCGTGATCGCCGGCACCATGGGTCCGCAGACCGCGACGCTCACGCTCGACATCGCGGGCGAGCACGTCACCACGCAGTCGACTGGCAACGGCCCGGTGGACGCGATCTTCAAGGCGATCCGCGCGCTGGTGCCACACGAGGCGACGCTCGAGCTCTATCAGGTGCATGCCGTGACCGGCGGCACCGATGCGCAGGCGGAAGTCTCAGTTCGTTTGGCGGAGGGTGGCCGCTCGTTCACCGCAAAGGGCGCCGATCCCGACACGTTGGTCGCGTCGGCGAAAGCCTATCTCGGCGCGCTCAACAAGCTCGCCAGCAAGCGCAACAAGACGCCAGCCATCGAGCATCGCATTCACTCGACTGACGCCGGCTAGAGAGACTCGAAAGTTCCAAATGCCGCGCTCCGAAAGGGGTGCGGCATTTTGACTCTCGCGGTTTCGTTCCGCGAATTCGAAAATATCATATTTTGACCGCATTTCGCCGCGCTGGTGGCAAAATTCGCCTGTAGGCGCGGGCGCTTAATCGACATCGAACGGGGAACTTCAGAAATGAAGCAAGTGATTTTCGCGGGCGCGCTCGCGTTCGCGACGAGCGGCATGTTGTTCGTCAACACTCCGACTTATGCGGATGACTACAGCCGTGCCGTTGCGTCGCATGAAACGGCAGCGATCGACATCGGCCGCATCAAGCACGTGCTTCAGCTCACCGCCGAGCAGGAACGCTATTGGCCGCCGGTTGAAGCCGCCTTGCGCGACATCGCGCACCGGCAGGCGCAGGCGGAACCCGAGGGCCTGGTGCACCGCATCAGCCACCGCGTCGTATCGATTGCGCTCGACAGCGCCGCCGTCACCCGGCTGGCGCGCGTCGCGCGTCCACTGATAGAGCGGCTGCGCGACGATCAGAAGCAGGGGGCTTTGGCCCTCGCGCAGGAAATGGGCCTCGGGCCCGTGCTCGCCGCGCTCAACTGAGCGCGGCTCGCCTTCCTTCCGAATAATGTTCGGCTGCGGCTGAGGCCGGATTCCCGCTTGCCGGGAACCCGGCCTCATGCCATTCTGATTTCAGCGTAACCGGCTGATAAATCATAACAACGCCGGATAAATGGTCTCACAGGGAGGATGTTATCGATGCGTAAGTGGATTCTTGCCGCAGCGGCGGCCGCTGTTCTCGCTGCGCCCAGCCTCGCGGTCGCGCAGTCACCGATCATCATCAAATTCAGCCACGTCGTCGCCAACGACACGCCGAAGGGCAAAGGCGCGCTGAAGTTCAAGGAACTCGCCGAGAAGTACACCAACGGCAAGGTCAAGGTCGAAGTCTATCCGAACTCGACTCTCTACAAGGACAAGGAAGAGATCGAAGCGCTGCAGCTCGGCTCAGTGCAGATGCTGGCACCCTCGACCGCCAAGTTCGCTCCGCTGGGCGTAAAGGAGTTCGAGGCCCTCGATCTGCCGTGGCTTTTCAAGGACGACGACGCCTACGCCAAGGCGATGAAGGGTCCGGTCGGGACGTGGCTGTTCAAGAGGCTCGAAGACGAAGGGCATCACCGGCCTTGCCTACTGGGACAATGGCTTCCACATGGCCTCGGCCAATCGTCCGCTCATCAATCCGTCGGACTTCCAGGGCCTGAAGATCCGCATCTCGGGTTCCAAGATCGCCGATCAGTATTTCCGCGAGCTCGGCTCGATCCCGCAGATCATGGCCTTCTCGGAAGTGTACCAGGCGCTGCAGACCGGCGTGGTGGACGGCTGCGAAAACACTCCGTCGAACTATCTGACGCAGAAATTCCACGAGGTGCAGAAGGACATCACCGTCTCCAATCACGCACACCTGCAATACGCGGTGATCGTGAACACCAAGTTCTGGAGCGGGCTGCCGGCCGATATCCGCGGCCAGCTCACCAAGGCGATGGACGAGGCGACGGACTACACCAACTCGATCGCCAAAAAGGAAAACGAGGACGCGCTCGCAGCCATCAAGGCGTCGGGCAAGACCACGCTGCACTATCTGACGCCTGAACAGAAGGCGGCCTGGCAGAAGGCGATGCAGCCGACCTACAAGTGGGCCAAGGGGCGCGTCGGCCAGGAAGTGCTCGACCTGGTTGCCAAGGAACTCAACGTCCAGATGTAATCACGGCAGCCGCGCTGCCCAATAATAAAAAGCGGCCGGGAGTGTTCCTGCTCCCGGCCGTATCGTACTGAGGGTGGGGATGCTTAAGGGGTTCAATCGCGCACTCGACCATTTGGAAGAGTGGCTGATCGCGACGCTGATCGCGGCGGCGACGCTGTTGATCTTCTTTGCCGTGGTGCATCGCTACGGCACCGGCCTCTCGATCAACCTCGCCAAATGGACCGAGGCCCACGGCGTACCCGTTCTGCCGACGATTCTGCACGCGATCTATTCGGCGCTCGCCGGCCTCGACGTATCGTGGGCGCAGGAACTCTGCATTTTCATGTTCATCTGGATGGCGAAGTTCGGCGCCGCCTACGGCGTCCGTACCGGCATCCACGTCGGCGTCGACGTGCTGGTCAATTTACTGCCACCGAGATCGCGCAAGCGGCGTGATCCTCTTCGCGATCGGATGCGGCGCCTTTTTCACGGCGATGATCGCGGCCTTCGGCGTCACCTTCGTCGACGAAGATGTTCGAGACCGGCCAGCAGTCCTACGACCTCGAATGGCCGATGTGGGCGATCTATTCCGCCATCCCTCTCGGTTCGGGGCTGATGTGCTTCCGCTTCCTGCAGGTGGCATGGTGGTATTATTGGACTGGCGAACTGCCGCACCACAGTGAAGCGAAGGTCGAAGGCGTCGCGGCGACCGAAGTTTTGCCGCTGCATCCCTCGACCAGTCCACACGGCGAGATCCCCAGCCGCTGGTCGAACCCGCTGGCGCTGACGCTGATACTGGCGCCCATTTTCATCTTGGCGGTCTGTTTCGCCCACAAGACCGGCATCATCGTGCTGCCCCAGTCGCTGCGCGCGCTCACGATCTTCGTCTTGCTGATCGCGTTCATGGTGACCGGCATGCCGGTATCGATCGCGCTCGGTCTCACCGTGCTGACGTTCCTTTTCATCCTCACCAATGTCCCGATCGAAGCGGTGTCGATGAAGCTGTTCACCGGTCTCGAAAGCTTCGAGATCATGGCCATCCCATTCTTTATTTTGGCCGGCAATTTCCTGTCGCACGGCGGAGTGGCGCGCCGCATGATCGATTTCGCCGTGTCGCTCATAGGCCACTGGCACGGCGGCCTCGGGCTCGCCGGCATCGTCGCCTGCGCGATGTTCGCGCTGGTCTGCGGCTCGAGCGTCGCCACCGTCGCCGCCATCGGCGCCATCGTGCTGCCCGAGATGGTGCGGCACGGTTATCCGATGCGCTTTGGCGCCGGCATTATCACGGTCGCCGGCTCTCTCGGCATTCTGATGCTGCCGTCGATCCCCAAGATCGTCTACGCGGTCTCCACCAATGTCTCGATCGGTGCGCTGTTTGTCGCCGGGCTGCTGCCGGGCACATTGCTGACCGTCATGCTGTGCACCGTGACCTGGTTCCTCGCCAGGCATCGAAATTATCCGCGCATGAAAAAAGCGAGCTGGACGGAGACCTGGCACGCCTTCCGCGAAAGTATTTGGGGCCTGATGCTGGTCGTCATCATCATTGGCGGCATCTACAGCGGTCTGTTCACCGCGACTGAAGCCGCCGCCATGGCGGCTGTCTATTCGTTCTTCATCGCGGTCTTCGTCTACAAGGCGATCACGTTCAAAGACGTGCCGCGCGTGCTGCTGCGCGCCGCCAATACCAGCGCGATGCTGCTCTACATCATCACTAACGCGGTGTTGTTCTCCTTCGTGTTGTCGAACGAGAACATTCCTTCGGCGCTGGCCGACTGGATCACCGCGCAAAATCTCGGCTGGTTCGGATTCTTGATGCTGGTCAACGTGCTGTTGCTGATGGCCGGCAACTTCATGGAGCCGAATTCGATCATCCTGATCATGGCGCCCATCCTCGCTCCGGCGGCGAAACGGCTTGGCATCGACCTCGTGCATTTCGGCATCGTCATCGACGTCAACATGGAGGTCGGTCTCTGCCACCCGCCGGTTGGCCTTAATCTTTACGTCGCATCGATGATTGCGGGGATGCGCATCACCGATCTTGCGGTTGCGGTCTGGCCGTGGCTGGTAACGATGCTGCTGTTCCTGATCGTCGTGACGTATTGGCCCGAACTGACGCTGTTTTTGCCGCGATTGCTCGGCATGATGTGATTTCGGCACCGCGCCACAACGATTAACACTGCCATTCCCTGCGCTTATTTATACTGAACGCGCGTACATCTACGTTGCGTCTTATTAATCTCTGTCCAAACTTTAACTTGATAAGGCAGGGCCTTACACCAAGATTGACGGCATCAGAAATGCCACTGGAGGAAACCAACATGTGGAAGACAGTTCTCGCCGGCACGACCGTGCTTGCGATTGCGGGTGCCTCGCTCGCTTATGCGCAGCAAGGCCCCGCCGCTCTCGACAAAGTGCAGCGCTGGCGTCCGACCGCCGCCGATATCTCGGCGTTCGGTGACGCACGCATTGCCTCGATTCACGCCGGTCTCAAGCTCACGCCCGAGCAGGAGAAGAACTGGCCGGCTGTGGAAAGCGCACTGCGCGATCTCGCCAACCAGCGCTCCGACTGGTTCGCCGCACGCGCGAGCGCCAATCGCCCGACCGACGCGATCGAACGCCTGAGCTTGCGCGCCAAGACGATGCAGGAGCGCGGCGCTGCGCTCGAGAAGCTCGCGACCGCCGCCGGCCCGCTCTACAAGAGCCTCGACGACGGGCAGAAGCACCGCCTCGTCATGCTCGCTCGCCTCGAGGGCCGCCACTTCGGTGAGGAACGCGGCCACCATCGCTGGCGCCACCACGAGGGCTTCCGCGGCCGTGGTCCGATGGGTCCGCAGGGCGGCGACGAGAAGGCGCCGCAGTAAGTTCGGTAGCAGGCGGCGGGCCGGCGGTCTCCCTGACGCCGGCGCCGACGTCGAGAAGCCGCCGGGTCCGCCCGGCGGCTTTTTCGTTTCGTGTCCGTAGCTTGCCGGCTATTCGGCTGGACAGGCCGGGGACCCTTTGCTAAGTGACCGCGGCCCGCTTACATCAGCGGGCAATCCGGGCGCATAGCTCAGTTGGTAGAGCAGCTGACTCTTAATCAGCGGGTCCCAGGTTCGAGCCCTGGTGCGCCCACCAAAGATTGCATCCAGCAACAATATTATCCAAAGAAAACAAGCTATTTTTAGGTTCTTTGGTTTTTGTTTTCTCGGGTACAATCAAAAGGACATATCGTCTGCAGCTTGGTCACAACTAGGTCACATAAAGGGTCTGGTTTTTCGGTATCCGGTTAGTTTGAGATGAACCCGGTCGATCGACGCTTTCACAACTCTTCTCTTCCGCATAAAGCTGGTTCGCCGCGCATTAGAGAGAATTCAGCCGGTCGCCGTACAGGTCCGCATAGGTCGCGGCCATCAGTTTTTCGCGCATGTCAGTGGCGGTGCGCACAATAATATCGAGCACGGACGCTATGTTGTCGAACCGGTAAGCCGTCGATCGTTCGCGCTGGTCAAGGAAGATGCGCGCGTATCTTTCTTTTTCGACGAGTTCTCCTTGGTAGGCGCCGATCTTAGTATTGTAACTTGACCAGCGCACAACGGCGTCAGACGGAAGATCCAGATAGCACTCGATCGCGGCTGCCCGGTTGTTGATGTCGGCAAGATGCTGGCCGTTCGGGCCGATCGTAGGGAAGGCCTCAAAGCAACCCAGCTCAGGCAGCTTGATGACTGCGATGTTTGCCGGAAGATTGAGCTGCCGCGTCCGCTCAAAGTTGGCAGCGCCTTCGGCGTCGTTGTCATAAACGACGATGACATTGTTCAGCACACGGATACCGGTGAGGCCCTGCACGAAGCGAAACACATTGCCGGTTCCCGAAAAGGGATAGCCTTCCTCCATATCGACGAAATCGAAAAAGTCGGCGATGTGAGGGCTTAGAAGGCGAAACGCCTTGCCGATGATCGCCGCGTCCGAGCTTCCCTCGGTGACGATCAGAAATCGCGACGACTGATCGACGGGCTTCACAAAATCGCTGCGCTTCGCCCAGCCGCCGTCTTCGACATCATTGAACGCCCATTGCACGTTCAGGCCGCGTGCCGTCGGATTTTCCCCAAGCAGGTGCAGGATGGTGTAGGCGCTGAGATTCTCCATGCCTTCCGCGATGCCGCCCAACTCGGAGCCACCGGCTTTTAAGCCAAGCCGGGGAAGAATCTCGCGCCGGAAGAACTTGCCGAAATCCTCGCCCCCTTCGCCGTAATTCAGAGATAGTGAGTCGACATCAATATCTGACAACGCCTGGCGCAAATCCGCGAACGAAAACGTAGTAGCATCGAAGCCATTGAATTCGGCGAGCGCGGCAAACTCTGCCTCGCATACTGAATGGGTGTGGCCGAGGAGGTTGATCCGGTCGATCACCATCGCAAGCGGCTTCGATAAGCCTTCCTTTAGCTCAGTAATGACCTTCCAGTCAGGCCCACCATCTGCGCCCTTAATTTCTTCTCCCGCGTAGTAGTACGGGATTTGCGCCACGTCACCGGCCTGAAACAGGGCGCTGTGATCCACGAAGCCATTGTTCTTCCCCCAATCGATTTCAAGGCGGCCGACCGCGAGGCTGATCATAGATCCCATGAACGCAATCCCTGATTTGAGGCTCCGCCGCTAATCCTGGCCGGCGCCAAATCGTAGCCGTGACCGGCGACGCCAACAACGATTTCTAAATCTCGCCCATTACTGCGTTCCCCTCGGAATTCTGTCCGTTTTGACGTCTTGCGTGTGTCGAATCAGTCCGGGCCCTATGATTGACCATGGCGATCGAGGCGCTCTACCGCACCATTCGAAGCGACGCCCGGCAGCTGCCGCGGCGGGACAGCCTCGCCGTGATCTGGGCCTATTGCCAGTTCCTGCAGGTGAACGATTTCCAGATGCCGCAGGAGGTCGAGGTCGCGCAGCAATTGCGCGACGCGCGGCCGAGGCAAGGCGTCCTCGCCGAGTGGACGCTGGAACACATCGCGCGGGAAATTATCCGCTATGGCGACGAAGAGGCCCGCGACGGCAAGACCCTGCGGCGCTGGGATACGCTCGCCCATCTCGCCAACACGCTGCGCGATCTCGAAGGCGAGATTTACCGCGACCTCGTTGGCGGGCCCAATATTCAGCTCGAATTAATGCGCATCATGCACCGCCAGTTCGTCTGGCAGCAGCAGCGCTTCAACTGGACCTGGATCATTCGCTACTACAAGCTGTTCAACACGCCCGCGCTGGCCGCACATGCTGAGGAGGCGACGGGCCTCAGCATCGACCAGATTTACCTGATCGGGATGTGCTATCTCGGGCACTTCTTCGGCGAGCCGCGCTGGGTCCGCCGGGTCCAGGTCGAGATTCCCGGGTTGAGCCCCGATCACATCGAGCGCTTCCTTGCCTTCACGTCGCTGACGCGCGCGGCGCTCGCCGAGAAGCTCCGTGCCGAACATGCGCTCGATGAGGGGTTTGCCTACCGCTACTCTTCGCTCCGCGCCTTTCCGATCGTCCAGTTCTCGCACAACGGCGTCGACGAGATCGCATGCCCGGTCCCGACGCTTCTTTTCTGGCGTATCACCACCGGCCTCTATTACAGCCTGAGGGCGCAGCCCGGATTCCCGACCGCGTTCGGAGAGTCGTTTCAGGCTTACGCCGGGGAGGTGCTTCAGCGGCGTGTCGTCAATCCCGCCATGCAGGTGCTAGGTGAGACGGAATACCACGTCGGACAAAACCGGAAGGATTCCGTCGACTGGATCGTGCAGGAGGGCGATGCGGCGGCCTTGTTCGTCGAATGCAAGACCATGCGCCTGACTTGGGCGTCCAAATCGGGCATGTCCGACCTTACCGCGCTTGCGCAGGACATCCGCAAGCTCGCGGGAGCCGTGGTGCAGGTTTACAAGGCCATCCGCGATTACCGCGGCGGCAGTTATCCGCATCTGCCCTATGTCGAGGCGCGGCGCATCTATCCTGTCGTCCTGACCCTGGAGGACTGGTATTGCTGCGGCCTCTATCTGCCGACGCTCCTAGACGAGGCCGTGCGCACCGCGATGCAGGCAGCGGATCTGCCGCTCGACTGGCTTCAAACGAAGCCTTACGCGGTGATCTCGATCGACGAATTCGAGACGGCCGCCGGAGTGACGAGCGCCGCGGGCATTCAGCCTTTCTGGTCGGGGAAGCTGGAAGATGCCGAGCGGCGGCGCTGGCCCTTCCGCAGCTATTGCCGCGATTGCTTTCTGGACCAGGTCCGCGCCTTGCCCGACCTCTTCCACGACGAATATCAGGCGATGTTCGCGGACCTCGGCGCGTGAGGCGCGTTACAACAGAGTTTGGTTTTCTAGCTCTTCACAACATCGGAGAGCGTGATCCGAAGAAGCGGAAATAATGCTTGAGGTGCGCCGGATCATCGTCGGCGATCACGAATTCGCGCAACGTCATGGCGCTGATCGGATTTGTCAGCGCGTCCATCTCGCGTTGACGGCATCTGCCGAAAAGGTCGCTAAGAAAGCCCATTCCATGCCCCGCCGGCTATCCCGCGCACCGGCGCAAAATTAACACATAATCCCGGCGCTGGCGGTCCCATTCGTGCAGCCGGGCGTGTAGCCAACCCGATTTAAGTCAAAAGAATCTGGGATCGCTGCCGGCATCAGCACTTAGCTGGCCCTTGATAAGGGCTTCGTTGGTGAGGTCCGTATCCCAAACATAGATGATCGCGTTCCGCACCACGCGCTTGTTCATGCGCATCACGACATCGCGCGGCGGCATGGATTGAAACTGCGCCGTCGTTTGCGGATTGTTCGTGGCAATGAAGAGCCGGGTCGGGCTCAGCGGGATCGCGAGATGCGAGTCCGGCTTGGTAAGGCCATCGGTGCGCACGACCGGCCGGTCGGAAGTCACCAGCCGGTATTTCGTGCCGCTCACATCGACCATGCCCCACTGCAAGGCGCTGATCTTGTCGAGCAGCGATTTGTTATTGATGAGCTTGTCGAGCGACCACAGCATCACCTTCGCGCTTTGAAGCGCATCGATGCTCTCGAACGGAGCGGCGCCCGGCTGCTTGATCCGTTCATACTCTTCGTGCCATTTGTCGTAATTCTCGGCCGCATGGCGCTCCAGTTCCGCCTTGATGCGTTCGAGGTTTTCAGGGTTGCGAAGCATGAGCCCGACTACAAAACGCGACCACGCCTCGCGGCGCGGCACCGTCCATCCGTCCAGCCGGTTGGCGTTAAAGTCGCGCAACACCTGCGACGCAAGGTCGTCCATCTTCTTCATGAAGCCCTGCTCGATGATCTCGGCCAGATGCTCCGGAACGTTCGGTACGCGGTAAAGCCCGCGCTGATAGCCGGTCTTTCGGGGCGAGGTCAGCTCGTGTTTTACAACCGGTCCGTATGGCCGCGAGAATTTAAGCAGCCGCCCGTGCGCGTCGGCCCACTGCTGAAGGTAAAAAACAGGGATGTAGTGGTGTTTGCGTAACCGCTCCATCAGGTCAGCCAGCCGCGCCCGGGCCTTTGGGAAATGACGGCCCATAATATTTCTTGCCCCACGCGTTCACGGCGGCGAGATAGTGCGCCCGGGTTGCGTCCAGACGCGGATCGGCGCCCTCGAAATCCGACAGCAGCACGATGGCGGCGTGGCCGAAGCGCTTGGCCATTTCTTCCAGCCAGGCCTGGAGCTTGGCCTCGTCCATGAACGGTCCCAGCTTGCCAAGCCCGTCTTGCGAAGCCATCTGGAAGCCGCGATAGGTAGCGTGCGAGGCGTGCTCCGAGATGAGATCGTAAATGGCTTTGCGCATTCCCTCGGTATAGCCGTCGCGCTTGTCGAGCGCGTCGCGGATGCGGCCGGGGCCGAAATCGTTGAGGCGCTGCTTCTTGGTTGCGCCCTTCCACACCGCGATCCTGCCGGGGTTGGAGCGCAGATAGTCGAGGAGAAAATAGGTCTCGACGATATCGCGCACATGCACGAACGCCTTTTGATAATAGCCGGACAGCGCAAGCTTTATGGAAGCGGCGGCGTCGTTGAAGAGCCTGATCCCGAGCAGTTGCAAGGTCAGTTCGTCGTCGCTGCCGTGAACATGCTCCTGCGTGAATGCGAAAATCGCGTTCATTGCCTCGTGCACGATCACTAGGTGATCCCTGAGATGCTCCTGTTTGCCGATGAGCGTGAGGCTGGCGTCGCGAAGTCGTTCTTCTTCCGCGTGCAGCGTATGCAGATTGTCGTCGGGCTCATCGCTCGGGTTCATGTTGCCACCCCGCATCTAGAATATACCAAATTCGTCGGTCTCCTCGCGAACGACCAGCCTTTTGATTGAGAAATTCGCTGAAGTGCGCGTTACGTCGCCACTAAGTCGGCAAGGAACGTTACAAACTCATCTGTTCGGTGAGGTTGTCTAGGGTTTCACACGAGTTGACTTTGTTCAACAAGAGCTCTTCCCATGTGTTCGTGGTGGGTGGCCGTCGGCAGTCAGTTTGTCGCGCGTCTGAGGCACAGACTACGCCAGCACCTCGTCGAAATATTCCA